>NZ_JAVTTN010000001.1:0-3516495 GCF_032248475.1 Rubrivirga sp. S365
CAGTAGCCGTCCGACTCGTCGACGGCCCAGCCGCGCTGGCGGAGCCCGACGACCACGTCGGCGGCCAGCGCCGCGCGCTCGGCCGAGAGCACGTCCGGGAGCCACTGGTGGTGGACGCGCGGGGCGGCGACGGCCTCCTGCACGTCCATCCCGTGGTCGACCACGTTGAGGACCGTCTCGAAGACGGCCGTGATGATGCGCGGCCCGCCCGGGCTCCCGACGACGAGCATCAGCCGGCCTTCGGGGTCCTCGACGATCGTCGGCGTCATGGACGAGAGCATCCGCTTGCCCGGCCCGACCGCGTTGGCCTCGCCCTGCACGAGCCCGAACATGTTGGGCACGCCCGGCGCCGACGTAAAGTCGTCCATCTCGTTGTTGAGGAAGAACCCCGCCCCGCCCACGACCTCGCGCGAGCCGTAGGCCCCGTTGAGCGTGGTCGTGGTCGAGACCGCGAGGCCGTCGTCGTCGACGACCGAGTAGTGCGTGGTCTCGGCGCTCTCGTAGGCCCGCGGGTCGCCGGCGCCGAGCGCGCGGCTCGTGTCGGCCCGGTGCGGGTTGAAGCTGGCCATCCGCCGCCGCGTGTACGCCGGGTCGATAAGGGCGCCGGTCGGGACCGCCGAAAAGTCGGGGTCGCCGAGGTGCTCGGCGCGGTCAGCGAACGCCCGCCGCATGGCCTCGCCCAGCAGGTGGACGTACGCCGACGAGTTGAACCCCATGCCAGCGAGGTCGAACGGCTCGACGGCGTCGAGCATCTGGATCAGCGCCACCCCGCCCGACGACGGCGGCGGCATGGAGAGCACGCGGTGGCCGCGGTAGTGGCCCACGAGCGGGGCGCGCTCGACGGGCCGGTACGCCTCCAGGTCAGCGTGCGTGATGAGCCCACCGCCCCGCTCCTGCTCGGCCACGAGGAGGTCGGCCGTGCGGCCGCGGTAGAACCCGTCGCGCCCCCCGTCGCGGACGCGTTCCAAGACGGCCGCGAGGTCGGGCTGGCGGAACGTGTCGCCCTCGGCGAAGCCGCCCTCGCGCACGAAGTAGCGGGCGGCGCCGGTCGACGAGAACGACCGCGCGTAGCTGTCGAACCGCTCGGCCTGCGCCCGCGAGAGCGCGTACCCGTCGCGGGCGAGGCCGATGGCCGGGGCGAGGACGTCGGCGAGCGGCAGCCGCCCGTAGCGCTCGTGCGCGTAGAGGAGCCCGGCGACGGCGCCCGGCACGCCCGACGCGAGCGCCCCGCGCCGGCTGAGGTCGGGCCGGATGGCCCCGGTCGAGTCGTCGATGAACAGGTCGCGCGTGGCGGCGGCCGGCGCCGTCTCGCGGTAGTCGACCGCCGTGGCGGTCCCGTCGGGGAACCGGACCACCATGAACCCGCCGCCGCCGACGTTTCCGGCGATGGGGAACGTGACGGCGAGCGCGAAACCCGTCGCCACGGCCGCGTCGACGGCGTTCCCGCCGGCCTGCATCACGTCGACGCCGGCCTGCGAGGCGTGGGCCTCGGCCGAGACGACCATCCCCCGCTCGGCCCGCACGGGCGCGGGCGCCGGCGACCGCTGCGCGCGGCACGACGTCCCCCAGACGAGGGCGAGGACCAACAGGGCGAGGGCGGGGCGGTGCATGGCGGACCTGAAGGGCGGACCCAAAGGGCAGGGTGGCGGCCGACGAACCTACGCCCGCCCCGCCCCCAGCCGGCGTCCGCCCCGCCCCCGTCTTCTTCCCACCCCGCCCGCACACTTCGGGCGGGGCGGGCGCGAGGGCGGGGTGGATGCAGAGGCGAGGGCGGGGCGCGTGCCAAGGCGAGGGCGGGGCGGTGTGGGCGGGGCGGCCTACCCCTCGGACCCGTCGGCGCGCTCCGGGCCGGCCGTGTGCTCGACGAGGTCGAGGACGCGCGCCAGCTTGTCGGCCCACGACGTCGGCTCGGCGTAGGCGTGGGGCTCGACGGGCGCGACCGCGAGCTCCCAGTCGCGCTTGCCCAGCTCGATGAGCCGCTGGCTCAGGCGGAAGATGTCCTGCGGCTGCACGTTGTCGTCGACCAGCCCGTGCGTCATCAGGAGCGGGTCGTCGAGCCCGTCCGCGAACTCGATGGGCGACGACCGGCGGTAGGCGTCGGGGTCCTGAAGCGGCGTGTTGAGGATGTTCCGCGTGTACGTGTCGTTGTAGTGCGCCCAGTCGGTCACGCTGCGGAGCGCCGCCCCGCCCGCGAAGTGGTCGGGCTCGGTGAAGAGCGCCATGAGCGTGAGGAAGCCGCCGTACGAGCCGCCGTAGATCGTCACGCGCTCCGGGTCGATGCCGAACTCGCGGCCCAGGTAGTCGCTCGCGTCGACGTAGTCCTGGAGGTCGCGGCCGCCCATGTGGCGGTAGACGGCCGTCCGCCAGTCGCGGCCGTAGCCAGCCGAGGCGCGGTAGTCCAGGTCGAGGACGACGTAGCCCAGGTCCGCGAGCAGGTTGTGGAACTGGTACTCGCGGGCGTAGCTGCTCCACCAGCGGTGGGCGTTCTGGAGGTAGCCCGCACCGTGGACGAAGAGGACGGCCCCGCCGTTGGGCGTCACGCCCTCGCGCGGACGGTAGATCCGGGCCGGGACGAGCGCGCCGTCCGACGCCGGGACCTCGACGATCTCGGCGTCGCGCCACGGGTAGGCCCGCCACGCGGCCGTTGTGCTCTCGGTCACGCGCTCGGGCTCAGCGCCCGGCGCCGCGTCTTGCAGGTAGACCTCGGGCGGGGCGGCGGCCTGCGAGTAGAGGAGCGCCAGGCGGTTGCCAGACGGCGCGAGCGCGAAGTCCCACCGGCCCACGCCGTCCGTCAGCCGCTCGCGCTGGGCGAAGCCGTCGCGGCCCGCCGGCATCCGGTAGACGTGGCGCTGGCCGAGGTCGCCCTCGGACGACTGGAAAAACCACGTCTGCCCGTCGCGCGAGAGCGTCGGGCTCTCGACCTCGAACGCGCCCTCGGTGAGCGCGTCGACGGCGCCCGTCACCGGGTCGACGGCGTAGAGGTGGCTCCACCCGGTCCGCTCGCTCTGGAACCAGAACCGGCGGCCGTCGGCCGTCCAGCCGACCGCGCTCGGGCCGCCGCCCCAGTTGATGCCCGGGCCGGCGATCCATGCCTCGTCGCGCTGGCGGTCGAGGCTCGTCAGCGCGCCCGTCTCGGCGTCGAGCCGGGCGATCCAACGGTCCTTGTTGTCGACCGTCCGCACGTCGAGGACGGCGAACCGGCCGTCGGGGCTCCAGTACGGCCCCCAGGGGACGAGCCCGCGCGACGAGTCGGCCGTCTCGCCGCGCTCGCGGGCGTAGTCGGCCGCGTCGTAGGCTCCCGGCAGCGTGGTGAGGTCGATCTGGTAGGTCGTGTCGCGGTCCGTGTCCTGGACGAAGAGCGCCACCCCGCCCCGCACCGCGCCGACCTTGGGCCGCGCCTTGATCTCGGCGGCCACGCCCGTCTCGGTCACGTAGTCGACCATGAGCGTGGGGTCGGGCCGGTCCTTCGACGCGAGCGTGTAAGTCACGAACCGGCCGGTCGGGTCGAGGGCGAGGTTCCAGAGCGCCCGGTCGCCGGTGTAGATCGGCGTCGGGAGCCCGAGCGCCTCCCGGTCGCGCTCGCCCTCGGCCTCGCCGAGCGAGTCGAGCCGGACGCGCTCGCGGATCACGTCGAACAGCCGCCGCTGCTGGTCGCGGAGGTACGCCGCCTGCTCCGACGGCTCCGGCTCCGGCGTCTCCCGGCCTTCCCGGACGTCCGCCACCTGGCGGACCGCCCCGCCCTCGGCGATCCGGTACAGGTCGTCGCCCTGGCGGTAAACGACGCTGCCGTCGGCGAGGAAGGCGGGGCTCGACTCGCGGGCCGTCGTCTGCGTGAGGCGTTCGAGGCGGTCGTCGTCGAGGTGGTAGACGAACAGGTCGCCGCCCCGCTCGAACACGTGCCGGCGGCGGTCGGCGGAGTAGGCGCCGGCCTCGGCGTGCCACCCCTCGAAGCGGGGCGGGAGCGCTCGCCGCTCGGCGGCCGGGACGCGCTCGGGCACACCGCCGGCGGCCGGGACGCGGAAGAGCGAGTCGGCGGGCATCTCGCCGCGCGGGTTCCACTCGAAGTAGGCGGAGTCGCCGGCGTCGGTCCAGAACGGGGCGTTGGGCCACGCGCCGATCCACGTCTCGGGCCGCTGCGTGATCTGCTCGACGGTCAGCGTCGGCACCTGGGCCGACGCGGCCGGCGCCAGCCAGAGCGCCACGAGCCCGATGACCGTCAGCAGAGCGAGGGCGGGGCGGAGCCGGGGGGGCGGCGCGGTGAGCAATCGGGGCATGAGCACGGGGCGCGAGGGCGGGGTGGCGCCGAAGATACCGGGCAGCGGGCAGCGGGCAGCGGGCAGCGGGCAGCGGGCAGCGGGCAGCGGGCAGCGGGCAGCGGGCAGCGGGCAGCGGAGGTGCTCCACCCCGCCCGCGATGCACGAGGGCGGGGCGGCGCGTTCAGGGCCACCCCGCCCTTGGGGTCCGCCCGCGTCGGACACGACGCACCGCCCCGCCCAGGCAGTCTTCGCCGGGCGGGACGGCATCGGGCCGAACCGCCCCGCCCGCCCGACAACCACCCCTAGCCCCTCTTGGCTGCGCCGACGCTGCGCGGTGGCCAGGAGGGGAACTGCCGCCGCCTCCAATTAACGGCGGTCTCGCCTCCGACCGCCCCGCCCTCGCCGACCGCCCGAGCGGGGCGGGGCGGAACAAACCTGGCACGGCGGACCGGCGCGCGCTCCCCATCCCCCATCCCCCATCCCCCATCCCCCATCCCCCATCCCCCATCCCCGCGAGCGCAGCGAGCCTACAGCCCCACCGTCACGCTCGCGCTGAGGTGGTCGAACCGGAAGGAGCCGTCGAGCTCGACCGCCCCGCCCAGCGCCGTGATCGTGCCGTCCGAGAACGGGGTGAGCGCGAGGCCCGCCCGGACCTCCGGCCCCACGACCACCCCGCCCACGGCGAACCGCGCGCCGACCGAGGCGCCCAGCGCGAGGTGGCCGTCGCGGACGTCGCCGAGGTAGCGCGTGAGGCCGCCGCCGCCGCCGACGAGCGCGCGGGCCTCCGGCCCGACGCCGACGAGGAGCGTCCCGCCCTGGAACGGCTGGCGGAGCGTGAGCTCGGCGCTGGCGAGGAGGAACTGGAGGTCGAGCCCGCGCTGGTTGAGGAGCGAGGCGCCGTCGAACACGTCGCTCGCCGAGAGGTAGCCGACGCCGAACCGCCCGCCCAGCGAGGGGCCGCGCACCTCGACGCGCACGCGGGCGTCGACGCCGACCGAGGTCGGGAACGAGACCTCGCCCAGCGGGAGCGCCACCCCGCCCGCCCGGACGACGCCGCGCGTGCCCAGCGCCGTCACGCTCGGGCCGACCGAGACGTCGGCGCCAACGGCAATCTGCGCCCGGGGCGGGGCGGCCAGCGCGAGGGCAAGGAGCGCCGCCCCGCCCCACGCGGCGCGGCGGGCGGGGCGGCGGCTCACGCGGCGCCCGGCCCGTGGTCCGGGAGCACGCGGCCCGCGTGCGGGCGCACGTCGGGGCCGATGTTCAGGCGGTCGGGGACGTCGTCCCGCTGGGGGTTCGGGTTCAGGAGAGGCCCGGTGATCGGCGTCTCCAGCGCGGTCACGAACGGGGCGATCGTCGAGAACAGGAAGTCCTGCTGGAACTCGTAGAAGTCGGCGTCGAACCCGGCCGCCTCGCCCTCGTGGCCCTGGACGTCGAGGTAGAACGACCGCGGCCAGCCGGGGAACCGGGCCTGCGCGTCGCGAACGAGGTCGAACACGCCGACGGCCGCCTCCTCGAACGTCTCGGCGGCGCCGACCACGTAGTACACGGCGACCGTGTTGTCGAACCCCATGTGGACGCCGGGGTCGTCGGGCTTGGCGTAGGGCGGGACAAACGGATCGGCCATGACTCTCGGGGGCGGGCGGGGCGGAAAACCTACCCCCGCCCCGCCCCGCCGACCATCCCGCGCGGTTCACGCTCCGGGGCCGGAGCGGGCCGACCGCCCCGCCGCGCGTGGCACTCCGGGCGGGGCGGGGCGTACAGGCTCTCGCTCCCAGACCGTACCGCCCGTGCCCACTCCGCCGTCCCCCCGCCCCGCCCTGGCTCCGCCGGCCCGGACCGGGCTCGCAGCGCTCCTGCTGGCGTGCGCCGCCCTCGCCGGGTGCGGGACGGACACCGCCGAGCCGCTCGACCAGACCGCGCTGCGGGCCGAGTGGGGGCAGTGGGTGGCCTCGCGCGATTCCCTGTTCCGCTCGGCCAGCTCGCCGCTGCTGCCGGCCGACCGGCCCTCGTTCGACGGGCTCCCCTACTTCGCCTACGACTCGACGCTCGCCGTCCCGGCCGCGCTCGTGCCTACGCTGTCCCAGGACACGGTCCGCTTCCCCACGACGTCGGGCGAGCTCCGCCCGATGATCACGGCCGGCCACCTCGTGTTCACGGCCGGCGGCGTGCAGCGGCGGCTGGAGGCGTTCCAGACGCTCGACGACGGGCCGCTCCGCCTGTTCGTCCCCTTCCGCGACGCGACGAGCGGGCGCGACACGTACGGCGGCGGCCGGTACCTCGACGTCGACCTGGAGCCCTCGGGCCGCTACGCGCTCGACCTCAACCGGGCGTACCACCCGTACTGCGTGTACGACGTGTCGTTCTCGTGCCCGCTCCCGCCGGCCGAGAACCGGCTCGAACTCCCGGTCACGGCCGGCGAGCGCCTGCCGACCGCGCCCTAGCCCCGCCTCCGCGCGGCCGCCGCCGCCCCGCCCAGACACGCGGCCGCCCCGCCCAATCTGTCGGGCGGGGCGGCCGTCGAGCACCTGCCCGGGGGGACGAAGGCGGCGCTCGGTGCGCGGGCGGGGTGGCTAGTCGCTGCCGCCGCGCCGGCTCCGGCGGCGGTCGGACGACTCGTCCTTTTTCGAGTCCTTGTCGTCGTCGGCGCGGCGGTCGCGGTCGGCGCGGCGTGGGACCGAGCGGCGGTCGCCACGGCGGGCGCGGTCGGTGCGGTCTCGGTCCGCGCGCTCGCGGTCGGTCCGCTCACGGCTGGAGCGGTCGCGGTCGGCCTGTTCGCGGCGGCGCTCGCGCTCCTGCTCGGCCCGGCGCTCCTGGACGCGGCGGCGCTCCTGCTCGGCGCGCTCGCGGCGGTCGTTGCGGCGGGCCTCCTCGCGCTGCGCCTCGCGGCGGCGCGTCTCGCGGGCGTCCTCGCGCCGGTCGCGGCGGTCCTCGGCGGCGCGGCGGGGCGCCCGCCGGGTGCCGTCGCGGCGCGTGTCGACCCAGCCACGGCGCTCGTCATAGCGGCGGTAGCGGTAATACTCGCGGTAGCGCTCGGCGCCGTAGCGGTTGTAGTAAGCGTAGGGCTCGCGGTAGCGGCGGTCGAGGACGCGCTCGATGTCGCGGTCCGCGTAGGCCCAGAACCGCTCGGCCCGGCCCGGCCGGCGCGGGAACGGGTAGACGCGGGCGTGGTCGCGCGCCCGCGTCTGGTCGAGGAGTTGGTACGTCCGGTACTCGAGAATCTCGCGGACCGCCCGCTCCTCGCGGTTCGAGATCCGGAGGTAGCGGTCGAGGGCGTCGGCGTAGTCGCGGACGTCGCGCTGGACGGCGCGGTAGTAGCCCGAGTCGTGGTCGTAGCGGTCGCTGTAGCGGTCGGTCTCGTAGTAGCCGCCGTCGTGCCGGTCGCCGTAGGGGATGCCAAAGGCGCCGAGCCCGGCGCACCCGCTGAGGGCGAAGAGTCCGGCGAGGGCGAGCAGGAAGGTCGTGCGGGTCATGGCTGGTGGGGGGCAAGGGGACGAGGCGCCGCCGAGGGCCGCGCCGGACCTTGAGCCGCGCCGCCAGCGCCCAGGGTCACACCCGAGCGTGCAAGGCCCATTCCACCCCGCCCCGCCCGTAGCAGACGCGCCCAGCGGGCGGGGCGGCCCTTCAATCCGTCTACTTCGGTGGACACCGCCCCGCCCCGCGGGCCGTCGCGGGCGGGCCGTCGCGGGCGGGGCGGCCGAGCGGGGCGGGGCGTTACCGGCTTGGGAGCGTGGTCTCGGCCACGATCGCGCGGACCCACGTGGCGAGCCGGTCGCGGACCTGCCGCCCCACCTCCAGCACCTCCTCGTGGTTGAGCGGGGCGTCCTGGAGACCGGCCGCGGGGTTCGTGATCGTCGAGATGCCGAGCACCGGGAGCCCGAGGGCCGCCGCCTGGACCGCCTCCGGCACCGTGCTCATGCCGACGGCGTCGGCGCCGGCGCCGGCGTAGAAGCGGATCTCGGCGGGCGTCTCGTACGATGGGCCGGAGACCCACACGTAGACGCCCTCCCGGAATGCGACCCGCTCGCGGAGCGCCAGCGCGCGCGCCTGCTCGCGCCACGCCTCGCTGTACGGGTCCGACAGGTCCGGGAACCGCGTCTCGCCGCGCGCCACGGCCCCGCCGAGCGGGCTGGCAAAGGCCAGGTTGAGGTGGTCCGAGATGAGCATGAGCGTGCCCGGCCCGAACGCCGGGTTGATCCCGCCGGCCGCGTTCGTGAGCAGCAGGCCGCCCGCGCCGAGCGCGTGCGCCAGGCGGACCGGGAAGCCCAGGTCGCGCGGGGCGTGCCCCTCGTACAGGTGCACGCGGCCCTGCACCACGAGAACGGGCCGCCCCGCCAGGTGCCCCAGCACGAGTTGCCCAGCGTGGCCCTCGACCGTCGACTGCGGGTAGTGCGGGACGTCGGCCGTCGAGATCACGACGGCGTCCTCGACCTCGTCGGCGAGCGCGCCCAGGCCGGAGCCGAGGACGAGCACGATGTCGGGCCGGAGGTCCGTGCGGGCGCGGATGGCGGCGACGGCCTCGTCGACCTGCTGGGCGTCGAGGTCGGGGTCGAAGGGCGGGGCGGCGGTCGGGGCGATCATGGGCGGGGAGTCGGGGAGTCGGGGAGTCGGGGAGTCGGGGAGTCGGGGAGTTGTCCACAGCGCCGCACCCGGCATGAACCGCCCCGCTCCCCCCTGACCCACTGATCGTACGGCCCCACTGACTCACCGATTCTACCGGACGCGGCGGGCGATCCAAACAGCCCACACGACGAACGCGGCGGCGGCGAGCTGGCGGAGGGGGACGAAGCGGAGGGCGACGGCCGGCGCGAACGCGCGAGGAGATTGGAGGGCGGAGGCGTAGAGGGCGAAACCGAGGGCGAGCACGAGGAGCCCGCCCACGAGCGCCGCCCACGCGGCGAGCGGCCGCCGCCCCGCCCACCGGGCGGCCAGGAGGAGCGCGGCGGCGGGACCCGCGGCCCACCCCGCGCTGCGGAGCACGGTCGGGAGCGTCGCGGCGACGGGGCCGGGGCGGAGCGCCTCGGCGGCGAAAGGGTACGCCACGCCGCACGCGAGGACGGCCGCCGCGACGGCGTACGCGGCCGCGACGAGCGGGGCGGTCCGGCCGGTCACGCCCCGCCCTCGGAGTCCGCCCCGGCCGAGCAGGCCTGGGGGGCGGGGCGGGGCGCTACTCCTCCCACGGCTCGTCGTCCTCGGCCTCGGCCACGCGGTCGACGGCCTCGCGGGCGGTGTCGAACCCGAACCCGCGGCGGACCAGGAAGTCCATCGTCTTCTTTTTCCGCTTGCGGAGGTCGTCCTCGGAGCGGAGGGCGCGCCACTTTTTCTCGGCCTGCCCGCAGGCCTCGGCGCCCAGGTCCTCGGCCTCGGTCAGCTCCTCCAGAGCCTCGTCGATCGTGCGGCGGTCGACGCCCTTTTTCTGGAGGTCCTGGCGGAGCCGGGCCGGGCCGTAGCCGCGGCCCTCGAACCGGCCGCGCACGAACGCCCGCGCGTAGGCCGCGTCATCGACTAAGCCGAGCCCTTCGAGGTGGGCGACCGTGTCCTCGACGGTCGTCTCGGCGAACCCCTTTTTGAGGAGCGACCGGCGGACCTCCTCGGATGTCCGCGCCCGGTTCGCCACACCGGCCAGCGCCGACGCCTTGGCCGCGAACGCCTCCTGGCGAACGAGGAGCGCCCGCTGCTCGTCGGCCGTGAGCCGGACGCCCTTGCGGAGCCCGGCCTCGATCACGAGGTCGACGGCGAGCCCGAACGCGAAGGCGTCGTCGATGAAGACGCTGGCCCGGTCGAGGTCCTTTTTCTGCTGGGCCACGCGCGTGACGGTCCCGTCCTTCAGGTCGAGGTCGGCGGGGTCAGGGCGCTCTTTCTGCTGGGTCGAGAAGGCCATGCCGAGGGTACCCGGGTCCACGCGTCCGGGTTCGGGCAGCGACGATGCGCCACCCCGCCCGCAACGCGCGCGGGCGGGGCGGGGCGGCATCGGGCGGCGTCGTCCAGAACCACCCCGCCCTCGTCGGACACGACGCGTCGTGTCCCTACGGGTGCCCGTCGTTGGGCGGGGTGACAAGGGGCGGGGCGGCGCCTTCTCCGACCGCCCCGCCCGCATCGTCCACCACCCCTATCCCCTCTTGGCTGCGCCGACGCTGCGCGGTGGCCAGGAGGGGGACTGCCGCCGCCTCCAGTTGACGGCGACCTCGCCCGTCACCGCCCCGCCCAGGTATAAACGGGCGGGGCGGAACAAATCCAGCGCCACCCCGCCCACTTTCCACTTTCCACTTTCCACTTTCCACTTTCCACTTTCCACTTTCCACTTTCCACTTTCCACTTTCCACTTTCCACTTTCCACTTTCCACTTTCCACTTTCCACTCACCACCTCGCCGTCAGGGTCACGAGCGGGAGGGCGGGGAGGCCGCGGGCGTCGGTCGCGAGCGGGAGCCCATCGGCCGCGACGGCGGGCGGGGCGGGGTCGGCGCCGACGGGGCGGGCCGTGACCTGGGCCAGCGCCGTCCACCGGAGGCCGAGGAGCGTGAGGCCGGCGCCCACCGCCGCGCTCGCGCGCACCTCGGCGCCCTCGCGCGTCCCGTCCGGCCGCACCAGGCCCGACTCCAGGTCGAGGCGGACGGCCGTCGTGAACGGGCCGGCGCGGCGCTCGGCGAGGAGGCCCAGCGTGAGCGGGCGCCCGTAGCGCGACGGCCGCCACGCCCCGCCCGTGGGCTCGCCGACCTCCGGCCGGACGTCGGCGCGGGCGAGCGCCCCGCTCAGGCCGAGCGTCCACGGGCCGCGGAGGTAGCGGGCGGCCAGCTCGACGCCCGCCGCGCGGCCGGCGTGCGGGGCGTACTGGCGGAGGAGCCCGTCGAGGTCCACGCCCGGGTCGGCGGCGGCCGGGGCCGTCGGCTCCAGGAGGCCCGACGAGCGCCGCGCGTAGAGGTCGGCGCTGAAGGCGAGGGCCGCCGACGGCGCCCACTCGGCCCCCACCCCGCCCTGCCACGCGACGGCGACCGGGGCGCGGGCGCCGGCCAGCACCCACCGCGAGGCGGCCAGGTCGTAGCGCCCGGCGCTGCCGCGGAGGCGGTGGACCGCCTGCGTCTGGCGGCTCACCCCGCCCCGCACCACGAGCCGGGCGTCCGGCGACCACCGCGCGAACAGGCGCGGGCTGAGCGACGCCCGGACGTCGGCGCCGTCGGCGCCGTCGGCGACGAGCTCGGCGCGGAGGCCCGGCTGGAGCTGCCACGACGGCCACGGCCGCCACGTGTCGACGGCGTAGACGGCCACCTCGGTCGCCCGCTGCGCCGCCACGCCGCCGGCGTCGGCCCCGTCGACGCGCCGCGCGGCGACCTGGACGCCACCCTCGACCTCGTGGCGGAGCGACCGGACGTGCTCGACGCCGACGGACACGCCGACGTCGACGAGCGTCTGCTCCACGTCCTCCGCCCCGCCCACCAGGTCCCGCTCTTCGCGGGCGCCGTGGCCCGAGCGGTAGGCCGTCGCCGTGAGGTACGTCCGCGAGCCGTAGAGCGCGCGGACCCGCGCCGAGAGCGTCGACGTGCGCCACCCGTAGGCCATCCGCCCGAGGGCGGGGCGGTCGGGGCCGGGACGAACGGGGGCAGGGCCATCCAGGTCGACGGCCACGTCGTCGCGGCCGAGCGTGCCGGCGACGTCGAGCCGCGCCTGCGCACCCAGCCGCGCGCTCACCTTGACGGCCGCGTCGTCGAACGAGACGGTCGGCTCGGGGCCGTCCGGGGCGCGCCCGCCGGTCGGGTCGAGCACGAGGGCGCCGCCGTCCAGGCGCAGCCCGGGCTCCAGGAGCGCCCCCAGCGTCGAGCGCCGGAGCGCGACGTGGACGCCCACCGCCCCGCCCAGCGGCACGTCGGCGACGGCCCGCGCTGCGACGGCGCCCACCTCGACCACGCGGGCCGTGTCGCCGTCCAGCGCGTCCGTCGTCTCGACGTCGAGGACGCCCGCGAGGCCGCCGCCGAGCGGGGCGGGCAGCGAGCCGCGGTGGAACCGGACGCGCGCGAGGGCCTCGGGCTGGAACGCCGAGAACAGCCCGAAGGCGTGCCACGGCTCGTAGAGCGGGACGCCGTCGCGGACGTACCGCGTCCGCGACGGGTCCGCCCCGCGGACGACGACGGCGCCCGACGCCCCGCCCGTGCGGCTCAGCCCGGGGAGCCACGAGAGCGTGGCCGAGAGGTCGCCCTCGCCGAGCGCGTAGGGGACGGCCGCCGCCTGGCGTGCGCCCAGGTCGGTCACGCCGGGCGCCGACCCGGGCGCCTCCGGCCCGGCCACGACCGCCGCGTCCGGCGTCTCGACCGTCTCGGCCTGGAGCCGGAGCGTCGGCGGGAGGCGCGGGGAGGCGGGGAATACGTCGAGCTCGAGGCGGACAGCCTGGTACCCCACGTGCGACACGCGGACGGCGTAGGTCCCGGTCGGCAGGTCGGGCACGGCGAAGGCGCCGGTCTCGCCGGCCACGCTGCCCAGGCCGAGGTCGACCAGCCACACGTGGGCGCCCCACAGCGGCGCGCCCGTCTCGGCGTCGACCACGCGGCCGTCGAGCGTGCCCGTGTACGCCTCACGGCCGTCGCCCTCGCGCACGCCCAGCGGCTCGCGGATCAGGACGTACTGGCGGTGCCGGACCCGCTCGGCGCGGACGCCCGTGTCGCGGAGCAGGAGCCGGAGCGCGCGGTCGGGGTCGTCCGTCACGCGGTAGCGCCCGCTCACGCGGGCCTCGCGGACGAGCCGGAGGGCGAACACGAGTTCGAGCCCCGTCGCCTCGGCCAGCTCGTAGAGCGCGTCCGCGAGCGGGGCGTCGGTCCAGACCAGCTCCGCCCCGCCCGGCTCGGGCCACGCGGTGGGCGGGGCGGTCTGCGCTGCGCACACCCCGCCCCCGACCGCGAGCGCGGCCACGAGCGCGAGCACGCGGGCGGGGTGGTGCATGGGGGCGGCGGAGCCAGGCCAACGGCCGAGCCCCGCCCGTCCGCGCCCAGCGTCCGGGGGCCTACTCCGCCGCGATGTGGAAGCCGTCGCCCCGGGTCTCGACACGGGCGCCGAGCGCCTGCGCCAGGTGGTCGACGGCGCCGCGGAGGTCGTCGCCGCTGAGCCCGCCGTTGACCGGCTCGCCCGCGAGCGCCGGGTCGATGCTGACCGGCACGCCGTACCTCCACCCGATCTGCTCGGCCACGTGCCCGGCCAGCGGGTAGCGGACGCCCTCCCCGACCCACGCGAGCGCCGCGCCGAGGTCGGCCCGCTCCGGCGCCGAGGGCGCGTCGAGGGCGAGGACCTCGGCCCGCTCGCCCGGCGCCAGGCGCACGGCGGCCTCCGGCTTCGCGCGCGGCGCGAGCGCGACCACCCCGCTCGCGAGCACGACCTCGGTGCGGACGTCGGTCGCGCGGACCGAGAACGTCGTACCCAAGACGGTCACCTCGGCGTTCGGCGTCGTCACCTCGAACGGGTCCGACGCGTCGCGGACGACGCGGAACAGGGCCTGGCCGCCGAGGAGCCGCGCCGCGCGGCCGTCGCCCGCCCCGCCCTCGGGGACCATGATCCGGGCGCCGGGCGCCAGCTCGACCGTCGAGCCGTCGGCGAACGCGAGCGTCTGCGCCTCCGACGCCGTGACGGTCTCCCAGCCGGCGTCGCGCAGGGCCACGCTCGTGAGGAGGGCGACGAAGGCGGCGACGGCCACGAGCGCCGCCGTCCGCCAGACCCACCGCCCCGCCCCGCCCCGGCGGGCGGGCGCCGGCGGCCGGTCGAGCGCGCGGGGCGGGGCGGCCGTGCGCGTCGGGCCGGGCGGGGCGGACGGCGCCGGAGGAGGCGGTGCGGAGGCGGCCGGCACTGAGGGGACGGCGGGCCGGGCGGCGGCCTCGGCCCAGGCCCGCTCGAACGCGGCCCGGTCCGCCCGGATGCGGCGGACGGCGGCGGCGAGGCCGGGGTGCTTTGCGAGCGCGGCGTCGAGGTCGGCGCGTGAGGCGTCGAGGTGCGACCGCTCGGCGTCGCTCAGGAGGTCGTCGTCGGCGAGCGCGTAGAGGACGAGGAGCGCGCGGTCGGGGAGGTCCCGCGACAGGTCGGCGCGGACCTCGGCACGCAGCGAGCGCCACCGCGCGAACGCCTCGGCGAGGGCGGGGCGGTCGGCGAGCGCGGCCGCGACGGCGGCCCGCTCCTCGGGCGGGAGCGAGTCGTAGAGGGCGAGGCGGTCGAGGGGCGTGGACATGGTCGCGGAGTCTAAAGGGCGGCGGCGCCCAGGAGGACGGCGAGGACGACGGCGGCGCCGGCGAGCGCGGTGCGGAGCTTCTCGAAGGCTCGCTTCACCTGCATCTTGACGGCCGCCTCGGTCGTGTCGAGCGCCTCGGCGATCTCGACGTAGGGGTACCCCAGCTCGCGCATTTCGAGAATGGCCCGGGCGTGCTCGCTGAGGTCGGCGAGCGCCCGTTCGAGGTCGATGTGGAGGGCGACGTCGTCGGGCTCGCTCCGGCCGGGCGTGGGGAGGTCGGGGTCGAACAGGGCCTCGCGCGACGAGTACCGCCCGCGGTAGAAGTCCTGGAGCTCGAAGAGGGCGGCCTTCATGGCGAACGCCTTGAAGCGGTCGGGACGCTGGAGGCTCTCGAGCCCGCGGTGGACGCGGACGAGCGCGTTCTGGACGAGGTCGTCTGCGTCGGGGCCGCGCCCGATGCGCCCCCAGAAGAACGAGCGGAGCACGGGCGTGACGGCGGCCAGCAGCCCGTCGCGGGCGGCGCCGTCGCCCGCCTGGGCGCGGGCTACCGTCTGGGGGTCGAGAGGGTTCATAGGAGGGGCACCACGCGAGCCGCCGCCCAGGCGCGCCGGGTCACACGGCGCCGCGCAAAGGCGGGGCAGTCCCGGAAGGTGCCGACGGGGCGGGGCGGGCGCAAGCCACCCCGCCCACGGCCACGCCTTGCACGAGGGCCGCGCGCCTCCGCCCCTACCGAGTCCCGCTCACGCCGACCACCCCGCCCTCGCAGGTCGAGGCCGAACGGGGCGGCCACCGTTTTCCACCCCGCGGGCGGGGCGGCCCGCTCTACTGCCGCGTGCTGATCGGCTCGCCGCCGGCCGCCCGCCAGCCCTGGTAGGCCCGGTCGTAGAACGCCTGCGCCTCGCCTAGCGTCTCGCTTTGGGGGAAAAGCGTCGTCAGTTGGTCGTAGATATCCGTCGCCTCGCGGTAGCGCTCCTCCTGGCGGGCCGGGACGCTGCCCTCGGCGAACGCGACCTGCGCCCGGAGCGCGCTGAGGAGGGCGTCGTCGGCGTAGACGCTCGTCGGGTACTCGTCGAGCACGGTGAGGTAGGCGATCACAGCGGCCCCGTAGAGCTCGCGGCGCTCGTAGAGCCGGCCGGACTCGAACTGCTTCCGGGCCAGCTTCTCGCGGAGCTCGTCGGCCAGCTCCGACGCCGCCACGGCGTACTCGCCCGTGGGGTACTGCTGGAGGAAGAGGGCGATGTAGGTCAGCGCCTGCCGCGTGTCGGTCTGGTCGAGCTCGAAGCGCGGGCTGAGCGCGGCGTAGGCTTGGATGCGCTCGAACGCGGCCTCCTCGACGCGCGGGTCGGCGCGGTAGAACTCGATAAACCGCGTAAACTCTGTGCCGGCCAGGAGGTACTGGCCGTCGCCGGCGTAGGACCGGGCAAGCAGGATCTGCGCGTCGTCCGCGATGTCGCTCGTCCGCCCAAAGTCGAGCGTGGCGCGGAAGGACTCGATGGCGCGCCCGTACTTCTCGGCCTTGAACGCCTCGACGCCCTGCTCGTACGCCTCCTGGGCCGAGGCGAAGGTCCGGGGGCCGCCGCCACACCCGGCGACGAGGGCCGCGACGAGGGCGAGGAGTCCAAGACGAACGGGCATGGGCGGGGGGCGGAGCGCGATGCGGGGACGAACGAGGCCCGTTTTGGCTTATTGCAAGGGGCCTCCCAGGGTACCCCGCCCCGCCCCGCCCGGCCGACGAGAAGGGGCGAAGACGGAGGCGGGCAGCGGGCAGCGGAGGTGCCCCACCCCGCCCACGATACGGGCGGGGCGACCGCCGTAGCGGCGTTGCATGCAACGCCGTCGGGCCGCGGTGTCCGGCGGGGCGGCGGCCGTAGGGGCGACCGGCGGTCGACCGTGGGCGGGCGTAACGGGCGGGGCGGTGCCTTTCCAGGCCGCCCCGCCCACGTCGTCCACCACCCCTAGCCCCTCTTGGCTGCGCCGACGCTGCGCGGTGGCCAGGAGGGGGACTGCCGCCGCCTCCAGTTGACGTTGGCCTCAGCTTTCACCACCCCGCCCGTGCCTACACGGGGCGGGGCGGAACAAAAACGGGCACCACCCCGCCCGCGCATGCCTTTTCCCTTTTCCCTCCTACTCCAGCAGCACGGAGCGGCCGTCGCGGTAGCCCAGGATGAAGAGCGCCTCGTTCACCTGGCCGCCGTCGAACGCGAAGCGGTGGGCCACGCCGTCGAACCGGGGCGCCGCGCGGACGCGGTCGGCGAGCGAGCCTTCCCCGCCCCCGCCGACCTGAGCGAGGAGGAACCGCGTGAGGTCGTAGCCGATGAGCGCGAGGCGGTCGACGGGGATGCCCGCAAGCGCCCGGTAGCGGGCGCCGAACGCGTCGGTCGCGCCCGGGGCGACGAAAAAGTCCTGCGTAAAGACGGCCCCGAGCCGCGTGGCCCGGTCGGCCGCGCTCGGCGCGAGCCCCTCCCACTCCGTGTTCCCGAGCGGGCGGGGCGTCCGCCCGAGCGAGCCCAGCGCGTCGAGCGCGCGGAGGGCGTCGGAGGCGTAGCGCGGCGCGTCGCCGCCGGTGACGGGGAGGTAGATGGCCTGGACCGAGCGGAGCGCGGCCTCGCCGATCTCGCGGTCGAGGTCCTCCCACGCGCTGGCATTCTCGAGCCCCTCCTCGAACGCGACCGACGCCCCGAGACGGCGAACCTCAGTCGCGAACGCGCCGGCCATGTCGGCGCTCAGCGCGCCCGACCGCGACGCCGTGCCCAGACGGCCCAGCCCGAGCCGCCCGACGGCGTAGCGGGCCATCGCGCGGCCCCGGGCCGGGAACGTCGGGTTGGCCTGGAACACGAACTGCCGGCCCTGGCTGACGGCCTGGTCGGTCGCGAGCGGGGCGAGGAGCGTCACGTCGGCGGCCTCGGCAGCGGCCCCGGCCGGCTCGGCCTCGTCGCTGAACAGCGGCCCCACGACGGCGTCGGCGCCCGCGGCGACGACGGCGGCGACGGCCTCGGCCGCGCCCGGACCCGTCCCCTCGGAGTCGCGGAACACCATCCGCACGCGGCGCCCCGCCCCGCCCCCGGCGACGCGCGCGTTGTGCTCGTCGACCGCGATGCGGACCCCGTTGAACAGGGCCTGCCCGAGGTACCCCCGCTCGCCGCCCACGGGGAGCACGATGCCCAGGTCGAACACCTGGCCCTGCGCGGACTCCGCGACGCGCGGGAGGAGCGCGCGGGCGTCGGCGGCGTACCGGCTGGCGGGGTAGCGGGACACGAGCCGCGTGGCCGCCGAGGCGGCGCGCTCGGGGTCGCCGGCGGCGTAGGCCGCCTTGGCGGCCATAAGCGTCGCCGCCGTCGTGCGCTCGGTGTAGCCGTATTCGGTCGCCGCGCGCGTGAACAGGCGCTCGGCCGCCGCGTAGTCGCCGGCCTGGTACGCCGCCAGACCCTCCTCGAAGGCGGCGTCCGACGCCGGCACGCGGTCGGGCACGGCCGGCTGGGCCGCGGGGCGGCCGGCGAGCGCCATCAGGGCAACGAGGACGGCGAGGGCGGGGCGGAGCCGGGCGGGCGGCGCAGTGGGCATGGGGCGGGGGAGCAACCGGGGGACCGGCAAGTTGGCCCTCCGACCCCGGCAGCGCAAGGCGCCCCGGTGAACACGGCGGTGATGCGCGGGCGGGGCGGCCGCCGCCCTACCCCGCCCCGCCCCACGCGCGCCCCAGCGCCAGCCCGAGCGCCACGAAGCCGACGCCGACGACCACGCTCCCCGCCGCGTTGGCTACGGCGAGGCCGCGCCGCCCGGCCTCCCACAGCAGGACCGTGTCGGCGCTGTAGGTCGAGAACGTCGTGAACGACCCCAGCACGCCGACCACGAGCGCGAGCCGGGCGCGGTCGTCGGTCACCAGCGGGACGGCGAGCCCGATCGCGAGGCACCCGAGCGCGTTGACGGCCCACGTCCCCGCCGGCACCCCGGCCCCGGCCAGCCGCACGGCGGCCACCCCGACGCCGTAGCGCGCGACGGCGCCGACCGCCCCGCCCAGGGCAACGAACAGCAAGCGCATGGAGAGGCGGGGGCGGAGCGGCGTCGGGGGAACGTACAGCCGCGGCGGGCAGCGGGCAGAAGATCCGCCACCCCGCCCGCAACGTGGGCTGGGCGGGGCGGCGTCGGGCGGGGCGGTGCCTTTCTCTGACCGCCCCGCCCTCGTCACAACCACCCCTAGCCCCTCTTGGCTGCGCCGACGCTGCGCGGTGTCCAGGAGGGGGACTGCCGTCGCCTCCGGTTAACGGCGGCCTCGCTTAATCACCGCCCCGCCCGTGCCTACACGGGGCGGGGCGGAACAAAAGCGGGCACCACCCCGCCCGCGCACGCCTTTTCCCTTTTCCCTTTTCCCTTTTCCCTTTTCCCTTTTCCCTTTTCCCTTTTCCCTTTTCCCTTTTCCCTTTTCCCGTCCCTCACGCCCCGCCCGTTTCTGCGAGGTACTCCGCGCCGCGGCCCTTGATGCGCTCGTCCCAGACCTGCATCCACCCCGCCCCCTCCGCCGCGATCCGCTCCCAGTCGAGGTCCATCGGCGTGTAGATCTGGGCGGCCATCCAGGCGGGGAGGCGGTCCTGAGCGATGTCGGTGCGAGCGGGGATGCGGCCGAACTCCTGCGCCTGGCGGACGAGGGCGTCCGGCGTCGTCACGAACTCGACGAACTCGCGGGCGAGGTCGGGCTGCGGGGCGCCCTTGGGGATCGCGACGCCGTCGACCAGGACGGGCACGGCGGGCGCCGGGGCCGAGAACGCGAACGGGTAGCTCTGGGCCTGGAGGTAGGTGTCGGGGAGGTTCCAGAGCGTGAGGTCGGCCTCGCCGCGGGCGATGCGGAGGTAGAGCTGCGTCGGGTCGGCGGCGTAGCCCTTCGTGTTCTGGTCGAGCCGCGCCAGCCAGCGGTAGCCGTCCTCGACGGTCGGCTGGCGGAGAATCATGGCCGCCCAGATCGTTCGCATGGTGCCCGACGCGAGCGGGGAGCGGATGAGGAGCCGGTCGCGCCACTGCGGGTCGAGCAGGTCGTCCCAGGTCGCCGGCACGGCGGCCGAGTCGACGGCGGCCGTGTTGTAGAGGACGCCCTCGGGCGTGAGGTACGTCCCGTACCACCGGCCCCCCGCGTCCTTCGCGTCGGCGGGGACCGCCGCGGCCCACGACGGCTCGAACGGCTGGAGGAGGCCCTCGTCGGCCGCCTGCGCGAACAGCGTCTGCGGCGCCCCCCACCACACGCTGGCCTGCGGGTTCTGTTGCTCCACGCGGACCCGGTCGTACGCCTCCTGGCTGCCCAGGTCGATCCACTGCACGTCGACGTCCGGGCGCTCGGCCTCGAACGCCTCCTCGTAGGCCCGGAGCATTTCCTTGCCGTGGGGCGAGTAGACGAGGAGCGGCGTACGGTCGTCGCCGCACGCGGCGAGGCCGAGAACGGCGGCGAGGCAGAAGAGGACGGGGCGCATGGGCGGGGTGGAGCGAGAGGGGAGGCCGACCAGAGCGGGCAGGCTCCGAGGGCGGGGCGGTGCAGCAGACCGCCCCGCCCGCCCCGCGTTCCTCAGGAGGGACCGCCCCGCCCCTACTCCGCCCCGCTCAGGACCTCCTCGGCGAGGCCCGCGTCGCGCACGCGCTCGAAGATCAGCCGGTGGCCCGCGTCGTTCTGGTGGATGCCGTCGCCGGCGTCCCAGCGCGGGTCGAGGCGGCCGTCCGGGAGCGCGACGCCCGTCCACACGTCGACGGCGCGGTCGCCGAAGCGCTGGAGGATCCAGTCGCGGACGGCGGCCTGGCTCCGGCGCCCGGCGGCGTCGAGGTTGCGCGGGGCCGTGGTCGTGACGTAGAGCGGGACGCCGGCGGCGGCGGCCCGCGCGGCGACGGCCTCGAAGTTCGCCTCCTGCGTCGCCTCGCCGTAGCCGCGCGCCGCGTCGTTCGACGTCAGCCCGATGATGACGGCGTCGGGGTCGCGGGCGAGGGCGGCGTCGATGTTGCGGAGCGGGTCGGGCGCACCGTTGAGATCGGCCGGGACCGTCGAGCCTTCGGGGAGCACGTGGTACGTCGTGTAGCCGCCGCGCGCGAGGTTGAGGATCTCGAACCGCGGGTCCACGTCGTCCAGGTACACGCGGAGCCGGTTGACCCAGGTGCTGTCCGCGTGCTCCGGTCCCGTGCCCTCGGCCGTCGACGAGCCCAGGACCACGACGAGCAGGGCGTCCTCCGCCGCCCCGCCCGCGTCGGCGGCCGGCGGCAGGTCGAGCGGGGCGGCCTGCGCGGGGCGGGCGCCGTCGAGCCAGCCGCCCCGGAACCCGGCCCGCTCCAGCCCGCGCACGAGGTACGGGCTCCGCTTCATGGTCTCCCAGACGAGCCCGGTGCGGAGGTTCTCGGCCATGATCAGGATCGGCCCCTGGTCGATGCCCAAGTAGTCGTGGTCGAACCAGCCCTCGTCCGTCACCTCGGAGTTCTGCTTGATGCGGGCGTCGCGGAAGGTGAACGACGGGTTGAACGCGTCGCGGAACCCGTAGTCGTCGGTCCAGAGCGTGCCCGGGTAGCGCCGGGCCATCTCCTTCAGCGCCGCGAGCGTCTCGCGGGGCGCGAACGGGAGCGACCCGCCCGCGGCCGTCGGCGCGATCGTCCCGTCGTCGTTGACGTGGTCGGCGCTCGCGCCGCGCGCCCAGTAGGTGTGGAACTGGCGGCGCTCGCCGCGAAACTCGTGGGCCTCGTTCGACGGCCCGTCGCTCGCGGTCAGCCCCCAGACGTCGCCGCCGTAGCCGGTCCACGACTGCGGGTTGTCCTGGGCGTAGGCCCGCTGCGAGAGCGTGCCGCGGCGGCTGTTCTCGAAGTAGTCGTACGGCTCGCCCAGCTCGGCCGACTTGCCGCGCATCCACTCGTCCTGGATGTCCCGGAAGTCGACGAAAAGGTGGCTGTACTGGTGGCCGAAGAGCGGCGTAAAGTTGACGTGCTCGTAGCCGTAGAAGTCCTCCCACTCGTAGGTCGAGGTCCACGCGGGCCAGACGTCTTCGTCGAGGGCGTGCGTGGGCGAGCCCAGCCCGAGGAGGTAGAGGATCATGCCCTCGTTGTAGCCCTGCCAGACGGCCGGGCCGTAGCCGACCTCGGGGTACCACCCCATCGTCAGCCGCGTCTCGCCCGCGCGCCGGTGCCACGGCCAGTCGACGCGCTGGTAGAGCGAGTCGGCGTAGGCCCGGATCGCCACCTCGTCCGCCCCGCCCCCGTCGAAGTACTCGCGCGAGAACAGGACGCCGCCCATGAGGAGCGCCGTGTCGATGGTCGAGAGCTCGGTGTTGCCGAACCGCGTGCCGCCGTCGTATTCGAGGAAGTGGTAGAAGTAGCCGCGGTGCCCGGCCGTCCCCACCTGCTCCGTCCCCTGGGGCCGCGTGTAGAGGAACCGGAGCGTGTTCAGCGTCCGCTCGGCGGCCTCGCCGCGCGTGACGTAGCCGCGCTCGGCGCCGATCCCGTAGGCCGGGAGCCCGTAGCCGATGGCCGCGATGCTCGAAAACGCCCGCGTCGGCGCGCGGTCCGGGACGAGCCCGGTCTCGGGGTCCGTCGACTCCCAGAACCAGCGGAACGTGCGGGCCTGGAGCGTGTCGAGAAACACCTCGTCGTCGGCCGTGAGCGCGACCTCCACCCCGCCCACGGCGGGCGGGGCAGACTCGGGGGCCACGGCCGCCGGCGGCGCGCACGCGGCGGCGGCCAGAACGGCGAGCAGGAGGGCGAACGGGCGGGCGGGGTGGCTCACGGGAGGAGGAAGCGGGCGAAGACGGCGAAGTGGTCGCTCGGGTACCGCCCCGCCCCCGCCCCGTCACCGTCGCGGGCGGGGCGGTCGAGGGCGACGCCGGCGGCGACGGGGACGAGCCGCGCGTCGGCGGCGTCGAACAGGTAGTCGATGCGGCGGCCGGCGGCGCCGGCGTACGGCGGCCCCCAGGTGATGCCCGCCCCGCCCAGGTCGCGGAGCCCGCCGAGCATCCGCATCTCGGGCCACGACGGCTCGGCGTTGAAGTCGCCCCCGAGCACGAGCGGGGCGTCGCCGCCGGTCGACGCGACGAAGTCGAGGAGGTGGGCGATCTCCATCGCGCGCACGCCCCGCCCCTCAGGCGTGGCCGGGTGGTGGAGGTGCGTCGTGTAGAGGCGGACGGGCCGCCCGCCGACCTCGATCTGGGCGTAGGCGGCCGTGCGGAAGGCGTCGAGCGGGGGGAGCCGGCGCTCGGCGGTCTCGGCGAACGGGTGGGCCGAGAGGATGGCGTTGCCGTACCGCTTCGGCGCGCCGGCCGAGTCGACCGAGACAAAGTGGACGTGGGCGAAGCCCAGCCGGTCGGCAATCGTCCGGGCCTGGTTGGGGAGCCCCTCCTTTTGCAGGACCTCCTGGAGAAAGACCACGTCCGGCCGGAGCGCCCGCAGGTCGCGCTCGATCAGGTCCAGCCGCGCCGGCCAGTCGCCCTGGTCGTGCCAGATGTTGAGGGTGACGACGACGAGCGTGTCCGGCGCCTGGGCCTCGGCGCGGAGCGGGGCGAGCGTCGCCAGCAGGCACAGGGCCGCGAGCGTCCACCCCGCCCACAGGCGCAGAGAACGGGTGGAGCGGGGCGGGGTGGTGGCGCCGTCCAGGGCGCGCGGACCGCCCCGCCCTCTCCCCCACCGGCGCGGCGACTGTTGGGGCGGGGCGGCGGGCATCAGTCGTAGAGCAGGCGCTCGGCGGCCTGCCAGTTCCCGCGCCGCATCGGCACGCGCATCGCGTCGTCGGCCTCGAGGCGGTCGAACAGGCGCCGACGCATGGCGTCGGCGATGGGCTTCAGCGTCGGGACGTTGATGAGGTTGACCTGCTCGCGCGGGTCGGCCTGGAGGTCGTACAACTCGGACGTGTCCCAGACGCCGTGGTAGGTGATGTACTTGTAGCGGTCGCCGCGGAGCGCGAACGTGGTCGGCGTGTGGGGGAACGCGTACTCCCAGTAGTACTCGTAGAGGAACTCGCGGCCCGGGTCGCCCGCCGCCTGGAGCGGGTCAGTCGGGAGCGGGGCGGCGTCGGGCGGGGTGGCCGCCCCGCTCTCGGCGTTCGCGAGCAGGCCGAGGAACGACGTCCCGTCCATGTCGATGGGCGAGGTCGTGCGCGTCATCTCCAGGAGCGTCGGGGCGATGTCCAGGTTGCGGACGAGGCCGTCGACGCGGCTCCCGGCTGGCACGAACCCAGGCGACCACGCCAGGAAGGGGATCCGGATCGACTCCTCGTAGGCGTTCCGCTTGTCGATCAGCCCGTGCTCACCGAGCAGGAACCCGTTGTCGCCGAGGTAGAGGACCAGCGTGTTCTCGGCCAGCCCGCTCTCCTCGAGGTAGTCGAGGACGCGGCCGACCGACTGGTCGACGGCCAGGACCGTCTCGGCGTAGCGGCGGTAGAAATTGTCGAACCCGGTCATGCCCGGGCCGAGGTCGCCGTGGTACGCGAAGTCGACGCCGTGCCACGAGCCGCGCTGCTCGCGCACCCACCGCGGCTTGCCGGCGTAGTTCGCCTCGGTCAGCCACATCGACGGCGCGTACGGGATCGCGTCGGCGGCGTAGGCGCCGGCGTGGCGCGGGGCCGGGATGAACTCGGCGTGGACGGCCTTGTGGGAGAGCTCCAGGAAGAACGGGCGGTCGCCGCTCTGCTCCTTCAGGAAGTCGAGGGCGTAGTCCGTGAGGAGGTCCGTCGTGTACCCCTCGCGCTCGACGCGCTCGCCATCGACGTTGAGGACGGGGTCGACGTAGACGCCCTGCCCGCGGAACGAGACCCAGCGGTCGAACCCGGGCCGGGGCTGGTCGTCGTCTTCCCCCATGTGCCACTTGCCGATGAGCGCCGTCTGGTAGCCGGCGGCCTGGAGGTCCTGGGGGAAAAACCGCGTGCCCTCGGGGATCGGGCTCGTGTTGTCGACGACGCCGTGGTTGTGGGCGTACTGGCCCGTCAGGATCGACGCCCGGCTCGGCGAGCACAGCGAGGTCGTGACGAACGCGTTGGCGACGTGCGCGCCGCCGGCCGCCATGCGGTCCATGTTCGGGGTCCGCAGAAAGTCCGGGGCCTGGGGCATGAACCCCATAAAGTCGTAGCGGTGGTCGTCGGACAGGATGATGACCACGTTGCGCGGAGCGCTCTGCGCGCGCACCGCCCCGCCCGCGACGAGCGACAGGACGAGGGCGACGAAAAGCGCGAGGGCGGGGCGGAAGCGCATGGATCGAGCGGGACGTCTTGTGCAAAGTCCCCCTCCTGGACAGGAGGGGCTAGGGGTGGTGGACCGACGCGGGCGGGGTGGTCACAACAGAACTCGTGGCGGGCGTGGGCGGGGCGGCCTACTCGGCGACCAGCTCGAAGCGGGCCGACTCGGTCGCGGCCGACGAGCCGCCGACGTAGACCGTGAACCACCCGGGCTCGACGGTCCACGCCCCGCCCTCGCCCCAGAACTGGAGGTCGTCCGGCGTGAGCGTGAACGCGACCCGCTGCGTCTGGCCCGGCGCCAACTCGACGCGCTCGAACCCCTTCAGCTCGCGGAGCGGCCGCGTCACGCTCGCCACCTCGTCGCGGACGTAGAGCTGGACGACTTCGGCGCCGGCCCGGTCACCCGTGTTCGTGACCTCGACCGTCACGTCGACCGCCCCGCCCATCGCGAGGCGGTCCGCGCTGAGGACGGGCGGGGTGGTCTCGAAGGTCGTGTAGCTGAGGCCGTGCCCGAACGGGTAGAGCGGCTCGACGGGCACGTCGAGGTAGCGCGAGACGTACTTCTCGCTCGCGCCCGGCACGTCGGCGGGGCGGCCGGTCCGCTTGCGGTTGTAGTAGAGCGGCTCCTGGCCGGTCACGTAGGGGAACGAGACGGGCAGCTTGCCGCCCGGGCTGTGGTCGCCCAGGAGCACGTCGGCGACGGCCGGTCCCATCTCGGTCCCCAGGTGCCACGCCTCCAGGATCGTCGGGGCGACCGCGTCGAGGGCGCCGAGCGCGAGCGGCCGGCCGTTCGTGAGGACGACGACGACGGGCTTGTCGCCGGCCGCCGCGATCACGCGCCGCGCCAGCTCGAGCTGCGCGCCCGGCAGGTCGACCGACGCGCGGCTCGCGGCCTCGCCCGTCAGCTCGCGGTGCTCGCCCAGGACCAGGACCACGGCGTCCGCCCCGCCCGCGAGCGCCACGGCCTCGGCGTGTCCCGCAGTGTCGTCGCTGAGGAGCGCGTCGACGATGGGCAGGAACCCGTCGCGGGGCGGGGCGGGGTAGCCCGGCGCGTAGCGGACGTCCGTGCCCGGCATGGCGTCGCGGAGGGCGGGGAGGATGGGCGTCGCGTCCTCGCGCCGCCCCGCCCCGGCCCACGAGCCCAGCGCCGAGATGGAGTCGGCGGCGAGCGCGCCGATCACGGCGACCGAGCCCAGCCCGCGCTGGAGCGGGAGGGCCGTCTGCCCACCCCGCCCGGGCTCGTTTTTGAGGAGCACGATCGACTGCCGCGCGAGGTCGCGCGCCGCCGCCCGGTGCTCGGGCGCGAGGAGCACCGACGCTTCGAGCGCCTCGCTCCCGTAGCGGTACGGGTCCTCGAAGAGCCCCGCCCGGCGCTTGACGCGGAGCACGCGGCGGACGGCCTCGTCGACCACGTCCATCGACAGCGCCCCGCTCTCGACGAGGGCGGGGAGGTCCTCGACGTAGATCCCGTCGACCATGCTCATGTCGACGCCGGCGCGGAGTGCTTGGACTCCGGCCTCGGCGTCGTTCGCGGCGATCCCGTGGTTGATCAGCTCGCGGACCGCCGTGTAGTCGGCGACGACGAACCCGTCGAAGCCCCAGTCGTCCCGGAGCACGTCTGTAAAGAGGTCCTCGTCGGCCGTCGCCGGGACGCCGCCGATCTCGTTGAACGCCGACATCAGCGTCTGCACGCCGGCGTCGACCGACGCGCGGAACGGCGGGAGGATCGTCTCGTGGAGCGTCCGCTCCGACACGTCCGCCGTGTTGTAGTCGCGGCCGCCCTCGGCGAACCCGTAGCCGGCCAGGTGCTTGGCCGTCGCCACGACCGTCGTGTCGGCCGCGAGGCCGGTGAGGGACCGGCCCTGGAACCCGACGACGCGGGCCTCGGCCACGCGGCTGCCCAGGAACGGGTCCTCGCCGGCGCCCTCGACGATGCGCCCCCACCGCGCGTCGCGGGCCACGTCGACCATCGGCGCGAACGTCCAGTGGAGCCCGACGGCCGCCGCCTCGCGCGCCGCCACGCGCGCCGCGTGCTCGATGGCGTCCAGGTTCCACGACGCCGCCTCGGCGAGCGGGACGGGGAAGATCGTCCGGAACCCGTGGACCACGTCGTACCCGAAGATCAGCGGGATGCCCAGCCGGCTCTCCTCGACGGCCACCGTCTGCGCGCGGCGCGTGTACTCGGCCCCGTACACGTTGAGGAACGAGCCGACGCGCCCCGCCCGGATGTCCTCCTCCCCGCCCTGCGTCACGGCCGGTCCGGTCACGGCCCACTGGCCCGTGTACTGCGTGAGCTGGCCGAGCTTTTCTTCGACCGTCATCTGCGCGAGCAGGCTGTCGACGAACGCGGCCTCGGCGGCGGCGTCGTAGCCGCCCCGCTCGAACACGGGCGGCCGTTGCGCCTGAGCGGCCGTGGCGACGAGGAGGAGGGCGGTAAGGAGGGCAGAACGCACAGTCAGAATGGGAAGCCTGAAAAGAGGGCGGGGCGGGGTGGCCGTAGGGGCGGCCGGCGGTCGCCCGCTGACGGGTCGCCCACGTGGGCAGGGCGATGTCTCGGGCGGGGCGGGTGCCCCAGACCGCCCCGCCCACGCGCGGGGCGGCGAAAGGAGGAGCGCGGGGTGGCCGCCCACGCGGGCGGCGCTACGGGCGGGGCGGGTGCCACCCGAACCACCCCGCCCCCACACGCGGGCGGGGCGGGGTGGCCGGTCGAGAGCGGGCGGGGCGGCGTCTAGTAGCCCGGGTTCTGCTGGAGCCCGAAGCTCTCGACCTCGGCCTGCGGGATCGGGTACAGCTCGTGCTTGCCGACGATGAACGTCTTGCCGGCGGCGGCCATCAGCTCGGGCGCGCGGCCCTGGCGGATGATGTCGAACCAGCGGTGCTGCTCCATCGCGAGCTCGCTGCCGCGCTCGCGCCAGATGGCCTGCACGAGGGCATCGCCGGAGGCGGTGACGTCGGGGAGCAGGGCCTCGGCCGTGACGGAGAGCGTGAGGTCCTCGCGCGTCGGGGCCGCGCCGGCGTCCGCCTGGCGGAGGCGGACCACGCCGACCGAGACGGTTTGCCCGGGCGTGACGGATGCCATCGCGGCCTCGTAGTCGGCCAGGCTCTGAACCGCCGCGCCGTCCACCGACGTGACCAGGTCGATGCTGCGCACGACGATGGGGGCCGGCTCTACCTCCGTGTCGAGCCCGGCGTCGAGGGGCACGAGGCCCGCCTCGGCGGCGGCGCCCTCCACTCGGCGGGCGAACACGCGGCTGTCGACGCCTCCCAGGTTCAAGACTTGGGCGATGCTGGGGGCGAGCGCCTCGACTTGGAGCCCGAGCGTTGCCGTCATCTCGCCGCGCGCCCGCGCGCGCACCTCGTTGAGGTAGCGCTGCGCCTCGGCGTCCCGCCCCGTCCGCGCGGCGGCCTCGGCGGCGACCAGAAGCACGTCGGCGTAGCGGATGCGGCGGATGTTGACGCCGCTGTTGCCCTGGTTGCCCGCCCGGTCCGGCGACTCGAACGCCTTCTGGTTAAAGCGCTGATTCTGGATCTGCGGGTTGAGGTAGGGCACCCGGCCCGACCCGTCGGGGATCTGCTCCCAGGGGTAGAGGATCGTGGCCTCGCGGCGCGGGTCGCCCGGCTCGAAGTCCTCTTCGAGCTGGTCCGACGGCTGGTTGAAGCCCCAGCCCAGGTTGAGGTTGCCGCGCGCGCCCTGGACCTGGGAGTACTGCGAGCCTGCGTTGTTCTCGGCCGTCGACACCGTCTGCACCTCGAACACAGACTCCGACGAGTTCTCACCCGCGTACGAGAAGAGCTCGGCGTAGTCCGGGTACAGCGCGTACTCGCCCGAGTTGATCACGGCCGTCGCCTGCTGGTACGCCTCCTCGTACTCCTCCTGGTACAGGTGAGCCTTTGCGAGCAGCGACCTCGCAGCGCCCTTCGTCGCCCGGCCGGCGTCGGCGGCGCCGTACGCGCTCTCCTCCGGTAGCGCCTCGATCGCCGCGCGCAGGTCGGACTCGATGAGCGCGTAGGTCTCCTCGCGCGACGCGCGCGGCTGCTCCAGCTCGTCCGGCTCCAGGGGCTCAGTGACGAGGGGAACGCCGCCGTAGGCGCGGACGAGGAACGAGTAGTAGTACGCCCGGAGAAACTGGTTCTCCCCGATCAGCCGCGCGCGGAGCGCCTCGTCCATCTGGGGCACGCGCGGGATCCCCTCCAGGGCCACGTTCGCGCGGAAGATGCCGCGGTAGTACCCGGCCCAGGTGCCGCTAAAGGCGTTGTTGCCCGGGTCGAACGTGAGGTTGTCGAGGTCCAGGAGGAAGCTCCCGTCGGCCGGCGTGCTCCCCTTCACCGACTGGTCCGAGGCGATGTCCGTCATGCCGATCCACCCGAACACGTGGACGTTCCAGTTGCGGAGGTAGCTGTACGTCGCGTTCGTGGCCTGGACCGCGTGGGCCTCGGTCTCGAAAAAGTTGTCGGTCGTGAGCTCACCGCGGGGCTCGGGCTCGAGGAACGAGTCGCACCCGCCCTGGAGACCGGCCGTCGCCAGCAGGGCGACGAGGGTCGCTGGGCGCGCGAGGGGGAAGGATCGGAAGGTCATAACAAAGGGGGTCCTGTCAGGAGCGCGGGCGGGGTGGTCGCCGCCCCGCCCAGGCAGACTAGAAGGAGAGGTTGAGGCCGACCGTGATGGTCCGCGCGATGGGGTAGACGCCGTTGTCGATGCCTGGGCCGAGGACGCTGCTGCCGCCGATTTCGGGCGTGTAGCCGTCGTAGCCGGTGAGCGTGAACAGGTTGGTCCCGCTCACGTAGATCCGTGCGCGGTCAACGCGGATGCGGTTCGCGTACTGGGCGGGGATGGCGTAGCCCACCTGGAGCGTCTGGAGCTTGAGGAACGAGGCGTCCTCGACAAAGCGGCTCGACGCCAGGAAGTTGTGGCCCGCGTTCGTGATGCGCGGCTCGGTGTCGCTCGTGCCGGGGCCGGTCCAGCGGTCGAGGAACGACTCCTCGTAGTTCTCGACCCCGAAGCGGACCGACGTCCGGGCGTTGTAGACGTCGGCTCCGATCGAGCCCGTGAACGCCGCGCTCACGTCGAACCCGTTCCACCCGAGGTCGACGCCGAACCCGAGCGTGTAGTCCGGGATGGGCGACCCGAGGTTGACCTTATCGTCGTTCGTGACCGTGCCGTCTCCGTTCGTGTCGGCAAACCGGAGGTCGCCGGGCCTCTCGCCTCCGCGCGTCGGTGCGTTGTCGATCTCCTCCTGCGTCTGGAACACGCCTTCGACCTGGAAGCCATAGAACGATCCGATAGGCTCGCCAACGATCGTCCGGTTGGTGTTCGTCACCTCGTTGCCAAGCCCACCGGCGAGAATCTCCTCGTTGCCCTCGCCCAGCGCGAGCACCTCGTTGTGGATCGTCGATCCGTTAAACCGCACGCCGTAGAGGAAGTCGCCTGCCGTGCCGCTGAGGCCGAGGCTGGTCTCGAACCCCGAGTTGCGAACGGACGCCGCGTTCACGAACGGGTTCTGAGCTGATCCGACGTAGTCTGGAATCGGCACGCGGACGAGGATGTCCTCGGTGTCGCGGCGGTAGTAGTCGAACGTGGCCGTAAGGCGGTCGTCGAAGAACGCGGCGTCGAGCCCCACGTCCGTCTGGACCACGCTCTCCCACTGGATGTCGGGGTTGGCCAGCGACGTCAGCGTCTGACCAAAGTTGAGCGTGGGGTCGCCGCCGAACACAGCGTTGAGGTTGTTGTCGACGAGCGCGAGCGAGGCGTACGGGTCGATCTTGTCGTTGCCGATCCGGCCGTAGCTCCCGCGGAGCTTGAAGGCCGAGACGTAGGGGACGCCGTCCATGAACGGCTCGTCTGCCACGTTCCATCCCAGTCCGATCGACGGGAACGTGCCGTAGCGGTTGTTCTCACCGAACCGCGACGACCCATCGACACGGACCGAAACGGTGGCGAGGTAGCGGTCGAGGAACGAGTAGTTGGCCCGGGCGAGGTAGGACTGCATCGTCCAGCTCGAGGCCTCGTCCTCGACCGTCTGCCCGTCCTCCTCGCCCGCCCGGAGGTACCAGAACGAGGGATCCTCGCCGATCAGGTTCTGCCGCCGACCCCGGATCTCCTCGGTGTAGTACGACTGGAGCGTGAACCCACCCAGCACGTCCAGCCGGTGTCGGTCGTCGGGCGTGAGGAGGTCGTACGTCAGCGTGTTCTCCCACAGCCACGTGTCCGTGTTTCCCTGCTCGACCAGGAGCCGGCTGGTCTCGTTCTGCTGCGTCGGCGAGACGAGGAAGACGGGGACGAAGTTTTTGTACTCGGCGTCGTCGAGGTCGACGGCGAAGTTGGACCGGAAGCCAATCCCTTCCGGGAGGTCGAGGTCGAGGAACACGTTGCCCGCCAGACGGAAGCCGCCCTCGTCGTTCCGGTTGTAGAAGATGGACGCGGCCGGGTTGCCGGCCGAGGACCGCACGCCGGCGTCGTTGAACACGCCGTCGGTCATGGGCGCGACCGTGGGGTCGGCGAGGAGGGCCGCCCGCACGACGCCAGCCGAGCGCTCGCCGTCGCGGTAGATGAGGTTGATGTTGTGACCGATCTGGGCCGCCCCGCCCAGCCGGTATTCGTTGTTCAAGCGGAGCGTCGCCCGCTGGTACGAAGACCCCTGAAGGATCCCGTCCTGCGAGATCACGTCGCCGCTGACGTAGTACGAGATGTTCTCGTTGCCGCCGCGTGCCGAAACGGTGAGGTTTCGGATGGGGGCCGTCTGGTAGACCTGGTCCTGCCAGTCCGTGCTCGTCACAACGGCGGAGGGGTCGGCAAAGAACGGGTCGAGCCCGGTGTTGGCCGCAAGCTCGTTGGCCAGCTGGGCGTACTCCGCCCCACTGACGAGGGCGATCTCGCGCTGGAGGCTCTGGACCCCGTTGTAGACGTCGACGCTAACGGTCGTGCCGGCCTCGAACCCGCCTTTTTTCGTCGTGATAAGGATGACGCCGTTGGCGCCGCGCGAGCCGTAGATGGCCGTGGCAGAGGCGTCCTTGAGCACCTCGATGGACTCGACGTCGTTGGGGTTGAGGAAGTCGATGTCGTCGAGGAGCAGGCCGTCGACGACGTAGAGCGGGCTGGCGTTGTTGAGCGTGCCCACGCCGCGGATCCGAATCTGTGCGCCCGAGCCAGGCGCGCCGCTGGACGGTGTGACCTGGACGCCGGCGACGCGGCCCTGGAGGGCCTGCGCGACCGACGGCGTGGCCTGCTCGGCGAGTTCCTCACCGGACACCGAGGACACGGCGCCGGTTACGTCGCGGCGGCGCTGCTCGCCGTAGCCGACGACCACGAGCTCGCCCAGCGAGGCATCAGCGAAGACGAGCGCGAAGTCGGCCATCGCCGTCTCGCCGGCCCGGACCACGACTGCCCGCTCCTGCGGGGCGTAGCCGATAAAGGAGGCGCGGACGGTGTAGGCACCGGCCGGGACGCCGCGGATCTCGTACTCGCCGACGGCGCCGGTGCTGGCGCCGAGTGTGGGGATCGCCTGCCCGTCGTCGTCCAGGACCACGACGCTGGCCGCCGGGAGCGTCGTCGCGTCGAGCGAGTCCGTCACCACGCCGGCGATCTGGCCCGTCTGGGCCTGGGCCGCGACCGCCCCGCCCAGGACGAGCGCGAGGACCGCGAGGAGCCGCCGGACGGGGCGGGCAGAGAGTCCGGCGGCGGGCGGCCGGAGGCGCAGGGTCACCATGTTCATGGGGAGCGGGGAAAGGCGGGCGGGGTGGGAGCCGGGGGCTCAGGCGGAGGGTGCGCCCGCAGTGGGCGCGAGGGGCGGGGCGGCCACTAGAGGCGCGCGCCGCACGACTCGCGCACGACGAGCCGGGTGGGGAGGGTGACGGCGGGCGGGGCGGGCGCGTCGCCGCGGACGGCGCGGAGCACGGCGTCGATGGCCTGCGACCCCATCTCGTCGATGGGCACGTGGGCCGTGGTCAGGGCCGGTGTCACGTAGCGCGCGAGGGGGATGTCGTCGAAGCCCGCGAGGGCGACGTCGGCCGGCACGCGGAGGCCGGCGTCGCGGAGGGCTTGGAGGGCGCCGACGGCCATCGCGTCGTTGGCGCAGAACAGGGCCGTCGGGCGGGGCGAGAGGGCCAGAAAAGAGGCGGCGGCGGCGCGGCCCGAGGCTTCGGTAAAGTCGCCGGCCAGTTCGAGCACGGGGTCCGGCGCGAGGTCCGCCTCGGCGAGCGCGCGCCGGTAGCCGTCACGGCGGGCGCGGGCGTCGGCGTTCGGGGCGGGGCCAGAGACGAGGGCGATCCGGCGGTGCCCGAGCCCGGCGAGGTGGCGCGTCACGGCCTCCGCCGCGGCCGCGTTGTCGATGGCGACCGAGCCGTGGCCGGCGACCGCCCCGCCCAAAACCACGACGGGCAGGCCGGGCGGGAGGTTCTTGCGGAGCACGTCGGCCTCGATGTCGGGCGACATGACAACGAGCCCGTCGACGCGACCGACGAGCGTGCGGAGGGCGCGGACCAGCTCGGGCAGCCCGTCGTGGGCGCTCGCGAGGAGCGTGTGGTAGCGCGCCGCCCGCGCGGCCCGCTCGGCGCCGCGGATGACCTCGGAGTAGAAGCCGCCGTAGAGGTCGGGGAGCAGGACCCCGATGGTCTCGGTCGCAACCCGCTTCAGGTTCCGGGCCGTCCGGTTGGGGACGTAGCGGAGGCGCTCGGCCGTCTCCAGGATCCGGCGGCGGGTCTCCTCCCCGACCGGCCCGCTCGCGTTGAGCGCGCGGGACACGGTGGCGACGGAGACGCCGGCCTGTCGGGCTACCTCGCGCATGGTAACGGCCACTGTCCGGGAGCGCCTGTGGCCAGGGGGTTTGAGAAGCAGGGCGTTGGCCCCTCACGCTGTAGAGGAGCCGACTGTAATCGGTTACAGCGAGTGTACGGGGTTGCCCTCTCAGGGTCAAGCGAAGGCGGCGGTGGTCTGGTGAATTGCCGGCCCCTCCACCCGCCCCGCCCGGCGACTCCTCCCGTTCCGGCTCTCCGACGCCAGGATCGGCGGTCGGGACTCGACGTGTGATCCGCGATAGCGCGAGCGTTTCAGAAGAGCCTCGCGCGCTCGTCCCGAGCGACTCCGCCGCGGAATCCCCCAGTTCGTGTCAGACGGGGCCGCCGGGGCTACGCCTCGCGCTCCACCCCGCCCCGCCCTGGCTCCACGGACGGGGCGGGCGGGGCGGCCAGAAGGCGGGCGGCCAGCCGGTGCGGCGCCCGCTCGGCCGGGTCGAGCGCGGCGACCGCGTCGGCGAGGGCCGCGCCGCGCCCGCCGGCCCAGAACTGGCGGCGCCACTGCGCCTCGACGAGCCGCCGGACGCGGCGCCGCAGCCGGGCCTCGCGCGTCGCCTCGGCGTCGAGACCGGCGCGGTGCGCGTCGAGCGCCTCGACCACCCCGCCCACGCCCTCGTCGTTCAAAGCCGACGCCGTGACGACGGGCGGGGCGGCGGCGGCCCTCAGGTGGAGTGCCTGGCGGAGCGCGCGGACGAGCCGCCCGGCCTCGGGCTTGTCGGCCTTGTTGACGCAGAACACGTCGGCGACCTCCATGAGCCCGGCCTTCATCGCCTGGACCGCGTCCCCGGACTCCGGCACCAGGACCACGAGCGTGGTGTCGGTCGTCTCGGCCACGTCGATCTCGCCCTGCCCCACGCCGACCGTCTCGACCAGGACCACGTCGTAGCCGGCCGCGTCGAGCACGTCGCAGGCCGCCTCGGCCGCCTCGCTCAGCCCGCCCAGCGCGCCGCGCGCGGCCAGCGAGCGGACGAACACGCCGTCGTCCTCGGCCCAGCGGTCCATGCGCACGCGGTCGCCCAGGAGCGCCCCGCCCGTGAACGGGCTCGACGGGTCGACGGCGACGACGCCGACCGTCTGCCCCCGCGCCCGGAACGCGCCGACGAGCCGGTCCACGAGCGTCGACTTGCCGGCGCCGGGCGGGCCGGTCACGCCGACGCGCCACGCGCGGCCGGTGTGCGGGTAGAGCGCGTCGACGAGCGCGTCCGCCCCGCCCAGGTCGCCCGCTGCGCCGTCGCCTGCGGCGGTTTCAACGGCCGTGATCGCGCGGGCGACGGCGCGGCGGCGGCCGGCGAGCACGTCGTCGGCGAGGGCGGGGCGGTCGGGGGCGTCGGGCACGCAGGGCGGGGCGGTCGAGGGTGTCGGGGCGAGTGGAAGATCGCGCGGGCACGACGGCACAGTGCCCACCCCGCCCTCGCCGCGCCACCGGGCGGGGCGGGAGCGCTGGACGACGCCTCGGCCGCCACCCCGCCCTACCTGCTCTACCTGCTGGGCGGGGCGGCCTGGACCCTTTCTGCGCCCGCCACCCCGCCCGCAGCCTACGCTCCCGCATTCCGCCCACTCTCCACCCCGCCCCGCGGGTCGCGCCGCCTAGCTTGGCCGGCCCTCCCCGCCCCCGGCCCCATGCCCGACGCCCCGCACGCCCGCGCCCTCACGCCCACCGACGCCTCGGACCACGGCGACCGCACGCACACGAGCGGCGAGCTCCGCGAGAGCGACGCCGGCCAGACCGTCGTCCTCAAGGGCTGGGTCGACACGCGGCGCAACTTCGGCGGGCTCCAGTTTATCGACCTCCGCGACCGCTACGGGCTCACGCAGCTCGTGTTCAGCCCCGAGATCGACGCCGACCTCGCCGATCTCGCCGAGAAGCTCCGCGGCGAGGACGTGATCTCGGTGCGCGGCGAGGTCCGCGTGCGCGAGCGGAAAAACCCCGACATGGCGACGGGCGACGTCGAGGTCTACGTGTCGGACCTGGACGTGCTCGCGGTCTCCGACACGCCCCCGTTCGTGGTGTCGGCGGGCGATCCGAAGTCGACGCAGGCCGGCGACGAGCTCCGCCTGACGTACCGCTACCTCGACCTCCGCAAGCCGGCGCTCCAGAAGAACCTGCTCCTGCGCTCGAAGCTGTACCAGAGCGTCCGCCGCTACTTCGCGGACCGCGACTTTGTCGAGGTCGAGACGCCGGTCCTCATGAAGTCGACGCCCGAGGGCGCACGCGACTACCTCGTGCCCAGCCGCGTCCACCCGGGCCAGTTCTACGCGCTCCCGCAGTCGCCGCAGACGTACAAGCAGATCCTGATGGTGGCCGGCATGGACCGCTACGTCCAGATCACGAAGTGCTTCCGCGACGAGGACCTCCGCGCCGACCGCCAGCCCGAGTTCACGCAGATCGACGTCGAGATGACGTTCGCGACCGAGGAGGGCGTCTACGCGCTCGTCGAGGGGCTCATCGCGGACGTCTGGCGCGACACGCGCGGCATCGAGATCGAGACGCCGTTCCCCCACGTGACCTACGCCGAGGCGCTCCGCCGCTACGGGTCCGACAAGCCCGACCTCCGCTTCGGCATGGAGATCGCCGACGTGAGCGGGGCGGTGGAGGGCTCGGGCTTCACGGTGTTCGACTCGATCCTGGACGCGGGCGGGGCGGTCGTCGCGATCCGCGTCGAGGGCGAGGGCGACCGCGGGCGCAAGCCGATGGACAAGCTGGACAAGGACGTCGTCCGCAAGCAGATCGGCGCCGGCGGCCTGTTCTACGCCAAGCTCCCGAGCGACGGGTCCGAGTTTTCGCAGTCCGTCAAGGACGAGGTGTTCGGCCGCGACCGGATGCAGGCCGTGATCGACGCGGTCGGCGCCGAGGCGGGCGACCTCGTACTCGTTCTGGCGGGGCCGCAGCCGACGGTGTTCGAGCAGATGGGCAGCCTCCGCCTGCACATGGCGCGCGAGACCGGGCTCGTCCCCGAGGGCGCCGATGGCCCGTGGCGGTTCCTCTGGGTGACCGACTTCCCGCTCCTCGAGTACAGCGAGGACGACGGCCGCTACTACGCCATGCACCACCCGTTCACGAGCCCGGCGCCCGAGGACATGGGCAAGCTCGACAGCGCCCCGGGCGAGGTGCGAGCCCGCGCCTACGACCTCGTCCTCAACGGGTCCGAGGTCGGCGGCGGCTCCATCCGCATCCACCGCGCCGACGTGCAGCGCCGGATGTTCGACCTGCTGGGGATCTCGGACGAGGAGGCCGAGCGGCGGTTCGGGTTTTTGCTGGACGCCCTCCGCTACGGCGCCCCGCCCCACGGCGGCATCGCGCTGGGCCTGGACCGGCTCGTCATGCTCCTCACCGGGGCGACGTCGCTCCGCGACGTGATCGCGTTCCCCAAGACGCAGCAGGCGACCGAGCTCATGTCGTCGGCGCCGGCCGCCGTCGACCCCGAGCAGCTCGCCGAGCTCCACATCGAGACGACCGCCGCCCCGCCCGACGTGGACACGACGCAGCCGCTCTCGGCGGACCCGACGTAAGGGGAGGGATACGGGATGGAGGGATCGAGAGATGGGGCGGGGCGGTGCCGGACCACCCCGCCCTCGGACGGTCGCCCGAGCCGCCCCGCCCTCGGTGCGAGCGCGGGGGCGGGGCGGCCGCTCTGCCCATCCCTCCGTCCCGCATCCCTCGATCCCTCCCCTACGCCTCCTGCCGGCCGTCGTCGCGCATGGCCGCGAGCGCGCTCAGGTCGACGGCCCGCAGCGCCGCCTCCAGGTCGGCGTCGTCCACGCCCCGCCCGGTCACGTTGACGAGGAAGCGGTCGGCGACGACGAGGCTGAACTCGCCGCGCCGCGAGCCGGTGTCGTACGTGCGGTACCCCTTGCTCTCGCCCAGGCGGACCGTTTTCTCGTAGCCCGTCGCCGTCTCGCGGTCGACGTCGGTCATCGTCCACGCGGCGCCCATCATGCCCATCGCCGGGACGGCGCCCATGTCGGTGACCTTGACGCTGACGGTCGAGTCGCCGGCGCCGTAGTCGGCCGAGGCCTCGGAGATCGAGAAGCCCATCGAGCCCTGCTTAGCGCCCTCGACGTCCGTCCGCTCCAGGCCCACGAGGGTCTCGGGCAGGAGGTCGCGGAGGCGGCGGAAGTCGACGGGCTCGGCGGGCGCCTGGTTGGCCGTCTCCTCCATCTGCTCGACGGCGGCGGCCATTTCTTGAGCGCGCCCGAACAGGCCGGTCTCGCCCGTATCCTCGACGTCGCCGCCGTAGTCGTCGGAGCCGCCGCACCCGGCGAGCGGGGCGGCCAGGAGGGCGAGGGCGGCGAGGAGCGGGAGGCGGGGCATGGCGGGGAGGGAGGTCTACCCTCCTGTACGCAAAGGGCTGACCGCGCAGGTCATCCCCCACCAAAACAGCACCGCCCCGCTCAGTCACGCGGCGGGTGGGGCGGGAGCCCACGGTGCAGGACGACCCGACAGGCGCCCACTCCGAACCCCGCCCCGCCCCGCCCGTCTCAGGAAGCGCGGACCCGTCCGGCGGCGCCCACGACACGGTGGGCACGCCGGGCGGGGCGGCCCGACCGGCCGCCGCCGCTCTCCGGGTCCGCCCCGGCCCGCAAGGCGCGGGCGGGGCGGCCCTTGCCCCTCCCCCACCCCGCCCTCTGGTTTTTTATGTCCCTCCACGCCGTCATCATGGCCGGCGGCATCGGCAGCCGGTTCTGGCCGCGCAGCCGCCGCGCCACCCCCAAGCAGTTTCTCGACGTGTTCGGCGAGGCGTCGATGATTCAGAACACGTTCGCTCGGCTCCAGCCGCTCGTCGAGCCCGAGAACGTGCTCGTAGTGACCAACGCCGACTACATCGAGCAGACGCACGCGCACCTCCCGGCCGTCCCCCGCGAGAACGTGCTCGGCGAGCCGGTCGCCCGGAACACAGCGCCGTGCGTGGCACTGGCCGCCGCGCGGCTCCACGCGCTCGACCCCAACGCGACGATGGTCGTGCTCCCGGCCGACCACCTCATCACGAACGTCGAGCGGTTCCACGAGGTGCTCCAGGCCGCCGCCGAGGCCGCCCAGCCGCAGGGCGACGGTCCCGGCCCGCTCGTGACGATCGGGATCCGCCCGACCCACCCCGAGACCGGCTACGGCTACATCCAGTTCGACGCCGACGGCGACACGGACGGCATCGCCGACGACGGCACGGACGACGCGCCGCGTGCCCACCGCGTGCTCACGTTCGCCGAGAAGCCCGACCTCCAGACGGCCGAGCGCTTTCTCGACGCCGGCGACTTCCTCTGGAACTCGGGCATGTTCATCTGGCGTGCCGACGCCATTCTGGCCGCCTTCGAGCGCTACCTCCCCAAGGTCTACGCCCTGTTCGCCCCGCTCGAGGACGCGTTTGGGACCCCGCGCGAGGCCGAGGCCATCGCCGACGCCTACGAGCGGAGCCCGAAGATCTCGATCGACTACGGGGTCATGGAGCAGGCCGACAGCGTGCTCGTCGTCCCGGGCTCGTTCGGGTGGAGCGACGTCGGCGACTGGCGGGCGGTCCACGAGCTCTCGGACCAGGACGAGGCCGGCAACCGGGCCGAGGGCAACGTGATCCTCAAGGACACGGCGCGGAGCTTCGCGCGGAGCACCGAGGACCGGCTCCTCGTCCTCGTCGGCATGGAGGACGCCGTCGTGGTCGACACGGGCGACGCCGTCCTGGTGTGCCACCGCGAGCAGGCCCAGAAGGTGAAGGACGTCGTCGACTTCCTGGGCGTCCACGGCATGGACGACTACACCTAAGCCGGACGTGGCCGCGGGCGGCCGCGGGCGGGGTGGCCCGCCGCGCGGATCTGCCCGCCCCGCCCCACGGCGGAGACGCGGCTGCGGAGAGAGGCGCCGGCAGAAAGGGGGCGGGACGGTCCGCGAGGGCGGAGGCCGCTCCCGCGTGCGCGCCCGCTCCTCCTGGCTCAGGAGCGGGCCTCCGCCCCGCCCCGCGCTGGAGACGCAACGACGGGGCGGGGCGGGTAAGGCACGAACCTCCAGAGCTGGTAGAAGAGGGCGGGGCGGACGCACATAGGCCGCACCTGATGAAGGGGACCTGTCACCGCGCCCCCTTCTCTTGGTCTTGACTCGGCTGGAGAAACCGGGCAGAGGAGGCCACGTACTGACCCGCTCGTTTCTAAAGTGACCAGGAAGTCACCTGTTGAACCCGTCGTTTCCAGTGCCGACCTCCACCCCGCCCGCCCCCACGCTCGGCCGCCGCGAACGCGAGCGGCTCCTGCGACGGGCGGCGATGCTCGACGCCGCCCTCGCCGTGTTCGCCGAGAACGGCTACGCCGGCGCGTCGGTCGACGAGATCGCCGAGCGGGCCGAGTTCGGGAAGGGGACGATCTACAACTACTTCCCCGGCGGCAAGGACGAGCTGTTCCTGACGCTGTTCGAGGAGCGCGTCGTCGGCTGGCTCCACGAGGTCGTCGCGCGCTCGTTTCCCGACGACACGGACCTGTCCACCCCGCCCGCCGCGCGGGCCGCTTTCCGCGGGTTTATTGGGGCGCTCCTCCGCCAGTTCAGCGAGAGCCGCGAGGCGCTCCTCATGTTCATGAAGGAGGGCTACCGGACGCGGCTCGACGTCGAGCACGAGGCGGCGTTCAGCCAGCACTTCCTGAGCGTCATCGAGGCCGTCGCCCGGCCGATCGAGGCCGCCGTCGCGGCCGGCGCGCTCCGCCCCCTCCCCGCCCGGACCGTCGCCCACGTGCTCATGGGCAACGTCCGCGGCTACCTCATGGCCGAAGTCGACGCCGAGTGCGACCCGTCGGGCACGTTCGAGCCGGCCCCGTTCGGTTCCTCTAGCGAGGCCGCCGAGTTCCTCACGACCGTCCTCTTCGACGGCCTCCTCGCCCCCTAGCCATGCCCGCCCCGCTCCGCCCCGGCGGCCCCGCGGCCCTCGCCGCCGCGCTGACCGTCTGGTTCGCGCTCGCCGCCCCGGCCCCGGCCCAGACGACCGACCCGCCGGCCGCCCCGCCCCGCTCGGCCCCCGCCGCGCCGGCCGCCGTGGGCGGGGCGGTGACCGACCCGGCCCGGTTCCCCGACCGCGCCACGGCTCTGCCCGCGCTGGACGCGGGCGGGGCGGTGGTCTCGCTGTCGCTCGACGACGCCATCCAGATCGCCCTCCAGCGGGCCTACGCCATCCGCCTGGCCGAGCTCGACGTGGCGAACGCGCGCGCGCAGGTCCGCGAGGCGTACGGCGGCCTGTTCCCGCTCGTCGACGTGGCCAGCTCGTACACGCGCAACGTGGTCCAGGCCAACCCGTTCGCGGGCTCGGCGGCCGGCGGCCTGTTCGGCGGGCTCGGGGCCATCGGGTGGCTCCAGTACAACGAGGTCGCGCGGACCGACGGCGACCCGACGACCGAGACGCTCACGCTCACGGAGTACAACCGGCGCGTGCTCGAAGGCCAGCAGGCCATCGGGTTCGACCCGGCTGCCGAGTCGGGCAACCCGTTCGGGACCGACAACCAGTTTCTCAACACGCTCTCGCTGAGCCAGCCGATCTACAACGGCTCGGCGTTCGCGGCCGTCCGCGGCGCGCGCGGGCTGGTCGAGATCAACGAGGCGGCCGTCGAGCAGCGCCGCGACGAGACCATCCACCAGGCGCGCGTGGCCTACTACGGCGCGCTCCTGGCGGGGCGGCAGGCGGCCGTCCAGCGGGCGTCGGTCGAGCGCGCGCGCGAAACGTTCGAGGACGCGTCGCTGCTCGTGGCCCAGGGCGTGCGGCCCGTGCTGGAGCGTCTCAACGCCGAAGTCGACCTCGCCAACGCCGAGACCCAGCTCGCCCAGGCCGACGCTCAGGCGTCGACGGCCCGCGACCAGCTCCTGCTCGCGCTGGGGCTCCCGGTGACGGCGCCGGTCGTGCTCGAGAGCGACCTCGCCCCGCCCCGCCCCGCCCTGTTCCAAACCGTCGGGCTCGCGGCCGCCGCCGCGACCGCCCTCGACCTCCGCCCCGACGTCCGCCAGGCGGCGCTGGCCGTGCGGCTGAACGAGGTCCAGCGGGACATCACGCGCGCGGCGGCCTACCCACGGCTCAGCGCGTTCGCGACCGCCAGCTACTCGGGCAACGTCCCCGACGACCGGACGGCCGTGTTCGCGCCCGACCCGCGCGACCCGTTCACGTTTACCGAGTCGTCGTCCGGGTTTTTCTCGGGCGACTACTGGCAGCCGTCGCTGGCCGTCGGCGTCCGCCTGGGCTGGACGCTGTTCGACGGGTTCCAGACGCGGTACCGGGCGCAGCAGGATCAGATCGTCATCGACCAGGCCCAGGTCCAGCTCGAGCAGGTGCGGAACGCGGCCCAACTCGAAGTGGCGACCGCCATCCGCCAGCTCCAAAGCGCGCAGTCGCGGCTGGGCTCGCAGTCGCAGACGGTCGAGACGGCCCAGACGGCGTTCGCGTTCGCCTCGGCCCGCCTCGAAGAAGGCGTCGCCAGCCAGGTCGATGTCCGCGTGGCGACGCAGAACCTGGACCTCGCCCGGCTCAACTACCTCCAGGCCGTCTACGACGCGCTCGTCGCCCGGAGCGACTACGAGCGGGCGACGGGCACCATCCTCCCCGCCCCGCTCGACGAGACGGTCCGCCCCGCTCCGCCGACAGCCGCCCGCTGAGACCGCCGCCCCGCCCGTACCGCTCGGGCGGGGCGGGGCGGCCGACTCCCCCGTCTGCACGGGCGTCCACGGGGCGCCCCCACTCCTCCTCCCCATGCGTTTCCTCCCTCTCCGACCCGCCGTGCTCGCCGCCGGCCTCGTGCTCGCCGCCGGCCTCGTGCTCGCCGCCTGCGGCGGGGAGGAGCCCGCCGAGACGGCCGAGGCCCCCGCCGACCGCGCGGTCCCCGTCGACGTGCTCGTGGCCCAGCCCGGCCTGTTCGAGGACGCCATCCAGCTGACGGGCACCGTCCAGGCCGACAACGACGCGAGGCTCTCGCCCGACGTGCCCGGCACGCTGACCTACGTGGCCGCCGTCGGCACGTCGGTGCGGGCGGGGCAGACCGTCGCCCGGGTCCGCGCGGCGTCGCAGCAGGCCGGCGTGAGCCAGGCGCGCGCCCAGGCCGGCACGGCCGAGGCCGGCATCGCCCAGGCCCAGGCCGGCGTCGAGGCCGCCCGCGCCCAGCGCCAGGCGGCCCAGGCCCAGCTCGACCTGGCGCAGGAGCAGTACACCCGCCAGCTCCCGCTCTACCGCGACTCCATCCTCTCGGCCCTCGAGTTCCGCCAGGTCGAGCAGCAGCTGGCGTCGGCCCGCGCCCAGGTCGCCCAGGCCGACGCCGGGATCGCCCAGGCGGAGGGGCAGCTCCGCGCCTCGCGCGCCCAGGTCTCGGCCGCGAACGCGGGCGTGCAGAGCGCGCAGTCGCAGCTCGCCAACACGCGCATCGTGGCCCCGTTCGCCGGCGTCGTCGAGGCCCGGCTGATGGAGCCCGGCGAGCTCGCGAGCCCGGGCCAGCCGGTCGTGCGCCTGGTCGGCGGCGGCGGCGTCAAGGTGACGGCCGGCGTGCCCGAGCGGTACGCCGGCGAGATCGAGGTCGGCACGCAGGTCCGCGTGGCGCCCAACGCCTACACGGTCGAGCCGCGCGGGGGCCGCGTCTCGTTCGTCGGCCTCGCCATTGACGACGCCTCGCGGACGTTCCCCATCGAGGTCGCCGTCGAGAACGCCGACCGCGCGCTCAAGCCGTCGATGGTCGTCCGCCTCGACGTCACGCGCGACGTGCTCGACGGCGCCATCTCGGTCCCGCAGCAGGCCGTCGTCCGCGACGAGCGGGGCACGAGCGTGTTCGTCGCCGTCCCGGCCCAGGGCACGGGCACCGTCGCCGCGCGGCGCGTCGTCGAGCTCGGCCCGTCGTCGGGCGACGAGGTCGTGCTCACGTCCGGCGTCGAGGCCGGCGACCGGATCATCGTGTCCGGCCAGGCCGACCTCGCCGAGGGCGACCTCGTCCGCATCGACGAACGCGTGGCGCGGACCGAGTGACGGGCGAGGGGTGATGAGCACCGACCTCCTACCGCCCCGCCCCAGCCGCCCGTAGCGCCGTTGCATGCAACGGCGCCCGCCCCGCCCAACGCGCACCGCCCCGCCTAGCGCACGCCCGCCCCGCCCAGCGCTCCTCGCCCGTCCCCCGCCCCGCCATGAGCATCCCCGACCTCGCCATCAACAACCGGGTCGCCGTCGTCGTGCTGACGGTGGCGCTCACGCTGGCCGGGCTCGTCGCCTACGTGGCGCTCCCGAAGGAGAGCCAGCCGCAGATCGAATTCGCAACGATCGTGGTGACCACGATCTACCCCGGCGCGAGCCCCGACGACATCGAGGCCATCATCACGCAGGAGGTGGAGCGCGAGGTGAACTCGATTTCGGGTCTCGACGAGCTACGGTCGACGAGCACCGAGGGCGTCTCGACCGTCATCGCCGAGTTCCTGCCGGACAAGGACATCAACGAGGCCAGCCGCGAGGTCCGCGAGGCCGTCGACCTGGCCAAGACCGAGTTTCCCGCCGACGTCGAGGAGCCGATCGTGTCCGAGATCGACGTGAGCGAGTTCCCAGTCCTCACCGTCAACCTCCTCACCGCCGGCTCCCTCTCCGACCTCCGCGAGACGGCCGAGGACCTCCAGGACGAGATCGAGGGCGTCCCCGGCGTGCTCGAAGTCGACCTCCTGGGCGGGTTGGAGCGCGAGGTCCAGGTCGACGCCGACCTCACGGCGCTCCAGGGCTACAACCTGTCGATCAACGACCTCGTCACGGCCGTCCAGACCGAGAACACGAACATCCCCGGCGGCTCCATCGACGTCGGCCCCGAAAACTACCTCGTCCGCGTCGACGGCGAGTTCGACGACCCGTCCGAGATCCTCGACCTCGTGGTCGCCGCCCCGGGCGGGGTGCCGGTCTACGTCCGCGACCTGGCCGACGTCCGGTTCGGGTACAAGGACCGCGAGAGCTACGCGCGGCTCGAAGTGCTCCAGCGCGAGAACGCCGACGGCGAGCCGGTCCCGGTCGAGGGCGCCGAGGACCTGCAGGTCATCCGGCTCAACGTCAAAAAGCAGGCGGGCGAGAACATCATCGAGGTCGTCGACGGCGTCGAGCGCGCCATCGAGGACTACGCGCTCCCGTCGGGGACGAGCTACGTGCTCACCGGCGACCAGTCCGAGGAGGTCGAGTCGCTGGTCAAGGACCTCGAAAACAACATCATCGCGGGCATCCTCTTCGTGATCGCGGTGCTCCTGTTCTTCCTCGGCGTGCGGAACGCGGCGCTCGTGGGCGTGGCGATCCCGCTGTCCATGTTCCTGAGCTTCCTCGTGTTCAGCGTCATGGGCGAGACGCTCAACTTCATCATCCTCTTCAGCCTCATCATCGCGCTGGGGATGCTGGTCGACAACGCCGTCGTCATCATCGAGAACATCTACCGCTACCGGGAGGAGGGCTACGGCCGGTGGGAGGCGGCGCGCGAGGCCACGAACGAGGTCGGCCTGGCCGTGGCCGCGTCGACGGCGACGACGGTTGCGGCGTTCGCGCCGATGCTCCTGTGGCCTGGCATCATCGGCAAGTTCATGAGCTACATGCCGCTCACGCTCATCGTGACGCTGCTCTCGAGCCTGTTCGTGGCGCTCGTCATCAACCCGGTCATCACGGGCTACTTCATGGAGACCGACGAGGAGGCCACGGCGCGGCGGGCCGCCCCGCCCAGCCCGACGGCGCGGAAGGTGGGGCTGGGCCTCGTCGCGTTCACGGCGCTCGTGGTCGGCGTCGCGAACTGGAAGACGCTCGTGTTCCTGGCCGTCGCCGTGCCGGGCCTCTACGCCCTCTACAAGTACGCGCTGGAGCCCGCCCACCACCGCTTCGCGCGGCGGACGGTGCCGGCCATGACGGCCCGCTACCGGGCGTTCCTCGCCTGGATGCTCCAGCGCGACTACGACGCCCCGCGGGCCATGCTCCGCAACACGTTCGCGCTGGGCGCCTTCACGGTCGGCTTCCTGCTCCTCGTCGCCGGGGCGGCCGTCAACGCCGCCGCCCCGCCCGCGGGGTGGATTTTGATCGCGCCGGGCGGGGTGGCGCTGGTGGCCGGCCTGCTCGGGTTCGTGGTCCACAGCCTGGAGACGGCGTTCCTGGGCGGGCGCACGAGCGTCCGCGTGGGGCTCGTGTTCGGGGCCGTCGTGGCGGTGCTCGTGGTGCTCCTCGTGCTCTCGGGGCGGATCGACGTGTCGACGCTTGAGGGCGTGGAGGTGATCGTGGGGATGTTCCTCCTCCCCGCCCTCGTCGCCGGCGCCGGCGCGCTCGGCGTCGTGTTCGGGCCGGGCGGCCGCCGCGACGCGACGCGGAACGGGGACGCCGCGCACAACGGGCGGAACGGCAACGAGCGGGGCGGGGCGGGGCGGAACGGGGCGGGGCGGACGACGGCCGACGGCCAGCCGTACCTGATCCTCACCGACAACCGGGCGCGGCTCCTCACGGCGACGATGGGGCTGCTCGTCGGTGTGATCGCGCTGTTTTTCGTGGCGCCGACGGGCGTCGAGTTTTTCCCGACGACCGACCCCAACCTCATCCAGATCACGGCCGAGGCGCCGACCGGGACCACGATCGAGCGCTCGAACGAGGTGGCCGGCGAGGTCTTCGGGCGCGTCCAGGCGCTCGTCGAGGAGGACCCGGCCTCGGCGGCCAACACCGAGAACATCTCGACGAGCGTCGGGGTCGGCGGCGACGCCGCGTTCGGGGGCGGGGCGGCCTCGGCCGAGCGCTCGCGCGTGACGCTCAACCTGGTCGACTACGCCGACCGCGCCGAGCCGTCCAGCATCACGCTCCGCCGCATCCGCGACCGGCTGGCCGGGCTCCCGGGCGTCGACCTCCAGGTGGAGCAGAACCAGAACGGCCCGCCGACCGGGGCCGCCGTCAACATCGAGGTGTCGGGCGAGGCGTTCGACGAGATCCAGGACATCGCCGACGGCCTCAAGGCGAAGCTCGAAGAGGGCGTCGAGAGCGGGGCGATTACGGGCCTCGTCGACATCCGCGACAACCTGGGGTCGGGGCGGCCCGAGTACCGGGTCGAGATCGACCGCGAGCGGGCGGCGGCGTTCGGGCTCTCGACGCAGCAGGTGGCGTTCGCCGTGCGCGGGGCCATCAACGGGATCGAAGCGAGCCAGTACCGCGACGGCAAGGACGAGTACGACGTGACGGTCCGGCTCCGCGAGGCGGACCGCGAGAACCTCCGCCAGCTCGAGAGCCTGACGGTCCTGGCCGAGGGCCGGCAGGTCCCGCTCGTGTCCGTCGCCCAGATCGTGCCGGCGAGCGGGCTGGGCAGCGTGACGCGGCTGGGCCAGGAGCGCGTGGTGACGGTCCAGGGCGACGCCGCGCCGGGCGCGAACGCGCAGGCCGTGCTCCAGGAGGTCCAGGCCTACCTCGCCGACGACGTGGCCGCCGTGCCGTCGGGCTACACGGTCGCCTACACGGGCGAGAGCGAGGACCAGCAGGAGAGCTTCGGCTTCCTCACGACGGCGCTCCTCATCGGGCTCTCGCTCATCTCGATCATCCTGATCGCCCAGTTCAACTCGGTCAAGAACCCGTTCATCATCATGGTCGCCGTGGGGCTCTCGCTCATCGGCGTGCTCCTGGGGCTCATCCTCACGCGGACGCCGTTCGGGCTGTTCACGTTCATCGGCGTGATCTCCCTCGCCGGCATCGTGGTCAACAACGCGATCGTGCTCGTGGACTACATCGAGCAGCTGCGGGCGCGCGGCGAGGACAAGCAGGAGGCGATTATCGACGGCGGGGCCACGCGGCTCCGGCCCGTGCTCCTGACGGCGTTCACGACCGTCATCGGCCTCATCCCGCTGACCTTCGGGATCAACATCGACTTTGTCGGGCTCATCGTGAACCTCGACCCGTCGTTCTCGATCGGGTCGGAAAACACGCAGTTCTGGGGGCCGATGGGGACGGCGATCATCTCGGGGCTCACGTTCGCGACGTTCCTCACGCTCGTCATCGTGCCCGTCATGTACTCGGCGTTCGACAGCCTGGCCGTCCGCCTCTCGTCAGCCACCGACGAGGCGACGGGCGGGGCGGACGCGGGCGGGGTGGACGACGGCGCGCTCGTGCTCGACGGCGACGGCGCCGCCGAGGGCCGCCCGCTCCCGGCCGTTGTGCGTGAAGGGTGACGCGTGACGGGCGAGGGGCAAAACCTTTCGGGGCGAGTGCCTTTTACCCGTCACCCACCGCCTGCCACCCCGCCCCGTCATGATCGAACGCCTGTTCCCGCCCGCCCCCCACGTCGTCGCCCTCCGCGTGGGCGGCCGCGTGACGACCGCCGACGTCGACCGCGCGAAGGCGGCGCTCGACGGCGCGCTCGCCGATCACGACCGGATCTCGTTCCTGCTCGTCGTCGACGGCGTCGGGTTCGTGGACCCGGCGGCGCTCGTCCGCGACATCGGCTACGGGATCGGGCAGGTCCAGAACCTGCCCCGGTTCCACCGGGCGGCCGTCGTGACGGGGCAGGGCTGGCTCCGCGCCGTCGTCGGCGCCGAGAACGCCGTGCTGCCAGGCGTCGAGGTTCGCGCCTTCTCGCCGGCCGACCGCGCGGCGGCCGAGGCGTGGGTGTCCGGGGAGCCGCCCCGCTCGCAGCCGGGGCTCGCGTGGCTGCCGGCCAACCGGCCGACGCTCGTGGCGTACGCCGTGCGCGGCGTGCTCCGGGCCGAGGACGTGGCCGCGTTCGGCGAGCGGCTCGACGCCGCGACGGCGGCCGGCGCGGTGGACGTGCTCGCGGTCGTCGAGGCGGCGCCGGTCCCCGGGCTCGACGCGCTGGGCACCGACCTCGCCCAGCTCCAGCTCCGCGCGCTCCGCGTCACGCGCCGCTACGCGGTCGTGGGCGGGGCGGGGTGGCTCGGGCAGGCGGTCTCGCTGATGGCCCCGCTCCTGCCGGTCCAGGTCAAGACGTTTGCGGCCGGCCAGGAGGCGGCGGCGCGGGCGTGGCTCGACGAGGGCCGCGACGACGCGGGCGCGACGCGCGACCTCCCCGCCCTGCCCGCGACGGTCGCCGATCTGCCCAAGGCCGACGACGCGGGCGGGGCGGACGACGCTGGGGCCGCCCCGCCCCCGGACGACCTGGGCAGCGTGCCGCCGGCCGGCACGCCGCCGCCGCTGCTGTAGCGGGCGGCGCCTTACGCTCTCTCTGCCACACCCGCCCCGCCCTCGTTCCACCGATGGCGCCGGGCGGGGCGGACCCTGCCGGCGCCCACCCGAGTACGTCCCGCTCCGCCCGCTCGGACCGCCCCGCCCGCATGCCGCCTCTCCACCCCGCCCTGCTCCTCCTCGTCCCCGGCCCGACCGGCGCTGTCGAAGGGTCCGGCTCGCTGACGCTGCTCGTCGTCTACGTCGTGCTCGCGATCGGCGTCTCGTTCCTGTGCTCGATCATGGAGGCCGTGCTGCTGAGCGTGACGCCGGCCTACGTCGGCGCGCTCGGCGACACGAACGCGGCGGCCGCCGATCGCCTCAAGGAGCTCAAGGCCGACGTGGACCGCCCGCTCGCGGCCATCCTCACGCTCAACACGATCGCCCACACGATCGGGGCGGCCGGCGCGGGCGCCGAGGCCGCCGGCTACTTCGGGGCGGCCTCGGTCGGCATCTTCTCGGCCGTCCTCACGCTGGGCATCCTGGTCCTTTCCGAGATCATCCCCAAGACCATCGGCGCCGTCTACTGGCGCGGCCTCGCCCCGCTCGTGTCCCGGCTCCTCGTCGGCATCGTGTTCGTGCTCAAGTGGACCGGGCTCATCTGGCTCTCGCAGGCCCTCACGAAGCTCATTGCGCGCGGCAAGAAGGAGGACTCGGTAAGCCGCGAGGAGCTGGCGGCGCTGGCCCAGATCGGGACCGAGGAGGGCGTGTTCGATGCGTCCGAGAGCCGCATCCTCCAGAGCCTGTTCCGCTTTAGCGAGCTCAAGACCCGCGACGTCATGACGCCGCGGACCGTCGTCGTGGCCTACCCCGAGGGCGCGCCGCTCCGCGAGATCGCCAATGACGGGACCCCGTTCTCGCGCCTCCCGCTCTACCGCGGCACCAAGGACACCGTGACCGGCTTCGTCCTGCGCGACGACGTGCTCCGGGCCGTGGCCGACGGACGGGGCGACGAGCCGTCCTCGACGGTCGCCCGCGACCTCCTGTCGGTCCCCGACTCGCTCCCGCTGCCCAAGCTGTTCGACCGGCTCCTGGAGCGGCGCGAGCACCTCGCGCTCGTTGTCGGTGAGTACGGGGGGACGGCCGGCGTGGTCTCGGTCGAGGACGTGGTCGAGACCATCCTCGGCCTCGAAATCGTCGACGAGGTCGACCGCGACGACGATATGCAGGCGGCGGCCCGGGCGCAGTGGGCCGAGCGGGCCACGCGACTCGGCCTGGTCGACGACCCCGCCGACGGGGCGGCCGTGGACGCGGCCGTCGAGCAGGCGGCGGCGGTTCAGTACGGGATCACGGGCGGCGAGCCGCCGGCGGTCTCGCCGGCCGAGCCTCGGAGGTAGCGGGCAGCAGATGCCCCCGCCCTGGCCGCGGGCGGGGTGGTCGGGGCAACCGGCGATCGCCCGGGGGCGGGGCGGGACGGTAAGGGCGACCGGCGGTCGCCCACTGGGTCGGGCGGCGCGTCCCCGATCCCAGCACCCGGCGAAGAATCCGCCCCGCCCCGGTGCGGCGTCCCCGGGCGGGGCGGCCTGTGGAGACATTGCGCCCACGCCGACCGCCCCGCCCGACCGCCCCGCCCGATGCGCCGCCTCGAAGACTTCTCCGACGCCGACCTCCGCGTCTTTGCCCGCCCCGCCCTGCCGCCGCCGGCCGCCATCCGCTCGGTCTACCTCATCGGGATCTGCGGGAAGGGGATGGGCGCGCTCGCCGAGCTGCTCGCCGAGGCCGGCTACGCCGTGCGCGGGTCGGACGAGGCCGCCTACCCGCCCATGTCGACGCGCCTCGCCGCGGCCGGCATCGAGGTCCTCGAAGGCTACGACGCGGCCCACCTCGACGGCCCCGACGGCCCGCCCGACCTCGTCGTCGTGGGCAACGCGGCCGTGCCGACGCACCCCGAGGCGGCGGCAGCGCGCGAGCGCGGGCTCGTGCAGGCGTCGCTGCCCGAGACCCTCGCCCACCTGTTCCTGGCCGAGCGCCGCCCCGCCGTCGTCGCCGGCACGCACGGGAAGACGACGACGACGGGGATGCTCGTCCACGTGCTCCGCGAGGCCGGGCTCGACCCCGGCTTCCTCGTCGGCGGCGTGCTCGTGGGCGAGGCGCGGACGAGCGGGCTGGGGAGCGGAGCGGCGTTCTGTGTCGAGGGCGACGAGTACGACGCGGCCTACTTCGACAAGCGGCCCAAGATGATCCTCTACCGGCCGTACCGGGCCGTCGTCACGTCGCTGGAGTTCGACCACGCCGACATCTACGCCGACTGGGACGAGTACCAGCGGGCGTTCCACGCCTTCGTCTCGCTGCCGCCGCCCGACGGCCTCCTCGTCCTCAACGGCGAGGAGCTCGAGGTCCGCGCGCTCGCCGAGTGGTCGTGGGCGCGCGTGCGGCTCTACGGCGAGGAAGGCGCGCCGGGTGGGCCGTTCGACGTGGCCGCCCGCGACCTCGCGACCGAGGACGGCGCCCAGCGGTTCACGCTCGTCGTGGGCGGGGAGGCCGTCGCGCGCGTCCGCCTCCCGCTCGGCGGGCGGTACAACGCGCTCAACGCGCTCGCGGTCGCGGCCGTGGCCCTCGACGCCGGGGCTACGCCGCAGCAGGTGGCCGACGGGCTCGCCTCGTTCGCCGGCATGAAGCGGCGCCAGGAGGTGGCCTACGATGGCCGCGTGCTCGTCGTCGACGACTTTGCCCACCACCCGACGGCCGTCGAGGCGACCGTCCGCGGCGTCCGCGAGCGGTGGCCGGGGCGGCGCGTCGTGGCCGTGTTCGAGCCGCGGTCGAACTCGTCGCGGCGGGCCGCCTTCGAGTCCCCGTACGCCCGCGCGCTCGCCGCCGCCGACGCCGTGTTCCTCTCCACCCCGCCCCTCCGCCACAACGACGACCCGGCCCACTTTCTCGACGCCGAGGCCGTCGCCGCGTCGGTCCGCGAGGGCGGCACGCCGGCCGCGGCCTACGCCTCCGCCGACGCGCTCCTCCCCGACCTCCTGGCGGACCTGCGCGACGGCGACCTCGCGCTCGTCATGTCCAACGGCTCGTTCGACGGCCTCGTCGGCAAGCTGGCGGACGCGCTGGCGGGGAGGAACGGAGGGGCGGACGAGGGATAAGGGGGAGCCGCCCCGCCCGCGCCACGAGAGGAACCCGCCGGGCGGGGCGGCCGCCGTCTCTGTCTATTCCTCCATGCCCGATCCCTCCATCCCTCGAACGGACGCCCTCGGCCGGCCGGTGCGCCTGGCCGCCCCGCCCCGGCGCATCGTCTCGCTCGTCCCGTCGCAGACGGAGCTGTTGGCCGACCTCGAGCTGGACGACGAGGTCGTCGGGCTCACGCGGTTCTGCGTCCACCCGGACGGCTGGAAGGCGGCCAAGACGATCGTAGGCGGGACGAAGAACGTCAACGTCGAGCGCGTGCGTGGGCTCCGGCCCGACCTCGTGATCGCAAACAAGGAGGAGAACGTCCGTGAGCAGGTCGAGGCCGTCGCCGCGTTCTGCCCGGTCTACGTGACGGACGTGGCCGACGTGGACGGCGCGGTCGCCATGATCCGCGACGTCGGCGCGCTCGTCGGCCGCGCGGCGCGGGCGGGGCGGATTGCCGACGAGGTCGAGGGCGGGTTCGCTGCCCTCGCGGCCGCCCCGCCCGCATCGAGTCCGCCCGCATCGAGTCCGCCCCGCACCGAGCGCGCGCTCTACCTCATCTGGCGCGACCCGTGGATGGCAGTCGGCGGCGACACGATCATTTCGGATGTGCTGGAGCGGGGCGGCTGGGCCAACGCGACCTCCAGCCGCGACCGCTACCCGACGCTCTCAGATCAGGACATCGACCAACTCGCGCCGGACGTGGTCATGCTCTCGTCCGAGCCGTACCCGTTCCAGGCCAAGCACGTGGCCGAGGTCCAGGCGCTCGCGCCGGCCGCCCGCGTCGTGCTCGTCGACGGCGAGGCGTTCTCGTGGTACGGGAGCCGCCTCCGGCACACGCCGGCCGTTCTCCGCACGCTCCGCGCGGGCGGGGCGGAGGCCAGCGGGGCGGACCGCTAGCCCAAGCGACCGGCCGCCCAGCAGGCCGAGGGCCTGGGGGCGGGGGCGGGTTCGGGCCGGTCCGCACGGGCGGGGTGGTTGGACTTCGTGTGAGGCCGAGGCCGTGTCAGGGACGCGTGGAACTACGGCGCCGCCGCGGGATCGGACCTGACGAACTCATTCCCCTCTCTCTATGATCTTCTCCCCTCCCACCGACCGCCCCGCCCTCGACGCCGGAACCTTCGACCTCGGCGACGGCCTGACCATCCACCGCCTCGGCTACGGCGCCATGCGGATCACGGGCAAGGGCATCTGGGGTCCGCCCAAGGACCACGACGAGTCCGTCCGCGTGCTGAAGCGGGCGGTCGAGCTCGGGATCGACTTTGTCGACACGGCCGACAGCTACGGCCCCTTCGTCAGCGAGGACCTGATCGCCGAGGCGCTCGCGCCGTACGACGACGTCGTGATCGCGACAAAGGGCGGCCTCCTGCGGACCGGCCCGAACGAGTGGCCGGTCCTGGGCAAGCCGTCGTATCTCCGCCAGGCCGTCCAGATGTCGCTCCGCCGGCTGAAGCTGGACACCATTCCGCTCTACCAGCTCCACCGGATCGACCCCGAGGTCGACCGCGACGAGCAGTTTGCCGCGCTCAAGGAGTTCCAGGACGAGGGCTGGGTCCGCCTCGTCGGCCTCAGCGAGGTCGACGTCGACGAGATCAAGGCGGCGCAGGACTTCGGCCTGTCCATCGTGACGGTCCAGAACGAGTACAACCTGGGCAACCGGAAGCACGAGGACGTGGTCGACTTTTGCGAGAGCGAGGGCATCGGCTTTATCCCGTGGTTCCCGCTCAACGCCGGCAAGCTGGCCGACGACGGGACGCTCGACGACGCGGCCAACGAGGTGAGCGCGTCGCCGTCGCAGGTGGCGCTCGCGTGGCTCCTCAAGCGGTCGCCCGTGATGCTCCCGATCCCGGGCACGTCGAGCGTCGAGCACCTCGAAGAGAACACGGCCGCGGCCGCGCTCGACCTGCCCGACGCCGTGTTTGACCGCCTCGATCAGGCCACTCGCGACGCGAGCTAGGTCCGCACCGAAGCGCCGATTCTGCCCTGCCTGGGGCTGTTTCCGTCTGAGGATTTCCTTAGGGACGGCGCTCAGACGTTCCTCAAAGTGGGCGGGGCGGCCTGCGTTCGCTCTTTCCTGCTCCCAAGGGTTGCTGCTCCACCGCGAGGCGCGGCGTGGCGCCTTGACGACGCCGTCCGGGTGTGTTGTCTTGGAGCATGACCGTCCGCCACCCCACCCCCTCCGTTGTCCACGACGCGACCGCCCCGGCCCGGCCGGCGGCGGTCCGCTCGGCGTGCGGTGAGGGCGGGGCGGTGCGCTCCGACGCGGCCCGCGCGGACGCCGCCCCGCCCGTGGTGGCGGAGGCCGAACGTGCGCCCTGCCGGTGCGGAGAGCCGGAGCGCACGGCTCGTCCTGGGCGGCCCGCTTTTCCTGGTTCGGCGCACGGCGTGCGTCTCGGCACAGGCGCACGGAGCGCCGGCCGCCTTCCCAGGTTCGGGTTCTCCCCGGTGCTCCGGGGTTCCCGCCCCCAATAGATTGCGAGTTGCTCTACGCGGCCAAACACTGCCTCTTCTGAAGGTTAGGCCGTCACCCTGGTAGACATGAACCTTCCCAACACATCGACCGAACGCCTGACGCAGGTGGTCCACCTCTACCTCGCGGTGGCGGACACGGCGTCGGGCGAGCACGAGCCCCACGAGCGCCAGCTCGCCATCGACCTGATGCGGCGGTGGGAGCCGCGGTGCGACGAGGAGGCCATCGAGGCCATCGTCGACACGGCTTACGTCGCGGCCCGGTCGGGCTACGAGGTCGACCGGATCGTCGGCGAACTCCGCGAGGCGCTCTCGTTCGAGGACCGGAACCGGCTGCTCGCCGACCTCGGCCGGATTGCCCGGGCTGACGGCCACCTCACGCTCCGCGAGGCCGAGATCATCGGCCAGATCCGGTCCGCTTTCCGCCGCGGCGGCGAGCCCCACCCGAGGCCCGAGGCCTGACCGCCCCGCCCCGCCCGCTGGGGCGAAGACGAAACGAAGAGAGCCGCGCCCATCTCCGGGCGCGGCTCTCTTTTTGTCTGGGGCCGAGGGCGGGGTCGCCGCCCCGCCCTCACGCCGCCGGCGTCCAGGCGTCGACCTTGTCCTCGATGTAGCGGCGGACGTTCTCGGCCGGGATCCGGTCCTGCTCCATCGAGTCCCGGTCGCGGACGGTCACGGTCCCGTCCTCTAGCGTGTCGCCGTCGACGGTGATGGCGAACGGCGTCCCGACCTCGTCCTGGCGGCGGTAGCGGCGGCCGACGGCGCCCTTCTCGTCGTAGGTCACGTTGAACTGCCGGCGGAGGTCGGCCTCGATCTTGTGGGCCGCCTCGGGCATCCCGCCCTTCTTGACGAGCGGGAACACGGCGGCCGTGAACGGGGCGAGGGCGGGGTGGAACCGGAGGACCGTCCGCGTCTCGGTCTTGTCGCCGTTCGTGACCTCCTCCTCGGTGTAGGCGTCGCAGAGCACCATGAGGATCGTTCGGTCGAGGCCGACCGACGTCTCGACGACGTAGGGGAGGTAGCGCTCCTGCGTCTGCGGGTCGAAGTACTCCAGCTTTTTGCCGCTGAACTCCTGGTGCCGGCTCAGGTCGTAGTCGGTCCGGCTGTGGACGCCCTCGACCTCGTTCCACCCGAACGGGTACTCGTACTGGACGTCTTGGGCGGCGTCGGCGTAGTGGGCCAGCTTTTCGTGCTCGTGCCACCGCAGCTTCTCGGGGCGGATGCCGTTGGCGCGGTGCCACGCCATGCGCCGCTCGGACCACTCGTTGTAGGCCGCGATCTGCTCGCCGGGCTTGACGAAGTACTGCATCTCCATCTGCTCGAACTCGCGCATGCGGAAGATGAACTGGCGCGCGACGATCTCGTTGCGGAAGGCCTTCCCGATCTGGGCGATCCCGAACGGGACCTGCTGCCGGGCCGTCTCGGCGACCGTCTTAAAGTGGACGAAGATGCCCTGGGCCGTCTCGGGGCGGAGGTAGATCCGGTCGTCCTCGCCGGCGACGGCGCCCACGCGCGTCTCGAACATGAGGTTGAACTGGCGGACGTCGGTCCAGTCGAAGGCGCCCGAGTCGGGGCTCTTGATCTCCTCGTCCTGGATGATCTGGCCGAGGGCCGAGGCCGGGTCGTCGGCGTTGAGGGCGGCCACGAAGCGGCCGTAGACGGCGTCGGCCTCGTCGTCCTTGCCCTTCGAGCGGAGCTTGTCGACGTGGCCCTCGATGAGTTGGTCGGCCCGGTAGCGCCGCTTCGAGGCTTTGTCGTCGATCATGGGGTCCGAGAACGCATCGACGTGGCCGGACGCCTTCCAGACGGTCGGGTGCATGAGGATGGCGGCGTCGAGCCCGACGACGTTGTCGTGCTCGCGGACCATCGCGTTCCACCACCGCTCGCGGACGTTCCGCTTGAGCTCGACGCCGAGCGGGCCGTAGTCGTACACGGCGCCCAGCCCGCCGTAGATCTCGGACGACGGGTAGAGGAAGCCGCGGCGCTTGGCGAGGGAGACGATCGTGTCGAGGTCGGCCATGTCGGATGTGTAAGGAGCCCGCAAGATCGGGGCGGGGCGGGGCGGGGCGGCGAACGGCGGTCGAAAAGCGCGGGCTAGGTTGGGACCGCCCCGCCCCCAGAACCGCCCCGCCCCCGATGTCCGCCCCGCCCCTGCTGCCCGGCGTCCCCGGCGACGTCACGGCGCCGCGCCAGACGCTGCTCCCCGACCTCCGCCGGTTCCGGCTCGCCGACGACGCGTCGTACACGTGGCGGCACACGCCCGAGGGCGGGGCGGAGGGCGTTTACCGGCTCGTCGTGCCGGCTGGGTTCGAGCACGACTTTGCGAGCGTGCCCCGGCCGCTGTGGACGCTCGTCGCGCCCATCGACCTGGGCATCGCGTCCATCTTCCACGACTGGCTCTACGCACGGGCCGGCCGCGCCGAGACGCTCCGGTGGGCGGGGCGGACGCCGGGGGCGGGGCGGACGCCGGGGGCGGGGTGGGAGCCGGTGCCCAAATGGTGGACGCGCCGCGACGCCGACCGGCTGTTCGCGCGGCTTATGCGCGAGCAGGGCGTGCCACGATGGCGGCGGCGGGCGGCGTTCCTGGCCGTCCGCGCGTTCGCGGGCGGGGTTTGGGGGCGACGTCAGACGCGCCCGGCGCCGCGGCCATAAGCCCTACCTTACGCCCGGCTCCCGCGTCCGCCCCGCCCTCTGGGACCGCCCTTTGGGTTCGCCCCGCCGCCATGCTCCGCCTGCTCGCTCTCGTCCTCCTCACGGTTCTCGCGGCCGGGTGCGCCACGACCACGCCGCCCCGCCCGACCGCAGACGCGCCGGGCGGGGCGGCGCTTCCGACGATCGCCGCGAAGACGGCCGGCATGGAACGGCGCGACGGCTTCCTGCCCGTCTACTGGGACGCCGCGGCCGGGAAGGCGTGGCTCGAAGTGCCGGCGCTCGACACGGACCTCCTCTACGTCGTCTCGCTGGCGGCCGGGCTGGGGTCGAACGACGTCGGCCTCGACCGGGGGCAGCTCGGCGGCGAGCGCGTGGTCCGGTTCGAGCGGGTCGGGCCGCGCGTGCTCCTCGTGCAGCCGAACCTCCGGTTCCGGGCCGACACCGACAACGCGGCCGAGCGGCTGGCCGTCGAGGACGCGTTCGCGCCGTCGGTCGTGTGGGGCTTCGACGTGGGCGCCGAGGGCGAGGGCGGGGCGGTGCTCCTCGACGCGACCGACTTCGTGGTCCGCGACGCGCACGGCGTGGCACAGCGGCTGAAGGGGACCGGCCAGGGCGCGTTCGCGCTCGACCGCGCGCGGAGCGCGCTCGTCCCGGCCGAGCTCAAGGCGTTCCCGCAGAACACGGAGCTCGAAGCCCGCCTCACGTTCGCCAGCGACGCGCCGGGCCGCTACGTCCGCGACGTGGCCGCCGACCCGACGGCCGTGACGGTCCGCGTGCGGCACTCGTTCGTGGCGCTCCCGCCGCCGGGCTACACGCCGCGGCCGTTCCGCCCGGCCTCGGGCTACTTTCCCACCGGCTACGCCGACTACGCGGTCCCCATCGGCGAGGAGGTCGAGCGGCGGTTTATCACGCGGCACCGTTTGCAGTGCGCCGCCCCGCCCGACGCGAGCGGCCTGTGCGACCCGGCCGAGCCCATCGTGTACTACCTGGACCCCGGGACGCCCGAGCCCGTGCGCGGGGCTCTCCTGGACGGGGCGCGGTGGTGGGCCGACGCGTTCCGCGCCGCCGGCTTCCGCGACGCCTACCGCGTCGAGGTCCGGCCGGACTCGGTCGACCCGCTCGACGTCCGCTACAACACGATCCAGTGGGTCCACCGGGCCACGCGCGGGTGGAGCTACGGGGCCAGCGTGACGGACCCGCGGACGGGCGAGATCCTGAAGGGGGCCGTCTCGTTGGGCTCGCTCCGCGTGCGCCAGGACTACCTCATCGCCGAGGGCCTGCTCGCACCGTACACCGGCGAGAACGCGGCCGGCTTCGACCCGGAGGGCGACCCCATGCTCGCGCTCGCGCTCGCGCGGCTCCGCCAGCTCTCGGCCCACGAGGTCGGCCACACGATCGGGCTCGCCCACAACTTTGCCGCCTCGACGCAGGGCCGCGCCTCGGTCATGGACTACCCCGCCCCGCTCGCCGCCGTCGCCGAGGGCGGGGTGGACCTGTCGGACGCCTACGGCGTCGGCCTGGGCGACTGGGACGTGCAGGCCGTCCGCTACGGGTACACGCCGGACGAGGGCGCGCTGCCGGCGATCCTGGCCGAGACCCGCGCACGCGGGCTCCTCTTCCTCACCGACGCCGACGCCCGCCCCGCCGGGGCCGCCTCGCCCGTCGCCGCGCTCTGGGACAACGGGGCCGACGCCGTCGCGGCGCTCCGCTCGCAGATGGCCGTGCGGCGCGCGGCGCTCGACCGCTTTGGGGAGGCCGCCGTCCGCGAGGGGCGCCCGCTGGCAACGCTCGAAGAGGTCCTCGTCCCGCTCTACCTCGGCCACCGCTACCAGGTCGAGGCGGCGTCCCACCTCGTGGGCGGGGTGGCGTACGCGTACACCGAGCGCGGCGACGGATCCGCCCCGCCCGCGCCGGTCCCGGGTGACGTGCAGCGCGCGGCGCTGGGCGCGCTCTTGGAGGCCGTCACGCCAGCGGCCCTCGCGCTGCCCGACGCGGCCCGGTTGATCCCGCCCCGCCCGCCGGGCTACGGCGCCACGCGCGAGTTGTTCGACCGGCGGACGGGGCTCACGTTCGACCCCGTGGCCCCGGCCGAGACGGCGGCGACGCTGGTGTTCGGGTTCCTGCTCGACCCCGACCGCGCGGCGCGGCTCGCGTACCAGCCCACCCTCGACGGCTCGCTCCCCGGCCTCGCCGACGTCCTGGAGCGGACGACGACCGCCGTCCGCACGGCGCCGGCGGCGACGCCCTACGAGATGGCCCTCCGCCGGGCCACCCTCTCCGCGTGGGTCGACGGCCTGCTCGGCCTCGCGGCCGACGACGACGCAGCCCCCGAGGTCCAGGCCGCAGCGGTCGACCACGCGCTCGCGCTCGGCGCCCAGCTCTCCGCCGACGGGGGCGGGGCGGACGGCGCGCTCGACCGATGGCTGGCCGACCGGATCTTCCGCTTCCTCGACCGCGAGTACGACCCGGAGGGCGGGGTGGAGCGGCTGGACGCGCCGCCGGGGGCGCCGATTGGGAGCAGGTAGAGCAGGTAGAGCAGGTAGAGCAGGTAGAGCAGGTAGAGCAGGTAGAGCAGGTAGAGCAGGTAGAGCAGGTAGAGCAGCCTACGGCCGGTGGGCGGGGGCGCACCAGCGGTCGCGGGTCGAGATCATCCGAAGCAAGCCGGCGTTGATCTGCCGGTACTGGGCCGCGAGCGCGGTGGCGACGTCTGCGTCGAGGTAGCCGCAACGCTCCGCGAATCGGACCCACGTCAGCGTCTCTTCGGCCTCGGCATGGGCGTCGGAGAGTTTGCTCGCAAAATGTCTGGGATACCCGCGCTTTGCCCACGCTTCGGACAGGTTTGCGCAGACGCTCCGAGACGACCGCCGGACCTGATCGGTCAGCGCATACTGCTCTTCCTTCGGCCACCGCTTCGACTGCTCGAACAGCGCCATCGCACAAGCGAAGGCCTCGCCATAGACGTGGAGCTCTCTGACTTCTCTGATCGCCATTGCTCTACCTGCTCTCTCGCTCTACCTGCTCTCCCGCTCTACCTGCTCTCTCGCCCCCTCACCCCGCCCCGCCCATCAGCCCGCGCTCGGCGAGCGACGTGAAGCCGCGGCCCGCGATGACGATGTGGTCGTGGACTGGGATGCCCAGCACCCGCCCCGCCTCGACCAGCTGCTTCGTGACCGCCACGTCCTCGCGGCTGGGCTCGGGGTTGCCCGACGGGTGGTTGTGGAGGCACACGACCGACGCGGCGTGCTCCAGGATGGCCCGCTCGAACACCTGGCGCGGCTCGACAATGGAGGCCGCCAGTCCGCCCGTCGTCAGCGTGTACTCGGACGTGACCACGTTGGCCGTGTTGAGGTGGAGCACGACGAACACCTCGCGGGGCAGGTCGCGGAGGCGCGGGCCGTAGGCGGCGGCCACGTCGGCCGGGCTCCGCACCTGGACGCGGCCCGCGGGCGGGGCGGCCTCGACGCGGCGGCCGATCTCGAACACGGCCGCCAGCTGCGCCGCCTTCGCCGGGCCGACGCCCTTCGTGGACCGCGCCACCTGGGCCGCGTCGCGCCGGGCCAGCTTCGCCAGCGACCCGTACGCCTGGAGCAGCGCCTGCCCCAGCTCGACGGCCGACACGCTCCGCCCGCCGACGCGCGTCCCGCTCCCGAACACGAGCCCCACCAGTTCGGCATCCGACAACGCGGACGGGCCTTTGGCCAGAAGCTTTTCGCGGGGCCGGTCCGCTTCGGGCCGGTCGCGGATGGGGACGTACCCGTACTGGACGTCGGGCTCCTCGGGCTCGTGGAGCGAGATCCCGGGGCGGAAGGCGTCGGCGGGCATGGGCGGGGTGGGTGCGAGCGGGCCTCGCTAGACCCGCCGCCCCGCCCGGCGTAACCCTCCCGGGCCGCCCCGCCCCCGCAGCGACAGCGGATTTGCGGGCGGGGTGGTACCACGTCTGCCCCGCGTCGCGCCTCACCGCCCCGCCCGAAACGCACGCCGCCCCGCCCCGGACGAGCGGGGTGGGGCGGCCGGTCGACAGGTGGGGTGGCGCCTCGTGCCTTACTCAGGGATCAGCTCGTTGAGCAGGTGCTCGTTCGACGGGCTCAGCTGGATCTGCTTGAGCAGCGCCTGCATGGCCTCGTCGGGGTAGCGGGAGTTCAGCGCGCGGAGGAGCATGTTGCGCTGCTTCGCGATCTCGTCCGGCACGAGGCGCTCCTCGTTCCGCGTCCCCGAGCGCTTGATGTTGATGGCCGGGTAGATCCGCTTTTCCGAGAGGTCGCGGTCGAGGACGATCTCGGCGTTGCCGGTCCCCTTGAACTCCTCGAAGATCACGTCGTCCATGCGGCTGCCGGTCTCGACGAGCGCCGTGGCGATGATGGTCAGCGAGCCGCCGTTCTCGATGTTCCGGGCCGACCCGAAGATCTTGCGCGGCATGAGGAGCGCGCGGGCGTCGAGGCCGCCCGACATGGTCCGCCCGGAGTTGCCGCCGAACAGGTTGAACGTCCGCCCGAGGCGCGTGAGCGAGTCGAGCAGGATGACGACATCGTTCTTCTGCTCGACGAGCCGGCGCGCGTACTCGAACGCGAGCGTGGCCACGCGGACGTGGTTGTCCTCGCCGGCGTCGTTCGACGACGCGAAGACGGTGCACTCCGTGTTCCGGCGGAAGTCGGTCACCTCCTCGGGCCGCTCGTCGATGAGCAGGGCCACGAGCTTGACCTCGGGGTGGTTCTCGGCGAGCCCGGCGGCGATCCCCTTCAGGAGCACCGTCTTGCCGGCGCGGGGCGGGGCGACGATGAGCGCCCGCTGGCCCTTCCCGAGCGGCGAGACCATGTCGATGACGCGCATCGACGTGTCGTCGGAGCCGGTTACGAGGTGGAGCTTTTCCTCGGGGTAGATGACGAGGCCCTCGTCGAAGTCCTCGGTCTCCTCGGCCCACTCGTCCGGGCTCATGCCCATCACTTCCTCGACCTCGGAGACTTGCCAGGCCCCCTTGCGGCCCGGCTTGATCGTGCCCTTGAGGAGCACGCCGTCGCGGAGGTTGTACTTCTGGATGAGCGGGGGCGGCATGAACGGGTCGTTGTCGCCCTTGGTCAGCGACGTCGAGAGCTCGCGGATGAACCCGAACTTCTTGTCGCCGATCAGCTCGAGCATGCCCTCGAACGGCTCTCCGGGGTGGCCGCCGCCCTTGCTGTTGTCGCCGCCTTTCTTCGGGGAGTCCCCGCCCTTTTTGGAGCGGCTCCGCTTTTTGCGGCGGCCCCCGCCCTCGTCGTCGCTGCCGCCCTCGTCGGGGAGGCTGTCGCTGGAGGCGACGGGCTCGGCGTCGCGCGTCTTGCGGCGGCGGCGCTTAGGGGCCTCGGAGCCGCCGTCGGCCTGGGCGTCCTCTGTGGGGGCCGGGGCGTCCTCCTTCTTTTTGCGCGTGCGGCGCTTGGCGGGGGCTTTCGCATCGGCCGCGTCGGACGATCCGTTCGTGCCGCTGGCGCTCCCGGTGAGGTCGATGACCTTGGTCCGCGACCGCGACCGGCGCTTGGTGTCAGCGTCGTCGGGGCGGTCCGTCGCGTCGTCGGGGGCCGACGAGCTCGTCTTGTCTGCCATGAAATGGATGGCTGGCGATACAGGGCGTCGGCGGGCGCCGGCGCGTCGGGGGGGAAGACGGCCTGGGCCGAGCATGCGCTCAGGCGTGTGCGGCCGCAGGGGTCCGTGCGGATCGTTCGGGCGTCCGGCGCGTGTGCGGCCGGACAAGCACTCGGCCCAACTCAGCGCGGGCCTGTGCGAAACGGTTACAACAATCGGGCCGGCCGCGGAGGCATCCGCTCCGTCTCGCTCCGCTGCGACGACGTGACTGCCGGCCCTAGAGTGCCCCGGCTGCGTCGGTTGGGTTCGCGAGTGGGGCCACGTTCTGACGACGGAGAAGATAGACGGTTTCCCCACGGGAAGCAAGCGCACGTGCCGCTCCGCTCCCACGTCGGGCGGGGCGGAGGCTACGGCCCCCGCGGGCGGGGCGGCGCTATCCTCGGGCCATGCCCGACCTCTCCCTCGAACGCCGCCACTGGGCCGCCGGACGGCGCGCCGTCGCCGGCCTGGACGAGGCCGGGCGGGGCTGCCTCGCCGGCCCGGTCGTGGCCGCCGCCGTCGTGCTCCCGCCGGACGCCCGTCTCCCCGGCCTGGACGACTCCAAAAAGCTCTCGCCAGCGGCCCGCGAGGCGCTCGTCCCCCAGATCGAACGCGTCGCCGTCGCCGTCGCCGTCGGCCAGTGCTCGCCGGAGGAGGTCGACCGGCTGAACGTGCTGTGGGCGGCGATGGAGGCCATGCGCCGCGCGGCGGCCGCCCTTCCCGCCCCGCCCGACGCGGTCCTGGTCGACGGCAACACGCGGATCCCAGACGCGCCGTGCCCGCAGGAGACGGTCGTCAAGGGCGACGGGCTCAGCCTGTCGATCGCGGCGGCGTCGGTCGTGGCCAAGGTGACGCGGGACCGGATCATGGTCGAGCTCGACGCGGCGTTCCCGGCCTACGGCTGGGCGGGGCACAAGGGGTACCCGACGGCGGCGCACTACGAGGCGCTCGCGGCGCACGGGCCGAGCCCGCACCACCGGCGCTCGTTCCGCCTCACGCGGTAACGCGCGGGCGGGGCGGCGGCTGGCGGAGCACACGCGGGCGGGGTGGAGCGCCCGTCAGCCGCCCCGCTCGACGACGGCCTCGGCCACGTCGCGGGCGACGAGGGCGGGGAGCCGGTCGGCGTCCACGACGAGGTGGGCCTGGGCGTACGTCGGCTCGCGCTCGGCCAGGAGCGCACCGACGCGCTGGGCCAGCGCCTCGCCCTGGAGCGACCGCCCCGCCCCGTCGGCCAGGAGCGGACGGCCCCCGGCGTCTCCGAGGCGTGCGAGCGTGGTCGCGGCGGACGCGCGGAGCCACACGACGACGCCCGCCGACTGCGCCGTCCACAGGTTCACGAGGTCCACGAGCGCGCCGCCGCCGGTCGCCACGACGAGGCCCTCGGCGTTCGTGGTCTCGGCGAGGGCCTCGGCCTCGGCCTCGCGGAACGCGGCCTCCCCGCCCCGCTCGAACAGGGCGGGGATGGTCTGCCCCGTCCGCGCCTCGATCAGCCAGTCCAGGTCGACAAAGCGGTACCCCAGGCGGTCGGCCACGAGCGGGCCAACGGTGCTCTTGCCGGAGGCCATGAAGCCGGTGAGGTAGACGCGGGGGGACACGGAAGGAAGGCGGAAGGCGGAAGGCGGAAGATCGCGCGGGCAGCGGGCAGCGGGCAGCGGGCAGCGGGCAGCGGGCAGCGGGCAGCGGGCAGCGGGCAGCGGGCAGCGGGCAGCGGGCAGAATGCACCACCCCGCCCACACCAGGGGCGGGGCGGCCGACGTAGCGGCGTTGCATGCAACGCCGTCGGGCCGCAGCGTCTGGGCGGGGCCGTAGGGGCGACCGGGCCGGGCGGGGTGGCCGGAACATTTCACGGCGCCCGCCCCATCCCCCATCCCCCATCCCCCATCCCCCATCCCCCATCCCCCATCCCCCATCCCCCTTGCCCACCACGCGCCTTCTGATCGAGTACGACGGGACCGACTTCCGCGGCTGGCAGGTCCAGCCGGCGGGGCCGACGATTCAAGGCACCGTCGAGGCCGCGCTCGCGACGGCGCTCCGCGCGCCCGTCGCCGTCGTCGGGTCGGGGCGGACGGACACGGGCGTCCACGCCCGCGGGCAGGTGGCGCATTTCGTGACCGACGCGGCGCCCGACGCGCACCGGCTGCGGGCGGCGCTGAACGGGCTGCTCCCGCCGGCCGTCGCCGTGCTCGCCCTGGAGCCCGCACCCGACGGGTTCCACGCGCGGTTCGACGCGCGGCGGCGGCGGTACACGTACCAGGCCACGACCGAGCCCCGTGCCCTCGACCGCCGGACACGCGCGCTCTTCCGGCCCGCCCCCGACGTCGACGCCATGAACCGGGCCGCCGAGACGCTCCTGGGGCGCCACGAGTTTTCGTCGTTCTGCCGGACGAAGTCGGAGACGACGAACCGCGTGTGCACCGTCGAGACGGCGCGGTGGGTGCCCGGAGCGCGCGCGGGCGACTGGGACTTCGAGATCGCCGCCGACCGCTTCCTGCACGGTATGGTCCGGGCCGTCGTCGGGACGCTCGTCGAGGTCGGGCGCGGGCGCCGGCCGGTAGACGACCTCGTCCGCGTCCTCGGCGCCCGCGACCGCCGCGCGGCCGGCCCCGCCGCTCCGGCCCTCGGCCTCGTCCTGGAGCGCGTGGACTACGCCGAGCCCGCGTTCGCCGCCCCGCCCGCCGCCCCGCCCGCGGCGCTATAGGGGCGGGGCGGGCACCGGACCGCGACGCGGAGCGTTGACGGCAACTCCACGCAACCATTCCGCGCCCTGCCCGAACCATGGGCTCTCACGCCGCCGCACCGGACGCCCCGCCATGCTGATCCAGCGTTTGCTCCAGATCCTCGTCGTCGCCATCGTCCTGGTGGCGGCGTTCGGCCTGCTCGCGCTCGTGCTCGACCTGGTCGGGTGGCTCCTCGCGCTGGCCGTCCGCGTGATCATCGTGCTCGTGGTCGTGGCCGCGGGGCTCCGGTTCGTCGAGCTCGTCCGCGACAAGAGCCGGCGGTAGAGCGCGGGCGGGGCGGTAGCTTGGGCGCTACACTTTGCCCCGCCCGATGCCCGAGTCTGCCACCGCCGCCCCGCCTCTCCAAGTCTCCTCCGAGACCGCCCCGCTCCGGCAGGTCGTGGTCCACACGCCGGGCGAGGAAATGGCGCTCGTGGCGCCGGGGAACAAGGACGAGCTGCTGTTCGACGACCTCCTGTTCGTGGAGGAGGCCCGCGAGGAGCACGCCACGCTCGTCCGCCTGTTCGAGGCGGCCATCGGCGACGCCGGCGCCGAGGGCGGGGCGGTCCTCCAGCTGTCCGACCTGCTCCGCGAGGCGTTCGACGGGGCCGACGCGCGCGAGTCGTTCGTCGAGGCGCTCGTCGAGCTCCTCCCCGAGCGCAACTTCGAGGCGTACGAGGCCGAGCTCAAGGCGCTCGGCCCCGACGCGCTCCACCGCTTCGCGCTGACGGGGCAGGCGCCGTTCGCGGTCTCGGCCACGCCGCTCCCCAACCTCCTGTTCACGCGCGACCTCTCGGCCGTCGTCGGCGACCACCCGATCCTGAGCCTGGCCGCGACGGCGGCGCGGCGGCCCGAGAGCGCGATCATCCGCACGATCTACCACCACCACCCGCGGTTCGCGGCGGCCCGCGAGCGGCTCATCGAGCTGCCGGAGGACGTGACGTTCGAGGGCGGCGACCTCCTGGTCGTCGACGAGCGCGTGGTGATGATCGGGCAGAGCGAGCGGACGAGCCTGGGCGGCGTGCTAGCCGTCGCGCGGGCGCTTCTGGACCGAACGTCCGTCGAGCACGTGCTGATGGTGAACCTCCCGAAGGAGCGCTACTGCATGCACCTCGACACCGTGTTCACGTTCGCCGACGACGACACGTGCGTCGTCTTTCCGCCCATCATCGAGGAGCCGCGGGACCACGTCCTCCACATCGAGGCCGGCGCAGAGCGGGGCGGCGACGGACCCCGCGAGTTCCGCATGCGCCCGCTCCCGAGCGTCCGCGAAGCGCTCGAGGAGGTAACCGGCCGGTCGTACACGTTCATCCCGTGCGGCGGCACCGACCCGATCCGCCAGCGGCGCGAGCAGTGGACGGACGGGGCCAACCTGTTCGCTGTCCGCCCCGGCCTCGTCGTCGGCTACGCCCGCAACCGGGCGACCTACGAGGCGCTCGCCCGGGCCGGCTTCCACGTCGTCAGCGCCGATGACTTCCTGGGCTTCTACGGCGACGCCGCGGCGGCCTCGCAGGACCGGATCGCCGTCCGCCTCTCGGGCAACGAGCTCTCGCGCGGGCGGGGCGGCCCGCGCTGCATGACGATGCCGCTCGTGCGAATGCGGAATTCGGAATCGTGAATGCGGAAGGGCTACCACCCCACCCCGCCCAGGCGCATTCCATTTCGTCATTCCGCGTTCAACATTCCGCATTCTAGACCGTGTCTCTCGCCTCGCTCCTCGACCCCGACCGCCGGTGGATGCAGATGGCCCTGAAGGAGGCCGAGCGGGCGTACGAGGCCGGTGAGGTCCCCGTCGGCGCCGTCGTGGTGCAGGGCGGGGCGGTCGTCGGGCGGGGCCACAACCAAGTCGAGCGACTCGCCGACCCGACGGCACACGCCGAGATGCTCGCGGTCTCGGCCGCCTGCCAGACGCTCGGCACTAAGAACCTCGCCGGCTGCACGCTCTACGTGACGCTGGAGCCGTGCCCCATGTGCGCCGGCGCGCTCGTGTGGGCGCGGCTGGACCGGCTCGTGTTCGGGGCGTTCGACGAGAAGGCCGGGGCCGCCTCCACGCTCTTCGACATCCCCCAGGACCGGCGCCTCAACCACCAGGTCGAGACGGTCTCCGGTGTCGAGGCCGACGCCGCCGCCGACCTCCTGCGCGCGTTCTTCCGCGCCCGCCGCCCCGCCCCCGACGGGCGGGGCGGCGCATAGGGGGCGAGGCGGGCCACCCCGCCCAGGCAGCGGCGACCAAGGCGGCCGGGGCGGCACAGGTCCGCGGCCCCGTTTCCACGTCCGCTTGGCAACACGCCGGGGGCGGGGCGGTAGCAGCCGGACACCGCCCCGCCCCGCCGTGCCCAACGGACGCCCCGCCCCGCCCCGCCCCGACGCCGTCGACCTCCTTGTGGTCGGCGCCGGCCCCATCGGGCTCGCGTGCGCGATCGAGGCGGAGCGCGCAGGGCTCACGGCGCGCGTGGTCGAAAAAGAGGCGCTCGTCAACTCGATCGTCGGGTACCCGACGCTCATGGAGTTTTTCTCGACGCCCGAGCTCCTGGAGATCGGCGGGCACCCGCTCGCGACCACGCTCTACAAGCCGCGCCGCGAGGAGGCCCTCGACTACTACCGCGCCGTCGCCCAGCGCGAGGGGCTCGATGTCCGCCTCGGCGAGCGCGTGCTCGCCGTCGAGGGCGGGGCGGGCGACTTTACCGTCGTCACGTCGCGGGGGACGCACGCGGCCCGGGCGGTCGTGGTCGCCACAGGCTTCTTCGACCAGCCCAACCGGCTCGGCGTCGAGGGCGAGGACTTGCCCCACGTCGCCCACTACTACAAGGAGCCGTACCTGTACAGCGGGCGGCGGACGGTCGTGGTCGGGGCCAAAAACTCGGCGGCCAAGGCCGCCCTGGAGATCAACCGCCACGGCGGCGACGTGACGATGGTCGTGCGGGGCGGGGAGATCACGACGAGCGTGAAGTACTGGATCCGCCCGGACCTCCTCAACCGAATCGAGGAGGGCGCCATCGAAGCCCACTTCCACTCGACCGTCGAGCGCATCACGCCGACGACCGTCCACGTCCGCACACCCGACGGCCCGCTCGCCGTCGAGGCCGACTTCGTCCTCGCGCTCATCGGCTACCACCCGGACTTCTCGTTCCTGACCGCGGCCGGCGTCGAGCTCGACGGCCCCGCTCGCGTCCCCGTCTTCGACGACGATACGATGGAGACGACGCGGCCCGGCCTCTACCTCGCGGGGACCGTCTGCGGCGGCTACAACACGAGCCGCTGGTTTATCGAGAACGGCCGGATTCACGCGGCCCGGATCGCCGCGCACCTGGCGGGGCGGCCGGTCCCTCACGTTGAGGCGGTGGGGCAGCCCTGACCGCCCCCGCCCGGGCGGGGCGGCCGTCGGGCGGGGCGGACGAAACGTGAGCGGCCGGCACCCCTGGAGGCGCCGGCCGCTATAGCGTAGAACCGGGGTTCGGATCTAGCTCCCGACCGTCACGCCGACCGTGCAGGACGCGTTGCTGCGGGCGTTTGCGGCCGTGATCGTGGCCGTGTACGTCCCCGCCGTGTTGTACGTGTACTGGAGGGGCAGGCTGACGTTGTTGGCCGTCACGCCGTTGCCGTAGTCGACGGACACGCTCGCGTCGCCGACCAGGCTGTTGACGACGCCGTTGAACTGGACCGCCCCGCCCACCGGGACCGCGCTCGGCTGGGCCGTACACTCGCTGATCGTGACGGGCTCGCGGACCTCAATGTCGAGGGTGCACGAGTCGCTCCCGTCCTCGTTCTCCACGACAATTGTCGCGTCGTAAGACCCGGCCTCCGGGTACGTGTAGGTGACGGGGAATGACGCAACAGGCACGACGTCAGGGGCCGTGTCCGCGTCAGGACCGTCCACGCCGTACGTGATTGAGACCTCGGAGTCGAGACGGCCTGCGGTCACCGCGCTGAACGTGATGGGGTCGCCTTCGACCACCCGGTACGTCACGTTGTCTCCGTTGCGGACGAGCGACGAAGACGTCGCGGCGCACGCCCCGACGGACGGCGGCTCCGTCACCGTGACATCCTCGGTGCCAGCGTACGTCCCGTCACTGACGGTGACTGTGTAGGCGCCCCGGGTCCCGAACGTAACGTCGTAGTACTCGCCGTCGCGCCGAACCACGCCGGTCGGGTTGCCCGGTCCTTCGACATTCCACGCGTACGTCTGGTCGATCGTGTAGGCCTGGATGTAGTAGGGCACCGTCGTCGTCGGGTCAGTCTCGACGTCGACGCTCGTAATCGTTACGCCGGTCGCGGTCGTGTCCGCCATGTACCGGATCTCAGGGGCGACCTCGACGGAGGACGCGCCGACGATCGTCCGGGAGTCCCCGGCTTCAAAGTCGAGGTTGTCCTCGAAGTTGTCGCAGGCCGTGAGCCCCGCCGCGAGGGCGAGGGTCCCCAAGAGGAGGGGGCGAAAGCGGGAGGAGATAGGCATGGAGGCGATACAGATAAAGCGGTTCAGGAGAGCGAGCGGGGGTGGTTACAGACCAATGGGCGCAACGTCCCACCAGACTCGGGTCCCCTGTGTGTCGGGACCCTGGCTGGCGATGGCCGCGGCCAGGTTATCGCTGTTCAGAGCCTCCTCCTGGGTGGGGTAGACGAGGCGGACGGGGATCGGCCCCTCGAAGGAGTCCAGCTTACCTCCGACCGGCTCGATCAGGACACCTGTAAAGTCGAGCCGGCGCCACTCGGACCAGCCCTGAATGCCCTGCATGTAGAGGGCGAGCCACTTCTGAACACCCAGAACCTGCCTGTAGTTGGAGCCGTCGAGATCGGGGAGGTCACTGACGTAGTCCTCTACGACATCCTGATCGTCGACGCCCCAGTACTCAAACGAGGTGCGGACGGCGTCCTCGAACAGGTCGTCAGCGTCGCCGCTGATGAACCCGCGAGCGGCGGCCTCAGCCTTGATGAACAGGACCTCGTCGTAGAGCATGAAGATGGCCGGCGACGTCGCTTCCCGCGTGATCTCGCCCGGACGCGAAAAGTTGGACCGTGGAATGGCCGCGGCTACGCCTTGCGCAAGCCCGTACGGGAGTCCTTCGTACACCGGCGCCCCCGGCGTCACCTCCACGGAACGCGGGGTGGGTGCAACGTAAATCGGGAGGCGCGGGTCGTTCCGCTCCTGGAGGGTCGTCACCAGACCTTCAGTTACGGCCCAGTCGTCGCGGCCCGTGATTTCGTAGTTCTCGTAGATCGGGTTCGTGTACGGCTCCGACGTTGTAAAGTCGAGGATCGCTGCGTCAGCCACGCTGTTCATCGGGCCGGCCGCAATGGCTTCTTGGATGGCCTGCGCCGCCTGGTCCGGGAGTTGGTCCGACATCCGCATGGCGATTCGCATCTTGAGCGAGTTGGCGAACCGCTTCCACCTAGCCGCGTTGCCGCCGTAAATGAGATCGCCTGGGACAGTCCCGGCCACGTCAATCATCGCCTGATCCTCCGTTAGGCGGCGGATGAGGTCGGGGTAGATCTCCTCCTGTGGCGTGAAGGCCGGCACCCGGTTGTCCCGCCCCTGCAGAGCCTCCGTGTATGGGATGTCGCCCCAGATATCCGTCATCACGTGGAACGCGAACACCTGCATGATGTCGGCGACGGCGACCTGGTTCTCCGGGCTGACAGCGGCCTCGTCCTCCGGCACGAGCCGTTTGAGCTCCTGGAGGTTGCTGATCACGAGGTAGAGATCAGTCCAGTAAGCGTCCACGACGTTTTCGCGGTACTGGTAACGGTCCTCGCTCGTGTACTGGTTCTGCGTCCAGTACTGGGCGTAGAGGAGCCCGAAGCGGCCGTTGTTGAAGCTGTCAAAGTAGTTCTGCGCGAGGTTTACCTCCGCACGGGACAGGATGAACCCTGTCACAGGCTGCGTCGACTCGTTCGGGTTTTCGTTGAGCTCGGTAAGGTCGCAGGCGCTCAGCGTGAGGGCGCAGGCGACGACACCGACGAGGGCAATGGATCGGTTCACGGGAGGAGAGTCAGAAGGTGTACGGGTCGCGACGGCCGCCCCGCCCGCGTCGCGCGGGCGGGGCGGGGCGGGGCCTCAGAGCGTGGCCGTGATGCTGAGCCCGAGCGAGCGGACCGGCGGGTAGGCTCCGGCCTCGATGCCCTGGACGTTCGACGCGCTCAGCGCGACGGCGGGGTCGAAGAACGGGGACTTCGAGTAGAGCAGGGCCAGGTTCCGGGCCACGAGCGAGAGCGTGACGTTCTGAACCGAGATCTGCTGCGTGTACCGGGCCGGGATCGAGTACCCGAGGCTGAGCTCGCGGAGCCGGATAAAGCTCATGTCGAAGATGTGCGCGCCCTGGAGGCCGAACGTCCCCTTGAAGTACGTCTCCGCATCAATGGCGCCGTCTCCAACAGGAGTCCCCTCCAGCTGGGCCGCTTCCTCCGGCGTCGTCCCCCTCGGCAGCGTGACGACGCCGGTCGGGACGATGCCGCGCTCGCGGATGTCGCTCTCGACGGTTTCGTCGAGGATGCCCGAGTAGCGGCCGAACAGGCTCGTCACCGAGTAGGACTCGCCGCCGAACTGGGCGTCGATGAGCCCGCTCAGCTGGAGCCCCCCGTACGAGAACGTCGTCGAGAGGCCGCCCGTCCAGTCGGGGAGGTAGGACCCGAGGACCTGGGACGGGTTGCTCCGGTAGCTGGTGAAGTTGCCGTCGGCGTCGACGTTGACCACCTTGTTGCCGCTGGCGTCGTACACGAAGTCGTTGCCGATGATGGCGCCGTAGGGCTCGCCGACGGCGGCCGTGACCCGAGCACCAAACGGAGCGTTTCCGAGCGTGTACACCTCAAGGTCGTCGAGGAGCGACTCGACCTCGCTCACGTTCCGGGCCGCGTTGACGTTGACGTCCCACTGAAACCCGTTCTCCATGAGGACCGGCGTCGCGCGCAGCGCGAGCTCGATGCCCCGGTTTGAGATCGTCCCGGCGTTGACGAGCTGGAACGAGTAGCCCGTTGAACGCGAGACCTCGACGGCCAGGATCTGGTCGTCCGTCTGCGAGGAGTAGGCGGTAAAGTCGAGACCAGCCCGCCCGTTCAGAAACGCGAGCTCGAGGCCGGCCTCAAACGAAGTCGTCTGCTCCGACCGGAGGTCCGGGTTCGGGAGCGTCGTCGGGAGCCGCTGGAGCGGAGATCCAGCGAATGGGAGCGAGAGCGGGTACGTCAGGTTGACCCGGTACGGGTCGGTGTCGTTGCCCACGATCGCGAACCCGGCCCGGACCTTCCCGAACGACAGAAGACTCTGGTTGCGGAGCGGGGCGAGTTCAGAGAACACGAGGCTCACGTTCGCCGACGGGTAGAGGTACGAGTTGTCACCGTCCGGCAGCGTCGACGACCAGTCGTTGCGGAGCGAGGCGTTGACGTAGACGAGGTCCCGGTAGCCTACCGTCGCATCGGCGTAGAGGCTGTAGACGGCGAGCTCCTCGAAGTAGTCCTCCAGGAACGGGCGGGCAACCGAGTTTTCGAGCGTGAACAGGCCCGGCACACTGAGGCCGCCCTGCGTGATCCCTCGGTTGCGGGAGTACCCGTTGTACCGGACCTCGCCGCCGCCGAACGTATTGAGCGAGACGTCCTGCGTCAGATCCGTCTCGTAGGTCAGCTGCGAGCGGGCGCTCGTTTCCTGGACCTCGTAGATCCCCTCTTGGTACTGCGGCGTCGCCTGGCTCCCAAACGCGATTCGCTCTTCGCGGCGCTGCGTGTAGTAGTCGGTCTGGACGTTGGTCCGGAGGTTGAGTTCGTCGGTGAAGTCGTACCCGACGGCGAAGCTGCCGTAGAGCCGGTTCATCGAGTCCTCCTGCTGGTTCACGTACGAGATCCAGTACGGGTTGTCCGCGTACTGGAGCGTCCCCGCGACCGGGTTGCGCCAGTTCCAGCCGCGCTGGACGCCGTTCGGGCGGACGTACTCGAACGAGTAGCTGCCGTCGCCGAGGTCGACCTGGCGCTGGCCGAATTGGTTGAACTGGAGGAACACGTTCTGTCCGTCGTAGCCCGTGCCCGGCCGACCTTCGGCGCCGTTGTTGATGTAGTTGCCGGTGAACGTGGTGTTCAGGCGCGGCGTGAGGTCGAGCGACCCGTTAAAGCTCACCTGGCGACGGTCGAGCTGGCTGCCCGGGAAGACGCCGTCCGTCGACACGTTCGTGAGCGAGAGCCGGTAGTTGAAGTTCTCACCGCCTTGCGAGAATGCGAGGTTCGTGTTCGAGGTGACGCCGGTGTCGAAGAAGTCTCGAACGTTATCGGGCGCGGCGACCCACGGCGTGGTCTGCCCCATGAGGCCGTTGACCTCGTCGTAGCTGTACCACTGACGGACGGGGCGACCATCGAGGCGCGGCCCCCACGACTCGTCGGTCGCGAAATCGACCACCTGCTGGCCCTGGCCGTTGACGTTGAACGGGGCGTTCGAGCCGCCGCCGTAGAGGTTCTGGTAGGGCGGGAGGTTGTAGACGCTCTCGGTCGTGACGCTCTGGTTGACCGTGATGCCGATGCCCTGGCCCCGCCGGCCGCTCTTGGTCGTGATGAGGATGACGCCGTTCGAGGCGCGGGCGCCGTAGAGCGCGCCGGCCGAGGCCCCCTTGAGGATCGACACCGAGGCGATGTCGTCCGGGTTGATCATCGAGGCGGCGTTGCCGTAGTCGTACCCGCCGCCGCCCGTCGACTGGCCTGGGGCCGAGATGTTCGAGTTGTCGAGCGGGATGCCGTCGACCACGAACAGCGGCTCGTTGTTGCCGGACACCGAGCTCGGCCCGCGGAGGACGATCCGGGCCGACCCGCCGATCGTGCTCCCCTGCGAGACGTTGGCCCCGGCCACGCGGCCAGACAGCGACGAGATCACGTTCGTCTCGCGGACCTTGCTCAGCTCATCCCCCTCGACCGCCTGCGCGGCGTAGCCCAGCGACCGCTCGGCCCGCTCGATCCCGAGCGCGGTGACGATCACGTCCTCACCGAGCAAGATGGAGTCGGAGAGCTGGATGTCGACGACGGTCTCGCCTTCGCCCACGACCACCGGGACGGTCTGCGTCTCGTACCCGATGTAGGAGGCGATAAGGACCTGGGCGCCCGTTGGGACACCACGGATCTCGTACTCACCGTTGACGTCCGTCGCGGCCCCAACAGAGGTGTCCGATGTGAGCCGGACGCTCACGCCCGGGAGGCCGACGCCCGACGTGCTGTCGGTGACGACGCCGCGGACGGTGCCCGTGGCCTGCGCAGAGGCGGCGTCCGCGGCCACGAGCATGGCGCAGGCGAGGACGACGAAGGTGAACAGTCTAGACATGACCATGAAGGAGTAGGGGAAGGCGGTCGCCCATCCGCGGGCGGGGCGGAACCACGGACCATGCCGGCCACGGACGGTCCGCTCTCTGTCGGGGGCCGAAGCTAGCCCTTCTTGCGGCCCGCGCCACACCCACTCCGCCCACTTCTCTCGTTGCCGGGGGAACGTGGAAGCGCTTTACTCTGAGCCCAGCCTTCACCAAATCAGGACCATAGGGCTCTCCCGCGCCCCAGGAGCTTGAGCAGGGTCAAAACACTCGCCCCCCGCCCTTCATCAACTCCCCATGAGAAGCGCCCCTACTGCCCCCTAAGGCTAGACCTCGTCGGGACCCGATTTGACCTCAACAACGATCGCTCCATGTGGATGGCCTGCGCCGTGGATGAGCATGGCGCGGTCAGGGGGAAGAAACCGGAGCGACTCGACATCGATGGTGGGGATGTACCGGAGGGACTCAGCGTCCCCGAACCGCATGGTCCCCTCGTAAACGATGATGCCCGGGTCGAACAGGATGCTCCTCGGTCCTCGCTTGCGCAGCCACAGCGGGCGCAGCCGCTCGACCAGGAGGTACGCGTTGCCGACCGTGGTCGCCTCGGCCACCTCGGCCGCCGTGATCGTGTTGCGGTTCGAGCGGGGCCGTCCGTCGTCTCCGGCCGCCCCGCCCCCGGCGCACCCGGCCAGGACCGCGGCGAGCGCCGGCGCCAGGACGCGACGCCACCCCGCTCGGGCCGATCGGCCCACGCCTTCCTCAGCAGCGCCCCCGGCCGCTCCGCGCGCCTCCCCTACCGTGACGCAGACGGCAGCGGCGGCGAACACGCGGGCGGGGCGGGTCATAGACGGCGTGGAGCACTGGGAACGAGACCCGGCCCCTCAAGATAAGGATTCCGTGAAGGGAAACCTAGCCCGCCGCTACGGCACCGCCCCGCCCCTTCCACCCCGCCCGAGCGGGGCGGCCTCAGTTGACCCCGACGTACTTCAGCTTGACCGAGTTCGGCACGACGTCGAGGTCGCGCTCGAACCGGACCGAGTCCCCAGGCGGCACGTCGCGGACCTGGAGCAGGAGGTCTTCGATGGGTCGGCTGTCGCTGTCGTAGAGCGTGATCGAAACGTCGACCGAGCGGGCGGCCGCCCCGCCCTCGTTGACCACGTGGCCCGAGACCGACGGGTAGCCGCCGCCCCGACGCTGGAGTTCGAGGCCGTGGACGCCGACTTGGTCTGGGGCATCGCCGCAGGCGGCGAGGACCGTCAGCCCGACGAGGGCGAGCGCGGCGGCAAAGCGGGCGGGGCGGAAGGACGGCGGAATGGACACGGGCGGACCGAGGAGGTGGGGCGGCAGGCCGAAGAACGCCCCGCCCGCCCCGCCCGTGCCTGAGGAGTTCCTGAGGGCGGGGTGGGTTGCGGCCCCGGGGGCGCGGCGGGCCATCAGGGGAGGGCGCGGAAGCCGAGGACCTGCACGGACAGCTCGTCGTCCGCCACCTCCGCCGCGTAGTCGACGAGCAGGGAGAGGGGCAGGCCCGTCGCGGGATCGTAGCGGAACCGGACGGCGACTGTGTCGGCGGCGAAGGCCTCGTCCAGGACCCTGAAGAAGCCGGCGACGGTCCGCGGCTCCACCCGCTGCCCGGCGCCCCCCTCGGACGTGGCCGCGACGACCTGCCCGCCGCGGACCTCGACTGTCCAGGGGCCGGCGACGGCGTGGGAGCACTCGCAGTGCCGGACGAAGACGATCCGGTACGCGCTCACACCGCCGGCCTCCCACGCCGCCCGGGCCTCGGCGAGCGACGCCGGCGTCCGCCCCTCGACGCCCTCCCCCACCGGATCGGTGCCGGACCCGTCGCAGCCCGCGAGCGCGAGCGCTAGGAGGACCAGGGCAGCGGAGCGGGTCACGGGCGGGGCGGGTCAGCCGAGGTCGGCCAGGTTCGCTTTGAGCGCGTCGATCTCGGCGCGCGCGTCGGCCGCCTTCTGGCGCTCCTTCTCGACGACCGCCTCGGGCGCGCGGCTCGTGAACTGCTCGTTGCGGAGCTTCTTCTCCACCCCGCCCAGGAACTGCCGCTTGGACTCGATCTCCTTCGCCAACCGCTCGCGCTCGACGTCCAGGTCGATCATGCCCGCGAGCGGGACGAACACCTCGTGGCGGTCCACGACGACGGCCGCCGCCGCCTGGGGCTTGTCCAGGTCGGCCCCGATCTGGAGCGCGCCCAGGCCCGCCAGCCGCTCCAGGTCGCCCCGGGCCGACTCCAGCGCCGCGACCGTCGCCTCGGCCTCCGCCCCGCCCACGCGGACGCGCGCGTCGATGGCCTTCGACGGCGGCACGTTGTACTGCGCCCGCACCTGGCGGACGGCCGTAACGACCTCCTGAACTAGGGTGAAGCTTTCGATCGCCTTCTTGGCCTCATCAGCGTAGCGAAGCGGAGCCCCCTGATATCTCTTGTTTAGAGCAACGGCCTCTTCGCTCACTGAGGGCCATTCGGCAGCGATGCAAGCTTCCCCTTCATCTCGTGGACGAAGCTTCCACCACAGCTCCTCAGTGAGGAACGGCATGAACGGGTGCAGGAGCCGCAGGATCGCATCAAACACTTCTACGGAGAACGCAAGCGTCTCCTGATCCATCTCCGCGCCATAACCAGGCTTCGCCAACTCCAGGTACCAATCACAGAAGTCCCTCCAGACTGTGTCGTACACGGTCTGGACTGCCTCCGAAACGCGGTAAGCGTCGAGAGACTTCTCGACGGCGACGATGGTCTCGTCAAGTCGCGTGAGCATCCACTGCTCGACAAGGGTGAGGCCCGAGAATTCTCGCTGCCGTCGGACGTCGCGGACGGGGCGGCCTGCCTCGTCGGTCTCCAAGAAGCGGCCGAACACGTTGAACGCGTTCCAGACCTTGTTGGCGAAGTTCCGGCCGCCCTCGAACGTCGTCGGGTCCAGGCGGATGTCCTGGCCCTGGGCGCACAGCTTGGCGAGCGTAAAACGGACGCCGTCGGCCCCGTACTGCTCGATCGTGTCGAGCGGGTCGATCCCGTTGCCCAGCGACTTCGACATCCACCGGCCCTGCTTGTCCTTGATCATGCCGGTGACGAACACGTCCGTAAAGGGCGCCTCGCCCAGGAAGTGCGTGCCGGCCATGATCATCCGGGCGATCCAGAAAAAGAGGATGTCGTAGCCCGAGACGAGCACGCTCCCCGGGTAGAACGCCCGGAGCGCATCGGTGTCGTCGGGCCAGCCCAGCGTGGCGAACGGCCACAGCCACGACGAGAACCACGTGTCGAGGACGTCCTCGTCCTGCACGTAGCCCGGCCCAGGCGAGTCGACGGAGACGACGAAGTTCTCCTCGTCGCGCTCGCCGTCCGCGTTCGTCGGGTACCAGACCGGGATCCGGTGGCCCCACCAGAGCTGCCGCGAGATCGGCCAGTCGCGGATGTCCTCCATCCACCGCCGGTACTCGTTGGCCCAGCGGGCGGGGTGGAACCGGACCGTCCCGTCGTCGACGACGGCGAGGGCCTCGCGGGCCAGCGGCTCCATCGAGACGTACCACTGCGGCGAGAGCAGCGGCTCGATGACGGCCTTCGACCGGGACGAGATGGGGACCGTGTGCGGGTAGTCTTCCGTCTTGACGAGCTGGCCGGCCGCCTCCAGGTCCGTCACGATCCGTTTGCGGGCCTCGAAGCGGTCGAGCCCGGCGTACGGGCCGCCCTCCTCGTTCAGCGTCCCGTCGAGGTTCATGAGCGAGACCGTCTCCAGCCCGTGCCGCTGGCCGATCGCGTAGTCGTTCTCGTCGTGGCCCGGCGTCACCTTCAGCGCGCCGGCGCCGAAGTCCATCTTGATGTAGTCGTCGGCGATGATGGGGACGACGCGGTCGACGGCGGGCACCTTGACGTGCTCTCCGACGAGGTCGGCAAAGCGCTCGTCGTCGGGGTGGACGGCGACGGCGGTGTCGGCCGGGATCGTCTCGGGCCGCGTCGTCGCGATGTCGACGTACCTGCCGGTCTCCGCCCCGCCCTCGTCCACGACCGGGTAGCGAACGGTCCACAGGTGCCCCGGCCGCTCGACGTTGTCGACCTCCTCGTTCGAGATGACGGTCTGGTTTTCGGGGTCCCAGTTGACGAGGTAGTCGCCGCGGTAGACGAGCCCCTCGTCGTGGAGGCGCACAAACACCTCCTGGACGGCGCGGCTGAGGCCCTCGTCCATCGTGAACCGCTCGTAGCGCCAGTCGCACGAGTCGCCGAGGCGCCGCTTCTGCTCCAGGATGACGCCGCCGTACTCCTCCTTCCACGCCCAGACGTGCTCCAGGAACGCCTCGCGGCCCATCTCTTTGCGGTCGAGCCCCTGCTCCCTCAGTTTCCGCTCGACCACGTTCTGGGTCGCGATGCCGGCGTGGTCCATGCCCGGGATCCAGAGCGCCTCGAAGCCGCGCATCCGCTTGTAGCGCGTGAGGAGGTCCTGGACCGTGTCCTGGAGCGCGTGGCCCATGTGCAGCCGGCCGGTCACGTTGGGCGGCGGCATGGGGATCACGAACGGCTCCGCCCCGCCCTCGGTGACGGCCTCGGGGTCGGCGTGGAAAAAGCCGCCGGCCTCCCAGTAGGCGTACCACTTCTGCTCGACGGCGGCGGGCTCGTAGGCGGAGCCGGCCGGGGCGGCGGGCGGCGTCGCGGGCGGGGCGGGGCGGGTCTCGGGCATATGCAGGCGCGGCGGGCGCGGGTGGACCGCCGAAGCTAGCCGAGTGGGCGGGGAGGCGCGGTGAAGCGCGGGCAGCGGGCAGCGGGCAGCGGGCAGCGGGCAGCGGGCAGCGGGCAGCGGGCAGCGGGCAGCGGGCAGCGGGCAGAAGATGCGCCACCCCGCCCGCACCGCACGAGGGCGGGGTGGCCGTCGTAGGGGCGTCCCGCGGTTGCCCGCCGCGCCGGACGGGGCGGCCGGCAAAGGATCCGCCCCGCCCGTGGCGTGGGCGGGGCAGCGCCACGGGTTCGCCCCAGCTTCACCGGCCCGGCGTCGGCCCGCCCCGCCCGCGCCGTACCTTGCGGACCGCCTGCCCTTCGGGTGCAGGCTTTCGGGATGTGGCGCAGCCCGGTAGCGCGCCTCGTTCGGGACGAGGAGGTCGTGGGTTCAAATCCCGCCATCCCGACTCCGGCGGCCCCTCTGCTCTCGCGGAGGGGCCGCTTTTTTTATGCCGCCCCGCCCTCGGCGGGCGGGGCGGCTAGCCGAACCAGCCGAGCAGCCACGCGAGCAGCGGGACCGCGAACAGGACCATGAGCGCCACGAACAGCCACGCGCTCGCGCGGACGCCGGCCTTGGGGACCGGGAACTCGTAGCCGCACACCGGGCACACCGCGGCGTCCGCGGGCACCTCCATCGCGCACGACGGGCACTCGCGGACGGCGCTCACAGCGTCGGGAGCGCGACGAACGCGCCGTCGCGCGAGGCGGCCGAGGGCGGGGCGGGGACCGACTCGATCCACCCGCCGGCGAGCACGTCGTCGCCGTCGTAGAACACGGCGGCCTGGCCCGGCGCGACGGCCGCGCGCGGCTCGGCAAAGACGGCCTCGGCCGTGTCCGCGCCCGTCTGGCGGAGGACGGCCGCCGCGCCCGGGTCGCGGTGGCGGATCTGGCCCCACGCCTCGACCTCCCCGCCCGCGCCCTCCAGGCCGGGCGTCTTGCCCCAGACGACGCCGTCCAGCGTGAGCGCGCGCGCCGCGAGCGCCGAGCGCGGCCCGACGACGACCGTGTTCGTCGCCGGCTCGGTGCGGACGACGTAGGCCGGCTCGCCCAGCGCGAGCCCCAGCCCGCGCCGCTGGCCGACGGTGTAAAACGGGTAGCCGTCGTGCGCCCCCAGCACCTCGCCCGTCTCGACGTGCACGAGCGGTCCGCCCGCGAGGTCGCCGAGGGCGGGGTGGCGCCGGCGTAGGAAGCCGCGGTAGTCGTCGTCGGGGACGAAGCAGATCTCGTACGAGTCCTTTTTGCCGGCCACGTGGTCGAACCCCATCTCGGCCGCCAGCCGGCGGATCTCGGGCTTGGCGTGGCCGCCGAGCGGGAGGAGCGTCCGCGCGAGGTGGTCCTGGGCCACGCCCCATAGCACGTACGACTGGTCCTTGGCGCGGTCGAGCCCGCGCGAGACCACGAACCGCCCCGCCCCGCCCCGCCCCACACGCGAGGGCGGGGCGGGCACCTCCGGCGGGGCGGCCTCGCGGACGCGGGCGTAGTGGCCGGTCGCGATGTGCTCGCAGCCGAGGGCGTCGGCCCGCTTGAGGAGCGCGGCCCACTTGATGTGCGTGTTGCAGAGCACGCACGGGTTCGGGGTCCGCCCCGCCAGGTAGTCGCCGGCAAAGCGGTCGACGACCCAGCCGCCGAACTCGTCGCGGATGTCGACGACCGTGTGTGAGGCGCCGAGGGCGACGGCGACCGCCCGGGCATCGTTCATGTCGTCGAGCGAGCAGCACCCGGACTGCTTCCGCGACGCGCCCGACCCGCCCAGCGACGTCTCATAATCCCACGTCTTCATCGTCACGCCGACGACCTCGTAGCCGCCCTCGTGGAGGAGGCCGGCGGCGACGGACGAATCGACCCCGCCGCTCATGGCGACGAGGACACGGCCGTGACGGCTCATGGTGTCAGAGTGGGGCGGGAAAGGGCGGGGCGGGAAAACTAGCACGGTCTGTGCTCGGCCCCCGGTGGAGGGCTAGAGCTTCCCGTCCTTTTCGCCCCTCCCCGACGGGCGGGGAGGGACCTTGCCGACCAAGAGATCCTACACTTATGACCCCGCCGCCCCCCTCCCGCCGCGAGCGGATCAAGACGCCCGGCGCTCCGGCGCCGATCGGCCCCTACAGCTCGGCCCTCCTCGTCGGCGAGACCCTCTACTGCTCAGGGCAGATCGGCCTCGACCCCGCGACCGGCGAGCTCGTCGAGGGCGACGTCCAGGAAGAGACGACGCGCATCCTCGACAACATCGGGGCCGTGCTGCGGGCCGCTGACATGGACTTCGACCACGTCGTCCAGGCCACGCTCTTCCTCCGCGACATGGACGACTACGCCCCCGTCAACGAGGTCTACGCCCGCTACTTTAGCGGGGCGGCCCCGGCGCGCGAGGCGCTCGAAGTGGGCAAGCTCCCGCGCGGAGCGTCGGTCGAGATCAGCTGCATCGCCGTCCGCTAGGCCGCCCCGCCCCTACACCACGAGCGCGGCCTCGACGCGGACGCCGTCCGGCAACACGTCCCGCCCCGCCAGCGACGGGATTTCGAGCGCCACGGACAGGCCCACGAGGTCCGCGCCCAGCTCGCGGACGAGCGCGCACACGGCGGCGGCCGTCCCCCCCGTCGCGATCACGTCGTCGTGGACGAGCACGCGGTCTCCCGGTCCGAAGGCGTCGGCGTGGAGCTCGACGGCGTCCTCGCCGTATTCGAGCGCGTAGCTCGCCGAGACCGTCGCGGCGGGCAGCTTCCCCGGCTTCCGGCACGGCACGAACCCGGCGCCCAGGCGGAGCGCGAGCGCCGGCCCGAACCAGAACCCGCGCGCCTCGACGCCCACGACGTGCGTGACGCCCGCCCCGCCCCACGGCGCCTCCAGGCGGTCGAGGAGAGCCTCGAACAGGGCGGGGTCGGCGAGGATCGGCGTGAGGTCCTTGAACGCGACGCCCGCGCTCGGGAAGTCGGGGACCGTGCGCACGGCGGCGAGCAAGTCGGGCATCGGAAGGCGGAAGGCGGAAGGCGGAAGGCGGAAGGCGGAAGGCGGAAGGAAGATGCGGCCACCCCGCCCCGCCCGCACCGGGACGGGCGGGGTGGTGAGGGGCACGACGCGTCCTGTCCGCTTCGGGCGGCAAGGCCCCACCCCACCCTGACCGCCGAGGCGGGCATGGGCTGTAGCGCCGCCGCGCAGGGCGGGGTGGGCAGATCCGGCACCGCTCGAAACCAGGCGGGGCGGGCCGAGCGCGCCCCGACGCCTCAGCCGCCGTGCTGCGGGTGGAGGCCGCGCTCGTAGCGCTCCTTGTAGGCGCGGACGGCGCGGAAGATGGCTTCGGCCGTCGCGTCGAGGCCGGCGTCGCTGGACAGGAGCCGGGCGTCGCCGGGGTTCGTGACGAACCCGGTCTCGACGAGCACGGCCGGCATCGACGCCGCCCAGAGCACGATGAACCCCGCCTGCTTGACGCCCCGGCTCGACCGGCCGGACGCGACGAACTCGCGCTCGATGAGCCCGGCGAGCGTCTGGCTCTCCTCCTGGTACGCGCTCATGGCCATCGCCTGGAGGATGTCGCCCTGGTCGTCGAAGTCCTCGTAGAGCTCGGGCTGGCTCTCGAGCTCGATGACCGAGTTTTCGCGGTCCATGACGTCCTTTGCCGACGACTCGCGGTGGGGCGCCAGGAAAAACGTCTCCGTCCCCGACGCCGACGACGAGCCGGCGGCGTTGGCGTGGACCGAGATGAACAGCTTCCCGTTCGAGCGGTTCGCGATCCGGCCCCGCTCGCGGAGCTCGACGAACGTGTCGTCGTCGCGGGTGTAGACGACGCGGACGCCGAGCTCGCGCTCGATCATCGGGCCGAGCCGGCTCACGACGCCCCACGCCACCTCCTTGTCGCTCGTCCCGTGCCCGACCGCGCCGTGGTCCTGGCCGCCGTGGCCGGCGTCGAGGACGACCGTGTCGAGCTGCCACCGCGAGGCGTCCGGCAGGTCGACGTCCGGGGCCTGAGCCTCCAGCGCCCCGGACGCCACGGGCGGGGCGGGGCGGGGCTGCGTCGGCGCGGGGTCCACGGTCGGCATCGGCCGGGGCGCCGGGGCCGCCGGCCGCGGGGGCTGGCGGCGCGGCGGCTCCGCGCGCGGGGCGGGGCGGGGCGAAGGGCGCGCCGCCGGCGTCCGGGCCGGGGCCGCGTTCGCGGGGAGGTCGGGGCGAACCGGGTCGGCCGCCGGCCGCCAGCCCGCGGCGCTGCGAGTCGCTCGGCCCGCCTGGGGCCGGGCGCGCTCCGGCTGCCGAGCCGAGCGGGCGGCGCCCCACCCCGCCACCCGAGCCCCACCCGCGGCGCCGTCCGAGAACGACAGGATCACGTCGTCCGAGCCCGCGTCCGCCGTCGCCCGGACCGCCACCCCGCCCTCGATGCGGAACGAGAGGACCACGCGGTCGCCCTCGGCCTCGACGCGGTAGCTCTGGACCGGCCACTCCGCCCCGCCCTGCCGGAGCGCCGGGGCGGGGCGGGCGCCGTCAAGGACGATCTCGAGCCGCCCCGCCCGCGCGTCGGCGCTGAACGCCTCGACCGGGCTCGACAGGTGCACGCGGACCGTCGCCGTGCGGCCGTCGCGGTCGAACGAGACGGCCTCGACGCGGGCGGGCGGGGCGGCGTGGGGCACTCCGCCCGGGGGCGGGGTGGCAACGGAGGGCGCCGCCGGCCCACACAGGAGGGCGGCGGCAAGGGCGAAGGCGCGCATGGGGGGGACGGCGGCGACGGACGACAGAATACGGGAAGTTTGCCCCGCTCCGTCAACGTCCGTCCGATCTCGTGCCTCGGCTCCCGCCCCGCCCTACTTCCCCGTCAGCTCGCGGAGGCGGAGCGTGACGATGGCCTCGTGGTTCTCCTCGCGCTCGCGGAGGTGCTGCCGGGCGGCGTCGAGCCGGTCTTGGGCGAGGTCGAGCTCCTCCCGGCGGATCTCGTGCTTGAGCGCGAGCACGTCCGAGAGCAGCGTGCGGAGGTCGCCCCGGAGCCGCTCGCGCTCGTCGCTGGCGTCGGGCAGGCGCAGGAGGCGTCGCGTGAGGCCGAGGGCCTCGGCCTCCATCGTCCGTTCGGTCCGCATCTTCGAGTAGAGCGACCCGTCGGCCTCCTCGACGTTGCGCATGTAGGCCGCCTCCACGATCGGCGTCAGCTGGTCCTGCGGGAGGTTGTCGAGGCTCTGAGACTCGGGTCCGAGGTCGCCCAGGATGTAGACGCCCTGGCCCGCCTTCGACGACTCGTCGAGCGGGACCAGCTTCTCGTTCTCCAGCACGTACGCCCGCCCGTCCACGCGGAGCACCGGGGCGACGGGGCCGCTAAACTCGAGCACCCCCGTCGCCAATCCAGCCAGATCGAGCGACGGAGGAACGGCGCCGGGGAGCGCGCGGCCGTCGAGGTGGACCTCCCCCCCGACCACCTGGAACGTGTGGGAGCCCTCGTCTTGGGCGCGGGCGGCCGTGCTGACGGCGAGCGTCAGCAGAACGAGGGCGAGACGGCGAAGGCTCATCGCGGCGTCCGGGACGAATCGGTGGGCGCGATGCGCGCGCGGGCCGGCGGGGCACCCGCGCGGACGGATTGGAGACCGGGCATCGACGTCAGGCCCGGCGACCCGCCGGGCCGCCCGAACGCTTCGGCGGGCTCGTCCCACGCCAGCCCGTCGCTCGATCGGTCCAGCTCCTCCAGGCGGAGCGAGAGCGCGCGGACGTCCTCGCTCGCCTCCCACGGCGGCGTCTCCGCAGCCGGTCGCGCGGCCGGCGCGCGTCGAGCGGCGGCCGGTGCCGGGCGGGGCGGGGCGGCCTGCGGCGCGGCGACGGCGGCGAGTTGGGGCGCCGCCACGGCGGGCGCCGAGGGCGGGGCGGTCGGCGGCTCGGCCTCCTCCTCCACGCCGACCGCGGCGAGCTCCGGCCCGCTCGCCGCCCCGCCCGACGCGGCGACCACCGCGGAGGCGGCCGGCGCTAGCGTTTGCTCGCCACTGGACAGCACGCCCGAGAACACGGCGACCGCCGTCAGCGCGGAGAGCACGAGCGCCGCCCCGCCCGCCCACACCCGCGAGGGCAACCGGCGGCGCTCAGGGCGAGCGGCCGGACGGTCGGCCCGCGGCGCCGGACGGCGCGTGGCCGACGCGGCGCGTGCCAGGACGGCTTCGATAGCGGCGGCGTCGGGGCGGGCGGGGCGGAGACGGTCGAGCGCCGCCTGCGTGCCGTCGAGGAGCGCGAGTTCGGCGCCGCCGGCCGGCGCCTCGACCGCGAGCGGGAGGCCGTACGCCAGCGCGAGCGGGGCGAGCGCCGGGTCGCTCACCGTCGGCTCGTCGGCGCGCTCGGCCGACGCCTCGGCGGCCCGCGCCAGAACGGCGGCGACGGCCGCTTCCGACGGGCGCGGTTGCGGACGGGCGCGGAGCGCGCGGTCGATGACCTCGCGCGACTGGGACAAGAGGGCGAGCTCGACCGGCGCGTCGGGCGCCGCCCCGCCCTCGTATACGGAGCGGACCGCGTCCAGACCGGCCGACGACGACGCGGCGGCCGCGGCGAGCACGGCGTCGACGGCCGCCGCCGACGGGCGGTGCCGCGGCGTCCGGTCCAGGGCGTCCAGGCTCTGCGCGAGCAGCGCGCTCTCGGCCGAAGACGCGCCCGCCCCGCCCAAGGCGACCGCGAGCGGGGCGAGGGCGGGGCGGTCGGCGGCGACCTGCGCCGGGACGGCGGCCTGGAACGAGGCCTCGGCGGCACGCGCGAGGACGGCGTCGACGGCGGCGGCGTCGGGGCGCGGCCGGGGGCGGGCGGCGACCGCCCGGTCGAGGGCCTCGCGCGACTGGCGGAGGACGGCCGCCTCGACCGCCCCGCCCGCCTCCGGCCCCTCGTCGTACGCGGACCGGACGGCGGCGCTCGCCGCGGCGCGCTCGGCCGACGCCGCGGCGGCCGACGCGAGAACGGCGTCGACAGCGGCCGCGGACGGCGGCGCGGTCGGGGCGGCGGCAAAGGCGGCGTCGAGCGCTCGGGCCATCCCGCGGAGCGCCTCTTGCTCGGCGTGCCCCGGGGCGCCCGGTGCGGAGCCGCCGTCGGGCTCCAGGCCGTACACGTGGCGGAGCGGGGTGAGGGCGTCGGACATCGGATCGGAGGGGGGCCTAGCGAACGGCGCGGACGGCGGTCTCGTGTGTGAAGAGGAGCGGAGCCGCGTAAGCCATTACGTCACTGACTCGTCGCGCTCGCGCTTCGGGGCACCGGGGACGTCGGCCGTCGTCTCGTCGAACCACTCGGGCTCGAGGATCTTGCGGAGGTTGATGAGCGCGTAGCGCATCCGGCCGAGGGCCGTGTTGATCGAGACGCCCGTGAGCTCGGCGATCTCGCGGAAGGTCAGCTCCGACTGGTGCCGCATGAGGACGACCTCGCGCTGCTCCGGCGGGAGCTGGTCGATGGCCGCCTCGACCTCCTCCCACAGGTCGCCCCGGTTGAGGAGGGCGGCGGCGTCGGGGGCCTCGTCCGGCAATCGGTCCCAGAACGACGGCCCCTCTTCCTCATTGCCGTACCCGTCGACGTCGGAAAACTTCTTCCGGCTGCGGAGCCAGTCGAGCGCCGCGTTCCGGGCGATCCGCATGGTCCACGCGAGCCACCGGCCCTGGCTCTCGTACGAGCCGCGGCGGCGGTGCATGGCCTGGATGGCGCGGTAGAGCGTCTCCTGGAACAGGTCGTTGGCCACCTCGCGGTCCTTGACCATCCCCATGAGGTAGCCGAAGATCCGCTCCTGGTGCCGGGCGAGGAGCTGCGAGAACGCCCGCTGGTCGCCCTCGTCGAGGTAGGCCGTGACGAGGTCGGCGTCGGTAGGGGGAGGCATAAGGGCGGGTCAGGCGCGGGAGTCGGGGGTGGCCCCGGCGGGGTCGGGCGGGGCGGCGGCCGTCTCACGCGCGAGCGCCGCAGGGGCTCCCCAGGGCACGCCGCCCCGCCCCAGACTGCCCCCATCTTCAGAGGCGGGCGTGGCCCCGACGAGCCGGGCGGGCGGGGCGGCGAACAGGAGCCCGTAGCGCCCGGCGTAGAACGCGGCCGCGCCCCGGAGCGCCGGGACCCGCCCCGCCCGCAGCGCCCGCCACGCGCGGCGGACCGGCCGGCCGGGCTCGACGTCGTCGAGGACCACGAGGGCGCCGGGCGCGAGGTGCGGCGCCAGCGTGCGGACGTAGTTCAATGCCGCCGCCGCCTCGTGGTGGCCGTCGATAAAGACGAGGTCCCAGCGCTCGGCCCGCGCCACGTCCGCAAGCGTGTCGGCGAACGGGCCGACCACGACGCGGGCGCGGTCGGCGTGGCCCAGGTCGGCGAGGGCGCGCTCGGCGCGGGCGGCGAGCGCGGGAGCGCCCTCCAGCGTCACAAGCCGCCCCGCCACCCCGCCCCGCTCGGCCTCGTTGAGCGCGAGGGCCGCGGCGAGGTGCGCCGAGCCCACGCCCAGGTTCGTGCCCAGTTCGAGCACGCGGGCGGGGCGGAGCGCGCGGGCCAGCCCGAACAGGAAGCGCCCCCACGCCGGCCCGGTCGCCGCGCGGCGGTAGACGTCGGCCACGGCGCGCGCCGGCGGCCGCGCGCCGCCGCGCGTGCCCGCCCCATAGTCCACGACCTCGACCGTGTCCGTCGAGCCGGCGAGGGTGGTGCGGAGCGCGTCGATCCGGGCCTCGGCCGCCCGCTCGTCCGCCGTGAGGCGCAGCGCCGACGCCCGCCGGACGACGGCGGCCGGGCGGGGCGGCAGCGCCTGGACCGCCCCGCCCAGGCGGAGCGCAGCGCGGAGGGCGGCGGTGGAGACGGAGCGCGGCAGGGTCAACGGGGAGCGGCGGGCGGGGCGGTCTCGAAAGCTACAGGTGCGGGGCGGCCGTCGGCGCCGGACCCACTGGTCCCCGAGGCGGACGGCGGGGAAACCCCCAACGCGATTCGGCGGCGGAACGACCTGGGGGTGCCCCGGTACACCGCGCGCCCTTCGACCCCCTGGCCCCCCTCATCGGCGGCGGCACGGCGGCCCCGGGCGCCTCGGCGCTCCCCCTCCCCGCCCCGTGCTCCCGCCCGCCGTCTAGCCGCGGCCCGGCCGTCTCCGAAGCCCGACCGCCTCCCGCGGTCGGGCTTCTTTTTTTGTGGGAGCAACCTTTGTCGGGGCGGGGTGGCGCCCGGGGGGCGCCTCGTCCCGAGCAGGCAAAACCCCCGCCCCGCTCCGCGTCACCGCCCCGCCCGGGCGGGGCGGCTACCCGATCAGGTCCAGCGCCTCGGCGAGCCGCCGCACCGGGAGCACCTCCAGGCCGTCCGGCGGCTGGAGCCCCTTGAGGTTCGCCTTGGGCACGAGCGCCCGCTCGAACCCCAGCTGCTTGATCTCGGCGAGCCGCGCCTCGATGCGCCCCACGGCCCGGACCTCCCCGCCCAGGCCCACCTCGCCCACGATCGCCGTCGAGCTGTCGAGCGGGACGTCGCGGAAGCTCGACGCGACGGCCAGCGCCACGCCCAGGTCGACGGCCGGCTCCTCCAGGCGCACGCCCCCGGCCACGTTGAGGAACACGTCGTGCTGCGAGAACCGCAGCCCCTCGCGCTTCTCCAGCACGGCCAGGAGAACCTGCAACCGCTTCGCGTCGAAGCCCGTCGCCGTCCGCTGCGGCGTGTTGTACGACGTCGGCGCCACGAGCGCCTGGACCTCGACGAGCAGCGGGCGCGTGCCCTCGAGCGCGCACACGACCGACGACCCCGACGACCCGAACTGGCGCTCGGACAGGAACAGCGCGCTCGGGTTGCCGACCTCCTCCAACCCGCCCTCGCGCATCTCGAACACGCCGAGCTCGTTGGCCGCCCCAAAACGGTTTTTGACCGCGCGCAAGATGCGGTAGGCGTGGTGCCGGTCGCCCTCGAAGTGGAGGACCGTGTCGACCATGTGTTCGAGCACGCGCGGCCCGGCGATCGAGCCCTGCTTCGTCACGTGGCCCACGAGGAACGTGGTCGTGGGCAGCGACTTGGTCACGTCGAGGAGCGCCGCCGTCGACTCGCGGACCTGGGCCACGGACCCCGGCGCGCTCGTGAGGTCGGGGCGGTAGACAGTCTGGATCGAGTCGACGACCATCACGTCCGGCTGGAGGTCGTAGGCCGCCGCGAGGATGGCCTCGACGTTGGTCTCGGGGAAGAGGAACAGCGCGTCCGTGTCGACGCCCATGCGCCGCGCGCGCAGCTTCACCTGCTGCGCGCTCTCCTCGCCGGTCACGTAGAGGACGGTCTCGCCGTCCAGCCCGCGCCCGAGCTCCGTCATCAGCGTCGACTTGCCGATGCCGGGGTCGCCGGCGACGAGCGTGAGGCTGCCCACCATGACGCCGCCGCCCATGACGCGGTCGAACTCGCCGAGCCCGGTCGAAATCCGGTGCCGCTCGGCGATCGTCACGTCCTTGAGCCGCTGCGGCCGGGCCGCCCCGTAGGCGCCGGCCATGCGCGGCGCCGAGCCGCCGCCGCCCGCCGCGCCGTTGCTCGCCCCGCCCCGCCCGCCGGAGCGCAGCACGGGCGCCTTGACGGCCGTCGGCACGGCCTCCTCGACGAGCGTGTTCCACGCGCGGCACCCGCCGCACTGGCCCTCCCAGCGGATCGAGGAGTGGCCGCAGTCCTGGCACACGTACTGGGTCTTGGCTTTGGCCATCGGGCGGCGCGCGGGGGCGGGGTGGAGATCGAGAGGGGAAGGAGACCGGGGCGGCCCCGGCGGGCGGGGCGGCGCCCGCGTAGCTTCGGCGGGGCCGAGCGCGGCACGAGCCGGAGACGGCCCGCCGCGTCCCGAAGGTCGCCCCCGCGGCTGCCACCCGTCCGTCACCGCCTCGCCTCAGGGCGCAGCTCACCGGATCCGCCCCGAGCCGCCGCCCCGCCCGCCCGATGGAGTCCTCCGCCCTCCCGCCCGCGTCCACCCCGCCCGAGGTCTCCCACGGGACGTGGGCGAAGGTGCGGGCCGGGGTCGCCCCGCTGTGGGCGGTCCCGGCCGCGCTCGTCGGCGGGTTCGGGGCGTACTGCCTGCTGCTGGCGCGGGCGTTCAACCTCCCGCGCGACCTCAGCCCGCGGCTCTACGCGCGCAACCTGGCCGAGCAGATGGTGAAGGTCGGCATCGACTCGATCCCCATCGTGTCGCTCGCGACGGCGTTCTCGGGCGGGGTGATCGTGGTCCAGGCCGTCTACCAGCTCGAGAACCCGCTCCTGCCCCTCACCATCGTCGGCACGTTCGCCGAGCAGTCGATCCTGCTCGAGCTGGGCACGCTCGTAACCGCGTTCGTGCTCTGCGGCCGGGTCGGCGCGCGGATCGCGGCCGAGCTGGGCACGATGCGGGTCAAGGAGCAGATCGACGCGCTGGAGGCCATGGGCCTCAACTCGCAGAGCTACCTCGTCGTCCCGCGCGTGGTCGCGGGCGTGCTCATGTTCCCGGTCCTCTACGTCGTTGCGGCGACCGTGGGGATGGTCACGGGCGGGGTGGTGGCCGAGTTCTCGGGGATCTCGGTGCAGACGTTCTGGGAGGGCGCGCGGCTCTTTTTCCGGCCCTACGACGTGGTCTTCGGCCTCATCAAGTCGGTCGTGTTCGGGTTCGTCATCACGTCCATCGCGTGCTACACGGGCTACCAGGCCGAGGGCGGGGCGTCGGGCGTGGGCGAGGCGACGACGCGGGCGGCCGTGCTCGGCTGCGTGTTCGTGCTCCTCGCCGACTACCTCTGCGCCGTCGTCCTGCTGTGAGAGCGCCGGGTACAGGGTACAGGGTGCGGGGTACGTCGAAGACGGACCGCCCCGCCCGTGGTGTACCCCGTACCTCGTACCCCGTACCGAGCCCGTGATCACCGTCCGCGACCTGCACAAGAGCTTTGGCGGCGCGCCCGTGCTGCGGGGCGTCGACCTCGACGTGCCCGAGGGCGAGGTCACGTGCGTCATCGGGCGGTCGGGGTCGGGCAAGAGCGTGCTGCTCCGGCACCTCGTGCGGCTTTTGGAGCCCGACCGCGGGAGCGTGGTCGTCGACGGCGCCCCGCTCGACGAGCTCACGTACGCCGAGCTCCGGCAGGTCCGCCGGCGGTTCGGGGTCCTGTTCCAGGGCGGGGCGCTGTTCGACTCGATGTCGGCCCGGGCCAACGTCGAGTTCCCGCTCCGCACGTTCACGGCCCTCTCGCGGACCGAGATCCGCGCCCGGGCCGACGAGTGCCTCCGGCTGGTCGAGCTCCCGGACGCCGGGCCGAAGATGCCGGCCGAGCTCTCGGGCGGCCAGCAGAAGCGCGTGGCGCTCGCGCGGGCCATCGCCATCGAGCCTAAGTACATCCTCTACGACGAGCCGACCTCGGGCCTCGACCCCGAGACCTCGAACACGATCGACGACCTCATCGAGCGGCTGGGCTCGACGATGGGGACGACGAGCGTGGTCGTGACCCACGACATGCACTCGGTCCTGTCGATCGCCGACCGGATCGCGTTCGTCCACGACGGCCAGATCCCGTGGACCGGGACCGTCGACGACCTCCACCACGCAACGGACCCGACACTGCTGTCGTTCGTCCGCGCCAACGAGTACAAGATCGGGGCGCCGTCTCGGACGGCGTGAGGCGGCGCGTCGCGGGTGACGAGCGACGGGTTGGCGCTCCCCTCTCGACCGCCCCGCCCGACCCGCCCCTCTTGCTCGTCACCCTTCACTCGTCACCCTTTACCCGCACCCATGACCAACGAGATCAAGGTCGGCCTGGCCGTCATCCTCGCCGCCGTCGTCGTCTTCGTCGGCGTCCGGTTCCTGTCGGGGCAGTCGCTCTTCGGGGGCGGGTACGAGGTCGTGAGCATGTGGCAGGACGCGCAGGGGCTCACCCCCGGGGCGGCCGTCCGGCTGAACGGGGTCCGCATAGGCGAGGTGTCGTCGGTCCGGCTGGGGCCGGGCGCGCGTGAGGTGTTCGTCACGCTGGCCATCAACGACGGCGTCCAGATCCCGCGCGGGTCGACGCTCCAGACGTCGGGGCTGAGCGCGCTCGGCGAGGTCAACGTCGAGGTCACGCCGCCGCTGGGAGCAGGGGCGGGGCGGCCGCTGACGAGCGGGGACACTCTCGTGGCCTCGACGACGCCCGACATCTTCGACCTCATCGCGGGCGAGTCGAACAGCCTCACGGCCCGGGCCGACACGGCGCTCATCGGGGCCGTCAACACGTTCACGACGCTCGACCAGATCCTCTCGAACTCGGGCGACGACGTGCAAGCCATCCTCGCCCAGCTCCGGTTCCTCACGCAGGCCGCGACCACGACGCTCATCGACGAGCGCCAGCGGATCGACCGGACGCTGGCCTCGCTCGAGGCCGGGGCCGCGAACGCGAGCGCGGTCTCGGAGCGGGTCGGCCGCAACGTCGAGGACCTCTCGGTCGTCGTCGGCAACGACGTCGTGGCCACGTCGGCCGTCGTCCGCTCGCTGGCCGAGGCCAACGCGGACTCGGTCACGGCCGCCGTCAACAACCTCTCGGCCGCGCTGCGCCGCGTCGACGGCCAGCTCGAGACGCTCGACGGCCTCACGACCAACCTGTCGTCGCTGACGGCCGACCTGGACTCGACGCTGAACTCGACCGAGGGCACGGCGGGCCTGCTCCTCAACGACCCCTCGCTGTACTACAACGCGAACGCGGCGGCGGCCAGCCTCCAGCAGATCCTCCAGGACTTCCAGGCGGACCCCGGCCGCTACCTCCGCGAGGTGGACGGGATCGTGAAGGTGTTTTAGAGCACCCTCCGGGTGGGTACGAGGTACCGGGTGCGAGGTACGGCCCAATCTGACCTCGGCGCGCGCGGACCCCGTACCGAGTGCCCTGTACCTCCCTGCGCGCTGCTCTAGGGCTCGACCGCCCCGCCCACGGCACGGGCGGGGCGGCACCGGGCGGGGCGGCACCGGGCGGGGCGGCACCGGGCGGGGCGGCACCGGGCGGGGCGGCACCGGGCGGGGCGGCACCGGGCGGGGCGGCACCGGGCGGGGCGGCACCGGGCGGGGCGGCACCGGGCGGGGCGGCGGCGGCGTATCCCGGACCGCCCCGCCCGTTGGGTGCGTCGCGCCGGATACGACACGTCGTGTCTCTACAGGTGCCCGCCGGTGAGGGCGGGGCGGCCGTACCATCGGGGACCCCACCCCGCCCCACCCGATGCGCCGCCCCGCCCTTGCTGCTCTCCTCGTCCTCCTCCCCGCCCTCGCCGTGGCGCAGACCGCCCCGCCAACGACGGGCGCGAGCGGGGCGGGACGGCTCGGGCTCATGGACGTGTTCGAGCTCGAGTACGCGTCGGACCCCCAGGTCTCGCCCGACGGGCGGACGGTCGTCTACCGCCGGAACCGGCTCGACGTGCAGACCGACCGCGTCCGCGGCGACTTGTGGGCCGTGGGCGCGGACGGCCAGGACCACCGGCCGCTCGTGACCGGCGTCGACGCGTCGTCGCCGCGGTGGTCGCCGGACGGGACGCGGCTCGCCTACGTGGCTCGGGACGCCGACGAGGACCGGCGGCACCTCGTGGTCCGCTACCTCGAAACCGGCGCGACGGTCCCCGTTGCCCGCCTGGAGACGGCGCCGGGCGGGGTGGCGTGGTCGCCGGACGGGACGCAGATCGCGTTCACGCGGTTTGTCGAGGGGGAGGCCACGCCGCTCGCCACGCTCCCCGCCCCGCCCGAGGGCGCCGAGTGGGCCGAGGCCCCGCGCGTGATCGAGTCGGTGATCTACCGGCAGGACGGGCAGGGCTTCACGACGCCCGGGAACGTCCACGTCTTTGTGGTGCCGGCCGAGGGCGGGACGCCGCGCCAGGTCACGCGCGGGCCGTACGACCACGGCGGGACGCCGGCGTGGACGCCCGACGGCGCGGCCCTCGTTGTCTCGGCCGACCGCCGCGACGGCGCCGAGTTCGACCCGGGCAACTCCGAGCTCTACCGCGTCGACCTGCGGACGGGCGCGCTCACGGCGCTCACCGACCGCGTGGGGCCGGACGGGCAGCCGGCCGTGAGCCCGGACGGCCGGCGCCTCGCCTACGTCGGGACCGACGACCGCGGGCTGGGCTACCAGGTGTCGCACCTCTACGTCATGGACCTCGACGGGGGCACGCCGCGCCGGCTCCTCCCCGCCCTCGACCGCGACGTGCAGGACCCGACGTGGAGCGGCGACGAGATCGTCTTCCAGTACGACGACGAGGGCACGACGCGGCTCGCCGCCGCCCGCGCCGACGGGCGGGGCGGCCCCCGCGAGATCGCGTCCGACGTAGGCGGCACGTCGATCGGGCGGCCCTACGGCGGCGGCTCCTTCTCGGTCGGCGGCGGGCGCGTCGCGTTCACGATGACCGATCCGAGCCACCCCGCCGACGTCGCCGTTGTCCCGCTCGAGGGCGGGGTGGTCGAGCGGCTGACGGACCTCAACGGCGACCTGTTTGCCACCAAGCGGCCGGGCGCCGTCGAGGAGATCACGTTCGCGTCGTCGGCCGACGGCCGCGAGATCGAGGGGTGGGTCCTCACCCCGCCCGACTTCGACGCGTCGCGGCGGTACCCGCTGATCTTGGAGATCCACGGCGGGCCGTTCGCCAACTACGGCCCGCGGTTCTCCATGGAGGCCCAGCTCTACGCCGCCGCCGGCTACGTCGTCCTCTACACGAACCCGCGCGGGTCGACGAGCTACGGCGAGGACTTCGGCAACCTCATCCACAACAACTACCCCAGCCAGGACTACGACGACCTGATGAGCGGCGTCGACGCGCTCGTCGCGCGCGGCACCGTCGATCCGGACCGGCTCTACGTGACGGGCGGCTCGGGCGGCGGCGTGCTGACGGCGTGGATCGTCGGCCACACCGACCGCTTCGCGGCGGCCGTCGTGGCGAAGCCGGTCATCAACTGGGCGAGTTGGCTCCTGACCGCTGACATGTACCCGTTCGGGGCCAAGTACTGGTTCGACACGCTCCCCTGGGAGGCCCCCGACGCCTACTGGGACCGCTCGCCGCTCGCCTACGTCGGCAACGTGACCACGCCCACGATGGTGCTGACGGGCGAGGACGACACGCGGACGCCGATGTCGGAGTCGGAGCAGTACTACCAGGCGCTCCAGATCGAGCGGGTCCCGTCGGCGCTCGTCCGCGTGCCGGGCGCGGCGCACGGGATCGCGGCGCGGCCGAGCGGGCTCATGCGGAAGGTGGGCTACATCCTCGCGTGGTTCGAGCGCTACGGCGGGCCGGGGCTCGCTTCGCTCGCGGGAACGGGGGGCGGGGAATAGGGGACGGGCAGAGGAGCCCCTCGTCGTACGCCACCGCTTCCCCCCGAGCGGCGGTACCCTCTTGGGGGCGGGGCGGTCGGCTCTGGCCGCCCCGCTCCTCCTGCCCGTTCCTCGTTCCCCCGTTCCCCGTGCCCAGCTATTCGGACGCCCTCGCCCTTTTCCACGAGTGGACCCAGACCGAGAGCCTCCGGCGCCACGGCTACGCCGTCGAGGCGTCGATGGCCGAGCTCGCGCGGCGGCAAGGCGCCGACGTCGAGACGTGGCGGATCGCCGGGCTCCTCCACGACCTCGACTACGAGCGCCACCCCGCCCCCGAGGAGCACCCCGAAGTCGGCGTGGCGGAGTTGGAGCGGCGCGGGTACCCCGAGGCCGTGCGCACAGCGATCCTCGGGCACGCGCCCTACCTCGGCGTTCCCCGCGAGAGCGACATGGCGAAGGCGCTCTTCGCCGCCGACGAGCTGAGCGGGTTCGTCACGGCCGTCGCCCACGTCCGCCCGGGCGGGTTGGAGGGGATGACGCCGCGGTCGGTGATGAAAAAGCTGAAGGACAAGCGGTTCGCCGCCGCCGTCAGCCGCGACGACATCCGCCAGGGGGCGGAGGAGCTGGGCCTCGACCTGAGCGACCTTGTCCAGATCGTGATCGACGGGATGCGCCGGGAAGCCTCGCGCCTCGGGTTCGCGTAGGAGCCCCCGCCGCTGCCCCCGACGCCGCCCCACCCCGCCCGCCCATGTCCGACTCCTGGCCGCAAGGCCCCCGCCGCTTCGTCCCCGTGCCGGGCGTCATCGACCTCGACGACCTCGAGCCCGACGACCTCGACGCCGCCGCCCGCGCCGACGCCGAGCCCGACGCCGAGCCGGACACCTTCGGCGCCCCGCCCCGCGCGACCGCCCCGACCGCCCCGCCCCCGGCGGCTCCGGCCGAGCCGCCCCGGGCCGAGCCGCTTCAGGCCGCCCCGCCCCCGGCCGAGCCGGTCCAGGAGGCCGCGGACGAGCCGCCGCCGGCCGAGCCGGAGCCGCCGCCGGACGAGGACCTGGACGCGGTCCCCAACGAGCCGCTCGTGCCGCCGCCGGCCGTCCCCGACCCCTTCTCCCCCGCCCCGCCCATCGCGCCCGACCCCGCGCAGCCCGACCTCTCGCCGGGGCTGGAGGGCGGGGCGGAGCCGCGGCGCGCCGAGCCGGAGCCCGCCCCACCGGCGGGCGCGGGGCGGGGCGGTCGGCTCGCGCCCCCCCGCGACGTCGTCGACTCGGCCAAGGAGGCCACGCGGAGCCGCGGCCGCGAGTTCGTCCAGCTCGTCCTCCGCTACGGGCGCGCGCACGTGCCGCAGCCCGAGGCCGCCCCGCCCCGCCCGGACGCCGGGCCGCCGCGGATGGTCGGCCGCGTCGGGCAGCTGATCCCCGTCCTCCGCGTGGTGCCGTGGCTCCTCGCCGTCGTGTTCGCGGCCAGCTTCCTGTGGGACGTCGAGGGCAGCCTGCTCCGCGTGCTCTCGGTGAGCGGGCTGATCGGGTTCGCGACGAACTGGCTGGCGATCACCATGCTGTTCCAGCCGCGCGAGAAGCGGGCCATCGTGCCGCAGGGGCTCATCCCGGCCCAGCGCGAGCGCGTGATCTACCGGCTGAGCGAGGCCATCTCGCGCGAGCTCATCAACGCCGACATCATCAAGCAGAAGATCCAGGAGAGCGGCGTCATCGGGCGCTACCGCGACCTCGCGCTGGGCGTCGTCCGCGGGACGGTCGAGGACCCGGGCTTCCGGGCCGACCTCAAGGGCCTCGCGACCGACTACGCGAGCGAGGTGCTGGGCTCGGAGCCGGTCCGCCGCGAGGTGGCGCGGCTGGCGCTCCAGCGCGTCGAGACGGCCGGGCGCGGCCTGGGCGGGGTGGCGCTCGGGCTCTACCGGACGTTCGCCGAGGACGACTTCCAGCGCCGGCTCGACCGCGCGCTCGACGAGCTCCCGGGCGCCGTCACCCCGCTCCTCGACCGGATCGACACGGCGCTCGACGCCGTCCCGGCCAAGGTCGAGGCGCGGGCCGACGAGATCGAGGAGATCGCCACGCGCGCCGTGCTCTCGTTCGTCGAGGGCTTCGACGTGCGCACGATGATCCAGGAGCGCGCGCGCGGCTTCGACGAGAGCCAGCTCGAGGACCTCCTCAAGTCGACGTCGAACGAGCAGCTCAACTACATCAAGTACCTCGGCGCCGTGCTCGGCGTGCTGGGCGGGCTCGTGATCTGGCGCCCGGCCGAGGCGCTCGCCGGCTTCGCGGTCGTCGGGCTCGCGCTGTGGGCGCTCGACGAGGCCCTCGTCCGCGCGCGCCGGAGGCGGGCGTAACGACCGCCCCGCCCAGGTGAGGGCGGGGCGGCTTGATCTGGGCGGGGCGGGGCGGTTCCACACGATGGACGAACTCCGCCTTCTACGCAGATTGGTGTGGCGTATCATGGTTGGATCCGCCTTCTATGCCGACGGGCGGGGTAGCCAACGTTCAGGTTAGGCAGCACTCATCCAGGGGCTACGCATCACTCTAGCCGGAGCACCGTCGCGAGGTAGTCGGCGTCCCAGGCGCATCGCATCCGCTTCGTCGGCGCGCCGCCCTCGGCCGTTGTCTCGGCGCGCAGCAGCGTCAGCGCCACCCGCCGCGCTACCGCCAGGTTCGCCGCTGCGTAATCGGTCCGTGTCCGGCTCGCGTCTTCGCCGAAGCTCACGTCGAGCGACCAGTGCAGCCCGTTCTCGACGCCCCAGTGCCCACGCACCGACCGCGCAAGCGTCTCGGCGTCGACCGCCAGGCTCGTCGCGAAGTAGCGCTGCTCGGTCGAGGTCTTGCCGCCCACCGTCCGCGTGGACTCCACCATCCCGACGCTCGTCAGTCCGGCCCAGAGCAGCCTCCGCAGCGCCTCGTCCGGCACAGCGGCCGACCAGTAGCGCCGCGTCTCGACGCGGCCGTGGCCACGCTCAGAGGTCTCGAAGGCGTCCACGTCTCCCGAGAGCGTCGCCTCCATCATCCAGCGCTCGGCTTGCTCGCGCAGCCCGGCCTGGTTGCCTTTGAGGCCGAACACGTAGTCCCCGCCGCCGTCGACGATCTGCTTCGCAATGTCGGTCTGGCACCCGGCCGCGTCGGTGGTGACGATGCAGCCCGAGAGGTCCAAGAGCGCCAGCAGGCGCGGGACGGCTGACACCTCGCCCTCGCCGTCGTCGGTGGTGACCTGTCCGAGTGCCGCGCCCGCCTCGGTGGCCCACGCCGAGACGACCGTCAGCATGGGCTCGCCCGCGTCGCGGGCGCGCCGGAGCCGCTTGCCGTCGACGGCGACGACCCGGCCGTCGGTCTTGCGGAAGGCCTCCTGCGCCCAGGCGGCAAACGAGCGCTCGAAGTGTCGGCGGTCGACGAGGGCGAAGACACGGCGGACGGTGTCGTGCGACGGGACGCCGTGGGTGAGCGGCAACCAGCGCCGGAGCCAGTCGAGGCGCGCCTTGCCGAAGGCCTCGATGGCGAGGAAGCTGTCGGCACCGGCCGTGATGGCGCAGAGCGCGAGGCCGAAGATGTCGGAGAGCGCGTGGCGCTTGCCGTGGTCTCGGCGCGGGTCGGGGATGAGGTCGAAGTGACCTCCAAGCAGAGCCATGAGCGGTGGAGCGGAGCGAAACCGGCTCCTACGCTACTCATGGTGATGCGTAGCCCCTGGCACTCATCTCGAAATAATGTCCCAAGAGCAAGATCGGCGTCACGAGTTTGAACAAGCTCTCGGCGCCTTCGCCTCCTCCTTCGAATTAGTCTTCGACAACGATTGGGACGTGACGAAGGACCGGATCGCAGACGAACATTTCGTCTCCCCGAGCGGCACGTTTATCAACCCGAGCGTGGAGGACGAGCACAACAACTGGGCGAATCGAGGTTCGCTTCTAGCCGACTACCGGCGTTTGCGTGAGTTGATGGACGAGTACAACTCCGACGTGCACTCCTGAGAGGCTGTTTGGGATCCCCCTCCCCCAGCGGGGGAGGGCCGGGGAGGGGGATCGGAATCGACTTACGGGCGGGGCGGTCGGCTCAACTCGCTGATCCGCGACGCTCAAGCGGACATCTCAGCCGGGCGCACCCGTCCGCTCCCGTGAAGCACCGTACGACGGCCGGTTTCTGGAAGCGATTCGACGCTCAACCTGAGCACCGTTCAGAAGCTGGCTCGGGAGAACTACCGGTTGCTCGAGAGCAACCCCAGCGCTCGCTCCGGGCGGGGCGGCAGACCTACCGCGCCAGCGCCGCCGAATCGTACGCCGCCCCGCCCCCGCACGTCCAGACCGTCCGGTACGGGAGCCCGAACGCCGTCCGCAGCTCGACCTCGGCGCGGTAGGCCTCGGCGGGTCGGCCGCCCGGCCCGCACGCCGGGTCCGGCTCCAGACGGACCACCCGGAGCCCGGTCGTGACGAGGCTCTCGGGCGGCCCGGCCGTGAGGCCTCGCGCCGCCTCGACCGCGAGCCGCGCCGCTTCCCGTTCGACCCCGCGCAAGCCCGGCGCGACGTCCGGCGCCGCACCGAGGCCTACCGCGAACACCCCGGATGCCAGAACGCTCGCCAGCGCGAGGAGTGCGCAGCCACCCCGCCCGCCCACGTCCGGGCGGGGCGGGGCGGTCACCGCGCGCGCGGCGGCGGCGGCACGAACTGGCCATCGCGCTTGACGACCGCCCCGCCCTTCATCACGAACGCCACGTCCTGCATCGCCGCCGCGTCCGCGAGCGGGTCGCCGGCGACGGCCACGAGGTCGGCGGCGAAGCCCGGCTGGAGCGAGCCCAGCTCGCCACCCCGCCCCAGAAGGTCGGCGGCGTTGACGGTCGCGAACCGGAGGGCCTCCATAAAGGGCACGCCCACCTCCTCCATGTAAGCGAACTCGTTCGCGTTCCGGCCGTGGCGGAACACGCCCGCGTCGGTCCCGAACGCGATCGGCACGCCGGCGGCGTAGGCGCGGCGGAACGTGTCCTGGATGAGCGGGCCGATTTCGAGCGACTTCTCGGTCACGCGCGGCGTGTAGTAGCCGGCGATCCGGGCCGAGTCGGCGACTGACTTGCCGGCGGTGATCGTGGGGACGAGGTAGACGCCCCGCTCGCGCATCATCCGCATGGTCTCGTCCGACATGTACGTCCCGTGCTCGATCGACGCCACGCCGCCGCGGATCGCCCGCTGCATGCCCTCGTCGCCGTGGGCGTGGGCGGCCACCTTCAGCCCGCGGTCGGCGGCCGTCTCGACGATGGCGCGGATCTCGTCCTCGGCAAAGTGCGGGCCGGAGCCGTCGCCCTGGAGCGAGAGCACGCCGCCGGTCGCCGTGATCTTGAGCACGTCGGCCCCGCGCTTGATGGCGATTCGCGCCCCACGCCGCGCCGAGTCGGCGCCGTCGACCACGCCGAGCGTCTCGGTCGGGACGCCCACGATGTCCTCGCGGTACGAGTTGGTCGGGTCGGCGTGGCCGCCGGTGATGGACAGGCTCTTGCCGGCCGTGAAGATCCGCGGCCCGACCACGTCGCCGCGGTTGACGGCGTCGCGGAGCGCGAGGTCGATGCCTTCCGACCCGCCCAGGTCGCGGACCGTCGTGAAGCCGGCGAGGACGGTCGAGAGCGCGTACTGCGCCGCCTTGAACGCCTTGTCGGCCGGGCTCAGGCGGAAGTCGTCGATGTAGCCGCCGCGCCGGCTCTCGCTCGTCAGGTGCGTGTGCATGTCGATGAGGCCCGGCATGCACGTCGCCGCGCGCAGGTCGACGGCCTCGTCCGCCCCGCCCGCGGCGGTGTAGCCGGCCTCGACGGCGGCGACCACCCCGCCCTCGACGACGACGGTCCGCTCGCCCAGGGGCTCGTCGGAGGCGGCCGGGTCGAGGAGCGTCCCGCAGTGCACGAGCACGCGCGCGGGCGGGGCGGTCTGGGCGAGGGCGGGGGCCGCGACGACGGCGGCGAGGACGAGAGCGATAGCGAGGCGCATAGGACGGGGCGGGATGGTGGGAGCCGGAGTCTAACCCACGCCGCCCCGCCCTCACGGCCGAGGGCGGGGCGGATGGCCGAGGGCGGGGCGGCCAGGGCCGCCGGAGCGCGGACCTAGAGCACCGTGGAGGTAGGGACAGGGTGCTCGGTGCGAGGTACGCACGCGCCGAAGTCAGATCGGGCCGTACCCCGTACCCAGTACCCCGTACCCACCCGAAGGGTGCTCTAGTCGTTGGTGTCGCCCGAGACGGCCGCGGCGGCGAGCGCCCGGAGCGCCCCCCGGACCCTGTCGATCACCTCGTCGCTGTCGTCGAGGTCGTGACGCTCGGCGAGGTAGCCCGGGTCGTTGTAGGCGACGACCACGCGGCCGGCGGCGTCCTCATACACCAGCATCTTCTGCGGGAGATCGATCCCGACCGTCTGCTCGTCCTGCATGAGCGGCGTCCCGAGGGCGGGGTTGCCGAACACGACGAGCCGCGTCGGGCGGAGCTCCAGGCCGACCGACGCCGCGTTCGCGGCGTGGTCCAGTTCGGCCATGACCGTCAGGTTCGGGTTGGACTCGATGGCCGAGACGAGGCCGGCGTACGTCGCCCCGACGTCGTTCGCGCTCGTCGCGGTCACGACGCCCTCGTCCCGCGAGACCGGGCCGCCGCCGACCTCGACGTTTACCGTGCTGTCGCCAGCGGCCACGCCCGCGAAGGTTGCGAGCGCGCCGGCGATCCGGCCCAGCGTCTCCGCCCCGCCCACGCCGTGACGCTGGGCGAGGTAGTCGGTCGTGTTGTAGCCGACGACCGTCTGGCCCTCGGCGTCCTCGAACACGAGCACCTTCTGCGGGAGGTCGAGCCCGGCCTGCTGGTTGACCTGCATGAGCGGCGTCCCCAGCGCCGGGTTGCCGAACAGGACCACGCGCGTCGGGCGGAGGTCGAGGCCCGCCGAGGCCGCGTTCGCGGCGTGGTCGACCCGGGCGACGATCGACACGGGCGGGGCGGCGTCGAGGGCGTCGGTCAGCCGGCCGAACGACGTAGCCACGCCCGCGTCGCTCTCGGCCACGGCGAGCCCTGGGCGGTCGGGGAGGTCTGCGTCTTCGCCGTCGTCGGTGTCGCACCCGGCGGCGACGGCGAACAGACCGGCGAGGAGGGGGAGCACGAGGAGGAGGCGGAAAGGCATAGGTTTAACCCGGTGTGAGCCCGTCCTACCGTCGCGCGGCACGCGGGGTGCCTCCACCCCGCCCTCGCGCGCGGGGCCGCGCTCGTGCAGCGGCAAGAGGTCTCACGCGGAGTTGGAGTCAGGCGCTCGATTCGACAATCACCCCTGGCCCCTCTTGGCTGCGCCGTCGCTTCGCGGTGGCCAGGAGGGGGGACTCCTCCCACCCCGCCCCGCCCGGTTGAGACGCTGACAAAGCAGAAGACTCCTCGGCCCTGCGCTTAAGCCGCCGGCCGCTCGGGGAGCCGGGCCTTCGCGGGCAGCCGGGCGGGGCGGGGCAGCCGCGCCGCGACCGCCGCCGGGCGGACGGCCCGCGCCACGAGCACCGACGTCTCCTCGTCCTCAGGACGCCAGTTGAGGAGCACCTCCAGGACCGCGTCGCGCTCGGTGTGCTCCATGAGCCGCATGCGGAGCGCGCTCGCGCCGCGGTGGCCCTTGAAGTAGCCCCCGTACATCCGCCGCATCTCCAGCACCCCCTTCCGCTCGCCCAGCCACGCGCACTTGAGCGTGAGGTGCTCGGCGACGACGGCCACGCGCTCGTCCCACGAGGGCGGGGCGGGGATCTCGCCGGTGTCCAGGAGCGCGCGCGCGTCGCGGAAGATCCACGGGTTGCCGATCGCGCCCCGCCCGATCATCACGGCGTCGACGCCCGTCTCCTCGAACATGGCGCGCGCGCGCTCCGGCGTCGTCGCGTCGCCGTTGCCGATGAACGGGGTGTCGCGGAGGGCGGCGCGGATCTTGGGGAACCACTCCCAGCGGGCCTCGCCGCGGTACATCTGCGCCCGCGTCCGTGCGTGAACGGCGAGCGCGGACACGCCGGTCGCTTCGAGCATCCGGGCGACCTCCTCGATGCGGATCGACTCGTCGTTCCACCCCAGCCGCGTCTTGACCGTCACCGGCCGCGTGGCGGCCTCGACCACGGCCTGCGTGATGGCCTCCATCTTGCCCAGGTTGCGCAGGATGCCCGCCCCGCCGTCCTTGCAGACGACCTTCTTGACGGGGCACCCGAAGTTGATGTCGATGAGGTCCGGCCCCTGGGCGTCCGCGATCCGCGCCGCCTCGCGGACCTGCTCGACCTCGCCGCCGAAGATCTGGATGCCGACCGGCCGCTCCTCCTCGTAGAACTCGAGCTTCTGCACGGACCCGGCCGCCCCGTGCAGGAGGCCGCCCGACGAGATGAACTCGGTGTAGAGCATGTCCGCCCCGTACCGCTTGCAGATGAGGCGGAACGGGGGGTCGGACACGTCCTCCATCGGTGCGAGGAGGAGCGGGCGGGGGCCGAGGTCGATGTCGCCGATGCGCATGCCGTAACCTACGCGGGCGGGGCGGGTTGCTCGGTGAGAAACCGGCCGAATCGCCGCCGCCCCGCCCGCGCGCGCCGCGCCACCGCGTGCAACTCCGCCCCGCCCGCGCCGTAGGGCGGGGTCTTTCTCTACCTCCCCATGTCGCTCGTCCTCGCCGCCTCGCTCGCCGGTCTCGCCAAGACCCTGCTGGTCACGCTCATCGCGGTCCTCAACGGCGTGCTCGCGCTCCTCGCCGCGCTGGCGACGTGGAAGACGTACCTCGCGATCGGGACGAAGGTGCTCCTGATCGCCCTGTTCTGCGTCCCGGTCCTGGGCATCCTGGTGTTCCTGGTGTGGGGGCAGCGCGTCGTGCGCGACAACCAGCGGTAGGCGGACCGCGCAGCAAGGCCGCGACAGAACCTCGGGGCGGGGCGGTCGGACTCGCCGGCCGAGCGGCCGCCGGCCTCGGCAGCTCCATAGGGAGCGCGGAGGGTGCTCCCCAGCCGAGCCGCGCCACCCCGCCCCGGCCCGCCTCCGTCAGCGTGGGCGGGGTGACGGACCGCGTCGGAGCCGCCCCCCCGCCCAAGCCGATTCCTCACGGGCGGGGCGGGCGTCTACCCCCCGGCTGCACCCGTAGCTTCGGCACCTCCCCGCCCCGGTCCGCGAATGCGCGCCATCGTCGTCGGGGCCGGCGACGTCGGGTACGACGTCGCCCGGCTCCTCTCCCTCCAGCGCCACGACGTCACCGTCATCGACACCGACGCCGACCGCGTCGCCGCCGTCCGCGAGACGCTCGACGTGCTCGCCATCGTCGGGTCGGGGACGAGCGCGACGACGCTCCAAGAGGCCCGCATCGAGGACGCCGACCTCGTCGTCGCCGTCACCGACGTCGACGAGGTCAACATCATCGCGTCGATGCTCGCCGAGCGCGTCGGCAAACCCGCCGACCTCACGACGACGATCGCCCGCGTGCGGAGCGCCGAGTTCACGGGCTCCGACTCGGTCCTCCGGCTCTCCGACTTCGGGATCGACCACCTGATCCACCCCGAGCAGTCGACGGCCAACGAGGTCGTCTCGCTGCTGCGACGGGCGGCGGCGACGGACATCATCGAGTTCTGCGGCAACCGGGTCCAGCTCGTCGGCATCCGCATCGAGCGGGACTCGCCGGCCGCCGGGCTCACGCTCGTCGACCTCGCCCGGCGCAGCCCGCTCCCGTTCCGGGTCATGGGCATCTCGCGCGGCGTGCGGACGATCCTGCCCTCGGGCGGGGCGACGATCCAGGCCGGCGACCAGGTGTTCGTGCTCGTCGAGACGGGCCGGGTCGCCGAGGCCGCCCGCGTGCTCGGCAAGGAGGCCGGACGGCTCCGCCACGTCATGATCCTGGGCGGGACGAGCGTGGGCGCACGCGTGGCCGCCGGGCTCTCGGGCCGCCCGCGCAAGGGGGGCGGGATGGAGGTCAAGGTCGTCGAGGCCGACCGCGCGCGGGCGCAGGCGCTCGCCGAGACGCTCGAAGGCGTCCTCGTCATCCACGGCGACCCCGGCGACATCGACCTGCTCGCCCGCGAGGGGCTCGCCGAGACCGACGCGCTCGTGGCCGTCACCGCCGACGAGGAGTCGAACCTCGTGTCGTGCCTCATGGCCAAGCACCTCGAAGTCCGCAAGACGGTCGCGCTCTTGTCCAAGAGCGCCTACATCCCCATCTCGCAGTCGATCGGGCTCGACGCCGCCGTCAGCCAGAAGCTGGCCGTCTCGCGCGAGGTGCTCCGGTTCCTCCGCGGCGCCCACGTCCGCTCGGTCGCCACGGTGCCCGGGCTCGACGCCGAGATCCTCGAGCTCGTCGCCGACCCCGGCGCGCCCATCACGCGCGCCCCGCTCGCGGAGCAGCGGCTCCCGAGCGGCGTGCTCATCGGCGCCGTCGTCGGCAAGCGCGTCGAGATCGCGACGGGCCAGACCGTCGTGCAGCCCGGCGCCCGCGCCGTCGTCTTCGCCACGCCCGCGCGTGTGGAGGAGGTCGAGCCGCTGTTTTCGGCCTAGCGACGTGGGGACCATGGGGACGAGCGACCGCGGACTCGGGATCGTCGGGCGGGGTGGCCGGGCTCTCCGCCCCGCCCCGCCCCAGGCCGCCCCGCCCCGTCCGTCTGGAGGCGAGCGCACTGGCGTTTCCCCTCACAAACTGTTTGATGGAGGTTCCCCCTCCCCCACCGGACGAGGGCCGGACCCAACGGCCGGGGAGGGGGACGGGCGCCGGAGCGGCCGCCGGGGGCGGGGCGGCGGATCCCGGAGGAGGACCGCCCCGCCCCTGCGAGTGCGGGGCGCTCGGGGCTACCGCTCTGACCCATCGCCCGTAACTCATCACCCGTCACACGCATGATCATCGACTGGAAAGCGGTCGTGGGCGTGCTGGGCGTGCTGCTCGTCGCCCTCGGCGTGTCGCTCGTCGCGCCGGCCGTGGTCTCGCTGGCCTACGGCGAAGCCGAGTGGTGGGGGTTCGCGGCGACGGCCGCCGCGTCGCTCGTCGGGGGCGGGGCGCTGTGGTGGGCGTTCCGGCCGCAGCAGGAGCTCCGCGTGCGCGAGGGGTTCGCGATCGTAGCCCTCGCGTGGCTCGTGCTGTCCCTCGTCGGCGCGCTGCCTTGGGTGATCACCGGCGTGCTCGCCGGCTATACCGACGCCTTTTTCGAGGTCATGAGCGGGTTCACCACGACCGGCGCCACGATCCTGGGCGGGGCGACGACGCCGGCCATCGAGGCGGTCCCCAACGGGTTCCTGTTCTGGCGGAGCCTCACGCACTGGCTGGGCGGCATGGGCATCATCGTGCTCACGATCGCCGTGCTCCCGCTGCTCGGCGTGGGCGGGATGCAGCTGTTCAAGGCCGAGGTGCCCGGCCCGTCGGCCGACAAGCTCACGCCGCGCGTGACGGAGACGGCCAAGCGGCTGTGGGCGATCTACCTCGCGCTCACGCTCGTCGAGGTGCTCCTGCTGCTCCCGGCCATGTCGCTCTTCGACGCCGTCAACCACGCGTTCGCGACGATGGCCACGGGCGGGTTCTCGACCGAGAACGGGAGCGTGGGCCAGTACGACTCGGCCTACATCGACTGGGTGATCACGGTGTTCATGGTGCTCGCCGGCATGAACTTCGCGCTCCACTACCAGCTCCTCCACCGGAACGTGACGGCGGTCGCGAAAAACGAGGAGCTCCGGGCCTACGGGGCCATCATCGGGCTCGCGACGGTCCTGCTCACGCTCGCGCTCTGGGCGCCCACGGGCGACCTCCTGTTCCACCCGGTCACGCTCGACGGCGAGATCGTGACCGAGCAGGTGGCCGCCGAGCGGACCGACGGCGAGGCCGTCGGCGACGAGCTCGCCACGCGCGACGGGGACCGGGCGGGCGGCGAGGACATCGGGGGCGGGGCGGACCTCGCCCCGGCCGAGGTCCGCGGGCGGACGGTCGTCCGCTACGACTCGTTCGGGGACGCCCTCCGCTACGGGGCCTTCCAGGCGGCGTCGATCATCACGACGACCGGATTCGGGACGGCGGACTACGAGTTGTGGCCGCCGCTGGCGCTCGTCGTCCTGTTCGCGCTGTTCTTCGTCGGCGGCATGGCCGGGTCGACGGGGGGCGGGGTGAAGGTGGTCCGCGTGGTGCTCATCCTGAAGAACGCGTTCCGCGAGCTCCGGCAGCTCGTCCACCCGCAGGCCATCCTCCCCATCCGGCTCGACCACCGCGTGGTCCCGGAGGGCATCATGCGGACCGTGCTCTCCTTCGTCGTCTTCTACGTCGGCCTCATCGGGCTGGGGACGCTGATCATGGGCGCCCTGGGGCTCGACATCTGGAGCGCGTTCAGCGCCACGTTCTCGTGCGTCGGCAACGTCGGACCGGCGTTCGGGGCCATGGGGCCGACCGAGAACTACACGCACGTGCCGGCGGTGGGCAAGTGGGTGCTCTCGCTGCTCATGATGGCGGGGCGGCTGGAGATCTTCACGGTCCTCCTGCTGTTCTCGCCGGCGTTCTGGAAGCGGTAGGGGAAGGCCGGAGTGCCCGCCCCGCCCGTGCGGCGCGAAGGGCGGGGCGGCGCCCACGGCTCTCTCCACCCCGCCCGCTTGTAGAACAGCGGTCCGTATCGAGGGCGAGGGCGGGGCGGGCAGGAGGAGCCGGCCGCCCCGCCCGGCGCCGTTTCTGCTCTACGAACTCGCAGACCTACCGGCCCGCCAGGCGCTCGACGGCCGCCACCTGCGACGGGCCGACGTCGCTGTACGTCACGAGCGCGGAGTCGCAGGCGTCGAACCCGCGGAGCCCGCGGTCGCCGCCCAGGACGACGAGCGTGGTCGGGTGCGCCTCCATGAGCCGCTGCGCGAACCGGCGCTCGCGGGCTTCGAGCCCGAACGCGTGCCACGCCGCCGGCCGCACGATGGTCGCGACGACGAGGCGCTCGGCGTCGCGGGCCAGCACGCGGATCTCGTCGAACGGGTCGTCCTCGTCCTCGTGCGTCGGTTCGAGCTCGCGGTAGACGGCGCCGGGGAGGAGGCGGGCGACGGCCTCGCCCATTGGCATCGTCTCGGGCTCGTTGGGGAGCGGCGCGCGCTTCATGAGGACGACGAGCGTGCCGGTCCCGTCGCCCAGGTCGGGGAGCGGGCCGCGCGCGACCTCGACGGCGTCCCGCGCCACGCGCTCGGCGAGCGCCCGGTGCTCATCCGCCCCCACCAAGCGGGCGGGGCGGGGCGGCGTGCGGAAGGCGTCGGCGCCGAACCGGGCGCGGAACCGCTCGCGGAGGCGCTCGACGCGGGCGAGCGCGGCGTCGAGCAGGGCCTCGTCGAGCCGCCCCGCCCGGACGGCCTCGGCCAGCCCGCGGATCACGGCCTCGGGGTCGACGGCGTCGACGAACAGGTCGACGCCGGCATCGAGGAGGCCGGCGGCGAGGTCGCCCTCGGTCTGGTCGGCGTCCTTGGCCCCCGCCATCTGGAGGCTGTCGGTGACGACGACGCCCTCGAACCCGAGCTCGTCGCGGAGCAGGCCGCGCAGGATCGGCCGCGAGCGCGTGGCCGGCAAGCCCGACGGGTCGAGCGCCGGGTACGCCACGTGCGCCGTCATCACGAGGTCGACGTCCGCGGCGATGGCTGCGCGGAACGGGGCGAGATCGACGGCTTCGATCGTCGCCCGGTCGTCGTCGATCTGGGGCATCTCGGCGTGCGAGTCGCCGGACGTGCCGCCGTGGCCGGGGAAATGCTTGGCCGTCGCGAACTGGCCCGCCTCGTGAACGCCCTCGACGAACGCGGCGGTCAGCTCGGCCGCACGCGCCGGGTCGTCGGAGAACGCGCGCGAGGCGATGATCGGGTTGCGCTCGTTGCGGTCCACGTCGGCGACGGGCGAGTACGTCACCTGGACGCCGCACGCGAGGGCCTCCTCGCTGGCCTGGCGCGCGAACGTGCGGACGTCGTCCGCCCCGCCCGCGTACGAGAACGCGGCGGCGTGGGGGTACACCGTCCCGCCGAGCACCTGCTGCCCGAACCCGCGCTCCATGTCGGTCGTGACGAGGAGGCCGCGGTCGGAGCGCGCCTGGAGGCGCGCGAGCGTGTCGCGCGTCTCAGGCCAGCGCCCGTTGAACAGGATGAGCCCGCCGACGGCGTAGCGGTCGAGGAGCGCGGCGACCTCGTCCTCCTGCTCGCTCGCGGTCTTCGCCGGCGGCAGGTTGTTTCCTAGGCGGACGACGAGGAGGCCGGCGGCCTTGTCTTCGAGGGAGAGCGGCACGGGCGGGTCGGCTGGTGGGCGGGGCGCCCCGTTCCTACGGCCCGGCCAGGGCACCGATCCCCCCCACCCCACCCCACCCGCGCGCCCGGGGCGGGGCGGTCATGGTGGATCACCCCGCCCGGACACGGCGGGCCGTGTTCTCACCGGCGTCCGGGGCGGGGCGGTCGCGCGGGGCGGCGTAGAGCCCACGCGCCGCGATCTCGGCGCGGACGGCGTCGGGCACGAGGTAGCGGACCGTCCGCCCCGCCCGGATGCGGGCGCGGAGCTCGGTCGAGGACAGGTCGACGAGCGGGCCGGCGACACGCGTCGCGTGGTCCGTCACCCACGCCGGCACGTCGGCGAGGTCGGCGCCGGGGCGGTCGTAGACGACGAGCCGCGCCAAGTCGAGGATGGCGCGGGGCTCGCGCCACGAGGCGAAGCCGGCCAGGCTGTCGCCGCCCAGGACCAGCGCGATCTCGGCGCCCGGGTGCTGCTCCGCGAGCGCCCGCAGCGTGTCGACGGTGTAGCTCGTCCCGCCCCGCTCGACCTCTCCTCCCCACGCCTCGAACCGCTCGTTCCCGGCGACGGCCGCGCGCACGAGCGCGAGCCGGTCCGCGGCCGGCGCCATGTCCGCGTGCCCGCGCTTGTGGGGCGGGGTGGCGGCCGGCGCCCACAGCACGCGCTCGAGTCCGACGGCCTCGGCGCACGCCTCGGCCACGGCCAGGTGCCCGACGTGGGGCGGGTTGAACGAGCCGCCGAAAAGGGCAAGAGAGGGCACGGGGACTGGGGACTGGGGACTGGGGACTGGGGACTGGGGACTGGGGACTGGGGACTGGAAGATGGCCGCCCCGCCCGGTTCGCGCCACGGGCGGGGTGGAGAGACGGTGGAAGATGGCCGCACTCTCCGCCCATGCCACCCCGCCCGCGCAGGCGCGCTCTCCCCCCAGTCCCTCACCCCCCAGTCCCGCGAGCGCAGTGAGCCCCGCCATTTTGAAGCCCCCGCGATGGACGGCCGCCCCGCCCCGCCCTAGATTCGTCCGCTCTGTCCCGCGCCCCTCCGTGGGCCTGCCCGGCACGCCGCCGGGACCGCCACACGGAGGGTTCCACAAGCCCGCACACGCATGTACGCCATCGTCGAGATCGCCGGCAAGCAGTTCAAGGCCGCCGAAGGCGACCGCCTCTACGTTCCCCGCATGAAGGCCGAGGTCGGCGACACGGTCACGTTCGACCGCGTCCTCCTCGTCTCCGGCGCCGACGGCGTCCAGGTGGGTGCCCCCGTCGTGGGCGGGGCGACCGTTACGGCCGAGGTCCTCGACCACGTCAAGGGCGACAAGGTGATCGTGTTCAAGAAAAAGCGCCGGAAGGGCTACAAGGTCAAGAACGGCCACCGGCAGCCGTACACGCAGATCAAGATCGGCGGGCTCTCCGTCAACTAGCGCCCCCGCCGCCCCGCCCCCGGGCGAGGCCGGTTCACCAACCCGCAGGTACCCCAGATGGCACACAAAAAAGGCGTCGGCTCGTCGAAGAACGGGCGCGACTCGAACCCCAACATGCTCGGCGTGAAGTCGCCGGGCGGCGCGGTCATCCCGGCCGGCTCGATCATCGTCCGCCAGCGCGGGACCAAGTTCCACCCCGGCATCAACGTCGGGCGGGGCGGCGACGACACGCTGTTCGCGACGGCGTCGGGCCGCGTCCGCTTCGCGGCGTCGCGCGGCGGCCGCAAGTTCGTCCACATCGACCCGGTCGAGGCGTAGGCCACCCCGCCCCCGAGGCTGTGACCGCCCCCGGCGCCCTGCGCGTCGGGGGCGGTCTTTTGGAGAGGGATTGAGAAATGTGGCGGGGGGTGGGCAGAGCCGCCGCCCTGCCCGCCTTCTGCTCATCCCTCCGTCTCTCTATCCCGCATCCTTCATGCCCGCCCTCGTCGTCTTCGACCTCGACGACACGCTGCTCGACCACCGCGGCGCCGAGCGGGCCGCGCTCGCCGACGTCCACCGGATGCACGCGGCGCACCTCGGGCACCACGGCGTCGGCCACGTTCAGGACACGTACCACGCCCACAACGTGCCGCTGTGGCGCGACTTCGGGGCGGGGCGGATCACGGCCGCCGACCTCAAGCGGCTCCGGTCGGAGCGCGTGCTGCACGCGTTGGAGGCCCACGACCTCGACCCCGAGACGTTCTCGCGCGACTACCTCGCCCGCTACGCCGAGCACTGGCGCTGGGCCGACGGCGCGCTCGACGCCTACCGCGCCGTCGCCACGCGCTTCCCCGTGGGCGTGCTGACGAACGGGTTCTCAGAGCAGCAGCGGGCCAAGTTCGCCCGACTCCCCGAGGTCGAAGCGCTGGCGGCGTTCGCTGTCATCTCCGACGAGGTCGGCGTGCGCAAGCCGGACCCGCGCCTGTTCGAGCACGTCCTCGGCCTCGCCCGCGGCGTCCTAGACCGCCCCGCCCTCGCGCCCGCCGACGTCCTCTACGTCGGCGACTCGTTCCACTCCGACGTCGAGGGCGGCGTCGGGGCGGGGTGGCGCGTCGCGTGGCTCCGCGGCGACGACGCGCGGGCGCCCGAAGGCGCGGCCGTCGTCGAGGACTGGCGGGCGCTCCTGGACCTGCTGGAGATCGCGTAGGGCGCCGCCCCGCCCCGGCGGCTAGAACGGCGCCGGGATCCGAACGGCGTCGAACGTGCCGGAGAGGGACGCGGCGGCGCCCTCGTCCCGCCCGAACGCGGGGGCCAGCTCCGCGGTGAACGTGCCCGCGATCCGGTCGTCGCCGTAGCGCGTCACGCGGAGGGTGCCCGAGGCGGACACGTAGGAGCCTCCATCGGCCCCGAGCCCGTCTTGGTAGAGGAGTTGGAGCGGCCCGCCACCGCCGAGGCCGTACGTCCCCTCCCCGTCGAGGACGCCCTCCTCATCGGAGAGCGAGATCGAGCGGATCAGGACGCTCTGATCGAGCATGGTGACCGAGAGGATGGGCTCCTCACCGGGTCCGTCGAAGACCGACAGGAGCCCAGCGGTCCCCTCCAGCGAGCGCGAGAGGCCGCCGCTGATCTCGGCCTCGAACCGGCCGGATCCAGGCGCGTCAGGACCGCCCGAGTCGCAGGCGGCGAGCAGCAGGGCGGCGGCGACGAGCGAGAGTGCGCGCATAGTCAGGCAGGGCGGACCCGGCGGGCGGGGCGGCCGAGGCTACATCACCGCCCCGCCCTCGTCAATCCCCTTTCCACCGCCCCGCCCGCGCAGGGCGGGGCGGCCGGCTACCCTCCCCGTCACCCCAACCCGATCTGCTGGAGGAAGATGGAGACGGCCCCCGGGTACAACAGGATCGTCAGCGCGAGGCCGCCGAGCGCGCCGCCCAGGTGCGCCTCGTGGGCCACGCGCCCCACCTGGCGCCGCGAGGCGTAGACCGAGAACGCCACGTAGAGGACCGCGAACAGGATCGCCGGGATGGGAATCGCGAAGAAGATGTAGAGCAGCGAGAACGGCTCGAACAAGCAGAACGCGAACAGGACACCCGAGATGGCGCCCGACGCGCCCACGGCCGAGTACGCCGGGTTGTCCTTGTGCCGCCAGTACGTGAGCGCGTTCGCCGTAAGCTCGGACCCCAGGTACACGATGAGGAACCGCCCCGACCCCAGCGCGGCCTCGACGTACGGCCCGAAAAAGTAGAGCGTGATCATGTTGAACGCGAGGTGCGCGAACCCCACGTGCACGAACCCGGCCGTCAGCCACCGCGACCACTCGTGATCGCGGACGACGCGGAACGGCTTGAACGCCCAGCGGTCGATGAGCTCCGGGTTGACGAGGAGCGTGTACGCCCCCACGACCCCGTTCAGGAGCAGGAAGAACAGCGTGACGGGGGGCATCGAGGTAACGTCGATCATGCGGAGCAGCGGTGCGGCCCCGGGATCAGGCCGGGGGGCGGACCCAGAGGGCGGACCCAAGGGGCGAGGTGGGAAACGGCTACCTTCGACGTACGCGCCCCGCCGATGCTCCGCCCCGCCCGCCCCGCCCTCACGCTCCTGGCCCTCGCCGCGCTCTGGGGCGGGGCGGCGGCGCTCGCGGGGTGCGGCGGCGACGGCCGCGGCGCCTACGTCGGCACGTGGCGGCCGGCCGGCGCCGACACGCTGGGCTCGCGGATGACGCTGCTCGGCGACGGGACGGCCCGGTTCGTCGAGCGCCCGCCGGTCGGCGAGCCGCAGTCGTTCGAGGCCCGCTACGAGGTCGCCGGCGACTCCGTCCTCACGCTCTCCGACGCCCAGGGCGCCGAGCGCTTCCGCGTCCGCCTCGACGGCGACACGCTCCGCCTCCAGAGCCTCGCGGGCGGGGCGGAGACGGTCCGCGTGCGGCTGTAAGAAGTGAGAAAGGTGCCGGGCGGGGCGGGGTGGCGCCACGGGCGGGGCGGACGACCGGAATATCGGTGGGCAGCGGGCAGCGAAGGTGCCCCACCCCGCCCGCGGTGCATGAGGGCGGGGCGGCCGCCGTAGCGGCGTTGCATGCAACGCCGTCGCGGCGTCGGGGCGGGGCGGCGACGGGCGGGGCGGCGGGTCGTTCACCGGGCGGGGTGGCGTCATGCCGGACCGCCCCGCCCTCGTCACAACCACCCCTAGCCCCTCCTGGCCAGGAGGGGGGCTGCCGCCGCCTCCCGTTGACGGCAGCGTTGCTGTCACCGCCCCGCCCATGCCTACACGGGGCGGGGCGGAACAAATGCGGCGCCGCCCCGCCCGCGCGTCCCTTTTCCCTTTTACATCACCCGCCAGATCCAGCTCCACAGCTCGTCGATCCCCGTCTTCTTTTCGGCCGACGTGAGGACGACCGGGAGCTCGAGCCCGTACGGCCGCAAGTGCTTGTGGATGCCCGCGACCGCCTTCTGGCGCGCGTTCGCCGACAGCTTGTCCGCCTTCGTGAGCGCGACGAGGTGCGGGGCGGGGCTCTCCAACATCACCGCCATGAGCTCCTCGTCCATCTTCGTCACCCCGTGCCGACTGTCGATGAGCTGGACGACCGCGCGGAGCGGGGCGGGGTGGTCGGGCGCGGGCTCGGCCCGCTCGGTCACGTAGCGGCCGACGAGCCGCTGCCACGCGGCTCGCTGACCCTGCGACACCTTGGCGTAGCCGTAGCCGGGGAGGTCGACGAGGTAGAGCTCGGGCTCCTTCACCCCGCCCGCCCCGCCCCGGTCGGGGGCGGGGTTGACGGCGTAGAAGTTGAGCGCCTGCGTCTTGCCCGGCGTCCCGCTCGTGCGCGCGAGCTGCTTGCGGCCGAGGAGCGCGTTGAGGAGCGAGCTTTTGCCCACGTTGGACCGCCCCGCGAACGCCACCTCGGGGGCGCCCGGGGGCGGGAGCGCCGCCCACGTCGGGGCGGCGCCGACAAACTGGGCGTCTCGGACTCTCATGGTTCGGGGTTCGGGGTTATCCGGTTCAGGGCTCGCGTTCAGAACCCTGAACTCTGAACCTTGGAACCCCGAACCTCTACGCGACGGCCTCGAAGTGAGCCTTGACGGTCTCGCCGATCGCCGCGGGGCTCTCGACGGTCGTGATGCCGGCCTCGGACATGGCCTCCAGCTTGGCCTCGGCCGTGCCCTTGCCACCGGAGACGATGGCGCCGGCGTGGCCCATGCGGCGCCCGGGCGGGGCGGTGCGGCCGGCGATGAAGCCGAAGACCGGCTTCTTCACGCTCTCCTTCACGAACTGCGCGGCCTCCTCCTCGGCCGACCCGCCGATCTCGCCGATCATCACGATGGCCTCGGTCTCGGGGTCGTCGTTGAACAGGCGGATGGCGTCGATAAACTGGGTCCCGATGATGGGGTCGCCGCCGATGCCGATGGCGGTCGACTGGCCGAGGCCGGCACGCGTGAGCTGGTCGACGGCCTCATACGTGAGCGTGCCACTCCGCGAGACGACGCCGACGTTGCCCGGCGAGAAGATCATGGTGGGCATGATGCCGACCTTGACCGACGCGCCCGGCGTGAGGAGCCCGGGGCAGTTGGGGCCGACGAGGCGGACGCCCTTTTTGTCCACGTACGGCTTGACCGTGATCATGTCCTGGACCGGGATCCCCTCAGTGATGCAGACGACCGTGTCGACGCCGGCGTCGGCGGCCTCCAGGATGGCGTCGGCCGCGAACGGCGGCGGCACGAAGATGACCGAGACGTTGGCCCCCTCCTTCTCGACCGCCTCGGCGACCGTGTTGTAGACGGGCCGGTCGAGGTGCGTCGTCCCGCCCTTGCCCGGTGTCACGCCGGCGACGACGGTCGTGCCGTACTCGATCATCTGCTCGGCGTGGAAGGACCCCTCCTTGCCGGTGATGCCTTGGACGACGAGGCGGGTGTCTTGGTCGATCAGGATGCTCATGCTGGGGAGATGTGGGTACGGGGTACCCGGTACGGGGTACGGTCTAAAGAGGGCGTGCAAGTCGGGTACTTCGTACCAAGTACCCCGTACCCGAGCTAGCTCAGCGGCTCGGCCGTGCGGTCCTCGGCGGGCGCCGGGGGCGGGGCGGCCTCCGTCGCGACGGGCTGCGACGGCTGCGGCTGGGCGCGCTGGACCGGCGGGGGCTGGATGCGCGGCGGCGGCGCGTCGGACACCGTCAGCTCCTGCTTGATGTCGTTGGTGGCGTCCTTGAACTCGCGGATGCCCTTGCCCAGGCCGCGCGCGATCTCGGGGATGCGCTTGGCCCCGAACAGGAGCAGGATGGCGAGGAAGATGAGGAGGATCTCCGTCGGTCCGAGGGACATGGCCTCTGGGGTGTGGGTGCGACAAACGTACGCCCGAGCTCCAACGCGGTGCCCCTGCCCGTCGGTCTTCGCCGAGTCCGCAGAGCGGGGCGGGCGGGGTGGGGCGGCCGCGCGGGTAGTTTGGGCCACGCCCCCCGACGCCTATGCCTGCCACCCCGCCCGCCCTCGACCGCGACACGATCCTCGCGTGGCCGAAGGCTGAGATCCACTGCCACCTCGACGGCTCGCTCCGCCTGAGCACCATGCTCGACCTGGCCCGCGAGCAGGACCAGCCGGACCTCCTCCCGGCCGACACCGAGGAGGGGCTGGCCGCCGAGCTCGCGAAGGTCGACCGGAGCGCGACGCTCGAGGAGTACCTCGCGTGGTTCGGGTACTCGATCCCGCTCATGCAGACGCGGGACGCCCTCCACCGCATCGCCTACGAGCTCGCCGAGGACGCCGCGCGCGAGAACGTCCGCTACCTCGAGGTCCGTTACGGGCCGGTCCTCCACACGGACCAGGGGCTCACGATGTGGCAGGTGAACGACGCCGTGCTCGCCGGGCTCCAGGACGCCGAGCGCGACCACGGCATCCGCACGGGCGTGATCGTGTGCGGGCTCCGCGACCGGCGCGAGAGCGCGTCGCTGGCGCAGGCCGAGCTCGCGGCGTCGTACCGCGGCAAGGGCGTGGTCGGGTTCGACCTCGCCGGCGGCGAGCGCGGCAACCCGGCCGAGATGCACGGGGCCGCGTTCTACCTCGCCCGCAAAGAGCTTCTGAACATCACGGTCCACGCGGGCGAGAGCTTCGGGCCGGCGTCGATCCGCCAGGCGCTGTTCAAGTGCGGGGCGCACCGGATCGGCCACGGCGTGACGCTGGGGCAGGACCCGGCGCTGCTCCGCTACGTCGTCGACCGCCAGATCCCGCTCGAAGTCTGCCCCACGTCGAACGTGCAGACGCACGTCGTGGCGAGCTACGAGGCCCACCCGGTCGCCGAGTACGTCCGCGCCGGCGTGCCGGTGACCATCAACACGGACAACCGCCTCTTTAGCCACACGTCGATGACCGAGGAGCTGTGGCTGGCCCACTCGCGGTGCGGGATCCCCTCTAGCGCGCTCCGCGAGATCGTCCTGAACGGGTTCCGGTTCGGCTTTCTGCCGCACGCCGAGAAGGAGGCGCTGCTCGCCGAGGTGGCCCCGCTCGTCGCGCTCCCGGAGGCGGCGTGACGCCCCGCCCCGCCCCGCCCGCAACGGCCGACCGCCCCGCCCGCGCCAGCAGACGAGCGGGGCGGGGCGGGCACGTTCGCAGGCTGCCTGTTCCTTCGCGCCACGGGCGGGGCGGGGCGTGACCGTCACCGTCCACCCCGCCGCCGCGCTCGCGGGCTCGCCGGTGCTCCCGGCCGACAAGTCGGTGGCGCACCGGGCCGCGATCTTCGCCGCGGTCGCCGAGGGCGAGAGCCAGATCATCGGGTTCTCTGACGCCGCCGACCCGCACTCGACGCTGGCCTGCCTCCGCGCGCTCGGCGTCGACGCCGAGGAGCGGCCAGACGTGCTCGGCGCCGACGGCACGCCCAGCCTGTTCGTCCAGGGCGGCGGGCTCGGCGGCCTCCGCCCCGCCCCGGGGCCGCTCGACTGCGGCAACTCGGGGACGACCATGCGCCTGCTCATGGGGCTCCTGGCGGGGCGCCCGTTCGACTCCACGCTCACGGGCGACGCGTCGCTGAGCGGCCGGCCGATGGAGCGCGTGGCCGCCCCGCTCCGCCAGATGGGCGGGGCGGTCGACCTCGACGGCGGTCACGCGCCGGTCGGGCTGCGCGGGCGCGGGCTGCGCGGGGTCACGTACCGGCTGCCGGTCGCGTCGGCCCAGGTCAAGAGCGCCGTGCTGCTCGCCGGCCTCTCCGCGAGCGGCACGACGACCGTTGTCGAGCCGGTCCCCACGCGCGACCACACGGAGCGGATGCTCGAGCTCGACGTGCTCGACCTCGGCGGCGAGCGGCACGTGTCGGTCGAGGGCGGGGCGGCCGTCCGCGCGCGGCGGTGGGTGGTCCCGCGCGACGTCTCGGCGGCGGCCTTTTTCCTGGTGGCGGGGAGCATGGCCGAGGCCGCCGTGATCCAGCTCGCGGGCGTGGGCCTCAACCCGACGCGGAGCGGGGTCCTCGACGTGCTGCGCGCGATGGGCGCCACGATCAAAGTCTCGAACGAGCGTGAGCGGGGTGGTGAGCCCATCGCCGACCTCCGCGTCGAGGCGCCGGGCGGGCTCTCGGGCGTCGAGATCGGCGGGGCCATCGTCCCCAACCTCATCGACGAGATCCCGGCGCTGGCCGTGGCCGCGGCCTACGCCGAGGGCCGGACCGTCATCCGCGACGCGGCCGAGCTCCGCGTCAAGGAGACTGACCGAATCGCGGCGACGGCCGCGTTCCTCCGCGCGATGGGCGGGGCGGTGACCGAGCGCCCGGACGGGCTCGTCGTCGACGGCGGCCGCCCGCTCTACGGCGCGACGGTCGACGCCCGCGACGACCACCGGATCGCGATGGCGGCGGCGGTCGCGGCGCTCGGGGCGACGGGGCCGACGACGATTCGCGGGGCCGAGGCGGCGGCCGTGTCGTTCCCCGGCTTCTGGGAGGCGCTGGAGGCCGTGGCGGTGGGGTCGGTGGAGCACGGGCCGCCCCGCCCGGCGTAGCGCGGGGGGGCTGCTATGCACTGCCCCCCTTTGCTCTGTTCTTATGCCGTCTTGAGCGGACGCTCCTCGGGATGATCTCAAAGCAGACTCCGCCTGGGATCTCCCTGAGTCTGTTAAAGATTCCCCTGGTATGACAGCGTTTCGCTTCGGTACAAGAGCACCGCCCCTACTTCGACCTCATTGGTGCGTAGCTGTGAGTGCGCTGCCTCCCGAGAGCCGCCCACGCACCCGTCATTCAACATCTATCTGTGTCCAAACTAGAACTGCACCGCAAGTTCTATTTTGTTTAGTGTAGGCGTACTGCTGCGGCATGTCAGCTGGCCCTCTATATATCTCCACAGCTGCAATTGGATCGAATGGGACGTTATCTATCTGCTCCGAAAGGAAAGCTGCCTCTACTCCGTCTATAAAGACAGCCATAGGACAGTCGCGACGCCGGTCGGATACCAGAACCGTTGCCCCACCCCGCTGCGCTATTCTTACACCGCTAACACCAGAAAACACATCTATAAATTGAGTAGCCCCACGTGCGTCGAGCTCATTCCGAGTGATAAACTTTCCAGACCTTAGCTCCCGACGGTCAAAGAATCCACGTCGCCGAAGCATGACGTCGTTAAGCGATTCCGACTCGACCAACACCCCCTCAATCTGAGTTGTCGACAGGGAAAGATACACATCAACTCGTGTAATCGAATCAGCTCCAACAGCAACCGTAGTATCAACTTCGGCTCTGCCAGTTGCACTCACCCTAACTTGAGCCAATCCTTCGAGCCCACTGAATAAGATCCTCCCTGCTTTTCCAGTCGCGGCGACTGTTCCTAAGACATCAACGCGAGCTCCTTCGAACGGCATTCTAGTCTCGGCGTCGCGAACAAAAACAACCAGTCTGCCATGCTCTCGATCGCCTCCTTGGGCTTGAACGCCCCCCCCACAGAGTATTGAGAGGGCAGCGACGAGAGCGATCCGCATGGGTCTTAGGGAAGAGAGGCCAACCGCTCTGGGGCGAACCCAAAAGGGGGACGGGACGCTTATGCGTCCCGCCCCCCCCCCCACGATTGCGATCGCGAACTAGTGGCGCGTCAACCGTCTTCCGATGGGTCCGCAGAGAGCTGCTGCGTGTCTCGTGTTGCGTGTTGGGTGCCCTCGGGGACGTAATACGGAACACGCAACACCACCTCAACTCATCAGATTAGCTCTGACGCAGCACTAGGTCGTGTGGACACTCGCAAGGTCAGGCTCGCACGAAGTCACGATTCTGACCCCGCAAGGAGCGGGAGGAGTGCGGGGCCGTAGCCCCGGACGACGAGCGCGACGATGCGGGGGCGGAATCTGGCCCGTGCGAGCCGATCTGGGTGATTGTCCATACGGCCTAATCGATGTTCGGGTTGCCGTTCCGCTCGGTCTGCGTGATCGGCAGGTACTGCCACGTGTCCGGCCCGAGATGCCAAAGGTCGAAGCGTCGCTGGTCAACAAGCCGAGCCCCACGTGAGAACAAGAGGTCATCACGGATCTCGATCAGCGTGTTCCGGTCGATAGAACTGATGTCATTACCGTCGTAAGCAGCGTTAATCAGACCAACAGCTTGACTGTCGTCACTACCAAGTAGGGACTCCGCTCGAATGAGGTTCGTCTCCTGCCATGTGATAAAGGGAATTGGGTCTGAATCGGTGAGGTACTCCGCTTGGCGGCCATAGGTCAGATCACCGTCCGCACAATAGGGTGTATCTGCGCAGTCAACTGTCTCATACTCTTCCGTCGGCGTGATTTCATTATCCTCAAATCGAGGATCCACACCATATTGGGTCCGGCCGCGACCAGCGGCGAGCCAGACCGGGTTGGCCGTCTGCGGGCTGAACAGTGCCGCAAAATCGGCATCACCCTCAATGAGACCTCTGCCCGCAGTAGAGCCCGCCTGCTCTGTGTTGCCTGCGTATAGGTACGCTCGAGCAAGGAGCGAGTTAGCCACGCGAGCTTCATAAGATCCCGCATCGACGTTGCTCAAGGCAGCCTGGAAGTTGGCGATAGCTTGGTCGTAGAGTTCGCTCGACGGGATGAACGGGCCGGAGTCGATCGTGGCCCCTCCCTGTCGCGGATTGAGTCCGAAGTAGGTCGCGAGGAAGTATCGTGCGATACCCGCGTAGAGGTTGCCCGCGTACAGGGCCTCAGACTGAGTGATTGGCGGGTTCGACCCAAACTGGATCGTGTTCGTCACCCGGTTGATGAGATCGTCCGCAAGGAAGCGGAGCTCATTGACATCAGTATAGGCCGCGTCGACAGAGTTATTGTCGAGCTCGATCATCCCTTCGTCGATCTCAATATACGTGGGAAAGGTGGCTCCTGAAGTCCCATAAGCGAACCGATAGGAGTCGGCGAGCCCCTCGGAAAGGACTACTATGTCGCCGTAGGCCGTCGCAAACCTCTGCTCAACGCCTGTAACGACGAACTGTAAGTTTCCGACTGCGTTGAGGGAGTCCGACGAGACAAGGTCGATCGGGGGGTCGACGTCGTTGACGAACGAGTCGCAGCCGCTTACGGCGAGAGCGCCAGCCACGACAGAGATGAGGAGTGACTTGTTCATGGGGCACAGCAGACTCCCGGAGCGTCCGGGAGCCTGCGTCTGGTGGTTCAGAGGAGGCTAGAGGCCGACGGTGAGGGTCGCGTAGATGACGCGTGGCTGCTGGAGCGTCAGGAAGTCCTGGCCCCGTGAGAGGCTCCGAGCGCCAGCGAAGTTGACCTCCGGATCGACGCCGCTGTAGGGCGTCGACGTGAAGAGGTTGCGTCCCGCAAGCGTGAGGGTCGCGGTCCGAATGGGCGAGGCCGGTACGCCCGCAAGCAGCCGGTTGAGGCTATAACGGATGCTGATCTCGCGGAGCTTGAGGTAGTCGGCGTCCTCGATAAGGTTAGCGTCGAAGCGGCGGTCCGTCCGGGCGTAGGCGTTGGCCGCCGCCTCGTACTCGGGCGTGTTAGGCGTGAGGTTCGGGAGATCGTCTGCCGAGCCGATGCCAAGCTGATCCGCCAGTTCAGCCCGCTCCTGGTCGTTCCCAAACGAGAGCTGGAAGTTGCGTGTGTTGTTCAGCACCTTGAGTCCAATCGCGTAGTCGACGAGGGCGTAGAAGCTGACGTCTCGGAAGATGGTGGCGTTGGCCGTGAACGACCCGTTGTACTTCGGGTACGGGAGACCGTAGTAGCACCGGGAGGCCCCACTACTGGGGTTGTATTCGCACTCCCCCGAGCTGAGCCTGTCCTGGTACAGCTCGAGGTTGTCCTGGTCGATGCCGAAGTCGACACCGGCGTACGTCCCGTCGCTCTCGAAGACGGCCCCGTTGACCGGCGTCGTGTAGAACGCAGAGCGCGGGAGCCCATCAGTGATCTCCGTTGGGCACTCGTCGCCACGGAGATCGGGCGAGTAGTTGTCACCCACGCCTAGCTGATAGGCACAAATGCCCGGACGGATGACGTTAACATCGAACCCGTCGTAGAGGGCGGGGTTTGGGTTTCCTGTAACCGGGTTTTCACCCAGTTCGATCACCTCATTGGTCTGGTAGCTGAACACCGCCCCGAGGTCGAGCGAGAAGTTCTGGAAAGAGACCGGCGTTGACGTGAGGGAAAACTCGATCCCCTGCCCATCGACCCGCCCCACGTTGAACGGGACGAGCGAGGCGACTTGGCCGGTCGACGGCGGCAGTTCGACACCGACGATGGAGTCGGTCGCGCGCTGGATGTAGTACGTGAGTTCGGCGAGCGCCACGCCGGCGATCTCGACGTCGAGTCCGGTCTCAAACTCAGCCACGCGCTCGGCCCGGATGTCCGGGTTGCCAATAAGATCGGGGATGGCCCCGGCCCCGTACCCGCCGACAGCGGCCTCATAAAGCGCGGCCTGAGAGTCATAAGCACCCGGCGACTGACCGCTCTCGCCGTAGGCTGCTCGGACCTTCAGGAGGTCGAAAATGGCCGGCGTACCGTTGAGTTGGTCGAACCGGAAGGCGCCACGGATGAACGGGTAGAAAATCGAGGGGCTATCGCCGCCGATGGCCGTTGCGTAGTCCTGACGGAACCCAGCCGACCCGTTAAAGACTGTACCGTAGCTGACCGACTGATCCAGGAGCACGCCGATTTGGCGCTCGTTGAGATAGCTCTCGCCCGACTCCTGGTACTCCGTACCGGACCCGATGTCTGTGATGAGCGGAGTGGCGAAGTTGAAGTTCTCCAGGAAGATCGTCCGCAGGCGCCGGTCGAATCCCTGCACACCGACGGCCGTCGAGAGGTTGAGCCGCGGGGTCAGGTTGTACTGGTAGCGGGCGCTCGCCGTGAGAGAGACCTGATCGTTCTCGCGGCCGTAGAACCCGCGCGAGCCGCGTGTCCCAACGCCCGGGTAGGAGATCCCAGTCTGCTGGAAGTCGTCCTGCCGGAGATCAGCGGCGTCGACCCCGACGTTGCCACGGAGCGTGAGGGCCGGGATCGGTGTCCACGCTACGTCGGCGGCGCCGATGAAGCGGTTCGTCCGCTGTTCGTTTCGGGCCGCGAGCACACCGAGCGAGTCGACAAAGAGGTAGGAAGACGGCCGCAGGAGTGTATTGCCGAGGAAGCCGATGACGTTGTTGTCGTTCTGCGGCCGGCTCGTCGCACTCTGCGTGTAGCCGAAGTTGACGCCGACCTGGAGCTTCTGCGACGGCGTCACGTCGAAGTTGGCCCGCAGCGAGTTCCGGTCAAAGTCGTTATTCGGGAGGATGCCCTCCTCGTCACGGCGATCGAACTGGCCGTAGTATCGGACCGCCTGGGTGCCGCCCGAGATGCTCACGCCCGTTTCCAAGATTGTGCCGTCGCGGAAGTTGGCGTTGGCGTCTCCGAACGTCCGAAAGGCATTGATGGCCGTGTACTCCGTCTGCTGAGAGTTCTGACCGACAGTCTGCCGGATGGAGATGTTAAAGGCGTCAGTGGCCGAAGCGCCGTTCTTGGTCGTGATGAGGACTACGCCGTTTGAAGCGTCTGTTCCATAAAGCGCGGCAGCCGCCGGCCCTTTCAGCACGTCGACCGAGCCGATGTCTTCAGGGTTGAGGTCAGCGAGAGCGCTCGTCCCCTGGCCGCCCGCTCCGAACCCGACGATCTGAGAGTTGTCAATTCGAACACCGTCGATGAAGATGAGCGGCTGACCTTGCCCGTTCAGGCCACCGCCGGCTCGGACGTTGAACCGGATCCCGCCTCCGACGTTACCCGAGGACGGCTGGACGCTAACGCCTGAAATTTTGCCGTTGAGCAACTGGGAGACATCCTGGTACTCGTTTTGAGCCGTGAGTGCTTCGGCGTCAAGCCGCGACACAGCAACCTCCGACTGACCAACCGACCGCTCCGACAGAGCGCCCGTGACGATCACTTCTTCTAAGTCAGCGAGGTCGGTCGAGAGCGCAAAATCCTGGGTCACCTCTTCTTCGACTCCGACCGTGACAAGCGCCTCGCCGGCCTCGTAGCCGACGAACGTGGCGCGTATGGTGTACGTGCCGGCCGGAAGGTCGAACTCATAGATGCCGTTGATGTTGGTGGCGCCGCCGAGACCGGGCTGGCCAACAACTTGGACAGCCGCCGTGGGCAGGGCCTCGCCCGTTTCGGCGTCGACGACCGTGCCCGTGACGGTACCAGTTTGCGCGAGAGCGCCAGGACCGGCGAGCGCCGCCAATAAGACGGCGAAGCTTCCAAGAGCGCGAGTGACAGTGGGTCGCATGGTGGGTGCGTTGGTGAGAGTGCGAGCGCCCAGGCTGCCGTGTGAAGGGACTGCCCAGAGTTGTAGGAGGTCTAGTGTACCTGCACTACGCTGGGCCGTGCGTCTTCTCGTACCCAACGATGAGGAAAAGCCCGCGAACGGTCGCAGGGCAACCCCGGACGGTCTACCCCGCCCGCGAACGGTCGCCGCCCCGCCCCAGCCGTCAGCCCTCGACGGCCGGGTCCCAGAGGTGTGCCGCCAGCTCTACCCGCCCCGCCCCGTCGAACGCGACGCCCTCCGCCCGGAGCCGCTCCTCCATGACCGTCGGCGTCTCGAAGTGGAGGCGGCCCGTCAGCACGCCCTCGCGGTTGACGACGCGGTGGCACGGGACCGACCACGGCGCGCCCGCCCCGCCCCGCGCGTTCTGCGCGACCGCCTTCAGCGCCCAGCCCACCGCCCGGGCGCCCCGCCCGACGCCCAGGTGCCGCGCGACGTGGCCGTACGTCGTGACCCGCCCCGGCGGCACGCGCCGGACGACGTTCCACACGCGCTCGAAAAAGTCGGGAGAGGTCTCGGGCACGGGCGGACCCAAAGGGCGGGGCGGTCGCAAGGCGGTCGGTAAACTTAGAGGCGCCGCCGAACTCCGCCCCGCCCGACGTGCAAGGGCGGGGCGGCCCGCCCGCCCTCTCCCCCACCCCGCCCTTTGGGTCCGCCCCGTGCCCCTGGTCTCCGCCCCGCCCCGCCCCCTCTCACCGGCCGAGCGCGAGCGCCGCGAGCGCTCGTTCCGAGACGGGCTCCGCGAGCGCCTGCCGGAGTTGGACGCCGAGCGTATCCGCGCGGGCGAGCCCATCGGGCCGTACACGACGTTTCAAATCGGCGGCCCGGCCGACGTTTTTTTCGAGGCGCACAGCGCCGACGAGCTGGCCGCCGCGGTCGGGGCGGCGCGTGAGGCCGAGGTCCCGTACTTCCTCCTCGGCCTGGGCGCCAACATCCTCGTCGGCGACCTCGGCTTCCGCGGCGTCGTGATCCGCAACCGGGCGGCGCACGTGGCGGTCGACCGCGCGACGGGCCTCGTGACGGCCGAGAGCGGGGCGGTCGTCTGGCCCGACCTCATCGAGGCGACCGTCGCGGCCGGGCTGGGCGGGCTCGAACACTACGCCGGCATCCCCTCGACGGTCGGCGGAGCGCTGTGGCAGAACCTCCACTTTCTCTCCCCGCCCCCAGACCGCGAGCGGACCATGTTTATCGAGGAGGTCGTCGAATCCGCCGAACTCCTCCGCGCCGACGGCTCGCGCGTGACGGTCGGCCGCGACTGGTTCGACTTCGGGTACGACTACTCGACGCTCCACGTGACCGACGACCTCGTGCTGAGCGCGGCGTTCCGCCTCGAGCCGGCTGACCCCGCCCGGCTGCGCGCGACGGTCGAGGCCAACCTGGAATGGCGCGGCGCGCGGCACCCGCCGCTCGACACGCAGCCCTCGGCGGGCTCCATCTTCAAGAAGATCGACGGCGTCGGGGCGGGGCGGCTGGCCGACTGGTGCGGCCTGAAGGGCACGCGGATCGGCGGGGCGGCCGTCACGGAGCGGCACGCGAACATCCTGATCAACGCGGGCGCGGCCGAGGGGCAGTCTGCGACGGCCCGCGACGTCCGCCACCTCATCGGCTACGTCCAGGAGACTGTCGAGCGCGAGCAGGGCTACCGGCTGAGCACGGAAGTTGGGTTCGTCGGCGACTTCGGCGAGTTGGGCGCGCTCCCGCCGGCGGGGTGGGAGGACGCCGACGGGTTCTCGGGCGGCGTCCCGCCGGGCGGCCACCCCGAGCCGCACCGCGACGCCGAGCGCCGGTAGCGCCCCGCCCGAGGCCACCCCGCCCCGCCCAAAGCGGTTCGGACGCAGCGAGACCGACGCGCCGCGCGCGCGGTTGCCGCCCCGCCCGGAACCATCAGTATTCGTGCATGGCGAGCGGGGTGGCCGCATCGGGCGGAGCCGCGTTTAGCCGGGCGTTTCGTAACGCCGCTCCACCCCGCCCCCGCGCTATCCAGCGTCACAGAAGGCGGGGCGGGGTGGGGAACGGGATGTGCGCCGGCCGCGGGCGACCTCCGCCCAGACGGCTTCGCCGATGCCCACCGCCCCCGCTGCCACGATCGAGATCCACGCCGACGGCCGCGTCGCCGCGTCGCCGGCCGCCGCCGCGTTGGCCGGGCTGGCGCCCGAAGCCGCGGACGGGCGGCCGCTCGCCGACTGGGTGGCGCCGGAGGACCGCCCGACGGCCGAGGCCCTCGTCGGCCGCGTCCGCGACGGCGAGGCCGACCACGTCTCGCTCCGCGTGCGGAGCCGCGGCGGCGCCCCGCTCTGGGTCACGCTCTGCCAAGCGCCCGACGGCCGCGTGGCCGGCCAGGTCCGGGCGGGGCGGGGCGGCCTCGGACGCGACGACGCCGGCCACGCCGACCGGCTCCGCCTGCTCGCGACGGTCATGTCCCAGGGCGATCTCCCGTTCGAGGACCAGGCGCAGCAGGCGCTCGCGCTCACAGCGTCGCTGCTCGGGCTCGACGTCGGGACCGTGAGCCGGATCGAGGGCGACGACTACACCGTCGTCGCGTGCCACGGGGCGGCGATGGCGCCCGGCGACCGCTTCGACCTCGGCGACACGTACTGCTCGATCACGATCGGCGGCCGCGACCTGTTCGAGATCGCCCACGCGGCGGCCTCCCCGCACCGCCGGCACCCGTGCTACCTCGCCTTCGGGCTCGAAGCGTACGTGGGCGCCCCGCTCTCCGTCGGCGGCGCGCCGTGGGGGACGCTCGCGTTTTCGTCTTCCGCCCCGCTCGCCGCCCCGCTTTCCGACGCCGACCGCGACCTGATCCGCGTGCTCGCCACGTGGGCCGGCGGTGCCCTCGACCGGCACGAACGGACCGAGGCGCTCGCCGCCCAGAACCGGCACCTCCAGGCCGTCGTCGACCAGTCGCCGATCGTCCTTTTTGCCCTCGACGGCGACGGCGCGTTTACGCTCCAGGAGGGGCGCGGGCTCCGGGCGCTCGGGGTCGAGCCCGGGGCGTCGATCGGGCAGAACGTGTTCGAGCTGTACGCCGATGTCCCCGAGGCCGTGGCCGCCCTCCGGCGCGTCCTGGGCGGGGAGGAGCGGACGTGGTCGGCCAGCGTCGGCCCGCTCCACTACGAGTCGTGGGCCGCCCCCACGACCGACGACGCCGGCCACGTGGTCGGGGCGACGGGCGTGTCGATCGACGTCACGGACCTCCACCACGCCGAGGCGCGCCTGACGTGGGAGGCCGAGCGGCTCCACCGGCTCCTCGACGTTACGGCCGTGGACGGCGCGCTCGACGACCGCGCACCCGTCGTGCTCGCGACCGTCGCCGAGCTGCTCGGGCTCGACACGGGCGCCCTCAGCCGCGCCGAGTCGGACGCCGAGGGCGGGGCGTTCGCGTGCGTCGCCGCCGCCCCGCCCCGCCCCGCCACCGACGACCAACCGGGCGGCCTCCCACTCGGCGCCCTCGCACTCGCCGCCGGTGACGTCGTCGCCGTCGAGGACCTGTCCGACTCGGCGCACCGCCACCACGCCGCCGCGGGTGTCGGAGCGTACGTCGGCGTGCCCGTCGTCGTCGACGGCGTCGTCTGGGGCGCGCTCGGCTTCTGGTCGGACCGCCCCGCCCCGTGCGCGTTCACCGACCGCGACGCCGACCTCGTGCGTCTGGCGGCGCAGTGGGCCGGCGGCGCCGTCGCGCGCGACCTCCGGCGCCGGGCGCTCGCCGAGAGCGAGGGCCGGCTCCGCGCACTGGGCCAGTCGACGACCGAGGGCATCGCGTTCACCGAGGGCGGGGTGGTCATCGACTGCAACGACCAGTTCGCAGCGCTAATCGGGCTGCCGTCGACGGCCGACGCGGTCGGCCGCGCGGCCACCGACTTCGTGGCACCGGAGCACGTCGGGGCTGTCCGCGAGGCGATCGCGGCGGAGCGGACCGAGCCGTACGAGATCGTCGTCGTCCGCGCCGACGGCTCGCGGGCGTGGGTCGAGGTGCAGGGCGGGAGCTTGGTTTACGGCGGCCGCCCCGTGCGCATGACGGCCGTCCGCGACGTGACCGACCGGCACGAGCTGGCCGCCCGGCTCCGGCACCAGGCGGCGCACGACGACCTCACGGGGCTCCCGAACCGCGCCCGCTTCCGCGACCGGATCGACCGAATCATGGCGTCGGGCGCCCCGTTCGGCGTCCTCTTTATTGACCTCGACCGCTTCAAGGTCGTCAACGACTCGCTGGGCCACGAGGCCGGCGACGGGCTCTTGAAGACCGTGGCCGCCCGGCTCCGCAGGGCGGTCGGCGTCCACGACGGCGCGCTCGTGGCCCGGCTGGGCGGCGACGAGTTCGGCGTCATCGTGCCCGAGACGGGCGGGGCGGCGGGCGGGGCGACCGAGGCGGTGGCGTATGCGGTCCTCGACGCCCTCGGCGCGCCGGTCGACCTGGGCGCGCGGGCCGTGCAGCCCGGGGCGAGCGTCGGCGTCGTCGCCCGGGGCGAGGCCTACGCCGACCGCGAGGCGCTCCTCCGCGACGCCGACACGGCGATGTACGCGGCCAAGCACGCCGGGCGGGGCGGCGTGACCGTGTTCGACCCGTCCATGCACGAGGCGGCCGCGGCCCGGTTCGGGCTCGAGCACGACCTCCGGCAGGCCATCGACGACGGCCAGCTCCGGGCGCTCTTCCAGCCCATCGTGGACCTGGACTCCGGCGCGGCCGTCGGGTTCGAGTCGCTCGTCCGGTGGCAGCACCCCGACCTCGGGCTCCTCGGGCCGGACCGCTTCCTCCCCGTCGCCGAGGAGGTCGGGCTCGTGGCCGAGGTCGACCGCTGGGTCCTCGAGGCGACGTGCCGCGAGATGGGCCGCTGGGCGCCGCACCTCGACGCCGATTCGCTCTTGTGGATCAGCGTCAACTGCTCCGACCAGACGTTCCTCGCCGCCGGCCTCGCCGAGCGGGCGCGGGCGGCGGCCGACGCCGCTGGGCTCCGCCCGGAGCACGTGGTCCTGGAGCTGACCGAGCGGGCGCTCGTCGACGCCGACGCCGCGCGCGAGGCGCTCGCCGCGATCCGCGCCCACGGCCTCCAGCTCTGCGTCGACGACTTCGGCTCGGGCTACTCGTCGCTCGGGCTCCTCCACACGCTCCCCGTTGACGGCCTCAAGATCGACCGATCGTTCGTGACCGGCCTGGGCACGTCGCGGGCGGCCCGGTCGCTCGTCCGCGCCGTCGTCCAGATCGCCGACGACCTCGGGCTCCGCGTGGTCGCCGAGGGGATCGAGACGGCCGACCAGCTCGCCGCGCTCCGCGACCTCGGGTGCCCGCTCGGCCAGGGCTACCTGTTCTCGCGGCCGGTCCCGCCCGACGCGGCGCGCGCGCTCCTCGCCGCCCCGCCCTGGGCCGACGCGTGGGCGGAGTAGAGCGGAGAGAGCGGAGAGAGCGGAGAGAGCGGAGAGAGCGGAGAGAGCGGAGAGAGCGGAGAGAGCAAGGTGCCCGCCCCGCCCCGTGCGCGCCACCGGGCGGGGCGGGAGCGCCGTGGAACTTTTCGGCCGCCGCCCGGCCCGCTGCTCTACCTGCTCTACCTGCTCTACCTGCTCTACCTGCTCTACCTGCTCTACCTGCTCTACCTGCTCTACCTGCTCTACCTGCTCTACCTGCTCTACCTGCTCTACCTGCTCTACCTGCTCTACCTGCTCTACCTGCTCTACTCCCCCAGCGCCGTCACCAAAGCCTCCGCCTCGGCGCGGATGGCATCGGCGTCTTCGAGCGCATCGAGCCAGGGGGCGGGGAGGGCGCGCGCGCCGTGAAGCGCGCCGACGAGGGCGCCGACGCACGCCCCGACCGCCGCCGCGTCGCCGCCTACGTTGACGGCGGCGAGGAACGTAGGCTCGACGAGCTCGGGGCTGCGCGCCACCATCGCGACGGCGAACGGGAACGCCTCGTCGGCCGCCGAGCCGGTCCCGTTGCAAAGGTCCTGGAGGTCGAGCGGAGTCTCGCCGAGGTGGCCGCGGAGCGCGTCGAGCCGCTTCGACACGCGGTCGTCGGCGCTGAGCAGCCGCTCGGAGTCGCGGGCCGCGCTCAGCGCAGCGTCCAGGATCTGCGCGCCCGTGAGCGATTCGGGGTCCTTGTCCAGGCACGTGCGGACGGCCGCGATCTGGGCCGCGGCGGCGACGTGGGCGACCGGGCTGGGGTCGACGTCGCGCAGGAGGAGCGCGGCCCACCGGGCGCTCGCGAGGTCTTTCAAGCCGCGGAGCCGGGCCTGCACGCCGAGCGGGGCGGCGCAGGCCGCGAGCGCGCTCGACGGGCTCACCACCCCGCCCCGCCGGGCGTCGTCGCCGGGGAGCGCGAGGGTGGTGCGGACCTCCTCGGGGCTGTCCGGCGCGGCCGTCGCGAGCGCGCGCGTGAGGGCGCGGGCGCGCTGCGTGTCGGCCGTCCACTGGCCGGCGTCGAGGTCGCCGCGCTTCTCGTCAGCCCGCATCTCCTTGATGCCCTTGTAGTAGGTGCGGACGTTCTGGTGGCTGAGGCCCTCGACGGGCATCCCCAGCGCGTCACCGACGGCGGAGCCGAGGAGGGCGCCGACGAGGCGGTCGCGGAACGGGGCGGGGGCGGTCGACTCCGGCACGGGCAGGTGGGGGAAGGTGGGGCAGATCCCGAGGGCGGATCCAAAGGGCGGACCCCGAGGGCGGGGCGGACCCGTGCTATCCTCCGCTCCCCTCCCCCGTTCCCCCACCCCGCCCTGTGAACTGGCTGGCCGGCGCCTGGGCCGTCGTCGCCAACGACGCCCGCCTCGAGCTCCGCACGCGCGTCGCGCTGGGCGCGCTGGGCATGTTCGTGGCCGCCTCGCTCGTGCTTGTGCGCGTGGCGCTGGGGCGCGGGGCGCCGTCGGTGTCCGTCGCGGCGGCGCTGCTGTGGGTGGTCGTCGTGTTCGCGGCGGCCGTCGGGCTGGGGCGGGCGTTCGTGGCCGAGGAGGAGCGGGGGACGTCGCTGCTCCTCCAGCTCCACCTCCGCCCGAGCCAGGTCTACGCCGGCAAGCTCGCGTTCAACGTGGCCCTGATGGCGGCGCTGGGGGCCGTGGCCGCACTGGGCTTCCGCGTCCTCGTGCCCACGCCGCTCGGGGCGCCGGCCGTGCTCGCGGCGGCGCTCGCGCTGGGCGCCCTCGGTCTGGCCGCGGCGACGACGCTGCTCTCGGCCATCGTGGCGCGGTCGCAGGCGGCCGGCCCGCTCCTGCCCGTCCTCGCGTTCCCGCTCGTGGTCCCCGTCTTGATCCCGGCCGTGGAGCTGACGGAGCTCGCGGCGGGCGCGCCGACCGGGGCGTGGGCGGCGGCCCAGGGCAACCTCGTCCTGCTCGCGGCCTACGCGGGTCTTCTGGTTTCGGCCTCGTTCCTCCTGTTCGACTACGTCTGGCGGGACTGACGGGGCAGCGGGCAGCGGGCAGCGGGCAGCGGGCAGCGGGCAGCGGGCAGCGGGCAGCGGGCAGCGGGCAGCGGGCAGCGGGCAGCGGGCAGCGGAAGGTGCGCCACCCCGCCCTCGCGCGTCATGGGCGGGGTGGGCGCTGTAGCGCCGTTGCATGCAACGGCGTCGGGCAACGGCGTCCGGGCGGGGCGGCGACGGGCCAAACGCTCCGCTTGCGTCACAACCACCCCTATCCCCTCTTGGCTGCGCCGACGCTGCGCGGTGGCCAGGAGGGGGACTGCCGCCGCCTTGAATGGACTTCGGCGGGAGGCTCTGACCGCTCCAATCGCCCCGGACACGGCACGCCGTGTCCCCACGGGTGCTCGTTGATGGGCGGGGTGGCTGTACGACCGCCCCGCCCCCGAGGGCGACCGCCGCTCGCCCCTACAGGACCGCTCGCGGGCGGGGTGGAACAAACCCGGCGCCGCCCCGCCCGCGAGCGTCCATCCCCCATCCCCCATCCCCCATCCCCCATCCCCCATTCCTCATACCCCATCCCCCATTCTCCATTCCCCATTCTCCATTCCTCGGGCATCCCGGCCGTTCTTCCGGGCGTTCCCCGCGCCCCGCCCCGCCCGATGGACCGCGACCTCGCCCTGCCCCGCTACGGCCTCGTGTACCGCCTGTTCGGCGTCGTCGCCGCGGTTTGGGTCACGGTCGTGCTCGTGCTCGGGATCGCGGCGCCGGTGACGAACCTGCCGATCCTGGAGCAGACGGCGCGGAACCTGTACTTCCACGTGCCCATGTGGTTCGTGCTCTACGCCGGCGCGGTCGCCGGGGCATGGCACGCGGGGCGCTACCTGGCCACCGGCCGCGAGGTCCACGACGTGCGCTCCGAAGCCGCGTGGCGGGTGTCGACGGCGGCCGGCGTGATCGCGCTCGTGACCGGCATCCTGTGGGCGCGGTTCACGTGGTACGTGGGCACCAACATCTGGTGGAACGGCGACCCCCGCCAGACGATGGTGGCCGTGCAGCTGCTGATCTCGGGGGCCTACTTCGTGCTCCGCGGCCAGATCGACCGTCCCCGCACGCGGGCGCGGCTCTCGGCCGTCTACGCGCTGTTCGCGACAGCGACCATGCCGTTCCTGACCTACGTCCTGCCGCGCCGCCTCGCGAGCCTCCACCCGGGCGCCGAGGGCAACCCGGCCTTTAGCCAGATGGACATCGCCCCGCAGATGCGGTGGGTGTTCTACGCCGCCGCCGCCGGCTTCCTGATGCTCGCGTGGTGGATCTACACGCAGCGCGTCCGCGCGCGCGTCGCCGAGCTCCGCGTCGAGCGGGGCGGGGCGGACGCCGCGCCGGCCCTCGCCGTCGTCTCGTGATGCAAGTGGCCGACACGACCGTCGCCGTCCTCGACGCCGCTGCCGCCCAGGTGGGGCAGCAGCCGGACGCACTCGAGCAGGTCATGCTGTCCCAGGACAAGCTCTACGTCGTGCTCGCCGTTGTCCTCGTGGTGTGGCTCGGGCTCCTGTTCCTGCTCGTCCGCACCGACCGCCGGCTGGGCCGCGTCGAGCGCGAGCTCGACCGGCTCGACGACGCCCCGCCCCGCCCCGCCGAGCCCTCCGTCGACCGCTAGCGGCCGTACGTTCCCGTTCCCCGACCGCCCCGCCCCCGCCATGCGCCTCAAGACCCTCGCCGGCCTCGCGTTCGTCGCCGTTTTCGGCTTTTTCGTCGTGACCAGCTTTGGAAGCCAGCTCTCGGGCTACGAGACGTTTACCGAGGCGACCGAGAGCGGGCGCCGCGCCCACGTCGTCGGCGAGTGGCTGGAGGCCGAGCCCTCGCGTTACGACCCGGACCGGAACGTGTTCACGTTCGTCATGGCCGACGAGGACGGAACGGCCCGGCGCGTGGTCTACGCCAACCCGAAGCCGGCCTCGTTCGAGGACGCCGAGCAGGTTGTCGTCGAGGGCCAGATGACGGCGGCCGGCGACTTCGAGGCCGAGCACATCCTCGTCAAGTGCCCGTCGAAGTACAACGAGGGCGGCGAGTTCCAGGCCGACCCGACGGCCGGCACACCGGCGGCCGGCGGCCCGGCAACGGTCGCGTTGGGGGCGGGGCGGTGAAGCGGCCTCTCCTCCTGGGTCTGGGCACGCTCGGCGTGATGGCCGCGGCCCTCGTCGCGGGCCGGGTGCTCGGGTCGCGCCCCGACGAGCCTGGCTTTGTCGGCCCGCTCCCGACCTGCACGGACACGCCCAACTGCTACCGCGCCCGGCGAGCCTACGACGTCGGCCCCGAAGCGCTCAAGACCGCGCTCGACGCCGCCGTCCGCGAGCAGCGGTCGATCTTCTCGGGCTCCGCCATCCGCGTGACGCCGACCGAGACCGGGCTCCGCGCCGTCTTCCGCGCCGGCCCGTTCCGCGACGACGTCGCTGCGGCCATCGAACCCGGCTCGGCCGGGCAGTCCGTCCTCCACGTCCGCAGCGCGTCGCGCGTGGGCGAGAGCGACCTGGGCGTCAACCGCCTCCGCGTCCGGCGCCTCCTGGACGACGTCGCCCGGCGACTCGCGTAAGGGGCGGGGCGGCGAAAGGCCGCGCCCCGCCCTGCCCGCTCTTTCTCGCCCGCTCAGTCGAGGTACGGGCGCCAGGTGACTTCGGCGGCGCGCGCCACGCCGTCCTCGTCCGTCTCGTAGCGGACCTCCACGGCGGTCGGCGCCGGTCCGCTGTCGATCTCGTAGAGGACCGCCCCGCTCCGCTCGTCGACCGGGCGCCCGAGGACGTCTTCGAGCGCCTCGCGCGCTTCGCCGACCGCCACCCCGCCCGATGTCCCGTAGCCGGTGCCCATGATCGTCACGCTCTGGACGAACGTCGGCCCGTCCGTGACCTCGTAGGCCACGACCTCCATCCCGTCGTACACGCGCGTGCGGACGGTGTCGACCTGGCCTTCCGTGTACTCGTTCGCGACGAGCTCGACGTGCGTCTGCCGAGGCGGGCGGAGGCCGGCGAGGAACGCGGCGGGGTCGTCGTGGAGGGCGAGGATGCGGTCGAGCGGCACGCCGGGCCGGACTTCGGGGGCGGGGCGGTCGGCGGGTGCCTCCTCCACCTCGGCGGAGGGCGCGGCGGCGCTGCGCGGAGCGGCCGGCTCACTACCGCACCCGGCGAGCACTACCAGCGCGGCGAGGCCGAGCGCGACGGCGGTCCGCCCCACCCCGCCCCACGTGGGCGGAGCAGCGGGCGGGCGGGAGCGAGTAGAAGGCGGCATGCGCCCGAACCTACGGCGGGCGGGGTGGCGGGTCCTTCTTGTAGACCACAGCCCGTTCCCCACCCCGCCCTAGTCCAGCGAGTGTCCAAGGGCGGGGCGGGCGAGGTGGCTTAGGCGGCGACGCCGGCCGCCGCCTCGAACCGCGCCACCTCCTGGCCCAGCCGCTCGCGCATCGGGCCGAGCCGCGGGTCGTCGAAGCGGCGCGTGGCGTCGAGGGCCGCGTGGAAAAACCACGCCTGCGCCTCCGGCCCCGCCGAGAGCGCGCGGCGCCCCGGCCCGTCGGCGAAGATGTCGACGCCGGCCTCCAGGCTGGACGCCATCGAGAACGCGTTGTGGAGCTTGTCGGCCAGCGACACGGCCGCGCCCTCGACTGGGCCGGCGCGGAGCGCGTCGAGGTACGCCTCCTTCCGCACGCGCCACGGGAGCCAGTCGCCCGCGGCGTCGCGCTTGGGCTCGGTCACAGCCTCGACGATGCGGACGACCGCCCCGCCCACGAGCGCGTCGAGCGCGGCCGGCGTCATCGTGTGGCCGTAGCGGTCGGCGTCTTCGAGCGCGTCGTGGAGGAAGGCCGCGGCGACGGCCTCGTCTCCCCACCCCGCCCGCTGGACCGTGAGCGCGACGGTCGTGACGTGGGCCATGGCGGGCACGCGCGACGGCGCGCCGTTCGGGGCCTCGACGCACGGGTCGCTCCACCGGCCCTTGCGGTACGTCTGGTCGTGCCACTCGGCGGCGATCTCGACGGCGCGCTCGACGAGCGGGGAAAACAAGGTCATGGGCGGACGACGTAGTGGGCGGAGGCGTCGAGCGGCACGGCGCCGACGAGGTCCGCGAGCGCGCCAACACCGTGCCGGGCGACGACGCCGAGCGGTCCAAGCGCCCGCTCCTGTAACGCCCCGCCCGGCCACAGCGCCGCCTGCCCGCGCTCCAGCCGCGCGCGGATGTCGGCGTGCGCCCGCTTCTCGACGCGGACCGTCTTCGTCTCCAGACGGTCGACCGCGTGGTCGACCGCCGCTCGCGCGGCGCCGGCCGCCCCGCTCAGCTCGCCGCCCACGTTTAAGGCGACGGCCTCCAGGTCGGTCAGTACGCCCGAGAGACGGGCGCGGGCATCGGCAAAGACGCCGTCGAGGTCGGCGTCGGACGCCTCCAGCGCGAGGCGGCGCCAGAGCGCGGCGAGGTCGCCCGAAAGGTCGGCCACGTCCAGCCCGTAGCGGTCGAGCACTTTGGCGACGCTGGGCTCGACGACCGTCAGGCTGAGGCGCGGCTCGACGACGGGCATCGGCACGCCGAACCGCTCGTAGACCGGGCCGAGCTGGGCGAAGTAGGCCGCCTCGCCCGGCCCCGCGACGTAGGCCGCCGTGGGCAGCAGCACGTCCTGCACGAGCGGCCGCAGGACCACGTTCGGGCTGAACCGCCACGGCTCGGCGTCGAGCAGGGCGTCCAGCGCGAGCGTCCGCCCCGCCCCGCGTACCTCGAAGGCGGTCCCTCCCGTCTCGGCCGGGTCGAGCGCGAGCCGCCGCCCCGCCCCCTCCTCGGTCGCCCCAGGAGCGCCGTCGTCCTCCGAACCGGGCGGGCGGGGCGGGGCGGCGTCCTCCAGCCAGAACAGGTTGACCGGCGACGGCGCCACCTGGGCGTGGAACCCGGCCGCCACGAGGTCGGCGCTGCGCGCCTCCAGAGCCGCCAGCGTCTCGGGCCACTCGGACAGCTCGCGCCGTACGAGCGGGGCGGCCAGCGCCTTCAGCCGCGCGTCGTCGACCGACATCAGGACCACGTCGGGGACGAGCGCGCGGAGCAAGCGCGCGAACGCGTCGCGCATCGTCCGGCCGGGGACGTAGGCGGCGCGGGCGAGGGCGAGCGCCTCGGCACGGTGCGGACCGGCGGGGAGGGCGGCCTCCAGCCCCCGCAGGGCGTCCGCGACGGCGGGTTCGGTGAGCACGATCCGCCCGACGGGGACGGCGTTGTCGTGGGCGGACCGCAGCCCGGCGAGGCGGCCGTCTTCGTACGTCACCGTGCGGACGTCGGGGCCGTCGGCGAAGGCGGCCCGGTGGATCTCGGCGAAGTCGTGGTCCTCGTCGGCCAGCCAGAACACGGGGACGGCGGGGCGGCCGGTCTCGCGCTCCAGCCGCTCGGCCAAGCGGACGGCCGTGCGCGCCTTATAGACCGTGTAGAGCGGGCCGGCAAACAGCCCGAGCTGCTGGCCCGTCACGACGGCGACCGACTCGGGATCGCGGAGCCGGCGGACGAGGGCCAGGACTTCGGGCGCGGCGCCCCATGCCGCGTTCTGCTCGGCCAGCACGTCGGCGACGGCGTGGCGGTGGCGGGCGCGCTGCGCCGCGATCTGGGCGGCCTCGGCGCGGTCGGCCCGGCTCCACGGGTTCCAGCGGTAAAATCTCAGGGCCGCCTCGTCTCCGGCCGCGTACGCCTGGAACAGCGCCGAGGCGCCGACGGCCGCGGGCGGCAGCGCCCGCACGTCCGGGCCGAGTGCGGCGGGGGCGGGGCGGTCCGTCACCCGTCGTCCTCCGCCCCGCCCTGAGCGGCGAGCGCGGCCTCTAAGCCCGCCTTGAACTGCTGCATCTTGGCGTCGAACGTGACCACCCAGCGGTCGCCCGTCCACTGGGCCGTCGTGAGCTCGACCCCGTCGATGTCCGTCCCCATCACCTCCGCCTGCGTGCGAACGACGACGTGGCGGAGGCTGTCACCCTCGGCGACGCTGCCGACGACGCGGCCGCGCGCGCTCTCGATCGCCTCGCCCACGAGCGGCTCGGCGCCCGTGAGCGCGCTCAGGAACTCGGCGAACGCCTCGGGCGGGGTGGCGTCCGGGTCGACGTCGAACGCGCCGGTCTCGTCGAGCTCGGAGAGCGCGCCCATGAGGCCCATGAACTCCTCGAGCTCGTCGGGGTCGAGGAGCCGGGCGGCGGCCACGTAGTCCCCGCCGGTGAACGCGCGGACGTACTCGCCGACGACGGCCTCCGCCCCGCCCGCGCCAGGCGTGGCCGCGTCCTGCGCGGCGGCCGGCGCGGCGAACGCGAGGAGGAGGGCAGCGCCGAGGAGGGACGGCGGGGGCAGGTTGGAGAGGCGCATGGGTGGCGGTGTGGGGTGCGGGAGCCTCGACGCCTTCCATCAGGCCGTACCCGGTACCTCGTACCCGGCACCCGCCCGCGAGGCGCTCTAGTTGTCCCCTTTCATCCGGGCGATCTCGTCGCGGAGCGTGGCGGCCGTCTCGTAGTCCTCGTCGGCGATGGCCTTTTCGAGCTGGCTCTCCATGCGGTCGAGCTTCGACATCGTCTTCCGGGCCGGGTCCGGCGACTCGCGCTCGGCGACCGCCTCGCGCTCGTCATCGTCGTCGCCGTCGTCGGCCGGGATGCCGGCCTCGTCGAGCACGGAGGCCGCGACAAAGATGGCGGCGTCGGTGCGGACGGCGAGCGCCACGGCGTCGGACGGGCGCGCGTCGAGCGTGGCCTCGTCGTCGTCGTAGACGTAGCGGATCTTGGCGAAGAAGGTGCCCTCGCGGAGGTCGTCGATGACGACGTCCGTGACCTCAGCGCCGAGCGCGTCGAACAGCCCGCGCAGCAGGTCGTGCGTCATCGGGCGGGGCGGCTGGATCTTTTCGAGTTCGAGGGCGATGGCCTGGGCCTCGGACGCGCCGATGATGATCGGGAGCCGGCGGTTGCCGCCGACCTCGCCCAAGACGAGGGCGTACGCGCCGCCCGAGGAGGGGCTCGTCGAGAGCCCGATGATGTCGACCTGGATGTAGTCCATGCGGAGAGAAACGTGCCCAATCAGAGGAAGGCAGGGAAGGTAACGGCGGGCCGGGGCGGAAGCGGCCTCCGGCGATGCCCCAACCCGCCGCGGCCGGCGCTGTTGCGGGCAGCGGGCAGCGGGCAGCGGGCAGCGGGCAGCGGGCAGCGGGCAGCGGGCAGCGGGCAGCGGGCAGCGGGGGCAACGTGCGCCACCCCGCCCGTGCCGAGGGCGGGGTGGAACAAAAACGGGCACCACCCCGCCCGCGCTTCCCTTTTCCCTTTTCCCTTTTCCCTTTTCCCTTTTCCCGCCTACCCCCAGCCCTCCCCCAGCGACGTCACGTGGACCATGTTGGTCCGGCCCAGGGCCGGCAGCGGGAGGCCCGCCGTGACCACGACGCGGTCGCCCCGCTCGTAGGTCTCGCTCTCCAGGAGCACGCGATGGACCGTCCGCACGCCGTCGTCGGTGTGCTCCTGGAACGGGATGGGGATGGGCTCGACGCCCCACGTCAGCGCGATCCGCCCGAGTGCCATCTCGTCGTCGGTGAAGGCGTAGATGGGGACGTCCGGGCGGTGGCTGGCGATGGCCCGGGCCGTCGAGCCGCTGTGCGTGAGGCACCCGATGGCGCGGGCTTGCGTCTGCTCGGCCAGCTGGACGGCCATGTAGGAGACGGCCTCGGTGACGGGCGCCACGTTGTCGTGGACGGCGTCGACCGTCTGGCGCCCGCCGAGCCGCCGGCGGTTGGCCTCGACCGAGCGGACGATCTCGTCCATCACGCGGACCGTCTCGACCGGGTACTTACCGGCCGCCGTCTCGCCCGAGAGCATGACGGCGTCGGAGCCGTCGAGGACCGCGTTCGCCACGTCGGTCGCCTCCGCCCGCGTCGGGCGCGGGTTCTCCATCATCGACTCCAGCATCTGGGTCGCCGTGATGACCGGCTTCGAGGCTTCGAGGCACTTGCGGATCAGCTGCTTCTGGACGATCGGGACCTCCTGCATGGGGATCTCGATGCCCAAGTCGCCGCGGGCCACCATCACCCCGTAGCTGCTGTCGAGGATGGCGTCGAAGTCCTCGACGGCCTCGGGCTTCTCGATCTTCGAGATGACGGCGATGTCCTTGCCGCTCTCCTTCACGCGCCCGACGAGGTCGGCCACGTCGCTCCCCGAGCGGACGAACGAGAGCGCGATGAGGTCGACGTCGTGAGCCAGCCCGAACGCGAGGTCGCGGACGTCCTTCTCGGTCAGCGACGGCCGCGCCGACTTCAGCTTGGGCAGGTTGACGCCCTTGCGCGACCGGAGCGGGCCGCCGACGACGACCTCGGTCTGCACGTCGACGCCGTTGATGGCCGTCACCACGAGCTCCAGGTGGCCGTCGTCGAGCAGGATCCGGTTCCCCTCCGACACCTCCTCGGCGAGCGCCGGGTAGCTCACGTGGACGCGCCGGCCGTCGCCCTCGGCGACCGGCGCCGACGTGAGCACGAGCGGCTCGCCGCGGTGGATGAGCACGCCGCCGTCGCGGACCTCGCCGAGCCGGATCTTCGGCCCCTGGAGGTCCTGGAGGATGGGGACCACGCGGCCCGCCCGCTTCGCCTCCTCGCGGACGACCTCCATCATGCGGCGGTGGTCGTCGTGCGAGCCGTGCGAAAAGTTGAGCCGGGCCACGTCCATGCCGGCCCCGATCAGCGCGCGGACGCCGTCGCGGGAGGCGACGGCGGGGCCGAGCGTGCAGACGATTTTCGTGCGACGGGGAGCGGGGCGGAGCATGGGCAGGGCGTGGGCGAGGGAGGCCGTCTAACCTACCCCGCGCGCCCGCTCGGCCGGGGCGAGGAACGGCCTAGACGGCTCGAAATCGCCGGAAGCGCTCCCGGAGGAGCCCCGGCTCGCCCGCCGCCCCGCCCCTACTCCACGACGTAGACGACGGCGCCGCGGCCGCCCTGGCGGCTGTGGACCGGCCCGGTCCCGTTCCCGGTCCAGATGGCGCCGGCACGGGGCGGGGCCGCGTCCGCGACGTCTACCGCCCCGCCCTCGTCGGACGGGGCAGGCGGGGCGGCCGCCTCGAAGCGCGCGGCGGCGTCTTGTGCGGCGGGCGGGGCGGGCGCGATCGTCCACCGATCCGGCCCGGCGACGGGCGCGCCGGCGGGGGCCTGGGCGAACCCGCGGAGGCCGGCGTCGAGCGCGCACGAGACGAGGGCGAGGCTGGCCGCCAGCCCGGCCTCCTGCTCGGACGCCGACAGCGTGGCGGGGTCGACGGGCACGCCGGCCGCGAGGCGGGCGCCGAAGGCGTCGAGGGCTGCCCCGCCCACCCCGATCTCGGGGAGCGCGGCGCGGCGCGCGGCGCAGTCGCACGCCGCCTGGGCCGCCGCCGTGCTGAGGCGGGGGGCTGCCGGGTCGGCCGCGACGGCCATCGTGGCGGCGCACGCGCGGGCAAAGCTCTCCTGGGCCAGGGCGGGGCGGGCGAGGCCGGCGGCAAGGAGAAGGAGGGCGAGGAGCACCGCGAACCGGACGGTCGGCAGGGCCTGCGGGGTCGTGGGCATGGGCAGGGTGGAGAGTCCGCGTCTGGTGTCGGCGTCCCCCGCCCCGCCCCCTAATGGTCGCGCGGATTGTCCGCCCCGCCCGACGCGGAGCGCGCCTGTACGGGCGGGGCGGAGGCCGCGGGTGCCCGCCGGAGTGCCCCGCGGCGCCGATTCCGAGACGGTATTCTCATGATTCTTTAGTGTATGCCACCCCTCGCCGTGGGCTCTCCTTCTCCGACGGGCTGGCTCCACGTCGCGGCGGCCGCGGCGGGCCTTGCCCTCGCCCCGCTCGCGCGGGCGCAACCGACGCCGGCGGACTCGGCCCAGTCCGCCGTGCCCGCCGAGGGACCGGGCGCTGCCTGGGACGCGTCGCTCCCCGACCTCCGCGTCAGTCCGCCGTCCCCCGATTCGAGCGGGCTCGTTTGGTGGCACGTGGCGGCCGCCGGCGCCGGTGCCGGCGCGCTCGGCGCCGCCTTCGTCGAGCGGCTCCACGTGGGGTGGTGGGACGAGCGGAGCCCGCGGTTTCGGATCCTGGGCGACAACGCCTACGCCCTCAACGCCGACAAAATTGGCCACGCCTGGGGCGCCGCGGTCCTCACGCGCACCTCGGCGATGTCGCTCGAAGCGGCCGGCTTGGGGCGCGCCCAGGCCACGGGCGTCGCGGCCGGCGCCGCCTGGGCCATCCTGTTCGTCCACGAGGTCTACGACGGGTACGGCCCCTACTGGGGGTTCTCGCCCGGCGACGTCGCGGGCAACACGGCCGGCGTCGGGTGGGAGGTGGCCCAGCGGCACGTGCCGGCGCTCGAACCGTTCGACTTCAAGCTGAGCTTCTGGCCCAGCGGGGCCGACGAGCGCACGCTCATGGAGGACTACCGCGGGCAGACCTACTGGCTGTCGGTCGTCCCCCACGACGTCGCCCCGGACGCGGCGAAGCCGTTTCTTCCGCCCTGGCTCGGGATCGCCGCCGGGACCACGGTCCGCGGCGCCGACGCCAACGGGTTCCCGACGGAGCGCGAGTGGTACCTCGGCCTCGACCTCAACGTGTGCGGGCTGGGGCTGCGCGGCCCGCTCGCCGGCCCGCTCTGCGAGGCGTTCCGCGTGGTCCACCTCCCGATGCCGGCCCTCCGCATCGCCCCCGAGGTCCGCCCGGTCCTGTTCGGGTACTGACGCCGCCCCGCCCCGCCCCGCCCTCGGCGCGGGCGGGGTGGCGAAATCGGGCGGGGCGGCCGCTCGCTACCCGGCCTCGACGCCCATCGACCGGCTCGACCAGTCGTAGGCGAACCGGGCCAGCTCCGCCCCGCTCTTGAGCCCCAGCTTGCGCTTCACGTTCGCGCGGTAGCTCTCGATCGTCTTGACGGACAGGTTGAGCTCGCCGGCGATCTCGCGCGTCGTCAGGCCGCCGCCGATAAAGCGGACCACCTCGGCCTCGCGGTCCGAGAGGTGCTCGACGGCCGGGCCGCCGCCGTCCGGCCCCTCGACGGCCCGGAGCACGAGCTCGTCGGCCAGCGCGTCGCTCACGTAGAGGTCGCCGCCGAGGACCCGCCGGATGGCCTCGACGACCGCGCGGGGGTCGCCCTGCTTGGTCACGAACCCCTGCGCCCCGGCGCGGAGCACGCGCTCGGCGTAGAACCGCTCCTGGTACATCGACAGGACGAGCACGGGAAGGTCGTCGTACTGCGCGCGGATCTGGCCGATCAGGTCCAGCCCCGACCCCTGCTTGAGGCCGATGTCGAGGAGGACGAGGTCGAACGTCTCGGCGCCCATCAGCTGGAGCGCCTCGTCGGCCGTGGCCGCCTCGCCGGCGACGGCCAGGTCGTCCTCGGCCGCGAACAGCTTGTCGAGCCCCCACCGGACGATCGGGTGGTCGTCGACGACGAGGATGCGGGCGGGGGCGGGGGGCATGGTCGGGGGCCGTGGGGCCAAAAGGTAGGCGCAGGACATGTGCGACACCACCCCGCCCGCGAAGGGGCCGTGACGGTCCGGTGACACCGCACGGCGGTATCTTTTCCGGGATCGCCCCGCCCCCGCTTTTCCGTCCCCCCCGACGCCATGGCCGAGATCCCCGACACCCCCGCAGGGGACGGCGCAGCCAGCGCCTCCCGGATCATCCCGATCAACATCGAGGAGGAGATGAAGTCCTCCTACATCGACTACTCGATGTCGGTCATCGTGAGCCGCGCGCTCCCCGACGTGCGCGACGGGCTCAAGCCGGTCCAGCGCCGCGTGCTCTACGGCATGCAGGAGTTGGGGCTGGCCGCTGGGCGGGCGCACAAGAAGAGCGCCCGCATCGTGGGCGAGGTGCTCGGCAAGTACCACCCCCACGGCGACCAGTCGGTCTACGACGCGCTCGTGCGGATGGCCCAGGACTTCGCCGTCCGCGGCCCGCTCGTCGACGGGCAGGGCAACTTCGGGAGCATCGACGGCGACTCGGCGGCCGCCATGCGCTACACCGAGGCCCGCCTCACGCGGCTCTCCGAGGAGATCCTCCGCGACCTCGACAAGGAGACCGTCGACTACACGCCGAACTTCGACGGCTCGCTCGAAGAGCCGTCCGTGCTCCCGGCGGCCCTCCCCAACCTGCTCCTCAACGGCGCGAGCGGCATCGCCGTCGGGATGGCGACGAACATCCCGCCGCACAACCTGGGCGAGCTGGTCGACGGCATCGTCGCGTACATCGAGGACCCGGACATCACGCTGGAGGCGCTCATGGCGCACGTCCCGGCCCCGGACTTCCCCACGGGCGGGGTGATCTACGGCGTCGGCGGCGTCCGCGAGGCGTACGCGACCGGGCGGGGCCGCGTGGTCATGCGCGCGCGGATGCACGAGGAGACCATCAAGCGGCGGGGCGGCGACGGCGAGGGCCGCGAGGCGCTCGTCGTGAGCGAGATCCCGTACCAGGTCAATAAGTCGACGCTCATCGAGCAGATCGCCCACGCCGTCCGCGACAAGCGGATCGAAGGCGTCTCCGACCTCCGCGACGAGTCCGACCGCGACGGGATGCGGATCGTGATCGAGCTGCGCCGCGACGCGGTCCCGGCCGTCACGCAGAACCAGCTGTTCAAGTACACGCGGCTCCAGCAGACGTTCGGCGTCAACACGGTCGCCCTCGTGAACGGGCGGCCCAAGACGCTGGGGCTCAAGGACCTCATCCGCCACTACGTCGACCACCGGCACGAGATCGTCGTGCGGCGGACCGAGTTCGAGCTCCGCAAGGCCGAGGAGCGCGCGCACATCCTGGAGGGGCTGACGGTGGCGCTCGACCACCTCGACGCCGTCATCGCCATCATCCGCCAGTCCGACGACACGGACGCGGCGCGGGCCAACCTCATGGCCGGCGTCTACCCGCAGCGCCTCACGGCCGAGCAGAAGGAGCGGCTGGGGCTGGCCGCTTCGGACCCCGTCGAGATCACCGGCCCGCGCGAGGCGGTCGGCTACGCGCTCACGCGCGAGGACTTCCAGCCGCAGCCGTGGCTGAGCGCGGCCCAGGCCGACGCCATCCTCGCCCTCCGCCTCTCGCGGCTGACGGGCCTGGAGCGCGACAAGATCGCGGCCGAATACGCCGAGATCCTGAAGGAGGTCGAGCGCCTCCAGTCGATCCTCGCGTCCGAGCCGCTCCGCATGCGGATCATCGCCGACGAGCTCCGCGAGGTGGCCGAGAAGTACGCCGACCCGCGGCGGACGGAGATCGACGTCATGGGCGGCGGCGACATCGACTTGGAGGACCTGATCGAGGACGAGCAGGTCGTGGTGACGATCACGCACCAGGGGCTCGTGAAGCGGACGTCGATGGCCGAGTACCGCACGCAGGGGCGGGGCGGCACGGGCCACCGCGGGACGGGCACGCGCGACGAGGACTTCGTCGAGCACCTGTTCGGGGCGAGCGCCCACGACTACCTCCTCTTCTTTACCGACCACGGCCAGTGCTACTGGCTCCGCGTCTACGACGTGCCCGAGGGGACGCGGACGGGGAAGGGCCGGTCGGTCCGCAACCTCGTCCAGATCGACCAGGACGACCGCGTGCGGGCGGTCCTCGCCATCCGCAAGGAGGACTTCCGCGACGACGACTTCCTCGAGAGCCACTTCGTGCTCATGGCGACGCGGGCGGGCCGCGTCAAGAAGACGCCGCTCGCGGACTTCTCGCGGCCCCGGGCCGACGGGATCATCGCCATCGACGTCGTGGACGGCGACGAGCTCATCGAGGCCCACCTCACCGACGGCGACACCGAGGTGCTGCTGGGGTCGTCGGAGGGCCAAGCCATCCGGTTCCACGAGGGCGACGTCCGCTCGATGGGCCGCAAGAGCCGGGGCGTGGGCGGGATGAAGCTGCCCGGCGGCGAGCGCGTGGTGGGCATGATCGCCGTCCGCCGCGACGGCGCCCAGGTGCTCACGATCTCGCAGAACGGGTACGGCAAGCGGACCGACCTCGACGAGTACCGGGTCCAGAGCCGAAACGGCAAGGGGATCCTGACCCAGAAGACGACCGGCAAGACCGGCCCGCTCGTCGCCATCAAGAGCGTGCTCCCCGACGACCAGCTGATGATCGCGACCGAGGCCGGGACCATGATCCGCATGGCCGTCGAGGACATCTCGGTCTACAGCCGCAACACGCAGGGCGTCCGCGTCATTAACCTCAAGGCGAACGACGCCATCGCCGACGTGGCCCGGCTCGTGATCGAGGACGCCGAGGGCGGGGTGGTCGCCCAGATCGACCCGACGCCGTCGGGTGACGCGCTCGACACGGACGACGGCGTGGCCGGCGACGGGCAGGCGTAGCCGCCCCGCTCGCGCGACCGCCCCGCCCGCACGCCCTTCGCGGGGGCGGGGTGGCCGGCATCTGACCACCCCGCCCGCAGCGGGCGGGGCGGCTCCTACCCCGCCCTACCGCTCCGCCGACGCCGCCCGGCGCACGCGGTCCACGTCATCGGCGTCGATAAGCCCCAACTCGGCCGCCGCCTCGGCCGCCCCGACCGTGTCGCGGACGAGCCGCATCGGCACGCCCCGCATCTCGACGTCGCGCACGATGTGGCCGACCGCCCGGTCGCGGGCGCCGTCGGTCACGTCGCGGACGAGCACGGCGGCCACGCGGGCGGGGCGGCGCGCGACGACCTGCTGGTAGATCTCGGCGTCCTCCTGCCCGCTGTCGCCCACGAGGACCACGCGCAGGTCCGGGTAGAAGTCGAGGAGCGTGTGGATCTGGTCCAGCTTGTGGGCGTGGTGGCCCGACTTGATCAACTTGCCCGGGTCCACCCCAAAGTCTTTCAGGAAGAGCGGCCCCGGCGGCACGCCGCGGTGCTCGAAGGCGCCCGCAAACTGGCGGTACAGGTTCCACGGCGACGACGACACGTAGAAGATCGGGTTCGTCGCCGCCCCGCCCTCGTCCACGAGCGCGCGGTAGAGGGCGCCGACGCCGGGGAAGACCTCGCGCGTCGTGGCGTTGTTGAGGAGCACGACGCGCGCGAACCGGAGCTTGTTGGTGGCCCCGGTGCGGATGACGGTGTCGTCGACGTCGCTCACGACCATGAACCGGGCGTCGGCCGGCGGCACGACGACCCGGGCCGTCGCCTCGGCGTGCTGCGGCTCCTCGACCGTCACGGTCGCCTCGGCCCAGCCGCGCGCGAGCGGTGCGGCCGTCTCGACGTCGAGGCTGTAGTACCCGTCCTCGTCGGTCTCGGTGCGGACCGTCTGCCCGCCGACTTGAACCGTGACCCGGGCGCCCGGCACCTCGTCGCTGAGAAACCGGCGGGCCGTGAGCCGGGCGCTCTCGAGCCGCGTGAGCGCTCCCTCGTGCTCGACCTCTCGGTCGTCCAGGACGCGCCCGAGCAGGCGGACCCGGTCGGGGCGGCCGTAGCCGTGGTACGGCAGTACGTGGACGTCGTCCCACAGGCCGTAGCGGCGGCGGACGGCGCTCAGCGAGCGGTCTACCACGCGCTCGGCGCGGACGAGGATGGACGTGAGGGCGTCGAGCATGGGCGGGGTGGGGTGGGAAGCCACCTACCCGCGCGTCGGGCGCGGAGGTCCGCCACCCCGCCCCGCCCTTTAGGGCCTGCGGCCCCGCTGCGGAGCCCCGCCCATCAGCGCGCCCCGCCCGCCAGCGCGTTTCGCCGCCGCTTGAACGCGACGGCCGCGTTCGTGTAGCCGCCGCCGGCCCCGTCCACAAAGTGGACCTGCCCCCCCATCCGTTCGTAGACGATGCACGTGAGGACGGCCCGGTCCGTGACGTGGAGCCCGTAGGCCAGCCGCCCCGCCCGGTGGAGCCGGTCGAGCGTGGCCTCGAGGCGCCCGCGGTCCGCCGCCCCGCCCGCGAGCACCATGCGGAGGACGCCGTCGAACTTGCGGTAGTCCGTCGAGGCGAGGACCCGCTTGGGGTACTCCTCCCAGTCCGTCTCCTGCGTCCGAGCGCCGAGCCCGATGAGCGTGCGACCGAGCAGGTTCAGCGCCCACATTTTGGCCTGGTAGCGGAGCCGGGCGCCGGGGTGGCGGAGCCTCGCCTCGGGGCTGAGCTTGGAGGGCCGCGCGCTGAGGCGGAGCCGGTCGAGCGTGACCGGGCGCGCGGCGTCGCCGCGGCCGTAGAGGGCCTCGATGGTCCCGAGCACCTCGCGGTACGTCGCGCCGGTGTCGCCGCCGACGGCCTCGACGAGGAGCGACACGGTCTCGCCGCGCGGGCTCTGCACGTCTTCCCACCGGCACTCGAGGCCGGCGTACGGGTCCGCGCCCTCGGGCGGCTCGGCGCGGTTGGCGTAGAGCTCGGCCGTGGCCGGGCTCTTTACCTGGCGCTCGGCCCACTCCACGCCGCGCCCCTGAAACAGGGCCTGCGCGTAGCGGTCCGTCACCTGGAGCCGCGCGACGGCCACGTCGTGTCCGGCCTGCCGGATCGCGGTGACGGGAACGGCGCCGACGCGGAGCGGGAGCCCGAGCCGCGCCGAGGCGTGCTCCTGGAGCGCGGCGAGCGCGCGGAGCGACGCCGGCAGGTGCTCGGGCGGGACGAGGAGCGTGGCCCCATCGCCGCCGAACACGAACGGGAGGTCGGCCCGGTGGCTCGCGTTGAGCACGGCCGCGATCGACGCCGCGCCGACGTAGTTCACGTCCCGGTACCGCCCCGCCCGCACGGCCTCCGTCGAGCCCACGACGTCGGTGAGCACGACGGCCCAGTCGTCCGGGGCCGGCGTGTAGGCCTCGGGGTCGGCGAGCGCGGCGAACCGCTCGACGGCGGTGAGACGGGCGAAGAAATCGGCGGCCACGGGCGGGGCGGGAGGTCAGAGAGCCGGCGGATCAGCAAATCGGTGGGGCCGCCCCGCCCCCACGCACTGAGCGGAGGCCCGACCCGCTGCCTTGCTAGTCGTCGCGGCCCGCGAGGTCCGGCGCGAAGGCGGGCGTGCAGACGGCCCAGTACTCGCACTCGTCCGCCTCCGACGGGTTAAGGTAGCGGACGCGCTCGCCGGCCTCGCACAGCACCGTCTCGCCCGGCCCGACGTCGAGGTGTCCGCCCTCGTGCTCGACGCGCATCGTCCCCCGGACGACGATCGTGACCTCGTCGAAGGCCGGCGTCTGCGCCGGCTCGTCCCACCCCGCCGGGGCCACCATGTGGGCCACCGACAACGCCGCCGTGCCGGTGCGGACGTTCCCGACGTGCTCCTCGATCAGCTTCCCGCCGGGGACGGGGATGCGGGTGGGCGAGGTGATGTGCTGCGGCATGGGCGGGGTAGAGAGCGGAGAGCGGAAGATGTGGCCGGCCGCGCCGAGGGCGGGGCGGGCGTTGGCGCCGCGCCGCGTGGGGCGTCGGACTACGGCGGCCGCGGCGGAACGTAACGACCCGACCGCCCCGCCCCCAACGCCGCCGCCTCGTGGGGGCGGGCGCGCTGGGGGCGGGCCACGCCTCGCCCCGCCCCTCGGACGGCTCGGGCGGGGCGGCCGACCGCTCGGCGGATTCGGGCGCGGCCGCGAAACCTCGGCCCGTACCCTACGCATGAGAGTTCCCCCTCGTCAGCCGCCCCCGCCCATGGTTCTCGCGTTACAACTCGCGGCCCCGGCGGCTCTGCTCGCGCTCCTCCTCCTCGCCGCGCTCCCCGACAAGCGGCCGAGCGGGTAAGCGCTCCGCCAGCGCCCCGGCCCCGCCTCCGCCCCGCCCGACGCCTCGGGCGGGGCGGCGTGCTTTGGGGCCACGTCCGCCAGCGGGGCCGCCCCGCCCGCACGGCGATTCCTGATCGGGCGGCGAACGGGGAGCGGCGGGCGGGGTGGGGCGTACGCCTCGTCCTCTCACCCTCTCGACCATGTCCTTCGGAGACGTCGCCAGCAACCTCCTCTACATCCTCCTCGCCGTCGCCGTCCTGGCCATCTTTATCGTCCTCGCGCGGCAGGCGTTCAAGGACCCGGCCAGCCGCAAGGGCGCTGACGGCGAGAGCGACAAACCGGACGGGACGCTGTAGCGGGCGGGGCGGGCACGCGCCGCGTCCACCCAGAGCCGCCCCGCCCGGCGCCGGGCGGGGCGGCCGGCCGCCTACACTTCGGCCTTGATCGCCCCCTCCAGGATCGCGACGCCGGCGTCGAGGTCGGCGTCGGTGACGGTGAGGGCGGGGCGGAACCGGACCGAGCGCTCGCCGCACCCGAGCACGATCGCGCCGTCGTCGAAGGCCCGCTGGACGACCGCGTTTCGGATCTCTTTCGAGGGCAGGTCGAACGCGCACATCAGGCCCTGCCCGCGGGCGTCGGTCACGGCCTCGTGCGCGGCTTCGAGCTCCTGGAGCCGCGCGAGCAGGTGCTGGCCCATGCGCTCGGCGTTGCCGACGAGGTCGTCGGCCTCGATGACTTCGAGGATGCGGTCGAAGCGGACCATGTCGACGAGGTTGCCGCCCCACGTCGAGTTGATGCGGCTGGACGTGGCGAACACGTGGCCCTCGACCTCGTCCACGCGGCGGCTCGCGAGGATGCCGCAGACCTGGGTCTTCTTGCCGAACGCGATCACGTCGGGCGTCACGCCGAGCCCCTGGTAGGCCCAGAAGGTGCCGGTCAGCCCGACGCCCGTCTGGACCTCGTCGAAGACGAGCAGCGCGTCGAACTCGTCGGCCAGCGCCCTCAGCCCCTGGAAAAACGACGGGCGGAAGTGGTTGTCGCCGCCCTCGCCCTGGACCGGCTCGATGATGAGGGCCGCGATCTCGTCCGGGTGGTCCGTGAACGCCTGGCGGGCCTCGGCGAGCGCGGCCGCCTCACGCTCCTCCACGTTCCCCCCGCGGATCTTGGGGTTCGCGACGCGGGGCCAGTCGAACTTGGGGTAGTGGGCGACCTTGTTGGGGTCCGTGTTCGTGAGCGACATGGTGTAGCCGGTCCGCCCGTGGAACGCCTCGCGGAAGTGGAGGACCTTGTGGCCGCGCTCGCCCGAGTACCCCTTCTGCTGGTTTTTGCGCACCTTCCAATCGAACGCCACCTTCAGCGCGTTCTCGACGGCGAGCGCCCCGCCCGAGACGAAGAACGCGTGGGGCAGCTCGTCCGGAATGCCGACGCGGCTGAACGTGTCAACAAAGCGGGCCAGGTGCGGCGTGTACACGTCGGAGTTGGCCACCTTGTTGAGCGCCGCCTCCATGAGCCGCGCCCGGAACGCCTCGGCCTCCTCGCCCGGCCCGGCGAGGGCGGGGTGGTTCATGCCCAGCGGGTTCGAGGCGTAGAACGTGAACAGGTCGACGTAGTCGCGGCCCGTCGCGGCGTCGCGGAGGTGGGCGCCCTGGCTGGCCTCCATGTCGAGGACGATGGGGTAGCCGTCGGCGAGCAGGTGGCGCCCGATGATGCCGCGGACGTCGGCGGGGGCGGGGAGGCCGTAGCGGGTCTCGGAGGCGGTGATCTGCATGGGGGCGCGGGGTGGAGTCGGAAGTCTGTCGCGCAAGGTAACGGCCCCGGGCGGCGTTCTGGTCCGGTGGGAGCGCTTCCGGGCGACCCGCCGGCCGGAGCGCCCACGAACCTCGCCGCGCCCGCCCCGCCCTCGCTTGCCTATTGCCTATGCGCGCGGGCGGGGCGGCGGCCACGGCTCGGGCGGGGTGACTGACCTGCCCGCGTAAGCCCGCCGCCCGCCCCGCCGTCTGGCGTGGGCGGCCCCGGGGCGGGGCGGCCGCACACGAACGGCCCCGCCTCGCCCTTTGGGTCCGCCCGTACCTTCCCGCGCATCCCTGGGACCCCCACCCCGCCCTTATGCCCGCGACACCCGCCCCGCCCCGCCGCCCCGGAGAGGTCCGGCTCAAGGCCGCCGCCCCGCCCGTGGCGCTCGACACGCCCGAGGGCGACGGCTTCGCCCTCGAACTGCCCGTCGTGCAGAAGCCGCAGGTCGCGAGCCGGCCCGGCGGCCGGCCGCCGTGGCTGCGCGCGAAGCTCCCCTACGGCGAGACGTTCCGCGACGTCCAGAAGACGATCGAGGCCCACGGCCTCCACACCGTCTGCTCGTCGGCCCGGTGCCCGAACATGGGCGAGTGCTGGAGCGCCGGCACGGCGACGTTCATGATCCTCGGGAACGTGTGCACGCGGGGCTGCTCGTTCTGCGCCGTCCTCACGGGCCGCCCCGAGCAGAAGGACCTCGACTGGGACGAGCCCCGGCGCGTGGCCGAGGCCGCCCAGCTCATGGGGCTCCAGCACGTCGTGGTGACGTCGATCAACCGGGACGACCGCGAGGACGGGGGCGCCCCCATCTTCGCCGAGGTCATCCGGCGCGTCCACGACCAGGACCAGACCATCGAGGTGCTCATCCCCGACATGCGCGGGCTCCGCCCCGCCCTCGAGACCGTGTTCGAGGCGCGCCCGGAGGTCCTCAACCACAACGTCGAGACGGTGCCGCGGCTGTACCGCCGCGTCCGCCCCCAGGCCGACTACCAGCGGTCGCTCGACGTGATCCAGCTGGCCAAGACCGAGCACGGCCTCCGCACCAAGTCCGGGATCATGGTGGGCCTGGGCGAGACGCCCGACGAGGTCGTCTCGCTCATGGCCGACTTCGCCGCCCACGGCGTCGACGTGATGACGATCGGCCAGTACCTCCAGCCCACACGCCACCACCTGCCCGTCGAGGAGTTCGTCCACCCCGACCGCTTTGCGTGGTACAAGGAGCAGGGCGAGGCGCTGGGCATCGAGCACGTCGAGAGCGGCCCGCTCGTGCGGAGCTCGTACCACGCCGAGCGGCATGTTTAGGGGGAGGGATGCGGGATGCGGGATGAGAGGAGGGCGGGGGCCGCACCGCCTTCTCTGCTTATCCCTCTATCCCTTGTCCCTCATCCCTCTTCTCCTCGCCGGGTGCGGCGTCGTGCGCGGCGCGTTCGAGCCCTCGGCCCGCGGCGAGGTCGACGCCCACGTCGTCTACCGGCTCCGCCCCGACTGCCCGACGCTCCTGGCCCGGACGACGGACAACGGCTACACGGTCATGACGCCGCTCGGACGGGTCGACGTGCCCCAGCGAAACGCGTTCGTCGGGCTCGGGATCGAGGAGACCGGGCTGTTTGAGGGGCCGGTCCGCGAGGGCCAGTCCGTGTTCCGCTACGTGCCCCCGGCCGAGTCGGGGACGTGGGACGGGGGCGGGGCGGACGTGACCGTCGACGTGAACGCGGTCCGCCTCGACCTGCCCGCCGCGCACGCCCGCGTGACGGACCTGTGCGGCCCGCTCCCCCCAGACGTCGTCGGCGACGACGTCCCGCGCGTCCCGGCGCCGTAGCGGGCGGGGCGGGGTGTAGACTGGCGGGCCATCCCGCCCGCGCGCCATGCCCGCCCCGCCCGCCTACGACGCCGCCGACCCCAGCGCCTACGTCGAGAACGTCCTCGCGCTCGTCGGCGACCGCGACCCGCTCGCGCTCCTCGACGCCGCGCCCGAGCGTGCCGCCGCGGCCGTCGCCGGTCTCTCCGACGCCGATGCCCGCCGGCCGCCCCGCCCCGGCTCGTGGTCCGTGCTGAGCGTGCTCCGCCACCTCGCCGACTCCGAAGTCGTCTACGGCTACCGGCTCCGCCTGATCGTGGCCGCCGACCGGCCCGAGATCGTCGGCTACGACCAGGACGCCTGGGCCGACCGCTTGCACTACAGCCGCGGCACCGTCGCCGAGGCGCTGGGCGACTGGAGGGCGGGGCGGCGCATGACCGTCCGTTTTCTCCGCGCGCTCGACGCGGCCGACTGGGACCGCGTCGGGCTCCACAGCGAGCGGGGCGAGGAGAGCGTCCGCCGCATCGCGACGCTGCTGGCGGGCCACGACCTAAACCACGAGCGCCAGATCGCCGCGGCCCGCGAGACGCTCGGCGTCTGAGGCCGCCCCGCCCCCGAACGCGGGCACGACCGAGCGGGCGGGGCGGCAGACCGAGCGGGCGGGGCGGCAGACCGAGCGGGCGGGGCGGCAGACCGAGCGGGCGGGGCGGCAGACCGAGCGGGCGGGGCGGCAGACCGAGCGGGCGGGGCGGCGCTCGCTACGCCTTGACCGCCACGCCCACGTAGCCCACGGCCTCGGTCGACGTGTAGGTAAACCGGAAGCCCGGATCGATGCGCCGCCGGGCGACCGAGCGCCAGAACGCGCCGTCCAGGCGCGGCCGCATCCCGCGCACCTCCTCCACGCGGAGACCGGCCGCCCGCGCGTAGCCGCGGAGCGTCTCGGGCGGGATGAACAGGCGCCACACGTGGAGGTGCTGCGGCGCGTCGCGCACGACGGCCTTGAACCCGTGGACGGCCACGAGCCACGACAGCGGCGTCTGGTTGAACGTGTTGAACACGACCACCCCGCCCGGCCGGACGGCCCGGGCCGCCTCGGCGATCGCGCGGGCGGGCTCCTCGACGTGTTCGAGCACGTCGAGCAGGAGGACCGCGTCGTAGGCGCCGTCCTCGGCGTCCAGCGCCAGGGCGTCGCCCACGCGGAACGTGGCGTCGGGCACGCGCTGCCGGGCCACGGCCAGCGACCCTTCGGACAGGTCGACGCCCTCGACGCGGTAGCCGGCGTCGGCCAGCGGGAGCGACACGAGCCCCGCCCCGCACGCCACGTCGAGCACGCGGGCGCCCTCGTCGATCCCGTGCCGGTCGAGCACTTCGCGGACGTAGGCCGTCTTGAGGATGCCCTCGGCCCGGAGCAGCGCGATCGCGTGGCCGTCGTCCTCGAACCAGCGGTCCCCGAGGTCGTCGTAAAAGGCGTTGTTGACAGCAGGCACGGCGGAAGGCGGAAGGCGGAAGGCGGAAGGCGGAAGGCGGAAGGCGGAAGGCGGAAGGCGGAAGGCGGAAGGCGGAAGGCGGAAGGCGGAAGGCGGAAGGGTGCCCGCCCCGCCCGCTGTGCCGGGGGCGGGGCGGGTGCCGTAGCGCCGTTGCATGCAACGGCGTAGCGCGGCCGGGCGGGGCGGCCACGGGCGGGGCAGCACCGTTCTCAGACCGCCCCGCCCGCGTGACGCGGCGGGCGCGCCGCTCTGAAATCGGCCACCCCGTCCCACTGATCCTACTGATCCACTGATCTTCTACTGACCGACTGCCCCCCCGCCCTTCCGCAGCAGGTTGCCCGTCACCGTCAGGCCGGGGCCGAAGGCGACGGAGCCGACGAGGGCGCCGGCCGGCACGTCGTCGTCCTGGAGCACGCGGTCCCAGATGTGGGGGAGCGTCGTCGACGACATGTTGCCGCGCTCGCGGAGCACGCCCTGGCTGTGGCGGACGCGGTCCTCGCCGACGCCGAGCGCCTCGGCCGTGCTCTCGATCACACGCGGGCCGCCGGGGTGGACGGCCAGCACGTCGAGGTCGTCCACATCCAGCCCGTTCCGCGCCAGGAATGCCCCGAACGCGCCGGCGACGTGGGCGCGGATGTGGGCCGGCACCTCGCGGCTCAGCGTCATCGCGAACCCGCCGTCGGCCGGCCGCCACGTCATCTCGTCGAGCGTGTCGGGGAGGATGGCCTCGAAGTGGTCGAGGAGCGCGAAGTGCGGCTCGGGCGGGGGCTGGACCGTCACGTCGAGCCGCGCCGCGCCGTCGGCGAACAGGACCTGCTGCACGATCCGGTCCGGGTCCGTCGTGGCGAGGTGGTGGTGGAGCGTGCACATCTCGACGAGGAGCACCGACGTCCGGGCGTCCGCCCCGCCCAGGGCCGCCCCGCCCGGTTCGTCGCCCGCGGCGACGGCGCGGGCGGCCGTGGCCGTGGCGAGGTCGGCGGCGGTCGCGAGGGCGGGGAGGGCCGCGTAGCACCCCATGTGGCCCACGCTGAGGAGCCGCGTCCGGTCGGCCCAGCCGCGCGCGGCGACGAGGCGCTGGACGGCGCTCGGGCTGTCGTAGCCCGTGCAGCTCACCTGGAGCAGCGCGTTGGGCGGCTCGGCGTCGCCGGCGAACGCGTCGTGCGCGATCGCCTCGGCGGTCTCGGTGAACACGGCCATCCGCGCGTCGAGCGACGCCCGGTACCACGGGGCGGCGGCCGCCCCGCCCCCGACCTGCCCGTCGCCGCTGGGCGGGGCGGCGTGGACCCGCATCCGGTCCCAGTCCTGGTGCGCGTAGTCTTCGAGCGCCGTCCGCCGCGTGTCGATCGCGCTCCGCCGGCCGAGCAGGTCGTAGAGCCGGAGCGCCCGGTCGAGGTCCGGGACCGGCGCGGTCTCGGCCACGCGCTGAAGAGCCGCCTTCATCCAGGCCACGCCGTCCTCCTGGCGGAGGAGGTGGCCGAACGCGAGGGGGCGGGCGGTGAGGTAAGCGCGGGGGGCCACGGGCGGGGAGGTGTAAGAGGGTTAGTCGATACTTATCGGGGTCCGTCGTGGGTCCTAGCGCCCGCACATCTCAGGCGATGCCCCGGGCGCGGCCGCCGCCCCGCCCGGGGGAGACCGGGTGAAGGCGCCTGCGCGCCCGGGCGGGGCGGCACCCCGGCGCCCGTCGCGGGTTCGGCCCTCTAGCTTCCGCCACCCCGCCCCGCGCCCGCCATGTCCGACTACGCCCACCCCGAGGTCCTCGTCTCCACCGACTGGGTCGCGAACCACCTCGCCGACACCGAGAACGTCCGCGTGATCGAGTCCAACGAGGACGTCCTGCTCTACGCGACGGGCCACCTCCACAACGCCGTCCACGTCGACTGGCAGACCGACCTCCAGGACGAGGAGGTCCGCGACTACATCAGCCAGAAGCAGTTCGAGCGGCTGTGCTCGAAGCTCGGCATCCGCCCCGACACGACGGTCGTGTTCTACGGCGACAAGTCGAACTGGTGGGCCTGCTACGCCTTCTGGACGTTCACCATGTTCGGCCACAAGGACTGCCGGGTCATGGACGGCGGCCGGGCGAAGTGGGAGGCCGAGGGGCGCACGATGACGACCGACGCCCCGGACTTCGAGAGCACGGACTACACCGCAGACACGCCGCAGCCGACGGTCCGCGCCTTCCGCGACGAGGTCCTCCGCCACATGGAGGACGGCGGGGCACTCGTCGACGTGCGCAGCCCGCAGGAGTTTATCGGCGAGGTCACGCACGCCCCGGGCAACCCGAACTCGGAGGCCGCTCTCCGCGGGGGCCACATCCCGGGCGCCTCGAACGTGCCGTGGAGCCGGGCCGCCGCCGACGACGGCACGTTCAAGAGCCGCGAGGACTTGGAGGCCATCTACCTCGACGAGCAGGGGCTGAGCCCCAAGGAGCCGACGATCGCCTACTGCCGCATCGGCGAGCGCTCCAGCCACACGTGGTTCGTGCTCCGCTACCTCCTCGGGTTCAAGAACGTCAAGAACTACGACGGCTCGTGGACCGAGTGGGGCAACCTCGTCGGCGCGCCGATCGAGAAGGGCGAGCCCGACGAGGGGGAGTAGAGGCCAGGAAATAGGGAATGGGGACTGGGAAATAGAGTCTCCGTTTCGACCACCCCGCCCGCTCTGCCCGTTCCTGTTTCCCGTTTCCTAGTTCCCTGCAGTTGATGAACGCCCGCCTCCAGGAGATCGCCGACGAGCTGGCCTCCGTCCCGCCCGAGATGCAGGTCGAGCTCCTGCTCGAACACGCCCGGCAGTTCCCGCCGCTCCCCGAGAAGTACCAGGCGGCCCGCGACGCCGGGCTCGGCCGGGTCCACGAATGCCAGGCCGAGGTCTACTTTTTCCCCGAGGTCGAACCCGACGCCGAGGGCGGGGCGGTTCGCATCCACGCCGACATCCCGGGCCACGCGCCGACGCAGCGGGCGCTCGTCGGCATCCTGATGGAGGCGTACGACGGGGCGCCGCCGGCCGAGGTCGCCGACATCCCCGACGACCTCCTCCGGCAACTCGGCGTGGCGAAGCTGCTCGGCGTGCAGCGGCAGCGCGGGTTCGCCGGCGTCCTCGCCCGGCTCAAGCACGGGGTCGCCGAAGCGGCCGCCGACCCAGACGGCGACGCCTCGGGCGGGGTGGAAGCGTGACCCTCGGCCTCCGCCCCGCCCCGCCCCACGACGTTTCGCTCCGCCCCACCCCGCCCCGCCCGCTCTGGCGGGGCGGGGTGGCCGCACTCGCCTCCCTGCTGGCCGTCGCGCTCGGCGCGTGCGGCTCGCCCCGCCCGCTCGCCCTGGAGGAGCGGCCCTCTAGCCGCGTGGTCGTGCCCACGTCGTCGGTCCACTACCGCGACTACGACACGGCGGACGACCTCGCGGCGGCGCTCCGGTGGCGGCCCGGGGCGCCGGTCCTGGTCAGCGCGCACCGCGGCGCCCCGCCCCACGGGCTCCCCGAGAACTCGCTCGCCACGTTCGAGCACGCGCTCAACTTCGCGCCGGCCCTCATCGAGACCGACGTGCGGCGGACGGCCGACGGCGTCCTCGTGCTCATGCACGACGAGACGCTCGACCGGACGACGACTGGGACGGGCCGCGTCGACGAGACCTCGTTCGAGGCGATCCGCTCGCTCCGGCTCGTGACCGAGGACAGCCTCGTCACCTCGTTCCGCGTGCCGACACTCGCCGAGGCGCTGGCGTGGGCTGAAGCCCGGACGGTCCTGCTCCTCGACGTCAAATCGGACGTGCCGTACGAGGAGCTGGTCGCCGAAGTCGAGCGGCTGGAAGCGGCCGACCAGTCCGCCGTCATCGTGTACTCGCTGGAGGACCACCTCCGGCTCTACGCCCTCGACCCCGACCTCGTCGTGTCGAGCACGGCCGAGACCGTCGCCGCCGCCGACGCGCTCCTCGCTTCGGACGTCGACCTGAGCCGCGTGGTGGCGTGGACCGGCGTCGGCCCGCCCGACGCCGACGTGGTCGCGCGGCTCCACGCGGCCGGCATCCGCGCCCAGGCCGGCGCCTACGGGGCGATCGACGCCGAGGCCGCCGCGACCGCGACGACGGAGCCCTACGACGCCCTCCTCGTCACCGGCGTCGACGTGATCGGGACCGACGAGGTGGCCGCCGCCGCCCTCGCCGCGCGCCGAGCCAACGCGAACCGCCCCGCCCCGTCGCCCCGCCCGTAGGCGCGGGCGGGGCGGTCGGCGCTACGGTCCGACCAGCCGCGTGAGCAGCGCCCGCAGCGCGCCCTCGTGCCCCGGCCGCAGCGGCACGGCGCCGACACCGAGCGCGTCCAGGCTCGTCCACAACCGCGACGTGCGGAACACGGGGTCGTCGTCGCCCGGAAAAAGCGCCGCGGCGAGGTCGACGACGCCGGCCTCCCCGCCCGGCCCGACGATGGCGTCGCGGTAGCGGTGGAGCGTGCCGAGCGCGTCCTCGGGCGGGCCGGCGGCGCCGTGGCGGCGGCGGTAGCCGGCCGCGTCGTCGCGGCGGTACTTGGCGTCGAGCACGACGCGGCGCGTCGGCCGCCCCGCCCGGTTGCAGCCCGCTTGGCGCACGGTCAGCCACAGGTCCGGCCGCTGGACGAGGAGCGCGGGCGGGGCGGGAAAGCGCGGCTGGTACCGGGCCTCGACAGTCGCCGCCCCGCCCGCGAGCACGACCGCCTGGTCCGGCCGCAGGCGGACGTCCGCGCCCTCGACGTCGACGGCCAGCCGGGGCGGGGCGGCGAGTCCGAGCACAGCGGCGGCGGTGCGCACGACGGCGAGCGCCGCCCACGTCTCGTAGAGGACGGCGAGGTCCTGCGTCGCCACGTCGAGGCCGCTGCTCTGGAGGTCGAGGCCGCGCTCGGCGGCGCGGAGGGCGTCGTAGACCGCGGCGTAGGCGGGGCGGCGGCGGAGCACGAGCGGCGGCACGGCAGGAGCGCGCCCCGCCCCGCCCAGCACGGGCCGCGCGCGGACGCGGCGCAGGCGCTCCTCCAACCCTGCGATCTCGCGGCGGACGGCTTGGCGCCGCGCCGTCGGGCGCCGGCGGGCCTCGCCCGCCGCGAGCGCGCCCAGCCGCGAGACCAGGCGGTCGAGCGCCGCCCCGATCCAGCGGTGGGCCGCCGTGTCGTCCGTGAGCCGGGCGGGGCGGCCGGGGAGGACGCCCGCCACCCCGCCCCGGCGCGCGGCGGACCGCGTCTCGGGCGACGCCCGCCGCAGCCGGTCGGCGCGGACGGCGCGGGCGGGGCGGACCGTCTCCAGCGCCGGCCGCCGGTCGATCTCGGCAACGGCGTCGTCCAGCGCCCCGACCGACGCGGCGAGCGCGGCGAGCCACACGGGCGGGGCGGGCGCGCCCTCCGACGCCGCCCCGCCTAGCGTCGCCGGGCGCAGCGAGGCGACCGACAGCCCGGCCGCCGCCGCCTCGACGTCCGCGCGCATGGCCTCGACGTCCGACAGCGGCAGCTTGGTCGGGGCGACCGTCACCTCGATCTCGGCCTCGGACCGCCCGCCGGAGCGGACGACGAACCGCGCCCTCCCCGCCTGCGACCCGAACCGGACGCGTCCATGCACCACGCGCCCGCCGTCGGCCGCGACGAGGCCGCCCACGACGACCGGGTCCCGGTGCTCCAGCGACACCGGCTCGCCGGACAGGCTCTGGAGGAGGACGGCGTAGCTGGTTTCCTCCTCCAGCACCACGTCTCGCTCGGCGAACACGGCCGCCCCGCCCGCGTCCAGCCGGAGCGCGTCGGCCCCGAGCGCCCGCGCCACGAGCGGGGCGGGGCGGCCGGCGTCCGACGCGGAGCCCCGGGCGGGGCGGGGCGGGCCGCTCCACGTCAGGCGGAGGGCGGCGGTCTCGATGGTGAAGAGTGTTTGCACAGCGGCCGTATGCTAGCGCCTCCCCACCTCGCCCTTTGGGTCCGCTCGTGGAGCCGACTGTGGAGCCGTTCGTCCTCCGTCTCACGCTCGAAGACGGGCGCCCGGTGGCGCTGCGTCCGGTCGTGCCCGAAGACCGGGAGCGGCTGGCGCAGGGGTTCGCGGAGCTGTCCGAGGAGTCGCGGCGGCTCCGATTTCTGGGCTCGGTCTCGACGCTCAGCGACGCCGCCCTCCGCTACCTCACCGAGGTCGACCACGTCGACCACGTCGCGTGGGGCGCCCTCGACCTCACCGACCCCGACGCGCCCGGCTTCGGCGTCGGCCGGTGGATCCGGCTGCAGAGCGAGCCCGACGTGGCCGAGTTCTCGGTCACCGTCCTCGACACGGCGCAGGGGCTGGGCGTGGGCAAGCTGCTCCTGGCTGTCCTCGCCGTCGCCGCCGAGCCGCTCGGCGTGCGCACGCTTCGAGGCCTCGTCGGCCGCGAGAACGACCGGATGACGACCTGGCTCCGCCGCCTCGGCGCGACGACGCGCAGCGACGGGCAAGACCTCGTCATGGACGTCCCAGTCCCCGTCGACGCCGCCCACAGCCGCTCCGCCGCCACTTTTACCCAGACGTGCGGGGCGATTCGGAATGCGAGGGATGGGGACATAGGAAAGGGGGAATAGGCTCCTCTGGCTCCTATCCCCCATTTTTCATGTCTCCATTTCCCGCGCTTCACGCCCAGAACGAGGCGACGCCGTCGTCGAGCGCCCCCTCGGCGATCCGGGCGAGGCGCGCGGCCGTGCGCGGGAAGCGGGCGCCGTCGAGGGACGAGGGCCGCCCCGCCCCCGCCCACTCGTCGACCACGTCTCGGGCGGGGCGGGCGGGCTCGCCGGCGGCCCAGGCCAGGAGCGCGTAGACGGCGGCGCGGGCCGGCGCGCGGGCGCCGTCGATGCGCGGGAGGACCTTGGTGAGCAGCGCCACGTCGACCGCGTCCACCCCGCCCCCGTCGTCGGTGCGGAAGGCGCCCGGCGTCTCGCCCGCGTGGACGACGAACAGGGCCGCCTCGTCGCGCGCCCGGTAGCCGACGCCCAGCCCGGCCGGGTCCAGGATCGCGCTCGCCTCGGCGACCGCCGCGACCGTCCGCTCGACCGCCGCGCGCTCGTCGGACGAGAGCGCCGCCCCGCCCAGACGAACGGCCCGGGGCGTCCACGCCGACGCCGGCCATGCTTCGGCTGCGGGCGGGGCGGGCGGGGCGGCGTCCCAGGCGGCGAGGTCGCGGGCGGCCAGCTCGATCACGAACGCCCGATCGAGCACCTTCCGGCTGAACGCGTGCGCGCTCTCGTCCACGTTCACCGTCCCCACAATTCCCAGGTTCGGCGGCAGGCGGACGGCCTGCCACGCGGCCTCTTCGACGTCCAGTTGGTCCGTGAGGAGCGGGGCGCTCTCCCACCCGCCCGGCGCGGGGCGGCGGTCCTCGACGCGCGACAGGACCTCGGCGAGGTAGTGCTCGGGGCGCCCCAGGTTCATCTCGTCGAGCACGAGCGTCCAGAAGCGGGCGGGGTGGTCGCTGGCCTGCCACGCCGCGCGCAGAACGGCGCCCGGGCGGAAGCGGCCGGCCAGGTCGGTGTACCCCATCGTCTCGCCCGGGTCCGTCCAGTCCGGGCGGACCGGGACCACGACGGCCGCCCCGCCCGTGGCCTCGGCGACGAGGGCGGGGAGGCGGCTTTTGCCCACGCCCGTCACGCCGGCCAGGAGCACGAGCGGCTTCGTGCGGAGCGCCGTCACGTAGGCGGCCACCTCCCACGGAGCGAAAACGAACCCGCGCGCAGCGAGCGCCTCGATCAGCCGCTCGGTCGCCTCGGCGCGGTCGAACCCCGACGGCGCGACGTAGCCGACGCCGGGCTCCGCGACCACCCCGCCCCGCGCGGGAGGGGCGGCGCTCTCCGGCCGGTCGCCCTCAGGCGGCGCGGCGGGGCGGGGCGGGGCGGCGTCGCGCGCCTCGCGGACGGCTTCGACGGCGGCCATGAGCGCCTCGGGGTCGGCCCCAGCGCGGGCGCGGACGACGAACTCCAGCACCTTCCCGTCGATGGGCGGCAGCCGGTGGAGCACGCGCTGCACGACGCGCCGGAAGCGGGCCTCGGGCCGCACGTCGGCGTACTGGTCGAGCACGCGGAGGTCGCGGGCGAACCCGTCGTACGGCACCCACGCCTCCTCGGGCAGCACCACGACCGGCCGCACGCGGACCCGGTGCGGCGCGTGGCGGCCGGGCACGAGCGCCGTCGCGTCCTCGAACGGCTCGCCCACGACCTCGAACTGCCCCGCGATCACGCGGCTGCCGGGGACGTAGGCGAACACGTGGTCGCCGGGGCGGACTTCAGCGAGCCGCTTCCGCCCCTGCTGCCGGAGCGCGAACGTCTGCGTCCGCACAACGGCGGGGTAGAGGTCGGGCGGGACGGACCAGAGCCAGTAGGTCACTGCGCCTCGACCCAGACGGCGAGGTCGTCCACGAGCGCAGCGGCGTCCCGGACAGACCGCTCGGCGTCCTCTTGCGGGATGATGCGCCCGACCTCGTAGTCCGCGTCGTAACGGAGCTGCATCAGCCGGGTGTAGGCTCGCCCCTGTTCCCTACCGAGCGGCCCTTCGCGGACGAACAGGTCGCTCAGCATCCGGTGGACACCGCCGTGCGACTTGGGGCGGTGTCCCCGGTGGAGGAGAGCGGCGGAGGCCGCGTGGAACGCGCCGTAGTACGCCCGTGACACCGCGTGGCGGAAGGCGCCTGCGGCGAGGTCGCGGCGCGCAGTTTCCAGGTCCTCGCGGGCGAGGGCGAGGAGGCCGTTGATTTCGTCTGTCATGCTGCGATGGAGACCCCGTCCTCTTGGACGTTCTGGACAAATGACCACCCCCGCTCCCAGATCTCGTCGTCCACGACGACGAACGAGACGAGCTCGCCGTACTCGAACAGGAGGTCGAGAGTGATCTCGGACAACTCCCCGTACTCCCTCCAGGCGTTCACATCGCCCCGAAGCTGAACCAGCACGTCCACGTCGGACTCCTCGGTCGCCTCGCCGCGGGCGTACGACCCGAATAGGACGGCCCGGACGAGCCGGTCGCCGTAGTGCGCCTCCAGCCGGCGGCGGAGGGCGGGGAGGAATCCGTCGGGGAGCGTCGCGGGCACGGGCGGACCCAAAGGGCGGGGCGGGGGGATCGGAACGGCGGGCGGGGCTCCAACTTACACGGCTCGTCTGACGCACGGTTGTCAGCCGGGGCCGCTACGTTCCCGGGCTGCCTCCACCCCGCCCCGCCCTCATGGCTACGATCCAGCGCATCCGCTCGCCGTTCACGCTCGACACGGCGTTCACGCCGATGGGCGACCAGCCCCGCGCCATCGAGGAGCTGACCGAGGGCGTCTTCCGCGGCGACCCCTACCAGACGCTGCTCGGGGCCACGGGCACGGGCAAAACGTTCACGGCCGCCAACGTCATCCGCAACGTCGGGAAACCGACGCTCGTGATCTCGCACAACAAGACGCTCGCGGCCCAGCTCTACGCCGAGTTCCGGACGTTCTTCCCGGACAACGCCGTCGAGTTCTTCATCTCCTACTACGACTACTACCAGCCCGAGGCCTACATCGTCTCGTCCGACACGTACATCGAGAAGGACATGGCGATCAACGAGGAGATCGACCGACTGAGGCTGCGGGCGACGTCGGCGCTCGTGAGCGGGCGGAAGGACGTGGTGATCGTGGCGTCCGTGTCGTGCATCTACGGGCTGGGCAACCCGGACGAGTACAAAAAGCAGCTCGTCCAGGTCACGCCGGGGCAGGAGACCGATCGCGACGAGCTGCTCTTGAAGCTCGTCAACATCTTCTACAACCGGAACGACGTCGACTTTACGCCCGGCACGTTCCGCGTGCGCGGCGACGTGGTCGAGGTGTTCCCGGCCTACTTCGAGGACCAGGCCTACCGCATCGTGTTCTGGGGCGACGAGGTCGAGCGGATCGCCCGGATCAACCCGCTCACCGGCGACGAGCTGGCGCTGGAGTCGGACACGCTCACGATCTACCCGGCCAAGCACTTCGTGACGCCGAAGGACCAGGTCGACCGGGCCATCGCGGGCATCGAGGAGGAGCTCCGGTGGCGGCTCGCGATCCTCCGCAACGAGGGCAACATGATCGCGGCGCAGCGGATCGAGCAGCGGACGCTGTTCGACATCGAGATGATCAAGGAGATCGGGTACTGCTCGGGGATCGAGAACTACAGCCGCCACATGGACGGCCGCGAGCCGGGCACCCGGCCGTACTGCCTGCTCGACTACTTCGAAAAAAACCACGGCGAGGACTGGCAGATGGTCATCGACGAGAGCCACGTGACGATCCCCCAGGTCCGCGGGATGTACAACGGCGACCGCGCGCGCAAGCTGAACCTCGTCGAGCACGGGTTCCGGCTGCCGTCGGCGATGGACAACCGGCCGCTCACGTTCGAGGAGTTCGAGCGCTTCCACCACAACGTGACCTTCGTGAGCGCGACGCCGGCCGACTACGAGCTCGAGCAGTCGGGCGGGGTGGTGGTCGAGCAGATCATCCGCCCGACGGGCATCCTGGACCCGGTCGTCGAGGTCCGGCCGGTGGAGGGCCAGATCGACGACCTGCTGGGCGAGATCCGCGACCGCGTCAAGGCCGGCGGGCGCGTGCTCGTGACCACGCTCACGAAGCGGATGGCCGAGGACCTGACCGACTACCTCGACAGCTTCGGCGTCCGCGTGCGCTACCTCCACTCGGACATCGACGCGCTGGAGCGGGTCGACATCCTGCGCGACCTGCGGCTGGGCGAGTTCGACGTGCTCGTCGGGATCAACCTGCTCCGCGAGGGGCTCGACCTGCCCGAAGTAAACCTCGTCGCGATCCTGGACGCGGACAAAGAGGGATTCCTGCGGTCCGAGCGCTCGCTCATCCAGACGGCGGGGCGGGCGGCCCGGAACGCCGAGTCCGTCGTGGTCCTATACGCCGACCGCGTGACGGACTCGATGGCGCGCATGATGGAGGAGACCGAGCGCCGCCGCGAGATCCAGGCGGCGTACAACGAGGAGCACGGGGTCACGCCGACGACCGTCACCAAGTCCATCGACGAGGTCCGCCGCGGGACAGCGATCGCCGACCACAAGGCGGAGCAGGACGAGCGCCGCGCCAAGCAGGCGACGACCTACTACAGCGGCCCAGACCAGCTCCCGAAGGTGGCCGACCCGGTCGTGAAGTACCTGACGGACGACCAGAAGCGGGACCTCGTCGCGCAGCTGACGCGCGAGATGGACGAGGCGGCCGAGAACCTGGAGTTCGAGAAGGCCGCCGAGCTCCGGGACTCCGTCGCCCAGATCGAGGCCACGCTCGCCGCCTGACCACCCCGCCCGCGCCCGTAGGGGCGGGGCGGCAGAGGGATCGGGGCGGGGTGGTCCCGACCTGAGCGCCCCCCCGCCCCGAGCGCCCCCGCGAAGACCGGGGGAACACGGGCGGGGCGGCTTGGGCGGACCCGCCCCGCCCGCGTACCTTTTCGGTTCTGACTCCGCGCCCCCGACCGATGAAGACCGACATCCACCCCGACTACACGTTCGTCACCGTCACGCTCGCGGACGGGTCCGAGTTCACGACGCGCTCGACGATGGACCGCGACGAGCTCCGCTCCGAGGTCGACTCGTCGAACCACCCGTTCTACACGGGCAAGAAGACGATGGTCGACACGGCCGGCCGCGTCGAGAAGTTCATGCGCCGCTACGGGAAGGCCCAGGCCAAGACCATCGGCAACGACGACGAGGGCGCCGACAACGCCGAGGGCACCGTGACGACCGACGCCGGTCCGGCGACGACGCCCGCCGAGGAGACCCCGGCCGCGGCGTAGCGCCGCCGGCACGGACGACTGCGAACGGGGCGGGCTGCGCGATGCGGCCCGCCCCGTTTCTATGACCACCCCGCCCACCACGCGCGGGCGGGGCGGCGCTGCGAATGCGGACACCACGCGTGGTGTCCCTACGATTGATGGCGTGGCCGGGGCGGGGCGGGGCCTGCCCTGACCACCCCGCCCACAACGCGCGGGCGGGGCGGCTACGGCCGCAGGAGGACCTTGCCGCGGTTTTTGCGGTCCTCGATGTAGCGGTGCGCCTCGGCCGCCTCGTCGAACGAGAACACGCGGTCCACGTAGGGCCGGACGTGGCCGGCGTCGTAGAGCGAGAGCACGGCGCGCGCCCACCCCGCCACGCGCTCGCGGGCGTTCCACAGGTGGCCCACGTTGACGCCCATGACGCCCTCGTTTCGGCTCATGAGCCCGAGCGGGTTCGTCTTCACCCACGGCACGCCGAGGAGCATCTTGGCGAGGTCCACCTTGCTCCCGCCCGTCACCGACGAGATGCCGTAGACGAGGAGCCGGCCGCTCGGGGCCAGCGTCTTCAGGCTCCGGCCCCAGTGCTTCCCGCCGACGGCGTCGAGGACGAGGTCGACGCCCTCCCCGTCCGTCAGCCGCATGACCTCGTCGACGAAGTCGCGGTTGCGGTAGTCGATGGCGTGGGCGTAGCCCCGCTCGCGGACGTAGTCGTGCTTGCCCGGCGAGGCCGTCCCGTACAGCTCGGCACCGTAGGCCTTCCCGATGTCGGCGCACGCCGTCCCCACCCCGCCCGAAGCACCGTGGACGAGCACGCGGACGGGCCGCCCGCCCAGCTCGTCGGCCGGGCGCACGCTGCCCATGACGATCATCATCTGGAACGCCGTGAGGTAGTTGACCGGGATCGCCGCGCCCTCCTCGGCGCTCATGCCGTCGGGCCGGCGGAACGCGGCCACCTCGGGGACGGCCACCTTCGAGCCGTAGCCGCCGAAGCGCGTGAACGCCAGCACCGGGTCGCCCACGGCCAGCGACTCGACGCCCGCCCCGACGGCCGCGACGGTCCCCGCCACCTCGTAGCCGACGACGGCCGGGAGCGGCGGCGCGTCGGGGTAGAGCCCCTGCCGCGCCAGGATGTCCGCGAAGTTGATGCCGGCCGCCTCGACGTCGACGACCACCTCGCCCCGCCCCGCCCGCGGGTCAGGCGCCTCGCGGACGTCGAGGACGTCGGGCGGGCCGGCTTCGGGAATCCAGATCTGAGTCATGGGGAAGAGAGATGGAGGGACAAGGGATGTGAGGGATGAGCGCGGGCGGGGTGGTCGGAGGGCGTCTGCCCATCCCTCCGTGCCTCTCCCATCCCTCTCCTCCCGAGAACGCCCGCGCCGGTGGGGAGTTTGCGCCACCCCGCCCGGGGCTCCCCTTCGTCATTCCGCATTCTCCATTCCGCACTCGATGAACGTCGTCCGCCTGATCACCCAGAAGCGCGACGGGGGCGAGGTCGCCCCCGACGACCTCACCGCCCTCGTCGACGCCTACACGGCCGGCGACGTGCCGGACTACCAGATGGCCGCGTTCCTCATGGCCGCCTTCGTGCGCGGGCTGGACGACGCCGAGGCCGCCGCGCTCACGCGCGCCATGCTCCACAGCGGCCGCGTCCTCGACCTGAGCGACGTCGAGGGCGCCAAGGTCGACAAGCACTCGACGGGCGGCGTAGGCGACAAGGTGTCGCTCGTGCTCGCCCCGCTCGTGGCCGCATGCGGCGTGCCGGTGCCCATGATCTCGGGGCGCGGGCTCGGCCACACCGGCGGCACGCTCGACAAGCTCGAAGCCATCCCCGGATTCCGCACGGACCTCTCGATTGAGGAGTACCGCGACGTGCTCGGCCGCGTGGGGACCGTCATGATCGGGCAGACGGCCGAGATCGCGCCGGCCGACAAAAAGATCTACGCGCTCCGCGACGTGACCGGCACCGTCGAGTCGATCCCCTTGATCGCCGCCTCCATCCTGTCGAAAAAGCTGGCCGAGGGCATCGACGCGCTCGTGCTCGACGTGAAGTGCGGGCGGGGCGCGTTCATGAAGGACGAGGCGCAGGCGCGGCGCCTCGCCGAGACGCTCGTCGGCGTGGCCGAGCGCGAGGGGACGCCCGCCGTCGCGCTCCTCACCCGCATGGACGTCCCGCTGGGCCGCGCGGTCGGGAACGGCCCCGAGACCGCCGAGGCCGTCTCCATCCTGCGCGACGAGACGCCGACCGGCGGCGCCTGCGACGACACCGTCGAGGTCACGGTCGCGCTCGCCGGCGAGATGCTGGCCCTGGGCGGGGCGGCGCCCGACGCACACGCGGGGCGGGAGCAGGCCCGCGCCGCGCTCGCCGACGGGAGCGCGCTCGCCACGTTCCGCGCGCTCGTCGAGGCCCAGGACGGCGACGCGTCCGTGCTCGACCACCCCGCCCGGCTCATGGGCGAGCCCGTGGCGACCGTCGAGGCCGACCGCGCGGGCACCGTCGCCGACGTCGACGCGCTCGCGCTGGGCTACGCCGCCGTCGCGCTCGGGGCGGGGCGGGCGCGGAAGGAGGACGCCGTGGACCCGAAGGCCGGGTTCGTCCTCAACAAACGACCGGGCGAGCCCGTAGAGGCCGGCGAGCCGCTCGCGTTCGTCTACGCCTCCGACCCGGACCGCGCCGACACCGACGCCGTGCGGGCCGCGTTCACGGTCTCCGACGCCACCCCGCCCCGCCCCGCCGCCCTCGTCCTCGACCGCTACGCGGGTGGGGCGTGGGACGGACGCGCGGGCGGGGCGGATGGATCGGCCTGACCGCACGCCCGTTACATTCCCTCCCCCCTGCCTCACCCGCCCCGCCCGCCGCTATGTGGAAGCGTTTCACCCGTCTCATCAAGTCCATGTTCGGCGGGGCCGTCTCCGCGATGGAGGACCCCCGGCTGATCCTGGAGCAGAACATCCGGGAGCTGAACGACCAGGTCCCCAAGATGAACGAGAACATCGCGACCGTGAAGGCGAATGCGATGCTGCTCCAGAAGGAGCACCGGAAGTACACGGCCGAGCAGCAGGCGCTGACGAACAAGATCAAGGCCGCCATCAACGCCGGCCGCGACGACATCGCGCAGCGTTACGCCGTCCAGCTCCAGTCGACCAAGGAGGCCCAGGCGCGGACCGGCGAGCAGCTCGAGTTCGCCGAGCAGGCCTACGAGAAATCGCTCCAGGTCAAGAAGGCGTTCATGCGCGAGCGCGAAAAGAAGATCTCCGAGGCCAAGGAGGCCCTCCGCACGCACGAGCGGGCCAAGTGGCAGGCGAAGATCGCCGACACGCTCGAGCAGTTCGAGGTCGCCGGCGTCGACCAGACGCACTCCGAGATGATCCGGCGCGTGAACGAGCAGTCGGCCAAGAACGAGGCGCGCATGGAGATGGCCCTCGACTCGGTCGACACCGAGGCCATGCAGATCGAGGAGGACGCGCAGGAGCTCCAGGGCGCCGAGCTCGTCAAGCAGTTCAAGCTGGAGATGGGCGTGTCTGAATCGCCCGCCCGCGAGTCCGCGCCCGCCCCGGCCCTCCAGATCCCCGACGAGCCCGCCCCGGCCGAGCGCACCGCCGGCCGCGACCGGACGCGGACGGAGTAGCAAGAGGGATCGTAGGGATAGGGAATGGAGGGATAGGCAAACGTTGCCCTCGACCGCCCCGCCCCGCTCCCCCTCTGCTCATCCCTTTGTCCCTCGTATCCCCCATCCCTCCCCCACCATGTCCCCCGAAGAGTTCGAGCGGCTGAAGGCCGAGGAGAAGGCCCACCTCCGCAAGCTCCGCGACCTCAAGCAGACCTACCGCGGGCTCCAGAGCAAAAAGTCCACGGCCGACGCTCTCAACGAGATCCAGAACTCCGACGTCGCCGACGAGACCGACCGGCTGACGCAGGAGATGCTCCGCGAGTCGGCCCAGCAGGAGGCGCGGCTCGAGCTGGCCCTCGAAGGGCAGGCCCCGCAGACCGGCAACGTCGAGGACCTCGACCGCGACGACCTCGCCAAGGCCGAAGCCGAGGCGCTCGTCAAGCAGATGAAGGCGGCCATGGGCGGGGCGCTCCCCGACGAGCCCACGCCCAACCTGGCCATCGACCCCGCCCGGAACCCGGACAGCCCGTTCGTCACCGACCCGAACGAGTCGCACGGCCAGCGCCCGGCCCACCCCGCCGGCCCGACCGGCGAGCCCATCCCGCCTGACGACGCGGGGCGGGGCGGGGCGGACAAGACGATCGGGCGCGCCCCGCTCGCGGGCGACCCGCCGCCGACCGACCGCGACGGCAAGACCATCGGCCGCTCAAAATCCTAGTTGCGTGTTCCGTGTTGCGTCTCTCCTAGCGGACGCCACACACGGAACACGAGACACGTAACAGCCCGATGCCCGACGAGCCGATCAACTTTACGAAGGAGGCGTTCATGAGCCCGGTCAACCTGGGCTTCTTGATCCTCGCCCTCGTCGTCGCGCTCCTCGCGGGCGGGGTGACGGCGAACGTGCTCCTCGTGTTCGCGGCGGCGGCCGAGCTGCTGTACCTGGGGACCGTCCCCCGCAACGACCGCTACCGGCGGGCCGTCCGCGCGCGGAAGATCGGGGAGCGCCGGAAGGAGCCCCGCGACCGCGACGTGTTCCGCACGCTCGCCAAGGACGACCAGAAGCGGTACGTCCGGTTCCGCAACATGGAGAAGGCGATCAAGGACAACTACGCCAAGCTCCCGTACTCCAGCCAGGGGCTCCTCGACGCCCACCTCCAGAAGCTCGACGGGTTGTTGGACGCCCACCTCAACCTGCTCCAGCTCAAGGAGCGCTACGTCCAGTTTGCCCGGCGGACCGGCGAGGCCGACATCGTCGACGCCATCTCCGGGCTCCGCCACGAGATGCAGGGCGACCCGCCCCGCGTGCGTGCCATCAAGGAGCGGCGGCTCGTGATCCTGGAAAAGCGGCTCGACCGATTCAAGAAGGCCGGCGAGAACCTGGCCATCATCGAGGCCCAGCTCGAGACCATCGAGGACGTGACGCGCTACGTCTACGAGCAGTCGCTGACGATGCAGAACCCGGAGGAGGTCTCGTTCCAGCTTGACACGCTGATGTCGGAGGTCGAGGAGACGCAGCTCTCGATGGAGGCCATCGAAGACTCGCTCGGGACGAGCGGCCTGACGGAGCTGGACCTGGAGGCGTTCGACGCCTCGCCGGCCGGCAAGGTCGGCCGGATCGACGCCGGCCTCCTCGACGACATTGACAGCCTCTCCGAGCCGCCGCCCACGTCCGAACGCCGCCGCTCGCGCGAGCGGTAGACGGGAGACGGGCGGGGTGGCCAGCTCGACCGCCCCGCCCCGCCCGGCGATGACCACGTGCCCGGAGACCGCTGCGCCCCCCCAGGGCGGGGCGGTGTCCGTAACCTCTCCGCCGCCGTCCACGGGCGGGGCGGCCGCACTCAGCGCGACCCCGAACCGGAAGGATTCGTCACCCTGTACCCGTCACCCATCTCTCAACCGTGCCCGACTTTCAGACCCTCCAGACCGAGACGGACGCCGACGGCGTGCTCACGATCACGCTCGACCGGCCGGACGCGCTCAACGCGCTCAGCCAGCAACTCGTGGCCGAACTGAGCAAGGCGCTCCGCCTCGCGCGCCAGGACAGCGTCCGCGGCGTCGTGATTACGGGGGCGGGCGAGAAGGCGTTCGCGGCCGGCGCCGACATCGGCGAGTTCGCAGGCATGGAGCCGCTCGACGCCCACCGCTTCGCCGCGCGCGGGCAGGCCGTGTTCAGCGGCATCGAGAGCACGCCGAAGCCAGTCGTGGCCGCCGTCAACGGGTTCGCGCTGGGCGGCGGGTGCGAGCTCGCCATGGCGTGCCACCTCCGGGTGGCCTCCGAGACGGCCCAGTTCGGGCAGCCCGAGGTGCAGCTCGGGCTCATCGCTGGGTACGGCGGGACGCAGCGGCTCCCGCGCCTCGTCGGCCGCGGCATCGCGACCGAGATGCTGCTGACCGGCGACCGGGTCTCGGCGCAGCGGGCGTACGAGATCGGCCTAGTCAACCGTGTGGTGCCGGCTGAGGAGCTTATCCCGACGGCCAAGCAGTTCGTGCTCACGATCGCCTCGAAGGCGCCCGTCGCCGTGGCCATGACGCTCCAGGCGCTCCGCGCGGCGGACCTCCCGCTCCCGCAAGGGCTTCAGCAGGAGGCCGCGCTCTTCGCCCAGTGCGCGGCGACCGAAGACTTTGCCGAGGGCGTGGGCGCGTTCCTCAACCGCGAGACGCCGCAGTTCCAGGGCCGGTAGCGCTGGGGGCGCCCGCCCCCCGCCCCGCCCCGACGCCTTATGTCGCCCACCGCTCAGATCCTGCTCATCGGGCTCATGCTCCTCCTGAGCGCGTTCTTCTCCGGCTCGGAGATCGCGTTCGTGACGGCGAACCGGCTCAAGACCGAGGTCCGAGCTCGGCAGTCGGGGTGGGTCGGCCGCGTGGTCCAGGACTTCCTGGCCGACCCCGGTACGTTCCTCACGACGACGCTCGTAGGCAACAACGTGGCCCTCGTCGTCTACTCGACGCTCATGAGCTTGGCGCTCGAAGGGCCGCTCCGGGCGTTCTTCGCCGGGACGCTCGGGATGGCCGACCCGACCGGGACCGTCCTCCTGACGCAGACGGTGATCGCGGCGCTCGTGGTCCTCGTCGTCGGCGAGGTGATCCCGAAGTCGCTCCTTCGGCAGCCGGCGGGCGGGGTGGTCTTCGCGCTCGCCACCCCGCTCTGGGTCACGTACTGGGTGTTCTGGCTCCCGATCAAGCTGGCGGGGTGGGTCTCGGGCGGGCTCGTTCGCCTCGTCGGCGGCGAGCCCGACACGCTCCAGCAGTTCCTGCGGCGCGACTTCGAGCTGGTCATCCGCGAGAGCCGCGAGACGGGCACGCTCGACCTGGACGAGGAGGGCTCGGAGATCCTCTCGAACGTGTTCGAGCTCCGCAGCCTCCGCGTCAAGGACTCGATGGTGCCGCGGACCGAGATCGTGGCCGTCGAGGAAGGGGCGAGCCTCGCGGCCGTCCGCCAGACGTTTATCGAGACGGGCTTTAGCCGGCTCCCCGTCTACCGCGAGAACGTGGACCGGATCGTCGGCGTGGTCCTCGCGCACGACCTGTTCCACGCGCCGGACTCGCTGGCGGCCATCCTCCGCCCCGCCCGCATGGTGCCCGAGTCGAAGCCGGCCCGCGACCTCCTGTTCGACTTTCTCCAGGGCGGCTCCACGATGGCCGTGGCCGTCGACGAGTACGGTGGGACGGCCGGCGTGGTCACGATCGAAGACCTGCTGGAAGAGCTGTTCGGCGACATCCGCGACGAGCACGACGCCGCCGCCGCCCCGGTCCGCCGGATTGACGAGCGGACGGTCCACGTCCACGGCCGGGTTGAGTTGGAAGACCTGGAGGCCGAGTCCGGCGTCGTCCTCCCCGCCGGCGACTACGACACCGTTGCCGGCTACCTGCTCGCGCACGTCGGGAGCGTCCCCCCGGAGCGCGAGGTGTTCGAGTTGGACGGACACCGTTTTACGGTTCTGACGGCGAGTCCGAGCCGGATCGAGACGGTCCGCATCCAGAGGCTGTAGACCCGCTGCGCGTGCAGGACATGGGAACGGGAAGGGCGTGGAGCCGACCACCCCGCCCACGTGATGGCCGTGGCGGACACATGACTATGAGGACCGCCCCGCCCCTCTCTCTGCCCCATTCCCAGTTCTCCGTTCCCATTTCCTCTCTCCCCCCCTTCCTCGCCCTCGACGCCGGCAACTCGTCCGTCAAGGCCGGCGTGTGGGCGGGGCGGTGGGTCCGCGTCGAGCGGTGGCCCTCGGACGGTGCCCCGCCCGAGGTGTGGGCGGGGCGGTTCCGGGACCTGTCGCCTTGCGCGTCCGCCGTCGGGATCGCCTCGGTCGTCCCCGCCCTGACGCCCGCGCTCGCGGAGGCGGCGGAGGCCGCGTGGTCCGCCCCGCCCGCTGTCGTGTCGGCGGCGCTCCCGCTCCCCTTCCGCCTCGCCTACCAAACGCCCTCGACGCTCGGGGCCGACCGGCTGGCAGCGGCGGCGGCCGCGTGGGCGCTCGTGGGCGGCCAGCGGCCAGTGGTGGCGCTCGACGCCGGCACCGCCGTCACGCTCGATGTCGTGAGCGCGGAGCCGGCCTACCTGGGCGGCGCCATCCTCCCCGGCCCCGACCTCCTGCGCCGCTCGCTCGCCCGCGGCACGGGCCAGCTCCCGGACATTGCATGGGCCGCCCCGCCCGAGCCCGTCGGCGCGTCGACGGCCGAGTCGATCCAGGCCGGACTCACGGCGGCGCTCGTGGGCGGGGTGGAGCGGCTCCTGCGCCAGACGGCCGAGGCGCTTGGCGCCCGCCCCGCCCTCGTCGTGACCGGCGGGTGGGGGCCGTGGATGGCCGAGCGCGTGCCGGGCGTCGACCGCGTCGAACCCCACCTCGTGCTCGACGGCGTGCGCCTCTTGACCGCCCCGCCCCAGTAGGCTGCCCGGGCGGGGCGGCTAGTGGTCGAGGTCCAGGAGCGACTGGACGCGCGCGAGGACCATGTCGATGGCTACCTCGTTGCGGCCGCCGCGCGGGATGATGACGTCGGCGTGGCGCTTTGAGGGCTCGACGAATTCGAGGTGCATCGGGCGCACCGTCCGCCGGTACTGGTCGAGCACGGACTCGACGGAGCGGCCGCGCTCGTGGAGGTCCCGCTCGATCCGCCGCATGAGGCGGACGTCGGGGGCCGCGTCGACGTAGAGCTTGACGTCCATGCGGACGCGGAGCGCGGGCTCGGCGAGCACGAGGATGCCGTCGACCAGGATGACGGGGCGGGGCTCGACCGTCTCCGTCTCCTCCAGCCGCCGGTGCGTCTCGAAGCTGTACGTCGGCTTCTGGACGGGCTCTCCGGCGAGGAGCCGGTCGAGGTGGTCGACCAGGAGGTCGGACTCCAGCGCGTCCGGGTGGTCGAAGTTGAACCGCGCCCGCTGGTCCGGCTCGAGGTGCGCGAGGTCGTGGTAGTACGCGTCGTGGTCGAGCAGCGCGATCCGCCGCGGCCCGAACCGCTCCATCACGCGGCGCTGGACCGTCGTCTTCCCCGACCCTGACCCGCCCGCAATACCGATGACGACGGACACGGGCGGGGCGGCGGAAGGGGCGGGGCGGTAGAGCGGGCGGGGCGGCGGAACGGGCGACCTAGTCGTCGTCCTCGTCGCGCTCGCGCGCCGCCTTCGCTGCGGCGGCCTCGGCCTCCTCCTGCGCCCGCGCCTTCCGCCGGGCCTTCCGCCGGGCCTCCCACCCCGGGCTCGACACCATGACGACGGTCCCGCCCCCAGACTCGTCGATCTCGGACCCGTCGTGGTCTACCTCGTATCCGTCCGGCGCCTCCCACTCTTCGAGGGCTTCGACGCCGTCGGCCGTCTCGTTGACGATGAACGCGACGAGGGCGCCGCGCAGCTCTTTGACGCCGTGGGAGACGGCGGTCCGCTCGCCGCTCTCGTCTTCGCGGTAGAACTTGAGCCGGATCATCCGGGCGTACGTCCCCGCGTCGTCCCATGCCGCCTCGTGCGTGCCGGAGAGGAGGTTCCAGACCGCCTGCCCCTTGAGGAGCGCGTTGAGGTGATCCGAGAGCACCGGCCGCCAGTAAGACGCCACTTTGCCCAGGTCGCCCACCTTGGCATCCATCCGCAGGCGGTAGTTCGGGATCAGGTCATCGGGGCGGAGCAGCCCGAACAGACCGGAGAAGATGACGCCGTTCTCCAGCAGGCGACGTTGGGAGCCCGTCGGGAGGCCTGCAAAATCCATCGCGGCGTACATCACGCCTGGGCTGTACCGATCGACGGCCGCCATGAGCGGGCTCCGGTAAATGTCCCGGTTGATCGCGACAGCCTCCTCTAGCGTGTCCCCTTTGACTCCGAGCAGCGCCCCGAGCTCCGCTTCGGTGGCCTCCTCCATCTGCGTCTGGAGGGCGTCGATCAGCGCGCGCCTTTCAGGGTTCAGCTCGGAAAAGTAGTTGAACGTGTTCGACGAGCGGTAGTCGAACATGTCGGGCGCGAGCGGGTTGCCGCCGGCCTCTTTACCCTCCGCGCTGGGAAGGAGGATGGAAAAACGCACGTGTGGGGGCGGGGTGAGAGCGGGGCGGGTTCGACGTTACGAGGACCGTCCCTTTCGGGCCTGCATGATGAGGGCGTCGGCCTCGCTCAGCAGGCTCTCCGCCTGCTTGCGGGCGTCGGACACGATGTCGTCGGCCCGCTGGCGGGCGTCAGTGGGCACGTCGGCGCCGTCGAGCCGGTCCACGAGACCCGCGAGGTCGCTGGCCCACCGGTCAAGGAGGTAGGCCGCGCGGCGGCGGAGCTGGCGCCCCTCGTTGGGGGCTAGGAGGAGGCCGAAGGCTACGCCCGAGGTTCCTCCAACGAGGAACCCCCAGACGGCGGCACGGACAGACCGGCTACGCTGACTCATGGAGACGGAGAGCGAGGAGGGGCGGGGTGGGGCACTCGCAGCAAGGCCGCCCCTGCACACGGGACGCCCGGCTCGGCCTAGAGGCCGGCGCATCGTGGCGCGGCCGGCCGCAGCCGAACGCGTCCGGTACCGCCCGCCGACGCCGGGGGTGCTACCGGCCCTTCTTCTTGTGCCGGTTCTTGCGGAGGCGCTTTTTCCGCTTGTGAGTGGCGATCTTGTGGCGCTTGCGCTTACGTCCGCTGGGCATAGGGACTGGGAGTTGGTGAGCGTTCGAACACGAACAGAGACCTCAAAGTAACGCTGGGACGTCGGCTTTCGCCGAGATGCGCGGGACTCGGTGCAGGCTTCATACGAGACGTAGCCGCCGCCGCCCGGTTCTGACGTCCTGGCGAATCCGTTCTCCAACACGCCGAAGACACGGGCCGTCTCCGATCGGCCACACATCCGTCCAGGATCAGAGACGCTTCGCCACCGCAACTCTGCCCCTCCGTGCGTACAGAGGGAACGCGGGAGGGACTATGGAGCGGGGACAACGGTTGGCATGCGCATTGCCGTAGGTCTGGTACGTCCGCGAGTCGTGCACAGCACGGCGGGGACGTTGAAGAGCGATGCCAGTGCGCATAGCGTCCCGAATACGGGTCCGCGCACGTCGGGCGGACACGCACGGGTGAGCGTGTCCGCCCGGCTTCGTTCTACGCGGTCGCGCCGGTGGCGGAGCGACCGTGAAGTGGGCGGGGTGGAGACTGAGGAGTCTCGGTCGTACGTTGTCCTCTCTGCCTGGCTTCGGCGAGGCGCTGTTCCTTGGGGATGACTTGGTTTCGACGAGAGACGTGTGCGGCGAGCTGCGCGCCGGGTGGTGTCCGATACGCCCGTGACACCCATCGGACCGCACTTGTAGCTGCGAACGACTACTCCTACTCGCTGGCCGCGTAAACACGCCGCTAGCTGTCTCGCACAGTGGGTGCTCACTGTCGCTGTGCGAGACACCGACTAGAGTGAGCTGGTCCCGGAGGCTCCGGCTGAGCCGAACGGACGAGAACCAACCAGCCTGCGTTTGACCGGAAGCCCGTCGGCGGGCCACGCCGGACAAGCAAAGACCTTTAAAGCGCCGACTACGCGTGTAGACGCTCGGACTGTAGCGTTTCTCGGACCCGGGTTCGACTCCCGGCATCTCCACAACAGACCGCCCCTTTTCGGCCATTGAAGCCGAGGAGGGGCGGTTCTAGTTTGGGCACTGCCGGAAACACTGCCGGATTTTTCCGCTGTGCCCACTTTGGCCCCCTTCCCCCACTCCGGGCGGCCCGCCCGTCACGCTCCCCGACGCCGCCGCGCTGGCGGAGGCGCTGGGTGACGCGCGCGTGGCGAAGGCGCTCCGGCTCGCGCTCCGCGACGCCGAGCTCCGACGCCGGTTCGAGATGCTCCGCCAGTCGGGCCAGACCGTCGAGGCGTCGGTGGCCGAGTTGCTCGGACCGCACGAAGATGACGAGGGCCGGCCGTACTACCTCAGCGAGGAGCGGGTCCGGACCGTGGTCTACCGGAAGTAGCCCTCTACCCCTCCTTCAGCCATGGGCCGCCGGGTGGCCAGTGGGCGTCGAGTGAGGGTTCGCGCCGGGCCGCGTCGAGTACGGGGAGCAGGAAGACGCGGAGGACGCCGACGACCTCGGCCAGCGTGGCCTCGTCGCTCAGCCGGCCGCGACGCACGAACGCGCGCCACTGCGTCTGCTTCCCGGTATCGGCGGCGAACTCGTTGGTGAGCGCCAGCGGGGCCGCGTGGGGGACGGGGGTCCCGCGCCGCTCGAACGTGGCGCGGACGGCCTCGGTGAGCGTGGGGCCGTCGAAGGCGTCGTGGCGGGCGAGGTGCCAGACGTCGTAGAAGTCCTTCATCCGGCTGTTGAGGATGCCGAGGGCGACCATCGCCTGGAGCTTCTCGGCGACGACGGTCTCCTTCGGGTAAGCTCGGAGCGTGGGCGGCGGGGCGTCGAGGAGCGTAGGGAAGGTGGCCTCCTCCGCCTCGGGCGTGACGGCGTCGCCGAACCCGACGTCGATCTTGAGGCGGACGCGGGCGTTGCCGACGCGGGCCTCGGCGCTCACGCGGACGCCCTCGTACTCCTGCTCCTCCCGGATGAGATCGCCCCGCACGGTACCGGAGTCGAACGTCACGCCGTCGTCCTCCACCTCAACGGTGAGGACCTCGCGGACGGCCCGTTCCACGTCGGCGATGGCGCTGGGGCCAGAGCCGAGGAGATCGAGGTCGCGCGTCGTCCGGTGGAGGTCGCCCTCCCACAGCACGAACAGCATCGCGCCCTTAACGACGAACCGCTCGCGGTGGGGGGACTGCCCCAGCCGGTAGAGGAAGCGCTCCAGAACGTAGCGGGTGAGGAGCGCTTGGAAGCCCCCGCCCTCGGCGCGGGCACGGTTGAGGAGCCGTTGGCGGACGGACGCGGCCTTGCTCGACTCTGCACTCATGCGACGGCCTCGAGATAGGGGCGAATCACGGTCGAGACGCGGCAGACCTGGGCGGCCCGCCAGAGCGCGTCCGCATCGAAGCCGTCGCTCCGACGGTAGTCCCGGAGGGCCTCGATGGCGACGTCGAGTCCGACCCGGCTTCGGTACTTGAAGCAGTCGGCGACGGTCTTCGCCGCGCCATAGACCTTGACGTCGACGCCCTCGACCTCGTGGGCCTCGACGCCGTGGGCGAACGCCTGGCCGGACATGTAGACGACGCGGAGCGGGATGGCCTCGGGCTCGGGCCGCCACGCCTTGTTCTCGATGGCGACCCACACGTCGAACGGGTCCTGCGTGGTGAAGTCGTGGAACCGGAGGGCCGAGAGGAGGCAGACGACGCCGTGGGGGACCCGACGGGCGGCCTCGACGAGCGTGTGGTACTCGGAGACGTCGGCGTCGGCGAGGACGTAGAGGCCGCGCCCAACGCGCTCGAGCACGCCCCGGCGGTGGAGACGGGCGAGGGTCTGGCGGGGGATGCCGAGCGGAGCGAGGTCCTTCGGGCGGAGGACGCCTCGCTGGCGGGCGAGGTCGAGGAGTTGGTCGGCGTGCGTCACGAAGTCTAGGTACTTGGCTTCAGGTACCGAGGAAATGTAACAACCACGCCCCCTCGTGTCTTCGGCTAACCCACCTCGCGGTGTCGCTGGGCGCTCCCGAGGTTGGGAAGACGACCTGGACGGCCACGGAGCCGACGCCGAGGTTGAGGACTCACCCCCCAGACAGACCCATGGCCATTCTCGATCGAGGCATCCTCGGCGGCGGCCGGAACGCCGTCGGCACCGTCGTCATGACCAAGTGGCGCGGGAAGGACGTGATCCGCTCCCGCGTGACGCCCGCCAACCCCCAGACCGCCGCGCAAACGACCCAGCGCGACCTGTTCGCCCAGCTCACCCGGGCCGGCTCGTCTCTCATGGACGCGTTCGTCCGCCCGTACTGGCGCCGGTTCGAGCGGTCGGGCCGGAACGCGACGACGGCGTTCAACGAGTTCGTCCGCGCCAACGTCCGCATCATGCGCTCCGACGCCGTGGCCGGCGAGCCGGCCGGCACGTTCGACGCGGCGCAGATGCTCCTCACGCGGGGCGGGCTCGCGCCGGCCGAGCCGACGGCGCTCGCCGACGACGGCGCGGGCGACACGCTCGTGACGTGGGACGTGGCCGGCGGGCAGCCGGACGACGCGATTGCGGTCGTCGTGGCCGGGCCGGACGGCGCGGCGCAGGACGTGCTGACCGGCCTCACGCGGGCCGACGGCCAGGCGGCGCTCGGCGTCCCGTTCGCCGACCGGGCCATGTACGCCGTCCACGTCGTGCCGTACCGGCCCGTTGCCGGCGGCGACCCGAAGCTGGCCTTCCACGGGTCGGTCCGCTACGACGCCGACGCCGCGGCCGACGTCGTCGTGACGGGCGCCGAGAAGCGGGCCGCGTTCCAGGCCGGCGGCGGCGACGCAGGCCCGGTCCCGGACGAGGCCGGCGCGCTCGTCTAACCCCGGGCTCACCCGAGGCGCCGGCCTTGCTCTCGCTCGTTCCGACCGTCCTCCGGTAGGAGTTGGTCAGGAGCGAACTGGGAGCGGGGCCGGCGCCGTCTCCGACCGGACCGATGGACTCCCACGCTCAGACCCCGCCCGTCGAGGGCTGGCTCGCCCGGAACGCGCTCCACCTCGTCGTGGCCCTCCTCGTCGCGCTCTTCGGGTGGAGCGCGAACCGGACGCTCGACGGGGTGGCCGAGGACATCGCCGTGAACACGGCCCGGCTCGAGCGGCTGGCCGAGTCGCTCGGCGGCGTGCTCGTGGACCAGGCGAGCCAGGAGCGGCGGATCGAGCACGTCGAGCGCCGGCTGGACCACCTTGAGGCCCGGCTCGACCGCTGACCTCTCACTCGACCCCCTGAGACCGATGAAGGCCGAGAAGTTCTTGACCGCGCTGCTCCTCGCAACCGGCACGGCCGTCTACGCCACGTTCACCGACGGGGGCGACGGGGCCGTGACCCCGATCGAGCTCTCGGGCTTCGCAGCGGGTCTCCTGAAAGCCGCCCTGGCCGTCGGGCTGTTCTGGGCGTTCGACCGGTACGTCTTGGACGAGATCGACACGGTGGCGGAGCTGAAAGCGGGGAACGTGGCGTACGCGCTCGCGCTCCTCGCGCTGGCGGTGCTCCTCGCGGCGACCGTGGCCACGGCACAGCCGGCGGTTGCGCTGCCCACTGCGACGGAGACAGATGGCGAGGCGGCGTGCCGGTGCGTCTGCTCGTGCACGCCGCCAGCGGGCGGACGGGCAGAGCGAGGTCCCTCCGAGGTCGTGCGCGCGCGGCCGGCCCACCTCGACACGGCGCTCGCCTACCTCGGGACCGTCGAGCGGGGCAGGAACAATCGGGGGCCGCGGGTCGAGCGGTTCCTCGGGTCGGTCGGGCTCGGGCCGGGGAATCCGTGGTGCGCGGCCTATGTCAGCTACGTGCTCGACGTGGCGGGCGTCCGGGCGCCGCTCGATGGGCGGCGGCGCGTGATCCGGTCGGGGCTCGCGGCCCGGTTCATCACGGCCCGGTCGATCCGGGCGAGCGAGGCGCTCCGGGGCACGAAGAAAGTGCCGTCGGGGGCCGTCGTGGTGTGGCGGAAGGGAAACGGACCGTACGGGCACGCGGGGTTCGCGGTGACCTGGGACGGCGCGAGTGGCGAGACGGTCGAGGGCAACACGTCGTCTGGCCAAGCGGGGAGCCAGCGCGATGGGGATGGCGTGTGGCGGCGCGAGCGGCGGATCACGCCCGGGAGCTACTTCCGGATCGTCAGCTTCACGCCAGTCGATCCGGCGTATTGGCGATGACCAGGAACAGGATGACGGCTGTCAGCCTGTTGATACGGCGAGTGAGGTGTCTGGGCCCACGCCGTTTGCAACCCCGTCGCAGGCGCGAAGCCTCGCACACGCTACGAGGTCTCGCAGGGCGCCTCCCGTCTCTCGGCAGGCACCCTCGTCGCCGACCACGTGGAGGCCCGCTCGCGCGCGGGTCACCGCGACGTTGAGCAGATTGACCTCGCCGCTAACCCAAGAAGCGGAACCAGGCCAGATGCCTAATGCGACGACGGATGAGAGGAGCATGACGTCTCGCTCGTCGCCCTGGAAGGCGTGAGCCGCCCCGACGGTTGGGGGCGGGCGGGAAGCCCATAGATCGAGCCGGCGCACTCGGTCGCGGATCGCATCCGCCTGGGGTCGGAACGGCGTCACAATTCCGATCGAGAGGTCCGTGTTGGCGAGGTGGCCCGCAGCCGACCACTCTGTGAGGAGACGGATGATGGCGTCGATCTCGGCATCGTTGATCCAACTCGACCGGACGCGACGGGCCTGGCCAGCGACGTGGTGCCAGACGAGGCCGTGGAGTGGCGGGGGGATGCGGGCTGTGTACTGCTCGGGAGTGGTCCGCACGAGGAGTTGGTCCCGCCCCTTGTAGACGGCACGCGCAGGGAACGCCACGATCTCGGGGTGGCACCGGTAGTGCTCGCGGAGAAAGACGCGATGGCCTCCGGCTTCGGAGAGGGCCGCCTCGGCGGCGTCGTAGGTCGAGTTCCGAACGTAAGAGAGGCGAGGGAGCAGGTCCGTGACCCCTGCCCGCTTGGCGAACCGAGCTTCCGCTTCCTCGCCGACGGACGTGATGTGGCGGAGCTGGTACGGGTCCCCGATCACGACGGCCCGGCGGGCCCGGTAGAGGAGGGCACGGCGGAGGCGAGGTCGCACTGGCTCGCCTCGTCGATGACGACGAGGTCGAAGAGGTGAATCAACCCGGGTTTGCCGGAGGCTCCCATCCTTGACAACTTGGAGCCATGAGCAAGTCCACCCGCTATTCCCCCGAGGTCCGGCAGCGCGCCGTCCGCCTCGTCTTCGACCACGAGCACGACCACCCCTCGCAGTGGGCCGCCATCCGCTCGGTGGCCGAGAAGATCGGCTGCACCGCCGAGACGCTCCGCAACTGGGTTCGCCAGGCTGAGCGCGACCACGGCCGTCGCGCCGGCCCCTCCACCGACGACCGAGCGCGGCTGAAGGAGTTGGAGCGCGAGAACCGCGAGCTGCGCCGCGCCAACGAGATCCTCCGCAAGGCGTCCGCGTATTTCGCACAGGCGGAGCTCGACCGCCGACCGAGACGATGATCACGTTCATCGACGACCACCGCGAGGCCTACGGAGTCGAGCCGATCTGCAAGGTTCTGCCGATCGCTCCGTCGACCTACTACGCCGCCAAAGCCCGCCAGTCCGATCCGGCCCTGCGCTCGGCGCGGTCACAGAGCGACGAGGCCCTGCGTGCTGAGATCCAGCGCGTGTGGGACGAGAACCGCTCGGTCTACGGCGCAAAGAAGGTCTGGAAGCAGTTGAAACGCGAAGGCTTCGTGGTCGCCCGCTGCACCGTCGCCCGGCTGATGCGCACAATGGGTCTGCGCGGCGTCACGCGGGGCCGCCGTGTCCGCACGACCGTACCGGCGGATCTGGCCGAGCGCCCGCTCGATTTGGTGGAGCGCGACTTCACCGCCGAGCGCCCCAACCAGCTCTGGGTGTCGGACCTGACCTACGTCGCCACCTGGCGCGGCTTCGTCTATGTCGCCTTCGTGATCGACGTGTTCTCGCGGCGCATCGTCGGCTGGCGCGTGTCGAACTCGCTGCGGAGCGACTTGGCGCTCGACGCGCTGGAGCAGGCCATCTGCGAGCGCTCGGTCGGCGACGATCTCCTCGTTCACCATAGCGATAGGGGCGTTCAATACCTGTCCATTCGCTACACCGAGCGGCTCTCCGAGGCGGGCATCGAGCCGTCGGTCGGAAGCAAGGGAGATTCCTACGACAACGCCCTGGCTGAGACGGTGATCGGCTTGTTCAAGACCGAGGAGATCCACCGCAACGGGCCGTGGCGCGGCCTCGAAGACGTCGAACTCGCCACGCTGGAATGGGTGTGGTGGTTCAACGAGCGGCGCCTGCTCGAGCCTCTCGGCTACCTTCCGCCAGCCGAGTACGAAGACGCTTTCTACCGCCGCTTGGAGACTCAGGTCACCGAGGCGGCACTCACGTAATCCGGTCTCCGGCAAACCCGGGTTGATTCAAGGGCGGGCTGGAGGGGGAGGGCGTTTCGGACGGAGAGGTTGTTGACCGCCCAGACCGGGAACAGGCGCGCCGCCCGCTGTTGCGCGCTCGTCAGCTTCTTGACTGCTGCCGGGAATCCGTAGTCCTTGACGAGCTTCCAGAACGCGCTGACGGTCCCGAAATAGCCGTTGAGGGCAGACTTGGTCTCGGGGACATCTGATCCTGACCCGGTGTAGCGGCTCTCCCGCACTTTGTGTGATCACGCCGAGCACAGGACGCGCTTGCGGAGCAGGTCGAAGCCGGCCCGGCCGTACATCTGGCGCTTGAGCATCTTCAGCCGGTTGATCTGACCCTCCGCCTGACCGCTGCTCCACGGCTCGTCCAGCGCGGCGCGGACGGCGGCGTAGTCCCGACGCAAGCCGTCCGAGAAGGTCGCCAGCGCGGAGATCCCGCTCGTGCGGCTCGCCTCCAGCCAGCCGTCGAGGTCGTCCGGCCGCTTCTCGCGCACCATCCGGTTGTACAAGCGCGCGAGATCGTGGAGACGTGCGACCTCCGTGTCCTGTCGGACGTGGGCGAGCACGGCCGTCTCCGATGCGTCGAGCGCTTCAGGGTCGCGGACGAGCAGCCAGGCCAGCTTCCGCGTCGACGGCAGACGTCCGCGGCGCGGTGCGCTCTCGACCGGCTCGCGGAGCCCCGTCAGGTACTTGCGGGGCGTTCGGGGGTGGGGCTCGGTCCGGCGGCCCTGCGCCCAGCGCGAGACCGGGCGCGATGACCTGGAGTAGCCGAGCGCTCCGATCTCGCGGTAGAGCACGAGCGCGCTCCGCTCGCCCTCCGCCCACCGCGCGTTGAGGTGCTCCTGATAGGGCGCCAGGACGCTCGGCGGCACCGAGTGGCGTCCGCGCTCAGGGAACGCGTCGGCGGCGAGGTACTTGGCTACGGTCTTGCGGTCGATCCGGAGCGCGTGGGCGATCTGGAGCGCGTTGAGGCCGTCCTCGGCGTGGAGCCGTCGGACCTCGACGTATCGGGCGTGGTGCCGGTCGCGACTGGCGGCCGACGCCGCCCGCTCGGCGGCCGTCCGTCGTCCAGGCTGGTACTCCGATGCCGGAAGGCTCTCTACTCCTGGAAGCGTCCTCAGCCGCCCGCGGACGCTCGTCAGGTGCCGGACGAGCACCTGGCGGAGATTGTGCAGCAGGTGCCACCGGTCCGCGACCTGGGCCGCGTCGGGCGCCCCCTCAGAGACCGCACGGGCGTACTCGGTCGAGCGGTCGCGTGCGACGACCTCGACGCCGGGGTGATCGCGGAGCCACGCCGAGACAGCCGTCGACGTCCGGTCTGGTAGCAAATCGACAGGACGGCGCGTCTCCAGGTCGATGAGGATCGTGCCCCACGAGCGGCCCTTGCGCCATGCCCAGTCGTCGAGGCCGAGCACGCGGGGCGTCTCGGCCTCGGGCACCGGGTGCCGGTGGAGGAGCCGGAGGACGGTGTCGGGGCTCGTCGGCATCCGCAGGTCACGGAGCAGCCGTGCGCCCGGCTCGGCCCCCGTCGCGAGTCCGGTGCGGACCTGCGACGCGGCCAGGCGGTCCGTCCGCCGGGCGTGGCGGGCGACGAGATCGGGGAACGGCTCGGCGAACGTCCGTCGCGGACAGGCCTCGCTCAGGCAGCGGAACCGTCGGACTCGGAGGCGCAGCCCGACGGCTCGGTCGCTGACGGGCAGGTCCGCCGGCGAGCGGGTGTAGAGGCCGTGGACGCGCCGCGAGCGGTGGCCGCACCCCGGGCAGACGGCGCTGCGGGCCTTGCTGCTCGCGTCGACGGTGAGGTCAGACGGGTCGGCCTGGACGGCGTCGAGGCGGCAGCCGGGGATGCGGAACGGGACGACGGAGGCGGCCATGCAGAGGCGGGCGGGTGAGCCTGCCCGAACGATCCCGTCGGAGCGCGACGCCGTCCGCGATCACACAAAGTGCGGGAGAGCCCGCCAGCCGGGTCAACTCCGCCTCGCCGCGCCCGCCGAGGGCGCGGGCGTAGACGCGGTCGGGCCGCTTGCGCTCGACGGCGGCGTCGAGCCCCCCGGTGACGAACCGCTTGCGGACGCGCTGCACGGTGGCGGCGCAGAGGTCGAGGGCCTCGGCGACGCGGGCGTCGTCCCAGGCGGGGCCGTCGGCATCGGTCTTGAGGAGCACGCGGGCGCGAGCGATGGCGCGGGCCGGGGCGGTGCCACGGCTAACGAAGAGGCGGAGGGCCTCGCGGTCGTCGTCGGAGAGGCGGACGGTGTAGCGGGCGGACATGAGCGTACGGGAAGCGAGCGTCCAACATAACCCATCAGACTTGACGCTTTACTAGTGGGCGGGTACGCCAAAGTGGATGAGCAGTCCAGTGCTAGTACTCAGGCGAAGAACCCCAGTGTAGTATGAGCTAACAGGTTACTCCTACCGAAGCCACGGTTACGCAGTTCAGAGCCGGACCGATCGCATGGCGTCGTCGGCCGTCGACCGCTCGAACCCCCGGAGGTACTGCTCCGTGACGCGGACCGACGAGTGCCCGAGGATCCGCTGGATCGTATGGACGTCGGTCCCCTGCTCGAGGAGGTACCCCGCGATCGAGTGGCGCGAGAGGTGGAACCCGACCTTCCGCGGTTTCCCGCTGGCGTCGACGAGGCCGGCGTGCTTCGCGACCTTCAGGAGGTACTTGTCGGCGAGCGCGTTCCGGGCGGCGATCGCGCGGTGGCGGGCCTCGGCTGTCGAGAGGTCGTACCCGTCGAGGATCGAGAACACGCGGTCGCCAGGCGCCTTGTCCCGCCAGCCGCGGGCGTCGAGGAGCGCGACGGCCTCGGGGACAAGGAGGACCCCGTGGAGCTCTTTGGTCTTCCCCATCCGGTAGAACACGCGGACCTCTTGGCCCTCGGGCGTCTCCGAGATGCGGAGGTGCTCGCAACGAAGGAGGGCGACGTCGGAGAACCGCATGCCGCCGGCGTAGAACGCGAAGAGCCACCAGTCGCGGACGTCGCGCGTGAGGCCGGCGGGGATGTCGGCGTGGGCGAGCGCACGGACCTCGTCGAGCGAGAGCTTCCGCTTCTGGGCCCGCTCCTTCTTGAGCTTGACGGCCTTGAACGGGTCGGGCCCGTAGGGGACGGCGCCCTCCTCGACGGCCTGGCGGTACAGCTTGGCGACGGACGTGACCGCCTTGTGGACCGTGTTGGGCCGGTTGCCACACCCGCCGTCGTCCTTCGGCGCGGCGAGGTGGGCGTGGAAGCGGCGGACGAGGCGGGGCGTGACGTCGCGGAAGGCGAGCGCGTCGCGGCCGGTCTCGCGGCGGTGCCAGGCGGCGAGCTTACGCAAGCCGGAACGGTAGGCCTGGAAGGTGTTGATCTGGCCGCGCGTGCGGTAGCCCTGGAGGACGTCGCGGGCGTAGGCGAGGAAGTCGGCGTCGAGCCCGGTGCCGGGCGCCTCGGGGGCGGGCTGGAGCGTGTCGGGCCGGACGACGGCGCGGACGCGGTCGCGGAGGCGGGCGGCGGTCACGCGCTCGGACCCGAGGGCGAGCGTCGTGACCTCGGCCTGCGCCTTGGCCAGGCAGTGCTGGAGGTGCTCGTTGAGCCGGTCGGCCTCGGGGTGCGTCTTGCGGACGGCGGAGGTCCGGTCGTTCCAGTGCTTCGGCCGGACGGAGAGGCCGAGCGAGAGGACGGCGCGGGCGTCGTCGTGGCGGCAGGTGAGGTAGAGCGGGGCCGTGCCGTCGGCGCGTTGCTCGGAGGCGCGGAGGGTGATCTTGACGGAGACCACGGGCGGGGGCGGTCGGGCGGCGCCGGCAGTGCCTGCTAGACACTGCCGGAAACACTGCCGGATTTTTCCTCAGGCATTGCCGGTTTGCCTGGGGCAACAGATTTCCGAACGCCCAATCTAGCTTGGAAACGCCGTTTTCGCCAGCAAACACAGAGCAAACCGGACCCCCTCGAGACTCCCGGCATCTCCACACCAGACCGCCCCTCCCGGCCACCCGCCGGCGAGGGGCGGCTCTGTTTCCAGGCCCCACCAGACCGCCCCGCCCCAGCCTCGGGCTGCCACCCCGCCCCGACGCACCGCGGGCGGGGCGGCGCCCGGCCCACGCTGGACCCGAGCGCTCCAAGTGACGTAGACCGCGGCCACCTGCCCCGCCCCGCCCTGGCCGCCCAGCGAATCGTCTCCCTCCTCCCGAGCGCCACCGAGCTCGTCTGCGCCCTCGGCCTGGGCGACCGCCTCGTCGGCGTGACGCACGAGTGCGACGGGCCGCCGGAGGTTGGTGACCTGCCGCCCGTCACGCGGACGCTCATTCCCCCTGCCGCGACGAGCGGTGAGATTGACGCGCTCGTGCGCGAGCGGTTCGAAGCGGCGGGCGACGACCGCCCCGCCCTCTACACGCTCGACGAAGACGCCCTCGCGGCGCTCGACCCGGACCTGATCGTCACGCAGGCGCTCTGCGACGTGTGTGCCGTCGCCGAGGCCGACGTCCAGGCGGCGGCCTGTCGCCTGCCGGGTTCGCCGCGCGTCCTCAACCTGGAGCCGACGACGCTCGCCGGCGTGTTCGCGTCTATCGACGCCGTCGGCTGCGCGGCGGGCGTCGACGCCGGTCCGGTTGTCCGCGCGCTCGATGCCCGCGTTCGGGCCGTCACCGAGCGCGTGTCTGGCCGGGCGCGCCCGCGCGTCGTCGTGCTGGAGTGGCTCGACCCGCCGTTTTCAGCCGGCCATTGGAACCCGGAGCTGGTCCGGCTCGCAGGCGGGGCGGAGGTCATTGGGCAAGAGGGCGCCCCGTCGCGGACGCTTGACTGGGCCGAGGTCGTCCGCGCCGCGCCCGACATCGTCGTCGTGGCCTGCTGCGGGTTCACGCCCGAGCGGGCGCTGAAGGACGTCGGCGCGTTCGACGGCGTGGCGGGGTGGGAGACGGTCCCGGCCGCACGCGACGGCCGCGTGGTGGTCGTCGACGGGTCCGGCTTGTTCGCGCGGCCGGGGCCGCGCCTGGTCGAGGCGGTCGAGCTGCTCGCGCACCTGTTCCACCCCGACGTGCAGCCGCGGCCCGACGGCGTCGCACCGCCGGTGTGGCTGCCCGGCCTGCCGGTCGCGGCGTGAGGGTCATCCTCTCGTGGAGCAGCGGAAAGGACGCCGCCTGGGCGCTCTGGGTGCTCCGCGATCGCGGCGTCGACGTCAGCGGCTTGCTTACGACATTGGACGAGGCGACCGGGCGGGTCGGCCTGCACGGGGTCCCGCGCGACGTGGTCGAGGCACAGGCCGAGGCCGCCGGGCTCCCGCTCCACACCGTCGCGCTCCCGTGGCCGGCCCCGAACGACGTCTACGAAGCCGCCCTCCGCCCTGCCCTCGCGGCTGCCCGAGACGCGGGCGCCACGCACGTCGCCTTTGGCGACCTCTTCCTGGCGGACATCCGGGCCTACCGCGAGCGGCTCGTGGCTGAGGCCGGGCTCGCCCCGCTCTTTCCGCTCTGGCACCCGCCCGGCGGGACGGCTGCGCTCGCCCAGTCCATGCTCGCAGGCGGCCTCCGCGCGACCGTCACCTGCGCCGACGCGTCCGTCCTCGACGCCTCGTTCGTGGGGCGCCCCTACGACGGCGCCTTCCTGTCTGACCTCCCCGCCCTAGCCGACCCGTGCGGGGAGCGGGGCGAGTTCCACACCGTCTGCACGGGTGGCCCGATGTTCCGCCGGCCGCTCGCGGTCCGCGTCGGCCGAGCCGAGGAGCGGGGCGGGTTCGTCTCCGCCGACGTCCGCGCGGCCTGACTCCGCCCCGCCCACGCCGGGGCGGACGTCCCCCCGCGACGGGCACGGCCAAAAAGGAGGGCGACGGGCTACGCCGGGCGAGGCGACCGCACAACTTCCGGGCGGGGTGGCGTGTGCTGAGGAGCGCCCGGGGACAGGCGGCGGGCCGTCCAGACGAGGAGCGGCGCAGCGAGCGCGAACCCGATGTCGACCCAGAAGACGCCCCACCAGCCGTTCGCGGCGCTCTCCCACGGCCACGGGCCGCCGAGCAGGCCGCTCGCGACTGGCACCGCCGCGCTCAGTACGGCCGCCAGCCCGAGTTGCCACCGCGCCGCGCTCACCGGCGACCGCCCCGCAAAGGCCGCCGCGACGAGGGCCAGCCACACGCCGAAAAACGCAGCGTTCTCCCACGCCACGCGTCCGTCGAGGTCGATCGGGAGCACGCGGGAGGCCAGGAACAGCACGGGCACCGCCGCCACCAGCCCGACGCCCACGCCCACCGTCAGCCGGGCCAGGACTCGGTGGAGGCGCGGCGTGGCGCGCGGGTCCTTGGGCCGGCGCACCAGCACCCACAGCACGTTGCCCGTCAGGATCACGGCGCCCGCGGCGAGCGCGAGCACGAAAAACAGCGCCGTCATCAACCACCCGCCGAACGTGGCAAAGTGGAGCGTGGTCATGGCCGTCGTCGTCGCGCCGAGCGCCGTCGGGCGCCGCGGGTCGGAAACGGCGAGCACCTCGCCCGTCGCCGGGTTCAGGACGGCCTTCCCGGACGCCGTGACGCTCTCGCGCACGCCCGACTCGAAGGCCGCCAACCCGCCCGCGTCGCCCCAGCCGTGGACGTGGAGCACGGTGATCTCGGCGTCGTCCCACAACGGCGGGAGCGCGGCCAGGAGCGCGTCCGGCGACCACATCTCGGCCGCCTCGCCCGTGAGCTCCAGCGGCGGCTCCTCGACGCCCGTCAGGACGGCTTCGAGCGCCCCCTCGTCGCCGTCGAACACGACGAGCAGCGTCGGCCCCAGGATGACGATGAGCAGGCTGAAGAAGGCGCCCGTGACCGCGTACATCACCGTGTACGGCAGGCCCACGAGGCCGAGGACCGTGTGCGCGTCGGCGAGCGCGTCGCGGAGCTTCCCACGCGGCCGGAACGTGTGCCAGTCCCGCGGGAGCTTCCGCAGGTGAATCAGGACGCCGCTCGCGACGCCGAACAGCAGGAACACGGCCGCCAGCCCCGACAGGATGCGCCCGACGAGGCCGGCCTGCGCGAAGTAGTGGAGATCGTAGAGCACCTCCGCCACCCCGCTCCGGCTCCGCGTCGGGAGCACCGCCCCGCTCGTCGCGCTCACCCAGTGGTCGAGCGTGTCGCCGGCCGCGGTCGGGTAGCGGAGCCAGTAGTACGCCCGCTCGGCGAACGGGTACACCAACAGCACATCCGCTCCCTGCGCCGGCGGCCGCTCGCGCAGGATCTCGCCGACGGCCGCGTCCGCCGAGAGCATCGCCCCGGCCGTCTGCTCGGTCGCCCGGAGCGCCGGGTCGGCCCAGGCCTGGATCTCGGCCCGGTAGAGCGCGAACGCCCCGCAGTAGAAGATGACGAACAGGCCGAGCCCCAAGACGACGCCCGTGACGGAGTGGGCGTCCCACAGGAGCTTGAACGCGCGCGGCCCGACAAGCTTCTTCTTTTTCGCGGACGGCGCCGCCCCGCCCGGCGGCGGCGCGGGCGGGGTGGGCGGGCGCGTCGGGCGGGAGATCGTTTCCATCAGAGCGTGGTGAGGGCGGTCACGGCCGCGAAGACGAGGGCCGCCCCGCCCACGCGGAGCCACGCGCCGCGCCCGCTCGGCGCCAGCACCGCCCAGCCGACGACGAGCGCCCAGACGGGCACGCACAGCGCCACGCCCAGCCCGACCGTCCAGCCGAGCGGCACGCCGAGCAGCGGCAGCGCGGTCCCCAGCGCCATGCCGAACAGGAGGAACACGGCAAAGCCGCCCAGGACGGCCGCCGTCCCCTTTCCCCACCCCTCGCCGCGTGTCCAGGCGTGCTTCATCGGTTCAAGGGGGCGGGGCGGGCGGGGCGGGCGCCTCGGGCGGGGCGCGTACCGCGGGCGGGGCGGGCCACTTCGGGGAGCAGGAACGGACCCGCCACGGCGAGGACCGAGGCGACGGTCATCATCACTGTCACCACCAGCACCGGCCCCACGCCCGGCCCGTACGCGGCGACGGAGAGCGCCAGCGCGGCGGCGGCCAGCCCGGCGCCGGCCCACCGGAGCGGGCGGGGCGGCCCGGCCGGCGCCGACTGCCGGCCCGGCGCGGCGGCGTAGAACGCCCCGTAGGCGGCGGCGGCGAGGAGGAGCGAGAGGGCGGCCATGGAATCAGATCGAGACGTCGAGGCTGAGCCCGATCACGCGCGGGAGCGAAAAGCGGACGACGGGCTGCCCGAACGAGTCGAACGTCCGCCGCGTGGCGATGTCCTCGTCGAGCAGGTTGCGGGCGAACGCGGCCACTCGCGCCTCGACGCCCCGGAGCCCGAAGGCGTAGCCCACCTGCCCGTTGACGATCGTGTAGTCGCCCGCCCGCAGGAGCGGGTCGTTGCCGCCGTCCGGCAGCGTGCCCACGTCGTCGTAGAACGGGCCGGTGTAGCTGGCGCTCAAGGCGGCGAACGGGCCGGAGCCTGGCTCGTAGACGGCGCCCAGCGAGACCGTCTCGCCGGACGAGGCCGGGAACTGGTAGCCCGCGAGGTCGCGCCCAGCCAGCACGAACTCGTCGAACTCGGTGTGGACGAGGCCGCCCGAGCCGAACACCGTCAGCCCGCGCGCGGCGACGGCGCGGAGCTCGATCTCGGCGCCGTACAGCGTCGAGGCGCCCGCGTTGACCGTCTGCGTGAGCGTCGTGCCCTCGACCGGGATGCGGACCTGCTGGTCGGTCCAGTCGGTGTAGAAGGCGTTGGCGTTGGCCGTGAGCCGGCCGCCGAGCCAGCGGCTCCGGAGCGCGAGCTCGTAGTTCCAGGTGTACTCCGGGTCGTAGACGTTGCGCTGGCCCGTCGTCAGCACCTCGGCGCCGCCGGCCCGGTAGCCGCGCTGGACGACGGCCCCGAGCGAGAGGTCGGGCGTGACGTCGAGGGTCGCGCCGAGCTTGGGCAGGAGCGCGTTGTAGCTGGCGCTCGGGTTCTGCTCGCCGCTCTCGATCTGCGCCTGGAGCGTCTGGACGACGAGCGCCGTCGTGGCGGCGTCGAACGGGCTGTCCGGGAGCGAGATCGTGGCGTCCTGCTCGCTCCGCTCCTCGTACTCCTCGTAGTCGTACCGGAGCCCGGCCGTCAGCGTGAGCCGGTCGGGCAGGACCTCGTGGTTGACCTCGCCGAAGAGGGCCACGTTCACGCTCTCGGTCGAGAGCGGGTTGTCCGTCTCGTACAAGACCTCGAACGGTGGCAGCGACGCGCCGGCCGGGATCAGCCCCAGCTGAACGGCCGCCCGCGTCAGGTTCCCCTCGACGATGGGGAACACGTCGCCCCGGTCGACCCGGAAGCCGCTGAACGCGAACCGGCCGGCGTAGCCGCCGACAACGGCCGTCGTCCGGTCGGTGACGACGTTGAGCCGGAGCTCCTGCGTCACGTCGTCGCCGTCGACCACGCTCCGCTGGCCGACCGGGATGACGACGTCGGGGTCGGAGTCCTGCTGCTCCAGGCTGTCGTACGTTCGCTCGTTGGCGAGGTAGCCGGTCAGCGACGTGATCGTCAGCGCGTCCGTGAGGTCGTAGGCGGCCTCCAGCGACACGTTGTGCGTCCGGTTGTCGTCGAGGACGGTGAACGGCGACGTGCTCTCGCGGGCCTCGAAGTCGGGGCCGTTGGCGTTGAAGTAGATGTTGGGCCGGTCGTAGGCGTAGCCGTAGGCGAGCCGGGCCGAGAAGCCCGGGAGCGCCGTCGGCGTAAACAGGAGCCGGGCCTTGGCGCTGGCATAGCCGTTCTCGGTCGCGTCGGAGAGGTCGAAGCCCTCGTCCTCCAGCGCCGTGTACCGGAAGCCGGTGTCCTCGCGCTGGAGCTCGCCGGAGAGCCGGAACGCGAGTTGGTCGGCGACGAGCGGGCCGGTCAGCATGAGCGCGCCCTCGGCCGTCTCCTGGCTGCCGCCGCGGAGCCGAGCCGCCGCGCCGTACTCGAACGACGGGTCCTTGGAGCGGATCGAGACGGCGCCCGCGAGCGCGTTCCGCCCGGCGACCGTCGACTGCGGCCCGCGGAAGACCTCGACGGCCTCGACGTCCCACGTCCCCCGCGCGCCGGACCGCGTCGAGGCCTGGTTCTGGGCGATCCCATCGATGTAGAGCTGGGCCGTGGTGCCCTGCCCGCCGAACCCGACGCCGGCGCTGTTGATGCCGCGGATGACGAACCCGCCGACCCCGTTGCCGGAGAAGTTGCCCACCAGGAGCCCCGCGTCGCGCCAGTCCCGGATGGGGAGCGCGTTCAGCGCGCCGTCCCCGACGACGGCCACGCTGGACTGCGTCTCCTGGAGGTTGCGGACGAACTTCTCGCTGCGCACGACGACCTCGGCCAGCCGGCCGTCCTCCTCCGCCAGCCGGAAGTCGAGCGCGACCGTCTCGCCGTCCGCGACCGTTGCGGTCTGCTCGGCCGCGACGAACCCCACGAACGACGCCGTGAGTACGGCCGGCCCGGCGGGCACGTCGCGGAGCACGAACCGCCCGAACGCGTCGGCCGCCCCGCCCCGCTCCACCCCGCCCCGCTCGGGGGCGGCCAGACGGACCGTCGCGCCAGGGAGCGGCTGCCCATTTTCGGCGTCGACGACGCGGCCGGTCACGGTGCCCGTCTGGGCGAGGGCGGCCGGGGCGGCCAGGAGCAGCGCCAGCACGGCGCCGAGGCGGCGGGCGGAGGGGCGGGGCGGGACGTTCACGGGGGCGGGGCGGCGAGCGGGCGGGGCGACTGTCTAGACCGGATCCAAATGTAGACCTAGTCCAGATAAGAGGGGTCGACGCCCCTGGCTTTACCCCTTCTCCTTCCGACCGCCCCGCCCGTACCGGCCCCAGCGCAGGCGCTCCCGCCGCTACCGCCCGGGCGTGTAGAGGACGGCGCCCGGGGGAAGGTCGGCCGCGACCGCGCGCGCGACCTCGGCCGCGAACGCCCGCACCAGGTGCCGCCGCACGAGCGTCGTCGCGTACACCAGGCGGACCGTCCGCGACGGGGCCGGCGCCCGGAACGGCCGGACCGACTCGGGCGCGTGGGACCCCCCGCCTTGGACGGCCAGCCACGGCAGGAGCGTCATCCCGAAGCCGCGGTCGACGATCCGCTGGAGCGTTTCGAGGTTTCCGCTCTCGAACTGGGCCGCCTTCGCGTCTGGCCGCCCCGCCCCCCGCGCCAGGAGAGCGAGCGCCTGGTCGCGGAAGCAGTGGCCCTCGCGCATGAGCCACACGTCGCCCGGGCTTAAGTCCTCGGGCTCCATCTCGGCGCGGCCGTAGAGCCGGTGGCCCGGGGCCACGTAGCCCACGAGCGGCTCCTCGAACAGGGGCACCTCCTCGATGCCCCGCACGGGCGGCGCCGTCGCCGTCAGCCCGGCGTCCAACAGGTCGCGCCGGACGTGGTCCACGATGGCCTCCGCCACGAGCTCCTCAAACACGAGCTCGACATCGGGATAGCGCCGCGCGAACGGGGCGATCACGAGCGGGACGAGGTACGGGGCCAGCGTCGAGAGGACGCCCACGCGGAGCTCGCCCGCCAGCTCGCCCGTCGCCTCACTCACCAGGTCCTCCAGTCGCTCCGCCTCGGCGAGTACGTGCCGGGCCTGCGCGACCACGGCCCGGCCCAGCTCCGTCGGCACGATGGGATGGGCCGAGCGGTCGAAGAGGACGGCGCCCAGCCCCGCCTCGAGCGCCTGGACGCCGGCGCTGAGCGCGGGCTGCGTGACGTGGCACGCCTCGGCGGCCCGTCCAAAGTGGCCGTGTCGATCCAGGGCGACGGCGTAGGCGAGCTGGAGGAGGGTCACAGCGATAAGACGGGGTTATCAGCGGATGCGCACAAACGATTGGACCGATCAATGGTAGCGCCCGATCCTTCCGCCAGCCTGGCGCCCCGCCCGGCTCGGGCCGCAGCCCGTCCCCCACCCCGCCCCGCCCCGCCGAGGGCTAGAGGTCGCCTCTGGCTCCCGGCGCTGTGCCCCGCTCGGCGGGCCTCCTCGTGCTCCCCATGACCACGCGCCCCCTCACCCTCACCGACCCCGACCGCACCACGATCGGCCAGCTTCTCGCCTCGCGGAACGCGACCGCCCCCGAGGCCCGCACGCTGGCCGACCTCGTCGTCGGTCTGAGCGAGTCCGTCGTCGTCCACTCGTCGGAGATCTCCCCCACCGTCGTCACGCTGAACTCGCGCGTCCGCATCCGCACGCTGGGCACGGGCGCCGAGCGCGTGCTCACGCTCGTCGCCGGCCAGTCGGACCTCCGCGCGGGCCGCGTTTCTGTGTTCGCGCCCATCGGGGGCGCCCTGCTCGGCCGCCGCGAGGGCGACGTCGTCGCGTGCGACGTGCCGGCGGGCCGGACGCAGTTCCAGATCGAGGCCGTCCTCTACCAGCCCGAGGCCGCCGGCGCCGAGCGCGTCGCCGCCTGAGCGGCGGGGGCGGGGCGGGACGTGGTCCTCGGAGCGGACCCCGCCCGCTCCTCCGCCGTACGTTCACTCGCCGCTTCCGCCGGCCGCCCCGCCCCACGCCAGGGCTTCCCCTCCCAGAACCGCCCCGCCCATCCTTATGGCCTCCACGTCTCCCCCCCCGTCCGCACAGTCCCCCGAAGAGCTGAACCCCTTCGCAATCGCGCAGGAGCAGTTTAGCCACGCCGTCCGGTACCTCCCGGAGCTGGACTCGGGCCTCGTCGAGTTCATGATCCGCCCCGAGCGGGTGCTCACGGTCGAGTTCCCGATCCAGAAGGACGATGGGACCGTCGAGAACTTCGTGGGCCACCGCGTGCTCCACAACCACGTCCGCGGGCCGGGCAAGGGCGGCATCCGGTTCCACCCGAGCGTGAACGCCGACGAGGTCCGCGCGCTGGCCGCGTGGATGACGTGGAAGTGCGCCGTCGTCGACGTCCCGTTCGGCGGGGCCAAGGGCGGCGTCGAGTGCGACCCGACCCAGCTGACCGAGGGCGACCTCCGGCGGATCACGCGCCGGTTTATCTCGCAGCTCGGCGACGCCATCGGCCCGTTCGTCGACATCCCGGCCCCGGACGTGAACACGAACGCCCGGACGATGGCCTGGATCTACGACACGTACGCCGTGATGCACCCGGGCGAGAACAACCTGCCGGTCGTGACCGGCAAGCCGCTGGACATGGGCGGCTCGCGGGGACGCCCCGAGGCGACCGGCCGCGGCGTCCTCTTCGCCTGCGAGCAGGCGCTCCGCCGTGGGCTCGTCGACGGGCTCGACTCGGTCGAGGGCGCCACGGTCGTGGTCCAGGGCTTCGGGAACGTGGGCGCGACGGCGGCCGAGCTGTTCCACGAGGCCGGCGCGCGCGTGATCGCCATCAGCGACGTCTCGGGCGGCGTCCACAACGCGGACGGCATCGACATCCAGGCGGCGCTGGCGCTCCGCGACGAGACCGGGTTCGTCAAGGGCCTCGACGGCACGGAGCCGATCTCGAACGACGACCTCCTCGCCCTCGCGTGCGACGTGCTCGTCCCGGCCGCGCTCGAAAACCAGATCCGCGCCGACAACGTGGACCGCATCCAGGCTCGGTTCGTGGTTGAGGGCGCCAACGGCCCCACGACGCCGGCGGCCGACCGCGCGCTCTTCGAGCGGGGCGTCCCCGTGCTCCCGGACATCCTGGCCAACGCCGGCGGCGTGACCGTGAGCTACTACGAGTGGGTCCAGAACCAGGAGAACGAGCAGTGGGAAGAGGAGGAGGTCAACGGCCGGCTCCTCCGCAAGATGAACCGGGCGGTCGACGCCGTGGTCGACACGCAGGAGCGGATCAACGGTGACCTCGACGCGATCGGGGCGGCCCGGGCCGAGCGCGGCCTGAACGGGCAGCCGCTCGGGGCCATCGACCTCCGCACCGCGGCCTACGTCCTCGCCATCCAGCGCGTGTCCGACGTCACGCTCCAGCGCGGCATCTGGCCGTAGGGAGCAGGCGGACCCCTCCGCCGCGAGACCGCCCCGCCCAGCGGCGAGGGCGGGGTGGCGGCCCAGGCGTCTGCGGCCCCGGCTCCTTCCGCGCCCGCCCCGCCCGTGCTGCGCGGGCGGGGTGGCGGCTAGAGCAATATGCAGGGAGGCACAGGGTACTCGGTACGAGGTACGCGCGCGTCGAGGTCGGATCGGACCGTGCCTCGTACCCGGTACCCCGTACCCACCCAAAGGGTGCTCTAGAACGAGCGGCCGACGGAGAAGACGACCTGCGGCACGCCGTCGAAGTCGGTGGCGACTGTGAGCGAGGCCGGGCCGGCCAGCGTGACCACACCGAGCTGGGCGCCGACGCCGCCGCGGACGTCGTCCGTGTCGAGCGACCACGAATCGCCGGCGCGGCCGGCGTTCGCGGTCACGCGCGCAAAGACCTCGTCGACGACCTCGAACTGGACGCTGACCGCGGCGAGCTGGCTGGCCCGGCCGGCGAGCTCGAGGCGCTCGGCCCCGTAGAGCGGGAAAAAGCGGCCGGGCAAGAGCGACGGCACCACCGCCCCGCCCAGGAACGAGAGCCGGTCGGCGGGCAGATCCTCGCCCCAGGCGCGCGTGGCCGCGGCGCGGGCGCCGACGCTGAGCCCGCGCGCGAGCGGCACCCACAGCTCGGCGTCGGCCGACACGTGGCGGAACGACGCGCCCACGCCGGGCGCCCATTCGGCCGTGGCCAGCGCCCGGACGCCCCGCGACGGGAATGCCTCCCGGTCCCGGTCATCGACCGCCGCGAACGCCGAGGCCGACGCGTACGTCCAGGACGTGCCCTCGACGCCCTCGGGCGCCACGTCGGGCGCGTCGCGGACGTAGGCGACGTTCGGCCCCAAGCCGGTGAGTATGGCGTCGAATACGATCGGCCCGCCGAGCACCGACGCCGAGACCACGTCAAGCCGGCCCTGCGCCGTCGGCCGGACAGCCCCAGTAAAGACGGGGACCGGCACGCTAACGTAGCCCGCCTGGGCCGCGACCGACAGGGGCTCGTCGATTCCCAGGCGCGTAAAGTAGCCGCCCTGGAGCTGCACCTGCTCGCCCAGCCGGGCGTCCAGCCGCGTCGTGCTCCCGAACTGGACGAGGTCGCGGAGCTGGAGCGAGAACAGGAGCGCCGCGTCGTACACCGTGTCGTAGCGGAACCCGAACCCGAGACGGTCCCCGTTCGACCGCCGGACGTCGAGGACGAGCGTGGGGACGGCCGCCCCGCCCACGACGGCCGCGCTGTCGGACGCGGCGCCGACGACGCGGTAGGTGATGATGTCGAAGGCGCCAGATGCGTAGACGCGCCGGACCGCCGCCTCGGCGTCGGCGGCCGTGAGGTCGGCCGGGAAGGTCAGACCCAAACGGCGGCGGACGAGCTTCTCGGCCTCCCCGCCCGCCTCCACGCCCACGACGGCGACGGTGTCGGCCCGGAACGTGCGCGCGGCGGGCGCGGTGGGCGGGGCGGCGGCGGCGCGGCCGACCCGGTCGGCGAGCGCGTCGAGCTCGGCCCGCTTGGCCTCGGCCGCCGCCACTCCGCGGGCGATCCACTCGGCCCCGGCGTCGAACGAGAACGACGAGAGCCCCTCGGTGTCCGGCTCGATGAGCACGTCGCACAGCGCCTTCTGATCGCCCAGACTCTGCTCCGACTGGTAGAACGCGGCGTGGACGAGCACGTCGAAAAACGAGTCGAGACCGTCGGTCGCCTCGTCGATCACCTTCGACACGTCGACGCACACGAGCACGTCGGCGCCGAGCGCGAGCGCGTCCTCGGCGGGGAGGTTCCGGGCCACGCCGCCGTCGATGTAGCGGCGGCCGTCGATGGCGACGGGCGTGAACAGGCTCGGCAGCGACATACTCGCGCGGATCGCGAGCGGGAGGTACCCCGAGGTCAGCCGCCGCGGCTCGCCGGTCTCGACGTCGACGACGACGGCGGCGAACGGGCGCGGGAGCTGGGTAAAGTCCTGGACGTCCTGGACTGGCCACAGGAGGCTCGTGAGCAGCTCGAACACGTTCTGCCCCGCGACGAGCCCGGACGGGAGCCCGAGCGAGCCGCCCTCGATAGGGAGCGAGACCAGAACGCCCCCCCCGCCCACGCGGGCCTCGGGCGCCACCAGCCGCCGGTCGACGGCGTCGTCGAACAGGCCGATCCAGTCGCGCCCCTCGACGATGGCCTCCAGCGAGTCGGTCGGGTACCCGGCCGCGTAGAGGCCGCCGACGATGGCCCCCATGCTCGTGCCCGTGACGAGGTCGACCGGCACGCCGGCCGCCTCGATGGCGCGGATCGCCCCGACGTGGGCGAGCCCCTTGGCCGCCCCGCCCGAGAGGACCAGCCCGACCGTCGGGCGCTCGGGCGGGGCGGCGGCCGAGTCGGCCGTCTGGGCGGCGGCGGCCGGCGCGAGGAGCGCGAGGACGAGGCCGCCGACGAGGCGGGCGGGGCGGGAGAGCAGGCTCATGCGGTCGGGGGCGGGGCGGGGAGGTACGGGCTACGGGGGGCGGGGCTCCGCCTGCGAGGAGAGCACACGCGGCCCCGCCCCGCCCGTAGCCGCCCCGCCCGGATCCGCGCGTCTGCGTTCGGGGTTGCCGCCGTCCGCCCCGCTGCCCCGCCCCGCCCGATGCCCCTCAGCCGCCGCCAGTTTCTCGCCCGCACGTCGGTCGCCGCCGCCGGCCTCCCGCTCGCCGCGCCGGCGCTGCGGGCCGCCGTCCGCCCCGCCCGCCGCGCCGACTTCACGCCCATCCGCCGGGGCGTCGGCTTTTTCAGCGGGCGGGGCGGGACGATCGGGTACCTCCAGACGCCGGACGCGCTCGTCGCCGTCGACGCCCAGTTCCCGGAGTCGGCCGAGGCGTTCCTCGCCGGCCTCCGCGACGGGTCGGCGCGCGGGCTCGACCTGCTCGTCAACACGCACCACCACGGCGACCACACGGCGGGCAACGCCGTGCTCGCGCCGGTCGCCGACACCCACGTCGCGCACGAGGCCGTCCCGGGCCTCCAGCGCGCGGCGGCCGTCCAGCGGGGGACGTACGACGCCCAGCGCTACCCGTCCGAGACGTACGCCCGGACGTGGAGTGCCGAGGTGGGCGGGGAGGTCGTCGCGCTCCGCTACCTCGGCCCCGCCCACACGTGCGGCGACTCGGTCGTCCACTTCGAGCGGGCCGACGTGGTGCACATGGGCGACCTCGTGTTCAACCGCCGCCAGCCGTTTATCGACGCCGGCGCCGGGGCCTCAGTGGCGGGGTGGATCGGCGTTCTGGAAGCGACGCACGGAGCGTTCTCCGACGGCACCGTATTCGTCTTCGGCCACGCCGGCGAGGGCTACCCGGTGACGGGCGGGCGGGGCGAGCTGCTCGTCATGCGCGACTTTCTCGGGGCGGCCCGCGAGGCCGTCGCGCAGGCGCTCGCCGCCGGCCGCTCGGCCGAGCAGATCGTGGGCGCCGAGGTCCCCGGGTTCGAGGCGTGGGGGCCGATGCCGGCCCGCGTGGTCGACCCCATCGCCGCCGAGCTCGCCCCCTGACCCATGCTCCCGCTCCCCCCCGACGTCGCCCGCGACCTCCCCGCCCTCCTCGACCGCGCGCTCGCCGAAGACGTGGGCGACGGCGACGTCACGACCGAGGCGACGATCCCCGCGGGCACGCGCGCGACGGCCCGGTTCCTCCTCAAAGAAGACGGCGTCGTGGCCGGCCTCGCCGTTGCCGAGCGCGTGTTCGAGGCCGTCGACCCCGACCTCGCCGTCGCGTGGACGGCGGCTGACGGCGACCATCTGGAGGCGGGCACCGTGTTCGGCGAGGTAACGGGCCGCGCGCGGTCGATCCTCGTCGCCGAGCGGCTGGCCCTCAACCTCATGCAGCGGATGGGCGGGGTGGCGACGGCGGCCGCCCGCTTTGCCGAGGCGGCCCGACCTGCGACGGTCCTCGACACGCGGAAGACGGCGCCCGGCCTGCGGGCGCTCGACAAGTGGGCCGTTCGCCTGGGCGGGGCGGCCAACCACCGGACCGGGCTCTACGACATGGTCCTGGTCAAAGACAACCACGTGGCGGCGGCGGGCGGGGTGCGGGCGGCGGCCGAGGCCGTCGACCGGCACCTCCGCGAGACCGGCCGCGACGTGCCGGTCGAGATCGAGGCCCGGACGCTCGACGAAGTCGACGCCGTGCTCGCCGCCCACGCTGACGGCCTCCGCGTCGACCGCGTGCTGCTCGACAACTTTGCCCGCCCCGCCCCCGAGGGCGGCGTCGATACGGCGCCGCTCGCGGCGGCCGTCGAGCGCGTGGGCGGCCGGATCCAGACCGAGGCGTCCGGGAACGTGACGCTCGACACGGTCGGCGCCGTCGCCCGGACGGGCGTCGACTTCGTCTCGACCGGCGCCCTCACGCACTCGGTCCGCGCCCTCGACGTGTCGCTCAAGGTGGTGCTCGACGGCGCCTAGACCGCCCCGCCCGGGCGCCCTGCGGCGAGGGCGGGGTGGCCGCCCCGCCCGCCTACAGGTGGCGGACCTTTGGGGCCGGCGGCGCCTGCCGGCTCGGCAGCGCGTCCGGGTCGACGACCTCGTAGCGGACGCGGAGCGTGCCCCGCTGGCGCATGCGGAGCCGGTCGGCGGCGGCGCCCGAGAGGTCGAGCACGCGGCCGCCCGTGAACGGCCCGCGGTCGTTGACGCGCACGAGCACGGCCTTCCCCGTCCGGGGGGCGGTCACGCGGAGGAGCGTCCCGAAGGGGAGCGTCCGGTGGGCCGCCGTCAGCGCCGTCCGGTTGTAGCGCTCGCCGTTGGCCGTGCGCCGGCCGTGGAGCGAGGCGGCGTAGTAGCTGGCCACGCCCCTTTTCGCCTGGGACCGCTGGGCTTCGGCGCGCGCTCCGCCCGGAGCAATGGGTCCAGACGACTGGGCGAGGGCGGGGGCCGCGGCGAAGAGAACGGCCAGCAGGAGGAGACGGATCACACGCAGAGTGGGGGACGAAACAGCCGAAGGACCAGAGGGTCCGGGTGCGGGCGCAAGGATAGCGGCGGCGGGCGGGGCGGCGCCTCCACGGCCCCGGTCTCGTCGTCTCTTGGGCCTCCCTTAACTCGGCCTTGGGCCGCCCGCCACCGGCCCTCCACATCGGGAGCCCCTTCACGAGCCTCTATCTTGACCGCCGCCCGCCCTTCACACCCGCCCTGTGACCTCGCTCGTCCTCGTCGTCGCCATCAGCTATTTGCTCGGGGCCATCCCGTTCAGCCTCGTCGTCGGCCGCGCGCTCGGCGTCGACCTCCGACAGCACGGGAGCGGGAACGCCGGGGCCACGAACGCGCTCCGCGTGCTAGGCAAGGGGCCGGGCCTCCTCGTGTTCCTCCTCGACTTCGGCAAGGGGCTGGCCGCCGTCGCCCTCGTCGCGCGCCTGGCCGACCTCGACGCCGTCGTCGGAGCGGGGTGGCTGGGCTCCCGCCCCGCCCTCGCCGCGGCCTGGGTGGCGACGATCGCGGGGACGGCCGCCATGCTGGGCCACGTGTTCACGGTCTGGGGCCGCCTCTTTTTCGGGTCGTGGAAGGGCGGCAAGGGCGTGGCGACAGGCGCCGGCATGCTGACCGGCCTCGCGCCGGTCGCCGTCGGGCTGGCGGCCGTCGTGTTCGCCGTCGTGATGGCGCTCACGCGCTACGTCTCGCTGGGCTCGATCCTCGCCGCCGTGTCGCTCCCGCTCTCGCTCCTCGCGCTCCACTTCGGGCTGGGCGTCGAGAGCCCGCCGCCGGTCTGGATCTTCGCCACCGTCGTGCCGGCGTTCATCGTGTGGACGCACCGGGCCAACGTGCGGCGGCTCTTGAACGGGACGGAGTCGAAGATGGGCGCCAAGTAGACCGCCCCGCCTACGGTCCTGCACCGCCCCGCCCTTCGTTGCTGCGCTCGGGCGGGGCGGCTACCAGCTCCGCCCCGCGCCGTCGATGGCGGCCGCGAGCGCGTCGGCCGAGACCTCGCCGTAGTTGAACGCCGTCGCGAGGAGGCCGCCGCGGTTGAACACCCACGTCGTCGGGATCCACGTGACCGGCAGGCCCAGCAGCGTCAGCCGGCGCTCGGGCGGGGCGGGCTTCGGGCCGGGCACGGCGAGCACCGCCCCGCCCCGCCCCCCGACCTCGACGTCGTACTCGCGGAGGACGTCGGCGCCGTCGTCGCCGTCGGACCACACGGCGACGTGCGTGACCGAGGCCGCGCGGCCGGGCACGGCGCCGGCCCAGACGGGCGCCAGCTCGTTTAGTGAGTTGTCGCACCACGGCGCCCACACGTGGACGACGTGGACGCCTTCGCCCTGAATCGTCTCACGGAGCGCGGCGTCGGCGGCCGTCGTGGAATCGTCAGTCATGGGTCCAGTCGGCTTGGGCGTGTTCGATGGCGTCCTCCAGCATGTCGGCCGAGACCTCGCCGTAGTTGAACGCCGTCGCCAGCTGCCCGCCGCGGTTGAAGATCCAGGTCGAGGGCGTCCACGAGAGCGGGAGGCCGAGGAACGTCCGGCGGCGCGCGTCGGGGTTGGCGCTCGGGCCGCGGTCCGGCTGCGCGAGGATCGTGGCCGAGTCGGGGATGCCGTAGCGGCGGAGCTCGTCGGCCCCGTCGCGTCCGTCGTTCCAGATGGTCACGAACGTGAACGTGACGTCGGGGTGCTCCTCGATGACCTCGTACCACCCGGTCTCGAACTCGGCCTGCGAGTTGCCGCACCACGGCGCCCAAAAGTGGACGACGTGGACGCCGTCGCGTCCGATCGTCCGCTGCACGACCTCTTCAGTCGTCGTCTGGTCCGCGGGCGGGGCGGCCAAGTCGTCGGCGGTGATGCGCTCGGGGTAGTCCTTGGGTTGAATCGGCGAGGTCGTCGCGTGGCCCGGCGGCACCTGCGCGGCGGCCGCTCCGGCAGTGAGTCCGGCAACGAGGGCGAGCGAGAGAAAACGGGTCATAACGTGGGGCTCAGGGCGCGGGGGCTCCTCCGACTACGACAACGATCTCGCCCCGCACCTTCGCCTGCGCGCCGTAGTGCGCGCCCAACTCGGCCAGCGTCCCGCGGCGGACCTCCTCGTGGATCTTCGAGATCTCGCGGGCGACGGCGGCGGGGCGGTCCGCCCCGCACACCTCGGCGAGCTGCCCCAGGAGCTTCACGAGCCGGTGCGGGCTCTCGTAGAGGACGACCGTCCGCGGCTCGTCGGCGAGCGCCTTGAGCCGCGTCTGGCGGCCCTTTTTGTGGGGGAGGAAGCCCTCGAACGCGAAGCGGTCCGTCGGGAGGCCGCTCGCGACGAGGGCCGGCACGAACGCCGTCGGCCCGGGCAGCGCCTCGACGCGGACGCCGGCCTCGGCGGCGGCGCGGACGAGGAGGAAGCCGGGGTCGGACACGCCCGGCGTCCCGGCGTCGCTCACGAGCGCCACGACCGCCCCCCCCCGCATCCGCTCTACGACGGCGGGCGCGCGGGCGTGCTCGTTGTGGACGTGGAAGCTCTGGCGCGGCGTGTCGATCCCGTACTCTTGGAAAAGGCGCCCGGTCGTCCGCGTGTCCTCGCAGAGCACGAGGTCGGCCTCGCGGAGCACGCGGAGCGCCCGGAGCGTGACGTCTTCGAGGTTGCCGACGGGCGTGGGGACGAGGACGAGCACGGGCGGGGCGGGGATCGGTACGGAGTACAGGGTACGGGGTACCGGGTACGCTGCCTGAAAGCCTCCGGGGCCGTACCTCGTACCTGGTACCCCGTACCGACCCGGAGGGTGCTCTAGATAGGCGCCTCTCCCGCTCCACGTTCCGCCCCGCCCTCACGTCGCGGTCGGCCGCCCCGCCCCGCCCTGTTCCGCCCGCGGGGGCGGGGCGGCCACGCTACCCGCCCCGCCCCGGGTCCCCGGTTCGGGAACGGCCCGGGACGCTGAGCGGGGCGGCGGGCGGGGCGGCGCTGGAACAGGGGGAGCCTCCTCCCGCGTTCGACCTCCGCTCCCTTCGACCTGCCCCCGACCCGTTGCCCGCTCCCGATTACTACGCCGTCCTCGGCGTCGACGAAGACGCCTCCGCCAAAGAGGTCAAAAAGGCCTACCGCAAGCTGGCCCAGCAGTACCACCCCGACCGGAACGCGGGCGACGCGGCGGCTGAGGAGCGGTTCAAGGAGGTCCAGGAGGCCTACGACACGCTGGGCGACGAGGCCAAGCGGAAGACGTACGACCGCGCCCGCCGCGACCCGTACGGCGGCCGCTTCGAGGGCAACCCGTTCGAGGGGTTCGCCGGGGCGCCCGGCGGCGACGGCCGCTACTACCGCACGCCCGACGGCACCTACGTCCGCGTCGACGCGACGGGTGCCGGGCCGGGCTCGTTCGGGGGCAGCCAGGACGACTTCGTGTTTAGCGGCGGGGGCGGACTGGGCGGCATCTTCGACCAGTTTTTCGGCGGCGGAGGCGGCGGCGAGCCGCAGTACCGCGGCGGCCGCGACGTCAACGCCTCGCTGCGCCTGAGCTTCGGCGAGGCGCTCGCCGGCGGCCCCCGAGAGTTCCGCACGCCGACCGGCGACACGGTCCGCATCACGGTCCCGAAGGGGGTCCGCGACGGGTTCAAGATCAAGCTGTCCGGGCGGGGCGAGGCGGCGCCGGGCGGGCGGGGCGAGCCGGGCGACCTGTTCGTCACGTTCCAGGTGGCGCCGAGCGCCCGGTTCAGCCGCGACGGCGACGACCTCACGACGTCGGTCTCGGTCACGGCCGTCGAGGCGCTGCTCGGGACCACGCGCGAGGTCGAGACGGCGACGGGCAAGACGGTCCGCCTGACGATCAAGCCGGGGACGCAGCCGGGCGCGCGGCTTCGCGTGCGCGGCCAGGGCGTGGCCTCGGACCGCGGCACGGGTGACCTCTACGTCGAGGTCGGCGTGACCGTGCCGACGCTGTCGCCGGAGGCCATCGACGGGCTCCGGGCGTGGGCCGAGACCGAGGGGCTGGCCTAGCGGCCGCCCCGCTCGCGCGGCCTTCTGGGGTGGGGCGGCTCCCTCGCCGCACGTCCACCGCCCCGCCCTCGTCGTCGCTGGGCGGGGTGGGTCCTGATGGATTTGAACCATCGACCTCTCGCGTGTGAGGCGAGCGCTCTAAACCCCTGAGCTAAGGACCCGCGCGCCGGAACCGCTCCGGCGGGACGGCAAAGGTAGCCCGCCCCGCCCCGCCCCGGCAAGGGCGCCCGGTGCGAAGACGGCGCGGACCTCGGCACCACCCCGCCCCGCCCGACGACGCGGGCGGGGCGGATAAAAAAAGCGCGGCCCCCGTCGTGGGAGCCGCGCTCGGTTGGGGCGGGGCGGTCCGGGCTCGTCACCCGTCACCCACGACTCCTCACTCTCTAGTCCTCCTCCGGCGTGTAGACCTCCTTCAGGATGCCCTGGAGCTTGGTCCGGCCGCGGTTGATCCGGCTCTTGACCGTGCCCATCGGGAGGCCCGTGATGTCGGCGATCTCCTCGTAGGCCAGCTGCTGCACGTCGCGGAGCACGACGACCTCGCGGAACTCCTCCGGGATCTGGGCGAGCGCGTCCTGGATGTAGCGGTCCTGGATGGTCCCCTCGGCGTGCTTGTCCGGGAGGAACGTCTCATCGGGGATCTCGACCTCGTACTCCTCGTCGTCGCGGTTGACCGACTGGAGGCTGTAGAGCCGGCGGCGCTTCCGCTTGCGGTACTCGCTGCGCGCGAGGTTGCCGGCGATCGTGTAGAGCCACGTCGAGAACTTGGCAATTCGGCGGTAGCTGTGCCGGTTGCGGTAGACGCGGAGGAACGTCTCCTGAAGCAGGTCCTCGCACTCCTTGAGGTCGCCCAGGAACCGATAGATGTAGTTCGTCAGCGGGTCGTGGTAGCGGCTGACGAGGATGTCGAACGCCTCCACGGTGCCCATCTGGAACTGGGACATCAGGTCCTCGTCGTTCATCTGCGACAGGACGCCGTGGTTCTTCGAGGCCGGCGTGACGGTGCGGGCGGCGGCCTTGGCGAACGTTTGCTTCTTCAGTGTGGGCATGTAGGGCCGGGAGGTGATGGTGGATGTCCCGCTCCTGAGGGGGCGGGGCGGCCGGATTGTCAGCACGGGAACAAAACGCAAGGATAGTGCCCCCGGACGTTGTTCCAACGATGAACGCCCGAGTTGGGGAATTCCCCACCCCGCCCGCTGGGTCCGCCCTCACCGCGACGGAGCCGACACGCGGCGGAGCGCGAGCGTGAGGATGAGGCGCTCGTCGCGGTGGGAGGCCCCTTTCAGCTCCAGGTCGGCCGCCAGGAGCGCCTCGAAGGCGCGGCGTAGCGCGTCCGGCCCGAAGCGGCGGGCGGCCTGGGCGTAGTCGCGGACGTAGAACGGGGGCACGCCGATCTGTCCGGCCCACTGCGGCTCGGGCACGTTTGCGGCGAGACACCCTGTCAGCTTCCACAGTTTGGTCACGTAGGACGCGAGGAGCCCGACGATCTTGAGGGCCTCGCCGCGCCGGTTGCCGGCCTGCGCGAGCAGGGCGTCGGCGATGGCGAGTGCGCGCGGCGTGTCGCCAGCGGCGAGGGCGTTCTGGAGCTCGAACGGGTTCTGCTCGGCGCTGTGGCCGGCAGCGCGGAGCACGTCGTCGCGCTCGACGCGCCGGCGGTCGCCGACGAACGTGACCAGCTTGTCGACCTCGGCGGCGAGCGAGCGGAGGTCGGGGCCGGACAGCTCGGCCAGCATCTGGGCCGCGCCCGCCTCGGTCTCGACGCGGTGCGCGCGGAACCGCTCCTCGACCCACGAGGGCACCTGGCGGTCTTTGAGCGGGGCGAACTCGGCCCACACCGCCTCCGCCTTGAGCGCCCGGTACGGGTGCGCCGACGTGTTCGGTTTGGCGTGGCACAGGAGGACCACGACGGCGTGCGGGTTCGGGGCCTCGGCGTAGCCCTTGAACAGCCTGTTCTCGTCCAGCTTCTCGAACCCGCGGACGACCACGAGCCGCCGCTCGGCCATCATCGGGTACTGAGCGCACTGCGCGAGCACGGCCGGCGCACTGGCCTCCGGCCCGAACACGACGTCCAGGTTGAAGTCGCGCTCGTGCGGGGCGAGCGCGTGCTCGACGGCGAGCCGCTGGAGCTCGTCCATGAACCACCCCTCCTCGCCGTAGAAAAAGTAGAGCGGGGCAAACTGGCCGTGCCGGAAGCCGGTGGCGAGGTCGTCGAAGGAGGCGCCGGTCTTGCGGGCTTTCGCCATAGGGGCGGGGTGGGAGTCGGGGGCCGCGCGTCACGGCCCGGCGGGTGCGGGCGGGGTGGAAGATCGCTCGGGCCGCCCCGCCCTGGCGACCGCCCCGCCCGCGTCGTGGGCGGGGCGGACCGGCGGCGCTACGTCGGCACGCCTGCGTCGGGGTGACGCCGTCGCATGCCACGACGCTGCGGGATAGCTTCCCACCCCACCCCACCCCACCCCACCCCACCCCGCCCGCGTGCTGGGCGGGGTGGTCAGGCGGCCTTCTTCCGCGAGCGCTTCGACACGGTCACCTCTGGTTCAGCCGTCGTGGCGTTGGCTACGCCGTCCCCGCTGGGGGTGTCGTCCTGCGGCGCGTAGCGGGCGCGCATCCGATCGAGGAGGTCGGCCGTCTGGTCGGGGGCGAGCTCGCCCAGGGCCTGGACGCCGCAGTAGTGGCGGGCGGCGAGCAGCACCTGCTCGCGGGCGAGCCCGAGCGCCTCGGCCTCGGCGAGCAGGTCGTCGACGGTCGGGCCGGCCGGGGCGGGGAGGCCGGGCTCGGGGAGCTCGGGGAGCACGTCGGCCACGCTCGCGGGGAGCGGGGCGGGCGACGGCCCGGCGCCCATCCGCCCCAGGAGGTCGGCGAACGTCGGCCCCTCGACCTCCAGGCCGACCGGGAAGTCGGGGGCGTTCGACTTCACGACCGTCGCCACGCGGCGCGTCTCGAACCCGTCCTGGCGGAGGTTGAGCTCGAGCATGACGTCGACGAAGTACTCCAGCCCCGACGTGGTCATGGGCAGCACGCGGCCCATCTCGTTCTCCTCGCGCTGCTCCTTCCCGCGCGCCCCGATCTGGTCCGTGATGACGACGCACGCGCCGGAGTCGACGCAGAGGCGGCGGAGGACCTCCTGGAGCACGACCTGATCGGCCTCGAGCTCCTCGGCCGACGGCCGCGCGGTCGGGTCGCCGGTCCGCTCGCGGGCGGCCTGGACGGTCGCCCGGTGCTTCCGGCCGAAGTACATGGCCCACGAGTCCAGCGCGTAGCACCCGTAGCCCTGCTCCTCGCGGCCCTCGCCGAGCGCCCAGTCGATAAACGGGAGCAGCTCGTCGGGGTGCTCGACCTCGATGGCGTCGAAGACCGAGCCGTCGGCGCCCGGCAGCAGGCGGGCCTTCCGCTCGGTGTCGAAGTAGCACAGCCGGCCGAGGCCGGCGTCGGCGAGCGACGCGGCGAACCAGCTTTTGCCGGCGCCGGCCGCGCCGCGCACGGCGACGACGAGGCGGCGCTGCTGCGGCCGGCGGCTGAGGGGGTGGACGCGGAGGCTGGGCATAACGGACGAACGGTGGTGTGGATGGAGCGTAGGGCGGGGCGGTGTCAGCGACGTGTCACAGGTGGCCGGTGCGGATCGATACGAGGCGCCACCCCGCCCTAGCCGTGGGGCGGGGTGGGTCTCTCTCCTGCCCACCTGTCACCCCGCCTTGCGGAGCGGGGCGGGCTCGACGCGCCGCAGCGGGCGCTCGGCGTACGGCCCCCACACGCTCTCGAACCGGCGGTCGAGGCGGCGGACCAGGACGTGCGGGGCCTGACCGTTGGCGACGTGCCACAGGTGGCGCTCGGGGGCCTCGTCCGCCCCGCCCAGCGCGTAGGGCACGAGCACACTGGGCTGCTCCGGGCGGACGGTGAGGGCGCGGGCCTCGGGGCTCGCGAGCGTCTTGAGGTTGATCCGGCCGCGCTCGGAGAACACGTCGGCGTCCCACTGCGAGGCCAGGTAGAGCACGTCGGCCATGTGGCCGAGGAGGTCCGAGCCGCGGAGCCGGTACACCGTGTCGACGGCGCCGTGGGCCAGGAGCGTGGCGTCGCGGCGGAGGCGGCGCTCGTGGTCGCGGAGCGAGCGGCCCGAGTCGGTCTCGAAGGCCACGCGGCGAACCGCGCCCTCCGCCCCGCCCTCGACAGGCACCTCGACGACGAGGTCGAGCGTGAAAAAGGCCGGCCCGTGGCCCGCCCCCGGCGGAACCTCGACCTCGACTTCGGAGCGGAGCACGGCGTCGTCGCGGAGGTACTTCACGAGGTGCCATGCGAGCTCGTCCTGGACGGCGCCCGGGTACGGCGGCTCGTAGTGCGGACCGGCCGCGAGTGCGGAGGCCCAATCGGGGGAAGACTGCGCGCCGGCGGGCCGCACGCGGGCGGGGCGGGAGTGGAGGGGACGGAGCATGACGGGAGCGGTTGGGGAAGGGGCGCGCTGGGTCGACTCACAGGGGCGGGGCGGAGCCTCGCGCGCGCGTGTACATAGGGTAGGCATCCCCGGTGACACCTGATTGTCACAGCGCGATACGGTTGTTTGCCCGCTCTCGCACGCCTCCTCCCCGGTCCGTCTGCCGCCCCGCCCGCGCGTCCTGGCCGGCAGCCCCCGACCGCCCCGCCCAGGCGCGGACGGGCGGGGCGGCGCGTTGTGGGCGGGGCGGACGGCCCCGCCGCCCGCTGCGGCCGCCCTACCTTCGCCCCGCCGACTCGCGGTCATTCGCTCCCCCCGGACGCCCCGCCCATGCTGACAGTCCCGCCCGCGGGGTCCCGCCTCGTCGCCGGCCTCGTGGCCTTGCTGGTCGCCCTCGTGGCCGGCCCCGCCGCCGCCCAGGTCGGGTTCGGCGCGTTCAACGGCCGCAACCACCCTGAGATCGACTGGCGGGTCGCGACGACCGAGCACTTCGAGATCGTCTACCCCGCCCGCCTCGCCGGCATCGAAGTCGACGCGGCCGCCGTGGCCGAAGAGTCGCTGGCCGCGCTCACGCAGAACCTCAGCCCGGACTCGGTCGCCCTCGACTTCGACGAGCCCATCCGGCTCTACCTCACCGACGAGGACGAGATCGCCAACGGCGTGGCCTACAACGTCGGGCGGAGCGGGTTCACGGCCATCTGGGTCCACGTCAACGACTTCGCGACCGTCTGGACCGGCGACGTCAAGTGGCTCCGCAAGGTGATCGCCCACGAGCTCGCCCACATCGTCCACTACCGGGCCGTGCGGTCGAACCTGGGCCTGCTCGGCATCTTTTTCGGCGACCCGCTCCCCAGCTTCTGGGCCGAGGGCTTGGCCCAGTACGAGACCGAGCGGTGGGACGCCCAGCGCGGCGACCGCTGGCTGCGCACGGCCGTCTTCGAGGACCGCCTGAACTACAGCGACGGGACGAGCCCGAGCGCCGGCCGCCTCCGCTACGCGGTCGGCAACTCCCAGGTCCGCTACCTCGCCCAGACCTACGGCGACTCGACGATCGCCAAGATCCTGGCCCACCGGACGCCCGTGGCCCTGGGGCTCGCGCGCGTCCACGACTTTCGGACCGCCTTCCGGGCCGTCGTGGGCAAGAGCTACGGCGCGTTCAACGAGGAGTGGCGGAAGCACGTCAACGTGTACTACAACACGCAGGCGGGGCAGATGGAGCGGCTGGACTCGCTGAGCACGGAGCCGTACGGGCTGCCGGGGCAGGTGGCCTACGACGTCCGCTTCAGCCCCGACACGAGCATGGTGGCGGCCGTCGTGCTGCCCAGCCTGGCGCGGCCGGTCCGCCGGCTCATCGTGCTCGACCACGGCCGCCCCGCCCGCGACGGCTCGGCCGGCGACGGCCCGCAGCGCGACCGCCCCGCCCCGCCCGACTCGGCGGACGCGGAGGGCGGGGCGGGGCGGGACTCGACGGCGGGCGGGGCGGGGCGGCCGTCGAACCTCCGCATCCTGGCCGAGGGTGCCATCTCTGGGCCGATCTCGTGGAGCCCCGACGGCGCGCGCATCGCGTTCTCGCGGAACCGCCGCGGCGCCTACGGTTCGCTCGTCGACGACCTGTACGTCGTCGAGGTCGCGTCGGGCGACGTGCAGCGGCTGACGACGGACCGCCGCGCGTCGTCGCCGTCGTTCGCGCCCGACGGCCGGCGCCTCGCCTTCGTCGGCGTCCGCGGCGGGACGGCCAACGTCTACGCGCTCGACCTCGCCACGGGCGCCGAGCGGCCGCTGACGGCGTTCACGGGCGACGTCCAGATCACGACGGCCCGGTGGAGCCCCGACGGCCGCCGCGTGGCGTTCGCGCTCTTCGACGCCGACGGCCGCCGCGACCTCGCCACGGTCGACCTGGCCACGGGACGCGTGGAGCGGCTGCCGACGGGCGCCACCACCCCGCCCTGGGAGCGCGACGACCGGCTGCCGGTGTGGAGCCCGGACGGCGACGCCCTCGCCTTCACGTCGCTCCGCGACCGGGCGCCGAACGTGTTTGTGGGAGGGATACGGGATGCGGAGGGATCGGGGATGGACGACCTCGCAGGCCGCCCCGCTCCAGTGCCAGACCGGGCGGCTCCCGCCCCGCTCGGGCGGGGTGGGGCGGGCGAGACGCTCGTCCCTCCGTCCCTCCATCCCCCATCCCTCCCCGAGCGCAGCGAGGAGCGCGTCACCTTCCTCTACGACGGCGCGACGGTCCACGACTGGCTGCCGCCGGACCGCCTGCACCCGGCGGGGCGGCTCGTGCTCGTCGCGTCGGAGTCGGCCCGGCGCGACCGCGTGTTCCTCGTCGACGCCGCGCGGCGGCCGACGGTCGCGCCCGACTCGGTCGTCGTGCCGCCGGCCTACGCGGCGTGGACCGAGCACCGGCCGCCGGTCGAGGTCCCCGACCAGATCGCCCCGGACCCCGGCCTCGTCCGCGAGCGGGGCGGGTACAACTCGTGGGCCAACCTCACGCACGCCCTCACGCTCGTGCTCCCCTACGGCGACCCCGGCGAGGACGGCGACCTGTTCACGGGCGACGACGACTTCGGCTTTTTCGCCAACACGCTCCTCCTGGAGCCGCTCGGCAAGCACCAGGTCGCCGCGCTCGCCGGCATCTCGGTCACGCGGCCCATCGACAAGTCGTTCCTCCTGCTCGCGTACCAGAACCGGCAGCTCGCGCCGACGCTCTCGCTCAACCTGTACCGCTTCCCGTCGCCGTCGTCGTTCTACGGGTCGAGCGTGCTCGTCGAGGACCTCACGGGCGGGGACGTGGGCGCCGAGTGGACGCTCGACCTGATCGACCGGCCCTACGTGACCACGCTCGGCGGCGGCCGCGTGCGCTACGCCTACGCCGAGCCCATCGACTTCGGCCGGTTCGGCGACCTCGAAACGACGGGCCTGGGCGTGCCCGAGGCGGGGACCCGGTTTGACGTCCAGGTCGGGGCCGCCTATAAGTTTCAGCGGCCGTATCGGTGGAACGTGATCACGCCCATCGACGGGACCGGCCTGCGCGCGCGGCTGACGGCCGGCCTCCCCGCCCTCGGCGGCCGCGCGTTCCTCCGCCCCGACGTGCTGGGCTACTGGGTGTCGCCGTCGCCCGGCGTCGGGCGGTTCTTCGTGAAGGGCCGGGCCACGGCCGTCGTGGGTGAGCAGCTGGCGCAGGACTACGTGGGTTTGTCGCGGTTCGACGACGTCGACGTGCAGATCCCGCTGCTCGGCGCCGTCACGCTCGACGACGCCGAGCGCGTGCGCGGCTACCGGAGCTACGCGGTCGGCACGCGGGCGCTGTTCGGGTCGGTCGAGTACCGGGCGCCCATCCTGTTCGACCTGAGCACGACGCTCCTCGGGCTCGTCCGCCTCGGGCCGGTGGCCCCGGCCCTCTTCGCCGACGGCGGCCTCGTGTGGTCGGGGAGCGACATCGGGGGCGGGGTGAAGCGGCTGGGCGTCGGCGCCGAGGTCAAGAACGTGGTCTCGGTGGCCGGCTTCGAGATCCTCCACGCCATCGGCCTCGCCCTCCCGGCGGGGCGGCTGGACGACGTCTGGGACGGCTCGATCGCGTTCGACGACGTCGACCTGTACTACCGCATCCAGGCGGCGATTCCGTTTTAGGAGGGATGGGGGATGCGCGCTCCGCGCGCTTGAGATGGAGGGATGGGGGCGGGGTGGCGGCCGGCCAGACCACCCCGCCCGGCTCGGGCGGTGCGCCTCTCGAATGGGTGCGGGGTACCGGGTACGAGGTACGGTCCCCGGCTCCTTTGTCGAGTAGCCACTGCCGGGCGGGGTGGTCCGCGGAGGCTCCCTTTTTGGCGCCGCGCAGCGTCGGTACGGGCGGGGCGGCGCATATAGCCTTCAGGGCGAACAGCAGAGACCGCCTCGCCCGGCGCCGAGGGCGGGGCGGCTCCCCAAACGCAGCGCGCCCCACGTCGCGAGGACGCGGGGCGCAGGCTGGGGGCGGGGCGGGGACAGCGGCGTACCCAGTACCCCGCACCTTGTACCCGCCCGGAGGGCGCTCTACGCCGCCTTCTGGTTGAGAACGCTCTCGGCCAGCTGCGACAGCCGCTCGTCCGCCTCCTCTTCCTCCCCGAGCGAGTCGCCGAGCAGGTCGGACGCCTCCTGGTGGCCGAGGCGCTCGGCGAAGGTCGCGAGGCTCCCGTAGCGCGTGATCTCGTAGTGGTCGATGGCCTGGGCCGAGAACACGATGGCCGCGTCGCGCGTGGCGTCGTCGCTCACCTCGTCCATGAGGTGGCGGGCCTCCTTGAGGATGCCGTCCATGGCCTCGCAGGTGACGCCCTCGGCCTTTTCGCCGAGCATGTCGAACACCTTCTCGAGCCGCTTGAGGTGCTCGTCCGAGTGCGATCCGTGCTCCTTGAGCTGCTTTTTGAGGTCGTCGTTGGAGGCCTTGCCGGCCATGTCCGAGAGCGCCTTTTCCGACTGCTTCTCGGCGTAGTACATGTCCTTGAGGCCGTGGAGGAGGAGGCCGCGGAGGTCGGTGATCTGTGCCATGATAGGTTGGGGTTGGAGAGGGGTTTGGGGATACCGGCGCCGACCCGCGCCGTTCCGTCTCCGCCGGCGTCGGGAGGCGCCCCACCCCGCCCCCGGGGCGCCCGCCGCGAACCGCGGGCGGGGCGGCCGCGTGCTCTGGTCCCTCTCCCACCCCGCCCCCTTATGACCCACTACGACGTCCACGGCGTGTCCATCCCCGCCCTCGGGTTCGGCACCTGGCAGATCACCGGCGACGCGGCCCGCGAGGCCGTCGAGCACGCGCTCGCGCTGGGCTACCGCCACATCGACACGGCCCAGATCTACGGCAACGAGGCCGAGGTCGGCGCGGCGCTCGCCGCCTCGTCGGTCCCCCGCGACGACGTGTTCCTGACCACCAAGGTGTGGACCGACCAGATGGGGGCGGGGCGGCTCGGGCCGTCGGTCGACGAGAGCCTGGAGAAGCTGGGGACCGACCACGTCGACCTCCTCCTGCTCCACTGGCCCAACGACGAGGTCCCACTTGACCAGATGCTCCGCGACCTCGACGCCGTGCGCGAGGCGGGGAAGGCGCGGCTCGTCGGCGTCTCGAACTACCCGGCCGGCCTCCTCCGTCGCGCGCTGGACGTCGTGCCGGAGCTCGCGACGAACCAGGTCGAGTACCACCCGTTCCTGGACCAGAGCGCGCTGCTCGACGTGGTCCGCGACCGGGGCATGGTGCTCACAGCGTACAGCCCGCTGGCGCAGGGCGAGGCGGTCGGCGACGAGACGCTCCGCGAGATCGGCGAGGCGCACGGGGCGACGGCGGCGCAAGTCGCACTCGCGTGGCTCCTGGATCAGGATCGCGTGGTCGCGATCCCCAAGGCGTCGTCGGCGTCGCACCGCGAGGGCAACCTGGGCGCCCTCGACGTCTCGCTCACCGACGACGACCGGGCGCGGATCGCCGCGCTCCCCAAGGACCACCGCCTGGCGAACCCCGACTTCGCGCCCGACTGGGACGCCTAGGCCGGTAGCCTAGTGAGGCAGTAGATCGGTGGGCGGGTCCCCGTTGCGGACCTGTTGCGCCGCGCGCGCTCAGGACCCAACGCCTCCATTCCCAGAGAAGGGCAGGGCGGGGTGGACGAGGCCGCCCCGCCCGCGCGTCCGCCGCAACGCAGACCGCCCCGCCCTCGTCGCGTGCGAGGGCGGGGCGGAACGCGCCGGAAGGCGCTGGGGCGGGGCGGGCGCTACTCGGCGGCGATGCGGACCGGGACGCCGACGGTGTCCCAGTGGAGGAGCATCGTCGTCGCGTCCTCGGTCGTGTCGTCGAAGCGGACCTCGAACTGCTCCTGCATCGGGGCCTCGGCGGACTCGACCTGGACGCGGAGCGCGTCCTCGGCCTCGTCGTAGTCGAAGGCGCCCCACTGCGCGGGCGTCCGGTTGAAGATGATCGTCCAGGCGTCCTCGCCGGGGACCGTGAACAGGGCGTAGGTGCCGGCCGGGAGCCGCTCGCCCTCGACCATCACGTCGTCGGAGGCCGTGAACGTCGCGGCCTCGTTCGCGCCGGTCCGCCAGACCTCGCCGTAGGGGACGAGCTCGCCGAAGACCGCGCGGCCGCGGGCGCTCGGGCGGCCGTAGGTGACCTCCACGTCGGTGGTCCCGACGGTCTGGCCGGCGACGGCGTTGGGGCTCGACCGGGGCTCGTCGGTGCTCCGCTCCTGAGCGGCGGCGGGGACAGCGAGCGCCACACAGAGGGCGAGGGCGGGGAGAAGCGTGCGCATGGGGGGGCGGGGCGGTGTGCGACCCGGTACGCCGGCGCCGGCGCCGGGGTCCACAGCGGCCGCTTAACCCCTTCGCCTGGGGGCCGATACCGCTCTGAGTCCTCCCCCGCGGCATGCCCCACATCGGCCTCCGTCTCCTTGTCCTGGCCGTGCTCGCCGCCGGGCTCGCCCGCCCGGCTGCCGCGCAGCGCCGGCACGTCACGTCGTACAGCGTGGCCGAGGGGCTCCCCCAGGCTACCGTCTACGACCTCGCGCAGGACCAGCACGGCCGGATGTGGTTTGCGACCGACGGCGGCGTCGCCCGGTTCGACGGGCGCCAGTTCGAGTCGTTCACGGTGACGGACGGGCTGCCGACGAACCACGTCCGCTCGCTCGCCCTCGACGTGCGAGGCGACCTCTGGCTCGCTCTGGGCGAAGAAGGCGTCGCGCGGTTCGACGGACGCCAATTCGAGCGGGTCCCGTTCCGCGGCGGCCTACGCCCTCACGCCCACGTCGTCCGCGTCATCGACGGCGCGGTGTGGGCCGGGACCGAAGACGGCGTGTACCGCCGCGACGGCCGCGGCCCGCTCGTGCCGGTCCGCCCCGCCCCCGACTCGTCGCTCGGGCGCACGACGGCGATCTCGGCGGGCGACGACGGCGCCGTCTGGTTTGCGACCGACACCGGAGTCGTCCGCTACCAGCGCGGCGTGCTCGACCGCCCCGCCCCGCTCGATCAGCCGGTCTCGGACGTCCTGGAGGTGGACGGGTCGCTGTGGGTGGCCGCTGGAGGCAAGGGAGCGATTGCGTTCGACTCCACGTTCGGCGTCGAAGCCCAGTACCCGGTCGGACCCCGGGGGCTCCTGGGCGGGGCGGAAAGCCTCGGCCTCGACGCCGACGGCGCCGTGTGGGTGGGGACCGCGAACGGACCGTGCCGGCTTGGGCCACCGGGCCGGCCGCCCGACTGCCTGACGCCCGACGCCGGTGTGGACGACGCCAGCGTCTACCGCATGCAGGCGGACTACGAGGGCGGCCTCTGGATCGCCACGCACGGAAGCGGAGCGTTCCGCTACGCCGGCCACCACGCCGGGCGAGACCGCTTCCTGACGTACACGGTCGACCACGGCTTGGGGAGCAACTCGATCTGGGGAATAGGCGTCGCCCAAGACGAAGTCCTTGTCGGTCACAACCTCGGGCTCTCCCGGATCGGCCGCAGCGGAATCGAGCAGTTGGCCTTATCGGACGGGTCGCCCATCCAAGCCGTTTCCCAGATCGTCCCCGACGGCTCGGGCGGCTCGGGCGGCTTATGGTTCGGGTCGGACGAGGGTCTGCTCCGCTACCGCGACGGCCGCGTCACCCGGGTCCCGAGCGTCCCGAGCGACGCGTACGTGGTCTCCGTCCTCCACCGGAAGAATGGGGAGGTGTGGGCTGCGGCCGATGGGTACGGCGTTATCGCTGTGCGGGGCGGCACCGCCGAGATCCTCGACCTTGACGGGATCGACCCCGAGGTCAACCGCGTGCTCTCGCTCGCCGAAGGTCCCGACGAGACCGTCTGGATTGGCTCCCACCGTGCAATTGTGGCCGTCGCACCGGGCGGGGCGGTCCGCACCTGGACGGCCGCCGACGGCGTCCCGGACGGGCCAAAGTGGCTGACGGTCGCCCGGGACGGGACGGTGTGGATCGGGACCGTGGCCAGCGACCTTATCCGCATCCAGCCCGACGGGACCGTCCAGCGCGAGCGGCTCGGCGGGCGGCTCGCCGGCGCCGCCATCTACCTCGTCCACGTCGACCGAGCGGGGCGGCTCTGGGTGGGCACCAACCGGGGGCTCGCCCGCGTCGACCGGCCCACGGCCGACGCCGACCTGGACTATCGCTTCTACGGGGCCGCCGAGGGGTTCACGCCGCTCGAGCTCAACGCCAACACGTTCTCCGAGGACGACGAAGGCCGCGTGTGGTTCGGGACGATCGATGGCGTCGTCCGCTACGACCCCGCCGCCGACGTCGCCGTGACCACCCCGCCCCGCGCGTTCGTCTCCGGCCTCGCCCTGTTTCGGGGCGCCGGCGACTGGGCGCCCTACGCGGGCGGGGCGGGGGGCGATGGGCTGCCGGTCGGGCTCCGGCTCCCGCACGACCAGAACCACGTGACCCTCCAGTTCGGGGCCGTCTCGTACGACGACCCCGAGGGCGTCCGCTACCAGTTCCGGCTGGACGGGTTCGACGCCGGCTGGAGCCCGCTCACCGCCGAGCACGCGGCGACCTACGCCAACCTCCCGCCCGGCGAGTACGCGTTCTCGGTCCGCGCCGTGACGTCGGACGGGCGGGCGAGCGCGCCGACCGCCCCGCTCGCGTTCGCCGTCCTCGCGCCGTGGTGGCAGCACCCGGCGGCACGGGCCGGCGGCCTGCTCCTCGTGCTCGGCGGGCTCGTGCTCGGCGCCCGCGCCAACTCGCGGCGCCACCAGCGCCGGCGGGCCACGCTCGAGGCGGCCGTCGAGGAGCGGACGGCGGCGCTGGAGGAGCAGAAGCGCGTGCTCGAGGCGACCAACGACGACCTCGACTGCGCCCGCGAGGAGGCCTTGTGCGCCGCCCGCGCGAAGGCCGAGTTCCTGGCGACCATGAGCCACGAGATCCGCACGCCCATGAACGGCGTGATTGGGATGACGGGGCTCCTCCTCGACACCGACCTCGACGAGGTCCAGCGCGACTACCTCGAAACGGTTCGCGTCTCGGGCGACGCGCTCCTCGCCATCATCAACGATGTCCTCGACTTCTCGAAGATCGAGGCGGGCGGGGTGGTCCTGGAGCGGCACCCGTTCTCGGTCCGCGAGGCGGTCGAGGACGCGCTCGACCTTGTCGCCACGCGCGCGAGCGAGTCGGGCGTCGACCTGGCGTACCTGCTCGACACGTCGGTGCCGGACATGGTCGAGGGCGACGCGACCCGGTTCCGGCAGGTCCTCCTCAACTTCCTCTCGAACGCCGCCAAGTTCACGCACGAGGGGAGCATCACGGTGGCCGTGACGGCGGCGGCGGCCGAGGACGGCGACATCGAGCTCCGCGTGGGCGTCCGCGACACGGGCATCGGGATCCCGCCCGAGGTCCAGGACCGGCTGTTCAGCGCCTTTACGCAGGCCGAGAGCTCGACGACGCGGAAGTACGGGGGGAGCGGGCTGGGCCTGGCCATCTCGAAGCGGCTGGCCGAGCTCATGGGCGGGGCGGTGGGCCTCGAGAGCGTGCCCGGCGAGGGCTCGACGTTCTCGTTCTCCGTCCGCGTCGGGCCATCGGACGCCCCGCCCCCGGTCGCGGCGACCGAGGCGCTCGACGGGCGCCGCGTGCTCGTCGTCGACGACAACGCGACGAACCGGCAGATGGCCGAGCTCCAGCTGGCCGGGACCGGGGCCGCCGTCGTGCTCGCCGACGGCGGGGCGGCGGCGCTCGCGGCCGTCGACCGCGCGCGGGCCGAGGGCCGCGCGTTCGACGCCGTCGTGCTCGACATGCACATGCCCGAGATGGACGGCGTCGCGGTCGCCCACGCCCTCCGCGAGGCCTACGCCCCGGCCGCCCCGCCCCCGCTCGTCATGCTCAGCTCGCTGGGCGACGCGGCCGACGACAGCGGCCTGTTCGCCGTGTGGCTCACGAAGCCGGCGCGGCAGGCCCAGATCCACCGCGCGATCACCCGCGCGATCGAGGCGGCCACGCCGACCGAGGTACGCGCCCGCCCCGCCCCGCCCCCCGCGGCCGCCGCCCCGCCCCCGCTCCCCGCCGCCCCGCTCCGCATCCTGCTGGCCGAGGACAACGTGGTCAACCAGAAGGTGGCCCTCCGCCTGCTCGACCGCCTGGGCTACACGGCCGACGTCGCCTCGAACGGCGCCGAGGCCGTCGCCGCGGCCGAGGCGGTGGACTACGACGTGGTGCTCATGGACGTCCAGATGCCCGAGGTCGATGGGCTCACGGCCACGTGCGAGATCCGCCAGCGGCTCCCGCCCGAGCGCCAGCCGTACATCGTCGCCATGACGGCCAACGCGCTCGCCGGCGACCGCGAGACGGCGCTCGCCGCCGGCATGGACGCCTACCTCTCGAAGCCGGTCCGCCGCGAGGCCCTCGCCGAGACGCTCGCCGGCGTGGCCGAGACGCTCGCGGAGGGCGGGGCGGCCGACGAGTCGTCCGGCGACGGCGCGCTCCTCGTCCGCGGCCCGCTCGCCACCCCGCCCCGCCCCGCCTCGGCGGACGCGTAGGGTACGGGGTACACGGTACGGGGTACGCGGGCGGGGCGGCTCGCCCAGAACGGTTTCCCGTACCTCGTACCCTGCCCAGATTCAACCGGTCGTCGCAACGGTCGGTGGTGGTCGTAAGGCCTCGTCCATCGCTTCGGCTGGTGTACGCCAGCCTAGCGTCTTGCGGGGACGAGTGTTGAGCGCTAAGGCTACCGCCGCCAGCTCCGCCGCGCTGTGCGTGCTCAGGTCGGTCCCCTTCGGGAAGTACTGACGCAGTAGACCGTTCGTGTTCTCGTTCGTCCCACGCTGCCACGGACTGCGAGGATCGCAGAAGTACACGGGCAAGCCGGTCTGCTCCCGAAGCTCGGCGTGCTGCGCCATCTCGGCGCCCTGATCCCACGTCAGCGAGCGGCAGACCCGGTCTGGCAGTGGATCCATCGCCTGCGCGACTGCCTTGCGGACGGCCTCGGCGCCGTGTCCAGCCAGGGCCGGACCGTTCTTTTGGCGCGGCGCGGACCCGTGGTTGTCCATTCGAGGAAGCGGGAGCAGGAGCGTGTACCGCGTCGTGCGCTCGACCAGCGTGCCGATGGCTGAGCTACCGAGTCCGAGGATGAGGTCGCCCTCCCAGTGACCCGGCACCGATCGGTCGGCCGCTTCCGGTGGGCGGTTGCGGACGAGCAACTCGGGTGAGACAAACGATTTGCCACGCCCCCGCGTCCGGGCTCGCGGCGCGCGCAGGGTCCGCCCGGTTCGCAAGCATGCCGTCAGTTCGCGCGCCAGCCCACTCGGTCGGCTGTCATCGGCGTAGAGCGCCTGGTAAATGGCTTCGTGGCTAATGCGCATCGACGGGTCGTCGGGGAAGTCGACCCGCAGACGCGCGGCGATCTGCTCAGGGCTCCACGACTGCGCCCAGCGCCGAGGCTTGCGGCGTCCGTGTCGCCGTCCCTTCCACTCCACCGCCGGTCCCGGGACTTCGGCCCCGCTCGGCGAGGCGACAGCTCCGCTGAGGTGGTCCAGCCCGTAGGCGCGCAGCCTGGCGTTGGTGGTCAGCTTCGTTGGCCTGGGGCGCGCGGCCGATCGGTCGGCGTGCCACTGGGCTGTGGTCGCACGGTAGGCGAGCGACCGGCTGCGCGTGGCTGCGTTGCGACGGAGCTCTCGCGAGACCGTCGACGCTGCCCGGCCGATCCGGCGCGCGGTCTCGCGGACGCCGTGGCCTTGCGCGCGCAGCAGCGCGATCTCCTCTCGCTCGGCGAACGAGAGGTAGCGCCCCGAGAGTGCTGGGGCAGAGGGTGCGAGGTGTGTCGGGGGCATGCCACCAGCGTGTCGGAACCATCGGACCCCGACGGCCGGGGAGACGCCCACGCTACGGGCGGCGTCGACGCTGGACTGCCCGTCCGCGATGGCAATCCAGAACCGTAATCGGTGCGAGCGGCGCCCGACCGGCGGCCGCCCGGGTGAATGGAGTGGAGGACGTCCGGTGTTGTCAGGGTGTCGCGTCCGAGTGCTCATCGCAGATCCCTCCTCAAGGGTGTTGCGACGACCGGTTGAATCTGGGCTGTACCTCGTACCCCAAAACGACACCGCCCCGCCCACAAACGCGGGCGGGGCGGTCGAGCGAGGGCGGGGTGGCCAGGGCGGCTACCAGAGCACGATCCGGTCCTCGGGCGCCACGTAGAGCGCGTCGCCGGGCTCGACGTCGAACGCGTCGTAGAACGCGGGCACGTTGCCGAGCGGGCCGTTGGCGCGGTACTCGCCCGGGCTGTGGCTGTCGACCTGGAGGAGCTGGCGGAGGTACGGCTCGCGGTGGAGGATGCGCCACACCTGCGCCCAGCCCATGAAGAACCGCTGGTCGCCGGTGTAGCCGTCGATGACGGGGGCCTCCTCGCTGGGCGATACGACCCCGTCGCCGTCCTCGTCGAGCGAGATCTGGTAGGCGCGGTAGGCCATCGTGAGGCCGGCGAGGTCGGCGATGTTCTCGCCCAGCGTGAGCGAGCCCTGCACGTTGGCGTCGTCGAACGGGGCGTAGGCGTCGTACTGCGCCACGATCTGGTCCGCCCGCTCCTCAAACTCGGCGCGGTCGGCGTCGGACCACCAGTTGCGGAGGTTGCCCTCGGCGTCGTACTGGCTGCCCTGGTCGTCGAACCCGTGCGAGAACTCGTGGCCGATGACGGCGCCAATGCCGCCGTAGTTGACCGCGTCGTCGGCCTCGATGTTGAAGAACGGGGGCTGGAGGATGGCGGCCGGGAAAACGATCTCGTTGAAGGCCGGGTTGTAGTACGCGTTGACCGTCTGCGGCGTCATGCCCCACTCGGTCCGGTCCACGGGCTCGCCCAGCTTGCCCAGGTTGTCCTCGTACGCCCACTCGGCCGCCGCGCGGGCGTTGCCCACGAGGTCGGTCGGCGAGACCTCGAGGGCCGTGTAGTCTTCCCACACGTCGGGGTAGCCGATCTTGAACGTGTAGTTGTCGAGCTTCTGGAGCGCCTCGGCCTTCGTCGCGTCCGTCATCCAGGGGTTCTGGTTGATCGACTGGCGGAAGGCTTCCTGGAGGTTCAGGATGAGCGCCTCCATCCGGTCGGCCGCCTCCTGCGGGTAGTGGCGGTCGACGTAGATCCGCCCGACGGCCTCGCCGAGCGCGCCGCTCGTGGCGCCGACGGCCTTTTTCCAGCGCGGGCGGTCCTCCTCCGCCCCGCTCAGCGCGCGGCCGTAGAAGTTGAAGTTCGCCTCGCCGTAGGCGGCCGGGAGCAGGCCGGCGGCCTCGGAGAGCGCCCGCGCGCGGGCGTACGTCGTCCAGTCCTCCAGCGGCACCTCGGCCATCAGGCTGTCCAGCCCGGCGAGGTACGACGGCTGGCGGACGACGAGCGAGTCGATCTGGTCCGCGACGTCCATCTCGTCCAGCATGGCGTCGAAGTGGACGTTCGGGTAGGCCGCCCCGAGGTCCGCGACGGACATCGGGTTGTAGCGGGCCTCGGGGTCCCGGTTCTCGACGCGCGTCCACTGGCGCTCGGCCAACTCTGTCTCCAGGTCGAGGACCGTCTGAGCCGCCTCGGCGCCGTCCGGCCACCCCGCCAGCTCGTAGAGCCGCGCGAGGTAGTCGACGTAGGCGTCCCGGGCGTCGGCGAAGCGGTCTTCGAGGTAGTAGCTCTTGTCGGGGAGCCCAAGCCCGGACTGCGTCAGGAAAAAGACGTGGCGGTCCGAGTCCCGGTCGTCGACGCTCACGTAGCCCGCGACCGGCGACGGCCCAAAGCCCGTCCGGTTCTGGGCGAAGTAGCGCGCGAGGTCCTCGGCCGAGTTCACCGCCTCGATCCGGTCGAGGTCCGGCTGGAGCGGGGCGAGCCCGAGCGCCTCGACGCGCGCCGAGTCCATGTAGGCGGCGTAGAAGTCGCCGATTTTGCGGGCGTCGGGGTCCACCTCGCGGCCCGAGGCGGCGTCCTCGATGATGGCGCGCACGTTGTCCTCAGCCTCCTCGCGGAGCATGTCGAACGAGCCGTACCGGCTCTTGTCGGCGGGGATGTCGGTCGTCGAGAGCCAGCGGCCGTTGACGGCCCGGAACAGGTCGTCCTGCGGACGGACCTCGGGGTCCATCGCCTCGGTGTCGAGGCCGAGCGCGTCTTGCGCGGCGGCGGGCGGGGCGGCGAGCGCGACGAGGGCCGACGCGGCTAGAACGGAAAGGGCGAGGGTGCGCATAGGCGGGGTGGTGCAGGAGGTGCCTCCCTATAACGCCGCCCCGCCCCAAATCGTTGCCCCACCCCGCCCACGGCGCGCAGCGCGGCTCCCGCCCCGCCCCGTTGGCCGCCCCCGTTGGCCGCCCCCGTTGGCCGCCCCCGTGGGCGGGGCGGGGCGGCCTACCCGGCGTGGTCGGCGAGGTCATCGCGGCGGGACTTTTGGCGGAGCTTGCGGAGCGCCTTCTCCTTGATCTGGCGCACGCGCTCGCGGGTCAGATCGAACTCGTTCCCGATCTCTTCGAGCGTCATCGGGCTCTCGCGGCCGACCCCGAAGTAGAGCCGCGTGATCTCGGCCTCGCGCGGGGGCAGCGTCGCGAGCGCCCGCTCGACGTCGGCCCGGACGCTCTCGTCGAGCAGGTGCTCGTCGGGCGGGCGGTCCTCGAGGTCCGCCAGCACGTCGAGCAGGTTGTTGTCGTCGTCGTCGCCGAGCGGGGCGTCCATCGAGAGGTGGCGGACCTGGTGGCGGAGCGCGTCGCGGACCTTCTGGGGCTTGAGGTCGAGCTCGGCGGCCAGCTCCTCGACGTTGGGCGCCCGGTTGAACGTCTGCGTCAGCCGCGCCGACGCCTTGCGGATCTTCGAGATCGTCCCGATCCGGTTGAGCGGGAGCCGGACCACCCGGGCCTGCTCGGCGAGCGCCTGGAGGATGGCCTGCCGGATCCACCAGACGGCGTACGAGATAAACTTGAACCCGCGCGTCTCGTCGAACCGCGTGGCCGCCTTGATGAGCCCGTAGTTCCCCTCGTTGATAAGGTCCGAGAGCGAGAGCCCCTGGCCCTGGTACTTTTTGGCGACCGAGACCACGAACCGGAGGTTGGCCCGAACCATCTGGTGCAGCGCCTCCTCGTCGCCCTCTTTGATCCGCTGGGCCAGGCGCACCTCGTCGTCGGCCGTCAGGAGGTCGATGGTCCCGATCTCCTGGAGGTACTGGTCCAGCATCTGCTGGCTGCGGGGGACGTACATGGCGGGGCGGGGAGGCGGCGGGTCGGGCGGGGAGGCGGCGGGTCGGGCGGTGGCGCAGCGGTCGGGGGACCGCGCTGGGAGCAGTGCCGGGCGAGGGGGAGTCTACCACCGGGGCCACTCATGTGTACGAACAATGAAGACGGAAGGTCCGCCGCCCCGCCCCGCCCGAGGCGCCGGTGGTAGCTTTCCGGCCCCCGCCCCGCCCATGCCCGCCGCCCGCTCTGCCCCCGCCCCGCCCCCGCGGCCCGCGCCCCGCGACGGCGCCCGCGGAGCGCTCGACTGCCGCGGCCGGACGCTCGACGCGCGGCCGGGCGCCGGGCTCGTGATGGGCGTCCTCAACGTGACGCCCGACTCGTTCTCCGACGGCGGCCGCTACGCCACGGTCCGCGCCGCCGTCGACCGTGCGGCGCAGATGGCCGACGAGGGCGCCGCGGTCGTCGACGTCGGCGGCGAGTCGACGCGGCCGGGCGCGGCGCCGGTCGGGGCCGACGAGGAGACGGCGCGCGTGGTGCCGGTCGTCGAGGCCATCGCGCGCGAGGTGCCCGGCCTCCTCGTCTCGGTCGACACGACGAAGGGGGCCGTCGCGCGCGCGGCGCTCCGGGCCGGCGCCCACCTCGTCAACGACGTGGCGGGCGGGGCGGATACGGCCGAGGCCGCGGCCGAGTGGGGCGCCCCGCTCGTGGTCATGCACGCGCTCGGGGCCACGGGCGGGGCGGCCCCGGCGGACGCCTACGGCGACGTGGTCGCCGACGTGGCCGCGGCGCTCGAACGGGCCGCCGCGCGCGCCGAGGCCGCCGGCGTCCGCGACGTGGTCGTCGACCCCGGGTTCGGGTTCGGGAAGTCCGTCGCCGACAACCTCCGGCTGGTCGCCGGGCTCGACCGGCTCGCGGCGGCGGGCCGGCCGGTCCTCGTCGGCGTCTCGCGCAAGAGCACGGTCGGCGCCGTTCTGGCCCGCGCCGGGCGGGGCGGGCGGGGCGGCCACCCCGCCCCGGTCTCGGAGCGGCTGTACGGGTCGCTCGGGCTGGCGGCGCTGGCCGTCGTGCGCGGGGCAGCCATCGTGCGCGTCCACGACGTCCGCGCGACGGTCGAGACGCTCTGCACGCTCACGGCCGCCCTCGACGCGGGCGGGGCGGACGCGGGCGGGGCGGACGCGGGCGGGGCGGACGCGGGCGGGGCGGGAGCCGAGGGCGGCCGGTGAGTCTGGTACCCGCCCCGCCCTCGGCCCTCCTCTTTCTGGAGGTGTTCCGGATCGGGTTCGTCCCGGTCGGGTGGCTCGACCTCCTCGACATCGCGCTCACAGCCGTCCTGGTGTACCAGGGGTACCGGCTCATCCGCGGCACGATCGCGGTCCAGGTGGCCGTGGCGCTGCTGGGCATCTACGCGCTCAGCGAGGTCGTCCGCGCGATCGGGCTGACGACGCTGAACACGCTGTTCGGGGCCGTCGGCGACGTGTTCGTGCTCGCGGTCCTCATCCTGTTCGCGCCCGAGATCCGGCAGGCCCTGTTCCTGCTCGGGCGCAACCCGCTCGTGCGCCGGCTGGTCACGCAGCCGCCGCGCCAGAAGATCACCGACGAGGTCGTCGGCGCGCTCCGCGAGATGAGCCGGGACCGCGTAGGCTCGCTCATCGCGTTCGCGCGCTCGTCCGGCCTGCGGAACTACGTCGAGAGCGGGACCCAAATCCATGCCGAGGTCGAGCGCGACCTGCTCACGTCCATCTTCTTCCCCAACTCGCCGCTCCACGACGGCGCCGTCATCGTGCAGGGCCAGAAGATCGAGGCGGCCCGGTGCATCCTGCCCGTCTCCGACGCGCGCACGCTCGACCCCCACCTCGGCCTCCGCCACCGGGCCGCCGTCGGGCTCACGGAGCGGACCGACGCCTTCGTCGTCGTGACGTCGGAGGAGACCGGGAAGATCTCGGTCGCCGAGAACGGGAAGCTCGACGTCGACCTCTCGCTCGACGAGGTCGAGGCCCGGTTCAACGCCGCCTTCTCGCCGGCCCGCCGCGACGACGACGAGCCCGCCCCGCCCGCCCCCTGATGCCGCTCACCGACCGCGTCGCCGCCCGCCGCCGCGCCGACCTCGTGGCCGCCCTCCGCGCCAAGGGCATCGCCGACGAGCGCGTGCTCGCCGCCGTGGGCAGCGTCCCGCGCCACCTGTTCATCCCCGACTCGTCGCTGCTGACGCAGGCCTACGACGATGTGGCGCTCCCCATCGGGCTCGGGCAGACGATCTCGCAGCCGTTCACGGTCGCCCGCATGACCGAGCTCCTGGCGGTCCGCGAGGGCGACCGCGTGCTCGAGGTGGGCACGGGCAGCGGCTACCAGGCCGCCGTCCTCGCCGCGCTCGGCGCCCGCGTGTTCTCGGTCGAGCGCCACGCGCCCATCCTGTCGCGGACCGACCAGACGCTCGGCCGCCTCGGCATCCGCGTGCGGACGCGAACCGGCGACGGCACGCGCGGGTGGCCGGCCTACGCCCCGTTCGACGCCATCGTGGTCACGGCCGGCGGCCCCGCCGTCCCGCCCGACCTCGTCGCCCAGCTCCGCGACCCCGCCCCGCCCCGCCCCGACGCCCGCCTCGTCATCCCCGTCGGGCCGCCCGACCACCAGGTCCTGCACCGGATCACGCGCGTCGGCCCGGACGAGACGCGCGACGAGACGTTCGACGGCGTCGTGTTCGTCCCCCTCGTGAGCGGGGAGGGGTAGGCCGCTCTCCGGGCGGGTACGGGTACGAGGTACCGGGTACGCCGCCCCGCCCCCGCGTACCCCGTACCGAGTACCCTGTACCTCCTCCCATGCCTCTGATCAAGCACCTCGCGCAGGGCCTCCTCATGGGGAGCGCCGACATCATCCCCGGCGTGAGCGGGGGCACGATGGCGCTCATCGTCGGGATCTACAAGGACCTGATCTCGGCCATCGGCGACGGGTTCTCGGCCGTCCTCCTGCTCGCGCGCGGGCGGGGCGGGGAGGCGCTGCAGGCGTTCCGCGCGCTCGACTGGGGTCTGTTGCTGCCGGTCGTCATGGGGATCGGTCTCGCCATCGGGGTCGGCTCGCTGTTTATCCCCGAACTCCTCGTGCGCTACCCGGTCGAGTGTCGGGCGCTCTTTTTCGGGCTCGTCGCCGCGTCCCTCATCGTCCCGTGGCGCGAGCGGAAGGAGCAGCACGCGTGGCACCTCGCGGTTGCCGCGGTCGCCGCCGTCGTCGCCTTCGTCCTCATCGGGCTGCCGCGGAGCGGGGACGCAGCCGACCCCAGCGTGCTCCGCATCGCCGGCACGGCGGCCGTGTCCATCAACGCGATGATCCTGCCGGGCGTGAGCGGGGCGTTCCTGCTCGAAGTGTTCGGACTCTACCGGCCGACGCTGGAAGCGCTCCGGTCGCTCGACGTGGGCTACATCGCCACGTTCGCGCTCGGGGCCGGCGTCGGGCTGGGGCTCGCGGCGAAGGGGCTGAGCTGGCTCCTCGACCGCCACCACGACCTCACGATGGCCGTCCTCGTCGGGCTCCTCGCCGGCTCGCTCCGCGCGCTCTGGCCGTGGGTCGGGTACGTCGAGCATGTGGGGTCGGACGGCGTGGCGGAGCGGGTCCCCGACCCGTCGGTGCTCCTCGCGCCCGGCGAGGCGTGGCCGCTCGCGCTGGGCCTGGCCGCGCTCGGGTTCGCCCTGGTCTCGGCGCTCGCGTGGGCGGGGCGGCGGCGCCTGGACGGCGCGGACGCGGCGCTCGCGCGCGAGCACGACGAGATGCCGGCAGCGTAGGCGCCGGGCGGGGCGGGGACGACAGGCGGGGCGGCTAGGCCGGCTCCGCCACCGCGCGGGGCGCCCACTGCTCCTCGATCTGGAGCCCGCGCTGGACCAGCCCCTCGACGAAGGGCTCGGGCGGGAGCACCTGCTCGGCGGCCCCCGCCCCGCCCCCCGGCACCCCGCGCTGGGCCAGCAGGAGCGCGGCGACGGACGCGGGGAAGCCGGTGCACCGCTGCATGGCCGAGAGCCCAGCCTCCTCGCCGGGGCGGGCGACGAGCGAGTACGCCAGCGTTCCGGCCTCGCCGTCCGCACGGCGGCCGTCGACTTCGACGCGGAGGAGGACGGCGTCGCGGTAGGGGCCGCCCAGCCGCTGCCGGAGCCGGCGGACCAGCACGTCGCGGTAGGTCAGGTGCGTGCGGACGTCGAGCGACGTCTTGTCGGCGAGGCCGAGGTCGAGCAAGAACCGCATGCGGTCGGCGTGGCCCGGGTAGCGGAGCATCTTGGCGTCGAGCCGGTCGAGCCGGCCTTCGAGCGCCGTCGCCAGCGAGCGCAGGCCGGCGCTCGTGTAGAACGCCTCCATCGTCCCGAACCCGCGGACCTCGACGGCCTCGACGCCGGTCAGCGGCGGGCGCGTCTCGAGCGCCCCGTCGCGGAGGACCGGGGCGGGGGCCGTGTAGTCGTCGAGGAGCTTCTCGGCCGAGTGCGCCAGGCGGTGCCCGTAGGGCTCGCCCCGCTCCTCGGGCACGCCGCCGACGCGGATGCGTGCGGCCGTCGCCTCGGCGAGCGCCTCGATCCCACACATGACGAGGACGCCGACGAGCCCGGGCGCCAGCCCGCACCCCATGACCACCCACCGCTGGCGCTGCTCGGCCTCGGCGGCGAGTGCGGCCTCGGCGTCGCAGAGGGCGTCGGGATCGGCGAGGTCGACGAAGTGGGCGCCGAGCGCGAGCGACAGCCGCGCCAGGCGCGCGCTGTGCTCCGGCCCGACGCACGAGACGACGACGGCGCTCCCGGCCAGGATGGGCTCGAGCGTCTGCGTGTCGCGGGCGTCGGCCTCGTAGGTCCGCACCTTGGGGTGGGCGCGCTCGGTGCGGAACGCGCGGAGCGTGATGGGGCGGGCCTCGCAGACCTGGACGCGCGTGACGGCGTCGGTGCGGGCGAGGTCGTAGGCCACGGCCGACCCGATGGCCCCGGCCCCCAGAACGGTGATCTTCATGACGGTCGTGAGCGGTTCGGGAAGGTACGGGCGGGGCGGGCCGGCTCGTGCGCGGGCGCCGTGTGGATCTTGCGGGCAGCGGCAGGACGCCACCCCGCCCGCACCGCGTGAGGGCGGGGCGGATTCGTAGGGGCACCACGCGTGGTGTCCGCATTGGCCCGGCGGCACGCCGCGGGCGGGGCGGGGCCTGACCGGGCCGTTCCGCTTGCCCCGGACACGACAAGTCGTGTCCCTACGGGTGCCCGTTGTTGGGCGGGGCGGCAGCGGGCGGGGCGGCGCCATGCTGGACCGCCCCGCCCGTAGCGACAACCACCCCTAGCCCCTCCTGGCTGCGCCGACGCTGCGCGGTGTCCAGGAGGGGAACTGCCGCCGCTCCTGGCCGGCGTTGGTGTCCACTTCCACCGCCCCGCTCGGGCCGGAGCGGGCGGGGCGGAACAAATTCAGCGCCACCCCGCCCACTTTCCACTTTCCACTTTCCACTTTTCACTTTCCACTTTCCACTTTCCACTTTCCACTTTCCTCACCCCACGCGGCCCGCCCCGCCCAGCGCGCGGCTGAGGACGACGGCCGCGCCCACGAGCACCATGAGGAGCACGCTGTAGGCCGCCGCCTGACCGAACTCGTAGACCCGGAGCTGCGAGAACACCTCGACGGCGATGGGGCGGTTGGCGTAGACGTAGAGCATGATCGAGGCCACGAACTCGCCCAGCGCGGTCACGAACGTGAGGAGGGCGCCCGCGATCACACCCGGCCCGATCGCCGGGAGGACCACGCGGCGGAACGTCGTCCAGGGGCCGGCGCCGAGGTCGGCCGACGCCTCGCCCAGCCGGTCGTCGAACCCTTCGAGCGCCGCCTGCGCCGAGCGGACCACGAGCGGGATGTGGCGGACGAAATAGGCCAGCGGGAGCAGCCAGACCGTCCCCACGAGGACCGCCCCGCCCGCGAGCGCCGTCGGCTCGTCGAAGGCGACGACGAGGCCGAGCGCGATGACGGTGCCGGGGATGGCGAACGGGAGGAGCGAGAGCGCGCGGAGCACGCCCCGCCCCGGCACGCGGCCCTTGACGACCACGAGCGCCGTCGCCACGCCGAACACGACGTTGGCGGCCGTCGCCAGGCCGGCCATCCAGAGCGAGTTCACGATCGGCGCGAACACGTCCGCCTCGGTCGCGAGCGCGGCGTAGTTGGCGAGCGTGAACGTGTCCGGGAGCACCTGCGTCGTCCACGTCCCCTCGGCCACGAACGAGAGCAGGACGACCGTCGCGACGGGCAGGAGCACGACGACCAGGAAGAGCCCGACGAGGGCGCCCGCGAGCGCCCGCGCCCACGGGCTGCGGAGCGGGGCGGGGCGGCGCCCGACGCCCTTGGCCGCCCCGCCCACGGCCTTCCCCCCGCGCTCGGCGCCGACGAGGAACAGGAGGCAGATGGCCGTCAGCACGACGGACACGGCGGCCGCCCGGTCGAGCGCCCCGTTCGTCTTGTACTGGTAGATCTGGGTCGTCAGGAACGGCTCGCCCTCGGCGAACAGGAGCGGGGCGGTAAAGGACGCCATCGACAGCATGAACACGAGGAGCGCCGCGCCCACGAGGGCGGGGCGGAGCAGCGGGAGCACGACGCGGCGGAACGTCGTCCACGGCCCGGCGCCCAGGTCCGCGCTCGCGTCCAGCAGCGACCCGTCGAGGTCGGCCAGCGCGGCGCCGACGAACAGGTAGAAGTAGACGTAGAAGACGTAGACGTGGACGGCGAGCACGGCGCCCACGCCGCCGAACGCAAACGGCACGGCGTCGAGCCCGAACGCCGCCTGGAGCCCGCGCGGGAGCATCCCCGACTCGCCGTAGAGGAACAGGAACGCGAGCACGCCGACGAGCGGCGGGAGCGCGAGCGGGAGCGCCGCGACGGCGCCCAGCGTCCGCCGGAGCGGGAGGTCGTAGCGCCAGAGCGCCCACGCGAGGGCGGTCCCCACGGCCGCCCCGCCCGCGACGGTCCCCAGCGACACGGCGACCGAGTTGACGAGCCCGCGCGCGCCGGCCGCGCGCGGGCGCCCGAACAGGTCGGCCAGGAGCGCGCCGTCCAGGCCGAGCCGGAACGTGGCCAGGTTCGGCCACACGACGTAGCCTAGGAGCACCACGGCGACGACGGCAGCGAGCGCCCAGGCGGCGCGGCGGCTCAGCACGGGCAGGACCAGCTCTGCGAGCCGGCAGGAACAGGGGAACGGGGCGCGGGGGGCGCCCACCCCGCCCGCCGAAGCGGGGTGGAGAAGGCGGCCGCTCCACGGCGGGCACTCGCAGGGACACGGCTCGCCGTGTCCGCACGCGGGGCGGGGCGGGGCGGCGTCACGAGCGGACCCAACGGGCGAGGCAGCGTCACGGGCGGGGCGGGGCGGAGCGCAGCCGGTCGAGGAGCGCCGCCGGCTCGGCCTCGACGACGAGCGCGGCGCGGTGCTCGGCGCCCACGAACCCCTCGCCGACGGCGTGGTCCACGAACGCGACGAGCGGGGCGTAGTAGCCCTCGACGTCGAGGAGCCCGCACGGCTTGTCGTGGAGCCCGAGCTGCGCCCACGTCAGCATCTCGGCGATCTCCTCGAGCGTGCCCAGCCCGCCCGGGAGCGCGACGAAGGCGTCGGCGAGGTCGGCCATCGTCGCCTTCCGCTCGTGCATCGAGGCGACAACGTGGAGCGCGGTCAGCCCGTCGTGGCCCACCTCGCGCTCGGCGAGTGCATGCGGGATCACGCCGACGGCCTCCCCGCCCGCCGCGAGCACGGCGTCGGCGACGACGCCCATGAGCCCGACGCGGCCGCCGCCGGTCACGAGCCCGATGCCGGCCTCGGCGAGGAGCGTCCCCAGAGACCGGGCGGCCTCGGCGTAGGCGAGGCGGGCGCCGGGGCGGGAGCCGCAGTAGACGCAGACACGACGGATGGGGGACGGGCGCACGGGGAAAGCTACCGCAGCGGGCAGCGGAGATGCGCCACCCCGCCCACACCACGGGCGGGGCGGCCGTCGTAGCGGCGTTGCATGCAACGCCGTCGGGCCGCGGCGTCCGGGCGGGGCGGCCCGACGGCTGGGGCGGTGCTGTTCAGGACCGCCCCGCCCGCATCGTCCACCACCCCTAGCCCCTCTTGGCTGCGCCGACGCTGCGCGGTGGCCAGGAGGGGGACTGCCGCTGCCCTGGCTAAGCCTCGGCGTCGTCTCGACCGCTCCGCCGTGCCTGGGCGGGGCGGAACAAATTCAGCGCCACCCCGCCCGCACGCTCCATTTCCCATTTCCCATTTCCCATTTCCCATTTCCCATTTCCCATTTCCCATTTCCCCTCACCCCACCCACCGGAGGCCTGCGCGCACCTCGCGGCCGGGGGCGGGGAGGCCTGCCTGCGGGAAGACGGCGGCGTCGCCCGCGTTGTCGACGCGCACGAAGGCGCCGAGCAGGCCGCGCCCGACGGCCCACCGATAGCCGACGCGGCCGCCTAGGACCACGGACGCGGGCAGGTCCGCCATCCCGCCCGGGGCGAGCGAGACGGCCGGGCCGGTGGCGAGGAACTCGGCGGCGGCCGTCCACCCGCGGGCGGGGAGGACGGTCAGGGCGAGGCGGCCGAGCGCGGCCGGCCGCTCGGGGAGGCGGAGGCCGTCGGCGTCGTCGGTCCAGCCGCGGAGGTGGAGGACGGTGCCGCTCGCGTCGAGCCGGGCCGCCCCGCCCAGGCGGAGCGCGGCCTCGGCCTCAACGCCGACGGCGCGGCTGCCGCCCAGGTTGACGCGGCGGCGGCGGCCGTCGGGCAGCCGCTCCTGCTCGATGGTCCCGGCCGTGCGGCGGACGAAGACGGCGGCGCGGCCCGAGACGCGGCGGCCCTCGGCGCGGGCGCCGACCTCGCCTTGCCACGTCGCCTCGGGGCGGAGGTCGGGGTTGAGGGCGAACCGGCCGAGCGCCTCGCCGAACAGCTCGCGGAGCGTCGGGAACCGCCCCGCCCGCGACACGCCGGCCCACACGCGCGCTAGGCCGACCGGCGCCTCGGCGCGCACCACGAGCGCGACGGATCGGAACCCGCCGCTCGACGTCCGCCCGGCGGTTTTGAGCGGGTCGAACCCGTCGAGGGCGGCGCCGGCCAGGAGCGCGACCGGCCCCATTTCGCCCTCGGCCTCGACGCCCAGGCGCCACCCCGCTTCGCGGAAGCGCTCGGGCTCGGCGTTCGGGCCGCCCTCGTCGTGCGTCGAGACGTGGCCGTGGGCGACGAGGCGGACCGTCCCCGCCCCGCCCACCGCGTGGGCCACGAGGCGGCCGCCGGCCGTGCGGTCCCTGCTCTCCTCCCCGCCCTCGCGCGCGTCGTAATCCGCGCCCGCGAACTGGTCGATCGTCTGGCGGGCGCCGCTCGCCCAGGCCGTCGCGTCCAATCCGACGACGCGGGCGGGGATGCGTCCGCGCACGACGAGCGCCGCCTGCTGCCACGAGGGGATCCGCCAAAAGCGGACGCGCTCGGCGGCCGGGTCGAGGTGGCCCTCGGGCGCGACGCCCTGCGCGGCCGTGACGGCGAGGGCCGTGACCGCGAGCGTCGGCCGGTGCGGGCCGGCGGGCTCCCAGACGACGCGGCCCAGCGCGCTCGCCGCGCGGCGGTCGGTGTTCGTGCGGAGCGCGCCCGCGTCCTGGCTAAACGGGAGCCGTGCGGCGAGCGCGTCGCCCGCGGACGCCGAGGCGTCGGCCGACCCCGTGAGGCTCCACGGCCCGCGCCGCCGGAGCGCGGTCGCGGCGAGGCGGCCCCGGGCGGGGAGGCCGCCGGACGCCTCGGCCTCCGTCAGCGCGCCGTCCGACGGCAGCGCGCGCGGCACGAGGTCGAGCGCGCCGCCGGCCGCGTTCGGTCCCCACGCGAGCGACGCCGGCCCGCGCACCACGTCGAGGCTCCCGACGACGCCGGCCGGGACGAGGGCCAGGTTGAGGCGGCGGTCCCACGGCACCGTCAGCGGGGCGCCGTCGAGGAGCACGGCCGTCTGGCGCTCGCCGGCGCCGCGGAGGTAGAGGAGCGTCTCGCCGCGCGAGTTCGTCGGCGCGACGGCCGAGGGGACCAGCCGCGCCACGTCGGCGAGCACGGCCGGGTCGCGCGCGAGCACGCCGGCGACGGGCACGCGCTCGACGCCGGCCCCGGCGGCGCTGGTCCCCCCGACGACGACCTCGCCGAGCGCCCGCGTCGTGTCGGGCGGGGCGGCCTCGGGCGGCCCGGTCTGGGCGGAGGCCGCGCCCGCGACGAGCGCGGCGGCGAGCAGGAGGGCGGGGCGGCGGATGAGTCCGGGGGCGGGGCGGGAAAGCTATCGAGAGGGCGGCGCGGCATCGGGGCTCTCCGGGCGGCCCTGCGGCTTGTCGGCCGAGCGTGCGGCCCGTCGATGCGGGCTGGAGGCCGGGCACGACGCCGGCTACCCTACGACCTCCCCGCCCCACCGCCCCGTGCGCCTCCTCCCCGCCCTCGTCCTCCTCGCGGCCACGTCCGCCCTCGCTCAGTCGCCGCGCCCGAACCCGGCCGCCCCGCCCACGGCGTACGTCGGCGGCCAGTGGTGGGACGGCGAGCGGTTCGAGCCGCGTGATACAGTCTGGGCCGAGGGCGGGGTGTTCGCGGACCGCCCCGCCCGCGCCGAGCGCGTCGTGGACCTGGCGGGGCGGTTCGTCGTGCCGCCGTTCGGAGACGCGCACACGCACATGCTCAGCGACGCCTACCAAGGGCCGGGCCAAGCCGAGCGGTTTGTCGAAGACGGCGTGTTCTACGCGCTCGTCCTGACCGACCGGCACTCGTGGGCGGCGCAGGTGATGGACCAGTTCGACGGCCCGGGCTCGGTCGACGTGGCGTACTCGCACGGCGGGTTCACGTCGCCGCGGTCGCACCCGGTCCAGGTCTACGAGTGGCAGGCGCTCCGCTACGTCGGCCGCGACCTGACCGACGCGATGAAGCGGGAGATCCACGAGAGCCGGCTCGCCGAGGACGACGCCTACTTCGAGGTGCCGACCCTGGCCGACCTCGATGCGAAGTGGGCGGCGTTCCTCTCCCACGAGCCCGACGTGGTCAAGGTGTACCTCATGGATGTCGCGGGCGAGGCCGAGGCCCGGAGCGGGATGACGGGGCTGGCGAGCGGCCGCGGCCTCACGCCTGAGGTGCTCCGCGAGGTCGTCCGCCGGGCGCATGACGCCGGCCTCCGCGTGTTCGCCCACGTCGGGACCGCCGCCGACGTGGTGCTCGCCGTCGAGAGCGGGGTGGACGGGTTCGCCCACCTCCCGGGCCGCCGCGAGGGCGACGACGAGATCGAGCGGTCGCTCCTCAGCGACGCCGTGATCGAGGCGTCTGGCGAGCGGGGCCTCGTCTACGTCCCGACCTCCGTCTGGTCCGACGTGTACAACGCCGACCGCCCCGCCCGCAGGGTGTTCGCCCGCGACCTCCACCGGCGGACGCTGCGGCGCCTCCACGACGCCGGCGCCCGTGTCGCCATCGGCACGGACCAGTGGAACCGAACGGCCGCCGCCGAGGCCGCCTTCTTCGCGTCGAACGAGTTCTTCGATCTCCCCACCGTCCTCGACCTGTGGACGCGCGTGACGCCGGAGGTCGTCTTCCCCGGCCGCGCCATCGGCCGCCTCGCGCCGGGCCACGAAGCGAGCCTGCTCGCCCTCGCCTGCGACCCGACCGCCGACTGGTCGTGCACGGCGCAGATCGCGCACCGCGAAAAGCAAGGGCAGCCCCTGGGCGGGACGGACGCCGCCGCCGCCCGACGCTGACGCCGGGGCGGGGTGGCCCGCCCCGCCCGCTACCTTCGGCCATGCCCGCTCAGCCGCCCCGCCCGCCCCGCCCCCGCCTCACGTGGCGCGGCGTTGGAGGTGCGGCGGCGGCCTACGCCGTGCTCGCGCTCGGGTACTCGGCGACCATCGAGCAGTGGGCGATTCAGGAAGGGGGACTCGACCTGTTCGTCACCGAGACGCTCGGCCTCCTCCCGCGCTCGCTGTTCGACTACGGGCTGAAAGGGCTCCTCACGCTCCCCGTGTGGTGGGTCGCCGTCCGCCGGCTCGATGGACGGCCGCGGCTCCAGGTAGCGGCCCACGTCGTGCTCGGGCCGCTGTGGGTGTGGGCGTGGTATGTCGCCTACCGCGCGCTCGCGCCCGTCGCTGGCTACACGGTCCTCGGAGACTGGGGGAAGGCATGGGACGTGTTTATCCCGGCGCTCGTCTACGTCGCCCAGTTCGGGACGCTCCACGCCATCCACTTCGTCTCCGAGGTCCAGTGGCGGGCGAGGGCCGAGGCCGAGGCCGCGGCGCGTCACGCCGAGTTGGAGCGGGCCGCCCGCGACGCCCAGCTCTCCGCGCTCCGGGCGCAGATGGACCCGCACTTCCTGTTCAACACGCTGAACTCGGTCGCCGCCTCGGTCCCGCCCGAGCAGGGCGCGACGCGCGACTTGGTGGCCCGGCTGGCCGGGCTCGTCCGCTACACGCTGGCCGCCGCGCGGCGCGAGCGCGTGCTGCTCCGCGAGGAGCTCGACTTCGTCCGCGACTACCTCGCGCTGGAGGGGGAGCGGATGGGCGGCCGCCTCCGCGTCCAGATCGACGCCGACGACGACGCGCTCGACGTGCCGGTGCCGCCCATGCTCGTGCAGCCGCTCGTCGAGAACGCCGTCCGCCACGGGCTCGCGCCGACCGTCGAGGGCGGCCTGCTCCGCGTCGAAGCCCGGCGCGTGGGCGGGGCGGTCCACGTCCTCGTCCGCGACGACGGGGCCGGGCCGGGCGTGCCCGTCGCCGACCTGCTCCACCCCGCCCCGGTGGCCCACGGCGGCACCCCGCCCCGGGCGGCGGGCGGGGCGGTCCCAGGCGGCGTCGGCCTCGCCAACACGGACGCCCGGCTGCGCGCCCTCTTCGGGACCGGCCTCACGCTCGCTGTGCCCGGGGGCGACGGGCAGGCGCGCGGCCTGGAGGCCCGGTTTACGGTCCCCGCCGACGGCCGCCCCGCCCCGCCCGCCCAGCCATGACGCGCGCGATGATCGCCGACGACGAGGCGCCGGCGCGGAAGATGGTCCGCGAGGCGCTCGCCGCGCTCGACGCGCCGGTCGCGGTCGTCGGCGAGTGCGCGAACGGGCCGGAGACGGTCGCGGCCCTCGCCGACGCCGAGGCGGGCGGGGCGGCCGTCGGGCTCCTGTTCCTCGACGTCCAGATGCCCGGGCTGACCGGGTTCGAGGTGCTCGACGAGGCCGAGCGCCGCGGCCTTCAGCTCCCGCGCGTCGTCTTCTCGACGGCCTACGACCAGCACGCCGTGCGCGCCTTCGAGGTGGCGGCCGTCGACTACCTGCTCAAGCCGTTCACGCGCGCCCGCTTTGCCGAGGCCGTCGGCCGCGCGCTCGCCCAGGCAGATGGGGGCGGGGCGGCCGCGGCCGCTCGCCACGCCGCCCCGCCCTACGCCGAGCGGCTGCTCGTCGAGGACGGCGGCGTGTTCGTCCCCGTCGCCACGGCCGACCTGGTCTGGGCCGAGGCCGCCGGCGACTACACCAAGCTCCACACGCGGGCCGACTCCGCCCAGACGGACCCGGCCCGGACGGTCCCGAATCGGGCGGGGCGGACGTACCTGGCCTCGCAGGGCATCGGCGCGCTCGCCGAGCGGCTCGACCCGGCCCGGTTCGCGCGCGTCCACCGCTCGGCCGTCGTGGCGCTCGACGCGCTCCGCGCCCTAGAGCGCGACAACTCGGGCGGCTTCGTCGCGCGCCTCGACGGCGGGGCGGTCGTCCGCGTGAGCCGGACCTACGCCGACACGATCCGCCGGATGATGGCCTGACCACCCCGCCCCCGGCGCCCCCTCCGGGTGGGTACGAGGTACCCGGTACGAGGTACGGCCCTGCGTGGGCTCTACGAGCCGCGTACCCTGTACCTCGCACCTTGTACCCTCCTTTGGGTCGCTCTAGGCCACCACGCGCCGCTCGGCGGGCGGGGCGGGGCGGCGGTCCGGCAGCGGCTCGGCGCGCGGCACGAGCAGCGGCATCAGGTGCGCCCGGTACCCCCACAGCAGGACCCCGTGGAGCACGGCGACGAGGTAGGCGGCCACCCCGCCCGCCGGGTCGAACCGGACGTGGTAGAGCAGGATGCCTACGGTGATCGGGACGAGCACCACGAGCGCGAGCGGGACGAACCGCCCCGCCAGCAACAGCACGCCGACGACCACCTCGAACGCCTTCACGACCGGGAGCACGCCGCCCGAGACCAGCGCGCCCAGGAACGCGCCGCCGTCGTCGGGCGGGGGCGGCTGGGGGATGACGTCCAGGAACCCGTTGAGGCCGAGCACGAGCAGCAGGACCCCGAGCAGGTAACGGGCGGCGGTGACGACCTTGACCATGGGACAGGCCCCGGGCGGGGCGTCGGCGATGGCTGTTCAAACAACCAACGCGCCGCCGGTTCCCCCGCCCCGCCCGAACCCGCGGATGGACAGCGGGTTGCGCACGGGCGGAGCACCCGCCTACAACCCCGACCGCCCTTCGAGCGCGCGGCTGAGCGTGGCCTCGTCGGCGAACTCGAGGTCGCCGCCGATGGGGAGGCCGCGCGCGATCCGCGAGACGGTCACGCCGAAGGGCGCCAGCATCTGGCCGACGTAGTACGCCGTCGTATCACCCTCCACGTTCGGGTTCATGGCCAGAATCACCTCGCGGACCGCCCCGCCCTCGTCGCCGGTCTCGAAGGACCCGTCGGGCTCGGCGACCGCGCCCGGCTCGGCCGTCGCGCCCCCGGGCGGGGCGGTCGCGGCGCCGGCGACGCGGGCCACGAGCTCGGACACGTGGAGGTCGTCCGGGCCGATCCCGTCGAGCGGCGAGATCACGCCGCCGAGCACGTGGTAGAGGCCGCGGAACTCGCCCGTCCGCTCCAGCGCGAGCACGTCGGACGGCTCCTCGACCACGCAGATCACGGACCGGTCCCGCTTGGCCGACTGGCACACGGGGCACGGGTCGACGTCGGTCACGTTGAAGCAGACCGAGCACGTCTTGACGCGGTCCTTGGCCGCCACGAGCGCCTTGGCGAGCTCGACGACCTCGTCGCGAGGCATCTTCAGGATGAAGGCCGCGAGCCGCTGGGCCGTCTTCCGGCCGATCGTAGGGAGCTTCGAGAGCTGCTCGACGAGCGCGTCGACGGTCTCGGACGTCAGGTGCATCTGGGGGGCGGTCAGTCGGGTCGGTCAGTACGGGCGCCGCCCCGCCCTCGAATTGGGCGGGGTGGAACGGGGTAAGGTCGCGCGGGCGGGCGCCAGCGGCGTGTCACCCGCCCCGCCCGACGGCTGCGCGGGCGGGGCGGACGCGGCCAGGCCCCGCCCTCCCTACATCCCCGGCAGACCCATGCCGCCCAGGTCCAGGCCCGGCGGGAGCATCGACGAGGCCGCCTCCTGCATCTTGCGTGCCTTGATGCCCTCGGCCTCCTCGATGGCCTTGTTCACGCCGGCCACGACGAGGTCCTCCAGGAGCTCGAGGTCGTCGGGGTCGACGGCGTCGGGCTCGATCTTGATCGAGACGACCCGGCCCGCGCCGTCGGCCGTCACCTTGACCATGCCGCCGCCGGCCTCGGCCGTCACGCGCTCCTCGGAAAGCTTCGACTGTGTCTCAGCCACGCGCTTCTGCATGTCGGCCATCTTGCCGAACAGGTCGGCCATGTTGGGGCCTCCAGGGGTTCCGTCCATCGGAGTAGGGGTACTGGGTACGAAGTACGGGGTACGAATAGAATGGCGTGGGGCGGGTACCCCGTACCCTGTACCCCGTACCGACTCACTGCCAGACGATCTCGGCGCCGAACCGCTCGAAGAGCGCGCGGACGACCGGGTGCTCCTGGCGCATCTGCTTGAGCGCGTCGAACGGGTCGGCCGGCGCCCCGGTTTCGAGGGCTTCGGCCGGGGCGACCACGTAGCGGACGGGCGGCGCCTCCCCGCCCAGCACGCCCATGAGCACGTCGGCGAGCACCGCTGCGTGCTCGTCGGCCACGCGGCACGCGAAGTCGTCGTCGAGCCCGACCTCGACGGCCCCGCGCCGCACGCGGAGCGCCCGCCCACCCTGGACGATGGCGCCGACGCGGACGCCGACCTCGGCGCGGACCGCCTCGACAAAGCGCGGCCACGCGTCCTGCACCTGCCCGAGCGCCGGGCCGATGGGCTCGGCCGGCGCCGCCCCGCCCGTCGCCGAGGGCGCGTCGGGGACGGCGAGCGTGGCCGCCCCGCCCGTCTGCCCGTCGCCGCCGGACGGCCGGCGGAGGGCGGGGCGGCCAAACAGGGCGCCGCCGGGCCGGGCCGGCGCCGGGCGGGGCGCGGCCGCGGGCGGTCCGCCCGCAGGCGGGGGCGCCGGCGCGGGGCGGGGCGGCCGGGGCACGCCGCCGTCGTCGCCACCCCGCCCCCCCATGGGGTCGTCGCGGTCGGTGTGCGGCGGGGGCTGCTCCTGCTGGGGCGGGGCGGCCGGCGGACGCGGCGGAGCGCTCGGGGCCGGCTCGGCGCTCGCGGGCGGCTCCGGGACCGCCCCGCCCGCGCTCGGCGGCGCGGCGGCCGGCGGACGAGCGGCGTACCCGGCCGGCGGCTCCGACGTCTGCGCCGCGGGCGAGGCGGCAGGCTCCGAGGCGGGCGGAGCCGCAGGCGCTGAGGGCGGGGCGGCAGAAGGCGCAGGAACTGAGGGCGGGGCGGCCGAGGACGCAGGCGCGCCGGCCGACGGCGCGGCAGCCGAGGCCGCAGGCGCCGAGGGCGGGGCGGTCGAAGCCGCGGGAGCCGCTGGGGGCGGGGCGGCCGGAGCCGAGGCCGGGGCAGCGAGGGCGCCGTCGCGGGCCGCCGCCTCCAGCCCGTCGAGCCGGTCGATCAGGCGGCCGAGGTCGAGGGCCGACTCCAGGCTCGCCATCTTGAGCAGCGCCAGCTCCAACGTCAGGCGCGGCTGGCGGCTCTCGCGGAGGTCGCTCGCCGCCCCGTCGGAGAGGAGGAGGAGGTGCAGGAGGTCCGCCTCGGCGTAGGGGCCGGCGGCGCGGAGGTAGCGGTCGCGCGTGGCCTCGGTCCCCTCGATGAGCGCGCCTGAGCCCGTCGCCCGCGCCACGAGCAGGTTGCGGACGTGGTCGGCCAGGCCCAGCACGAACTCGTTCAGGTCGTGGCCGCTCTGGACCACGTGCTCGACGAGGTCGAGGAGGCCGGCGCGGTCGCCGGCGCGCGCGCGGTCGGTCGCCGCGAAGTAGAGGTCGGCGTCGACCACGCCGAGCGCCTCGCGGAGCGGGCCGATCTCGACCGTGTCGCCGCAGAGCGAGAGGGCTTGGTCGAAGAGCGAGAGCGCGTCGCGGAGCGCGCCGTCGCCCTTGCGCGCGAGGAGGACGAGGCTCTCGTCGTCGGCCCGGACGCCCTCGGCCTCGCAGATGGCCCGGAGGCGGCCGACGATCTCGGGCACCGCGATCCGCCGGAAGTCGAACCGCTGGGTCCGGGACAGGATCGTGGGGAGCACCTTGTGCGGCTCCGTCGTCGCGAAGATGAAGAGGGCGTACGGCGGCGGCTCCTCGAGCGTCTTGAGGAGCGCGTTGAACGCGCTCGCCGAGAGCATGTGGACCTCGTCGAGGATGTACACCTTCTTGTCGGCCCCCTGCGGCGGCACGCGGACGGTGTCGCGGAGCTCGCGGATGTCCTCGACGCGGTTGTTCGAGGCCGCGTCGATCTCGATGACGTTGAGCGAGCGGCCGGCCTCGAAGGCGAGGCACGAGTCGCACGTCCGGCACGGCTCGGCGTCGGGCCGCTGGTCGAGCGGCGTCTGGCAGTTGACGGCCTTGGCGAGGATGCGCGCGGCCGTCGTCTTGCCCACGCCGCGCGGGCCGCTAAAGAGGTAGGCGTGGGCGAGGCGGCCCGACGTGATCGCGTTGCGGAGCGTCTGGGCGACGTGCTCCTGGGCGACGAGGTCGCCGAACGTCTGCGGGCGGTACTTCCGCGCCGTGACGAGGTAGCGCGGGGCAGGGGTGTCGGCCATCGAGAGGGTGTCCGGGGGCGGGGCGGCGGGGCTCCAACGGTACCGCCGGCCCCGGTCAACATAGCGTCAGGCCCCGGCGCGGGCGGGGCGTGTGGACAAGTCGGGCGGGGCGGAGAGCGAGGGGCGGGGACGGGCAGCGCGACTCCAAACTCGACCGCCCCGCCCCGCCCGTGGCAGCGACGCGGGGGCGGGGCGGCGGCGCCCTCTGCCTTCTTTCAGTTCCTGCTGCCTGTCCCCCCCCCTTACGCTCGCGCCTCGACCACGCGCGTCTGCGCGATCCGGTCGCCCAGCCGCCGGCCGACCGGGTCGATGGCGACGAGCACGGCCTCGATCACGACCACGGCGACGGCCGCCCACAGGAGGAACCCGCCGAACGGGATGCCGCGGAACCCGCCGGCGAGGTAGATCAGCGCCCACACGGCGAGCGCGCCGCCGACTGTCGCGTTCCGCCGCGCCGAGACCTCCCACGTCAGGGCCGCCCCGCCCACACAGTACGGGCGGAGGCCGAGCCACCGCTTGCCCAGCGAGCGCGGCCCCCACTCGGCGTACGGGAGCCCGTCGCGGAGGAGGAGGTAAGCGGCGCCGAGCAGGAGGCCGACCCCGAACATCCGCCCCTTGAACGCCCCCGGCGTCAGCGCGGCGGGCACGAGCGCGAGCGTGAGCGCGAGGGCGCCGTCGAGGAACGCCGCCGCAAACCGGCGGACGCGGACGGGGCGGGCGGCAGAGACGGGGGCGGCGGTGGCCATAGGCGTGGGGGGCGGCCCGGACGATAGCGCCCCGCCCCGCCCGCGTCCAAGAAACGTCGGGGGATCGGGAAGCGAAGACGCGCCGCCCCGCCCACGGCACGGGCGGGGCGGCCGTCGTAGCGGCGTTGCATGCAACGCCGTCGGACCGCAGCGTCCGGGCGGGGCGGCCGCCGTAGGGGCGACCGGCGGTCGCCCGTGGCCGTGGGCACGGCGGGCGCGGTGGCGCGGGCCGCTACGCCCTCTCCCCGATCTCGCGCTTGAAAAACGAATACGCCTCGTTGATCGCCTTCGTCTCCTCCTCGGCCAGCCGCTGGAGCTTGGCGCCCAGGCCGGCCACGCGGTCGGGGTGGTACGCCGTGACGAGGCGGCGGTAGTGGAGGCGGAGGCGATCGGCGGTGACGGGGCCGCTCCCCAGTTCGAGCGTCCGCCGGTGGCGGGCCTCGGGGGCGTCGGGGGGCGGGGCGGGTGGACGGTCGGCCGGGGAGCCGGCGGGCTCAGCGTCGGGACTCCGAACGCGCGGACCGCGCGCCCGCTCGCGGCGTCGGCGCTCGCGGGCGATCCGCTCGCGCATGGCCTCGGCCCGGTCCTCGCGCGACGTGTAGAACGCGCTGCGCCCGCGGCCGCCCCGCCCCGCCCGCTCGGCCTGCGCGCGGGCCTCGTGCGCCGAGACCGCCCCGCCCGTCCGCCGGAGGTCGGCGACCCAGCCGAGGACGACGGCCGCCAGCAGCGCCACGACCACGAACGACGTGCCGATCGTGACGAGGCTCATGGGCGCGCGGGGACGGCGCCCGACGCGGGCGGGGCGGGCTCGGCCGGAGCGGGCTCGGGCGGGGCGGCGGGCTCGGTGCCGGCCGCGACGGGGACCGCCTCCACGGCCCGCGGCCGGAAGCACCGCCGGCACCGCGGCTCGTACGCCTCGGCCTCGCCGACGAGCACGCGCGCGCCCTCGGCCACGATCCGCTGCGAGTGGTTGGCCGGCGCCCCGCACCGGACGCACACGGCGTGCAGCTTCGTCACGTGCTCGGCCACGGCCATGAGTTGGGGGACCGGCTCGAACGGGCGCCCGAGGTAGTCCTGGTCCAGACCGGCGATCACGACGCGCTTGCCGTCGCGGGCCAGCCGCTCGACGACGTCGACGAGCTCGGGGCCGAAAAACTGGGCCTCGTCGATGCCCACGACGTCGGCGTCGCCGACGAGGAGCAGGATCTGGTCGGCCGCGTGGATGACGACGGCGGGGAGCGCCGTGGCGTCGTGGCTGACGACGGCCTCGGCGTCGTAGCGCGTGTCGAGGGCCGGCTTGAACAAGGCCACGTTCTGCCGCGCGATCCGCGCCCGCTTCAGGCGGCGGATCAGCTCCTCGGTCTTGCCCGAGAACATGCTCCCGCAGACGACCTCGACCCACCCGCGACGGCGGCCGCTCTCGTCGCGCGTGTAGACGTGGGGCTCCATGGGGGGAAAGTAGCGCGGGGGGAGCAGGATGAACGACCGGGGCGGGGCGGTCGTGCGGAGTGCGCTGCGTGCCGATGTAACATTGTGACACTTCCTTCGTCTCGCGCTTTCCCCGCTCCACCCCGCCCATGACCATCCGCATCTCCCAGGACGTCTACGACGCCATCGCCGCGCGCGGCGCGTTTGGCGAAACGCCCGACGACGTCCTCCGCCGCGCCCTCGACCTCCCACCCCGCCCCGTCCAGCGCACGCGGCGCGGGACCGTCCGCCTCACAGACCTCGACGACGTGCCGGTCGGCGTCGCCATGGTCGTTGGGAAAAAGTCGCCCCGGCTCGTCGTCAAGCTGGCCCGCGCGCCCGTCGCCATGTGGCCGCTCGCCGGACTCGACGCCGACGGCCTGGCCGGCGTCCGCGAGCAGGCGGTCGCGTTCGCCCGCGGCCACCGCGCCGGCGGCGACGTCGAGGCCCAGATCGACGCCGCGCTCGCCCGCCGCTAGAGCGCCGCCACCGCCCCGCCCCGGACCCAGCCCTCGGCGCCGCCGGCCGAGACGCGGCGCCACCCCGCCCGCTCCTCCCCCACGCCCACGCGCTCGCCGGCGCGGACGCGCGCCACGGGCGGGGCGGTCGGCGACGGCGCCTCGCGGACGTCGGCCGCGTCCGCGAGCACGATACCGTCCGCCTGGGCCGCCTGCCACAGCGACGTGCCGGCGGCGGCCACGGCGAACGCGGCCACGACGCTAACGACGAGGGCGGGGCGGCGCCGGCCGAGGAGCCTCAGCGCGAGCGCCCCGAACGCGAGCGCCAGCGCGAGGGCCACGAGCCCGACCGGGCGCACCACACCCACGAGCCCGCGCCACGCGCGCTCGGCCGCCGTGGGCGGGGCGGCGCCGGCCGCCTCGCGGGCGTCGGCCAGCGCCCGCGCCACGTCGCCGTCGAGCGGGGCGAGGCGGGCGGCCCGCTCCAGGTGCAGCCGCGCGCGGCCCACGTCGCCCCGCTCGTGCGCGACGGCGCCCAGGTTGGCCTCGGCGGCGGCCGACGCCCAGCCGGTGTCGAGGGCGCCCTCCCACGCGGCCACGGCGCCGGCCGTGTCGCCCTCGGCGACGAGCGTGGTCCCCACGTCAAACAGCCGCTCGGCCTCGGCGCGCGGGGCGGGCTGGAGGAGCACGAGCAGGGCGAGGGCGACAGCCACGGGCGGGGCGGGGCGGGGTGGTTCGGGGTCGGGGAGGTTCAGGGTTGTGGAGTTCGGCCGTGCCGGTTCGGCGGCGTCCCCGCCGGCTCAGGACGTCGCCGCCCCGCCCCCGCGCCTTTGGAGCCGCTCCCCGAACCGTCTGAACCCCGAACGCTGAACGCGCCCGAGCGAGTCGAGGGCGCCGAGCGTCGCCTCGGCGTCGGCGCGGACGGCGGCGAGATTGGACGCGAGGCCGGGCGCAAACTGGCCGCGCGCGCACGCGGCGATAACGGCGTGGACGCGGTCGCGGAGCTCGGTCGGCGCGCCCGCCGCCTCCAACCGGGCGTCGAGCGCGGCGCGCTCGCGGACCGACGGCGGCACGCCCAGCCGGTCGGCCAGGAAGGCGCGGACGGCGCGCTCGACCTCGCGGAAGCCGTCCGCCCCGCCCGCCGTGCCCGCCAGCCGGCTCGACGCGGCGGCCGCGGCGCGGCGGCTCCGGCGATCCGGCGTGTCGGCCGCCAGCCGCTCGCGCCCGGCGCGGACGCCCAGGAGCGCGAGCGCGGCGAGGGCGGGGAGCGCGAGCCCGCCGCCGAGCACGGCCCACAGCCACGCCGTCGAGCCCGCCGGCCGCTGCCAGTCGGCGTCCGTGCGGAGGCGGCGCGCGCCGTCTGCGGCGACCGCCCCGCCCGCGACCGTGCCGCCGCGGACGGCGACCTCGACGGGGTCCGTGCGGAGCGTCTGGTAGGTGCCCGTCGCCGGGTCGAAGTAGGACCACGCCGCCGGCGGCACCTCGATGTCGCCGCCCTGCGGCACGAGCGTCCACGTGAACGACTTGACGCCGCGGAGCGGGGCGGCGCCGCGCATCGCCTCGCGGTCCTCCTCCGGCCCGTACACGTCCGCGTTCGGCGGCACGTCGAGCGCAGGGGCGCCGAGTGTGGCGAGGTTGCCGGTCCCCGAGATCGTGACCTGGACCTCGACCGGCTCGCCGGCCGCCACCGCGTGGCGGTCGGCCGAGGACCGCAGCGTAAACTGGCCGACGGCCCCGTCGAACGAGGGCGGCGCCCCGGGCGGCAGCTCGCGGACGGCGACCTGGGCGGCCGGCGCCGTTACCGTCTCCTCGGTGTAGCGCTGGCTGAACGGCGAGAAAAACGGGGCGAACGGGTCGTTCCCGATGCGGCGGTCGGTGCGCAGGAGGTCGACCGAGAACTCCATCGGCGACAGCTCGAGCGTGCCGGCGCGCGTGGGGAAGAGGGCCACGCGGCGGATCGTGACGGCCTCGTAGGTCCGCCCGCCGAGCGAGACCGTGCGCGGGTACGCCGAGGGCACGTCGAGCTCCTCGCGCCAGAACCCGGCGGCGTCCCACGTCCCGATGGGCGCCGTCTGGCGCGGCTGGACGTGCGGCTCGAAGTAGAGGACGTAGTCGACGACCACCTGCTGGCCCACGACGGCCGTCTCGCGGCTGGGCTCGGCGCGGACGAACAGCTCGGACCCCACGCCGGGCACCCCGCTCGGCGCGCGCGCGGGCGGGGCGCGGCCGTTGACCGTGACGGCCACGGGGTCGACCGTGAGCCTCCGCCCGCCGACCGTGACGCGGAGGCCGCCGACGCGGCCGGTCCCGGGCCGCGTGCCCTCGTAGAGCCACGCCACGCGCCGCTGCGTCTGCCCCCCCACCATCGTCGTGACGTCGAGCGTGGGCTGGTCCGAGACGAGCCGGAGCGCGCCCGTCGCGATCGGCGCGCGGACGTCGTCGCCCGCCCCGCCCTGGAGCGTGAGCGTGTACGTGAACGGCTCGCCCACGCGGACCGCCCGGTCCGACACGACCGCGCTCGCCGACTGCGCCGCGGCGCCGGCCGCCGCCAGCGCCCACAGGACGACGAGGGCGAGCCACACGCCGCCCCGCCCCGCCCGTGATAGGGGTCGGCGGCGCCAAGGCGTCCTGGCGAGCGGGGCGGGGCGGCAGAGCAGAACGGGCGGGGCGGGCATCGGCTACCAGTCCTTGTCCGTCCGCCGCGCGCGGGCCTCGGAGCGGCGGAGCTCGCGGAGCAGCAGGCGCTCGTCGCCGCCGACGGCGTCGAGGATGCGCTCGGCCTGCGCCCGGCTCATCTGGCCCTCGGGGACCGCCCCGTCGCCGGCCGGCGTCGGCCCGCCCTCGCCGACGCTCCGACCGGGGCTCTGCTGGCCCTCCTGGTCGTCCGGCTCCTCGCCCCCGCCGCCGGGCGGCGGGGTCTGCGTGTCGGTCTGGTCGCGCTCCGCCCCGCCCTCGTCGTCCTCCGGCGGTTGCTGCTGGCCCTCGCCGCCGCTCTGGCCTTCGTCGTCGCGCTGGCCCTCGGAGTCCTCGTTTTCGGCGTCCTGGTCCTGCTGGCCGCCGCGGCGCTGGTCCTGCTCCTCCTGCTCCTGCTCGATGAGGTCGCGGAGCTTCTGGAGCTTCTCGTCGCCGGGCGCCGCCTGGAGCCCGGCGCGGACGGCGGCCGACGCCGCGGCCACGTCGCCCTCGATAAACGCCTGCGCGCCCTCGTGGTACGTCTCGACCGGCGACGGGCCGCCCCGCCCGACCGACTGCGCGAGCGCGGCCGACGCCAGGAACAGGAGGAGCGCGAGGGCGGGGCGGGTCACGGCGCGGGGGGTTGGGCAGCGGGGCCGCCGGTCTCGATGCCGGCGACGCCGGCGAGGCGGCCGATAAAGTCGGCGTAGACGGCCACGGACGAGTCGCGGCGGAGGCCGTCTACCATGACGTCCAGGGCCGCCGGGTATTGCCGGGCGGCCACGAGCGAGTCGGCCTGCGCCTTGACCTGCTCGGCGAACGGCGTCGGGCGGGGCGGCTCGCGGTCGGCCAGGCGGCGGAGCGCGATCTCGACGTTCCGCCGGGCCGCCGGGTTCTCGGAGTCCAGGACGAGGGCGCGGCGGAGGTGGCCGAGGGCGAGGGCGGGGTCGTCGCCGGCGAGGGCGGCCGCGCCAGCGTCGAAGGCGTAGCGGGCGCGGAGGGCGGGGTCGTCGGCGCGGTCGATGGCCTCGGCAAAGGCGCTGTCGGCCTCGGCGGTCGCCTGGCGCTGCGCGCGGACGAGGCCGAGGCTGTGCCACAGCTGGGCCTGCACGCGGCGCGGCACGTCGCGCGCGGCGAGGCCCTCTGTGAACGCGGCCTCGGCGCCCTCGGGGTCGCCCGCGGCCTGGGCCTCGACGCCGCCCCGCCCCTCGGCCACGCCGGGCTGGAGCGCCGCCGTCACGTCGCCGCAGCCGGCGAGGACGGCCAGGGCCAGCGCCAGCGCCAGCCACCCCGCCCCGGCCGCGCGGGCGGGGCGGGAGGCCCCGCGTGCGGACACGGCAAGCCGTGTCCCTACGGGTGCCCGTGTGGGGGGCGGGGCGGTCGGCGTGTCCCCCCGGCGGTCGTCGCGCACGCCCGTCATGCCGTCGCCGCCTCGCGGCGGGGCGCGCTCACCCCGCCCGCGTCGTCGTCGGGCGGGGCGGGGCGGAGGGCCAGGAGCCGCTCGACGAGCAGGAGCAGGAGGCCCAGCGCGAGCGGCCACTGGAACCGCTCGGCCGAGGCCGCCACCTCGCTCTCGGTCAGGACCGCCCGGTCGAGCCCGTCGAGCAGCGCGTTGACTTCGGCGGCGGCCGCCCCGCCCTGCCCCACGCGGACCACGTCGCCGCGGCCGGCCAGGTCGCGGAGCGCGCCCGGCTCGTAGCGCGAGACGACCTCGGCCCCCGAGCGGTCGCGGTGGACGCCCACCACGCGGCCGCGCCGGACCTCGGGGACCGCCGCGCCCTCCTCGGTCCCCACGCCCAGCGCGAGGATCGTCACGCCGTCGTCGCGGAGGGCGTCGGCCGCCCCGCCCAGGCCGCCCTCGTGGTCCTCGCCGTCGGACACCACGAGGAGCGCGCGCGGGCGGGCGTCGGCGCCCTCGGCCGCCGCGTCGAACGCCCGGTCGGCCACGCGGAGCGCGCTCGCGAAGTCGGTGCCCTGGGCGCCCACCATCTCGGGGTCGGCGGCGTCGAGGAACAGGCGGAGCGCCCCGCGGTCGGTTGTCAGCGGGCACTGGAGGAACGCCTCGCCGGCGAAGACCACGAGGCCCACGCGGTCGCCCTGGCGGTCGGCCACGACGCGCTCGATGGCGAGCTTGGCCCGGTCGAGGCGGCTCGGCGCCACGTCCTCGGCCCGCATCGACTCCGACACGTCGAGGGCCACGAGCAGGTCGAGGCTCTCCTGCCGCGCCTCGCGGACCGACGTGCCCGCGCGCGGCCCGGCGAGCGCGAGCCCGAGGCACGCGAGCGCGCCGGCCACGAGCCCCGCCCGCACGCGCCGCCCTCTAGCGACGGGCGCGAGCCCGCTCTCCTCCCGCCCCGCCCGCGCGCCCAGGAACAGCCGCAGCGCCTCCGCCCGCCGCCGCGCCGCGTGCGCGAACGCGACGAGCGCGGCGCCGACGAGGACGGCGACGAGACCGAGGACGAGGGGGTCGCGGAAGCTCAACGGGGTGCGGGTGAAGGGTTACGAGTGACGGGTGATGGGCACATGCAAGTGCGGGCGGGGCGGTTAGCCGAGCGGCAACGGGGCGGGGCGGGGCGGTGATTTACTCGCCGCGTACTCGGGCGGGGCGGTGAAGGACGCACAGCGGGCGGGGTGGAGGGCCTTTGCTCATCACTCTTCACCCGTCGCTCGTTACTCGCTGGGGCGAGGCGAGGGGCCTTTGCCCGTCACTCTTCACCCGTCACCCATCACTCACGGCACTTCGCGGAGGCGGGTCGTGGAGAGGCCGACCGACAGGACGAGGCACGCGAGGGCCGGCCACAGGAACCACGGGTACAGCTCGCGGACGTCCAGGAGCACGGTCTCCTCGATCTCCGTCCGCTCCAGGTCCGAGATGGCCGCGTAGATCTCGCGGAGGGCCTGGGCGTCGGTGGCCCGGAAGTAGCGGCCGCCGGTCGTCTGGGCGACGGCGCGGAGCGCCTCCTCGTCGACCTCGGGCGCGGTCCCGAAAAAGGCGCCCCCGAACGGGCCGGCCCCGCGGACCGCCCCGCCCTCGTCGCCCACGCCGATGGCGTAGACCTTGACGCCGAGCGCGGCCGCGGCCTCGGCCGCCGTCTGGGGGTCGACCTGCCCGCGGTTGTTCTGGCCGTCGGTGAGCAGGATGACGACCTTGGAGGCCGCGTCCGAGTCGCGGAGCCGGGCGGTCGCGGTGGCGAGCGCCGTGCCGATCGCGGTGCCGTCCTCGATCACGCCCATCCGCACCTCCTGGAGCATCGTGAGCAGGAACGGGTAGTCCAGCGTGAGCGGGGCCTGCGTGTAGGCCTGGGCGGCGAACACGACGAGCCCGATCCGGTCCGATGTCCGCCCGCGGACAAACTCGGCGGCGACGGCTTTGGCCGCCTCGAAGCGGTTGGGCACGAAGTCCTCGGCCGTCATCGAGGTCGACACGTCGAGCGCGAGCACGACGTCGATCCCCTCGGTCGAGCGCTCCAGCGACGCGTCGCGCTCCTGCGGCCGGGCCAGCGCGACGGCGCCCAGCCCGAACGCCGCCGCCAGCAGCGCGCCGGGCAGCCACCGCACGTGCGCCCACCCGGTCGTCCCCAGCGCCGCCGCGTCGTCGGCGACGGAATACCGCACGCCGGGCGCCGCCCCGCCCCGCCGCCCCGCCCACCACAGGGCGGGCAGGGCGAGGAGCGCGAGGAGCCAGAGGGGGGAGGCGAAGGTCAAGTGGGTGACGGGTTGTGGGTGACGAGTTATGAGTGACGGGCGATGAGCAAATGCAGAGACGGGCGGAGCGATAGAGGACGCACAGCGGGCGGGGCGGGGGGCCTTTGCTCATTAGTCTTCACCCGTCACTCGCTGGGGCGGGGTGGGAAGCTTTTGCTCATCATTCTTTACCCGTCACTCGTCACTCACAACGAGCGGCGGAGAGCGAGGAGGCGACGGCTGAGCACGTCGATCCGGCGGAGGAGACCGGCCGTTTCTTGCTCTCGGTTCAAGCCGATCTCGACGGCGATCGTGAGTTGCATTTCGACCTCGAAGAGGGAGCCGCGGGCGTAGCGCAGGAACTGGTCGAACTCCCCCTTCTTGTGGCGCCCCCACCCCTCCGCAACATTCGACGGGACCGAGACGGCCGCGCGGCGGACCTGCGACGTGAGCCCGAACCGCTCGTCCGACGGCCACGCCTGCGTCAGCGCGTACACGTCCCGGACGAGGGCGATGCCGTCGGACCACACCTCCAGGTCCCGGTGCGACCGATACGGTCTCCGCCGCTCTTGCTCATCACCCATCACTCGTCACCCGTCACTCTTTCGACCAGTGCCGGCAGCACGTCGCCCGCGCGCCCCGGCACCTGCTCGTCCAGGCGCCACGCGATGTCGGACGGCGTCGGGTTGACCTCGGCGACGTAGGCCCCGGCCTGGCGCGCGACCTGGGGGAGCCCGGCGGCCGGGTACACCACGGCGCTCGTGCCGACCGAGAGGTAGACGTCGGCGAGCGCCGCCGCCTCGGTCGCCCGGCCGATGGCGTCCTCGGGCAGCATCTCCCCGAACCATACCACGTCGGGGCGGACGAGCCCGCCGCACGCCGCGCACCGCGCCACCCCGCCCTCGCCGTCTGCGTCTGCGGGCGGGGCGGTCGGGGGCGGGGCGGGCGCGCCGCAGTCGAGGCAGTGCGACCGGCGGAGCGAGCCGTGGAGCTCGACGAGGTTCTGGCTGCCGGCCCGCTCGTGGAGGCCGTCCACGTTCTGGGTCGCGAGCAGGAACTGGCCGCCCCGCCCCGTCACCCAGCGTTCGAGCTCGGCCAAGGCGTAGTGGCCCGCGTTCGGCTCGACGTCCTCGACGACCTGCCGGCGGTGGGCGTACCAGCCCTGCACGAGCGTGGGGTTGGCGAGGAACGCCTCGACGTTGGCAAGCTCCTCGGGGCGGAACCGCTGCCACAGGCCGTCGGGGTCGCGGAACGTGGGGACCCCGCTCTCGGCCGAGATCCCGGCGCCGGTCAGCACGGCCACGCGCCGGGCTTGCCGCAGGCGGCGGACGAGCGTGTCGGAAAACGGCGGGCCGATGGGCTGGTGCATTCTAGGGACTGGGGGACTAGGGACTGGGGGCGTCGGTCCGAACGGCGCGTCCACCGCCGGCCGTCTCCGCCTGCGCGTCGGGCGTTCTGGCCGCCCCGCCCCGTCCGGGCCTCTCTCCGTCCTCCGCGTCTCCGCGCTCCGCTTCCCGCACGCCCTCCTCCACCGCCTCGACGGCGGCGCGCGTGCGGTCGCCAAAGGCGGCCACCTCGGGCGGGGCGGGGCGGGCGCCCGCGAAGGCGACGAGGTCGGTCGGGAGCAGCGCCTTGCGGACGGCGTCGGCCGCCCCGCCCGGGACGCGGGCGTCGGCGCGGAGGGCGGCGTCCAGTTCTTCGGTCGTCGATTCGAGGGCGGGGAGGCCCAGGCGGCGCGCGAGGTACTCGCGGAGCACGGCGCGCACGGCGACGACGTGGGTCTCGACCTCGGCCGGCGTGGCCGGCGCCTCGCGGGCGAGCGCGTCCAGCCGCGCGAGCGCCGCCGGGTAGGGCGCCGCCCCGCCCACCGCCTTGGGCTGGCGGAGCGTGCGGACGGCCCACGCGCCGGCCCCCAGCAGCACGAGCGCGCCCAGCACGCCGAGCGCGATCCAGACGGGCGCCGCGCTCGGGAAGTCGTCGAGCGGACCGGGCGGGGTGGGCTCGTACGGCGGCGCGCCCTCCAGGAGCGAGCGGACCGGCACGACGGCCACGCCCGTCGCCACCGCCGCCGAGTCGACGCGGACCTCGACCGGCCCCACGCGCGCGGAGTCGACGGCGAACGCGGCGACGGCGTAGACCGCGCTGTCGGTCCGCACGCGGCCGCGGATCGCGGGCGGGAGGCGGCGCACGGCCGTCGCCTCGGCGTCGCCGAAGGCGAGGAGTGGGGCGGCCTCGGGGTCGTCCACCGGGACCGCCGGGAACGCCGTCTGCTGCCCCGGCGCGTGGTCGACGGCCACGGCGATCTCGAAGGGCTCGCCGGCCTCGACGGTGTCGGCCAGCACGTAGAGCCGCGCGCTCTGCGCCTCCACCCCGCCCGCGGCGAGGAGGAGCGCGAGGGGCACGAGCCACCGGAGGCGCGCGGGGCGGGGCGGGTCGGGGCGAGGCCGGCTGCCGGCGCAGAGCGGGGTGGCGCGGGGCCGGCCGCCCCGCCCGGGGCACTCGCCGTCCGCCTGCTCACCGCTGCGCCCGAAAGCTGCTTGGAACCAGCCGCTCTTCTCTTCCCCCCAGCGAGGGGAGATCGGGAGCCGCGAAGCCGGCGCAGCCACGGGGGTGATGAGCCGACCACCCCGCCCTGAGTCGACGTCTGTCCCCCACCCCGGCCCTCCCCCGGCGGGGGAGGGAGAAATCCCAAATGGCCTCTCAAGGTCGAACGGCGTGTTCTCCTCGCCAGGGGGGACAGCCGCTGCCGCCCACCCCGCCCGCGCAGGCCAGCCGCCCGCCCCGCCCCGCCCGAGCACGCGCGGCTCGGGACAAGCCTCCCCCTTCCCTCTTCCCCCTTCCCTCTTCCCTCTGGTCATCGCATGCCCCGCACGCGGCGGCGGAAAAAGGCCGAGAGCGGCTCGACGTAGTCCTCGTCCGTCCGCAGCGTGACGTGGTCGACGCGGGCCTGGCGGAGCGTGGCCTCGGCGCGCGCGGCGCGGGCGGCAGCGCGGTCCGCGAAGGCGCGGCGCACGCGGGCGCTCGACGTGTCGACGAGGGCGGGGCGGCCGGTCTCGGCGTCGACCACGCGGAGCAGGCCCACGGCCGGCAGCGCCTCCTCGCGCGGGTCCACGAGTCGGACGGCGACGACGTCGTGCTTCTGCGCCACGACGCGGAGGCGCCGCGCGAGGTCGGCGTCGTCGGGCACGAGGAAGTCGCTGACGAGGATCACAATGGCGCGGCGGCGCTGGACGCGGAGGACGTGGTCGAGCGCGTCGTCGAGGCTCGTCCCCCGGTGCTCGGCCTCGTGCGCGAAGAGGTCGCGGAGGAGGCGGAGCACGTGGCGGCGCCCCTTGCGCGGGGGGACGAACCGCTCGACGCGGTCGGTGAACAGGACGAGCCCGACCTTGTCGCTGTTGCGGAGCGCTGAGAACCCGAGCACGGCGCAGACCTCGGCGGCCAGGTCACGCTTGGCGCCCTCCCCGCTCCCGAAGTCCTCCGACCCCGACACGTCGACGACGAGGAGCAGCGTCTGCTCGCGCTCCTCCTCGAACAGCTTCACGTGCGGCTCGCCCGTCCGCGCCGACACGTTCCAGTCGATGGTCCGCACGTCGTCGCCGACCTGGTACGGGCGGACCTCGGCGAACTCGATACCGCGGCCCTTGAACGCCGAGTGGTACTCGCCCCCGAACACGTCGTCGACGAGCCCGCGCGTGCGGACCTCGACGTGGCGGATCTTGCGGAACAGCTCGCGGGGAATCACGAGAATGCGGAATTCGGAAGGGTGAACGCGGAACGGGCGTCTGTGCAGGGCCACCTGCCCGACGCGACCGTCTAGATTAGGTACGTCGACCGGGCGGGGCGGGGTGGCCCGGCGGGTACCCCTTCACCATTCCGCGTTCAACCTTCCGCATTCATGGTTGCCGTCCTCGTTTTTCCCGGGTCCAACTGCGACCACGACGTGTACCACGCCGCGAAGCACGTGTTCGGGCAGGACGCCCGGTTCGTATGGCACAAGGAGGCGTCGGTCGGCGACGCCGACCTCGTGGTCGTGCCCGGCGGGTTCTCCTACGGCGACTACCTCCGGGCCGGGGCCATCGCCCGGTTCTCGCCCGTGATGAAGGACGTCGTGCGGGTCGCCGGGGCGGGGCGGCCGGTGCTCGGGATCTGCAACGGGTTCCAGGTGCTGTGCGAGGCCGGCCTCCTGCCGGGCGCGCTGCTCCGCAACGCGAGCCTCCGGTTCGCCTGCAAAGACGCCCACCTCCGCGTCGAATCGACGGCGACGCCGTTCACGTCGGGCCTCGACGCCGGCGAGGTCCTGACGGTCCCCGTGGCCCACGGCGAGGGCAACTACACGGCCGACGCGGACACGCTGGACCGGCTGGAGGGCGAGGGCCGCGTCGTCTTCCGCTACGTCGACGCCGCGGGCGAGGCCGTGCCCGAGGCGGCCCCGAACGGGTCGGCCCGCAACATCGCCGGCGTCGCGAACGCGGCCGGCAACGTGGTCGGCATGATGCCGCACCCCGAGCGGTGCGTCGAGGCGCTCTTGGGCGGGGCGGACGGCGCGCGCGTCTTCCAGTCCGTGTTCGACCACCTCGCGGCAGGCGACGGCGTCGCGGCCTGACCGCCCCGCCCGGAACGCCTGGAGACGCGGCGAGAGGCTTCTGCGCTGGGGGCGGGGCGGCCACGTTCGGCTTTCTCCTCCTCCACCCCGCTTCTGTGATCGAGGTCTCCGTCCAGGTCGAGCGCGCGTTCCACCTGCCCGCCCCGCCCGCGGCGGCCTGGGCGTGGCTCCGCGACGTGCCCCGGTGGGGCGCCCTGTTCCCGGGCGTCGCCTCGGTCGAGCCGTACGAGGGCGGGGCGGCCGAGGGCGGGGCGGAGTCCGCGGACGCGTTCGTCTGGACGATGGAGCCGATGGGGCCGCCCGGCGCCCGCGTCACGACCGTCTACGCCTGCCGCTACCACGCCGACGACGGCGCCTACGCCCTGTCCTGGACGCCGATCGACGGCGTCGGCAACGCCCGGTTCGCGGGCGGGGTGGCGCTCCGCGATGCGCCGGGCGGGGCGGCGGGCACGCTCCGCCTGGAGGCAACCCTCGAGGTGCCGGCGCCCCGGTTCGCGCGCGGCGTCGTCGAGCCGGCCGTGGCGTTCGAGATGGGCCGGATGACGGACGGCTTCCTGGACCGCCTGGGCGGGGCGGTGGCGGGCTAGCGGGGACGCCGCTCGGGCGGGGCGGCTGCCGGTCCGGCGGCTCCGTCTCGCTGCGAGGCGCACGGGCGTGTCAGACAAGCTCTGAAGGGCAGGTCCCATCCCGCCCGACGCCTGGACATCATATGTTTGTATCTCAAATAGATAAGCCTTGGTCCTGCGTCTCCTCGATTCGCTGTCTCTCGAACTCCGCCCATCCCGCTCGGTTATCGTTCTCTGCCGCCGGTGTAGAAAGAAGCGCCTCCACCGGAGCTACACCTTTGCGGCCCGCCCGCAACCGACTCGGACGTCCGCTAGCCAGGGACGCGGCGTCCGAAACCCGCCGCCTCGGAGAGCCCGTCTCTCTGAGGCGGCTTTGTGGTGGAGAGGGGCGCCGAAGTGCCCCGCCAGGGCCGGAGAGGGGGGCCGTAGCTTGGTCCCCCTCCTCAGCCCCGGCCCATGCGCCCGTTGGTTTTCCTGCTCGCCGCCCTCGCGGCTGCCGGCTGCGACTCCGCCCTCACAGACGGCCAGGCGTTCAGCGCCACGCTGTCGACCGACAAAACGGCCTACGCGCTCGGCGCGGACGCGACGCTGCGGATCGAGAACACGGGGTCGGTCCCGATCGAGTTTGGGCCGCCCAGCTGCTGGGCCGCGCTGGAGGCCGAGAGGACGACCGGGGCATGGGGCGAGATCGCGCGCCCAGACCGCCCTACCTGCGGCGGCGCCATCGTGGTGCTCCCGGCCGGCGAGACATCCATGTCGCCGCCCATCGACCTCGACGTCCCGGCCGGGACCTACCGGCTCCTCCTGAACGTGTCCGACGGCGACGAGGAGGTCCGGCTTTCGACCGACCCCTTCGTCGTCGGCTAGCGCTGCCCGCCGCCGCGATACGGCCGCCCCGCCCATGCCCCTCCGCGTCGTCCAGTTTGGGCTCGGGCCCATCGGCCGGGCCTGCGCCCGCCTCGTTCAATCTCGCCCTGCCCTCGACCTCGTGGGCGCGCTCGACCTGGAGGCCGTCGGGCGCGACGTCGGGGAGGTCTTGGGAGGCGAGCCCGTCGGCGTCCTGGTCCGCGACGACGCCGAGGCGGCGCTCGCCGCGTGGCGGCCCGACGTCGTCCTCCACACGACGTCCTCGTTCCTCGACCGAATCGAGGGCCAGATCATGACGTGCGTCGCGGCCGGGGCACACGTGGTGTCGTCGGCGGAGGAGCTCGTGTGGCCGTTCGAGCGCGACGCGGGCTTCTCGGAGCGCGTCGACGCCGCCGCGCGTCGGGCCGGCGTGGCCGTCGTGGGGACGGGCGTGAACCCGGGGTTCGTGATGGACCTCTTGCCCGTCGTGCTGTCGAGCGCGTGCGCCCGCGTCGAGCGCGTCGACGTGTGGCGGTCGGTCGACGCTGGGCGGCGGCGGGGGCCGCTCCAGCGGAAGGTGGGGGCGGGGCTCTCCGCCGAGGCGTTCCGCGAGCGCGAGGCGGCCGGCGGGTTTGGCCACATCGGCATGGTCGAATCGGCCCGCGTGCTCGCGGCAGGCCTGGGCTGGGGCGGGGTGGAGATCGAGGAGACGTTCGGCCCGCACGTGTCCGACGCCGACCACGAGACTGAGCATGTGACGGTCCGCGCTGGGAGCGTGGCCGGCATCCACCAGACGGCGACGGTGCGCCAGGGCGGGGCGGTCCGCGCCACGCTCACGCTCACGATGGCCGTCGGGGCGCCCGACGAGGACCGGGTCCTCATCGCGGGCGACCCGGGCCTCGACGTCGTCGTCCGCGGCGGGACGTTCGGCGACACGGCGACGGTCGCGGCGCTCGTCAACGCGGTCCCCCGCGTGGCCGCCGTCCGGCCGGGCCTGCGGACGGTGCTCGACCTGCCCGCGGCGGCCGTGGGCGGGCGCTCCCGCTCAGTTAGATTCGGCGCGTGTTCCCGTTAGGGCGCGACCCGAACCTTCCATACCGCCTCGCCCTGCAGGGAGGCACAGGATATGGCGAGAGCGTGCCCACCACCCGCCGCCCCGCCCTGTGTCTGCCCAGATCGCCCCGCCCGCTGAGAATCCCGCGCGGCTCGTGCCCCGCCCCCGGTTCCGCGCCGACATCGAGGGGCTCCGGGCCGTCGCCGTGCTGCTCGTCGTGCTCTACCACGCCGGCGTGCCGGGGTTCGGCGGCGGCTACATCGGCGTCGACGTGTTCTTCGTGCTCTCGGGCTACCTCATCACGTGGCTCCTCGTCCACGAGGCCGAGGAGACGGGGACCGTCGACCTCGTGCGGTTCTACGCGCGGCGGGCGCGGCGGCTGCTCCCGGCCGTCGCTGTCGTCCTCGTAGCGACGGTCGCCGTCGGCGCGCTCGTTCTAGCCCCGTTCGAGCAGCGGGACCTGGCGAAGTCGGCCTTGGCGACGGCGGCGTACCTCTCGAACGTGTTCTTCGCGCGGCGGGCAACGGACTACCTGGGCGCGGCGGCCGAGGACAACCCGCTCCTCCACACGTGGTCGCTCTCGGTCGAGGAGCAGTTCTACGTCGTCTGGCCGGTCTTCGTCCTGTTCGCGTTCGGCGCGTTGGGATGGCAGCGGCGGGCGGGGCGGCGGCCGTCGCGGCGGCGGCTCGTCGGGTGGATGGCGGCTGTGGCCGTCGTGTCCTTTGCGGCTTCGGTCTACCTCACGGGCGTCCGCCAGCCGTGGGCCTTCTTCCTCTCGCCGCTCCGGGCGTGGGAGTTCGCGGCCGGGGCGCTCGGGATGCTCGTGGCCGGGGGCGGGGCGGCCGGGTCGAGGCGCCTGAACCCGGGCCGCGTGGGGGCCGCCGAGGGTGTGCTCGGGTGGGTCGGGCTGGCGGCAATCGTGGCCGTCGGCGCGCTGTACCGGGCCGACACCCTGTTCCCCGGGTGGGCCGCGGCCGTCCCGGTCGCCGCGACGGTCCTCGCGCTCCGGGCCGGGACGGCGCGCACGGAGACGGCGCTCGCGCGGGCGCTGGCGTGGCGCCCGCTCCAGGAGCTCGGCCGGCTCTCGTACTCGTGGTACCTGTGGCACTGGCCGGTGCTCGTGTTCGGGGCCGCGCTAGGGCTGGCTGAGACGCTCCCTGCCCGGCTCGCGCTCGTGGCCCTCTCGCTCGGGCTCGCCGAGGCGTCATACCGGCTCGTCGAGGACCCGGTCCGGCACCACCCCGCCCTGGCGGGGCGGGTGCGGGCGGGGCGGTCGCTGGCGCTGGCCGTCGCGCTGACGGCGCTCGGGGTGGGGCTGTCGGCAGCGTGGTGGCAGGCGGCGGAGGCCTGGGCGCAGCGCCCGGACCAAGTCCGGTTCACGGAAGCCTGGGCCGATTTGGCGGCGGTCTACGGCGACGAGTGCCACGCGGACTTCTACGCGACAGCTGCCGAGGGCTGCTCGTACGGCGTGGTCGACGCGGACACGACGGTGGTCCTGTTCGGCGACAGCCACGCGGCCCAGTGGTTTCCCGCCATCGAGCGGGTGGCGATGGCGCGCGGCTGGCGACTAGTTTCCCTCACCAAGTCGGCGTGCCCAGCCGTCGATGTCGAGACGTTTAATCCCGGCCTCGGCCGCATCTACGACGAGTGCACGATGTGGCGTGAGGCAGCGTTCGAGGAAATCTCACGGCTCCGCCCGTACCTCGTCGTCGCGTCGAGTTCGTCCGCGTATCTCCTGCCATCCTACGAGGACCGGACGCCAGTCCGCGCGTGGGACACGGCTTGGCGGGGTGGGGCGGCCCGGGTGTTCCAACACTTGGCCGGCGCGGCCGATCACGTTGTCTATCTAGAAGACTCGCCGCGGCCTAACTTCGACGTCACAGGGTGCCTCGCGCGGGCGGCGTGGCAGCCGTGGTCGGGCGGGGCGGCGTGCCAGTTCCAGGCCAAAAACCTGGAGCGGGATCGGGCAGCCCAGGTTGAGAAGGAAGCGGCTTCTGCCGGCGGCGTGGGCTACGTCGCGTGGGCCGACGAGCTCTGCTCCGGCGAGCCCTGCGAGACGGTCCGTGGAAGCCGGCCCCTCTACCGCGACGGCGATCACTTGGCGGCATCGTTCGTCGCGGACCTCACCCCCGTCGTCGCCCGGCGGATCGACGAGGCCATCCGCTAGCGCTGCGCCTCGGGGTCCACGACGCCGACGATCGTGGCGTCGGTCGCGGTGAGGGCGTGGGCGGGGCGGAACGGGATGGCCGCCTCCGAACTGGTCACGTAGAGGACCGTGTCGCCCGGCCCGGCGTCGGCGGTGTCGAGCGCGACCGTCGGCCGGCCGGCGTCAGCGCCGTCGGCGTGCGTGGGCTGGACGAGCAGCATCCGCCGCCCGACGAGCGACGGGTCCTTCTGGGTCGCCCAGAGGCTCCCGATGACGCGGCCCAGCCTCACGCCCCGCCCGCCGGCTCGAACGCGAGCGGGGCGGCCTCGTCGGCGCGGTCCTCGATCTCCGCCCCGCCCCCGGCCACGTCCAGCCGGTCGACGATCGCCATGACGACGGCGTCGACGGCCTTGCCGTCGGTGATCGCCGTCTGGCGCCCGGACGAGCCCTGCGCCACCAGGACCACCTCGCCCTCGCCCGCCCCGACCGCGTCGGCGGCGACGACGAACGCGGCCTGGGGCTCGCCGTCGAGGTCGAGTTCGCGGACGATCAGGAACTTGATCCCGACCAGGCCGGGGTCCTTGCGCGTGGCCCAGACGGTGCCGATGACTTTGCCGAGGAGCATGGGGCCAGGGGGCGGGGTGGGACGGCGGAAGGTAGCCCGGGCGCGCAGGGAGCCGCCCCGCCCCACTCAGCGCCCGTCGAGCGGGACGATGGCGAGCGTGCAGCGGCTCGTGCAGATCAGCTTGTCGCGCTCGTCGCGGATGTCGATCTGCCACACCTGCGTCGAGCGGCCGACGTAGACGGGCTCGCCCACGGCCGTAAGCGTGCCGTCGCGCTTGGGGCGGAGGTGGTTGGCGTTGATCTCCATGCCGAACGCCGTCTGCCCGTCCGGCGCCGCCAAGTAGGCGCCGACCGAGGCGACCGTCTCGGCGAGCACGACCGAGGCCCCGCCGTGGAGGTAGCCCAGCGGCTGGTGGTGGCGCGGCTCGACGGGCATCGTCGCCACGCACCGCGTGCCGGAGGCCTCGGTGATGTCGATGCCGAGCGTGGTCCCGAGCGTCTCGCGGTCGGGGAAGTCGGAGAGCGTCTTGGGCACGGGCGAAAGGTGGGGGGCGGGGCGGGCGTCTACCTGCCCCACGCTGCCGCCCCGCCCGAGGGTCCCGCCCTGTTCGACACGCTTCGCGACTGGTTTTTCGGCCTCGGCGCCCAATACGGCGTCGACCCGCTCGTCTTCGGCGTGATCTACGTCGGCGCGATCCCGTTTTTCACGGCGTCCGTCGCGTGGCTCGTCCGCAACGCGCGGGCGGGGCGGAGCGTGGTGGCGCCGGCGCTCGCGGCCGGGTTCTTCTTCGTCTCGGCCTACCTCTACCTCATCGTCGTCGGCCGGAACGTGCCGTGGTGGGTGTACGCGTTCGTGGCCGTGCTCGTCGTGGGCGGGGCGGTCTCGACGGTCCGCCAGGTGCGGCGGAAGGTGGCGGCGGCGCGGGCTGAGGACGCCGCCCCGCCCGCGCAGGGCGGCTAGCGGAGCGGGACGTCGAGGCTGAAGCCGACGACGGCGTCCGTGTCGAAGAGGTTGTCGTGGATCGGGACGCGGATGAGGAGCCCTGGTCGGACGGGCAGGCCTTGGGCCGACGCGCCGAGCGTTAGCGAGACCGGGGAGTGATTTATATCACCCGCCGTGTCGAGCCGGCCGACCACCCCGCCCGCAAGTTCGACCCGGTCGAGCAGTCCGACGACTTGCGCACCGTACTGCACCTCGACATTCGTCGCACGGCGCTCCTGGACGACAGGGCCGTCCTGCTCGAACGAGTCGAAGGTCCGGAGGACCGGAGCGGCGAGAAGGCGGAGCCGGATGGCGTGTGACACGGCTGGCTCGTACCGGACTCCGAGCCGCGCGGAAAACGTACCGTCCTGGAACATCTCGACCGCCTCGAAAGACGTCTGTATGCCCGTGAATCGAGCGGGGGAGAACTCGTGACTCGACAGCGGGAGCCGGACCCCGGCCTCGACGGTGAGGGCGGGGCGGGCGGCGAGCTCGGCGCCGAGGTAAGGGTTACCGATGCCGAACTCGCTCTGTGGATCCCCTACGACCGCACCGCCGCCAGGATTGCTGGTGGACGCGTCGTAAGTGAAGTAAGCCGTCGGGAAATCTGCTACGACTGTGACCGCAAAGCCGACCGGAAAACGAGCTGAGACGACGTGGGCCGTGTTCAGCGCTGTCGGCCCCACGTCCCCGATCACGACTCCTCTCTCGTCCGTGACGACGTCTCGCCCCGCGAACGCCTTCAGCACGTCGAGCGACACGCTGCCCCCCTCCGGCGCCGGCCGCCACATCGGCTGCGCCGACGCCGCCCCGCCCGCGAGAACGGCGACGGCAACCAGGGCGGGGCGAAGCCAACACGAAAAGCGCGGCATGGATGACCCCAGAGCGAGGCGGCGGATGAGGCGCCGAACGTACGTCGCGCCCTGCCCGATCCGACCGCCCCGCCCTCACCCAAACGGCGTGCCCTCCCCGCCCCCATCGACGCCGAAAAAGGCCGCGACCGTCGCCGCGTGGTCGGCGAACGTGGCGCGCGTGCCCAGGTCGCGGGCGGGGCGGCCCGGGCGGTAGAGGAGGGCCGGCGTCCGCTCGCGCGTGTGGTCGGTTCCCGGGAACGTTGGGTCGTTGCCGTGGTCGGCCGTGAGGAAGACGGCGCCGCCGGGCGGCGTAGCCGCGCTGAAAAAGGGGAGCGCCTCGTCGAACGCCTCCAGCGCGCGGGCGTAGCCGGCCGCGTCGTTCCGGTGCCCGTAGAGCTCGTCGAAGTCGACGAGGTTGGTCCACACGAACGTGGGCACGTCCGACGCCGCGGCCTCGCGCATGGCCTCCAGCGTCTGCCGCACGCCGTCGGCGTTCCCGGCCGTCTTGCGCTCGACGTCGACGCCGGCGCCGCCGAACAGGCTCGCGATCTTGCCCACGCAGACCGTCCGCACGCCCGCGCCCTGGAGCGCGTCGAGGAGCGTCGGGCGGGGCGGCAGCAAGGAAAAATCCTTCCGCTTGTCGGAGAGCCGTTCGTAGGCGCCGGGCGCGCCCTCGAACGGCCGGGCGATCACGCGGCCGACGGCGTGCTCGCCGACGCACACCTCGTCGCGCGTCACCCGGCACATCCGGTACAGCTCGTCCAGCGGGACCGTATCGACGTGCGCCGCGACCTGGAAAACGCTGTCGGCCGACGTGTAGACGATGGGGCGGCCGGTCCGCTGGTGCTCCTCGCCCAGCTCGGCCACGATCGCCGTCCCGCTCGCGGCGCGGTTGCCGAGCACGCCGTCGACGCCGGCGCGGTCGCAGAAGGCGTCGATCACGTCTGGGGGGAAGCCGTCGGGGTAGGTCGGAAACGGCTCCTCCAGGACGAGCCCGGCGAGCGCCCAGTGGCCGGTCGTCGAGTCCTTGCCGGCCGCCCGCTCCGTGAGCCGCCCCCACGAGGCGACGGGCTTGTCCACCCCGCCCAGCCCGTCGACGAGCTTCCCGAGCCCCCACATCTCGAGGTTGGGGAGCGCCGGCCGCTCCTGGCGGACGACGTGGCCGAGCGTGTCGGCGCCGGCGTCGCCCCAGGCCTCGGCGTCGGGCGCGTCGCCGACCCCGGCGCCGTCGAGGACGATGGTGACGAAGAGCGGGGCGGGCATAAGGGTACGGGGTACGGGGTACGGGGTACGGGGTACGGGGTACGGAAGGTGGCCGGCCGCCCCGCCCGCGTCAACCGGGGCGGGGCGGAAAGGTTGGGCGGGGCGGATCGGGCGGGGTGGCCCAAACCCACCCTCTGCCCATTCCCTCTTTCCCATTTCCTAGTCCCCCCTCCCCCACCCCGCCCCGCCCACGTCGCCACCTTCCGCCTTCGTCCTTCCGCGTTCCACATTCCATGACCCTCCCGGACCTCCCGCCGATCCTGGCCATCGAGACGTCGTGCGACGACACGGCCGCCGCCGTGTGGGCGGGCGGGGCGCTCCGGTCGTCGGTCGTGGCCGGGCAGCGCGTGCACGAGGGGTTCGGCGGCGTGGTCCCCGAGCACGCGAGCCGAGCGCACGAGCGGCTCGTCGTGCCGACCGTCCAGGCCGCGCTCCGCGAGGGCGGGGTGGCGATGGGCGACCTGGGCGCCGTCGCCGTGACAGTGGGGCCGGGGCTGGCCGGGTCGCTGCTCGTCGGCCTGAGCGCGGCCAAGGGCGTCGCGCTCGGGGCCGGGCTCCCGCTTGTCGGCGTGAACCACCTGGAGGGCCACGTCTACTCGGTGTTCGTCGAGCCGCCCCGCCCGCCGCTCCCGTTCCTGTGCCTGACAGTCTCGGGCGGCCACACCCTCCTCACGCTCGTCGAGGAGGGCTTCCGGCACACCGAGCTGGGGCGGACGCGCGACGACGCGGCCGGCGAGGCGTTCGACAAGGTGGCCAAGCTGCTCGGGCTGCCCTACCCCGGCGGCCCGCACGTCGACCGGCTCGCCGCTAGAGGCGACGCCGACTTTCTCGACCTGCCCTCGCCGCGCCTCGCCGGCAAGCACGGCGAGCGGCCCCTGTTCGACCTCTCGTTCAGCGGCCTCAAGACGGCTGTCCGCTACTGGATCGCCGACCTGGGCGGCGACCGCGCGGCCGTCCTGGAGCGCCACCGGGCCGACGTCTGCGCCTCGTTCCAGCGCACGGTCGTGGACGCGCTCGTCGACGCGGTGCGCGACGCCGTCCGCCGCACGGGCGTCCGCGCCGTGGCCGTCGTGGGCGGCGTCTCGGCCAACTCCGGCCTCCGCGCCGCTGTCGAGCGGGCGGGGCGGGCCGACGGGTTCGCCACGTTCGTCCCCGACCGCGCGCACTCGGTCGACAACGCGGCCATGATCGCCGTCACGGCCGCCTTCAAGCTCGCCGCAGGGCACGCGGACGGCCTCGACCTGGGCGCCCACCCCGCCCTCGCGCTGTAGGGGCGACCGGTGGCCGCCCCGCCCCCAGCGGTGCGTCGAGAGCGGGCCGCGCCGGGGCGGGGTGGTGTACGTTCCGCCCCGCCCCAGGCTCATCCCCACCCTGCCCCCGCCCGTGTTCCTCGTCCCCACGTACCTCGAAAAAAGCCCCGTCCACGGTACCGGCGTGTTCGCCGCCCGCGACATCCCGGCCGGCACGCTCATCTGGGAGTTCACGCCCGGCGTCGACTGGGAGATCACGCCCGACGACCTCGCCGCCTTCCCCGAGCCGTACCAGTCGCAGATGCGGGCGTGGTGCTACCTCGACGAGAGCGGCGCCTACGTGTTCTGCGGCGACAACGGCAAGTTCATGAACCACGCCGAAGCGCCCAACTGCGACGACCCGCCCGACCGGACGACCGTCACCAACCGCGCCGTCCGCGCCGGCGAGGAGCTCACCTGCGACTACCGGACGTTCGACCGCGAGACGGCCGAAAAAGGGTTCGACTTCGAGCTGGCCGAGGCGGCGGAGTAGCCCAGCCCGGGCGCGCCCGCCCCGTCACCGCTCGCCGAGCGCCCGCGCCGCGAGTCCGGCCGCCGCCCCGCCCACGGAATACCACAGCACGGTCAGCGCCGGCGTCGCCGGCCGCCGCGCGACGTCCTGCCCGCGGTCCAGGAGCGCGGCCGCGGCCAGGGCGACCGCCCCGCTCAGGGCGCCGGTCGCGGCGCCGCGCAGGACCGGCCGCTTCGACCCGGCGACCGTCGCATACGTCACCGTGTTGACGGCCACGTCGAGCGCGAGCGCGGCGCCGTAGACCGCCCCGCCCTCGTCGGCCTGGCGGGCGGGGCGGACGCCCAGGCCGAGCGCCCGGGAGAGCGCGGCCGTCCCCAGCCGGTCGAGCCGCGGCACGGCGGCGTCGGGCGCGGTGAGGCGGTGGGCGGCCTCGTTCAGCGCGTTGAGCGTGAGGGCGCCGGTGAGGCCGGCGGCGAGGGAGCGGGCGAAGGACATGGGGGCGGGGTGGAGGCTTGGGAGGAGCGGGCCGTACTGTCGACGAACGCCTGCGGCGAACCGTGGTGCCCGAACCTCCCCGCCCGCCCTCAGCGCCCGCCCGCCGCGCTGCCCCCGTCGTCCTCGGCGTTCGCCCACGGGTCCGGCTCCACGTCGCGGCCGCGGAGGTGCTCCTCGAACCAGCTCAGGATGTAGGGCGTCGTCGCCATGAGCAGCTTGGGCTCACGCGGGCCGTGCGGCGTCCGCGGGAGGACCACCATCTCGGTCTTGACGCCGCGCCGCTGGAGCGCGACGTAGAACTCCTGGCCCTGGGTGAACGGCACGCGGAGGTCGTTGGCGCCGTGGATCACCTGGGTCGGCGTGGTCACGTTCGCGACGCGGTAGATCGCCGAGTGGCGCTCGTAGGCGTCGTAGTCTTCCCAGACCTCGCGGCCGCCGAGGTGGGCGACGAGGTAGTTCGGGATGTCCGTCGTCGTCACCATGCTGACGAGATTGGGGAGGCCCGCCCCCATGCTAGCCGCCTTGAACCGGTCGGTCCGCGTGACGGCGAACGACGTGAGGTACCCGCCGTAGCTCCAGCCCATCACGGCGAGGCTGTCCGGGTGCCCGACGCCCCTCTCGATTACGGCGTCGACGCCGGACATCACGTCCTCGTAGTCGCCGAACCCCCAGTCGCGGACGTTCGCGTAGCGGAAGTCGCGGCCGTAGCCGGTGCTCCCGCGCGGGTTCGGCCGGAGCACGGCGTAGCCGCGCTGCGCGAAGGTCTGCAGTTGGTAGATGCTCGGCCCGCCCGTGAACGACTGGGTGTAGACACCAGCCGGGCCGCCGTGGATGTTGAGGACGAGCGGGACCCGGCGCCCCTCCTCATAGCCGACCGGGTACGTCAGGAGCCCCTCGACGGGCGTCCCGTCGGGCGAGGTCCACGAGACGACCTCGGTCCGGCCCATCGCCGGGAGCGGCACGTCGGCGTGGACCGACGAGACGGCGACGGGGTCGAAGGCACCGACCGTCGACGTGTAGACCTCGGGCGGGGTGGCGGGGTCCTCGAACGTGAACGCCATCGTGCGCCCGTCGGCGTCGAACGCGACGTTCGCGACCACGCCGTCGCCCTGCGCGACGACCTCGGCGTCGGCCCCGTCCGTCGGGATGGCGATGACCGCGCGCGTCGTCCCGACGCTCTCGAGCGCGTAGACGTGCCGGCCGTCAGCGGACCACGCCAGGAGCGACGCGCTCCGGTCCGGCGTGTCAGCCAGCTTGCGCGGGGCGCCCCCCGCGAGCGGGACTACGTAGACGTCGCCCAAGCCGACCTCCTGCGGGCTCCCGCCGTGCGAGACGAACGCGACCAGGCGCCCGTCCGGCGACACGAGCGGCTGCCCGTCCGCCCCGCCCCAGGTCACGAGCGGGACGACGGCGCCGCTGTCGGCCGGGACCGTCGAGAGGTCGCGTTCGCTAAAGCCGGTGCTGATGCGGGGGTCCTCCTGGTGGCTGAAGACGAGCGTGCGGCCATCCGGTGTCCAGTCGAACTCGGCCACGTGGAAGGTGCCGCCGGTCAGGCGCTGGGCGTCCCGCTCGCCGTCCGTGCCCGGCTCCGCGTCGACCACCCAGAGGTGCGTGTAGTCGAAGTTCTGGTCGACCACGATGACGTCGCGCTTCTCCTTCGTGCGCGCCTTGTCCTCGTCCGTCTCCGGGTCGCGGGCTGTGTAGGCGATCCGCGCGCCGTCGGGCGACCACCGGAAGGCCGAGACGCCGGCCTCGGCGTCGGTGACCTGTTCGGCTTCCCCGCCCCGCACCCGCATCCGCCACACCTGAGATACGTCGCCGCCCCGCGACGAGAGGAAGGCGAGGTGGGCGCCGTCCGGCGAGAAGCGCGGGCCTGACGCCGACGCGTCACCGCGCGTGTACTGCACGTCCAAGGAGCCGTCCGTTGCGGCCACCCAGATCTGGCTGTTCCACTCCGACTGCTCGCCCTCCATGAGCGGCTCGGAGACGACGTAGGCCGCGAGGTCGCCGCCGGGCGCGAGGTCGACGCCCCCGACGCGGTGGAAGCGCATGCTGTGCTCGGGCGTCCAAGCGAGCGTGTCGGCGGTCTGCGCGACGGGCGCAGTAGCCGCGAGCAGGAGGACACCAAGGGCGGCGGGGCGGAGAACCATCGTGGGGCGGGGTGAGTGCATCCACAGGATACCGGAGACGCGGTCGACGGGCGGGGCGGACGGCCGCACGACCTCCAAGCCACTTCCCCCCGCCCCGCCCCGCGCTCGGTCTGGGGCGGGGCGGCGCTTGCACAAGAACGGACGGGCTACTCCAGCTCGTGGAGTCGGTCGCCGAGGTCGGGGAGGGCGTGGAACACGTACTTCCGCCCCGCCCGCGTCGACGTGAGGAGGCCGCGGTCGGCGAGCGCGAGGAGGTCAGTCCGGGCCGTCTGGTACACGACCCCGTGGCTCATCTGGTGGGACGCAAACGTGTACGCGGCGTCGGGGTGCTGGAGCGCGTGGCGCAGCAGGGCGATCTGCCGCGGGTTCAGCCCAGCGTCCGGGTGGAGCACCGCCTTCGTCTCCCGAATCTCCCGCACCTTCCGCCCGACGTACGCCTGGACGCTGTCGAGGGCTTGGTCGATGACGTCGAGGTGGAACAGGAGGAAGTACGTGAGGTCGTTGTCGTCGGTCTCGGTGTAGAGGTACGTCCGGGCGTACGCCGCGTAGGCTTTGGTGAGGACGCTGGAGATCGACACGAACTCGAACAACCCGTAGCCCTCGCGGAGCAGGCACCAGTAGAACAGCGATAGTCAGCCTCTCAGCAGCCCCGCCCGCCCTCAGCGCCCGCCTGTGGCCTCCATCCCGCCCCCGTCGGCGCGGGGCGGGGCGGCCGGCTTGACGTACGTGTCCAGCCACCGGGCCTCCTCCCAGAGCATGTGGAGGAGCGACTCGCGCCCGCGGTAGCCGTGGCTCTCGGCCGGCAGGAGCACGAGCCGAGCTGTCCCGCCGAGGCCCTTGAGCGCGCCGTAGAGCCGCTCGGACTGGAGCGTGAACGTGCCCGGGTTGTTGTCGGCGTCGCCGTGGATGAGCAGGATCGGCTCGTCGATCTGGTCGGCGTGCATGAACGGGCTCATCCCGACGTAGAGCATCGGGTCGTCCCAGAACGTCCGCTCCTCACGCTGGAAGCCGAACGGCGTGAGCGTCCGGTTGTAGGCGCCGGACCGGGCGATCCCGGCGCGGAACAGGTCGGAGTGGGCGAGCAGGTTGCCGACCATGAACGCCCCGTAGCTGTGGCCGCCGACGGCCACGCGGTCGGGGTCCACGACGCCGCGCTCGGCGCCGGCGGCGATGGCCGCCTCGGCGTTCATCACGAGCTGCTCGCGGAACGTGTCGTTCGGCTGCGCCTCGCCCTCGCCGACGACGGGGAACGAGGCGTCGTCGAGGACGGCGTAGCCCTGCGTCACGAACGGGACGGCGCCCCAGTAGCTCACGCGCGTGAACTGGTAGGGCGAGTCCGACCGCTGGCCGGCCGCGTCGGCGCTCTTGAACTCGGTCGGGTAGGCCCAGACGAGCGTCGGCAGCGGGCCGTCGCGCTCGGCGTCGTAGCCGGCGGGGAGGTAGAGCGTGGCCGAGAGCGGGACGCCGTCGGCCCGCGTGTACTCGACCGTCTCCTTCTGGACGTCGGCCAGCTCGGGGTACGGGTGCGGAAAGTCGGTGAGCGCCCGCGCCTCGCCCGTCGCCAGGTCGCGCGCGACGAAGTTGGGCGGGGCGGTGACCGTCTCGCGCCGCGTGAGGAGCACCGCCCCGCCCTCGTCCAGGAAGGCGACGGGCGCCTCGTAGTACGGCGCCTGGGAGCGGAAGACCTCCGCGCTCTCGCCCGTCGCCAGGTCGAGGCGGCGGACGAACGGGCGGTTGCCCTCGGGCGAGGCGCCCTGGCCGGTCCAGAACGTGTCCGTGCCGTCGAGGACGAGGACCTCCGCCCCGCCCGCAGTCGGCTCCGTCATCGGCTGGCCGGGGTCGTCGTAGCGGTTCTCGAACGAGACCGTGAACAGCTCGCGGGGCGGGGCGGCCGGCCGCGACGGGTCGATCACGTAGGCCCGGCGCGTCCGGTCCTGCCACTGGTACTCCTCGACCACCGCCGTGTCGTCGTCGCCCCACGTCACGCCGCTAAAGCGGAGCGGGAGCGTGACGAGCGGCGCCGCCCCGCCCGCGAACGGGGCGTCGAGCGTGAACAGCCGGTCGCGGACGTCGGCCGGGGCGCCCGCGTCGCCGCCGTCCTGGGCCTCGGCCCAGACGAGCGTGGCCGGCGCGTCGGCCCGCCACGCGTGGCCGCGCGGGCCGGTGGGGACCGAGCCGAACGCGATGGGCACGCGCTCGGCGAGCGGGGCGTCGTGGACGAGCGTCGGCGCGCCCGTGGCCAGGTCCCACACCTCGACGCGCGTGGGGAAGCGGTACCACGGGACGAGGTACGAGTACGGCGCGTGGAGCGCCTCGGTGAGCACGAACCGGCCGTCCGGCGACGGCGAGACCGACGCGTAGACGGCCTCTGGCCCGAGCGGGGTGGCCGCCCCGGCGGGGTCCACCACCACGAGCTGACTCGTCATGTAGTAGTCAAAAAGCGCCTCGTCGCGCGGGCTCGCGAGCAGGTCCTGGTAGGTCCGCGCCGGGGCCGCCCGGCCCGCTGACTCCTGCACGACCGGGCCGGTCGGCACCGTCGTCTCCTCGGGCGCCCCGCCCCGCCCGCCCGGCACAGTGCGGACGACGAGGCGCCCGTCGGGGAGCCACGCGAACGACGCGCCCGGCGCCGCGTCGTTGACGGCCGCGTCGAGGGCGGGGCGGGCCGCTGCCGAGGCCACGTCGACCGTCCACAGCTCGACGCGGTCGGGGCGGTCGGCGAGGAGCGCGAGGCGCTGGCCGTCCGGGCTCCACTGCGGGCTGCGGAGTCGGGCGCCGTCGGGGAAGCCGGTGACCTCGCGCGCCACCCCGGCGGTTTGCGCCCCGCCCGCGACGGGTTTCAAGCTCAGGCTCGTGTAGCCGCTCGCCCGGCTCGGCCCGTTCGTCGCCGGGTTGATGCGGACGCCGGCCAGCCCCAACTCGGGCTCGGCCAGCTCGGCGACCGGCGGCGCGCCCGCGACAGCGAACAGCGCCATCGTCTCGCGGTCCGGGCTCAGGCGGACGGTCGGCGTCTGCGGCGCGTCGACGAGCGCGGCGAGCGCCGGCGCGGGCGTCTGGTAGACGAGCGGGTCGTCCTGGGCGCCCGCCCCGCCCGGAGCCTGCGCCTGCGCTGCCACGGCGGCCAGGAGGAAGGCGGCGAGGGCGGGGCGGAACGACCGGGGGCGGGGCGGAGCAGGCATGGCGGGGCGGGCGGAGTGGTCCCGGAGTATAGGTCGCCTTCGGCCCGACCCCGCGGGCGGGGCGGGCGCGGTGCCGCCCCGCCCTCGCCGGGCACGCGAGCCGGAACCCCGACGCCTTAAACCTCTACAAACAAGTAGACTTTCTTTACTCCGCAGATCCGCCCCGAGAGGCACAGGCACCGATGGCTACCCCGAAGATGAACCGAGACTGGCACCGCGTCCGCGACCGCATCAAGGCCCGCTGGTCCACCGTCGAGTTCGACGACAAGGCCATGAAGCAGACCCGGGGCGGCCTCAAGCAGATGGTCTCGCTCATCCACCACAAGACGGGCGAGCCGCGCGCCGAGATCAGGAAGAAGGTGGCCGCCGCGCTCTAAGGTTCGGCTCCGCCCGGCGAGAGCCTCGCCCTCCGCCACCCCGCCCCGCACGCGCCGGGCGGGGTGGCTCCGTTTGGGAGCACCCGCCGGGCGGGGCGGCGCTACTCTCCCTTCCCGCCCCCGCCCCGCCATGCCTGACGCAGACGCCATCGTCGTAGGAGCCGGCCTCGCCGGGCTCGTCGCCGCCGCCGAGCTCGCCGAGGCCGGGCGCCGCGTGGTCGTGCTCGACCAGGAGCCCGAGCAGAGCCTGGGCGGGCAGGCGTGGTGGTCGTTTGGCGGCCTGTTCCTCGTCGACAGCCCCGAGCAGCGGCGGCTCCGCGTCCGCGACAGCCGCGACCTCGCGTGGCAGGACTGGCTGGGCACGGCCGGCTTCGACCGCGACGACGACCTGTGGCCGCGCCGCTGGGCCGAGGCCTACGTCGACTGGGCGGCCGGCGAGAAGCGCGAGTGGGTGCGGCGGCAAGGCGTCAAGCTGTTCCCCATCGTCGGCTGGGCCGAGCGGGGCGGCTACGGCGCGACGGGTCCGGGCAACTCGGTGCCGCGGTTCCACATCGTCTGGGGCACCGGGCCGGGCCTCGTCGAGCCGTTCGTCCGCAAGCTCCGCGCGCACGGCGACCGCGTCCAGTTCCGGTTCCGCCACCGCGTGACCGGGCTGGCGACCGCGGGCGGGGCGGTGACGGGCGTGACCGGCGACGTGCTCGCGCCGAGCGACGCCGAGCGCGGGGCGCCCTCGAACCGAGACGTCGTGGGCGATTTCTCGCTCGACGCCGAGGCCGTCATCGTCACGAGCGGGGGGATCGGTGCCAACCTCGACCTCGTCCGCCAGAACTGGCCGCCGCGGCTGGGCGCCCCGCCCGAGCACCTGCTCGTCGGCGTGCCCGACTCGGTCGACGGGAAGATGCTGGGCGTGGTCGAGGAGGCCGGCGGCCGGATCCTCCACCCCGACCGGATGTGGCACTACGTCGAGGGCATCGAGAACTACGCGCCCGTCTGGAGCCGCCACGGCATCCGCATCCTGCCCGGCCCGTCGTCGCTGTGGCTGGACGCCGTCGGGCGGCGCCTGCCGGTCCCGCTGTTCCCCGGGTTCGACACGCTGGGCACGCTCGCGCACCTCCGCACGACCGGCCACGACCACTCGTGGTTCATCCTCACGCAGCGGATCATCGAGAAGGAGTTCGCGCTCTCGGGGTCAGAGCAGAACCCGGACCTCACGGGGCGGAGCCTGCGCGGCCTGGCGGGGCGGTTGGGCAAGGGCGCGCCGCCGCCCGTCGAGCGGTTCAAGGAGCGCGGCGCTGACTTCGTGGTCGCCCGCGACCTCGACGCGCTCGTCGACGGCATGAACCGGAAGACGGCCGCCCCGCTCCTGTCCGTCGCGGACATCCGGCGCGAGGTCGTCGCGCGGGACCGCGAGGTCGAGAACCCGTTCACGAAGGACCTCCAGATCACCGCGGTCCGCGGCGCCCGGCGGTTCCTGGGCGACAAGATCCTGCGCGTGGCCCCGCCCCACCGGCTGCTCGACCCCGACGCCGGCCCGCTCATCGCCGTCAAGCTCCACGTCCTCACGCGGAAGACGCTGGGCGGCATCGAGACCGACCTCGACGCCCGCGTGCTCGGGCGGGGTGGCGAGCCGGTCCCGGGTTTGTGGGCGGCCGGCGAGGCGGCCGGCTTCGGCGGCGGCGGGATGCACGGCTACCGCTCGCTCGAGGGCACCTTCCTCGGCGGCTGCCTGTTTTCGGGCCGCGCGGCGGGGCGGGCGGTGAGCGGGGCGGTGGGTCGGTAGATCGGTGCCCGCCCCGCCCGCGTGTCGTGGGGGCGGGGTGGGGGTCCACAGCGCCGCCGTCTCGTCGAGCGAGAGCGCCGGCGCCTTCCGCCGGCTCGCAGCGGCGGGTCAGGCGGCGAGGGCGCGGGCGTGGAGGATCTCGCTGTCCCCGAGCGGACGCACGTCCGACGCCCGCAGCGTCTCGACAGCGACCGTAGCCCCCGAGCCCGAGACGAACTCCACCTCGACCGCGCGGCCGCCGTCGTAGACGTAGACGACCGCACCGACGTCCCCCTCCTCTAAACCGAGGTCCGGGAGGTCGTGCGCCAGCACGACTGTGCCGAGTTCGCGGATCATGGGGTCAGGGTCGGCTCGTGTCCACAGGATACGCCGTGACGAGCCGCGGACGCTCATCGGGCGGCTCGACGATCCAGACGGTCTCGATCAGGACGACGGTGCCGCGCGGCGTGGGAAGATCACCGGCGGCGACGTACTTCGTCCCGAACGGGGTCGGTCGGACCGACGCGGGTGCGCCGGTGACGATACGGCGGAGACCATCGGCCAGCAGGTCCGCGTTGTTGTCGTCGAACCCGTGCGCCCGGAAGAAGCGGGCTTTCGACCCGCCGACGGGATGCGAGAGCGCGAGGAGGTAGTCCGTCAGCTTCTCGGGTGGGACGACGGCACCCTCTGCGTTCGGGACGGTCATGCACCGAAGCTACGAGCGCCTCCTGCCTCCCTACTCCACCGCCTCACCGCCGCCCGATCACGTCGACGACCACCGCAAACGGGACCGTCTCGGTCTCCAGGCAGTCGGGGTCGCCGACGCAAGACGCCGCCGGCACCACGTCCGTGGCGTACTCGATCTGGACGCGCTCGCCCTGGATGGCCTGGCCCTCGCACAGCGAGAAGTCACCCATAACCTGCTCCACCCCGCCCCCGTCCGTGCGGAGCGTGAGGTGGCACACGCGCTCGCCGGCCTCGACATCCTCGACGAACGCCCGGCGGGGGACGGTCTGCCCGGCGACCGTGACCGTCGGCGGGAGCGTCGTGTCGACGGCGGCGGGGGCGGGGCGGGCGGGGGTCTCGGCGGCGTCGCTCTCGTTCGACACCACCTCGACGGCGCCGGGGGGCGGGGCGGTTGCCGCGGCGCCTTCGGGCGGGGCGTCGGTGCAGGCGGCGAGGGCGGCGAGTGCCGCCAGGGCGGGGAGGGCGAGCGGGCGGGTCATCTCGGGAGCGGGAGGGGCCGGGATCTACCCGCTGCGCGGGCCGGCGATCCCCGCAAGCCACCGGCCAGGGCGGCCCTGAGCCCGACCACCCCGCCCCGCGTCGCCGGGCGGGGCGGCGGGCGGGGCAGCCCTACTCGCCCGGCGCGTAGTCGAACGCGCCGATCGCGCCGGGGAACACGACCGGGCTCTCGCTCCCGTCGGCGGCCACGCTCGACACGCCGAACAGGTAGTTGTCGATGACCACGTTCCCCAGCGTGTAGTGCTGCTCGGCCTCGCCGTTGTCGGGGACGAACACGGAGCGCTCCCACTGCGGGCTCGTCGTGAGCCGCCAGTTCACGCGGAACCCGGCGAGCTGCGGGTTCTCCGCCGCGTCCGGCCGCTCCCACCGGAGCGTCGTCGACGGCCGGACGGCGCCCTCGATCGTCACGCCTGAGGGCGGGGCGGGGGCGCCGGCGAAGGCGGCCAGCGCGACCGCGTTGAGGGCCGTGAGCTTGGCCGCGTAGTCGAAGTCGACGTACTCGACCGTGTCGCCGTAGTGGCGCGGCGTGCCGTCGGGGTAGGCCTCGGTGCGGAGGTCCTGGTGCTGGCGGTCGTAGTGCTCGTGCGTCTCCATGATGCGGACGCCGGGGTAGCCCACGTTCGTGAACGGCGTGTGGTGGCCGCCCCGCCCGAAGCGGTCGAGCCGGTAGACCATCATCACGTCCAGGTTGCGGACGTACTGGTCGGCCAGCCGGTCGATGGCGCGGGCGAGGTTCCGGCTCGGCCCGTCGACCTCGCCGCCCGTGAACCGGCGGAGACGGGCCTCCTGCTCAGTCTCGGTCGGGCGCGTGGCCTCGGAGAAGACGCGGGCGCTCGTGTTGTCGCACACGCCGTCGATCCCGCAGCTGTTGCCGATCATGTCGTTGTTGAGGACGGCCTCGATGCGCCAGCCCTCGGCACGCGCGGTCTCGGCCATGATCTGGCCGCCGAACAGGCCCTGCTCCTCCCCGCTCAGTCCGGCGTAGACGATCGTTCCGGGGAACTCGTACTGGCTGAGCACGCGGGCCGCCTCGATGGCGCCGGCCATGCCGGAGGCGTTGTCGTTGGCGCCCGGCGCGTCGCTCGTCGCGTCGAGCGCGTCGGACGCCCGGCTGTCGATGTCGCCCGACATGACCACGTAGCGGTCGGGGTCGGACGTCCCGCGCTGGATGGCGAGGACGTTGACGACCTCGACCGGCTCGGGGATGCGGCGCTCGCCCGTCACCACGCGGCGCTGCTCGACCACCTCGAGGCACCCGCCGCAGGCCGCCGAGATCCGCTCGAACTCGGCCCGGATCCACCGCCGCGCCGCGCCGATCCCGCGCGTATCGCTCACGGTGTCGGACAGCGTGTGCCGCGTCCCGAAGCCGGCGAGGCGCCGGACGTCGGCCTCAATCCGGTCGGCGTCGACGGCCGCGGCCACGGCGTAGAGGCGCTGCACGTCCGCGGGCGGGGCGGTCCCGCCAACGAGGGAGTCCGGCCACGGCCGGTCCGTCGGCCGGTTGGCGTCGACGCCGGGCTGGGCGAGCGCGGCGGCGGGGAGGAGGGCGGCGAAGACGAAAAGGCGTGGGAGCCGCATCGGCGTAGGGCGGTTGGCGTGGTACGTGTGGCGATGGTACGGCCACCCCGCCCCTCCCGCTCCGCCCCGCCCGCGCGCATGCAGATCTGGCTCCTCCTCCCCGGCCTCCTCCTGGTCGGCCTCTCCCTCTACGACGCCCTCTACACGACGCTCGGGCGGGGCGGCGGGCCACTCACGAAGCGGCTCAGCCGGGGGGCGTGGCGGTTTACGCAGAGCGACGTCGGGCAGCGCGTGTCGGGCTTCTTCTTCAGCCAGCTCGGGCTCGTGGTCCTGCTCCTGGCCATCTTCTCGTGGACCGTCCTGCTGTGGGCGGGGTGGACGCTCGTGTTCCTGGCCTCCGACGGCGCCATCGTGGCGGCGTCGTCGGGCGCGCCGGCCGGGTTCTGGTCGCGGGTCTACTTCGTCGGCTACACGCTCGTTACGCTGGGCCTGGGCGACTACCAGCCGGAGGGGGCCGTGTGGCAAATGCTCACGACGACGGCCTCGCTCTCGGGGCTCATCGTGCTCAGCCTCGCCATCTCGTACGTGCTCCCGGTCCTCCAGGCCGCCGTCGACCGGCGCGGCACGGCGGCGGCGCTGTGGGGGCTCGGCGAGACGCCGGAGGAAATCATCCGCACCATGTGGGACCCCGACCGGGGGTGCGAGGCCTTCGAGCAGCACCTCATCGGGCTCACGCCGGCGCTCACGACGCTGGCCCAGCAGCACCTGGCCTACCCGGTCCTCCACCACTTCCGCGGCTCGCGCCGGCGCGAGGCGCTGGCGCCGTCGCTGGCCGCGCTCGACGAGGCCCTGTCGATTGCCGAGCACGCGCTCTCCGGCGACTGCCTGAGCCCGGGCGCGTTCCACCCCGCCCGCGCCGCCATCGACACGCTCCTCGACCGGCTCCAGGAGCAGTCGGTCGAGCCCTCCAGCGAGGCGCCGACGCCGCCGTCGCTCAGCGGCCTCCGCTCCGACGGGTACCCCGTGTGCTCGGACGAGGCCTACTACGAGTCGCTCCGCGAGGACGTCTGCGACCGCCGCCGCCGGATGCTCCTGGGCCTCGTCGAGGGCGAGGGCTGGGACTGGGACCACGTCCTCGACGGCTACGACGACTGACGCGTTGGGGGGTACTGGGTACGAGGTACTGGGTACGCGGGCTGAGAGGCCGTTTTCGTTCCGCTCCCCACCCGAGGAGTGCCGCGCGGGCGGGGTGGGAAGGCGGGCGCTCCGCCCCGCCCACGCGGCGGCGGGCGGGGTGGAGAAGGAGGGACGGGACGGCGCGGCCTCTTCTCCTCGTTGCCTCTCCTCCTCTTCTCTCGCCCGCTCCCCTTGGGCGGGGCGGTCGCGGACGGGCCGCCCCGCTCACGCGACGGCGGGCGGGCCGGAGTCCTCGTCGAGCGGGTCGAGGTCGCGCGGCGGCCCCGTCTGGAGCACGTGCCGGACCAGGCGCGGGACGGTCAGCCCCTGCACGACGATCGAGAACACGACGACGGCGTAGGTCGCCACGAGGAGCGTCTCGCGGACCGGCCCCGGCGGCAGCGACAGCGCGAGCGCGACCGAGATGCCGCCGCGGAGGCCGCCCCAGACCAGCACCCGCTTGACGCCGGCCTCCTGCCGGAGCCCGAACGGGCGGAGCCCGGCGAGCGGGACGAACACGCCGACCGACCGGCCAAGCAGCGCGATCGGGACGGCCAGCAGCGCGAGGACCACGGCCGACGGCGCGAACGTGATGACCAGGATCTCGAGCCCGATGAGCACGAACAGGACCGCGTTCAGGACCTCGTCGATCAGCTCCCAGAACACGTCGAGCCGGTCCCGCGTGAGATCGCTCATGGCGAACGCCCGCCCCTGGTTGCCGATGAGGAGCCCGGCCACGACGATCGCAATCGGCGCCGAGAGGTGGAGCGCCCCGGCGAGCGCGTACCCGCCGGTCACGAGCGCGAGCGTGACGAGCACCTCGACCTTGTAGTCGTCGATCGACCGGAGCATCCGGTAGGCGACGTAGCCGGCCACGGCCCCGAACAGGGCGCCGCCGCCGGCCTCCTGCGCGAACAGGAGCGCCACGTCGCCGGCCGTCACCGGCTCGGTCCCCCGCGCCAGCTCGAGGAGGATGAGGAAAACGACGACGCCGACGCCGTCGTTGAACAGGCTCTCGCCGGCGATCTTGGTCTCGAGCGAGCGGGGCACGCCCATCGTGGACAACAGCCCCATGACGGCGATCGGGTCCGTCGGCGAGATGAGCGCCCCGAACAGGAGCGCGTCGATCAGGCGGAGGTCGAGCCCGAGCGCGCCGGCGGCGAGGAACGTGAGCCCGCCGATGACGGCCGTCGAGATCACGACGCCGAACGTGGCCAGCACCGCGATCGTCCCCTTGTGCTCGGCGAGGTCGCCCAGGTCGACGTGGAGGGCGCCGGCGAAGAGCAGGAACGAGAGCATCCCCTGGAGCAGCGTCTCGTCGAAGTCGATGCCCTGGAGCAGCCGCCGCGCCGGCACGTCGAGGTCGATCCCGACGCCGTGCAGCGCCAGCAGCGCGAGCGACGTCAGGAGCGCGATGAGCATGACCCCGATCGTCGTCGGCAACCGGACCGTCCGGTGGTTGGCGTAGGCGAACAGCGCCGTGACGGTCAGGAGCGCGGCGAGCGTGCCGAATAAACCCATCGTGGAGGGGGCGGACCCAAAGGGCGGGGTGGCCTCCTCAAGCGCCACCGGGGGCGGGGCGGTTCCTGCTCCACCCCGCCCAGGGCCTGCGGTTGCGGGCGGGGTGGGGTGCCCGTCGCGCTCGCCGCCCCGCCCGTCTAAAACAGCGGGCGGGCGGGGCGGTCAGTCGTCCCGCAGTTCGACCAGGACCTCCCCGCCCCGCAGCGCCACGAGCGCGGCCGGCAACTGCTCGGCCAGCACGCGCTTCAGGTTGGCCGTCGTCGTGTTTCCGACGCGGAGCCAGACAACGGAAGGCGAGCCACGCCGCTCGACCTCGTCGGCGAAGTCCCGATCTTTCGTGAGCACGACGGCGCCAGCTCCGCGCGCGGCGTCGAAGATGGACGGGTCCTTCGCCTCGATGAGCCCGAGCCTTTGTGCGGAGACCGCGTCCACGCCGTCGAACGCCTGGGTAATCCAGCGCGCGAGCGCCGGCGACAGCATCGCGTCGATCCAGAGCGTCAGGCGGCCCTCGCCGGCTGGCTCGTCGCCTCGCTGGCGTACTTCAGGCTGGCCTCGACGTCGGCGCGTTCGAGGTAGGGGAGTTCCTCGACCACCTCGTCCGGGCTCAGCCCCGCCGCCAGAAGGTCCAGCACGTCTGACACGCGCACGCGCATCCCGCGGATGCAGGGGCGCCCGCCGCACTGCTCGGGGTCGATCGTGATGCGCTGGTGCCAGTCGGTCATGGCAATGAAACGGAGCGGACGCCGACAGGCTCCCCCCCGCCCCGCCCAGGCCTTCGGGCGGGGTGACGCTCCCCATCCCGCCCATGCTTGCGTCTCGACGCTGTGTTGTGGTGGAGTGCGGCGGGGTGGAGCGTACGCCGCCCCGCCCTACGCGAACAGGAGCCGGCGGCCCTTAGGCTCGGGGACGTCTCGGCCGAGCTCCTGCGCCGTCTCGATCCACGCGCGGATCGCGTCTTCTACGTTCTCAACGGCCTCTGCGTACGTCTCGCCGTCAGAGACGCACCCTGGAAGCTCGGGGACCTCCGCTACGTACGCGCCGTCTTCGTCGCTCCAATACAGGATGATCTCGTAGCGGAGGTCAGGTGCTTCCATCGTTGGCGAGGTTGTGTTCGGTGATGAGCGCGCGGGCCTTCCTAACGTAGACGCGCTTGACCGGCCTGTGCTTGGGGACGGTCAAGATAGATGGGACCGCCGGGTGGGAGAACGTGTAATGGCTCCCTCTCGGCGCACGCTGCTCAAACCCAAGCCTGAGGAGGACAGACCGCAACTCCTCGAACGAGAAGCTGGCGTCGGACGTGCCGCGGAGAAGGCGGGCGAGGAGTTTGTCGTGCTTCGACATGACCGTAGAAATGTAAAAAAGCCGACCGCTCCTTCTCGTAGGAGTGGCCGGCTCGGGGCGGAGTCGGGAGGCGCAACGCGCGTGTGCCTGTCATGCATCGCGGGCTGGCTACCGCTCTCGTAAGATAGCGCTCCTTGCCCTCAACGGGCGAATGCCCAACCCCGCCTAACGTTAAAACGCCCCCGGCTGGCGGACCAACCGGGGGCGCAACCTGCGCGGGCGGGGCGGCTCAGCCGCAGCCCGTCGACGACCCGCAGTTCGGGCAGCTGTAGCACGCCCCCGCCCGCACCGTGATGCCGCCGCAGTTGGGGCAGGCCGGCGCGTCGTCCTGGTTCTGGAACGCGCCGAGTTGGCCGTCGGCGTCGGCGGCGAGGACCGCCTCGACCGCCCCGCCCACGTGCGGCGACGCCGCGGCCGCCCCGCCCCCGTCGAGAGCGGCCTGGGCCGCCGCGAACAGGTCGGCCTGGACCTCGTCGGCGGCCGGGCCGTGGCGGTCGGCCTCAGCCGCCACGGCCACGGTAGGGTCCACCGACACCCCGTCCTCGGCGGCCAGGTCCGAGCCCGCCCCGCCCGCGGGCGGGGTGGCGTCGCCCGTGCTCAGGAAGCGGAGCGAGAGGTAGCGGAAGATGTAGTCCGTGATCGACTTGGCGATCGGGATCTGGGGGTTGTTCGTGAACCCGGCCGGCTCGAACCGGACGTGGCCGAACTTGCTCACCAGGTCCTCCAGCGGCACGCCGTACTGGAACGCCAGCGAGATGGCCGTGGCGAAGCTGTCCATGAGCCCGGCGATGGTCGAGCCCTGCTTGGCCATCGTGATAAAGATCTCGCCCGGGCGGCCGGCGAGCGTGTGGCCCTCGGGGTAGAGCCCGACGTGGAGGTACCCCTCGTGGCCGGCCACCGAGAACTTGTGCGTCACGCTCGGGCGCTCGTCTGGCAGCCGCTCGCGGTGCGGGCGGTAGACGACCTTCTCGACAATCCGCTCCGCAAGCTCGGGCGGGGCGGTCGCGGCCCCGTCGCCGGACACGTCCGCCACCCCGCCCGCGCCGGCCGTCTTGCCTGACGTGTTGCCGCCGGACTTCGTCGAGAGCGGCTGGCTCCGCTTCGAGTTCTCGCGGTAAATGGCGACCGCCTTCAGGCCCAACTCCCACGACTGCATGTAGGCGTCGGCGATGTCCTCGACCGTCGCGCTCTCGGACAGGTTGACCGTCTTCGAGATGGCGCCCGAGATGAACGGCTGCGTCGCCGCCATCATCCGGATGTGGCCGAGGTGCGAGATCGAGCGCTCGCCGTTGTGCGGCTTGAACGCGCAGTCGAAGACCGGCAGGTGCTCGGGCTTGAGGCCGGGCGCCCCCTCGATCGTGTCCTGCTCGTCGATGTAGGCGACGATCTCCCCGGCCTCAGCGTCCGTGTAGCCGAGGCGCTTCAGGGCCTCGGGCACCGTCTGGTTCACGATCTTCATGAGCCCGTCGCCCTTGCCGGCGAGCAGCTTGTACTTGACGAGCGCGAGGTCGGGCTCGATGCCCGTCGTGTCGCAGTCCATCATGAACCCGATCGTCCCGGTCGGGGCGAGGACCGTGGCCTGCGCGTTCCGGTAACCGTGAGCCTCGCCCAGCGCCACCATCCGGTCGGCGCTCTCTTGGGCGGCGTCGCGGAGGTAGGCCGGGCAGGACGCGTGGATGTCGGCGACCGCGTCGCGGTGCATCCGCATGACCTCGAGGAAGGGCTCCTCGTTCTCGGCGTAGCCCTCGAACGTCCCGATCGCCGGGTTCGACGCGATCTCCGCGCTTCGGGCGTAGCCCTCGCAGTGCTCGATGGCCATGACGGCGCCGGCGACGGCGCGGCCCTCGTCGGAGTCGTACGGGAGCCCCATCGACATGAGGAGCGCGCCGAGGTTGGCGAACCCCAGCCCGAGCGGCCGGAAGCGGTGGCTGTTCGCCGCGATCCGGTCCGAGGGGTAGCCCGCGTTGTCGACCAGGATCTCCTGGGCCGTGAGGAACAGGCGCGCCGCCGCCCGGAAGCGCTCGACGTCGAACGCGCCGTCGGCCGTCTTGAACTTCATCAGGTTCAGCGACGCCAGGTTGCACGCCGAGTCGTCGACGAACATGTACTCCGAGCACGGGTTGCTCGAGTTGATCGGCCCCGTGTTCTTGCACGTGTGCCAGCGCTGGATTGTGTCCTCGTACTGCGCGCCCGGATCGCCGCAGACGTGCGTGCCCTCGGCGATGAGGGCCAGCAGGTCGGCCGCGTCGACCGTGTCGACGGCCTCCCCGCTCGTGACGGCCGTGAGCTCGAAGGCCCGCCCCGCCCGGGCCGCCTCCATAAAGGCGTCGTTGAGGCGGACCGACTGGTTCACGTTCTGGAAGGCGACCGAGCCGTAGGCGTCGCCGTTGAACGAGCCGTCGTAGCCCTCCTCGATGAGCGCCCACGCCTTGCGCTCCTCGTCCTGCTTGGCGCGGACGAACTCCAAGATGTCCGGGTGCCACACCTTCAGCGTCTGCATGATGGCCGCGCGGCGCGTCTTGCCGCCCGACTTGATCGTGCCGCCGGTCGCGTCCTGGACCTTCATGAAGCTGACCGGGCCGGACGGGATGCCGCCGCCGGAGAGCTTCTCGTGGCTCGACCGGAGCTTGGACCAGTCGGCCCCCACCCCACTCCCGAACTTGAACAGCCGGGCGCTCTCGCCCATCAGCTTCCAGATGTCGTCGACCGAGTCCTCGACCGAGATGATGAAGCAGGCGCTCGCCTGCGGCCGCTCGTAGGGGTCGACGGCGACGACCTCGCCCTTGTCGACGTCCCACCCGGAGATCGTCTTGCCGCCCGAGTCGCGGACGCCGTACTGGGCGCCCAGCCCGACGTTGAACCACACGGGGCTGTTGAAGGCGCCGTACTGGTTCGTGCAGAGCCACGTGAGCTCGTCGTAGAACGCCTCGGCGTCGGCGTCCGAGGCGAAGTAGCCCTGGTCGCGGCCCCAGTCCGTGATCGTCCGCGTGACGCGGTGGACGAGCTGCTTCAGGCTGTACTCGCGCTGGCCCTCGGCCGGCGAGCCGTTGCCGGTCTCGGTGTCGCCGTAGAAGTACTTCGACGCGACGACGTTGACGGCGAGCGGGCTGAACGCCTCGGGGAACTCGACGCCGCGCTGCTCGAAGATGGCCTCGCCGGCGAAGTTCTTGATCGCCGCGTCGCGCGTGGTCCAGGCGACGCTGTCGAACGGGTGCTGGCCCTCGGTCGAGAACGCGCGGTCGATCGTGAGGCCGCCGGCGTGCGGGGCGGCGGGTGCCTTGGTCTTGGCCATGAGTCGGGGGGAAAGCGAGGGGGAGAGGCGGCGGCCGCGTCCCGCTCCGGTCTCGGGAGCGGCAGGGGAGCACCGGCGCTTCGTGGACCTGGAGGGCGGGGCGGCCCGTCGGGAGCGCGGCCGGCGTCCTGCCCGGCGCGTGCCTCGAAGCGGACCTCAAGTAAGCCGCGAGCCGGGCGGCGGCGCAAGGACGCTCCGTCCACGGGTTATCCACAGCGTGGACAGCGCCGTGCGGGCGGGGTGGCCGAGCACCTCCACGGCCCCACCCCGCCCTATTTCGACGACCCAAGGCCGGAGCGCCGTCCGTTATCCGAGACCGCCCCGCCCTCCGTGTGCCGCGCGCGGGGCGGGGCGGGGCCGTTCTCCCCCTCTCGATGGCGAGCCGTTATGCAGGCTCCAGGACCATAACGGTCGTTGAGCGCGGGCGGGGCGGGAGCGTCAGGCCGACGCGCGGCCAGTGCCTCACACCGACACCACCCCGCCCCCGTGCAGCGCGGAGGGCGGAGGGCGGGGCGGCGAGAGCGCACCGTTCAGGAGGACGCAGAGTGCGGACCCGCGGCTCGGGTGGCCCGCCTGGAGCCGTACCCGGTACCCCGTACCCACCCGGAGGGTGCTCTAGAAGTCGTCGTCGTCGCCGAGGTCGTCGTCCTCGAACTCGTCGCCGTCGAGCTCCAGGTCCTCGTCGTCCAGATCGAGGTCGTCGTCGAGGTCCAGATCGTCGTCGTCCAGGTCGAGGTCGTCGTCGAGATTCAGGTCGTCGTCGTTCAGGTCGTCCAGGTCGTCCATGAGCGTGGAGGAGGAGGTGCCCGCCGAGTCTACCGCGCGGGGGCGGGGCGGGCAAGACCGGCGGCCCCTGACCGATGAATCGGGGGGGAAAGCGGGGCGGGGCGGGCGCTACGACCCGGCCGCTCTAGGGCGCGCGGAGTAGCTTCGGCCCCTCTGCTCTCCGTTCCAACTCCCGGCCCCTCTCATGTTCGACGACCGCAGCGCGTACCCCCACCCCGACGAGTTCAAGGTGGTCCGCCCCGAGTACTCCGACCCCGAGGACGAGGGCGACGACGTGATCGCCATCATCAACATCCCGCCGTTCCGCGTCGTCGGGTACAGCGCCACGCGGCCGGGCGCGCGCCGGGCCGCCCTCTACGAGGCCTCCAAGGAGTACCGCGGCTACCACCCGAGCCACCGCATCGAGAGCCCGTTCCCCGACGAATTCGAGGACCTGGAGGGGACAAAGTGGACCCGCGTCCGGGCCTCCAAGCGCGACGAGCTGGGCGACTACGAGTTCGAGGACGAGAACGGCGAGGACTCGGCCGACATCGAGCAGATGCTCCAGTGGGACATCCGCCCCGCCCCCGTCTACGAGGACGAGGAGGACGAGTAGCCTTCTGGACGGTGATCGTTCGCGCCGCGCCCTTTCACTGGGGCGCGGCGTTTTCTTTGGCCCCGCCCTCCGGCTCCGTCCCGCCCTCTGGCCCCGCCCCGCGATGACCGTCCCGCCCCGCCCCGCCCTCCTCGCCGGCCTCGCCCTGCTCCTCGTGGGGAGCGGGTGCGCGCCGGCGCTCACCGCCGCCTCGTCCACGCCCGCCGGCCAGGCCGCGATTGAGCGGGCCGTGCAGACGGCGCTCGCCCGGGCCGGGCTGGCCCCGCCGGCCGCCGCCGCGCCCGCCGGGGCGGGGCGGCTCGCCGCCGGCCCCATGCTCGCCGACGTCACGGCGCGCGGGGCCGCCGTCTGGGTCCAGACCGACGGGCCGGCCGAGGTGACGCTGACGGTCCGCGCCGCGGGCGGGGCCGAAGTCGTGCAGACGGTGACGGCCGCGACCGGCGCGGACGGGACGGCCACGGTCCGCCTCGACGGCCTGGAGCCGGGGCAGACCTACGGCTACGCCGTCGCGGTCAACGGGCAGGCCGTCTTGTTCCCCTACCCGACCGCGTTCACGACGCAGGACCTGTGGCAGTGGCGGACCGACCCGCCCGCGTTCACGGTCGCCTTCGGCTCGTGCTACTACGACAACGACCCGCCGTACGACCGCCCCGGCCGGCCCTACGGCGGCCCGACGGCCATCTTCGAGACGATCCGCCAGGCGCGCCCGGACCTCATGCTGTGGCTGGGCGACAACGTCTACCTCCGCGAGGTCGACTGGTGGAGCGCCGGCGGCATCGCGTACCGCTACGCCCACAACCGCGCCGAGCCCGACCTCCAGCCGCTCCTCGCCGCCGCCCCCCACTACGCGACGTGGGACGACCACGACTACGGCCCCAACAACGCGGACCGCTCGTACATCCTGAAGGGTGAGACGCTCGACGCGTTCACGCGCTACTGGCCCGCCGCCGCGCGCGGGCTCCCCGGCGTGCCCGGCGTGTTCACGCACTTCCAGTGGGGCGATGTCGAGTTCTTCCTCCTCGACGACCGCTACCACCGGGCGCCCAACGACGCGCCTGCCCCGGAGCAGACGGTCCTCGGGCGCGAGCAGCTCCAGTGGCTCCTCGACGCGCTCACCGGGAGCGACGCCCCGTTCAAGGTGGTCGCCTTCGGGGGCCAGTTTCTCAACCCAGTGCCCGTGTTCGAGACCTACGCGGCCGTCGCGCCGGCCGAGCGGGCGTTCCTCCTCGACCAGCTCCGGCTGCGCCGCGTCGACGGCGTCGTGTTCCTCTCCGGCGACCGCCACCACGCCGAGCTCCTCAAGCTGGACCGGCCCGGGGCGTACCCGCTCTACGAGTTCACGTCGAGCCCGCTCACGGCCGGCGTCTCCGACGCCGCGCTCGACCCGGCCTCGCCCGAGGCCGCCAATCCGCTCCGCGTGCCGGGCACGCTCGTCGCCGACCGCCACAACTTCGGGACGCTCTCGGTCTCCGGCCCCCGCACCGACCGCACGCTGACGATGCGGGCGCTCGACGCCGAGGGCGCCGTGCTGTGGGAGCGGGCCGTCCGCGCCGCCGAGTTGCGGACGCCCTAGGACCACCCCGCCCCGCTCGCGAACCGGACCCACCGGGCGGGGTGGCCCTAACGTAAACCGCCCCGCCCTGGACAGTCCGGGGCGGGGCGGCGAGAGGCGGCAGGCGCGGGGTTACTGGCCCACGGCCTCGAGGTCGGGGTCCTGACCCTGCTCCTTCAGACCGCCGTGGTAGCGCTGGAGGTGGGCCTCGATAAACCACGTGCCGCGGTCGGCGATGTGCGTGATCTGGTCGTAGAGGTCCGTCGTGCCCGGATCGCCGACGTCGTCGGACGCCTTGTTGGCGTCGCGGATGTGGTCGGCGTACTCGGCCCAGCGGTCGGCCAGCGTCGTCAGGAACGACGGGTCGTTGAAGGTGTCGTCGTCGCCCTCGGCTTCGGTCCCGGGGAACGGCGAGATCGGGCTGCTCTGGGCCGCCATGCGGACGGTCCCGAACGCGTAGCCGCCCAAGAGCACGACGCGCTCGGCGACGAGGTCGAGCGGCTCCTCCAGCTTCTCGGCCAGTTCGTCGTAGAGGAGGTGGAGCTGGTAGAAGTCCTTGCCCTTGACGTTCCAGTGCGCCTGCTTCGTCTGGGAGTACAGGTCGCTCGTCGCGGCCAACGTCTCGTTGAGGAGGCCGACGAGCGTCTGGCGCTTGTCCTCGTCGATGCCGAGGCGCGTGTGGTAGGGGGTGCGGGCCTGCTGGGAGGCCCCGTTTTTCGGAGTAGCCATGAGTAGAGAGGGGAGAGTAACGTGTTGGGTATCGAACGGGAGCGGGGTGGGGCAGATCCACCCCGCCCGCGCCCTCACGGGCGTTTCAGAGAACGCCCGCCCCGCCCAGGAGCGGGCGGGGCGGGCGCGGGCATGCAGAGCGGGGCGGGCGCTACTTCAGCTCGATGATCTCGCGGTCGCCGTCCTTGCGGACCACCTCGAAGCTCAGGAGGTCGCCGTCGTCCTTGACGTGGATCTCGGTCGGGTTGTTGACCAAGTGGTCCATGCCCTCCATGGCGACCTCGAACAGGTCGTCCTTGGAGTCGTAGGTGAGGCCGTGGAGCGGGAGCCAGTCGGCGAGCACCTGGTCGCCGTTCTCCTCGGAGAGGACGCGGACGTGCGCCTTGCCGACATCGCCGCCCTCGATCCGGTCTTTGGAGAAGGTGTCGAAGTAGTCGTTCCAGTCGGTGCGGTCGAGGGAGCGGGTGGCCATAGCGGGTAGGGAAAGGTGGGCGGGGAGGGGAGCCCGTTCCACCCCGCCCCCGCGTCACAGATCCGCCGGACCCGGCTCCTGCCCGTTCGCCCTACGCGGCGCCCAGGGACGGCCCCAGACGCGCCCTCTGCGAACGGACTCCGCGGGCGGGGCGGCCACGGGCGGAACCGCCCCGCCCCGCCCGACAACCACCCCGCCCTTTGGGTCCTAGCCCCTCTTGGCTGCGCCGACGCTGCGCGGTGGCCAGGAGGGGAACTGCCGCCGCCTCACGTGGGACTCGCTGACGTCCCTGACCGCCCCGCCCGCCCCGGACACGACACGTCGTGTCCCCACGGGTATTTCTGGGGCGGGGCGGCCGAAGTGTCGCACGCTGCCCGCCGCACGCCGGCTGAGGGCGGGGCGGGCAGCGGGCGGGCAGCGGGCGGGGCTGAGCTACAACTGAACCCGGAGCCGAATTCCTCCCCCGCCCCGCCCGAGCGCCACCGGGCTGAGGGAGAGCCGCCCCGGCGACACCGTTTCCCACCGCGTCCCCGGAACGAGGGCGCCGATGGCCGCCCCGACGGCGGCACTCGGAATCAGAGCGACGGCACCGATAGCCATGGTGAAGGCTGACCCCCACTCGTCCCCTGTGTACATCGTGTACCCCACGAGTCCGAGCGTAGTCACGGTCACGACGCCCGCAGCGACGCCGGCGCCGATGGCCGCCCCCCGCCAGCGGGAGTGCGGGACCCGGATGTCGGCCGACTCGATTTCGTCGTATGCCACCCGATGGAACAGCATGCGCGGGACGGGGCCGGGGGGACCGAGTTCGATGAACAGGGTGTCCCCCTCAGTCGCGGCGAGCCGGCCGGTCAGGACCCCGTCGGCTGTTGTGACTCGGATGGGGTCGCCCACGTCGAGGGCCGTCTGTGCCTGGGCTGCGGTCGAGACCGTGGCGAAGACGGCAACGGCCAGGGAGTAAATCGTACGGTTCGTCATGCGATAGGCACGGACTCATGCCGCGGTGATTCGTCTGGAGCGTACGCCTCCAGAACCCGCCGCACCTGGTGCAGACGTACTACGGCACCAGAAGTCGCCCACCCCGCCCGCGAAACGGGCGGGGTGGTGGTCCGCGCCCGCCGCTCGCCGGCCGAGGGCGGGGTGGGCGTCAGGATTCACGCCACCCCGCCCGGCGCGGGCCGTCCGGCGGGGGCGCGCTCGCGTAGGTTCGGGCGAGACCCAACTGACGCCGCCGATGAAGACGTTCGCCCTCCGCCCCCCGCCCGACGGCGGCCCCGACCGCCCCGCCCCGCCCACGGCCTCCGCCGACGACGGCGCCGTCGAGGCGCTCCTGGGCGGGCTCAACCCGGTCCAGCAGGAGGCCGCCCGCGCGACCGAGGGGCCGGTCATGATCATCGCCGGGCCGGGCTCGGGCAAGACGCGGACGCTCACGCACCGGGTCGCCGTCCTCATCGCGGCCAAAAAGGCGTGGCCGAGCCAGATCCTCGCCCTCACCTTCACCAACAAGGCCGCCCGCGAGATGCGCGCCCGCGTGACCGACCTCGTGGGCGACGAGGCCAAGGGCATGTGGATGGGCACGTTCCACAGCGTCTTTAGCCGCGTGCTCCGCCGCGAGGCCGACAAGATCGGGTTCTCGCGCAACTTCACGATCTACGACTCCGACGACACCGAGCGGCTCCTCAAGGAGCTCATGACGCGCTACGGGATCGACCCTAAGCGCGTCACGCCGCGGTCGGTGCGGAGCGCGATCTCGGGCGCCAAGAACGCCCAGGTAGGACCGGACGAGTACGCGCGCCTCGCGGGCGACCCGTTTACCGAGGCCGCCGCCAAGCTCTACACGCCCTACAACGCGGCGCTCCGGCAGGCCAACGCGATGGACTTCGACGACCTGCTCGGATGGCCCATCCGCCTCTTCGAGCAGCACCCGGAGGTTCTGAAGGAGTACCAGCGGCGGTGGCGCTACCTCCACATCGACGAGTACCAGGACACGAACCGGACGCAGTACGTGCTCGCCAAGCTCCTGGCCGCCGAGCACCGCAACATCTGTGTCGTTGGAGATGATGCGCAGAGCATCTACGCCTTCCGCGGCGCCGACATCCAGAACATCCTCTCGTTCCAGAAGGACTACCCCGAGGCCAAGACGATCCGCCTGGAGCAGAACTACCGGAGCACGCAGCGGATCGTGCGTCTGGCCGACGCCGTCATCAGCGGCAACACGAAGCAGCTCGACAAGACGCTCTGGACCGACAACTCCGAGGGCGACCCCGTCATCCTCATGGAGGCGCTGTCAGAGCGCGACGAGGCGCAGAAGGTGGAGCGGACGATCCGCGACCTTCGCTCGCGCTCCGGCATCGGGTGGTCCGACGTGGCCGTGCTCTACCGGACGAACGCCCAGAGCCGCTCCATCGAGGAGGCGCTCCGGCGCGGCGGGATCCCGTACCGGCTCGTCGGCGGCGTCTCGTTCTACCAGCGCAAGGAGATCAAGGACGCGCTCGCCTACCTCCGCCTCGCCGTCAACCCGTCCGACGAGGCCAGCCTGCTCCGCGTCGTCAACACGCCGACGCGCGGGATCGGCGGCAAGACGGTCGACCAGCTCCGGGCCTACGCGACCGAGCACCGGGTCGGGCTGTGGCAGGCCGTCCAGGACCCGGGCGGGGCGGGGCTCTCGCCGCGCGCGGCGAAGGCCGTCGAGGGGTTCGGGTTTCTGGTCTCGCGGTTCGCCTCGAAGGCGCAGACGGCGCCGGCCGACGAGCTCGCCCGCGAGCTGATCCAGGAGACCGGGCTGCTCCAGTCGTACCGCGACCAGAACACGCCCGAGGCGCTGGCTCGGTTGGAGAACATCCACGAGCTGCTCAACGCCGTCGCCGAGTTTGCCGGCGGCGACCCGTCCGGCGAGCCGCGCACGCTCAGCGAGTTCTTGCAGGAGGTGAGCCTCGTGGCCGACGTCGACCGCCTGGGCGACGACGACAACCGCGTCACGCTCATGACGCTCCACGCCTCTAAAGGCCTGGAGTTCAAGGTCGTGTTCGTGACCGGGCTGGAGGAGGGCCTGTTCCCGCTCGCCAAGGCGGCCCAGGACCCGACGGAGTTGGAGGAGGAACGGCGGCTGCTGTACGTCGGCGTCACGCGCGCCGAGGAGGCCCTCTACCTCAGCTACGCCCGGAGCCGGTACCGCTACGGCGACCAGCAGTCGAGCGTCCGCAGCCGGTTCCTCGACGAGCTCGACGGCGACGACCTGCTGCGCACGGAGTCCGGCGGCCGGTTCGAGGCGCGGGCGGGGCGGTTCGAGCCGTCGTCCGGCGGCACGGGCGGCTACGGCGACATGTCGCCGGACTACTGGAAGCGTTCGCTGCGACCGGACAGCGGCCCCAAGCGGAAGACCAAGCGGGTCGCGTCCGGCGAGCGCGAGGTCGTCTACGACGAGGGCGAGTCGGCGATTGTGCCGGGCGTCCGCGTGCACCACCGCTCGTTCGGGAACGGGAAGGTGCTGGCCGTCGAGGGCGCCGGCGAGCGCGCCGCGGCGACGGTGTTTTTCAACTCGGTCGGCCAGAAAAAGCTGAAGCTGGCGTTCGCGCGCCTCCAGGTGGTCGAGTAGGGGCGACCGGCGGTCGCCCTGGGAGCGCGCGCCACCCCGCCCCACGGTTCCCGCCCCGCCCTCGGCGTGGGCGGGGCGGCGGCCACGGGCGGGGCGGCGGCCCTGCCCCGCGCCCCTTCGCCATTGCCCCCTACGCCGCGACCGCCCCGCCCCCGGCGGCGGCCACGTCCGCGAGCACGGCCCGGAGGTCGTCGAGCTTGACCGGCTTCGTGAGGTAGTCGTCGGCCCCGGCCGCCAGGCACCGCTCCCGGTCGCCCCGCATCGCGTTGGCCGTGAGCGCGACGACTCGCGGCTGCGCCACGTCGGCCGACCGGATCTGCCGCGTCGCGTCGAGCCCGTCGAGCTCCGGCATCTGCACGTCCATCAGCACGAGGTCGTACGGCCGCCCCCGCGCCGCCCGAGCCTGCACCGCGGCCACGGCCTCGGCCCCGTTCGCCGCCACGTCGGCCCCGTGCCCCAGCCGCTCGAGGATGCGGAGGGCCACCTTCTGGTTGACCACGTTGTCCTCGGCCAGCAGGACCGCGACGGCGCCCCCCGCCCCGCCCCGCTCGGCCGCCGGCGCCGAGGGCGGGGCGGCCCGCCCGGGGCCGGCGAACGCGCCGACCAGGACGTCGTAGAGGAGGGCCGGCTTGGTCGGCTTGTAGAGGACCGCGTGGACGCCGGCGGCCTCGGCCCGCTCGCGGAGCGCGGCGTCGCGGGCCACCGACGTGAGCAGGACCATGAGCGGGGGCGGGGCGGGGCCGGCCCGGAGCGCCGCGGCGACGCCGAGCCCGTCGAGGTCCGGCATCTGCATGTCGAGCACGACGAGGTCGTACGGGTCCGCCCCGCTCGCGGCGTCGGCCACGGCGGCGACGGCCTCGGCGCCGGACGCGACGGCGTCGGCGCGCATCCCCCACCGGGCCGCCAGCCGCGTCACGATCTCGCGGTTGACCGCGTGGTCGTCGACGACGAGCACGCGCCGGCCGGCCAGCGCCGGCTGCTCGGGCCGCAGGAACACCCGGCGCTCCGACGGGGCCACGGTCGCCTCGACCGTGAACGCGAACGTCGACCCCGCGCCGGGCTCCGACTCGGCGTGGATCTCGCCGCCCATGAGCTCGACGAGCCGCTTCGAGATGGCCAGCCCCAGCCCGGTCCCCCCGAACCGCCGCGTCGTCGAGGCGTCGGCCTGCGTGAAGCTCCCGAACACGTGGTCGAGCTTGCCCGGCTCGATCCCGATGCCCGTGTCCTCGACGGCCACGCGGAGCGAGGTCCGCCCGCCGTCCTCGACGTCGGGCGGGGCGGCCGAGACGCGGACGCAGACGCTCCCCTCGTGCGTGAACTTGACCGCGTTCGAGAGCAGGTTCACGAGCACCTGCCGGACCCGGCTCGCGTCGCCCACAACGGCGCCCGGCACGCCGTCCTCGACGACGTAGGCGAGCTCGACGCCCTTCTCGGCCGCCGGCTGCGCGACGAGGTCGAGCGCGTCCTCGACCGCCTGCCGCACGTCGAAGGGGGCCTCCTCGAGGTCGAGGTGCCCGGCCTCGATCTTGGAGAAGTCGAGGATGTCGTTGATGAGGGTGAGGAGCGCGTCGCCGCTCGTGCGCACGGTCTCGACGAACCCGCGCTGCTCGGCGTCGAGGTCCGTATCCAGCAGGAGCGACGTCATCCCGATCACGCCGTTCATGGGCGTGCGGATCTCGTGGCTCATGTTGGCCAGGAACTCGCTCTTCGCCTGCGTTGAGGCTTCGGCCGCCTCCTTCGCTGCGAGGAGCGCGGTCCGCGCCGCCTTCGCCTCGGTCACGTCGCGCACCACGGCGATCGCGCCGACCGCCCCGCCCGCGGCGTCGCGGAGCGGGACGTGCACGGCCTCGACCGTGCGCGCGCGGCCGGCCCGGTCGACGAGCGAGTGCTCGAACGGGCAACCGGCCTCGTTGCGGTCGAGGATGTCCCGTAGCCGCCGCTCGACCTCGCGGGCGATCGGCGCGGGGAGCAGATCCGCCGGTCGTTTCCCGAGGATGTCCTCGACCGTAGCCCCCGAATAGATCTGGGCGGGGCGGGCGTTGGCGAGGACCAGGCGCCCCGCCCCCGTCGCGGAGCGGGACCCGCGTCGTGAGTACGGACAGCTCGCGGCCGTCGCGGGCGGTGACCGCGTGTTCCACGCCGACGATGGCCTCCCCCGTTTCGAAGATCGGGAGCCGCTCCTCGTGCATGGTCTTGGCGATGTCGGGCGGCAATACGTCGTGGGCCGTCTTCCCGAAGAGGCCCTCGACGCTCCCGGCCGAGGTCTGCTCGGCGCCCGTCGCGTTGGCAGCGATAAAGCGGCCGTCGCGGTCGACAGCGAAGATGGCGTCGGGGATGGCGTCGACGACGGTCTGGAGCAGGCGGCGCCGGCTCTCGGCCTCCTCGGTCGCAGCGACGAGCCGGCCGTACGACGCTGACAGCGCGTCCTGGCTCTCACGGAGCGCCTGGAGGTCTCGGAGCCGCGCCACGCTGACGATCCCGAGCGCGGTCAGGAAGAACGCGACGGTCGTCGCGAGCGACGCGAGCGGGAGCGCGAGCTCCCCGACGGGCGGGGCGGTCCACGCCGCTGGGATGAAGAGGGTCAAGGCGAGGGCCGCGAGCGAGCCGAACAGCTCGCGCTCGGTCCGCGCGAGTTGGGCGATCACGAGCCCGGTCAGGGCGGTGGCCAAGAGGTGCGTCGACGTCCAGTTCGTGTCGAGCCCGTTCCGTACCGCCGCCCACCCGAAAAACAGGGCGGCCGCGTAGGCGATCGTCAGCGTGATGCCCCGGAGCCGCTGCCGGACCCCGTCGCTCACGTACGTCAGCACGAGCACGGTAGCGGCCGCACCGGAGATCACCAGCCGGTAGGCGAGAGGGTCGTCGTAGACACGCCCCCCGAGCCGGTCCATCACCCACAACGTGATGGCCGCCACGGCCGCCAGCAGGATCATCAGCCGGTGCGCGCGGAGGGCCGACGGCGTCATGGCCTCGGTGGCGGGCGGGGCGGGCGGGGCGGTGGGCACGGTCCGGGGCGGCGGGGGAACGGGACGCAGGTATCGGAGCCTGCCCGGCGGCCGTTAACCGCCGCCGCACGTTTCCGGGGCCGCCCCGCCCGAGCCGCCCGGATCAGCGCGCCGCGCGGCCGGTTCGACCGGCGCGCCCCGCCCCACGACCGCCCCGCCCGATGGCCGCCACGTCGCTCGACAAAGACAAGATCAAGGTCCTGCTCCTGGAGGGCGTTCACGACACCGCCGTCCGGGCCTTCCGGGAGGCCGGCTACACGCGCGTCGAGCGCGAGGGCGGGGCGGCGACCGGCGACGCGCTCCTCGACCTCGTCCGCGACGTGCACTTTCTGGGCATCCGCTCGCGGACGCAGCTGACGGCCGACGTGTTCAGGGCGGCCGAGAAGCTGGTCGCCGTGGGCGCGTTCTGCATCGGGACCAACCAGATTGACCTGGAGGCGGCGAGCCGGCGCGGCGTGGCCGTGTTCAACGCCCCGTTCTCGAACACGCGGTCCGTCGCCGAGTTGGTGCTCGCGGAGGCCATCCTGCTGCTCCGCGGCGTGCCCGAGAAGAACGCGCGGGCGCACCGCGGCGAGTGGGCCAAGAGCGTGGGGACGAGCCGCGAGATCCGCGGCAAGACGCTGGGAATCGTGGGCTACGGCAACATCGGCAAGCAGCTCTCGGTGCTGGCCGAGGGGCTCGGGATGCGCGTCGTGTTCTACGACACGGCCGCCACGCTCCCGCTCGGGAACGCCCACCCCGCCCCCAGTCTGGGCGCCCTGCTGGACCAGGCCGACGTCGTCACGCTCCACGTGCCGGACACGTCGCAAACGCGGGGGCTCGTCGGGGCGGCCGAGATCGCGCGCATGAAGCCCGACGCCGTGCTCCTCAACGCCTCGCGCGGGTCGGTCGTCGACCTCAGCGCGCTCGCCGCGGCGCTCGGGCGCGGCCACCTCGCCGGCGCCGCCGTCGACGTGTACCCAACCGAGCCGGCCTCGAACGACGACCCGTTCACGTCGCCGCTCCAGGGGATCGACCGGGCGCTCTTGACGCCGCACGTTGGCGGCTCGACGGTCGAGGCCCAGGAGAACATCGGCGCCGAGGTGGCCGGCAAGCTCGTCCGCTACAGCGACAACGGGAGCACGGAGACGTCGGTGAACGTGCCCGAGGTGGCGCTCCCGCCGCACCCGGGCGCCCACCGCATCTTGCACATGCACCGGAACGTGCCGGGCGTGATCGCGGCCGTCAACGGCGTGTTCTCCGACGTCGGAGCGAACGTCGAGGCCCAGTTTCTCCAGACGCGCGGCGACCTGGGCTACGTCGTGACCGACCTCGACGGCCGGACGTCGGACGAGGCGCTCGGCGCGCTCCGCGAGGTTGAGGGGACGATCCGCACGCGCGTCCTGTTTTAAGGCCGGTACGGGGTACGGGGTACGGGGTACGGGAAGGTGCCCGCCCCGCCCGCACGGCGCGGGGGCGGGGCGGTCGCGTCGCCCCCGACCGCTCCGCCCTGGCGGGACCCTGTAGCGCCGTTGCACGCAACGGCGGGGCGGCCCTGGACGGTCGCCCGCCCCGCCCTCTGTACCGAGCGCCCCGTACCGAGTCCCCGACCTCGGGCCGACGCGCACGGGCGGGGCCGGGCGTTAGTCTGCGGCCGCCCCGCCCGCACACCCCCGCCCCGCCCGTGCCGGCCCTCTGGCTCCGCCCACCGACGCCGAGGGCGGGGCGGTGGACCTGGACGGGCTCGCGCCGGCCGGCGGCGTCGGCGCGCAGGCGTTCGGGCCGGCGAGCGTCCGCGTCTGGGTGCGGGAGGAGCGCCGCCCCGCCCGTTAGGTCCACCGGGGCCGCCCGGCTCCACGCGCGATTCGCCGCGGGCGGGGCGGCGGCGGAGTAGCTTTTCCGCCCACGCCACCCCGCCCCGACCGCATGGCCTCCACGCAAGACTTCCGCAACGGCCTCGTCCTCAACTGGAAGAACGACCTCTGGCAGATCGTTGAGTTCATGCACGTCAAGCCCGGCAAGGGCGGGGCGTTCGTGCGCGGGAAGCTCAAGAACGTCCGCAACGGGAAGATCGTCGACACCACGTTCCGGGCCGGCGAGAAGGTCGAGGACGTCCGCGTCGAACGCCGCCAGATGCAGTACCTCTACGAGGACGACCTGGGCCTCCACTTTATGAACACCGAGACGTACGAGCAGCGGACGCTCCGCAGCGACCTCGTGACGGGCAAGGAGTTTATCAAGGAGGGCGGCATGATCGACGTCCTCTTCGACGCCGGCTCCGACGAGCCGCTCAACGTCGAGCTCCCGCGCATGGTCGAGCTCGCGGTCTCGCAGACCGACCCCGGCCTCAAGGGCGACACGGCGACCGGCGCCACCAAGCCGGCCACGCTCGAGAGCGGGGCGACGGTCCAGGTGCCGCTCTTCATCAACGAGGGCGACATCGTCCGCGTGGACCCGGAGACGGGCTCCTACCAAACCCGCGTGACGGCCGCCTAGCGCCCGTCGGACTGAACGGGCGGGGCGGCCCGGTACCGCTCCGCCGCCCCGCGCCGTAGATTCCGCGCCTCTCCGCCCCGCCCGCTCTGGCACATGGACATGGACCTCGACAAGATTCAGCGCCTCCTCGAGATCGTCGCCGAGAGCGGCCTGGCCGAGGTGAAGGTCGAAGAGGAGGGGTTCAAGCTGACCGTCCGCGCCACGCAGCGGCCGGCGCCGGCGTCGACCGCCCCGCCCGTCGTGATGACGGCGCCGCCGGCCGCCGCCGCCCCGCCCAGCACTGCGCCCGCCGCCGTGTCGCCCGCCCCGCCCGCGCCGGACGAGGGCGGGGCGGCCGCCGAGCCCGGCTCGGGCGCGAACGAGTCGCTGGTCCTCGCGCCCATCGTCGGCACGTTTTACGCCGCGCCCTCGCCCGAGGCCGACCCGTTCGTGGCCGTCGGCGACCGCGTCGAGGTCGGCCAGACGCTGTGCATCATCGAGGCGATGAAGCTCATGAACGAGATCCAGGCCGAGGAGGCCGGGACCGTCACCCGGCTCCTCGTCGAGAACGCGGAGCCGGTTGAGTTCGACCAGCCCCTGTTCGTGATCGAAAAGTAGAGCCCTGTTACGTGTTCAGCCTTGCGTGTTTACATGCAAACACTGGACACGCAACACGCAACACGCTCCATGATTAAAAAAGTCCTGATCGCCAACCGCGGCGAGATCGCGCTCCGCATCATCCGGACGTGCCGCGAGATGGGGATCAAGACGGTCGCCGTCTACTCGACGATCGACCGCGACTCGCTGCCCGTCAAGTTCGCCGACGAGGCCGTGTGCATCGGGCCGCCGCCGAGCGCTAAGAGCTACCTCCACATCCCGTCGATCATCGCGGCGGCCGAGGTCACGGGCGCCGACGCCGTCCACCCGGGCTACGGGTTCCTGGCCGAGAACGCCGAGTTCGCCCGCGTCTGCGACGACCACGACCTCACCTTTATCGGCCCGCGCCCCGAGACGATCTCGAAGATGGGCGACAAGTCGGTCGCCAAGGAGACCATGCGCGAGGCCGGCGTCCCCGTCGTGCCCGGCTCGGGCGGGGCGGTCGCCGACGTGGCCGAGGGGCTCGCGACGGCGCGCGAGGCCGGCTTCCCGGTCATGATCAAGGCGTCGGCCGGCGGCGGCGGCCGCGGCATGCGCATGGCCAGCAATGAGGCCGAGTTCGAGAAGCTGTTCGTGGCCGCCGGGACCGAGGCCGCCAACGCCTTCGGCGACGGCCGGCTCTACATCGAGAAGTTCGTCGAGGAGCCGCGCCACGTCGAGATCCAACTCGTCGGCGACGGCCAGGGCACGGTCGTCCACTTTGGCGAGCGCGAGTGCTCGATCCAGCGCCGCCACCAGAAGCTCCTCGAAGAGTCGCCCAGCCCCGTCGTCGACGCCGACCTCCGCGAGCGGATGGGCCGGGCCGCGATCGACGGCGCGCTCGCGGTCAACTACCGCGGGGCAGGCACGGTCGAGTTCCTGCTCGACAAGAACCGCGACTTCTACTTTATGGAGATGAACACGCGGATCCAGGTCGAGCATCCGGTGACGGAGGAAGTGACCGACACGGACCTGATCGAGTGGCAGATCCGCGTGGCCTCGGGCGAGACGATTACGAGCGGCGACCGCGCCCCGCGCGGCCACTCCATCGAGTGCCGGATCAACGCCGAGGACCCGTTCCGCAACTTCTCGCCCTCGCCGGGCACAATCACCGCCTTCCACAGCCCGAAGGGGCGGGGCGTTCGGTGCGACACGCACGTGTTCGCCGGCTACACGGTCCCGCCCACCTACGACTCGCTCATCGCCAAGCTCATCGTCCGCGAGGACACGCGCGAGCGGGCGATCCGCAAGATGCTCCGGGCGCTCGACGAGTTCATCATCGAGGGCCTCCACACGACGGTCCCCTTCCACCAGCAGCTGCTCCAGGACCCGCGCTTCCTCGCGGGCGACTTCGACACGAAGTTCCTCGAGCGGTTCGAGCTGGTCAAAGAGGGATAGAGGGATCGGGCATGGAGGGATGGGCAGACCGCCGCCCCGCCCCGGCCGTCCCCGTCCACCTCTGCTCGTCCCTCCATCCCTCCCCATCCCGCATCCCTCATGACCTTCCCCGACGACTGCCGCTACACCAAGGACCACGAGTGGGTCCGCCTCGAAGACGACGGGCTGGTGACCGTCGGGATCACGGACTACGCGCAGAGCGAGCTGGGCGACATCGTGTTCGTCGAGATGGAGGCCGAGGGCACCGAGGTCGAGGCCGAGGGGCCGTTCGGGACCGTCGAGGCGGTCAAGACGGTGAGCGAGCTGTTCGCGCCGATCGCCGGCACGGTCGAGTCCGTGAACCCCGACCTCGACGACGCCCCCGAGTCCGTCAACACGGACCCGTACGGGGCGGGGTGGATGGTCAAGCTCCGCCCCGCCCAGGCGTCGGACGTGGACGGCCTGCTGTCGGTGGACGAGTACAAGGAGATGATCGGGGCGGACTGAGGGACGGAGGGATAGAGGCATGGAGGGATCGGCGGACCGCCCCGCCCTCTGAGGCCGCCCCGCCCCGTCTGCCCATCCCTCCCCATCCCGTATCCCTCTCCCATCCCTCATGACTCACCACGAAACGGTCGTCGTCCTCGACTTCGGGAGCCAGACGACGCAGCTGATCGCGCGGCGCGTCCGCGAGGCCGGCGTCTACTGCGAGATCCACCCGTGCACCGTCTCGGCGGACGAGGTGGCGGCGATGCGGCCCAGCGGGCTCATCCTGTCGGGCGGGCCGCTCTCGGTCTACGACGAGGGCTCGCCGCAGGTCGACCCCGCCCTGCTGTCGCTGGAGACGCCCGGGGGCGGGGCGGTCCCCGTCCTCGGCATCTGCTACGGGCTCCAGGCGCTCGCGCACGCCCTCGGGGGCGGGGTGGAGGCGAGCGACCACCGCGAGTTCGGGCGCGCGCCGATCGTTGCCCACGAGGAGGACGCCCTGTTCCGGGGCGTCCCCGAGGGCTCCGTCGTGTGGATGAGCCACGGCGACCACCTGACGCGCCTGCCGGCCGGCTTCCGCTCGATCGCGGCGACCGACAACGCGCCGATCGCCGCCGTCGCCGCCGAGGCCGACTCGGAGCACGGGCCGATCTGGGGCGTCCAGTTTCACCCCGAGGTCGTCCACTCGGAGCACGGGGCGGCCATGCTGGGCAACTTCGTGACCGAGATCTGCGGGCTGAAGGGCGACTGGACGATGGGCTCGTTTATCGACGAGAAGACCGCTGAGATTCGCGAGACCGTCGGCGACGACCACGTCGTCCTCGGCCTCTCGGGCGGGGTCGACTCGTCGGTCGCGGCGGCCCTCTTGCACCGCGCCATCGGCGACCAGCTGACGTGCGTGTTCGTCGACAACGGGCTGCTGCGGTCGGGCGAGTTCGAGCAGGTGCAGACGACGTTCCGCGACGGGTTCGACATCGACCTCCGCGCGGTCGACGCGAGCGACCTGTTCCTGGACCGGCTCGCGGGCGTCGAGGACCCGGAGGAAAAGCGCCGGATCATCGGGCGGACCTTCATCGAGGTGTTCGAGGCCGAGACCGAGGCGATCACCGAGCGGCTGGGTCACAAGCCGCGCTTTCTTGCGCAGGGCACGCTCTACCCAGACGTGATCGAGTCGGTCAGCTTTAAGGGGCCGTCGGCGACCATCAAGACGCACCACAACGTGGGCGGGCTGCCCGAGAAGCTCGGGTTCGACCTGATCGAGCCGTTCCGCGAGCTGTTCAAGGACGAGGTCCGCGACGTGGGCCGCGCGCTCGGCGTGCCCGACGCGATCATCCGGCGGCACCCGTTCCCCGGCCCCGGCCTCGCCGTCCGCGTGCTCGGCCCGGTCACGCGCGAGGCGTGCGAGCTGCTGCGCCAGGCGGACCGGATCTGGCTCGAGGAGCTCGAACGCTCGGGCACCTACGACGACGTGTGGCAGGCGTTCGCCGTGTTGCTCCCGGTCCAGTCGGTCGGCGTCATGGGCGACTTCCGCACCTACGAGCAGGCCGCGTGCCTCCGCGCCGTGACCTCGACCGACGGCATGACGGCCGACTGGGCGCGGCTCCCGTACGAGGTCCTGGGGCGGGCGTCGAACCGGATCATCAACGAGGTCCGCGGCATCAACCGCGTGGCGTACGACGTGTCGAGCAAGCCGCCGGCGACGATCGAGTGGGAGTAGCGGGCGAGGGGTGACGCGCGACGAGCCCTCCACCCCGCCCGTGTGCCGGTGCGGGCGGGGCGGTCCCTGCCGGTAGCCGCAGGACGCTACCGCCCCGCCCGAGGAGTCCCGCCCCGAGGCGTAGGGACACCATGCATGGTGTCCGCATGGGAGAGCGCCTTGGCCTAGTGCGAGGGCGGGGTGGCGCCTACCGCTGCCGGGCGCGGTACGCCGCGAGGTCGCGGGCGGCACGTTCGTGGCCCAGCGTGGCGGCCCGCTCCAGCCATCGCGCGGCCTCGTCGTGGTCGACCTCGACGCCGTTCCCGTACATGTAGACCGTCGCGAGCATCGCCGTTGCGTCCGGGTGGCCGCTGGCGGCGAGCCGCTCGAAAACGGGAACGGCCGCCTCGTAGTCGCCCGTCATGTGGTGGCGGAAGAAGGCCACCTTGAACTGCGCGTCCGGGTCGCCCTGCGCGGCGGCCGCGTCCAGGCGCTCGATGCCGGGGAGGCTGTCGGGCTCGAATTGGCCCGACTCGAAGGCGTAGACCGAATCCGGGTGGACATCGCCGACGCGCTCCGCCCCGCCCTCGCACGCGGAAACGGACAGGAGCAGGACAACCAGGGCGGGGAGGCGCACGGCGGGCGGACCCAAAGGGCCGACTGGAGAGCACAGTAGCTCCCCTCCCTATCGGTCGCCGCCCCGCTCGTGCTAAGCCGCCCCGCCCGCCCCAACCGAGCGGGGTGAGACACTGCGCCCCCGCTACTCGGCCCGTCCGTAGCCAAGGAGGTCGGTCCACACGATGGGAGGAGCGCTGCCGTCCACGCCCTCAGAACGCGACTCGACCGAGACGGAGAGCAGGTACCGGCCGCCCCGCTCGAACTGCTCGGGGTCTTCGGCCGCGACGTGGAGGTAGCCGGCAGCGTCCAGGCTGTCGGCGTCGCTCTCGGGGAACGGCGCCCCGGTCTCCGACACGACCACGCCGTCGGCGAACAGGCACGGCGCGCAGAACACGTCCGGCGGGCAGTAGCACCGCGTGATCTTGACGACGGTCGCCTCCACGTTGTAGCGGCCGGGGACGGGCGCCGTGGTCCGCAGCTCCACGACGGACGCACTGGGCAAATCGAGCGGGGCGGGGTAGCGCCCGACGCCGTCCCCGTCGCAGGCCGAGAGCGCGCCGAGGCAGGCGAGCGCGGCGACGAACGCAAATCGGCTCATGGAAGGGGCGGGGCGGGTAGAAGCCGAGGCTACGGCGACACCGAAGAGCATCCTACGGCAAAAGGGCGTGCACCCCACCCCGCCCTCGTTCGTAGAGACACGGCTTGCCGTGTCCGGTCCGGGCGGGGCGGCCTCCGCTGGCGTCGCGGTGGCCGCGAGACTGCCACCCCGCCCGAGGAGCCCCGCTGCGGGACGTGGCCCCGGGACGCAGGGAGACCACGCGTGGTGTCCGCACGAGGGGGCACGCCGCTCTGGTGCGGGGGCGGGATGGTCGCGCGCCGCCCCGCCCTCGGCGCGCCACAGACGCCGACCGCCCCGCCCGAGGACGCCCCGGCGGGCCGCCTCACAGTTCCACCCCACCCGGATCCTCCGCGGGCGGGGCGGCAAGTCCATCGCCCCCCGCCACGCGCGGGAGGCGGACCGTGAACGTGGTCCCCTCGCCCTCGGCCGTCTCGAACGCGATCGACCCGCCGACGGCCTCGACGGCCCGCTTCGAGATCGCCAGGCCCAGGCCCATCCCGCTCGTCTTGGTCGAGAAGCTGGGCTGGAACACGTTGTCCCGCGCCTCCTCCGCGATGCCCGTCCCGTCGTCGGCCACGCGGACCTCGGCCCACGCCGCGTCGACGGCCTCGGCGGCCAGCCGGATGCGGCCGGGGGCGGGGCGGTCGGGGATCGCCTGGAGCGCGTTCGTGAGCAGGTTCACGAGCACGCGGCGCAGCTCGTCGCGGTCAGCCACGACCGTGAGCGGGGCGGCCGGCAGGTCGAGGGCTAGCTCGGCCCGGCCGCTCTCGGCGAGCGGCCCCTCGAACAGGTCGGCCGCCTCCTGCGCCACCCCGCCCAGGTCGAGCGGCTCCGGCGCGCGGGCCGGCATCTGGGCGAACGTCGAGAAGTCGGACGCGATGCGGCTCAGCGTCTCGATCTGGTCGATGAGCATGTCCGTCGTCCGCTCGAACTGGCCCGCGAAGCGGACGTCGTCGGGCGGCGCCTCCTCGCCGGGCGGCCGGAACGTCCGCTGGAGGTACTGGACGGAGAGCTTCATGGGCATGAGCGGGTTCTTGATCTCGTGGGCCACCTGGCGCGCCATCGTGCTCCAGGCCACCTCCCGCTCCTGCTCGGCCAGCTTCCGGCGGCTCTCGGCGAGCGCCGCCTGCATGCCGTTGAACGCCTCGACCAGCTCGCCCACCTCGTCGCGCGTCTCGACCGGGATCGGCTCCAGCTCGGCCCGGTCCGCCCCACCCGCGCCGACGGCGAGGAGCCCCTCGCGGAGCCGCGCGAACGGGCGCGTCAGCTGGCCGGCGAGGACAGCGGCGACGACGAGAATGGCTGCGAGGAGGGCGAGGAGGCCGCCGAACAGGTAGGCCACCATGCGCGCCTGACCCGACTCAATCGCCGCCTGCTCCGAGATCGTGGGGACCGCGATCGCGCCGGCCGCCCGCCCCGCCGAATCGGGGAGCACCTTGTAGCCCGTCGTGTAGGTGAACGTGCCGATCCGGTCGGCCCCGAACGCGTACGGCTCACCTTCGAGGAAGAGGGCGCGGTAGACGTCGCCCGGCAGGCGCGGCTCGATGAGGCGCTGGCGGACGAGCTGGCGCCGGCTCGACGCCCGCAGCTGCGGCCCCACGTAGAAGTGGACGTCGACGCCCAGCGCAGCGGCGACGGCGTCGAGCCCGCCGGCCTCGACGTCGGCCGAGGCGAGGGCGGCCTCGGCCCGGTTCAGCCGCTGGCGGAGCGCGTCGCGGACCGACTGCCGGTTCTGCTCGACGATCACCTGCCGCCCCACGACGCCCGTCAGCGCCACGCTCGCGAGGCCGACCACGAGGAAGCGGTTGAGGACCTTGTCGCGAAACCGCGTGCGCGGGGCCGGCACGAGCCCGGCCTGCCACCGCAGCCACAGCCCGACGACGAACACCACCCCGCCCAGCGCCAGGCCCGAGAGGCTCAGGCGGAGGAGCACGAACAGCACGTCGAGCCCGTCCTCGGCCGGCGCGCGGACGGCGACGACGTCTTCGGCGTCGTCGCCCAAGCGCTGGTAGTAGGCCCGCACGGCGCGCCCGCCGAGCGCCTCGGTGCGGCCGTAGCCGCGCGCCCGGTCGCTGAGCACGCGGAAGACCGTCGAGTCCAGGCGGAGCGGGGCCTCGCCGCGGTTGCGCACGAGGACGCCGTCGTCGTACTCAGCGTAGCTCAGAGCTTCGTCGTCGAGCCCGAACAGGCCCGTCGGGGCGAGCACGCGGGGGAACGGGGTCTCGGTCGCGAACCGGGCCGAGCGGGGCGTGGCCCGGAGGTAGATCCACGCCACGGCCTCGTCGTCGGCCGTGAGGAGCGGGGCGATCGCCGCCGACCGGCTGAGCCCGCGGCGCTCGCTCACCGGCAGCCGCCGCCGGAACGAGCCGCCCTCGTCGCGGGCCAGGTACTCCTCGCGCATGGCCTCGAACGCGAGCGGGTCGCCGCGTCCGGCGGGCGGGGCGGCGCCGCCCTCGACGTAGCTCCCCAGCGTGTCGCCGGCCGGCCCCACGAGCCGGAGTTCGGTCGCCACGTCGGCGAGCGAGCCCAGGAGCGAGCTCGTCACGAGCCCGGCCGCGAGCACGTCGAGCCGCTCGCGCGTCGAGTCGGCCGGCGCGCGCCCGGCGGTCCGGGCCGAGTCGGCCTCGGCGACGGCCTCCAGGAGCGCCGGCCCCAGCGCGTCGTCGGCGCGGGCGTCGCCGAGCACCTGCTCGACGGCCAGCGACACGCGCTCGTCGCGGGCGTTCGAGAACGCGTAGGCCGCGTCCGAGAGGAGGTCCTCGGACCGCTCGTGGAGCGGCCCGCGCATAAACCCGTACACCACCGGCGCCAGCACGAGCGCGCCCAGGAGCACGCCGCGGAACGAGACCGGCTGCGTCCACCGCTCCGGCTGCCCCCCGAGCGCGAGCGCGAACCCGAGGCCGAGCCCCACGAGCGCCAGCGACGGCAGGGGCGGGGCGGAGACGAAGGCGGCCGCCCCGCCCGCCGCGACGAGGGCCACGGCCGCCGCCACGGCCCCGCCCCGCCCGCGCCCCGCCCACCGCGCGAGGAGGACGGCCGCCGCGACCGCGAGCCCGAGCGCCGCCAGCGCCGCCACGAGGCCGGCGAGCACCACGACCGCCGGCCCGTCCAGGAGCGGCGTCGCGCGGTCGGCGTACCCGATCGTCGCGTCGAGCACGGCCTGCCGGACCCACACGGCCCCGACGGCGACGGCCCCGGCGGCGGCCGCCGCCACGGCCGCGAGCGAGAGGGCCGCCGCCCCGCCCCGCCCCGGCGACGGGCGCGATGCCCCAAACCGGAGGGCCACGACGAAGACGGCCGAGGCGGCCGTGAGCGCGAACAGGGCGGACAGCGCGAGGTCGCCCGGCGACCGGAGCGCGCCCCACCCCACGTCGGACGCAAGCAGCGCGGGGTCGAACAGGGCCGCCGGCCGCCGCGCGCGGTCGAGCCACCGGACCGGCACGTCGAGGGCGAGGAGCCCGTAGCGCGTGGCCGCGAGACCGCCCACGAACGCGGTGAGCGCGGCCGCCGCCCGGCCCCAGCCGCCGCCCCGCCCCGCCCGGCGGAGCGCGGCGCGGACGAGGCCGCCCAACCCGCCCATCGCCCACACGAGGAGCAGCGCGGCCCACGCGGCCGACACGTCGTCGGCCGACCGGTGGAGGCCCGCCCGCAGCGCCGCGACCGACGGCTCCGACACGGACACCTGCCCCAGCACGGCCCCGTCCGGCCCCCGGAGCGCCGCCGCCCGCGCCGGCACGCGCGACGTGATGCGGACCGTGAACGGCCGCTCGATGCCCGGCCGCCACTCGTCGGCCAGGTCGTAGTCCTGGAGAAAGCGGTTGCGGACCGGGACCGAGACCTGCGCCAGCCGGACGACGCGGACGGCCCCGAGTACGTCGCCGTCCGCGCGGACCGGCAACCACAGTGCGATCGCCCGCCGCTCGGCCTCGTCCTCGACGGCCCGCGTGCGGAGCGAGTCCGGCGGCGGCCCCGAGGCGCGCGGGAACGACGGCCCCTCCCACGCCAGCAGCGCCCCGTCCCGGTCGACGACCTCGACCGACAGCCGTCCGCCGTCCGTCTCGGCGGCGAGCGACTCGAAGGCCGCCGCGAGCACGGCCGCGGGCGGGTCGGGGCGGGGCGGCGGGAGCCCGGCGGCGGCCGTGTCGGACCGTGCGAGGGCTTCTCGGACGGCCGGCAGCCGCCCCACCGCCTCAGCCCGCTCCCGCATCGTCTCCAGGTCGGCCGCGAGCGCCGCGCGGACCTCCTCGACCGTCCGCACCTGGACCCGCCGCGCGTCGCCCGGCCCCACGCGCGACGCGCGCCAGCCCGCCCACGCCTGCGTCGCGGCGAGCAGGGCGAGGAGCACGAGGGCGCCGCCGAGGAGCACGGCGCCGCGCCGGGTCAGGGAGCGCGGGAGCGTCACGGGCAGGGGCAGCGGGCCGGGCGAAGCTAGCACGCCCCCCGGCGGGCGTCAGCGGCCGCCGCGGAGGGCCGAGCGCCGCTCGACGCGGAGCGAGACCAGCCTCCAGCCCCCCTCGCCCTCGCGGTGAACGGCCCGGACGTTGAGCGGCTGGCCGTCCTCGGCCGTCCAGTAGCGCCAGATGGCCGTGAGCCCGTCCTCGCTCGACGACCGCTCAGCGATCGCCACGCGGTCCGGTGGGTACCGGCGGAAAAAGTCGCGGAGCACGTGGACCGCCTGCGTTCGGCGGACGGTCCCGCCCCGCCCGAAGAGGACCACCTCGACGCGGGCATCGGCGCGGCCCAGCACGGCGCCCGGGTCGGCCTGCTCGAGCCCAGCCTTGACCTGCTCGAGGACGTCGTCGGTCGACTCTTGCCGGCCCCCGGCCGCGCCCAAAACGAGCGCGAGCACGCCGATGAGCGCGAGGCGATGGGGAGCCGAGAGGAGGAACGCCATGAGCGGGACGTGCGGGGAAAACACCGGACGCGGGCGTGGGGCAAAAGATAGGCCGTGCTCCCGCTCCGAGCCGTGCCCGCCCCGCCCCGCCCCGTCTACGGCGGCCCCGACGCCCCACGCCCGACGACGCTCCACACGCACCGAGCGCACGGGTGCGACTCGGGTCCCCGGACCGGCGGGGCGGGGTGGGGAGGATCGGAGACGGACGTGTCTCTTTTTCAGGCCGTTCGCCGGGCCGCCCCGCCCGCGCCCTGCGACGCCACGGCTCTGGGCGCGCATGCGCCGCCTCTGGTCCGCGGGCGGGGCGGTATGACCGGCGATCCCGTTACGCGGGGCGGACGTGGGGCGGGGTGATTTATGCCCACGCACGCTCCGCCGATGCCCCTCGGCCCCACCCCGCCCCTCTCCGATGCCCCGCCTCCGAACAATCCTCGCTGCCCTCGTCCTCCTCCCGCTCGCTGCGTGCGACGAGACCGGCGGCGCCGCCTTCACGAATGTCGAGACGGCCCTCAACGACGCCGTCGTCGAGCGGGGCAAGGGGAACTACGAGGCGGCGGCCCTCCTCCTCCGCGGCGCCCTCGAACGGGAGCCCGAAAACGCCGAGGTGCGCGTCGAGCTGGCGACCACGCTCCTCGACCAGGGCGGCGTCGGCGTCCTGGACATCGACCGGATCGCCCGGTTTATGACCGAGCAAGCGGGGAGCACCGAGGCCGGGGGCGCCCGCCGCGCACAGGCCACTCCGAACGGGGCGTGCGAGCACGCGTCGGACCCGGCGGCGGTGCCGTTCGGCCTGGCGGACGTCGGGGGGTACGCCAAGCTCAAGGCCGAGGACGCCCGCATCCGCGAGGCCGACGAGGCCCTCCGCTCGGTCGTCCCGTCCGCGATCCGGGGCTTCGACGTGTGCCAGAGCGTGGCCGGCGGCGCCCTCGTGTACGACCGCGACGGAGCGCTCCGCGACCTCCGCGCGCGGGACCTGAGCGAGACGCAGGTCCGCCAGGCCCTAGCCGTCAACGGGCTCACGCAGCTCGTGTCGAGCTACACGCGCCTGGCCGAGGCCGCCGACCGGACCGCCACGTGGTACCGCCTGGCCGACGGGTCCGTGGGCGTCTGCGCCGACGACGAGGCGGCCCTGGAGGCGAGCGCCCGCGAGGCCGCCGCCGGGTTCGGCCAGGCGCTCCTCTCGCTCGACGCCCGCGCCTTCCTCTTGGGCGAGGACGCGGCCGGCAGCGACGTCGCGGACATCGCCCTCGACGCCTACGACGAGGTCGAGCGCGCGGTCGGCGACTACTGCGACGAATCGTAGGCCGCCCCGCCCGAGACGCACCCCGCCCCGCCCCGCCTACGCTCGTCCCCCCGCTCATGCCCACGCTGCCCGCCCTGCGGCTCCGCCCGCTCCTCGCGCTCACTCTCGCTCTGGCGGCCGGCTCCGTCGCCGCCCAGCCCTTCGGGGCGCTCTCGCAGGACGACGCCGTCGGCCTCCCCGACCTCCCGCGGCTGGCGGCGGGCGGGGCGGTGGCCGCGCTACCCACGTTCGACTCGCCGTTCCTGGCCAACCCCGCCCACATCGCGGGCACGCGCCGGCTCGCGCTGAGCGTCGCCGGCGTGACGGCCGGGGCCGGCGGCAACCTCCGCGAGACGTACGACTTCTACGACCGCGACCTCGGCCCGGCCCTCGACGAGGGACTGGAGCGGATGCGGGACGAGGACCCCGAGCGGCTCGAAGCCCTCTACGCCGAGGCGCTCCGCGTGGGCGGCGCGCAGAAGACGCTCGACGTGGCGGTCCTGGCGCCGTCGGTCCGCGCTCGCGTAGGCGGCGTCGCGTTCGGCGTCGGGCTCTACGGCCACGCCGTGACGCGCGGGCAGGTGCTGGGGGGCGGGGCGGGCGTCCCCTACGTCGACCTCTACAGCCAGGCCGACGTGCTGGTCCCGGCGGTCGTCGGGGCCGACCTGACGCCGTTCGGGGTCCCGGTAAGCGTCGGGGCGTCGGCGACCTATGTCCAGCGGCGGCTGACGGCCAAGGGCGAGGCGCTCGACGCGTTCCACCCGGACTCGGAAAAGCTGTACGTGCTCCGGGGCGACGGCCTCCGCGTCGGGCTGGGCGTGCTCGCGCGCGACGTGGGCGTCCGCGGCCTCGACCTGGGCGCCGAGGTGTCGGGCCTCGGCCGGGCGATCGCCTACGGCTACGAGCGGTCGTTCGCCGTCTCCGGCTCGGCCGACGACCCGGACGACGCGGCCGAGATCGCGGCGCTCCAGGCCCGCTTCGCCGAGCGCGCGGGCGGGGCGGCCCTCCGCGTCGGCGCGGCGTTCCGGCTCCCCGAGGGGCCGGGCGTGAGCGGGGCGGCGCTCGCCCTCGACTACACCTCGGCGTCGACGGCCGAGTACGACCAGTCGGTCCGGGCGGGCCTCCGCGGCGGGGCGCGGGCGACGCTGGGCGGGCTCGTCGAGGTGCAAGCGGGGCTCAGCCAGGGGATGGCGTCGGGCGGGGCGGCGCTCGTGACGCGCTTTGCGCGCCTGGCCTACGCGACCTACGGGGTCGAGGACGGACGCCTGATGGGGCAGCGGCGGCGGCGGGCGCACGCGGTGCAGCTCCGGTTCGGGCTGTTTTAGAGCGCCCTCCGGGTGGGTACGGGGTACCGGGTACGAGGTACGGTCCGATCTGACCTCGGCGCTCACGCACCTCGTACCGAGTACCCTGTCCCTACCTGCATGTTGCTCTGGAGGTGGCAGGTGACGCAATCGCCCGCCCCGCCCCGTGGTGCATGGGCGGGGCGGCCGTGCGGCCGGTGTCTACCCCGCCCGCGTCGGGCGCGGCGAACTGCGTTTCTGCGCCCGTCGCCGGGCGGGGTGGCGCTGTTCGAGACCGCCCCGCCCGCTGCTCGCGGGATCGCGGGCGGAACGAATCCGCCGCCACGGATCAGCCCTTCCCCTCGTCTTCGCCCCAGACTCACACGCTTGGGCGCCCTGGCGTTTGGCCGCGGGCGGGGCGGCCCGTACCTTCCCCGACTCCGCTCCGCGCGCTGTCCAGCGGCGGGGCGTCGTTTTGCTCCCTCCCCGCTCGGCCCCGATCCGATGGCACGAACCGACCAGATCACCGGCAAGAAGCCGATGTTCGGCAACCACGTCTCCCACGCCAACAACAAGGTGCGGCGGCGGTTCAACGTGAACCTCCAGAAGAAGCGGTTCTACGTGCCCGAGGAGGACCGCTGGATCACGCTCCGCGTGTCGGCGCAGACGATCAAGACGATCAACAAGAAGGGGATCTCGGCCGTGCTCCGCGAAGCGCGCGCCAAGGGAACGTCCCTCGTTTAGAACGTCCCCCGCTCACCCTAGACCCCCGAGACGATGGCCAAGGGCAAAGACGTCCGCCACCAAGTCACGCTCGAGTGCACCGAGGCTCCGGGCTCGTCGCGCTACTCGACGATGAAGAACCGCCGGAACACGACCGGCCGGCTCGAGCTCAAAAAGTACAACCCGGTCCTCCGGAAGCACACGCTGCACCGCGAGATCAAATAGGGACGGCGGCCGTCCGTTAGACCGCCCCGCCCCACCAGACCCCCAGACTCATGGCGAAGAAAGTCTCGAAGAACCAGCGGACCAACCGCGGTGCCCAGGAGGCCAAGCAGATGGCGAAGATCATCGTGTCCTCGAAGAAGCAGAACGGCCAGTTCGAGTTCCGCTCGAAGATGGTCGAGGCGGGCAACGTCCAGGACGAGCTCAAGGCGGCCCAGGCCGCTTAGAGCCTCCGGCGCCACCCCGCCCCCAGGCGGCCCTGCTCGGCGGGGCCGCCTTTTTTTTGCGCGCACGGGCGGGGCGGCTAGCGGTGGCGGGCGCCGAGCCACGCGCCCACGCGGTCGTCGCTGGGCCAGAGGAAGGCGGCGAAGGCGAACAGTGGCGCCCCGAACGCGAGGGCGAGGAGGTCGCCGGTGAGAAACGCCGCGAGCGCGCCGGCGAGGGCCGGCACCTCGGCGGCGGCGAGGGCGGCGACTGTGTGGAGCCGAACGGTCCGCTCGGCCTCGGCGGCCGACCCCGCCCGCCCCAGCCGCCGCTCCATCCGGTGCACGAGCGCGAAGGCGCCGGCGGTCCCCACGACGCCGATCAGAGCGACGACGTAGAACGCGCCCTCGGCCCGGTCGGCGAGCGGGGCGGGCACCGTCCGAGCGAGCGCGAGCCACCCCATCGTGCCCAGGGCCGCGGCCGCCCCGCCCAGGACGGCCGCCCAGACGATGCGGAGCGGGAGGGCCACGTCGCGGGCGGCGTCGGGGCGGGGCGGCGGAGCGGGCACGGGCGGGGCGGTCGGCGTCGCGGAAGCGGGGCGGCGGCAAGGTAGGACGCCGCGTATCTTCGGGCGTGGCCGCCGCGGCGGCCGCCTCGGGGCGTAGCTCAGTCCGGTAGAGCGCTGCGTTTGGGACGCAGAGGTCGTCGGTTCAAGTCCGGCCGCCCCGACACCGCCCCGCCCTAGCGGGGCGTGTGGGCCTGTAGCTCAACAGGATAGAGCGTCGACCTTCTAAGTCGAGGGTTCCAGGTTCGAGTCCTGGCAGGCCCGCGGTCTTCGTGGCTGGTCTATCCCGCCCGGGCGGGGCGGTCGTAGCTTCGGGTCTCTGGTGCCGTGGCCGAGGGGTTAGGCGCAGGTCTGCAAAACCTGTCACAGCGGTTCAAATCCGCTCGGCACCTCCCCGCCCCGCCCCGCCCCGCCCTCTCCGCCGAGGGCGGGGCGGTCTGCGTTGGGGCGGGGCGCCTGAGCGGGGCGGAGACCGTCCCGCGCGCGGGGCCGTTGCCCAACCCCCTCCGGTGGGCGAAGTTGGCCCCGCCCGAGAGCCCCCACCCCGCCCCGCCATGCGCGCCCTGTTCCTCGCCACCGTCCTCGTCCTCGCCGCCGGCTGCTCGTCCGGCGTCACCGTCCTGGAGGCGCCCGAGCCGCCGCCGTCGACCGAGCCGGCGTTCGAGCCGCTGACCGAGGAGGAGATGGGCGAGCCCGCGGACACGGACTTCGAGGTCCCCGTCGTCTACGACACGCTCGACAACGGGCTGAAGGTCGTCCTCTCCGTCGACCGCTCGGCGCCGACGGCGATTGTCGCGGTGTACTACAACATCGGGTTCCGCATCGAGCCCCGCGACCGGACCGGGTTTGCGCACCTGTTCGAGCACATGATGTTCCAGGGGTCCGAGCACCTGGGCAAGAACGAGTTTATCGGCCTCGTCCAACGCAACGGCGGCGTCCTCAACGGGTCGACCCGATTCGACTTTACGAACTACTTCGTGATCGTCCCCTCGAACACGGTCGAGACGATGCTGTGGGCCGAGGCCGACCGGATGCGCGGGCTCGACGTGACGCAGGAGAACCTGACCAACCAGCAGGGGGTGGTCTCCAACGAGGTCCGCGTCAACGTCATCAACCAGCCGTACGGCGGGTTCCCGTGGCTGGACCTGCCCCAGACGGCCAACGAGAACTGGTACAACGCCCACAACTTCTACGGTGAGCTGAGCGACCTCGAAGCGGCCACGCTCGACGACGTCCAGCAGTTTTTCGACACCTACTACGCCCCGAACAACGCCGTCGTCGTGGTCGTGGGCGACATCGACGTGGGGCAAACGGAGGCGTGGGTCGAGCGCTACTTCGGCGGCATCCCGCGCGCCGACGTGCCGCCCATCCCCGACATTTCGGAGCCCCCGCAAGAGGCCGAGAAGCGCGCGACGAAGGTCGACTCGCTCGCGCAGCGGCCGGCGCTCGCCTTCGGGTACCACATGCCGCCCCGCAACTCCGAGGCGTACTACGCGATGGGGCTCCTCAACGAGATCCTCCTCGGCGGCGAGGACTCCCGCCTCCACCAAGCGCTCGTAAGCGAGGCCGGCGTGACGGCGAGCGTCGACGGCGGCATCAACTGGCCGCTCGGCAACCTGTTCAACTACAACGGCCCGACGCTGTGGTCGGCCTGGCTCGTCCACGACGCGTCGACGCCGGCCGACTCGGTCCTGGCGCTCATCGACCGCGAGCTCGACCGCGTGGCCCGCGAGGGCGTCACGCCCGAGGAGCTGGCCCGCGCCAAGGTCGAGCTCCGGTCCGAGTTCTACGACACGCTCGGCGGCACGTTCGGGCTCGGCCGCGCCGACCTCCTCGCTTCGTTCGCGCTCTTCGACGACGACCCCGACCGCATCAACACGGTCCTCGACCGCTTCGAGGCCGTCACGCCGGGGCTCATCCGGCGGACCGCCCAGCGCGTGCTCCGCGACGAGAACCGGACCGTGATCGAGCTCGATGCCGCCGGCGCAGGGACCTGACACCGCCCCGCCCCGCTGCCTCGTCCCGCCGCCCCGCCCCGCACCGGCGTTGCCTGCAACGCCGCGACGCCGACGCCCTCATGACCCGCCTCCTCCCCGCCCTCGCCCTGCTCCTGCTCGCCGCTCTCGCACCGACCGCGAGCGCCCAGACCTCCGCAGGGGAAGGCGCAGCCAGCTTCCCCGCCACCCCGCCCGCGCCCGGGCCGCCCCGCCCGTTCGACCTCCCCGAGGGGCGGACGTTCACGCTCGACAACGGGCTCGGCGTCACGCTCGTCCCCTACGGCGCGATCCCGAAGGCCAACGTGCTTGCCGTCGTCCGCGTGGGGAACGTGGACGAGGGGCCGGGACAGAACAGCCTGGCCGACCTCACGGCCGACCTGTTGACCGAGGGGACCGAGACGCTCTCGGCCGAGGAGATCGCCGAGGCCGCCGCCGCCATGGGCGGGGCGATCTCGGCCGGCGCCGGGCTCGACCAGACCACGGTCGGCGGCCGCGTGCTCGCCGAGTTCGTGCCCGAGTTCGTGCGCCTGACGGCCGACGTGCTCCGCCGCCCCGCCCTGCCCGACGACGCCTTCGAGCGCGTCCGCCGCGACCGGCTCCGCGCTGCCGCCGTCGGCCGCTCGCAGCCGGGGACGGTCGCGCTCGCCGCGTTCCGCAAGACGCTCTACGGCGACCACCCCTACGCCTCCGTCGTCCTCCCCGTCGCCGCCGACCTCGAGGCCGCCGACGCCGACGCGGTCCGCGCCTTCTACGAGGCCCACGTCGGTCCGGCGCGGACCCACCTCTACGTCGTCGGCCAGTTCGACGAGGGCGAGACCGAGGCCGCCGTCCGCCAGGCATTCGGGGACTGGGCCGCCGACGTGGCGCCCGCCGACCCGACGCCGCCCGAGGCGCGGGCGGGGCGGCGCGTGGTGCTCGTCGACCAGCCCGGGGCCGCCCAGTCCAACGTCTACGTCGGGCTCCCGACCATCGACCCCTCGGCCGACGCCGACGACTACGTCGCGCTCCAGGTGACGGACGCGCTGCTCGGCGGGAGCTTCGGGAGCCGGATCACGCGCAACATCCGCGAGGACAAGGGCTACACCTACAGCCCGGGCTCGTCGGTCTCGGTCCGCTTCCGCGACGGCTACTGGGCCGAGAGCGCGGCGGTCGTGACCGAATCGACCGGCCCGGCCATCCGCGAGATCCTGTACGAGATCGACAGCCTCGCCACCACCCCGCCCTCGGCCGACGAGCTGGAGGGAATCCAGAACTACCTCGCCGGGACGTTCGTGCTGCAGAACTCGTCGCCCGGCGGGATCGCCGCGTTCCTCGCTTTCCTCGACCTCCACGGGCTCGACCGCGACTACCTCGAGGGCTACGTCCAGCGCGTCTACGCCGTCACGCCCGACGACGTCCAGCGGACGGCCCGCGACCTCCTCCGCAGCGACGACCTCGCGATCGTGGTCGTGGGCGACCGGGCGGCCGTCGAGGAGCAGCTCGCCCCGTTCGACGACGTGACCGTCGAGACGGTCGACGCCATCGAGTAGCGGGCGGGGCGGGGCGGGCGTGCAGGCGCGGTCGCGTCGCTACGGGAAGCGGCCGACTCCACAGACTCGATCACCGCACGGACCTGCCCCCGGACTCGCTGGTCCTTCAGCTTCTTAAGGTCCCGGAGGAAGCTCGTGCGGAAGGCCGTCGTCACGAGGCTCAGTCCAGAGCGGCGAACACGTCGTCTCGCTCTACGCGGTCGGTCTCTAGGCCGCTTCGGATCGCTTCGGCCAGCGCGACGTCTTCCAGCACCTCCGCCATCACGTCGCGGAGAAGATCACGACGGTCGTCGAGGGCGTCCGCGACGGCTTGACGCAGCATCTGGCGGAGAGAGTCTTCCGAAATGGTTACGTGAGCCATGACTGAGGTGGATGTTTGGAGCGGTAGCGTGCTGCCGTGAGAACGGACACCATACAGCGGGCGGGGCGGAGAAACGTCAGTCCGGCCCATAGGGGTCCGCCGGGTCCCACGCGTCCGCCTTCGTCCACAGGCCGGCGGCGAGGCACACCGCCCCGCCCACGCCGAGCAGGAGGAGGGACCAGAACGCGAACGGGCCGCCGCCGAGCTGGTCGAGCGGCGGAGGCCCGCTCAGCATCCACCGGCGCACGGGCGGCACCGACAGGCCGGCGTACGCGGCCCCGACCGCGGCCCAGCAGAGGAGGCCCAGGACCACGATGAACGTGCCGACCGCGTCGGCGACGGCCCGCCCACCCGTCAGCGGCGGCGACTCCTGCTCGGCCACGCGGACCCAGCGGCGGGCGGCTCCGGCCAGCACTACCCCGCTCCCGACCGTGACGAGGACCACGGTGAGCAGGACGGCGAGCGCTGCGAGCGTCCAGATCGAGAGGGCGTAGAGCACGCCGCTAGCGCGCGGGCGGGGCGGCCAGCGCGCGGAGCGCCACGTAGCCGGCCGTCAGCATGCCGCCGAACACGAGTGTCACGACGACGGCCGAGAGGTGCGCGTGCGGCGCGAGGACCGGGCCGAGCACGTCGCGCGCGAGCCCGAGCGGGGTGGTCAGGAGGTCCCACGAGTTCCACCGGAGCACGCGACCGAGGTAGACCCCGAACGCGCCGAGGAACAGGGCGCCCACGGCCGACGCCCACCCGGCCGCCCCGCCCCAGCGCCGCGCGACCACGCCCTGCACGTCGGCCAGCGACACGTAGCCGGCCAGGAGCCCCACGCCGGCCGCCGAGAGCAGGACCGCGAGGTCGTACCAGAACGGGACCGGCGGGCGGCCCCGCAGGTGGACGAGGTCGGTCAGGATGTATGGGGCGTTGGGGAAGAACAGGAGCCACACGGCCCCGACGGCAACGAGCGCCGCCCCGCCCGCGCCCCGGCGGTCGAGCCGGACGAGCCACGTGGAGGCGGCGAGCGGGACGGCGGCGAGGAACAGGTTCCACCCGAGAAACAGGCCGAAGCCGGACCCGGTGAGGCCGATGCGGACGCCGACGAGGGCGGCGCACCAGCCGCCGAGCGCGACGGCGAGGGCGAGACGGCGGGGGGGGGAGGTAAGCATGGGAGCGGGGCGGGCTGACTTTGCCGAGTAAAGCGCACCCAACGAAACGAGCCGGGCGCGTGTTGCACCCGGCTCGCAAAGAGTTTGCCGCCGGCCCTAGCCGTCGTCGCGGTCGTTGACGCGAGCGGGCGGGGAGGTCGCCTCGACAGCCGTGAGGTCGTCGAGCACCTTGTAGTGGCGGACGGTGCCCTCGGGTACGAGGTAGCTGTCGCCCTTTCCGCACGTGACGACGTCGTCGCCGACGTGGACCTCGACGCGGCCCTCGATCACGTACCCGACCGTCTCGTACGGCCGCGTGTGATCCTCACCGGCCTCGCCGGCCGACTCCTTCCAGAGCCGCATGGCGACGGACGTGCCGCTGACGAGGTAGGTCTGCCCGAGCTCGCCCTGGGGCGAGGCGGAGGAATCGATTTTCTTGATGGACTGGTCGGCCATGAGGGGCGGGGTGGGGAGAGGAGGGGGCTGGGTTGAATCGGCTGCGCGGGGCGGTGTTTCGGACGCCGCCGCCTGAGGGCCGCCCCGCCCGGGCACCTCGGCGGGCGGGGCGGGTCAGACGCCGCCCCGCCCCACCCTCTGGGTCCGCCCTGCCTGCCGCCCCGCCCCCCGTCGTCGTCGTCGGCCTAGGCCCCGTGGGCGGCGTGCTCGCTGCGCTCCTCGGCGCGCGCGGCGTCCGCGTCGTGGTGCTGGAGCGGGACGCCGCCCCGCACAGCACGCCGCGCGCGGCGCACCTGGACGGCGAGGCCCTCCGCTGTCTCGCCGCCGCCGGTGTCGAGACAGCCGGGCTGGGCCGACCGCTCGACGGGTTCGACCTGGTCGACCGGCGCGGCCATTTGCTCCTGCGCGGCCGCCCCGCCCAGGCCGCCCCGCCCGGCTTCCCCGTGGGCATCTTGATGTATCAGCCCGACGTCGAGCGCGCGCTCCGCCGCCGCCTCACCGCGCTGCCGACGGTGGACGTCCGCCTGGGCCACGCCGTAGAGTCCATCCGCGAGCGGGGCGGACCGCAGACCGGCGGACCGCAGACCGGCGGGGCGGTCGACGTGAGCGGGACCGGGCCGGGCGGGGCGTTCGCCGTCGAAGCCGCGCTCGTCGTCGGGTGCGACGGGGCGAGCAGCCGGGTCCGCGAGGCGGCCGGCGTCGCGCTCGCGGGCGGCGGGTTCGAGCAGGCGTGGCTGGTCGTCGACGCGCTCGTCGACCGTCCCGCCCGCGAGCGGCTGCCCCGCCGGCTCCTCCAGATCGCCGACCCCGCCCGGCCCTCGACCTACGTCCCGTTCCCCGACCCGCGCCGACGGTGGGAGTTTCGGCTCCGCCCGGGCGAGGACGCCGAGACGATTTGCCGGCCGTCGTCCGTCCGCGCGCTCCTCGCGCCGCACGTCGACCCCGACGCCGTCGAGGTGGAGCGGGCGGCGGTGTACACGTTCCACGACCTCGTCGCCGAGCGGTGGCGGGCGGGGCGGGTCGTGCTCGCCGGCGACGCGGCGCACCAGATGCCGCCGTTCCTGGGGCAAGGGCTGGGCGCCGGCCTGCGCGACGCCTGGGCGCTCGCCCCGCTCGTCGCCGCCGTCGCGCAAGGCGGGGCGGCCCTCGGGAGGCTCGACACTTACGAGGCCGAGCGCCGCCCGCACGTCGAGGCGACGGTCCGCCAGGCCGTGCGCCTGGGGCGGCTCGTGACGCTGCCCGCCCCGCTCGCCGCCGTCCGCGACGCCGTGCTGCGGGCGGGGTGGCGGGTCCCAGCCGTGCGTCGGCGGCTGCTGGACGTGCGGGGGTGACGGCGGGAAGCGGAAGACGGCCGCCCCGCCCGCAGGAGCACGACGGCTACGGTTCGTAGGGACATCATGCATGGTGTCCGCATTGGGCCACGTCTGCCTGCCCTCGGCGCGGGCGGGGCGGCCACGGATCGGGAGCCACCGGGCGGGGTGGCGGGCCGAGCAAGCTGGACGCCGCCCCGCCCGGCGGGAAGACGCCGAGCGGGGCGGGCGGGCGTGAGGTTTCGGCGCGGCCGGACACCCCGCTCCCTGAGGCGTTAGAAAGGCTGCCCCTGCTGCCGCCCCGCCCGCCCGATGCCCGCTGCCGACCTGTCCCAGCGCGACCGCCTAGTCACGCTGTTCGCCGTCCTGCTCGCGCTGTTCCTCGGCGCCCTCGACCAGACGATCGTGGCGACGGCGCTCCCGCGCATCGTCGAGGACCTCGACGGCGTCACGCGCTACGCCTGGGTGGCGACGGCCTACCTGCTGGCGTCCACGGCGATGGTCCCGATCTACGGGAAGCTCGCCGACATCGCGAGCCGGCGGACGGTCGAGGTCTGGGCCATCGGCCTGTTCCTCGTCGGGTCCGCGCTGTGCGGGCTGGCGGGCGAGTTCGGGCCGCTGCCGGTCTTGGGCGACGGGATGACACAGCTCATCGTGTTCCGCGCGCTCCAGGGCGTGGGCGGGGCGGGCCTCTTCGCGATGGCCTTCATCGTCATCGCCGACCTGTTCCCGCCGGCCGAGCGCGGCAAGTACCAGGGGTTCGTGGGCGCGGCGTTCGGGATCGCGAGCGTGCTCGGGCCGCTCCTCGGCGGCTTCCTCACCGACCACGCCGACGGCGTCATTCCGGGCGTGGCGGGGTGGCGCTGGGTGTTCTACGTCAACATCCCGTTCGGAGCCCTCGCGCTGTGGTTCGTGCTCCGCCGGATGCCGCGGTTCGACCCCGTCGGGGGCGGGCGGATCGACTACCTCGGCGCCGCGCTCCTCGTCGGCGGGCTGGTCCCGTTCGTGCTCGCGCTCCAGCTCGACAAGCAGGCCTGCCCGTGGGCCGGGCCGGTCACGCTGGGGCTGCTCGCGGGCGGGGCGGCGCTCTTGGCCGGGTTCGCCGTGCGCTCGGCGCGGACGTCGGACCCGCTCCTCGACCTCGGCCTGTTCCGCCAGCGCGTGTTCTCGGCGTCGGTCGCCGCCCTGTTCTTCTACGGGGGCGCCTTTCTCGGGCTCGTCGTGTTCCTCCCGCTCTACCTCGTCAACGTCCTGGGGACGAGCGCGACGGCGGCGGGCGTGGCGCTCATCCCGCTCTCGCTCGGCGTCGTGTTCGGGGCGACGGTCAGCGGGCAGATCGTCTCGCGCGTCGGGCGCTACAAGCGGTTCATGGTGGGCGGCGGGCTCGTGTTCGTCGTCGGCGTGTTCGGGCTGAGCCGGCTCACGGTCGACACCTCGTTTTCGACCATCCTCGTGCTCATGGTCGTGTGCGGGCTGGGCGTCGGGCCGACGCTCCCGCTCTTCCCGCTCGCCGTCCAGAACGCGGTCGACGTGCGGAAGCTGGGGCAGGCGACGAGCGCGACGCAGTTTTTCCGCCAGATCGGCGGGGCCGTGGGGACGGCCGCGCTGGGCGCCGTCCTCGCGCTCACGCTCACGACCGCGCTGGGCTCGGCCGCCGCCGCCCCGCCCGTCGAGGGCGGCGTGCCCGCGACCGCGGCCGAGGGCGCGCTGCCGCCGGAGCCGGTCCGCCAGGCGTACGCGCTCGCCACGCGCCACGTCTACACGCTCGCGCTCGGGTTCGTGGGGGCGGGGTGGCTCCTGACGCTCCTCGTGCCCGACCTCCCGCTGCGCAAGACGTTCGACGAGGACCTGGGGCGCGGGACCGAGGTCGGGCCGCCGGACCCGAGCACGGTCCACGCGGTCGAGGCGCAGGCGTAGGGCGGGGCGGTAGGTTCGCTCGCCACCGTGCCCGCCCCGCCCATGCCCGCCGCTCCCGCACCGCCCGCCCGCCGCCTGTGGTGGCCGCTCGCCGCCGTGCTCGTCGCGGGCGGGGCGGTCGCCGCGTGCGCGCCGCCGGCGCCGGTCGAGGACGCACCCGCCGCCCCGCCCGAGGCCGCCCCGCCCGAGGAGGGGCGGGCGTTCCTCCAGCCGCTCGACCGCCTGGACTGGCCGGAGGACGCGGAGGGCACGGCCGGCCTGTACCTGGCGGAGCCGGTCTCGGTGAGCGCCCTTGAGGCGGCGTTGCCCGGGCCGCCGTCAGATCGTGCTCGGCTCGTCGGGTTCTACTTCAAAGTCCGCAACGTCTCCGGGTCCGCGATGGGAGAAGGCCGCGAGAGTCTGGCCGAGGCGGTCGCCACGTTCCGCGGCCAGCTCACCGGCATGCGAGCCGGGCTGTCCGTACCCGGGCGGCTGGAGTGGATGGCCGCCCCGCTCGACACGGTCGGTCTGGAGGCGTTCCGGGCCTCGCGTGAGCTCCAGATGATGGCCGCGTCGCTCGTCAGCAACCACGCCGACGCACGGGCCGCCGAGCGGGCCGCGGCCGGCGACGCGCCCGTCGTCGTCGGGCTCCTGGTCGACGGGACGCGGGCGCAGGTCGAGACCGTCGCCGCCCGGCTCCCCGTGGCGGCCTACGCCGACGTCCGGGCGGCCAGGGCCGCCGACGTCCGCGGCGTGCTCGTGCCCAGCCTCATCGGCGCCGGCGTCCGCCTGGAGCGCGAGCGGGCCGTCCGCGACAGCCTCCTTTTCGGCCGCCTCGACGCCGGCGACCCCGCCCTCATCGACAGCCTCTACCGCGCCTCGACGGCCCTCTACGACTCCCTCACCGCCCGCTAGCGCGCTCCCGCCCCGACGCCGAACCGCGGGCGGGGCGGACCCAAAAGGCGAGGCGGTAGGTTCGCCCGCCCCGCCCAGAGCAGGCGCTCTCCTCCCCCACCCCGCCCCGGCCATGCCCGACCGCCCCGCCCCATCCGACGCCCACTCGCTCCGCCTCGACGGCAAGATCGCCCTCGTCACCGGCGCCAGCCGCGGCATCGGCCGCGCGATCGCCGAGGCGTTCGCCGCCGCCGGCGCGTCGGTCGCCCTCGCCAGCCGCACGCAGGCCGACCTCGACGCCGTCGCCGAGGCCATCCGCGCCGAGGGCGGGGAGGCGCTCGCGGTCGCCGCGCACACGGGGAGCGACGAGGGCGTGGCCGCGCTCGTCGACCGCGTCACGAGCGAGTACGGCGGCGTCGACGTGCTCGTCAACAACGCGGCGACGAACCCGCACTACGGGCCGATTCTCACGAGCGAGATGTCGCAGTGGGACAAGACCTACGACGTCAACGTGAAGGGCTACTTCCGCACGATCCGCGCCTGCGTGCCGTCGATGACCGAGCGGGGCGGCGGCTCGGTCATCAACATGTCGAGCGTGGCCGGCGAGCGGGCGCTGCCCGGCATGGGCGTCTACTGCGTCTCGAAGGCCGCCGTGCTCATGCTTACCGAGGTGCTCGGCGCCGAGCTGGCCCGCGACCAGATCCGCGTGAACGCCGTCGTGCCCGGGTTCGTCAAGACGCAGTTCTCGTCGGTCCTGTGGGAGGACGAGCGGGCGGCCCAGCAGACGCTCCAGCTCGTGCCCCTGCGCCGGATCGCGGACGCCGAGGAGATCGCCCCGCTCGCGCTCTACCTCGCGTCCGACGCCAGCCGGTTCGTGACGGGCTCGCGGTTCCGCATCGACGGCGGCCAGCTCGTCGGCACGCCGGGGATGTAGGGGCCGCCACCCCGCCCCCGGATTCGATCGTGCGGGCGGGGAGGCGGCCGTTTCAGGCGGCGAGCGCTGGGGCGGGGCGGTCGGCCGCGGCCGCGTCGAGGGCGTCCGCGAGCGCCTCGCGGCGGACCGGCTTCGAGAGGTAGGCGTCGGCACCGGCGGCGAGGCACGCTTCGCGGTCGCCCTCCATGGCGTTCGCCGTCAGCGCGACGACCCAGGGCTGGGCGCCCGGCGGCAGCTCGGCGCGGAGCCGGCGCGTGGCCTCGTGGCCGTCCATCGTCGGCATCTGGACGTCCATGAGGACCGCGTCGTACGGCCGCCCCGCCCCGGCCGCCCGGTGGAGCGCGGCGAGCGCCTCGGCTCCGTCGGCGGCCACGTCGGCCCCGACGCCGAGCCGGTCGAGCGTCCGCACGACGACCTTCTGGTTGACCACGTTGTCCTCGGCGACGAGCACGCGGAGCCCCCGCCGCTCGACGCCAGCGGGCGGGGCGGGGGCCGACTCGGCGGGCGCAGGCTCGGCCGAGGGCGGGGCGGCGACCGTGAACGCGAACGTCGAGCCGACGCCGGGCGCGCTCTGGGCCTCCATCTCCCCGCCCATCATCTCGACGAGCCGCCGGCTGATGGCGAGCCCGAGCCCGGTGCCCCCGTACTTCCGCGTCGTCGAGGCGTCGGCCTGCGTGAACGGGTCGAACAGGCCATCGAGCGCGCCCGGGGCCACGCCGACGCCCGTGTCCTCGACCTCGAACCGGAGCCCCGCCCCGCCCAACCCGGGCGACACGCGCACGGTCACGGCGCCCTCGTGCGTGAACTTGACGGCGTTCGAGAGCAGGTTGAGGAGCACCTGCCGGACCCGCGTGGGGTCGCCCAGGGCCGCCGCGGGCACGCCGTGGCCGACCTCGACGGCGAGCGCGAGCCCGCGCGCGGCGGCCTGGACGCGGACGATGTCGGTGGCGTCGCGGGCGAGGGCCGCGGGATCGAACGGGACGGCCTCGATCTCGACCCCGTCGGCCTCGATCTTCGAGAGGTCCAGGACGTCGTTGACGAGCGCGAGGAGCGCGTCGGCGCTCGTGCGAATCGTCCGCACGTACTCGGCCTGCTCGGTGTCGAGCGCCGTGTCGGCGAGGAGGTCCGACATCCCGACGACGCCGTTCATGGGCGTGCGGATCTCGTGGCTCATCGAGGCCAGAAACTCGCTCTTGGTCCGGGCCGCCGCCTCGGCGCGCTCGCGCTCGGCCTCGGCCTCGGCCCGCGCCCGCGCCAGGTCCTCGTTCGAGCCCCGGAGCGCGGCCTCCGCCCAGACCCGGGCCGCCGTCGCGAGCGAGAGCGCCGTCGCGGCGATCGTTCCGGCGACGACGAGGAGGATCGCCTCCCGGCCCGACATCAGACCGGCCGCCCACCCCACCCCGAGGAGCGCGACGCTGGACGCGCCGTAGAGCGCCACCTCCCACCACCGGCGCGCAAAGACGCCGACAACGGTCGGCGTCCCCGTGAGGAGGAGGACGAGCCACACCATCCGCTCCGGTCCCCCATTCACCATCATGTTGGTGATGTCGCCAAAGGAGACCAGGTACGCCGTCGCGAGGACGATCTCGCGCGTCCACGCCCGCACCCGAGCGCTCCAGGTCACGACGAGGGCCGCGATGAGCGGGGCGCCGTAGAGCACGGTGACGGCGACCTGGGACCACCCGGACTCGTCGCCGTACAGCCCGACGTTGACGCCCAGCCCGGCCGCGCCGACCAGGACGAGGAGCGCGCGCTGGATGCGGAAGTGGAGGGGGGTCGGGGTCGTCGGCATACGTGGGGCTCGGCTCCCGCCGGTATCGGGCGGGGCGGGGCGGCACTTGAGCGCGGGGCGGGGCGGACTCGGGCCGTGTCAGAACCCGGGCTGGGGTGACGCATACGCCTTCCCCCACCCCGCCCCGCCATGACCGCCGCCCCGCCCGCCTCCGACCTCGACGCCCTCCTCGGCCGCGTCCGCGCGTTCGTCGCGGAGCGGTGCGTGCCGCTCGAGGCGCACCTCCAGGCTAGCGACTACGCCACGCTGTGGGCCGGCCTCGCCGACGTCCGCGCCGACGCCCGCGCGGCCGGCCTGTGGAACCTCGCGCTCTCCGCCAGCGAGGGCGGGGCGGGGCTGTCGCTCCCCGCGTTCGGCCGCGTGTCCGAGGCGCTCGGGTGGAGCCCGCTCGGCCACGTCGCCACGAACGGGCAGGCGCCAGACATTGGCAACATGGAGCTCCTGCTCGGACACGCGACCGACGCGCAGAAGGCGGAGTTTCTGCAGCCGCTCCTCGACGGCGACGTCCGCTCGTGCTTCGCGATGACCGAGCCCGAGCACGCCGGCTCGAACCCGACCGTGATGAGCTCGACGGCGCGGCTGGAGGGCGGCGAGTGGACCATCGACGGCCACAAGTGGTTTACGACCGGCTTCGACGGCGCCGCCTGGGCCGTGGCCATGGTCGTGACCGACCCCGACGCCGACAACAAGTACGCCCGGGCGTCGATGATCCTGGTGCCGACCGACGCCGACGGCCTGGAGCACGTCCGCAAGCTGCCGGTTATGGGCGACGAGGCCGAGGGGTGGTTCTCGCACTCGGAGATCCGGTTCCACGGCGTCCGCGTGCCCGAGGCCAACCTGCTCGGGCCGCGCGGCGGCGGGTTCCAGCTCGCGCAGGAGCGGCTGGGGCCGGGCCGCATCCACCACTGCATGCGGTGGGTCGGCGTGTGCGAGCGGGCGCTGAGCCTCCTGTGCCGCTACGCCGCCGCGCGCGAGATCGCCCCGGGCACGCCGCTCGCGACCAAGCAGGCCGTCCAGTTCATGATCGCCGAGAGTCGGGCCGAGACCGACGCCGCGCGGCTCCTGGTCCTCGACGCCGCCGAGGCCATCGAGCGCGACGGGGCGAAGGCGGCACGCGGCAAGATCAGCGCCATCAAGTTCACGGTCGCCAACACGCTCCAGCGCGTCCTCGACCGGGCCATCCAGGTCCACGGCGGGCTGGGCGTCCTGGACGACACGCCGCTCGCGTTCTGGTACCGCCACGAGCGGGGCGCGCGCATCTACGACGGCCCGGACGAGGTGCACAAGACGGTCGTGGCCCGCGAGGAGATGAGGCGGTACCCCGACGCCGCCCCGCCCGCAAAAGCGCGCGTCGGCGTGGACGTGTAGCAGGCGAAGGCGCGCCGCCCCGCCCGGCGCCACCCCGCCCTCGCGGCAGGGCTCGTGGGCGGGGCGCGACGCCTCGCCATCGGTGGCGGCCGACGCCGCGCCCCGGTTCGGTGGCGACGGGTTCGACGAGGCCCGGCTCTCGGACGGCCTCACCGCATCCCCCACCGCCCCACTCGCGGGCGGGGCGGTGGCGCGGCGGCCGACCGTGGCCTAGTCTGCGGACCGCCCCGCCCACCCCGCCCGCCGTGCCCACGCTCTCCCTCAACGGCGCCGAGGCCTTCTACGCCGACTCCGGCGGCGACGGCGAGCCCGTCGTGCTCGGCCACGGCTACCTCATGACGTCGGCGCTGTGGGACCGGCAGGCCGAGGCGCTCGCCGAGGCCGGCTACCGGGCGGTCCGGCTGGACTGGCGCGGCCAAGGGCGGAGCGAGGTGACGGCCGGCGGCTACGACCCGTGGGGCCTCGCGGCCGACGCGCTCGCCCTGGCCGACCGGCTCGGGCTGGAGCGGTTCCACTGGGTCGGGCACTCGATGGGCGGCTACGTCGGGTACCGGCTCGCGCTGCGGGCGCCGCGCCGGGTCGCCAGCCTCGTCCAGATCGGGACCGCCGCGGGGGCCGAGGGCGGGGCGGCGCGCCGCCAGTACGACGCCCTCCTGTGGGCGCTCCGCGCGCTGGGCTACGGGGCCGTCCTGGGCCGCGTGCTCCCCATCCTCTACGGCCCGACCTACCTCGCGGACCCCGCCCGCGCCGCCGACCGCACCGAGCAGGAGCGGCGGATCCGGTCGAACTCGCGCGCCGGCGTGTTCCGGGCGGGGCGGGGCATCTTCGGCCGCGACGACGTAGCCGGACAGCTCGGGCGGATCACGGCGCCCACGCTCGTCGTCACCGGCGAGCACGACCGGCCGCACCCGCCGCACCAGGGCCGCGCCGACGCCGAGCGGATCCCGGACGCCACGTTCGTCGAGCTCGCGGACGTCGGCCACACGCCGCCGGCCGAGGCTCCGGCCGAGACCACGCGGCTCGTGCTCGACTGGCTCCGCCGCCACCCCATCGCCTAGCGCCGCCCCGCCCATGCCCGCCCTCGACCGCCCCCGCGACGTCCGCCCCGGCGACGAGCTCGACCTCGACGCCCTCTCCGCCTGGCTGGGCGACGCGCTGGGCGTGACAGAGCGGCCGGTCGTGCACCAGTACCCCAGCGGGTTCTCGAACCTGACGTACCTCCTCGACCTGGGCCACCGCGAGGTCGTCCTGCGGCGGCCGCCGCACGGGGCGCACGTCCGCGGCGGCCACGACATGGGGCGCGAGTACGGGCTGCTGACGGCGCTCGACGGGCACGTCCCGGTCCCCGAGCCGCTGGCCTACGAGCCGACCGGCGACGTGCTGGGGGCGCCGTTCTACGTCATGGAGCACGTGCCGGGCGTGGTCCTGCGGACGACCGCCCCGCCCGAGGCGCGGCCCGACGCCGACGCCATGCGCCGCGTGGCCGGCGCCTTCGTCGAGACGTTCGCGCGGCTCCACGCCGTCGACGTGGAGGCCGTCGGGCTCGCCGACCTGGGGCGACCCGAGGGCTACGTCGGGCGCCAGGTGGCGGGGTGGGAGCGGCGCTACACGGCGGCGGCGACCGACGTCGTCCCCGAGCTCGAGCGGGCGTTCGCCTGGATGCAGGCGCACCAGCCGCCCGAGTCCGACGCGACGCTCGTCCACAACGACTTTAAGTACGACAACCTCGTCCTCGACCCCGGCGACCTCGCCGACGTCCGCGCCGTGCTCGACTGGGAGCTCGCGACGGTCGGCGACCCGCTCATGGACCTGGGCTCGACGCTGGGCTACTGGGTCGAGGCGACCGACCGCCCCGCCCTCAAGGCCATGGCGCTCAGCCCGACGTGGTGGCCCGGCAACCCGACGCGCGCCGAGCTCGTCGAGGCGTACGAGGCGCGGACGGGCCGCGAGGTCGAGCACGCCGTCTTCTACACGGCCTACGGGTTCGTCAAGCTGGCCGTGATCGCGCAGCAGATCTACCAGCGGTGGACGCTGGGCACGGCGACGGACCCGCGCTTCGAGGGCCTCATCCACACGGTCCGCGCCTGCGGCGAGACGGCGGCGCGGGCCATCGAGCGCGACCGGATCTCGGAGCTCCACGGCGGGTGAGGCGGGGAGGGATCGAGGTGTAAGTAGCCGCGCGAGTGGGGCGGACCACCCCGCCCGTCGGACCACGCGAGGGCGGGGCGGCCGACGACGGACGCCGCCCCACCCGCGGCCGCCTCTCCCAACGACGGGCGCCCGTAGGGACACGACTCGTCGTGTCCGGCGCAAGCGGACCCCACGGGCGGGGCGGACCCAAAGGGCGGACCCGCCGCACGCCTCGACGCGAGGGCGGGGTGGTTGAGGCGGCGCCCCGGCGGGTATCCTGCGCCCTCCCCCACCCCGCCCCCTGCTGCTCATGGATGTCCTCACCGCCCCCGGCGCGCCCGCCGCCGTCGGCCCGTACAGCCACGCCGTCCGCACGGGCGGCCTCGTGTTCTGCTCCGGCCAGGTGGCCCTCGACCCCGCCACGGACACGCTCGTCGGCGACGACGCGGCGGCCCAGACGCGGCAGGTGTTCGCCAACATCCGCGCGGTCCTCGACGCGGCCGGGCTCGACCTCGGCGACGTCGTCAAGACGACGGTGCTGCTCGCGTCGATGGACGACTACGGCGCCGTCAACGCCGTCTACGCCGAGGCCTTTGGCGAGCACCGCCCCGCCCGCTCGGCGTTCGCGACCGGCGGGCTCCCGCTCGGCGCGCTCGTCGAGATCGAGGTGATCGCGGCGGCGGCGTCGTGACCGAGGTCGTTCCTTTTTTCGAGCGGTACGCCGAGGCGTTCGTGGCCTACGACGCCGGCGCCATCGCCGCGTGCTACCTCACGCCGAGCCTGCTCGTCCGCGACGGTCAGGCCGAGGTGCTGGGTACGGCCGAGGCCGTGGCCGAGAGCGTCGAGGCGCTCCTCGCGCTCCACCGGGCGTGGGACGTCCAGAAGGTGCAGCCGGACGGCGTCGAGGTCCTGGAGGACGGCCCCGCCCACGCCGTCGTCCGCGTCGACTGGCAGCTCGGGCGCCCCCGGACCCGGCTCCGCTGGTTGTTTGCGACAACGTACACGCTCGTCCCCGCCGCGGACGGGGGCGACGGTTGGCGGATCGCGGTCGCCGTCACGCACGACGCACCGTTTTAGCGGCCGTGCGGACCGGCTCGTGCGCGTGGGCGGGGCGGTCGCCGAGAGCGCCCAGCCAGCCGCCCCGCCCGGGCCGTTGGAGCTGAGGGCGGGGCGGCAAAATCGGCGCCTGGGTGGATCTGGACTGGTTCTAATGTTGGTCCCCGCCGGACCCGCCCGTCCGCGGGACGGTTCAACACGCAACATCCAGAACCACACCCGCCCCGCCATGATTGACGCCCAATCCCAGTGCACCGCCTGCACCCACCTCGAACGCCAGGTGACCGACGACCTCCTCTGCAGCGCCTTCCCCGACGGCATCCCCGACGAGATCTGGACGAACGAGGTCGCCCACACCCGGAGCTACCCGGGCGACAACGGCATCCACCTCGAGCTGATCCCGCTCGACGTGCTCGGCCAGCCCGGAGCGCAGGCCTGAGCCCGCCCCGCCCTCGACCCTGAGCGGCCGTCCCCGAGCGGGGCGGCCGCTTTTTCGTGGGCGTAAACCGGCGCGGGCGGGGCGGCGGATGAACCCGGCCCCGGCCGTGCCGTTCACCCCGCCCCCACCCGCCCCGCCCGATGGACCCCGCCCGGCTCGCCCGCCTCGCCGAAAAGACCGACCTCGCCGCCCTCCTCGACCGCCTCGAAGGCATGTCGGCCGAGGACCTCGACCGGCTCGTCGGCCCCGGCCGCTCGGGCGGCGACGGCGCCCGGGGCGGGGCGGCCCGCCCGCCGTACGCCCCGCCCGCGCCAGACGCCGACTTCTACGGCCTCTTCGAGCGCCAGCTCACCGACGACCAGCAGCGCGCGCGGCGCGTCGTCCGCCGGTTCATGGTCGACGAGGTCGCGCCGGTCATCAACGACTACTGGGAGCGGGGCGAGATGCCGTTCGAGATCGTCCCCGGCTTCCGCGACGCGCTCCACGAGGCGTTCGGGCCGAACCCGGCCGAGCGGTACTGCACCGACGGCTTCCTCACCGGGCTGGTCTCGATGGAGATCCCCCGCGTCGACCCGTCCGTCGGCACGTTTCTGGGCGTGCATTGGGGGCTCTGCCTGTACTCGATCTGGCGGTTCGGGAGCGACGCGCAGAAAGAGCGGTGGATCGGCCCGCTGGAGCGGTTCGAGGCCATCGGGAGTTGGGCGCTGACCGAGCCTGAGCACGGGTCGGACGCCGCCCTCGGCTTGGAAACCACGGCGAGCCGCGACGGCGACACATGGACGTTGAACGGCGCCAAAAAGTGGTCCGGCAACGCGACCTTCGCCGACGTCACCGTGATCTGGGCGCGCGACACGGCCGATGGGAATGTGAAGGGCTTCCTCGTCGAGAAGGGGACGCCCGGCTTCCACGTGGACAAGCTGGAGGGCAAGATCGCCAAGCGGGCCGTTCAGAACGTCGACATCCGGCTGGAGAACGTCGAGGTGCCGGAGGCCAGCCGGCTCCCGGGCGTCCGCACGTTCAAGGACGTGGCGGGGCAACTGGCGACGGCCCGCGCCGGCGTCTCGTGGGAGGCGTGCGGGATGGCGATGGGGCTCTACGAGGCGACGCTCGACTACTGCACGCGGCGGACCCAGTTCGGCAAGCCGATCGCCGGCTTCCAGCTCGTCCAGGAGGGGCTCGTGCGGATGCTCGGCAACGTGGTCGCCATCCAGGCCACGGTCCTCGGGCTCGGCCAGCTCTACGAGGAGCACGAGCGGCTCCACGAGCGGGCGTCGCTCGCCAAGGTGTGGTGCGTGGACAAGATGCGCGAGACGGCGCAGATCGGGCGCGGCCTGCTCGGCGGCAACGGCATCTTGCTGGAGCACGACGTGGCCCGCTTGTTCGCCGACGCCGAGGCCGTCTACAGCTACGAGGGCTCGCGCGAGATGAACGTGCTCATCACGGGCCGCGCCATCACCGGCCTCAGCGCGTTCGTGTAGAACGCCCTCCGGGCGGGTACGGGGTACGGCCTCAGGCCGCGCACTCGGCCGCCTCCTGAACGCCGCTCCACGCCGCCCCGCCCCACCGTTCCCGCCCCGCCCGATGCCCGACGTTCCGCCCCGCCCGTTGGGTCCGCCCGAGACGCTGACGCTGGGGCGGGGCGGCGACGGCCGCGCGTGGCCGGTCCTCCTGTACCGCGCCGCATTCGAGGGCGGGGCGGAGGCCGCCGTCCGCCGCCTGGACGAGAACGGCTGGGGCGGAGCGTGGGTCGACGGCGTCTTCGCCTACCCGCACGAGCACCCCGACGCCCACGAGGCGCTCGCCGTCGTCGCCGGCCGCGCAGCGCTCCGCCTGGGCGGGGCGGCGGGGCAGGACGTGACGGTGGAGGCCGGCGACGTGGTCGTGCTCCCCGTCGGGACCGTCCACCAGCGGCTCGACGCCAGCGCCGACTTCCGCGTCGTCGGCGCCTATCCCGAGGGCCAGCACGCCTTCACCACGCGGCGACCCGACCACGACGGCCCCGCCCCGCCCGGCGTCGCCGTGCCCCGCCCGGCCGCCGACCCCGTGCGCGGGCGGGGCGGCCCGCTCACGACGCTCTGGCGCTGACCGCCCCGCCCCCGTTTTCCCGCCCCGCCCTCGGGGTTCACCATCTGAGTCCGCTCCATGAATGATGTCCGCGCCCTCGACCTCCCGTTTCTCGGCGCCGAGCGCGTCCTCGCCTGCGGCGTCGTCCCGGTCGAGGGCGGGGTGGCGCTCGTCGACCCCGGCCCGTCGACCGTGCTTCCGGCGCTGGAGGACGGGCTGGGCGCGCTCGGGCACGGCCTGGGCGACGTCCGCGCGCTCCTCCTCACGCACATCCACCTCGACCACGCCGGGGCGACGGGCACGCTCGTGCGCCGGCTCGGCGTGCCGGTCTGGGTCCACGAGGTCGGCGCGCGGCACCTGGCCCGGCCGGAGAAGCTGATCGCGAGCGCGACGCGGCTCTACGGCGACCGGATGGACGAGCTGTGGGGTGCCTTCGAGGCCGTCCCCGAGGCGTCGCTGCGGCCGCTCGCGGGCGGGGAGGCCGTCGAGGTCGGCGGGCGGGCGCTCGACGTGGCGTACACGCCGGGCCACGCCGTCCACCACGTCGCCTACTTCGACCGCGCGACGGCGACCGCGTTCGTCGGCGACACGGTCGGGATGACCGCCCCGCCCTCGGAGCGCGTCCTGCCCGTCACCCCGCCCCCGGACGTGGACCTGGAGGCGTGGCCGGCGTCGCTGGACCGGATCGCGGCGTGGGAGCCGGAGCGCCTGTTCCGCATGCACTGGGGCGCGAGCGAGACGCCGGCCGCCGACCTCGCCGCGTTCCGCACGGCGCTGGACGCCTGGGCCGCCCGCGTCCGCGCCGACCTCGCGGACGCCGACGCCGACCGCGGGCACCAGGCGGCCGCGTTCTCGTCCGAGATTCTGAGCGGCCTCGACGCCGATCTCGGCGCCGAGGCCGCCGCGCCGTACCGCGCCCTCCTCTACCCCGACGCGAGCTGGCACGGCCTCGCCCGCGCCCTCCGCTAGCCCCGCCCCGCCGTGGACCCCGTGACCCCCTTCGACTGGCACCGGATGTTTATCGGAGAGCAACCCCCGCTCTTCTTCCTCGAGATCGTCTTCCGCGTCGTCGTCATCTACCTGTTCACGGTCCTCCTCCTTCGGTTTATGGGGAAGCGGGGCCAGCAGCAGCTCTCGCCGTTCGAGTTCGTGGTCGTCATCGCGCTGGGCTCGGCGACGGGCGACGTCATGTTCTACCCCCAGGTCCCGATCCTCTACGCGTGCCTCGTGGTCGTCGTCGTCGTCACCCTGAGCAGCCTGGCTGGGCAGGCCCAGCTCCGCTCACAGCGCGTGAACGACTTTCTCGAAGGGCGGCCGCGGCTCCTCATCGAGCACGGCCGCGTGCTGGACGAGAACGTCCGTCTGGAGCGCCTGCGGCCCGACGAGTTTCTCGGCCTGCTCCGCGAGGAGGGCATCGAGCAGACCGGGGAGGTCCGTTACGCCTTCCTGGAGCGGTCGGGGAAGCTCGGGCTCTACCGCTACGACGAGGGCGAGGCGCGGGACGGCGAGCCCACGTTCCCGCTCCACCTCGCCGGCCGCGACGGCCGCGTGCCGCCGCCCCGCCCTGGCGCGTAAGGGCGGGGCGGGAGCCCACAGCGCGGCGTTAGCGGACGCCGAGGAGCTCGACCTCGAACGTGAGCGTGGAGTTGGGCGGGATCGGCCCCCGCTGCTGGTCGCCGTACCCCTCCTCGGGCGGGACGACGAACGTCCGGCTCTCCCCCACCCGCATCCCTACGATGCCGTCGCGGAAGCCGGGGATCACGCTGTCGTCCAGCCGGAAAGAGGCCTGGGTCCGGGGGTTGAAGATGGTCCCGTCGTCGAGGCGACCTTCGAACGAGACGAACACCGTGTCGCCGAGATCGGCCACGCCGTCGGAGTCGTTGGAGTCGTTGGAGTCGCTGGAGTCGCACGCGGCGACGGCGAGGCCCACGAGGAGCAGGAGGAGCGGGGCGGGGCGGAGACGCATAGGGGCGGGGTGGGGCGGAGACGCATAGGGGCGGGGTGGGTGCGGCCTGTCAACGCCGCCGGGCGGGCGGGGTGTCCGAGCGAGCCGCGATGGTCGCGTGCCGTGCCGCCTCAGCCGCCGCTCAGCCAGTGCGGTAGAGACGCACGGGCGGGGTGGCGCCAACGTAGGGCGCGGCGCACGGACGGCCGCCCCGCCCACCCGAGCACGGCGCCCGCCCCGCCCGCCGCCCTGGGCGGGGCGGCCTACCGATACCCCTGAGCCTGGAGCTCGAACAGCTCCGCGTAGCGCCGCCCCGCCCGCAGGAGCTCCTCGTGCGTGCCCACCTCCTCGACGCGGCCGCCGTCGAGGACCAGGATGCGGTCGGCCATGCGGACCGTCGAGAAGCGGTGCGAGATGAGCACGGCCGTCTTGCCTTCGGTCAGGTCCTTGAACCGCTCGAACACCTCGTACTCGGCGCGCGCGTCGAGCGCCGCCGTCGGCTCGTCGAGGATGAGGAGCTGGGCGTCGCGCATGTAGGCCCGGCCGAGCGCCACCTTCTGCCACTGGCCGCCCGAGAGGTCCACGCCCGCCGAGAACCGCTTGCCCAGCGTCTGGTCGTAGCCCTCGGGCAGCGACTCGATGACCGCGTCCGCGAGCGACCGCTCGGCCGACGTCTCGATCCGGGGCCGGTCGCCCCGCTCCGCGATCCGCCCAACGGCGATGTTCTCGGACGCCGTCAGGTGGTAGCGCACGAAGTCCTGGAAGATGACGCCGATGGCGGACCGGAGCTCGTCGAGGTCGTAGTCCCTGAGGTCGCGGCCGTCGAGCAGGATGCGGCCCTCGTCGGGGTCGTAGAGCCGGGCGAGCAGCTTCACGAGCGTCGTCTTGCCCGCCCCGTTCTCGCCCACGAGCGCGAGCGCCTCGCCGGCGCGGAGCGTGAACGTGAGATCGCGGACGGCCCACACCTCGCTCCCCGGGTACCGGAACCCGACGCCCTCGAACGCGAACCCCTCAGCGATCGGGTCCGGCACCGGCACGGCATTGGGCGGGGTGGCGACGGCGGGCTCGATCTCGAAAAACGAGAACAGGTCCTCGAGGTAGAGCGCCCGTCCCGAGACGTCGGAGAACGACGCGAGCAGGCCCTCCAGGAGCGACCGCATCCGCCCGAACGAGCCGGCCAGGAACGTGAGATCGCCGATCGTGAACGCGCCGGCCGCCGTCCGGTACACGATCACGGCGTAGGCCGCGTAGTAGCCCAACGTGCCGACGGCCGAGAGCAGGCCGCCCCACCCCGCCCGGCGGACGGCGAGCGCACGGTTGGCCCGGTAGTAGGCGTCGGCGAGCGTCCGGTAGCGCTCGGCGAGGTAGTCGTTGAGCCCGAACACCTTGACCTCCTTGGCCGTGTCGTCCGACGCCCCGACGTAGCGGAGGTAGTCGAGCTCGCGGCGCTCGGGCGTCCATGAGTAGGCCAGCGAGTACGACTGGGCGTTAAAGTGGGCCTCGCCGAGAAAGGCCGGGACGAGCGCCACGGCGAGCAGCACGAGCAGCCACGGCTGGTAGACCGCCAGCCCGACGCCCAGCGAGGCGACCGTGACCAGGCTCTCGGCCTGCCCGAACACCTGGCTCAGCAGGACCATCCGCCCCGTCGTCTGCCGCCGCGCCCGCTCCAGCTGGTCGTAGAAGTCGGCGTTCTCGAAGTGGGCCAGGTCGAGCGCCGCCGCGTGGCGCATGAGGCGGACCGAGGTCTCGTTCGTGAACAGGTCGCCCAGGAGCGAGTCGCAGAGCGCCGTCGCCCGGCCGAGGAGGTCCTGGAGCACGGCCAGGCCCAGCTCGGCGGCGAGCAGCCACGCGAGCCCCTCCAACTCGGCCGTCCACGCCGCCACCCCGCCCAGGTCCGGCGCCGCGTCCGCCACGCGGACGACCTCGTCGACGACCAGCTTGCCCACGTAGAGCATCGTCACCGGGACCAGCGAGCGGACGAGCCGGAGCGCGAGGTTGGCCGCGACGAGCCCGGGGCTCGTGGCCCAGACGAGGCGGAAGAGCGGGGGGAGGTTCGAGAGCGCCCCGAGCCGCTCGCGGAACGAGAGGTCCTCGGCCGGGCCTCGCGAGCTCCCCTTCCGCTTTGCCGTCTTCCGCGCCGTGCCGTTTCGTGTTGCCATGCCCGATGCACGCCCCGCCCCGCGCCGTGTTCACGGGCGGGGCGGTCTGCGGGCGGGGCGGCCGCGGCGAGCGGGGCGGTAGGTTGCTCCGCCCCCGCACGCCCGCCCCGCCCGATGCGCCCTCTCCGCCCCGCCCTCCTCCTCGCAGTCGTCCTCGCCGCTGGCTGCCAGACCGCCGCCCCGCCCGTCGCGCCCGCCACGGCGGACGTCGTGCCCGCTGCCGGGGCTGACGGTCGGTACCACCCCGCCCGCGACCTCGGGCCGCTGTTCCACGATGTCCAGCTGGCCCGCCTCTTCCCCGACTCCAAGACGTTCGCCGACGCCCGGCCGCTCCAGCCGCCGACTGAGATCGCCGCCCGCTACCAGGCCGAGAGGGGCGGGTCGCAAACGGACGGCGCGGGCGGGGCGGGGTTCGACCTGGCCGCGTTCGTCGAGCGGCACTTCGAGATCCCCGAGCCGGTCGGGGCTGGGTACGAGACCGACCCGTCGCTCTCGATGGAGGCGCACGTCCGTGCGCTGTGGCCCGTGCTCACGCGCCCGGCCGACGACCCCGAGCTCGTCTCGTCGCTCATCCCGCTCCCCAACCCGTACGTCGTGCCGGGCGGGCGCTTCCGCGAGGTCTACTACTGGGACTCGTACTTCACCATGCTCGGGCTGGTCGAGAGCGGGCGGCTCGACCTCGTGCGGAGCGTGCTCGACAACTTCGCCTTCCAGATCGAGACCGTCGGCCACGTCCCCAACGGGAACCGGACGTACTACCTCAGCCGGAGCCAGCCGCCGTTTTTCGCGGCCATGGTCGGCCTCTACGCGGCGGCCACGGACTCGGCGCAGGCGCTCCGCTACCTCCCCGCCCTCGAAGCCGAGCACGCGTTCTGGATGGACGGCGCCGAGGCGCTCACGCCGGGCGAGGCGCACCGCCGCGCCGTGCGCCTGGCGGGCGGAGCGGTCCTCAACCGCTACTGGGACGACCGGCCGGAGCCGAGGCCCGAGTCCTACCGCGAGGACTACGAGCTGGCCCAGACGGTGCCCGAGGCGGACCGCCCCGCCCTCTACCGGAACCTCCGGGCGGCGGCCGAGAGCGGGTGGGACTTTTCCAGCCGCTGGATGCGCGACCCCACAGACCTGCGGACGCTGGAAACGGTCGACCTCGTCCCGGTCGACCTCAACAGCCTCCTCTACCACCAGGAGCGGACGATCGGCCGGCTCCACGCGCTCGGGGACGACGACGCCGAGGCCGAGCGGTGGGCGGGGCGGGCCGAGGCGCGCCGCCGGGCGCTCCTGGACGCCGCCTACGACCCAAGCGAGGGCGCCTTTTTCGACGTCCGCTGGCGGACCGGCCAGCGCGTGACGGACCGGCCGACGCTGGCGATGGCCGCCCCGCTCTATTTCGGGCTCGCGACCGAGGCGCAGGGCCGCGCGACGGCCGACCGCCTGGAGCGCGACTTCCTCCAACCGGGCGGCCTCGTGACCACGCTCATCGCGTCGGGCCAACAGTGGGACGCCCCCAACGGGTGGCCCCCGCTCCAGTGGCTCGGCGCCGAGGGCGCCCGCCGCTACGGCCGCGCCGACCTCGCCGACGCCGTCCGCGACCGCTGGCTCGCCCTGAACCGCCGGGTCTACCAGGCGACGGGCAAGATGACCGAGAAGTACGACGTGACCGACCTCTCGCGCCCCGCCGGCGGCGGCGAGTACCCGAACCAGGACGGCTTCGGGTGGACGAACGGGGTGGCGCTCGGCTTCAGCGCGCAGGAGTAGGGGCGACCGGCGGTCGTCCAGAGACGAGCGCCGCGCCCCCACCTGCACCACCCCGCTCCCGGGTGGAACCACAGGCGGGGCGGAGGACGCCTTCCCACCCCGCCCTCGCGCAGCACCACGGGCGGGGCGGGGCGGGCTAACGCAGCCGCCCCGCCCTCGTGTGGAGGGCGGGGCGGGGCGGCCGCTTGGACGGGGGCGGCCACGGGCGGGGCGACCCCAACGCGGCGCGGCCGGCCCCCGAAGGAGCCGGCCGCGCACGCCCCGGGACAACCCGGGGGCGGGGTGGAGACGGACGCTACCGCACCACCGTGACCTGCTGCGTCTGCACGTCGCCGCCCACCGACACCCGCACGATGTACACGCCCGACGGGAACGACCCCGCCTCCAGCGTCACCTCGTGACGGCCGGCCTCGAAGGCGCCGTCGGCCAACACGGCCACCTCACGCCCCAGCGCGTCGTACACCGACGCCCGGACCGGGCCGGCCTCGGCCGCACCGAACCCGACCGAGAGACGGCCGCGCACCGGGTTCGGAGACGCCACCAGCGTCACGTCCACCGGACCCGAGGCCACCTGCGCCTCGCCGCGCACGCGGGCCAGCGCGTCGAGGAACGCCTGGTCCCCCGATGTCCGCGCCGCGCCGTTGCCGCCGCTCTTCGACCCGAACACGGTCTCGTCGTTGAGGTAGACGACCGAGGCCACGACCGATCCAAGCACGTCCTGCACGGACGCACCCACGGCCACGTCGCCCTCGATGAGCGCGAACGCGCCGGGGCCGTCGGGGAGCGTGCCCGACGGGAGGTCCGCCGTACCGCGCTGGCCGGCGAACACGAACTCCTCGCGGGCGCCGATCACACCGCCCGGCGTGGCCGCGTAGGTCACCATCTCCGTGAACGGGTTGAACACGGCGAACGTGCACGTCGAGAGGTCGACGAACTCGGTGGCCGTCGCGTTCGTGACCGCGGCGAGCTCGCCGAACACGTCGCCGAGGAACTGGTCGGGGTCATTGGCCCCGTCCGTCTCGAAGTCGTCGCCGTCGACGTCGCCGTCGCCGTCGAAGTCGAACGAGAGCGCGAGCTCGGCCGAGCACGCGACGGGCTCGACGCCGAGGAGGCTGGCGATGGCGAAGTCGGCGCGGACGAACCCGTTCCCGGTCCGGTCGTCGAAGCCCGGCGTGGCGTTTTCGTTGACCGTCGTGACGGGGGCACCGGAGATCATGTCGTCCGCCGTCCCTTCGAGCGCGGCGAAGAGCTCGGCCGGCGACACGCTCCCGGCGGCCTCGATGGCGAGCGCGGCGACGGCCGAGGCGTTCGGAGCCGAGGCGCTCGTCCCGAAGAAGTTCGGGAGGTCGTCGTCGTCGACGCCGCTGTCGCCGCCGAAGAACGTGTTGTTGTCGCCGTCCGACGCCACGGCGTCCGGCTTCATCCGCTCCTCGGGCGAGGCTAGCCGGTTGCCGTCCTCGTCGAGCCGGATGGCGAGGCCGCCGTATGACGAGAAGCCGTTGACACTCGCCGACCCCGTAAACGACTCAATCGCGTCGAGGAAGTCGCTGTAGGAGGCCGTGTTGAACCACGCGGCGGCGCCGGTCGCAAAGGCCCCGGCTGCGTTCGAGTGGCCGTACACGGTCGACGTGCCCGGCTCGACGTACTCGGCCGTCTCGATCAGAATCCGGTCGCCGCCGAAGTTGACGTACTTCATCCGGCGGTCCTCACCCTCGAACTTCTGGATGGCGACGTAGACGAACTGGATGCTGGTCGTCGTGTTGGTGTATTCGATAAACTCGAACGGAGCGCCAGCGGTCGAGTTGGCGTCGGCCGAAATGGCGAGGATGGTCCCATCGGTCGAGGGCTCGTCGAAGACGAACACGTCGTAGTCGCTCGTCGGCGCCTGGCCCGCCTCGCCGCCGTAGAGGTCCGGGAACTCGCTGAACTCGACGCCGGCGAGCACCGACGGCTCGTCGTACTGGAACGCGAACCGGAGGGTCTCACCGGGGAAGATCAGGACGTCCTGGAAGGCGTCGACGTCCGGGCCGGGGTCGAAGTCGTGGAGGTTGCCCCCGAACGTGAAGAACCCTGGAACGCCGGAGTCCTCAAAGTCCGCCTCGTACGAGGCGTCGGCCGAGTTGCCAGCCGACGAGAAGTACGAGGCCCCCTCTTCAGCGACGTAGTCGACGGCCTGGGCGATGACGCCGTCCTGGAAGTACGGGTCACCGGCGTAGCCGATGTCGTCGACGATCACGTTGCAGCCGTTCTGGAACAGCTGGACGATCCCGCCAGAGAACCCGACGAACCCCTCGAACGCGGTGTGGAACGCGAAGTCCACGCCCGGGGCTACGTCGTAGGCCAGCTCCATCATAGCCCGGCCCTCGTCAGAGCCTTCGCCCTCGCCGAGGTCCTCGAGCACGTCGATGCCGTCGGGGAGGTCGCCCGAGGCGACGCCACCCGCGGCACCGCCGAGGCTGTTGTACGAGTCGGAGAGCATCCCGATGCAGACGCCCTGGCCCGTCACGTCGAAGCGGTCGCGCGCGATGTCCGCGCGGAGAGCGAGGCTGGCCTCGCCGTCGACGGCCCCGACGCGCGCGGCCTCCGAGACGACCGGGGACACGAACGTGTCCTCGCCGCCCCGCCCACGGAGGACGTAGAGGTCAGCGAACGCCGAGCGGAGCGACGGGAGCGCAGCGAGCTCGTCGAGCGCGCTGACGGGGAGGAGGCCGGAGACGACGTAGTCAGTCTCCGCCGTCTTCTCGAGGCCGAGCTGGTTGAGGGACGCCTTCAGCTGGCGGGCCGCACTCGGGTCCGGAGCCAGCGCGCTGATGCGGACGCGGTCGTTGGTGACGCGCGCGCCGCTTTGAGCGCGGGCCTCGTAGTCGGCGGCGAGGTTGGTGAGGGTCACGTCGAGCCGGGAAAGCGCGCCGCCCTTCTCGGGCGTCCGAACGACGCCGGCTTGGCGGGCGCCCGCGGCCCCGAACGCTTGGTTCCCGATGGCGGGGCCTTGATAGCCGCTCGACGACGGCTCAAGTCCGTCGGTTGGGGTGCGAGGCGACGTTTGAGCCGCGGCAGGGAGGGTGAAGAGGGCGGCTGCGGCTACGAGACCGTAGCGCAACCGGGGGTAAGGGAATCGCATGGGGGCGGAGGAGAGAGGGTGGTGGACAGTGGGCAGCACGGAGCAGGGGACCGACCTCCACCTATACCGCGCCGTCACGTAAACCTAACACATCCTACACTCTGACTGAACACTAATTGTCGCATGTGTTAGAAAAGGGCCGCGAGCCCTCCGCACGCCACCCCGCCCCTGCACGAAGCCATGGGAGAGCCAACCCACCCCGCCCCGCCCCCGTGTGGAGGGCGGGGCGGGACGCCGCTTGGACGGGGGCGGCCACGGGCGGGGCGGCCCCAACGCGGCGCGGCCGGCCCCCGAAGGAGCCGGCCGCGCACGCCCCGAGCGAACCCGGGGGCTGGGTGGAGACGGACGCTACCGCACCACCGTGACCTGCTGCGTCTGCACGTCGCCGCCCACCGACACCCGCACGATGTACACGCCCGACGGGAACGACCCCGCCTCCAGCGTCACCTCGTGACGGCCGGCCTCGAAGGCCCCGTCGGCCAACACGGCCACCTCGCGGCCCAGCGCGTCGTACACCGACGCCCGGACCGGGCCGGCCTCGGCCGCACCGAACCCGACCGAGAGACGGCCGCGCACCGGGTTCGGAGACGCCACCAGCGTCACGTCCACCGGACCCGCCGCGAGCGGGGCCTCGTTGCGGACGGCCGCGAGCGCGTCGAGCAGCGACTGGCCCCGGTCCGTCGACGTCCGCGCCGCGCCGTTGCCGCCGCGGGCCGACCCGAAGACCTGGTCCTCGTTGAAGTAGACGACCGACGCCACGACACGGTCCAGAACGTCCTGGACCGACGCGCCGACCTCCGTGGTGCCCTCGACGAGGACGATCGCGCCCGGTCCGTCTGGGATCACCGACGCCGGCAGCTCCTGGTCGCCCTCCTGCGTCGCGAGCACGAACTCGCCCCCAGCGGCCACACCGCCCGCCGCCGAGGTCGCGTAGGTCACGCGCTCGGTGAACGGATTGAAGGCAGCGAACGAGCACCCCGTGAGGTTCACGAACGCGCCGTCGGAGTCGTTGCCGACCGCCGCGAACTCGCCGAACGTCGCGTCGTCGCCGTCCGCGTCGAAGTCGGCGAAGAACACGGGCGCCTCCGGCGAGCACGCCACGGGCTCACCGGCGAGCGCGGCGAGCGCCTCGTCAGCGCGGATAAAGCCGAACCCGCTCTGGTCGTCGAAGCCCGGGGCGGACCCGAAGTTGAACGTGCCGGGGCCGCGGAGGATGTCCACGGCCGTCTCCTCGAGTGCGCTGTAGATGGCCGTCGCGGGAGCCGCCCCGCCCGTGGCCTCGAGCATGAGCGCGGCGACGGCCGAGGCGTTCGGGGCCGCAGCGCTCGTCCCGAAAAAGTTCGGGAACGTGTCGTCGTCGCTCACGATGTCGCCGCCGAAGAACGTGTTGTTGTCGCCGTCCGAGGCGACCGCGTCCGGCTTCATCCGGTCGATGGGTGAGCTGAGACGGTTGCCGTCCTCGTCGAGCCGGATGTCGAGGCCGCCGAACGACGTGAACGCCTCGACGGCCGCCCCGCCCACGAGCTCCGGGTTCTCGCGGATGACCTCGCTGAACGCCGGCGTGTTGAACCACGGAGCGGCGCCGGTCGCGAAGGTGCCCTCGGCGTTCGAGTGCCCGAACGCGGTCGAGGCGCCGGCGTACTCGGCGTTCTGGATAACGGAGCGGGTGCCGCCGAAGTTGACGTACTTCAGGCGACGCTCGGCGCCGTCGACCAGCTCGATCGCGACGTAGACCGTCTGCTCGGCCCCCGTCGCGTTCGTGTAGTCGACGAACTCGTAGGGCGCCCCGAACGTCGGGTTGTCGTTGTCCGAGACGGCGAGGATCCCCGCGTCGGCCGACGGCCCGTCGAGGATGTAGACGTCGTAGTTGCTCGTCGGCGCCTGGCCCTCCGCTCCGCCGTAGAGCGACGGGTACTCGCTGACCTCAACGCCGGCGAGCACCGACGGCTCGTCGTACTGGAACGCGAACCGGATGCGCTGGCCCGGCAGGAGCACGACGTTCTGGAAGGCGTCGACGCCCGAGCTCGGGTCGAAGTCGTGGAACGAGCCGCCGCCGGGGCCGGTGATGCCGGTGCCGCGGTAGTCGCTCTCGTACGAGGCGTTCGAGGAGTTCCCAGCCGACGAGAAGTACGCCCCGCCCTGCGAAACGATGTAGTCGATGGCCTGCGAGATCGCGCCGTCCTGGAACATGGGGTCCGTCGAGATCCCGATGTCGTCGACCACCACCTGGCACCCCGCCTGGAACAGGTCGACGACGCCGCCGGCGAAGTTGGCGAAGCCCTTGAACGCGGTGTGGAACGCGAAGTCCACGCCCGGGGCCACGTCGTAGGCCAGCTCCATCATAGCCCGGCCCTCGTCAGAGCCTTCCCGGCCGGTGTCGAGCTCGTCGAGGACGCGGATGCCGTCGGGGAGGTCGCCGGAGGCGACGCCCGCGGCCGCACCATTCCGGAAGTTGTACGAGTCGGACATCACGCCGATGCAGACGCCGCGGCCCGCCACACCGAACTGGTCCCGCGCGATGTCTGCCCGGAGGGCCTCGTTCGCCTGACCCGTCACGGCGCCGACGAACGAGCGGCCCGCCACGACCGGCGACACGTACGTGTCCTCGCCGTCCGGCCCGTGCACGAGGTAGTGGGGAGCCATCGCCGAGCGGAGCGACGGGATCTCAGCCATGGCCTCGATCGACCGGACCGGGAGCAGCCCCGAGACGACAAAGTCCGTTCGGCTCGTCTGCTCGAGCCCGAGCTCGTCCAGCTTGGCCGCCAGCTCGCTGGCTCCGCCCGTGCCTTTGGCGAGCACGTCGACCTGGACGTAGGCGTCGCCGCCGCGGGCCGCCGCCCCGCCCCGGACAAGGTTGCGGAGCGTCGCGTCGAGCCGCGAGAGCGGACCGTCTCCCGCGAGCCGCGCGGTGCGGTCCGTCTGGGACGGGGAGGCCGGCGCAGGCGCCGCCGCCTCTCGGTGGGCGTCCGCCGAGGGTTCAGCTTGGACGTCCGAGATCTGAGCGGAGGCCGGAAGGGCAAGGAGGGCGGCGGCGACGACGAGGCCGTGCCGAACTCCGTTGTAAGGGAAGCGCATAAAGGGAGAGTGGTGGATGCCGGAGCGGAACGCGGAGCGGGCTCCGCGCTCCCCAAACCTAGGTCCGCTCCGTCACAAAAACGTGACGTTCTCTCCACACGCGCCGAACAATCTCCGCCGGCCCGCCTCTGGCTCAGTCCTGCGCTTCCCCGCCCCGCCCCGCCGCCCCGCCCGACGCCATCCCGCCCGACGCCATCCCGCTCGCTGCCGCCCCGCTCGCTGCCGCCCCGCCCGTGGCTGCGGGATCCTCTCCCGGGAGCGACACGACGAACGTGGTCCCCTCGCCCTCGGCCGTCTCCACGTCGAGCGTTCCCCCGTGGCCGTGGACGACGATCTCGTACGTCAGCGAGAGGCCCAGGCCGGTGCCCTCGCCGGTCGGCTTCGTCGTAAAAAAGGGCTCGAAGATCCGGTCGAGCACGTCGTCCGGGATGCCCCGCCCGTTGTCCGAGACGCGGACCTCCGCCCCGCCCCGGGGCAGCGGGCGCGTGGCGACGGAGAGCCGGGGGGCGTAGTCGGGCTCGCCGTCGGCGGCCCGCTCGCGCGTGGCCTGGAGCGCGTTGTCGAGCAGGTTGAGGAACACCCGCCCCATCTCCTCAGGGACCATCTCGACGTCGCCGACGGCCGGGTCCAGGCTCTTCTCGATCTCGACGTTGAACCCGGTGTGCTCGGCCCGCATCCCGTGGTAGGCGAGCCCCACGTACTCTTCGAGCAGGCCGTTGAGCGGGGCGGGGCGGTGGGGGCCGGGCGTGGCCCGGCTGTGGGCGAGCATGGACCGGATGATGCCGTCGGCTCGGCGCCCGTGCTCGCGGATCTTGGCCGCGTTCGCGCGGAGGTCGTCCAGCAGGTCGCCCGAGGCGCCGAGCGCCTCGGCGACGGAGCGCCCGTCGTCCTCGCGGAGCTCGTCCTCGAAGTCGTCCAGGAGCTCGGCCGAGAGCTGGGCAAAGTTGTTGACGAAGTTGAGCGGGTTTTTCAGCTCGTGGGCCACGCCCGCCGTGAGCTGGCCGAGCGAGGCCATCTTCTCCTGCTGCACGAGCTGCGTCTGGGCGCGCGAGAGCCGGCCGAGCGACGACTCGAGCTCGGCCTGCTGCGCCTCGAGCTCGGCCCCGCGCGTTTCGAGCAGCTGGCTCCGCCGCTCGAGCCGGTCGCGGAGCCGGGCCAGCCGCTCGGTCACGCGGTACTGTCCGTAGCGGCCGGCGTAGAGCGCCCCGTTCATGACCGTGCACAGGAAGGTCACGAGGACGAGGTAGGCGATGCGCCGGACGTTCTCGCTCACGTCGAGTGACACCTCCATCCCCGGCACGGCCGTCGCCCCCGTGTGGACGATGGTGATGAGGAGGCCCAGGGCCAGCGTCTGGACGGGCTGAAAGGGGACGGTCCCGACCGTCAGCAGGAGGAGCAGCGAGAGCCAGGCGGCCAGAAACTCGATGTCGGCCCGAGCCACGTCGTCGGCCGTGAGGAAGCCGGCGGCCACGAGCACGTAGGCCGCCACGAGCCACCGCCCGACGGTGAGCCGCGGGCGGAACCGGGCGACGGCGAGGAACACGGCCGCGGCGGCGAACACGAACAGCTTGTCGGTCAGCACGCGCCCGATCTGGAGCGTGGCCTCGACGGTCGCCTCGACCATGTCGCCCCCGGCGATGAGCGTCGTGACGCCGACGGCGACGGCCGCGCCCACGAGCGCGGCGACCCCGAACAGGCCGGCCACGCGGAGCCCGCGGCCGGTCGCCGCGTCGAGGACGGCCCGGAACCCGGCGTCGCGCTCGGTCCGGGTGGGGGCGGCGTAGCGCTCCCAGTAGACGCGGAGGCGGCGGCTAGGGGACATGCGGCGGGCGGGGTGGCGGGCGGGGGCGGGGCGGCTCGTACTCGGGGCGCTCCCGTTTGTCCCCCGGGCAGCGGGCAGCGGGCAGCGGGCAGCGGGCAGCGGGCAGCGGGCAGCGGGCAGCGGGCAGCGGGCAGCGGGCAGCGGGCAGAAGATGCGCCACCCCGCCCGCGCGGAGGGCGGGGCGGGGCGGCCGGAACTTTTCGCGACGCGCGGCGCCCCCTCTTCCCCTCTTCCCCTCTTCCCCTCTTCCCCTCTTCCCCTCTTCCCCTCTTCCCCTCTTCCCCTCTTCCCCTCTTCCCCTCTTCCCCTCTTCCCCTCTTCCCCTCTTCCCCTCTTCCCCCCCGTGCCCCGCTCGCTCCCCCACCCCGCCCTCCCCGTCGACGCCGTGCTGCCGGAGCTTGTGGCCGCGCTGGGGGCGGGGCGGGCGGCCGTGCTCCAGGCGCCGCCCGGCGCGGGCAAGACCACGCGCGTCCCGCTCGCGCTCCTCGACGCCGACTGGCTGGACGGCCGCGACGTCGTGATGCTGGAACCGCGGCGGATCGCGGCGCGGGCGGCGGCGCGGCGGCTCGCGCAGCAGGTGGGAGAGCGGCCCGGCGGCCGGTTCGGGTTCCGCGTGCGCGGCGAGTCGAAGGTCGGGCGCGGGACGCGGGTCGAGGTCGTCACCGAGGGCATCCTGACGCGGCGGCTGCTCGCGGACCCCGCCCTCGTGGACGGCGCCCGCCCCGTCGGCGTGGTCGTGTTCGACGAGTACCACGAGCGCTCGCTCCAGGCCGACCTCGGCCTCGCGCTGTGCCTCCAGGCGCAGGCGCTGCTCCGCCCCGACCTCCGCGTCGTGGTTATGAGCGCGACGCTCGACGGCGCGCGCGTGGCGCGGCTGCTCGGGCCGGACGCGGCGGTCGTCGCCAGCGAGGGGCGCACGTTCCCCGTCACCACGCACTACCTGGGGAGCCCGAACGCGGCGGCCGGGCGCGGGCGGGGCGGGCGCGTCGAGGACGCCGTGGCCGACGCCGTGCGCCGGGCGCTGGCCGAGGAGCCCGGGAGCGTGCTCGCGTTCCTCCCGGGCGCGGGCGAGATCCGCCGCGCGGCGCGGGCGCTGGAGGGGACGCTGCCGCCGGGCGTCCGCCTGGCGCCGCTCTACGGCGACCTCTCGGCGCGCGACCAGGACGCGGCCGTGGCGCCCGCCCCGCCCGGGACGCGCAAGGTGGTGCTGGCCACGTCGATCGCCGAGACCAGCCTGACGATCGAGGGCGTCCGCGTGGTCGTCGACGGCGGGCTCGCGCGGCGGCCGCGGTTCGACGCGGGCAGCGGGATGAGCCGGCTCGAAACGGTCCGCGTGAGCCGCGCCGAGGCCGACCAGCGGCGCGGGCGGGCGGGGCGGACCGAGCCCGGCGTGTGCTACCGGCTGTGGAGCGAGACCGAGCAGGCCGCGCTCCGCGACTTCGCCCCGCCCGAGATCCTCCAGGCCGACCTCGCCCCGCTCGCGCTCGACCTGGCGGCGTGGGGCGCAACGCCGGACGAGTTGGCCTGGCTCGACGCCCCGCCCGAGGCCACCTACGAGGCGGCCCGTGAGCTGCTCCGCGAGCTCGACGCCCTCGATGCCGCCGGTGCCCTCACCGACCACGGCCGGACGCTGGCGGAGCTCCCCATGCACCCGCGCCTCGCCCACCTCGCCGTCCGCGCCCGCGGGGCGGGGCGGGCCGCGCTCGCCGCCGACCTCGTGGGGCTCCTGGGCGAGCGCGACCCGTTCCGCTACGAGACGCGCGTGCCCGACGTCGACGCCCGCCTCCGCGTCGAGGCGCTGCGCGGGAGCGAGACGCTCTCGTTCCGGGGCGCGCGGCTCGATCGCGGCGCGCTCGCGCGGGCACGGAAGGAGGCCGGCCGGTGGCGGCAGGCGTGGAGCGCCGGCCGGGGCGGGGCGGCCGGCGACCTCGACGCCGTGGGCCGCCTCCTCGCCCTCGCCTACCCCGACCGCGTGGCGCAGCGCGTGGCCGACTCGGCGGAGGGCGCGCGCTACCGGCTCCGCGAGGGCCGCGCAGCGCGGCTCGACCCGGACCAGCCCCTCGCCGACCAGCCGTTCCTGGCCGTCGGCGACCTCGACGACCGCCACGGCGGCGCCCGCGTGTTCCTGGCCGCCCCGCTCTCGGCCGACGACGTCGAGGAGCTGTTCGCCGATCAAATCGTGACCGAGGACCGCGTCGAGTGGGACGCTGACGCCGGCCTCGTGCGCGCGCGGCGCGTGACGCGGCTGGGCGCGGTCGTCCTGCGAAGCGCGCCGCTCGCCGCCCCGCCCCCGCACCTCGTGACGGCCGCGCTCGTCGACGGCGTGCGCCAGGGCGGGGTGGAGGCGCTGCCGTGGTCGAAGGAGACGCGCCGGCTCCGCGAGCGGCTGGCGTTTCTGCACCACCACCTGGGCGACGTCTGGCCCGACGTGTCCGACGACGCGCTCCTGGACGGCCTCGACGCGTGGCTCGGGCCGTACCTCGCGGGCATGAAGCGGCTCTCGGACCTGGGCCGGCTCGACCTCGGGCAGACCTTGCTCGCGCAGGTGCCGTACGCCGAGCGCGCCGCGCTCGACCGGCTCGCGCCCAGCCATGTGACGGTCCCCAGCGGGTCGGTCCGCCCCCTCGACTATTCGGATCCCGAGGCGCCTGTCTTGGCCGTCCGGCTCCAGGAGGTGTTCGGGCTGGAGGCGACGCCGCGCGTGCTCGGCGGCCGCCTGCCTGTGCTGATGCACCTGCTGAGCCCGGCCGGCCGCCCCGCCCAGGTCACGACGGACTTGGCGTCGTTCTGGCGCGACGCTTACTTCGACGTGCGCAAGGACCTCCGCGGGCGCTACCCGAAGCACCACTGGCCCGAGAACCCGCTGGAAGCCACGCCGACGGCCCGCGCGAAGCGGCGGCGCTGAGCCGGTGGGTCGGTGGATCAGCGGGTCGGTGGATCGGAGCGCTGGGTCCACCCCGCCCCGGGCACCGGCCGCCGGGGCGGGGCGGCGCAGGCGAGCGGGAGGCCGCCGCACGAGGCGGCTACGACGGCCTCGGGCGGGGCGGGGCGGTAGACGTCGCGGCGGCCGGCGACGAGACCGACGAGCGTGCCGTAGACGGCGCCGCTCACAGCGAAGGCGGCTCCGGCCTGGACGGGCGTGAACGAGACCCATCCCCCGCCGTCTGTGGCCCCGTAGACGGCGCCGAGGAGACCGCCGACTCCGGCGCCGATGGCCGCCCCTTTCAGGAGCCGCCCCCCCGCCCCGCTCCGTTCGACCGACACGGACGACAGGGCGGCCGTCGGCGCGGCGCCCGCCTCCCCTGTCAGGCGGTCGACCCAGATCGTCGTGTCGGGGCCGACGCGGAGGGCGCGGACCTCGCGCGGCCTCTCGCCACCGAGGCGGACGGTGGCGACGCGTCCCGCAGCGCGGGCGTTGACCTCGGCCCGCCCCTCGGACGACGTGAGCGGGGCGGGCCGCGTCGAGGCGCATCCCGCGAGAAGTGCCAGCGCGGCGGCAAGCGAGAGGGTCCGGGTCATGGGCGGGGTGATAGAACGCGCGCAGCGTACCGCCGGCCCGCCCCGCCCGCGTGGTGCAGACGGACTACGCCACCCCGCCCCAACCGTGGCGCCCCCTGTAGCAACGCCGCTGCCCCGCCCGTTGCAGACCGCCCCGACCCGACCGTGGACGGGGCGGTCAGACCGGCTGGAGCAGGAGGAACGCCATGTAGCCGACGTACCCCGCCAGCAGCACGCCCGACTCGGCGCGGACGAGCCGGCGCCCGCTGAGCATCATCGGGACGAGTGCGACCGTGAACGCGGCCATTACCGCGAGGTCGACCGGGCGGAGGCCCGGGGCGACGAGCGGCTCCACGAGCGCGCCCACGCCGAGGATGCCGAGCAGGTTGAACAGGTTCGACCCGACCACACTCCCCGCCGCGATCTCGCCCTCGCCGCGCGCCGCGGCCACGACCGTCGTCGCCAGCTCCGGCAGGCTCGTCCCCACGGCCACGACCGTCAGCCCGATGACCGCGTTCGAGACGCCGGCCGCCTCGGCGAGCCGGACCGCCCCGCCCACGAACAGGTCGGCGCCCCAGACCAACCCGCCCAAGCCGGCCACGACGAACAGCGCGTCGCGCCACGCCGGCCCGGCCGGCGCCGCGACCGGAAGCTCGACAGCCGCCTGCTCTCGCCGCGCCGTGCGGACGCTCCACACGAGGTAGGCCACGAGCCCGACGAGGAGCATGGTCCCCTCGCCCCGCCCCAGCGCGCGGTCCCACAGCAGCGCGACCGCGAGCGCCGTGGCCGCCACGAGGGCGGGGAGGTCGCGCCGGAGCAGCGCCGGGTCCGACGCGATGGGGCGGACCAGGACGGCGACGGCCAGGATGAGCCCGATGTTCGCCACGTTCGACCCGACCACGTTCCCGACGGCGATCCCGCCGGCCCCGGCGAGCGCCGCCTGCACGCTCACGACCAGCTCGGGCGCGCTCGTCCCGAACGCGACGACGGTCAGCCCGACGACGAGCGGCGTGAGCCCGAGCCGGAGCGCGAGCGCGGCGGCGCCGCGGACGAGGGCGCTCGCGGCGGCGACGAGCAGCGCGAGGCCACCTACGAGGGCGAGGACGTCGGGCAGCACGGGCGGGGCGGGAGAAGACCGGAGGGCGGGGCGGCCGCCCTCAACGCCCACCCCGCCCGGCGGTGTCAGGCCGCGCCCGGGCGCGCCAATCTTCACGCGCCCGCCCCGCCCGGGCGCCTACTCGCGGTCTAGTCCGAGCGCCTCGAACAGCGCCCGGCCAGCGGCGTCGTTGCCCATGGCCCCGCGGAACCGCCCCGCCCCCGGCCCCCAGGCGTAGACGTTCACGTCGACGGCCGTGTGGCCGCTGGTCGTCCACGCGACGCCGGCCGGCTCGGACTCGATCGTGGTGACGAGCGCGGCGAGCGCCGCGGTGTCCTCGGCACGGACGGCCCCGCGCGCGGCGTCGGCGGCGCCCTCGGGGAGCGGGGCGCCGGTGCCCTCTTCCAAAACGGCGGCGGCGTCTTCGCCGTCGGCCACGCGCTCGCGCATCCGCTCGAAGCTGGCGGTCGCGGCCAGGAGCGGGGCGGGGTCCCAGACGTAGACGCCGTCGCGGCCCAGCGTGAGCCCGCCCGTCTCGTGGTCGGCCGTCGAGACCACGAGCGTGTTCCCGTCGCGGGCGGCCCACGCGAGCACGGCGGCGACGGCGTCGTCGTAGGCGAGGATGTCGCCCAGGTGCGCGGCCGGGTCGTTGCCGTGGGCAGCGTGGTCGATCCGGCTGCCCTCGACGAGGAGGAAGAACCCGCGCTCCTCGCCGTCGGGCGACGCCGCGAGCAGGTCGAGCGCCTTCACGGCCATGTCCGCCAGCGCCGGCTGGTCGGTCTCGTCGCGGTCGATCTCGTAGGCCAGGTGCGAGTCGGCGAGGAGGGCCGCGGCCGGGAGCCGATCGATGGCGTCGTAGCCCGAGCGGTCGGTCGCGAGCGTGCCCCCCGCCCCGCCCCAGGCGCCGGCCGGCGCCGCGGCGCCCTCGGGCGGGGCGGTAAAGAACCGGCGGCCGCCGCCGAACAGGAGGTCGACGCCCGACGCCGCCATCTGGCGGGCGATCTCGGGCTCCTCGCTCCGGCGCGCGACGTGGGCGGCGAACGAGGCCGGCGTGGCGTGCGTGATCCGGCTGGTCGCGACGAGGCCCGTGGCCATGCCGCGGTCCTCGGCGGCTTCGAGGAGCGTCCGGCACGGGGCGCCGTCGGCGTCGACGGCGATCGCGCCGTTGTACGTCTTGATCCCGCACGAGTAGGCCGTCGCGCCGGCCGCCGAGTCGGTCACGCGGCTGTCCGTCGCCGACGTCTCGGCGGTCCCCACGAGGACGCTGTCGAGCGCGAGCGGGGCGCCCTTCGCCGCGCGCCCCAGCGTGGCCGAGGCCGGGCCGAACCCGTCGGCGATCATGAGCACCACGTTTCGGGGCTGCCCGGCCGGGGTGGGGCGGCTCGCGTCGAGCGCGACCGGCCGGGCCGAAGGCGCGTCCGGGAGGTCCTGCGCCGTGGCGGGCGGGGCGGCGAGGAGGGCGAGCGCTGCGGCGAGGGGCAGCAGGGAGCGGGCGGGGCGGGGAGCGGTCGGCATAGGGCGGGGGCGGGGTCCGGGGGCAGCGTACGAACGCCGCCCCGCCCCCGTCTCGCGCGTCGGCGGCGGCGGCCGTCTTCGCCCGGAATCCGAGGCCCGCGGGGGCGCCGCCCCGCCCTCCCCGCCCCCATATTGACGGCGCGGGCGAACGCCGGGCGCCCCGCCCGCGTCCCACGCCTTTCCCCTCACAGATCCCCCTCCCCATGAAGCTCACTGTTGTAGGCGCCGGAAACGTCGGCGCGACCGTCGCCGAGTGCGTCGCCCGAATGGACATCGTCCAGAACATCGCCCTCGTCGACATCAACGAGGGCGTGGCGCAGGGCAAGGCCCTCGACCTCATGGAGGCCGCCCCCATCCACGGGTTCGACACCGTCATCGAGGGCGGGGCGGACTACGCGATCACGAAGGGCTCCGACGTCACCGTCATCACGGCCGGCCTCCCGCGCAAGCCGGGCATGAGCCGCGACGACCTGCTCGCCAAGAACGCCGAGATCGTCTCGTCCGTCACGCGGAGCGTCGTCGACCAGAGCCCGGACACGACGATCATCGTCGTCTCCAACCCGCTCGACGTCATGACGTACGTGGCGTACATGGAGTCCGGCTTCCCGTCGCAGCGCGTGATGGGCATGGCCGGCATCCTCGACACGGCGCGCTACCGGGCGTTCCTGAAGATGGAGCTCGGCGTGTCGGTCCGCGACATCAACGCCATGCTCCTCGGCGGCCACGGCGACTCGATGACGCCGCTCCCGCGGTTCACGACCGTGGGCTCGCAGCCCGTGACCGACCTCATCGACGAGGCGCGGCTGGACGAGATCATCACGCGCACCAAGAAGGGCGGCGGCGAGATCGTCGGGCTCATGGGCACGAGCGCGTGGTACGCGCCGGGCGCCGGCGCGGCCGAGATGGTCGAGGCCATCGTCAAGGACTCGAAGCGCGTCCTCCCGTGCGCGGCCTGGGTGACGGGCCAGTACGGGCTCGAAGACATGTTCATCGGCGTGCCGGTCAAGCTCGGGCGGGGCGGCGTCGAGGAGATCGTCGAGCTCGACCTGAACGACAAGGAGACCGCCGACATGAAGGCCTCGGGCGAGCACGTCCGCGAGGTGATCGGGGCGTACGAGAACCTGAAGGCGCAGGCGTAGCTCCAGACCACCCCGCCCGCGCACGCGGGCGGGGTTCGCTCCGGGCGGGGCGGCTCCACGGCGGGCCGCCCCGCCCTCGCTTTGTACGGGCGGGGCGGCGGCCTTTGGCCGTACACGTGAGGGGGACAGTCCGCGCGCCCGTTGAGAGACGGCGGAGCCGGCGCGATGGGCGCACGGACGGGGGGAGCTCCCGGGGCGGGGCGCGTCGCCCACCCCGCCCAAGGGTCGCGGGCGGGGCGGGGCGGCGGTACCATGCGCGCCGGCTCTCCCCCAACTGATGGCAGATCGCTCGGCTCCTCCGGCCGCAGGCCGCTTCGGCACGTTCGCAGGCGTCTTTACGCCCAACGTCCTCACGATCCTCGGCATCATCCTCTTCCTGCGGACGGGGTGGGTCGTCGGGCAGGCCGGGCTCATCGGCGCGCTCGCCATCATCGTGCTGGCGAACGCGATCTCGTTCCTCACCGGCCTCTCGCTCTCGTCGATCGCGACGAGCATGAACGTCAAGGCCGGGGGCAACTACTTCCTCATCTCGCGCTCGCTCGGGCTCGAGATCGGCGGGGCCATCGGGATCCCGCTCTACCTGTCGCAGGCGATCTCGGTCGCGTTCTACATCATCGGGTTCGTCGAGGCGATGGCGGCCGTCCCGTTCATGGGCGGGCTGGACCCGCAGCTGCTGGCGACGGGCGTGGCCCTGCTGTTCGTCGTCGTGGCCTACGTCGGGGCCGACTTCGCGCTGAAGATCCAGTTCGGGATCCTGGCCATCCTCGTCGCCGCCATCGTCTCGTTCTTCGCCGGCGGCTGGGGCGACATCTCGGCGCCGGCGACGGCCGGCGCCTACACGGACGGCGTGACGTTCTGGGTCGTGTTCGCCGTGTTCTTCCCGGCGGTCACGGGCATCGAGGTCGGCATCTCGCTCTCGGGCGACCTCAAGGAGCCGTCGAAGAGCATCCCGCGCGGGACCATCCTGTCCATCGGCGTCACGTTCGTGGTCTATGTGCTGGCGGCCATCTGGTTCGCGACGCACTTTACGGCGACCGAGCTGGTCGAGAACACGGGCGCGATGGCCGACATCTCGGCGGTCCCCATCCTCATCCTGGCCGGCGTGGCAGCGTCGACGCTGTCGAGCGCGCTGGGCAGCGTGCTCGCGGCGCCGCGGACGCTCCAGGCCGTCGCCGGCGACCGCGTGGTCCCGCGGTGGATGGCCTCGCAGATGGGGAGCCCGACCGAGCCCCGCGCGGCCGTCCTCATCACTGGCCTCGTGGCGGTCGGCGTGATCTGGGCGGGCGACCTCGACGTGGTCGCCCCGGTCATCACGATGTTCTTCCTGAACACGTACGGGATGGTCAACCTCGTGGCCGCCATCGAGAAGGCGGTCGGCAACCCGAGCTTCCGGCCCACGTTCGCGGTCCGCGCCTTCGTGCCGGCGCTAGGCGCGCTCGGGTGCTACGGGGCCATGTTCCTCATCAACGCCCCGGCGACCGTCGCGGCGATCGTGGTCACGTACGGGATCTACTTCGCGCTCCGCCGCCGGGAGACGGTGGACACCTGGGGCGACGTGCGGAGCGGGGTGTGGACGTCCTTGGCCCGGTTCGCGCTGCTCAAGCTGGAGCGCCGCGACGCCGGCGGCGCCCGCAACTGGCGCCCCAACCTCATGGTGTTCACCGGGCAGCCCCACAACCGCGAGCACCTCGTCGCGCTGGCCGACTGGCTGAGCCTGGGCCGCGGCGTGGTCACGTTCAGCCAGCTCATCACGGGCGGGGTGGAGGACCGCGGCCGCCCCGCCCTCCGCGAGAAGGCCCAGGACCGGATCCGCGACTACATCCGCGAGCACCGGATGGCCGCGTTCGCCGAGGCCCAGATCGTCTCCGACTTTCGGGCCGGCGCCGTGGCGGTCGCGCAGGCCCACGGGATCGGCCGGCTCGAGTCGAACACGGTCGTCCTGGGGTGGAGCCGGACGGCCGACGGGCGGGCGCTCCAGATGCGGCTGCTCCGCGACTTTGCCGACCTCGCCAAGTCGACCCTGTTCCTCCACGTCGACGCCGAGCGGGGGTTCGGGCAGCGCCGCGAGGTCCACGTGTGGTGGGGCGGGCGGGGTGGGAACGGCGACCTCATGCTGCTCCTGGCCCACCTCGCCGTCCGCCACCGCGACTGGGACGGGGCCGCGCTCCGCGTGCTCCGCATGGTCGGGCGGCCCGAGGCCGCCGACGGCGTCCGCGCCGACACCGAGGCGCTCCTCGAAGCGGTCCGCGTCGAGGCCGAGGTCGAGGTCGTCGTGCGCACGGACCCCGACCGTCCGTTTACCGACGTGCTCGCCGAGCACAGCCGGAGCGCCGACCTCACCGTGCTCGGGATGCCGCGGCCGGACGACGACGGCTACGGCGAGGGCCTGAACGCGCTCGTCGCGGCGGCCGGGACCACGCTGCTCGTCCACAACGGGCACCCCGAGGAGGCGGCGCTCGAGAGCGAGTAGGGCGGCGGGCCAGTGAGTCAGTAGTCGGCGGGCAGCGGCTCCCCAACCGCCCCGCCCTCGCCGGCGCGCGGCGCCCGTTCCGCCCAAGCGGGGTGGGCGCCCGTAGCTTCCGCCCCGCCCGAACGGCCCGTCCGCCCTCACGAACCCGCCCCGCCCCGCTCATGAGAATCGGCGTCGACCTGGGCGGGACCAAGATCGAGGCGCTCGCGCTGGGCGCGGGCGGGGCGGAGCGCGTGCGCCGCCGCGTGCCCACGCCGCGCGACTACGACGGGACCGTCGAGGCCGTCGGCGCGCTCGTCGAGGCCGTCGAGCACGAGGCGGGCGGGGCGGGCACGGTCGGCGTCGGCATCCCAGGCGTGGTCGACCGCGACGGGCTCGTCAAGAACGCGAACTCGGTGTGGCTCAACGGGCGCCCGTTCGACCGCGACCTGGGCGCGCGGCTCGGCCGCGAGGTCCGCGTGATGAACGACGCCAACTGCTTCGCGCTGTCCGAGGCGACGGACGGCGCGGCGGCTGGCGCCGAGGTCGTCTTCGGCGTCATCCTGGGGACCGGGGTCGGGGGCGGGGTGGTGGTCAGCGGCCGCCCGCTCGTCGGGCCGAACCGGATCGCGGGCGAGTGGGGCCACACGCCGCTCCCGTGGCCGCGCGACGCCGAGCGGCCGGGGCCGGCATGCTACTGCGGCCTGCGCGGGTGCGTCGAGAAGTGGCTCTCGGGGCCGGGCCTGGCGGCCGACCACGAGCGCGCGACGGGCCGGGCCGCCACCCCGCCCGAGGTCGTGGCGGCGGCCGAGGGCGGCGACGCCGACGCGCAGGCCACGCTCGACCGCTACGCCGAGCGCCTGGGCCGCGGGCTCGCCGTGGTGGTGAACGTGCTCGACCCGGACGTGATCGTCCTCGGCGGCGGGATGTCGAACCTGCCGGACCTCGCCGCGCGCGTGCCGGAGCGGCTCGCGCCGTGGGTGTTCTCGGACACGGTCCGCACGCGCGTGGTCCGCAACGCACACGGCGACTCGAGCGGCGTCCGCGGCGCGGCGTGGCTGTGGCCGGAGGGAGGGTAGGAGCGGAGAGAGCAAGGTGCCCGCCCCGCTCGCGCCACCGGGCGGGGCGGGAGCCGCACAGAACTTTTCGGCGCCCCGCCCGCTGCTCTACCTGCTCTACCTCCCTCAGTATCCTCCCCCCGCACCACCGCCCCGCCCTGTGGGACCGCCCCCGCTGTACCGCGCGCTCCGCGCCGTCGTCCGCGCGCTCGTCGCTGTGTTTTTCCGGCGCGTCTGGGTCGAGGGGCTGGCCGACGTGCCGCCGGGGCGGGGCGGGCTCCTCGTCGCGTGGCACCCGAACGGGATCGTCGACCCGGCGCTCATGGTGGCCACGTTCCCCGGGCAGGTCGTGTTCGGCGCGCGCCACGGGCTCCTGCGGTGGCCGGTCCTCGGGGCGCTCATGCGCGGGCTGGGGACGGTCCCGATCTACCGCGCCCAGGACGGCGGCGACCCCGAGGCCCGGCGCGCGGCGAACGCGAAGAGCCTGGCCGCCCTCGCCGACCGCGTGGCCGCCGGCTCGTTCGCCGCTCTGTTCCCCGAGGGCGTGAGCCACGACGACCCGCACCTGGCCGAGGTCAAGACGGGCGCGGCGCGGCTCTTTTTCGAGGCCCAGGCGCAGGTCGCCCGCGACGGGGCCGCTGCTCCGCCCGTGATCGTCCCCGTGGGGCTCCACTACGACCGGAAGGACGCGTGGCGGTCAGACGCCGCCGTCGCCTTCCACCGGCCGCTCGACGTGCGCGGCCTGAACTCATTCGACGACCCGGTGCGCGCGCTGACGGACCGGATCGAGGGCGCGCTCGTCGACGCCGTCCGCCCCACCGAGGACTGGGCGACGCACCGGCTCATGCACCGGGCGTACGCGCTGCTCCGGGCCGAGGACGACCTCCGCGACGGGGTCCGGGCGCGGCGGGCCTCGTTCCGCGAGCGGTCGCGCGGCTTCGGCATGGTGTGGGAGGGCTACCACGCCCGCCGCGCGTCGCACCCGGCCGAGGTCGAGGCCCTGCGCCGCGACACGGCCACCTACGATCGGCTCCTCCGCGCGGCCGGCCTCGACGACGCTGACCTCGACCGGGCGCCGCGTGTGGCGTCGCCGCTCCTGGCCGTCCTGTTCGTGGTCCAGGCCGTGCTCGTGGTCCTCTTCCTCCCGCCGATCCTACTCCTCGGGTTCGTCGTCAACGGGCCGCCGTTCCTGCTCCTGAACGCGCTCGCGCGGCGGCTGGCGGCGGCGCAGAAGGACACGGCGACGATCAAGCTCCTGGGCGGGGTGGTGCTGTACCCGCTCGCGTGGGTCGTCGCGGGCGTCCTGGCCGGCGTCGGCGCGGCGCGGCTGCACGCGCTGTTCCCGGCCCTCCCGGACGCCCCGCTCCTGGCCGGCCTCGCTGTGTTCGTGCTGAGCGCCGTCGGCGGGGCGCTCGCGCTCCGGTGGGGCGAGCTGGTCCAGGAGACGCGGCGGGCCGTCCGCGTGCGCCGGGTCCGCGCGCGCCGGCGCGACGTGGTGGCGCGGCTCCAGAACCAGCGGATGGACCTCGCCGAACGCTTCCGGGGCCTCGCGGACGGGCTGGACCTGGCGTAGCGGGCAGCGATGGTCTCTCACCCCGCCCGCAACGCGCGAGGTCGGGGCGGGGCGGGCGCTGTCTGCGCCGTTCGGAACCGCCCCGCTCGCAGGACGCGGGGTGAGCACCGGTGCCGGGCGGGGCGGCGTCCTTTGCCGCTCCCTCTCGTCCGCCACCGGGCGGGGCGGAACAAATCCGGCCTCCCGAACCCCGAACCCCTCTTCCGTGCCCTCCGACCTCGCCCTCCGCCGGACGCTCACGCTCCGCGCCTCCGACGGCGCCGGCCTCCGCAAGCTGGTCCTCGTCAAGAAGCGCGGGGAGTCGATCGAGCACGTGCTGATGAAGGCCGTTCTGTGGGCGCTCTACCTGCCCGAGTACCCCGAGATGCGGGTCGAGGTGCCCATCGGCGACACGTACAAGCCCGACCTCGTGCAGCTCGCCCCGCCCCCGGGCGGACTGGCCTACGGCGACCCCGAGCCGGTCTTCTGGGGCGAGGCCGGCAAGGTGTCGGCGGCCAAGTGGCGGTCGCTCCTCAAGCGGTTCCCCGACACGCACTTCGCGCTCGCGCGGTGGGACGAGCGGCTGGCCCCGCACGAGGCGACGATCCGCAAGGCGCTAGACGGCCGGCCGCGGCGGGCGCCCCTCGACCTCGTCCGCGTGCCGGCCGACGCCGAGGCCCGGTTCGTCGACGGCGGCACGGTCCGCGTCACGGCCGCCGACGTCGAGCGCGTCCGCCTGTAGCCGCCCCGCCCGCTGAGTTCTGTAACTCGGGGGCGCGGCGGGCACGTAGGGGACGAGCCTCCACCCCGCCCCACCGTGGCCGACCGCTCCGCCGTCTCCGACGTCCTCGCCTACAACCTCAAGCTGTGGGCGGCTGGGCTCGCCGGCGTCCTGTTCGCCCCGCTCTCCGTCATCGCCCTCGTCCTCGACGTGCTGTCGGGGCGGGCGCGGGACCCGGACGGCCTCGCGCGCCGCGTGCTCCAGGCGAGCGCCCGGTTCGAGGTCGTCCTCGACGTCCACGGCTCGCTCACCGACATCCGCGGCTCGCTCACCGACATCCGCGTGGCTGAGCCCGCCCCGCCCGCCGAAGAGGACGGCGGAGACGAGCGGGCGGGGCGGCGGAGTCTCCCGCCCCGCCCCCGCGAGCGGTCCAGGGAACGGGCCTAGAAGGGCCTCCGGGAGCCGTACCCCGCACCGAGTACCGAGTACCCCGTACCGACCCGGAGTCTAGCGGCCCGAGGGCGTCGGCCGGGCGCTCCCGTCGAGGCCGTCGGCGTAGCCGGTCATCTCCAGGAAGCCGGTCCCCGAGACCGTCCCCGACACGTCCATCGTGCCCTCCCAGTAGCGGACGGTCGCGTCGAGCTCCTGGTCGTCGAGCGGGGCGGCGACCGTGAGGTCGAGGCCGGCGCTCGGCACGCGGGCGCGCCAGCGGACCGGGTAGGCGCCGCCGCGCGGGCTCTCCCAGGTCTCGAGCGGCTCGAGCGAGAAGTCGGCCGCGCTCAGGCGGCGCTTCGTCCCGTCGGCGCCCACGAGCGAGCCGTCGCCGAGCGGGGCGCGCGAGGGGTCGTCCCAGCGGATTTGGTAGAGCATGAGGTCGCGGCCGTCGTCCAGGTGGAGGGCGAACCAGTCCCATCCGACCTGCCCCTCGCTGAGCGCCGACGTGGACCACTCGCGGTCGAGCCACGTGAGGCCCTCGACGGGGACGGCCTCGCCGTCGGGGAGCGTCACCGTCCCGGTCGTCGCCATCCGCGTCTGGGCGTAGTAGTAGCTCGCGTTTTCCGGCCCCGCCCCCTTCTGGCTCAGCCCGCGGTCGCCCTGGAACACGATGGGCTTGACCGGCCGGGCGGTCAAGTCGAACGAGGCGCCCTCGGCCGCTCCGCGCACGCGGAGCGGGACCGCCCCGCCCGCCCCGAGCGGCCCGGCCTGGTCCAGGCGGACCGCCCCGACGAACGCGGCGACCGGGTCGGCCGTGGCGCCGGAGAGCCCGGCGGCCCCGCGCGCGACCTGGTCGAACGAGTAGAACTGCCCGCCGGCCACGTCCCCGATCCCGACGTGGGCCATGTAGAGCTGGTCCGTCGCCCACGCCGACGACCGCTCGGCGGCGGCGGCCGTGTCGGGGCGGAGCGCCGAGCGGAAAACGGTAAACTGGACTCCGAACTGCCGGTCGGTCCCGTCCGCCGCGTCGAGCGTGCCGGTCACGTACCACCACTCGGCCTTGAACGCCGGGTGCGGCCCGTGGTCGGCGGGGAACGAGAACGCGCGGACGCGGTCGGCGCGGGCGTAGCCGGTCGTGTCGCCGGACATGGCCTCGGCGACCGACACCGACGCGCGGACGCCGTCGGCGGCGTCGTCGCAGCCGAGCGCGAAGAGGAGCAGGCCGGCGGCCAGGAGCGGGGCGGGGCGGGGCACGGTCATGCGGCCCCAACGCGGGCGGGGCGGCCCGGGTCTCCCACCCCGCCCGCTTCGCGGAGTCTGGGCGGGGCGGCCGCGGCCGGTGCACCCCGCGCGGCCAGAATCCGAAGGGCAGGTGCGCGCGGCCGCGCGTACCCTGCCATCCCACCCCGCCCCGCCGTGCCCACGACCGACTTCGAAAACGACGACCTCGACGGCCTCTCCTCCGAAGAGCTCGAGGCGCAGGCGTTCGGCCCCGACCCGAGCCGGGCGGGCGGCCGCCGCTGGGACCTCCGCCGGTCGCGCCGGTCGGCGCCCCCCGCCCGGCGCGACCGGGCCGCCACCCCGCCCGCGGCCGTCGCCGTCAAGAGGTTCTGCTACGCGTGCGGGGAGGCCGCCGACGCGGACGCCCGCGACTGCCCCGCGTGCGGCGCCCGGCAGCCGCGCGTGCCGCGGCGGCGCGGCCGGCGCAGGACCGACGGGCGGACTCCAGCAAGCCGACGGCGACGCTCCTAGCCCTCCTGCTGGGCGGCGTCGGCGCGCACCGCTTCTACCTGGACCAGTGGCGGACGGGCCTCGTCATGCTCTTCTGGTGGACGGAGGCCGACTGCGAAGGCGTCGGGGGAGGCGCTGGAGGAGGCCTCCCGTTTTCCTGTAAAGGAAAACACATCCCAAAATGCAATGAGCTGTTTTGCTGTATATCGAAACAGCCTCCAAGGGAATGCACCAGACTTATTCCTAACCCCCGACCTGCACCCAACCGTCCGGACCCCGCTGAAACTCGTAGGCGCCCCCTTCGGCGCCTCCGGCTCCGACTGCTCCCACCATAAGCCGATCTCCTTCAAGCGCTACGCTCTCTCCGAACGCAGAGCCACCTCCAAGTCCCGACGGCCATAGTTCGGCTTCCATCTCCCACTCTCCCGACGGACGGCGGACCCACACGAACACCGAACCTCGATCCTCTGCTCGGGCCACGTCCCCGACGGCAACCCGATCTCCACTCGCAGCGATGGAATACCCGTAGATGCTGCGAGAGGTAAGGCCAACTGGGAGAAGCTCGGCCTCGACTGTCCACCCTCCCCCACTGTTGCGAAACACGAACGCGGAGCCGCCTCCAATGCCGCCTCCAACATCGCGGCCAGATACTCCGGCCGCGAGAACCGGGCCGTCGAGCGCGACGACATTGCCCATTTCGTCGTTCTCGCGAAGTGCGGGAGGGGAGAGAACGTCTGAGAGCGCCCACGCCTCCCCCGTCCACTGGTAGACCCGAATGGCTCCAACGCCCCGGACGCCCCCGACGTCCTGACCGGGCGACCCGACTGCGAGTCGGTCGCCATTTAGCGCGAGGCCCGACCCAAAGAACGAGCCTCCTCCAAGTCCTGTGGGCCGTTCGTACTCCGTTTCCTCAACCCGAGACACCTCAGCCCAACTCTCTCCCAACCGCTCGTAGAGGATGACGGCTGCTGGCTCGACGAGATCCTCCGAGACGAGTGTCGTAGCTGCTCCCGCAGCGACTGCCACACGACCCTTCGAGACTGCGACGGCCCTCCCGAACAGGCGACCGAGAGATGGGTCAGAGGCCCGAAGGTCAGCTGTGCGTACCCAGTCACCGCCCCTGTGCTCAAACACGTACGCCCGGCCGGGGATAGATCGGGCGGCGGCACCAAGAACTGGTGCACCGACGATGGCGACTGACCCCTCCACATCACCAGCCCAGCCAAAGACGATACCCTCGCCGGAACGCTCATCATCTGGCACTCCACTAGGGGGAAGGAGTTGGGCCTCGGACGCCCACCGATCACCGTCGCGACGAAGCACGAAGGCTTCGTCAGAGCTAGAGGCCGTGATCATGGACACGTTCCCATCGAGAGCAATGGCCGCCCCGAAGCTCTGCCCTCCTGCGTAGATCCGTCCGCCGCCGCTGTACACGTCCATCCCATCACACCCTCCTAGGAGGACGAATAGCGCCATCGGCAGCCACACGCCGCTTAACGTCGAGACAGGAGAGGGGGAAGACATTAGACGAGTGGGGGCCGCAAGCCCCACGTTGGATAGGAAATATCGTCTCACCGGCGGATTCGTCCCCTCTTCGCTCATACAGCGTAGCTCAGTCGGGTAGGAAGGCGTAGCCGCAGTGCGCGATCCACCCGGAGGCGTCCGATGGTGTGACCGCGGAAACGGCTTCGTCGAGCGCGTCGAGCAGCGCGTCCCGGGCGTCGGCCAGCTTCTGCTTGACGATCGCCTTCACCTTCGACCACATCGGCTCGATCGCGTTGAGATCCGGGCTGTACGGCGGCTGCGGGAGCACGCGGGCACCGACGGCCTCAACGAGTGCGATTGCAGCCGGGCTGTGGATCCGGGCGTTGTCCCAGATCACTACGTCGCCCTCCTCCAAGCACGGCACCAGGCTCTCGGCCACGAACGCCTCGAAGTGGGGGGCCTTGACGGACCCCTCGTGTGCCCGCACCGACCCGCACGTCGCGGCCATCCACCCGATGAGGTTGACCCGCTTGCCGACCCGGAAAGGGGCGACCTCGACGCACCGCGTGCCGATGGGCGCGAACCCGTACGCCGACCGCGCGCCGATCTGAATCCCCGACTCGTCGACGAAAACCAACCGCTCGGCTGGGATCGCCGCGACCTCCGCCAAGAACGCCTCGCGCTTGGCGACCACATCCGGGCGGAAGCGCTGGGAGGCGATCATGGACTTTTTTTTCGGGTGACCCGCCACAGACCCAGCATCCGCTGGACGGTCTGGCGGCTGATGGCGCGTCCGGTGTCGGCCTCGAACCGGCGGGCGATGGTCGCGTGCGGCATCGAAGGGTTCTCGGCGAGGTACCCGTCGAAGAGCGGGCGGTCGTCGTCGGTCACGAGCGGGGTATGGCCACCGCCGTGGGGCCGAGGCTCGACGGACCCCTGAATGCGGTCGAGGTGGCGGAGCCGGTGGACGGTCGAGACGGAGACGCCGAAGCGGGCGGCGACGACGGGGGCAGTGGCCGAGCGGGCGGCGTCGAGGACGCGGCGACGGAGGTCGACGGAGAGCGGGGCGGGCATGGCCGAAGCTACCCTGTCAACCCGGGATGGCTTCGCTGTATGCTACGATACGGAATCCCCCAGGCTAAGCATATGAGACCGATTCGCTTCCGGCCCTCCCCGGCGCTGTGGAGGTAGATGACGCGGTAGTTCCGGTACACCACCTCTCGCATGAGCTCGTCCCCGATCTCCGGCACGACGCGGCCGGACTCGGGAAAGGCGCTCAGCCGCTCGGCCGCTGCGAGAAGCCGACGCACGAGAACCTCGGCGTAGGCGGGCGACTGCGCGGCGTGGTAGTCCGCGATCTCGGCGAGGTCGGCCTGCGCCCTCTTCGTCCAGACGACGTCCGCCACTGTCTACGGCCGGTTGCGCCAACCGCTTAGCCGCTCCTCCATGCGGCGAGCGACTTCCGCGTGGGGGACGGTCTCTCCGCGGCGCGCCTGTTCGAGCCCCTCGCCGACCTTGCTCAGCAGGAGCAGGCGCTCCATCGCGTCCTCGACCGTCGCGTCGTCGGGCAGGTCGCCCACGGCACGGACGATCTGTGGCTTCGTGATGGGGACGGTCATGGCGCGGGCGGGGTGGTCCCTGATGATACGCCACGCGCCCCGCCCGACTCGTCCAGCGCCCGCCCCGCCCTACTCCTCCCGCAGCGCGATCGCCGGGCTCGTCGTGCTCATCCGCCACGCCGGGTAGGCCCCGGCCAGGAGCGCCGCCGCGACCGCCAGCCCGACCGCCTGGAGCAGCACGGACGGCGAGACCACGAACGCCAGCGTCCACCCGAACGAGCGGACGTTGACCACGAACACGAGGACGGCCGCCAGCGCGAGGCCGAGCGGGACCGAGAGCAGGCCCGCCCACAGCCCCATGAGGCCCGTCTGCGCGAGCACCATCTTCCGCAGCTCGCCCGGCGTCATGCCCTGCGCGCGGAGCATGGCCAGCTCGCGGCGGCGCTCGAGCTGGAGCGCCAGCAGCGCTGAGAGCACGCCCACAAACGCGACGCCGACCGCGAGCAGCCGGAGCACGCTCGTCACCACGAACGTCTGGTCGAAGATGTCGAGGCTGGCCTGCCGGAGCGCCCGCGTCGAGCGGACGGTCACGTCCTGCCGGCCCTCGGCGAGCGCCTGGGCGCTCGCCACCAGGTCGTCGGGGTCGACGCCCGGCGCCGCCGTGAGTGCCGTGCCCGCGTACCCGGGGTCGTCGTAGGCCGCGAGGAACGGGCGCTCGTCCATGAGCACCACGCCCAGGTCGTTCCCGTAGTCGATGTAGACGGCCGCGACCGGATAGGCGCGTGGGCCGCGGTCGGTCGGGAGCCGCAGCGTGTCGCCCACGCCGACCCCGAACCGGAACGCGAACGGCTCGCTCACGGCCACCGCCCCGCCCGGTGCCGCCGCCGCGAACGCCTCGGCCGAGCCCTCCTTGTAGCGGTTGACGCCCGCCCGCGTCGCGTCGATGCGCGAGACGACGAGGTCGAACCGGCCGGCCGACGAGCCGTCGCCCGCCCCGCCCGAGTTCCCGCCCGAGCGGACCAGGCCGTCCAGCGTGCGGATTCGGATGGCGTCGGTCCGCTCGACGCCCGGGAGCGCGGCCAGGTCGCGCGCGAGGGCCGGGTCGAGGACCGCCCCGCCCCGCCGGAAGACGGTCGCCGGCGGCTGCACGTAGACGTCGGACTGGAGCACGGACCCCAGCCAGTCCTCGACCGTCGTGCGGAACGACGACACCATCGTGGCCACGCCGATCGTGGCGGCCACGGCGACCGTGAGCGCGGCGACCGCCACGGCCGTCCGGCTGAGCGAGGTCGCGATCCCGCGCGCGGCCATCCGCCCGACCGGCCCCATGAGCCGGGCCATGAGCGGCTGCGCCGCCGCCGCGTACACTCGCGTGAGCCAGGGCGTGAGGAGCGCCACGCCGACCAGGATGCCGAGCATCCCGGCGTAGGCGCCGACCACGCCGGCGGGGAGGAGCAGCACCAAGCCGCCCGACGCGAGCGCCGCCGCCCCGCCCAGGGCCAGCCGCCCCGCCCCGCGCCCGATGCGGTCCTCCTGCGTCGAGCGGCGGAGCGCCGAGGCCGGCGCCACCGACGCCGCCTCCCACCCGGGCCGGAGCGCGCCGACGAGCGTGGCCCCGAGCCCCAGCACGGCGCCCTTCGCGAGCGCCCACGGCGAGAGCGCCAGCTCGCGCACGCGGACGACGAAGTACAGGTCGCCGATCGTCTGCGTCACGAGCCGGACCAGCCCGCTCCCCAGCGCCACGCCCAGCGCGAGCCCGAGCGCGGTCCCCACGGCGCCGACTACGAGCGCCTCGACCAAGACCAGCCGGAACACTTCGCCGCGCGTGACGCCGAGCGCCCGGTACGTCCCCAGCACGCGCCGCCGCTGGACGACGGCGAACGTCACGGTGTTGTAGATGAGGAACAGCCCAACGACGAGCGCCAAGAGGCTCAGCGCCGACAGGTTGAGCCGGAACGCCTCGGTCATCGTCGCCAGCGTCTCCGCCTGCGTCGACGCCGGCCGCACCTCGGCGCCCGCCGGCAGCAGCGCCGCCACGCGCGCCACCGCCGCCGAGTCCGGGAGCAGGAGGTCGATGCGGGAAAGGCGGCCGGCGGGTGCCGGCGAGGGATAGGGGATGGGGGATGAAGAGGGATTAGCAGACGTGACCTCGGCGGAGTCCGCCCCGTTCGGCTCCGCCCCGCCCTCTGGGACGCTGCCTCTGCCAGTCCCCGCTCCCGAGTCCCCAGTCCCCGCCATCCCGAACCACTCCTGCCCCGTCGCCACGTCCACCACCAGCAGGTTCTGGAGCGCGCTCGCGCTGCGGTCGTCGCCGGGCTGGAGGAGGCCGATAATCTGCGCGACCTCGGGGCGCCCGTCGATCTGGAGTCCGAGCGTGTCGCCGACGGCGAGGCCCAGCTCCGCCGCCGTCTGCTCGGAGACCAGCGCGGCGCCGGGGACGGTCAGGAACAGGCCGGCGTCGAGCCCGCTGCCCGGGCCGCCGACGAACGGGCGGAAGGCGGCCTCCTCGAACGGGTCCACGCCCAGCACGCCGACCACGCGGCTGGGCTCGCGCGCCACGCGCGCGTCGCCCTCCACGACCGGCGCCACGTTCGCCACCCCGCCCTCGACGCGGACGCGAGCCACGAGCGCCCCCGGCACCCCGCCCGGCCCGCCGATGACCTGGTGCGTGGCGCGGCCGGTCACGGCCTCGCCCGACAGCTCGAAGGCCCGGAGCGCGCTCCCGTTCGCGAGATCGACCGCCACGCTGACGGCCACGCCCAGCGCCACGCCGAGGATCGAGAGCGCCGTCAGCCACGGGTGGCGGAGCAGGTAGCGGCGGCTCGACAGGGCAAGGGTCATGGGGGGTGAGGCAAGGGAGAAAGACCGTCGGGGCGGGGCGGCCTCCCCCGACGTCTGCTCTGTGAGGGGGCGGGGCGGGGCGGTCAGTCGCGCGCCGCCACGGGACGAGGCACGCCCTCCTGCCGCTTCCCCCCTCCCTCTTCCCTCTCCAGCCGCCCGTCGGCGAGGCGGAACACGGTGTCGACGCGGTCGAGCGTGTTCTCGTCGTGCGTGACCATGAGCAGCGTCCGCCCGCGCTCGCGCGTCATGGCTTCGAGGAGGTCGAGGATCTGGCGGCCGGTCCGGGCGTCGAGATCGCCCGTGGGCTCGTCGGCGAGGACGAGGGCGGGGTCATGGGCGAGCGCCCGGGCGATCGCCACGCGCTGCTGCTCGCCGCCGGAGAGCCGGTCGGGAAAGGCGTCGGCGCGGTCCGCCAGCCCGACATCCGCGAGCAGCGACGCCGCGCGGGCCTCGGCGTCGGGCGCCCGGTTGAGGTCGAGGAGGAAGCGGACGTTCTCGGCGACGGTCAGCGTGGGGACGAGGTTGTAGAACTGGAACACGAACCCGATGTGGCGGCGGCGGAACAGGGTCCGCTCGCGCTCCGAGAGCCGTTCGAGGTGCTGGCCGTCCACGACGACGGCCCCGTCGTCGGGTTGGTCGATGCCCGAGATCAGGTTGAGGACGGTCGACTTGCCCGCGCCGCTCCGCCCGACGAGCGCGCCGACGGTGCCGCGCCCGAGGCGCATGGAGGCGCCGCGGAGCACGTCGCGCGTGGCGTCCCCCTCGCGGTACCCCTTGCGGACGTCGCGGAGGTCGAGCACGGCGTCCGCCCCGCTCGCGGCGGGGGCGTCGGCGTCGGGCGGGGCGGGGCGGGCGGGCATGGCGTCGGGGCGGCGGCGTAGCACGACGCACGGCGCGCGGAGTTTTCAGCCGGGCGTGAAAGTGCGGCAGCGTGCAGCCCGTGAACCACCCCGCCCACGGCACGGGCGGGGCGGCGGCGGGCGGGGCGGCGCCCGTCCAGACCGCCCCGCCCTCGTCACGACCACCCCTAGCCCCCTCTTGGCTGCGCCGACGCTGCGCGGTGGCCAGGAGGGGGACTGCCGCCGCTTCGCAACGTCGTTCGGCCACCTTCAGCCGCCCCGCCCGCACTGACCTCCACCCCTCCCCCGGTCCGCTACCCGACCTGCAGGTGGGACGACCCCGTACGCGGACGGGCGGGGCGGGCGTTACTCCGGCGCCCCCGCCGGTGGCTACGTTCCCGCAGCGCCACCCCACCCCCACTCCGCCCCTTTATGACTCCCCGCCTGTCCGCGCTGGCCCCGACCGCGCTCCTCACCGCGCTCGTCCTCGCCGCCGCCCCGGCCCTCGCCCAGAACGTCGCGTTCGAAGAGACGAACGACGCTCTGTTCGCGCCGCTCGTGCTCCCGACGCCCAACCAGTATCGCGCCGCCGACGGCCGCCCCGGCCCCGCCTACTGGCAGAACGAGAACGACTACCGCATCGAGGCCGCCCTCGACACGACGACCCACACCGTCACCGGGACCGTCCGGCTGACCTACACGAACAACAGCCCGCAGGCGCTCGACTACCTGTGGATGCACCTCGAGCAGAACCTGTTCGCGCCCGCCTCGCGGGGCGCGCTCCGCACGCCGCCCGACAGCCGGTGGCGCGGGTCGTTCCCCGAGGGCGGCTACCAGATCGGGACCGTCACCGCGGGCGGCCAGCCCGTGACGCCGGTCGTGACCGACACGCGGATGCGGATCGACCTCCCCGCCCCGCTCCGCGACAACGGCGGGACCGTCGAGGTCGTCGTGCCGTACTCGTTCGTCGTGCCCGAGTACGGGGCCGATCGGATGGGCCGGCTCGAGACCGCCGCCGGGACCGTCTACGAGTTCGCCCAGTGGTACCCGCGCGTGGCCGTCTACGACGACGTCCACGGCTGGAACCCGCTCCCGTACCTCGGCCAGGGCGAGTTCTACCTGGGCTACGGCGACTTCGAGTACGCCGTGACGGTGCCCTCGTCGATGACGGTCGTCGGCACCGGCGAGCTCTTGAACGAGGGCGAGGTCTACACCGATGTCCAGCGCGAGCGGCTGGCGCGCGTGCGCCAGAGCCCCGACCGCGTCTACATCGTCGAGCCCGACGAGGTCGGCCGTGCCCGCCCCGCCGGGGGGATGACCACGTGGCGCTACCGCGCCGAGAACGTCCGCGACGTGGCGTGGGCGGCCTCGGACGCCTTCATCCTCGACGGCGCGAACGCCGCCGTCGAGCTGGAGGACGGCACGACGAACGACGTCCTGATCCTGAGCGCCTACCCGGCCGAGGGCGTGGGCACACCCGACAACCCCGGCTGGGAGGAGGCCACGCGGTTCGGCCGCGCCTCCATCCTCGCCAACAGCCGGTGGTACCCGTACCCCTACCCCGTCGCCATCTCGGTGGCCGGCGTCGTGGGCGGCATGGAGTACCCGATGCTCCACTTTTCGGGCGTCGACGCCCGGTTTATGAGCCTGTTCGGGGTCATCGACCACGAGCTCGGCCACAACTGGTTCCCGATGATCGTGGGCTCCGACGAGCGCCGCTACGCCTGGATGGACGAGGGCTTCAACAGCTACCTCAACACGTTCGCCAACCGCGAGTTCTACGACGCCAACCCGGACCCGACGATCGCCGGCTACGGCCAAGCCGACTCGGCCCGCGTGATCCGGCTCACCGAGGGGCCGGCGGCGGCGGACTTCGCGCGCCAGCCGTACGCGGTCGACCAGCCGATCATGACGTACCCCGACCGGATCCGCCGCCCCGCCCTCGGGTGGCTGGCCTACCGGAAGCCGGCGAAGGGGCTCCTGCTCCTCCGCAACACGGTCGTCGGGCCGGAGCGCTTCGACGAGGCCTTCGAGGAGTACATCCAGCGGTGGGCGTACAAGCACCCGCAGCCGGCCGACTTTTTCCGCACGATCGAGGACGTGACCGGCGAGGACCTGAGCTGGTTCTGGCGCGGGTGGTTCTACGAGACTGGCCTGTTCGACCAGGCGCTCGTCGCCCTCGACGTCGTCGACGGCCGGGCGGTGGCGACGGTCGAGAACCGGGGCGCGCAGGTGCTGCCCACGACGGTCGAGTTCCGGTTCGCGGACGGGACCACCGAAGTTGTCACGGTCCCGGCCGAGGCCTACTTCGGGACCGACACGACGGCCGCCCGCGTCGAGCTGGACGGCCGGACCGTGGTCTCGGCCCGGATCGACCCCACGGGCGACCTCCCCGACGACGACCCGACCGACAACGTCCGCACCCTCTAGCGCACCCTCCGGGTGGGTACGGGGTACCGGGTACGAGGTACGGTCCGATCTGACCTCGACGCGCGCGTACCTCGTGCCGAGCACCCTGTACCTACCTGCCGTTGCTCTAGCGCACTTTCTAGCCGCCCCGCCCGCTGCCCACGTCGGGGGCGGGGTGGCCGCACCCCCTAGCCGCCCCGCCCGCACGTCGGGGCGGGGCGGTCGCGTGCTGGGGCCGTCAGCCGGGGACGTGCGTGCGCACGCCGGGGAGGAGCGCGCGGAACGAGGCCAGCAGGCGCCGTGCCCGGTCCGGCCCCGGCGCCGTGAGGTCGAGGAGCGACCGCGTCGCAGCCCGGTCCTCGTCGTCCAGCCCGTGGACGTCGCAGAGCCCCATCGACCAGTCCGGGAACGACCGGGCCTCGACCGGCCCGCGGATGAGCGGGAGCACGCGGTGGTGGCGGGGGTCGCGGGCGATCCGGGCATAGGTCGCCTCGACGGCCGGGCCGGGGCCTTCGAGCACCTGCATCACGTTGCCCTCGGTGTAGAGGAGGGCGCCGGTGACGCCGGCGGCCGCGTTGTTGCGGCGGCTCACGCGGAGGATGTCGAGGAGTTCGTCGCGGCTCAGCAGGTGGGGCGTGGCGGAGCCGTAGACGACCTGGACGAGGGGGGCGGAAGACATGCGAACGCTGCGGTGATCTCCCGGGGGTATCGCCGCCCCGCCCCGTTCCTCAACCGGCCGCCCATTTCCCCGGGTCGCCCCGGGGGCGGGGTGGGGGATTCCGGCACGCGGGCCGCCGCCCAGGCCGCGGGTCCGCCGAGATTTCCCCGCCGCTCCGCCCCGCCCCGCCCGGCCGGGGGCGGGGCGGGCGTAGGTTGGACGGCCCCCGCAGATCGCTCCCGTGTCGCTCCCCGCCCGCCCGCTGCCGCCGTCGGCGGACGCCCTCCCCGGCGTCCGGCTCCGCGACGGGTTCGCGTTCCGCGAGGGGCAGCGGGCGTTCCTGGAAAAGTGGGCGGCGGCGCTCGAACGGGGCGAGCGGAACGCGCTCGGCGTGTTTGTCCCGGGCTACGGCAAGACGATTACGGCGCTCTCGGCCTACGTCGTCGCGCGCGCGCTCGGCGTCTGCGACCGGCTCGTGGTCTTCGTCCCCCGCGGCAACCTCCGCGACCAGTACGCCGACGCCGACGAGCTCGCCCAGGTCTTCCACTGGCTCGGGGCCGGGGCGGTCACGTACTGCGCGGCGGACTCGGACCGGGTGTTCCTCAAGAACCTCGACACCGAGGTCGTGGTGACGACTTACCAGTACGCGTCGGGCGAGCGCGGGAACGACGCGCTCGTCGAGTACTGCAAGCGCGCCAAGACGCTCTTCGTGTTCGACGAGGTCCACCACCTGGCGACGGACGGGACGTGGGCGCGGGCCATTGAGCGGTTCCCGCACGCGGCGAGCGTGGCGCTCTCGGGCACGCCCATGCGCGGCGACAGCAAGACGCTGTTCGGCGTGCCCACGACCGTCGACTCCGAGGGTTTCGAGTACTACGACGCGCTCCACGAGGTCGGGATGCGCGAGGCCCACGCCGAGGGCGGCATCCTCAAGCGCGTCGACGCCCACGTCGTCGACTACGCGGTGCGGATGGTGCGGACGGACACGGGCGAGGAGGTCGAGATCTCGCTCTCGCAGCTCCGCGAGGACGCCGAGGCGACCAAGGACGTCGACGCGTACCTCGCGCGGCGGAAGCTCCGGTTCCACGAGGTCTACCTCGAGACGCTGCTCGGGCCGGCGTTCGCGCGGTTCGCCGAAAAGCGCGGGCAGCTCGCGCGGCAGATGGCGCGGTCCGGGAGCTACGCCGGCTACCGCGACCACCAGATGCTCGTCATCGCGATGTCGAACGCGCACGCGGCCGCCATCCTCGACTTCGTCCGCCGCCGCTACCCCGACGTCCGCTCCGCCCGGATCGGCCAGGACGTGGCCGCCGGCGAGCGGCAGCAGTTGCTCCACGCCTACCGCGAGGGCGGGCTCGACGTCATGGTCCAGGTCGACATGATCGGCGAGGGGACGGACATCAAGCCCATCTCGGTGCTGGTGAAGGCGGACCTCGTCCGCGCCGTCGGGAAGACGATGCAGCAGGTGTTCCGCGGGATGCGCTACGTGCCGCAATGGCCCGAGGAGGCCAACCGCTGCGACCTCTACGCCGCCGACGACTCGGGCGTGGTCGACACGCTGCGGTGGATCGCGGCCGAGGAGCAAACGGGCGTCAAGCAGTCCAAGGCGACCGGGGGCGGCGAAGGCGCGACGGTCGAGAAAACGGACGTCAGCGTGTGGGAGCTCAAGTCGGTCCGCCAGGGCGCGAGCCAGACGCACAGCCTGGAGCAGATGCCGGGCTACCGCTCGTCGTCCGACTTCCACCAGGACGTGCCCCGCCCCGCCCCGCCCCCCCAGGCCATCGACGTGGCCGCGCGCGAGCGCGAGCTGCGCCAGGCGTGCGCCGAGCTCGCCAAGGAGCTCTCGTTCGCCGCCGACGTCTCGGTCCGCCAGGTCCACGCGGCGTGGAAGCGACGGATTCAAGGGCAGCCGCAAGCGGCGGCCAGTCTCGTCGAGTTGGACAAAAAGCGGACGTGGCTGGAGCGGTCGCTCCGGGCGGGGCGGCTGGTGTAGCAGGGTACGGGGTACGGGGTACGGGGTACGGGAAGATGACCGCCCCGCCCGCGCTGTCAAGGGCGGGGCGGGGCGGTTGCCCCCACGTTGCCCACCCCGCCCGGGGCGGTTCTGCGCGACGAGGTCGCGTCGTTGCATGCAACGACGTGTTCCGGTGGCCGTCGGGCGGGGTGGCGGGCCGCCCGCAGCGACGCCTGGGCGGGGCGGGCGTGCTGCGCGGACCGCCCGCGCGTCCGCCGCCCCGCCGGCGTGAGGGCGGGGTGGCTACTCGGCCGGCAGGTGGAGGCGGAGCCGGACGCCACCCTGGTAGATCCAGTCGCCGTTGGACGACGCCACCGCGCCCATCGGTTCGAGGAAGAGCCGCCCCGCCGGGATCGTGCCGGCGACGTAGAAGCCGGAGCCGGAGACGCCTCCGGTCAGGCGAAGCTCCTGGCCGTCGGCGGTGAGCCGCCCGGTCCCCGCGCCGATGTGGACCGCTGGGGCCGGCGGCCCAAAGTGCGGGACGTCCATGAAGCCCGCCAGGAAGTGCGCGCGGCGCGGGCCGAGCCGGAGGCCCGCAGAGGGGAGGACCGTCGTCGCCTCCGGCCCCAGGGCCGGGACGCGGCCGACCTGGAGCCCGAGCGAGGCGCCGGCGTTGCGGCCCTCGACCCGGACGTACGGGTGGACGGCCCCGAACGCCCCGCCCTCGTCGCCCGGGCGGGGTGGTCCGTCGTCTCCGACCACGACCTCCTGCCGGCCGCCGTAGACCCGCACGCCGATCTCGCGCGTCCGCCCCGCTTTGGGGTCGACCCAGATGCGCGCCACGCCGGCGCCGGCCGTCGCGTACTGGTAGAGGTCGGTGTCGCAGATGTCGAACTCCTCGTACCGCCCCAGGTCGCCGTGCGCCTCGACGGCCCACAGACTGAACGGCTCGGCCGCCGGCTCGGTCTGGAACCCGACGACGAGCGGGAGCGCGCCGGCCACCCCCGCCGCCGCCCACCGGAGCGGGGCGGCGGCCGGGCTCCGCACCAGGGCGACGGCGACGGCGCCCGCCGCCGGCACGATCCGGATCAGCAGGACCGCCGCCTCGGCCGACGTCAGCCACCCGTCGAGGGCGAGGCGCAAAGCGACGACCACGCCCAGGACCGCCACGAGCCGGAGCGGGGCGGGCTCCGCGCGGTCCGCCCCACCCCAGCTCTCGGCCGCCCCGCCCCGCTCGCGCCGCTCGGCCCACAAGACGGCCCCGAGGGCAAGCGCGGCCGCGGCCGCCATCCCCACCTGGACCGCCGTGAGCCCACCCCACGCCGTCACCTCGTTTGCCCGCACGAAGTCCTGCGCGAACCGGTGCACGGCGTACAGGCCGACGACGGCGCCGCACAGGCTGCCCGGCGCGCGGAGCCGGCGCGCGAGCCGCGGCAGGAGCGCCAGCACGACGAGCGCGAATGCGATGTCGTACAGCGGGATCGGGTGGACCGGCGCCGGCCCGGCCGCCCCGCCCTCGACCACGCCGTGCGCGAGGTGGAACCCGTGGACGAACGAGCCGGCCGCGTACGTCACGCCCCACGGTCCGTCGGTCGGCGTCCCGAAGCAGCAGCCGGCCAGCAGGCACCCGACGCGGGCCACGGCGATACCCACGAGCCCGGCCGACGCGAGCGGGTCGAGCATCGACCGCCGGACGCCCAGCAGGCGCCGCGCGGCCTCGGCGGCGACGAGCGCCCCGACGATGGTGCCCGGCAGCCGGCGGACGCCCGCGTTGGGGAGGGCACCGTCGAGCCAGAGCGCGCGGAGCCCGTCGAGGCCGAGCGGGAGCAGCCGCGTCCCCACGACGCCGCCGATCCCGGCGGCGGCCAGGACCAGGAGCCACGCCGCCGGCGGCCAGCCGCGCCGGTAGCCCACGACGACGGCCGTGAGGTAGGCCGCGCCGAAGGCGAGCACGGTGAACGGACCGAACCACTCGGGGTGCGCGCCGAACAGGGAGGTCAGTTCCATGGCGAGGCGTGGGGGCGGGGTGGTCGCAGAGCGTAGCCCCACCGCCCCGCCCGCGCGTAGTGCAAACGCACCACCCCGCCCGCGACGAGCAGCGAGCAGAAGGTGGCCTCCTCGCCCGCGCTGAGGGCGGGGTGGTCACCCTGCGCCCGGCACGCCGCGTCGCCACGGGCACCGGGCCGGGGCGGCCTCCCGACTCGCCGCCCCCCGCCCCGCCCGGTATCTTCGCGCCGCCTCACCCTGCGGGTCCGCCCCGCGCATGCATGGACCTTGTCTCGATCGGCCGCGGCTTGCTCGGCCTCGTCGTCATCCTCGCGATCGCGTTCGCGCTCTCGTCCGACCGCCGCCGCGTCAACTGGCGGACGGTCGGGCTGGGGCTGGGGCTCCAGCTCGTGTTCGCCGTGCTCATCCTCCGCGGCGACAGTCTCGCCGCGACGTTCGCCCCGCTCGGGTGGCCGGCGGCGGCGTTCGCGTTCGTCTCGGGCCTGTTCGTGCAGTTCCTGGCGGCCGTCGAGGTCGGCTCCACGTTCATCTTCGGGCCGCTCGGGCTGGGGCCGGCGTCCGAGGGCTCGCTCGGGTTCTTCTTTTTCGCCCAGGTGCTCCCGACCGTCATCGTGTTCGCGTCGCTGATGTCGATCCTGTACTACCTCGGGGTCATGCAACGGATCGTGCAGGGCGTGGCGTGGGTGGTCCAGCGGGCGCTGGGGACGAGCGGGCCGGAGTCGCTCTCGGTCAGCGCCAACATCTTCGTGGGGCAGACCGAGGCCCCGCTCGTCATCAAGCCCTACATCAAGACCCTCTCGCGGAGCGAGCTCATGGCCGTCATGACGGGCGGCATGGCGACGATCGCGGGCGGCGTGCTGGCGTCGTACGTCGCGTTCCTGGGCGAGCGCTACGCGGCCATCGAGGGCGTCCCGGTGGCGGTCGGGCAGCAGCTGTTCGCCGAGCAGCTCTTGGGCGCGAGCGTGATGGCGGCGCCGGCGGCCCTCGTGCTCGCCAAAGTCCTCATCCCCGAGACGCGGCCCACCACCCCGCCCGACGCGCTCGGGGGCGGGGCGGCGGCCGTCCCGCCCGCCGTGACGGACGCGGGCGAGGCCACGCAGCCGGCGACCGACAGCACCGAGGCGACCGCCGCCGCCGTCGAGGACCTGACCGACGCCGGACCCAAAAACGTCATCGACGCCGCGGCGACCGGCGCGGCCGACGGGCTCCAGCTGGCGCTGAACATCGGGGCCATGCTCATCGCGTTCCTCGCCCTCATCGCCATCCTCAACGGCATCCTCGGGTGGGGCGCCGGCCTGTTCGGGTTCGAGATCAGCCTGGAGGCCATCCTCGGCGTGATCCTGGCGCCCGTCGCCTGGGCCGTCGGCGTGCCCGCGGGCGACGTGACCGCGTTCGGGGCGCTCCTGGGGACGAAGGTGATCGCCAACGAGTTCGTCGCCTACACCCAGCTCGCCGACGCGCTCGCGGCCGGCTCGCTCCAGCCCAAGACGGTCATCATGGCGACGTTCGCGCTGTGCGGGTTCGCCAACCTGTCGTCGATCGGCATCCAGATCGGCGGGATCGGCCCGCTCGCGCCGGAGCGGACGGGCGAAATCGCGGCGCTCGGGCTCCGCGCCGTGCTCGCCGGCACGCTCGCCAACCTCATGACGGCGACGATCGCCGGCGTGCTGCTGGGGTGAGGGGGAGAGGGGCAAGGGGAAAGTGCGCCGCCCCGGGGCGGGGTGGTCCGTTTGCACTACGGCGGGGCGGGGCGGGCGCGGTAGGCTACGGCACCGCCCCGCCCCAGGTCCGCTCACTCCCATGCGCCGCCCCGCCCTCCTCGCGTTGCTCCTCCTGCTCTCCGGCTGCGTCGCCACGACGCGGACGCTCGACGTGGCCGACGCGGCGAGCCGCCAGGCGATCAGCGAGCGGGCGGGGCGGCAGCGGGCGGTCGTCACCGTCCGCGACAGGCCGGCGGTCGAGGCCCGCGGCCTCCGCATCGACGCCGACTCGACGAGCTGGATCGGCGCCGACGGCGCCGTCCACGTCGTGCCGACGGCCGACGTCGACCGTGTCGCGTTCGCGGGCGTCGACCCGCGGGGGCGGCTGAGCCGGCTCGAAGGGTTCGCCCTCGGCTTCGCGGCGGCCGCCGTGGGGGGGGCGGTCCTGACCCACGCGACGTACGAGCCGCAGGGGTTCATCGACCTCAGCCCGACCGCCATGGCGGTGATATCGGGCGTGGTGTACGGCATCGGCGGCGGCGGCGTCGGAGCCTCTGTCGCCAACGGCCAGCCCGAGCGGTTCGTCCTGGCCCCGCCCCGCCCAGCGACGGTCCGCTAGCCCGCGATCCGCATCCCGAGCCCGTCCGCGACCGCGCGGCGGAGCGGGGCGGGGACCTCGCCCTCGACCGCGTAGTGCGCCCACTCGCGGCGCGCGGGGTACGTCCGCCGCAGATCGGCAAAGGCCGCCGCGCGCTCGGCCGCCCCGCCCGCGGCGTCGAGCGCGGCCCGGAACCGGGCGTCTTCGGCGCGGACGCTGAACGCCTGGCGCGCGAGCGCGTCCAGCCACGCCGCCTGCGCGACCGGGTCCTCCACGTCGCCCGGCGCGGGCGGGGCGGCGACCGGGGGCGGATCGGGGCCGAGCGCCGCGGACTCGTCCCACGGCGCGGCTTCCGCCCCGCCCGCCGCGAGCCACCGGCGGAGCGCGGCGGCCAGCATCGCCGTGCCGCGGACCTTGCCGTCGGCCGCGTAGCCAGCGACGTGGGGCGAGCCCAGTGCGGCGAGGCCGACCGTCTCGGGGTCGGGCGTGGGCTCGCCCGGCCACACGTCGAGCACGCACGGGCGGCGGGCCGCCTCGCGGCGGAGCGCGGTGGCGTCGACCACCCCGCCCCGGGCGGCGTTGACGAACCAGGCGCCGGGGCGCATGGCGGCGAACGCGTCGGCGCCGAAGAGGCCGCGCGTGGGCCACGGGCTCTCGGCCGCCGTCGTGAGCGGGGTGTGGAGCGTTACGACATCGGTCTGGGCGAGCACGGCGTCGAGCGGGACGTACGGGTGCGCCTCGCCCCGCGCCTCGGCGGCCGCCGCGCGGGGTGGGTCGGACGCGACGATGCTCATCCCGAGTGCCTCGGCACGCGGCGCGAGGCGCCCGCCGACGGCGCCGGTGCCGACCACGCCCAGCGTTTTCCCCGCGAGCGCCTCGCCCCGGTCCGCGGCGACGGCCAGGAGCGCGGCCAGGACGTGCTCGACGACCGACGTCGCGTTCGACCCCGGCGCCCACGCGAACCCGACGCCCAGGTGGCCGAGGGCGGGGCGGTCGACGTGGTCGGTCCCGGCCGTCGCCGAGCCCACGAACCGGACGGGCGTGCCCTCCAGGAGCGCCGCGTCGACCGGCGTCACGCTGCGGACGAGCAGGACATCGGCGCCCTCGGCCTCGGCGCGCGTGATCTCGCGGCCGGGGAGGAGCCGGACGCGTCCCAGCGCGCCGGACGCGTCGGTCGCGGCGGGGATGTTGGCGTCGGCGAGGATGCGGAGCGGGGTGTCCATTGGGCGAGACGGCGGGCGGGGCGGGTGTCCACCTCACGGGTCAGCCGAGGAGCCGACGGTGGACGCGTCGGGGGCGGGGCGGTCGGACGCCGGGCCGAGGCGCCGGTTCGGGCCGCCCCGCCCCCGCACGACCGCGTGGGCACGGTCGTTGGGACCTGTGCCCCGCCTGCTTCTGGCCCGGCTCCGAGTTCTCTCGGCCCGCACGCCCCCTTCTCGCGGGCTTCGAGACCTCAGAGTTCTCTTTCCCAGAGCGTCCTTCTCCCCACCGCCGATCCCGAGCCCCCCTGCATGGACACAGACTCGAACGACGCGTCGACAAAGACCTTTGCCAAGAAAGCCGCCGCCGGTCTGGCCCTGGTGTTGGCCGCGATGCTCCCGCTGCTCGCCCTGTTCTTCACCGCCTACAGCCCGGACGACCTCGCTCAGAGCGAGCTCCCCACCGCCGTCGTCTCCGACGCCCCCCCGCCCTTCGTGCTGGCGGACGTGAGCGACGACGTGCTGTGGCTGGCCCGGTGCATGTACTCGGAGACCAAGAAGCCCCACGAGCAGGAGCTCGTCGGCTGGGTCATCCGCAACCGCGTCGAGACCGAGTACCGCGGGGCGTCGACGTACGAGGGCGTCGTGACCGACCCGTACCAGTTTAGCGCCTTCAACCCGGGCAGCCCAAAGCGGCGCCTGTACACGACGCTCACGCCGGAGACTGCGACCGAGGCGTTCCAGCGCACGCTGGCCATCGCCCACGACGTCTACTACGCCCGTTCGGCGGACCGGCCGTTCCCGACGTCGACGCGCCACTTCTACAGCGAGCGCTCGATGGTGGGCGGGGCGGCCCCGAACTGGTCGGCCGGCCACCAGCCCATTCGCCCGACCGGCTTCCGCGTGGACCCGCGCCGGTTCCGGTTCTACTCGGGCGTGGCTTCGGCGCTGAGCGCCGCCCCCCTCCGGTTGGCGCTGTAGGTTTCGAACCCGGGTCCTCCCACCACGCCGGCCCGTCCGGCGGACCCGTCCAGGGCGCGCCTCCACCGGGCGCGCCCTGTTTTTGTTGGGGGCGGGGCGGAGACTCTGTGGGGCGGTTCTGTGAGGCCGCCCCTCCCTGTGAGACGGGTCGCCGTTTTGGGAGCGGTCCCGGGCGGGGCGGGGTCCGGCGGGCGGGGCGGTCGGTCCTCCCGGGCGGGCTCCCCCTCACTCCGTGGTCCCGCGTAGGGATGGCGATGGAGAGGAAGAGCCTCTGAAGTCTGCGCGGCTGTCTGGGACCGCCCCGCCCCGGGTCGATGCCCGCCCCCCACCCCGCCCTTTGGGTTCGACCCTCGCCCGGCGAGGGAGGGGGAGATCCCAGACGGCTTTTGAGATCGGGGGCAGGCGCGCCGCGGGCGGGGCGGTGGCCGACGGCGCCAGCTCACAGGCGAGGCGGACGCGGGCGCGGTTCCACCCCGCCCCGCCCGGATCTTGCGGTGCCCCCGCCCGGTTGACCCCAGACCGGCCCCGCCCCTGCGGAGCCGCCCTGCCCTTCTCGCGAACACGCCCCCTCCATGCCCTCTGCCCACCCGCCCGCCGACGCCTGGCGCCGCGCGCTCGACGGCGACCGCGACGCCTTCAACGACGCGATCGCCCCGTACCAGGACGACCTCATGGCCGCGGCCGCCCGCCAGCTCGACATCGAGCGCGCCGCCGTCGACGACACGCCGGCCGACGACACGGGTACGCTCGTCGACCTCACGACCGAGGAGCTCGTCGGCGAGACGCTCGTGCGCGCCTGGGAGCGCCGCGGCCGCTACGACGCCGACCGGATGAGCTTCCGCGCGTGGCTCCTCGGGCTTCAGACCCGGGCGCTCGCCCGGTACGCCCGCCAGGAGGACCGCTACGCCGAGCGCAAGATGATCTCGCTCGATGAGGAGCTCCCGACCGGCGAGGAGCACGACGCCGTCGAGGAGTCGTTCTACGAGTTCCGCCAGCCGTTCGACGTCGACACCTACGAGGAGATCGTGCCCTCCACGACCCCCGAGGACGTCAGCGTCGAGGGCTACGCCGAGGCCGACCTCAGCCCGCAGGACCGCGACCTCCTCGCCGACGCCACGTTCCGCGGCGCGGCCCGCCAGGTGACCGTCCTCCACGACGAGTTCGAGGTCTCGCTCCCCGAAGCGGCCCAGATCATCAACGCCTCGCTCAAGGACACGGCGGCCATGCTGAACCTGGCCCGCGAAGGGCTCCTCGACCGCTACGGCTCGGTCCGCGACGACCACGACGACGACCCCGCCGTCGACTCGTACACCGGCGACCCGCTCCCCGACGCGTAGCACGCCCCCGAGCGCTCGGTACCTGGTATGAGGTCCGCCGAGCGCCCCGCCCGCCCCTCTGCGCCCCGCCCGCTCCCCATCCCCTCCCCTCTGATGTCCACGACCCTCGCCCCCGACGACCGCGACGCCCTCCTCGCCGAGCTCCGCCGCCGAACGACGAAGCCCGGCTTCCACTTTCTCTCGGCCGACCACCTCCAGCGCCTCAACGAGGCGCAGTCGACGAGCGCCCCCATCGTCAGCCTGTACATGGAGCTGACGCCGGAGGCCCGCCTGGGGACGACGTGGGAGACCACGTTCAAGGACCTGTGCGAGCGGGCGGTTTCGGACGCCGGCGAGCAGAAAAAGGCGGTCCAGGCCGAGTGCGACCGGATCGGGGAGGCGCTCGCGAACGGCCTGCCGCGGACGGGGCGGGGCGTGGCCTTTTTCGCGTGCGAGGCGCTCGGGCTCTTCGAGCAGCTCGGGACGGCGATCGCGCTCCCCAACGAGGTCCACGTCACCGACAACCCGTACGTCCGCCCGCTCGCGCGCGTCCGCGACGAGAACGACCGCTTCGTGATCGCGCTCGTCTCGGCCCACAAGAGCCGGTTCTTCTTTGCCCAGATCGGGCTCGTCGAGGAGGTTTATGAGCTGGAGGGCCAGGAGCTCTTCGTCACCGACTTTGCCTCGAAGGACCAGCGCCAGGACATGAAGGCGGACATGAAGCGGGCGCAGGCCCGGCGGAGCGCCCACGCCTGCAACCTGATCGCGCAGTCCCTGGAGGCCCGGCACGTGATCCACTCGGCCACGACCGACATGGAGGCCGACTTCCTCGACGGGCTCGACCAGGCGACGCGCCAGCGCGTGGCCGCCTCGTTCTCGTGCGACATCAACGCGACCTCGGCCGAGGTCTCGGACGCCGCCGGCGACGTGCAGCGCGAGGTCGAGGCCCGCGAGGAGCTCGAGACGCTCGGGAAGGTCCAGGAGCTCCTGTCGTCGCGGGCCGTGGCCGGCCTCGACGACACGCTCGACATGCTCAACCAGCAGCGCGTGATGACGCTCGTGGTCGACGACGCCGAGACGATTCCGGGCGGCATCGACCCGACCTCGGGGATGCTCACGACGCAGACCGAGGGCACGTACGAGGCGACGGGCGGGGCGGTGCGCGCCGTGAACGACCTCGTCGAGCTCATGCTCGACAAGGCCATGGAGCAGGGGGCCACGCTCGAACTCGTCCGCAGCAAGGCGGCGCGCGAGGCGCTCCGCGAGCACGGCCCGGCCGCCGCGCTCCTCCGCTTCTGAACGAGTACGGAGAGACGGGCACTGAGCGACGGGCGGGGTGGCTTCGAGACCGGGCCACCCCGCCCTCCTGTCAGGCGGGGTGGTCGGTCCGACCACTCCACCCGTTACCCGTCGCTCATCACTCGTCGCCTTTCTAGATCCCGATGCCGGCGCGGATCATGAACAGGCTGACCTTGACGTCCTGGTCGGTCCCCGCGTCGTCGGCCGCGATGCCGGTGAGGTCGAACGCGTAGCGGAGCTCGAGGAACCCGTTCGGCCCCACGATCGGGATGCCGGCTCCGGCCCCGATGCCCACGTTGAGCACCGTGTTGACCGACCGCGTGTCGAACGTGTCGAGGCCGTCGAGCGGGAACCGGAATTCGGGGCCGACGAGCACGTACCCCTTTAGGATCGGCGTCGGCGTCTGGAGCTTGAAGTCGACGGGGACGGTGACGAAGCTGATCGACCCGTCCTCGCCCTCGCCCTGGACGTCGCCGGCGCGGAGGTAGTACACGCCCGTCCGCGCCTGGAACAGGAGGACGGAGACGTCGGCAAAGGCGCCGATGTGGTAGCCCGTCGAGCCGTCGAAGTCGAGCCCGGCCGCGTCGCCAAGCGACGCGAAGTTGACGCCGCCGGCGACGCCGACGTCGATGGACGGGATGATCTGGGCCTCGGCGCGCGGGGCGGCGAGGCACGCCGCGAGGGCGAGGGCGGGGAGGAGGCGGGAGGCGAGGCGAATGGGGAGGGGGCGGGGAACGGTCGCCAAACCTACCGCCCCGCCCCGCCCACGGCGAGCGGGGCGGACCGGACGCGTGGGCGGGGCGGCGACGAGCGCCACTCCCCCGCCCGACATTCACCGTTCTGCAGCACGCGCGCCGGACCCGGGGCGGGGCGGTGGCGTTGGGGCCGCATGACGATCGGCATCACCTGCTACCCCACCTTCGGCGGCTCCGGCGTGGTCGCGACCGAGCTGGGCAAGGCGCTCGCGGCGCGCGGCCACACGGTCCACTTTATCGCCTACGCGCTCCCGCTCCGGCTCGAGCACGTGGCCCAGAACCTCACCTTCCACGAGGTCCGCGTCAACACGTACCCGCTCTTCGAGTACCCGCCGTACGCGCTCGCGCTGGCCTCGAAGATGATCGACGTGGCGACGCACGACGGGCTCGACCTGCTCCACGTCCACTACGCGATCCCGCACGCGACGAGCGCGGTCCTGGCCCAGCAGATCCTCCGCTCGAAGGGCGTCGAGATCCCGGTCGTGACCACGCTCCACGGGACCGACATCACGCTCGTGGGCAAGGACCCCAGCTTCAAGCCGGTCGTCGAGCACGCGATCGACGCCTCCGACGGGGTCACGGCCGTGAGCGACTGGCTCCGGCGCGAGACGTACGCCTCGTTCGACGTGAGCCGCGAGATCGAGGTGATCCCCAACTTCGTCGACACCGAGCGCTTCCAGCGCCAGCCGAAGGACCACTTTAAGCAGGCGATCGCGCCCGACGGCGAGCGCCTGCTCGTCCACGTCTCCAACTTCCGCCGCGTCAAGCGGACCGGCGACGTGGTCGACGTGTTCGCCCGGCTCCACGCCGAGGGCGCGTGGCCCGAGGGCGACCCGCGGCACGGCGAGGCCGGCGGCGTCAAGCTCCTCATGGTCGGCGACGGGCCGGAGCGGGCGGCGGCCGAGGCGCGCGCGCGCGAGGCCGGCGTGTGGGGCGAGGTCCGGTTTATCGGGAAGCAGGAGCCGGTCGAGGAGATCCTCTCCATCGCCGACCTGTTCCTGATGCCGTCCGGGAGCGAGACGTTCGGGCTCGCCGCGCTCGAGGCCATGGCGTGCGGCGTGCCCGTGGTGTCGTCGGACATCGGCGGCCTCCCCGAGCTCAACGTCGAGGGCGTCACCGGCTTCCTCCGCCCGCTGGGCGACATCGACGGCATGACGGCGGCGGCCCGCGAGATCCTCTCCCACCCCGCCCTCCACGCGCGGATGGCGGCGGCGGCCCGCGAGCGGGCCGTGACCGAGTTCGAGATCGATCGGATCGTCCCCCGCTACGAGGCCCACTACGCGCGGCTCGTCGCGGGCGGCGTGGCCGTGTAGGACCGCCGGTTCGCGCGGAGCGTTCTCCGCCCCGCTCCCCCGTACGCGGGCGGGGCGGCCACCGTCCGCCGCTCCCCACCCCGCCCCGCCGTTTGGACTCTCTGACCCAGGCCGTTCTCGGCGCCGCCGTCGGCGAGGCCGTCGCCGGGCCGCGCGTCGGGCGCCGCGCCGCGCTCTGGGGCGCCGTCGCCGGGACGCTCCCCGACCTCGACGTGCTCGCGTACCCGTGGCTGGACACGGCCGCCGAGCTCCACGTCCACCGCGGGCTCACGCACGGGCTCGCGTTCTCGTTCGTCGCCGGCCCCGTGCTGGGGTGGGCCGTGTGGCGGTTCGAGCGGTGGCGAGCAGGGCGAAGCCCGGACCGCCCCGGCGGTTTGCGCCCCGCCCGGTCGGCGGGGACGTGGCGGCTGTGGACGGCCGTCTGGTTCGCGGCGCTCCTCACGCACCCGCTCCTCGACGTGTTCACCGTCTACGGCACGCAGCTTCTAGCCCCGTTCTCGGACCGGCCGTTCGCCGTCGGCAGCGTGTTCATCGTCGACCCGCTCTACACGGTCCCGCTCGCGGGCTTCCTGCTCGCCGCGCTCGTCACGCGGCGGCCGGGGCGGCGGCGCGTGTGGGCGGGGTGGGGGCTCGCCGTCTCGACGGCCTACCTCGCGTGGGGGCTCGTGGCGCAGCAGGCGGCGCACCGCGCGGCGCTCCGCGCGCTCGACGCCGAGGGCGTCCGCCCCGCCCGCGTGCTGACGGCCGCCGCCCCGCTCACGACGCTCCTGTGGCGGAGCGTGGCCGAGGTCGAGACCGACAGCGGGACCGTCTACCTGACCGGCCTCCGCTCGCTCCTCGACGACGGGCCAGACATGACGTTCCGGGCGACGGCCGCGCGCCGCAACCTGCTCGCGCCCTACGCCGGGAGCCGCCCGGCCGAGACGCTCCGCTGGTTCTCGCGCGGCTGGCTCCGCGTCCGCCCCGCCCCGCCCGGTGCGGACAGCGCGGGCGGGGTGGTGGTGGCCGACGTCCGGTTCGGGCGGGCCGACGGCGACCTCGGCCCGAGCCGGGCGCCGTACCTGTTCACTTGGCGCCTCGCGCCCGCACCGGGCGCGGGCGGGGTGGCGATGGAGCAGGTGCCGTTCGAAGCCGACGTCTCGGCCGAGTGGCTCGGGCGGCTCTGGGACCGCGCCCTCGGCCGCCCCGCCCCGGCAACAAGGCCGATGGACGCCCCGCCCGCCGAGCGGCCGAGCGAGCGGCCGGGCGGGGCGGCGGAATAAAGATTCCGGGCGGGGCGGGACATGCCGGAGCGCTCGGGCGTAGGACCCAGACCGATCCACCCTTCCCCGCCCCGCCATGAAATTCTTTATCGACACCGCCGTCCTCGACGAGATCCAGGAGGCCCAGGACATGGGCGTCCTCGACGGCGTGACCACGAACCCGTCCCTGATGAAGAAGGTCGGGGTCAAGGATTTCCACGGCCACATCGCCAAGATCTGCGAGATCACGCCCGGCGACGTCTCGGCCGAGATCACGGCCGTGACCTACGACGAGATGATGACCGAGGCCCGCGAGGTCGCCCAGATCGCCGACAACGTCGTGGTCAAGGTCCCGCTCACGCTCGACGGCATCAAGGCCATCAAGACGCTGACCGAGGAGGGCATCCCGACCAACTGCACGCTCTGCTTTAGCCCGACGCAGGCGCTCGTCGCCGCCAAGGCCGGGGCCACGTACATCAGCCCGTTTATCGGCCGGCTCGACGACATCTCGTCGAACGGGATGCACCTGGTCAAGCAGATCATCGAGATCTACGACACCTACGACTACGAGACCGAGGTGCTGGCCGCCTCCATCCGCCACCCGATGCACGTCGTCGAGGCCGCCGAACTCGGCGCCGACGTGGCGACGATGCCGCTCAAGGTGATCAAGCAGCTCCTCCAGCACCCGCTGACGGACGCGGGCCTGAAGAAATTCCTCGACGACTGGAAGGCGCTCCAGGGCGCCGAGGAGCCGGCCAACGGCCAGGTCCACCGCGAGGCGTAGCCGCCCCGCCCGCGGGGTCCGGCGTCGCGTCGGCCCGCATTCGCCGCCCCGCCCTCGCCGCCCCGCCCTCACGACGAGGGCGGGGCGGTTTGCGTTGGCGCCTCCGGGCGGGGCGGAGCGGCCCTGAACGAACCGAAAGTGCGAACACCGGGCGGGGCGGGAGCGGTAGTCTCTGCCTTCTACGAGCCTCTACGAATGCGTTACCTCTCCCTCGGCGACACCGACGAGATCGCCGCGAGCTGCCACCACGTCACCTTCGGCGGGACGGGCCTGGTCCTCGACGCCGGCATGGACCCCGACCTCGACGGCTACGCGGCCGTCCCCCCGTTCGAACTCCTCCGGGACCGGCCGGTCGACCACGTCGTCGTCACGCACGCGCACCACGACCACCTGGGCTCGCTCCCGGTGCTGACCCGCGAGGTGCCCCACGCCCACGTCCACATGTCGCGGCCGACGGCGCTCCTGGCCGAGATGCTCTTGCCGTCGTCGGCGCGCCTCCAGAAGCGGCGCATCCGCGAGGGGTCGTCCGACGCGGCGCCGGTGTTCGACGTCGAGACGGCCGAAGCGCTCAGCTACGTCTACGAGACCCACAGCCTCGACACGCCGTTCGACCTGGCGGGCCTGAAGGCCGAGGGGCCGCTCGCGGGCACGTTCTACCACGCGGGCCACGTGCTCGGCGCCGTCGGCCTGCTCGTCGAGGGCTACGAGAACGGCGAGCGCCGCCGGCTCTACTACACGTCCGACACGAGCGTCCAGCCCCAGACGATCCTCCCCGAGTCCGACGTCCCCGACGGCCCGGTCGACGTCATGCTCCTCGAGTCGACGCTGGGCGCCGACCCCGAGGCCGAGCGAACGACGCGGAAGAGCGAGGAGAAGCGGCTCGGGCGGGAGATCCAGAAGGTGCTCGGGCGGGGCGGCGTGGTCCTCATCCCGGTCTTCGCGCTCGGACGGAGCCAGGACGTGCTCGCCATGATCGACCGCTTTAAGCGGCGCGGCATCGTCGACGCCGACGTCCCGATCTACACGGCGGGCTCGATGCGCGGCGTGGCCGAGGTCTACGACAAGACGCGCGAGTCGACGCCGCGGCTGGACCCCGACTTCGAGGTCTACGGCGTCGACCAGGAGCGGTACCCGCGCTCGCAGAAGAAGAAGAACGCGGCGCTCGCGAAGCCGGGCATCTTCGTGCTCACGTCGGGCATGCTCTTCGAGCGAACCCCGTCGTACGACCTCGCGCAGCAGCTCGTGGCCGACGAGCGCCACGGGATCTTCTTCGTCGGCTACTCCAAGGAGGGTTCACCGGGCGAGCGGCTCCAGGAGGCCGCCGCGACGGGCGGGACCATGACGTTCGACGACGGCCCGCTCCCGGTCCGCGCCCAGGTCGAGCGGTTCCGGTTCTCGGGCCACGCCCACCGCCGCGACCTGCTCACGCTCGTCGACCGCGTCCAGCCGCGGACGATCGTGCTCGTCCACGGCGAGACGGCGGCGAAGGAGTGGATGCGCGACGCGATCGAGGAGGAGTACCCGGACATCGAGGTCATCATCCCCGAGCAGGGGCAGGAGCTGGAGCTGTAGCGGTGGCTGGGAACGGGCTGAGGGCGGGGCGGCGTCCTTTGACCGCCCCGCCCGGGCCGACGTGTACCGGGCGGGGTGGCCTCAGCACCGCCCCGCCCGTAGAGAACCGGGAGCGGGGCGGCCGCATCTTGGGCTCGCCGCCGGTCCTGCCGCCCCGCCCCAATGCGGACACCATGCATGGTGTCCCTACGGCTACGGCCCCGCCCCGCCCTTCGCGTTGGGCGGGCGGGGCGGCGTCCCTTCCGCGTTCCGCGTTCACCCTTCCACATTCACCATGCCTCTCACCGTCCGCTCGTTCGTCGTCAGCCCGTTCGCCGAGAACACGTACGTGCTCTCCAGCGGCGGCGAGGCCGCGCTCGTCGACCCGGGGACGGCGACGCGCGAGGAGCGCCGGCAGGTCGAGGACTACCTGGAGGCCGAGGGGCTCGCGGTCCGCCACCTGCTCCTCACGCACGGCCACATCGACCACGTGTTCGGGGCCGCCCACTTTGCGCGCACGCTGGGCGGGGCGGCCGAGCACGGGGGCTGGCAGATGCACCCAGCCGACGGGCCGCTGCTCCAAAACGCGCCGGTCCAGGGCGAGAGGTTCGGGGTCCGCGTGGACGCCCCGCCGCCGGCGGCCCACGACCTCGCCGACGGCGACACGCTCACGGTCGGCGACACGACGCTCCGCGTGCTGCACGTGCCGGGCCACTCGCCGGGGTCGGTCGCGTTCTACGACGAGGCCGGCGGCCAGCTCGTCGGCGGCGACGTGCTGTTTCAGGGCTCGATCGGGCGGACCGACCTGTGGCAGGGCAGCATGGACACCCTCCTAGCCTCGATCCGCGACCGCGTGCTCACGCTCCCCGACGAGACGGTCGTCTACTCGGGCCACGGCCCGGCCACGACGGTCGGCGCCGAGCGGCGGGCGAACCCGTTCCTCCGCGACCTCTAGCCGCCCCGCCCGCGGACACGGCAAGCCGTGTGTCCCTACGATGGCCGTGGGGGCGGGGCGGTCAGCGGCCGCCGGAGGGGCCTCGGCGGCCGCGCTGGGCCTTGGTGCTCCCCTTCGGCTTCGGGCCGCCCCGTCCGTGCTGCTGCTTCTGGCGCGACTTGTGGCCCTTCGGGTTGGAACGGCGCTTGGCCGTCTCCATCGCTTCGGCGAGCTTCGGCGCCTCGAAGCCGTCGAACGTGGCCGGCTCGATGGGCTTGCCCGTGTGCTTCTCGATGGCCCGGAGCTGGTCGCGCTCCTTGGCCGAGACGAACGTGATCGCGTCGCCCGTAGCCTCGGCGCGGCCCGTCCGCCCGATGCGGTGGATGTAGTCCTCGGGCTGGCCCGGCGCGTCGAAGTTGACGACGTGCGAGACGCCGTCGATGTCGATCCCGCGCGCGGCGATGTCGGTGGCGACGAGGACGCGGAACTGGCCGCCCTCGAACCCCTTCAGCGCCCGCTGCCGCTGCCCCTGGCTCCGGTTCGAGTGGATGGCGACGGCCTTGTAGCCGGCCCGATCCAGCTTCTTCTTGATCCGGTCGGCCCGGTACTTGGTCCGCGAAAAGACGATGACGCGCTCGACCGGCTCCGTGTCGAGAAGGTGGTGGAGGAGCGCCTGCTTTTCGGCCTCGGCCACGTGGACCGCCCGCTGGGCGACCGTCGCCGCCGGGTCGCGCCGCTCGCCGACCTCGATGGTCTCGGGCTTGTAGAGGATGGACCGGGCGAGGTCCTGGATCGCGGGCGGCATGGTCGCCGAGAACAGCATGGTCTGGCGCTGCTCCGGAACGGCCGCCACGATCTTGCGGATGTCGCGGACAAAGCCCATGTCGAACATCCGGTCAGCCTCGTCCAGAACCAGGATGTCGACGAACGAGAGGTCGATCTCCTTCGTCCCCACAAAGTCGAGGAGCCGACCCGGCGTGGCGACGACGACGTCGACCCCGTTGCGGAGGGCCGTCCGCTGCCCGCCCTTGCCGACGCCGCCGTAGATCGTCGCGCTCTTCAGCTTCGTCGCCTTCCCGTAGGTCTGCACCGCCTCCTCGACCTGGATCGCCAGCTCGCGTGTGGGCGTGACGACGAGCGCGCGCACCGGCCGCTTCTTGCCGCCCACCGGCTCGCGCACGAGGTAGTCGAGGATGGGGAGCACGAACGCGGCCGTCTTGCCCGTCCCCGTCTGCGCCACGCCGACCACGTCGACGCCCTTCAGCGCGTGCGGCAGCGTGGCCGCCTGGACGGGCGTGGGGTCGGTGTAGCCCGCGTCGCGGACGCCCTGGCGGACGGGCGGGGCGAGGTCGAAGTCGTCGAAAGAGGCCATGAGGACAGGGAAGAGGACGCGGCCAAGGTCGCTGCGGGGGCGGGGCGGCGCCTCTGCCCGGCCTTCTTCCACCCCGCCCTCGGCGCACGCAGCGAGACGGGTTTTCTGTAGGGCGGGGTGGCCGCCCCGCCCACCCTACTCGGGCGCAGTGGACGGCGGAAGCGGCTGGTGACGAACGCGGCCATTTCGATACGTCACGTAGCTCTCGCCCACGCGGACGCCGTCGAGCGCGAGGAGCTGCAAGACGACGCGGGCTGTCTCCTCTGCGTCGCTCTGGATGAACCGGAGGTAGATCACGCTGGGCGGTGGCGGATCGCCGTCTTTGAAGATCCGCTCTCCGATGTCGCTGTCGAACGTAATGAGCGCGCGGCCGAGGCGACGCGCGAGCCGGATCACGTCGGGGTCGTCGAGGCCGGGGTGCGTCTCCAGCACGGAGACCACGTCGAGTCCTCGGTCTCGTAGGAGGAGGATGCTCAGAAGGGAGACGTTCTCATCGGCCAGGAGCCGCATCGGGTCAGTAGCAGGGCGCTCAACGCTACCGCTCCACCCCGCCCTGCGTCTAGCCGGACAGGTGGTTTAGGTCCAAGCGTTAAATGTCCGCCCCGTTCTCTGGCACGAGCCGCGTGTCGGCTGCGGCGTCGTGCGCGAAGGCGAAGACGGCCCGCAGGTCCTCAACGGTCAGGTGTGGGTAGTTCTCCAAAACCTGCTCTTGCGTCCACCCTACCGCGAAAAGCTCCAGGAGGAACGCGACGCCCATACGCGTTCCCTTGACGCGGGGCTTGCCCCCGATGACGTTCGGGTCCGAGTCAATGTAGTCGTGCCAGTCCATGCCGGTCGTGTCGGGCGGGGTGGCCCAGGATACGCCGCCCCGCCCCGGCGGCTCCCCGCCCGCTCAGGCCACGTCGCCGGCGACGTCGGCGGCGGTCGCGCCGGAGAGGAGCTTGAGGCTGGCCGGCTCGGCCCGCTGCTGGAGGAGCTCGAGCGAGTGGTGGACGAGCTCGCCCATCGTGTCGACCCGGTGGAAGCCGGGGTCCCCGTAGTGCCGGGCGAGCGCGGCGCCGAGCCCGTCGACGTAGTCGGGCGGAGCGATCAGGTCCTCGCGCATCACGTCCATGAGCGCCTCGTACCGCCCCGCCCCGACGCGGAGCCGCCCCGCCATGAGCGCCCGCTCCTCACGCTGGTACTGGTCGACGGTCCGCTCCGTGAGGTGCGTCAGGCCGAGGGCGATGACCGGGTTGTTCTGCGAAAAGAACTGCGGGAGGTACACCTTGCGGGCGGGGTGGTGGCTCTGCTGGTCGAAGTCGACCGGCCGCATCCGGTAGTGGAGCTTCTCGAAGTCGGGCGTGATGTCGACGACCCAGTTGCCGGCGTGCATGTCGCCCAGGAGCCGCACGAAGCACCGCTCGTTGAACTTGACGAACTCCTTGGCGAGCCGGACCTGGTCGAAGCGGTTGTCGGGGAGCTGCTCGCGGATGAAGGCGTCGCCGGGGAGCCCGACGATGTGCTCCTCGACGATGGTCTGGTCGCGGAGCTCGGGGCCGTCGACGCGGGCCAGGAAGTTGATCGAGTTGGGCGAGAGCACGTGCTCCAGCTCCAGCCCGTACACGCGGCTCGCGTCGGCACGCTTGACGTAGAAGTAGTCGAAGTTCTCGTTCAGCCGGTTCACGATCCGCACGCGGAACGGGAGCGTGTTGCCGTAGAGGCAGAGGTCGACGCGGTCGACGTAGAGGTGCTCGACGGTCGAGAGGTCGCCGGCGGACTTGAGCAGCGCGTACGTCTCGCGGAGGGCGTCGTGGATCTCGGCGTGCTCGGCGTTGGCGTAGTAGACGGTGCTCCAGAGCGTGTCGTCGCCGAGCTCGTCGTAGAGCGGGGCCTGCCCAGCGTAGCGGCTGAGGTCGTCGTAGCTCACGCCGCCCTCGGCGCGCCGCCCGTACTGGCCGAGGTAGTCGGCGAGGTAGTCGGAGACGGCGTAGGCCGGCTTCTTTCTCGAGATCAGGTTGGGGCGGGGCTCCATGTGTCGGGTGGGGCGGCGAGCGGCGAGCGGCGAGCGGCGAGCGGCGAGCGGCGAGCGGCGAGCGGCGAGCAAAAGATGCGCCACCCCGCCCGCGCCCGAGGTAGACGCCGTAGGGGCGACCGGCGGTCGCTCGTGGGCGGGGCGGGCAAAACGGACGGAGCAGACTCGTAGGGACACCACGCGTGGTGTCCGCATTCGCCTAGCGACGCGCCGCGGGCGGGGCGGCGCGGCTCGCGTCGTCCCCCCATCCCCTCTTGGCTACGCCGACGCGGCACGGTGACCAGAAGGGGGACTGCCGCCGCCTCGTGCGGGTTTCGATGCCGCCCCGGACCGCCCCGCCCCCGCGGACACGACAAGCGGTGTTCCTACGAATGCCCGCCTCCGGTCTGTACACGGATGGGGCGGGGCGGATCAGGTACCACCCCGCCCATGGGCGCCCGCCCCGCCCTACGACCCACGGGCGGGGCGGCCAGTACTTTTCGCGGCGCCCGCCCTCTCCCCCCACCCCCATCTCCTATGACCCTCTGCCCGTTCGAGGACGCCCGCGTCGGGCACCTCGCCCCGCTCGCCCTCACGCGCGCCGCGTTCGACCTCCGCGTCGGCGCGCGGACGCTCCTGGAGACGCTGGCCGCCGCCTTCCCGCACGACCGGCTCGCGCTCCACACGCGGGCGGCCGTGGCCGGCGTGACGGCCGAGGAGCACCCAGGCGTGCCGGTCCGCACGGCGCCCTCCGGGGCCACGCTGTTCGTCAACGGCCGGTGGCTCGCGCGCGGCGGCGACGTCGTGCGGGCCGTCCGCCAGGCCGCCGCGGGCGGGGAGGCGCGGGCGTTCACGCAGGGCGACACGCTCCTCGCCCTGTTCCACCCCGCCCCGCCCGCCGACCTCGTGGCGACCGACGCGCTCGGGCTGTTCCAGACCGAGGGGCTCCCGCAGGAGCGGGTCGAGGGCGAGACGCTCGTGACGCACCTGTGGGACCTTATCGCGGACCTGGGCGACCGCATCACGCACGACCTGGAGGCGATGGGCGGACTGGGCCAGCACGCGGGCCGCGTCGAGGGCGGGGCGGTCCTGGTCGAGCCCGAGCGCGTCCACGTCGGCGAGGGCGCCGTGGTCCGCGCCGGGGCCGTGGTCTCGGCCGCGGACGGGCCGGTCTGGATTGGCGAGGGCGCCGAGGTCGGCGAGAACGCCGTCGTGCGGGGGCCGGTCTTTTTCGGGCCGAAGGCGGCTGTGAAGCCGGCGGCGCGCGTGGACGAGAGCGCCGTCGGGTTCCGGTCGAAGGTGGGCGGGGAGGTCCACGGGAGCGTCGTCCACAGCCTCTCGTCGAAGGGCCACGACGGGTACCTCGGCAACAGCTACCTCGGCCGGTGGTGCAACCTGGGCGCCGACACGAACACGTCGAACCTCAAGAATGACTACGGCGAGGTCACGGTCTGGGACGCCGTGGCCGGCGACTTCCTCGCGAGCGGGCGCCAGTTCGCGGGCCTCTTCATGGGCGACCACTCCAAGTGCTCGATCAACACCATGTTCAACACGGGGACGGTCGTCGGCGTGTTCTGCAACCTGTTCGGGTCCGGCTTCCCGCCCCGCCACGTGCCCTCGTTCGCGTGGGGCGGGGCGGATGGGCTCGCGCCGTACCGGACCGAGAAGGCGTTCCGCGTGGCCGAGGCCGTCATGGCCCGGCGCGACCGCCGCCTCTCGAACGCCGAGCGCACGCTGCTCGCCCAAATCGCCGCCGAGAGCGGGATGAGGGATGAGGGATGAGGGATGAGGGATGAAAGGTGCCGGGCGGGGCGGGGTGACGCAACAGGTCAACCAACTGTTTGACAGAAACTTTTCCACCCCGCCCAGCCGGCCACTTTCCACTTTCCACTTTCCACTTTCCACTTTCCACTTTCCACTTTCCACTTTCCTCACCCCACCATCCGCACCGCCACCAGCGTGAGGTCGTCGTTGTCCGCCGCCCCGCCCGCAGCCCAGGCGTCGACGCCGCGGAGGACCGTGTCGAGGAGGCCCGCGGCGTCGGCCGCAGCATGGCCCGTGAGGAGCCGGTCGAGGCCGACCGTCTCCAGCTCCTCGCCCCGCCCGTCTTCGGCCTCGGTCGCGCCGTCGGTGTAGAGGAGGACCGTATCACCTAGCCCGAGGTCGACCTCCCCCTGCACGAACTGGGCGCCGTCGAGGACGCCCAGGAGCGGCCCGCCCACGTCCAGCGGCTCGACCGCCCCGCCCGCGCGGAGGAGGCGGGGCGGCGGGTGCCCGGCGACGACGTAGCGGAACCGGCCGCCCCGCCCCGCCCCGCCCGAGCCGGGCGGGGCGGCCTCGACGATGCCCCACGCGAGCGTCACGAACTGGTGCGGCTCGGTGCTCTGCGCCACGAGCCGGTCCAGCCGGGCCGTCGCCGCGGCGAGGTCCGGGCGGGGCGTTTCCAGGTCGGGGCGGAGCAGGCGGAAGCCGGCCTGGAGCGTGGCCATGAGCAGCGACGCGCCGATCCCCTTGCCCACGACGTCGGCCACGGCGACGAGGAGGCGGCCGTCGCCCAGGTCAGCCACCTCGTACGTGTCGCCCGAGACGTCGCGGCTGGGCCGCCACCGCGCGGCCACGTCGAGGCCCGGCACGCTGGGGAGCCGGGCCGGCAGGAGGCGGACCTGGACGCCGCGGGCAAGCGCGACCTCCGCCTCGATCCGCTCGCGCTCGATCCGCTCGCCCAGCCGGTCCGCCGTCTCCAGCGCGCCGACGGCGAGCGCCGCGAGCGCCGCCGCGAAGTCGGCCGCGCCCTCGTCCAGCTCGCCCGCCGCGCGCGGGCCGAGCAAGACCACGCCGCGCGACACGTCGCCGGCCCGCAGCGGGACCGCCCACCGCCACCCCGCCCCCCAGAGCGGATCGGACGGGTCGAGCGCGCGCGGAGCGCGAAGGTCGGCGAGGCGGCACGGGACCGGAAGCGCCGCTCCGCCCGCGCCGCGCGAGAACGTGACGTCGAGCGCGGCGTCGCCCTCGCGGTCCGAGTCGCACAGGGCGACGGCGAACCGGGCCACGAGGAGCTGGCCCATGAGCGCGAACCCGAGCCGGTTCAGGATCGCCTCGCGGTCGAGCGCGCGGCCGAACGCCTGCGACAGCTCGAACAGCGTCCGCAGCTCCTGCGCCCGCGCCTCCTGCCGGCGGACCGCCTCGGCGAGCGCGGCCGCCGCCCGCCCCGCCCGGACCGACGCGGCCGTCGCGCCGGCGAGCGACCGCGCCACGCCCGTCTCGGCCGGCGCGTACGGCTCGCCCGAGAGGCGGCCGCCGAGGGCCACGAACCCGAGCGCGTCGCCCCCGTGGCGGAGCGGGAGCACGAGCGCCGACGCCTCGGGCGGGGCGGCGTCCAGGCGGTCGCCCACGGCGACGGGCATGCCGCCCTTCGCAGCCACGACGCGGAGCCCGCGGCCGTCGTCCAGGGCGGCCACGCCGCGCGGGGCGAGCAGCCGGCTCATGAGCGTGAGCAGGAGCGCCTCGGCCTGCTCCGCCGGGTCGAGCGCGGCGTCCAGGTGCTCGTCGTCCGGCCGCGCCTCGGACGGGCGGGGCGGGGCGGCGTCGGGCCGAGCAGCGTCGGGCGGGGCGGGCATCCGGTGGGTCGGTGGGTCGGTGGGTCGGTGGGTCGGTGGGTCGGTGGGTCGAAGATGCCCGCCCCGCCCCCGTTCCGCAACGGGCGGGGTGGCGGCGCGGCCCGGAGCGGCCGTCTTACTCCTCCAGGTGGATCACCTCCGCCCCGCTCATGGCGCCGTCCTCGATCGTCAGGCGGACGCACGTCTTGACCTGGTGGAACCCCTGCCGCCCCGCCGCGCCGGGGTTGAGGTAGAGCATCCGCCGCAGGGTCGGCACGCGCTCGATGCGCAGGATGTGGCTGTGCCCGCACACGAAGAGGTCGGGCGGGTCGGCGCGGAGGGCGGGGCCAATTCCCTTCGCCCACCGCCCCGGCCGCCCGCCGATGTGCGTCATCCACAGCCGCACGCCCTCCACCCGGATGCGGACGTGCTCCTTGAACCGCCCCCGCACCGGCGGCCCGTCGACGTTCCCGTACACGCCGACGACGGGCGCCATCTGCTCCAGCCGGTCGACGACCTCCACCGGCCCCACGTCGCCGGCGTGCAGGATGAGGTCGACGTCTGCGAACACGTCGTCCAGCTCGGGGTGGTAGTAGCCGTGGGTGTCGGAGACGATGCCGATGCGCATGCGGAAGGTGGAAGCCGGAAGGCGGCAAGATCACCGCCCCGCCCCGCTCGTGCCGCGGGCGGGGCGGCCGGGTTGCCCCCGAGTTGTCCACCCCGCCCAGGCAGCGAGGGCGGGACGCCTACCCCGGACACGACGCGTCGTGTCCCTACGGGTGCCTACCGGCGGGCGGGGCGAGGTTGGGCGGGGCGGCGCCTTCTCCAGCCGCCCCGCCCGCCCGACAACCACCCCTCCCCCCTCCTGACCAGGAGGGGAACTGATGCCGCCTCGGGACAGCAACGTGCCTGCCACGACCGCCCCGCCCTTTGGGTCCGCCCGCTGCTCGCCGCACGCTGCTCGCCGGCCCACGGGGCGGGGCGGACCAAAACCGGCGCCGCCCTGCTCGCTCATCCCTCATCGCAGCGTGAGGCGGAGGCCAAACTGGATGCGCTGGAGGCGGCGGCCGGGGAGGTCCGCCGGGTCCTCGGCGTCGTCCCAGGTGACGACGGGGACGCTCACGAACGGGGCCGCCTGGTACTTCGGCCGGCTAAACTCGATGCCCGCCCGGAGCCAGCCGGCCGCGGTCCGCACCCGCCGCTGCTCCGCGCGCGGCGCCGGCGGGCCGTCGTCGCCGGCCTCGTTGCGGACGCGGGACGGGACGACCGAGTAGCTGCCGCCCTCGGCCACGAGGCCCAGAGAGAGGCGGCTGCCGGCGGGGTCGAACAGGACGTTGTAGCCCCACCCCAGACGGAGCTCCTGCCCCACGAGCCGCTCGCGGCGGGGATCGGCGGGGCGGTCGGCCGAGGCGCCAAGCAGCGGCTCGGTCGTCTCCTCGGTCGCGAGGCTGTACCCCGTCCGCACGCGGCGGGCGCTGGCGGAGAAGTCGTTGGTGACGGCCGGCGAGAGCGCCGTCGTCGAGAAGAAGGCGACATCGGTCTGGCGGAACCCCAACCCGCCCTCGCTGGCCGGGTCGACGGCGAGGCGCAGCGCGAAGTCGGTCCGCTCGCTGTTCCAGTACGGCTTGACGACGACCCAGCTCAGCCCCAGCGGCCCGCTCTGGGCCGCGCCCGTGAGGTCGGCCACGAGGGCAAGGTCAACTCGCGGGAGGACGGCGTAGTCGAGCCGGGCGGCGAGCGAGAGGTTGCCAATCGGGGCCGCCCCCACCTCCCCGCCCCCCAGGGCGCGGAGAGCGGCCTCGCCCGAGAGCGCGAACCCGCCGTAGAAGGCCCGCCGCGCCGTCTCATTCCCGTACGCCGGATCCAGCGTCTCAAACCCACCCTGCGCCGCCACCGGCAGGGCGCTGCCGACGAGGGCGAGAGCGAAGGCGACGCATCGGAGCGGGGCGGACGGCATGGCAGCGGGGGCCGGCGGTGCGCCACCTTACGGGTCCGCCGGGTGTTGCGCAAGCGACCAGCGACGATTCGCGCCTCGCCGAGCCCGCCGCTGCGCCCTCGCCGGGCGGGGCGGATCGACCGCTCAGCCGCCCCGCCCCATCGAGCGGGGTGGCGCGCTCCGCGTCAGCGGCCGTCCGGCGGGTCCGCGTCGCGGCGGGGCGGGGACAGCGTGGGCACGGGGTCGGTGGGGGCGCCGTCACCGGAGACGCCCTTGCCCGCGTCCGGGCGCTGGCGGCGCGCGACGGCGTCCTGCGTCCACTCGTCGGCGACCCGCTCCTCGCGGCGGAGGAAGCGGTAGACCGGGTAGAGCAGGATGAACGCGAGGCCGACGAAGCCGACGAACGTGACCGCGACGACGAGGTAGATCTGGGTGTCCATGGGGCCGAACCCGAGGGGCGGGGCGGAGCGTGTGAACCCGGCGCCGGCGGTTCCGTTCTCCCGCCCCGCCGGACCTGCCCGACCGCCCCGCCCGTGCCCGCCGTCTCCGCCCACGCCGTCGACGTGTACCCGTACCGGCACCCGCCGAGCGCCGCGGGCGGGGCAGAGTGGCTCGTCCTGCGGCGCGCGGCCGGCCGGCCCGACGCCGGCGCGTGGCGGATGGTCGGCGGCAAGGTCGAGCCCGGCGAGGCCGCGTGGCAGGCCGCCCTCCGCGAGCTTGCCGAGGAGACCGGGTGGCGGCCCGGAGCCGGTCTGGTCGAGGCGTGGGCGCTCCCGTCCGTCAACGCGTTCTACGAGTGGGCCGAGGACCGCGTCGTGCTCGCGCCCGCGTTCGCGGTGCGCGTCGAGGGCGAGCCGACGCTCGACGGCGAGCACGACGGGTGGGCGTGGCTGCCGGCCGAGGCCGCCGCCGCGCGGCTCGCGTGGCCCGAGCAGGCCCGGCTCCTCCGCCTCGCGGCCCGGCTCGAACGGTCGCCCCGCCCCGCCGCCTGGGGCCTGCCCCTGGAACACGGGCGGGGCGGGTGACGGCGTATCCTCCGCCTCACCCTGCCCGGCCCCCGTGCTCCTCCGCCCCGCCCTCGCCCTCGCCGCCGCCCTCGGGCTCGGCGCCTGCGCGACGACCGCCCCGCCCCCCGCGCCCGCCATGCCCGCCGACGAGGGCGCCCCGCCCGCCCACACCCTGCCGTGGCGCCAGCACGACGTCGATCGGCCGGCCCCGCCGCGCGTCGAGCCCGCCGCGTCCTACGCCGCCCCGCCCGCCGACGCGACGGTCCTGATCCCGGCCGACCCGTCCGGCCCGGCCGCCCTCGCGGCGTGGGAGGCCCCCGACGGGAGCCCCGCCCCGTGGCGCGTCGAGGGCGGGGCGGTCGTCGTCGAGCCCGGCTCCGGCCCGATCCAGACGACGGAAGACTTTGGCGACCTCCAGCTCCACGTCGAGTGGCGGGCCGCCGACGAGCCGGCCAAGACGGGCCAGGACCGGAGCAACAGCGGCGTCTTCCTGATCGACGGCCGCTACGAGGTCCAGATCCTCGACACCTACGACAACGCGACCTACCCCGACGGCATGGCCGGCGCCATCTACGGCCAGTTCCCGCCGCTCGCGAACGCGCTCCGGCCCTCGGGCGAATGGCAGGCGTACGACGTCTTTTTCCGCGGCCCCCGCTTCGGCGAGGGCGGCGTGCTCGAGGAGCCGGCCCGTCTCACGGTCCTCGTCAACGGCGTGCTCGTGCAGAACAACGAGCTGCTGCCGGGCATGACGATCTGGCTCGAGTCGCTCCCCTACGCGCCGCACCCGCGCGCGGGCGCGATCCAGCTCCAGGACCACGGGAGCCCCGTCCAGTTCAGGAACCTGTGGGTCCGCGAGACGCCCGACCGCCCCGCCCCGCCCGCGGGCTACGCGCAGGTCGACGGCGTCGACCTCACGGACGCCCAGTACGACCGCCTCGTCGGGACGTACGACCGCGACAACAACGAGGGCCAGTTCGTCATCGAGCGGACGGACGACGGGCTCGGGCTGTCGATGCCGTGGCGGCCGGGCGTGCTCCGCATGGTCCCGACTTCGCCGAGCACGTTCAGGCTCGCCCACACGGCCGGCCGGCTCACGTTCGACGTGGGCGCCGACGGCCGGCCGGCCGGGCTCACGTTCGACATGGGCGGGGGCACTTACCGCGCCGCTCCGGCGGGCGGGGCGGCCGGCGGGTAGGCGGGGCGGGCTCGGAGCCACCCCGCCCACCTTGCACATTCCGTGAAGGGGCGGTAGCGTGAGCGGACCGCCACCGCCCCGCCCTCACGGGCCTGCCCGCCATGCCCGACGAACGAGCCGTCTACCCCCCCGCCCCCGCCGTGCAGGCGCGGGCGTTCGTGCCGTCGATGGCCGACTACGAGGCCACCTACCGCCGGTCGGTCGAGGACAGCGACGCGTTCTGGGCCGAGCAGGCCGGGCGCCTCGACTGGGTCACGCCGTTCGAGACCGTCCAGGACTGGAGCTTCGAGCCCGGCGATGTCCACATCAAGTGGTACGAGGGTGGCGTGCTCAACGCGTGCTACAACGCCGTCGACCGCCACGTCGAGGCCGGGCGGGGCGGGCGGACCGCGTTCCTGTTCGAGCCCGACACGCCGGGCGACGGCGACCGGACGATCACCTACTCCGACGTCCACGCCGAGGTGCAGCGGCTGGCGAACGTGCTGCGCGACCGCGGCGTCGGGCGGGGCGACCGCGTCACGATCTACCTGCCCATGATCCCGGAGGCGGCCTACGCGATGCTGGCGTGCGCGCGCATCGGGGCCATCTTCTCGGTCGTGTTCGCCGGGTTCAGCCCGAGCGCGCTCGCGAGCCGGATCGAGGACTGCGACTCGGACTTCGTCATCACGGCCGACGAGGGGCGCCGGGCGGGGCGGCGGATCGCGCTCAAGGCGAACGTGGACGCGGCGCTGCGGGGGTGCCCGGGCGTCCGCCACGTGCTCGTCGTCCGCCACACCGGCGGCGACGTCGCGTGGACCGAGGGCCGCGACGTGTGGCTGGACGAGGCCCGCGAGACGGCCGCGGCCGCGTGCCCCTGCGAGCCGATGGGCGCCGAGGACCCGCTCTTCGTCCTCTACACGTCGGGCTCGACGGGTACGCCCAAAGGCGTCGTCCACACGACGGGCGGCTACTGCGTGTGGACCTCGCTCACGCACGAGCTCACGTTCGATTACCATGCGGTCGAGGGCGGGGCGGCCGGCGACGTCTTCTGGTGCACGGCCGACGTGGGCTGGATCACCGGCCACAGCTACATCGTGTTCGGCCCGATGATCAACGGGGCGACGCAGGTCTTTTTCGAGGGGACCCCGACCTACCCCGACGCCGGCCGCTTCTGGGAGGTCGTCGAAAAGCACCGCGTCACGCAGTTCTACACGGCCCCGACGGCCATCCGCGCGCTCATGGCCAAGGGCGACGAGCCCGTCATGCGCTCCGACCGCTCGTCGCTGAAGGTGCTGGGGACGGTCGGCGAGCCGATCAACCCCGAGGCGTGGCGGTGGTACCACGAGGTCGTGGGCGAGGGGCGGTGCTCGGTCGTCGATACGTGGTGGCAGACCGAGACGGGCGGCCACATGCTCACCCCGCTCCCGGGCGCGACGCCCGAAAAGCCGGGGAGCGCGACGCGGCCGTTTTTCGGGGTCGTCCCCGAGGTCCTGAGCCCGGACGGCGAGCGGCTCGACGGCGAGGCCGAGGGGCTCCTCGTGATCGCGCGGTCGTGGCCGGGCCAGGCGCGGACGGTCTACCGGAACCACGACCGCTTCGTCAACACCTACTTCACGGCCTTCCCCGGCCGCTACTTCACCGGCGACGGCTGCCGCCGCGACGCCGACGGCGACTATTGGATCACGGGCCGCGTGGACGACGTGCTGAACGTGAGCGGGCACCGGATGGGGACGGCCGAGGTCGAGAGCGCGCTCGTGCTCCACGAGGCCGTCGCCGAAGCCGCCGTCGTCGGCGTCCCCCACGACATCAAGGGGCAGGGGATCTACGTCTACGTCACGCTCGTCGAGGGCGCCGACGCCACCGACGCGCTCCGCGACGAGCTCCGCCGCCACGTCCGCGCGACGATTGGGCCGATCGCGACGCCCGACTTTGTCCAGTTCGCGCCCGGCCTGCCCAAGACGCGCTCGGGCAAGATCATGCGCCGCATCCTGCGCAAGATCGGCGAGAACGCGCCCGACCAGCTCGGCGACACGTCCACGCTGGCCGACCCCGACGTGGTGGCGTCGCTCGTCCAGAACCGCCGCAACCAGCCCGAGGGGGACGACTCGCCCGTCCTCTAGCGACAGCAACCGGGGCGCCGCCCCGCCCGGCGCGGGAGCCCCGCGCACCTTCTCCGTGCCCGCCCCGCCCGTCCGCTACGCGCCCCTCGCCTGCCTGCTCCTCGTCGCCGCCGGGTGCGGGCGGGGCGGGGCGGACCAAGTCGGTGAGGCCGCCCCTGTCGAGACCCCGGCCGCCCTCGTCGATTGGGCGCACACACACGACGGCGCCTCGCTCGTCGTGTGGGACGTGGCCGGCGACTCGGCCGTCGTCGACGTCCGCGGCGACGTGCGGCGGCCCGTCGCCGGGCTGACCGGCCTGCTCCTGGCCGCCGAGCTCGCGCGGCGGGCGGGGAGGTCGCTGGACACGGCCGCCGTGCTCCCGGCCTCGGCCGTCGAGCGGCGGCGGCTCCCCGGCGTCGACCCGCCCCGCCCGGACGCCCGGGCGTCGTCGCTGGCCGGCCTCGCCCGCCGGGCGCTCGCCGGCGACCGCGCGGCCGCCGACGTCCTCCTGTCGACGCTCGGCCGCGAGGCGACCGGCGCGCTCCCCCACCGCCTCGGTCTGGACGAGCTAGACGCCCCGCTCCCGCTCGGCGGCCTCGTCCTGGCCTGGGCGCCGGCCGACCGGCCGGGGCCGCGCGAGGCGCAGCTCGCGTCGTTCCTCGCGCTCGGCCGCCCCGCCCAGCGCGATTCGGCGTTCGCGCGGTCGCGGGCCTACGTCAAAAGCCCGTCGTACCGGGCCGCCGAGCGGGCTCGGTTGGAGCGGGGCGGGTTGGGGCTCAGCCCCACCGACCGGCGAGCGGCTGCGCGCGCCACGCTCCCCCAGGGCACGGCCCGCGCCTACGCGCGGCTCCTGGCGCGAGCCGTCCGCGAGGACCTGGTCGACGCGGACGTGTCGGCTGCCTTCCTGGACCTCGTCCCCCGCCCCGCCCGCGACTCGCTCGGGGAGCGGGGCGGTCTGCGGCTCGGCGTGGCCGAGGGCGTGGTCGACGGCGTCGTGGGAGCGGCGGCCGTCGCAGAGCGGGGGCGGGGCGGGCGGATCGCGGTCTTGCTCGCCGATGACGGCGTGCAGGACGCGTCGGCGCTCCTGCTCGACCTCGCGCGGGCCGACTCGCTCGGCGAGTAGCTGCCGCTTCAGGGGCCAAATCGTGAAAAGACGGTGACGCTAGATCAGAAGATGGTACCACCCTGTTTATGCACTTAGGCCCCCTAGGGCTCGCTCTTCACCCACCCCCACCCCCATGACTCGCTCTCTCCTTCTCCTGGCCCTCGCCAGCACCCTCCCGCTCGCCGCCTGCGCGACCGACACCGAGCCCACCGACGTTGCCGTCGTCGAGCCCGGCGTCGTTACCGAGCCGGCCCCGGTCGTCGACGACCCCCTGGTCGACGACGGCATGATGACGACGGACGTGACCGCTCAGGGCACGCTCGACGCCGTCCCGGCCGGCGGCCTGACCGAGATGGCCCCGGCTACGGCCATCGGCAACATCGACAGCTGGATCGCCCAGCTCGACGGCGCCACGTTCACCAACTCCACGGAGATCCGCCAGGGCCTCATGACCCTCAAGGACCAGCTCCAGGCCAGCCCGATCGACGGCGCCGCCGTCGGCGAGACGCTGACGAACCTCGGCACCTGGACGGAGCAGGCCGCCGGTGGCGATGCCTCGCTCACGCAGCTGGGCCAAGCCCTCGCGTCGGCCGGTCAGAACCTGACCGCTATGTAAGCGGCACCCGCCGCTCGCTCGTCGCGGGGCGCCCCTCACCCGGGGGCGCCTCGCGTCTGTTTGGGGCGGATCTCCCGCCCCGCTCGACCCGTTCTGCGCCCTCACCCACGCTCTCTCGCCATGCCCCGCCTCGCCCTGCTCCTGCTGGCCGCCGCCCTCCCCCTCGCCGCGTGCGCCGACGACGAGGTCCCCGCTGTGGATCCGGTCCCCGACGCCACGCCGGAGCTCCCCGACCCCGACCCCGACACGATCCTCGACGTCGACCCGCTCTCGCGCCAGGACGGGCAGACGTCGGACGACACGTTCGACGAGAACGAGGTCGGCCAGGACATCCAAGACCGCCCGCTGGACGGGCTCGACGAGGCCGCCCCGCCCGACAGCCTCTGACGCAGACCGCCCCGCCCGACGGTGCGGGCGGGGCGGGAGACGTTTGACTGGCGGAGCCGCCGTCCTACTGGGCGCGTCGGCTGGGCGCTCTAGAACCCCGGGTCCGGCGCGCGCGAGTCGCCGTCGCCGGAGGACGGGGCGGGGCGGACGATCCGGCGCTGGCCGCTCCGCGGGGTAGGCCGAGACGGACGCGCCGGCTCGCCCCCGGTGGGCGCCGGGCGCTGCGCCGGGGCCGACCGCTGCGGGCGGGGCGCGGACCGCTGCGGCGAGCGCTCGCGCGGCGCCTCGGCGGAGGGCGGGGCGGAGCGGCCGCTCGGTGCCCCCGCCCCGCTCGACGGCAGGTACTCGCGCGGGACGCGCGGCGCCTCGGCAAACCGGCCGCGGTCGTCGAGCCGCACCCACGTCGCGGGCAGGTCGTAGAGGTAGCGGCCGACGCCCCACTGCACGGCCGCGCGCTTGGTGGCGCCCGACAGGCCGCCCTTGACGGCCTCGACCTGCGAGTTGTCGGCGCCGTCCCACTTCGTCACCCACTCGGCCGTCCCGTCCTCACGCTCGACGCGGACCGAGATTCCGCACAGGACGCCGCCGTCGGGGCCGGCCGTGAACTCGTTGCGCCAGTCGGCCGGGCCGCACACGTCGTCGAACCGCTGCTGCACGGCGCGGCTGGTGAGGTAGGCCATCGCCAAGCCTTTCGACTTGTCGCGGGTCGTAGCGCCGGGCTTCCACTCGATGTCGGCGGGCGGGAACGGGGCGGCGAGGCGGGAAAGGTCGGACGCCTTCATGGGATCGGGGGAGGGTCTGCCGCAAGGTCGGGCGGGGCGGAGACAGCCGAGTGTCACAGCCTCCGTATAAGCGTGTGAAGCGCCCGTCTGCCGACGCGGGCGGGGCGGGGCAAGACCCCGCAGGATGGCAGGGGCGCTGCCAAGGCCGCACGACGAGCCCGACGACGTGTCGGTCTTTCACCGCGGGTTCGTCCGGCGCGAGATTGGAACGGTCTCTGCGACGGTTGCCCGCGTTATGCAGACTGTTTCCCCGACTCCCGCCCTGTCCACCCCGCCCCGCCGCCTCCGACGGCTGCGGAGCCGGCTCCGCACTCCGCGACGGCGGACGCGTGCGGCGACGGGCCTCGCCGTGCTGGCGACCGCCATCGCCTTTCGTCCCCAGCCGGCCCCCGAGCCGGCGGCGCCCCGGGCCGAGCACGCCGCGGCCCCTTCCGCCGCCCCGCCCGCGCGTGAGGCGCCGGCCGTCTCGCACGTCGAGGGCGGGGAGGCCAGCTACTACGGCGACGAGCTCGCCGGCAACCCCACGGCCAGCGGTGAGCCGTTCGAGCCCGACGCGCTGACGGCCGCCCACCGCTCGCTCCCGCTCGGCTCTCGCCTCCGCGTGACGAACGTCCACACGAACGAGAGCGTGGTCGTCCGCGTCAACGACCGCGGGCCGTACGCTGAGGACCGCGTGCTGGACTTGTCGGAAGCGGCGGCCCGCGAGATCGGCATGGTCAAGCGCGGAACGGCGGACGTCCGCCTCGAACTGCTGTCGTCGCGCCGGGCCGTACGCGGCTAGTACGGCCCGGGGGCGGGGCGGTCAGAACGGGGCGCGCGCAGCGTCCAGCCGATCTCGGAGGGCGGCCACGTCGACGTGGCCGGGCGTCCCGGGCGATGCGTAGGCCGCGAGCGCGTCGGCGTCGGACGGAACTGTCAGGTCGTCCAGGTGTGTGCCAACCTCGCGGTAGGCGTCGCGGAACGCCGCCCCGCCCTCGACGCGGCGGAGCGCCTCGGCGGTCGCGAACAGGTCGGGCGAGAGCGCCGCGCGCATCCGGTCGGCCTGCCACTCGACGCCCGGGAGGACGGCGGCGACGGCGCTCGCCACGTCCTGCGCCGCCCCGACCGCGCGCATCGTCGCCTCCTTCGTGAGCTGGAGGTCCCGGTGGTAGCCGCCCGGCAGGTTCGCCGGGAGCCCCAGGAGCACGTGCAGCTCGGCCGTCAGGCGGTGGACGGTCGCCCGGGCCAGTTCGAGCACGTCGGGGTTCCGCTTCTGCGGCATGATCGACGAGCCCGTCGTGTGCTCGACCGGCAGGCGGACGAATCTGAACTCGGCGGTCGCGAAGAGGGCGAGGTCGCTCGCCAGCCGGTTCAGCGTGAGCCCGACCTGGACGAGCGCGTGGGCCACCCCGCCCTCCAGCTTGCCGCGCGACAGCTGCACGGCGGCGACCTCTTGGACGCGGTCGAACCCCAGCCGCTCGGCGACCGCCGCGCGCGGGAGGTCGAGGACCGGAACGCCGTAGCCGGCCGCGCTCCCCCACGGCGACGTGTTCGCCGCGCGCCGCGCTTCGGCGAGCGTCCGCAGGTCGTCGGCCAGGAGGTCGGCGTAGCCGGCGGCCCAGACGGCGACGGTCGTCGGCATGGCGCGCTGGCCGTGTGTGTAGCCGGGCATGAGGAGGCGGCCGCCCCGCTCGGCGTGGTCGAGGAGGGCGTCGGCCACCTGAGCCACCCCGCCCGCGACGGCGGCGAGCGCGTCGCGGAGCCACAGGCGGAGGGCTGTCAGCACCTGGTCGTTCCGGCTCCGCCCGGCGTGGATCTTTTTGCCGGCCGCGCCCAGCCGTTCGGTCAGCTCGCGCTCGATGACCGTGTGCATGTCCTCGTCTTCGGGCCGAACGGCGACCTCGCCGGCTTCCCACGCGCCTCGGATCGCGTCGAGCGCCGCGCCCACCTCAGCCTCCTCCTCGTCCGTCAGCACGCCGATCTGCGCCAGCGCCCAGGCGTGCGCGCGCGTCCCCTCCAGGTCGTAGGGCAGGAGCACCGTGTCCCACCGCCAGTCCTCGCCGACGGTGAACCGCACGATCCAGTCGTCGGCGGCGGTGCCTTTGTGCCAAATCGGGGTACGGGGTACAGGGTACGCGGTACGGTCGGAGTTCATCGGTGAGGCGGAGTGAGGCGAGTGTACCAAGTACCCTGTACCGGGTACCTTAGAAATAGTGGCGGGCGACGGCGGCGTAGACCTCGGCGGCGGCGTAGACCTCGGCGGCCTCGACGTGCTCATTGGCCGTGTGCGACAGCTCGCTCCGGCCCGGCCCGATCTTGACGGCGGGCACGTCGTGGAGGAAGATCCAGTCCGACGCCGTCGGGCTCCCGAACGGCTCGGCGTCCCGCCCCGCCCCGCCCAGCGCGGCCTGGACCGCCCCGGCGACGCGCGATCCGGGCGGGGTGGCGCAGGGGACGAGGCGGTCGGAGTAGACCTCGACCTCGCTCTCCAGGTGCCCCGCCACGAGCGCCGTCAGCTCGGCGTGCGTGTAGGCCGGCGTCGAGCGGACGTCGAGCGTGAACCGGCAGCGGTCGGGGACCACGTTCTTGGCCGCCCCGCCCTCGACGACGGTCGCCGTGGCCGTGGGGAGACCGAGGAGCGGGTCGGCGCGACTGAACGCGAGGCCGTCCAGGGCGACGAGGTCGCGGGCGGCGCGAGTGATCGCGTTGTCGCCCAGGTGCGCCCGTGCGGCGTGGGCCGTCTGGCCGTGAGCCGTGGCCTGCAGGATGAGGAGCCCCTTCTGCGCGAGGCACGGGCGCAGCTCGGTCGGCTCGCCGACAATCGCGGCCGAGACGTGGGGGAGCGCGTGCCCGAACACGTCGCGGCGCATGGCCTCCATCCCGTTGTAGCCGCCGCCCGTCTCCTCGCACGCCGTCAGCGCCACGACGAGGCGGCCGCCCTCGGGTCTCCACCCCGCCCCGGCCAGGTCCGCGAGGGCCGCGAGCATGGCCGCCCCGCTCGCCTTCGCGTCGACGGCGCCGCGCCCGTAGACCGCCCCGCCCACGCGCGTCGGCTCGAAGGGCGGGTACGGGTGGTCGGCGCTCGGGGGCACCACGTCGAGGTGCGAGCACAAGAGGAGCAGGTCGTCGCCGTCGCCCAGCGACGCCCACACGTTGTCGTCCAGGCGCCCGACGGCGAGGCCGGGCACGGCGCGCATCGTCGCCTCCACGAAGTCCGCCACCTCGGCTTCCTGATGGCTCAGCGACGGGAACCGCACGAGGTCGGCGTGGAGGTCGAGGACGGGGGGGAAGGGGGACGGGGGACGTGGCATGGAGGAACAGGCAGACGTGCGGGCGGGGCGGCGCTTTGCGGGTCGCGTTTCTGTTGCGCGTTTCGTGTTCGGGCGGGGTGGTGTGCGATGCGCAACACGCAACAGCGACACGGCTCAGCGGTCAGGGCACGACGACCGTCCCGCCCGCCCCGCCCACGTCGGCCGGCGCGCAGACGCGGGCGGAGCGGACGCCGCGCGCGAGCGCGTCCAGCGCCGTTTCGAGCTTGGGCCGCATGCCGCCCGCAATCCAGCCCTCGGCCACGCCCGCCTCGGCCTCGGCGGCCGTCAGGCGGCGGACGAGCGTGCCCGGGTCGCCCGCGTCGCGGCGCACGCCGCCCGCCTCCGTCACCAGGTCCAGCCGCCCCGCCCCCAGCGCGGCGGCGACCTCGGCCGCGACCGTGTCGGCGTTGACGTTGTAGAGCGCGCCCGCGCGGTCGGCGCAGACCGACGCCACGACGGGCGTGTACCCGGCCGCGGCGAGGACCAGGAGGAGCGTCGGGTCGACCGCCTCGACGTCGCCCACGTGCCCAAAGTCGACCGTCTCGCCGTCGACCGGGCGGGGCGGGCGCCGCGAGACGGTCACGAGCCCGCCGTCCGCCCCGCTCACGCCGACGGCGCGGGCGCCGGCCGCCCCGCCCGCCGCCGCGAGGCGGGCGTTGAGCGCGCCGCGGAGCGTCCACAGCGCCACGTCGAGGTCGAGGTCCGTCGTCACGCGGCGGCCGGCGACCACGCGCGGCTCGTGGCCCAGCCGCCGCGCGAGCGCCGTCGCCTGCGGCCCGCCGCCGTGTACGACCACGACCGGCGCCGCCGACGCGCGGACGCCCGCCCACACGGCGGCGACGGCCTCGGCGTCGGCGAGGACCGCCCCGCCCAGCTTCACGACGGTCGGGTTCATGGGCTTGGGGGGTCAGGGTTGGATGTTCAGGGTTGGGAAGCGCGTCGGGCGGGGCCGCGGGCGTAGACGGTGGGCGGGGCGGCGCCCGGGCGGCCTCGGGAGGCGTGGGCGGGGCGGGGCGGCTCAGGCGCGGACGCTAGGCGCGCCCGAACCCTGAACCTCACCCACCCCGAACCCTGAACCCCTCACCTCCCAGATCCACTCCAGGACCGCCTTCTGCGCCCAGAGCCGGTACTCCGCCTGGAGCAGGTGGACCGCGTTCGGGCCGTCCAGCACGTCGCCGTCGACGACGACGCCGCGCCGCACCGGCAGACAGTGCATGAACGCGGCGCCGGCCGTGCGGCCGAGGGCGGCCTCGGTGATGCGCCAGTCGGCGTGCCCCGCGCGGCGCGCGGCCTCGGCGCCCGGGTCGTCGTAGACCGCCCCGCCCGACCACGCCTTGGCGTAGACGACGCGGGCGCCTGAGAGCGCGGCGTGCTGGTCCTCGGACTCCGTCACCGACCCACCCGAGCGGGCGGCCGCCTGCCGGGCGAAGTCGAGTACGTCGCCGTCGAGTTCAAAGCCGGGCGGCCGCGCGACGACGACCTCCATCCCCAGCCGCGCCGCCATCACGACGGCCGAGTTGGGGACGGCGCGCGGCAGCGCCTTCGGGTGCGGCGCCCACGAGAGCACGAACTTCTGGCCGCGCGGGTCGCCCAGCGTGTCGCACACGGCGGCCGCGTCCGCGAGCGCCTGGCACGGGTGCCATCGCGCCGACTCCAGGTTGACGACGGGCACGCTCGACGCGGCGACGACCGCGCGGAACGCGGCGTCGGCGTGGTCGGCCTCGCGGTCGGCGAGCGTCGCGAACGTCCGCACGCCGAGCGCGGCGACGTAGCGCGAGAGCACGCCGACCGCCTCGCGGACGTGCTCGGCGGCCTCGCCGTCCATCCGCGCGTCGTCGCGCCATTCGAGCCCCCACACGCCCTGCCCCGGCGAGAGCGTGACGGCGTGCGCCCCGAGCGCCGCCGCGGCCACGTCCATCGACGTCCGCGTGCGCAGCGACGGGTTGAAAAAGAGGAGCCCCAGCGCCCGCCCCGCCGCCGCGCGCGTCCACGCGGGATGCGCCCGGTGCCACCGCGCGCGGTCGAGGCACGCCTCCCACACGGCGTCGGGCAGGTCGGTCCAGTCAGTCAGGTGGTTCAAAGCGGGTGACGGGTGACGGGTGACGGGTGACGGGTGACGGGTGACGGGTGACGGGCAAGATGCGCGGGCGGGGCGGGCGATGTCGTAGGGACACGGCTTGCCGTGTCCGGGCGGGGGGGTCGGTGAGGCCGGGGCGGTCAGGTCGAAGTCGTAGGGACACCATGCATGGTGTCCGCATTCCGGGCGGCGCGGCGCCACCCCGCCCGCGTCACGCGAGGACGGCGGCGAACCGTTCCAAAAAATCGTCGACCTCCGCGTCCGTCATCGTCAGCGGCGGCATGAGGCGGAGCGTGTCGGCCCGCCCCGAGCCCCCCACGAGCACGCCCGCCTCGCGGAGCGCGTCGCGAACGGGCGGGGCGGGGCGGTCCAGCGTGACGCCGACGAGGCCGCCCCGCCCGCGCACCTCCACCACCCCGCCCGTCGCGCGGAAGCCGGCGGCGAGGCGCTCGAACAGGGCGGCGGCCCGCGTCATCAGGTCATCCTCCACGAGCTGCGCGAGCGTGGCGCGGACGGCCGCCATGGCGAGCATCCCGCCGCCGAACGTCGTCCCCTGGTCGCCCGGCCGGACCGTCTCGGCGATGGCGTCCGACACGAGTACGGCGCCGACGGGGACGCCCGCGCCGAGGCTCTTGGCGAGCGTCACGAGGTCCGGCGTCACGCCGACGTGCTCGCCGTAGAGGAACGCGCCCGTCCGCCCGACACCCGTCTGGACCTCGTCGAAGATCAGGACCGTGCCGGTCCGGTCGCAGATCTCGCGGAGCGCCTGGTAGAAGCGCGGCGGCGCCTCAGTGATGCCCGACATGCTCTGGATCGGCTCCAGGATGACGGCCGCCACGTCCTCGCCGACGAGCGCTTCCTCGACGGCGCCCTCCCACCCGAACGGCACCCACGTCGTCTCCGGGAGGACGGACGCGTAGGGCGCGTGGTATTTCTCGCCCCAGGTCGCCGCGAGGCTCCCGAGCGTCCGTCCGTGGAAGCCGCCGGCGAACGCCACGACGCGGCTCCGGCCGGTCGTCGCGCGGGCCAGCTTGAGCGCCGTCTCGTTGGCCTCGGTCCCCGAGTTGCACCAGAACACGCGGCCGAGCGCGTCCGGCGCGAGCGCCACGAGCGCCGCCGCGGCCTCGGCGCGGACCGGGCTGTAGACGGCGTTCGAGTAGAACAGCAGCCGCCCCGCCTGCCGGCGGACGGCCTCGACCACGCGCGGCGGGCAGTGCCCGAGCAGCGCCACGCAGTGCCCGCCGTAGACATCGAGGTACTCGCGGCCGTCGGCGTCCCACACGCGCGTCCCCTCACCGCGCACGAGGGCCACGGGCGGCTTGGCGTAGGTCGGCAGCGTGACGGCGTCTTCGAGGGCGAGCCAGTCGGTCATGGGGGTGACGGGTTACGGGTGATGAGTGACGGGTAATGCGGGGCGAGCGGGCGGGGCGGTCTCCGGGTTCTGTTGCGTGTCGCGTGTCGCGTGTTCTGCGTGGTGCTGGATGCGCGACACGAAGCACGCCGCCGGCACCGCTACGCCGTTACCTCCACCGCCCCGCCCGGCAGCAGCCCCGCTGTCTCGGGCAGGCCGAGCGCGAGGTTCAGGTTCTGGACCGCCTGGCTCGCCGCCCCTTTAAGCAGGTTGTCGAGCGCGAAGCCGACCACGAGGTGCCCGCCCCGCTCGACCCAGCCCAGGTCGCAGAACGGCGTGCCGACCGTCGGGAGCAGTTCGGGCAGCGCGTCCGGCCAGAGGCGGACGAACGGGCGCCCGCCGTAGGCGGCCTCGAACGCCTCGGCCACGGCGCCCGGCGCGGGCGGGGCGGCGAAGGTGACGTGGGCGGTCCCCCAGATGCCGCGCGTCCACGGGCCGGAGGCCGGGACAAAGTGGACGGCCGCCCCGCCCTGCCCCGCCGGGTTGCGGTCCGCTGGGTTGCGACCCGCCCCGCCTAGCGTCTCGTCCACTTCGGCGAGGTGCCGGTGCGCGAGCACCTTGTAGGCGCGGACGTTCCCGTCGCGGCGCGGGAAGTGCGTGGTGTCGGACGGCCGCGCGCCCGAGCCCGAGGCGCCGGTGAGCGCCGTGACGTGGGCCTCCACCCCGCCCGCCCCGCCCAATTCCCGCAGCGGCCACAGCGCGAGCGTGATCCCGGTCGCGAAGCACCCCGGGTTGGCCACGAGCCGCGCGCCCGCCACGCGGTCGCCGTTGACCTCAGCGAGCCCGTAGACCGCCTCGCGCATCGCGTCCGGGGCGGGGTGGTCCAGGTCGTAGACCGCGCGGTAGGTGTCGGGGTCGTGCAGCCGGTGGTCTGCGCTGAGGTCGATGATCAGGCCGTCGAACCCGCGCGCGCGGAGGTCCAGGACGGTTTGGGCGCCCTGGCCGTGTTCGGCGCACACGAACGCGGCGTCGAGACCGTCCAGGTCGAGGTCGTCCGGCGCGGTGTAGGCGAGGTCCGTCTGCCCACGGAGGCGCGGGTGCGTGGTCCAGACCGCCCCGCCCGTCTGGCTCCGGCTGGTCACGGCGGCGAGCGCGACGGCGGGGTGGCCCAGGAGGAGCGCGACGAGCTCGCCGCCGGCGTAGCCGGCGCCGTGGAGGGCGGCGACTCGGGAGGGATGGGGAGGGATCAAGGGATGGAAGAGGGATGAGCAGAGGGCGGGGCGGCCGGGCGGGGCGGTTTGCCTTTCGTAGGGACACGGCTCGCCGTGTCCGGGCGGAGCGGGGCGGTCGGGACCGGCGGGTCTGCCCATCCCTCCATTTCCCTATCCCCCATCCCTCACCCCCACGAGAGGCCGGCGCGGGCCGTTGAACGAGGGGAGCGGGCTGGGCGAGGCCGCCCACGCCTTCGCGTCGCGGACGTCGTCGGCCACGAGCGCCGCCAGCGCGTCGGGCTCGGACCGCGCGTTGACGGCCGGGATGCCCAGCGACGTCTGGATGTAGCGGCGGCCCACGTCGGTGTCCGTCGCCGGCCCGACCACGACGCCGATGCCGGCCCGATAGCGCGAGCGGAACAGCTGGTCGCACGCCCACACGCCGGCGAGGTCGGCCGCCGCGAGCACGTGCGTGGCCGTGAGCCGCTGGAGCTCCATGTCCTGCAGGATCTGGTCGACCCCGTACGGCCCGATCACGCCGTCGCCCAGCTCGAGCACGAGCACGTCCGGCACCGCCCCGCCCTCGGTCTCCACCCCGCCCTCGCCTTCCGTGCCGTCGCGGAGCGGAGCGGGGCGGTTCAGGTGCGCGATGAGGCCCTTGGCGATCGGCACCATGTCGCGGCCCGTCGTGGCGACCGCGCCGGCCTCGACGAATGACGCGCTCGCCACCGCCCCGCCCTCGACCATCGCGCGGACGTCGCGCTGGAGCGCGGCGCCGGTCAGCTTGGCGGCGGCCACGCGGAGGCCGCGCGCCGTCAGGCCGGCGACGAGCGCGGCGGCGGCGTAGGTCTTGCCCGTGTTCATGGCCGTCCCGCTCACGAACACGAGCGGGGCGGAGGCCGCCAGCGTCTCGACCGGGTCGATGGCCGTGTCCTGGATGCGCGCGTGGCGCGGCGGGTCGCCCAGGAGGACCGCGCCGAGCACCTCGACGCGGAGCGCCGGCCCGAGGTCGGGGTGCGGCTGGGCCACGCGGCCCAGGATGCCGCCCATGTTCTGGACGTGGAGCGTGTCGCCCGGCGCGACGTGGCGCGGGATGCGCCCGGAGTAGCCCTTCAGCGCCTGCCGCTCGCCGAGCGCGCCCACGATCACCTCGCCGGCCACGACCGTGCGGAACACGCCGTCGGCGCCCTCGATCTGGTTGTACACCTCCTTCGTGTCGAGCGCCCTCGCGGCGAGGCAGTACCCCTCCTCGGCGACGACGTAGGGCGAGACGCGGACCTCGTGCCCCAGCGCGCAGGGGCCGGTGCTGGAGGCGACGTGGTCGGCGGTGAGCGTCGTGATCGTTTGCGTAGGCATGGCGGGTGACGGGTGACGAGTAAAGGGTGACGGGCGGGGTGGGACCGTGAGCACAGCGCGGGCGGGGCGGCCCATCACTCGTCACTCGTCGCAGCCGCCGCGAGGAGGCTCTGCAAGCCGTAGATCCGCGTAAAGCCCTCGGCGTCGCGGCCGTCCCACAGCGCCGTCTCCTCGCCGTACGTCGCCACGCCGGTGTCGAAGAGCGAGTGCGGCGACGAGACGCCGCGCACGCGGTGGGCGCCCTGGCGGAGCGCGACGGTCGCCACCCCGCTCACGCGGCGCTGCGACGAGTCGAGGAACGCTTCGAGGTCGCGCATGACGGGGTCGAAGTAGAGGCCCTCGTGCATGAGCGCGCCGTAGAGGTCGCCCAGCGCCGCCTTCTGCACCAGCTGGAGCTTGGTCAAGACCACCTTTTCCAGCTCGCGGTGGGCGTCGATGAGGACGAGCGCGGCCGGCGCCTCGAACGCCACGCGGCCCTTGATCCCCAGGATCGTGTCGCCCACGTGGACGCCCCGCCCGACGCCGTGCTCGGCGCCGATCCGGCCCAGCGCCTCGACGAGCGCGACGGGCGCCATCGCCTCGCCGTCGAGCGCGACCGGCACGCCCCGCTCGAACTGAACCGCCACCTCGCGCCCTGCGGGCGGGGCGGCGTCCGGGCTCGCCGTGTCCGGCCACGCCGACTCCGGCAGCACGCCGTCAGTCCGGTGCGTCTCCTTACCCCCGATCGTCGTGCCCCACAGGCCGCGGTTGACCGAGTAGTCCGTCGTCGCCGGGTCCACGTGGACGCCGCGCTCGGCGAGGTAGGCCGCCGACGCCTCGCGCGTGAGGCCCAGCGTGCGGATGGGCGCCATGACCTCGATCTCCGCCCCGCCCGTGCCGTCGCTGGCCGCCCCGCCCCGCCCGCTTGCGGTCTGCCCGGCGAGCAGGCGGAGCGCCGTGTCGAACCGGACTTGGTCGTTCCCGGCGCCCGTCGAGCCGTGGGCGACGGCCGTCGCGCCAATCTCGCGGGCGGCGCCGACGAGCGCCTGCGCCTGCACCACGCGCTCCGGCCCCACGCAGAGCGGGTAGACGCCGCCCCGCAGCACGTTCCCCTTGACGAGGTAGCTCAGCGCCCGCTCCCACAGGTCCGCCCGGGCGTCGACCGTCGTATGACCGGCGGCCCCGAGCGTTTTGGACCGAGCCTCCACCTCCTCCAACTCGTCGGCCGAGAACCCGCCCGTGTCGACGGTCACGGTCCACACGTCGCGGCCGGTCTCCTCCTTCAGGTAGGGGACGCAGAACGACGTGTCGAGGCCGCCGGAAAAGGCGAGGGCAATCGGGGAGGACATGAGGAGGAGGGGGACGAGAAGAAGCGGGGACGAGAAGAGGGGGCGTCTACCTCCTGACCTCTTCTCCTCGACCTCGGGCGGGGTGGAAAACGAAAAACGCCGACCCTCAACGAGAGTCGGCGCGACAAAACGGACGATCCGCTGGGCTCAGCGGGACCCGCAGGTCAACCCTCCTCTCGGCTGGCGAGCCGGTCGGCGTCGGAGACGTCGCAGGGAGGGGAGCGGGCGCATCGTGTTGGGAGGATAGGGGACGCCGCCCCGCCCGTCAATGCGTGGAGCGTCCGGGAGCGCTTCCAGACGTCAGAAAGGCGCCCGCCCCGCCCGATCCTCTACGGGGCGGGGTGGTCCTGGGCGGAGCGCTCCTGGGCGGGGCCGATCTGGGCGGGGCGGCCGAGGTGCTCGCCCAGGAAGTCCAGCACGCGGCGGCGGTAAGCGTCGGGCGCCGCCTCGTACAAGTCCTCGTGCTTCGCGCCGGGCACGATCCACAGCGCCTTCGGCCCGGTCGCCGCGTCGAACAGCGCGCGCGTCTCGGCCTCGGGCGTGAACGCGTCGTCCGCCCCGCCCATCACGAACGTCGGCGCGCGCACGCGGCCGACGGCGTCGACGGGGCGGAGCGAGTCGGCCGGCACGCCGATGCGGTCCCGCGTCTGCGCGAGGAGCGCCGCGGCCACGGACGGAGCGAGCGGCCCGAGCAGGCGCCGCGCGCGGTTGCCGACGGCGGCCTCGAACGTCGGGTAGACGGACTCCAGCACGAGCGCGTCCGCGTTCAGGGCCGGCCCGGCGAGCGCCGCCGCCGCCCCGCCCAGCGAGATCGCCACGACGCCGACGCGCCCGTGCGGCCGGCTCCGCCGGAGGAAGCCCACGGCCGCCGCCGCCGCGTGACGCTCCGGCCACCCGTAGCCGATGCGCTCGCCCGGGCTCTCGCCGTGGGCGGGGAGGTCGACCAGGAGCACGGCGTAGCCCGCGTCCGCGAGCAGGCGCGCGCGGGGCAGGAGGTCCACCCGGTTGTCGCCCAGCCCGTGCAGGAGGACCACGGCCGGCGCCTCGGGCGGGGCGGCGGCGATCCACGCGGCCAGCGGACCGCCTACGGGGATGGGCACGACGACGGCCTCGAAGCCCGGCGGCGGCGGCCCGACGCGGGCGGAGAGCGGGGCGGTCGCGATGTCGCCGACGTAGGCGCAGCCGCCGAGCAGGGCGGCCAGGACCGCGAGCAGGCCGCCCCGCCCGGACCTCACGACGACGGCGGGCGCGGCAGGTCGTCCGAGGGCGTGCGCGGGCGGAGGTCGGCCTCGTGGAGCCGGTAGGCCAGCGCCTTCAGGTGGTCGGCGTCGCGCTGGACGACCGAGAGGGCGAGCCCGTAGAGGTCGGTCGCCGTGCCGTCCACGACCACGCCCCGCCCCCACGCCTCGGGCGGGACGGCGGCGAGCGCCGTGCGGAAGTCGGCGCGGGCGGCGCGGAGGTCGGTGAGGAGGGCGTCGAGCGCACGGCCGTTGGCGCCCTCGACGCGCGGGAGCGGGTCGGGCGTCGCGACCTCGGGGGCGTCCTCGTCCTGGAGCCGGGCGAGCCACACGGGGTAGACGTCGCGGTCGAGGGCCGTGAGCGCGGCGAACGTTTCCTTGGCCGAGAGGTCCGTTTCGAGCGGGGCCTCGTCGACGGCCCACGCGGGCAGGTCGGCGAGGAGCGGGGCGAGCGCGGCGGCCTCGTCCTCCAGCCACCCGAGCTGGTCGAGCAGCGCCTCGCGACGCGTAGCCAGCGTGGCGGCGTCGCGGGGCGGGGCGGCGTAGCGGTCCAGGTCGGGCATGGAGAGATGCGGAGAGATGCGGGATGAGAAAAGGAGGAGGGAAAGGCGGAGCGGTCGGTTCTGCTCATCCCTCCATCCCCCGTCCCTCCATCCCTACACCGCGTCGACGTCTTCGGCGAGCGGCTCCTGCGGGTCGATGGCGTTGACCGTCGCCTCGGCGTCCTCCAGCCGGGCGAGGTAGTCGAGCCGGTTGCGGAGCGTGTGCACGTTGTTCTCGGGCTTGTGCTGCCAGTCGCCGGCGGGCTGCCCGTTCCGGCGGCGCTCCAGGAACTCCAGGCGGTCGACCAGGCGCTCCTTGGGGACGAGCAGCTTGTCCAGCCCGAAGTGGGCCTCGTCGCGGTGCTGGAACGTGAGGTCGTACTCCTTCGACATCACGATGGCCTCCTCGGGGCAGACCTCCTCACAGAACCCGCAGTAGATGCACCGGAGCATGTTGATCTCGAACCACTCGGGCTCGCGCTCCTTGATGTCGTCGGTGACCTCGTGGGCCTGCATCGAGATGGCGAGCGGCGGGCACGAGCGGGCGCAGAGCCCGCACGAGACGCACCGCGGGCGGCCCTGCTCCTCGACCAGCACCGGCCGGCCGCGGTACGAGTCCGGCGGGTACCACTGCTCCTCGGGGTACTCGAAGGCGTAGCTCTCGAGCGACATCTTAGAGGCCGAGTAACCCAGGCCCTTAAAGATCTCGGGGAGGTACAGGTTTTCCCAGAAGGTGAGCGTCCGCTCGTTGGGCGTGGACTTGACGACGGGCGTTCCGGGCATGGCGGACCCGCAGGGCGGGGCGGTTCGGGGGACCCGGAAGCTACGCCCGCCCCGCCCCTTGGGTCCGCCCCAGAGTTCGGCGCGCGGGCGGACCCAAAGGGCGGGGTGGCGGGCTCTCCGCACAACGGACCGCCCCGCCCCGCTCGCGCGCGGTGCCTGGGCGGGGAGGGACCGGCCGCGGCGCCGCCGGCCGGACACCCGGGCAGGCGATTGGTCCCGCTGACCGCCCCCGCGTCACCGAGCGGGGCGGCCAGCCTCGGCCTCGCCCGCCCCGCTCGGGCAGAGGCCGCCCCGCCCTACGCCCGCACCAGGCCGTTCTCCCACGCCCACGCCACGGCCTCGCGCGCCGAGCCCACGCCCAGCTTCGAATAAACGGCCGCGAGGTGGTTGCGGACCGTGTTCTCGGCGATCCGCAGGCGGTCCCCGATCTCGGCGTTGTCGAGCCCGCGCGCCATCGCTACCAGCACCTCGTGCTCGCGGCCCGTCAGCGGCGAGAGCGTCTCGGGCCGCTTCGGGATGGGCACGAACCAGCGCCCCTCGCCGCGGTGCACGGCCAGGACCGCCTCGCGCACGGCCGCCGGGTGCTGGTCCTTCGTGATGTAGCCGGCCACGCCGGCGTCGAGGAGCCCGTGGATCGTGGCCGAGTCGTTGTACGCGCTGAGCGCGAGCACGCGCGGCGCGTCGGGGTCGGTCTGGAGCGCCTCGGCCACGTCCAGCCCCGTCACGGCCGGCATGTTCATGTCGAGGAGCAGGACGTCGGGCCGCAGGCGGCCGACGAGCTTGAGGGCCTCGTCGCCGTCGGCGGCCTCGCCCACGACCTCGACCGCCCCGCCCTTTTCGAGCGCCCCGCGGATGCCGGCGCGGAAGGCGGGGTGGTCGTCGGCGAGCACGACGGTGACGGCGGAGCCGTCGCGGGGAGCGTCAGTGGGCATCGGGGCGGGGCGGGGCGGCCGGCTGGGGCGCGGCGAGCCGGTGGGCGGGGAGGGGGACGTCGAGGGCCACGCGCGTGCCGCCGAGCGGGCCGCGCGAGACGGCGAGGTCGGCGCGGAGCAGGACCGCCCGCTCGTGCATCCCGAGCAGGCCGTAGTGGCCGTCGGCCGCGTAGTCGAGGGCGTCGGCCTGGGGCGGCCCCACGCCGTCGTCGTCGACCGTCAGGCGGAGCGCCGCGCCGTCGAGCGCGAGGGCCACGTCGACGCGCCGGGCCGCCGCGTGCTGGACGGCGTTGTTCAGCGCCTCCTGGGCGATCCGGTAGAGGGCCAGCCGGCGCTCGTCGCTGAGGGCCGGCCCGTCGGCCGCCGCCCCGGCCGCGGGCTCGACGCGCAGGCGGACGTCGAGGTCCGCCCCGCCCTCGCGGTTTTCGCCCTCGGCCGCCCGATCTACGAGGCCCGCGAGCGCGGCCGCCAGCCCGAACGCGTCGAGCGCCTGCGGGCGGAGCTCGTCGCACAGCGCCCGGATCTCGCCGACGACCGCCGTCACGGCCCGCCGCGCGCCCTCCCCGCCCGGCTCGGCCGCGAGCGCCACCTGGACGGCGCACAGGTCCTGGACCGGCCCGTCGTGGAGCTCGCGGGCGAGGTGCGCCCGCTCGGCCTCGCGGGCCGCCGCCAGCCGCCGCCGGAACTCGGCCCGGAGCCGGCGCGCCCGCCGCGCGCGCCGCTCCCACACGACCGCCCCGCCCACGAGCGCGATGAGCCCGAAGCCGAGCACGCCCAGCGCGAGCGTCCCCACCGGGACGGCCGTCGCGAGGCGCACGACGGCTCGGTCGTCGACGGCGAGCGCGAATGGGAGCGACGACGGCCCGCGCAGCGTGTCGGGCGCGAGCGCCCCGGCCCGCGCCGACCGCCCGAGCACCTCGACGAACGCCGCGTACGGGAGCACGACGCGCGGCCGCCCCTCGGCGCCCTCGCCCAGCACGACCACGCTGTCGCGGACGACCTCGAAGTACGTCAGCCGTCCGCCGGCCTCGACAAAGCCCGACGCGCGGGCGTCCGCCCCGCCCGGGAGCGCCCCGCCCTGCGCCGCGGCCAGCGCGGGGAGGACGGCGAGGAGCAGGACGCAGCGACGGACCACGGGCGGGGCGGGGTGGCGCCGCCAAGCTAGGCCGTCCGCCCCGCCCCGCCCTGGTGCAGACGGACCAGCCCGGGGCCGCGCATCCGACCGCCCCGCCCGCAACGCACCGGGCGGGGCGGCGGCGAGGACCGCCCCGCCCAGATCGGACACGGCAAGCCGTGTCCCTACGGACGCCTCCCGTGGGCGGGGTGGAACAAATCCGGTGCGTCGAGGCCAAGCGGCCACTTTCCACTTTCCACTTTCCACTTTCCACTTTCCACTTTCCACTTTCCACTTTCCACTTTCCACTTCCCACTTCCCACTTTCCACTTTCCACTTCCCTCACTTCTGCTTAAAGCTCAGCGTCAGCGGGACGCCCTCGAAGCCGAACGCGGCGCGGAGCTGGTTCTCGAGGTACCGCCGGTAGCTCTCCTTGACGCCCTGCGGGTGGTTGGCGAAAAAGGCGAAGACCGGCGGCTCGGTGCGGATCTGGCTCGCGTATTTGATGCGGACGTAGTTGTTGCGGTAGCTCGGCGGGCTCTGCCGCTGGACCGCCTTCTCGACCACCTCGTTGAGCCGCGCCGTCGGCACGCGCTTGCGGCGCTCGTCGAACACGCGGAGCGCGATGTCGAGCACCCTCCCCGCCCGCTGGCCCGTCTCGGCGCTCGCGAACACGACCGGGACGTAGTCGAGCAGCCCCATCTTTTCCCGGATCCCGCGCTCCATGTCGCGGGCCGTGTTCGTCTCCTTGTCCTCGATCAGGTCCCACTTGTTGACGACGATGACGAGCCCCTTGCGGAGCGCCGCCGCCTCGCGGAGCACGCGGGCGTCCTGGCCTTCCAGGCCCTGCTCGGCGTCGACGAGCAGGACGGCCACGTCGCACGCCTGGAGCGCCCGCTGCGTGCGGAGCGTCGAGTAGAACTCGACGTTCTCCTTCACCTTCGCCTTTTTGCGGAGCCCGGCCGTGTCGACGAGGACCACCTCGCGCGGCTCCTCGTCCTCGCCCCCGGACGGCCACGCGACGCGGGCGTCGACCGAGTCCCGCGTGGTCCCAGCGATCTCGGTGACGATGGACCGCGTCTGCCCCAGGAGCCGGTTCGCCAGCGACGACTTGCCCACGTTGGGGCGGCCGATAAAGGCGATGCGGGGCGCGTCGTCGCTCTCGTCCCGCTCCGGCTCGTCGGGGAGCGCGGCGACGACGGCGTCGAGGAAGTCGCCCGTGCCGGTCCCGTTGACCGAGCTGAGCGGGAACATCTGATCGAACCCGAGGCCCCAGAACTCGGCCGCGTCGTTCTTGCGCCCCTCGGTGTCGGCCTTGTTGGCGACGACGATGACGGGCTGCTCGGCGCGGCGGAGCATCTTGGCCACCTCCTGGTCCGGCTCCGTCGTCCCCGTCAGCGTGTCGACGACGAACAGGATGACGTCGGCCTCGCCGAGCGTGAGGACCACCTGCTCGCGGATGGCCGCGTCGAACCGCTCGGCCGAGCGCGGCACGAGCCCGCCCGTGTCGACGAGGTCGAACGTCCGCCCCGTCCACTCGACCTCGCCGAACAGCCGGTCGCGCGTGACCCCGGGCTGGTCGTCGACGATGGCCCGGCGCTCCTCGGTGAGCCGGTTGAACAGCGTGGACTTGCCGACGTTGGGACGGCCGACGATCGCGACGAGAGCCATAGAGCTAGGGCGGGGGCGGGGTGGGCAGAACCGGGCGAACGGCCCCGCCCCGCCCGGGGGTCCACTGCGGGCGGGGCGGGGCGGACCGTACGTGTGGGCGGGGCGACCAGAGACGAAGAGGGCCGCCCCGCCCGTCCTACAGCTGACCCGCCCCGCCCACCCATGCGCACCGCCCCGCTCCTCGCCCTCCTGCTCCTCGCCCCGCTCGCGGCGTTCGCCCAGGCGGACACGCTCTACGTCGGCGTCCAGCGGCCGGACGGCGAGCCGGTCGTGGGCGCCACCGTCCAGCTCGGCGAGCGCGGGGCCTCAACCGACGCCGAGGGGCTGACCGCGTTCGAGGACGTCGCTCCGGGCGAGCACACCGTTCGCGTGTCGTTCGTGGGCAGCCTGCCGGTCGAGCTGGAGATCGAGCTGACGGCGCCCGGCCCGTGGGCGCTCGCCGTGAACCTGGAGGACGCGACGGGCCTCCTCGGCGGCGTCGTGGTCGAGGGCAAACAGCTCGAGCGCTCGCGGATGGCGCGCGACGGGTTCTTCCGGCGGCAGCAATCTGGGTTCGGGACCGTCCTCGACGCCGAGGACCTCGCGCGCCGGAACCCCATCGTCCTCTCCGACGCGCTCCGCGGCAGCGTGCCCGGCGTCCTCGTCCAGCCGGGCGCCTTTGGGACGGGCGTCGTGTCGACGCGCGGGCGGTGCCGGATGGGCGTCTACCTCGACGGGTTCTTCTCCCCCTCCCTCACGGAAGATCTGGATACCGTTCCCGCTCAGGACGTCGTAGCCATTGAGGTGTACCGGGGCGCGCAGGTCCCGATCCAGTACCAGACCATTGGCCGCGCTGGAGCCGCCTGCGGCGTGGTCCTCGTATGGACCACGTTTAGCACCACGAATCCTCGGTGAGACCACGGGCGGGGCGGCGGGCGGCGAAAGAACGAGCGCCCTCTACACGTCTTAGAACGTGAACCACCCCGCCCCGCCCGTGCGCCGCCCGCTCCTCACGCTGTTCCTCCCCCTCGCGGCTCTCGTCGCGCTCGGTGCCGCGTGCGCGGGGTCTGAATCCGCCGCCCCGCCCGTCGCGCTCGACATCGACCCGGCCGTCGCCGACACGGCCGTCTTTGCCGGCGGGTGCTTCTGGTGCATGGAGAAGCCGTTCGAGGAGCTCGACGGCGTCGCCGGCGTGATCTCTGGGTTCGCGGGCGGGACGGTCCCCAACCCGACCTACGACGAGGTCTCGTCCAAGACGACCGGCCACTACGAGTCGGTCGAGGTGATCTACGACCCGACGGTCGTGAGCTACGACACGCTCCTCCAGGTCTACTGGCACAACGTGGACCCGCTCGACGGCGGCGGCCAGTTCTGCGACCGCGGCTCGCCCTACCGCCCCGCCATCTTCGCGGGCACGCCGGCCGAGCGCGAGGCGGCCGAGGCCACGAAGGCGGCGCTGGAGGAGCGGTTCGGCCGCACGGTCGAGGTCCCGGTCCTCGACGCGGCCCCGTTCTACGCCGCCGAGGACTACCACCAGGACTTCTACCGCACGAACCCGGTCCGCTACCAGAGCTACCGCGTCGGGTGCCGCCGCGACGCGCGCCTCGACGAGCTCTGGGGCGAGAGCGCCGGCGGCCTCGGCCCCGCGCTCTAGCCCGCCGCCCCGCCCCGCTGTGGGCGGGGTGGTCCCGCGTCCTCGACAGCCTACTGCTCCCATGAAGAAGATCCTCCTCGCCCTCGCCGGGCTCGCCGTCCTCGCCGCGGTCGGCTTCGCCGTGCTCCGCCCCGCCCCCGCCGCGGCCGGCTCCGAGGACGCCGCGCTCCAGGACCGGCTCACGCGGATGCAGTACTACGTGACGCAGCAGGACGGCACCGAGCCCCCGTTCGCGAACGCCTACTGGGACAACAAGGCGCCCGGCCTCTACGTCGACGTCATCGACGGGACGCCGCTGTTCGCCTCGACGACGAAGTACGAGAGCGGGACCGGCTGGCCCAGCTTCTGGGAGCCGCTGAGCGAGGGCGCCGTCACGACGCGGCCCGACCACTCGCTGCTCATGACGCGGACCGAGGTCCGCTCGCCGTCGTCGGACTCGCACCTCGGCCACGTGTTCACCGACGGCCCCGAGCCCACTGGCCTCCGGTACTGCCTCAACTCGGCCGCCCTCCGCTTCGTCCCCGCCGACCAGCTCGACGCCGAGGGCTACGGCGAGTACGCCGACCTGTTCGCGAGCGACGGGTGACGAGGTGTGGGTGCTGAACTCGCCACCCCGCCCGGCCCCGCTCGTCACTCGTCACCCATAGCCCGTCACTCGATGGCCCGCCTCCCCGCCCTCCTCCTCCTCGCCGCACTCGCAGCCCCGCTCGCGCACGCCCAGTCCGACGCCGAGCTCCGCGAGCGGCTGACGCCCGTGCAGTACCGCGTGACGCAGCAGGACGGGACGGAGCCCGCCTTCCGCAACGCCTACTGGGACAACGAGCGGCCGGGGATCTACGTCGACGTGGTCTCGGGCGAGCCGCTGTTCTCGTCCCAGGACAAGTTCAAGAGCGGGACCGGCTGGCCCAGCTTCGTGCGCCCGATCACGAACGGCGCCGTCAAGAAGGTCGCGGACCGCTCGGCGGGCATGACGCGGACCGAAGTCCGCTCGGCCCGCGCCGACTCGCACCTGGGCCACGTCTTCCGCGACGGCCCCCGGCCGACCGGCTTGCGGTACTGCATGAACTCGGCGGCCCTGAGGTTCGTCCTGGCGAGCCGGCTCCGCGCCGAGGGCTACGGCGAGTACGCGGAGGCGTTCGGGGAGTAACCGCCCCGCCCCACCCTACCCGGCCGCTCCGAGCGCCGCCCTCCACCGGGGGCGGCGCTCGTCGTTGTCAGGGGCCTCCTGGGGCGGGGCGGCCCCGAACCTGCCTCGGGCGGGGCGGCGTACGCGCCGGGCACCCGCCCCGCCCCCATGCGCCGCGCCCCCTGGTGGACCCAGAACGACGTCCGGTTGAGCGCCTCCCCCGCCCTCGCGGCGGCACTCGCCGACCCCGCCGAGTGTCAGGGCGGGGCGGCCACCTCCCTCTGCCCGTGACCGCACAGTCTGCCCTCGACCTCCGCACGCGGAAACTCACCGACCGCTACATCATCTCGCGCGGACGCGACTACGTCCTGTGCTGGCTTATGCAGGCGCTCCGCGCCGACGAGAACCCGGCGATCGACGCGGCCGTCGCGCTGGGCAACGACCGCGGGCTCCCGGTCGTCGTGCTCCACACGCTCGACAACACCTACCCGTACGCCTCGCACCGGCTCCACCGATTCATCCTGGAGGCGAGCCAGGAGCTGGAGGGCGGGGTGGAGGCGCGCGGGCTCCGGTTCGTCCGCTACGTCCGCCGCGCGGCCGGGGCGCAGACCGCCGGGGCGCAAACCGCCGGGGCGCAAACCGCCGGGGCGGCGTCGGTGGACGTCGCCGCGCGCCTTGCCGAGCGGGCCGCGGCCGTCGTCGTGGACGACGTGCCCACGTTCGTGACACGCGAGTACGCGGACCGTCTGGCCGAGCGGCTCGACCGGGCTGTCCTCGCCGTCGACGCCTGCTGCGCGGTCCCCATGAACGCGTTCGAGGCGCCGCTCACGACGACCAAGGCGTTCCGCGCCGCGCACACCCCGCTCCGCGACGAGCACCTGGACACCGACCTCCGCCAGGAGCCCGCCGCCCCGCCCTTCGACGGCGACCTCGACGTGGAGCACGAGCCGCTGGACAGCGATCTCGACGCGATCATCGCCGCGTGCGGCGTCGACATGACCGTGCCCCCGGCGCCGGGCTGGGCGGGGCGGCGCTCGGCCGCGCTCGACCGGCTGCGCCACGCTGTCGAGCACGTGGTCCCCCGCTACAAGTGGACGCGCAACAACCCGGCGCTGGACGACGCGACGGCGGCGATCTCGCCCTGGATGCACTTTGGCGTGCTCTCGCCGCGCGAGGTGGCCCGCGCCGTGCTCGACGCCGAGGCCGCCGGCGACGTCCACCCCGCCGCCCGGTGGAAGTTCTTGGACGAGACGCTGACGTGGCGCGAAGTCTATCACCACCGCTGCCGCTGGGAGCCCGACTGGGCGGGGTGGTCCGGCCTGCCCGCCGACGCCCGCGAGACGCTGGAGGCCCACGCCTCGGACCCCCGCCCCGCCCTCTACTCGCTCGACGAGCTCGCGCGCGGCGAGACGGACGACGAAACGTGGAACGCGGCCCAGAAGCAGTTTTTGCTGGACGGCTGGATGAACAACAACCTCAGGATGTACTGGGTCAAGCAGATCCTGAAATGGCGCGAGACGCCGCAGGACACCTTCGCCACGGCGTGCTGGCTCAACGACCGCTTCAGCCTCGACGGCCGCGACGCCTCGACCTACGGCGGCATCCGCTGGGGCTTCGGCGACGCCAAGCTGTGGTCGTCGGAGCGGCCCGTCTACGGCCACGTCGCCTCCAAGTCCGACCGCGCCCTCCGCAAGCGCGACGGCGTGCCGGCGTGGCTGGTCGAGCAGGCGGCGCGCGAGGCGTTCCACCCCGCCCCGCCCGCCGACGAGGCCGCGGCCCTCGCGCGCTATCGGTAAGGGCGACCGCCGGTCGCCCTGGGCGGGGCGGCTCCACCCCGCCCCGTCGGCAGGCGCGGCGCGGGCGGGGTGGCCGTGCTGCGTGCGTGGGCGGGGCGGTCAGGGCGCCGCCCGGCTCTCGCCGGCGACCGCCTCCAGGCGGAAGCGCCAGATCCGGTAGCCGTCCTCGCCCGTGGCGGGGTGGTAGTCGGCCACGCGGTAGAGGCCGTCGTAGCGGTAGCCCTCGGCGGGCGGGTCCCAGCCGCGCCGCCCCGCCCCGCGGCTCACGCGCACGGGGAGGCCGCGGCGGGCGCTCTGGGCGAGGGCGAGGTTCGAGCGCGTCAGCGTCTGGTCGCCGATCTGGCGGCCGGTCCTCGGGTGGCGCGCGCCAGAGCCGGTGTAGAGGACGATGTCGCCGCGGTCCTCGTCGTCGACGAACGCGCAGTTGAGGATGACGGACTCGGCGCCCTCCCTCGCCCGGCCACAGATGCCGGCCCGCCGCGGGCGGTGGACGCCGGCGACGGCGAGCGCGACGCGATCGGGGAACAGGGCACCGATGGAGACGCCGGGAACGTGGCCGAACATAGTGGGCAGAAGATGCACCACCCCGCCCACGCCGGGGCAGCCGTCGTAGCGGCGTTGCATGCAACGCCATCGGGCACACTAGCCGAGCCGTGACGCGTGGGCGGGGTGGCCGTCGTAGGGGCGACCGGCGGTCGCCCGTACGGGCGGGGCGGCGGTCTGGGCGCGGTTCGCCCGTGGCACCAGCGGTGCGTTCGATGTTGGGATCGACGGGGGCGGGGCGGCGGTCCTGCCCCCGGTCTACAGCCGCTCCTTCCGCTCCAGGTACAGCGCCCGGCTGAGCATGGCCGCCGCCTGCGCCGTCTGGTCGGTGAACCAGTAGTTCACGCCCGCCCCGACCGCCGCGCCCGCGATCGGGATCGTCTGCGCCAGCTTCTGCGCGCCCAGGTTCTTGGCGATCTCGCGGGGGACGTGCCCGAGCTGCTCGCGGAGTGTCCCGTCGGCGCGGCGCCCGCGGTAGCCGCCGCCGTCGACCGACGCCGCGGCCACGGCCAGCTCGCGGCGCACGTCGGACTTCGCCTCGCGGCTCCCGGACGCCGCCACGTTGAAGATGCCGACGACGAGCGGCAGGTAGCCCGGTCCCTTCAGCGGGAACCCATAAGCCGCCGCGACCTGCTGGATCAGGCGGAAGTTGACCGTGAACAGGACCGGCACGTCGGCCGCCAGCAGCAGGCCGCCGCCCAGGCCCGCCCCGCCCCCGGAGAGCGCGGCGAGGACCGCGTTCTGCGACGTGAACGATTTGGCCAGCGCGTCGAGCCGGTCGAGCGGCTCGTCGCGCAAGTCCTCGACGGACTCGGCTTCGATCCCGACCGCGCGCGCCTTCTCCAGAACCTCGGCCTCGTCGTAGGTCCAGGCGCTGGCGTCGTTGAGGGCCGCGAGCGCCTTTGTCAGCGCGTCCGTGAGCGCGTCGACCACGGCCTCCGGCACGAACTGGTCGAACGCCCAGTCGACCGGCCGCATGGCGAACCCGAGCGCCTGCTGGAGGAACGTCTCGCCCCGCTCCCAGCGGTCGATCTCGCGGAGGACGGTGCGGTCGTAGTCGGTCAGGCGCATGGGTGCTGTTTCGTGTTGCGTAGGGTCGAGGTGCGCTACGCAGCACGAGACGCGCAACACGCACTATTCGGTCGAAATGTCGTACTTCTTGAGGAGCCGGTAGAGCGTCGCCCGGCCGATGCCGAGCTCGCCGGCCGCCCGCTCGACGTTCCCCTCGCAGATCGCGAAGGCCCGCTCGACCGCCTGGCGCTTGAGGTCGTCGAGCGGGACGATGAGGTCGTCCGGCGCCAGGGCCGCTATACCGTCCACCCCGCCCCCGGGTTGCGCCTGCGGCGCGTCCTGCGGGTGCGGCAGGGCCGCGTCCTGCGGGTGCGCCTGCGGCGCGCCCCGTTCCGCCCCGCCCCGCCCGTACACCTCGGCCGGGGGCGGGGTGGCGAACCCGGCGAGCGGGGGGAAGTCGCCCGGCCCGCCCTGGCCGTCGCCGGACGGCGCGGGCGGGGCGGCGGGCTCGGCCGGCGCAGGCTCGGCGGGCGCCGGGGCGGGAGACGGAACCGCGGGCGGGGCGGCGACCGGCGCGGCCCCGGCGCGCTCGGCCCACGGGCGGATCGCGTTGGGACCGTTGATGAGCAGGTCTTCCTCCTCGATCTCGTCGCCGTCAGCGATGAGCACGGCCCGCTCGACGGTCGACTTCAGCTCGCGCACGTTGCCCGGCCACCCGTAGTCCAGGATCGCGCGGACGGCCGCCCCGCTCAGCCGCTTCCCCTTAAACCGCGGGTACGCCTCGACGTAGTCCTCGAGGAAGCCCTGGGCCAGGAGCAGCACGTCGTTGCCGCGCGCGCGGAGCGGCGGGAGGGCGATCGGGAACTGGAAGAGCCGGTAGTAGAGGTCCTCCCGGAACGTCCCCTTGCGGACCATCTCGAGCACGTCCTTGTTGGTCGCCGAGATCACGCGGCACTCGAACGTGATGGTGCCCGCCCCGCCCACGCGCGTGATCTCGCGGTTCTGGAGCGCGCGGAGCAGCTTGGCCTGGAGCCCGAGGTCGAGCTCGCCCACCTCGTCGAGAAAGAGCGTCCCGCCGTCGGCCTGCTCGAACTTGCCGATGTGGCGGGCATGGGCGCCCGTGAACGAGCCTTTTTCGTGGCCGAAAAACTCGCTCTCCATGAGCTCGGCCGGGATCGCCGCCGAGTTCACGACGACGAACGGGCCGCGCTCGGGCTTGCCCGGGAGCGGGTCGGCGTTAAAGTGGATGGCCCGGGCGACGAGTTCCTTGCCGGTCCCCGACTCGCCCTGAACGGCGACCGTCAGGTTGCCGCGGAGCGTCTTCTGCACGAGCTGGTAGACGCGCTCCATCGCTGGGCTGTCGCCGACGATCTCCTCCATCCCATACTTTTTGGCGACCTCGGCGCGCAGCTGCTCGACCTCGCGGGCCAGCCGCACGCGGTCCTTCAGCCGCTTGACGACTGTGTCGAGCTTGACGAGGTCGTCCTGGCCCTTCGTGATGTAGTCCGTCGCCCCGCCCTTCATGGCCTCGACGGCCACGTCGGCCGTCCCCTGCGCCGAGATCATGACGACGGGCAGGTCGGGCTCGAACAGCTGGAGCCGGCGGAGCGTCTCCATGCCGCCCAGCCCGGGCATCATGATGTCGAGGAGCACGAGGTCCGGGCGGACCCGGTCGAGCGCGTCGAGCGCGTCCTCGCCCGAGTGGAACACGTGGACCTCGTGGTCCTTGGCCTTGTCGATCCGGTACGAGAGGAGGCGGGCGTAGTGCCGGTCGTCGTCGACGACGAAGAACCTGGTGGTCACGGGCGGGGCGGGGCGGTGGAGGCCCGGTATCGGCCGCCCCGCCTCCGAGTCAAGGGCGGGGCGATTTCCCGCGGCGTGGCGGCCACCCCGCCCCTACGGCTCTGCCATGCGGCTCCTGCCGGGCGGGGCGGACGCTGTCGTCGGCCGAGACGCCCCTCTTCTGGAGCAGGAGAGGCCAGGGGCGCTAGCCTGCCTCGTCGTACTCGGCCTGCGCGAGCGGGACGACCGTCTCGCCGACCGTCCGCGCGATGATCCGCTGGCCCTCGGGCGTCGGGTGGACGCCGTCGGCCTGGTTGAGGCGCGGGACGCCGGCCACGCCGTCGAGGAGGAAGGGGACGAACGCGGCGTCGTACTGCTCGGCGACGTCGGGGAAGACGGCCCGGAAGCGGTCGGCGTAGTCGGCGCCCATGTTCGGGAGCGCCTCCATGCCGGCGACCACGACGCGGGCGCCCGGAGCCGCCTCGCGGACGTGGTCGAGGATGCCTTCGAGGTTGTCGCGCATGGCCTCCGGGTCGATCCCGCGGAGCCCGTCGTTGGCCCCGAGCGCGAGCACGAACACGTCCGGCGTCGTCTGGCGGAGCGTCCACTCGATGCGGCCGAGCCCGCCGGCCGAGGTCTCCCCGCTGTTGCCCGCGTTGACGACGCGGACGGGCACGCCGGCCTCGGCGAGTTGGGCGCCCACGAGGGCCGGATAGGCGTCCTCGTCGGGGCGCGCGAGCCCGTAGCCGGCGGTCAGGCTGTCGCCGTAGAACAGGACGGTCACGGTGTCGGAGTCGGCACGGACGCCGGCGAGGGGGACGTCGGGCGTGGTCCGCGAGGGCGGCGTCGCGGTCGCGCCGGGCGGGGCGGGCGCGTCGATGGCGCGCGTAGGCGCGTCGTCCTGGCAACCGGCGGCGGCCAGGACGACGAGGGCGGCGAGGGCGGGGCGGAGGACCATGCGGAGGGAGTTTCGGAGTCCACCCGAACGGGCCGGGCCGGTTCCGCCGTGCGCGGCGGGCGGGCGGGGCGGGAGGAGAAGAGGAGGGGACGAGAGGAAGAAGAGAGGAGGAGAGGCGGAGTCCGGGCGGGGCGGGACCCGACCCGGGTGGGGCGGCCGGGAAACGCTCTGCCCTTCTTCTCCTCCCCGACCTCTTCTCCTCCGTTCTCCACGGGCGGGGCGGTGAACTCGGCGCGCAGGGCACCGTACGGACGGGCCGCGCGCGTTGCGTCGGCTCCTCGCCGCCCCGCCCGGCGCTCCCCCCACCCCGCCCTCTCTTGCCGTGGAAGGCCCCGTCCTCTCCGTCCGCGACCTTACCAAGACGTTCACGAGCGGCGGCCGTCCGTTGACGGTCCTCGACGGCGTCTCGTTCGACGTGGCCGCCGGCGCCACGTGCGCCATCGTCGGGCCGTCGGGGAGCGGGAAGACGACGCTGCTCGGGCTGGCCGCCGGGCTCGACCGGCCCACGCGCGGGACCGTCCGGCTCGTGGGCACCGACCTCGGGCCGCTCGACGAGGACGCCCGCGCCGCGCTCCGCTCGCGGTCGGTCGGGTTCGTGTTCCAGGGCTTCCGCCTGCTCCCCACGCTGACCGCGGCCGAGAACGTGGCCGTCCCGCTCGAGCTCCGCGGCGAGGGCGGGGCGGCGGCGACGGCCCGCGACCTCCTCGACCGCGTGGGCCTGGCCAACCGGGCCGGCCACTACCCGTCGCAGCTGTCGGGCGGCGAGCAGCAGCGCGTGGCGCTCGCGCGCGCCTTCGCCGGCCGCCCCGCCCTCCTCTTCGCCGACGAGCCGACCGGCAACCTCGACGCCGAGACGGGCGCCCGCGTCGAGGCCCTCCTGTTCGACCTCAACCGCGAGGCCGGAACCGCCCTCGTCGTCGTCACCCACGACCCCGAACTGGCCGCGCGCTGCGAGCGGACCGTGAGCCTCCGGGGCGGCCACGTCGTCGAAGACACGGCCCGCCCCGCCCCCGAGGTTCGCCCCGCCCGCGTCGCGTGAGGCGGGGGGGAACCCGTCGGGCGGGGTGGTCCCGCCCTGCCCCTCCTCGCTCCGCCCAGCTGCGAGGGCGGGGCGGGGCACGCACTGACCGACCGATCGTCCTGACCCACTGACACACCGACTGCGTGGCCCTCTCCCCGTTCCGATTCGCCTGGCAGGACAGCCGCGGGATGCGGCGCCGGCTCGTGCTCTACGTCTCCGCGATGGCGCTCGGCGTGGCGGCGCTCGTGGCCATCCGCTCGTTCGGGATCAACCTAGAACGGGCCGTGGCCGAGCAGTCAAAGGAGGTGTTCGGGTCCGATCTGGAGGTCCGGCGGAGCGCGGCGTTCCCGGACTCGACGGCAGCGCTGCTCGACTCGCTCGAAGCCGAGACCGGCGCCACCGTCGTCCGTGAGGTGTCGTTCCCGTCGATGGCCCGGTTCCCGGCGTCGGCGGGCGGGGAGGGCCGCGCGCGGCTGGCGCAGGTCCGCGCGCTCGACGGGCCGTACCCGCTCTACGGCGAGGTCCAGACGACGCCCGCGGCGGCGGCCGAGCGGATCGGGCGGGGCGGTGGCGCGCTCGTCGACGCCACGCTCCTGCTCCAGATGGACGCCGCCGTCGGCGACTCGGTCCAGGTCGGCGGGCGGGCCTACCCCATCGTCGGGCGCGTGGACGGCGTGCCGGGGCAGGCTGAGATCGCGAGCCTCGTCGGCCCACGCGTGTACCTCCCGCTCGCCGAGGTCGACTCGACGCTGCTCGGGTTCGGGAGCCGCGCGCGCTACGCGGTCGGGTTCCGGTTCCCCGACGCCGAGGCGGCCACGCCGGGCGTCGCCTCGCGGCTGGACGACTACGAGGTCCGCTACGAGACGGCGGGCGAGGAGCAGCAGGAGATCACCGAGGCGTCGGGGTACCTCACGCGGTTCCTGTCGCTCGTCGGGTTCGTGGCGCTCCTGCTCGGCGGGATCGGCGTGGCGTCGTCGGTGAGCGTGTACGTGGGCGAAAAGGCCGAGACCGTCGCCACGCTCCGGTGCCTCGGCGTGTCGTCGGGCCGCGTGCTCGCCGTGTACGCGCTCCAGGCGCTCGCGCTGGGTGCGGTCGGGGCCGTGCTCGGGGCGACGCTGGGCGTCGGCGTGCAGCGGCTGCTCCCGCTCGTGCTCCAGGGGTTCTTGCCCGTCGACGTGCAGAACGACGTCGTGCCGCGGGCGCTCGTCGAGGGGCTGGGCGTGGGGCTCGTGACGGCGCTCCTGTTCGCGCTCCTCCCGCTCGTCGGGGTCCGCCGCGTGCCGCCGCTGCGGGCGCTCCGCGCCGACGCCCGCGCGGGCGGCGTAGACCCGCTCCGGTGGCTGCTCGTGGCGCTGCTTGTGGCGGCCGTGGGCGGGTTCGCCTACCTCCAGACGCAGTCATGGGGCGGGGCGGCGGCGTTCGTGGGCGGGACGGCCGCCGTGTTCGCGCTCCTCGCACTCGCGGCCGTGGCCGTCCGCGGCGTGCTCCGCCGCGTCGTCCGCCCGGGGCTCCCGTACGCGTGGCGCCAGGGGCTCGCGAACCTGTACACGCCGGGCAACCAGACGCTCGTGCTGCTGCTCACGATGGGGCTGGGCGTGTTCCTGGTGCTCGCGCTGGCGCTCGTGCAGCGGTCGATCCTGGAGCAGGTGGCGGTCCCGACCGGCGACGACCGGAGCCCCGACGTCATCCTGTTCGACGTGCAGCCGTCGCAGCGCGACAGCCTCCGCGCGCTCGTCGAGTCGCAGGGGCTCCCGGTGATCCAGGAGGTCCCGCTCGTCCAGATGCGGATCGCGGCGGTCGACGGGGTCCCCGTCGACACGCTCCTGGAGACGGCCGACGACTCGTTCGCGGGGACCGAGGGCGGGCCGGAGCGGTGGACGCTCACGCGCGAGTACCGCTCGACGTACCGGACGCACACGGTCCCGACCGAGACCGTCGTCGCCGGCGCCTTCGAGGGCACGGCGCCCGAGGACGCCGACGTCGTCCCGGTCTCGATCGAGGCCGAGCTGGCCGCCGACCTAGACGTCGGCGTGGGCAGCCGGATCACGTGGAGCGTGGGCGGGGCGGACGTCGAGAGCGTGGTGACGAGCCTGCGCGACGTAGACTGGGCGCAGGTACAGCCCAACTTTTTCGCCGTCTTCGCCGCCGGCCCGCTCGACGCGGCGCCGCAGACGGCGATCGTGCTCACGCGGGCGGGCTCACCGGAGCGGAGCGCGCGCGTCCAGTCGGCGGCCGTCGAGGCGTTCCCGAACGTGTCGGCCGTCGACGTGCAGCTGGTGCTGTCGCTGATCGACCGGGTCCTCGCGCGCGTGGCGTTCGTGCTCCGGTTCATGGCGCTGTTCGCGGTCGCGACCGGGCTCGTGGTCCTCGCCGGCGCCGTCCGCGTGGCGCTCGGGCAGCGGACGCGCGAGGTGGTCATGCTGCGGACGCTGGGGGCCAGCCGCGCGCAGGTCCGCCGCATCCTGGTCGCCGAGTACGCGCTGCTTGGCGTGCTCGCCGCGCTCACGGGCGGCGTCCTGGCGCTCGCTGGGGCGTGGGGGCTGGCCGCGTTCGTGTTCGAGATCCCGTTCCGGCCGGACCTCACGTGGCTCGGGTGGGCGCTCGTCGTGGTCCCGCTCCTGACGGTCGCGGTCGGGCTCTTGGGCAGCCGGGGGGCGCTGCGGCAGCCGCCGCTGGCCGTGCTCCGCTCGGAGTAGGCCGCCCCGCCCGCTTGGGGCGGGGTGGGGGCGGTGTCGGCTCTGGGGCGCCCGGGCTCGGGCGACTCGCCGTGCACCGCCCCGCCCTTTGGGGTTCCCTCTCCCCGTGGGAGAGGGACAGGGTGAGGGGCGTTCGGGCGGGGCGGACGGCGAATGCCAGACGAACCCGTGTTAGGCCGTCGGAGCGCCGTGCCTGCCCGTCCACCACCCCTGTCCCCTCCTGACCAGGAGGGGGACTCCTCCCACCCCGCCCCGCCCGGTTTGAATGCGGGTCACGCAGACGACCGCCCCGCCCAGACGCCCCGCCGTGCGCGGGCGGGGCGGCGTGTTTCGCGCGGCCTTGCCGGGGGCGGGGCTGTCGGGGCCGTACCCTCGGCGTCCACCCCGCCCCGCCTTGGGGCCTGCTTCCGTGCCCCTCACGTTCGAGCTCCAGGCCACGTGCCCCGACACCGGCGCCCGCGCCGGCCTCCTCCACACCGACCACGGGACGGTCGAGACGCCCCGGTTCATGCCGGTCGGGACCGTGGGCAGCGTGAAGGCGCTCGCCCCGCGGACGCTCCGCGAGCTGGGCACGCAGATCCTGCTCGGCAACACGTACCACCTCGCGCTGCGGCCCGGCCGCGAGACGCTCCGCGCCCTCGGCGGGCTCCACCGCTTTATGGCGTGGGACGGGCCGATCCTGACCGACTCGGGCGGCTTCCAGGTGTTCTCGCTCGCCGGCCGCCGCGACGTGAGCGAGGACGGCGTCACGTTCCGCAGCCACCTCACCGGCGACAAGCTGTTCTTCTCGCCCGAGACCGTCGTCGACGCGCAGCGCGACATCGGGTCCGACGTGATGATGGTGCTCGACGAGCTCACGCCGGCGACCGTCGACCGCGCCGAGGCCCGGCGCGCGAACGCCCGGACGGTCCGCTGGGCGGGGCGGGCGTTCGCGCACGCCCGGGCGACCGCCCCGCACTACGGGCACCACCAGGCGCTTTTCCCCATCGTCCAGGGCGCCGTCTACGCCGACGTCCGCCGCGAGAGCGCCGAGGCGCTGCTCGACCTCGACGCCGAGGGCTACGCCATCGGCGGGCTCTCGGTGGGCGAGGCCGCGCCGGTCATGTACGACATGGTCGAGGTGACCAACGAGGTGCTCCCCCAGAGCCGCCCGCGCTACCTCATGGGCGTCGGGACGCCCCAGAACCTGATCGAGAACGTGGCCCGCGGCGTCGACCTCTTCGACTGCGTGATGCCGACGCGAAACGCGCGGACGGGCTCGCTCTTCACGACGGCCGGGCTCGTCAACATCAAGAACGCCCGGTGGGCCGAGTCGGCGGAGGCCGTCGACGCCGGCCTCGACGGCTACCACAGCCGGACGTTCTCGAAGGCGTACCTCCGCCACCTCACGCTGGCCAAGGAGCCCCTGTTCATGGAGATCGCGAGCGCCCAGAACGTCGGGCTCTACCTCTGGACCATGCGCGAGATGCGCGCGGCGATCCTGGAGGGCCGGTTCCCCGCGTGGCGCCGCGAGTGGGCGGGGCGGCTGGCGGAGAAGGCGTAGGGCAGCGGAGGTCACCGCCCCGCCCACGCCACGGGCGGGGCGGTCGCCGTAGCGGCGTTGTATGCAACGCCGTCGGGCCGCAGCGTCCGGGCAGGGCGGCACCCACCCCGCCCACGGCACGGGCTGGGCGTGTTGAGACCGCCCCGCCCCGCCCTGGGCGCGGGCGGGGTGGGACACGCCGAGACCGCCCCGCCCGCACCGCGTAGGGGCGGGGTGGCGCGTTCTGCACGCCCGCCCGCGCCGCCAATTCTCTGCGGAGCCCGCCCCGCCCCGCCCGCGCGCAGACCCTCGGGCGGGGTGGGGCCGTTGGGCCGGGTACTTTGCCGACCCCGCCCGCTACCGGATGGCCCGCCAGTTCGACGTCCCCGACTTTTACCGCAGCCCCGTCGTCAGCCGCGTGAAGGCGGCGCGGCGGGCGGCCGACCCGCGCAAGCGCGACCTCTCACCCAGCGTGCTCGACTTCGGGCCGCTCCGCGTCAAGCTGGCCCGGCACTTCGGGTTCTGCTTCGGGGTCGAGAACGCGATTGAGATCGCGTACCGGGCGCTCGACGAGCATCCCGAGAAGGCCGCAGCCGGGCGCGTGTTCCTGCTGTCCGAGATGATCCACAACCCCCACGTCAACGAGGACCTGCAGGCCCGGGGCGTCCGGTTCCTGCGGACGACGACCGGCGAGCAGCTTATCCCGTTCGACGAGCTCGGGCCGGACGACCTCGTCATCATCCCGGCCTTCGGCGCCCCGACCGACGTCATGGACGCGCTCGCGGTGCAGGGCGTGGACCCGCTCGCCTACGACACGACGTGCCCGTTCGTCGTCCGCGTGTGGAAAAAGAGCGCGCACATCGGCGAGCGCGACTACACGGTCGTGGTCCACGGCAAGCGGAACCACGAGGAGACGCAGGCCACGTTCAGCCGCGCCGCCGCCCAGGCCCCGGTCGTCGTCGTCCGCGACGAGGCCGAGGCCGAGGACCTGGCCGCCGTCGTCGAGGGCCGCCGCGACGCGGCCTTTTTCGCCGAGCGCTTTGCCGGGCGGACCTCGGACGGGTTCAACCCCGCCCGCGACCTCGCCCGCCTCGGCGTCGTCAACCAGACGACGATGCTGGCGACCGAGACGGCCGCGATCGCCGAGCGCCTGCGGCAGGCCATCGTCGCCCGCGACGGCAGCGACGACGCGTTCGCCGACACGTCGGACACGCTGTGCTACGCGACCAAGGAGAACCAGGACGCCACGACGGCCCTTATCGCCGACGGCGCCGACCTCGCGATCGTCGTCGGTGGGTACAACTCGTCGAACACGTCGCACCTCGTCGAGCTGTGCGAGGACGCCGGCCTGCCGACGTTCTTCGTCCGCGACGCCGACGAGTTGGTGAGCCCGCGGCTTATCCGCCACTTCGACTGGCGCACCAAGCAGACCCGGGAGACGCGCGACTGGCTCCCGCTCGCCGCCGAGGGCGGGGCGGGGCGGGGCGGTGGGCGCCCGCTCGACGTGCTCCTGACCGCCGGCGCCTCGTGCCCCGACGCCCTCCTCGACGACGTGGTCCGCCGGCTGCTCGGGTGGTTCCCCGACGCCCGCCCCGCCGAGGAGGCCGTAGCCCCGTTCGCGGTCGAGGCCGCGTAGGGCACCTCCCCGCCCGCCGTTCTTGGGCGGGGCGGCCGCTAGCTTCCTGACCGCCTGGAGCCCTCGCCATGCCGACCGACCGGCCGTCCCCCCCCGCCCCGCCCGCCCCCTACGCGGCCCCGGTCGCCGCCGACCCGCTCGCCGACGCCGACCGGCTCGCGGCGCTCGCCGCGACGGGCCTGTTCGAGCCGGAGACCGACCCCGCCCTCGACCGGCTCGCGCGCGTGGCGCGGGGTGCCCTCGGCGGCGCGTCCGCGATGGCCTCGCTGCTCGGCGCCCAGCGCCTGATCGTCAAGGGCCACGACGGGGCGGACATCGACGTGGAGGCGGTCGTCGACACGATCTGCCAGCAGACGGTCGCACGGGGGACGCCCCTCGCCGTCTCCGACACGACGACGGACCCCGCCTGCCGCGACCTCCCTCCGGTCCGCGACGGCGGCGTCCGCGCCTACCTCGGCGCTCCGATCCGGGACGCGGGCGGGGCGGTCGTGGGGGTGCTCGCCGTCTACAGCGCCGAGCCCCGGGCGTGGACGGCTGCCGACGTGGGCTTGGTCGAGGACCTCGCCGGCGCCGCCGCGGACGTGATCGCCGCGCGGGCCACCGTGCAGGAGCGTGGGGAGCGCCACCAGGAGGCGCAGCGCCATAGCGAGGTCCTGTTCCGGTCCCTGTTCGACGGCGTCTCGCAGCTGACCGGGCTGCTCGCCGTCGACGGCACCGTCGTCGAGGCGAACAAGACGGCCCTCCGCTTTGCCGGAGTTCGGCGCCAGAGCGTCGTCGGCCGGCCGCTGTGGGACGTGCTCTCGCTCCCCGCCGGGACGGAGCGGCGCCACCGCGACGCCGTCGCCCGAGCGGCCGCCGGCGAGACGGTCCGCTACGAGGAGACGGCGTGGGACGCCGAGGGCCGCGAGCGCGTGCTCGACGTGACGCTCAAGCCGGCGCTCGGAGAGGCCGGGCTCCTCCTGCTCGAAGGCCGCGACGTGACCGAGACGGCCCTCGTCCGGCGGCTCCAGATCGCCATGATGGCCGGGCTGGCGGGGACGTGGGACCTCGACACCCAGGCGCGGACGGTCCGCGCGAACGGGGGGACCGACCTGCTGTTCGGGCTCGACCCGGCGCGGGGGCCGCACCCGCTGGCCGCCTACCTCGACCGCGTCCAGCCCGACGACGCGGCCACCGTCCGCAGCGCGATCGAGGCGGCCGCCGCGTCCGGCGGCGGGTACGAGGCCGAGTTCCGCGTCGTCCACGCCGACGGCGACGTCCGGCACCTCCACTCCCGAGGGGCCGCCGTGGCCGGCGCCGACGGTCGGGCGGGGCGGATCGTGGGGGCCGTCGTCGACGTGACCGACCAGCGGCGCGAGGCGGCGGAGGCGGCGCGGACGGCGGCCGAGCTCCAGATCGCCCTCGACGCGGCGCACATGAGCCGGTGGGAGCGCGACCTCGACGGCGGCCCGGTCCGCCAGGACGCCCAGGTCCGCGCGACGCACGGGCTCCCGCCCCGCCCCGCCCTGACGACCGTGGATGAGTTGGAGGAGATCGTTCCCCCCGATGATCTGGCCCGGATGCGGGCGGCGTACCGGGCCGTGGCCGAGAGCGGCGGCCGCCTGGACGAGGAGTACCGCGTGCGGCGCCCCGACGGCGTGCGGTGGGTCCGCGTGGTCGGCGAGGTGGCCGGCGAGGGCGGGGCGGGGCGGCTCGTGGGCGTGGCGTGGGACGCGACGGCGGAGCGCGAGGCGGCCCGCGCACGCCGGCAGGGCGAGGAGCGGAAGGCGCTGCTCCTCGACCTCCTCCAGCGGCAGCGCGGCGTGGGCGACCCCGAGGCCATCCTGGCCGCGGCGGCCGAGGCCGTCGGCCGGCACCTCGGCGCCCACCGCGCCGGGTTCTTCGCCGTGTCCGACGACGACACGATCGACCTCGTCGCCGGCGCGGCGTGGAGCGACGGGACGCTCGCGCCCCTCGCCGGCTCGTACCCGGCCGCCGGGCTGGGCGCGGGCTACCTCGCCCGCGTCCGCGAAGGCGAGGCGCTGGGCGTCGCCGACGTGGAGGCCGACCCGCTCACGGCGGACTCCGTGTTCCTGGAGGACGGCGTGCGGTCGGGGATCGGGGCGCCCGTCCTCCGGGCGGGGCGGTGGGTGGCCGGGCTCTACGCGAGCCACGCCGAGCCGCGGGCGTGGACCGACGACGAGGTGGCCCTCGTCCGTGAGGTGGCCGACCAGACGTGGGACGTCGTCGAGCGCGCCCGCGCGCAGCGGGCGCTCCGCGCGAGCGAGGCCCAGCTGAGCGCGGTCCTCGACGCGCTCCCCGTCGGCGTCATCATCGCCGACGCCGACGGGCAGATCGTCCGCGACAACGCCGCCAACCGCGAGATCTGGGGCGCCCCGCCCGAGACGCCGACGTGGGAGGCGTACGACGAGTGGGTCGGGTACTGGCCCGACTCCGGCCGCCGCCTCACCCCCGACGAGTGGGCCATGGCCCGGGCGCTCATCGGCGGCGAGACGGTCCGCGGCGAGCTCGTCGAGATCGCCCCGTTCGGGGGCGGGCCGCGCCGCCAGGTCCTCAACAGCGCGGCCCCGGTCCGCGACGGGGCCGGCCGCATCGTCGGGGGCGCCGTGGCCCAGCTCGACGTGACCGCGCGGCTGGCCGACCAGCGGGCGCTCCGCGAGAGCGAGGCCCGGTTCCGCGCGCTCCTCGACGCGACCAACGCGGTCGTCTTCATGAAGGACATGGAGGGCCGGTACACGCTCGTCAACCAGGCGTGGTCGGACCTGTTCGGCATCCCGTCCGAGGACGTCGTCGGGCGGACGGACCGGGACCTGCTGCCGGCCGGCGACGCCGAGGCGTTCGCGGCCAACGACCGCCGCGTGATCGAGACCGGCCGGCCGCTCCAGTTCGAGGAGGCGACCGAGGTCGACGGCGAGACCTGGACGTACCTCTCGGTCAAGTTCCCGCTCCGCGACGCGGGCGGGGCGGTCCGCGCGGTCGGCGGGATCTCGACCGACATCACCCCGCTCCGCCGGGCGACCGAGGCGCTGGCCGCGAGCGAGGCCCGGTTCCGGGGGACGTTCGAGAACGCGGCGGTCGGGATCGCCCACGTCGGGCTCGACGGGACGTGGCTCCGGGCCAACGACCGGCTCTCGGAGATCGTCGGGTACGACTCGGAGGAGCTCCTCGGCCGCACGTTCCAGGACATCACGCACCCCGACGACCTGGGCGCCGACGTGGAGCAGTTCGAGGCCCTCCTCCGCGGCGAGCTCGACCACTACCAGACCGAGAAGCGGTACGTCCACCGCGACGGCCACACGGTGTGGATCAACCTGACCGTCGCGCCGAGCTACGCGCCCGACGGCGCGATCGACTACGTGATCTCGGTGGTCGAGGACGTGACGGCCAAGCGGGCGGCCGAGGACGCGCTCCGCGCGCTCGCCGACGAGCTCGAGGACCGGGTCGAGGAGCGGACGGCCGAGCTCGCGCGCTCGAACGCCGAGCTCGACCAGTTTGCCTACGTGGCTTCGCACGACCTCAAGGCCCCGATCCGCGCCATCGACAGCCTGGCGACGTGGATCGCCGAAGACGCCGGCGACGTGCTCCCGGAGGGGTCGGCCCGGCACCTCGCGCTGCTCCAGGCCCGGGCGGGGCGGATGGAGCGGCTGCTCGACAGCCTCCTCGGGTACTCCCGGGCGGGGCGGTCGGAGGCGGCCCCCGAGTCCGTCGACACGGCCGCGCTCACGCGCGACGTGGTCGAACTGGTGGCCCCGCCCGGGGGCTTCGATGTCCGTCTCGAAGGCGCCTTCCCCGTCGTCTGGACCGCCCGCGCCCCGCTCGCGCTCGTGCTCCGCAACCTCGTCGGCAACGCGATCAAGCACCACGACCGGCCCGACGGCCGGGTCACGGTCTCGGCCCGCACGCTCGGCGGGGGCGGGGCGGGGTGGGCCGAGTTCACGGTCGAGGACGACGGGCCGGGCATCGCGCCGGAGTACCGGGACCGCGTGTTTGGCTTGTTCCAGACGCTCCGCCCGCGCGACGAGGTCGAGGGGAGCGGGATGGGGCTGGCGATCGTTAAGAAAACGGTCGAGAGCCGGGGCGGCCGGATCGTCGTCGAGGCGGCGGACGGCGGCGGTGCTAGGTTCCGGTTCACGTGGCCGCTCACGGCCATCCCCCACCCCGCCCCCTAGACCGTGGAAGTCAGCGGCGTCACCCTCCTCCTCGTCGAAGACGACCACGTCGACGCCGAGGCCATCCAGCGCGCGTTCCGGCAGCACCGGATCGCCAACCCGTTCGTCGTCGTCCGCGACGGGGTCGAGGCCCTGGCCGCGCTCCGCGGCGATCCCGGCGCGCCCGAGGTCCCGCACCCGCACGTGGTGCTCCTCGACATCAACATGCCGCGGATGAACGGGATCGAGTTCCTGGAGGCCCTGCGGGCCGATCCTGGGCTCTCGCGGACGGTCGTGTTCGTGCTGACGACGAGCGACCGCGAGGAGGACAAGGTGGCGGCCTACGACCACCACGTAGCCGGGTACATCCTGAAGAGCCGGGCCGGCGCGGACTTCCTCGAGGTCGTCAAGCTGCTCAAGGTGTACTGGCGGCTCATCGAGTTCCCGCCCGACGTCGGCGCCGCCCCGGCCGTGCCATGACGGACCCGGTGGACGTCCTGCTCATCGACGACGACGAGGTCGACCGGGCACACGTGCGGCGGCTCCTCGACGGCGCCTACGCCGTGCGCGAGGCGTCGACGGCGGCCGAGGGGCGGGCGCTCGCCGAGGCCACCCCGCCCGACCTCGTGCTCCTCGATGTCCGGCTCCCCGACGCCGACGGCCCGACGCTGCTCCCGTGGTTCGTCGAGCGCGGGCTCCCGGTCGTGATGCTGACCGGCGTCGAGGACGCCGAGGTTGTCGTGGAGGCCATGCAGGGCGGGGCGGCCGACTACCTCGTCAAGGGGCGGATGGACGCGGGCACGCTGGGGAAGGCGACCCGGGCCGCCGTCGAGACGGCCGCGCTCCGGCGCGAGGTGGCGGCGCAGCAGGCGCGTCTGGCCGAGCAGGCGGCGGCGCTCGAGGTGGCCAACCGCGAGGCCCGCGAGCTGGCCGCCGCGCTCACGCTGGCCGAGCAGGCCGAGCGCCGGCGGATCTCGTCGCTGCTCCACGACCACGTCCAGCAGCTCCTGTTCGGCGCCCAGTTCTCGGTCCAGGCCCTCCGGCGCCTGGCGACGGACGACCGGGCCGAGGCCGACCTCGACCGGGCGCACGACGCGCTCGCGCAGTCCATCGAGGCCACGCGCACGCTCACGCTCGACCTCACGCCCCCGGTCCTCGACGACGAGGACTACAGCGTGGCCCTGCGGTGGCTGGGCGACCACGTCGAGCGCCAGCACGGGCTGGCCGTCGACGTGGTCGCCGAGGGCTCGGCCGTCGTCCGGCGCCGAGAGGTCCGCGTGCTGCTCACCGAGCTCGTGCGCGAGCTCTTGTTCAACGTCGTCAAGCACGCCGGGACGGACCGCGCGCGGGTCCGGCTCGACGGCCGCGATGGGACGATCGCGGTCTCGGTCGAGGACGGCGGCGCCGGGTTCGACCCCGCGCTCCTTGATGGGGCCGGGTTCGGGCTCTACAGCGTGCGCGGGCGGCTCGAGCTGCTGGGCGGCCGGCTCGACCTGGAGTCGGTGCCCGGCCGCGGCACGCGGGCGACGATCGAGATCGCCCAGGACCCCGACGCGTAGCGAGCGGCGAGCGGCAGATGCCCACCCCGCCCCACGGCGGGCGGCAAGATCCTGTAGCGGCGTTGCATGCAACGCCGTGGCGACGAGCGGGGCGGCCACAGGCGGGGCGGCGCCCGTCCAGACCGCCCCGCCCGCCCCTCGGCGCAGGCCGCGCGGGCGGGGCGGGGCGGCACCGCAGCGCGGGCGGGGCGTACGGGACGGACCTCTCCCCCACCCCGCCCCCGATGGACTCCGCCCTTCAGTACGCCCGCGACCACGCCGACCGCTTTGTCGAGGAGCTCAAGGCCTGGCTCCGCATCCCCTCCATCTCGACCGACCCCGAGCACGACGCCCAGACGCGGCGGGCCGCCGACTGGCTCGCCCAGAGGCTCCGCGACGCCGGGCTCAAGACCGTGGACGTCCTGGAGACCGGGTCGGCCGAGAGCCCGGGCCACCCCGTCGTCTACGCCGAGCACCACGTCTCCGACGACGCGCCGACCGTCCTCGTCTACGGCCACTACGACGTCCAGCCGCCGGACCCGCTCGAGCTGTGGGACCAGGACCCGTTCGAGCCCGTCGAGGTCGACGGCGACCTCGTCGCGCGCGGCGCGGCCGACGACAAGGGCCAGGCGTTCATGCACGTGAAGGCGGTCGAGGCGTACCTCCAGTCCGGCGACGGCCTGCCGGTCAACCTCAAGATGATGGTCGAGGGCGAGGAGGAAAACGGGTCGGTCCACCTGGCGCCGTTTATCGAGGCCAACCGCGACCGTCTCGCGGCCGACGTGGTCCTGGTCAGCGACACGGCCCTCTTCGCGCCGGGCGTCCCGTCGATCGCCTACGGGCTGCGCGGGCTGGCCTACGTCGAGGTCGAGCTCGAGGGACCGGCGCGCGACCTCCACTCGGGCGTCTACGGGGGCGGGGTGGAAAACCCGATCAACGCGCTCGCCCGGATGATCGCCGACCTCCACGACGACGACCACCGCGTCACGGTCGAGGGCTTCTACGACGACGTCCGCGAGCTGACGGACGAGGAGCGGGCCGGCTTCCGCGAGCTCCCGTTCGACGAGGCCCGGTGGCAGGAGGAGGCCGGCGTCGAGGCGACGAAGACGGAGGCCGGCTACAGCGTCTTGGAGGGCACGACGGCCCGGCCGACGCTCGACGTCAACGGCATCTGGGGCGGCTACACGGGCAAGGGCGCCAAGACCGTGCTCCCGTCCAAGGCGACGGCCAAGATCTCGTGCCGCCTCGTCCCGGACCAGACGCCGGACGACATCACGGAGAAGCTGCGGCGCCATTTCGAGACGCACGCGCCGGAGACGATGCGGCTCACGTTCCGCAACCTCCACGGCGGCCACGGCGCGATCGTCGACACGTCGGCGCCGGCGATGCAGGCGGCGGCCGAGGCACTCGAAGGCGTGTTCGGGCAGCGGCCGCACTTTACGCGCGAGGGCGGGTCGATCCCCGTCGTCGCCGACTTTAAGCGGCTGCTCGGGCTGGACACGGTCCTCATGGGGTTCGGCCTGGACTCGGACGCGATCCACAGCCCGAACGAGCGGTTCGGGCTCGACCGCTTCCACCAGGGGATCGAGGCGTCGGTGCGCTTCCTGGACGCCTACGCGCGGCAGGCGGAGGACCGCTAAGCCGCCCCGCCCCGCCCGCGGAGGGCGGGGTGGCGCCGCAGGTGTATTCTCATGAGGTGAGCGTGACCGCTGACCACATCGACACCGCCGCCCGCATCGCGCGGGACTTTGGGGCCACACGCGTGGTCCTGTTCGGGAGCGCTGTGGACCACCCCGCCCACGCGCGCGACCTCGACTTGGCCGTTGCGGGCGTGCATGGCTGGGCGTTCTACAAACTCGGTGCCCGCCTCGACCGGACCCTTGGTGTTCCCGTCGACCTCGTTGCCCTGGACCCCCCCACGCCCTTCTCGCGTCGTATCGAGGGGGCGGGGCGGGTCCTATACGACGGGCATATCGGGTGAACCGGGACCGCCTCATCGAACAGGTCGAGTTTGAGTTCGACGCCCTGCACGGCGTCGTGCGCGAGATCTAGGACCTGCTGGACGAGGCGCAGTCAGAGGATCCGGGCGTCCGCATGAGCACGGTCGTCGGAGCCTTCATGCAGCAGTTCTACAACGGAATCGAGAGCGTGCTGAAGCGGCTCTGTCAGTACCACGGTGTTCCTCTGCCCGAGGGCGAGCGGTACCACGCAGACCTCGTCAGTCTCTTCGGCCCAGATCACCCTCCCTCGTTGCCCCAGGTCTTGGACCACGACCTCTTTGCGGACCTGGAGCCCTTCCGCCAGTTCCGCCACGTGTTCCGAACGTCCTACGGTTTCCAGTTGGACTGGACCCGGTTCGCGCCTGGAGCCGCCGCCGCACCGGGCGTTCTAAAGCGGTTCGAGTCGGCGGTGCGATCCGTCCTCTAATACGGGATCGCTGAGTTGGTGAGGCGCTCGCCACCCCGCCCGGCCCGAGACCCCTCACCCTGGCTGCGCCGACGCTGCGCGGTGTCCCTCTCCCGCTGGGAGAGGGGACCTCGTAGGGCGGGGCGGCGCGAGACCGATGCGTAGCAAACTGTCAGAGCCGGTCTAACGGTGGAGCCGCGGTATTTCCACAGGACCACCACACGACGGTTTTACCGTCCTCCTCGCCGCGCGAAGTGATCCCGCACCGCCCGCTGAGGGCGGGGTGGCGCCGCCTGCTCTGCCGATCCCCCGCCCCGCCCGCTGACGTAGGGCCGCCCCTCACGCGCGGCTCCGGGCGGGGCGGCGAACGGTGGAGCCGGTGGGGCGTCCAACGGCCGCTCACCTCCCCCCGCCCCATGCCGCAGACCCTGCTAGCCTCGCCGTCCGCCCGGACCGCGAAGCGCCTCCCCGCCCTCGCCCTCCTGCTCGCCCTGACCGTCGCCGGCTGCCAGTCGGGAGGCGCCGACGTCGACCCGGCCGCCCCGCCCACGACCGACGAGCGGGGCGGGGCGGACGCCGCCGTCACGACGACCGGCGACGACACCGTGCCGACGGACCTCGAAACGTCGCGGTACGTCGGGCGGGGCCGTGCGCAGGCCGGCGTCGACACGACGGGGCAGGCGGACGCCGCGCGGTCGAACCCCGAAACGCTGGACGACGTGGCCTCGGCCGACTGGTCCGGCCCGCTCTACCTCCCGCTGGGCGGCGACGTCGAGGGGCCGAGCGTGGTCAAGCTCCAGGTGCTCCTCGACCGCGCCGGGTTCTCGCCGGGCCAGATCGACGGCCGCTGGGGCGACAACACCGAGCTCGCCGTCGCGTGGCTCCAGAAGGTCGAAGGCCTCAAGACGACAGGCATTGTCGACGCGGCTACGGTCGAGGCGCTCGCGCGCCGCGCCGGCTCGCCGTCCGAGCTCGCCACGACCCGGCAGCTGACGGCCGACGACGTGGAGGGGCCGTTCAAGACGATCCCCAGCGACGTCTACGAGCGGGCCGAGATGGACAGGCTGGGGTACGAGTCGCTGGGTGAGAAGCTGGGCGAGGAGTTCCACGTCGCGCCCGAGCTCCTCGCGCGGCTCAACGACGGCGCCGACCTCGACGGGCTGTCGGCTGGCGACGAGCTCCTCGTCCCGAACGTCCTGGACGAGCCCCGCTCCAGCGGCGACGTGGCGAGCCTGGAGATCTTCGGCGAGTCCGGCTACATCCACGCCCTCGATGCCGACGGCAACGTCCTGTTCCACGCGCCCGTCGTGGTCGGGTCGAGCTACGACCCGTCGCCCGAGGGCGAGTTCACGGTGACGAGCGTCACGCGCGACCCGTGGTGGCACTACCAGCCGTCGATCCTCGCCGGCGTCCCCGACGACCTCCCCGACGCGCGCCTGCCGCCCGGCCCGAACAACGCGGTCGGCGTGGTGTGGATGGCGCTCTCGAAGGAGCACTACGGCATCCACGGCACAAAGGCGCCGGAGACGATCGGGTACGCCTCGTCGGCCGGGTGCGTCCGCCTCACGAACTGGGACGCGAGCCACCTCGCCGGCCGGGTCTCGGACGGCACGCCGGTCCGGTTCCGCGACGAGTCCGCGCAGGGCGACGTGCCGAGCGTGTAGCCGCCCCGCCCGCGGCTCGGCCGCCCCGCCCATTTCCCGCGCGCCGCGGGCGGGGCGGGGACCCCGTCGCGCGGGCGCGGGGTACGGCGGCTCCACCCCGCCCCGCCCTCTGTGGACGCTGCCCCCTTCCCCACGCTCACCGACGCCCAGCTCGACCGGCTGCGCGCCGTCGGCCACGAGCGGGCCGTCGAGCCCGGCGACCTCCTGTTCCGCGAGGGCGACGACGCCTACGACTTTTTCGTCGTCCTGAGCGGGGCGGTCGAGGTGTTCGAGGACCCCGCGTGCGAGCGACCGCTGTCGCCGGAGCCGCTTGGGCCGGGGCACTTCCTGGGCGAGATCGGCCTGCTCTTGGGCGAGGCCGTCTACGCGACGGCCCGCGTAGACGAGGGCGGGGTGGTGCTCGAGGTGCCGGCCGAGCGGTTCCGCGAGCTCGTCGGGTCAGACACGGACCTCGCGGAGACCGTACTCGACGCGTTCACAGCTCGGCGCGGGATCGTCTCCGCGAGCGGGTCGGGACTCCAGATCGTCGGGTCGCAGACGAACCCTGATGCGGTTCGCCTGGCCGAGTTCGCGCGGCGGAACTACCTCCCGTACCGCTGGCTCGACCCCGAGGACGCGCCCGACGAGGCCGCCGAGGTCCTGGCCGAGCACGGGCGGTCGGTCGAGGATTTGGACGAGGGCGGCCCGCTAGTCTTCTGGGGGTCCGAGACCACGCTCGACAACCCCACGCTCCTCGAACTGGCCGACGCGGTCGGGATCGGCCGCGAGCCGCCCCCGGACAGCGTCTCCGACCTCGTGATCGTGGGGGCGGGGCCGGCCGGCTTGGCGGCGGCCGTCTACGGCGCGTCCGAGGGGCTCTCGACGGTCCTCATGGACGAGATCGGGGCGGGCGGGCAGGCGTCGTGGTCGTCGCGGATCGAGAACTACCTCGGGTTCCCGTCCGGCATCACGGGGACGGAGCTGGCCACGCGGGCGACGCTCCAGGCCCACAAGTTCGGCGCCCGGTTCGTCACGCCGCACCGGGCCGACGCGCTCCGCCGCGACGGCGACGGCTACGCCGTGTCGTTCGCCGAGGGCGGGGCGGTCCGCGCCCGCGTCGTCGTGCTGGCGACGGGCGCCAACTACCGGCGGCTGCCGATCCCGAACCTCCGCCAGTTCGAGGGGGCCGGCGTGTACTACGCGGCGACGGAGCTGGAGGCCCCGAGCTGCCGCGACCGGACGGCCGTGGTCGTGGGCGGCGGCAACTCGGCGGGGCAGGCGGCTATGTTCCTGTCCGAGCGGACCGAGCGCGTACTCCTCGCCGTGCGCGGCGGCGACCTGAGTGCGAGCATGAGCCAGTACCTCGCCGACCGCGTCGAGGCCTCCGACCGCATCGAGGTCCGCCTCCACACCGAGGTGGTGGGGCTCTGCGGCGACGGCGCCTCCAACGGCCGCGAGGCGCTGGGCGGCGTCGACCTGGAGGACACCGAGGCCGGCACGCGGGAGCACGTCGAGACGCCGGGCCTGTTCGTGTTTATCGGCGTCGAGCCGTGCACCGACTGACTCCGCCCCGGCCAGGACAACGGCGCGCTCGGGCTCACGCTCGACGACCACGGGTTCATCCGCACCGGGTCCGACGTGGCCGACCTCGACGCCGCGGTCTGGCCCGACGGCCAGCGGCCGACGACGTTCGAGACCAGCCTGCCCGGCGTGTTCGCTGTCGGCGACGTCCGCGCGGGGTCGACGAAGCGCGTGGCCGGGGCCGTGGGCGAGGGGGCGGTGACGGTCAAGGCCGTCCACAGCCGTCTCGCCCCGCCCCGCCCGCAGGACTGAGGAGCGGGCGGGGTGGCCGCAACTTCCGCCCCGCCCCGCCCTCGTGCTCCGCCCGCCCTCGTGCAGGCGGACTACATCGCCATCCCGCCGTCGACGTGGAGGACGTGGCCGGTCACGTAGGAGGCGGCGTCCGAAAGGAGGAACAGGATGGCCGAGGCGATCTCCTCGGGCCGGCCCGTCCGACCGAGCGGGATCTGGCCCTGCATGGCCTCCATCGCCGCCCCGCCCAGGTCCGCCGTCATGTCGGTGTCCACGTAGCCCGGCGCGACGACGTTGGCGCGGACGCCCCGCCCGCCCAGCTCGCGGGCCAGGCTCTTGGTGAACCCGATGAGCCCGGCCTTCGAGGCCGCGTAGTTCGCCTGCCCCGCGTTCCCCGTCACGCCGACGACCGACGAGACGGCGACGATCGAGCCGCCGCGCTGCTTCATCATCGGCCGGTAGGCCGCCTTGCAGACGTGGAACGCGCCGGTCAGGTTCGTGTCGATCACGTCCTGCCACGCGCGCTCGTCCATGCGGATCATGAGCCCGTCGCGCGTGATGCCGGCGTTGACGACGAGCCCGTCGATCGTGCCCCACGCGTCCGTAACGGCGGCGACGGCGGCCTGGGCGTCCTCGGCGCTCGCAGCGTCGGCCTGGAAGGCGAGCGCGCGGTCCGCCCCGCCCAGGTCCTGGACGAGCTGGTCGGCCGTGTCCGAGGACGAGCGGTAGGTGAACGCGACGCGCGCGCCGGCGCCGGCCGCGGCCTCGACGACGGCGCGGCCGATGCCGCGCGTGCCGCCGGTGACGAGGACGTTCTTGTCGGTGAGGTCGAGGGTCATTTGCGAGGGCGGGAGGCGAAACGAGGAAGGCGGAAGATCGCGCGGGCGGGGCGGCGCGCTGGACCGCCCCGCCCACGTCGGGCGCACGTCGGTCGCGGAGGCGCCGCGGTGTGGCGCTTCGGGGCGAGGCCGCCCAGGGCGACGGCTCGGCCCCGCCCCGCCCGGGGTGGTCAGGCCAGACTCTCCAGGTCCGCCGCCGTCCCGACCTGGACCGTCTCGGCGCCCCGCCCGAGCGTCTTCTTGACCAGCCCCGAGAGCACGCGGCCCGTGCCGACCTCCACGAACCGCGTCGCGCCCTCGTCCGCCATCCGCTGGACCGACTGCGCCCAGCGGACCGGCGACGTGAGCTGCTCCAGCAGGCGCCGGCGGATCTCGTCGGGATCGGTCGTGGGCTCGGCCGTCACGTTGAGGACGACGGGGCACGACGGCTCCGAGATCTCCAGCGCCTCCAGCGTCTCGGCCAGGCCGTCGCGGGCGAACGCCATGAGCGGGCTGTGGAACGCGCCCGAGACCGTGAGCGGCACCACGCGGCGCGCGCCGGCCTCCTCGGCCAGCCGCCCCGCCCGCTCGACGGCGGCCTCGTCGCCCGAGATCACGATCTGGCCTGGGCTGTTGTAGTTGGCCGGGACCACCTCGCCCGCCCCGCCCCCGCTCGCCTCACGGCACGCGGCTTCGAGCGCGTCGTCGTCCAGCCCGAGGACGGCCGACATGGCGCCGGGGCGCACGTCGCCAGCCTGCGCCATCAGCTCGCCGCGGCGGCGGACGGCCCGGAGCCCGTCGGCGAACGAGAGCGCGCCGACGGCGGCGAGCGCGCTCCACTCGCCCAGGCTGTGGCCGGCAGCGAGGGCGGGGCGGAGGCCGCGCGCCGCGAGCACGGCGTTCGCCGCCAGGCTGTGCGCGTAGAGCGCCGGCTGCGTGACCTCGGTTGGCACGAGCGCCTCGGCGTCGTCGCCGAACATGACGTCGGTGAGGGCGAAGCCCAGCACGGCGTCGGCCTCGTCGAACAGGGCGCGGGCCTCGGGGTGCGCCTCGTACAGATCGGCGCCCATCCCGGGCGCCTGGGCGCCCTGGCCGGGGAAGAGGAAAGCGGTCACAGCGGGTTACGAGTAAAGAGTGACGAGCAAAGGGCGAAATGCGGGCGGGGTGGTCGAGACGAGCGGCGTGCTCCTCACTCGTCACCCCTCACCCTTTGCCCCATCGTAGGCCCACTTGATCCACGTCGCGCCCCAGGAGAAGCCGCCGCCGAAGGCGGCGAGGACGAGGTTGTCGCCGCGCCGGAGCTGGGGCTCCCAGTCAGAGAGGCAGAGCGGGATCGTGGCGGCCGTCGTGTTCCCGTACCGCTGGATGTTGACCATCACCTGGTCCGACCCGATCCCCATCCGCTTGGCCGTCGCCTCGATGATGCGGAGGTTGGCCTGGTGCGGCACGAGGTAGCGGATGTCCTCGGCGGCCAGGTCGTTGCGGTCCATGATCTCGGCCGCCGCCTCGGCCATGCCCACGACGGCCCGCTTAAAGACGGTCCGCCCGTCCTGCTTCAGAAAATGCATCCGGGCGTCGACCGTCTCGTGCGTGGCGGGGTGGCGCGACCCGCCGGCGGGCATGTTGAGCGCCTCGGCGTTCGAGCCGTCGACGTGCTGGACGCTGTCGAGCAGGCCCGTCTCGTCGGTCGCGGGTTCGAGGAGCACGGCGCCGGCGCCGTCGCCGAAGATGACGCACGTCGTCCGGTCGGTGTAGTCGATGATCCGGCTCATGGTGTCGGCGCCGATGACGAGCACGCGGTCGTGCATCCCCGACTCGACGAGCTTGGCCCCGGTCGTGAGCGCGAACAGGAACCCCGAGCACGCCGCCGAGATGTCGTAGCCCCACGCGTTCGTCGCCCCCAGCTGGTTCTGGACGAGGCAGGCCGTGGCCGGGAAGACCATGTCGGGCGAGACCGTGGCGACGAGGATGCAGCCGATGTCCTCGGCGTCGACGCCGGCCTTGGCGAGGCACTCGCGGGCCGCCTCCGTCGCCATGAACGACGTGGCCTTGGTCTCGTCGCGCAGGATGCGCCGCTCGCGGACTCCGGTCCGCGTTCGGATCCACTCGTCGCTGGTGTCGACGATCTTCTCGAGGTCGGCGTTCGTGAGCCGGTCCGGCGGGAGGTAGTGACCGACCGACGTGATGGCGGCGGTCCGGCGGGGCGTCTCGGCCATGGGGTTGGGGGGCGAGGGGCGGGGCGGGCGGGGCGGGCCACCCCGCCCCGCGTGCCGCCCCGCCCGGGGTGGGATTACGGGTGGGGCGGGGCGTCGTCGTCGGCGAGGGCGCGGGCGATCCGCGACGTCAGGTTCTGCTCGACGAGCCGGGCGGCGGAGAGCACCATCTGGCGGATGGCCCGGGCCGTCGAGCCGCCGTGGCCGATGACGACCGTCCCGTCGATGCCCAGCATGGGGACACCCCCGTGGGCCTGGTAGTCGAACGGGGCCAGCATGCCACGGAGCACCCCGCCCACGGTCCGGGCGTGGTCGGCGCCGAGCCCCTGGCGCCCGATCTCGGCGCGGACGAGGTCGGGGAGGATCGTCGAGACGGACTCGGCCAGCTTGAGGACCACGTTGCCCACGAACCCGTCGCAGACGCAGACGTCGGCCCCGTGGCGCAGGATGTCGCGGCCCTCGACGTTGCCCACGAAGTGGATGGCGCCGCGGTCGCCGAGCGCGCGGAGCGCCTCGTAGACCTCCTTTACGGTGTCGGTCCCCTTGCCCGGCTCCTCGCCCACGTTCACGAGCCCGACGGTCGGGTCCTCGCGGTCGAGGAAGAACTCGCCGAACACGGCGCCCATGCGCGCAAACTGGACCAGGTGCTCGGGGCGGACCTCGACGTTGGCGCCGACGTCGAGGAGCACGCACGTCCCGGTCGGCGTGGGGAGGTAGCCCGGGAGGGCGGGGCGGAGCACGCCCGGCAGCCGGCCGAGCCCGAAGAGAGCCGCCGCCATGACGGCGCCCGTGTTGCCGGCCGACGCGAAGGCGTCGGCGCGGCCGGCCTTGACGGCCCCGATCCCGCGGTGGATCGACGAGTCCGGCTTCCGCTTGAGGGCCTCGGTCGCGGCCTCGCCCATCCCGATGACCTCGGGCGCGTCGACGACGCGGAGCCGGTCGTCCTCCGCCCCGCCCCGGTTCTCGACCTCGGCGCGGATCTCGGCCTCGCGGCCCACGAGCAGGACGGCCAGGCGGTCGCCGGCCTCGGCGACGGCCTCGAGCGCGCCCTCAACGACGACGCCCGGCGCGTGGTCCCCGCCCATGGCGTCGACGGCGACTCGTACGGGCATGGGCAGACGGGGCGGGGCGGGAGAGGGGACCGATAAGATACCCCGGCCCGAACGCGGGGCGCCCGCGCAGCGCCCCTACCAGGGGCCGCGCGGGCGCGGGGCGGGGCGGCGGCTCGGGGCGCCGGCGCTAAACGTAGTCCGGGCGCTCGACGACGGCCCGGCCGCGGTAGTGGCCGCACGTGGGGCAGGCGCGGTGCATGAGCTTCGCGTTGCCGCAGTTGGGGCACTCGTGCGGGGTCGGCACGTTTTTGACCTTGTACTGGGAACGGCGCTTGGCGGTGCGGGCCTTGGAGTGCCGGCGTTTGGGGTTGGCCATGGGGCGGGGGGTCTGGAGAGCCCCGGGCGGGGCGGTGGTCTAGTCGGTGTCGGCGTCGTCGGCGCGGAGCGCTTCGAGGGCCGCCCAGCGGTCGTCGGCCGGCTCGCCCTCGGCCGGTCCGCCGAACGCCGTCGGGATCTCGGCGTCGCGGGCCTCGGGGCACACGCGGCGGAGCGGGAGGGCCAGCAGGAGCGTGTCGCGGACGGGGTCGGCCACGTCCACCTCGACGGCGTCGTCGGTCAGGGGCTGAACGTCGTCGTCCTCGTCGTCGGGAGCGTCGGCCGTGAACAGGACAGCGTGCGCGGCCTCGACGGGCTCGTCGTACATCGCGAGCGTCCGGTCGCACTCGAGGCGGGCCGTCGCCCGCGCCGTGTACGCCACGAGCACGCGGCGCTCAGCGACGTCGAGGTGGACGTCCACCTCGATGCCAGAGAACACGTCGGGGTCCAGGCCGAGGTCCGCGGCCGTCGGCCGGAGCGTCTCGTCGTGGAGGCCGTCGGGGAGCGGGGCGATTCGGACCCGGAGCATCGGGGCGGGGCGGGCGGTGAAAGAACGGCGCCGCGGGGGCGCGCGGGCGGGAGCCAGGGAAGGTAGAGGGCGCCCGGCGGGCGCGGCAAGGGCCTCACGGGATGTTGGCAAACGGGGCCGTTCCCCGCCCCGCCCGGTCACCAGGAAAACGCTGTGCCGTGTCGTAAGGACTTTCCCACCCGGCCCGGCAAGGCGATCCGCCCACGCGCCTCGCGCAACGGTCGAGGGGCCGCGTTTACAAGCTGTGGAAAACGAACGGGCACCGCGCCCACCCCGCCCCGCGCACCTCGCTCCACTCGCGCCGTTTGGCCGTGCCGGATCTTATCCGATCCGCACATCTCGTTGCGGGACAACGCGCAAGTCGCCCACTCCTCAGCCGTGCACTGCCTGTGGATAGCGTAGGCCACTGGCGCGCCGGACGCGATGATTCTCGTCGAAGCCGGCGTCACGGACTGTGGACAACTCTGGGCGAAGAGCCCGCCCCCCGCCCCGCGCGCAGCCGGCCGTTCCGATATTCGGAGCCCCGTCACCACCCCGCCCACCCCAGACCCCCGCCGATGGACCGCTCCCGCGACGAGGTCTGGACCGAGTGCCTCGGCATCATCCGGGACAACATCAGCCGGCAGAGCTTTCGGACGTGGTTCGAGCCGCTCCGCGCCGTCGGGCTGGTCGAGGAGGGCGGGGAGGTCAAGCTGACGGTCCAGCTGCCCAGCCGGTTCTACTACGAGTGGCTCGAGGAGCACTACTTCGGGCTCCTCCGCAAGACGATCACGAAGGTCTTGGGGCCGGGCGGGCGCCTGTACTACGACATCGTCATCGAGCGCGACGAGCCCGCGGGCGCCGGGCACGGGCGGGGGTCGTCGATGGAGCTCCCGGCGCGGCAGCCGGCGAACGTCCCGCCGCCGGCGTCCGAGCGCCCGCCGCCGGCCGACCTCCCGGCCGGCGTCACGCCGCCCCGCCCGCCGGCCGACGCGCGCCCCGACGCCGGCCGCCCGTACCGCGCTGACGCGGGGCGAGGAGCCGCCCGCCGCCCCGCCCCGGCGGCGCCGGCCGCCGCCGAGGCCGCCCACCCCGCCCACCCGTTCGCGATTCCGGGCGTGCGGCCCATCGAGGTCGACCCGCACCTCAACGACTCGTACACCTTCGAGCGGTTTATCGAGGGCGACTGCAACCGGCTCGCGCGGGCCGCGGCGTGGTCGATCGCGCAGGCGCCCGGCGCCACGAGCTTCAACCCGTTCATGATCTACGGGGGCGTCGGGCTGGGCAAGACGCACCTCATCCAGGCCATCGGCAACTACGCTCGCGCCAACGGCCACGCGCGGACCGTCCGCTACGTGTCGTCGGAGATGTTCACGGCCGAGTTCGTGCAGTCGATCCAGACCAACCGGATCAACGAGTTCAGCCAGTTCTACCGCGGCATCGACATCCTGATCGTCGACGACGTCCAGTTTTTCGGGGGCAAGGAGAAGACGCAGGAGGAGTTCTTTCACATCTTCAACGAGCTCCACCAGCAGGGCAAGCAGATCGTGCTCTCGGGCGACCGCCCGCCCCGCGACATCGCCGGCATCGAGGACCGCCTGCTGTCCCGGTTCGGGTGGGGGCTCACGGCCGACGTCCAGCCGCCGGACGTCGAGACGCGCATCGCCATCCTCAACCGGCGCGCGACCGACGACGGCACGCGTGTGCGCGACGAGGTGATCGAGTACGTGGCGACGCACGTCAAGAGCAACATCCGCGAGCTCGAAGGCGCGCTCATCCGGCTCCAGGCCCACGCCGCGCTCACGTCGCGCGAGATCGACCTCGACCTGGCCCGCGACGTGCTCAAGGACCTCATCAAGGAGTCCCGCCCGCAGCTGACGATCGAGGCCATCCAGTCGGTCGTGTGCGACTACCTCGCCATCCCCGAGGACCTCGTCCGCGCGCGGACGCGGAAGCGCGAGGTGGTCCAGGCGCGGCAGGTGGCCATGTACTTCTCCAAGGAGATCACGAAGCACAGCCTCAAGACGATCGGGCTCCACTTCGGCGGCCGCGACCACTCGACCGTCATCCACGCCGTGCGGTCGGTGGACGACCAGATCGAGACGGACCCGAGCTTCCGCGAGATGGTCGTGGCGGTGCGCAAAAAGCTGGAACTGCACCAGCGGTAGGGACGGGGGGCATGCGCGGGCGGGGTGGTGCTCACATCGAGCCGCCCCGCCCTGGCACCCGTAGGGACACGACGCGTCGTGTCCGCGCTCGGGCGGGGTGGCGCGTGCTCGGGCGCCGCGCGTGTTGCTGAGGGCGGGCCGCCCATGGGCCTCGACCGGGCGGGGTGGGCATCCAGGAGAGACGGCGTTGCGTGCAACGCCGCTACGGGTCCGCAGACGACCGGCCGCCCCGCCCCACTTTTCGCGGGCGGGGCGGACCGCCGCGCCGTCGTCGCCGTTTACCTTCCCAGGTCCCCCCGACCCTGAGGCCGCCCCGCCCCGCATCCACCCCGAGCCATGAAGTTTACCGTCTCCAGCGCCGACCTCCTCCGCGCGCTCTCGACCGCCGGCGGGGCCGTCCCGTCGAAGAGCACGCTGCCCATCCTCGAGAGCGTCCTGTTCGAGCGCGACGGGGACGCGCTCCAGATCGCGGCGACCGACCTCGAAATATCGATCGTCCAGCGCGTGGCCGTCTCGTTCGAGCAGAACGGGACCGACGAGAAGCAGCGGATCGCGGTCCCAGCGCGGCGCCTGCTCGACACGCTCCGCGCGCTCCCCGACTTGCCCGTGACCGTCGCCACCGACGGCGAGTTCAACGTCGAGCTGACGACGGACCAGGGCCGGTACAAGATGGTCGGGTACGATGGCGGCGACTACCCCGCCCTCCCCGCCCTCGACGACGCCAAGGTGGTCACGGCCGACGCCGCGCTCGTCAAGCGGGCCATCGACAAGACCGGGTTCGCGGCCTCGAAGGACGCGCTCCGCCCCGCCATGATGGGCGTGCTGTTCCAGATCCGCCCCGACAAGTCGACCGTCGTGGCGACGGACGGCCACCGCCTCGTCAAGCTCATGCTCGACGGGCTGACCGCCGAGGAGCCCATCGACGTCATCGTGCCCGAGAAGGCGCTGTCGCTGGCGGGCAAGGCGGCCGGCGACGGCGAGGCCACGATCCGAGTGGCGCAGGGCTACGTCGGGTTCGACTTTGGCGACACGCAGGTGATCGGGCGGCTCATCGAGGAGCAGTACCCGAACTACGAGGCCGTCATCCCGGTCGAGAACGAGAAGCGCCTGACGGTCGGCCGCGAGGCCATGCTGGCGGCCGTCCGCCGCGTCGCGCTCTACTCGTCGTCGATGACGCACCAGATCCGGCTCGCGCTCGAGTCCGACGCGCTCGTGGTCTCGGCCGAGGACATCGAGCGGGCGTCCGAGGCCAAGGAGCGCGTGCTCGGCGACTACGACGCCGACCCGATGGAGATCGGGTTCAACTCGCAGTACCTCCAGGAGGTGCTGGCGAACGTGGACGGCGAGGACACGGTCTTCGAGTTCTCGTCGCCCAACCGGGCCGGCGTCGTCTCGCCGGCCGACCCGGCCGACGGCGAGGAGCTCCTGATGCTCATCATGCCGGTCATGCTCAACACCTACGCCTGACGGCGGCGGGGGCCGCCCAGCCCGCGCGTCAGGCCGTCGGGCGCACGGGGCGGGGCGGTCGCCCCAGGCGCGTCCCGTGCCGCTCCGCCTGCATTCGCCGCCCCGCCCTCCGCCGAGGGCGGGGCGGCCCTGTTCGGGCTCAACCCGCGGAACTCGGCGGGCGGGGCGGCTCTATGCCCGCGCGCCCTGCGCCGCGGGCGCCCACTGGTGGCCCGCGGCGGCGCCGGCCTGGCCGTCCCCGCGAGGCGCCTCCCAGCCGACGCCCATCGGCTGACAGAACGAGAACGGCGGGGCGAGGTCGAACCCGAACCGCCGGTACTTGTGCGCGAGGTCCATCATGTACCGGGCCTGCTCCGCCTTCGGGGCGCCCAGGCCGAAGTCGCCCTCGTGGCCGTCGAGCGCGAGGAGCATGGACTCGGCCATGCAGGCGTAGGCCGCCTTCGACCCCTTCGGCAGCCCGACGTCGGCGCGGATGTCGACGTCGACCATCGCCATGACGCCGCCGTCGACGACGGACACGTCCGGGCGCTCGGTGAGGATCGAGGGCGAGGTGTTCCGGGGCTGCGTGTCGTCGAGCACGACGGCCCCCTCCTTCAGGTGCTCCGGCCCGAGGATGGCCCGCGCCGCGCTCGTCAGCAGGACCACGAGGTCGGCGTCGCGCGCGCGCTCGATCGTCGTCTCGGCCGTGACGTCAAAGCCGGGGCGAGAGACCTCGGCGGCCAGGCGCTCGACGTTCGTCTTGGTCCGCGCGATGACCGAGAGGCGCGAGACCGTCCGCCGCTCGGCGAGCAGGCGCACGACGCACGACCCGACGCTCCCCGTCGCCCCGACGATCGCGACGCGGGGGTCATCGGAGGGGCACCACGGGAGCAGGCGCTCGATGGCCTGGACCGTCGCCGCGGCCGTGAACGCGTTTCCGGTCGTAACGCCGAGGTCCGGCCGTCCGCACACGAGCCGCCCACCCCGAGTCACCGGCGACGTGAGCGCCCCGAGCGTGACGGTCTTCACGCCGCGCTTGGCGATCGAGTCCAGCGCGCCCTTGATGCGGCCGACGACGTAGGAGCGGTCCAGCGTGAGCATCTGTTCGGCCCCGATGGGGAGCAGCATCACCCACCCCGCCACGGTATCGGGGTCGTCGGCGTAGGAGACAGACCCTGCGGGGATCGGCGGGATGGGAAGCGTAGCCGCTCGGTCGACCAGGCGGAGAGGCACCTTCCCCAGCGGGGGCCACGCTCGTGCGAGGTCTTGGCGGACGTCGGCGCGCGGGTGGACGAGGAAGGCGAACGGGTGGCGGGGCATGCAGCCGGGGATGGTGGAGGCGCGGCCCTCCCTCTGGAGAGGGACCGAACCTCACGACATGAGCAAACGAGTCCCGAATATGGAACGCCGTCGCGCCGCAGGTCCAGGCCTAAATGACGCGCGCCACGTTGTGCGTCCAACCCCGTGCAAAGGGCGAGCCAGAGCAGGACAGCCGAAAACGTCGCCGCCCCGCCCCCGCTGCCGTAGTAGCTGCGCGGCCCGGGTGGGGCAGTCCCAATGCGTTGGCCCTGCCCACCCCTGCCAGGCATCGGGGCGGGGTGGCCGCCCCCGACTGCTCTGCCCCCGCTGCTGTACGGCCGCCCCGCCCGGAAACCTCGTCAGGGCAGGAGGTCCCACGTGGACTGAAAGCGGCTCCGCGTCTGCCGCTCAGCCCCGAGGTCCTGGGCGACGCGGGCGACTTCGGCCTCCGTCTCAAAACGGACGGCCCAGTCATGCGCCCGTCGCCGGCGGACCCAGAGCACGCGGTCGCTCTGGACGACGGCGGCCACGGTGCGCCGCGACGTGCGCCGCACCTCGCCCCCGCCCTCGAACACGAGGTGCGTGTCCGTGACGCGGACCGTCCCCCGCCCGTCCCACGAGTCCTCCGCCCCGCCCAGCGCGCGCGCGACGGCCTCGGGGCGGGGCGGCACGCGGCGGCGGAAGAGCCACCACCCCGCCCACGTCGCGCCCGCCTCGGTAGCGGCCCGGATCTCGGACGCGAGCGCCTTCCTCCACCGCCCGGACGCCGCGGCCTGTCAGTCGGGGGCTTCGGGGCGGGCGGGGCCGCCGGTGAGGGCGTCGACGAGCGCGTCGGCGCGGCCCTCGACGTCGACCAAGACGGCGTGCCGCCGCGTCACGGGCACGAGGACGCCGTTGAGGAACCGGCGGGGCGGGCGCCGCGCCGAGAGCCGGACCTCCTCGCGCTGCCCCGCCCACGACAGCGTGAGCGTCCCGCCTCGGACGGCGACGCGGCCGCCGGCCCGCCGGCCCGTGAGGGCGTCGCCGGTGACGCGGAATCCGGCCGTCTCGCCCCGGTCGAGGGCGCTGCGGAAGGCGGCACCTCCCGACGTGCGGAGCGCCCTCAGGTCGACGTCCTGCCACCGCCCCGCCTCGCGGAACGGGGCAGAGCGAACGGGCACGGCCGCCCCGCCCACGGGGCGGGCGGGGCGGCGAGGTAGGCCGCTTGGAGAGCCGTTGCCGCCCGCCGCCGCCTCCCACCGCGCTGCGGCCTGCGCGATCCGATCCGCGAGGTCGCGCGGCACCTCGACGCTCAGCGCCCCCTCGATGCGCTCGATCTCGTCCACCTCGTCCGGCGACACCACGCCGTCGGCCAGCGCGTGGGCGGCGACCTGGAGCAGGCGCCGCTGGGCGAACACGTCGTAGGCGCCGCCCGCGACGGCGGGGTCGAAGCCCAGCGTGTGCTGGAGCGTGTAGAGCAGGTCGCGCTCCTCGTCCGAGAGCGCGCCGTCGGCGACCGCGGCCTCGACGGCGACGGCGAACGCGCGCTCGTGGGCGGGGCGGAGGTCGGCGTCCGTGAGGGCGAGCGTGTCGGCGACGTGGGCGAGCAGCGCCCGCTCCTCCCCGCTCAGGTCGCCCGACGCGAGGGCGTCGTCGAGGAGCGTCTGGTAGAGCGCGAGCCGCTCGGCCGGGAACGACGACGCCAGGTCGACGGCCCAGCGCTCCGAGATCCGGTCGCGGTCGGACGGCCCGAATTCGAACGGCCGCTCGGCCGCCGCGATGAGGTTGTGGAGCTCGACGTAGGCGTTCCGCGGCGGCGGGCCGCCCCACGGCGGGGCGGGCTCCGGCGTGAGCAGGTCGAGCGGTCCCATGCGGCGGAAGCTAACGGCGCCACCCCCGTTTCAAGGTGCTGACGGCGAACGGGGCGTTCCAGTCGCACCCCGGCACGGCGAAGATGCGCAGGACCAGGAACGCGAACGTCCACGCGGCCGCCGGCGCGGCGACGCCGGAGAGCGGGCGGGGCCCGCGTCGAGCTCCGCTCGCTCGGCCGGGGGGGCGTCGGTGGCGGCCATGCGCGACACCTACACCGGCGGCGCAAAGCTCAGCGCCGACTCGGTCTATCTCCCGCGTCGCCCACTCCGCCCGCTGGGGCGGGGCGGAGCGGTCCGTGCCTTCTACTTGTAGGCCTGAGCCGCCCGCTTCCGCTCGTGGGGCGGCTACGGTACAATCTGCGCCTCGACATGCCGAACCAGTTCGGCCACGTCGTCTGCCAGGACCGACCGGCTCTCTACGGGGGTGCCCGGGCCGGGGCTCTCGTACCGAAATCGGACCGCGAACACGTTCAGGCGGACGAGAGAGCGAAACGGATCGACATCACAGCCCATGGACTCCAGCATACCAAGAAGGGCGCTGAGATCGTGCGTCCGCCCGTACGCCGCCCCGCCCGCTGCGAGCCACGCCTTCAACGCTTTCTCCGCTGCCTGCTGAGCGTGGAACCCGACGACCTCGTCGGCGAAGGCGGGGTCGTCTCCCATCGCTCGGACGGTTCGGAAATCCCGCCGGGCGAGGTCGAGGAGGGCCAGCCCGTGCTCGTGGTCCGTCACGGCCGCTCGTACACGACGGTCCCCTCGCGGAGCGCGTGGGCGACGGCGTGGTTTGTCGTCGCGCCCCACTGGGCCACCTCCTCCTCGGTGTAGACGAGGATGTCCGCTGGCACGCGGAACGGGGCCAGCGCCTCCCACAGCCGGACCATCTCATCCGCCCGGCCAGCCTCATCGAGTGGCCCGTCCTCAATCACGAGCAGGTCTACGTCTGAATCCTCGCCCGCCCCGCCCGCCGCGTGTGAGCCGAACAAGACCACGCGCCGAGGCCTAACGGCCTCGGCAACGGCGGCGATCATCTGGCGGAGGGGCGGGGTGGCCACAGCGCGAAGATACCCACCCCGCCCGCCGGGGGCAGGGCGGTGCCTAGGCGGGGCGGCCTACGCCTCCTGCTTGCGGGCCTGAGCCGCCCGCTTCCGCTCGTGCGGGTCGAGGTGCCGCTTGCGGAGCCGCATCGAGGCCGGCGTGATCTCGATGAGCTCGTCCTCGCGGATAAACTCGATGGCCTCCTCCAGGCTCATCTTCTTCGAGGGGTTCATCTTCAGGAAGTTGTCCGAGCCCGACGCGCGCATGTTCGTCAGCTTCTTCTCCTTGGTCGCGTTGACCTCCATGTCCTCGTCGCGCGCGTTCTCGCCGACGATCATCCCGTTGTAGACCTCGTCGCCGGGCTCGACGAACAGCTGGCCGCGCTCCTGGAGGTTGACGATGGTGTACGGCGTCACCTTCCCGTTCCGGTCAGCCACGATGGCGCCCGTCGCGCGGTGCGTGATGGGGCCGGCCCACGGCTTGTAGCCGTCGAAGATGTGCGTGAGCAGGCCCGTGCCCTTGGTGTCGGTCAGGAACTCGGTCCGGTAGCCGATGAGCCCGCGCGCCGGGATCTCGAACGTCATGCGGACGCGGCCCGACCCGTTGTTCTTCATCTCCACCATCTGGCCCTTGCGCGTGCCCAGCGTCTCGATCACGACGCCCATGAACTCCTCGGCCACGTCGACCGTCGCGCGCTCGTACGGCTCGTGCGTCTTGCCGCGGACCTCCTTCGTGATCACCTGCGGCGTCCCGACGGCGAACTCGTAGCCCTCGCGCCGCATCTGTTCGATGAGGATGGCCATCTGGAGCTCGCCCCGCCCGAAGACGAGGTAGCGGTCGGTGCTCTCGGTCTCGTCGATGCGGAGCGCGAGGTTGGCCTCGCCCTCCTTCATCAGCCGGTCGCGGAGGTTGCGCGACGTGACGTACTTGCCGTCCTTGCCCACGAACGGCGAGTCGTTGACGCGGAACTCCATCGACAGCGTCGGCTCGTCGATGTCGAGCGCGGCGAGCGGCTGCGGGTCGTCGGCGTCGGTGACGGACTCGCCCAGGCCGATGCCAGTCAGCCCGCCCACGTAGACGATGTCGCCCGCGACGGCCGTCTCGGTCTCGACGCGGTCCAGGCCCTCGCTCACGAACAGGCTCGTCACCTGCGTCGCCTTCGTCTCGCCGGTCCGGTGGTACATGAGCACGCGCTGCTTCACGGCGAGCGTGCCGTTGACGACGCGGCCGATGGCGATGGGGCCGAGGAAGTTGTCGGGCTTGACGTCCGTGACCAACAGCTGCAGCGTCGCGTCGGGATCGCCGGCGGGGGCCGGGACCGTGCTCACGATCGTCTCGAAGACCGGCTTGAGGTCGGTGAGGTCGGCCTCCAGGTCGAGGGTGCACTCGCCGTCGCGGGCGACGGCGTAGATGACGGGGAAGTCGAGCTGGTGCTCGTCGGCGTCGAGGTCGATAAACAGGTCGTAGATCTCGTCCAGGACCTCCTCGGCGCGGGCGTCGCCCCGGTCGATCTTGTTGATGACCACGATCGGCACGAGCCCCAGCGCGAGCGCCTTCGAGAGCACGAACCGCGTCTGCGGCAGCGGCCCCTCGGCGGCGTCGACGAGCAGCATGATGCCGTCGACCATGCGGAGCGTCCGCTCGACCTCGCCGCCGAAGTCGGCGTGGCCCGGCGTGTCGACGATGTTGATCTTGACGTCGTCGCCGGCCTCGGTCGTGTAGCGGACGGCCGTGTTCTTGGCCATGATCGTGATGCCCTTTTCGCGTTCGAGGTCCATCGAGTCCATCACGCGCTCGGTGACGGTCTCGTGGGCGGCGAACGTCCCGCTCTGCTGGAGGAGCGCGTCGACGAGGGTGGTCTTGCCGTGGTCGACGTGGGCGACAATCGCGACGTTACGGATCTGCATAGGGGAGCGCTAAGCGGGGGACGACGGCGGGGCTCGGTCCCGGAGACCGCCCCGCCCCGCCCTTTGGGTCTGCGAGGGCGGGGTGGCGAAACGCATAAGGTCCGCCCCGCCCCGTGCGGTCCCGACCGGGGCGGGGCGGATTCGGGGCGAAGACGGGCGGGGCGGCCGAGCCGTCTTTCATCTCCCAAAAAAGATCGCGTCCCTCGTTACCTCAACAAACAGCGTCTCCTCCAAGGCCGCGGCGATCTCGCTGAAGACGGGGAGCAGGAGCACCTCGAGATCCGGCGGGGGAGCTGAGCGTCGACGAGCGCCCTCACGCTGCAAGCGAGCGTGTTCGGTGCGTCCGTGTCACTTCCGCGGCGTACGCGAGGACGGCGCGGAGGTCGTCGGCCTCCAGGTCGGGGTAGTCCTCCAGGACCTCGTCCGTCGTCATCCCGCCGCTGAGCAGGTCGAGCAGCATGTCCACGGGGTAGCGGAGGCCGCGTACGCAGGGACGGCCGTGGCACACGGCGGGATCGATCGTGATGCGTTCGAGGAGGGCCATGAGGACAGGATACAGCCGCCCCGCCCGGGCGGGGCGGCTAGCCCACGGCCGGGTTCGTCGTGTACGTCCCCACGATCTCGGCCTGCGCGAGGACGTGACCGTCGAGGGCGGCCTCCACGTCGTCGCCCGTAAAGTCGCCGTCGTCGCCAAGCCCCAGGCTCTCGGTGTCGAGGGCGTAGACGGTGAAGTGGTAGTGGTGGAGCCGCTCGTCGTTCCACGGCGGGCACGGGCCGTCGTAGCCGCCGTAGGTCCCTTCCATGTCGCTCCCGGCGAGAAAGTCGGTGAACGTGTTGGTGCCGGCGAGCCCGAGCGACGTGCGGCCCGGCGCCTTGCCGTTCGGCGTTACGCCGTCCGAGGCGGCGCCCTCGGCGATCTCGGTCGTCGAAGCGGGGATGTCGACGAGGAGCCAGTGGTAGAACGGCGTCCGCTCGGCGTCCACGGGGATCGTCTTGCCCTCCTGGTTCGCGTCGCTCGCGTCGGCCGGCACGTCGGGATCGCGGACGACGACGGCGAACGAGCGCGTGCCGTCGGGGGCGCCGCTCCAGGCGAGGTGCGGGCTCCGGTCGCCGCCGGGCTCGGTGTGGCCGCTGGCGGCCGCCTTGCAGAAGGCGTACTGCGGGTCGATGGGCGCGCCGTCGGTGAGGGAGGTGCTGGTCAGGGTCATGGGTCGGGGTGCGAGGAACGGGCCGCCCCGCCCAGGCGGGCGGGGCGGAGCGGGGCGGGAGAAGAACGGGCCGCCCCGCCCGAAGCTCCGGGCGGGGCGGGGCTAGCTCGCCGGGACCGCCGCGGGGTCGGAGTGGCGCTGGAACCGGAGGGTGAGGACGCCGGCCGGCTCCTGCTGGACGTCCTTCGGCGCCTTCTTGCCCGGCATCCCGTGGACGATCGTCGTCGCGCCGTCGACGAGCCAGAGCGCGCCGGTCACGTAGCTGGCCTGGTCCGACGCCAGGAAGGCGTAGACGTTGGCGATCTCCTCGGTCGTCGCCCGGCGCCCAAAGGCCGTCGACTGCGTCACGGTCTGCTCGGCGTCCTTGTCCATCGGGCCGTCCTCCTTGTGCGTGAACGACGTGTCGACGGGGCCGGGGCAGACGCAGTTGGCGCGGACGCCGTGCGCCCCCTGCTCGCCAGCGACCCCCTTCATGAAGGCGTGGTTCCACGCCTTCGTCCCGCCGTACGGCGTGAACCGGGGCGACCCGTTCCACCCCGCCTCGGACCCGGCCGTGACCACGTTCCCCTTGGTCTTCTGGAGCTCGGGGACCGCGGCGCGCGTCATGAAGAACGTCGTCTTGACGTTGTTGTGGAGGAGCTTGTCGAACGCCTCGACCGGGTACTCCGGGAGCTCAGCGAGTGCGGGGAGCGACCCGGCGTTGTTGACGAGCACGTCGAGCCGGCCGAACGCGTCGACCGCCTTCTGAACGCAGGCCTCGGCGTGCTCCGGCTCGCCGACGTCGCCGGCGAACGTCTCGACGCGCGTCCCATACTGGTCGCGGACGTCGGCGGCGACTTGGTCGAGGGGGTCGCCGGGGAGGCCGGCGAGGACGAGGCCGCCCGCGCCCTCGTAGGCGAACTTGTGGGCGATGGCCTCGCCGATGCCTTCGGCGGCGCCGGTGACGATGGCGATCTTGTCCTGGACGAGGCCGGGGCGCGTGGGCTGGGAGTCGGGCATGGGAGCGGGGTGGAGAGAGGGCAGGTTGGATCGGCGCCCCGCCCCGCCCGTTCCGCAGATCCGCGCCTCCGGCCGAACTCAGGCTCTCCCCCACCCCGCCTTGCTCACGAGCACCACGGCGCGCTCGGATGGCGGCGGGGTCGCGTTTGTCGGCCGGCCTCGGGAGGCCGCCCCGCCCGCGGCAGACCGCCCCGCCCCAGTCAGGCGGGAAGACGGCACGTACGGCGAGCGCCCCGGGTCCGCCCACTGGCGGACACCCGGGGCTCTCGGGGTCCCGCCCGGCGACGGCGGTCGCGGGGCGGGGGCAGAAGTACCAGCCTGCGGCGCGTGGACGAGAACCTTGCTCGTCTGACAATGTGGAGGCCCTCTGGACCCTCTCTACTTCCGCGGCCCGGGGCCGGAGCCCCGGAATCCCGCCGGAGCGGGACGCGGTCTGATGGTCAGGTCCGAAGCGGGACCCCCGCGGTTAACGCTGTTCAGGTTCCCATGCGGTGGCCACAAGCCGGTAAGCACCGGGCGGGGCGGGTAGCCCCTCCCGGGCGCATCAGGGTATCGGCGGGAGGCGGCGCCTGTTCCACCCCGCCCCTCGAATTTCGCTTGAGCGGGGCGGCTCCCCGCCCCCTAGGACACGCGGGCGGGGCGGGCTACGCCGCCGGGCGGGGCGGCGGCCCGTCGCGCCGCGGCGACCGGAACAGGAGCACGCTCCAGAGCGCGGCACCGAACACGAGGACGGCCAGGAGGCCCCAGAGCCCCGGCCCCGCCTCCGGCGGTAGTCCCCCGAGGACGACGAGCGTCCCGACGACCGCGAACGCCTGATTGCCTACGACGATCGGCCGGCCGTAGATGCCGCCGAGGAGAGCGCCCCGCCCCGCCCAGCACAGGGCGGCAAATCCGAGGAGGGCCGCGCCGAAAAGCTGGGCGGCGAGGGCCGCTGGGCCGCCGGCGCGCGCGTCCGGGAACACGATGTCGGGCACGAAGAGGAACACGGCGCCCGCCGCCGCCAGCAGCACGGCGTAGGCCGTCACCCACGGCGAGACCGACGTCACGGGTCGGGCCTCTCCCCCGCCCCGCCCGCCGACGCGCCGTCGCCGCCGAGCGGGGCGGTGAGCGCGGCGTCGAGTCGGTCGGCGAGGGCGGCCGACTCCAACTCGACGCGCGCCCGCAGGCGGTCGGTCTCGGCGCGGGCGGCGTAGAGCTCCTCGGCGAGCGCGAGCGCCGCGAGGACCGCGTGCGTCAGGTCGGGCTGCGACGGGAGCTGCGCCCGGAGCCGCCGGAGCCGCTCGTCGACCCGCTGGGCCAGGTGGAGCGTGTAGTCCTCGTCGCCCGGCGCCACGCGGAGCGGATAGTCGCGGTCCAGAATGCGGACGCGGATCGAGACGGGCTGCGACGCGCTCATTCCTCTCCGGGCGTCTCGGGCACGGCGTCCGCGGTGCCGTCGCCGCCCGTGCGGAGGGCGGCGTCGATGGTGTCGATAAAGCCCTGGACGCGGCTGCGGAGCGCCTCGGCGTCCTCCTCGTCTCCGCCGAACGAGAACGACGGCGCCCGGTCGTCACGGGCGTCCTGGAGCTCGAGCACGCGCTGGGCGAGCGCGGCGTTCTCGGAGCGGAGCCGCTCGATCTCGCGGGCCGCCGTCTCGACGCGGTCGCGGAGGGGGCCGAGCGCGCGCGCCTCCTGCCGCGCCGCGCTGGCGCGGCCCGCGTCGTCGGGCGGGGTGGGGGCGTCGGGCTCCATGAGCGGCGAAGGAGACAGCGTCAAGATAGGCACCGAGCGCTCCGGGTGTCCCCCAGCCCTCGGTTAGAGCCGCCTCCGCGCAGGGGCTACGCATCACCATGAGTAGCGTAGGAGCCGGTTTCGCTCCGCTCCACCGCTCATGGCTCTGCTTGGAGGTCACTTCGACCTCATCCCCGACCCGCGCCGAGACCACGGCAAGCGCCACGCGCTCTCCGACATCTTCGGCCTCGCGCTCTGCGCCATCACGGCCGGTGCCGACAGCTTCCTCGCCATCGAGGCCTTCGGCAAGGCGCGCCTCGACTGGCTCCGGCGCTGGTTGCCGCTCACCCACGGCGTCCCGTCGCACGACACCGTCCGCCGTGTCTTCGCCCTCGTCGACCGCCGACACTTCGAGCGCTCGTTTGCCGCCTGGGCGCAGGAGGCCTTCCGCAAGACCGACGGCCGGGTCGTCGCCGTCGACGGCAAGCGGCTCCGGCGCGCCCGCGACGCGGGCGAGCCCATGCTGACGGTCGTCTCGGCGTGGGCCACCGAGGCGGGCGCGGCACTCGGACAGGTCACCACCGACGACGGCGAGGGCGAGGTGTCAGCCGTCCCGCGCCTGCTGGCGCTCTTGGACCTCTCGGGCTGCATCGTCACCACCGACGCGGCCGGGTGCCAGACCGACATTGCGAAGCAGATCGTCGACGGCGGCGGGGACTACGTGTTCGGCCTCAAAGGCAACCAGGCCGGGCTGCGCGAGCAAGCCGAGCGCTGGATGATGGAGGCGACGCTCTCGGGAGACGTGGACGCCTTCGAGACCTCTGAGCGTGGCCACGGCCGCGTCGAGACGCGGCGCTACTGGTCGGCCGCTGTGCCGGACGAGGCGCTGCGGAGGCTGCTCTGGGCCGGACTGACGAGCGTCGGGATGGTGGAGTCCACGCGGACGGTGGGCGGCAAGACCTCGACCGAGCAGCGCTACTTCGCGACGAGCCTGGCGGTCGACGCCGAGACGCTTGCGCGGTCGGTGCGTGGGCACTGGGGCGTCGAGAACGGGCTGCACTGGTCGCTCGACGTGAGCTTCGGCGAAGACGCGAGCCGGACACGGACCGATTACGCAGCGGCGAACCTGGCGGTAGCGCGGCGGGTGGCGCTGACGCTGCTGCGCGCCGAGACAACGGCCGAGGGCGGCGCGCCGACGAAGCGGATGCGATGCGCCTGGGACGCCGACTACCTCGCGACGGTGCTCCGGCTAGAGTGATGCGTAGCCCCTGCGGGGCGGGACGGCCTCGGGCGGAGCACGCGCCGCCCCGAACGGCGCCCGCCGCCCCGCCTGTGCGCCGAGGGCGCGGGCGGGGCGGGCGCGCAGCGCGCGGACCTGGGACAGCTAGCGCGGGCGGGGCGGGCGCTCCCGAGATGGACCGCCCCGCCCGCCGGCTACGCGCCGTCGCCCGCGACAGCCTGGAGCTCCGCCGCCCGCGCCGCCGCGTTCGGGTCCTCGGCCGCTCGCTCGGCGACCCAGATCTCGTGGCCCGGGCGCGAGGCGACGCGGAGGCCGGCGGAGCGGAGCAGGGCCTCGCACGCCGCCGCGTTCGGCGCCCACCAGTTCGTAGGGTCGCCAGCCAGGCGGTGCTCGATAAAGGCCATCTGCGGCCAGCCCGGCTGGGCCATCTGCTCGCGCGCGTCGATGGGCAGGTTCTCGGGCGGGGCGGCGGCGGCCTCGCCCGGGGCCGTGAGCGTCTGGAACACGACGAGCCGCTCGGCCGCGCGCGCCACGAGGTCGAGGGCGAGGAGCGGGTAGCGGAGGTGGTAGAAGACGCCCATGAACCACACGAGGTCGAACGTCTCGTCCATCCGCGCGAGGTCGTAGACCGTCCCCTGCCGGAAGCGGACGCGGTCGGCGAGCCCGAACTGCTCGGCCGCCCACTCGGCCTGCGCGATGTAGTGCGGGTCCAACTCCAGGCCGGTCACGTCGGCCCCGCGCCGGGCCAGCTCGAAGGCGTAGAACCCGGCGTTCGAGCCGATGTCGAGCACGCGCCACCCGCTCAAGTCGTCGGGCACGTGCGGGGCGATCTCGCGCCACTTGAACGCGGGAAAGTCGCCGAGCGGGTGGTCGGGCGCCGTCTGCGTCCCGTCGGGGAGGTGGAGGTTGTGGAACCACGGCGCGCGCTCGGCCACGGCGCGCTCGGCGGCGGTGGAAGGCGCGGCGGGGCCGGCGGACTGGAGCGTGTCGAGGGTCATGGGCGGGGCGGTGGCGTGGGGAGCGGCCGTAGGCGCGGATGTGCGATGAGGGATGCGTGACCTGTCCCGGCGGGAGTCACGAATCCCCCGTCGCGCATCGGACGCGCGCCGGTCGTCTCGTCGGGCGTGTTGTAGCGGGGCGTCAAGCGGTGGCGGCGCGGGCCTCGTGGACGTAGCCGACGAGCTCCTCGGCGCGGTGGGCCGCCGTGTGGGCGGCGAGCACGCGCGCCCGCGCCCGCTCGCCGATGCGGCGGCGCTCGTCGTCCGGCGTGTCCTGGAGCGCGCTCAGCGCCTCCTCGGAGGACCGCGCGATGACGATCTCCTCGCCCGGTACAAAAAAAGAATCCAGCCCCTCCCACCAGTCGCTCACGACCGGCGTCGCGCACGCGGCGGCCTCGAACAGGCGGACGCTCGGCGCGTAGCCGGCCGCGACCATGTCGGCCCGCGTCAGGTTGAGCGTCCACCGCTGGCTCGTGTAGAACGCCCGGTGCTCGGCCGGCGGCAGGTGGTCGACACGGTCCACGTTGTCCGGCCACGCGACGTCGTCCGGGTAGCCCGGCCCGGCGACGACGAACCGCCCCGCCCGCCACTGCCGGGCGGGGTGGAGGAGGAGCCGTTCGAGGCCGGGCTGACGGTCGTCCGAGTACGTCCCCATGTAGCCCAGGTCGTGCGTGGGCGGGGCGGCGGGGTCGGGCGCGTAGGCCTCGGGGTCGACCGAGCAGTAGAGCGGCCGCGCCGCCGGGCTCCCGAACTCGCGCTCCAGCCGGTCCAGCGTAGGGCCGCCGGTGAACGAGAGGTAGAGGTCGTAGCCCGGGATCTGGCGCGGCGCCAGGTACTCGGTGTCGCCCCGCCCGAGCTTCGCGAGCGTGACCGGCGTGTCGATGTCGTAGAAGGCGACCGCCCCGCCCGCCGTCGCCTGCGCCCAGTCGCCCACGGCCACGCCGTCGGGCACGTACGACCCGACGACGACGAGGTCGGCGCGGCGGACGGCGTCGGCGTGCTCGTCCTTCAGCTCGTCCAGGGAGTCGTAGAGCCGCGTCGTGCCGTAGGGCGGGGCGGGGAGGTCGCGGTTGTCGGCGTACCACGGCTTGTCGCGCTCCAGGAAGAGCACGCGGTGGCCGGCGGCGTCGAGCGCGCGGACGAGCGCGCGGTACGTCGTCGCGTGGCCGTTCCCCCACGACGACGTGATGGAGAGGCCGAGGACGACGATGTCGAGGGGCGGGGGCATTCGGTACGGGGTACTCGGTACGGGGAGCCGGCGAGGTGCTGTACCGCCGGACCCCGTCCCTGCGCTATCGGGAGACGAGCTTGTTGAACCGGCTCGTCTCGCCGTCGTCGGTCTGGTCCTGGTAGAGGAGCGCGAGGCCGTTGGCGTCGAACTGCTCGAACCACTCGTCCCAGGAGATCTCCTTCAGGTTATCGGACTCGCTCTGCGGCGCGTCGGGGAACATGAGGCGGATGACCTCGCTGTCGCCGTCCTGCGTGTCCTTGACGGCGGCGGGCGTGCCGCCCCGCTCGTCGGCCCAGGTGCGGATGGTGTTGTGGTCGGTCGTGGTCTGGCTCATGGCAAGAGGGGAAAGGGGAGGGGAGAGGGCGGGGCGGACTCGGCGCGGCTGCACCGGCCGCCCCGCCCCTACACGCCGACGCCCTCCAACACGTTCTCCAGCACGGCCGCGCGGTGAGCGTAGGTGTGCTCGGCGAGCATCCGGCGGAGCGCGGCGTCGCCGATGTCGCGGGCGCGCTCGGGCGTGAGCGCGGCGAGGTGCTCGGCCACGTCCGCCCCGCCCTCGGCGACGAGCACCTCGCGGCCGGGCTCGAGGAACAGGTCGACGCCCTCCCAGGCGTCCGTGATCAGGCACGCCCCGGCGCCGGCCGCCTCGAACACGCGCGTGGCCGGGCTGAACCCGTACCGCGCCATGCTCTCGCGGCTCACGTTGAGGACCGCGCGCGGCGTGCAGTTGAACGCGTTGTGGTCCGGGACCGCCACGTGCCCCAGCGTGCGGACGTTCGCGAGGTCGGGCGCGTGCTCGGCCCACCCGCTCCCGCCCAGGAGGAACGACTCGTCCGGGAGCCGCTCGGCGGCGCCGTAGAAAAAGTCCAGGATGCGCGCCTCGCGGTCGGGCAGCCGGTTCGCGAGCAGCCCCAGCCCGCCCTCGAAGCGCGGGTCGGGCGGGGCGGGGTGGTGCGTCGTCGGGTCGAGCGCGTTGTAGATCGGGACGCAGTCGCGGGCGCCGAGCGCGCGGTAGGCGTCGACGACGGGCGGGCCGCCGCCGTACGTCAGCACGAGGTCGTACTGCGGGACGAGCGGGCTGAACGGGTCGGCCGCGTCCGTCTGCACGCGGTCGAGCGTGGCCGGCGCGTCGACGTCCCAGAAGGCGACGAGCGTGCCCGGCGCCTGGAGGCGGAGCACCTCGCGCTCCAGGTACTCGTCGAGCACGCCGACGCCGCTCGCCTTCACCACGAGGTCGGCGCCGGCGGCGCGCTCCAGCATCCGGGCCGCGTCGGCCTCGGTGGGCTCGTAGACCACGCTCTCGGCCCAATCCGGGTCGTCGAGGTCGCGGTGGGCCTGGCGGTCGAAGGCGTCGGGCTCGTAGAACGTGGTCGTGTGGCCGCGCTCGCTCAGCGCGCGGATGATGCCGCGGTAGTAGGTGGCCGCCCCGTTCCAGTAGGCCGAGACGAGGCTGGAGCCGAAAAACGCGATGTGCACGGCGGTTAGGGACTGGGGATCGGGGACTGGGGACTGGAAATCGCCCCGCCCCGCTCGGGCGGGGCGGCGGGTTTTGGGGCGGCGGGCTCCACCCCGCCCACGCCTAGCTCGGCAAGGATGGCGTCGAGCTCGTCGACGCGGTGGGCGCAGGTGTGGCGGGCGCGGATCGTGGCGAGGCCGTGCGCGCGGAGCGACGCGGCGAGGCTCGGGTCGTGGAGCACGTCGCGGAGGTGGCGCTGCATCTCGGCGCCGTCGCGGGCGATGAGAAAGTCCTCGCCGGGCGTGAACAGGCCCTCGGCGTCGTCCCACGGCGAGCACACGAGCGGGATGCCGCAGGCGAGCGTCTCGAACGGGCGGATCGTCGGGATGCCGGGGAGCGCCTCGACGTAGGGCCGGCGCGGGACGTGGACCGTTACCCCGAACTGCGCGAGCGTCCGCGGCACGTCGGCGCTGGGGAGCCAGCCGCCGTACTCGATGCCGGCCGCCGCGAGCGCCGCGCGCGCGTGCTCGGGGTAGCGGACGCCGTGGACGCGGGCGCTCAGCCCCAGCGCCTCGACGGGGTCCAGCAGGAACTCGTGAAGCTCCGCCGTCCGCTCCTCGTCGCCCCAGTTGCCGACCCAGACGAGGTCGCCCTCGCGCTCGGCCTCGCGGGGGTAGAAAAAGCGCGTGTCGGCCGCCTCGTGCCACGTCCACGCGCGCTCGGCCCAGCCGCGGTCGAGGTAGAGCCGGCGGAGCACGTCGCCGAAGGCGAGCACGCCGTCGAACCCGCTCAGGTCGTAGGCGCCCATCGTCTCGGGCTCCGTCACCGCCCGGTGGTGCGTGTCGTGGAACAGGAGCCGGTAGCCGGCGCCCCGCCGGTGCCGCCCGACGCGGGCGACGAGGTCGTGGTCGCTCCACTCGTGCACGACGACGGCGTCCGCCCCGCCCAGAGCCTCGTCCAGGTCCAGCGTCGCCGGGTCGTAGGACCGGCTGATGCCGCGGAGCTGCGGGTACGCGTCGAGGAACGCCTCGACCGGCCCCTCGCCGTGCTCGGCGCGGAGGTTCTGGAGGCTCCACGCGTCCTCGGGCTCCCAGACCGTCACGTCGTGGCCGCGCGCGACGAGCTCGCTCACGACGCCGCGCAGGAAGTGCGCGTTGCCGTGGTTCCAGTCGGAGAGGAGCGAGTGGTAGAAGAGCGCGAACGTCATGCGGCGGGGAGCGGGTAACGAGTGACGAGCAAGGCGCGCCGCGGGCGGGGCGGCCGCTAGCGCGAGGTCACGCGGAGAGCGGGCGAGCAGGGCGGGGCGGCGGCAGTCCCCCTCCTAGCCAGGAGGGGCCAGGGGTGGTTGTCGGGTGGGCAGGGCGGTTCCGACGGGCGGGGCGGCAGAAGCGGCCGCCCCGCCCCACTCGGACGCCGCTCCCTCACCCTGGCTCCGCCGACCTGTCGGTTGTCCCTCTCCCGGGGGAAGAGGGGACGCCGTAGCGAGTGTGCGGGCGGGGTGGGAAGGCGTGCGCTTCTCAGAGTCTGTTTGAGGCTGCACGGCGTTCTCCTCCCCCCAGCGGGGGGAGGCTGGGAGGGGGGTGACGGGCCGAGCGCCCCGCCCCGAGCCGACGTCTGTCCCCCACCCCGGCCCTCCCCCGGTGGGGGAGGGGGAGATCCCAAACAGCCGCTCAGAGCCCGCCCCGCCCGCGCCGAACGACGCCTGCGCGCGGCGGTAGACCGCGAGCGTGCCCTCGGCCGTCCGCTCCGGCGTGAACGTCAGCGCCCGCGCCCGCGCCCGCCCCGCCCACTGCGCGCGGGCGTCGGCGTCGGAGGCGAGCGCGCCGACGGCGTCCGCGAGCGCGGCGGCGTCCGAGGCGTAGAGGGCCGCCCCGCCCCACACCTCGCGGAGCGAGGGGACGTCGCCCAGGACGAGCGCGCAGCCGGCGAGGGCGGCTTCGAGCGCGCTCAGCCCGAACGGCTCGTAGCGGGCGGGGAGGGCGTAGACGGCGGCCCGCCCCATCTCGGCCGCGAGCGCGTCGGGCGCGAGCCGCCCCAGCGCCTCGACGCCGGGCGGGGCGGGACGCAAACCACCGTCGGGGTGCGCCGTGCTCCCGGCCACGCGGACCGGCCACGGCAGCGCAGGCGCGGCCTCGGCCAGCCGGTCGAGTCCCTTGGCTTCGTCCCACAGCCGCCCCGCTGCGAGCACGGCGGGCTCCTTCTCGGCCGGAGGAAAGCGCCGCGCGTCGCGCCCGTTCGGCACGACGGCCGACGGCGGGAGCGGCCCGTAGTGGCGGACGAGCGCGTCCAGCATGGCGGCCGTCGGCGCGAGGACGGCGTCCGCCCCGCCCAGACCGGCGCGGACGGCGTCGGCGTAGCGGCCCCAGGCGGGCGGGGCGGGCTCGCCGTGGACGGCCTCCCACCACGAGAGCACGCACGAGTGACCGGCCACGACGACCGGCACGCCCCAGTCGAGCGCCCCGTGCGCGTAGTCGTTGAGGTGGACGACGTCGGGGCGCACGGCGTCGCGGAGGCGGAGCAGCCAGTCGCCGGCCGCCGCCACGTCGCCCCACGGATTGTCCATCCATTCGAGCTGGTAGTCGCTCTCCCAGAGCGCGACGTGCGGCATGGCCTCGATCTGGGCGCGCTCGGCAGCCGGGACCGCCCCGCCCGCCGTCGCAAGCGTGACCTCGACGCCGAGCGGCCCGAGCGCGCCCGCCAGCTCGACGGCGTACGTCAGCACGCCGCCGACGGTGTCGGCGGTCATCAGGACGCGGAGGGGGCGGGGCGGCGTCACGGGCGCTCCGTCCGGGGGCGGCCGTAGATCCAATCGAGCACGTCGTGAAGCGCGACGAGTCGCTCGGCCTCCGGATCGAAGCCGGCGCCGGCGGCCAGCCCTTCGGCCCACGCCACGGCCGCGCGCCCGCCCCAGTCGTCGGGCGGGGCGGCGATCGTCTCGCGCGCGGTCCCCTGGAGGCGCTCGGCCGTAAAGTCGTAGAACGAGCCGTCGACGTTCGCGAGGCGCGCCCCGCCCTCGGTCCCGTAGACCGTCGCTTCGATGGCGGCGTCCTGGCCGGCCGGCGCGTTCCACGAGCACGCGAGGCGGACCGTCGCGCCGGCCGCGCTCGCCGCCCCGCCCGCCAGGTCCAGCGTAGCGAGGGCGTAGTCCTCGACGCGGTCCACGGGGAGCGGGAGCCGCTCGCCGCCCGAGTACAGCGCGCTCTGGACGGCCTCGACGTCTGGGTAGTCCAGCGCCCACAGCGCGAGGTCGACGAGGTGCACGCCGAGGTCCATGACGCACCCGCCGCCCGAGCGCTCGGCGTCGTAGAACCACGCCTTGTCCGGCCCATAGGCGTTGTGGAACGTGAGGTCGACGGCGTAGACGCTCCCCAGCGCGCCGCCCTGGACGAGGTTGCGGATCTCGGGGACGCCCGCGACGCGGCGGTACGAGAGGTCGACGCCCAGCGGCCGGTCGGCCGCGCGTGCGGCGTCGACCACGCGGCGGGCCTCGGCCGCGCTCCGCGCCAGCGGTTTCTGGCAGAACACGGCGACGCCGCGTTCGAGCGCCGCCACGCTCTGCGCCGCGTGCATCGCGCTCGGCGTGGCGATCACGACGCCGTCCAGGTCGAGCGCGAGGAGCGCGTCGAGGTCCGCCGCCGCCTCGGCGCCCGGCGCCGCCTCCTGCGCCGCGGCGACCGCCTCGCTCGACGGGTCCGACACGGCGACGACCTCGGCCGCCCCGCTCTGGACAATCGCCTCCATCCGGTTCCGCCCGATCCACCCGACGCCCAAGAACCCCAGGCGCGGGCGCCCCGCGGGCGGGGCGGGGCGGGGGGTGGTCGCGGTGTCGGTCGTCTCCATCGGGTTGGGGCAGGCCGCCCCGCCCCGGCGAGAAGCGAGCGGCGGGCGGCGAGAGAAAAGGTCCCCCTCCTGGACAACCGTCAGGTCGGCGCAGCCAGGAGGGGCATGCGTGGTGGACCGGGTGGGCGGGGTGGTCCTAATGGGCGGGGCGGTAGGATCGACTTCCCCGCCCTATTCAGCCATCAGTCGGTGCAGCGAGGAAGGGCTAGAGGCGGCGCCGCGGGCGGGGCAGCAGAGTCGGCCGCCCCGCCCGGCCCGGACGTTGGTCCCCCACCCCGCCCGTTGGGTCCGGCCCTCCCCCGGTGGGGGAGGGGACTCCCACCAGGCGGACCGTTTTAGTCATCCGAGGGCGGGGCGGTGACGACGAGCGCCTTCATGAACCCGTCCGGCCGCGCGCCCGTGGCGTCGAGCGCCTCGCCCAGCCGGTCGAGCCCGTAGGTGTGCGTGAGGAGCGGGCGCGGGTCCATCCGGCCCTCGGCGACGGCCGCGACGGCCAGCCGGATGCCCTCGGTGTAAACGGCCGGGTCGCGCTCGTGCGCGTTGATGACGTCGAGCCCGCGCCAGTTCCAGAGCTGCATGTTCACGCACCGCAGGCCGTCCTGGTGGTAGCCCGCCACGACGAGCCGGCCGCGGACGGCGCACAGCTCGGCGGCCAGGTCCAGCGGGTCCTGCTTGCCCGTGCACTCGAACACGACCGGGCAGCCCGCCCCGCCCGTGAGCTCGAACACGCGCTCGACCACGCGTCCCCGGTCGCCGTCGAGCTCAATGGTCTCGGCGGCGCCGGCCGCGCGGGCGGCGTCCAGCGACGTGCCGCGGCGCGAGATCCCGACGACGCGGGCGCCGTCGGCCACGGCCAGCTGCGTGAGGAGCGCGCCGAGAAAGCCGACGCCGACGACGGCGACGGTCTGCCCGGCCTCGACGCCGGCCCGGCGGTAGATGTTGAGGGCGCAGCCTAGCGGCTCGCCCGGGAACGGGACGCCGTCGAGCGACGGCGGGAGCACGACGCAGCCCTCGGCGTCGGCCAGGTCGTGCGTGGCGTAGGCGTGGTAGGTGATGGCCGCCACGCGGTCGCCCACGGCCGGCGCCTCGACGCCCTCGCCCACGGCCTCGACCACGCCCCAGCCCTCGTGGCCCGGCCCGCCGGGCTCCTGCGGGTATGAGAACCACTCGCGGCCCTCCCACACGGGCACGTTCGAGGCGCACACGCCGGACCCCTCCAGCCGGAGGCGGACTTGGCCGGCGCCGGGCTCGGGGAGCGGCACGTCGCGCATCTCCACCCCGCCCGGCTCGGTGACGACGGCGGCGCGCGACGGCCCGGGCGGGGCGGCGGCGGCGGGCGGGGCGGGAGACGGGTCGGTCACGGGTGGTGGTGCGGTAGGTCGGTAAGTCAGTGGATCAGTAGGTCAGGGAGAGGGGGCTCCTCAATCGCCTCGTGCGCTCCCGCCCCGCCCTTTCAGCGAGACCGGGGCGGGGAGGTGCGTGAGTGTCCCAAACGAGTCGTACCGACCTACTGACCCACCGATCCACTGACCCCCTGACCCAGGGCGGGGTGGTGAGCGGCGAGCCAGTCGTGGAGGCGGCGGACGCCCTCGTCGACGCCCACGCGGGGCGCCCAGCCGATGGCGTCGCCGAGCGCCCGCGCGTCGGCCACGTAGTAGCGCTGGTCGCCCTGGCGCCACCCGTCGAACGACACGTCGACGGGCGTGCCGGTGAGGCCGCCGATCTGATCGAGCAGCTCGACGAGGCTGACCGCGTTCGCCGCCCCGCCCCCGATGTTGAAGGCGCGCGCGGCGGTCCGGTCGATGTGCTCGACGGCGCCGACGAGCGCGTCCACGAGGTCGTCCACGAACAGGACGTCGCGGACCTGCTTGCCGTCGCCGTAGAGCGTGATGGGCTCGCGTGCGAGCGCGCGGATGAGGAAGTGGGCGACCCACCCCTGGTCCTCGGTCCCGAACTGGTGCGGGCCGTAGATGCAGCTCATCCGAAAGACCGTTGCCGGGAGCCCGTAGGAGCGGGCGTAGTCCAGGACGTACTGGTCGGCGGCCCCCTTCGAGCAGCCGTAGGGGCTGTGGAAGTCGAGCGGGCGGGCCTCGGAGATCCCGTGCGCGCGCGTCTCGGCGTCGGCCGGCGCCCACCGCGTCTCGCCCTCCTCCATCTCCAGATCGGCGAGGTCGCCGTAGACCTTGTTCGTCGACGTGAACAGGAGCGGGGGCGGGGCGGACCGCTCGCGGACGGCTTCGAGCACGTTGAGCGTGCCTTCGAGGTTCGAGCCGAAGTCCTCGCGCGGGTCCGTCAGGCTGGTCGTGACCGCGACCTGGGCCGCAAAGTGGTACACCGCCGACGCGTCGCGCACGGCGTGGCGCACGGCGAACGCGTTGCGGACGTCGCCCAGCTCCACCTCGACGCGGTCGGGGTACGTCTCGGTCAGCCACGCCAGGTTCGTCTCGACGCCCGGCCGCGAGAGGTTGTCGAACACGCGGACGCGGCGGCCCTCCGACGCCAGCCGCGCGGCCAGGTTCGTGCCCACGAAGCCGGCCCCGCCCGTGACGAGGGCGGGGCGGTCGTCGCGGGCGCCGTCGACGTGGAGGGCCGGGGCCGCGACGGCGGCCCCGTCGCCGCGGGCGTCGGCCGCCCCGCCCGCGGGCGCCTCGTTTGCGGCCGCCCCGCCCGGGACCGCCCCGCTCAAGCCGGGGCGGGGCGGCTCGGGCGCGGCCGGGACGCGCTCGGCGTGGGCGGCCACGGCCGCGAGCGCCGCCGGGTCGCCGGACGCCAGGAGGCGGTGGAGCAGCTTGGGCCGCCCGTTCGCGCGCTTCAGCCCGAAGTGGTAGTGCCGGTCGTCGCGGTGGAACCCGCTGTCGGCCGGGAGGTCGGGGTGGAGATCCTGCGCGGCGTACCAGTAGACGCGGCCGGCGCCCGAGTCCAGCGCGCGCTGGAACTCGAGCACCTGGCGGTGCTCGTCGTGGCGCCACGTGGCGTAGCCGGCCTCAGTGATCCACAGCGGGCGCGCCCAGCCCCCGTGCTCCAGCGTGGCGCGGACGGTGTCGAGCGTCTGGGGCCAGTCGAGGAACTTGTCGTCCCAGGTGTCCGGGAAGCCGTGCACGCCGACGACGTCGATAAAGTCGAGCAGGCCCTTCTTGCCCATGTGGTAGAGCCAGGGCGGGTCGGTCGGGCTCATCCCGCCGAGGACTGTCTTCCACCCCCGCTTCTGGACCCAGTGCGCCGCCCCGCTCGCCATCTCAGCGAACGCGTCCCACTCGGGGTCAGCGTACCAGTCCCAGTAGTGGTGGTTGTTGGCCTCGTTCCAGATCTCGACGTGCTCGAAGTGCCGGCCGTAGCGGTCGAGCACGACGTCGAGAAAGTCGGCGTAGGCCTTGAGGTCGCGGGGCGGCGACGTCGGGTTGCCGGAGCGCGAGATCGAGGGCGGGACGTAGAGCGCGCACGGGAGCACCTCGGCCTGGCGCGCGAGGCGCGGGAGGAGCCAGTCGAACCACTCCGGCCCGCCGTCCGAGACGAAGTCGGCCCACGAGAGCCCGGTGCGGACGTGCTCGACGCCCAGCGCGGCGAGGTCTGAGAGGACCTCCTCGGCGCGCTCGTACTCGCCCGTGCGGATCCATTCGAGCAGGCCCCACGCCGCCCCGCCCGCCGCGGCGTTGTCGGGGGTCGCGTTCGTCGTCGTGTCGTTGTGCATGGTCAAACCGTGAGCCCCCGGGCCGCCAGCTCGCCGCTGGCCTGGTCGACGCGGTCCGTCGCCGTCTGCGTGTCGAGCCACCCCGCCAGCTCGTCGAGCCCGTCGCGGAGCGCGACCTGGGGCCGGTAGCCCAGCCGCTCCTCGGCCTTCGTGATGTCGGCGAAGCAGTGGCGGATGTCGCCGACGCGGTACGTCCCGACGACCTCGGGGTCGAGGTCGCTCTTGCCCAGCACCTCGCCGGTTAGCCGGGCGATGTCGAGGACCGAGCGCGGGTCGCCGCTGCCCACGTTGAACGTCTCGCCGTCGGCCTCGGGGGCCTCCAGCGCGAGCGCGACCGCCCGCGCCACGTCCGTCACGTGGACGAAGTCGCGGAGCTGGCGGCCGTCCTCGAAGATCTTCGGCGGGCTGCCGTTGAGGAACCGCGACCCGAAGATGGCGAGGACGCCGGTGTACGGGTTCGAGAGCGCCTGGCGCGTGCCGTAAGCGTTGAAAAAGCGCATCGCCGCCGTCGGCACGCCGTAGGCCGCGCCGGTCATCAGGCACAGCCGCTCCTGGTCGTACTTCGAGAGCGCATAGACGCTCGTCGGGTCGGGCGTCTTGGTCTCGGGCGTCGGGAGCGGGGTGAGCGCCTCGCCGTCGGCGTCGCGGACCTCCCAGTCGCGGGCTTCGAGCTGGGCGCGCGGGCGGGGCGGGACCTCGCGCGTGCCGCCGTCGCCGCGTGCCGAGGCGTACAGCCCCTCGCCGTAGAGGCTCATCGACGAGGCCACGACCAGCTTCTCGACCGGCCGGTCGGCGTCGCGTCGCGCGACGACCTCCTCCAGCAGCACGGCCGTGCCCAGGTTGTTGACGTCGGTGTACTCGGCGATCTCGTACATGCTCTGCCCCACGCCGACGGCCGCCGCGAGGTGGACGACCCGGTCGGCGCCGTCGAGCGCGGCGCGAACGGCGTCCCGGTCGCGGACGTCGCCGCGGACGAGCTCGACGTCGGCGGCGAGGTAATCGGGGCGGAAGTCGGGCGCGGCGGCGGCCGGTCCGTGGACCTGCTCGCTCAGCGCGTCGAGCGCGCGGACGGTGTGGCCGCGCCGGAGCAGTTCGTCGGCAAGGTGGGAGCCGATAAAGCCGGCGCCGCCCGTGACGAGGACGGTCTGAGACATAGGGGAGGGGCGTGGAGAAGGGGCCGCTGGAGCCCGGGCGGGGCGTTCAGCAGCTTCATCAACCTACCCGGGCGGCCGCCCGCGCGCACGCCGCCCCGCCCCGCCCGATCGACTTTGGGGAAAGTCACCGGGCCTCTGTAGGGGAACCTCCTGAGTCCGCCCGCCGGTTCGTGCGCCGCAGCGCGGAGCGGGGCGTTGATCCGCCGAGGCGCCACCCCGCCCGCGCGCCTGGGCGGGGCGGTGCAGAGGGCGGGGCGGTCCCGGACGGCGCGGCGCGGACGGCATTGCGTGCAACGCCGCTACGACGGCCGCCCTGCTCGCACGGAGCGAGGGCGGGGCGGCCGCTGCGCACCGGGCGACCGCCGGTCGTCCCTACGACCGCCCCGCCCGCGGCATGGGCGGGGCGGTTGCACCCCGCCTGGGCGCCGCGGCCCGACGGCGTTGCATGCAACGCCGCTACGGCGTCCGCCCCGCCCTCGCGTTCTGCGGGCGGGGTGGCGCATGTTGTTGCCCGCTGCCCGCCGTCAGGGGGCCGTGTCCGCCGCCTCGGCCGCCCTCTTCTGGCGGACCTGCTCGCTCAGCCACTGGCTCCACCGGCGCGCCTTCGCGTTGTGCTCGCTCACGGTCCGGCTAAAGTCATGGCCGCCCGAGCCGTCGGCGACGAAGAAGAGGTAGTCGTGGGCCTCGTTGTCGAGGACCGCGTCGATCGTCCCGTCGGCGGGGTTCGTGATGGGGCCGGGCGGGAGGCCGTCGATCCGGTACGTGTTGTAGTCGCTGGGGTAGGCGTAGTCGCGGAACAGGAGCCGCCGCATCCGGGGCTCCCCGCCCTCCTCCATGAGCGCGAACTGGACCGTGGGGTCGGCCTGGAGCCGCATGCGGCCCGACGACGTCCGCCCGAGCAGGCGGTTCACGTAGACGCCCGCGATCCGGCGGCGCTCCTCGGGCTTGCGCGCCTCCCACTCGACGATGGACGCCAGCGTGACGACCTCGTCGGGCGTCAGCCCCAGGGACTCGGCCTTGGCGCGGCGCTCGGGCGTCCAGAAGCGGTCGTAGCGCTCGTGGATGCGCCGCAGCGCCGTCTCGGCGTCGTCAGTCCAGTACATGTCGAACGTCTCGGCGAGCATCTGCCCGTGGAGGTGCGCGACGTTCGTACCCATCGAGTCCGCAAAGGCGGGGTCGCGGAGGAGGCGCGCGACGGCCGCCGAGTCGGTCCCGAGCTGGTTGCGGAGCACGCGGGCCGTCCGCTCGGGGCGGCTGCCCGGCGGGATCGTGATGCGGATGGGGTCCTGGAGCCCCTTCCTGATCTTGTCGAGCACGGCCCAGTTGGTCATCCCCGGCTCGAGGTAGTAGTGCCCCGTCTTGACCTGCTCGTCCCAGCCGGTCACGTTCCCGAGCGCGGACAGCGACGTCCGCGAGCGGACCGCGCCGACCGACTCCAGCGAGTCGAGCAGCCCCTCGAACGAGGTCCCCTCGGGGACGCGCACGCTGTACGGCTCCTCGGCGGCCGGCGTGTTGGGCAGGAACGCGAGCCACGCCGCGACGCCGGCCCCGACGAGGCCGAGCAGGACGAGGATCAGGAGGACGGTTCTCATGGGGAAGAGTCGAGAAGTACAGGGTACCCGGTACGGGGTACGGTCGGAATCGGAGGTGTACCCGGTACCACGTACCCTGTACCCACCCCCGCCCGGATCACGCGGCGCCGTCGCCGCCGGCCGCCCCGCCCGAGCCCTGCTCGCGGCTGTCGACGGTGCAGACGGTGTGGATGCCGCCGCGGACCGTGTAGTCGGTCGTGACGACGAGGCGGTCGGGGTCGTCGAGCCAGCCCATGAGATCCTCGAACAGGAGCGCCGTGATGTCCTCCTGGGCGGCCCCGATGTGGCGCCAGCTCAGGAGGTAGTACTTGAGGCTCTTGAGCTCGAGGAGCCACGAGCCCGGCACGTACTCGACGCGGACGGTCCCCGAGTCGGGGAGGCCGGAAAACGGGCAGAGCGCCGTGAACTCGCCGGGCTCGGTCGTGTAGACCACGCGCTGCCGCGCCGCGTGCGTGTACGGCATCCGGTGGACCTCGGCTTGGCGCGCGTCCGGCGGCAGGAACAGCGCGACGCGGCCCTCGGGCTCGATCCCGTAGCGGGCCATGTGCGCGAGCGAGGCGCGTGTGTTCTCCAGCGCCTCCTGGTGGAAGGCGTCGAGGCGGTCGGCGGGAGAGTCGGTCGTGGGCATGGGCGGACCCAGGGGCGGGGTGGGGCGCGCAGAGTGGCGCCGGGGCGGTGCGAGGATAGCAACGGCCGCCCCGCCCCCGTTCCGCGCGGGCGCCGCGTTCTTCGCAGAACCTCACGCGCGGGCGGGGCGGACCGCCGCCGCCGGGCCGTTCCTTGGCGCATGTCCACGCCGCCCCGCCCCGCCCCGCCCGCCCAACGCTCCGCCAGCGGGTCGCCCGCCGGCAGGTCGCCCGACGCGGAGCGCTCTGCGCTCGTCCTGTTCTCGGGCGGCCAGGACTCGACGACGTGCCTGTTCTGGGCGCTCTCGCCCGAGGGCGGCGCGTTCGACCGCGTCGAGGCCGTCGCGTTCGACTACGGGCAGAAGCACGCCGTCGAGATCGGGCAGGCCCGGCAAATCGCCGACGCGGCCGGCGTCCCGTTCGCCGTCCAGGACCTGAGCGGCCTGCTGGCCGGCTCGTCGCTGACCGAGCACGACCGCGACTCGAACGACGTTCACGACCTCGCGCCCGACCTCCCGGCGTCGTTCGTGCCCGGCCGGAACGCCTTGTTCCTCACGCTCGCCGCCGCGCGCGGCTTCCTCCGCGGCACGCGCGACCTCGTCGGTGGCATGTGCGAGACCGACTACAGCGGCTACCCCGACTGCCGGGCCGACTTCGTCGAGAGCCAGGCGCAGACGCTCACCCTCGCGCTCGGCCAGCCCGTCCGCATCTGGACGCCGCTCATGCACCTGACGAAGGCCGAGACGTGGAAGCTGGCCCGCGACTTAGGGGAGGTCCGCGGCCTCGACGTGCTCGAAACGGTCCGCGAGCTTAGCCACACCGACTACAACGGCGACCGGACCGAGCGCCACGCGTGGGGCTACGGCCGCCTCGACAACCCGGCGTCCGTCCTGCGCGCGCGCGGCTACGCCGAGGCCGAAGCGAACGGGTGGCTCGGAGAACGCTGAACGATGAACGCTGAAGAACTCCGCCCGCCCCGCCCCGCCCGCGACGTTGCTACGAGGTCCCCTCTCCCCGAGGGCGAGGGCGGGGTGGCACACGGGCGGCCAGACGTGGAGCCCGCCGGCGCCCGCCCCGCCCCGCCCGACGAGCGCGAGGGCGGGGTGGCGGACCGCCTAGTCGACTCGCCGCCGGGCGGGCGGCGCTACGCCGTCAAGGCGCTGTGGCGGACGGTCCAGGGCGAGGGCGTCTGGGCGGGGCGGCCGGCCGTGTTCGTCCGCCTGGCCGGGTGCAACCTGTGGAGCGGCTACGAGGGCGACCGCGAGCGCGACGCGGCCCGCCACGGGAACGCCTGCGCCCTGTGGTGCGACACCGACTTTACGCGCGAGGGCGCCGTCAAGCTCTCGGCGGATGCCCTCGCCGCCGAGGCCGCGCGCGTGGGCGGGGCGGTCCGCTTCTGCGTGCTGACGGGCGGCGAGCCGCTCCTCCAGGCCGACGCCGCCCTCGTGGGCGCGCTCCACGCGGCCGGCTTCACGGTCGCCGTCGAGACGAACGGGACGCAGCGCCTGGCCGACGCCTTCGGCGACGGCGACCGCCCGGACTGGGTCGTGTGCAGCCCAAAGCTCCCCGAGGGCGCGCTGCGCCTGGAGGCGTGCGACGAGCTCAAGCTGGTCGTCCCCGACTACCGCCCCGCCCAGTACGCCGCGTTCGCCGGCCGCGTCCGCGAGCACGGCGCGGGCGCCGCGCGGCGCCGCGCGCTCTGGGTCCAGCCCGAGGACGGCCCGCGGCTGGCGGAGGCGACGCGGCTGGCGCTCGACCTCGTGTTCGAGGACCCGCGGTGGCGCGTCTCGGTCCAGACGCACAAGCACCTCGGCGTGGACTGACCACCCCGCCCGGGCGGGGTGGTCGTAGCCACGCCCGGCTCACGCGCCAGTCGACGAGGGCGAGCACCACGTGACGGTCCTGCTCCACAGCCTGCTCCGGGTTGGAACGCTGAACGCGATCGTAGGCGACGTGGCCGCTCACCTCGGCATGAGCAAATGATGAGCGAATCCGGCGTGTCTCCTGACCACCGTGCGGCAGAACTCGCCGCGGGTTGTAGCTGGGAGTCAAGGGGCCGGCGTCGATCCCGGCCGATCAGGGCGGGGTGGACGTGAGGAGGGGGCGGGGCGGCAGCACACGTCCCGCGCCGGCCCCCGCCCCGCCCTCAGCGCTTGAACGGCCCTCCGGCCGCTGTGCCCTTCGAGAGTCTGGTCACGAGTGAGGACCTCTCCTTGAACCGTCATCCCGAACCACGCAGCAGAGCCTGCCCCGGACGACGATCCGGGGGCGCAGCCACCCCGCCCTGTGATCCAGTACGAGGGCGGGGCGGTCGGCCCCCGGGTTCCCGCCTCCACGGGAAGGACGGCTAGCGGGACTGTCGCGGACACACATTCAGAAGGCGGCCTGCGTCGCACTTCGTTGCATTCATGGCAAACCCAGAGGGCGGACCCAGAGGGCGAGGTGGCGTTCCAGAGTGGGCTCCGGGGTGGGGCGGGCTCCCCGGCGCGTCCTATGTTGCCGTCCCCGTCCCTTGCTCCCATGTCGCCCATCGCCCTGACCGCCCCGCCCCCGCGCGTGACCGAGCCGGTCCGCTACCCCGCCTCGTTCGAGGCGTTCCAGGCGCTCCCCGAGGGGACGCGCGCGCAGTACCTCGACGGCCACGTCCATATGTCCCCCGCCCCGCTCCTCCGCCACCAGGACGTCGTCCAGAACCTCTACCGCGCGCTGTTCGCGTACGCCGCCGAGCACGGCGGGTACGTCGCCGTGGCCCCCATCGACGTGGCGCTCGCGGATGAGCTCGTCGTCCAGCCCGACGTCGTCTACGTCGCGGCCGACCGGCGGGACCGCCTGGCAGAGCGGGGCGTGAACGGAGCGCCGACGCTGGTGGCTGAGGTCCTTTCGCCGTCGACGGCCTATCTCGACCTGTCGCGGAAGCGGCGGGCCTACGAGGAGGCCGGCGTCGAGGAATACTGGCTGCTCGACCCGGGGGAGCAGTCCGTCGAGGTGCTCGTCGCGGGCGACGGAGCCTTCCGCGCGGCCGGCCGCGTCTACGAGCGGGGCGCCGTCGCGTCGGCCGCGCTCGCCGGCTTCGAGGTCGAGGCGGCCGACCTGTTCCTCCGGCCCTGACCGCCCCGCCCGAGCAGGAGCGGGCGGGGCGGGGCGGCTAGGCGCGGCCGAGCCCGCGGGCGATCTCGTCCAGGAACGCGTCGCGGAGCGCGTCGAGCGGCTGCGAGCCCTGGTCGGAGTCGTCGCCCAGCCCGTGGCGGCGGACGCTGACGGTGCCGGCCTCGGCCTCCTTGCGGCCGACGACGAGCATGACCGGCACCTTCTCGACCTCGGCGTCGCGGATCTTGCGGCCCACCTTCTCGCTCCGCGTGTCGGTCTCGACGCGGAACCCCGCCCCGCCCAAGGTCTTGGCGACTTGGCCGGCGTACTCGTTCTGGTCGTCGGTGATCGGGAGCACCTTCACCTGGGTCGGCGCCAGCCACAGCGGGAGGTTGCCGCCCGTGTGCTCCAGGAGCACGCCCACGAACCGCTCCAGCGACCCGAACGGCGCGCGGTGGAGCATGACTGGCCGCACGCGGTCGTCGTGCTCGTCGGTGTAGACGAGGTCGAACCGCTCGGGCAGGTTGTAGTCGACCTGGACGGTCCCCAGCTGCCACTGGCGGCCGAGCGCGTCGCGGACCATGAAGTCGAGCTTGGGGCCGTAGAAGGCGGCCTCGCCCTCGACCTCGACCGTGTCCAGCCCCATCTCGGAGGCCGCCTCGCGGATCGCCTGCTCGGCGGCGTCCCACTGCGCGGCCTCGCCGATGTACTTGGCCGCGTCGGCCGGGTCGCGGAGCGAGATCTGGGCCGTGAAGTCCTGGAAGTCGAGCGCGCGGAGGACGGTCAGCGTGAGGTCGATGGCCGCCTTGAACTCGCCCTTGACCTGGTCGGGCCGGCAGAAGACGTGGGCGTCGTCCTGCGTAAAGCCGCGGACGCGCGTGAGGCCGCCGAGCTCGCCCGACTGCTCGTAGCGGTAGACCGTCCCGAACTCGGCGAGCCGCACCGGCAGGTCGCGGTAGGAGCGCGGCTTGTGGGCGTAGATCTGCGTGTGGTGCGGGCAGTTCATCGGCTTGAGCAGGTAGCCGTCGCGGTCGTCCGCCCCGCCCACGACGGGCGCCGCCTCGTCCGCCCCGCCCCCGTTCAAGATCTCGGCGCCCTCGCTCACCGCCCCGCCCGCGCCCGCCGCCCCGCCCGTCTCGACTCCCGCAGCGGACTGCGGGGCGAACATGGGCGGGAACTGCGAGTCGGCGTAGTACGGGTAGTGGCCGCTCGTGCGGAACAGGTCGAGCCGCCCGATGTGCGGCGTGACGACGGGCTCGTAGCCGCGCCGGACCTGCTCCTCCTTGAGGAAGTCCACGAGCGCCTCGCGGAGCCGGGCGCCCTTGGGGAGCCAGATGGGGAGGCCCGGGCCGACCTTGTCCGAGAACATGAACAGCTCGAGCTCGCGCCCCAGCTTCCGGTGGTCGCGCTGCTTCGCCAGCTCCAGCCGCTCCAGGTGCTCGTCGAGCAGCTTCTGCTTGGGAAAGCTGACGCCGTAGATCCGCGTGAGCTGCGGGCGCGACTCGTCGCCCCGCCAGTAGGCGCCGGCGAGCGAGAGGACCTTGACGGCCTTGATCGGCTTGGTCGACGCGATGTGCGGGCCGCGGCAGAGGTCGGTAAAGGCGCCCTGCGTGTAGAACGTGATGGCGCCGTCGTCGAGGCCCTCTAGCAGCTCCAGCTTGTACGGGTCGCCCTTGTCCTCGAAGTGGGCGACGGCCTCGGCCTTGGAGACGTCGCGGCGCTCGAACCGGCTGTCCTGGCGGGCCAGCTCCTTCATCTTGGCCTCGATGGCCGGGAAGTCGTCCGAGGACAGGACCGGGTGGTCCGTCTCCGACAGGTCCACGTCGTAGTAGAACCCGTTGTCGATCGCCGGCCCGATGCCCAGCCGGACGCCCGGGTAGAGCGCCTCCAGGGCCTCGGCCATCAGGTGCGCCGACGAGTGCCAGAACGCGGCCTGCCCGCCCTCGGACTCCCACGTCAGGATCGAGACCGTCGCGCCGTCCGGCAGCGGGCGGTCCAGGTCGCGGACCTCGCCGTTGACGTCGACGGCGAGCGCGTTGCGCGCCAGGCCCATCGAGATGGACTCGGCGAGGTCGCGGCCGGTCGCGCCGTCGGGGAGCTCTTTCTCGGTGCCGTCGGGGAGCGTGATCTGCATCGGGTGCGAGGGCGGGGCGGTCGGCGTCGGGGGCGCGGAAGCTAACCGGCCGCCCCGCCCCGCCGTTCGCGCGGCGGCCGCAGGCGGGGCGAAGACCGGGCGGAATCGGCCGCCCCGCCCCGCCTGCAGGTGAACCCAGGGGGCGGGGCGGCTCCGCAGGTGGGCGGGCCGGGGCGGCATCGGCCTCGGGGGCACCGTTTGTCGGGATGTCCGAGCTCCGGGCCAGCGCCGTCTCGTTCCTCCTCGACGGCGTCCATCCGTTACGACGCCGGGACCGTGCTCGACCGGCTGGGCGTGGCCGTCCGCACGGGCCACCACTGCGCGCAACCCGTGATGGACCGGTTCGATGTGCCGGGGACGGACCGCGCGTCCTTCGCCTTCTACAACACGCGCGCCGACGTCGACGCGCTCGTGGAGGGGCTCGGGACGGTCCGCACCCTATTCGGCTAGCCGCCCCGCCCTTTGGGTCCGACCTTTGGGTTCGCTCATGACCGAGACCGACCGCCGCCAGCAGGAGATCGTCGATGAGTTCGCGCTCGTTGTCGACTGGATGCTCCGGTCCCAGCAGGTCATCGAGCACGGCGAGCGCGTGCCCCCACTGCCCGACGCCGAGAAGACGGACGACCGGCTCGTCCGCGGGTGCCAGTCGACTGTGTGGCTGCGGACGTGGACCGAGGACGGCGCCTTCCGCGTACGGGCCGATTCGGAGTCCGCCCTCGCCCGCGGGGTCGCGTCCCTCCTCGTCGGCGTGTTCGACGGCGTCGTACCGGCGGAGGCCGCCGCGGCCGACCTCTGGTTCCCGCGCGAGATCGGTCTCACCGAGCACATCTCGTCCAACCGCGCCAACGGCCTCGACACCATGATTCGGGCGATCCGGGCCGCCGCCCGCCCCGCCGCCTAACGGGCGGGTCGGGGCCGCTGGACGCGCCGCGCCCCCGTTCGCACGGAGCCGGGCGCCCGCTCCGGTTCAGGCTACGGCACGCGTGGCAAGCCAAACGTGCCTAACGACTCGCTCCCAACAGGCGTAGCGCAGCGTCGTCAGCTTTCGGATTTAGAACCCCACGTCTCGACGCGCACGAAGCCCTATGCTCCATTTCCACCGTCACCGGGGCAACCGCTGGTATCCCGTCGGCCTGTACGGCCGGGTCTGGGCCATGACCGACCGGCTCCCTCTCCCCACCGGACTCAACGCCGCCGCACGGGCGGGCGTCTACGCGGGCCGGCGGGTCCGCCACGCGATCCGTGGTCCCGTCGCGCCACACGGCCCGTCCGTTTGCGAGGAGGGGGTCCTCCCCCCTCGGCACCCGTTTGCCCCGCTCCCTCTCGAGGCGGCCGCCGCGCGGTTCCGCCACGTCCACGAGGCGAACGAGGCCGTGCGGCGGTCGGACGGCTCGTGGGATCCGGTCCCCCTCGACACGGGCGCCCCGCTCGGGCCTAGCGTAGAGGAGGCGGCTCTACGAGTGCCGGGGTATCTCGGGGCGTACGACGCGTTGGGGGACCCAGTGTACGCCGCGCGTGCGGAGGCGGCAGGGGAGCACCTGGTCCGGCGGATGTTTGCGAACGGGGACCTCCACCTTCGGGGCCACCTCGTCCCTGACCTGCCCTACGCCTTTGCGGGCACAGCCCTCGTCGAACTGTGGCAGCGAGACCCGCCCGGTCGGCGCGACCTCCTCTCCGCCGCCGTGCGGATCGGGGACCGGCTGCTGGCATACCCCATCGCGGGATCGGTCAACCACGCCTGCGCGCCCGTCTGGCTTTTCGCTGCGCTGTACCGCGCGACGGGGGAGCGGCGGTTCCTGTCGGCGATGGTACGGCGCGTGCGGCGGACGGCCCTGGCCTTTCAACTCCCGGACGGGGCGTGGGCCGGTCACGAATCGTGGACGTGGTACCACGGAATCACAACGCGGGCTCTCGTAGACGCCTACGTTGCCCTCCCATTTTTCCCTCAGTGGTACCCCACCAAGGACCGGCTGGCCGCCGCGATTAGCCGGGCACTCAACCGGCTGACCGCCGCTCAGACCGCCGATGGACGTTTCGACCCGGTGCACCCGAGCGCTGGGGCCAAGGAGCGCCGGGAGTTCGACGCCCGCCGCCAGCGGGGCGGGGTCCAGTTCGACGGGCGGTCGTTCCGCCTGGCCCCCGGAGCAGAGCACGTCGAAGGTGGGTATGAGATGGACGCTGTCGTCACGGCGGCCGAGTGGCTCGGCATCGGGGGCGGAGTGGCGCACGGGCTCGCACGCGGGACGTTCTGCGGGGGGCTCCTCCAGCGGCTCGAGTTCGACACGCTCGCGGCGGGCCGGTACCTCGCGCTCCTCCACGCGGAGGCCGCCCCCCGCAGCCGTGACCCGACAGACGACGCCTCACCGGGTTGCGGCGCGTGAGCCCCCTCCGTGTGAGCGGCGGACGGGGTGGGGCGGCCGTACTCTCCGGTCTCACCCCGACCGTTGGGTTCGCCTCTCGCGTCCGCCCCGCCCATGACCAAGCTGCTCGCGGCGCTCGCCGCCCTCGCTCTCCTCCCCGCCCCGGCGCGCGCCCAGGCCGACGGGCCACCCCGCCCCGACCTCGCCGAGCGCGTCGACGCGCTCGTGGCCGATGTCGTGCCGGACGTGGTCGCGTACCGGCGGCACATCCACGAGAACCCCGAGCTCTCGAACCGCGAGACCGAAACGGCCGCCTACGTCGCCGAGCACCTGACCGGGCTGGGAATGGAGGTCCGCACGGGCGTCGCGCGGACCGGCGTCGTGGGCGTGCTGACGGGCGGGAAGCCCGGCCCGACCGTCGCCCTACGAGCCGACATGGACGCGCTGCCCGTGACCGAGCGCGTTGACCTCCCGTTCGCGTCCACCGTGACGACGATCTACAACGGGATGGAGGTCGGCGTGATGCACGCGTGCGGCCACGACGCCCACGTCGGCATCTTGATGGGCGTGGCCGAGGTCCTCGCGGCCGTCCGCGACGAGTTGCCGGGGACGGTCGTGTTCCTGTTCCAGCCGGCCGAGGAGGGCGCGCCGGCGGGCGAGGCCCCGGCCGGCGCCGAGCTCATGGTGGCCGAGGGCGCGCTGAGCGGGGCGGAGGCCGTGTTCGGGCTCCACGTCACGAGCGCCCACGAGGTCGGCCAGCTCAAGACGCGGCCGGGCGGCATGATGGCGAGCGCGGACAACCTCGAAATCGTCGTCCACGGCAAGCAGACGCACGGGGCCTATCCGTGGGGCGGGGTGGATCCGGTCGCGACCTCGGCGCTCGTCGTGACGGGCCTCCAGACGATCGTGAGCCGGCAGATGGACCTCACGAAGGCGCCGGCCGTCGTCACGATCGGGCGGATCGACGGGGGCGTCCGCTCCAACATCATCCCCGACTCCGTGGCGATGATCGGGACGATCCGCGCACTCGACGACGGGATGCGCGCCGAGCTCCACGACCGCATCCGCCGCACGGCGACGGACATCGCGTCGAGCCAGGGCGCGACCGCCACCGTCACGATCGCCGACGAGTACGGCTACCCCGTCACGGCCAACAACGCCGCCCTCCTCGACCGCATGGCGCCGACGCTCCAGCGCGTGGCCGGCGACGGCCTGGACACGGGCGTCGCGCCGGTCCTGGGCGCCGAGGACTTCTCGTACTTCGCCAACGAGGTGCCCGGCCTGTTCCTGTGGCTCGGCGTCCGCACGCCGGGCGCGAGCGACGAGCTGTTCCCGCCCAACCACTCGCCGCTGTTCCGCATCGACGAGGACGCGCTGCCGCTGGGCGTCCGCACCCTGGCGCAGCTCGCCGTCGGCTACCTCGAAGGCGACGAGTCGGCAGGTCGGTGAGCCAAGGTGCCCGCCCCGCCCGCGTGGCGCCAGGGCCGGGGTGGCGCGCTGCTCCTCGGTGTCCACCCCGCCCGACGTGCCGCGAGCGGCGGGGTGGTCAGAACAGGCGGCCCTGCCGGCTCTCCAGGTCCAGGAGCGCCCGCTTCCGCGCCAGCCCGCCCGCGTAGCCGACGAGCGAGCCGTCGGCCCCAACGACGCGGTGGCAGGGGACGACCACGGCGACCGGGTTCTGCCCGTTCGCGGCGCCGACGGCTTGCGCCGCGCCCCGATCGCCGAGGCGGGCGGCGAGCGCGCCGTAGCCGACGGTCTCGCCGTGGGGGACCTCGCGGAGCGCGGCCCACACGCGCTCCTGGAACGGCGTGCCCTCGGGCCGGACGGGGACGGTGAACGGAGCGCGGCTGCCGCCGAAGTACGCCCGCAGCTCGGCCGCGGCGGCGGCGAGCAGGGCGTCCGCCTCGGCGTCGGACGGGGCGGCCGTGGGGGCGCCCTCGTCGGCGTCGAACGCGGCGCCGACGAGGGCGCCGCGGTCCGCCGTTAGGAGGAGCAGCCCGAGCGGGGTGGCGACGGTGAGGGTGCGGCGCATGGGGGAAGCTAGAGCCGGACCGAATGGGCTCCTGCCGTGCCACCGTCGGACGGTGCGAACGGAGAGTGCCTCCCGAACGGCCGCCGAGTCGGCGCGGCGGACCATGCAGTAGGTACAAAAAGAGAGCGCCCGACGGTCAAACCGTCGGACGCTCAGTCGGGGAACTCGCCCTGGAGGGCGGGGCTGGGCGAGCTCGACCCGATTCGGTGGCCGCGTGTGCGACCGAACTCGATGAACCCATGATACCGGCACGCCCCAGAAACAGCAAGCGGACGTCGTGTGAAGACGAGCAGGTGACAGATCACCGCCCCGCCCACGGGGCACGAGCCGAGTCAGGTAGGGACACCATGCATGGTGTCCGCACCAGAGACGGGCACGTCTGCTTTGGGCAGAGGCAGTTACCTACCCACCGGCCGCCCGGATATGGGCGGGGCGGGGCGGCAGGTCGAGAGCGTCCCCGGCTCCACCCCGCCCCTTATACCGGCTCCGGAGGTTGGTGCCTCACCCGAACCACCCCGCCCCCGAATTCCCCTCGCCCGCGCGCCGTTTACACGCCGCCCATCGACGTCCGCAGGCGGTTGCGGGCGCGCTCGAGCTCCGCCTGGAGCGCCTCGCGGTCCTCGGGCGTCTGGGCCGCCGCGAGCCGTTCGGCCGCGCTGTCCTCAGCGGCGCGGGCGCGCTCGACGTCGATCTCGTCGGCGGGCTCCGCCGTCTCGGCGAGCATGATGACGTGGTCGTCCAGGACCTCGACGAACCCGCCCGACGTGGCGAACGTGACGCGCTCGCCGGACGTCGTCGTCACGACGACGGGGCCGACCTGGGTGGCCGCGAGCAGGGGCGCGTGCCCGCGCAGGATCTCGAACGACCCCTCGACGCCGGGCGCGCGGAAGCTGCGGGCCTCGCCGCGGTAGGCGGAGCGGTCGGGGGAGACGATCTCGACGAGCAGGGAGTCGGCCATGACGGGGAGGGATGGGGGATGCGGGATGGAGGGTCGGGGCGGGGCGGGCGTCTCTGCCCATGCCTCCGCCCCTTATCCCTCTGCCATCCCTCTACGCTTCGGCGAGCATCTTCTCGCCGGCCTCGATGACCTCCTCGATGGAGCCCCGGTAGAGGAAGGCGCCTTCGGGGAAATGGTCGAGCTCGCCGTCGAGGATCATCTTGAAGCCGCGGACGGTGTCCTCGACCTTGACGTACTTGCCGGGCGTGCCCGTGAACTGCTCGGCCACGAAGAACGGCTGCGACATGAACCGCTGCACGCGGCGCGCGCGGTTGACGACCTGCTTGTCCTCGTCGGAGAGCTCGTCGAGGCCGAGGATGGCGATGATGTCCTGGAGCTCCTTGTCGCGCTGGAGCAGCTCCTTGGTGTCCTGGGCCACCTTGTAGTGCTCGTCGCCGACGACCTCGGCCGTCAGGATGCGGGAGGTCGAGTCGAGCGGGTCGACGGCGGGGTAGATGCCGAGCGACGCGATCGAGCGCGAGAGCGTGGTCGTGGCGTCGAGGTGGGCGAAGGTCGTCGCCGGGGCGGGGTCCGTGAGGTCGTCCGCCGGGACGTAGACGGCCTGGACCGACGTGATGGCGCCGGCCTTGGTCGAGGTGATCCGCTCCTGCATCTCGCCCATCTCCGTCGCCAGCGTGGGCTGGTAGCCCACGGCCGACGGCATCCGGCCGAGGAGGGCCGAGACCTCGGAGCCGGCCTGCGTAAACCGGAAGATGTTGTCGACGAAGAACAAGACGTCCGTGCCGCCGAGGTCGCGGAAGTACTCGGCGAGCGTGAGGCCCGAGAGGGCCACGCGGGCGCGGGCGCCGGGCGGCTCGTTCATCTGGCCGAACACGAACGTCGCCTGGCTCTCCTTCAGGAGGTCCATGTCGACCTTCGAGAGGTCCCAGCCACCCTCCTCCATCGAGTGCATGAAGTCGTCGCCGTACCGCATGATGCCCGACTCGAGCATCTCGCGCAGGAGGTCGTTCCCCTCGCGCGTCCGCTCGCCGACGCCGGCGAAGACCGAGAACCCCTCGTGGCCCTTGGCGATGTTGTTGATGAGCTCCTGGATGAGCACCGTCTTGCCCACGCCGGCCCCGCCGAAGAGGCCGATCTTGCCGCCGCGGGCGTAGGGCTGGATGAGGTCGATGACCTTGATGCCCGTCTCGAGCACCTCGACCGACGTCGCGAGCTGGTCGTAGCTCGGCGGCTCGGCGTGGATCGAGCGCGTCTCCGCCGTCCGCGGCTGCGGGAGCCCGTCGATGGCCTGGCCGACCACGTTGAACAGGCGCCCGCGGACCTCGACGCCGACGGGCATCGAGATGGGCCGGCCCGTGTTGCGGACGGCCGTGCCGCGCGTGAGCCCGTCGGTCGAGTCCATGGAGATCGTGCGCACGCGGTTCTCGCCGAGGTGCTGCTGGACTTCGAGGACGAGCACGCCGTCTTCGCGGTCGACTTCGAGGGCGTCGTAGATCTCGGGGACCGACTCGGCCGGGAACTCGCAGTCGATGACTGGGCCGATGACCTGGAGGATCTCGCCGGTGGCGGTGGCGGTCGTCGGGGCCGGCGTGCCGACGCGGGGCGGGGAGGTTTCCATCGGGCGGGGAGGGCTTTAGGAGCGGGGCAGGAAGCTACCGAGCCCCCGCCCCGCCCCGGTGAACGGGCCGCCGTACGGCGTCGAAGGTTCGGTGGAAAGGCCGACGGAAGGCGGAAGGCGGAAGGCGGAAGGCGGAAGGCGGAAGGCGGAAAGATGCCCACCCCGACCGCGCTACGGGCGGGGCGGGGCGGCCGCCTGCTGCCGCCGGAGCTCGACCGAGACGCCTCGGAGGCCCCACGCCAGCGCCACGAGCGGGGCGACCACGGCAACCGCCCCGCCCGCCGCCACCCACTCCGCCCCGCTCCCGCCGTGCGCGGCGGCCCAGGTGCCCGCCTGGATCAGCGCGAACGACACCATGCAGGCCGCTCCGACCGCGTAGAGCGCCGCCGCCGACCACGCCAGGACTGGCGCGCGGCGGTCGGGCGGGAGGGCGAGGATGGCGTCTTTCTGGGGCAGGTTGAGTCCTGCGAGGGCGGGGTGGCGGTGCGTCCACACGACCAGCGCGTCGAGGAACGCGGCGAGCGCGAGCGCGATGGCGGGAAGCCCGAACCACGACCCCACCGACCGCCCCGCCCACGCGTCGGGCTGGCCGTCGAGCCCGAAGTGCGTGGGCACGCGCGCCGGCACATCGGGCCAGAGCCACCCCGCCCAGACGGCGAGGCCAACGGCGAGCGCCCACATGACGAGGCGGAACGACATGGGCGGCGCAGCGAGGGCAGGGCGGGGCGGGGCAAACTGCACCCGGTACCTCGTACCCAGTACCCGCTCTACCCGCTCTACCCGCTCAGTAATGCTTGTACCCGCCGGCCACGAGCGGCACGCGGTTGCCGTCGGGCAGGCGGAGCACGACGCCCTCGTCCGGCTCCACGATCTGGCCGACGACCGCGTAGGTCGCCGGGTCGAGTTTAGGCGCCTCGGCCTCGGGGAGCGTGAACAGGAGCTCGTAGTCCTCGCCGCCGTAGAGCGCATAAGCCTCGGCGCGGGCGTCGAAGCGCTGGGCCGCGAGCGCCGTCTGGACGTGGATCGGGAGGAGGCCGCCGTCGATGACCGCCCCGACCGTCCCGGCCTGGCTCAGGTGGTGCGCCTCGGACGCCAGCCCGTCCGACACGTCGACGAGCGCCGTCGGGCGGACGCCGGCCTCGGCCCACTGGCGCACGCGGTCGAGCCGGGCCTGCGGCATCAGCTGGCGCTCGACAACGTAGGCGAACTCCGCGAGGTCGGGCGCCGCGCCCTCGGCGCCGTCGCCGCCGGCCGCCCCGCCCGTGTCCATCGCGTCCTTCCCGGCCAGGAGCACCTGGAGACCGGCCGCCGCGCTGCCCAGGTCGCCCGTCACGCACAGGAGGTCGCCCGGGGCCGCGCCCGCGCGCGTCACGATGGCGGACTCGTCGGCCTCGCCGACGACCGTGACCGAGATCACGAGCCGGGCGCTCGCCGTCGTGTCGCCGCCGACGACGGCGAGCCCGTACCGCTCGCACGCCTCGGCGATGCCGGCGTAGAGGGCCTCGGCGCCCTCGACCGACAGGTTGTTCGGGAGCCCCAGCGTGACGGTCGCGAACCGCGGCGACGCGTTCATGGCCGCCACGTCGCTCACGTTGACGGCGACGGCCTTCCACCCGAGCGCCCGGAGCGGGACGTACGTCCGGTCGAAGTGGACGCCCTCGACGAGCGCGTCGGTCGTGACGACGTGGACGCGGGCCGAGCCGTCGGAGCCCGCCCCGCCCACGCGGTAGACGGCGGCGTCGTCGCCGATGCCGACGACGAGGTCGCGGGCGCTCGCGGCGTCGCCGAGCCGGTCGCGGAGCCGGTCGATCAGGCCGAACTCGCCGACTTCGGAGACGGGCGTGAACTGGAGGTCGCCGTCAGACAAGGGGGCGGCGTCGGGCGGGGTGGCGTCGGGCATGGGCGGATCCAGAAGGCGGGGTGAGGCCGAAGCCAACCCGCCGCCCCGCCCGTAAGGTCCGCCCGCGGGGTCCGCTCGGTCACATTCGGGCTCGGGGCTGGAAGCGGGCAATGGCGACCGACGCGCGGTGCTCGCCGATCCGCTCGTTCGTCAGACGAGGCCGACCAGCAGCAGGACGAGGGCGGGGCGGGGCGGTCGCATCCGGTCAGGCGGCGTGGGCTCCTCCAGCCGCCGACCGCCCCGCCCGCGTCACGGCAGCGTCAGCGAGCCCTGGAAGGCGGCGCGCGAGGCGCCCGTCACGGCCGGCAGCCCGGTCCGCACGCCCTCGGCCCACTCGTGGGCGAGGACCGCGAACAGCACGGCCTCTTTGGCGTCGGGGTCCAGCCCGTGCGCCGCCGTCGTTTCGAGCGGGATGGGCGCGAGCGCCGCCGCCAGCGCCGCCACGAGCGCCGCGTTGTGGACGCCGCCGCCCGACGCGATCACGCGCGCCGGGGCGGGGCGAACGAACCGGCGGACGGCGGCGGCGACGGACCGCGCCGAGAGCGCTGTCGCCGTCGCCAGGAGGTCGGCCGGAGCGCCACCCCGCCCGACCAGCCGCTCCACGAACGCCGCCCCAAAGTCCTCGCGGCCGGTCGACTTGGGGGGCGGGGCGGCGAAAAACGGGTGGGCCAGGAGGTCCGCCAGGAGCGCCTCGTCGGGCGCGCCCTGCGCGGCGAGCGCCCCGCCCTCGTCGACCGGCCGGCCGGTCAGGCGGAGCGCGAGCGCGTCGAGGACCATGTTGGCCGGGCCGGTGTCGAAGGCTGCGCTCGGCCGCCCGCCCGCCGGCAGGACCGTGAGGTTGGCGATGCCGCCCAGGTTGAGGAGCACGCGCGTCTCGGCGGCCGACCCGAACAGGGCGCCGTCGAGGTAGGGCGCGAGCGGGGCGGCCTGCCCGCCGAGCGTGAGGTCGCCGGCCCGGAAGTCGGCGACGACCGGGGCGCCGAGGCGGGCCGCGATCACGGCCGGGCTCCCGATCTGGAGCGTCGACCGCGTCGGCACGCCGGCGCAGTCCTCGGGCTCGGGCACGTGCTGGACCGTCTGCCCGTGGCTCCCCACAAGGTCGGGCGCGTCCACGCCGGCCGCGTCGAGCGCGCGGCGGGCGACGGCCGCGAACCGCTCGCCCAGGCGCGTGTGGAGCTGCGACACGAGGCGGACGTCCGACGTCTCGGTCTCGACGCACGCCGCGAGCGCGGCGCGGAGCGCGTCGTCGTACGGCTCCGACACGAACCCGAGCGGCTCGGCGGAGAGCGCCGCCCCGCTCCCGTCGAGGCGCACGACGGCCGCGTCGACGCCGTCCAGCGACGTCCCGCTCATGAGCCCGACGACCACGCGCGGGCCGGGACGAAAGAGGGCGAGGGCGGGGTGGGTCACGGTGAGATCGCGGGCCAGAGCCCCGCCCCGCCCTTTGAGTCCGCCCGCGGCGTGCAGAGTGGCGCGGCGCGACTCACCGCCGTTCCCTCATCTCGCCCGCCAGCTCCAGGAGCTCGTCGGCGCGGGCGGGGTGGCGGGCGGCGAGCGTCTCGTAGACGTCGGCCGCCTTCTCGAACTGGCGCTGCGCCGCGAAGATCTTCGCCAGCGTCTCCGACGCGATCTCCTCCACGTCCGAGTCGTCGAAGGTGACGGCCGGGCCGCTAAAGGTGGGGTCGGGGCGGATGCGCGGGGCGCTCTCGAGCTGCGAGATGAGCGAGTCGAGCTCGTCGGCGACCGGGTGGCGCTCGGCCGGTGCAGCGTCGGTCGGCGCGGCCTCGGGCGAGACTACGTCGGCCCCCGCCCCGCCCTCGGCCGGCGCGTGCTCCTCCTCGCCCAGGATCATCCACCCCGCCCCGCCCGGCGCCTCGGGCGTCACGTGGAGCGGGTCGGGCGGGGCGGGCGCCTCCGGCGGGAGGAGCTCGGCGGCGAGCGCGGCGCTGGGCACCGGGGAGGCATCGCCGAAAAAGACGCCGGACGCATCGGCCTCCGGCTCGCCATCCGCGCCGTTAGACTCGGGGTCCGCGTCGTCGGCCGCGTCGTCGTCGCGCAGGAACCGCTCGTCGACGGCCCGCAGGTCAGCGGGCGCGGCGGGAGCGGGCGGAGCGGCGTCGGTGGGGGCAGGCTGGGAGGGCGGGGCGGGAGCGGCGTCGGCAGGCGCGGGCGGGGCGGCGTCGGCGGCGTCGGCGCTGAGCAGGCGGCGGCGCTCGCGGTGCGCGAGCGGGCTCGACGGGACGAGCGCGGCCACGCGCCCCCACGCCGCGAGCGCCTCGGCCGGCCGGCCGTCGGCTTCGAGGGCCGTCGCGTGGAGGGCGTGGGCGGCGGCGTAGACGGGGGCGTCGGCGACGAGTGCGCCGAGGCGCTCGACGGCCTCGGCCGAGCGGTCCTCGGCGAGCAGCCGCGCGGCCAGGTGGAGGTCGGGCTCGGGGGACACGGGGGGCATGCGCGTGGGGGCCGCCAAAGGTACGCAGGCCGCCCGCCGCCCCGCCCGCGCCGCCGCCCCACAAAGGCGCGGCGCCCCCTACGCCGCCACGCGCCGCACGTCGTCGATGGCCGGGGCCTCGGCCGCCCGCCCCGCCCCCCGGAGCGCGAGGGTCGCCCCGGCGAACCCGGCCGCCAAGAGACCCTGAAACGCTGCGCCGGCCCACGCCCCAACGGCCAGGAGGGCGACAAACCCCAGCACGCTGTAAACCGCCAACGCTGCCTCCGCCCCGCCCTCCCACGCCGGGAGCGGGGCGGGGCGGCTGGTTTTGAGCGTCCGCTCGAACGGCGTCCGCCGCCCGCGCGCCGCCTCCAGGACCGCCCGCGCCGCCGGCACCACGAGCGCGAGCGGGGCGACGAGCACGAGCGGGAGCCGCCGCAACCGGCCCACCCACGCGTCCGGGTAGAGCGCGCGTTGGGCGACGACGTGGGCGAGCAGGAGCCCGGCGAGCCCGGCCCACCCCGCCCCGAGCGCCACGTACACGCTGGCCGGGCCGACGCCCGCGGCCCCGGCGAGCGCGACGACCGGGTGCAGCACGGCCACGACGAGGAGCGACGGGAGGCTCAGCGACAGCGCCGGCATCGCCGTCGCCTCGGCGCGGGCGGCGACGGACAGGCCGGAGCGCCACACGGCTCCGGCCGACTTCCGCCCCACCTCGGCCAGCCCCTTCGCCCACCGCGCCTGCTGCCGCCGCCACGCCGCGACCGTCGGCGGGAGGTCGGCCGAAACGCGGACGGTCTCGACCAGCCGCGCGCGCCACCCCGCCGCCTGCGCGCGGAGCGCGAGGTCGAGGTCCTCGGCGAGCGTGTCGCCCTGCCACCCGCCCGCGCTTTCGATGGCCGCCACGCGCCACACGCCGGCCGTCCCGTTGAACGTGACGGGGAGCCCGGCCCGGTCCCGCCCCGCCTGCTCGACGGCAAAGTGGAGGTCGAGCACCGCCGCCTGCACGCGCCCCAGAGCCGTGTCGTCGGCCTCGGGGTGCGCCCACCCCGCCTGCACGAACGCGAGGTCAGGGTCCGCGAGGAGCGCCGGGACCAGGCGGAGGAGCGCGTCGGGGGCGGGGCGGAAGTCGACGTCGAACACGGCGGCCAGCCGCCCCGCCCCGCGCGCCGACGCCTCGGGCGGGGCGGCGTGGAGGCCGGCGGCGAGGGCGCCGGCCTTGAACCCGTCGCGGGCGTCGCGCGAGAGGTGGCGGAGCGTGGCCCCGCGGCGCGCAGCGCGGCCCCGGCGCTCGGCGCAGAGCGCGGCGTTCGCCAGCCGCCCCGCCCGAGGCGAGTCGTCGAGAAGCTGGACCTCGACCGGCCCGCGCGCCTCCAGCGCGAGCGCGGCGTCGAGCGCGCGGGCCACGAGCGCCGGCGGCTCGTCGTACACGGGGACCTGGACGACGACGAGCGGCCACGGCCCGTCCGGCGCATGCGGCAGCGGGCGGGGCGGCCGGAGCAGGCGGACCACTGCGAGTGCGCCGGCGTGGAGCCCGAGCCCGGTCAGCACGAACGTGGCGAGCGCGTACACCGCCACGGCGGCCACCGCGAGCGCGTCGAGCGCCGGGGCGGCCCCGCTCACCAGTCCGAGGTCGCCGCCGTAAACGCGTCGCGCGCGATCTGGTCGAGGGCCGAGGCCGTCGCGTCGGCCTCGCCCTGGAGGCCCTCGCCGGGCGCGTAGTCCTCGGTCGCCGTGAACGCGCGGTCGAGGAGGTCGCGGTCCTCCACCCGGTCGCGGACGACCACGCGCACGGCCAGCGTGACGCGGTTGACGGCCGCGCGGTCGTCGCCGGTCACGGCGGCCGGGGCCACGGCGTACCGCTCGATCGAGGCGCGGACGACGGCGTCGGCCTCGCCCTCGTCGGCCACGAGCGCGAGCCGCGAGCGGTCACCGAAGAGCCGGACGAGCGCATCGGTCAGGAGCCCCTCGGCGCCCGGCGGCGTCCCGCCCACCCGGTCTTCCGCGATCGGCACGGCGACGGTCTGGAGGTGGTCGGGGATGGAGGCGCCGGAAAACGAGTAGACGCCGCAGCCGGCGAAGAGCGCCAGAGCCATGAGGCCGAGGGCGAACCTCCACCCGCCCCGCCCCGCCCGGCTCCGCCCCGCCCCGCCCCGCCGCGTATGGGGCGGGGTGGCCGGACTGGGCCTCCAGGGTCTCGCGCCGTTCATTCCGCCTCCAGGTCCTTGATCTTCCGGTAGAGCGTGCGCTCGGAGATCCCCAGCGCCTCGGCGGTCTGGCGGCGGTTGCCGTCGAACCGGCGGAGGCCCTCGCGGATGAGGGCGGCCTCGGCCTCCTCCATCGTCGGCAGCGGGAGGCCCGTCGCGAGCGCCCCTTCGAGGTCGTCCGGGAGCCCCGCGGCGCCGTCGCCCTCGGGCGCGCCGTAGTCGGCGGGGGCGTCGTCGGTGTAGTCCTCGAACTCGAACACGGTGTCGGCCGCGTCGGGCGGGGGCGGGGCGGGGGGCGGCTCGTAGGCCACCTCCAGGGCGTCGTCGAGGGCGTCGTCGAGGTCGGGCGGGGCGGCGAACAGGCCGTCGGGGAGGCCGCCCCGCGCGCCCAGGCTGCGGAGCGCGGCGCGGACCTCCTGCATCTCGGCGCGGAGCTCGAGGAGCGCCCGGTAGACCAGCTCGCGCTCGCCCACGTCGCCGGCCGGCGGCGCCTCGCGGCGGGCCAGCGCGAGCCCGGCCGAGACGCCGCGGAGGTGGGGCCGGAGCGAGTCGGCCGTGACCGCCCCGCTCTCGGACAGCACGACGGCCTGCTCGGCCACGTTGCGGAGCTCGCGCACGTTGCCCGGCCACGCGTACCCGCGGAGGAGCGCCGCGGCCTCGGGCGTGACGGCGAGGTGCGGGGCGTCGTACTGGCGCGAGAACCGGGCGAGGAACGCCTCGAACAGGGGCACCACGTCGTCGCGGCGCTCGCGGAGCGGCGGGATGCGCAGCACGACCGCGCTCAGGCGGTAGTACAGGTCCTCGCGGAACCGCCCCGCCCCGACCTCAGCCGCGAGGTCCTTGTTGGTCGCCGCGATCACGCGGACGTCGGCGTGCAAGGTCGCCGTCCCGCCGACGCGGCTGAACTGGCCGCTCTCGAGCACGCGCAGCAGGCGGACCTGCGCCTGGAGCGGCATCTCGCCGATCTCGTCGAGGAACAGCGTTCCGCCGTCGGCCTCCTCGAAGTAGCCCGTCCGCCGCTCGACGGCGCCGGTGTAGGCGCCCTTTTCGGCCCCGAACAGCTCCGACTCGATAAGTCCCTCGGGGATCGCCCCGCAGTTGACGACGACGAGCCGCTTGTGGCGCCGCGCCGAGAGCCCGTGGACGGCCGTCGCGACGAGCTCCTTGCCTACGCCGCTCTCGCCTTCGAGGAGCACCGTGATGTCGGGCGGCGCCACCTGACGCACGCGGTCGAGCACGCGGCGGAGCGCCGGGCTGTCGCCGAGGATGCCGAACCGTTCTTGGAGGGCCTGCCGGTCCATGTGCCGTCTGCGCAGAGGGAGGTGAGGCCAAGATAGACGCCGCCCCGCCCGCGCCGCCGTACGGGGCGCGCTGAGCGCGGGGGCGGGGCCGCCCGAGCGGGGGGGCGGCGGTAGGGCGCGGCGCGTGGGAGGAGCCCCGAGGGCGGGGCGCTCCGCAGCGCGCCCGGCGACACCGTCTGCCCCTCCATCCCGCCCTCAGCGGGGCCTACCGGATAGCGCCCCCGCCGGCGGGTCGGCCGGCGCCGGCTCATGCCCGGCCTCTACGCCGTGGAAACGGCCACGGACTTTCGTATCGGCCGTGGGCGGGGCGGCTACACCACCTGCGTCCCGTTGGCGACCGGCCGGTCGGGGCGGAGCACGACGGCGCCGTCGCTCGGGCTCACCGCGGCCAGGACCACGACGCCCGTCCCGCCCGGCGTCGGCACCGTCACGACCTGCCCGCCCAGGAGGTCGGCCGGCGCGTAGTTCTCGGTGATGTGCGAGACGGCCTCGCGGCGGACCCCGCCGAGGTCGATCACGAGGTGAAGGGCGCCACCCTCGGCGGCGGCCTCGACGACGGTCCCGACGCGGAGGTCGACGGCGGTAAAGTCCATGAGCGGGCGGGGCGGAGGGCGTGCGGTCGGGCGGGGCGGTCAAGCTAGGGCCAGCGCGCGCGCCGCCCCGCCCCGGTGCCGGCGCCTCCTGACGGAGTTTTAACCGGCCCTCGCGAACCCGCCGGCCGACGGCCGCGTTGTCCCCCCACGCCCCGCTCCCGTGCCCCGAGCGCGCCGGGGTCTCTTGTTCCACGCCCCACAGGTCAGCCATAGCCCGACGTCGCTCCCGCCGTCCGCAGCCCGCCCGCCGCGAGCCGGACGCCATCATCAACGAGAACATCAACGCCTCCCAGGTCCGCGTCGTCGTCGACGGCGAGGGGCAGATGGGCGTCATGCCCCTCGAGCAGGCGCTCGACTTTGCCCGCGAGCGCGGCCTCGACCTCGTCGAGATCGCCGGCTCCGCCGACCCGCCCGTCGTCAAGGCGATGGATTACGGGAAGTTCCGCTACGAGCAGCAGAAGAAGGCCAAGGAGCAGCGGAAAAAGCAGGCCGGCCAGGGCGAGCTCAAGGAGGTCCGGTTCCGCCCGCGCACCGACGACCACGACTACGAGTTCAAGATGAAGCACGCCCGCGAGTTCCTCGAGAAGGGGAACAAGGTGAAGGCGTGGGTCCAGTTCCGCGGCCGCGACATCATCTACAAGGACCAGGGCCGCGACATGCTCGACCGCTTTACCGAGGACCTCGCGGACATCGCCAAGGTGGACCAGCCGCCGACGATGGAGGGCCGCCGCATGACCATCATGCTCACGCCCGACAAGAAGAAGTAGGCGGCGCGCTCCGCGCTCGGGAGGGGACCCGCCCCGCCCGAACACTCTGCAAAGACCCGTGGGCGGGGCGGTCTAGCTCCGCCCCGCCCGTAGCTTCCGCCCTTCGTCTCGCCCGCCGCCCAACCGCGACGGGCGTTCGTTTGCCCGACCACGCCCCGAGAGTCCGATGCCGAAGATGAAGTCGAACAGCGGCGCCAAAAAGCGCTTCACGCTGACCGGGACGGGTCGCGTCAAGCGCAAAAAGGCGTTCACGAGCCACATCCTGACCAAGAAGTCGCCGAAGCGGAAGCGCAACCTCCGCGGCGCGACCCTGGTCAACCAGGCCGACGAGGCCCGGATGAAGAAGCTCATCGTCAAGTAAGGCGCTTGGGCGGGGCGGTCTGCCCCGCCCGCCCTCCGTCCCGGCCGTTCGCGGCCGGCCCTCCTCACCCTCACCCACGGAACCAAGATGCCCCGAGCACGAAATCTCGTGGCCTCCCGTCGCCGTCGCCGCAAAGTTCTGAAGCTGGCGAAAGGCTACTGGGGTCGCCGTGGCAACGTCTACACCGTTGCCAAGCATTCCGTTGAAAAGGGGCTCCAGTACGCCTACCGCGACCGCCGCGCCCGCAAGCGCCAGTTCCGGCGGCTCTGGATCGCCCGCATCAACGCCGCCGCCCGCCAGAACGGGACCACCTACTCGCGCCTGATCTCGGGCCTGAACAAGGCGGACATCCCGCTCAACCGGAAGGTCCTCGCCGACCTCGCGGTCCGCGACAAGGCCGCGTTTGCCGCCGTCGTCGAGCAGGCCACGGCGTAGGGGCCACCGCCCCGCCCGTTGGGTTCCGCCCTCTGGGCCCGCCCGGCTTGTTCGACGCGACTCCCGCCCGGCCCCGGCCCGGCGGGAGTCTTTTTGTTGATCCTGTTCCGTGTTTCGTCGTGCGTGTTGGAGCTGCGCGCAGAGGAACACGCAATACGAAACACGCAGCATGGCCACCTCCCTCGACGACCAGATCGCCGCCGTCCAGGCTGAGATCGACGACGCCCCCCTCGACAGCGCTGAGGCCGCCGAGGCGTATCGCGTCCGGTTTCTCGGGCGGAAGTCCGGCGTCGTCACCGACCTGTTCGCCCAGATCGGGACCGTCGCGCCCGACCAGCGGCGGGCCGTGGGGCAGCGGCTCAACGCGCTCAAGCAGGCGGCGCAGGACCGGCTGGACGCCGCCGCTGACGGCGCGCGGGGCGGGGCGGGCGGGGCGGAGGGCGCCACGGACCTCGACCTCACGCTGCCCGGCCGCGTGCCGGCGCCGGTCGCCGGGCGGGCGGGGCGGGGCAGCCTCCACGTGCTCACGCAGACGCTCGCGGACATCCAGGACATCTTCCGCTCGTTCGGGTTCTCGGTCGCGCGCGGCCCCGAGATCGAGGACGACTGGCACAACTTCTCGGCCCTCAACTTCCCGGCGGACCACCCCGCCCGGGACATGCAGGACACGTTCTTCCTGGAGCCGCCGCCGCCCGAGGGGCGGGGCGTCGTGCTGCGCACGCACACGTCGCCGGTCCAGATCCGGGCGCTCGAAGACGGCGAGCCGCCGCTCCGCCTGATCGCGCCGGGCCGCGTGTTCCGCAACGAGGCCATCTCGTACAAGAGCTACTGCCTGTTCCACCAGGTCGAGGGGCTCGTCGTAGATGAGGGCGTGAGCTTCGCGGACCTCAAGGCCATGCTCCAGGCGTTCGCGCGGGCCTTTTTCGGGGCGTCGGACGGGCCGGCGCGCGAGGCGCGGATGCGATTCCGCCCCAGCTTCTTCCCCTTTACCGAGCCCTCGGCCGAGGTCGACGTGTGGTGGGCCGACAGCGCGCTCCCGGACGGCGGCCGGTGGATGGAGATCCTGGGCTCGGGAATGGTCGACCCGAACGTGCTCGACAACGTCGGCGTGGACTCCGAGCGCTACACGGGCTACGCCTTCGGGATGGGCGTCGAGCGCCTCGCCATGCTCCGTCACGGCATCGACGACATCCGCCTGCTCTACGAGAACGACGTTCGCTTCCTGCGCCAATTCTGAGGTACGGGGTACGGGGTACGAGGTACGTGCCCCGCCCACCGTACCGAGTACCCTGTACCATGTACCTCTCGATCAACTGGCTCTCCGAGTACGTCGAGCACGGGCTCTCGGCCGACGCGCTCGCTGACCTCCTCACGCGGTCCGGCCTCGAAGTCGAGGGCGTCGAGCGGGGCGGGCCGGCGCTCGACGGCGTCGTCGTCGGCCGCGTCGTCGACGTCCGCCCGCACCCGGACGCCGACCGGCTCCAGGTCTGCGACGTCGATCTGGGCGGGGTGGCGGGCGCGGACGGTCCGGTCCAGATCGTGTGCGGGGCGCCCAACGTGGCCGCCGGCCAGGCCGTGCCCGTCGCGACGGTGGGGACGGTCCTCGACCTCCCCGCCCGCGACGGGTCCGGGGTCGAGCTCGTCACCATCAAAAAGGGGAAGATCCGCGGGCAGGTCTCGAACGGGATGATCTGCGCCGAGGACGAGCTAGGCATCGGGACCGACCACGACGGCATCCTGGTCCTGGACGGCGACGCCGTCGTGGGCCAGCCGTTCGCCGACTACCTCGCCGAGCACGGGCGGGGCGGCGACGCCGTCCTCGACGTCAACGTCACGCCCAACCGGCCGGACGCGACGAGCCACGTCGGCGTGGCCCGCGACGTGGCCGCGCTCCTGGACAAGCCCTTGCGCCGCCCCGCCGGGTTGCGGTCCGCCCCGCCCGTGCCTGGTGTGGGCGGGGCGGTGGCCGACCTCGTGTCGGTCGAGATCGACGTCCCCGATGCGTGCCCGCGCTTCGTGGGCATGGTGGTCGAGAACGTGACGGTCGGGGAGTCGCCGGAGTGGCTCAAGGAGCGGCTCGTGTCGGTCGGCCTGCGGCCGATCTCGAACGTGGTCGACGTGACCAACTTCGTGATGCTGGAGACGGGCCAGCCGCTCCACGCCTACGACCTCGACCGCCTCGAAGGCGGGCGCGTCCGCGTCGTGGCCGCCGAGGGCGGGGAGGCGTTCACGACGCTCGACGGCGTCGAGCGGAAGCTCCCGGCCGGAACGGTCATGGTCGCCGACGGCGAGCGGTTCGTCGGCGTCGCCGGCGTCATGGGCGGGGCGGACAGCGAGGTGACGGAGGCGACGACGACCGTGTTCATTGAGGGCGCCATGTGGGAGCCCAGCCAGATCCGCCGGACCGCCAAAGCGCTCGGCCTCCAGACCGACGCCAGCTACCGCTTCGAGCGCGGCGCCGACCCGACAGGCCAGCCGTTCGCCGTCGCCCGCGCCGCCGACCTCGTCGCGCAGACCGGGGGCGGGGTGGTCGTGGACGGCAGGATCGACGAGAACCCGCGGCCCTACGCCCCGCGCACGGTCCGGCTCCGCCCCGCCCGCGTGGCCCGCGTGCTGGGCGTCGAGGTGCCGGTCGAGGACATCGCGCGCCTGCTCACGGCCATCGGGTTCGGGGTCGAGGGCGGCGAGTCCGGCCTGGAGGTGACGGTCCCCCCGTTCCGGCCCGACGTGGAGCGCGAGGTCGACGTGATCGAGGAGGTGGCGCGGCTGTGGGGCTACGACCGCCTCCCGACGCCGACCACGACGGCGGTCCCGCTCGTGCCCGCAGGCGACACGCCGAGCGCGCGGCTGCTCGCGCGGAGCCTCCGGCGCCTCGCCGCGCTGGGCTTCCGCGAGACGTACACCAACTCGCTCGTCTCCCGCCCGACCGCCGAGGCGTTCGCGGACGCGGCGTGGACCGGGGCCGCCGCCCCGCCCGTCGAGACGCTCAACCCGATCTCGCAGGAGATGGCCGCGCTCCGGCCGTCGCTCCTGCCCGGCCTGCTCGCCGTCGCGTCGTACAACCAGGCGCGCGGGGCGGGGTCGCTCCGGCTCATGGAGTCGGGCCACGTCTACCGGAAAGCGGCCGGCGCAGACGAGAACGGCGCAGACAGGAACGGCGCGGGCGGGGTGGTCGACGGCTACCACGAGCACCGCGCGCTCGCGCTGGGCATGAGCGGGGCGGCCGTGCTCGACGCCTGGGACCGCCCCGCCCGCGAGACCGACGTGTACGACCTGAAGGGCGTGGTCGTGGACCTGCTGGCCGACCTGGGAATCACGGGCGTGACCGAGACGCCCCGCCCCGCCCCCGACGCCCTCACCGCGTACGCGCTCGTGCTGGAGGCCGGCGGGCGCCGCCTCGGCGTGCTGGGCCGCGTGTCCGACGCCGTCGCCGACGCGGCCGACCTCCAGGCGCCGCTCTTCGCGGCCGAGCTGGACTGGGACGCCGTCGTGGCCCTCGCCGACCGTGACGCCGTCGTGGCGTACGAGCCGATCAGCCGGCACCCCGTCGTCGAGCGCGACCTGGCCGTCGTGGTCCCCGAGGCGCAGCCGGCCGGGCCGCTGCTGGAGACGATCCGCCGGGCGGGGCGGCCGCTCTTGCAGGACGTCCGCCTGTTCGACCTGTACCGGGGCGAGGGCGTCGAGGCGGGCCACAAGAGCCTCGCGTTCGCGCTCCGCTTCGGGGCCGACCGGACGCTCCGCGACAAGGAGGTCGACGGCCGGGTCCGCCGCGTGGTCAAGGCGCTCGGCGCCGAGCACGGCGCTGAGCTCCGGGGCTGACCCGGGGCCGCCCCGCCCGCGCGTGGTACGTGCGTGGTGAGGGCGGGGCGGCGGCGCGGAGGCGCAGGGGCTACGCATCACTCTAGCCGGAGCACCGTCGCGAGGTAGTCGGCGTCCCAGGCGCATCGCATCCGCTTCGTCGGCGCGCCGCCCTCGGCCGTTGTCTCGGCGCGCAGCAGCGTCAGCGCCACCCGCCGCGCTACCGCCAGGTTCGCCGCTGCGTGATCGGTCCGTGTCCGGCTCGCGTCTTCGCCGAAGCTCACGTCGAGCGACCAGTGCAGCCCGTTCTCGACGCCCCAGTGCCCACGCACCGACCGCGCAAGCGTCTCGGCGTCGACCGCCAGGCTCGTCGCGAAGTAGCGCTGCTCGGTCGAGGTCTTGCCGCCCACCGTCCGCGTGGACTCCACCATCCCGACGCTCGTCAGTCCGGCCCAGAGCAGCCTCCGCAGCGCCTCGTCCGGCACAGCGGCCGACCAGTAGCGCCGCGTCTCGACGCGGCCGTGGCCACGCTCAGAGGTCTCGAAGGCGTCCACGTCTCCCGAGAGCGTCGCCTCCATCATCCAGCGCTCGGCTTGCTCGCGCAGCCCGGCCTGGTTGCCTTTGAGGCCGAACACGTAGTCCCCGCCGCCGTCGACGATCTGCTTCGCAATGTCGGTCTGGCACCCGGCCGCGTCGGTGGTGACGATGCAGCCCGAGAGGTCCAAGAGCGCCAGCAGGCGCGGGACGGCTGACACCTCGCCCTCGCCGTCGTCGGTGGTGACCTGTCCGAGTGCCGCGCCCGCCTCGGTGGCCCACGCCGAGACGACCGTCAGCATGGGCTCGCCCGCGTCGCGGGCGCGCCGGAGCCGCTTGCCGTCGACGGCGACGACCCGGCCGTCGGTCTTGCGGAAGGCCTCCTGCGCCCAGGCGGCAAACGAGCGCTCGAAGTGTCGGCGGTCGACGAGGGCGAAGACACGGCGGACGGTGTCGTGCGACGGGACGCCGTGGGTGAGCGGCAACCAGCGCCGGAGCCAGTCGAGGCGCGCCTTGCCGAAGGCCTCGATGGCGAGGAAGCTGTCGGCACCGGCCGTGATGGCGCAGAGCGCGAGGCCGAAGATGTCGGAGAGCGCGTGGCGCTTGCCGTGGTCTCGGCGCGGGTCGGGGATGAGGTCGAAGTGACCTCCAAGCAGAGCCATGAGCGGTGGAGCGGAGCGAAACCGGCTCCTACGCTACTCATGGTGATGCGTAGCCCCTGTCCCGCCCCGGCGCTAACCTCCCCGCCCCGCCCCGCCGATACCGTCGCCATGCCCACGACCCGCACCCCGGGGCGCCCGGTCCTCACGCTCGCCGCGGCCCAACTCCGGGCCGACCTCCGCCACGCCCGCTCGGGCAAGCGGAGCGCGGGACGCGTGGCGACGACCGTCATCGCCTACGGGTTCACGGGCCTCGTCCTCGCGCTGTCGCTGGGCAACGCCCCGGCGGCGCAGGCCCTGTTCGTGTCGGTCTCATTCGGCGTCGTGCTCGCCGCGTTCGGCGTCGTCGGGTCGTACGACGACCTCATGGGGCGGCCCAAAGAGAACGCCTGGCTGGCGACGCTGCCGGCGACCGAGCGCCAGCACTACGGGGCGCGGCTGGTCGGCGTGGGCGTGTACACGGGCCTGATGGTGACGGGCGTGGCCGTCCCGGTCGCCTTACGGGTGGCGCTCGCGCACGGGGGCGGGGCGGGGCTCGCCGTCGGCGCCGGCGTGGCGGCGGCGGTCGCATGGACGGCCGCGGCGGCGCTCGTAGTCCTGTGGAGCCTCACGCTCGCGCTGCCGCCCACGCCGCTCCGCTACGCGCTGACGGCGGCGCGGGCGCTGTTTATCGGCGTGCTCGTGCTCGGCTTCCAGCTCATCGGGACGACGGCCGAGGCCGTCGACGTGCCGTGGTGGCCGGGCGCGTGGCTCGCCGACGCCATCCTCGGCCGGTCGACGTGGGGGCTCGGCGTGCTCCTCGCCACAGTCGCCCTGTTCGCCGTCCTGTTCACGGCCGTCTTCCCGGACCGCTACTTCCGCCTCCTCCGGCGCCTCGCCGACGGCGCCCGCCGCGCCGAGCGGGCGGGGCGGGGTGGGCGCCGGCTGCTCCCGTTCGAGCGGGTCGCGGCCCGCCGCGGGCCGGTCCGCGCGGTGTATGGGTTCGCGCTCGCCGCCTTCGCCGACGACCGCATCGTGCGCGGGCGCCTGTGGCCGGCGGCCCTGCTCCCGCTCGCGTTCGTCGTGTTCGGGTGGCTGGGCGACGGGCTGGGGAGCCTGTTCGTCTACGGCACGGCCGGGCTCCTTACGGACCCGAACACGCAGCTCCACCTGTCGGTGATCGTCGTGCTCCTGTTCTGCGCGCAGTCGCTCGTGCAGACGCTCCAGTATTCGGACCACGCCGAGGCCGCGTGGCTGTTCGGGACGCTGCCCGAGGCGCGGCCTCGACTGGCGCAGATCGGGGCGCAGAAGGCGCTCATGGTTCGCGTCCTGCTCCCGCTCCACGTTGGGATTGCCGCGCTCCTCGTGCTCTCGATGCCGGTCGCCGACGCCGCCGTCCACGCGGCGTTCTGGTTCGCCGTCGTGGCCCTCGCCACGCGGCTCCAGGCCGTCCTGTACCGGACGCCGCCGTTCTCGCGCCGGAGCGACCACTTTGGGGCGGCGGCCCGGCTCGCCCCGCTCCTGGTGTCGGCCCCGGCGGGAGCGGCCGTCGCTTTTCTCCAGATGTGGGCGTTCGTGACGCCCGGCCGCGCGCTCGCCGTCACGGCTGGCCTCCTCGCGCTGGGGGCCGCCGTCGCCGAGACGGCGGTGCGGTGGCCGGCTCGCCGGACGCGCTCACCCCGCCCGCAGGCCCCCGCCCCCCCCCGCCCGCGGGCCGTCGAAGCCGTGGCGTAGGGGGCACACCACCCCGCCCAGAGCAATGTGCAAGGAGGTACGGGGTACTCGGTACGAGGTACACCTGCGTCGAGGTCAGATTAGACCGTACCTCGTACCCGGTACCCCGTACCCACCCGAAGGGTGCCCTATCCGTTGCCGCCGCGGCGCGACGAGCGCCGGCTGGACCCGCCCGTCGAGCGGCCGCCGCCCGAGGAGCGGGCTGGCCGCGACTCCTGGCGCCGAGGCGCCGGCGCCGGCCGCGACTCCCGCCGCGGGGGTGGGGCGGAACGCGTCTGGCGCCGCGGGGGCGGAGCAGGGCGCGTCTCGCGGCGCGGGGCGGGGCGCGTTTCACGGCGCGGGGGCGGGGCGGGGCGCGTCTCGCGGCGAGGAACGGGTCGGGCCTCCGGGCGAGGCCGCCTCTCGGGGCGCGGGGCCGCCTCGCGGACGCGCGCGTCCTCGCTGCGAGCGCGGCGCGGGACGCGGGGCGCCCGCTCCGGGCGCGCCCACTCGCGGTCGGGCGGGGCGGTCCGCGCCGGGGTCGCCCGCGTCGGGGCGGCGCGGCCGGGGAGCACTCGGCCTGTCGTCCCCGGCTCGCCGCGGCGTGGGGTTCGGGGCGCCGTGGCCCGGGGCGGCGTTCGGCGGCCGGGCGCGTCGGCGACGGGATCGGCCCCGCCCCGCCCGGCGCGCACCGGCGCCCGCGTGGCGTTCGGCGCCGGGTCTCCAGAGATACGGGCCGGGTTCAGGCCGCGCCGCACCGGCATCCGCGCGGGCACCCGCGCCGGGTTCGGCGTCGACTCGACGATGGGCGACGACGGCGTGCCCGGCATGCCGCGGACCGGGCTGCGCACGCCGTCGTCGGCGCCGCGGCGTTCGCGGTAGGTGTAGTAGTTGTGGTGACGGGGGCGGCCGTAGTAGCCCGGGCCGTAGTAGCCGGCCCCGGCGAAGTACGGGTTGTGGCCGTACCCGTAGCCGCCGTACCCAAACCCACCGAACCCGAACCCGACGGAGACGTGGACGCCCGGCCCGTAGAAGAAGGGGTCGTAGAAGAACGGGTCGTACACGCCGCCGTAGCTGAAGAACGGGTCGTAGGCGTAGTACGGCGAGTGCCCGAACGCCCCGTAGCGGCGGCCCCACGTGTTGTACCACCCGAAGCGGCGGTACGGGTTGTAGACCCGGTACGGCCGGTAGTAGGTGTAGAGCGAGGGGTAGTACGACGGGTCCCCGTAGCGGTAGTAGTCGGCGTAGTAGCCCCCGTAGTAGAAGTCGTCGTCGACGCCCAGGCCGCCGTCGGCGAGGTCGGCCTCGACGTCGTCGTAGTAGTAGGTGCCCGCGTCGTCGTAGTAGTAGCGCGTGACTGAGACGGCGCTGGGGTCGACCGCCCCGCCCTCGGCGTAGGCGTCGTCGGAGCCGTCGGCGCGGCCGTCGATGGCGTTCAGGCTGGGGAGCTCGCCGGCGTCGGGGAGCGCGACGGCGGCCGTGTCGCCGTACGGGTTCTGGGGCACGTCCATCGTCGCCGCGAGGCCGACGCGGGCCGGGCCGGCCTCAGCCGTATCGGGGACGACCGGGGCCGGCCCGCGGTCGCGCTCGACGAGGGCGGGGCGGGCCGAATAGCATCCGGCTAGGGCGGTGACGAGCGCGAGGGCGAGGGCGGGGCGGAGAGAGCGCCCCAGGAGCGGGATCTGCGACATGGGTTCGGAGGGCTCGGGTGCGGAGGCCGCGCGAAGAGGGGCGGGCGGGGCGGGGGCCGCGGGGCCGCCGGGTATATTCGCCGGCCCTACCGGGCCAGCCGCCGCCGCCCCGCCCGAGGTAACGCCGCGTGGCGGCGGGCGCGGGGCGGGGTGGCCCCTCATGGGTCACACATCCTGGTAACTCTACCGCCGCCGCCAAGTTGCGTCGGCGGCCCCACCCCGCCCCCGGGTCCGCTATGGCCGAGACGATCACGAAGCGCGCCGACGACTACGCCCAATGGTACCAGGACGTCATCCGGGCCGCGAAGCTGGCCGAGACGTCGCCCGTCCGCGGCTCGATGGTCCTGCCGCCGAACGGGTACGAGCTGTGGGAGAACATGCAGGGCGCGCTCGACCGCATGTTCAAGGCGACGGGCCACCGGAACGCCTACTTCCCGCTCTTCATCCCCAAAAGCTTCCTCGCCCGCGAGGCCGAGCACGTCGAGGGGTTCGCCAAGGAGTGCGCCGTCGTCACGCACTACCGGCTGAAAGAAGAGGACGGGGATCTCATCGTTGACCCCGACGCTGAACTCGACGAGCCGCTCGTGGTCCGGCCCACGTCGGAGACCATCATCTGGGACACGTACTCGCGCTGGATCCAGTCGTGGCGCGACCTCCCCGTCCTCATCAACCAGTGGGCCAACGTGGTCCGCTGGGAGATGCGGACGCGCCTGTTCCTCCGCACAGCCGAGTTCCTGTGGCAGGAGGGCCACACGGCGCACGCGACGGAGCAGGAGGCGGTCGACGAGACGCGCCAGATGCTCGACGTCTACGCCACGTTCGCCGAGGAGTGGATGGCGATGCCCGTCGTCCGCGGCGTCAAGACGGCGGCCGAGCGGTTCCCGGGCGCCGTCGACACGTACTGCATCGAGGCGCTGATGCAGGACGGGAAGGCGCTCCAGGCCGGAACGAGCCACTTTCTGGGGCAGAACTTCGCGCGCGCCTTCGACTGCACGTTCCAGAACCAGGACAACGAGGCCGAATACGTCTGGGCCACGTCGTGGGGCGTCTCGACGCGGCTCATCGGCGCGCTCATCATGACGCACGGCGACGACGCCGGCGTGATCATGCCGCCCAAGCTGGCCCCGGTCCAGGTCGCCATCGTCCCGATCACGCGCAAGAACGGCGACAACGAGGCCGTGCTCGACGCAGCCCGCGAGATGCGCGACGCGCTCCTCGCCGACGGCGTCCGCGTGGTCCTCGACGACCGGGACCAGTACCGGCCCGGGTGGAAGTTCGCGCAGTACGAGGTCGAGGGCGTGCCGGTGCGGCTGGCCGTCGGCCCGCGCGACGTCGAGAACGGGACGGCCGAGCTCGCGCGCCGCGACACGGGCGACAAGAGCCCGGTGCCCCAGCGCGGGATCGCCGGGGCCGTCCGCACGGCGCTCCATGAGGTCCAGCAGGCGCTCTACGACCGGGCCGCCGCGTTCCGCCGCGAGCACACGCACGTCGTCGACAGCTACGAGCGGTTCCAGGAGGTCATGGAGGCCGGCGGGTTCGCGCTCATGCACTGGGACGGCACGCCCGAGACCGAGGCCCGCGTCAAGGACGAGGCCAAGGCGACGATCCGCTGCGTCCCGTTCCCCGGCCAGTTCCCCGGCGTCGACACCGACGAGCCCGGGACGGACCCCGTGAGCGGGGCGCCCTCGGCCGGCCGCGTCGTCTACGCCCGCGCGTACTAGGAGACGGGTGACGAGTAAAGGGTGACGAGCCCAGTCCAACGTGCCCGAGTCGCCGAGTCTCTGGGGAACGCCCGCCCGTCCTCGCCCGCCGCTCCTCCACTCCCCCGCCCCGCTCGTGCCGCCCCGCCCGGACGACCGCCCCGCCCCGCCCCGCCCCGCCCGGACGCGTGGGCGGGGTGGCGCCCGCGACCGGGGGTACCGCGTGGCGAACGCGGTCTCGTACGTCCTCAACCCGCTCGTCTTCCCGCCCGTCGCCTTCGCCCTGCTCGACGCGCACTTCGGGGCCGGACCGGGCGAGGTTGCGTGGACGTTTGGCGTCTCGCTCGTCTTTTTCTGCCTCGTCCCGCTCCTCTACGTCGTCGGCATGGTCCGGCGGGGGCGGGCTGAGAGCCTCGAAGTCCGCGAGCGGGCGGCGCGGCTGGGGCCGCTCCTCGTCGGCGTCGCGTCGTACGCCGTCGGGGCGCTCCTGCTCGCGGCCACGGTCGAGGGGCCGGCGCTCCCCGTCATCGTCGCGTTCGCGGCGCTGTACCCGCTCAACACGGCGGCCCTCCTGCTCATCAACCTCCGGTGGAAGATCTCGATCCACATGACGAGCCTGGCCGGGTTCGTGGGCGTCCTCCTGTTCGCGGCGCTGACCGTCTGGCGCGACCTGCCGGGCGGGGTGGAGGCGGCGCTGACCGTCGCGACGGTCGGGCCGCTCGTGCTCCTGCTCCCGCTCCTGATGTGGGCGCGCGTCCGCGTCGGGGCGCACTCGGTGGGGCAGGTCGTGGCCGGGGCCGCGTTCGGGCTCGTGGTGCCTCAGCTCCAACTCTGGTGGATCGTCTACGAGTGGCTGGGCCTGGCGGGGTGAGGGCGGGGTGGCGCCGCTTCTCCGCTCTCACACGCGTTCCGCCGATTCGCCGTGCATCCCCACCGTCATCCCGGACCCGATCCGAGATCCAGGGCACGGGGCGCGGCGACCGGCCCTCCTGGATCCCCGCCTGCGCGGGGATGACGTGCCCGAAGACGCACGAGCGCCCTTCAGAGGCCGTACCGTCCGCCCTCTACCTGCACGTGCGCAGAGGGCACACCGCCGTCCCTCGCCCGCCCCGCCCCGCTCGGTATCTTCGGCGCGTCCCGCCCGGCCCGCCGCGGGAGGCCATCCCCCCCGCCGCCTATCCGCCTCGGTACCGTCCCTCGTTGCTCCTCCGCCCCGCTCGGCGGGTCCGCCCAGCGGCCGTCCTGCGGGAATCCGACGGTCCTATGCGCGTCGTCCTCGGGTGCCTCCTCGGCGCCGTCCTTCTGGCCTCCGCCCCCGGCGCCGCTGCCCAGGCGTGGGGCGAGATCGCCGGCCGCGTGACCGAGGCCACGACCGGCGACGGCGTGGCCGGCGCGACCGTCCTCATCACGGGCACGTCGTACGGCCGCAACGCCGGCGCCGACGGCCGCTACGCCTTCCGCATCCCCGAGGGGACGTACCCGGTCCAGGTCTCGTTCGTCGGCTACGCGACCGTCCGCGACACGGTCGTCGTGCGCCGCGGCGAGACGACGGCGTTCGACGCCGTCCTCGCCCAGACCGACCAGGCGCTCGGCGAGGTGGCCGTCGAGGCCGGCGCCGAGCGGGGCGTGGGCGTCAGCCGGATCGACCCGCGGACGGTCCGCGACCTGCCCACGCCGGTCACCGACGCCATCCGCAGCGTCAAGGTCGAGCTCGGGGTCACGTCGTCGAACGAGCTCTCGAACGCGTACTCGGTGCGGGGCGGGTCGTACGACGAGAACCAGATCTTTATCGACGGCTTCGAGGTCTACCGCCCGCTCCGCATCAGCCAGGGCGAGCAGGAGGGGCTGGGGCTCATCAACGGCGACCTCGCGAGCCGCCTCACGCTGTTTGCCGGGGGCTTCCCGGTCCGCTACGGGGGCAAGCTGGCCAGCGTGCTCGACGCGACCTACGCCCCGCCCGGGGGGCCGGTCACCGGGACGGCCTACTCGTCCACGCTCGACGCCGGCGCCGCCGTCCAGGGCGCCGTGGGGGGCGGGGTGGGCGTGGCGGTCGCGGCGCGGAGCGCGCGGCCCCAGCGCTTTTTCGCGGGCCAGGAGCTCGACGGCGCCTACGACCCCGACTACCGCGACGTCCAGGGCGTCGCCCAGGCGCGGCTGTCGGACGCCCACGCGCTCCGGCTCCTCGGGCTCTACGCCCGCCACCGCTTCCGGCTCGCCCCGCAGCAGCGCGAGACCACGTTCGGCATCTTCCCCAACCTCGTGCGCACGGTCGCCGTCGACTTCGAGGGGGTCGAGGAGGACGGCTACGGCATCGGGTTCGGCGGGGCGCTCCTCGCCAGCCGCTTGAGCGACGCGGTCGCCGCCGAGCACCGGCTCTCCGTGTTCTCGACCGACGAGTTCGAGACCTACGACATCTCGTCGCGCACGAGCATCTTCCGCCGCCAGCAGGCGCCGGACCGCCCGCAGGACGACCTCGACCGCATCATCGAGGGCCAGGCGACGCAGGCCGACGTGGCCGACAACGAGATCTCGCAGACGGTCTACACGGCCCAGGGCCGCTACCTCGCGCGGCTGGGGCGCCACGGGCTGGAGGCGGGGTGGCAGGCCCGCGCGCTCCGCTTCGGCGACGACATCAGCGAGCGGACGACGCTGACGGGCCGGGGGCGCGACGGCGGCACCGTCACGGCGACGAGCCGCGAGATCGTCGGCGGCGAGTCGCTCGCGAGCTGGCAAGGCGCGCTCTGGGTCGAGGACGCGCTCGCGCTCGGCCGCCTGACCGTCACGCCCGGCCTCCGCGCCGACTACTTCGGGTACAACGACGAGCTCACGCTCTCGCCCCGGCTCGGTCTCGTCTACGCGTCCGGCCCGCAGACGACGCTTTCGGCCTCGGCCGGCGTCTACCACCAGGCGCCGACGTACCGCGAGCTCCGCGGCGACCCCGCCCCGGCCGACACCGCGCTCCGCCCGCTCAACGGCGACATCACGAGCCCGCGGGCGGTGCAGGCGGTCGTTGGGCTGGAGCACTTTTTCACGTCGCGCCGCGTGGCGCTCCGCGCCGAGGCCTACGCCAAGCGGTTCTCGGACCTCATCTCGTACGACACCGAGAACGTCCGCGTCGTGTACTCGGCCGAGAACGACTCCGAGGGCTACGCCGTCGGCGCCGACGTCCAGCTCCGGGGCGAGCTCGTGCCGGGGCTGGAGAGCTGGGTCAACTACGGGTTCCTCGTCACGCGCGAGCGGTTCTACGCGCCCGACCTCGACGGCCTGAGCGCCGCCGAGGCCGAGCGGGCGGCGGCGCGGTTCGAGGCGCGGGGCGGCGGCGACTGGGTCCGCCGGCCGACCGACCGCCGCCACAACCTGTCCCTCTTCGTGCAGGACTACGTGCCCGGCGACGACACGTGGACGCTCCACATCCGCACGCTCCTCGGCTCGGGCGTCCCGGTCACGGCGCCGGCTCGTGACGAGGACCGCTCATCGGGGATCGCGGTCGAGTTCGACGGCGCCTCCATCTTTACCGACGGCCGCCGCAACGCCGTCAGCCTCCCCGCCTACTTCCGGTTCGACCTGGGCGCGACCAAGGAGCTCCGCCTGGGGACGGCGCCGACGGGCGCCCCGCTCCTGCTCCGGGCGACGGTCGAGGTGCTCAACGTGTTCGACCAGAAAAACACCGTCGCGTACTCGTGGGTCGAGCAGGTCGAGGAGGGGCGGCGCCAGTTCACGGCGGTCCCCACGCGGCTCACGCCGCGGACGCTCAACGTCCGCTTCCGGGTCGCGTTCTAGCGCCGCCCGCACGGGTCGGGGGCGGGGCGGCGCCCGACCGACCACCCCGCCCGCGGGCGGGGCGGGGGCTACGGCGTGACGCGCTCGAAGCGGACCGAGAGCTGGCCGCTGTTGCTCCGCTGGTCCTGGTAGCGCTCGGGGTCGAAGGCTTCGAGGTCCACGTTGGACTGCGAGAACGAGCCTTCGAGCGTGTTGGCCGGCTCGCCGGTGTAGCCCAGCGCGAACGACGGCGGGAGGAGGATGTCAGCAAGAAAGTCCTCGTCCTCGCGGCGGACGGCCTCCAGCGTCACGCGCTCGCGCGAGGCCCGCGGGCGGAGGTCGACGCGCGTGAGCCCGCCCTGGAGACGGCGGAAGGAGAGCAGCGCGTTTCCGTCGCTGTAGATGGTCAGCCGCGCGCTCCCGGGTTCGAGAACGTCGATGACGTTGGCCGTCGAGAGGTCGGTCGTGGTCGGGTCGAACGAGAGCTCAGCGAGCGAGTACGTGCCCTCGACGAGGTCGAGGTTGCCGCCGGGGTTGGTCGTGTCGCAGGCGGTGAGGGCCGCGAGGCCGACGAGGACGGCGAGCAGGGGGAGGCGCCCGCGTCGGGCGGGGCGGGGCGGAGTCGGCATGGGCGTGGGGGGACGAGGAGCCGGGGCCGCAACGTACGCGCCGGCGCCCGGTTTCGTACCGGGGCGCGCCGCGATGCCCTTTCGCCACGGGCGGGGCGGCGGCTCGGGAGGCCGCCCCGCCCGGTGGCGGCCGCGGAGACGAGGATGGGGAAGGCTCAGAGGAGACCGCGCTCGTGCCCCACCCCGCCCTCGTCCTCGCCGGGCCGTAGGGGCGGGGCAGGCACGGCCGGCCGCCCCGCCCCCGTTCCCGCGCGATGACTGCTGCCACCCCGCCCGCCGCCTCGCTCGACGCCCTGGCTCGCCTCCTCCACGGACGGCGGACGGCGGTCCTCGCCGGGGCCGGGATCTCGACCGAGTCCGGCATCCCGGACTACCGCGGGCCGACCACGCGCCACGTCGAGCGCCGGCCGGTCCAGTACGACGACTTCGTCCGCGACGCCGAGGCGCGGCGGCGCTACTGGGCGCGCGCCACGCGAGGCTGGGCGCGCGTGGCCGACGCACAGCCCAACGACGGGCACCGAGCCCTCGCGCGCCTCGAAGCCGCCGGCGCCGTCTCCGGCGTCGTCACGCAGAACGTCGACGGGCTCCACCGGCGGGCCGGCTCGCGGCGCGTGGTCGAGCTCCACGGCACGCTCGCCGACGTCGCATGCCTCGCCTGCGGCCACCTCTGGCCGCGGGCCGACGTCCAGGCGCAGGCGGAGGCCCGCAACCCCGGCTGGCTCGACGCCGTGCTCCCGGGCGGGGCGGCGGCGCCCGACGGCGACGCCGAGTTGGAGGCCGCGGCCGTTGCCCGCTTCGAGCCGCCGGCGTGCCCGTCGTGCGGCGGCGCGCTCAAGCCGGACGTGGTCTTTTTCGGCGAGAGCGTTCCTAAGCCGCGCGTGGCGACGGCCCGCGCGATCGTCTCCGACGCCGACGCGCTCCTCGTCGTCGGGTCCAGCCTGACCGTCTACAGCGGGTACCGCTTCGTGCGCCAGGCCGAGGCCGAGGGCACGCCAGTCGCCATCGTCACACTGGGCCAGACGCGCGGGCACCGGCACGCCGCCGTGGCCCTCGACGCCCGCCTCGGCGACGTCCTCCCCGCCCTGGCCGACGCGCTGTGCGGGGGCGGGGCGGAGCCGGCGGAGACCTCCCCGCCCGACACCGCCACCCCGCCCTCTGGGAACGGCGGGAACGGCGCCGGCTAGAGCGGGCGGGCCTCCCCTACTGCATCCGGTGCTCGTCGCCGTGCGCGAGGTGGACCAAGCCGACCGGCTCGTGCTGCCCGCGCGCCCACCCCGCCGCCTCATTGCCGCCCCAGGTCCGGCCCCGCGCGAAGTCGGCGTCGCCGGCGGCCTCCAGGTCGAGGGCCTGCCGGCGGAGCGCGTCGGCCGGGCGCCCGACGGCCTGGTCCAGCGTGAGGGCGAAGATCGCGAGGGCCATCCCGTCGAACGCCACGCCGTTCGCCTGGCACAGCGCGTCGACGGCGCCAAACAGGTAGCCCAGCCCGAACGGCGTCCCGAACGCGGCCTCGGGCGGGTCGACCGTCGGCCGGTCGGTCTCGGCCACGCGGCCGGCCTGGTCGCGGACGAACCGGACGGCGCCGTCGAGGACGGCCTGCTGGCCGGAAGAGAGCGGGGTGGACATAGAGAGGCGTGGAGTCGTGGAGCGCCGCCCCGCCCTCAGAGCGCGGGCGGGGCGGGACCGCTGGATGGGAAAGGCCTCCCCGCGGGGAGGCAGAAAGGAGGGGTCAGCCACCCCGCCCGCCCCGCCCGAGGCGTGCGGGCGGGGTGGCTAGGCGGGCGCCTCGCCGGGGACGCCGTCGCCGGCCTCGCCGAACGTGTCGAGGCCCATGTCGTCGGCCGCCTGCTCCAGCCCGGCCGCCTGCGGCGTCGCGTGGTCGTGGGCGAGCGTGCCGCGCGGGCTGCGGAGGTAGACGAACGGGGTGTAGTGGAGGAAGTTGGAGACGCGCGCCGTGTACACGTCGGCCGACGCCTCGATCTGGCGGGCCAGGTGGCTCTTGTCGTTGCCGGCCCACATGAGCGGCCCCCACCGCGGGTTCACGAGGCGGCTCGACGCGACGGCGAGCGGGGCGATCTCGGCGTCGATCGCGAGCAGCCGCTCGCGCGTCTGGTCGATCCGGTCGGTCAGCCACTCTAGCGACCGATCCGTCTGCGGGCCGTAGCCGCCCTCGTTCCGCTGGCGCTCCAGGCGGAGCGCCGAGAAGTAGGCCTCGAGCCGCTCCTTCTCGGTCATCAGCGCCGTCAGCCGCTCCTGCTCGCTGCGCCACGCGACGAACGCCTCGATCTCGTCTTCGAGCGGGCGGAGCACGAGCGCCGTCCGCCAGCGGAGCACGCTCTTCGACGCCTTGACGTCGGCGAACACGTGGTCGCCGACGTAGAGGATCTCGGACCCGGCGAGGCCCAGGCTGGCCTCGACGAGCGCCGCGTTGCCGCCGACGTAGGCGCGGCCCTCTTCGAGCAAGCCAGTCTGCGTGCGGAGCACGGCGCGCCCGGCGTCGTCCTCGCCGACGACCTCGAAGGCGGGCGCGGCTTCGGAAAAGAACGCCGGCTTGCGCGCGCCCACGATCGCCAGGTCGAACAGGTCGCGCCACGTCATGTCGCCCGGCAGGTGCGGGTCGAACGCGTAGGTCAAGAGCGGGGCGGCGTACTCCCACTCGGAGTTCGTGATGAGGAGCACCTTTTTGCCCGCCTCCTTCTGGTCGAGCAGCGCGAGCGGCACGTCGGGGTCGACGTCGACGAAGCGGTCGGGGTCGGCCAGGATCTCGGCCTTGAGGAGCCCTTCGAGGTGGGCCGCGTCGAGCGTCTGGCGGACCGTCTGGTAGAGGTCGTCGTAGCCCAACCGCTCCGGCAGCTTCCCGGCGTCGAGGAGGTCGACGAGTTGGAGGTAGATCGACGCCTCGGAGATCGAGAACAGCGTGTTCATAAACCGCCACCGCGTGTCGTGGAGGTCGACGAGCGTCCGCCGGTACGCCTTTTTCTGGCTCTCGTAGTCCAGCGGCGTGCTCCCGTGGAACGCGCGCTTGACGTAGCCGAAGCGGTTGGCCTTGACCACGTTCCCCCGCTCCGTGTCGATGACGAGGCCCTGGACCACGAGGTCGGGGTCGAACACGAGGTCCTCGACGGGCCACCCCTGCGCCGCCAGCCCGTTCTTGATGTAGCTGTAGGCCCGCTCCTCCCACAGCGCCACATGGTAGTGGACGAGCGTGTAGTCCATGTCGTACCCGACGGCCTGGATCTTCCTCAGGTTGAGGGTCCGGTTGCAGAACAGGCCGCGCGGGTGCTCAAAGGCGTCGGGGACGCCGGCTCCGCCGTGTGTTCCAGTACCAACTGTCGCTTCCATGCGTCGGGGGTCGTCGCCGCCGTCGCACAGGTGAACTCTACGGGCGGGGTGGGAGTCGTTTGGGGGTCCGGTGACAAACGCCGTACCGGCGCCCTCAGTCCCCGCCGCCCCGCCCCGCCCCGCCGATTTGACGCAGAGGACACGGGGAGTGATGAACGTAGGAGCCGTCGCGCCACCCCGCCCCGGTCGCCACGCTATAGCGCCGTTGCATGCAACGGCGCTACGCCAACGGTCCCGCCCCGCCCGACCGCGCGCGGTCCGGGGCGGGGCGATCCGCTTGCGGCCTCCGCCGCTTTGCGCCCGCGCTTCGCCTGGAGCCGGAGCAACCCCTTACCCACCCTCACCGCCTGCGAGTCAGCGCGTGGTCGTGCACGGTGCGCGGTGCCCGGTGCACAGGTGACTGTGCGGGGCTGAACGGTGCTCGGGGTGACCCGATGCGCTGCCCATCGCGCGGTCCAGATTTTTAGTCTGGTGTGTGGCCGGCTACCCCCGGCCTGGGTTTGCGCTCGCCCTCGCGGATGGCGGCTACCATCGCTCCGGCCCGGCGTCACTCCATAAGGTCGTACTGCCAGTTGGTCTCCTGGACCCTCGCGTCGAGCTCGCGGAGCTCGCGCGACAGGTCGTCGGCCCGTTGCTGGACGGCCCGGACCTCGACGGTGCTCACGAACTTGACCTCGGACCGGAGGTACCGGTCCTGCGACACGCTCGCGGCGCGAGCGAGCTCGCGGTAGGTGTCCGCGCGGAGGCGGAGCACGTCGCGGCGGGCCAGCGCGTCGGTCAGGGTGAACCCGGGGGCGATCTCGACGGACAGGTTGGTCCGGTTGATCAGCCGGATCAGCCGTTCGAGCTCGGCGCTCGCCTCCTCGTACGCCTCGATCAGCCGGTCCGGGGCCTCCGACGGCTCGTCGCCCTGCTGGACGCGCGCGTTGCGCAGGAGCCGGCTCTTGAGCTGCTCGAGCCGCTTCTGGAGGTCGGACCGGAGGAGGAGGGCCTCTGCCAGCTTCATAGGGTGGGACCGGGTGCAGGAGGTGAAGGCACCCCGCCCGGCCAATGATACGCGGAGACCGCGGGCGGGGCGGGCCGCTACAGCTCGCCCTTGTAGCTCAGGCGGTGGGCGAGGTGCGTCGGCTGCGGGAGCTTGTACTTGACGGCCAGGCGCAGCGCGAGGCGGCCCGCGTCGCGGAGCTCCATGCGGTGGCCGACCGAGACGTAGACCGGCTTCACGCGCGCCCGCGTCCTGAGCGCGAGCCCGACCGTCTCGCCCTTGTGCACGAGCGGGGCGGCGGCGCCCTTGTCCTCGTCCAGCGGCTCGTGGCGGCCGACGAGGATCGTCTTGGCCACGCCCAGCGCCGGGGCGTTGAGGAGCACGCCGAGGTGGCACGCGAGCCCGAACCGCCGCGGGTGCGCCCGCCCCTGCGCGTCGAGCATGTAGACGTCGGGCGGCGCCTGGAGCTGCTCCAGGGCGGGGAGGATGGCCGGGACCTCGCGGAAGCTGAGCAGCCCGGGCACGTAGGGGAACGCCACCGGCCCCTCCCAGATGGCCTGGTCGACCACGCGGAGGTCGTCGCGGACGTCGAGGACCACGATGGCGGCCCGCACGCGGTCGCCGCGGACGCTCACGTCGAGGCCGGCGACGGTCCGCACGGCGTCGAAGTCGAGCGGCTCCTCGCGCACGAGCGGGGCGAGCTCGCGCTGGATCTGGACGGCCTCCTTTGGCGTGACGTCCCAGGGGTGGGCGTGGTGGAGAGTCATTCGAATGCGGAATGATGAATGCGGAATGGCGAATTAGAAAGGCTCCTCGGGTCAGGCCACCCCGCCCCGGGTAGAGCAACGAGGCCGGGGCGGCTCCCCTTCACCATTCCGCATTCGCCATTCCGCATTCGCCATTCCGCATTCGCCATTCCGCATTCTACGACCCGTCGCCGGCCGCCCCGCCCAGGAACGGGGGCGGCTTGACGTCGGGGAGCGGCGTGGGCTCAGGCGGGGCGGGCGCGTCGGCGCCGTCGGTCTCGGCGGCCGGCGGGGCGACGGCCACGCGGCCCTCGAGGTCGCGGAGCGCGGCATACTCGGGGACTGTCGACGGCCCCTCGCGCCAGGCCCCGTAGGTCGGGCTCAGGACCTCGACGCCGGCCTCGGCAAAGCGGTCCTGGACGTGCTGGTGGACGTCGCTGTAGATCCGGGCCATCCGCGTGACCTCGCGGGTGTAGGCGTTGAGCTGGTAGGCGACCGAAAAGTCGCCCAGGCCGGTCTGGAGCACGAACGGGGGCGGGGTGGCCTCGACGCCGGCCGTGTCGCGGGCGGCCTGGATCAGGAGCCGGTGGACCTGCGGCCACGGGACGTCGTACCCGATCGTGATCTCGGTGTGGAGGATGACCCCGCTCCCCTCACGGGCCATCACCGAGTAGTTGATGATGTGGTTCGAGAGGACGGTCGCGTTGGGGACCGAGACGTCCTCGTTTTTCGGCGTCCGAATGCGCGTCACGAGGAAGCTTTTCTCGACCACGTCGCCGAACGTGTCGCCCACCTTGACGCGGTCGCCGATGCGGAACGCCCGCGAGTACGTGAGCACGATGCCGGCGACCATGTTAGCGATCGCCGTCGACGACCCCAGCGAGAACAGGATGCCCAGGAACACCGTCAGCCCCTGGAACACGGGGCTGTTGACGATGGGCGTGTACGGGTAGATGAGCATGACGGCCAGGATCCCCAGGAGGAACCGGGCGATCTTCCGCGTGGGGTCGGCGAGCTCGGCGTGGAAGCCGCCCAGCTGCACCTCGCCCCGCTCGACGCGGATGAACAGGTAGTCCGAGAGCCGCATGAGCCACCGGACGACGACGAGGATGACCACGATCGCGATCACGTTGTCGACCGACGACAGGAGGACCGCGCCGAGGCGCTGGAGCGGGGCGAGCGCGACGTTGAGGAGGTTCTCGCTCCAGCTCCGGGTCCACGGGAAGAGCCCGAGCACGTAGGCCAGGAACGCGTAGACGATGACGGCCGAGACGGCCAGGCGGAGGAGCGCGCCGAGCCCGCGCCCGAACCTCGCCACCTGGTCGCGCCCGACGACTTCGAGCGTCCCGATGCGGACCGGGCGGAGGACCCGCCCGCGGACGGCCGCCGTCCGGCGGTCGATCCACCCGAAGAGCCACCCCAGCCCGCGGAGGACGAGGACGAGGACCACGAGGGCCACGACCGAGACGACGGCGTTCTGGACGACGCCGCGGATCGTGGCCTGCTCGCGGTAGGCCCGGACCCCGCTGATGATCTCCTGCCGGTACCCAACGGCGGCCTGCGCCCGGGGCACGCCGAGCGCCTGAGCGTCCTCGTTCGTCACCGTCATCACGGTCACGGGGCCGATCTGGACGAGCGAGAGGTCGTTGCCGTCGACGATGCGGAGGCCCTCCGGGTCGACGTCGCCGTTCGTGGCGAGCTCGGCGAGGCGGTCCGAGAGGGCGGCCGCCCGCTCCTCGGGCGAGAACGGCCCCAACCCGCCCCAGACCTCGAACAGCGTCCGCCCGAACAGGTCCACCCCGACCCCGTTCCCGAGCACGTCGGCGACGCGCGTGGTCGTGTCGGTGATCGCGGCGACGGCGATCGAGTCGATCTCAGCCCCGGTCCGCGCGACGAGGCCGGAGTCGGCGAGCGCGAGGGAGTCGGCGGCCAGCGAATCGACCGCCGCCGAGTCCGCCACGACGGCAGGGTCGGCCTGCTGCGCGAGCGCGGGGACGCCCGCGAGGGCAGCGAACAAAGCGACGGCGAGGGCGGGGCGGAGCATCGGGGCACCGGGGGGAAGCCCGGAACCTACGCTGCGCCATCTCCCGGCCACGGCGCCGGCGTTTACCCGTACCGGATCAAGCCGACCGGCACGCTCCCGTCCAGCTCGACGCCGGCGCGGCGGACGACGTCGGCGTCCACCGAGAGCCCTGACCACACGTTGTCGACGCCGTCGCACGAGAGCGAGAGCATAAACCGCTGGGCCGCGGTCAGGCACCGCTCGTGGAGGTGGGTCTGGTGCTCGGCCTCGGCCGCCGAGCGGCACGTCACCAGGATCCACCGCCCCGCCCCGCCCGCGGCGGCGGGGCGGGGCGGGGCGAGGCGGCGGGCGGCCTCGGGGTCGAGCCGCCGGAACGCGCACGGCGAGACGGCGAACGCTCCCGAGACGCCGTGGGCGTCTTCGAGCGCCCGCCGCACAGAGGCCTCCACGCCGTCTGCGGACGGCGCGGGCTGGGACGGAACGTGGGCACTGAGGGCGGTCATAGCGGTCGGGGGGACGCCGGGCTGAACCCAAACGGCGTGCCATCGCCTGCCCGCCCCGCCCGTTGAGCGGGGCCGCACGGGCGGGGCGGGCGGTATCGGACGGACCTTTGTCACGCGTCCGCCCCCGCCCCGCCCGCGGGAGCACGTCCCCAGCGAGGGGTAGGGCGGGGCGGGGCGGGGCGGAATCGTAACTCGACAGGGCAGGGCGGCGGGCCGGGTCATACCGGCGGGCGGGGCGGCACCTTCACCAACCCTCCCCGGCGCGTCCCTTGTCGGCCTCCGGGGCGCCGCCGTATGTTGGGCGGCCTCGGCGGTGGGCGTGTGCGCCCGCCCCGCCCGGGCTCTTAGCTCAGTTGGTTAGAGCGCGTCGTTGACATCGACGAGGTCACTGGTTCGAATCCAGTAGAGCCCACCGCCCCGCCCTGCACATGCCTGTGCGGGGCGGTTTGCGTTGGCGCCACCGAAGAGGCCACCCCGCCCTACAGCGCCGCGAGCGCCGCGCGCCGCCCCGCCTCCGCCTCCGCCTCGCGGAGCGCCGTGGGCGGGGCGGCCCGCACGCGGCAGTCCGCGATGGGGCACCGCTCGCACGTCAGGCTGACGTCGAGGCGCGGGAGCGCGGGGTCGTCCCAGAACCGGACGGCCCGTTTGGTGGCGCGCGTGAGGCGGAGGCCCAGCGAGACGGCCGAGTTCACGCCCGGCCGGAGCGAGAGCGGCCGGGCGACCGCCAGCACGAAAAAGTCGGCCGGCTCGGCGTCGCCGGCCGTGCCCGCCACGAAGTGCTGGCGCTGCGCCACGACGGCCGGCCCGTCGTCGGTCCCGCCCCGCCCGGCCGCCGTCCGCTGGCGGGCGTCGAGGGCGGCGAGCGCCTGGAGCGCCGGCCACCGTCGGCAGTAGTGCTCGCCCGCAGAGACCCCGTGCGGCACCGGCACGCGGCTAAGGTTGAACGTCTTCGTCAGCTCGACCCGGTCGGTCGTCGTCTCGTGGTGGAAGCGGAGGAAGTACAGCTCGTCGATCCCCAACGCCTCGGGCACGCGCTGCGTGAGCCGGTGGAACAGCATCTCCGGCGTCGAGCGGTAGCGGTCGAGGAGGGCCAGGAAGGCGGCCGGGTCCCACCGCTCGGCGTCGGCCTGAGCTAAGAGGACGGCGTCGATCTCGGCGGCCGGCAGCAGGAGCGCGCCCGCCAGGTACGACGCCTCGAAGTTGGCGAGCACCTGCCCGAACCGCTCCGCCCGGACCCACGGCGACGCCAACGGCCGGTCGTCGGGCGCCAGCTCGAGGAACGCGAGCTCGCGGGCGTAGAGGAACGCGAGCTGCTCGTCGCGGAGCGCGCCGTTGACGTGGAGGACCGCCCCGCCCGCGGCCTGCGCCCCGCCCGCGGGTCCCGCCCCGCCCTGCGAGAGGACGCTGCGGAACGCGCCCAGCTCGGGGTGCCCCGGCAGCGTGTCCGTCTCGACGCGGTAGCCGTGCTCGCGCTCCAAGACGCCGCGGAGCCGCGCCGCGTCCGGGACGCCCTCGATCCCCAGCCGCTCGCGGAGCCGCTCGGCCGCCGCCTCCAGGTCGGGGAAGCGGTTGGCGTGCATCTGCTGGTACGCCCGGAGCGCGGCCAGGAGGAGGTCCTCGACGCGCGCGTCGTAGGCCCGCGTCACGTCGCCGACGGCCTGCACGAGCGCGCCGGCCTTGTCCGGCGACAAGAGGCGGACGACGGACTCGGCGTCGACCCCGAACAGGTCGAACGGGAAGCCGCGGAGCAGCGGGCTCTCGATCACCTCCTTCACCGCCCCTAGCCCCTTGTCCACGCGCAGCGAGACGAGGTCGTCGTAGGGCACGCCGAGGGCGACCGAGAGGTCGACGATCTTGTCCGGCTTCGGGTACTTCTTGCCCTGCTCGATCTCGGACAGGTAGCTGACGGAGAGGCCGGCCTTCTGGGCGAGCGCCTTCAGCCCGAGCCCCCGCTCCTGGCGGAGCGCGCGGAGCTTGACGCCGAGGATGAGGCGGAGGCGATCGGGCATGAGACGAACAGGGCGGGCGGGGTGGGCGACGCGTCGGAAGCGTGGGAAGCGCTTCCATCTTTCGCTGAGAGCGGAAGGGCAAACCGAAGATCGCTTATTTCGGAGTCCTGAAGCATGTCAGCGAAATTACGCTGGCAAGAGCTGAGCTTGCCTCGTACCCTAGCGAAAGTTCGCTGCACGACTCTCCCATGCCCTACCCCGCCCGCTTCCGCCCCGCCCCCACGGCCGTCGACGGCGTCGCCCTCCACGCGGCGGCCGACACCGCCGCCGCCCGCCGCGTGCTCACGCCCGACGCGCTCGCGCTCGTCGCCCGGCTCCACCGCACGCTCCACGCCGACCGCACGGCGCTGCTCGCCGACCGTGCCGAGCGGCAGGCCGAGTGGAACGCTGGCACGCTCCCCGAGCGCGTCGAGCACCCGGCCGCCGCCGGCCGCTGGTGCGTCGCCCGGCTCCCGGCCGACATGCGGCGGCGGCGCGTCGAGATCACCGGCCCGGTGAGCGACGCCCGCATGGTCATCAACATGCTCTCGCGCGGGGCCGACGGCGAGCGCGCCGACGCGGCCATGCTCGACTTCGAGGACAGCCTCAAGCCGTCGTGGGCCAACGTCGTGGCCGGCGTCGAGAACATGATCGGCGCCGCCCGCGGCGAGCTCACCGCGACCAAGACCGACGCGAGCGGGGCGGTCGTGAAGACGTACGCGCTCGACCCGGACGACATGCCGCTGCTCATGGCCCGCGTGCGCGGGCTCCACCTGGACGAGGCCAACGTCCGCGTCGACGGCGAGCCCGTGGCGGCCGGGCTCCTCGACTTCGCCCTCGTCGCGATCCACACCGCGCGCGCGCTCGTCGCCCGCGGCAAGACGCCGGCGTACTACGTCCCCAAGGTCGAGCACTACCGCGAGGCCCGCTGGTGGAGCCGCCTGTTCGCGCTCGTCGAGGACGAGCTCGGGTTGGACCGGAGCACGATCCGCGCCACGTTCCTCATCGAGACGCTCCCGGCCGCGCTCCAGATGGAGGCCGTGCTCTACGAGCTCCGCGACCACGCCGCCGGCCTCAACGGCGGCCGCTGGGACAAGATCTTCTCCGACATCAAGTGCCTGCGCGAGCACCCCGACCGCGTCCTGGGCGACCGGGCGGACATCGGCATGAACCGGCCCTGGATGCGCGACTACGCCCGCGAGCTCATCCGCGTGTGCCACCGCCACGGCGCCCTCGCGATGGGCGGGATGGCCGCCTTTACGCCGGGCCGCGACGACGCCACGCGCGAGGCGCAGACGGCGAAGGTCGTCGCCGACAAGGAGTTCGAGGCGTCGATCGGCCACGACGGCTGCTGGGTCTCGCACCCCTACTTCATCGGCCCGGCCATGCGCCCGTTCCTGGACGCGCTGGGCGGGGCGGACAACCAGCTCGGCGTGCTCCCCGAGGACCTCCCCGCCCGACCCGACCTCATGCCGCAGGGCGGCGGCCCGTACACGATGGACGGCCTCAGGACGAACGTCCGCGTCGGCATCGCCTACCTCAAGGGCTGGAACGAGGACGTGGGCTGCGTGGCTTGGGACGACTTGATGGAGGACCTCGCGACGCTCGAGATCAGCCGCGCCCAGGTGTGGCAGTGGCGCCGCCACGGCGTGACGCTGGCGTCGGGCGAGGCGGTGACGGACGACCTCGTCCGCCGCGTCTTCCGCGAGGAGAAGGAGGCCATCCTCCTCGCCCTCTGCGACGCCCACGGCGACGACGCCGACGCGCTCGGCCGCGAGCTCGCGCGCTACGCCCGCGCCGCCGACGACGCCCGCGCGGTCTTCCTGGAGCCCGAGATGCGCCCGTTCCTGACGACGACGTCCGACCTCGCCGCGGCCGCCCCGCCCGCCGGCGGCGACGGCGCCGCCGTCGAGGCCGTCCCCGCGACCGCCGACGCGGCGGCCTGACCACCCCGCCCCGCCCACACGACGCGGGCGGGGCGGTGTGCGCCCCGACGCCGACGCCCGCACGGACCGCCCCGCCCGACCCGACGCAAAAACCTTGAACCGCACAACCTCGAACCCCCGAACCCCAGACCCATGGAACTGAACGCTGCCCGCCTCCTCACCGCCCGCGACATCGAAACCGACTGGGCCGAGAACCCCCGCTGGGACGGCGTCGAGCGCCCGTACTCGGCCGAGGACGTGCTCGCGCTCCGCGGCTCGGTCCACGTCGAGCACACGCTCGCGCGGCTGGGCGCCGAGCGGCTGTGGTCGCTCATGCAGGACCGCGACTACGTCCACGCGCTGGGCGCCATGACGGGCGGGCAGGCCGTGCAGCAGGTGAAGGCCGGGCTGGAGGCCGTCTACCTCAGCGGCTGGCAGGTGGCCGCCGACGCCAACCTCGCCGGCGACGTCTACCCCGACCAGAGCCTATACCCGGCCAACTCGGTCCCGACCGTCGTCGAGCGGATCAACAACGCGCTCCTCCGGGCCGACCAGATCGCGTGGAGCGAGCGGGCCGCGGGCGGGGCGGACGAGACGCACTACCTCGCGCCCATCGTGGCCGACGCCGAGGCCGGCTTCGGCGGGGCGCTCAACGCGCACGAGCTGATGAAGGCGCTCGTCGCGGCCGGCGCGGCGGGCGTCCACTTCGAGGACCAGCTGGCGTCGGAGAAAAAGTGCGGGCACCTGGGCGGCAAGGTCCTCGTACCGACCGGCGAGTTCGTGACCAAGCTCGTCGCCGCTCGGCTCGCGGCCGACGTCGCCGGCGTCCCCACGGTTCTCATCGCGCGGACCGACGCCGACAGCGCCACGCTGCTCACGTCGGACGTCGACGAGCGCGACCGCCCGTTTATCCGCACCGACGCCGAGCGGACGACCGAGGGGTTCTACCCGGTCACGAGCGGGATCGAGGCCTCGATCGCCCGCGGCCTCGCCTACGCCCCCTACGCCGACCTCCTGTGGATGGAGACGGGCCACCCCGACCTGGACGAGGCCCGCGCGTTCGCCGAAGCCATCCACGCCCAGTTCCCGGGCAAGAAGCTGGCCTACAACTGCTCGCCCTCGTTCAACTGGGAGGCCCACCTCGACCGCGACACGATCGCCCGCTTCCAGCGCGAGTTGGGCGCGATGGGCTACGCCTTCCAGTTCGTGACGCTCGCCGGCTTCCACGCCCTCAACCACTCCATGTTCGACCTCGCCCACGGCTACGCCCGCGAGGGCATGGCCGCCTACAGCCGGCTCCAGCAGGCCGAGTTCGGTGACGAGGGCCGCGGCTACACGGCCACCAAGCACCAGCGCGAGGTGGGCACGGGCTACTTCGACCGCGTCCGCGACGTGGTCACGGGCGGGGCTGCCTCGACGGGCGCCATGCAGCACTCGACCGAGGCGGAGCAGTTCTAGGGGGAGGGATGGGGGATGCGGGACGGAGGGATGGGCAGAGGGAGCCCACGCCTCTCCTCATCCCGCACGTCCCCCTCTCTTCCACCCCGCCCCGCCCACGTCGCCAACCGCCCCGCCCTCTCCCGACGCTCGCGCGCACGGGGCGGGGCGGGGTGGCCGCGCGTGGAACCGCCCCGCTCTCGCGCGTCGCACCTGTACCCTATACCTCGCACCCCGTACCTGACCCCCATGCCCGAATCGTTCGCCCCCCCCGCCCGCACGCTGATGGGACCCGGCCCGTCGCCGGTCTCGCCCGACGTGCTCGCCGCCCTCGCCCGGCCCACGATCGGCCACCTCGACCCGGCGTTCGTGGACCTCATGGACGAGACGAAAGGGCTGCTCCAAGAGACGTTCCTGACCCAGAACCGGCTCACGATGCCCGTCTCCGGCCCGGGCACGGCCGGCATGGAGGCGTGCGTCGACAACCTCGTCGAGCCCGGGACGACGGTCGTGGTGTGCCGGAACGGCGTGTTCGGCGACCGGCTCCGCCAGATGGTCGAGCGGGCGGGCGGGGTGGCCGTCGTGGTCGACGCCGAGTGGGGCCGGGCCGTCCCGCCCGAGACGCTCGCCGACGCGCTGGTAGAACACCCCGAGGCCGAGGTCGTCGCGTTCGTCCACGCCGAGACCTCGACCGGCGCGCTGTCGGACGCCGAGACGCTGGCCCGGATCGCCCGCGACCACGGCTGCCTCGTCGTCGCCGACACCGTCACGAGCCTGGGCGGCGTGCCGGTCCGCGTGGACGACTGGGGGCTCGACGCCGTGTACAGCGGCACGCAAAAGTGCCTCGCCGCCCCGCCCGGGCTCTCGCCCGTCACGTTCTCGGACCGAGCCCTCGAGCGCATGGACGCGCGCGAGACGCCGGTGCAGTCGTGGTTCCTGGACGTCTCGCTCGTCGCCCGCTACTGGAACGCGGACGGGGCGAAGCGGGCGTACCACCACACGGCGCCCGTCAACATGATCTACGCGCTGCACGAGGCGCTCCGGCGGCTCCAGGGCGAGGGGCTGGAGGCGGCGTGGGCGCGGCACCGCCGGATGCACCGGGCGCTCGCGGCCGGGCTCGACGCGCTGGGCCTCGCGTTCGTCGTGCCCGAGGCCGAGCGGCTCCCCCAGCTCAACGCCGTCTGGATCCCCGACGGCGTCGACGACGCCGCCACGCGGCGCCGGCTCCTCGACGAGCACGGCCTCGAAATCGGCGGCGGCCTGGGTGACCTCGCCGGCCGCGCCTGGCGGATCGGGCTGATGGGCGAGGGCGCCCGCCCCGGCCCAGTCCTCGCGTGCCTCGGCGCGCTCGAAGCCGTCCTCGACCGCTCGGGCGGGGTGGAAGCGGCGGAGCCCCTCCTGGACGCGGTCGCGGCGTAGGGCGGGGCGGCGGGTGGGGCGGTCGTACGCAGAGCGGTTCTTCTCCTCCCGTCCTCTTCTCCTCCCCGCCCCGGCGCCCCGCCCGGCCGCCCCGCCCTCAGCTCTCGCGCAGCGCGAGGCGGATGAGGTCCTCGGCCGAGGGCGATTCCGGGTTCGCGCGGAGCACCTTGCGGAGCCGGCGCTCGGCCTCGGCGCGCCCCAGCCCGAGCGCCTCCAGGCCCGCGCGGGCGTCGGCGCGGGCCTGCGTGGCGGCCGAGTCGCCGCTGCCCAGCGCGCCGGCCGGCTCGAGCCCGTCGAGGTCGGCGAACTTGTCTTTGAGCTCGACGATGAGCTTTTCGGCCTTCCGCTTCCCCACGCCCGGGACGCGCGTGAGCATGGCCACGTCGCCCGAGACGACCGTGCTCTGGAGCTCGGCCGGGCTCATCGCGCTGAGCGCCGCGAGCGCCAGCTTGGGGCCGACGCCGCTCACGGCCGTCAGCGTCTCGAACGCCGTCCGCTCGCCGTCGGTCGCGAACCCGTAGAGCGTCTGCGCGTCCTCGCGGACGACGAACGTGGTCAGCAGCTTGGCCGGCTTCCCGACCGCCGGGAGCTTGTCGAACGACGAGGCCGGGATCAGGAGCCGGTAGCCGATGCCGCCGGCGTCGATGACGGCCTCGGTCGGCCTTTTTTCGGCGAGGGTGCCGGAAACGTATGCGTACACGGGCGGGGCGGTCCTGGAGGCGAAAACCTAACGGGCAGACTCAGAGGGAGAACCCGCCGGGCGGGGCGGTCGGGAAGCTACCGAGCGGCGGTGTCAGCGCGCCGTCACCCGTCCCGTTCGTTCGCCCCGCCCGCGCGGACCCAGTCGAGCAGGCGCCGCGCCTCGGGCGCCCGGTAGCCGCCGTCGCGGACGAGCGCGCCGAGCGTCCGCGCGGCGTCGGCGTCGCGGCCCAGGTGGAGGAGGACGCGTCCACGCGCGAGGCCGGCCTCCTGCGCGACCGCTGAGCCCGCCGGCGCCTCGGCCACGAGTCCGCCGAGGTCGGCCGCCGCTGTCGCCAGCGCGTCCGCGTCGTAGCGGGCGGGGCGGCTCGGCGCTCCACGCCGCGCGTCCGCCACGCGGCTCAGGGCGTGGTCCAGCCGCGCGGCCAGCGGCTCCACCCCGCCCCGGGCGGTCGGATCCACGTCCGCCAGCGCCCCGACGTCCGCGACGCGCGCGCGCTCCGGCGCCGTGGCGGCGGACTGAGCGGCCACCCCGCCCCACAGCGCCAGGAGGACCACGACCGCGGCGGCGCCTCCCCGCCCCGCTCGGCCGCCGCCCTTGCCGTTCGGCGTCGGGCGGGGCGGCAGATCGGGCAGGGGCTGGCCGGTCAGCCGCTCGAACTTCTGCACCGGGTCCTCGGCCTCGGCGAGCAGCGCACGGAGGCGAGCGGCCGCCGCGTCGTCCGGGCGCTGCCCGTCGCCGCCGGCCGGGGGCGGGGCGGGGCGGGGCGCGGCGGCGTCGAGGAGGGCGGCAAACTCCTGGGCCGCGGCCAGAGCCGCCGCCCACTCGGGCGCCGCGGCCACGCGCGCCTCCACGTCCGCCCGCTCCTCAGGCGAGAGGGCGGGGTAGTCGTCGATCAGGGGGCCGAGGTCGTCCACAAGAGCGGGGCGGGTCGGGCGGTAGACGCGGCCCGACCGCGCGTGCAACCTCGCTACACCGCCCCGCCCTCGGGTTCGGGGATTGCCCCAACCGGGAGCACGTCGTCGAACGCGAGCGCGCGGAGGTGGGGGTCGTCGCGCAGCCGGCGGACCGCCTTCGAGAGGTAGGTCCGCACGGTCGGCAGCGCGTGCCCGGTCGCGCGGGCCACGTCGGCGTAGGGGGCGCCGTCGAGGAGCCGCATCCGGGCCACGACGCGGAGCGCCGGGGGCAGCGCGTCGACGGCCCGGCCGACGGCCCACCGCACGAGGTCGCCGTCGAGGTACTCCGGGCGGGGCGGGGCGGCCATCCGCTCCTCGTCGAGCGCCGCCGTCGGCCGGCACCGCTCGCGGTAGGTGAGGAGCGCCCGCTTGCACACGACGCTCACGAACTGCGGAAACTTCGACGGGTCCCGGACCTCGTCAAGCTTGTCGAGCACGCGCATAAACGTCCGGTCGACGACGGCCTCGACGTCGGCCGACGCCGCGGCAGGCTCGCGGGCGAACCGGACGTAGAGGTACCGGAGCGAGTAGCAGTACGCCCAGGTCACGGCCGCCTCCCAGTCGGCCGCCCCGCCCCCGGCCCGCCAGCGGACGAACGCGGCCGCGGCCGCGCCGTAGTCGTCGACGGAGAAGGGGAGGCGGGCGGCGACGGCGTCGAGCCGTTCGAAGGAGATGTCGGACACAGTGAGCCGTCGAATCCGTGGGCATACCTGGGCAGACGGTGAAGATAGAGCGCGCGCTCTTACCGAGGAAGAACCCTTGAACTCGCCCATCCGGGCCGTCCGGCCGGGTCCCAGACGTTGCCCCTGCCCCGCCTGCCCTCTAGCTTCCCAGGCTCGACTGCCCCGGCCCCCGTCTGCCGTAGACGCCCGGTCGGCCCGTCGGCCGCGGAGCGGACCGCTGCCCTCCCGCGCACGTCTGCGCGGAGGAGCCCCGCCCGCCCCGCCCTCTTTTTGCGCCCGCGCCGGCCCCCCGGCCCCGACAGACCCATGAACACGACCTCGTTCAAGACCTACAGCGCCCGGCCCGGCGACGTCGAAGCGGCGTGGCACGTCGTCGACGCCGAGAACCTCGTCGTCGGCCGCCTCGCCGCCCGCGTCGCCACGATCCTCCGCGGCAAGCACAAGCCGGAGTACACGCCCCACATGGACGTCGGCGACCACGTCGTGGTCGTCAACGCCGGCAAGGCGCGGTTCACGGGCAAGAAGGAGACCGACAAGCTCTACTTCCGGCACTCCGGCTACCCCGGCGGCATCAAGCAGCGGACGCCGAAGGAGCTCCGCGACCACAAGCCCGAGTTCATCGTCGAGAACGCCGTCAAGGGCATGATGCCGCGCAACAAGCTCGGCCGCGCCATGCTCGGCAAGCTCCACGTCTACGCCGGCCCCGACCACCCGCACGCGGCCCAGCAGCCCGAGCCCCTCGACATCTAACGCGGTACGGGGTACTCGGTACGAGGCGCGGCCACCCCGCCCCCGTGCCCACGCCGGACTGTACCCCGAACCCTGTATCCTGTACCCCGCATCTATGGCAACCCAGTACCAGGCCGTCGGCCGCCGCAAAACGTCGGTCGCCCGCGTCTACCTCCGCCCCGGCTCCGGCAACGTCGTCGTCAATAAGCGCGAGCTCAAGGAGTACCTCCCGACCGAGATCCGCCAGCGCGCCGCCACCGCCCCGCTCGACCTGACGGAGCTCCGCGGCCAGTTCGACGTCCTCGTCAACGCGAAGGGCGGCGGGCTCACCGGCCAGGCCGAGGCCATCCAGCTCGGCATCGCCCGCGCGCTGATCGACTTCAACGAGGACCTCCGCAAGCCGCTCCGCGACGCCGGCTACCTCACGCGCGACCCCCGCATGGTCGAGCGCAAAAAGCCCGGCCAGCCCAAGGCCCGCAAGAAGTTCCAGTTCTCGAAGCGCTAGGCTTCGCGGGTACGAGGTACAGGGTACTCGGTACGCCGCTCCCGGAGTTCGTACCCCGCACCTGGTACCCCGTACTGCATTCATCCCCCACCCCGCCCGACGCGCGGCCGGGTGCCCGCCGACCGACCGGTCGGACCGCCCTCGGGCGGGGCGGGTCGGCCGCGCGAGCGACGGCGGGGGAGGCCCCAACCACCCCGCCCGGCCCTCCGCGGCCGGCGACTGCCCACAGCCAACATGGCCCGCCTTCCGATCGAAGACCTGCTCCGCGCAGGCGCCCACTTCGGCCACCTCACGAGCCGGTGGAACCCGAAGATGGCCCCGTACATCTTCATGGAGAGGAACGGGATCCACATCCTCGACCTCAAGCAGACCCAGACGCTCCTCGACCAGGCCGCCGAGGCCGCCGCGCGGTTCGCGTCGCAGGGCCGGAACATCCTCTTTATCGGCACCAAGAAGCAGGCTCAGAACGTGGTCCGCGAGGAGGCCGAGCGGTGCGGGATGCCCTACGCGGTCGACCGCTGGCTGGGCGGGATGCTCACCAACTTCCAGACCATCCGCGGCAGCCTCCGGCGCATGGAGACGCTCCGCCGCGAGGAGGCCGACGGCTCCGTCGCCGGGCTCAAGAAGAAGGAGCGGCTCATGCGCTCGCGCGAGCTCGAAAAGCTCGAGCGCGTGCTCGGCGGCATCTCCGACATGAACAAGGTGCCCGGCGCCCTCTTCGTCGTCGACGTCAAGCGCGAGCACATCGCCGTCGACGAGGCCCGCAAGCTGGGCATCCCGGTCATCGCCCTCGTCGACTCCAACGTCGACCCCGACCTCGTCGACTTCCCGATCCCGGCCAACGACGACGCCATGAAGTCGGTGGCGCTGTTCACGCGCGTCATCGCCGACGCCATCATCGAGGGCCGGCAGTCCGGGCTCGCCAAGCGCGAGGAGGCCGCCGCCGAGGCCGCGACGCGCGCCGCCGAGGCCGAGGAGACGGCCAAGAAGGGCGACGACGAGACCGAGGGGACCGAGGAGGTCGTCACGCTCGCCGACGCCGAGACCGACAACAGCTAGAGGGCTCCACCCCGCCCTCGGGCCGCTCCGCCGGGGCCGCCCACGCCGCCCGACGGGGACACGCCGCGCCGCCCGGCCCGTCGTGTCCCCGTCTCGCTTTCGGGGCTACGTGCCCGTCGGGTCCGCCCCGCCCGACCCCGCATCCGACATTCCAGACCGACCGACATGGCAATCTCCGCACAAGACGTAAAGCAGCTCCGCGAGGCCACCGGCGCGGGCATGATGGACTGCAAAAAGGCGCTCGTCGAGGCCGACGGCGACTTCGACCAGGCCATCGACATCCTCCGCAAAAAGGGCCAGAAGGTGGCCGCCAGCCGCTCCGACCGTGACGCCACCGAGGGCGCCATTGTGACCGCGACGACCGACAGCGGCGACGTCGGCGTGATCGTCGAGGTCAACTCCGAGACCGACTTCGTTGCCCGCAACGACCAGTTCGTCACGTTCGCCCAGAAGGTCGCCGACGCCCTCCTCGACGCCCGCCCCGCCGACCTCGACGCCGCGCAGGCGGTCCCGGTCGACGGCCAGCCGCTCGGCGAGGCGCTGACGGCCATGACGGGCAAGATCGGCGAGAAGATCGACGTCCGCCGCTTCGAGACCGTCGAGGCCCAGGACGGCGGGACCGTCGTCGACTACATCCACCCCGGCGCTAAGCTGGGCGTGCTCGTCGAGATGACGGGCTCGGGCGACCTCGCCGAGGCCGGCCGCGACGTGGCGATGCAGGCCGCGGCCATGAACCCCGTGGCCGCCACGCGCGCCGACGTCTCGCAGGAGACGCAGGACAAGGAGCGCGAGATCGGCCGCGAGCAGGCCCGCGCCGAGGGCAAGCCCGACCAGATCCTCGACAAGATCGCCGAGGGCAAGCTCACGCGGTACTTCAAGGACAACGTGCTCGTCGAGCAGCCGTTCGTGAAAGACTCCTCGATGACCGTCGAGCAGATGCTGAAAAAGCAGGACGCCGAGCTCCGCCGGTTCGTCCGCTTCGCCCTCGGCGGGTGACGGATGCGGGCGGGGCGGGCGACCTGCCCGCTGCCCGCTCGCACGAGGCGCGGCCGCCTCTCCGCCGACGACGTCCTGACCACCCCGCCCGGCGCTGCCCGGGCGGGGTGGCGCCGTTTGGGGCGGGGTGGTCGACGCCCGTCAGCGATCGACGGGGCGGAAGTGCGTCCGGTTCTGGAACGACCGCCGCCGCCGCTCGCCGGGCGCGGCGACGGTCGTCTTGAGCGCCCGGAGCGTCCGCCATACCGGCCCGATGTGACGGAGCCGCTGCCGGAGGCCGTGGACGAGCGGGCTCTGGCCGGCGGTCCGCTCGCCCGCATGGTCGGCCCAGATCATGGCGTAGTCGCTCTGCTGGGGCCACTCGGCGAACACCGGCACGTCGGCCGTGCGTCGGGCCTGGACCATGACGAACGTGGGCCGCTCGTTGACGATCTGGACGCGAGAGCGCACCGATGCCGGGTCCGTCACCTGGTACCAGCCGCCGCCCTCTTCGGCCAGCACCACCCGGCCGATCTCGTACCCGTTGGCCGGCGAGAGCGCCCGGAAGAAAAGCTCCGGGCTGGCCTGGTGGAATCCGTGGCCCAGAAAGTTGTTAGCCGGGTTGATCGTGATCAGGTGGCCTCCCACGGCCACCATCTCCATCGCGTTCTTGAGCCCGACGGCGTAGTTGAACACGTGCTCCAACGTCCCCGCGTCGATCACGGCCGAGTACCGCGCCTTGTGCTCCTCGCCGACGGGTTCGTTGAGGTCGTGCAGGATCCGAGCGCCTTCGTAGTCGGACACGTCGAGCGCGGCGACGTCGTCGGCCCCTAGGTGCCGGAGAAAGCCGGGGCCGTCGGTGAGCGGCGCGTCGGCAAGCCCGTAGTCGGCCAGGATCCGGGCTCGCTCCTCGGGGGCGAGGTGGAGGTCTTGGTGGCCGAGGGTGAGCGTCCGCTCGAACGAGGCCCCGCGCTCGCGCGCCGAGAGGAGAAAGCGGGCGCCGTTCGAGTCAAAGCCCATCGTGCGTCGGGGAGAGCCGCCAAGCTACGCCCCCGACCCGCCACCCCGCCCGCTAGGCCCCGTCGATGAGGCGCTGGAGGACGGCGCCGAGGTGGCCCGCGAGCGCCGCCCGGTCGCCGTCGGCGAGGGCCGGCACGGCGGCCACGTCGCGCCCGAGCGCGAACCCGAACAGGACGGCCGCGACGAGCCCGGCCCGCTCCCGGGCGTCCGCCCCGCCCAGCCAGGCCGCGAGCGGGGCGGCGACGTCGTCGGCGAGCGCCGCGCGGAGGACGCCGCCGGCCTCGGGCGACGCGGCCGACCGGAGGAGCACGAGCGTCGGGTCGAAGCCGCCCGGCCGGGGCCGCACGAGGTAGCGCGCGAGGCGGTCGCCCAGCGTGGCGCGGTCGCCCACGAGGAGGTTGCCGACCGTGAAGCTCTCGGCGACGGCCTCCTGGAACAGCCCCAGCTTCGACCCGAAGTAGCGGTTGATGAGCGCCGCGTTGACGTCTGCCGTCGCCGCGATCTCGCGGACGCCGACGTGGTCGTAGCCCCGCTCGGAGAACAGGCGCCGCGCGCCGCGCAGGAGCGCCCGGCGCGTGACCTCCCGCGAGCCCTCGCCGGGGCGGGGCGGGTCGGCGGGGGCGGCGGGCGGGGCGGGCATGGGCAACGCGGAGCGCGCGGGCGGGGCGGCCAAAGCTAAACCGCCCCGCCCCGCTGGGCTCCGCCCACGGCGCCGGCGGGCTCGCTCTACGCGGCGATTTCGGGCGGGGCGGCCGCCGCCGCGTTGCCCGGCGCCGCGGCGCCGGCGTACCTTCCGCGTGCCCCGCCGCCCCGCCCGAGCGGCTTTTTTGGTCCTGCCGCCCCGCCCCCCATGCCCCCCGAGGCCGACGACGAGCACCCGACGACGACCGGCGGCCTGCGATACCGCCGCGTGCTCCTCAAGCTGAGCGGGGAGGCCCTGCTCGGCGAGCGCGAGTTCGGGATCGACCACGGCGTCCTCGGCCGCTACGCCGCCGACGTCAAGGAGGCCGTCGACGCCGGCGCCCAGGTGGCGCTCGTCATCGGCGGGGGCAACATCTTCCGCGGCGTCTCGCCGCAGGGCGCCCAGATGTCGAGCCGCGCGCACGCCGACTACATGGGCATGCTGGCGACCATGATCAACGCGATGGCGCTCCAGGACGCGCTCGAAGCGGTCGGCCTCGACACGCGGCTGGTCTCGGCCATCGACATGAACGAGATCGCCGAGCCGTTCATCCGCCGCCGCGCGATCCGCCACCTCGAAAAGGGCCGGGTCGTCGTGTTCGGGGCCGGCACCGGCCACCCGTACTTCTCGACCGACACGGCCGCCGCGCTCCGCGCCGCCGAGGTCGACGCCGAGGTCATCCTCAAGGGCACCCGCGTTGACGGCGTGTTCACGGCCGACCCCGAGACTGACGCCGACGCCCAGCGCTACCACACGATCCACGGCGCCGAGGTCATCCAGCGCGACCTCCAGGTCATGGACCTCACGGCCGTCACGCTCGCCAAGGAGGGCGGGCTCCCGCTCATCGTGTTCGACATGAACCGGCCGGGCGCCCTCACGCGCGTCCTGCGCGGCGAGAACGTCGGGACGACGGTCCACTGGGACGTCGACCTCGAGCCCGTCGTCTTCGCCTAGCCCGCCCCGCCCCGCCCCGGAGCAGACGGTCCGGGCGGGGCGGGCGCTTTCCTCCCCCCACCCCGCCCGCACACCATGATCGACCCGCAGCTCCAGGAGGCCCTCGACGAGGCCGAGATGCAGATGGACGCCGCCCTCGACCACCTCGTCAGCGAGCTCGCGACGGTCCGCGCCGGCCGCGCCGCGCCCCAGATGCTCGACAGCGTCCGCGTGGAGGCGTACGGGAGCACGATGCCGCTGAACCAGGTGGCGAACGTGGCCGCGCCCCAGGCCGACCTCCTCACGGTCGCCCCGTACGACAAGGGCACGATCGGGGCCATCGAGCGCGGGATCGCGAACGCCAACCTGGGCCTGAACCCGACCAACAACGGCCAGCAGATCCTGATCTCGATCCCGCCGCTGACCGAGGAGCGCCGCCGCGATCTCGCCAAAACGGCCCGGACCAAGGGCGAGGAGGCCAAAATCTCGATCCGCAACGCGCGCCGCACGGCCAAGGACCAGATCAAGAAGACGTCGCGGGCCGAGTCGCTCTCCGAGGACATGGAGTACGAGGCCGAGGGCGGGCTCCAGGAGATGACCGACCGCTACACGGGCCGCATCGACCGGACGCTCGAGGCCAAGGAGGCCGACATCATGAAGGTCTAGGAATGTGGAAGTGAGAACGCGGAATGGTGAAGGGGCCGTCAGGACGGGCGGGGCGGCTCTCGGACTCCCTTCCGCGTTCTACATTCCTCATTCCGCATTCCCCGGAGAGGTGCCCGAGTGGCTGAAGGGGCGCGCCTGGAAAGCGCGTGTGCCGGTTTCCGGTACCGAGGGTTCGAATCCCTCTCTCTCCGCACGGAGCCCCGGCCCTGCCCCGCAGGCCGGGGCTCTTCCGTACCGACCGCCCCGCCCCGTTCTGCCCCGCCCCGCCCCATGATCCGCAGCATGACCGGGTTCGGACGGGGGAGCGCCGCCGCTGACGGCGCCGAGGCGACCGTCGAGGTCCGCACGGTCAACGGCCGCTACGCCGAGGCCACGGTCCGCGGGCTGGGCGATCTGGCCGAGCACGAGACGGCGGTGCAGTCCACCGTAAAGGAGGCCATCGGGCGCGGCACGGCGACCGTCCACGTGTCGCTGAGCCGCGCGGGCGGGGCGGCGAGCGGCCTGCGCGTGGACGCCGAGACGGCCCGCGCGGCGGGCGCCCTGCTCCGCGAGGCGGCCGAGGACGCCGGGCTCGCCGCCGCCGCCGTCACGCTGGCCGACGTGCTCCGCCTGCCCGACGTGCTCGTGGCCCGCCCCGCCCCCGACGACGGGGCGGGGTGGCGGGCGGTCCAGGCGGCGCTGGCCGAGGCGCTCGGCGCCCTCGACGCCATGCGCCGGGCCGAGGGCGCGGCGCTCCGCGACGACCTCGTCGCCCGCGCCGACGCCATCGAGGGCGGGGCGGCGGCCGTCGAGGCGCGGGCGCCGGAGCGGACCGCGGAGGCCCGCGCGCGGCTCCACGAGCGCCTCGACGAGTTCGTGGCGGCGGGGCAGCTCGAACCCGGCCGCCTCGAAGCCGAGGCCGTCCTGCTCGCCGACCGGCTCGACGTGACCGAGGAGGCCGTCCGCCTGCGGTCGCACCTGGGCCAGTTCCGTGAGGCGCTGGCGCTGGACGAGCCGGTGGGGCGGCGGCTCAACTTTCTCGCCCAGGAGATCGGCCGCGAGGTCAACACGGTCGGCTCGAAGGCCAACGACGCCGAGCTCACGCGGCTCGCGGTCGCCATGAAGGAGGAGGTCGAGAAGATCCGCGAGCAGGTCCAGAACGTGGTCTGAACGCTGAACGCTGAACGGCGAATGCTGAAGGGGTGTTCGACGAGCGAGACCGCCCACCCCGCCCCTTCGTCGTTCATCATTCATCGTTCAGCGTTCTCATGAAGCTCCTCGTGCTCACCGCCCCGAGCGGCGCCGGCAAGACGACGATCGCGCGGCGGCTGATGGCCGAGGTGCCCGGCCTCCAGTTCTCGGTGAGCGCGACGACGCGCGAGCCGCGCCCGGCCGAGGCCCACGGGGTCGACTACTTTTTCCTCTCGCCCGAGGAGTTCCTGCACCGCCTGAGCGCCGGCGACTTCGTCGAGCACGAGGAGGTCTACCCCGGCCGGTTCTACGGGACGCTCCGCGAGGAGGTCGAGCGAACGGCGCGGGCCGAGGGCGTCCGCGCCGTAGTCTTGGACATCGACGTCAAGGGGGCGCTCAACGTGAAGCGGCTCTTCGGCGGCGCCGCGCTCACGCTCTTCGTCGAGCCGCCCAGCCTGGCCGCCCTCGCCGACCGGCTCCACGCGCGCGGGACCGAGGACGAGGAGCGGATCGCCGTCCGCCTCGAACGGGCCAAGATGGAGCTCGGCTACGCCCACGAGTTCGACGCGACCGTCGTCAACGACGATTTGGAGCGGGCCGTCGGCGAGACGACCGCGCGCGTCCGCGCTTTCCTGGATTCTTAGCCCCGCCCCGCCCCGCCCGCGCGTACGCTCTCTAGCTACCCGCTCCCCCTCCGACCCATGGCGATCCAGACCCTCGACACGACGAAGCTGGCCGACGAGACCGGCAACCTCTACGAGACCGTGACGGTGATCTCGAAGCGAGCGCGCCAGCTCGCCTCGAAGACGAAGGCCGAGCTCGACCAGCGGCTGAGCTACTTCGAGGACCTCGCGCTCGACCCGGCCGAGGAGCTCCGCTCGAACGAGGACCAGCTCCGCATCTCGCTCGAGTACGAGCGCCAGCCGAAGCCCAGCCGCGCGGCCATCGAGGAGCTCCAGGACGGCGAGCTCTACTTCCGCAACCCGACCGCCAGCGAAGGCGACGGAGCCTAGAGCTGGTACAGGGTACTTGGTACGGGGTGCGTCCTCCCCCGAAGAGCGACGGCTCCACCCCGCCCCGCTGTGCCGCTCGAAGGCAAAAAGATCGTCCTCGGCATCACGGGGAGCATCGCGGCCTATAAAGCCGCCGACCTCGTGCGGCGCCTCGTCAAGGGCGGGGCGGACGTCCAGCCGGTGATGACGGCGGCGGCGGCCCGCTTTATCCCGCCGCTGACCGTCGCGACGCTGGCCGGGCGCGAGGTGCTCGGGCCGCTGTTCCCCGACGCCGGCGCGGCGCAGACGGCGTGGACCAAGCACGTCGAGCTCGGGCTCTGGGCCGACGGCGTCGTCGTCGCCCCGGCGACGGCGCAGACGCTGGCGAAGCTGGCCGGCGGCTTCTGCGACTCGATGCTCACGGCCGTCGTGCTCTCGGCGCGGTGCCCGGTCCTGGTGGCGCCGGCCATGGACCACGACATGTGGGGCCACCCGGCCACCCGGCGCAACGTGGCGACGCTCCAGGCCGACGGCGTGACGGTCGTCCACCCCGCCCACGGGGAACTGGCGTCGGGGCTCGTCGGCGACGGCCGCCTGCCGGAGCCCGAGGACCTCGCGCGGCGGATCGGCGAGTGGCTGGCCGCCCCGCCCGGGCGGGGCGGGGAGGGATCGGGAATGGGGAGGGATGAAGAGGGATGGGCAGAGGGTCCAAAGCCGGGCGGGAGCGCTCATCCCTCCATCCTCCATCCCCCATCCCTCTCCGGCGTCCGCGTCCTCGTCACCGCCGGACCGACGCGCGAGGCCATCGACCCGGTCCGGTTCCTGTCCAATAGCTCGACCGGGACCATGGGGTTCGCTGTCGCCGAGGCCGCGGCGCGGCGCGGCGCGCGCGTGACGCTCGTCGCGGGACCGGTCACGCTCGCCACCCCGCCCGGCGTCGAGCGCGTCGACGTCGAGACGGCCGACGAGATGCTGGCGGCCGCGCTCGCCGTCGAGGCCGACCTCGTGGTCGCGGCGGCGGCCGTGAGCGACTACGCGCCGGCCGAGCCCTCGGACCAGAAGCTGAAAAAGGGCGAGGGCGACCTCGTGCTCCGCCTCCGCCGCACGCCCGACGTTCTCGCCGCGCTCGGCGAGCGCCGCCGCGACGGCCAGACGCTCGTCGGCTTCGCCCTCGAAACGCACGACGGCGACGCCCACGCGCGCGCCAAACTGGAGCGGAAGCGGCTCGACTGGATCGCCCTCAACGTGCAGGGCGAGCCGGGCGCGGGCTTCGGCACCGGCACCAACCGCCTGACGCTGCTCGGGCGGGGCGGCCAGCGCGTCGAGATCGCGACGGCGCCCAAGGCCGAGATTGCCGCGGCGCTCCTCGACGTGGTCACGCGCGAGGCCGCCGCGCACGACGTCGCCCCGCCCGCGTGACGCGCCTCTTCTGCCTGGGCGACTCGTACACGGTCGGCGAGGGCGTCGCGCCCGACGAGGCGTGGCCCGCTCGGGTCGCCGCCGCCCTGAGCGCGGGCGGGGTGGACGTCGCCCCGCCCACCGTCGTCGCGCAGACGGGGTGGACGACCAAGGACCTCGCTGCCGCCCTCGACGCCGCCCCGCCCGAAGCCGCCGACGCCGTGACGCTCCTCATCGGCGTGAACGACCAGTACCGGCGGCCCGACGCCGACGCCTACCGCGCCCGGTTCACCACCCTCCTCGCCCGCGCCGCCGCCCTCGCAGGCGGACCGCAAACCGGCGGACCGCAAACCGGCAGGGCGGAGCGCGTCGTCGTCGTCTCGATCCCCGACTGGGGCCGCACGCCGCACGGCGCCGCCCCGCCCGAGGACGCCGACGTGCCCGTGCGGACGCCGGCCGAGATCGGCCGCGAGGTCGACGCCTTCAACGCCGCCGCCCGCGCCGAGGCCGAGGCCGCCGGGGCGAGGTGGGTCGACGTCACGGCCCTCTCGCGGGAGCAGGGTGCGCTCGTCGCCGCCGACGGCCTCCACCCGAATGGAGCGGCCTACGACGCCTGGGCCGAGCGGATCGCGCCGGCCGTCCGCGCGGCGCTCGGGGCCTGAGAGGAGGGGGCGGTTCCGTGCCCGCCCCGCTCGAAGTGCTCTGCGGGCGGGGTGGCGCCTGGAGCACCCTCCGGGTGGGTACCGGGTACGAGGTACGGGGTACGGCCCGATCTAACCTCGGCGCTCGCGTACCTCGTACCGAGTACCCTGTACCTCCCTGCACGGTGCCGTACGGCAGCCCCTCCGTCTCCGCCGCGGGGTGGGGTAGTGCCTGCCGCCCCTCCTCCGCCGCGGGGCGGGGCGGTGAAGGTCGAGCGGGTTGTCCACACCCTTATCCACCGCCGTTGCGGAGGGCCGCCCCGCCCGATACATTGACCGGTCCCCCCCGGACCGTGCCCGTGGCCGACGCCGCCTCTCTCCCCGACCTGCTCCGAGAGGCCCGCGGCCTCCTCGCGCTCCAGCGCGCCATCGTCGGGCCGACGCGGTACCGCGCGGGCGCCGAGCCCGCCGCGGCGGCGGCCCTCGCCGAGGAGCGGCCCGAGTGGGAGCCCCCCGACGACGAGCCGCCGCTCCTCGCAGAGGCCGCGCCCCCCGCCCCCGACGAGCCCCCCCTTCCTGCCGGCCAACGGCAAGCCGAGGGTCACCTCCCGACGGCCGCCCCGCCCGAGACGCCCCGGCGGGGCGGGGCGGCCACTCCGGCGCCCGAGCCCCAGGAGGCCGCCCCGCCCCCCGACGCCCCCGCTTCCCCCGACGACGTGCCCGACCTGTTTGGCGCCCTCCCCGACCCCAGCCAGGACGAGGCCCTCTCGCCCTACGAGCGCATCGAGGCCCTCATCCCCGAGGACTCCCCGCTCCGCGACATGGCCTCGCTCGACGAGGTCTACGCCTGGCTCGACGAGACCGAGCTCGTGCCCATCGACCGCGACCGGATCCACCCGGTCCTGGGCACCGGCGACCCCGACGCCGACCTCATGATCATCGGCGAGGCGCCGGGCGCCGACGAGGACCGCCAGGGCGAGCCGTTCGTCGGCCGGAGCGGGCAGCTCCTGGACAAGATCCTGGAGGCCGTCCTCTTTAAGCGCCCCGAGGTCTACATCACGAACATCCTCAAGAGCCGGCCGCCGAACAACCGAGACCCGCTCGCCGACGAGGTCGAGGCCCACATCCCGATCCTCTACAAGCAGATCGCGCTCGTCCGCCCCAAGGTGCTCCTCGCCGTCGGCAAGAGCGCCGGGAACGGGCTGCTGGGGAAGAAGTCGTCGCTGGCGTCCCTCCGCGGGACGTTCCAGGACTTCTACGGCCTCCCGCTCCTGGTCACGTACCACCCCGCCGCGCTCCTCCGCAACCCCCAGTGGAAGCGGCCCACGTGGGAGGACGTCAAGCTCCTCCGCACCCGCTACGACCAGCTTACCGGGTGATGAGTGACGAGTAAAGGGCGATGAGAAGACGCCCTTCACCCGTCACCCCTCACTCATTACCCGCTCATGCCCGACCCCGACGACTTCCAGCAGCGCCCGCTCCGCATCGACGAGTCGATGCCGGGCGTCCCCATCGAGCGGATGACCGGCGGGAGCCGGCGCCCGCTCAACGTGCTCCCGATGCAGCAGCAGGCGGGGCGGATGCCGCCGCAGGCGACCGAGGTCGAGCAGTCGGTCCTGGGCGCGCTCCTCATCGAGCGCGAGGCGATCCCGAAGGCCATCGAGATCCTCCCGGCCGACGCCTTCTACGACCCCCGCCACCAGCGGATCTTCGAGGCCGTCGAGGCCCTCTTCGAGCGCGGCAACCCGGTCGACCTCATCACGCTCACCGAGGAGCTCAAGCGGCGCGGCGACTACGACGGCATCGGCGGCTACTACCTGACGGAGCTCACGACGCACGTGGCGAGCGCGGCCAACGTCGAGTACCACGCCCGGATCATCGCCGAGAAGAGCCTGCTCCGCAAGCTCATCACGACCATGACCGGCGTGGTCGGCCAGGCCTTCGACCCGACGACGGACGCCTTCGACCTGCTCGACAACGCCGAGCGCGAGATCTTCCAGATCTCGGAGTCCCAGCTCCGTAAGGGGGCCGTGGACATGAACTCCGTCGTGCACCAGACGATGCAGCACCTCGAGTCCATCCACGGGCGCGAGGGCGGCATCACGGGCGTGCCCTCGGGGTTCTCGTCGCTCGACGCCATGACCGGCGGCTGGCAGCCGTCCGACATGGTCATCATCGCGGCGAGGCCATCCATGGGCAAGACCGCGTTCAGCCTCGCCGTCACGCGGAACGCGGCGCTCCACCCCGACAAGCCGGCCGGCGTCGCGTACTTCTCGCTCGAGATGAGCGCGCAGCAGCTCGCGCAGCGCCTGCTCACGTCCGAGGCCCGCGTCGACGCCCAGCGCGCGCGGACGGGCCGGCTCCACGACGACGACTGGCCCAAGCTGGCCCGGGCCGCCGGCCGCCTCTCGGCCGCCTCCATCTTTATCGACGACACGCCGGGCCTGGGCATCCTGGAGCTGCGCGCCAAGTGCCGGCGCCTCAAGGCCGAGCACGGGATCGGCCTCGTCATCGTCGACTACCTCCAGCTCATGCACGGGACGAGCCAGGCGCAGAGCGGGAACCGCGAGCAGGAGATCGCCCAGATCTCGCGGTCGCTGAAGGGGCTCGCCAAGGAGCTCGACGTGCCGGTGCTGGCGCTCTCGCAGCTCAGCCGCGCCGTCGAGACGCGGGGCGGCGACAAGCGGCCGCAGCTCTCGGACCTCCGCGAGTCGGGCTCGATCGAGCAGGACGCCGACGTGGTCATGTTCATCTACCGCGCCGAGCGCTACGGGATCACGGTCGACGAGAACGGGAACTCGACCGAGGGGCTCGGCGAGCTCCTCATCGGGAAGCAGCGGAACGGGCCGATCGGCGACGTCAAGGTGGCGTTCGTGAACCAGTACGCCCGCTTCGAGAACCTCAACTCGTACCTCGCAAGCGACACGTCGGGCGGCTACGACGACTTCTCGCTGCCCCCGTCCGGCACCGCCCCGCCCCCGCCCGGCCCGGGCTACTCGGGCGACGGCGGACCGCCGCCGCTCCCGCCGCCGGCCACCGACGCCCCGTTCTAGCCGCCCCGCCCCCGCCGCGCGCGCCGGGCGGGGTGCGCGGTCGGGCGGGGCGGTACACTGCGCGACCCGACGGCCCGCACGAGACGGCCCTTCCACCGACGCCCCGACGCCCATGACCCGCCTTGCCACCCTCCTCGCCGCCGCGCTCCTCGCAGCCGGCTGCGCGACCACCCAGACGGCCACCCCGCCCGCCGAGAACGGAGCGGACGGGGGCGGGGCGGAAGAGGAGAACGGGATGAAGCCGTTCGCCGAGGTCGTCACGGGCGGGGCGGTCAGCGACGACGGCCTGTTCACGGTCCACCTCGAAGACGACGGCGAGAAGCTGCTGGTCCAGATCCCGGACTCGCTCTTCGGCGCCGAGATGCTCGTCGTGAGCCGCGTCTCGAAGACGACCGAGGGGTTCCAGTACGGCGGGGCCAAGGTGAACACGCAGGCCGTCCGCTGGGAGCGCCAGGGCGACCACGTCCTGCTGCGGACGGTCCAGTACCAGTCGGTCGCCGACCCGGACCTGCCGATCGCGCGGGCCGTCCAGGACGCCCAGTTCGCGCCGATCATCGCGCGCGTGCCGGTCGAGGCCATCGGGCCGGACTCGGCGTCGGTCGTCGTGGACCTGACCGACGCGTTCACGGGCGACACGCCGGTCTTCGGGCTTCCGCAGGGCGCCCGCGAGCAGTTCAAGGTGCGGCGGCTGGACACGGACCGCTCGTTCCTGGCCCGCGCCATGTCGTTCCCGCGCAACGTCGAGGTCCGGTCGGTGCTGACGTACGAGGCGGCGGAGCCGCCGGAGAACGCCTCGACCGGCGTGCTCTCCGTCGAGATGGCGCACTCGATGGTCCTGCTCCCCGAGGACAAGATGCGGGCGCGCCGCTACGACCCGCGCGTCGGGTTCTTCACGATCGACCAGGTCGACTACGGGCTCGACGCGCAGCGGGCCGAGGAGCGCCAGTACGTCACGCGCTGGCGGCTCGTGCCCTCCGACATGGAGGCGTACGAGCGGGGCGAGCTCGTCGAGCCGGTCACGCCGATCACGTACTACATCGACCCCGCCACGCCGACCGAGTGGCGGGCGCCGCTGAAGCAGGGCGTCGAGGACTGGAACGTGGCGTTCGAGCAGGCCGGGTTCAAGAACGCGATCCGCGCGCTCGACGCGCCCGACGACCCGGAGTGGAGCCCCGAGGACGCCCGCTACTCGACGATCCGCTACTTCCCGTCCGAGACCGAAAACGCCTACGGCCCGCACGTCCACGACCCGCGGACGGGCGAGATCCTGGAGTCCGACATCGGGTGGTACCACAACGTGATGAACCTGCTCCGCAACTGGTACTTCGTGCAGACGGCGGCCGTGAACCCGGACGCGCGGGCGCCCCGGTTCCGCCAGGAGGTGATGAGTGAGCTCGTCCGGTTCGTCTCGGCCCACGAGGTCGGCCACACGCTGGGGCTCCCGCACAACTGGATCTCGTCGACGGCCTACCCCGTCGACAGCCTGCGCAGCCCGACGTTCACGGCGGCCCACGGGACGGCCCCGTCGATCATGGACTATGCCCGGTTCAACTACGTCGCCCAGCCGGGCGACGGCGTGACCCAGCTCATGCCGCGCGTGGGCGAGTACGACAAGTGGGCCGTCGAGTGGGGCTACCGCTACTTCCCCGACGCCCAGACCGAGGCCGAGGAGCGGCGGAAGCTCCAGGCCCTCGTGATGGCGAACCGCGACGACCCGGCGTTCCGCTACGGCGCGCAGACGTTCGACCCGGTCGACCCGCGCTCGCAGTCCGAGGACCTGGGCGACGACGCCGTCTACGCGTCCACGCTGGGGCTCGCCAACCTCAAGCGGATCGTCCCACGGCTGCGCGAGTGGACGGTCGAGGAGGGCGAGGACTACTCGCAGCTCGACGAGCTCTACGGCCAGGTGGCGGGCCAGTGGGCGCGCTATCTCGGCCACGTCTCGCGCGTCGTGGGCGGGGTGACGATCGACCCGAAGTACGCCGACGAGGGCGGGGCGGTCTACCAGCCGGTCGACGCCGAGCGCCAGCGGGCGGCCGTCCGGTTCCTCGTCGACGAGGGGTTCACGACGCCCGAGTGGATGCTCGACACGGCGATCCTGGGGCGGATCGAGGCCGGCGGCATCGCCGACCGCGTCCAGCGGCTCCAGGAGACGGCGCTCGACCGGCTGCTCGACCCGGTCCGCCTGGGACGCATGACCGAGGCGGCGTGGCTCTACGAGGACGCCTTCGAGCCAACTGAGATGATGGCGATGCTGACGGACGGCGTGTGGGCGGAGATCGGGGCGGGGCGGTCCATCGACCCGGCCCGGCGCGCGCTCCAGCGGGCGTTCGTGGCGCGGCTCGGCGAGATCGTGACCGAGGACCCGTCGTCGGTCCCCGAGCAGTTCCGCGACCGGGCCTACGGGTACCGCCCGCAGAGCATCGAGCGCTCGGACGCTCGGCCGCTCGCGCGCGGCGCGCTCCTGTCGCTTGCCGACGACGTCCGCCGGGCGCTCCCTCGCTACGCGGCGGCGGGCGAGCAGGCCGAGCGGTACCACCTGCTCGACGTGCAGGCGCGGATCGACGCGGTCCTGAACCCGGAGGGGTAGGGGAACGCTGAGCCGCCAGGCCGGCGCAGCCAACGGTGAAGGGCCGGCCACCCCGCCCCGCTCGTGCGGGCGGGGCGGCCTCACACGGAAACGCACATCCGCCGCCCCGCCCACGTCTGCGCCGCGGGCGGGGTGGGGCGTTGTCGGTTTGGGTTCAGGTGCGCGTGATCTCCGGCGTTGCATGCAACTACGGAGGGGCGGGGCGGTCGGATCTTGCCGCCCCGCCCCGCCCGCGCGGTCACCATGAATCGCGCGCCTGCCTCGTCCCCGCGCCAGTCGGGGCGGGGTGGTCATCTTCCGCCTTCCGCTCGCCGCCCCGCCCGCCGTGCTCGACCTCACCGCTGCCCACCCCGACGTGCTCGTGCTCGTGGGCACGCAGACCGGCAACTCCGAGGTCGTCGCCGACGCCGTGGCCGAGCGGCTGGGCGACCTGGGGTTCGCGGCCCACGTCCTCGACATGGCCGAGGCCGTGCCCGAGGACCTGGGGGCGTACCGCCAGCTCGTCGCCGTGCTGTGCACGTGGTCGGACGGGACGTACCCCGACAACGCCGTCGACTTTGCCGAGTCGCTGGAGGCCGTCCGCCCCGCCCTCGACGGCGCCGCGTTCGGGGTCGTCGGGCTGGGCGACCGCGACTACGACCCGTACTACCAGACGGCGGCGCTCCGCCTGCGCGACCTGTTTCTAGAGCTGGGCGGGGCGGAGGCTGCGCCGCTCCACGACATCGACGGCGGCCCGACGCCGGCCGACGTCGCGGGCGCCGAGGCGTGGGCCGAGCGCTGCGCGCGGGCCTTCGCGGCGGGCGGGGCGGAAGCGCCGTAGGGGCGACGGACGGCCACCCCGCCCCGTGCGCCGCCACGTCCCACTCTGCCGATGCCGCCGCACGGGCGGGGCGGCGGATCGGGGAAAGACGTGCGGGCGTACCGGCGTCTAGACGCCACATCTTCTCCCCTTCTGATGACTCCGACTGACACCGCATCCCACACGTCTGCCCTCGGCTACGACCTGACCCCGCTCCGCGGCGAGGCCCGCGAGCGCGCCGTCGAGGACGCCGGCCTCACGCACGAGGAGCGCCACATCCTGCTCGACCACGGGACCGAGCGGCCCGGCTGCGGGCTCCTGCTCCACACGAAGGAGGAGGGCCGCTACGCGTGCCACCTGTGCGGGCTCCCGCTCTTCGAGTCCGGCTCGAAGTTCGAGTCTGGTACCGGCTGGCCCAGCTTTTTCCAGCCCGTCGACTCGGAGCACGTCCGCGAGATCGTGGACCGGAGCCTGGGCATGACGCGGACCGAGACGCGGTGCGCGCGGTGCGACGGCCACCTCGGCCACGTCTTCCCCGACGGCCCGCCCCCGACCGGCCAGCGCTACTGCATGAACTCGGCGGCCCTCGAGTTTTTCCCGACCGGCGAGGAGCCCGTCCAGCGGACGGAGGCCGACCCGGCGCCGGACGCCTCGGGCCAGTAGGTCAGTGAGCGGGTAGGTCAGTGGGTCAGGACCATGACGAGCCGCCCCGCCCTGCCCGCGCGTTTGACCGCCCCGCCCGCACGCCGCGAGCGGGGCGGTCGCGCGTCGTAGAGAAACGGGGCGAGCGCCCGGCCGTTTCCGCCCCGCCCGTTGTGCCGCACGGGCGGGGCGGGCACCTTTCCGCCTTCCCCTTCCGCCGTTCCCGATGCGCCTCGCCGACCTCGACCGCCCCGCCCGCTTCCGCACCTCCGACGAGGTGTTCGACGAGATGCGGGCGGCGTGCGAGGCGAACCCCGACCTCGCCCAGTTCGAGACCATCGGGCGGAGCGAGAAGGGGCGCCCGATCGCCGGCGTCACGCTCGGCTACGGGCCGCGCACGGTCACGCTCGTCGCCGGCGCCCACGCCGACGAGCCGGTCGGGCCGGAGACGCTCCGCACGCTCGTCCTCGAGGGGCTCGCCGCCCGCGGCTGGGGCGCCGACGGGGGCGGGGTGGGCGACCTGTTCGAGCGGTTCACGGTCCGCGTCGTCCCCCACGTGAACCCCGACGGCGAGGCGCGCCAATCGTGGATCGAGGCGTGGGACGCCGGCCGCCCCACCCAGACGCTCGGGCGCTTCCTGCGGGGCCGCCGCCGCGAGCCGCCCGGCCGCGACGTCGAGTTCGGGTACCCGGTGATGCGGCCCGAGAACGCCGCCGCCAGCCGGTTCCTGTTCCCCTACGCGCCGGTCGCCCTCCACGCGAGCCTGCACGGGATGGCGTTTTCCGAGGGCGCGCTTCTCCTGATCGAGAAGGACTGGATCGACCGCCCCGCCCTCGGCGCGCTAAAGGCGGGGTTCGAGCGGGCCGCCGCCGAGGCCGGGCTCCGCCTCCACGACCACGACCGGGGCGCCGAGAAGGGCTTCCGCTACGGCGGCCCCGGCTTCTGGACGACGCCCGAGGGCCGCGCCATGCGCGAGCACTTTTTGGAGCGCGGCGACGAGGAGACCGCTGCCAGGTTTTTCCTCTCGTCCATGGAGACCGCCGTCCTCACCGGCCGCAACCGGGCGGGGCGGGGCGGGGCGCAGACCGCCGGGGCGGCCGAGACGCCGCTGTGCCTCGTCACCGAGCTCCCGCTCTTCGTCCTCGGCGCCGACTACGACCGCGAGCCCGGCCGCCCCGCCCTCCTGGAGCGGTTCCGCGAGCGGACGCCCGCGCTCGTCGAGGCCGCCGCCGAGGGCGACGACCTCGCCCCGCACCTGGACGGCCTCGGCCTCCGGTGCCTCGACGTGGGGACGGCCGTCGGCCTCCACCTCCACACGCTGGACCTGGCGCTGAACGTCGTGGGTCCGTAGGTACGGGGTACTCGGTACGGGGTACGGCACGTGACACCCGCAGCGCTCCCGTACCTCGTACCCCGTACCCGCTACCCGAAGAACAACAGGCAGAGCCAGACGGCGAAGAGCATGGCCGAGACGTCGGCGATGAGGCCGGCCGGGAGCGCGTGCCGCGTCTTGCTCACGCCGACGGCCCCGAAGTACACGGCGATCACGTAGAACGTGGTCTCGGTCGACCCGAACATGGTCGAGGCCATCCGCGTGACGAGCGAGTCGGTCCCGTAGCGCTCGGCGAGCTCGGCCACGACGGCGACCGAGCCGGAGCCCGTGAGCGGGCGGACGATCGCCATGGGCAGCACCTCGGCCGGCATCCCGATGAGCGCGAGGACCGGCGAGAGCGCGCCGGCCAGCCACTCCATCGCGCCCGACGCCCGGAACATCCCGATCGCGAACAGGATGGCCACGAGGTACGGGAGGATCCGCACGGCGACGCCGAACCCCTCCTTGCCGCCCTCGACAAACGACTCGTAGACGGGCACGCGCTTGACGAGGCCGTAGACCGGGATCCCGACGATCATCGCCGGGAGCACGAACACGGACAGCACGCTGATGATCTCGCGGAAGGCGTCCATTGCGGGTTACGAGTGACGGGTTATGGGCGGGGCGGCGACGGGCTCAGGCCACCCCGCCCCCAGCCGCGGGCGGGGCGGCGTCTGGCGCCCGCAGGCCGTGCCGCAGCGGGTCCGTCTCGCGGTAGCGGCGGAGCCGGCCGAGCGTCTTGGCCGCAATGATCGCGACGGCGAGCGAGCCCATCGTCGTGAACAGGATGGGGAAGTAGACCGCGTTCGTCTCAATCCCGATGATGGCGATGAGCGTGAGCGGCGGGATGAGCTGGACGCTCGCCGTGTTGAGGGCCAGGAGCATGACCATCGAGTCGGTCGCGGTCTCGGGCTCGGGGTTCAGCTTCTGGAGCTCCTCCATGGCCTTGATCCCGAACGGCGTGGCCGCGTTGCCCAGCCCGAACACGTTGGCCGCCAGGTTGAGCGCGATCATGCCCATGGCGGGGTGGTCGCGGGGGATGTCGGGGAAGAGCGGGCCGAGGACGGGGCGGACCAGCCGCACCACAGCCCGGACGATGCCGGCGTCCTCGGCGATCTTCAGCAGCCCCAGGAACAGGACGAGCACGCCGACGAGCCCGATCGCAATCGTCACCGCCGTCTCGGCAAAGTCGAGCGCCGCCTGCGTGATGTCGCCCAGCTTGACGAACCGGACCGGCGCGAACGTGAGGCCGGTCGAGACGACCTCCATCCCCGGATCGAACGACTGGACCGGCTGAGGAGTCGGCGGGTTCGGGGCGGGCGGGGCGGTGTATGCGTTCTCGCGGCCCAATTTCAACGTCGGCCCGAGCGTGCCCTGGAGCACGTTGTCGCTCGGGTTCGTCGCGTCGCGGATGACGTCGAGCGGGGCGGGGAGGGGCGCGTCGGCGTCGTCGAGGCGGATCTCGAAGCCCGCGTCGGTCCGCCGGAACGTGGCCGGGTACTCGGCCTCGGGCGCGCCCTCGGCCCCGTAGAACTGGCGGAACGCGTCGGCGTCGATCCGCAGGAGCGCCGGCTGCCGCGCGGCGTCGGCGTCGTAGCCGGCCGGGAAGGCGACCGTCACCGGGAGCGCCTGCCCGTTCCGGTACGTGTCGCGCGCCAGGTCGCCCACGTCGGCGGCGAGGGCGAAGACGAGGCTCACGATGATGAGCCCGGCCCAGATGTAGTTGAGCACGTGCGGGAGCGGGTGGGGGCGCCGCAAGCTCGCCGCCCCGCCCGGCGCGCGCAAGGCGCCCGCCCCGCCCCGTGCCGTACGCCCCGCCCCGCACGCGCGGGCGCCGCCCTCGTGAGAGACCGAGCGGGGCGGTCAGGAGTCTCCTCACATCGAGCGCCCGCGGCCCGGCGCCGGAACAGCAGGCGCCGGCCGGGCGCTTGATCCAGCGGGCGCACGACGCGCCCGGTTTCCTCCCCCACCCCGCCCATGTCTGACACTCCCTCCGGCGACGGCGCCGCGCAGCCCGCCGACCTGTCCACCCCGCCCGCCGGCCGTGTCGGCGTGGCCATCGTCGGCTTGGGCGGGGCGGTGGCGACGACGGCCGTGGCCGGCGTCGAGCTCATGCGCCAGGGCGCGGCCGGCACCGACGGGCTCCCGCTGGCGGCGCTCGCGCCCGAGCGGACGGCGGCGCTCGCACCCTACGAGTCGCTCGTGTTCGGCGGCTGGGACCTGTTCGACGGCGACCTCGCGGCGGCCGCGCTCCACCACAAAGTGCTCGACGCGCAGCAGTACGACGCGGCCAGGGACGCGCTCGCGGCCATCGCGCCGTGGCCGGCCTACGGCGACGACCGCTTCTGCCAGGGCGTGACCGGCGAGCACTGCCACGCCGCCGACCTCGGCCTCCGCGACGTCGTCGACGAGCTGCGCCGGACGCTCCGCGACTTCCAGAGCGAGAACGGGCTCGACCGCGCGGTCGTCATCAACCTGGCCTCGACCGAGGCGTCGCCGGACCTCGACGCCGACGTGTTCCAGACGGCCGAGGCCTTCGAGGCCGCCGTCGACGCCGGCGACGACCGGATCCCGCCGGCCATGCTCTACGCCTACGCCGCCGTCCTGGAGGGCGTCCCCTACGGCAACTTTACGCCGTCGGTCGGCGCCGACGTGCCGGCGCTCGTCGAGCTGGCCGAGGCGCGCGGCGTGCCGCTCGCGGGGAAGGACGGGAAGACGGGGCAGACCTTCCTCAAGACGCTCATGGCGCCGGGCCTTCGCGACCGGGCGCTCCGCGTCGAGGGCTGGTTCTCGACCAACATCCTGGGCAACCGCGACGGCGAGGCGCTCCGCGAGGCGGGCTCGCTGGCCTCGAAGATCGGGACCAAGGGGACCGTCCTCGACCAGATCCTGGGCTACCCCGTCGAGGACCACGTGGTCAAGATCAACTACTACCGCCCGCGCGGCGACGCCAAGGAGGCGTGGGACAACGTGGACCTCGTCGGCTTCCTGGGGCAGCGGATGCAGATCAAGGTCAACTTCCTGTGCAAGGACTCGATCCTGGCCGCCCCGCTCGTGCTCGACATCGCCCGGTGCCTCGACCTCGCCTCGCGGGCGGGGCGGGGCGGCGTGGCCGAGCCGATGGGCGTCTTCTTCAAGGGGCCGATGACGGCCGCCGGCCGCACGCCCGAGCACGACTTCGGCCGGCAGCAGACAGCGTTCCTCGCGTGGCTCGACGGGCTCACCGAGGACACCGCGCCGGCCGACGCGCGTACGGAGTCGTCCACCTCCGCCCCCTCCGCGTGACCCGCCACCCCGCCCGCCCCGCCCCGCCCGTCGACCTCCTCCGCCAGATCCGCGACCTCAAGCGGGTCCGCGACGCGCGCTCGCCGCGGTCGCTCGCCGAGCGCCAGTTTGGGCGTGCGTGGGCGCGGCTCGCGGCCGGCGAGCCCGTCGAGGCGGTCGCGCTGAGCGAGACGGCCGCGGCGCTCGCGGCGGTCCGCCTGGCCGCCCTCAACGCGGGCGTGATGATGGCCCACGGGCTCGACGAGTCCGAGGCGCTCGACGTGCTCGGCCGCGCGTTCGACGACCTGGGCGGGGCGGTCGACGCCGGCCTCCGCGGGCGGCTCCGCGCGGCGCTCGGGGCGCTCCCGCACGGCGAGGAGCCGGCCGTCGTGGACCTCCTCGTGCGCCAGCCGCGCGCGGGCGCCACGCACCCGGGCCTCCCGCGGCTCGTGCTGGAGCCGGCCGAGAGCCACGCCGACCACTCGTTCGCAACGGCCGTGTTCGGCGTGGTCCTGGCCCCGGACTACGGGGCGGACCCGGCGCAGGTGTTCCTGACGGGCCTCGCCCACCACCTGTTCAACGCCTCGCTCCCCGACGCCGGCCACGCGGGCGACGTGCTGATCGGCGACGACCTGACCGCGCGGATGGCGACCGTCGCGACCGACCGGGCCGTCGCCACGCTGCCGGTCGAGCTGCAGTCGCTCGTCCGCGACGCGCTCGGGCTCACGCGCGAGGCCCGGTTCGCCGAGCCCGAGGCGCAGGCGTTCCACGCGGCCGACGCGCTCGACCGCGTGCTCGAAATGGACTGGCACGCGCGCACGGCCCGGTTCACGCTCGACGACGCGCTGGGCAGCGACACGGCCGCCGGCCAGCTCGACGTCTGCCACGGCGGGTTCTACCAGGACCTCCAGCGCGACGTGCTCCGCGCCGCCGGCCTGTTCGCGTTCGACCACCCCGCCCGCGGCGAGGGCGGGGCGGTCGGCTCAAGCTCCCCCCTCCCGGCCTCCCCCCGTCGGGGGGAGGAGAGCGACCCTTCTGAGGCCGACCGCCCCGCCCTGCCCGACACGCCCGCGCCCGCCACCCCGCCCTCGGGCAGCTACGAGCGGGGCGGGCACGGGGCCGTCGCCGCAGACTCGCCGCTCGCGGGCGGGCCGGGCGCCGAGGACGGCGAGGTGCTGCGCGACGGCACGACGGTCGCCCACCTGGAGCGCCGCGAGCTCGGGTCGTGATGGGCGACACGATCGGCTGGGGCGTCGTCGGGGCGGGGTGGGTCGCGCGCGACTACGTCGGCCCGGGGATCGCGGCGAGCGCGAACGGGCGCGTGGTCGCGGCGTGCGACCTCGACGCGGCAGCCCTCGACGCCTTCCTCCCGGACCACGACCTGGAGCGGACGACGAGCCTCGACGCACTGTTGGCGCGCGACGACGTCGACGCCGTCTACGTGGCGACGCCGAACGACGCGCACCTCGGGCCGGTGCGCGCGGCGGCGGCGGCGGGCAAGGCCGTGCTCTGCGAGAAGCCAGTCGCGCGGACGCTCGCCGAGGCCGAGGCGCTGCTCGGCGCCGCGCAGGCGGCGGGCGTGCCGTACGGGACCGCGTTCGACCAGCGGTTCCACCCCGCCCACGTTGCCCTGCGCGAGTTGATCGCGGGCGGGGCGCTGGGGACCGTCACGGCCGTCCGCATCCGCTACGCCTGCTGGACCGGGCCGGACTGGTCGCCCGACGAGAACCCACACGATAATTGGCGGGCGGACCCCGAGCGTGCGGGGGGCGGGGCGTTCCTCGACCTCGCCCCGCACGGGCTCGACCTCACGCAGGTCCTCCTGGGCGAGCCGATCACCGACGTCGCCGCGCTCCTCCAGCGCCGGGTCCATGACTACGCCGTCGACGACGGCGCCGCCCTCGTCGGGCGGACCGAGGGCGGGGCGCTCCTCAACCTGTCCGTCGCCTACAACTGCCCCGACACGTTTCCGCGCCGCGAGCTCGAAGTGGTCGGCACGCGGGCGCGGGCGCTCGCGCTCAACACGATGGGGCAGACGCCGGGCGGCACGCTCACGCTCACCGACGACGAGGGCGGGGCGGAGGCGGTCCCCTTCGACGGCGCGGCGAGCCCGTTCCGGCTCCAGGTCGAGGCCTTCGCCGACGCCCTCCTCCGCGGCGAGCCGTTCGCGTGGTCGCCGGCGCACGACCTCCACACGATGCGGCTGCTGGACGCGGCCCTGGGCGAGCCGTCGGCGCGCGTGCCCGCACCGGACGCCGCCCTGCCCGTTTCTGCCTGACCCCGGATGCGGACACCATGCATGGTGTCCCCCTACAGAGCGACACCCGCCCCGCCCGCTGTGCCCCACACCGACGATCCGCTGCCCCGCTGGGCCTGCACGAACTGCGGGTTCTGGCAGCCCTACTTCGCCACCCCGCCCGACTGCCCCGTCTGCACCGATTACCGGCACCCGCTGCCGCGGGCGGGGTGGGACTTCGTGAGCGAGGGCGAGGCGGCCGGGCGGTTCGAGACGACGTGGCGCGAGGTGCTCCCCGACGTGTGGGCCTTCGAGACGGCGCCGGCGCTCGGGATCGGCCCGCTGGGCTGGATTCTCCGCACCGAGCACGGCAACGTGTCGTGGGAAGGGGCGGGGTGGACGTCGGACGCGGCGCTCGACCAGATGGAGGCGCTGGGCGGCGTCCGCTTCCTGTCGGGCTCGCACGCCCACGTGTTCGGGTCGTGGTGGCGCGTCGCCGAGCGGTTCGAGCCCGAGGTCGTGGTGCAGAGCGCGGCGCTCCCGTTCGCGCAGGCGCTCGCGGTCTCGTGGCCGTTCGGGGCCGAGGCCGAGCTCGCGCCCGGGCTCCGGCTCCTGTGGACGGGCGGCCACACGGCGGGCCACAGCGTGCTCCACTGGGAGGCGCGGCGGCTCGTGTTCTGCGGCGACGCGTTCAAGTTCCGGCTGGACGCAGACGGCCGCGCCACGCACGTCTCGACGCACAAGGCGTACGACGCGCACATCCCGCTCTCGCACGACGACGCCCGCGCCTACCGCGCCTTGTTCGCCGCCCTCGACTTCGACGGCGTGGTGACGCCGTGGGAGGCCGTCCCGACCGGCGGCAAGGCGGCCGTGCTGTCGCTGCTCGACGTCCAACTCGCCGGGCACCCCTCAGCCGACTGGCACGAAATCCCCGGCGGCCCTCTCCCCGCCCCGCCCCGCCTTTGACGTGGGCGGGGTGGCGGACCGCCCCACCCGCGCCGCCCTGCCCGGGACACCATGCATGGTGTCCCTACGATGCCCGCCCCGCCCGAGGCGCATTTGCCCATCGCTCGTCGCCCGTCACTCATGGCCCATCCCCCCGACCCGCCCGCCGTCGCCCTGTACCGCCGGGCGCTGGGGCTCAACGAGACGTTCGAGTTCCCGCTCACGCCGCTCGACACGACCGGTATTCCGGTGTGGACTGTGGCGACCTGGATCGACGGCGAGTTCCAGAGCGGAATCGGCTACGGCGAGACCGACGACCGCGCCCGAATCGGGGCCTGGGGCGAGCTGGCCGAGGGCGTCTTCGTCCACCGCCTGCGCGCCGACCTCCCCGCCCGCCGCGCCTCGTACCGCGAGTTGGTCGAGGGCGGGGCGGACGCCGTCGACCCGCTCCGCCTCCGGCTCCCGGTCGGGACCGACTACACCGAGGACACGGAGCGCCTGTGGGTCGAGGCCCAGCGCGTCGGGCGGGGCGGGGCGGCCTACGTGCTGCTGGACGAGGCCGTCGCCCACGGCTACAACCTGCCGGACGGCTACCGCCCGCTCTACACGCCGATCACGAACGGTCTCGGCGCCGGCGACACGCGCGAGCGGGCCGTCGCGCACGGACTCCTGGAGCTCGTCCAGCGCGACGCCTCGTCGGTCGGCTACCGGGCCTTCGACCGCGGGCTCGTGATCGACCTGGACGGCGTGACGGACCCGGTCTCGCGCGAGTGGATCGACCGCCTGCAAACGGGCGGCGTCACGCTCATGGCAAAGCTGGCCGACACCCCGCTCGGCATCCCGGTCGTCTACGTCGAGGGCCGCGAGCGGGACCTGGACGCGATGCCGCACCCGCTGGTCCTCACGGGCGCCGGCGAGGGCGCCCACCCCGACCGCGAGCGGGCGCTGAAAAAGGCGCTCCTGGAGTACGGCGCGAGCCGGGTCCGCAAGCGGTACGCGCACGGGCCGCTCGCGGACCTGGAGGGCGCGGTGCCCGATGCCTACCTCGCGCGCGTTCGCGAGGCGGGCGTGGCGCCCGAGGAGGACCGCGCGACGGACGCCGTCGCCGAGTGGGCCGGGCTGGACGGCCGCGAGCAGCTCCGCCGGCTGGAGGGGACGTGGTTCCGCGAGGCCGAGCGGCTCCCGTTCGACGCGCTCCCCACGCACGACGTGGCCGACGACCCGGCTGCGCTCGTCGCCTTCGTAACCGAGCGGCTCGCCGACGCCGGGCTCGACGCGTTCGCCGTCGACCTCGCCCCGCCCGACGCGCCGGTGTCGGTGGTCAAGACGATCGTGCCGGGCCTGGAGGTCGAGACGGTGACGTACGGGCGCGTCGGGCCGCGCAACCTCCGCCGGCTCCTCGACCGCATCCGCGCCGGCGACACCATCGTCCACCCCGACCTCGTGGGGATCGGGCGGCCGCCGGCCGAGGCGCAGGCCGTGCCGCTCGCGCCGGACGGCGAGGCGGCATTGGGCGGCCCGGCGTGGGTCTCGCTCGACCTCGTCGAGGAGGCGCTCGGCCCGCTCTACGCCATGTACCGCGAGCCGGCCGAGCACGTCGTCGGCCTCCGCGCCGAGCGGGGCGGGTGACGCGCGGGCGGGGCGGGTGACGCGCGGGCGGGGCGGGGCGAGGCACACCTGAGCGCCCCGCCCCGCCCCGCCCTCGGCGACCGCCTCTTTCACATTCCGCTTTCAGGGCTGTTTGGGATCTCCCCCACCCCCACCGCGAGAGGGCCGGACCCAAAGGGCGGGGTGGAAGACCGACATCGGAGGCCAACGCGAGGGCGGGGCAGCCGCCCAGGGTCCCCCCTCCCAGCCTCCCCCCGCTGGGGGGAGGAGAACGCCGTGCGGTCTCGAACAGCCTCTCACCCTTCCGCATTCCCCCATGCTCCGCTACGCCTACAACACGAACGGGTGCGCCCACCACCGGCTCGAAGACGCGCTCGACCTGATCGCCGAGGCCGGATACGCCGGGGTCGCGCTCACACTCGACTGGCAGCACCTCGACGTGACGGCCGACGACTACGAGGTGCAGGCGTGGAACCTCGGCGTGCTGCTCCGCGAGCGCGGGCTCGGGCTCGTGGTCGAGACCGGCGCCCGGTTCCTCCTGGACCCCCGCCGCAAGCACGAGCCGACGCTCATGAGCCCCGAGGCCGACGGGCGCGAGCGGCGGCTCGACATGCTCACGCGGGCGCTCGACGTGTGCGCGGCGTGCGACGGCGAGACGGTCTCGTTCTGGTCCGGCCCGCTCCGCGACGGCGTCGCCCGCGCGGACGCCTGGGCGTGGCTCGAAGAGGGCGTGGCCGCGCTCGTCGAGCGGGCGGGGCGGCGCGGCGTGACGGCCTCGTTCGAGCCCGAGCCCGGCCACCTGACGGAGCACCTGGCCGACTACGACCGGCTGGCGGCGGCGGCGCCCGGCCTGCGCCTCGCCCTCGACACGGGCCACCTCCTCGTCACCGGCGAGCAGGACCCGGCCGCGGCGGTCCGCGAGCGGGGCGGTCAGTTGGGGACGGTCGCCGTCGAGGACATGGACCGAGGCGTCCACCTGCACAAGCCGTTCGGGACCGGCGACGTGGACGTCCCCCCGATCCTGGCGGCGCTCGCGGACGTCGGGTTCACCGGGCTCGTGACGGTCGAGCTGAGCCGCGAGAGCCCGCGCGCGCACGAGGCGATCCCCGAGTCGATCGCGTTCCTCAAGGCCGCCGAGGGCGCGCGCTAGCCGCCCCGCCCGCCGCAGACCGCCCCGCCCCCACGAGGGCGGGGTGGAGTCGCGGGCCGCCGCCCCGCCCGCCGGCCGCGAGGGCGGGGTGGAGACGGTGCGCGTGGAACCGCCGGCCGCCCCGCCCCCGTTATCTTCCGGCTCCCCTCCCGCCCCGCCCCTCCTATGGCCGCCGTCGCCCTCCGCTCGCCCCGCCCCGCCGCCGCCGACGCCCTCCGCCGCGCCGACGCCTCGGTCACGACCCAGGTGCTGGGCGTGGTCGGGTTCGCACTCCTCGCCGCGCTCGGCGCCCAGGTCAAGATCTACCTGTGGGAGGTCCCGATCACGCTCCAGACGGTCGCCGTGTACGGGGCCGGGCTGTTCCTCGGCGGGCGGAACGGGCTCTTCGCGATGGGGCTCTACCTCGCCGCGGGCCTGCTCTTCCCCGTGTTCGCGGGCGAGGGCCACGGGGTCTCCTACTTTGCCGGCTCGGCGTCGGCCGGGTACCTCCTGGCCTACCCGCTCGTGGCGCTCCTCGTCGGGACGCTCTCGCGGCGGTGGAACTCGTTCGTCGGCTCGGCGCTGTCGATGCTCGCCGGCTCGGCGCTCCTGTTCACGGTCGGCGTGACGTGGCTGCATTTCGCGGCCGGGCACGAGACGTGGACCGAGTCGATCGTCAAGGGCTGGCTCCTGTTCGCCGTGTGGGACCTCGCCAAGGTGTGGCTCGTCGCCGGCGGCTACGCTGGCGTCCGCCGCCTGACGGCGGAGTAGGCGAGTGGGCCGGCGGACGACCGCCCCGCCCGCGCTCGACGCGCGGTTCGCCGTCCCCCTCCGCGGCGTGTCGGTGGACGCGCAGACGCGGTGCGCCCACTACGACGGGCCGACCGACGTCGTCGCCCTCCGGGCCGGGTGCTGCGGCGTCTACCACCCGTGCCACGCCTGCCACGACGAGACGGCGGACCACGCATCCCGCCCGTGGCCGCGCGCCCGGTTCAGCGAGCCCTCCGTCTTGTGCGGCGCGTGCGGCACGACGATGACGGCGCCGGCCTACCTCGCCTCGGGCCACGAGTGCCCCGCTTGCGGCGCACCGTTCAACCCGGGCTGCGCCGCCCACCGCGACCTCTACATCGAGCCCGCCCCGCCCGGAGGCTAGACCGGGCGGGGTGGTGGATCGGGGACGCGACGGACCACGTCCTTACGGCGGCCGACCGCCGGGCGGGGTGGCTCGACTCCGTACGCCCCGCCTGCCCCGGATACAACACGTCGTGTCCCTACGGGTGCCCGCCGTGCGCGGGCGGGGTGGGACCGCCGGACGCCGCCCCGCCCCCTGCTCACCCAGCACCTGCCACCCACTCCACCTCGCCCTTTGGGTCCGCCCGTGCGCGTCTGCTTTATCTCCCGCCGCTTTTTCCCCACGATCTCGGGGATGAGCGTCTACGCCCTCAACCTGCTCCGCCAGCTCCGCGACCAGGGCCACGACGTCGTCTTGGTGAGCCAGCACTACGGCGGCGAGGCGGCGACCGTCTACGGCGACGGCCCGCCGATGGAGGTGCCCGGCATCGAGACGATCGGGATGGAGTCGGTGGGCGAGCAGACGACGGGCGACTTCGAGGCCGACATCGAGGCCATCGTCCAGGTCGTGGAGCAGAAGCACCGGGAGAAACCGTTTGACGTGATCCACGCGCAGTACGCCTACCCGACCGGGCTGGCCGCGCTCGAAGCCAGCCGGCGGACGGGCGCTCCCAACGTGGTCTCGATCCAGGGCGGCGACGGCCACTGGGTCGGCGAGTGCTGCGGGACGCACCGCGAGGCCATGCACGCGGTCCTCGACCACGCCGGCGCGGTCCTCATCGGGAGCGACAGCTTCGCGCGCGAGGTCCACGGCCGGCTGGGGACCGACCTCGCGCGGTTCACGATCGTCCCCGGCGCCGTCAGCGTCGAGCGGTTCCGGCCCCGCCCCGCCCCTGCGGTGGGCGGGGTGGCGGACGAGGCGGCGCCGGTCCTCCTCTACCACGGCCGCGTGGACCGGCGGAAGGGCGTGCTCGACCTGCTCGACGCCGTCCGCCTGCTCCGCGACCGCGGCCGCGCCGTCCGCCTCGCCGTCAGCGGCATCGGGCCGGACGTCGACGCCGTGCGCGAGCGCGTGGCCGTGCTGGACCTGGGCGGGGTGGTCGACGTGCTCGGCATCGCGGGCTACGAGGAGGCGCCGGCCCGGTACCACCTGGGCGACGTGTTCGTGAGCCCGACCTACATGGAGGGGTTCTCGAACACGATCCTGGAGGCGATGGCGAGCGGCCTGCCCATCGTGTCCTGCGAGGTCGTCGGCGTGGTCGACTGCCTCCAAGACGACCGCGACGCGCTCCTCGTCGCGCCCGAGGCGCCGGAGCAGCTGGCCGCCGCCGTCGAGCGGCTCCTGGACGACGCGCCCCTCCGCGAGCGGCTCGCCCAGACGGCGCTCGACGAGGCCCGCACGCTCTACTCGTGGCGCGCCCGCGGCGAGCAGATCGCCGGCGTCTACGCCTCGCTCCAGGGCACGGCGCCCGACAACGGCTGGACCTACGACGGCTCGGACCCGGACCCGTGCGTCTACCGCGGGACGCCGCAGCTGCTGTGAGGGAGGGATAGAGGGATCGGCGATGGAGGGATGGGCAGAATCGGCCGCGGCAGCGGTCGCCACCCCGCCCCGCCGTTCCCCCTCATCCCTCCTCCATCCCGCATCCCTCCATCCCTCCCCCATGATCCTCGCCGTCAGCCCGCACCTGGACGACGCCGCGTTCTCGGCCGGCGGCGCGCTCGCGACGTGGGGGCGGGGCGGGGCGGTCACGGTCGCCGGGGCGCAGACCGCCGTGACTGTCGCGACCGTCTTTACGCAGAGCCACCCCGCCCCTGCCGGCTTCGCGCTCCGCTGCCAGACCGACAAGGGCGTCGCGCCGGACGTGGACTACCTCGCGCTCCGGCGCGAGGAGGACCGGGCCGCCTGCGCCGCGCTCGGCGCCGACCCCGTCTGGCTCGACTTGCCCGAGGCCCCGCATCGCGGCTACGACTCGCCCGAGGCCCTGTTCGCCGGCGTCCACGACGGCGACCGGCGGACGTGGCGCGACGCGCTCGACCGGCTCCGCGCCCTCGTCGCCGCGCGCCCGCCCCGCCTCGTCCTCTCGTGCCAGGGGCTCGGCGGCCACGTCGACCACCTCCACGTGGTCCGCGCCGTCGCCGCGCTCGCCGACGAGACCGGGCTCCCCGTTGCCTGGTGGCGCGACGCGCCCTACGCGCTCCGCGCGCCCGCCGCCCCACCCGCGCTGGGTCTCCCCGCCGGTCTGTCCGAGGTGGCCGTGCCCGTGGGCGGGGCGGCGCTCGCGGCCAAGCTCGACGCCTGCGCCGCCTACGCGAGCCAGATCCCGTACCAGTTCGGCCGCGACGCCGCCGCCCCGCCCGAGGCCGCGATGCGCGAGCGGCTCGCGGCGTTCGCGGACGCCGAGGGCGCGAGGTTGGGGGCGGGGCGGTCGGCCGAGGCGTTCGCCGTGGCGGACCCCGCCGCGCTTGCGGACGTCCGGTAGGCCACCCCGCCCGGGCGTGACCAGGCCGCAGCGTGCGGTCGCTCGCAGCGACGACCACCAGGCGTGACGAGAACGACCAGGCAGGGCGGACCAAACGGCGACGGGGGCGGGGTGGAGCCGGAAGGGGCCACGCACGAGCCGCCCCGCCCAGGCAAATGGCCGCCCAGGCGAACCGCCGTCCCGCTCCTGACCCCTCGTTGAGACCTTTCCTGAAGCGCTCTCGGGCGGGGCGGAGGGATCGTGAGGGGAGCGGCGGACTCTGGCCGCAGCCCGTCCCCTCGTCTCCCCCGGCTCCGCCCCGTGCTCACGTTCCCCCTCCGCGTCGCCCTGATCGGGAGCGCGCGGTACGCCTTCCGCGAACCCTACGTCGGCGGAGTCGCCGCGCACGTGGTCGGGCTCGCGCGGGGGCTGGCGGAGCGGGGCCACGACGTGACGCTGTTCGCGCCCGAGGGGTCCGACGCTGGCGGCGGGGTCCGCACGGTCCCGTTCTGCGCGGCGAGCGGGCTGGACTACTCCGCGGCCGCCCGCGGCGACGTGTCGATGCTGGCCGAGCCGTTCATGCGCGAGCACCACGCGGCGCTCGCGCTGATGCTGGGGCTGCAACGCGGGACGTGGGGCCGGTTCGATGTCGTCCACAACCACTCGCTCCACCACCTCCCGATCGGCATGGCGCCGGCCGTCGACGCGGCGCACCTCACGACGCTCCACTCGCCGCCGACGCCGTGGCAGGAGAGCGCGTTCGCGTGCCTCCCCGAGCGCGACCGGCCCGCCGCCGTGACCGTCTCGGCCACGAACCGGGCGCTCTGGCGGCCGTCGCTCCCGTCGTGCGGCGTCGTTCCGAACGGGGTCGACCTCGGGCGGTGGACGTTCTCGGACCGCCCCGCCCCCGACCTCGCGGTCTGGGCGGGGCGGCTCGTCCCCGAGAAGGGGCCGCACCTGGCCATCGACGCCGCGCGTGCGGCCGGGCTCCGGCTCCGGCTCGTTGGGCCGGCCTACGACGCATCCTACTACGACGCGGAGATCGCGCCCCGCCTGGGCGCCGACGTCGACGTCGTGGGCCACGCGAGCCACGCCGACCTGGCCCGGCACTACGGGGCGGCGGCCGTCGCGCTCTCGACGGCGCGGTGGGAGGAGCCGTACGGGCTCACGCTCGTCGAGGCGCTCGCGTGCGGGACGCCCGTCGCCGCGTTCCGGCGCGGGGCGGCGCCGGAGCTCCTGACGCGCGCGACCGGCCGACTCGCCGCGCCCGACGACGCCGCCGACCTGGCCCGCGCCGCCCGCGAGGCGGCGGCCCTGGACCGCAGGGCGTGCCGGGCGTGGGCCGAGGCGCATGCTTCGGAGCGGGCCATGATCGACCGCTACCTCGCCCTGTACCGCCGGCTCGTCGCGGCGCGTGAGCCCGCCCCGCCCCGCCCGCTGCCGGTGCGGCTCGTCGCGGCGTCGGGCGGGGCGGCGTCGGGCGGGGTGGAGGTCGCCGAGGCCGTCGGCGCCGAGGCGTGAGGCTGGCGTACTACGCCGGCCACCACGGGCGGGGCCACGTGACGCGCGCCGCCGCGGTCCTGGCGCACGTCCGCGCCGAGGCCACGCTGTTTACGTCGGCCGAGCCGCCGCCGCTGCCGGACGGCGTCGCCTGCGTCCGCCTCCCGCCCGACGACCCCGAAGCCGGCTCGGGCGGGGCGGAGCGCGTGTCGCCCGAGCCGTTCCACTACGCGCCGGTCGGGCACGGCGGCGTCCGCCAGCGGATGGCGCAGATCGCGGCGTGGGCCGCCGAGGGGCCGGGCGCCCTCGTCGCCGACGTGTCCGTCGAGGTGGCCACGCTCGGCCGGCTGCTGTCGCTGCCCGTCGTCATCGTCCGCCAGCACGGGGCGCGGTGGGACGGGCCGCACCGCACGGCGTACGGCCTGGCCGAGCGCCTGCTCGCGCCGTTTCCCCCGTCGCTGGAGGAGCCCGACGCGCCGGCGTGGGTCCGCGAGAAGACGGCGTACGTGGGCGGGTTCAGCCGGTTCGACGGCCGCCCCGCCCCGCCCCGCTCTCGGGGCGCCCGCCGCGTCGTGGTTTTGGGCGGGGGCGGGGCGGGTGGAGCGGCGTCGGGTCGGGCGTGGGGACCCGGCGACCTCGCCGCCGCCGCTCGCGCGACGCCGCGCTGGCGGTGGACGGTGCTGGGTGCCGCCACCCCGCCCGGCTCGCCCGACACTCTGGAGGGGGCGGGGTGGGTCGCGGACCCGTGGACGCACCTGGCCTCGGCGTCCGTCGTCGTGGCGACGGCGGGCCACAACGCCGTCATGGAGGCGGCGGCGGCGGGGCGGCCGCTCGTCGTCGTGCCGGAGCCGCGGCCGTTCGACGAGCAGGCGCGGAAGGCGGCGGCCCTGGACCGCATCGGCGCGGCCGTCGCGTGCCCACGGTGGCCGGAGCCGGCGGCCTGGCCCGCCCTCCTCGACCGCGCCCTCGGCTGCGACACCGCCCCGCTCCGCGCCCTCGCGGACGGGGGCGGGGCGGCCCGGGCGGCGGCGGTCCTGGACGACGTGGCACGCGGGGCGGGGTGACATGCCGGCGGGCGGGGCGGCGCCGGCCGTCCCTACGTGCGGAACGGCCGCGCCGAGGTCCGCCGCGCCGCCTCGACCTCGGCTGGCGTCGGCTCGCGGAGGACGACGGCACGTTCGGCGTCCTCCGTCCACTCGACCAGGCCGAGCTGGGCGAACCCGGCGAGCCACCCGCCCATCGGCCACCACCCCCACTTGTCGCGGAAGCGCTGGGCGTTGGCGACCGTCGCGGTGAGCTGCTGGACCGGCGGCTCGAACACGTCATGGTGCCGGTGCGCGACGGCCGCCCCGCCCACGACCACGAGCGGAACGCCGGCACGGCGGGCGGCTTCGGCAAAGTCCGTGTCCTCGCCTGCGTAGCCGCCGTAGCCCTCGTCGAAGCCGCCGAGCGCGAGGAACGTCGTCTTCCGCACGGCCACGGCAAGCCCCCACGCTAGGCCGTAGCGGTCCGAGCGCTCCCAGCCCTCGGCCGGCGGCACGGGCCGGGCGGGGTGGGGCCGCCCCGCCCGCCGGAGCGCGCCGACATCGGCCGGGTCCACGTCGACGCCCGGGGGCAGGTAGAGGACCTCGCCGATGGCGAGGGCGTCCTCGGCGGCGAGCGCGCGGTCGAACGCGGCGAGCGCGCCCGGGAGGGGGACGCAGTCGGCGTCGAGGAACAGGAGCCGCTCCGACCCCGCCGCCCGCGCGCAGGCGTTCCGGGCCGGGCTGTACGCGATCCGCTCGCCCGAGTCGACGTCGAGAAACCGGACGGGGAACGGCGTCGCGGGCGCCCCCGGCCGCGGGTCGTCCCCCCCGCACACGGCGACGACGACCTCGGCAGGCGGGTCGGGCGCGGCGGCGAGCGCGGCGAGCAGCCCGTGGAGGTACGCCGTCCGGTCGCGGACGAGCGTGAGGACGGAGAGCGGCACGGGCGGGGCGGCGGGGGAAGCCACACACGGCGCCGCCCCGCCCGCAGATCCCGCCCGCTAGCGGTTGGGCCGCCCCGGCGTGGCCGGCGCCTCGGTCCACGACCCGCTGACGAACTGGAGCGAGCGGCCGGGCGGGGTGGAGGCCGTCTCGGCCACGCCGAGGTCGTCCGCCGTCTGCCCGGCGGCGGGGCCGTCCGTCGCCGTGAGCGTGCCCTCGTAGCTCAGGAACTGGCGGACCGCCCCGCCCGGCGCCACGAGCGCGAGCGCGTCCGGGCTCCCGTTCTGGAGGCCCTCGACGGGCGTCCACGCGACGCCCGAGGCCGGGAGCGCGCCGCTCAGCGGGACCGTCCGGTAGACGCGGCCGTCGCTCCCGTTGTAGAGCGTGAGGCTCCACCCGTCGAGCGGCGCCCCGGGCGGGCCGGCGAGTTCGACGCCCTCGCCCACGTCCGCGCCCTCGTTGTCGTAGTGGACCTCGACGACCGCGAGGTCGGCCGCCCCGCCCGCGTCCCGGGCGGGGCGGGGCGGCGCTGGGCCGCCGAAGGCGCGGTCGGCGAGCGTCGGGTCGAGGACGAACGGGTTCTCGGTCCCCTGCTGCATCGCGATCCACGCGCTCCGCGCGCGCTCGGCGTCGTCGGGCGGGTCCTGGCGGTTCCAGGCGAGGAGGTCGGCGCGCATGCCGTCGAAAAAGGCAGCCGCCCCGCCCGCCTGTGCCGGATAGAGCGCGGCCACGTAGAACGCGGCGCGGGCGACGTCGCCGGCCCGGTCCTCGCGCGGCTCGAACCGGCCGTCGCCCCGCTCGCTCCACTCGTCGATGGCGACGCGCGGGGTGGCGGACTGGCTCTGGTCGAGCCGGTACCACGCCTCGGCCCGGTCGTCGGGGACCTCGCCGAACGGGAGGTTGCCGCGCGACGAGTTCACAGTCTGGCGGGCCGGGAACAGGTGGTGGAGGTCGCTCCTCAGCGGCTCCTCGCCGGCCCCGTACGACTGCGGCCACACGTGCTCCGTGTTGACGCCGAGGTCGGCCGCCGTCGCGCTCGGGTCGACGCCCGGCGGGACGGCGACGGAAAACCCGCTGTAGACCGCTTCGAGCCGCCCGTCCGTCTCCATCTCGTACGTGAACAGGGAGTCGCGGGCGGGGCCATAGCCCAGCGTCCGCGCCGGCGCGTACTCGGCGCGGAGCGCCGCGAGGAGGTCGCCGCCGCGGAGGTCGGGGAGAACCGTGGCCTCGCCGGCCGCGGGCACGTACGGCCCGACGGTCGAGGTGCCGGACGCGGGGCGCTCGCGGCACGCGGCGAGGGCCAGGACGGCGGCGAGGCACAGGGCGGGGCGGGGCAGGCGCATGGCCCGAAGCTAGACCGCCCGCCCCGCCCGCCGCCCCGCTCGGGGTAGGGCGCGGGGCGATCGTTGTTGGAACGGGTATTTCCCGAGTCGGAGCCCGGGGAGGCCCCTGAAATGGGCCGCCGTGGGCGGCCTGGGGGCACAGCAGCGGGAACGCCTCGTCTAAGGCCCCTCTCCTGCCCGCCCCTGGCCCATGGGCTCCCGCTTTCTTTTTCCTCCCGTACACGGCATGAAATTCTCTCCCTTCCTCCTCGCACTCGCCGTCGTCGGGGCCGGGTGCGGCACGCCGTCGATGGGCTCCGACATGGGCCGGACCGACATGGACCGGGCCGACATGCCCGCCCCGCCCGCCGACGCCGAGGTCGGCCCGTCCGTCGCGGCCACGGACCCGATGGACATCACGCCGTCCGGCTCCGCCCCGCCCTGGGGGCCGACGATCGACCCGCAGATGCTGGCCGTGATCGAGCGGCTCGGGGCCTACGAGCAGCCGCCGTTCACCGAGATGACCCCGTTCCAGGTCCGCAACGGGAAGCTCCCGGCCGAGGCCGTCGCCTCGCTCCTCATGCGGACGGGCCTCCCGCCGTCCTCGCCCGCGGTCGACATCGGCCACCGGATCTTGCCCGTGAGCACCGACGACGGCGTCCTCGTGCGGACGTACACGCCCCTCGACGCCGGCCCCGGCCCGCTCCCGGTCGTCGTGTACTACCACGGCGGCGGCTGGGTCATCGCCGACCTCGACACGTACGAGCCCTCGGCGCGGGCGCTCGCCGAGAAGGCCGGGGCCATCGTGGTCTCGGTGGCCTACCGCCAGGCCCCGGACGTCGTCTACCCCGCGTTCCACGAGGACTCCTACGCGGCCTACGACTGGGTGACGAAGAACGCGGCCGAGCTCGGCGGCGACCCCGACCGGATCGCGACGGCCGGCGAGAGCGCCGGCGGCAACCTGTCCGTCGCCGTCGCGCTCATGGCGCAGGAGCGAGGCGGGCGCGTCCCCGACGCCGTCGTCTCGGTGTACCCCATCGCCGACGGCGACGTCGAGTCCGAGAGCTACGAGCGGTACGCGAACGCCGTCCCGCTCAGCCGCGGGTTCATGGAGTGGTTCTTCGACTACGCCACGCCCGACTGGCGCACGCAGGACTACGAGTACGTGGACCTCACGGCCCGCGACTACAGTGGCTTCCCGCCGACGACCGTCATCAACGCCGAGATCGACCCGCTCCAGTCCGAGGGCGGCGAGCTGGCCGACCGGATGCGGGCGGCCGGCGTGGACGTGGTCCGCGAGGTGTACCCGGGCGTGACCCACGAGTTTTTCGGGATGGCCGCCGTCCTCGAGCAGGCCGTAAACGCCCAGGCGCTGGCCGTCGACCGGCTGAAGGAGGCGTTCGGGACGATGTAGCCGACCCGCCCGTCCTGGCCCTCCACCCCGCCCCCGGTTGCTCACGCGGCCGGGGGCGGGGCGCGTTCGGGCGGGGCGGGTCCCCGGACAGCGGCGTCGGGGACGGCCCGAACGCGGCCCCAGGACGCAACCGCGACGGGCGGGGCGGGGTGGACGCGGCCCCTCCACCCCGCCCCATTGATATGAAAGCGCTCCGCTGGCACGGCACAGGCGACGTCTCCGTCGACACCGTCGACGACCCCCAGATCCTCGACGCCCACGACTGCATCATCGACGTCTCGCTGACCGCGATCTGCGGGAGCGACCTCCACCTGTTCGACGGCTACATCCCGACGATGGAGGACGGCGACATCCTCGGCCACGAGTTCATGGGCGAGGTCGTCGAAGTCGGCAGCGGCGTGCAGACGCTGAAAAAGGGCGACCGCGTGGTCGTCCCGTTCCCCATCGCGTGCGGGCACTGCCACTACTGCAACCGGGACGAGTACAGCCTGTGCGACAACTCGAACCCCAACAAGGAGGTGCAGGCCGCGGCCTACGGCTACGGCGGCGCCGGCCTCTACGGCTACAGCCACATGATGGGCGGGTTCGACGGCGGCCAGGCCGAGTACGTCCGCGTGCCCTACGCCGACGTCGGCCCGCTCAAGGTGCCGGAGTCGCTGACCGACGAGCAGGTCCTGTTCCTCACCGACATCTACCCGACCGGCTACCAGGCCGCCGTCAACTGCGACATCCAGCAGGGCGACGTGGTCGCCGTGTGGGGCTGCGGGCCGGTCGGCCTGTTCGCGCAGATCTCGGCCAAGATGCTGGGCGCCCAGGTGATCGGCATCGACCGGATCCCCGAGCGGCTCCGCATGGCCGAGCAGTTCGCGGGCTCGACGGTCCTCAACTTCGAGGACGAGGACGTGTTCGACAAGCTCAAGGAGGTCAACGACGGCCGCGGCCCCAACGCTTGCATCGACGCCGTCGGGCTCGAAGCCCACGGCCTCGGGCTGACGGGCGTGGCGCAAAAGGCGGAGCAGGCGCTGAAGCTCCAGACCGACCGCGGGACGGCGCTCATCGAGGCCATCCAGAGCTGCGGCAAGGGCGGCACGGTCAGCATCGCCGGCGTCTACGGCGGCGTCCTCAACCACGTGAACATGGGGGCCGCCTTCGGGAAGGGGCTCACGTTCAAGATGGGCCAGACGCACGTCCAGAAGTACATCCGCGACCTGCTCGGGCACGTCGAGCGGGGCGAGCTCGACCCGTCGTACATCATCACGCACAAGGCGCCGCTGGCGAAGGCCCCCGAGCTCTACGAGACGTTCCGCGACAAGGACGACGACTGCGTCAAGGTGGTCCTCGACACGTCCTGGGACGACGACCACGAGGTCGAGGTGCGGACGCAGAAGGTGGAGGCATGACCGCCAACACCAAGCTCGCGCTGGGCGGGGTGGGGGCCTGGGCCGCGGCCCGGGCGCTCCGCCGCCGCCGCGCCCTCTCGTTCGCCGGCCGCACGGTCGTGATCTCGGGCGGGAGCCGCGGGCTCGGCCTGCTCGTCGCCCGCCGCCTCGTGGCCGAGGGCGCCCGCGTCGCGCTCCTCGCGCGGACCGAGGCGGACCTCGACGCCGCCCTCGCCGACCTGGGAGGGCGGGGCGGTCCGCTCCTGGGCGCCGCGCTCACGGGCGGGGCGGCGATCGCCGTCCCGTGCGACGTGCGCGACCGCGAGCAGGTCGAGGCCGCCGTCGCCCGCGTGGCGCGGGAGCTGGGGCCGCCGTCCGTGCTCCTCCACGACGCCGGCGTCATCGGGGTCGGCCCGGAGGCGCACATGGCGGAGGAGGACTACCGGCGGTCGCTGGACGTCCACTTTTGGGGCGGCTACTATTTGACCGAAGCTCTCCGCCCGCACCTGGGCGACGGCGCCCGGATCGGGTACGTGTCGTCGGTGGCCGGGCGCGTGGCCGCCCCGCACCTCGCCCCGTACTCGGTGGGCAAGCACGCGCTCGTGGGCTACGCCGACGCCGTGCGCGCCGAGCTGGCCGCGTCGGGCGTCCGCGTGACGACGATCACGCCGGGCCTCATGCGCACGGGCTCGCACCCCAACGCCCACACCAAGGGCGACCACGAGGCGGAGTTCGCGTGGTTCGCGGCCGCCGACGCCAACCCGCTCCTCTCGATCAGCGGCGACCGAGCGGCCGACAAGGTCGTCGACGCGCTCCGCCACGGCGACGCGGCCCTCACGCTGACGCTGCCGGCCACGCTCGGCGCCGCCCTCGACGGCGTCGCGCCCGGGCTCGTGGGCGGGGCGGCGAAGCTCGCGGCCCGGCTCCTCCCCGCCCCCACCGGACCGAAAGGCGACGAGCGGCGGACGGGCTGGGAGTCGTTCTCGGACGCGGCCCCGAGCGCGCTCACGCGCCCGGCGGACGAGGCGACGGACCGGAACAACGAGCTGCGGGGGCACGAGCCGCTCACGTAGCGCCACCCCGCCCGCCGACGCTGCCTGGGCGGGGCGGCGGACTTCGGGCCGCGGCGTAGGGGCGCGTGAGGCCGCCCCCGAACGCGGGGTCAGGACGGCACCGGGGGCGGCGGCGCCGAGTAGGCAACGCACACGTTCCGCGACGGCCATCCGCCCTATCCCGCTCTCCCTGCCCGCGCCCCACCCCGCCCTCGCCGCCTGCGTGGGCGTGCCGGCGCGGGACGAGGCCGAACGCCTGCCGCAGCTTGTCGCCTCGCTGGCCGCGCAGCGCGACGGGGCGGGGCGGCCGCTGGCGCCGGGGGCGTTCGAGGTTGTCGTCCTGCTCAACAACTGCCGCGACGGCTCGCGCGAGGCGCTGGAGCGGGCGGGGCGGGCGCACCCGGGGCTCCGCCTCCACGCGGTCGAGGTCGAGCTCGCCCCGCCCGAGGCCCACGTCGGCCGCGCGCGGCAGTTCGTGCTCGACGCGGCGTGCGCGCGGTTCGCCGCGCTCGGGCGGGGCGGCCTGATCCTGACGACGGACGCCGACACGCGCGTGCCGCCGGACTGGGTCGCGAGCGCCCAGGCCGAGGTCGACGCCGGGGCCGACCTCGTCGGCGGACGCGTGACGCTGGACCCCGCCGAGCGGGCGGCGCTGCCCCCGGCGGTCCGGCGGATGTTCCTGCTCGACATCGGGTACCGGCGGGCGCTCGAGGAGGTCTGCGCGCTCTACGCGCCCTGCGCGTGGGACCCGTTCCCGCGCCATCACCAGCACTTCGGGGCGTGCCTCGCCGTGACGGCAGCGGCGTACCGGCGGGCCGGCGGGCTCCCTCCGGTGCCCGCCTCCGAGGACGTCGCGCTCGTCCGCGCCGTCGAGGCCGTGGGCGGGCGCGTCCGCCACAGCTACCGCTTCCGAGCGGCGACGTCGGCGCGCGTCGTGGGGCGGGCCTCGGGCGGGCTGGCCGACGCGCTCGGGTGGTGGACCGGGCAGGCCGAGGCCGGCGCGGGCGTCCGCGTCGAGAGCGCGGCGGCGGCCGAGCGCCGGCTGGCGTGCCTGGGCCGGTTCGTCCGCGAGCACCCCAGCCGCCCCGCCCCGCCCGAGCTGACGCATCCGCCCGAGCCGCCGCCCGACGAGGACGCCGACGCCATCGAGCGCGTCCTGCGCGACCTCCGCGTGGCGGCCGCACGGCTCCGCGCACTATCGCTGGACAACCGCCTCGCCCTCCCCGCCCCACCGCCCCGCACGCTGACCCTGGCCGCATGAGCACCTCCCCCGCCCCGCCCCGCCCGTCGGCTCCCCACCCCGCCCCGCGTTCGGGGCAGGGCATCGACGCGCTCGTCCAGGCGGCCGCTGCCGTGGCCGACCAGATCGCCGAGACGGCCGCCGACCGCGACGCCGACCGCGCGTTCCCCCAGGAGGCGTTCGACCGGTTGGGCGAGGCCGGCCTGCTCACGGCGACGCTCCCGACCGAGTTGGGCGGGGCGGGCCTGGGCGGACCGGGCGCGCGCCACGCGCTCTACCGCGTGCTCGCCGAGGTCGGCCGCGGCAGCCTCGCCGTCGGCCGCGTCTACGAGGGCCACGTCAACGCGCTCGACTTGGTGATGACGTGGGGGACCGAGCGGCAGCGCGGGCGGGCGGCCGACGACGCCCACGCCGGCCACCTGTTCGGCGTGTGGAATACCGAGGCCGCCGACGGCGTGCGCCTCGACCCCGACGGCGAGGGCGGGGCGGTCCTCCACGGGGCGAAGGTGTTCTGCTCCGGCGCCGGCCACGTGACGCGCGCGTTCGCGAACGGGGCCTGGCCGGACGGCTCGTGGCAGATGGTGCTCGTAGACCTCGACGGGAAAGACGACCGCGTCGAGCCGGATTCGTGGACGGCCGAGGGCATGCGCGCCTCGGTCAGCGGCCGCGTCTCGTTCGAGGGCCTCGCCGTCGGCCCCGACGCGCTCGTCGGCGCGCCGGGCGACTACACGGCCGAGCCCGACTTTACGGGCGGGGCGGTCCGATTCGCGGCCGTTCACCTGGGCGGGGCGCAGGCGCTCGCCGACGCCTCGGGCAGTCTCCTCCGGCAGATGGGCCGCACGGCCGATCCGCACCAGCACGCGCGGGCGGGGCGGGCCGCGATCGCCGTCGAGACGGGCGCGCTGTGGCTCCTCGGCGCCGCCCGCCTGTGGGAAGCCCACGCCGCCGGCGAGGCCGAGCCCGGCGCCGTCGTGGCCTACGCGCAGATGACGCGGACGGCCATCGAGCGCGCGTGCCTCGACGTGCTCGAACTCGTCGACCGGAGCGTCGGCGCGCGCGGGCTCCTGCCGCCGTCGCCGGTCGAGCGGATCGGCCGCGACCTCCGGCTCTACCTCCGCCAGCCGGCCCCCGACGCCACGCTCGACGCGGCCGGCGCGGCGGCCCTCGACCGCCCCGGGCTCGCCCGCGGCTCCGCCCCGCCCTCCCATGCCTGAGACGACCGACCGCCCCGCCCCCCGCCGCAGCGCCTCCCGCCGCCCCGCCCCCCGCCGCCGTGAAGACCACGCGGGCGGGGCCGGCTCGCTCCTCGACGACCCCGAGCGCCACCCGCTGCGCCCGGGCGGGGCGGTCTGCGAGCTGGGCCGCGTCGTGGTCCTGGCCCCGCACCCCGACGACGAGTCGCTGGGCTGCGGCGGGCTCCTCGCGCTCCTCGCCGACGCCGGCCGCCCCGCCCACGTCGTCGTCGTGACCGATGGGACGAAGTCGCACGACTCGCCGACGTGGCCGCCGAGCCGGCTCCGCACGCTCCGCGAGACCGAGGCCCAGCAGGCGGTGGGCCATCTGGGGCACGAGCGGCGCGTCGAGTTTTTGCGCCACCCCGACTGCGGGCTGCCGGCCGAGGGCACGCCGGCGTTCGAGGCGGCCGCCGACCGGCTCCAGGCGCTCCTCGCCGACCTCCGGCCGGACACGCTGGTCGTCCCCTGGCGCCGCGACCCGCACTGCGACCACGTCGCCACGTGGGCGCTCGCGCGGGCGCGCCGCGACCCGGCGGTCCGCTGGCTGGAGTACCCCGTGTGGGCGTGGACCGACGCCGACGCCGCCCCGCTCGCGCACGAGGCCGCGGCGTGGCGGCTCGACGTGTCATCGGTGCTCGACCGGAAGCGCCGGGCGGTCGCCGCCCACCGCTCGCAGACCACGCACCTCATCGACGACGACCCGAACGGGTTCGTGCTTCGCCCCGACGTGCTCGCCCACTTCGAGCGCCCGTGGGAGCTGTTCCTGGACCCAACGGAGTGAGGGTTCAGGGCGGGGTGGTCGGTCCTTGACTCCGAACCCTGAACCTCCCAACCTCGAACCCTCCGACCCGAACCCGCCATGCCCACCCCGCCCCCGACCACGCCGCACCGGACCGAGAGCGGGTCGATCGCGCCGGCCTACTTCGAGCGGCTCTACGAGGGCGACCCCGACCCGTGGGCGTTCGAGACGAGCCCGTACGAGGCCGCCAAGTACGAGGCCACGCTCGACGCGCTCCCGCGCGCCCGGTACGCGTCCGCCTTCGAGGTCGGGTGCGCGAACGGGGTCCTGACCGAGCGTCTCGCCGACCGCTGCGACCGCGTCCTGGCCGTCGACGTGGCCGAGGCGGCGCTCGCGCAGGCGCGCCGCCGGTGCGCCGGGCGGGGCGGCGTAGAGATCCGGCGGATGGCGGTCCCCGGCGAGTGGCCGGACGAGCGCTCGGCGGAGGTCGACCGGCCGTTCGACCTCGTCCTCGTGAGCGAGGTGGGCTACTACCTCGCCCCGCCCGACCTCGACCGCCTCCGCGCGCGGTGCGCCGCGTCCGTGGGGCGGGGCGGCCACCTCGTCCTCGTCCACTGGACGGGCGAGACGGACTACCCGCTCTCGGGCGACGACGTCCACGACGCCTTCCTCGCCGACCCTGCGTGGCGGCCCCTCCGGGCGGGGCGGACGGCGGACTACCGCCTCGACGTGCTGGAGCGGGGCGAGCAGGGTAGAGCAGGGTAGAGCAGGGTAGAGCAGGGTAGAGCAGGGTAGAGCAGGGTAGAGCAGGGTAGAGCAGGAAGGTCGGGCGCCGTCGGCCTGAGTCAAGCCATTCTGCCCGCTCTACCTGCTCTCTCCGCTCTACCTGCTCTCTCCGCTCTACCTGCTCTCTCCGCTCTACGTTTCCTCGTCGACGTAGGCCACGTAGCGGAAGTAGGTCTGCTCCTCGAAGCTGGCGCCGAGCGCGCCGACGCCGATCCCGAGCGCGGCGACGAAGCCGGCGAACACGAGCACGTGGCGGACCCCGACCGGCTCGCCCAGCGCGGCCGCCCACTCCGCCAGGATCTGGCCGTCGAAGAAGGCGGCGGCCAGCGCCGTCGTCGCCGCGAACAGGAGCGCGTAGGTCGTGGCCATGCCCAGGCCGAGCGCGATGACGATCGAGGCCGACGTGACCACCTGCTGCTCGGTCCGCCCCCGCCCGTGGCGCCGCGCGAGCAGCCGCTGCTTGCGGACGAGATAGACGCTCGTGGTCACGAGGGCGAAGACGGAGAGCGCGGCGACGCGGGTCGGCGGCTGGCGCGTGCCCAGGTCCCACGCCTCGGCCGTGATGACGAGGACGACGAGCGTCGAGAAGGCAGCCGTCGTCAGCTTCGAGAGCTGGAACGGGAACAGCCACGGACGGATCTGGAGGACCGTGTCAGCCACGTCGGCCCACCCGTGGCGGAGCGCGCGGAGCGTGAACGCGGCGCCGGAGAGCCGCCGGAACCGGGCGCGCTCCTCCATCCGCGGGTCGGCCACGTCGGCGAGCTCGTCCTCGAGCTCCTCGCGGTTGGACGCCGTGTAGTGGGCGGGGCGGTCGAGGTCGGCCGCCGTCTTCGGCGCGTGCATCCAGGCCCCCGCGTCGTCCTCGTGGCCGAGCCCGTTGAGGTGGCCGAGCGCGTGGAGCGCGAGGGCCGCGAGGCGCCGGCCGGCCGTCTCGGCGCGCTCGGCCGGCGTCCGGCGGCTGTCGCGGAGGCTGGGGTCGAGCCGGGCCAGCGACAGCACGGCCGAGGCCAGCGCCTGCGACGGCGTGGCGAGCGCGAACGAGCGGTGCCGCGCGTGGAGGTCGGCGGCCGTAACGACGAGGGCAAAGTCCCACCCCGCCACGGCCCGCTCGGCGGCCCCGGCGTCGAGGAGGTCGACGGGCTCGACGCGGACCCCGGCCGGGGCCAGGTCGCGCCGGCGGACGAGCGGGAGCGCCCACGCGAACCCCGGCAACTCGCGCGCGAGCACCTGCCGCACGCGGCGCCGGGCCACCTTCAGCGCCGTCCGCTGCTGCTCGTCGAGCGGGCCGGCCTGGATCCACCCGACGACGACGGCCGGGACGTGGCGGGCGCCGGGTTCGCCCGTGCCGCCGTCGGGCGGCGCGGGAAGGCTGGAGGGCGGGGCGGTGGTCTCCACGGGGCGGCGGCGGGGCCTTCAATATCGCCCCGCGCCAGGGCTTTCGTCTGCGCGGCGACCCGGGCCGCCGGACGTCGTCCCCACTGTCGGCCCAGACCGCCCCGCTCAGCGCCCCACGTCGACGGGGCGGACGACGGCCACGCGTGCGAGCCGCTCCACGAGCCGCGGCGTGACGCCCTCGACGACCACGAGCGCGGCGAGGTCGTCGAACGGCCCCATCGCATCACGGAAGGACACGATGCGACGGGCGAGGGCCGGCCCGACGCCCGCGAGCGGGGCGATCTCGTCCTCCGGCGCCGCGTTGAGGTCGACGACCGCCCCGCCCCGCCCGGCCTCGACGCGGAGCTGCTCCTTGACCGCCGTGACGAGCGAGACGTAGGACGGGGGGTCGTAGACGACGTCGGGCTCGTAGTCGTAGTTCACGCCCAGCAGGTTCACGACCGTGAGCCGAGCCTCGGGGAGCTGACCCTGGCGGAGCAGCGAGAGGGCGAGCAGGCGGTACCCCTCCTGGACCTCGTCGGGTTCGGCGTCGTCGCTATAGATGCACGCCGACACGGCCGGCTCGACCGCCGCGTAGTCCTGCTCCTGGTACCGGCGCTCAGCGTCCGCGAGGGCCTCGGGGCACGGGTCCGACTGCGCCGCCGCCGCCCCGCCCCCGACGGCGAGAATCAGCAGGACAAACCAGCGGGCGGACGTGGCGACGGGCATTGGAGCGTGGGGTCTACTTTGGTTCAACATAACCGCCCCGCCCGCGAGGGCACGCACGGGAGCCGCCGGTCCGTTCGACGGGTTCCCCCGCGCCCGCGGCCCCCGTTTCGGTCTGACCGGCCATGCCCCCGACGCCTTCGCCCCCGCCCCGCCCCTGGACGCCCGAGCCGGAGACGTGGACGCCCGAGCCGGCGGACGTGGCGAGGGGGAACGCGCGGACGGTCGTGTTCCGCATGGTCGCGGCGATGGCCGTCGTCGTGGTCCTGGGCGTCGGGCTGCTCGTCGCCGACTGGTACACCTCGCGGACGCCGGCGGCGGACGTGGGCTATGAGGCGGCCCCGCCGAGCGTCTCCAACGGGGGCGGGGTGGACGGCGAGGACGGGGCCGAAAGTGGGCTGAACGAGGGCGGGGCGGGCGAGGCGGTCCTGGAGGTGGACTCCGCCGTCGAGGGCGCCTCCGTCTTCGTCAACGGCGACTCCGTCGGGACGACGCCCCTGCGCCTCTCGCTCTCTGAGCCCGGCCCGAAGCGGGTGCTCGTCGCGCGCGGCGCGCGCGCGCTGCTCGACACCACGGTGCAGGTCGAGTACGGACGCGTGGCGGTCTTCGCCGCAGGGCGCCGCGACGAGCCGGCCGGCCGGCCCACGGCGGCCGAGGCCGAACGCGGGTCGATCCGCGTGACGAGCACGCCGGCCGGCGCCGCCGTGCTCCTCGACGGCCGCCGCGTGGGCCAAACGCCGGTCACGGTGGACGGCCTCACCCCGGGCGAGTACGCGCTCGCCGTCCAGCAGCCGGGGTACGAGCCGGCCACGCGGCGCGTCACGCTCCGCCCGGGCACCCGCTACGAGACCGCGCTCGAGCTCCGCTCCACGAGCTCTCCGACGTCCGGCCCCGCCCCGCCCCAGGCCCGCCCGACGCCCGCCCCGCCCCGCCCCGACCCCGGCGTGGGCACCGTCGAGATCCTCGTCCGCCCGTGGGGGCGGATCGAGATCGACGGCCAGCTCCGCCAGCGCGAGTCCGACGTCGTGTACCGGACGGAGCTCCCGACCGGCACCCACCGGATCCGCGTGAGCCACCCCACGCTGGGGTCCCAGGAACGCGACGTCGTCGTAAACCGAGGCGTCACCTACCGAGTCGACATCGACCTGGGCGGCAGCGACTAGACGGGCGGGGTGGCCCGCCGCCCCTTACCGCCCGGCGGCCACGTCCGCCCCGCGGAGGAGGTCATACGGGTTGAGCGGCGTCCCCCGCCCCGCCCCGCTCCGGTCGAGGACCTGGAGGTGGAGGTGCGGCCCCCGCGCGTTCCCCGTCGACCCGACCGTCCCGAGCGGCTCCCCGCGCGCCACGCGCGTGCCCACCTCGACCCCGTCCGCGTAGGCGTCGAGGTGGGCGAGGTAGAAGTCGAACCGGCCGTCGGCCGACCGGAGGTAGAGCGTGCGCCCGCCCAGCCGGTTCCAATGCTTCCGGCTGACGACGCCGTCCGTCGGCGCGACGATGAGCGTGCCCGTCGGGGCCGCGATGTCGATCGCGTTGTGAGTCCGCCCCCCCGACCGGCCGGCCGCGAACGAGTCGCGGAGGTCGCCGGCGCGGACGCCCACGACGGGGATCACGAGCCCCGAGGGGACGGCCGCTGAGCGCGGGGCGGGGCGGGCGGACGGGCGACGAGCCGGCGGTCGGCGGTCGGGGCGGCCTTCGGGCCGAGCGGTGGGACCGGCGGCCCATCCGTTGGGGCCGCTGGCCGAGGTGCCCGCGCACCCGGAGAGGGCGAGCGCGGCGGCGAGCGCGAGCAGGGCAGGGCTCGCCAGGACAGACTTCAGCATGGCCGGGGGGGACGGACGGCTGGAAGATCGTCAGAAACGGTACCGCGCCGTGCCCTCCCCTCCGGTCGCTCGGGCGCAGGGACCGCTTGGCACCGAATGCCGAGTGGTCTTTTTCCGTCCGCCCCGCCCGCAGAAGCGCCAGGGGGCGGGGTGGTCACTGGCCGGCCCGCCGCGCGTCGTCGTCGAGGGCCGCCCACCAATCGGCGTAGGGCGTGTTCTCGGGCTTCTTACGGTTGTGGTCGGGTCCGTCCCACCACGTCGGCCCCCGCTCGCCGAGCGCGACCTTGGCCTCGTGGACGCGGGCGCGGGCGGCCCGCTCGGCGTCCTCGTCGGCGCTGCGCTTGGCCTGTCCGACAGCGCGGCGGGCGCTCATCAGCTCTTTGACCAGGCGGTCCTTGTCGCCGGCGGCGAGGTCGGGGTTCGTGCACCGCCAGAGGCGCCCGCCGTGGACGAAGTAGCGTCCGTCCGGCGTCGACGGGAGGTGGTCAGGGCACGTCGACACGGGCAGGCTCGGCGGGTGGGCGGGGCGGCTCGCCCGATCTACGCGCGGGCGGCCACGAGGATGCCGGCGGCCTCGGCGGCCGTCGTCGGAACCGCGTTCTCGATGTCACCGGTCTGCACGGCGTCGAGGAAGAAGAGAGCGAACGCGTGGCGCTCGTCGGCCGTCGCGGCGGTGTCCTCGAAGAGCGTGTCGAACTGCGACATGGCCTCGTCGGTGACGGCCCCGACGATGTAGCCGGCGAGCAGGGCGGCGTGGGCGGAGCGGCGGGGGGCGGTAGCGGTGGTCATGCGGGGCGGGGTGTGAGCGTTGATGGCCCTTTCACCAAGAGCCGTGCCACGTTCGCCGCGCGCCCCTCGCGCTTGCCTGAACGGCCCTCCGCCCCGCTCGTCGGGTGTCAGGACGGAACGGCGGCGTTACCCTTCGCGCTCCCACCCCGCCCCTTGGGTCTGCTCGCGCGCTGCACCGCGGACGTGACCGCGGCCTTCCTCGACGGCGCCGACCTGGGCGGGGTGGCGTCGTGCCGCACGTCGAGCGGGGTGGCGCACGAGACGGCCGTGAGCAAGCTGGAGCCCTGACCGCCCCGCCCGCTCAGCCGACGACGACGGGCGGGGTGGGGACGTAGACCGCCCCGCCCCCCCACGTCAACGGCCCTACGCCAGCACGATCTGGCGGCGGAGCCGTGCCACCGGGACCCCGAGCTGCTCGCGGTACTTGGTCACCGTCCGCCGGGCGATGGGGTAGCCCTCATCCTTGAGGAGGTCGGCCAGCTTCTGGTCGCTGAGCGGCTTCGCCTTGTCCTCCTCGCCGACGATCCGCTCCAGGATGGCCTTGACCTCCTTGTTCGAGACCTCCTCACCGTCGTCGCCCGTGATCCCTTCGGAGAAAAAGTGCTTGAGCTCGTAGACGCCGTACTCCGTCTGCACGTACTTCCCGTTGACCACGCGGGAGACGGTCGAAATGTCCATCTTGATGATCTCCGCGATGTCCTTCAGGATCATCGGCTTCAGGTGGCCCTCGCCGTGCTCGAAAAAGTCGTGCTGGATCTGCACGATGGCCTCCATCACGCGGAGCATCGTGTTCCGCCGCTGCTGGATGGACGAGATAAACCACCGGGCGCTCTCCATCCGCGTCTTCAGGAAGTCCTTCGTCTCCTTCGCGTTGCCGTCGCCCTTCGTGGTCTGCGCCGAGAGCGTGTTCCACATGTTCCGGTAGTGCCGGTTGACGCGGAGCTCGGGGGCGTTGCGGCCGTTGAGCAGGATGCGGAAGTCGTCGGCGTCGCGCTCGACCGTGAAGTCGGGCGTGATGTAGTTGGTCTGGACGGCGAAGTCGCCCTCGCCCGGCTTAGGGTCGAGGCTGCGGACGAGGTCGTAGGCCTCCTTCAGGTCGTACTCGTCGATGCCCAGCTTGCGCTGGATGGCGTCGAAGTGCTTCATCGTGAACTGCTTGTAGCAGTCCCGGAGCAGGTCGACCGCGTTTTCGCGGCCGTCGACCTCGTCGCCCATGACGTCGAGCTGGACGAGGAGGCACTCCCTCAGGTCGCGCGCGGCGATGCCGACGGGGTCGAGCCGCTGGACACGCGAGAGCACGCGCTCGACGTCGTCCTCGGTGATGACGAGGCCGTAGTTGAACATGACGTCGTCGAGGATCGACTCGACCGGGCGCCGGAGGTAGCCGTCCTCATCGATGGACCCGATGATCTGATCGGCGATGAGCTCCTCGGTCTCGTCGAAGTCGAGGAGCCCGACCTGGTCGCGGAGCGACTCGGCGATCGACGAGGTCGCCGGCATGGGCATCTCGCGGTCGTCCTCCTCGGCCGAGTGGTCGACCTGGGCCTTGTAGCCGTAGAGGTCGTCGGGGGCGTTCAAGAACTCGTCCCAGTCGAACTCGTCGTCCGACGACGACTCGGTCTGCTCGGACGGGAGCTCGTCGTCGCTGTCGGTCGGCTCGTCGGCCGTGTTGTCGAGCTGGAGCTCGTCCTCCTCTTCACCCTCTTCGAGGAGCGGGTTCGACTCGAGCTCGGCCTTGATCCGCTGCTCGAGTGCGAGCGTGGGCAGCTGCAGCAGCTTGATGTACTGGATCTGCTGCGGCGAGAGCTTCTGCTGGAGTCCTTGCTTCTGTTGGAGGTTGAGCATCGTGTTTGGGACGTATCAGAGCCCAATATCGCACGCCGGCCCGCCCAGGTTAAGGCGCCACCTCCGAATCTACGGGGGCGGGCGGGGCGGCCTCCTGCGGGCCAATGCCGACGTCGAGCCGGCGCTGGCGGAGCGCCTCGCGGAAGCGCCCGAACCACGCCTCCCCGTACTTCCGCGTGAGCGGGCGTTCGAGAAAGTCGGCGAGCTGGACGCCCGTCCGCTCGCCGTGGGGGACGGCGGGGCGGCACAGGTCGATCCGCTCGTAGTTCAGCACGTCCACGGCGTCGGCGCCCTCGCCGTAGGACTCGACGCGGAGGGGGTAGAGGTGGCACGAGACCGGCTTCTCGAAGTCGGTCCGCCCCGCCCAGAAGGCCTCCTGGAGCGAGCACTTGGCGATGGGGCGGGCGCCGCCGCCGTCGTAGGTCACGAACACGCACTCGCGGCCGCCGACGGTGGTGGTCCCGTAGCCCTCGCGCTCGTCGCCCTCCCAGACCCCGTTCCGGGCGATCTCGCGGAGCGCCTCGGGCCGGAGCTTCGCTTCGACGGCCGGGAGCGCGGCTTCGAGCGCGGCCCGCTCGTCGGGCTCGACGGGCGCCCCGCGGTCGCCGTGGACGCAGCACGCGCCGAAGCACGAGCCGAGGTGGCACGCAAACGGCGCGTCGAGGAGCGCGTCGGAGACGAGGACGTGGTCGACGGAGAACATGGGCCGAACGTAGGGGCGGGGCGGCGCCCGGTCAACGAGGAACGTCCTGATGCCCCCGCCCCGCCCAAGCCGCCCCGCCCAGGCGACGGCGGCCGCGTCTGAGCGGGCGGGGCGGTCCGGCTCGCGGGACGCCGGGCGGGAGTCCGCCCATGCCCACCCCGCCCCCGGCGTCTTACGACCGGGCCTCGGCCAGCTTGTCCTGGACCGGGACGCCGTCGTCCGAGTCCTCGGCCGGCGCCACGTGGTACTCGGTCTCCGTCCGCGTCTCCTCGATGACGTCGTGCTCGGCCAGCCAGCGCTCGGCGTCGATGGCCGCCATGCAGCCGGTCCCGGCCGCCGTCACGGCCTGGCGGTAGACGTGGTCCTGGGCGTCGCCGCAGGCGAAGACGCCGTCGACGTTCGTGTACGTGCTGTCGGGGAGCGTCTGGATGTAGCCGGCCTCGTCCTGGTCGAGCCAGCCGGCGAAGATCTCCGTGTTCGGCTTGTGGCCGATGGCGACGAAGAACCCGGTCACGGGGAGCTCGCGGGCCTCGCCCGTCTCGGTGTCTTCGAGGGTCAGGCCGATCACGGCGTCGTCGCCGCGGACCTCGGTGACGACCGTGTTCCAGTGGACGCGGACGCTGTCGTGGTTCAGCACCCGGTCCTGCATGATCTGGCTCGCGCGGAAGCTGTCGCGCCGGTGGATCAGGTGGACCGTCGACGCGAAGCGCGTGAGGAAGAGGGCCTCCTCCATCGCCGTGTCGCCGCCGCCGACGATCGCGATCTCCTCGCCGCGGAAGAACGCGCCGTCGCACGTCGCGCACGCCGAGACGCCCCGCCCGAGCAGGCGGCGCTCGTTCTCCAGCCCGAGGTACTTCGCGCTCGCCCCGGTCGAGACCACGACGGCGTCGGCCAGGATGGGCGTCGTCTCGTCGACGACGAGCCGGTGCGGGCTGCCCGAGAAGTCGACGTGCGTGACGGTCCCCCACCGGAGCTCGGCGCCGAACCGGACGGCCTGCTTTTCGAGGTCGGCCATCATGTCCGGCCCCATCACGCCGTCGGGGTAGCCGGGGAAGTTCTCGACGTCGGTCGTGGTCGTGAGCTGGCCGCCGGGCTCGGACCCCTGGACGACGAGCGGCGCGAGCCCGGCGCGGGCGGCGTAGAGGGCGGCCGTGAACCCGGCGGGGCCGGTGCCGACGATGACGATCGGTCGGCGCTCGGCGGCGCCCCAGTCGAGGCCGTCGGGGAGCGGGGTGGGGGGCGTGGGCATCGGTTTCGGAGTGCGAGCGGATACAAGTCGGGGGCGCCCCCCCGCGTGAGGAGGCGCCCCCGGCGCGGGCGGGGCGGGCTAGGCCGCTTGGCCGGCGAGGGCGTCGAGCTTCTCGGCGAGCACCTTCTTCGGGACCACGCCGACCATCTGGTCGACGGGCTTGCCGCCCTTGAAGAACAGGAGCGAGGGGATCGAGCGGATCCCGTACTTCATCGCCGTCTGCGGGTTGCTGTCGACGTCGAGCTTGACCACCTTGGCCTTCCCGTCGTAGTCGGCGGCGATCTCTTCGATCGTCGGGGCGATCGTGCGGCACGGGCCGCACCACGTGGCCCAGAAGTCGACGAGGACGGGCTGGTCGCTGTGGAGGACTTCGGACTCGAAGTTGTCGTCGGTGCCGGTGACGTAGGCGGACATGGAAACGTGGAGATGGTAAGGGGTCGGAATAGTACGGGCGGGGCGGGTTCGGGTTCTTCCGGCCGGCGGCGCACGCTCTCCAGACGCCGCCCCGCCCGCCGCTCTTACCGCGGCGGCCCGCCGCGCCTTAGGTCCGACACCGGCCCGACGATACCGGGGGCGTCCCACCCCGCCCCCTGTGCCTACGCGCCCCCGACGCCCCTTATGGACCGTCGCGCTCCTCCTCGCGAGCGCGGCGCCGCTCTCGGCGTGGGCACAGGCGGGCGGGGCGGGGGCGCCGGCGGTCGAGTCCGTTCGCGCCGTCCGCGCGGGCGCCGAGGGCGAGCGGGCGGGCGCGACCGTCGCCGTGGCGGGGCGGGTCACGGCGGGCTCGGGGCTCGTCGCGCCGGACGAGGTGTTCGTGCAGGACGCGACGGGCGGCCTCCGCCTCGCGCTCGCGCCCGGCAGCGCGCCCGTCGCCACGGGCGACAGCGTCCGCGCCGTCGGCCGGCTCCAGGTCCGGCACGGGACGACCGAGCTGGCCGACGCCCGCGTCGAGACCGTCGGCCCGCCGGCGCGGGCGGCCGCCCCGCCCCGCCCGGTCCCCGTGCGGGAGCTGGCCCGGGGCGGGCGGCGGCTGGACTTCGAGGCCCGCGAGGGCGAGGTGGTCGAGTTGGAGGGCCGGGCGGTCCAGATCGACCAGGCGGACGGCGCCCACCGGCTCGTGGTGCTGTCCGGCGTCGACCTCGTCTCGGCCGTCGTCCCCGACCACCGGACGGAGCTGGCTGGGTTCGCCGGCGTCGACGCCGGCGACTACGTCCGCGTCCGCGGCGTTCTCGTCCAGGACGGGCCGGCGGCGGACGGCCGCGGCGCCTACCGGGTCTACCCGCTCGCGGCGTCGGACGTCCAGCGGCGGGGGCTCTCGCCGGCCGAGTACACGTGGGGGGCCGTCGCCGTCGGCGGCCTGCTCGTCGTGGCCCTCTTGTGGGCCGTCGCCCTGCGCACCCAGGTCCGCCGGCGGACGGCGGCGCTGCGGGCGTCTGAGGCCCGCTACGGCCACCTGTTCGAGGCCGCGGCCGACCCCGTCCTGGTCCTCGACACGGGGCGGGGCGGCGAGGTCACGGCGGCCAACCAGGCCGCCCAGCGTGCGTTCGGGCTCGCGGCCGACGGCGCGCGCCCCGACGGCCGGGAGGTCCGGCTCGCCGACCTCGCCCTCGACGAGCAGGAGGCCCGGTTCCACCTCGCCGACGCCGACAAGAACGGGTCGGTCTCGGGCGTGCTCGAACTCCGCGGGCCGGGCGGGGCGGCCGTCCCGTTCGAGATCGCCACGCGCCGGCTCCGCGACGGTTCGGCGTTCGTGTCCGTGGCCCGCGACGTCGAGGAGCGCCGGGCCTACGAGCACGGGCTGCTCCGGGCGATCCAGGCCGCCGAGGAGGCCCGCGAGCAGGCCGAGAAGACGGCCCAGCTCCGGGCGTCGATCCTGGCCAACATGAGCCACGAGATCCGCACGCCGCTGACGGCCATCATCGGGTTCGCCGACATCCTGCGCGACGAGGTCCCCGAGGACCTCTGGGAGTACGCCGACACGGTCCACGCCGGGGGTGAGCGCCTGCTCAACACGCTCAACGACGTGCTCGACCTCGCGCGGCTCGACGCCGAGCGCGCGCCGGTCGCGCCCGAGGCCGTCGACGTGGTGCCCGTGGTCGAGGGGGCCGTCCGGCTCCTCGCCCCGCTCGCCCAGCGGAAGGGGCTCGGGCTCCACGTCCAGTCCGACGTCCGCGCCCTCCCCGCCCACCACTCGCGGACGGCCCTCGAACGGATCGTGACGAACCTCGTCGGGAACGCGGTCAAGTTCACCGACCACGGCGAGGTCCGCGTCTCGCTCCACGCCGCCGAGGGCTACGTCGTCGTCCGCGTGCGCGACACGGGCGTCGGCATCTCCGACGCGTTCCTCCCCGACCTCTACGAGGCGTTCAAGCAGGAGTCCGACGGCCACACGCGGAGCCACGAGGGGACCGGGCTGGGCCTGGCCATCACCAAGCGGCTCGTCGACGTCATGGGCGGGGAGATCCGCGTGTGGAGCCGGAAGGACGAGGGGACCCTGTTCGAGGTGGTCCTCCCCGAGCGCGCCCCCGATCCGGCCGCCCCGCCCCCGGCTCCCTCGGCCGCGCCCGCCGCTCCGTTTTCCGACGCGGGCGGGGCGGCGGCCCCCGACAGCGACAGCGCCCCGCCCCGCCCCCCGACCGTCGAACGGGCCGAGAACGACCCCGCCCTCTCCTAAAGACATGCGCACGCGCACCTGGCTGGCCCTCGCGCTCGTCGCCGCCGCCCCGCCCGCCGCGGCGCAGCGGCCCGAGCCCATCGCCGACGTCCTCCACGACGCCGACGGCGACCGCGTGCCCGACCGCGTGGGGCAGACGGTGACCGTGGCGGGGTGGGCCTCGGCGGACCAGGGCGCGTTCGGGTCGTCGCCGGCCGACCTCTACGTGCAGGACGGGCGGGGCGGCGTCGCCGTCGGCGGCGGCGTGCTCGCCGACGGGCGCCGCGTCCGCGCCGGCGAGCCCGTCGTGGTCACGGGGACGCTCGGGTTCCGCAACGGCGTCGCCATGATCGAGCCCCGCGCGCTCGAGCGGGGGGCGGGGCGGTCCCGTGCGCCCGCGCCGCTGCCCTACGACGCGGCCGACGCCGAAGGGCTGGAAGGCCGGCTCGTCGAGGTCGAGGGGACGGTCGTGGGGCAGAACGACGTGGGCGCCGGCCGCGCGCTCCTCGTCTCGCTCGACGACCTCTCGCTCGTGGTCGTGTTCGCGTTCGAGGGGCAGCCGAGGCCCGTGTCGTTCGAGGGCTTGGGCGCCGGCGACCGGGTCCGCGCGGTCGGCGTGGCGGGCCAGTACGACCGCTTAGCCCCTTACGACGAGTCGTACCAGATCTACCCACGCAGCCCGGCCGACGTCGAGCGGGCCGGCATCTCGGCCTCGGCGTACCGCTGGGGGGCGCTAGGCGCCGGCGTCCTGTTCCTGCTCGCGTTCGGGGCGTCGGTCGCCCTCCGCGCCCAGGTCCGCCGCCGCGTCGAGGCGCTCCGGGCGTCGGAGGCTCGCTACCACACGCTCGTCGACCGGGCCTCGGACGCCGTGTTTGTCCACGGCCTCGACGGCGAAGACGCCGAGCTCAACCGGGCCGCCCGCGCGATCATGGGCGTCGCCGAGGGCGAGGCCGCCCCGCCCCTGATCGGCTCCGTGGCCGAGGCGGACCGGCCGCTCGCGCGCGACCACATGCGCCGCCTCCAGGCCGTCGGCAACGCCCGGACCGACCTCCGCGTGGTCCTGCCCGACGGGTCCGAGCGGCTGCTCGAGTTCGAGTCTCAGGTGATCGATGTCGGCGGCACCCAGCGCGTGCTCTCGCTCGGCCGCGACGTCGGGGCGCGGCGGGACTACGAGCGCGGCTTGGTCGAGGCCCGAGAGGCGGCCGAGGAGACGGCCCGCGTGAAGAGCGCCTTCCTGGCCAACATGAGCCACGAGATCCGCACGCCGCTGACGGCCGTCATCGGGTTCGCCGACCTCCTCATGGACGAGGTGGACCGCGACGCCCGCGGGCTCGTCGAGGCCATCGAGACCGGCGGCCGGCGGCTGCTGGCCACGCTCAACTCGGTCCTGGACCTGGCCCGGCTCGACGCCCACACCGAGGCGCTCCGGCCGGTCCCGCTCGACGTCGTCGGCCACGTCGAGGGGAGCGCGACGCTGCTCCGCCCGGCGGCCGAGGCCCGCGGCCTCCGCCTCGACGTCGTGGCCCCGGACGGCCCGGTCCCGGCCACGCTCGACGCCGGCGCCCTCGACCGCATCCTGACCAACCTCGTCGGGAACGCAGTCAAGTTTACCGAGCGGGGCGGGGTGACGGTCGAGGTCGGCGTCTGCCCCGACGATGCCGCCGTCGTCCTCCGCGTGGCCGACACGGGCATCGGCATCTCAAAGGACTTCCTGCCCAGCCTGTTCGACGAGTTCCGCCAGCAGTCCGAGGGCGACGCGCGGAGCCACGAGGGGTCCGGGCTGGGCCTCGCCATCACCCAGCGGCTCGTCGACCTGATGGGCGGCACGATCGCGACCGAGAGCGCGCCCGGCGTGGGGACCACCTTTACCGTCACGCTCCCCCGCGGCGCCGCCGCCCCGCCCACCGCCCCACTCGCGGAAACGCCTGCCGCCGGGCGGGGCGGGGCGGCTAACGAGCACGCTCCGGCCCCGGTCCTGCGCGCGGCGTAGCGGCCGCCCCGCCCGGGAGCCACCCCGCCCCAGCGGCGCGGGCGGGGCGGCTAGACCGCCGGGCCGCCCCTGGCTTCCGGGGCGGCCATCGCGTCGGGGATCGCCGTCTCGTAGGGCCGCGCGAGGTCGGCGACCGGCACCGAGAGGGCGGGCTCGGCACCGACGGTGACCTGGAGCGGGCCGTCCGTGACCGTCCCGATCGGCGTCGCCTGGGCGCCGTGCTCGGCGCAGAGCGCGCGCACGGATTGGGCGTCGTCGGGCGCGACCGAGAGGACGACGCGGCTCTGGGCCTCGCCGAACAGGACGGCGTCGAGGCGCGCGTCGAGGGCGGGGAGGGCCACCTCGGCGCCCAGGCCGGAAAACACGGCGCTCTCGGCGAGCGACACGGCGAGGCCGCCGTCGGCGACGTCGTGGGCGCTCCGCACGAGGCCGGCGCGGATCGCGGCCAGCACCGCCGCCTGGACCGCCTTCTCTTCGTCCAGGTCCAGGTGCGGCGCGTCGCCGGCCGTGGTCCCGTGGACGTGGGCGAGGTACTCGCTCGCCTCCACCCCGCCCGTGTGCCACCACGCGGCGGGCGAGACCAGGAGGAGCCGGTCGCCGGGCGCCGCCCACGCGGCCGTCGTCGTGTGCGCGGCCACGTCGTCGACGAGCCCCACCATCCCGATCGTGGGCGTGGGGAAGACGGCGCGCGTGCCGCCGCGCTCGTCCGGGCTCTCGTTGTAGAAGCTGACGTTGCCGCCGGTGACGGGCGTTCCCAGCGCGCGGCACGCGTCGCCCAGCCCGCCGACGGCCTCGGTAAACTGCCAGTAGACCTCGGGCTTGTACGGGTTACCGAAGTTGAGGCAGTTCGTGACGGCGAGCGGCTCGCCGCCGGCGCAGACCACGTTCCGCGCCGCCTCGGCGACGGCGATCCGGGCGCCGCGCCGCGGGTTGAGGTAGACGTAGCGGCCGTTGCAGTCGGTCGTCATGGCCAGCCCGCGCTCCGCCCCGCCCGGGCTGCCCGCCCCGCCCGGGCCGTCTGCGGCGGGCGGGGTGGTGCCTTTGAGGCGGACGACGGCGGCGTCGGTGGGGCCGGGGCCGGCGACGGTGTTCGTCCGCACCTCGTGGTCGTACTGCTGGAACACCCACCGCTTGGAGGCCACGTTGGGCGCGCCCATGAGCGCGACGAGGGCGCCGCCGGCCGTCCCAGCGCCGGTCTCCGCCGACGTGGGCAGGAGGTCGGCCAGGTCCGTGGCGTCCCACGCACGCGTGGCGTCGAGATAGCCCGGCCGCTGCGTCTCGCGATGGTAGACCGGCGCGCCGCCACCCAGCACCAGCGACTCGGCCGGCACGTCGACGACCAAGTCGCCGTGCCAAAAGACGCGGACGCGCTCCGTGTCCGTGACCTCGCCGATCTGGACGGCGTGGAGGTCCCACTTGTCGAAGACGGCCTCGATCTCGGCCTCGCGGCCCCGCTCGACCACGACCAGCATCCGCTCCTGGCTCTCGGACAGCAGCAGCTCGTACGGCGTCATGCCGGCCTCGCGCTGGGGCGTCCGGTCGAGCTGGAGGTCCATCCCCACCCCGCCCTTCTCGCTCATCTCCGACGACGAGCACGTGATGCCGGCCGCGCCCATGTCCTGCATCCCTACGACGGCGCCCGTCGCGATGGCCTCCAGGCTGGCTTCGAGCAGCAGCTTTTCGGTGAACGGGTCGCCCACCTGGACGTTGGGCCGCTTCGCGTCGGAGTCCTCCGAAATCTCCTCGGACGCGAACGTGGCCCCGTGGATGCCGTCGCGGCCGGTCGCCGAGCCCACGATGTAGACCGGGTTGCCCACGCCCTCGGCCGTCGCGCTCACGGTCTCGCCGGCCTTGACCACGCCGACCGACATGGCGTTCACGAGCGGGTTGCCCTCGTAAGAGGCGTCGAACACGACCTCCCCGCCCACCGTCGGCACGCCGAACGAGTTGCCGTAGCCGCCGATGCCGCGGACGACGCCGTCGAACAGGAACCGCACGCGCGGGCTGTCGAGCGACCCGAACCGGAGCGAGTTGAGGCTGGCGATGGGCCGGGCGCCCATCGTAAAGATGTCGCGCTGGATGCCGCCCACGCCCGTCGCCGCGCCCTGGTACGGCTCGACGGCGCTCGGGTGGTTGTGGCTCTCGATCTTGAACGCGCACGCGAGCCCGCCCCCGATGTCGACGAGCCCGGCGTTCTCGTCGCCGGCCGCGGCCAGGAGCCGCTCGCCGTCGCGGGGGAGCGTCTTGAGGAGCGCGATCGAGTTCTTGTACGAGCAGTGCTCGGACCACATGACCGAGTACACGCCGAGTTCGGTGTAGGTCGGCACGCGGCCCAGGACCTCCTGGACGCGCGCGTACTCGTCGTCGGTCAGCCCGTGCTCGCGGGCGAGGGCGTCGGTGACCTCGGGGTCGGCGGGGAGCGGCTGCGGCGTCATGCGGGCGGACCCAGAGGGCGGGGGCGGGGCGGAGCCGGAAGGTACCGGCGGGCGGGCCGGCGGCTCCCCGCGACGGACGGGCGCGGCAAAGGCTCTCCAGTTGCACAAGGGGTTAGGGCTCCGTTCTTTGGAGCCTCTCCACCCACCTCGCCCCTATGGACGCCTTCCAGGAATACTTCGTCGACATCGTCAAAAACCACTACGCCGATTTCGAGGGCCGCGCGCGGCGCAAGGAGTACTGGATGTTCTACCTGTTCTCCGTACTTGTCGCGATCGCGGTCGTCGTCGTCGCCGTCATCCTGATCTCCATTTCGGAGAGTCTGGCGATCGTTGCAGGCCTCCTCTACATCGCGCTGGCGCTCGGCCTCCTCCTTCCGTCCCTCGCTGTCGCCGTGCGCCGGCTCCACGACACGGACCGGAGCGGGTGGTGGTACCTCGTGTCGCTCGTCCCCTTTATCGGCGGGTTCATCCTCCTCTACTTCATGGTCATCGAGGGCGACGCCGGCCCCAACGCGTACGGGCCGGACCCGAAGGACCCGTACCCCGAGGGCGCGGGGATCGACGAGTTCGCGGGCGTCCTCGACCGCTAAGCGGCTGCCGAGGCCGTTTCGGCCTGGCTTTCCTGCGAGCCCGCCGCCCCGCCCGCGCAGTCTCCGGGCGGGGTGGTGGGCTGCCCGGGCGGGTTCACGGCCCGCGTCACCTCCAGGTCCGCCGCCCCGCCCCAGCCGTCGCAGCGGGGGGCGGGGCTCCGGCGACGGCCTCGACCGCGCCGACCATGCGCACAGGATCGGGCGGGGCGGCTTCCGCGAGCAGGGCGATCCTACCAGAACACGGCGTAGAGCGCCGCCGTCACGCCGAGGATGCCGAACGTGGCGGTCAGGAACACCGGATCGCTCGCCAGCTTCACGCCCGCGATGCGGATCGCCTTCGGGCTGTCCTTGCCCTTCGCCTCAAGGAGCGAGATGACCACGATGAGCGCGACGGAGACCAGGAACACGTAGCCCATCCGGTTCAGGAACGGGATCGACGGGAGCAGCACCTTGGCGAGCGCCGAGAGCGGGATCGAGAGGACCGCCGTCACGAGCGCGGCGTTGGCCGTCGCCTTGCGCCAGAACAGGCCCATCACGAAGACGGCGAGCACGCCTGGGCTGATAAAACCGGTGTACTCCTGGATGTACTGGAACGCCTGGTCGATGGCGCCCAGGAGCGGGTACGCCACGAGCGCCGCGATCGTGATCGCGACGAGGCTCACGAGCCGGCCGATCGTCACGAGCCGCGTTTCCGACGCCCCGGGGTTCCGCGACTTGTAGAGGTCGATCGTGAAGATCGTAGCCGTCGAGTTCATCATCGACGCCAACGACGACACAATCGCCGCGGCGAGGGCCGCGAACGCGAGCCCCTTCAGGCCCGGCCCGATGTAGGTGCCCAGGAGCCACGGGTACGCCTGGTCCGCCTTGTCGATGGGCGCGTCGAGCCCGAACGCCACGATGCCCGGGATCACGACGACGAGCGGGAGCACGAGCTTGAGGCCGGCCGCGAACGCCAGCCCGCGCTGGGCCTCCTTCAGCGACTTCGCCGCCAGCGCCCGCTGGATGATGTACTGGTTGCAGCCCCAGTAGAACAGGTTGGCCACCCACATGCCGCCCAAGAGCACGCCCAGCCCGGGCAGGAGTTGGTAGGCGTCCTGCGTGACCCCGGCGTCGTCCTGGTAGAGGAGCTCGCCCGGCCCGAGGATCATGTCGAACCGGCTGGGGAGGTCGCTGACGAGCTTCGAGAGCCCGGCCGCCGCCCCGCCCCCGTCGGCGTAGGCGTCGAGGGCCAGGACCGTCGTAAGCAGGCCGCCTCCCAAGAGCACGACGACCTGCACGACGTCGGTCCAGGCGACCGCCTCCAGCCCGCCGTAGATCGAGTAGACGGTCGCGAAGATCGCGAGCCCGGCGATCCCCCAGAACAGCGGGACGCCCATGATCCCCTCCATCGCGAGCGCGCCCAGGTAGAGCACGGCCGTGAGGTTGACGAAGACGTAGACGAGCAGCCAGAACACGGCGAGCAGCGTCCGCACGCGGCCGTCGTAGCGTTCTTCGAGGAACTGGGGCATCGTGAAGATGCCTTTTTCGAGGTAGATCGGGAGGAAGAACCACGCGATCACGAGGAGCGTGATGGCCGCCATCCACTCGTAGGACGCGATCGCGAGGCCGAGCCGGAAGCCGGACCCCGACATGCCGATAAACTGCTCGGCCGAGATGTTCGACGCGATCAGCGAGGCGCCGATCGCCCACCACGGGAGCGACTTGCCGGCGAGGAAGTAGTCGGCCGAGTCCTTCGTGCGCCCCTCCTTCTCGCGCGAGACCCAGAGGCCGACGCCGATGATGAGGGCGGCGTAGGCGCCGAAGACGACGTAATCGATTGTGGCGAAGTCCATTCCAGCGGTCGGGCGGGGCGGGTGAGGGATCCCGCAAGGGTAAGTCCATCTGGACCCGCCGGGACCCCGACGGAACCGTCCGCCGGGGCGAGCCTGTGCTAAAGCGAGCCGTGGCTTCGCCTCAGAGACTGGTCGTAGTCGGCTCCGAGTCCTCCCCCAGCCTGCGAGGCCGGGAGCCGAAAGGCCGGCGCAGCCAACCGTGAGGTCGGCGCAGCCAGGGGACCCAGGGCGGCCGCCCTGCCCCCAACGGCCGTTTCGATGTCCGTCCCCCTCCCCGGCCCTCCCCCGGTGGGGGAGGGAGACCCTCCACCAAACAGTCTCTCACACCCGCCCCGCCCGCGCTCCGGTGGGGCGGGGTGGAGATCGGAGGCCGCCCCGCCCTCTGCCCTTTACGCCCCGCCCGCGTCGCGCGCGCAGCGGAAGCCGACGTGGGCGAACGACGATTCGGGCGTCGAGTGGCTCCGCGCGCTCACGCGGAAGCCGTGGCAGTACGACGGGTGGCACAGGAACGAGCCGCCGCGCTGCGCCCGCTCCGGCTCGCCGCTCGGCCCGGCCGGCGCGCCGGGGCCGGCCCCGCCGTCGGCGCCGAGCGGGTACGGCCGGTACCACGAGGCCGTCCACTCCCACACGTTCCCGCCCAGGTCGGTGAGCCCGAGCGGGGTGGCGCCGAACGCGCCGACCGGGCTCGTCCCGTCGCGGTAGCCGTCGGCCCCGTCGTCGCCGCCGGGGAACGTGCCGGTCCAGGTGTTGGCGCGGGCCGCCCCGCCCCGCGCCGGGTCGCCGGCCCCGAGCGCGTCGCCCCAGGCGTAGGGGCTCCGGCCGTCGGCGGCCCCGCGCGCGGCGTGCTCCCACTCGACCTCGGTCGGGAGCCGCTTGGGGGCGCCGGCGTCGGCGCCGTCCCAGCGGCAGAAGGCGTCGGCGTCGGCCCACGACACCTGCGTGACCGGGTGGTCGTCGGGCGGGGCGGGCGCGGCGCCCCCGCGCGGGCGGCGCCACGAGGCGCCGGGCACGAGCGCCCACTGCCCCGTCTGCTGGTCCATCACGAGGCCGTCGCCGAACCGCTCGGCCTCCGTCTCGCGGCCCGTCGCCTCGGCGAAGGCGCGGAAGCGGGCGACGGTGACGGGCGAGCGGTCGAGGAGGAACGGGGCGACATCGGCGCGGAAGGCGGGGCGCTCGTGGGGCATCCCTCCCTCGCCCGGGAGCACGCCGACGGTCACCGCCCCGCCCGGGACGTAGGCCATCTCGGCGGGCACGTCCAGGCCGGCGGGGACGACGGCGGGCGCCGCCCCGCCCGGGGCCTCTGTGGCCTCCACCGCCCCGCCCGTGGCGACCACGGCGGGCGGGGCGGGGCGGTCGGCGCCGCACGCGGCGACGGCCGGGAGGAGGGCGAGCAGGAGGAGAGCGGCGCGGGTCATGACGGCGAGGATACGGGACGGAAAAGACTCGGCTCGCCCCCGATCATTGTGCCTCCCGGATGGCGCGCGCCGACGGCCGCGTGGGGCGGGGCGGCCCACGCGAACCCCGCCCCGCCCAAGCTCGTCCTGCTCCCCCCGACACCGACTGACCCCACTGGCCCCCTCCTCCGCCCGCACCGCCGGCATCCTGTTCGCCCTCTGGCTCCTCGTGTTCACGGCGGCGAGCCAGACGATCGTCGTCACGCCCATCTTGCCCATCATCGGCGAGGCGCTGGGCGTAGGTGTGGGGAAGCTCGGGCTGCTCGTGTCGGCGTACTCGTGGGTGCTCGCGGCGGCGGCGCTCGTCATGGGGCCGATCTCGGACCGCGTGGGGCGCCGCCGCGTGCTCCTCATCGGGTCGGGGGCGCTGGCAGCCGCGCTCGCGCTCCACGGCCTGGCCGACACGTTCGGGTCGCTCCTGACCGTCCGCGTGCTGGCCGGCGCGGGGGGCGGGATGCTTTCGGGCGCGGCCGTCAGCTACTGCGGCGACTACTTCCCGTACGAGCGGCGGGGCTGGGCGACGGGGTGGGTCATGAGCGGGGTCCCGTTCGGGCTCGTGCTCGGCATCCCCATCGGGCGGGCGCTCGCGGTCGGCGTCGGGTTCAGGACGCCGTTCGTGGCGTTCGCCGGCGTCATGGTGATCGCGTTCGTCCTCATCCTGACGGTCGTGCCGCAGCCCGACGTCCGCCTCTCGGACGAGCGGCCGACGGTCGCCGGCGCGCTCCGCCAGTACCGGGCGCTCCTGGCCCGGCGCGACACGGCGGTCGCGGTCGCCACCTACTTCCTGATGTACCTCGGGCTGGGCCTCCTCATCGTCTACCTCCCCCAGTGGCTGACGACCCGGTTCCCGCTCGACGTGGCCGTCTTCGGGCGCCCGCTCGCGGTCTTCGGGCTCCCGCTCGACTTTATCGCCACGCTGTTCCTCGTGGGCGGGGCGGCGAGCGTGGCGATCGGGCCGCGGGCGGGGACGCTCTCGGACTCGGTCGGGCGCAAGCCGCTCATCCTCGCCTCGTGCCTCGGGCTCGCCGTCGTGACGGCGGCGCTCACGTTCGTCGTCGCCGAGCGGTGGACGGCGTACCCGGTGTACGTGGCCATCATGGGCCTGTTCGCGATGCGGGCCGCCCCGCTCCAGGCGCTCCTCACGGCGCTCGTGCCCGGCCGCCAGCGCGGGGCGTTCCTGTCGCTCACGATCGCGGTCGGCCAGATCGGGACCGGCCTGGGCGCCACGGCCGCCGGCGCCCTCTACGCCGACGCCGGCTACCGGGCGACGACGCTGGTCTCGGCCGCCGTCACGCTCGCGATGGCCGCCCTCGTCTGGCGCGCGCTGCCGGAGCCGACGGAGCAGGCGGCGTAGCGGAGAGAGCGGAGAGAGCGGAGAGAGCGGAGAGAGCGGAGAGAGCAAGGTGCCCGCCCCGCCCCGTGCGCGCCACCGGGCGGGGCGGAGCCGCCGTGGAACTTTTCGGTCGCCGCCCCGCCCCCTGCTCTACCTGCTCTACCTGCTCTACCTGCTCTACCTGCTCTACCTGCTCTACCTGCTCTACCTGCTCTACCTGCTCTACCTGCTCTACCTGCTCTACCTGCTCTACCTGCTCTACCTGCTACCGCGCATCCCACGTCGCCAGGAGGGCGGGGAGGTCGTTCGGGGTCGAGAGCACGACCTCGGCGCCGGCCGCCATCAGCGTCCGCCCGTGGGCGCCGACGTCGAGGCCGGGGGGCACCACGCCGACGGCCCGGCACCCGGCGGCGACGGCCGCCCGCTGGTCGTCGACCGTGTCGCCGGCGTAGACGGCCTCAGGCGGGGCGGCGCCGAGCGCGTCGAGCGCGAGCGCGAGCCCGTACGGGTCCGGCTTCTCGCGGCCCGCCTGCTGGCCCATCCCCACGACGAGGGGCACGAGCGCGTCCCACCCGAACCGGCGGAGCGTCCACTCGGCGTCCTCCTCGGGGCGGCCGGTGACGAGCGCGAGCGCGTACCGCTCGGCGAGGGCTTCGAGCGTGGCCGTCTCGACGAGCGGCGGCTCGGTCGCGATGAGCCCGTCGAAGTCGCGGCCGCGGTAGAGCGCGTTGAACGCCTCCTTGATCTCGTCGAACGACGCCGCCCCGCCCGCCTCCTGGACGAGCGTGTGCGAGAGGATCCAGTCGTTGTTGAACCCGCCCTGGTCCTTTTTGGCCTGGATCGCCTCCGGCGTGGGCTCCGTGCCGGTAAACCGGCCGACGGTCTCAGCGACGGCCCGCCGGAACGAGCCGCGGACGTCCACGAGGACGCCGTCCATGTCGAGCAAGACAGCTTTCAAAACGGGCAACGGGCGATGGGTGACGAGTAACGGGCGGGGTGGTCGGGGACGCCCCGCCTTGAATACGACTACCCCGCCCCGCCCGGCGCTTTGCAGCCCGCTCTTCACTCATCACTCGTCGCCCATCTCCTGCAGAAACGCGTCGTTCGACGCCGTGCCGCGCAGGCGGTCGAGGAGGAAGGTCATGGCGTCGACGGGGTCGAGGCCGGCGAGCCGGCGGCGGAGGGCGTGGACGCGGGCGAGGCGCTCGGGCGGCACGAGCATCTCCTCGCGGCGCGTGCCGCTCCGCGCGACGTCGACGGCGGGGAAGGTGCGGCGGTCGGCGAGGTCGCGGGACAGCACGAGCTCCATGTTGCCGGTGCCCTTGAACTCCTCGTAGATCACGTCGTCCATGCGGCTGTCCGTCTCGACGAGGGCCGTCGCGATGACGGTCAGCGAGCCGCCCTCCTCGACGGCGCGGGCGGCGCCGAACAGGCGCTTCGGGCCGCGGAGCGCGGCGGCGTCGACGGTGTCCGAGAGCGTCCGCCCCGCCCCCTCGACGGCCGCCCCGCCCGGGTGCGGCAGGGCATTGTGGGCGCGGGCGAGGCGCGTGATCGAGTCGAGCAGGACGACCACGTCCTGGCCCGCCTCGACGAGCCGCTTGGCCTTTTCGAGCACGAGGTCGGCAATGTGGACCTGGCGCTCGGGCGACTCGTCGAACGTCGAGGCGACCACCTCGACGCCGGGCACGGCCCGCTCGAAGTCCGTGACCTCCTCGGGGCGCTCGTCGACGAGGAGCGCGATGACCGTCGTCCCCGGCTCGTTTTCGAGGATCGCCCGGGCGACCTTCTGCAGGAGGACCGTCTTCCCCGACTGGGGCGGGGCGACGACGAGCCCGCGCTGGCCCTTCCCGATCGGCGCGACCAGGTCGACCACGCGCGTCGAGAGCTCGTCCGGCGTCGTTTCGAGGCGGAGCTGGTGGTCGGGGTAGGCCGGCGTGAGGTAGTCGTAGCCCGTCCGCTCGTCGAAGTCCTCGGGCGCCCGGCCGTTGATGGAGTGGACGCGGATGAGCGCGAAAAAGCGCTGGCCCTCCTTCGGCGGCCGGAGTTGGCCGTCGACCGTGTCGCCGACGCGGAGCGCGAACCGCTTGATCTGGCTCGGGCTGACGTAGATGTCGTCGGGCGACGGGAGGTAGCTGTACTCGGCCGACCGGAGGAAGCCGTACCCGTCGGGCAGGATCTCGAGCACGCCCGCCTTGCGGATGAGCCCGTCGAGCGTGACCGCCTGCGGGTCGTACCCCTGCATGTAGCCGGGCCACTCGGGCGAGATCGGCCGGCGCTCGCGGGACGTCCGCCGCCGGCGGACCTCGCGGCGGCCCTCGGCCGGCGCAGCGCGGCGCACGGACGAGCGGGGGCGGACCGCCGGGCGGTCGCCGGCGTCGTAGCCCGGGCGGGGCGGCGGCTCGGCGGCATCGGCTTCCGCGTCGGCCTGCGCGCCGAGGATCTCGTAGATGAGGTCCCGCCTCCGGAGGTCCGCGTAGCCCCCGATGCCCAGGCGGCGCGCGATCTCGTGGAGCTCGGAGACCTTCTTCTGCTCCAGAGCGGTGATGTTCATGTCGACGGCGCCCCGGCACCGGGGCGCGGGACTGGGGGAGGAGGCGCGGACCGCGGAGAGGGGCGGGGTGCGGTCCGGGGATATATAGACGTGGACCCGGCGGCAAATTGTACCCGGGGTGCCGTCTAACCCACGCCCCCGCTCAGGGTTCGCCCTGGAGCACGGCAGCGACCGTCTGGTGCGACCCCGTGACCAGGAGCCGGTCGGCCGGCCCCGCGGCGTCCTGGAACCGGCGGAGCGCCTCGGCGGGCGTTCCTGCGGGCTCGGCGTCGGCCCCGCCCCGCCCCAGCGCCTCGGCGAGCGCCTCGGCCGAGAGCGCCCGCTCGCCCTCCAGCCCGGCGGCCAGCACGCGGTGGGCAGACGGCAGGCCGGCGGGCCGGCGGGCCAGGAGCGCGCCGAGCGCCGCGGCGTCCTTGTCGGCCAGAACGCCGGCGAGCACCCACAAGCGGCCGCCCTCGGGCACGGCGACGGCGTCGAGCGCCGCCCGCCAGCCGTCGGCGTTGTGGGCCACGTCGAGCACGACGCGCGGGTCGGCGGCCCAGGCCCCGCCCCGCCCGCGCAGGCCGGTCCGCCGGGCGACCTCGGCCAGTCCGGCGCGGACGGCCTCGGGCGTGGGCGGGGCGGGCGACGCAACCTCGGCGGCGCGTACGGCGAGCGCCGCGTTCCACGCCTGGTGCGGCCCGGGCAGCCCGAGCACGACCGGCCCGTAGTCGCGCAGCGGCGTCACGAGGCAGACGCGGGGCGGGGCGGGACCGGGCGGGGCGGAACCGGGCGGGGCGGCCTCCGCGCCGCCAGACCCCACACCGGCGGGCTCGACGCGGCACGTCTCGCGCACGGCCTCCACCACCCCGCCCCGCCCGCGCGCTTCGGTTTCGAGCGAGTCGCGGGCGTCGGCGTCCGCGACGGCGTGGAGGAGCGGGACGCCCGGTTTGGCGATGCCGGCCTTCTCGCGCGCGATCTCGCGCGTTGTCGCGCCCAGCAGGTCCGTGTGGTCGAGCCCGACGTGCGTGACCGCGGCCACGCACGGGACCAGCACGTTCGTCGCGTCGAGCCGCCCACCCAGCCCCACCTCGACGACGGCGAGGTCCACGTCCTGTTCGGCGAAGTAGAGGAGCGACAGCGCGACCGTCGCCTCGAAAAAGCTGGGGCCGACGGCCTCGACCGCCCCGCCCCAGCGGTCGACGGCGCCGTCGAGCCACGCGGGCGGGGCGGGGCGGCCGTCGATGCGCATCCGCTCGCGGAGCGAGACCAGGTGCGGCGACGTGTGGAGCCCGACGCGGAGCCCGGCGGCCTGCGCCACGGACGCGGCGAACGACGCCGTCGAGCCCTTCCCGTTCGTCCCGGCGACGTGGACCGTAGGGTAGACGAGGTGCGGGTCGCCCAGCGCGGCGAGGAGCGCGCGCATCCGCTCCAGGCCGGGCTTGTACGCCGCCGCGCCGGCGTCGGCAAAGCGGGGGAGGGCGAGGAGGCGGTCTTCAGCTGTAGAGGCGGTGGGCACTGGGAACTAGGAAATGGACTCGTCCACCCCGCCCCGCTCACCTACTCCCCGGTCTCCGGTTCCGCCCTTTCCGCCTCCTCCACCCGGCGCCGGTCGCCGCCGAGGTGCGCGAGCCGGAGCCAGACGGTGCGGGCGGGGAGCCACGCGCCGCCCCGCTCGGGCCACTCGACGAGGGCGACCGCGTCGCCGTCGAGGAGCTCGTCGAGCCCCAACCCAGCGAGGTCGGCGTCGGACTCGATCCGGTAGAGGTCGAGGTGGAGGAGCGCGCCGTCGCCGTGCTCCTGGACGATCGTGAACGTGGGCGAGGTGACCGCGTCGGGGTCCAGGCCGAGACCGGCCGCGATTCCCTTGGCGAGGTGCGTCTTGCCCGCGCCCAGGTCGCCCTGGAGCGCGACGACGTCGCCGGGCTCCAGCCGCGCGGCGAGGCGGCGGCCGAGCGCGAGCGTCTCGGCGGCGCCGTCGGTCTGGGCGGGGAGGAGGCCGTCGAACACGGGAAGGCGGAAGGCGGAAGGCGGAAGGCGGAAGGCGGAAGGCGGAAGATGAGCGCCCCGTCCGCGCCGCGCCAGGGGGCGGGGCGGTTCGGCCTCCGTGCACCACCCCGCCCGAGTCGAGGGCGGGGCGGGCGCCTACGGGCGGGGGACCGTCTTCAGCACCACCCCGCCCGGCGCGCCGGGCGGTCGGCTCGGGCGGGGCGGCTCGGGCGGGAGCGTCCCGGACGGGGCGGGCGGATCGTCCTCCGCCCCGCCCTCGGTGAAAAACACCTCCTCGTGGACGTGGTCCTCGGCGACGCCCGCGCGGCGGAGCAGGCCCTGCACGGTCTCGACCATCTGCGGGTGCCCGCAGGCGTAGCCCGCCACGTCGGCGGCGGCCCACCCGAGGCGGTCGAGGTGCTTGCGGAGCACGTCCTCCACGCGCCCGACCTCCCCGTCCCACGCCGGGTTCTCCCACGGCCGGCTGACCGTCGGGACAGCCTCGACGTCGTCCCGGGCGGCGAGCGCGTCCAGCTCCTCGAGGTACGGGCCGAACTCGGCCGCGTGACTCGCGCCCCAGACCACGAGAAAGCGGTCATCCGCCGCCCCGCCCACGGCCACGTGCGCGCGGATCATCGAGAGGAACGGGGCCACGCCGGTCACGGTGCAGGCCATGACGTGCCGCGAGCGCTCCGGGTCGAGCAGGAACCGGCCCGCGGCCCGGCGCCGCACCCAGACGCCGTCGCCCGGGCCGAGCGGCCAGAGGAGCGGCGTGAGCGTGCCCTCGGGCACCAGCTCCACCACGAGCTCGACGAGCGGCTCGTGCGGCGCGCTCACGACCGAGTACGGCCGCTTCACGACGCCGCCGTCGGCGCCGGGCGCCGCCAGCGTGAGGTACTGGCCGGGGAGGAACGTGACCGGCTCGGACGGGCGGAGCCAGATCACGGCGAGGTCGTCGGCCACGTCCAGCCGCCGCTCGACGCGGGCGGGGAGGTAGCCGGGGGGCGGGGCGGGGTGGGGAGCAGGCAACGGGAACGGGAAATAGGAAAATGACGGCCGCCCCGCCCCCGATTTTGACTCTGCCCCGTTCCTCGTTTCCCGTTCCTAGTTCCCGTTCTGCTTCGGGCGGAGCGTGACGACCGGCAGCAGGACCTCCTCCATCGTCACGCCGCCGTGCTGGAACGTGTCGCGGTACTGGTTCACGTAGCGGTTGTAGTTCGTCGGGTAGACGAAGTAGCTGTCGCCGCGGGCGAAAATGTAGTTCTCGTTGATGCCCAGCCGCGGCAGCCCGTACGTCTCCGGCTCCTTGACGAAGATGGCGTCGTCGGTGTCCACCTTCAGGTTCCGGCCGTGCTTGTAGCGGAGGCTCGTCGACGCCTCGCGGTCGCCGATCACCTTCGTCGGGTGGAGCGCGCGGACGGCCCCGTGGTCGGTGCTCACGACGACCGTGCAGTCGTGGCGGGCCAGCTCCTGGAGCGCGGCCAGCAGCCAGCTGTGCTCGAACCACGCCCCGGTCAGCGAGCGGTAGGCCGGGAGGTCGGGGGCGATCTCCTTGAGGATCCGCGTGTCCGAGCGGCTGTGGGCCAAGATGTCGACGAAGTTGACGACGACGGCCGAGAGGTCGTGCTGGAGGTAGTCCGTCACGCGGTCGGCGAACTGGGTGCCGTCGCTCTGCGAGACCAGCTTGTCGTAGCGGACCCGGACGTCGCCGCGGTGGCGGCGCGCGAGGTGGTCGTCGAGGTACTCGGCCTCGTGCGCGTTGAGCGAGGCCTCGTCGCCCCGCTCGTCGACGGTGTAGTTCTGGAACCGCTTGGCGAGGTCGATGGGCAGGAGCCCGGCGAAGAGCGCGTTCCGGCTGAACGGCGTGGCCGTCGGCAGGAGCCCGTAGTGCCAATCCTTCTCGACGTCGTAGAGCGCGCGGAGGTGGTCCTCGAACAGGAGCCACTGGTCGTAGCGCATGCAGTCGATGAGCAGGAACACGACCGGCCGCTCGGGCCGCTCGCCCGCCCCGCCCAGGTGCGGGAACACCCACCGCGGGAGCACCTCGTGGCTGAGGGCGGGGCGGTCGCGGCGCGGCTTCTCGCCGGCCTGGACGTCTTCGATCCACCGCGGGTAGCGGCGTTCGACGAACCCGGCGAAGGCCCGGTTGGCCTCGCGGTACTGGTCGTCGAGGATCTGGCGGACGCCCTCGTCCGCCCCGCCCAGGCCGAGGTCGTGGCGCACGAGCGTCTCGTAGACGTCGGTCCAGTCGCCGGCGTCGTCGGCGCCCCCGATCCGCGCCGTCAGCTCGCCGAACCCCTGGAGGTAGTCCTGCTGGACCTGCGCGCCGCGGATCCGGTCGCCCTCGAGGATCTTCTTGACCGAGAGCAGGATCTGCTTCGGGTTGACCGGCTTGATGAGGTAGTCGGCGATCTGGCGGCCGATGGCGTCCTCCATGATGTGCTCCTCCTCCGACTTCGTGATCATCACGACCGGCGTCTCGGGCCGGGCGCCCTTGATCTCCTGGAGCGCGTCGAGCCCGCCCAGCCCGGGCATCTGCTCGTCGAGGAAGACCACGTCGTAGCCGCCCCGCTCGCGGACGCGGTCGACGGCGTCGGCCCCGTTCGTGACCGTCTCGACGTTGTAGCCCTTGGCTTCGAGGAACAGGACGTGGGGCTTGAGGAGGTCGATCTCGTCGTCGGCCCAGAGGATGCGCGGCATGGGAGCGGGAGTTAAGGGTGTAGCGACGGGCGGGGCGGTCGGGGGTCGGGCGGGGAGGCCGTCCCAACGCTCCGCCCCGCCCCGTGGTGCCCGGACGCAGCGGCAGAGGGCGGGGCGACCGCCCCGCTCGCGCCACAGGGCGGGGCGTTGAGTGCTTCGGCGACTCGGGGCGGGGCGGCGACCGTGCACCCTGCACGGAGGCCCCGTAAACTCACTGCCTCTGCACCCACCCCGCCCCCGCCCGATGCGCCGCTTCTACCCAACCGCCCTCTCTGCTTGCCTGCTTGCGACGCTAGCGCTCGCGGCCTGCGATTCGGCCGACTCCGAGTTCGAGATCGGAGGGACCTACTCCGGCGTGACCGAGGACCTCCGGGATGAAGACACAGGCGAGGGCACGTTCACCACGCTCACGGTCGACATTCCCGACACCGAGAGCGGCGAGTCGTTCCGGTTCGAGGGCTCGGTCATTGAGCAGGGCGGGTTCGACGAGGTGATCGACCCCGTCACCGGCACCGGCACCTACGACCACCCCGCCCTCACGCTCGTCGTGGACGGTGAGGCGCTGACGGGGACCGTCAGCGACGACGGCGACACGATCGCCATCGAGACGGACCCCGGCGACGCCCCGGCCACCCTCCGCCGCCAGTAGCGGCCGCCCCCACGCGCACCCGCCGCCCCGCCCGCACGCCGTGGGCGGGGCGGCGTCTTTGGGGACTCCCGCCGACCGCCCCACCCGACATGGGCGGCCTCGGCTGGGGCGGGGTGGGCGACGCCGCGCGGCGCCGGCCGCCCCGCCCGCGCGAGTAGGTTCCGGCTCCGCCAGCGGCCGGGCGGGGCGGCCACGCGAACGCCGCCCCGCCCCCGTTTCTCGCCCTCCCATCTACTCTCTGCATGACTCTCCGCCCCCTCCTCGCCGCCGCGGCCCTCGTCGCCGCCCCGGCCTTCGCGCAGGACGCCGCCCCGCCCCCGCCGTCAGACTGGCACCTGCTCGGGAGCGACGCCGGCGTGGCCGGCATCGACCTCGACCGGGCGTACGCCGAGCTCGGCGACCGCGACCCCGAGGCCGTCGTCGTCGCCATCATCGACAGCGGCGTCGACGTGACGCACCCCGACATCGAGCCCGCCCTGTGGACGAACGAGGACGAGGTGGCCGGCAACGGCGTCGACGACGACGGCAACGGCTACGTCGACGACGTCCACGGCTGGAGCTTCCTGGGCGGGGCAGACGGCCGGAACGTCGAGCACGACTCGTACGAGCTCGCCCGGCTCGTCAAGCTCTGCCGCGACGGCACGCCCGACCCGACCTACACCGACTGCGAGGCGCTCGAGGCCGACCTCGAAGCCGAGCGCGCGCCGCTCGCGGCGCAGGCCGCCCAGATCGGCCAGATCCTCGGCCAGGTCCGCGGCGCCGACGCCACGCTCCGCGAGCGGTTCGGCGACGACTACGACCCCGAGGACCCGACGGCCCTGGACGTGGGCGACGACCCCGACGCGCAGCGCGCCCAGCAGATCCTCGGCTTCCTCGCCGGCCAGGGCGCCTCGCTCTCCGACGTCGAAGCGGCCGAGGAGCAGATCTCGTCCATGCTCACGTACGGCCTCAACCCGGACTACGACCCGCGCGAGATCGTCGGCGACGACTACGCCGACGTCACGGAGCGCTTCTACGGCAACACCGACGTGGCCGGCCCCGACCCCAACCACGGGACCGGCGTGGCCGGACTGGTCGGCGCCGTGCGCGGCAACAATCTCGGGATCGACGGGATCGCGCCGGCTCGGATCATGGTGCTCCGGGCGGTCCCCGGCGGCGACGAGCGCGACAAGGACGTGGCCAACGCCATCCGCTACGCGGCTGACAACGGCGCGCGCGTGATCAACATGAGCTTTGGCAAGTCGTACTCGCCGCAGAAGGAGGCCGTCGACGAGGCCGTGGCGTACGCCGTCGATCAGGGCGTCCTGCTCGTCCACGCCGCCGGCAACTCGGGCGAGGACATCGACGTCGAGGACAACTTCCCGACGCGGACCTTCCTCAACGGGACGGCCTCGGACGGCTGGCTCGAAGTCGGCGCGAGCACGGCGGACTCGGCCGGCCTCGCGGCCGGGTTCTCGAACTACGGCCAGGCCGGCGTCGACCTGTTCGCGCCCGGCGCCGACGTGACGTCGCTGGCCCCGGGCGGCGGCGTGCAGACGGCGAACGGGACCAGCTTCGCCTCGCCCGTCGTGGCCGGCGTGGCCGCGCTCGTGATGGCGTACTTCCCCGACTTCACTGCCGAGGAGGTCCGCCAGATCCTCCTCGACTCGGCCACGCGCTACGCCGACGACGAGGTCGCGCGGCCGGGCAGCGGCGAGCCCGTCGCGTTCGGGACGCTCTCGGCCACGGGCGGCGTCGTTAACGCCGCCGAGGCGATCCGCCTGGCCAGGGAGCGGTCGATGTAGGGCGCCCCGCCCGCGCGCTCCGTCAGGGCCGGCTCCACCGGGGGCCGGCCCTGCGTCGTGTTCGGCCGGGACGGCGCCGAGCGACCGCGCGCCGCAGGTGTAGGGCGCCCCCCGATTAGGGTGTAGGCGGGGCGGACGGTGAAACGGGGCGGGGCGGGGAGCGTCGGACTCCTTTCCTCTTCCCCCTCTTTATGGACCTCTCCACACCAGCCCTCGCCGCCGGCCTCGGCTGGGCCGCCGGCATGCGCAGCATGGCCGCCCCCGCCCTCCTCAGCCGCGCCCTCGAAGGGCGCCGCCGCCTCCGCCAGCCGGCCGACGCGCTTCACTCGACGCTCGCCCGCCGCCTCCTGACCGTCGCCGCCGCCGGCGAGATGGTGGGCGACAAGATGCCCGGCATGGAGTCGCGGACGGCCCCCCGCGTACTCGCCGGGCGGATCGCATCGGGCGCGCTCGTGGGTGCGGCCGCGGCGGCGGCCCGGCGCACGTCGCTCGTCCCCTCGATCCTGGCCGGCGCGGGCGGGGCGGTGGCCTCGTCCTACGTCATGCTCTCCGTGCGGCGCACCTCCAGCGACGCGACCGGCCTCCCAGACGCGGCCGTCGCCGTCGCTGAGGACGTGCTGACGCTCGCGCTGGGCTCGGTCCTCGCGCGGCGCGTGGCCGAGTAGCCCGCCCCACCCGGGCGGGGCGGCGACCCGCCTCCTCTAACGACGACCGCCCCGCCCTCAACGTGAGGGCGGGGCGGCGCGGTTTAGCGAGCGGGGCGGCTAGTTGTTGTCGCTGCCATCGCCGTCGTCGTCCTGGTCTTTGTTGCCCGTGATGAACCCGCCGGCGATGCCGAGCACGGTCTCCATGTCGAGGCCCTCGTCGAACGCCTCGGTGATCTCCTGGCGGGTGTAGCCGGTGAGGGCGCCCGCGAGGTCCACCCCGCCCTGCGTCACGTTGTCCTCGGCCGGGAACCCGTTGCCGGCGCCGTAGACGGCGGGGACCGGAGCGCCGGGCTGGTCGAGCGGGATCCAGCCCTGGTTGCCGCGGAGCCGGCGGATGGCGGCCGCGTGGCGCCCCTCGACCGAGTGGATCTGGAGCGCCGTCGTCAGGTAGTCCGTGCCCTGGATGGCCCCAGCCTGCCCCTTGTACGCGCGGACGCCCGTGTCTTCGAGCGACTGCGCGAGCGCGAGGAAGTTGTCGTAAGACGAGAGAAAGTCGCCGAACGTGAAGTCGGCGTCCTCGTAATCAACGGGGTCGCCGCCGGCCGCCTCGATCGCGCCGCGGAGGAGCGCGACGTGGGCCGTCTCGTCGGCCTCGATCGTCTCGACGAGCGGGCGGGCTGTGGAGAGATAGTTCATGTCGAGCGCCTGGCGGTAAAACGACCGCTCCAGGTACTCGAGCGTGAGCGCGTAGTTGAGGACCTCAAACGCCGTGTTGCCGCCCGACTGGGCAAAGGCAACGGACGGCTTGAGGAACGGGATGGAGGCCGCGGCCGCGCCGAGGCCGATCTTGCCGACCGTGTGGAGGGCGCGGCGGCGGGAGGCGACGCCGGCCGCCGCGTCGGCGTCGAGCGTGGAGAGAAGGTCAAACATGGGGAGTCGGAATAGAGGGAGAGACGGACAGGAGCGCCAGTGCTACGACGGCACGTTGACGGCGCGGATGACCGTGCGGACGAACGGGTCGACCGCCCCCAGCACCTCGCTGGGCGTGTACGCCGGGTCGAGGCCGTTCCCGTCGATCTGGCTTCCGCCCCCGATGCGCGTCCCGCCGATCGCGTTGGTTTCGAGCAGGCCCGCGATGACCGAGGCGTGGCGGGCCTCGACGGATACGATCTTGCCCGCGATGAGGAGGTAGTCCGCGCTCTCGAGGTACCGCCCCGCCCCGTTGTACGCGCCGACTCCCGTGTCTTCGAACGTCCGCGCCGCTTCGAGCACGCTCCGGCGGTCCGAGAGGTTGACGGCGCTAAAGTCGACCTCCAGGTCCGGGAGCACGGCCGCGGCACCGGCCGCCTGCTGGATGGCCGTCGCGAAGAAGTCGCGGTGGATGTTCTCGTGGGCCGAGAGGGCGCGGAGGACGGCCTGCTCGTCGGCGTTGAACGTCGAGCCAAAGCCGGCGTCGGCGACGACGGCCGAGTAGAACGCGGCCTCAAGCTGTTCGAGAGCGTACGCGTAGTTGAGCACGCCGACATCGGACGAGAAGTCGAGCGTTACTGCGCCCGCGTCGTCGTCGTCGTCGTTCGTGTCGCACGCCTGGAGCGTGGTCGCGGCCGCCGCGACGCCCAGACCGAGTCCAGCTCGCTTAAAGAACCCGCGGCGGTCGGTTGCCGCGAGAGCGGGGGGCAGGGGGGATGACATAGGGAAGGGGGGTCGTGTGGTGCTGTCTGGAACCGCCTCCAGACACCCGAATGTCCCGCCCCGCCCGAAGACGGGGCCGCGTCCGACCTGCACGTACGTGTCTGTCCGACAACGCGCTCCGACGACACCCCGCCCGGAGCCGCCTCTCCGCCCGGGCAGCACCCCTTAATACAGACCGCCCCGCCCTCGACGTCGAGGGCGGGGCGGCCGCATGTGGACGAGCCCTGGGCGGGGCGGCGGCCTCTAGACCTCGGCTACGCGCAGGTCCTGCGCCTTGAGTTGGAGCGTCGTCCGCCCGTTCCACGTGTTCTCGTCGACCTGGAAGGCGAGCTCGAGCGGGCGCCCGCGGCGGACGCTCGCGAGCGCGGCGTCGTACCGCTCGCTCAAGCCGAACCCGATGACGGGGAACGTCGCCCCGCCCTCCTGCTGGGCCACGCGGAGCCGGAGGTGCTGCTTCTGCGCGCCCACGCGCGACGGCTGGCCGACCACGCGGAGCCCCTCGCCCCAGAACACCGGGCGCAGGTTGTCCGGCCCGTGCGGGCCGAACTGCTTGAGGACGCTCCAGAACCGCGGCGTCACGTCGCCCAGGTGGAGGTGGGCGTCGACCTCGATCTCGGGGACGAGGTCGGACGGGTCGTCGACGGCGAGGCCGACGGCGTCCTGCATCCGCCGGCGGAGCTCGTCCACGCGGTCGATGGGGAGGGCGAGGCCGGCGGCGAAGGCGTGGCCGCCGAAGCGGTCGAGGAGGTCCGAGCACTGGGCGAGCGCGTCGTAGATCGAGATGCCCTGGACCGACCGGGCCGAGCCCTTCGCCGTGCGCGTGTCGCCGTTCGAGGTCATGAGGACCGTCGGCCGGTGGAAGTGCTCGGCCACGCGGCTGGCTGTGATCCCGATGACGCCGGGGTGCCACCCGGGCTTGTAGACGACGAGCGCGAGCGGGTCGTCGTCCATCTGGCGCTCGGCGAGCCGGAACGCCTCGTCGCGCGTTTCGCGGTCGAGCTCGCGGCGGCGGATGTTGAGGCCTTCGATCTCGTCCACGAGCCGCTGCCCCTCGACGGCGTCCGTCGTGGCGAGCAGCTCGGCGGCGATGCCGGCGTCGGCGATCCGCCCGGCGGCGTTGATGCGCGGGCCGATCTGGAACACCATCTTCGACGCCGTGCACGCATCCAGGTCGACGCCCGCGCGGTCGGCCAAAAGCGTGAGGCCGAGCCGCGGGCGCTCGACGAGCTGCTTCAGCCCGGCCCGCATGAGCACGCGGTTCTCGCCCACCATCGGCACGATGTCGCACGCCGTCGAGACGGCGACGAGGTCGAGGTACGGCCACGCCTCCTCGGGCGGCAGGCCAAGCTCGGCGAGGACGCCCTGGATCAGCTTGAACCCGACGCCGCATCCGCTCAAGCCCTTGAACGGGTAGTCGCAGTCGGGCCGCTTGGGGTCGAGGACGGCCACGGCGTCGGGGAGCACGTCGCCCGCCGTGTGGTGGTCGCAGATGACGAGGTCGAGCCCGCGCGCCTTCGCGTATGCCGCCTCGTCGACGGCCGTGATGCCGCAGTCGAGGGCCACGATGAGCGAGGCGCCGCGCTCGACGGCCGCGTCGATCCCGGCCTCGCCCAGCCCGTATCCGTGCTCGAAGCGGTTGGGGATGAAGAACGAGGTGTCGAGCCCCTGCCCCTGCAGGAACGTCGTCATCATGGCCGTCGACGTCGTCCCGTCGACGTCGTAGTCGCCGTAGACGAGCACGCGCTCGCCGCCGCGGACGGCCCGCGCCACGCGCTCGACGGCCCGGTCCATGTCGCGCATCAGGCCGGGGTCGTGGAGACGGCCGAGGGCGGGGCGGAAAAACGTGTGGGCGTCGTCGAAGGACCGGACGCCGCGGAGCGCGAGCGACCGCGCGAGCGCGTGCGGGAGCGCGTTGAGGTCGGAGGCGATCTGGTCGACGGCGGCCTCGTCCTCGACCGCGCGGAGCGTCCAGCGGGTCGTCGTGCCGGGGTCCTCCGACGGGGAGGGCGCGGCGGGGGAATCCTCGGTCATAGGTGCCGGAGCGTTCCCGCCCCGCTCTCTGTTTTACTAGCGTCCAAGATACGGGGCGGGCGGGGCGGGCACCGGGCCGCTCTCCCCACCCCGCCCGTCTCGCGCGGGCGGGGCGGTCCTCAGGCGGAGCGCCGCCCGACGAACCCGAGCATCCGCCCGGCCGCCCCGCCTTCGGCGCGGTACGAGTAGAACCGGCCGTCGGCCACCGTGCACGCGTCGGTCGCCTCGACGCGGGCGGGGCGGACGCCGAGCGCCCGGAGTTGCCGCTCGATCTCGGCCCGCAAGTCGATGTGCGGGCGGGGCCACTCGGGACGCCGCACGACAACCGAGGCGTCGAACTGGGCCGCGACCTCCTCGCCCACCTCGAACGCCTCGGCCGAGATGCACGGGCCGACATAGGCGAGCAGGCGGGCGGGGTCGGCGCCCACCCCGCCCATCGCCTCGACCGTCCGCCCGACGACACCGGCGACGGTCCCGCGCCACCCGCTGTGACACGCCCCGACGACGCCGGCCTCGGAGTCGGCGAGCAGGACGAGCGCGCAGTCGGCGGCGATCACGCTCAGGAGCAGGCCGGGACGGTCCGTCACGAGCCCGTCGTGATCGGGAACGTGCCCCGCCTGTCGAACAACGACGACATCCGCTCCATGCACCTGCCCGACAGACGCGACCGCTATCCCCGTCTCCCGAGCGAGCCGCGCGCGCGCCGCGTCGAGCGGCTCACCAGCGGGCGAAAAGGCGCGCGTCGTAAACCCGGCGACGAGCCCCGGAGCGTCCGCGAAGAGGGCGGGGCGGAGAGCGGCGTCGGTCATCCTATTCCCAGCGCCTCACGCGCCGCCCGCTCGGCCACGTCCATCGGGAGCTCGCGGCCCGTCCACTGGCGGTAGCTCCCCGCGGCCTGCGCGAGCAGCATCGGCAGCCCGCCGATCGTCGTCGCCCCCCGCTCGGCCGCCATCCGAAGCAAGGGCGTTTGGGCGGGGCGGTACACGAGGTCGTAGACGACCTGGCGGGCGTGGAAGTCGCTGGCTTCGGCCCACGGCGTCCGCCCATCGCCCATCCCGAGCGGCGTGGCGTTCACGACGAGCGCGGCCTCGCGGACGGCGCCGCCAGCCTCGCCGGGCGGGGCGGCGACAAGCTCCGCCCCGCCCGCGACGTGGTGGAGGTCGTGGATCAGGCGCTCTGCCTGCTCCGGCCGCCGGGCGACGACGGTGACGCGGCGCGGGCTCAGGTCGCGCAACGCGCCGTAGACGACGGCGCGGGCCGCCCCGCCCGCTCCGAACACGACGACGGTCTCGTAGCGGGGCGGGGTGGCGAGTCGCCTGAGCGGGGCGAGGAATCCGTCGATGTCGGTGTTATCGGCTCGCCAGCCCTGGGCGGTGCGGACGAGGGTGTTGGCGGCGCCGACCACTTCGGCACTGTGCGTCACGGCGGATGCCAGCGAGAGCGCCTGCTCTTTGTGGGGGATCGTCACGTTTGCTCCGGCGCCTCCGAGTGCCCACAGCCCCTCCACCGCAGCCGGCAGCGACGGCCTGTCCACGTCGCACGCGACGTAGGTGTAGTCCAACTCCTGCGCCTGGAAGGCCGCGTTGTGGAGGGCGGGCGAGACGGAGTGCGCGACCGGCGTCCCCAACAGAACGACCAACCTCGCTGCCACTACGCCCTCTCGTCTCCAGAGACGGGGCCGCGGGGGAACCCACCCGACCTCAGGTCGCCCATCAGGTCGGGGTACGCCCGCCGAATCTCATCGGCCCGCGACGGGTCAAGCTCTGCCGCTCGCCGGAACGACCGCACGGCATTCTCCCGCTGGCCGACAGACGCGAGCGCCCAGGCCTGGCGCAGGTGCGCCTCGCTGGATTCGGGGTCGAGGCGGATAACCTGCGAGAACGCTTCGAGCGCTTCCGTTCGGAGCCCCATCTCCAAACACGTCTCCGCCAAGTCGAGCCACGCTTCCTTGTTCGACGCGTCCAGTTCGATGACCCGCCCGTACGAGCGCAACGCCTCCGCGAGTTGGCCGGCGTTGTACTCCGTGTCCGCTCGGGCGTGCCAGTACTCGCTCTCCTGTGGCGTGAGAGAGATGGCCTGCGAAAATGCAGCCAGCGCGTCGGCGTAGAGGGACTGAGCGTCTAGGGCGCAGCCCATCCCGTACCACGCATCGGCATACTCCGGGTCGTCGCCGACGGCGCGGCGGAAGTAGTCGACGGCCGCCTCGTATTCGTTTAAGTCGTCGTACGCGAGCCCCAGGTTGTAGAACGTGGACGCGTCTCCGTCCTCGTGCTCCAGCACCTTGAGGTAACTCTCGGCCGCCCCCCGGGCGTCGTCCAGGTTCGCAAGGGCGTTCCCCCGGTTGTACCACGCAGACGTAAATCCGTCGTCGATCGCGACCGCGAAGTCGTACGACTGTACCGCCTCGTCGTACTTCCCGACCTGATTGAGGACGATGCCTCGGTTGTACCACGCGTTCTGCGCGTACGGGTCGACCTCAATCTGCTGGTCATACGCGCGGACACTTTCATCAAGGCGTCCCAACCTGTCGTAGCAGTACCCCAACTCGTACCACACCTCCGGGTGCTCCTCGTCGATCTCTGCGCACCGCTCGAGCGCGAGAGCCGCTTCATCATATCGCTCCAGCTTCTCAAGCGCGATTCCGCTGTTGAAGAGAGCGTCTGCCGCGAGAGGGTCAACTGTCAATGCGCGGTCGAACGCAACGAGCGCGCTTTCTGAGCGGCCTAAGGTGTCAAGCGTGATCCCGTAGTTGACAAGCGTCTCCGGATCGATCGGGTTCAGAGACAGAGCCTGCTCGTACGCTCTCAAAGCCTCCTCGTGCCGCTCCATGTGGTTCAGCAGCACCCCCCTCCGCATCCACGGATCGGACGCCCCTGCGGACCGTTCGATCTGATCGTCGACAACACGGAGGGCCTCCTCAAAGCGGCCCACCTCGAAGTAGTAGGCGGCGATGTGCTCCAGGTCGTCTAAGGCAAAGAAACCTGCAGCGCCGTCGCAGAGAGAAGCCTCGTACGCCTTTACCAGTTCGTCCGTGCGGTCGTCTCCAGCGGGATCATCGAACTCGTAGTCGAACATTCGCGCGAGCGTTTAGGCTCTATGTGAGCAGGAGATCGGGACGAGGCCATCTCGTTCCTATGGGCGTGCCTAGTATAGCCGGGCGCTTCGGGTGATGCAACGCGCAGGCGGTTCACACCAGCGCCGTCCACCTCCAGCATTCCTTCTCAGTCGTCCCGCTTGTCGGCCCTCTGCGCCACGTCATGTCTCAGCCCCTCTTCATTTCCTTCGAAGGCATCGACGGCTCTGGGAAGAGCACGCAAGCAAAGCTCCTCGGCATTGAGCTGCGCCGCCTCCAGTATGACGTGGTGGAGGTTCGAGAACCCGGGGGAACTCAGTTGGGGGAAGACCTAAGGGGCATAGTACTCGACAGCACACGCACGGTCTCGCCACGAACTGAGCTGCTGCTATTCAGCGCAGCGCGCTCTCACCTCGTCGACACAGTCGTCAAACCTGCTTTAAGCAGAGGCGCCATCGTAATCGCGGATCGGTTTGCTGACTCCTCAACGGCCTACCAGGGTGGAGGGCGCTCCCTGAAGGAGTTGGAGTGGTTCGAGACATTCAACGATTTCGTTGTGGCAGGTCGGCAGCCAGACCGGACCTACTTCATCGACGTCACTCCTCAACAGGCAAAGAGTCGGAGAGACGAAGGCACAAGCGATCGGATCGAGAAGGAAGACATCCCCTTCTACAATAGAGTCCGAGATGCGTATCTCCGCCTCTGCGACTCAAGCCCGGACCGTACTGTGCGTTTAGACGGTGCGGCCACAGCTGAGGCGATTCGTCAGAATGTCTTGGATGACGTTCTTGGTCTCCTAAGTCCGAACAGGATTCAGCCAAACAAATAAGCCCCGACGCTCTGAAGCGTCGGGGCTTAAGGGGACTTGGCGACGACCTACTCTCCCACCTAAAAGGCAGTACCATCGGCGCTGCGGGGCTTAACGGCTCTGTTCGGAATGGGAAGAGGTGGATCCCCCGCGCTATAGTCACCAAGAATCGGATGACATATGGATAGCCGTAGCAAAACTGCACAGGGCAGAGCCAACAGGCAATGCCTGTAACTCTCCTTGCAAATATTCATCGAGCGTCTTGAGACCCTCCTGACGTACGTACACGCAGTCGAGGTGGAGTGCATCAAGCCTGGTAGATAATTAGTACGGCTCGGCTAAACATGTTGCCATGCGTACACCTGCCGCCTATCAACGTCCTCATCTAGAACGATCTACAAGGGAGAACTCATCTTGTGGTGGGCTTCGTGCTTAGATGCTTTCAGCGCTTATCCCTTCCCGACGTAGCTACCCAGCAATGCAACTGGCGTCACAACTGGTACACTAGAGGTCAGTCCGTCTCGGTCCTCTCGTACTAAAGACAGATCCACTCAATTCTCCAACGCCCGCAGCAGATAGGGACCGAACTGTCTCACGACGTTCTGAACCCAGCTCGCGTACCGCTTTAATGGGCGAACAGCCCAACCCTTGGGACCTTCTTCAGCCCCAGGATGCGATGAGCCGACATCGAGGTGCCAAACCTCCCCGTCGATGTGAACTCTTGGGGGAGATAAGCCTGTTATCCCCGGCGTACCTTTTATCCTTTGAGCGACGGCCCTTCCATACGGGACCGCCGGATCACTAAACCCTACTTTCGTACCTGCTCGACCTGTATGTCTCGCAGTCAAGCGCCCTTGTGCTTTTACACTCTACGCACGATTACCGACCGTGCTGAGGGCACCTTTGGGAGCCTCCGTTACAATTTGGGAGGCGACCGCCCCAGTCAAACTACCCACCTAACACTGTCCCCCTGCCGGATAACGGCAGCGGGTTAGGCGCCGACCAAAACGAGGGCGGTATTTCAAGGGTGGCTCCACGACGCCTAGCGACGCCGCTTCAAAGCCTCCCGCCTATCCTACACACGTTTTGGCCAGAGTCAATGCTAAGCTGTAGTAAAGGTGCACGGGGTCTTTCCGTCCCGCTGCGGGTACCCGGCGTCTTCACCGGGACCACAATTTCACCGAGCGCGCGGTCGAGACAGTGCCCAACTCGTTGCACCATTCGTGCAGGTCGGAACTTACCCGACAAGGAATTTCGCTACCTTAGGACCGTTATAGTTACGGCCGCCGTTTACTGGGGCTTCGGTCGAGAGCTTCGCCTTACGGCTAACCCCCTTCCTTAACCTTCCAGCACCGGGCAGGTGTCACTCCCTATACGTCGTCTTGCGACTTGGCAGAGAGCTGTGTTTTTGCTAAACAGTCGGTTGGGCCTTTTCACTGCGGCCCTCCGAAGAGGGCGTCCCTTCTTCCGAAGTTAGGGGACCAATTTGCCTAGTTCCTTGACCGCGCATCACTCGAGCGCCTGAGGATACTCTCCTCGCCTACCTGTGTCGGTTTACGGTACGGGCACCCTTGGCAACGTACGACGCTTTTCTCGGCAGTGTGCTTGGGGTCACTATGGGTTCACCTCTCGGATCCCCCTACTGTCGTGGTTCGGCCTTAAAGGAGCAACGGATTTGCCTACCGCTCCAGCCTACGCACTTCAACGACCCATTCCGTCGGGTCGCGGACCTTACGCTGCTGCGTCACGCCTCACGTTAACGCCTTTGGGTGGTACGGGAATATTAAACCCGTTTGCCATCGCCTACGCCTTTCGGCCTCGGCTTAGGTCCCGACTAACCCTGTTCCGATTAACGTTGAACAGGAACCCTTGGGCTTACGGCGGACGGGCTTCTCACCCGTCTTATCGTTACTCATTCCTACATTTTCTCTTCCAGTTGCTCCACCAAACCTTACGGTTCAGCTTCAGCGCTGCTGGAATGCTCCCCTACCACTCTACGTAGTAGAATCCGAAGCTTCGGCGCCATGCTTGATGCCCGATACATTTTCGATGCCGGACCGCTCGACTAGTGAGCTATTACGCACTCTTTAAATGAATGGCTGCTTCTAAGCCAACATCCTAGTTGTCTAAGCAGTCCGACCTCCTTTGGTCAACTTAGCATGGACTTGGGGGCCTTAGCTGTCGATCTGGGTTGTTTCCCTCTCGGACACGGATCTTATCACCCGCGCCCTCACTGCCTCTGAACGTGTGTCCGGCATTCGGAGTTTGTCTGGAGTTGGTACCCGGTGAAGGGCCCGCGTCCAATCAGTGCTCTACCTCCGGCACACTATGGAGAGACGCTGTACCTAAATACATTTCGGGGAGTACGAGCTATTTCCAAGTTTGATAGGCCTTTCACCCCTACCCACAGCTCATCGGAGCCTTTTTCAACAGACACCCGTTCGGTCCTCCACGCGGTCTTACCCGCGCTTCAACCTGGCCATGGGTAGCTCACCTGGTTTCGCGTCTACCTCCACTGACTGTGCGCCCTATTCAGACTCGCTTTCGCTTCGGATTCGGCGCTAAACGCCTTAACCTTGCCAGTGAAGAGTAACTCGTAGGATCATTATGCAAAAGGCACGCCGTCACCCGATATACGGGCTCCGACTGGTTGTAAGCACACGGTTTCAGGTACTATTTCACTCGCCTACTAGGCGTTCTTTTCACCTTTCCCTCACGGTACTAGTTCACTATCGGTCACAAGAGAGTACTTAGCCTTACCAGATGGTGCTGGCAGATTCCCACAAGATTTCTCCGGTCCCGTGGTACTCAGGAACACTGCGGCGCTGCTCGCTTTACGTCTACGGGACTATCACCCTCTATGGTGTGGCTTTCCAGACCACTTCGTCTTCTGCTTGCAGATCACCGTGTGCAGGTCCTACAACCCCGAAAGAGCCGAAACTCTTTCGGTTTGGGCTATTCCCCGTTCGCTCGCCACTACTTAGGGAGTCACTAATTGTTTTCCTTTCCTCCGGCTACTTAGATGTTTCAGTTCGCCGGGTTGGCCCCTACACCCTATGTTTTCAGGTGCAGGTAACAGGTCTTCAACCTGCTGGGTTTTCCCATTCGGAAATCCGCGGATCGTCGGGTATTTGCCCCTTCCCGCGGCTTATCGCAGCTTATCACGTCCTTCGTCGCCTTCTTGTGCCAAGGCATCCACCGTGTGCTCTTAATCGCTTGATGCGACCTCGATTGAGTCTACGTTCGATCTGGAGAGTCTCCAGTCGCTCGATGCTTTGTCTCAGCAAGACGAACCGTCTACAACCCCACCGAGGTGGAGGTGCTTCAGGTTCGACCCTGATGCAGTTTTGCTACGGCTATCAATATGTCAAAGTACGGTCCGGCAGCTTTCTCAAGCCGGTGCCGGTCTGCCGCCCTCGCGACCAGAAACTGGTCAGACGACAGGGAGTGGAGCCAGAGGGAGTCGAACCCCCGACATCCTGCTTGCAAAGCAGGCGCTCTACCAACTGAGCTATGGCCCCTGATAAGCTATGGGACGCTCCCGCGTCTCCGTGGGGCTGGGAGGAGTTGAACCTCCGACCTCACGCTTATCAGGCGTGTGCTCTAACCACCTGAGCTACAGCCCCGAGTGCGCGATGGGCGCATTCGATGGCGGTCGCCCCGGTGGGAGCAGACCTACAGTATCCAAAAAGAACTGGAGTGAAAGAGGGAAGCATAGCGAGCCTTCGTCGGACGCTGCGGCGTTGCCGCGCGGCCAGAGGAGCGTCGAGCTCTGTGAGAGGTAATCCAGCCGCACCTTCCGGTACGGCTACCTTGTTACGACTTAGCCCCAGTTACCGAGTTCACCTTCGGCCGCTCCCTCCCTAAGGTTGGGTCACGGACTTCGGGCGCCCTCGACTTCCATGGCTTGACGGGCGGTGTGTACAAGGCCCGGGAACGTATTCACCGCGTCATTGCTGATACGCGATTACTAGCGATTCCAGCTTCACGGAGTCGGGTTGCAGACTCCGATCCGAACTGAGACCGGCTTTGTGGATTCGCGCCCCCTCGCGGGGTGGCTGCCCATTGTACCGGCCATTGTAGCACGTGTGAAGCCCCAGGCGTAAGGGCCATGATGACTTGACGTCGTCCCCACCTTCCTCACTGCTTGCGCAGGCAGTCTCGTTAGAGTCCCCGGCTTGACCCGCTGGTAACTAACGATAGGGGTTGCGTTCGTTGCGGGACTTAACCCAACATCTCACGACACGAACTGACGACAGCCATGCAGCACCTCGCTACCAGTCCGAAGAAGGGTCCCTTTCAGGACCTGTCCGGTAGCGTTCGAGCCTGGGTAAGGTTCTTCGCGTTGCATCGAATTAATCCACATGCTCCACCGCTTGTGCGGGCCCCCGTCAATTCCTTTGAGTTTCAACCTTGCGATCGTACTCCCCAGGTGGGATGCTTAACGCGTTAGCTTGGACACTGCACCTGAAGCGGTGCAACATCGAGCATCCATCGTTTACGGCGTGGACTACCAGGGTATCTAATCCTGTTCGCTCCCCACGCTTTCGTGCCTGAGCGTCAGTACCCGTCCAGCTATCCGCCTACGCTTCTGGTATTCCTCGTGATATTTACGCATTTCACCGCTACACCACGAATTCTGATAGCCTCTCCGGGACTCAAGACGTGCAGTATCAAGGGCAATTCACCGGTTGGGCCGGTGGCTTTCACCCCTGACTTACACGCCCGCCTGCGCACCCTTTACACCCAGTGATTCCGGACAACGCTTGGACCCTCCGTATTACCGCGGCTGCTGGCACGGAGTTAGCCGGTCCTTATTCGTACGATACCGTCAGACCCGCTCGAAGGCGGGTGTTCTTCTCGTACAAAAGCAGTTTACGCCCCTGAGGGGTGTCTTCCTGCACGCGGCGTGGCTGCGTCAGAGTTTCCTCCATTGCGCAATATTCCTCACTGCTGCCTCCCGTAGGAGTCTGGCCCGTGTCTCAGTGCCAGTGTGGCGGATCATCCTCTCAGACCCGCTACGGATCGTTGCCTTGGTGGGCCGTTACCCCACCAACTAGCTAATCCGACGCAGGCTCATCCCCAGGCGGCCGAAGCCTTTGATCGATGGACCATGCGGTCCTTCGACGTTATGTGGTATTAGCCTCGGTTTCCCGAGGTTATTCCCCACCTGAGGGCAGATTGCCTACGTGTTACTCACCCGTGCGCCACTGTTCACCGGGGCAAGCCCCGGCTTCTCGTTCGACTTGCATGTGTTAAGCCCGCCGCCAGCGTTCGTCCTGAGCCAGGATCAAACTCTCCGTAGTAGAGAGAATGATCTCCTGCACGGTCCGAAGACCGAATCAGGGATCGAGTTGCCATGACCTCTCGGTCACAGCCTGCTGTTGAGCTTGTTTTGGACCTCAAAGAGGTCCGGGTTGACTTGTCTCGTCTGTCCGCTACGACCCGGCCGAAGCCGAGACGATGGCGGCCGACGAGGGCTCGCTATGCTTCCAATCTTTCAAAGTACAGGGCTTCCAGGTGAGCCGGTGAAACCGGCCTCGCCTTCGGCGCGTCCTGCCAAACTACGGAGTCCGTAGCCGATGTCAAGTGCTTCGCGTTCTCTTCTCAGTTGATCCGAGGACCCGACCACTGCCGGTTGCGAAGCCCGCCTCGCAGCGTTCGCTGCGGGGATGACCAGGGTACGGAGAGACGAGGGGCTGAGTCAAGTCGCTCGGCCGGGTTCACAAACCCTTTGCCGTGCGCTTGGCCTCATCGTCTGGACCGTCATTGAGCAGAGAACAGGGCCGGCGGTGGAGTCGCGAGTGCGACCGTTTCCCCGTCGGCGTGCGCCTATGATAACCGGCCTTTCTCCTTCCTCCTATCAACGTCTGGTGGAGAGGGAGTGAGGGAGCTGTGAGCCTGCCCTGAGCCCCTCGGCCGGTATCTTCCTAAGGACACCCGACATCCCCCCTGGACCGCCCCGCCCCGCCCATGTCTCGCTCTCGTTCGGACAGTCCCCGGTCGATCGTAACCGACCGGGTCTTTTGGATCGGCCTCGCCGCGATTGCCGTCGGGCTCGCCGTGTTCGTCCTCCTCTTCAACTACGCCATCATGCCGATCTGGACACGGCACGACGCGACCGTCGCCGTTCCCGATGTCCGCGAGATGGAGCCGGCCGAGGCCGAGCGCTCGCTTCTGCTCTCGGGGCTCGAGGGCACGTACGACGAGCAGCCGTACAACCCGAATGTGGCCCCGGACATTGTCGTCGAGCAGAGCCCGGTGGCGGGGACGCAGGTGAAGCCCGGCCGCCGCATCTACTACTACGTCAACGTGAGCCCCAAGGAGCTCGTCCCGGTTCCCCGTGTGGTGTCGCTCTCGGAAGGCACGGCGCGGACGGAGATCGAGGAGGCCGGGCTCGCGGTCGGGCGCGTCGAGATGGACACAACGCGGACGCCGTACGAGAACACCGTCACGCGGCAGGAGCCAGGTGAGGAGCGGCAGGTGCCGATCGGGACGCGGCTGACGCTCTGGATCAGCCCGGGCGTCGACAACTCGCGCGAGGTGACGGTGCCCAACGTCGTCGGCGTTTCGGCGACCGAGGCGCGGGACCGCCTCCGGTCGGTGGGGCTCTTCGTGGACTCGCCGCGCGCCGAGGGCGGGGAGGTGGTCCGCCAGGAGCCCGAGCGGGGCGAGCGGCTCCACCCGGGCGAGGAGGTCCGCATCTATACGGAGTAGAGTAGACCGCCCCGCTCCAGCGTCGTCGAAGGCGGGCGGGGTGGTCGCTCGCCGCCCCGCCCGTGCGGACGATGCCTTGATACGCGGAGCGCCCGGGGCGGGGTGGAACGGCGGCCCGCCTTGCGCCGCCTCGCCCTCAGTCTTCGAGGTAGACGGCCGGACGCGCGGGGTCGACCACGACGCGCTCGGCGTGCTTGGTCGGGACGACGCGGCCGACGAAGTCGGGGTGGACGGGGACCTCGCGGTGGCCGCGGTCGATGAGGACCACGAGCCGGATCGTCCGGGGGCGCCCGTACTGAAGGACGGCGTCGAGGGCGGCGCGGGCCGTGCGGCCGGTGAACAGGACGTCGTCGACGAGGAGCACGTCGCGGCCTTCGGCGCTCGGGGCGCCGTCGGGGAGCGCGGGCGGGGCGGCGTCGGGGCGGTCGTCGCGGGAGGCCGAGATGTCGAGGGGGTGGACCTCCACGTCGGTGCCGGTCGCCTGGCCGAGCGCGTCCGCGAGGTGGCGGGCGAGCGCGAGGCCCCGCTCTTTCAGCCCGAACACGACGAGGCCCTCGACGCCGCGGTTGCGCTCGATGACCTCGTAGGCCAGTCGCGTGACGGTGCGGCGGACGCGCTCGGGCGCGAGGAGGACGGTGCGGGCCACTACGGGGCGGGGTGGGCGGACGGGGCAAGTTCGGCGCGGTAGACCGTCACCGCCCCGCCCTCCAGCTCGACGCGGTCGCCGCGGACGCGGACGTCGACCGCCCCGCCCCGGGCCGAGGCTTGGTAGCACGCGAGCGCGTCGGTGCCGAGTGCGTCGGCCCAGTAGGGACCGATGGCGCAGTGGGCCGAGCCCGTCACCGGGTCCTCGACGACGCCGGCGTTGGGGGCGAAAAAGCGCGAGACCACGTCGACGCCGTCGCTCGCGGCGCGGGCCGTCGCGATCACGCCGCGCAGGCCGAGCGCCTCGACGTCGGCCGCCGTTGGGTCGAGAGCGCGGACGGCCGCCTCGCTCTCTAGCACGGCGAACCAGTCGAACCGGCTCCGCCCCGCCCACACCGGCTCGACGCCGAACGCCTCGGCAAAGCCGCCGGGGAGGTCGGCCGCCTCGGGCGGGGTGGCGGGAAAGTCCATCGCGTACCGCCCCGACGGTTTGCGTCCCGGCGGCTTACGTCCCGCCCGCACCTGCCGGACGCTCAGGCGGCCGCTCCGCGTGTCGAAGCGGGCCTCGTCGTCCGCCCCCAGTCGGCCGCTCTCATACAAGAGGTGGGCGGCGGCGAGCGTGGCGTGGCCGCACAGGTCGACCTCGACGGTCGGCGTAAACCAGCGGAGGCCGAACGGCTCGCCCGCCCCGCCCGGCGTCACGAACGCGGTCTCGGACAGGTTCATCTCGGCCGCCAGCGCCTGCATCCAACCGTCCCGCGCGGGGCGGTCGAGGACGCACACGGCGGCCGGGTTGCCGCTGAACGGCCGGTCCGCAAAGGCGTCGATCGTGGTGACGGTCACGGGCGGGGTGGGCGTAGGTCGGGGGCCGCCCCGCTCAGGCGGCCTCGGCCGTGCGGTTCGGGCACGCCTCGCGGCGGCAGTGGCCGTAGACCGTCAGCGCGTGGCGGGCCACGTCGAACCCGTAGATCTCGGCCACGGACTCCTGGATCTCCTGGAGGCGCGGGTCGCAGAACTCGAGGATCTCGCCGCAGTCCTCGCAGATCAGGTGGTCGTGCTGCCAGTAGGCGTAGGCCCGCTCGTACTTCGCCTGCTGCTGGCCGAACTGGTGGCGCACCGCGAGGTCGCTCTCGATGAGCAGGTCGAGCGTGTTGTAGACGGTCGCCCGGCTGACCGTCGCCCCGCCCTCTTTGAGGCGGGCAAAGAGCGTGTCGGCGTCCACGTGGTCGTTCGTCGCGTAGAGCGCGTCGAGCACGGCGAGGCGCTCGGGCGTGCGGCGCTGCCCGCGCTCCTTCAGGAACGCGAGGAACTGAGCGCGGACTTCTCCGAGTTGGGTGGTCGTCAGGGACATGGGGGCAAGTTACCTCCGGCGGCGCGCCCACCGGCTCACGGCGGGCGCGGTGGGGGATCGGGCGCCGTCGCCCGCGGCGTTGGTGGGCGCCCCGCCCCGCCCCAGCGCTTCGAGGCCGGCGGCGAGGAGCGCCGTCCGCTCGGCGTCGGGCGACGGGGCGAGCGCGGACGCGTCGAAGTGCTCGGCCACGAAGCCCGTGTCGAAGTCGCCCGAGCGGAAGGCGGGGTGGCCCATGACGTAGCGGCAGAACGGGATCGTCGTGCGGACGCCGGCCACGTCGTACTCGCCGAGCGCCCGGTCCATCCGCGCAATGGCCTCGTCGCGCGTGCGGCCCCACGCGACCAGCTTCGACACCATGGGGTCGTAGTACACCGGCACCTCGTCGCCCTCCTCGACGCCGGCGTCGACGCGCACGCCCGGACCGGCGGCGGGGCGGTGCCGGAGGAGCGGGCCGGGGGCGGGGAGGAACCCGGCCGGCACGTCCTCGGCGTAGACGCGGCACTCGACGGCGTGGCCCCAGATCCGCACGTCGTCCTGGCCGTAGCCCAGCGGCTCGCCCTCGGCGATGCGGATTTGCTCGGCGACGAGGTCGAGGCCCGTGATCATCTCCGTCACCGGGTGCTCGACCTGGAGCCGCGTGTTCATCTCGAGGAAGTAGAACGCGCCGCCGTCGAGCAGGAACTCGACCGTCCCGGCGCCGACGTAGTCGCAGGCGCGGGCGGCCTGCACGGCGGCCTCGCCCATCGCCGCGCGCAGGTCCGGCGTGAGCACGGCGCTCGGGGCCTCCTCGATCACCTTCTGGTGGCGCCGCTGGATCGAGCACTCGCGCTCGAACAGGTGGACCACGTTGCCGTGGGCATCCGCCAGGACCTGGATCTCGACGTGGCGCGGCCCGACGAGGTACTTCTCGACGTAGACGCGGCCGTCGCCGAACGCGCTCTCGGCCTCGCTCGTGGCGCGCTCGAAGCCGGCGCGGAAGTCCTCGGGGCGCTCGACGACGCGCATCCCCTTGCCGCCGCCGCCGGCCGCGGCCTTGACGAGGACGGGGTAGCCGATCTCGCCGGCCACGCGCTCGGCCTCGGCCGCCTCGGCGATGGCGTCGGGCGTGCCGGGCGCCATCGGGACGCCGGCCGCCTGCATCAGCTTGCGCGCCTCGGTCTTGTCGCCCATGAGGCGGATGGCCTCGGGCGGCGGGCCGATCCAGACGAGCCCGGCCTCCCCGCACGCCTGGGCAAAGGCGGCGTTCTCGCTCAGGAACCCGTAGCCCGGGTGGACGGCGTCGGCGCCCGTCTGGCGGGCCGCGTCCAGGACCGCCCCGCCCACGAGGTACGACTCGGACGACGGCGGCGGCCCGATCTCGACGGCCTCGTCCGCGAGGCGGACGTGGAGCGCGTCGCGGTCGGCCTCGCTGTAGACGGCGACGGTCGCGATCCCGCGCTCGCGGCACGTGCGCATGACGCGGACAGCGATCTCGCCTCGGTTGGCGACGAGAACCTTCTGGAGACGGCGGGGTGTCATAACGGCGGTCCTGGAACGGCTGGCATACAATCTGTACGAGGTCCTCCCGCGCCCGGCTCCCCCACCCCGGCCGTCGCGCCCGTCCGATGCCTCAAGATACCGACTACTACCTCCTCCTCGGGCTCGCCGAAGGCGCGAGTGCGGAGGCCGTAAAAGTCGCGTACCGGCGCCTGGCCCGGCAGTACCACCCCGACCAGAACCGCGGGGACGGCACGGCCGAGGAGCGGTTTAAGGGCCTTCAGGAAGCGTACTCCGTCCTCTCCGATCCGGCCCAGCGGCAGGCCTACGACCGCGAGCGCCTGGACCCGTTCGCCCGCCTCGCCCTCGGGTCCCCCCTGTTCCAGCCCGGCGCCTCTCCGAGCGGCGCGCGCGCTGACGTGGAGGCGCAGGTCCGGCTCACGTTCGACCAGGCGCTCCGCGGGGGCACGACCGAAGTCCGCGTGCCCGGCGGCGAGCCGGTCCGGCTGGGGATCCCGGTCGGGGTGCGGCCCGGGCTCAAGGTGCGCGTCCGCGGGCAGGGCCGGCCGGCGAGCGACGGCGGGCGGGGCGACCTCTACGTCACGTTCCGCGTCGACCCCAGCGAGCGGTTCCGGCGCGAGGGCGAAAACCTCCACCGCGTCGAGACGGTCTCGGCCCTGGAGGCGATCGTGGGCACGACCCGGTCGATCACGAACGCCTACGGGCAGACGATCAAGGTCCACATCCCGCCCGGCACGCAGCCCGGCGAGCGGCTTCGCCTGCGCGGCCAGGGCGTGGCGACGCGGCGGCGCACGGGCGACCTGTTCGTCGAAGTCCAGGTGACGGTGCCGCGGTCGCTCACGGACGCGCAGCGCGAGGCGCTCGAGCGGACGGCCCGCGAGATCGGCCTGCTGTAAGGGGGGGGGCGGCCTCCACCCCGCCCCGCCATCCTGTACGGACACCATGCATGGTGTCCCTACGCCGATGTCCGCCCCGCCCTGTGTTTGGGCGGGGCGGTCTGCCTCCAGGCGGGGCGGGCGCGCGATCTTGCCTGCCCCACCCCGCCCTTTGGGTCCGCCCATGCGCAAGCCGATCTCGCCCCGCACGCACGGGCTGCTCGATTACATCGCGGTCGCCGTGTTCGCGCTCGGCCCGCTCGCGTTCGGGCTCACCGGGCTGGCAGCCGGGCTGTCGTACCTGCTCGCCGTCGTCCACCTCGCGCTGACGCTGGCGACGGCGTTCCCGATGGGCCTCGTGCGCGTGGTGCGGTTCTCGACGCACGGGACGGTCGAGCTGGCCGTGGGCGGGGCGCTCGTAGCGGCGGCGGCGTTCCTGTTCAACGGCGCCGCGTTCTGGTTTTTCCTCGCGATGGGCGTCGTCCTCCTGACCGTCTGGTCGGGGACCGACTACGGGAGGTGGGGCGCCCGGATCTAAAGGCGACCGGAGGGCGGGGCGGCTCGGGCGGGGCGGCCGGCGGCGGAGACCCCGAGGCTCCCACCCCGCCCGCGTCAGCGGAACTGGACCTCGTCAACGACCTCGCGGCCGAGATGGTCGTTCATCCGCTCGCGCCAGGCCGCGCGCTGGAACTGGAGCTGGTGCCGCCACGCGGCCGAGCGGACCTTGACGTGGAGCGCGCCGTGCCGCATCCACACCTGCTCGGTGACGCCGGCGATGGACGGCCCGGCCACGACGGGCCACGCCTCGACGGCGCGGGCGGCGTCGAACCGCTCGCGGTAGCCGTAGCGGTCGACGAGGTCGGCGAGGACGGCCCCGAGCGGTTGCGGGTCGTTGGACGAGGGCACAGAACGGAGGGGCGGGGCGTTGCAAACTAGAGCCCCCTCCGGGTCGGTACCGGGTACGAGGTACGGCCTAATCTGGGCTCGACGCGCGCGTACCTCGTACCGAGTACCCTGTACCGACCTGTACGTCGTCCCACCCCGCCCTCCGATCTGCCCATGCGCCCCGTCCTCCTCGCCGCCCTGCTCGCCGCCTGCTCGTCGGCCCCGAGCGCCCCCGCCCCGCCCGCCGACGACTACGCGGCGGCCGACTCGACGGACCTCCCGCAGGCCGTCCGCACCGAGACGCTCGCGCCGGCGCCCATCCGGATCACGGTCGACGAGCTGCCCGAGCCGTTCGCGTCGGAGTCGGTGCGGAAGGGGCCGGACGTGGTCGACGTGCCGGACGACGCCTTTCTCCGCGTGCCGGCCGGCTTCGCCGTGCAGGTGTGGGCCGACGACCTGGAGAGCCCGCGGTGGCTCGCGCTGGCGCCCGACGGCAGCGTGCTCCTCGCCGCGAGCCGCGAGAACACGATCCTCCGCCTCCAGGACGCCGACGGCGACGGCGTGGCCGAGGACCGCGAGACGTTCGCGACCGCGGACGCGAACGCGCTCGACCTGCCGATGGGCATGGCCTTCGCGGACGGCGCCTTTTTTGTCGGCAACACGAGCGAGGTCCGCCGCTACCCGTACGCGCCGGGGGCGGGGCGGCTGGAGGGCGAGGGCACGGTCATCGCCGACCTCCCGGGCGGGGGCTACAACCAGCACTGGACGCGCAACGTGGTCGCGAGCCCCGACGGCGACAGCCTCTACGTGACCGTCGGGTCCGAGTCGAACGTGGACCCCGAGGAGCTTCCGCGCGCCTCGGTCTTCCGCATCACGCCGGGCGGGGCGGGGCGGGAAACGGTGTCGTTCGGGCTCCGCAACCCGGTCGGCCTCGACTTCCACCCCGCCACGGGCGTGCCCTACGTGACGGTCAACGAGCGCGACCGCCTGGGCGACGGCCTCGTCCCGGACTACCTCACGTCGATCGGCGCGGGCGCCGACGGCGAGCCCCGGTTCTACGGCTGGCCCTACGCCTACTTCACGCCGGACAACCTCGACCCGCGCCGCACCGACGACGGCCAGAGCGAGCGGCCGGACCTCGCCGCGCAGACCGTCGCGCCGGACGTCCTGTTCGAGTCGCACTCGGCCGCGCTCGGCCTCGCCTTCTACCCGACCGGCGCGACGACCGCAGGCGGGGCGGCCTCATTCCCCGCGCGCTACCAGGGCGGGGCGTTCGTCGCCTTCCGGGGCTCGTGGAATAAGAGCCAGGGCACGGGCTACAAGGTCGTGTTCGTCCCGTTCGAGGACGGCCGCCCCACCGGCACCTACGAGGACTTCCTGACCGGCTTCCTGATCGACCCCGCCGGCCCGACGACGTGGGGCCGCCCCGTGGGCGTCCTCGTCCTCCCCGACGGCTCGCTCCTGGTGACGGAGGAGGCCAACGGCCGGATCTACCGCGTGAGCTACACCGGATAACGAGCCCTCCGCCCCGCCCCCAGGCTCATGGGCGGGGTGGCCGAGGGAACCGTCCGCCGCCCCGCCCGCTCCTCAACGATGGGCGGGGCACGGTGGGCGGGGCGGTCTGCTACGCCCTCGTCGCGAGGTGCCAGAGGAAGGCGGCCTCGTCGCGGGAGACGAGGGCGACCCACACGAGGCCGCCGAGGGCGAGCACGAACGGGAGCCCGAACCCGAAGAGGACGGCCCGCGTGGGAGGCACGGCTTTGATCGACTGCAGATCCCACGCCATCCGGTACCCCGCGACGACCTCGATCAAGACGGCGACGACGAGGAGTGTCGGGGCCAGGACCGTCGCCAGCCCGGCGTCGACGCTCGCGAGCACGAGGGCGACGACCATCAGCGGGAGCCACGCCCACCGGCACCACACGGCCAGCGAGAGCGCCTGACCGGGGCGGATGCGGCGGCGCCCGGCCAGCACGTTGAGCCAGACGACGTTGAGCAGGAGCCACGCCCCGTACCCCAGCGCCAGCAGGAGCACGAGCACGAGGGGCTGGCCGATCAGCGCGATCAGCCGGTCTTGCGCGCCCGCCGGCCACCCCGCCGTCGCGGCCGAGAGCGTGTCCGTGCGCCCCAGCGCGCGCAGCGTGGAGGCGCCGACCACGCCGGCCGAGAACGCGAGCAGCGCCGCGAGGCCCGAGGTCTCGGACACCGAGAGGTCGAACCCGCGCTTGACGGCGTCCCGGTAGAGGTCGCGGCGGCCGAAGTAGCGCGGGACGAGGGCGCCCATGCGGGGGACCGTCGCGTACAGCACGCCCAGCCCGAGGACCAGCCCCCATCCGAGCAGGAGCACCGGCGACACGCCGGGCACGCGGCTCACAGGCGCACCGGCGTCGAAGGCGAACACGCGCTGGCTGCCCGACCAGAACCCGCTCGCGACGTCGAGGGCGGGGCGGGGCTCGCCGCTCTCGGCGAGGAGGCCGAACCGCGTCCCGGCCACCTCGGCGCTGGGGTCCTGGGGGAGCGCGTCGGTCGCGTCGCGCCAGCGGTACACGAACGCGACGGCCGGCGCCGGCTGGACCGCGCCGAGCTCGTTGAAGGCCGTCTCGAGCGCGCGGCCCTGAGCCGCCTCGCTCCCCGGCGTCCGCCACCCGCCGCCCCGCCCCGGCCGCACGCCGGCCCCGACCGACGCCAGCCCGACGGGCGTCTCGTGCCGCGCCCGCCACGCGCGGAGCGCCGCGACGGGGTCGCGGTCGCGGGCGTCGAGGAGGACCACGTCGACCGTTCGCCCCGCCCGGTCGTCGCCGATGAACCGGCTCGTGTAGTAGGTCTGTGTCCCCGGCGCCCCGCGCTCGCGCACAAGCGCCGTGAGCGCCTCGAAGTAGGCGCGCGCGCGCCGGTCGCTCGTGTCGCTCCCCTGCGCGAGCCCAAAGTGGCGGGCCGCCGCGTAGGGCCGGGCGCGGTCGAGCGCCTCGGCCAGCACGCCGGCGACCTCGCGCGTCCGGGCCACGAGAAACGGGGCGGGGAGATTCTCGACGGGCAGGTCCTGCCACAGCGAGAGCCCGAGGAGCGTCGCCGCCTCCAGCACGATGGGGTCCTCCACGAGTCCCGTCCGCACGCTCCGCGCGCCGGCCCGGCGGATCGCGAGGAGGTCGTCGACGGCCGCCGCCGCGTCGGGCGGGGCGGCCCACACCACGCCGGCGAGGGCGGCAGGGAGCGGCGCGTGCGGACCGACCGGCGCGAACGCCGACGAGTCCGCGACGGCCGCGCGGACGCGGGCGAGCGCCTGCTGCGCCGGCGTCTGCGGCGCCGCGGGCACGTCCGTGCGGACGCGCGCGGAGTCCGCCCCGCCCCCGGCGGTGTCGGGCGGGGCGGCCGGTGCCTGCGCGAGCGCGGGCGGGGCGGCGAGCAGGAGGAGCGCGAGGAGGCGGAAGGCCGACGGAGTGAGCACGGGCGGTCGTGGGGGCGGGGCGGGCGCCGCCAAGATCGCTGCGTTCGGGCCGCCCGCCGCCCCGCCCACCGGGGCGGGGCGGCTCGTGGGTGCGCCGCAGGCGGGGTGGCCTTGGCGGGGCATCCGTTCCGGCGGCGTGGGCCGATCACGCCTCGCACCGCCGAATGACCGTCGAGCGGGCTCCCGCCCCGCCCGCGACGGGTCGCGTAGCGAATCTGGTGGCTCCAGCCGTCCCGACCGACGAGGCCTCTCAGCGGCCTCACCTAACGAGGCCACCGCCTCTCCCCACGACCGCCTCCGCGACGCCATCGAGGGCGTGCTGGAGCAGATCACGGAGGAGGAGACGGCCGCTCAGCTCCAGCCCCAGCACTGCGAGCGGACCAAGCGCCGACGCGGCGAACAGAACGGTCACTACGGCCGCGCGCTCACTGCCGGCCACGGTGTCTTCTCGGACGAGCCGAGCGTCAAGACGCTGATCCGCCGCCTTATTCGTCGCCCGCCGCGCCGAGGAGGCGCCGGAGGAGCCCGAACCCGAACGCCGTCACCGTCTGGCCCGCCCCGCCCTTGTTGGCGAGCACCACCACGCCGACGCCGGCCTCGCGGTCCAAGCCCACGAAGCTGGACCCGCCGCCGACGCCGCCGTCGTGCCACACGACGCCGTCGCCCGGCCGGCCGACGGGGAGAACGTGCCATCCCAGCCCGATCCGCATCGCGCCCTGCACCGGGCGGAGCGGACGGGCCGCCTCCACGAGCGCCGCCGCGAGCGGGGCGGGGAGGTCCGGGGGCGGGGCGATCGTGGCCTCGGCGAGCGTGAGGAGGTCGGCCGCCGTCGAGCGCAGGCCGCCCGCGCCGACCGTGGCGTCGGTCCAGGTCCAGTGCGGGACCGGCTCGCCCGACGGGCCGACGGCCGGCGCCAGACCGCGCGCCTCGGGGACCGCGACGACCGTCTCGTCCATACCCAGCGGCCCCAGCACGCGCTCCCGCGCGAGCGCCCCATACGCCGCCCCGCCCGACTCGGCCTCCAGGTCCGCCCCGCCCGCGCGCCGCGTGAGGGCCAGCCCGAGGAGGCCGCCGCCCAGGTTCGAGTACTCGTAGGCGGCGCCCGGCGCGCGCGGCAGCTCGTACAGGTCGAGGAACGCGTAGAGGTCGCCCGTGCCGTACGCCGCGTACGGGTCGCCGGGGTCGGCCGTGAGGAGGAGCGTCGGCGGCAGGCGCGGCAGCCCCGACGTGTGCGTGGCGAGGTCGGCGAGCGTGACCGGCGCCGCCCCGCCCGCGGGGACGCGCACCGAGTCCGGGAGGAGGTCGCCGACGGGCGTCGCGAGCGCGACCTCGCCGCGCTGCGCCATCTCGGCCAGCACGAGCGCCGTGACGACCTTCGTGACCGAGCCGACCTCGTACGGCGTGCGCGCGGTCGGCGCCGCGCCGCCGACGGCGCCGGCCGTGGCCACCTGCCGCCGCCCGTCGCGCACGACGGCCACGACGACCGAGGGCAGGTCGGCCTCGGCGGCGAACGCTTCGACCAGGGCGTCGAGCGAGTCCAGCGGCACCGCCCCGCCCGCCGCCCCGCCCGCGGGTTGAGCGAGGGCGGGGTGGGCAAGGAGGACGAGGAGGAACAGGGTCAGGCGGCGCATGGGGCGGGGCGGGTGCCGGCGCAAGTCTACCGCCCGCCCGCTCCGACTTCCCCGCCGTTTCGCAACCCGCCGCGGGCGGGGCGGTACCTTAGCGCTGCCGGCCGCCCCGCTCCCGTCGTCTAGACGCGCGGGCGCCGCCGGCAGAGTGAGGGCACGTCCCGTACGGCCAGCTCCTTCCGAACCCCGCCAGGGCCTGACGGCAGCAACGGTAGGAAGTCGCAGCGGCGCGATACGGATCGCGTGCCCTCACTCTGTTTCCCCCGCCCCGCCCGCGCGACCCGTCCGGCCATGCTCCCCCTCGCCCAGGCCACCGGCGGCCTCTTCGGCAACCCGCTCCTGCTCCTCGGCCTCCTCTTCGTCGTGATGTACTTCACGATGATCCGGCCGCAGACGAAGCAGGCCAAGGCGCACCGGGCGCTTATCGAGAGCCTCACCAAGGGCGACCGGGTCGTGACCGTCGGCGGCATCCACGGCACGATCCGCCAGGTCGACGACGCGACCGTGCTGGCCGAGGTCGACGGCGGGACGAAGCTCCGGTTCGACAAGGCGAAGATCGCCTACAAGGTGGTGCCGGACGCGGCCTAGATCGGGCTTCGGGAGGTACGGGGTACCGGGTACGAGGTACTCGAGGACGCAGCTCAGGAGGTCTGCCGGACCTCGTGCCTCCTCAAACGGCGGGCGGGGTGGCCTCCCAAGCGGCCCCACAGGACGCGCGCCGCGGGCGGGGCGGCGAACTTTCGTCGGGGATGGGCACACGGCGCCGCCCCGCCCCGTTGTCCGGGGGCACCACCGCCCGCTGCCCGGGTCCGCTCCGCATGGCCGACGACACGCGCCCCGCCCCCGACTCCGTCCGCTTCGACGCCGTCGAGGAGGCCCTCGAAGACGTCCAGAACGGGAAGCTCGTCGTCGTGGTCGACGACGAGGACCGCGAAAACGAGGGCGACCTCATCGGCGCCGCCGAACTCGTCACGCCGGACTCGGTCAACTTTATGGCCCGTGAGGCGCGCGGGCTGATGTGCGTGGCCATCACCGGCGAGCGCGCCGCGGCCCTCGACCTGCCCATGATGGAGCCGGTCAACACGTCGCTCCACGAGACGCCGTTCACGGTGTCCGTCGATTACCGCCACGGCACGACGACCGGCATCTCGACGGCCGACCGGGCCAAGACCATCCGCGCGCTCGCGGACTCCGAGGCGGCCCCGACCGACTTCGCGCGGCCCGGCCACGTGTTCCCGCTCCGGGCGCAGGCCGGCGGCGTGCTCCGCCGGGCCGGCCACACCGAGGCGGCCGTCGACCTCGCGCGGCTGGCCGGGCTCCGCCCCGCCGGCGTGCTCATCGAGATCATGCACGCCGACGGCACCATGTCGCGGACGCCCGACCTCCGCGCGTTCGCCGACGAGCACGGGCTCAAGCTCATCACCATCCGCGACCTCATCGCGTACCGGATGCGCCGCGACACGCTCGTGAGCAAGGCCGTAGAGGTCTCCATGCCGACGGCCTACGGCGACTTCCGGCTCGCGGCCTACGAGGAGGTCCTGACGGGCGACGTCCACCTGGCGCTGATCAAGGGCGAGTGGACCGAGGACGACCCGGTCCTCGTGCGCGTGCACAGCCAGTGCGTGACGGGCGACATCTTCGGCTCGGCGCGGTGCGACTGCGGCGACCAGCTCGCGCACGCGATGGCCCAGGTCGAGCGCGAGGGGCGGGGCGTCGTCCTCTACATGAAGCAGGAGGGCCGCGGCATCGGGCTGCTCAACAAGCTCCGGGCCTACAAGCTCCAGGAGGAGGGGCTCGACACGGTCGAGGCCAACGAGGCGCTGGGCTTCCAGCCCGACCACCGCGACTACGGGATCGGGTGCCAGGTTCTCCGCGACCTCGGCGTCCGCCGGCTCCGCCTGATGACGAACAACCCGACCAAGCGGGTCGGGCTGGAGGGCTACGGGCTCGAGATCGTCGAGCGCGTCCCGGTCGAGGTGATGCCCGGCGTCCACAACGAGGCCTACCTGCGGACGAAGCGGGACCGCATGGGCCACGTCCTCAACGGGCTCGACGACCACGGCGCGCTGTCGTCGGTCCTCGGCGGCTGAGGCCGTCCGCCCCGCCCAGCGCGGGCGGGGTGGAGACGGGCCGGTGAGAGCGCCGCCCCGCCCGTAGAGCGCCCGCCTTCACGGCGCGGGCGGGGCGGTGCTGGTGGACGCCCCTGATTGCCGCCCCGCCCTTACGGCGTGAGCACGAGCTTGCCGTGGACGCCGCCGGCCTCGACCCGGCGGTGCGCCTCGGCGGCGTCGGCGAGCGGGAGCACGTCGGCCACGAGCGGGGCGACGAGGCCGCGCTCGACGAGGCCGGCGACGAGGTCCATCATGCCCCCGTCGCGCTTCATCATCATGGGGAAGAAGGCCGCGTTCTTCTGGTAGGCCTTCCCAAAGTCGCCCGTCGCGTCGCCCACGATCGAGACCATGCGCCCGAGCGGGGCGAGCGCGTCGATGCTGTCGACGAGCGTCGTGCCGCCGACGGTGTCGAAGACGACGTCGGCGCCGAGCCCGTCGGTGAGGTCGAGGACGGCCGAGACCGCCCCGCCCCGCTTGTAGTCGACGAACACGTCGGCGCCGAGATCGAGGAGCGTGTCCTCCATGGCCCCGTTGCCGACGACCACGACGCGCGCGCCGGCGGCCTCGGCGATCTGGACGGCAAAGTGCCCCACGCCGCCGCCGCCGTGGATCAGGACCGTCTCGCCGACCTGGACGCGGGCGCGGTCGACGAGCGCCTGGTACGCCGTGCACGCCGCGAGCGGGATCGCCGCGGCCTCCTCGTGCTCGACGTTGTCCGGCTTCACGACGACGTCGCCGGCCTCGGCCACGTGGTACTCGGCGTAGGCCCCGTGCGCGTTGATCGCCGCCGTGTAGAACACGGCGTCGCCCTCGACCAGGCTGTCCACGTCCTCGCCGACGGCCTCGACCACGCCCGACACGTCGTACCCGAGGATGGCCGGCGGCTCGACCCCGTACCTCCCGCCCTGCTTGCGGACCTTGGTGTCGAGCGGGTTGACCGACGTCGCGTGGACGTGCACGAGGACCTCGCCGCGGCGGGGCGACGGCTTGTCCACGTCGTCGCGGAGGTGGAGGTGGTCGGCAGAGCCGAACTGGTCGAGGACGACGGCGCGCATAGGCGGACCCAAAGGGCGGGGCGGAAGTGAGCAGAAGGAGGCCAACGGGGAGCCCGCGCCCGCGTTCGGGGGCGGGGCGGGATGGACGCGATCTCCACCCCGCCCGACGCTCGTCTGGGCGGTGGCCCGGGCCGCGTCCTGGGGGAGTCCGCGAGCGGCGCCTGCGGACTTCCAGGACCGTCTTTGGCGCTGGAACGGGGGGCGGGGCGGCCGGTGGGACGGGGACTCTTTCCCACCCCGCCCATGCGACCGCTGCTCCTCCTCTCTGCCCTTCTCGCCACCGGCTGCGCGGCGACCGGCACCCAACTCGAGCCGGCCCCGGCCGCCGAGACCGTCGCCCCCGAGACGGCCGTCGAGGTCGTCGACGGCGTCCGCATGACGGCGGAGACCGGGGCGTGGGACGGCCTCGCCCGCGTCAAAACCGAGGTCACGCCCCTCCGCGTCACGATCGAGAACGGGAGCCGGCTCCCCGTCCGGCTCCGCTACGACGACTTCACGCTCGTCAGCCCGCAGGGCGGGCGCTACGCGGCGCTCCCGCCGTACGGCATCGAGGGCGACGTGGCCGATCCGGTCCTCGTCGACGCCTACGCTCCGGTGACGGCCCCGGGGTTCGCCTACAGCGGGTTCACGGTCGCCCCGTACTACGCCTCGGTGTACCCGACGCTCACGCCGTACGCGGGCTCGTTCGGGTACGACCCGCTCTACTACAACCGCTACTACACGGCCTACCGCGAGATCGCGCTCCCGACCGAGGAGATGGTCCGCGAGGCGCTGCCGGAGGGCGTGATCGACCCGGGCGGCCGGGTGTCCGGGTTCCTCTACTTCGAGCGCGTGCCGCCGAGCGCCCCGCGCGTCCGGTTCCGCGCCGACCTCGTGGACGCGCGGACGGGCGAGACGTTCGGCGAGATCTCGATCCCGTTCGTCGTCGAGGAGTAGCGCCGGCCGTCGCCGCCGGGCGGGGTGGCTCCACCCCGCCCCTTCTGCTCGTCGTCCTCCTGAACGGCTGCGGGCGTCCGTACCCGCCCCGCTCGCAGAAGGGCGGGGCGGGGCGGCTACGCGTACTGCCGGGCGAGCGCGTCGGCCTCGGCGTAGAGCGCGTCGAGGTCGCCGTCATTGACGACCACGAGGTCGGCCCGCCGGCGCGCCTCGGCGGGGTCGATCTGGTGGCGCATCCGGGCGAGGACGGCGTCGCGCGTCGCTCCGTCCCGGGCCTGCACGCGGGCGACGCGCGTCTCGACCGGGGCGTCCACGACGACGACGGCGTCCAGGATCTCGTCGCCGCCGGTCTCGAAGATCAGGGCCGCCTCGTACACGAGCAGGCGCACGCCCTCGGCGCGGGCGGCCTCCAGCGCCTCCCCGAGCGCCCGCCGCACGGCGGGGTGGACGATGGCGTTGAGCGCGGCCAGCTCGCCGGCGTCGCCGAACACGCGGGCGGCGAGGTGCGCCCGGTCGAGCCGCCCCGCCCCGTCGTACGTCTCGGCCCCGAACCGCGCGACGAGCGCCGCGCGCACGGCGGCGTCCTCGCCCATGAGCCGCTTGGCGAGGTCGTCGGCGTAGACCACGCGGACCCCGTCGTGCCCCGCCAGCCGGGCGACGAACGCCGACTTGCCGCTACCGATGCCGCCGGTGACGCCGAGGGAATGCATCGTCTGAAGGGAAAAGGAGAAAGGGAAAAGTGAGAAGGGGCGGGGTGGTCAGGCCGCCCTCGCTTTCTTGACGATGGTGCTCAGAATGGCGTAGAGCTCGCTGGCCTCCTGGATCAACGGGTCGAGGCGGTCGGGCGGGGCCATCTCCGTCTTGCGCATGATGCGGAGCCAGTAGCGGGACTCCCTCGCCTCCCGCAACGCGATGCTGTAGCGGTGCGCAAAGTCCTTCCGGCTCGACGCGTCCTGGGCCTCTTCCACGTTCGCGCCCACGGACGTGGCCGCGCGGAGAAACTGCTTCCCAACGACCCACCCCGCCCGGTCTGGTCGGTCTTGCAAGTAGCGGAACACGCCGACCGCCCGGACCGCAAAGTCTTCCGTCCGCTCGACGATGTCGCGCGGCTCAGACCGGACCTCCCCTTCTGCCTTTTCCCTTCTCACTTTTCCCTTCCGAGGCCCTGACCTCGCAGCTCCGCCCCGCCCTCCCCAAACGCCTCCGCGACCAGGACCTCGGCCTCGTCGTAGGCGTCGGCCGAGGCGGTCAGTTTGCCGAAGGCGTCTTCGAGCGAGCCGCCGCCGCCGAGCGTCGTGATCTCCTCGGGCGAGCCCGTCTGGATCACGCGGCCGTCGCGGAGCACGACCACGAGGTCGGCGACTTTCTCGACGGCGTCGAGCAGGTGCGACGAGTAGAACACGGTCCGCCCGCGGGCGGCGAGCGTGCGGAGCAGCGCGCGCGTCTGGAGCACGGCGTGGGCGTCGAGGCCGCCCAGCGGCTCGTCGAGGAGCAGGACCGGCGGGTCGTGGACGAGCGCGGCCGAGACCAGAACCTTCTGCTTCATCCCCTTCGAGAACCCCGTCATCGACTGGTCGGCCGCCTCGCTCAAGCCCCAGAACCGGAGGTGCGCCGCCGTCCGCACGCGGATGGCCGCCTCGTCGAGCCGGTGCATTCGGCCAACGAAGGCGAGGTACTCGGTCGGCGTGAAGCTCTCGTAGAGGTGGCCGTGCTCGGGGACGTACCCGAACCGGCGCTTGGCCTCGACCGGATCGGCCACGACGTCCACCCCGCCCACGACGACGCGGCCGGCGTCGGGCGTGAGCGCGCCAGTCAGGAGCCGGATGGTCGTCGTCTTGCCCGCCCCGTTCGGCCCGACGTAGCCCGCGACGGACCCCGACGCGACGTCGAACGAGACGCCGTGCAGGATGGGCGTGCCGTCGAGCGCGACGCGGACGTCCTGGACAGAGATCATGAGGGATGAAGGGATCGAGGGATGGGAGAGGGATGAAGGGGCGGGGTGGCGGGTCTGCCCATTCCTCCATGCCGTATCCCTCTATCCCTCCGCTACCCCGGCGGCCACTGGAGGTCGCGGCCGCCGAGGAGGTGCACGTGGAGGTGGAACACGGTCTGCCCCGCCCCGGCCCCGTTGTTGACCACGAGGCGGTAGTCGGAGAGCCCCTCGGCCTCGGCCACGCGGCGGGCGACGGTGAACAGGTGGCCCACGAGCGCCTCGTCGGCCTCGCCGACGGCGTCGGCGCGCGGGATCGGCGTCCGGGGCACGATCAGGACGTGCGTGGGCGCGACCGGGTGGATGTCGCGGAAGGCGACGGCCCGGTCGTCCTGGTAGACGACGTCGGCCGGGACCTCGCCGTCGGCGATCTTCTGGAAGAGGGTTTTCTCGGTGGAGTCGGCCACGGAAGGCGTATCGGGCGGGGTGGCGGGCAAGCTAAGCGGGCGGAGCGTAGGAGCGTAGGGTGCCCGCCCCGCCCATCGGGCTGCGAGCGGGGTGGGGCGGCGCCCGATAGACCGAGCCTGCCCCGGCATGCTTGCGCCCCGGCGCTCTGTCGCACCCGCCCACCCCATCCCCGAAACACGCCGGCCCGCCCGGGGTACCCCGCCCCGCCCGCAGCGCCACCCCGCCCCCCATGCCGACGGTCTATGTCACCCGCAAGGCCCACTTCAACGCGGCCCACCGCCTCCACAACCCGAACAAGTCCGACGACTGGAATCGGGAGACGTTCGGGAAGTGCAACAGCCCGAACTGGCACGGCCACAACTACGAGCTCGACGTGACGGTCGCCGGCGAGCCCGACGCCGACACGGGGTTCGTGGTCGACCTCGCCGACCTCAAGCGGACCATCCAGGACCGCGTCGTCGAGCCGCTCGACCACAAGAACCTCAACCTCGACGTCCCCTTCCTGGAGGGCAAGAAGACCTCGACCGAGACGCTGGCCGTGGCCGTGTGGGAGCAGCTGGCGCCCCACGTGCCCGGCCTCTACGAGGTCGCCCTCCGCGAGACCCCCAACAACTCCGTCGTGTACCGTGGCGAGTAACGAAACCAACGAGCAGACCCCCGACCCGCAGAGCCCGAACGGGGCGGGGCGGCCGGGCGGGGCGAGCGACCTCGCCGTCCGCGACGCGAGCCCGCTCCTCTACGAGCGCAAGGACGTCTACCACGCCGACACGGCGGCTGAGCTCGCGGGCCTCGCGCGGCGCCAGATCGAACTCGCCGGCGAGGACGCCGAGCGCCAGGGCCTGCTCAAGACGCCCGAGCGCATGGCGAAGTCGTGGCAGTTCCTGACGCACGGCTACGGCCTCGACCCCGACGAAATCCTCCGCAGCGCGCTCTTCGACGAGGACTACTCCGAGATGGTGCTCGTCAAGGACATCGAGGTCTACAGCCTCTGCGAGCACCACGCGCTCCCGTTCTTCGGCAAGGCCCACGTGGGCTACATCCCGAACGGGCGGATCGTGGGGCTGAGCAAGATCCCCCGGGTGGTCGACGTGTTCGCGCGGCGGCTCCAGGTCCAGGAGCGGCTCACGCTCCAGGTCCGCGACGCCGTCCAGCGCGTGCTCGAGCCCGAGGGCGTGGCCGTCGTCATCGAGGCCCAGCACCTGTGCATGATGATGCGCGGGGCCGAAAAGCAGAACTCGATGACGACCACGAGCGCCATGAGCGGCGTCTTCCTGACCAACACGGACACGCGCGCCGAGTTCATGCGCCTCGCCACGGGCTGAGCGGGCAGCGGGCAGAATGCACCACCCCGCCCGCGCCGTGGGCGGGGCGGCCGTCGTAGCGGCGTTGCATGCAACGCCGTCGGGCAACGCCGCCCGGGCGGGGCGGCATCGGGCGGGGCGGCACCCCACTCCACCCCGCCCGTCTTCGCCCGCACCGGGGGCGGGGCGGCCAGGCCGCGCGTGAACAGCCCCCCGCCCCGCCCGCGCTACCTTCCGCGCCCGCCCCGCCCTCCCGGTCCGCCGTGCCCGCGTTCCACCGCCTCGACTCCGCCGCCGACGCCCGCTTCCTCCGGGCCGGCCAGGCCGACCCGCTCACGCGCGTCCCGTTCCGCCCGACGAACGCCGTCGTGCTCTGCGCGACGTGTGGGACCGTCTCGCTGCGCGAGACCTGGGAGGCCGTCGGCGGGTGCCCCAACGGCCACGACACGGCCGCGCCGTGGGACCCCGAGCGCGCGCTCGCCGCCGGCGACGGGGCCGCCGGCGGGCGCCCTACCCTGGCGCACCGCCCGGACGCCGAGCGGGGCGGGCGGCGGTGGCTGCTGCCCGCGCTCCTCGCGCTCGGGGCCGTCGTGCTCGTCGTGGGCGGGTTGGTCCTGACCGGGCGCTCCACCGACGACCCCGCCCCCGTCGAGGCCGTCCCCGACGCGCCGGCCGAGCCGACGGGGCCGGAGGCCGTCATCGTCGAGGCCGGCGAGGCCGAGGGCGCGCTGACCGACGAGGACTTCCGCACCGAGAACGGGCGCTACCAGGACCTCTACTCGTTCGCCGCCGACTCGTCGGGGCTCGTCCTCGCGTTCACGCTCCAGTCGGGCGACTTCCTCCCGGACCTCACCGTCGAGACGCCCGAGGGTGAGCGCGTGGCGGCCGAGACCGTCGCCGACAACGAGGACACGGGCGAGCGGACCGTCGCCGTGCGCGACCTCCGCGGGCCGGGCCTCTACCGCCTGTTCGTGACGTCGCGGCGGCCCGAGGACACGGGCGACTACGTCCTCCGCATCCGCCAGGAGGCGCCGGTCCGGCCGATCGAGGCCAGCGCGTCGGTCTCGGCCACGCTCGGCGAGTTCAGCGAGCGCGCCGACGGCTTCTTCCGCGACCGCTACCGCTTCTCAGGCGCCGAGGGCCGCGAGCACACCGTCACCGTCCGCTCGTCGGCCTTCGCGCCGACCGTCGAGATTACCGGCCCGGGCGGGGCGGTCCGCGGCGAGACCGGCCGCGCCGGCGGGAGCGTGACGTACACGTTCACGCCCGAAGCAACCGGGACCTACACGGCCGTCGTGAGCTCGCGGACGGCCGGCCAGCGCGGGGCGTACTCGGCCCAGCTCGCCGTGTCCCCCGAGGTCGAGGAGCCGGACGAGGAGGCCGGGCCGCCGGCCGAGCCGCTGCCCACGACTGGGGCGCCGGTCTCCGACACGCTCGCCGTCGGCGCCACACGGCCGTACCGCTTCCGCGGGCAGCCCGGCGACCGGGTCCGCCTGGAGGTCCGGGCCGAGGGGTTCGTGCCCACGCTCGTGCTCGTCGGCCCCGACGGGACGCGCGTGCCGGCGGCGCCCGACGGCGACCGCGCGCGCATCCGGTTTACGCTCCCGTCCGGCGGCGCCTACCGCGTGGTCGTGGGCGGCCAGGGCGGCGGCGGCCTCTACCGGCTCACGCTCGAGACCGAGCGGCCTGTGACCGGCGCCGACATCCCGCGGCTTCCCGGGCAGGCCCCCGCCCCGCCCCCGCCGCCGGCCGACGGCGGCCGCTACCGGCCGCAGCCCATCGACAACGCGCCGTAGCTTCCGGCCGCGACCGCCCCGCCCCGCATGACCGACCCCTCAGGAGAGGACACGATCCGCGTCTCGACGTCCCGCCTCCGCGAGGTGAAGGACGAGATCGACCGGCTCCAGCGCGAACTCGACGCGCTCCGCGAGGAGCACGAGAACCTGCGCGCCCACCTCACGGGCTCGATCCGCGAGGTCGACCGGCTGACGAAGGAGAACGCCCGCCTCCGCCGGTAGGGGCGGGGCGCCGAGAATGGACTGAGCCCTGCGGCGGGGCGGGGTGGGGCTCGACCGGGAGTCCTTTCCGCGGGCAACCGCCGGGTCGGCGCCACGGGCGACGGCGGAGTCATGCGGCTGGGTGAAGGCGGCTCCGTCCTACATGGCCAGGCGGCGGGCTTGGCGGTCCGGGACACGCGGAGGAGCGGCAGGGCGGGGTGGAGCCGGAGGCATGGAAGCGTTTCCACAGGATGCGCTACCTTCACGCGTCTTCCGCCCCGCCCCGCTCCATGCCCGACTTTACGCTGACGACCCTCGACATCACGGTCGTCCTCCTCTACGGCGCCGTCATCTTCGGGATCGGCCTGTACTTCTCGCGCCGGACCGACGACGGGGAGGACTACTTCCTGGCGGGGCGGTCGCTCACGTGGGGGCTCATCGGGATCAGCCTCGTGGCGTCGAACCTGTCGTCGTCGTCGATGATCGGGATGGCGTCGGCGGCGTACGGCGGGATCGGGCTCTCGGTGTACAACTACGAGTGGATGGCGGCCCTCGTGCTCGTGGTGTTCGTGCTGTTCTTCCTCCCGTTCTACCTCTCGAGCGGGATCTACACGATGCCCGAGTTCCTCGAGAAGCGGTTCGACGGCCGCAGCCGGACCTACTTCTCGGTCATCTCCATCTTCCTCTCGGTCATCGTCGACACGGCGGCGGCGCTCTACGCCGGGGCGCTCGTGGTCCAGCTGCTCTACCCGGACGTCCCGCTGTGGATCTCGATGACGATCCTGGCCCTCATCGCCGGGGCCTACACGATCGCCGGCGGGCTCAAGGCTGTCGTCTACACCGACGCCATCCAGGGCACGCTGCTCCTGGTCGGGGCGGCGGCCGTCTCGTTCATGGCGTGGCAGAAGTCGGGCGGCTGGGAAGCCGTCAAGGCCGTGACGCCGGACGAGAAGCTGTCGCTCATCCAGCCGCTCTCCAGCCCCGACATGCCGTGGCTCGGGCTCATCACCGGCGTGTTCCTGCTCGGGTTCTACTTCTGGACGACCAACCAGTTTATGGTCCAGCGCGTGCTGGGCGCCAAGAACCTCGACCACGGGCGCTGGGGCGCGCTGTTCGGCGGGCTCCTCAAGCTGCCCATCCTGTTCCTCATGGTGATGCCGGGCACGTTCGGGCGCGTGCTCTACCCCGAGGGCGCCGTCGCCAACCCGGACCAGATCTTCCCGACGCTCCTGTTCGACCTGCTCCCCGGCGGGTTCCGCGCCCTCGTGCTGACGGCGATGGTGGCCGCCATCATGTCGTCTGTCGACTCGACGCTGAACGCGGCCTCGACCCTTATCACGATGGACTTTATCAAGAAGTACCGGCCGAACACGTCGCCGCAGGCGCTGGCCCGGACCGGGCGGATCGTGACCGGCGTGTGCATGGTGGTCGCCATCGTCTGGAGCCCGATCATCGTCAACGCCGGCACGCTCTGGGATTACATCCAGTCGACGCTGGCGTACGTGGCGCCGCCGGCGATCGCCCTCTTCGTGCTCGGCGTGTTCTGGAAGCGCGCCAACGCCGACGGCGCGCTCGCGGGGCTCGTCGCCGGGCACCTAGCGTCGGTGGTCTTCCTGGTCCTGAGCGTCCAGGAGGTCCTCGTCTTCAACTTCCTCTACCTCGCGCCCATCCTGCTCCTGATCTCGATGACGGTCATGGCGGTCGTGAGCCTCCAGACCGCCCCGCCCCCGCTCGAAAAGACGGAGGGGCTCATGTGGACGCCGGCCTTTTTCCGGGCCGAGACCGAGGACCTGAAGGGCGTCCCGTTCTGGAAGAACTACCGCGTGCAGTCGGCCGTGCTCGTTGCGCTGACGGCGGTGATCGTCGGGATGTTCTGGTAGCCCGCCCCGCCCGGGCGGGGCGGGGTGGCGTGGGCACCGCGGGCGGGGCGGGGTGGCGTGGGCACCGCGGGCGGGGTGGCGCCAGGCGGGGCGGACCCAGAGGGCGGGAACGCGGGCGGGCGCCGGTCGTGACCGCCCCGCCCTCCGGGCTCGCCGTCCTGCCCCGCCCCGCCCCGCGCTCCGCTGACGTACCTCGAGTTCCACCTCGCCTTTACCGTTCCCCCGCTCGTGGTCCTCGCGCTCCTCCAGGGGCGGACGCGGGCGCGGTGGGGGCCGCTGGCCCTCCTCGTCGGCATCGCGTTCGTCTACACGACGCCGTGGGACAACTACCTCGTCGCCCACGAGGTGTGGACGTACCCGCCGGGGCGCGTGCTCGCGACGATCGGCTGGGTGCCGGTCGAGGAGTACGCGTTCTTCGTGATCCAGACGGTCCTGGCGGGGCTGTGGCTCCGGCTGTTCCAGGCGCGGTGGCCCGTGCCGCCGCCGGCTGAGCGGGGCGCGCGGTGGCTGGGCGTGGCCGTGTTCGGGGCGCTCTCGGCGGCCGGCGCCGCGGCGCTCGTGGCCGGCGGGCACTGGCTCTACCTCGGGCTCATCCTGGCCTGGGCGTGCCCGGTGCTCGCGCTGATGTGGGCGGTCGGGGGCGAGCTCGTCTGGGCACGGCGCCGGCTCGTGGCCGTGACCGTCGTCCCGCTCTCGCTCTACCTCTGGGTCGCCGACCGCTTCGCCATCGGCCAGGGCATCTGGGACATCACCGACGCCACGCGGACCGGGTGGGAGATCGCGGGCCTCCCGGTCGAGGAGGCCCTGTTCTTCGTCGTCACGACGCTGCTGGTGGCGCAGGGGCTGGTGATGCTGGAGCGGCCGGAGGGGGCGCGCCGCGTCGCTACGTGACGGCGGCCGGGGGCGGGGTGGCGGCTCTGTGAGGGCGGGGCGGTGGGTTGTCTTCGGGGGGCGAGCCCGCCCCGCTCAAGCGCCCGCCCCGTCCGGACGGGATCGCGGCCAGCTCCTAGCGGATCACGCCGCTCCCGCTACCGACCCGCTGACGAAAATAGCCGCGTTGAGCCCGTTATGAGCGATTGTTGGCCAGAGGAGGCTTCCTGTCTTTTCCCGGAGCCACGCGAACGCAGCCCCAGCCACCAGGGGTAGGAGGAACGGGAGGAACGCGAATGCGATTCGGCCGCCCTCAAGACTCGGGCTGTGCGTGAAGGCGAACGCAAGCGTCGTGACCACCGCCGGCCACCAGGAAACAGCAGCCCCCGCTTCTGCTGGTATAGCCCGGTGCAGGAGGGCAAGAAACACGCCGCGGAACGCAAGCTCTTCGGCTAATCCCGGCATCGTGAGCTGATACGCCAACGTCTCGACACGGAGCGGACCTCCCCCACCGAACACGGCGCCGATGGTGACCCCGAGCAGGACGAGCCCGACTGTGACGAGGACAGCAGGGCGGAGGGAGTTGGGACGCTGGCGAACAGTGAGGCCAACATCACGCCGGGAGAGCGGACCAAACCCGATGAACGCGAGCGCCCAGGCGAGGCTGAGCGCTTTCCCCGTCCAGTTCCAGTTGGCCCCCGGGACCTGGGCGACATCGTAGACGACGGGCGCGCTAACGAGGAAGCCGTCGAGCGTGAGGAGGAGGAGGAACAGCAATGCGGCCGATCCGGTGCGCCTCGACCCTGACGCCGCCAGAGCGACAGCGAGGACCGGGAGCACGAAGAGGGCGGGGAGCGCGGACTCGACTAGGTTCTCCAAAGGGTGGCGAGGACACCGAGGCTTACGTGTTGCATAAACAGAAAGTTAGCCGCCGCCCCGCTCTGGAAAAACCAGAGCGCCAGCGGCCACCAGCTCGTGTACAGAGGGTGGCTGCCCTCAGCGCGGAACCACCCCGCCCCGCACATCGACCGCGGACGGGGCGCCGCCGCCCCGCCTACGACCGCTTTGACCAATAGCCAGGACGGCGACGGTCGTGCGCAACGGCGAGTACGAACAGCGTGCCCCCGTCTGTCCGGTAAATCACGTGGTGCGGGAACCGGCGGAGCGACCACCGGCGGTACGGGTTGCTCCTCGGCACCGGAGAGCCGAGATCGGGCGACTCCGCGATGAGGCTGAAGACCCGCTGAGCTTCGTCGATGAACAGCCCTCAAAGGCCGTCCGACCGCTCTTCGTAATAAGTTGCTGCTGCGAGCAACTCCGCTCGGGCGTCGGGATGAAGCTGGACGTCTGTCACGAGACGGCGTGACGGGCGTCGGCGAGCGCGTCAGCGACGGGGATGCCTTTAACCTCTCCCGACACGAGGGCATCCCAGCGCCGTGCCGCCTCGTCGGCCCACACACGCTCGATCTCGTCTTCTTCGTCTAAGCTCGAGATGAGATGCTGCGCGAGAAGCGCGCGCTCGCCCGGCGGGAGGAGGAGGGCCTGCGACTCGATCTCTTGGAGGCTCATAGCTCAGCGGGTCTGCGTCAACGCAAAGTACGGTGCTGTAGAACGAACTCTCTGGCTGCTCCGTGTCGCACGGCCAGGCATCGGTCGCCGCCCCGCCCCAGGTCCCGACCAGGGACACCGCCGCCCCGCCCGTAGCGACCTTTCCCGTCCCACCACCCCGCCCCCTCCTCGTGGAAGCCCTCAGCGTGTTCGACATGCTCAAGATCGGCGTCGGGCCGTCCAGCTCGCACACGCTCGGCCCGTGGCGGGCCGTCCAGCGGTGGCTGGGCGAGCTCGACGACGCCGGCCTCCTGGGCGGAGTGGAGCGCGTGCAGGTCCACCTCTACGGGTCGCTCGCGCTCACCGGGCGCGGCCACTGCACCGACCAGGCGATCGCCCTCGCGCTCCTCGGGCACGACCCGGTGACGATCGCCGTCGACCGGATCCCGGCGTACGTCGCCGCGCTCGCCCGCGACAAGCGCGTCGTGCTGGGCGGGGCGGCCGTCGCGTTCGACCCGGCCGCGGACATCCTCTACCACCCGTCGGAGCGGCTGCCGGGCCACGCCAACGGCATGACGTGCGTGGCCGTCGGGGGCGGGGCGGACCCCGCGGGGAGCGGGGCGGGCGAGCGGGCGTCGACGTACTACTCGGTCGGCGGCGGGTTCGTGGTCGCCGAGGGCGAGGCCGAGCGCCAGGCGGCCGGCCTCGTGCGGCTGCCCCACCCCGCCCAGGTGCCGGCCGAGCTGCTCGCGCACTGCCGGAGCGGGGCGTGCCGGATCGCCGACGTGGTCCAGCGGAACGAGGAGGCGTGGCGGACGCCGGCCGAGGTCCGCGCGCGCGTGCTCGCGCTGTGGGACGTGATGCGCGAGGGCGTCTTCCGCGGGTGCCACACCGACGGCGTGCTCCCGGGCGGGCTGGGCGTGGCGCGGCGGGCCGCCCCGCTCGCGCGGCGCCTGCTCGGCGACGCCCACGAGGCCGAGACCTCGCGCGAGTGGATCGCGGCCATCCGCGCACAGACGTTCCGGTTCCCCCAGGTGCTCCAGCTCGTGAGCGCGTTCGCACTCGCCGTCAACGAGGAGAACGCGAACCTGGGCCGCGTCGTCACGGCGCCGACGAACGGGGCCGCCGGCGTCATCCCGGCCGTGCTGATGTACCACGTCTGCTTTTCGGACGAGGAGGTGACCGACGACCAGATCGTCGACTTCCTGCTCGTGGCCGGCGAGGTGGGGACGTTCTTCAAGAAGGGGGCTACGATCTCGGCGGCGATGGGCGGGTGCCAGGCCGAGGTCGGCGTCTCCAGCTCGATGGCCGCCGCCGCGCTGTGCGAGGCCGAGGGCGGGACGCCCGAACAGGCGTTCCAGGCCGCCGAGATCGCCATGGAGCACCACCTGGGCATGACGTGCGACCCGATTGGCGGGCTCGTCCAGATCCCGTGCATCGAGCGGAACACGATGGGCGCCGTCAAGGCCATCAACGCGGCGCACCTCGCGCTCGCCGGGACGCCCGAGGACGCCCGCGTCTCGCTCGACGCCGTCATCCGCACGCTCCGGCAGACGGCCGAGGACATGTCGGACCGCTACAAGGAGACGAGCCAGGGCGGCCTGGCGACGAACGTGTCGGTCCGCTTTACGGAGTGCTGAGAGACTGTTTGGTAGCCAACTTTGACTCTCCTCCCCCCAGCGGGGGGAGGTCGGGAGGGGGGATGTGGAGTGGCCGCCCCGCCCTCGACGGCCGCCTTGACACTCATCCCCCTCCACGCCCTTTGGGTCCGGCCCTCCCCCGGTGGGGAGGGGGAACCTCCACCAAACAGTTTCTGAGGGGGCTCGCTGCGCTCGCGGGACGAGGGACGAGGCAAGGGCAGAACGCGGGGGCGGGGTGGCGCCGGCTTCCTGCCCCGCCCGAGCACCCCGAACCGGCCGCCCCGCCCGAGCCGCCCTGCTCAGGAGAATCCGGGCGGGGCGGCCGGCCTCCATCTCGGGGGATCGCCCCGCGCCGGCGTCCGTTGGCCGGTCCATGCCCGACCTCCCCGCCCGCGACCGCGCTCCGCTCTCCGGCCTCGACCTCGACGACCACGATGTCTCCGAGGCCGACCGGCGGGCCTCCCCGCCCGCCACGATCCTCTACGAGGCCGTCCTGCGCGAGGCGCGCGACGAGCTGTCGCGGTCGTCGGGCGCCCTGTTCTGGTCCGGCCTCGCCGCCGGCCTCTCGATCGGGTTCTCGTTCGTCGGGCGGTCGCTCCTGGGCGCCGCGCTCCCCGAGGCCTCCTGGACCCCGCTCGTCACGTCGCTCGGCTACGCCCTCGGGTTCCTCGTCGTCATCATCGGGCGGCAGCAGCTGTTTACCGAGAACACGCTGACGCCGGTCGTCTCCGTCCTGCGGCAGAAGACGTGGGCGGCCTTTGGCGGCATGCTCCGCCTGTGGGGCATCGTGCTCGGGGCCAACCTCGTCGGGGCGGCCGTGTTCGCGTACCTCCTGTGGATCGACAGCGGCGTGTTCACCGACGCCCAGATGGCCGAGTTCGCCCGCGTCGGCCGCCACGTCGTCGAGACTGGCCCGGGGACCACGTTCGGCGGCGGCATCTACGCCGGGTGGCTCCTGGCGCTCCTGGTGTGGATGCTTCCGTCGGCCGAGCGCTCGCGGGTCGTCCTCATCGTCGTCGTGGCCTACGCGATCGGTCTGGGCGGCTTTGCCCACTCGATCACCGGGACCTCCGAAGCCGTCTACGCCGTGCTCGCCGGCGAGGCCGGGTGGGGAGCCATTCCGGCGTTCCTCGTCCCCGCCCTCGCGGGCAACATCGTGGGCGGGGTGGGGCTCGTGGCGGTCCTCAACTACGCCCAGGCCGCGGCCGACGGCGAGGACTGAAGCGGAGGGACTGGGGACTTGGGATCGGGGACTGGCAGAACGCGACCGCCCCGCCCGCTCCTTCGCTGCGGGCGGGGCGGGGCGCAGGCCGTTCGCACCACCGCCCCGCCCAAGCGTCTCGGGCGGGGCGGTGCCGCTTGCGGAAACGGGGGGCCAGGGCGGGGCGGGGCGGGATGCCCCTCATTCCCCAGTCGCTAGTCCCCCCGCCCCTACTTCCCCGTGAACAGCAGGTCGCGGTAGGTCGGGAGCGGCCAGAGGTCGGCCGGCACCTCCTTTTCCAGCGCGTCGCACGCCGCGCGGACCGTGGCCATCGCCGGGACCACCTCGGACGTCATCGCCGCCGCCTCGTCGTCGGCCTCGTGGGCGGCGGCGCGGGCCGCAGCGAGCGCTCCGAGCGCCGTGCGGAGCGCGTTGACGTGCTCGACCACCCCGCCCGCCGTCTCCTTGGCACCCGACGGGTCCAGGCCCAGGTCCTCGACGGCCTCGGCGGCCTCGCCGATCTCCATGAGGTAGCGGAGCGCGGCCGGGAGCACGAGCGTCTTCGCCATCGACTCAGTCGTGGCCGCCTCGACGTTGAGCGTGAGCGCGTACTGCTCGAGGAGGATGTCCCGGCGGCTCTCGAGCTCGGCGCGCGTGAGCACGTCGTAGCGCTCGAAGGCGGCCACGTTCTTGTCGTCGGTGAGCGTGGCGAGCGCCTCGGGCGTCGTCGCCAGGTTGAGGAGCCCGCGCTCCTCGACAGCCTCGCGGTGCCAGGCGTCCGAGTAGCCGTCGCCGTTGAACACGATCGCCGTGTGCTCGCGGATGGACTCAGTGATGACCTCCTGGACGGCCTCCTCGACCGCCTTCTTCGACCGCTTCTTGCCCAGCTTGCCCTCCAGCTTCGTCGCCAGGTCGTCGATGGCCTCGGCCGCGATCGTGTTGAGGACCGTGAGCGGGAAGCTCACGCTCTGCGACGAGCCCACGGCCCGGAACTCGAACTTGTTGCCCGTGAAGGCGAACGGCGAGGTCCGGTTGCGGTCGCCGGCGTGGCGCGGGAGCGTCGGGAGGACCGGCGATCCCAGCCCGAGGAAGCCCGACGACTTCGACGCCGTCGCCTTGCCCTCGGTCGTGATCTGCTCGTAGACGTCCGAGAGCTGGTCGCCGAGGAAGATCGAGAGGATGGCCGGCGGCGCCTCGTTGGCGCCCAGCCGGTGGTCGTTGGCCGCCGTCGCGATCGAGGCCCGCAGGAGGTCCTGGTGCAGGTGGACCGCCTGGACGACGGCCGTGCAGAAAAACAGGAACAGGAGGTTCGAGTGCGGGGTGTCGCCGGGGTCGAGCAGGTTGAGGCCCGTGTCGGTCGACATCGACCAGTTCACGTGCTTGCCCGACCCGTTGACGCCGGCGAACGGCTTCTCGTGGAGCAGGCACGCGAGCCCGTAGCGCTTGGCCACGCGCTGCAGCGTCATCATCATGACCTGCTGGTGGTCGGCGGCCACGTTGGCGTCCTCGAAGACGGGCGCGAACTCGTACTGGCCCGGGGCCACCTCGTTGTGTCGCGTGGCGACGGGCACGCCGAGCGCGTAGAGCTCGGCCTCGACCGCGTTCATGTAGGCCATGACGCGCTCGGGGATCGACCCGAAGTAGTGGTCGTCGAACTCCTGCCCGCGGGGCGGGGCGGCGCCGACGAGCGTGCGCCCGGCGACGAGGAGGTCGGGGCGGTCCTCGAACAGGGCGCCGTCGACGAGGAAGTACTCCTGCTCCGACCCGCACGTCGCCGTCACGCGGCCGACGTCCTCGCCGAGGAGCGCGAGCGCGCGCGTGGCCTGCCGGTTGAGGGCCTCCAGGCTTCGCAGGAGCGGGATCTTGTGGTCGAGGGCCTCGCCGGTCCACGACGCGAACGCCGTCGGGATGCAGAGCGTGGCGCTCCCGTTGTGCTCGACGAGGAAGGCCGGGCTGGTCGGGTCGTAGGCCGTGTAGCCGCGGGCCTCGAATGTGGCGCGGAGGCCGCCGCCGGGGAAGCTGGACGCGTCGGGCTCGCCCTGGACGAGGCTCTTGCCCGAGAACTCGATGACCGCCCCGCCCCCGGCGTTCGGCGTGATAAAGCTGTCGTGCTTTTCGGCGGTCCGCCCGGTGAGTGGCTGGAACCAGTGCGTGTAGTGCGTGGCCCCGCGCTCGACGGCCCACTCCTTCATGGCGAGGGCCACGGCGTCGGCGACGGTCTCGTCGAACGGCTCGCCCCGCTCGACGGTGGCGGTCAGCCGCTTGTAGACGGACTTGGGCAGGCGCGACTTCATCTCGGCCAGCCCGAACGTGTTCTGCCCGAACGCCTTCTCGACGTCGCGGAGCACGTTGCGGGCGGGCACGCGCAGGGCGCCGTTCGGGGGGGGGAGGGTCGGGGTCATGGGCGGGGTGGGCGTGGAAAGCGGGCGGGGCGTGGGGGGCGACGGGCGGGGCGGGGCGGTCTGGCCACCCCGCCCGCTACTCGTCGCGCGTGGGCACGAGCGCCATCGGCTCGGCGGGGAGGTAGGTGCTCTCCTTGTGGGTCGAGAGGACCAGGCTCGTCCGCGTGCCGCGGACGCCGGGGAGCGCCTGGATGCGGGCGAGCAGCCGCTCGAGCGCGGTCGTGTTGCGGACGCGGACCTTGAGCACGTGGGAGCCGTCGCCGGTGACGGAGTGGAGCTCCTGGACCTCGCCCATCGCCGTGACGCCCTCGACGAACGCGGCGTAGTGCTCGCTGCCGGTCGACTGGATAAAGACGAAGGCGGCCACGTCGTAGCCCAGCCGCTTCGCGTCGAGCGCGGCGTGCGTCCCGACGAGGACGCCGCGCTCGGTCAGCTTCCGCATCCTGTCCGAGACGGACGGGATGGAGAGGCCGACGGCCTCGGCGATGTCGGTCCGCTTGGCGCGGCCGTCGACCTGGAGGAGGTGGAGGATCTGGGCGTCGATGTCGTCGATCTTCTCCATGCGGGCGGGGTGGGAAAGCCAATGCGACGGCGAACCTACTCGTGCCGCAGGCTTTCGGGGCGCACTGCCTCAAGAAGTAACGCAGGAGTCACCGCGAACCTCTGTGTTTTGAATCGGGGCGGGGCGGTGCCTGCGCCCGCTCCGCCCGGCGCGTGGGGCTCGCCCGCCCCGCCCCGCTCGGCCGCCGCGGGCGGGGTGGAGTCCGGGCGGGGCGGCCGGCGCTAGCTTGCGGCGCGGGCTCGTAGCACAATCGGTTAGTGCAGCCGGCTCATAACCGGACGGTTGCAGGTTCAAGTCCTGCCGGGCCCACGATGGGGGCGGGGAGGTCGAGCGTGGAGCCCGCACCCCGCCCAAGCTTAGCCGCCCTGCCTCGCCCCGCCGCCGGAGGCGTCTCAGCAGAAATGCCCGGCTGAGACGTGAGACGGATCAAGGCCGACGCGCGTGAGACACATTAACGAGAAGGAGGTGGAACGGCTTATGCGTAATTACGTATCCGAGCCGTTCCGCCCCCGTCTGATGGCCTCCCCTCGGAAAAAGCTCGAGTTCTGGGCCGACGCCCGAGACGTCCTCCGAGCTTGCCCCTCTGAGGTCAAGCAGGATGTCGGCTTTGCGCTCGACGAGGCCGAGCGGGGTGGGAAGTCCGGGAGCGCGAAGCCGATGCCGAGCGTGGGGCGGGGCGTCTACGCCATTCGCACGAACCACGACGGCGAAACCTACCGGACGTTCTACGTCGCCCGCTTTCGCGAGGCCGTGTACTGCTTCTACGTAGTCCACAAGAAGGCGACGAGGGGAGTCGACCTCCCCCAGCACCAGAAGGACCACGCCGCCGCCCGGTACCGCGAGATCGTCGAGTGGCGGCGGGCTGAGGGCCTCGACTGAGCCCCGCTTGACCCCAGGCCACCAGCCCGAACCTGACATGACCGGCCCCACCCCGTCCTCCGGCAACGTATTCGCTGACCTCGGCTTCGACGACGAGGAGGCCTCTCTCCTCGCGGTCAAGTCCCGGCTCCTCTCGGCGCTCGCGTCTTACACCGCCGAGTTCGACACGCAGAGCGAGGCCGCCGCCGCCCTCGGCGTGAGCCAGCCGCGCGTCTCCGAGATCACGAACGGCCGGCTCTCGAAGTTCACGGCCGACCTCCTCATCAAGCTGTGTCACCGAGCCGGCGTCGAGGTCCGTGTCGACACGGGCCGCCCTGCTGCGGCGTGAACGGCAGATGACCGCGCCCCCCACACACGGCGTTCGTCGTCGGCGCCGGGGCCGCCCCGCCCCGCTCGGCCGCCCCGCCCGCGCTCAGTCGCCCCGCTCGTCCGCCCCGCCCGCCGGCACGGTCGTAACGGGGACGTGCTCGACGGGGCGGTCGGGCGCCAGCCACACGGCCTCGCCGCCGTCGAGGGGCTCGGCGTTGGGCGCGCCCGTGGCCAGGCGCCGCGCGGCCTTGGCCGTCACCTTCCGGTAGCGGACGCCGCCCAGGCGGAACGGCGACCCGTAGGGGACGCGTCCGAACGCGACCGGCGACCGCGTCGGCGGCGGCACGTCGACGCCGCACCGGCCGAGTGCCTCCTCGGCCGAGAGCCCCTCGCGGAGCGCGAGCTGCACCGCCATGTCGCGCGGCGACTCCCACGCGTCGACGCCACTCAGCGACGCCCGCGCGAGCGCTCGGTCGACGGCGACGCGGACGTCGTCGGGCGTGGGGCGGGGCGGGCGGTTCGAGCGCACGGTGGGGGCGGGGCGAGGGACAGGAACGTGCGCCGGCCCCTCAGGCTCCCACCCCGCCCACGGGTGTGGCCGAGGCGGGGCGGGGCCGTTCCTGAGAGGCCGGGCGACAAAGTCCGTAGGAACAAGCGGGGAACTGAACGGTCATGCGCCCGTGGCTCACGCCCGACTCGTGCGCTCTCACCTGCCCTTACCGGGCGGCCAGCGGGAGCGCCTCCTTCCCCCTCCCCCATGTCTCGCCTCCCCCTTTTCGCCCTCGCTCTCGCCGTCGCCGCCTGCGCGCCGGCCGAGACCGACGTCATGACGGAGCCCGACGCCGGCGCCATGCCAGCCGATACCGCCCCGATGCCGGCCGACCCGGCCGGCGCCGTGACGGCCGAGGGCACGCTCGACGCTGCCCAGAGCGCGGGCGGCCTCACCAACCTCGCGCCGGCCACCGCCGTCTCGAACATCGACGGGTGGATCGCTCGGCTCGACGGCGTGCCGTCGGCGGCCCCGATCGTCGCCAACCTCCAAACGCTCCGCTCCCAGCTCCAGGACCCGGTGCTGGACGGCTTGGCCATCGGTCAGACCCTGTCCACGCTCGGCGAGCAGACGTCGGCCGCGGCCGACGGCGACGTGAGCCTTGAGCAGCTCGGTCAGGCCCTCTCGCAGGCCGGCACCATGCTGATGGGCATGTAGCGGCCCGCCGAGCAGACGGTCCACGGCGGGCCGGGGGCGCGGGCTCCCGGCCCGCCGTCCGTTTAGGGTGTGGGCGGCCGGGCGGGGCGGCGGGGGCGGGGCGGCCCCCGTGACAGGCCCGGCGTCAGCGCGCGCCCCTAGCTTGCGGGCTCCGCCCCGCCCCCTCCGGTCCTGTGAGCGCCGCGCCCGCCCCGATCTCCGCCCCGCCCGCCTCCGTCCTCGACACCCACATCGAGCAGTTCCCCGGCGTCGGCGAGCGCCGGGCCGAGCCGCTCCGCAAGGCCGGCGTCAAGACCTACCGCGACCTCCTGCGGTACTACCCGCGCCGCTACCTCGACCGCACGACGGTCACGCCGATCCGCCAGATCGCCGAGCCCGGCGAGTACACGGTCGTCGGCGAGGTGGCGGCCAAGGGCATGATCCCCGGGCGGGGCGGCCGGAGCCGGCTGGAGCTCCGCGTGACGGACGACTCGGGCGGCACGCTCAAGTGCGTCTGGTTCCGCGGGGCCAATTACCTCCAGCGGCTCTACCAGAAGGGCGAGACCTACGCCTTCCACGGGAAGGCCGACAAGTACGGGTCCTCCTTCTCGATGGCCCACCCGGACACCGACCGGCTCGACGACGCGACGGCCGCGCTCCAGACCGGCCGCATCGTCCCGCTCTACCCGGGCGGGGCGGCGCTCGAAAAAGTGGGCCTGAACAGCCGCGGCTTCCGGCGCCTGATCTACCGGATGATCAAGGAGCACGGGCTCGCGATCCCCGAGGTGCTGCCCGAGTCGGTCCGCGCGCAGCACGACCTCATCGACGGCAACGTGGCGCTCCGCGCCGTCCACTTCCCGCGCGACGTGGCCGAGCGCGGGCGGGCCGTGCGGCGGCTCAAGTTCGAGGAGTTCTTTTTCCTCCAGCTCCTGCTCGCGCTCACCAAGGGCCGCCAGGAGAAGCAGGCCGGCGTGCGCCTGGGCGGGGTGGGCGGCTACACGCAGCGATTCCTCGACGAGGTGCTCCCGTTCGAGCTCACGGGCGCCCAGCGGCGCGTGCTGGAGACGGTCGCGGCCGACACGGCAAGCGGGCACCAGATGAACCGGCTCGTCCAGGGCGACGTGGGGAGCGGCAAGACGGTCGTCGGCGTGGCCGCCATGCTCATGGCCGTCGACGCCGGCCACCAGGCGGCGTTCATGGCGCCGACCGAAATCCTCACCGAGCAGCACTACGCCAACGTCCGCAGCTTTCTGGAGCCGCTCGGGCTGGAGACGCGGCTCCTCATCGGCGGCCAGCGCAAGGCGCTCCGCGACGAGATCCTGGCCGAGATCGCGTCCGGCGAGGCCCACGCCGTCGTCGGCACGCACGCGATCATCGAGGACAAGGTGGAGTTCCAGAACCTCGGACTCGCCGTCGTCGACGAGCAGCACCGCTTCGGGGTCGTCCAGCGGGCGAAGATGTTCAAAAAGGGCCAGCGCCCGCACGTCCTCATGATGACGGCGACGCCCATCCCGCGCTCGCTGGCCATGACCGTCTACGGCGACCTCGACGTGTCCGCGATCGACGAGATGCCGGCGGGGCGGAAGCCCATCGAGACCAAGGTGTACAGCGAAAAGCGGCGCGAGGAGATGCTCGACTTCGTCAAGCGCCAGCTCCGCGAGGGCCGCCAAGCGTACGTGGTCTACCCGCTCGTCGAGGAGTCCGAGTCCGAGACGCTGGCCGACGTGAAGGACGCCGAGAACGGAGCGGCCGAGCTGTCGGAGGCGCTCCGCCCGTACCGCGTCGAGCTCGTCCACGGCCGGATGCTGTCCTACGAGAAGGAGGAGGCGATGGACCGCTTCAAGGGCGGGGAGGCCGACGTCCTCGTCGCCACGACGGTCATCGAGGTGGGCGTCGACGTGCCCAACGCGACCGTCATGGTCATCGAGCACGCCGAGCGGTTCGGGCTCGCCCAGCTCCACCAGCTCCGCGGCCGCGTCGGGCGGGGCGGCGACCAGTCGTACTGCTTCCTCATGGCGTCGTACAAGCGCTCGGCGGAGTCGACCGAGCGGCTCGAAGCGATGGAGGCGACGACGGACGGGTTCGAGATCTCCGAAACAGACCTCCGCCTGCGCGGCGCCGGCGACTTTTTCGGGACGCGCCAGTCGGGCCTCCCCGACCTCAAGATCGCCGACGTGGTGAAGGACGCCGAGATCCTAACCGAGGCGCGCGCGGCGGCCTTCGCGATCGCCGAGGCGACGCCCGCCCTCGACGCGCCGGGCCTGGAGGCGACGCGCGAGCACTTTGGGCGGACGGCCCCGAAGAGCCTCGGGTTCGCGCGCGTGGGCTGACCGCCCCGCCCGCGCCGTGGGGGCGGGGTGGCCGTACCCGTCCGGCAGCCCGTACGCCGCCCCGCCCGCCGGGTCCGCTCGTCTGGTGGGGGCGGGGTGGGGGGCTCGGTGCCGGGCTCTGCTGCGTTGCACCCACTACAAGCGGGAGCCGCCACCTTGCAATCGAGGCGCTGAATGGCACTCCACGTCGCGACGTGGAAGGCGAGACGGGAAGCGCTCGCCCCCTTTGGTCCGCCCCCGCGTCACGTTCCCGTCCCGCCCCGCCCGCCGAAAGCGACGCGGCGCGAGGCGGGCGGGGCGGTTGGCACGGCCGGCGGCACACCCCGCCCTCCAGGCCATGACGCTCCCCGCCCCCCGCCGCACCGTCCGCGCCGCGCTCGACACGCTCGCCGTCATCGAGCACCGCGACCCGGCGGGGCACGCCCGCGTCACGGGCGGGGCGGTCGCGGCGACCTCGCGGGCGCTCCGCGTGGGCGAGCCCTACGTCCGCGACGTGCTCGGGCGGCCCGACGCGCTCCCGTCGCCGCTCCGCGACGACGTGCTCTACCTCTACGCCCTTCACGTCGAGCGCGGCGTGCGGGCGTACTGCCGCCGGCCCGCGGGGCTGTAGGAGGGGACCCGGAAGGAGCGCGCTTCCACACGCATACGCCGCCTGTAAACGTATCGTAAGGCCCGCCTGCCCCTGCCGCCGTGCGCCTCGTCCTCCTCGCCGCCCTCGTCCTCGGGCCGGCCCTCGCGCTCGCGCAGGAGTCGCCGGCCGTCGCCGCCGCGCGTGGCCACTTTCGGGAGGCCGGAGCGCGGGCCGCGACCGACGACCTGGCCGACCTCCACCCGACGCACGTGCACGAGGACGCTCGGACCGGGCTCACGTTCGTGACGCTCGTCCAGCGCCACGCCGGCGTCGAGGTGTTCGGGACGGCGGCGACGGCGGCCGTGTCGCGCGGCGGGCGCACGCACTCCGCCCCGCCCCCGTTCGAGCGCGACCTCGCCGAGCGGGCGGGGCCGTCGACGCCAGCGCTGAGCGGGGCGGCCGCCGTCGCCGTCGCCGAGGGCGTCGCGCGGCGGGCGCTGGCCCGGTCCGCCCCGCCCGGGCCGCCTGCCCTCACCGACGACCCGGCCGTTGACGCCCGAGCGGCGGCCGAGGCGGCGGCCCGGACCCGCGCCGTCGAGGCCGGCGAGCCGCGGCTGGGCTACCACGAGGCGGCCGACGGCGCGCTCCGCCTCGCGTGGGAGGTCGTCGTGCGCGGGGTGGGCGGGGCGGCCGTGCTCCGGCGCGTCCGCGTCGACGCGCTCACGGGCGCCGTGCTCGCCGACGACGACCTCGTCGTCCACGACGCGTGGCCGGCGGCGCCCACACCCGCCCCGCCCGCGGCCTCCGCCCCGCCCGTGTTCCTCGACGCCGGGCGGGGCGGGGCGGCCCGGGCCGGCGCCTACCGCGTGGTCCCGTTCCCGTTCGAGAGCCCGGACACGGACGGGTTCGCGCTCGTCGCCGACCCCGCCGACCCGGCGGCCTCCCCGCTCGGGTGGCACGACGACGGGGATCAGACCTACACCGTCACGCGCGGCAACAACGTTTACGCCTACCTCGACGCCGATGACGACGACGCGCCCGATCCCGGGTCAGCGCCGGACGGCGGGCCGTCGCTCACGTTCGACTTCCCGTTCAGTCCCGACGCCCCGGTCCGGCAGAACGGGCCGGCCGCCGTGACGAACCTGTTCTACTGGAACAACGTGGCCCACGACGTGGCCTACCGCTACGGGTTCGACGAGGCCGCGGGCAACTTCCAGGTCACGAACGTGACCGGGGCCGGGCAGGGCGACGACGCCGTCCGGGCCGAGGCCCGCGACGGGTCGGGGTCGAACAACGCCAACTTCGGCACCCCGCCCGAGGGGCGGCCGCCGCGGATGCAGATGTTCGAGTGGCGGGGCGGCGCCCAGCTCCGGGTGACCGCGCCGGCCGCGCTCGCCGGACCGTTCCCGTCGCTCGCCGCCGGGTTCGGGCCGCCGGTCGGATTTTCCGGCCCGCTCGTCCCGACGCGCGGGCCGGGCGGGGAGACGAGCGGGTGCCCCGGCCAGGTCACGGGAGACCTGACCGGCCGCGTGGCGCTCGTCGAGCGGGGCGGATGCACGTTCGTCGAAAAGGTGCTGGAGGCGCAGGCCGCCGGCGCCGTCGGCGTCGTGGTCTACAACCGGACGGGCGCCGACGGCGGGGGCGACGTCCTCATCGTGATGAGCGGCACCGGCGACGGCGTCGTCGTTCCGAGCGTGTTCGTGGGGCGGAGCACCGGGCTGGCGCTGGCCGGCAGCCCCGCGCCGGTCGCGGTCGACGTGGCCCAGCTCGCCGACCGGCTGAGCAGCTTCGACGCCGGCGTCGTGGTCCACGAGTACGCCCACGGCATCTCGAACCGGCTCGTCGGCGGGCCGTCCGACGTGGGGTGCCTCTCGAACGGGGCCACGGACCCGGACGACCCGGCCGCCTCGCGCCCGGGCGAGCAGATGGGCGAGGGGTGGAGCGACTTCTACGCGCTCATGCTCACGCAGCGGTCCGGCGACACGGGCCGCCAGCCGCGCGGGGTCGGGACCTACCTCCGGTTCGAGGTCCCCGACGGCCCGGGCCTCCGCCCCGCCCCGTACTCGACCGACTTTGCCGTCAACGACTACACATACGCCGACGTGGTCTCGGGCGCCGCGTTCGAGCCGGCCGGCGCCCGCGGCCTCTCGGTCCCCCACGGCGTCGGGTTCGTGTGGGCCTCGGCGCTGTGGGAGATGACGTGGGACCTCATCGACACGCTCGGGTTCAGCGAGGACATCGCCGACGCCTCGGGCGGGGCGGGCAACCAGGTGGCCCTCAACCTGGTCACGACCGGGCTCAAGCTCACGCCCTGCACGCCCGGTTTCGTCGACGGCCGCGACGCCATCCTGGCCGCCGACGAGGCGCTCTACGGCGGCGCCCACGCCGACCTTCTCTGGAACGCCTTCGCCCGGCGCGGCCTGGGCCTCGACGCCCGCCAGGGCTCGCCGGAGAACCCGAACGACGGCCGGGCCGGGTTCGTGACGCCGAGCGGGGCGGGCGCCGTCGCGCTGTCGCAGACGGCCGCCGTGGCGACGGTCCGCCCGGGCGCGTCGGAGACGGTCGAGGTGGTGCTGCGGAGCGCGCGCGAGACCGACGACCAGTTCGCCGTCGTCATTGAGGAGCTCCCGCCGTGGGTGACGGTCGAGCCCGTGGCCGGCGTGCTCCCGGCCGGCGGCGAGGTCGTGCTCCGCGTCACGCTCCGGCCCTCCCCGCTCGACACGGGCCGCCTCACGGCGACGGTCCCCGTCGAGGTCGACGCAGCCACGCGGCTCCGCCTGTCCGTCCGCGTGGCGACCGACGGCGGCGTCGAGGGGACGCACGACCTCTCGGCGGTCGGCCCGAACCCGGCCCGGACGGAGGCCCGGTTCACGCTGGCGGTGCCCGCGACGCAGCGGGTCGAGGTGGCCCTGTACGACCGGCTGGGCCGGCGCCTCCGGGCGTTCGCGGCGCAGCTCGACGCCGACACGCGCCGGTCGTTCGCGGTCGACGTGGGCGGGTTGGCGTCGGGCGTCTACGTGCTCCGCGTCGAGGGCGAGGCGTTCGGGGAGTCGCGGACGCTCACGGTCGTCCGCTAGCCGCCCCGCCCGAAGCATTCCACCCGCCCCGCCCGGCCGTTCCACCCGGGGCGAGTCCTGAGATCGGCCGGGCGCGGACCGCGAGGGCGGGGCGGGGCGGTTCACAGACGCCCCGCCCCGAGCCCGCCCCATGCCCACCGCCCTCCTCTGGCTGAGGTCCGACCTCCGCCTCGACGACCACGCCGCCTTACGAGACGCCGCCGCGGCCGCCGGGCCGGGCGGCCGGCTGCTCGCCGTCTACTGCCTCGACCCGCGGCACTACGAGCCGACGGCGCTGGGCGTCCCCAAGACCGGGGCGTACCGGGCGCAGTTCGTGCTCGACGCGCTCCGCGACCTCCGCCGGTCGATGCGCGGGCGGGGCGGCGACCTCGTCGTCCGCCTCGGGCGGCCCGAAGACGTCCTCCCCGCCCTCGCGGCCCAGAGTGGGGCGGCCACGCTCCACCTCCACGACGAGCCGATGCAGGAGGAGGCCGACGTCGAGGCGGCCGTCCGCGACGCGATGCCGGGCGGGGTGGACGTCCGCGAGGGGCGGTGGGGGCACACGCTGGTCGACCTGGACACGCTGCCGTTCCCGGTCGCCGAGGCGCCCGACGTGTTCTCGCCGTTCCGCAAGGCGGTCGAGAAGGCCCCGGCGCGCGAGCGGTACCCGGCGCCCGTGCCCGCGCCGGACGCCCTCCCCGCCCCGCCCGACGGCGTCGAGCCGGGCGAGATCCCAGACTCCGTCGCCGCGCTCGGCCTGGAGCCGCGCGAGCCCGACACGCGGCGTGGGTTCGCCGTCCGCGGCGGCGAGACCGAAGGGCTGGCCCGGCTGGACGACTACGTGTGGGGGCTCGACCGGCTGCGCACGTACGAGGAGACGCGGAACGGGATGCTCGACCCGAACGACTCGTCGAAGCTCTCGCCGTGGCTCTCGAACGGGTGCCTCAGCCCGCGCCGCGTGCAGGCCGAGGTCGCGCGCTACGAGGCGACGCGCGAGAAGAACAAGAGCACCTACTGGCTCACGTTCGAGCTGCTGTGGCGGGACTTTTTCCGCGTCTACGGCGCCAAGCACGGCGACCGCCTGTTCTGGCCGTCCGGCCCGAAGGGCGAGCGCGGCGTCTCGACGCGGCTCGACCGCGCCCACTACCAGGTGTGGTGCGACGGCCGGACCGGGCTCCCGCTCGTCGACGCGTCGATGCGCGAGCTGAACGCGACGGGGTTCATGTCGAACCGGGGCCGCCAGAACGCGGCGAGCTTTTTCGCCAAGCACCTCGGCCTCGACTGGCGCGCCGGCGCGGCCTACTTCGAGAGCCTGCTCGTGGACTACGACCCGACGAGCAACTGGGGCAACTGGGCCTACGTGGCCGGCGTCGGGAGCGACCCGCGCGACCGCTACTTCGACGTCGAGCTCCAGGCGAAGAAGTACGACCCCGAGAGCGCGTTCATCACGCACTGGCTCCCGGAGCTCGCTGGCCTCCCGCCGGCCAAGGCCCGCGAGCCGTACCGGATGACGGAGCCCGAGCAGGAGCGGTACGGCGTCCGCCTGGGGCACGACTACCCCGCCCCGATCGTCGACTACGACCGCGTCACGGGCCGGCTCCACGCCGACGCCCAGGCCGGCCAGCGGCCGGGGTCCGGGCGGGGCGGGGCGAAGGGCCGCCGGGGCACGCGCCGCGGCCGACGCTGAACCGCCCCGCCCGCCGCCCCGCTCGGTCGCGGGTGGAACCGGCGGGCGGGGCGGCGACTCTCACGGGACGCCCCACCGCCCCGCCCATGCCTCAGAAAGCCCTCGTCGTCATCGCCGGCCCGACCGGCGCCCCGACCGCCTCGCTCGACCGCCTCGACGAGCACCTCCGGGCGGGGTGGCGCGTGGCGCAGGCCACGCCGATGGGCGGGGGCGGGGCGACCGACGGGTTCGCCTCGCTCGTGGTGCTGGAGCGGGCCACGGAGACCGAGGCCGAGGCGCTCATTGAGCAGATCGAGGAGGAGCTCGACGAGACGGCCGGCGACGGCGGCCTCGACGTGCAGGACCCGCTCTTGCGCCGGATCGTCGAGGAGGACGAGTAGACCGCCCCGCTCCCGCCCCGCCCGACGAGGGCGGGGCGGGAGAGCCCGCGCCGCTGGCTGAGAGCGGAGCAGACGCGCCCTCCTCTCTTCCTCGTCTCCCGCCCCGGGCGGGGCGGCGGACCGTGGGCGGGGCGGCGGACCGTGGGCGGGGCGGCTGACTCCACGCCGCCGGGCGGGGCGGCCTACCGCCGGAGCGCCCGCCGCGCGAGGGCGCGGAGCGCGACGGACCCCGCGCTCGCGGCCACGACGCCGACCGCGATCCGCTCGCGGGGGTCCGGCGGCGGCACCGACACGACGCCGCCCGCGTCCGTCACCGCCGGCGAGCCGACGTAGCGGCCGTGCGCGGGGACGGCCCGGCGCTCGAACTCGGCCGCGAGGCGGGCCAGACCGCGCCGGAGTTCGGCGCCACGGAGCGGCGGGCCGTGGCCGGTCCCGGCCGCTTCGGGCTCCAGCGCCGCCAGCTCCCTCACCGAGTGCCGCGCGGCCGTCCAGTCCGGCGTGAAGTACGCCGGCGGCCCCTGGACCGTCGGCCGCTGCAACGCGACGGAGATCAGCGACTCCTGCTTCGTGGTCACGAACGCGTCGCCGGCCACGAGCGTCCGGTCGGCCTCGCGCCAGAGCGAGACGTGGCCCGGCGCGTGGCCCGGGGTCCAGATCCACCGCCACCCGGGCATGTCCGGCACCGCCCCGCCCTCGGGCAGTGCCCGCGCGCGGTCGCCCAGGTCGATCGGCCGCTTGGGGTAGAGGAACGAGAGCGCCGCGAGCGCGCCGCCGCCGACGGTCGGGTCGGGGGGCGGGTAGGCCGAGCGGCCAGTGAGGTACGGGAGCTCGAGCGGGTGCGCGTAGACCGGCGCGTCCCACGCCTCGGCCAGCGCCTCCACGGCGCCCACGTGGTCGAAGTGGCCGTGCGTGAGGACGATCCCCGACGGCCGTGCGCTGGCCCCGAACCGCCGCGCCGCCGCCTCGCGGATCGCGTCGGCCGAGCCCGGAAGGCCGGTGTCGACGAGCACCCACCCGCGGTCGCCCGCGCCGGGCGGGCCGACGAACAGGACGTTGACGATCCCGGTGCGGAGCGAGACGAGGCTGTCGGCGACGGGGAGGAGGCGGTCAGGCATGGCGGGCGCGGAGGGGCCAGGCCAACCGGCCGCCCCGCCCGCCCGTTCCGGCCGCTCCCCCGAACCGCGCCTGGGGCGGGGCGGAAGGCAGACGCCCCGCCCTCGCACGGTGGGCGGGGCGACCGGCTCGGGCACCACGGGCAGGGCGAGACCGCCGGCCACAGAAATGCCCTCGGGGACGCTGGCCGCCCCGCCCTCGACGGACACGGCAGCGGCGCCTCGGGCGCGGGCGGGGCGGTCCGGCACGGGCGGGGCGGGCGCCTATCCCGCCGCCCCGCCCGCTTGACAACGCAAAGCGGACGCTCTACTTTGGGTTTCAAAGCCCGCCGCCATGACCGACCGCCCCGCCCTCCGCCGCCGCGAGCCGGCCGTCGCCCCCGAGGCGTCGGCGGCCTCGCACCTCCGGTTTATCCGCGAGACGATGGAGCGGACCGGGACCTTCACGGCCGTCCCCGGCTGGGGCGGCGTGGCGATGGGCGCAACCGCCTTCGTGGCCGCCGCCGTCGCCGCGCGGCAGCCGACCGTCGCCGACTGGCTGACGGTGTGGACGGCCGAGGCGCTCGTCGGCCTCCTCATCGGCGCCTGGGCCACCGTGCTGAAGGCGCGGCGGGGCGGGGCGGCGCTCCTCAGCGGGCAGGGCCGGAAGTTCCTGCTCGGCCTCCTCCCCGCCCTCCTCGTCGGCGTCGCGCTCACGCTGGCGGTCTACGGGTACGACCTCGCCCCGGGGACGTACGCGCGGGAGGCCCCGCTCGCGACGGTCAGCCGCCACCTGCTCCCCGGAGTGTGGCTCCTGACCTACGGGGCCGGCGTGCTCGCGGCCGGCGCGTTCTCGATCCGGCCCGTCCCGCTCATGGGGTCGCTGTTCATGCTGCTCGGCGCGCTCGCGCTCCTGGCCCCGCCCGCCTGGGGCGACGCGTTCATGGCGGCCGGGTTCGGCGGGCTCCACGTCGTCTTCGGCGTCCTCATCGCCCGGAACCACGGTGGCTAAACGGTCCCTCTCCCGCCGCGCGGCCCGCCCCGCCCCGGCGGTCCCCGACCTCGACCCGCTCGTGCACCAGCGCGTGCGGCTGGGGATCCTGAGCGCGCTCGCGGCCGGCGGCGCGACCTCGTTCACTGACCTGAAAACGGGGCTCGACCTTACGGACGGCAACCTCTCGGTCCACGCGCGGAAGCTGGAGGAGGCCGGCTACGTCGCCGTCTCCAAGACGACGGCCGGCGCCCCGCTCACCGAGTTCTCGCTGACGACCGCGGGGCGGCGGGCGCTGACGGACTACCTCGACCAGATGGAGGCGGTCATCCAGGCCGCGCGGCCGTCGTGACGCTTTTTTTCTTGCCCCTCTACTTTGCAATCCAAAGCGTGACACCTGCCGACCTCCGCACCAACCCACCCGCGCCTACCGCGAGCGCCCCGCCCCGCCCCGCCGCTGCGGCGAGAGCAGGGTGGACGTGGGCCGAGGCGCTGTGGCCCGAGCATCCATGCGTTCCTCTGGACGAGAGAGACGGGCGGACCCGCCTCGGCAGACGGCCCCGCCTCCCGCTCTCACCCCGCTGCTCCCGCCCCGGCGTTGCGTGCAACGCCGCTACAGTGCCCACATCCCCTTGCTTGCTATGCCTGCTCACTTTGAAACACAAAGTACCGCCACCCCGCCCGGCCTCCACGTCGCGTGCGTGATGGACGGGAACGGCCGCTGGGCCGAGCGCCGCGGGCGCCCGCGGGCCGCCGGCCACCGCGCGGGCGCCGAGGCGCTCCGCCGCGTGGTCGAGGCCGCGCCCGGCCTGGGCGTCGGCGTGCTGACGGTCTACGCTTTTTCGTCGGACAACTGGCGCCGCCCCGCCCCCGAGGTCTCGTCGCTGATGGCGCTGCTCTCGGCCCACCTCCGTGCCGAGGCGCCGCGGCTGAAGCGCGCGGGCGTCCGCCTGCAGCTCGTCGGGCGGCGGGACCGGCTGCCGGGCGCGCTCCGCGCGGCGGCGTGCCGGGCGGAGTGGGAGACGCGGGCGGGGCGGCGCCTCCTGCTGCGCGTCGCCGTCGACTACTCGGCGCGCGAGGCCATCTGCCGCGCGGCGCACGCGCTCGCCGCCCCGCCCGGCGCCGAGGGCGGGGCGGTCGCCAAAGCCGAGGGCGGGGCGGTTCCCGACGCCGGCCGGCGGTTCGAGGCCGCGCTCGCGGCGGCGCTCCACCCGGACGGCGCGCCCGCCCCGCCCGTCGACCTCCTCGTGCGGACGGGCGGCGAGCGGCGGCTGAGCGACTTCCTCTTGTGGGAGAGCGCCTACGCCGAGCTCCTGTTCCTCGACGCGCTCTGGCCCGACGTGACGGCCGCCACGCTCCGCGCCGCGCTCGCCGACTTCGCGGGCCGCGACCGCCGCTTCGGCGGCCTCGCCGCCTGACGCCACCCCGCCCCGCCCTCTGGCCCTGTACGGGCGGGGCGGCCAGCGCCCCCGCGGTGTCACGGACCCTCTGCTCATCCCCCCATCCCGCACCCCTCCATCCCTCCCCGACCATGATCAAACGACTCCTCGCCATCGCCTTCATCTTCCTCTGCTGCTCCCTCGCCTGGGTGTTTTTGGGCAGCACCGTCGTCCACCGCACGCAGGCGTCCGACTCCGCGGTGCGGAGCGACGTGGGCGAGATGTGGGGCGGCCCGCAGGTCCAGCGCGCGCCCTCGTTCGCGCGCCTCGACGACGTGACCGGGGTGGAGACGCGGACCGAGCCGACCGGCGAGCCCGACGGCTCGACGCGGACCGTGACCGAACGCGTCACGCGGACCGTGCGGACGGCCGCCCCGCTCCAGTCCAGCGACGTGACGGCGGACCTCGACCTGGAGCAGCGCCAGCGCGGCCTGCTGTGGGTGCCGACCTACGCCGTCCGCTTTGACGGCTCGTACCGGGTCCAGAACGACGGCGACGAGGCGGGGCGGTTCGCGTTCGCGTTCCCGCTCCCCGACCGCTCGCCCGTCGTCACTGACCTCGCCCTCGACGTGGACGGCGGGGCGGTCGAGGTGGACGCGGCGGGCGGGGCGCTCGGGCACGAGGTCGAGCTGGAGCCCGGCGAGAGCGCCGTGTTTCGCGTCCGGTACGGGTCGCAGGGCGTCGAGACGTGGCGCTACGCGTTGAGCTCGGGCGGGGCGGTCGTGTCGAACGAGACCGACCGCTACGGCGAGCCCGCCCCGCCCCGCCCGGCCGCCGCGGGCGGGGTGGCGACGGCCCGCGACGTCCGCCTCGTGGTGACGACCGACGCCGACGGCATCGACTTCCCCGCCGGCACGCTCGCGCCGACCGCGAAGGCCCGCGACGGCGGCGGGTGGCGGCTCGTGTGGGACTACGGGACGCTCGTGGCCTCGGCCGACCTGGGCGTGGCGCTCCCGCAGCGGCTCAACCCGGGGCCGTGGGTGAGCCGCGTGACGTTCTTCGCGCCGGTGAGCCTGTTCCTGTTCTTTTTCGCCGTGTTCGTGCTCTCGCTGCTCCGCGGCGTCCGGCTCCACCCGATGCACTACTTTTTTCTGGGCGCGGCGTGCTTCGCGTTCCACCTCCTGCTGGCCTACCTCGTGGACGTGGTCTCGGTCGGCGCGGCCATGGTCGTGGCGTCGGCCGTGAGCCTCGCGCTCGTGGTGTCGTACGTGCGGCTGGTGGCGGGCCTCCGGTTCGCGCTCGTCGAGGTGGGCGGGGCGCAGGCCGTGTACCTCGTCGCGTTCGCGGCCACGTTTTTCCTGGAGGGCTTCACCGGGCTCGCCATCACGCTGCTGTCGGTCGCCACCCTCTTCGTGACGATGCAGGCGACGGGCCGGCTGGACTGGGAGGCCGTCCTCGCGAAGCCCGAGACCTCCGCAGGAGACGGCGTAGCCAGCGCCGGCCCGGGCGGGGCGGCCCGCCGCGTCCGCCCCGCGCCGGAGCCCGCGTAGGGCTCGGCCGCCCCGCCCTCGCTCTGCGGGCGGGGCGGGCGGCTCTGCCTCGCCCGGGCATCGGGAACGCCCGGACTCGCCCTGCCCGGCCGCTCGGGGAGGATCAGCGGGCGGGGCGGCCGGTTTAGGCCGGCCTCCCCCCACCCCGCCCGATGGACTGGCTCGACCTGTTGCAGTGGCCCGCGTTCGCCGTCACCGTCGTGGCGGGGTGGCTGGTGGCCGCCGACGACCGGCACAAGCGGCTGTGGGGGTTCGGCCTGTTCCTGGTCTCGAACGCGCTCTGGGTCGCGTGGGGCTGGAGCGCCGCGGCCTGGGCGCTCGTCGCGCTCCAGGTGTTCCTGCTGGTCACGAACGTCCGCGGCGTGGCGGACAACCGTGAAGCGGACGGCGCAGCCAACCGCGAGGGCGGTGAGTCCACGGCGGATCCGTAGGTCCGCGGCGTCTGAGGGGCGGGGCGGGGCCTTCCTGCCGAGGCGGGGGCGGGGAGGGCGCTCCTGCCTCACTGATCGACTGATCCTACGGACCCACCGGCCTCACGGCGCCAGCCGCTCGGTGCGCCACCCCGCCCCGCCCGTGGAGCCGGGCTCGCGGCGGTAGACGTGGCGGTCGTGGAGCCGGCTCGGGCGGCCCTGCCAGAACTCGACGGCCTCGGGGACCACGCGGTAGCCGCCCCAGAACGGCGGGCGGGGAGGGTCGTCGGGGTGCGCGGCCTGGGCGTCGGCGAGGCGCTGGTCGAGGACGGAGCGGTCGGGGATGACCCGGCTCTGCGGGCTCGCCCAGGCGCCGAGGCGGCTCCCGCGCGGGCGGCTCGCGTAGTAGGCCTCGACCTCGTCGTCGGCCACGCGCTCGACGCGGCCCTCGACGCGGACCTGCCGCTCGAGCGCCGGCCACCAGAACACGAGCGCGGCGCGGCCCGAGGCGTCCAGCTCGCGGCCCTTCCGGCTCTCATAGTTGGTGTAGAACGCGAACCCGCGCTCGTCGACGCCCTTCAGGAGCACGACTCGGGCCGAGGGCGCGCCGTCCGCGCCGACGGTCGCCAGCGTCATCGCGTTGGGCTCGGGGACGTCGGCGGCCTGGGCGTCGGCGAACCACCGCTCGAAGAGCGCGAGCGGGGTGGCGGGGAGGTCGGCGGCGTCGAGCGCGCCGCGCTCGTAGCTCTCGCGGAGGCCGGCGACGTGATCGGGCGGGGTGGAGGCGGACATGGAACGGGCGGACCCAAAGGGCGGGGTGGGGGTTCGCGTAGGACACGCCGGCCCGCCCGTTTGGGTCCGCCCCGCCCACGCCTCCTGCCTCCCGATCCGATGCCCGACCCGCCGCTCTCCGCCGTCCCCCGCCCCGCGGCGCCCGCGCTGCCCGCGCGCTCGGCCGAGCCGCACCTCAAGACGTGGCGGCGGTTCGCCCCGCTCGGGCTCGCGTCGGTCGGGTTCGGGCTCTCGCTGGTCGGCGAGGCCACGCTTCGGAAGGGGCGGGGCGAGCCGTTCGTGCTCTACGGGACGGCCGCGCTGTGCGTCGTCAACGCCGGGCTGTGCCTGTTCGGGGAGGCCGTCAAGCACCGGGCCGTCGCGGACATCCTTCGCCCCGCCCCCTGAGAGACTGTTTGGTAGCCGGTTTCGAGGCTCCTCCCCCCAGCGGGGGGAGGCTGGGAGGGGGGACCCGAGGCGGCCGCCCCGCCCTCGACGGCCGCTCCGATGTCTGTCCCCCACCCCGGCCCTCCCCCGGTGGGGGAGGGAGAACCTCTACCAAACAGTCTCTGACTGGTCCGCCCCGTGAGGGAGCGGGGGCGGGGCGGCAACGCGGCCGGCCGTCGGGTGTCTCGACCGGCGCCGGACCGTCCGCCCGGTAGCCCCTGAGCCCGCCCCGCCCATGCGCCTCGCCCCGCTCGCCGCCCTCCTCGTCGCGCTCCCGCTCGCGGCGCAGCCCGCGCCCGCCGACAGCGCCCGGGCCGTCTGGCTCGCACCTCACGTCGCGCCGCTCGACGGGCTCCTGGCCGACCCGGCGAGCGCGGCCGGCGGCCCGTTCCTCGACGCCGTCGCCGGCGCCCGCGTCGTCGCCCTGAGCGAGCCCACGCACGGCGACGGCGCGGCCTTCCTCGTCCGCAGCGCGCTCACGCGGCTGCTCCACGAGCGGGGCGGGGCGGAGACGCTCGCACTCGAAGCGTCCGGCCTCACGGAGGCGCTCCCGCTCACGTCTCCCGCCGACGCGCTCGCGCGGATCGACTCGGTCGCGCCTTACGTGTGGACGACGGCGCGGGAGGCGCGGGCGGGGCTGGCCTACGCCGCCTCGACCGCTGGCTCGCCCCGCCCGCTGCGTGTCGTCGGCCTCGACGTGACGCCGCAAACGGGCGGGGCGGCGGCTTGGGACCAAGTCGAGCGGGCGCTCGCCAACGCGGGCGCCCTCGACGGCCGGTGGCCCGAGGTCCGGCGCGTGCTCGGCGCCTACTCGCGGTTCCAGCGCCCCGCCGTCTCCGACTCGCTCCGGGACGAGATCGAGGGCGCCGTCGCCGACTACCGCGCCGCGCTGAGCGGGGCGGGCGCCGAGGAGGAGGGCCTCGTTCTCGGCGGCTTCCTGGCGGCTGCGGCGCAGTTCTGGGTGCAGCGCTCGACGCCCCGCGACCGCCAGATGGGCGAGAATGTCGCGTACCTCGCACGCGGCTCCGCCACCCCGCTCGTGGTGTGGGCCGCGTCGTCGCACGCCGTCCGCCGGCTCGCGGCCGTCGACAACCTGGACCCGGCGTGGAGCTACGACGAGGCGGTCACGATGGGCGACGCCGCCTCGGCCGCGCTGGGCGACGGCTACCGCGCGGTCGCCTTCACGGCCTGCGGCGGAGCCTGGGGCGCCGCCCCGCTCGACCTGCCCGTCGAGGCCATTCCGCCCCCGTCGCCGGGCAGCCTCGAAGCGCTCGCCTGCGCCGCCCCGTTCGAGACGGCCGCCTTCCTCGACCTCCGCGCGCTCGCGCAGACGGAGGCGGGCGCCTGGCTCAACGCCCCGCTCCTGGCCCGGCCGCTGGGCTACACCGAGATGCGGGCGGGGTGGCCGCTCGTGCTCGACGGCCTCGTGGTGATCCGCGAGATGACGCCGGCGAGGGCGACCGAGTAGGGGCGGGTGCCCCCCCACCCCGCCCCGCCGAACTGTGCGGGCGGGGCGGTGGGCTAGCCGGCCCAGGCGCGGACGCGGTCCGCCGCCGCCAGCCCCTCCTCCAGCGCGAGGTGCACGCGTCCCTTGCCCGCCGTGTAGTCGCCGGCGAAAAACAGGCCGTGGGCGGCGGCCGCCTCCAGCGCGTCCGCGTCGGCGGCGCCGTCGGGGAGCGAGTAGCGCCACCGCTGCGTGTCGGTCCACGCCGGGCCGGGGAGCGGGCCGACGAGGTCGGCGACGGCCTCGGCGGCGGCCGCCACCACGTCGGCCTGCGCGTCGTCGTAGTGGGCCTGCGTCCAGGCGTCGGACATCTGCGCCAGGACGATGTGGGCGCCGTCGGGCGCCCGGTTCGGCTTGTCGCTCTCGAACGCGAGCCAGGCCACGTCGTGGCCGCCGCCCCGCCCGCCGTGCTCGTCCGCATTAACGAGCGCGTAGAACGCGCCCGGCCGGTCGAGCGGGGCGGTGATCCCCCAGGCGACCGTGAACTGCGAGCGGTAACCCGCCCCGCCCAGCGCGCGCGCGAGCGCCTCGCCGTCCGCCCCGCCCACGTCGCTCTCGCGGAGGAGGCCGGCCGTCTGCGGCGCGGGCGGGGTGAGGAGGACGGCGTCGAAGGTCCCCGCGTGGCCGTCGTCGGTCTCGACCGTCCACGCCCCGCCCTCGCGGACCAGGCGCGTCACGCGGGCTCCGTTGCGGAGGTCGAGGCCGGGCGTCGCGTCGCGGAGCCGCCGGCCGAGGTCGGCCATCCCGTCGGGCCACGTCCAGCGCAGGCCGGGCTCCGCCCGCGCGCGGTCGGGGCGGAGCCGGCCGTCGTCGTCGAACGGCCACACGGCGCCCTCAACGTCGACCACCCCGCCCAGGCTGCGGACGAGGCCGGCCGCGCGCGAGTCGGCGTCGGGGCTGAGGTACTGGGCGCCGTGGTCGAACCGCCACCGGAACGGCTCGCCGTCCGGCCCCGGCGCGTCGCGCCAGCGCGTGGCGGCGCGGCCCGAGACGCCGCGGCTCTTCTCGAAGACGGTGACGGCGACGCCGGAGCCGGCGAGGGCGTGGGCGGCCGCGAGCCCGGCGGGGCCGGCGCCGACGACGGCGAGGGATCTAGACACGGGCGGGGCGGCCCTGGAGGGCGGGGCGGTGGGCGCGGGGGGACGCCGCCCCGCCCGCGAGCGGTTCCCCACCCCGCCCGCGGGAGGAGGAGACGAGGAAGAGAGGTCGAGCAGGTTCGCCTCTCTGCCTCGTCTCCTCTACACCTCTTCTCTTCCCGGCCCGGCCTCCACGGGCGGGGCGGCCTTCCGCGCGACGAACCGGTGGTCGGCGCCGGCCAACGCGGCGGGCGGGGCGGGGCGGGCGCCCTCGGGCTCGCGGCGGTCGAAGATGGCCTGCAGGACGGCCTCGACGAGCACGCCCCGGTCGTACGGCTTCTTGACGTAGGCGTCGAAGCCCGCCGCCAGGAACCGCGCGCGGTCGCCCGGGAGCGCGTACGCCGTCACGGCCACCATGGGAAGGCCCGCGAACGCCGGCGTTTGGCGGAGCGTCCGCATCACGTCCTCGCCCGAGATCGACCGGCCCAGGTGGATGTCGAGCACGACGGCCACGGGCCGCTCCTCGGCGACCGCCTCCATGGCCTCGGCGCCGCTCTCGGCGAGCGCCACGCGGAACCGGTCGCCGAGCGCGCGGCGGGCCACCTCGCGGGCCTGGGCCTGGTCGTCGACGACCAGGACGAGGGGGCGCCGGTCCGGGCCGGCCGGCTCGGCGCCGGCCGCCGGGAACGTGAGCGTGAACGTCGTGCCCACGCCCTTCTCGCTCGCCACCGAGATCGTCCCGTCCATCCGCTCGACGAGCTGGCGCGAGATGGCCAGCCCCAGGCCGGCCCCGTCATGCGTCCGCTCGGTCCCGCTCGACTCCTGCTCGAACTCGCCGAACACGCTGGGCAGGAACGCCTCCTCGATCCCGATGCCCGTGTCGCGGACCTCGACGACGACCGAGCGGCCCTCGGACCGGGCGGCGACCGTGACCGAGCCCTCGGGCGTGAACTTGATGGCGTTGGCGACGAGGTTGTGGAGCACGCGAGCGAGGGCGGCCTCGTCGAGCACGGACACGAGCGGGCGCCGCTCGACGACGGCCTCCAGCGCCAGCCCCTTGTCGACCGCCGTCGGGCGGAGCATCTCGGCCGTCTCCTCGGCCAGGGCCGTCACGTCGACGGGGCAGGCTTCGAGGTCGCCGCGGCCGGCCTCGAGCCGGGCCAGGTCGAGCACCGAGTTCAGCGTGTCCATGAGGCGCCGGCCGCTCCGCGCGATCAGGTCGGCGAACTCGCCCAGGTGGGGGTCGTCGATCTCCTCGGCGAGCACGTCGGAGAACCCGAGGATGGCCGTGAGCGGCGTGCGGATCTCGTGGCTCATGTTGGCCAGGAAGGTGCTCTTGAGCAGCGCCACCTCCTCGGCTTGGCGCTTGGCCTGCACGAGCACGGCCTGCGCCCGCTTCCGCTCGGTCACGTCGCGGAGGTTGAGGACGAGGCCGCGCACGCTGGGGTCGTCGTAGAGCGGGGTCCCGGCGGCCTCGACGAACACGAAGTGGCCCTCGGCGTGGCACACGCGGATCTCGGCGCGGGCGCCGTGGACGACGGCCGCGGCCTCGACGGCCGCCGCCGCCTCGTCGCGGTCGTCGGGGTGGACGACCCCGATCATGTCGGTCCCGACGAGCGACTCGGGCGAGCGCCCGAGGAGGCCGGTGACGGACGGGCTCACGTAGGTCAGCCGCCCCGCCCGGTCGACGACGACGACGACGTCGGTCGAGCGCTGGACGAGCGCCCGGAACCGGGCCTCGCTTTGGAACAGGGCCTCGCGCGCCTCGCGCTCGGCCGTAATGTCCTCGACCGTGCCCTCGTGGTAGAGCGGGGCGCCGTCGGCGTCGACCGCGGCCCGCCCGCTGATGCGGACGTGGCGCGTGCCGCCGTCGGGCGCGCGCCACCGGGCCTCGAACCGGCGGACCTCGCCGTCGCGGCGGACGAGCGCGCCGAACCGCTCGAGGTCCTGCGGGTCGGCGTAGACCGCGGCCACGTTGAGGCCGCAGGCGGCGTCGGCGGAGGCGGCCCCGATCATCCGGGCCAGCGACGCGTTCGCGAGCAGGACCTCCCCGCCCAGCGATGTCCGGTACATCCCGACGGGGATATGGTCGAAGAGGGAGCGGTGCCGGGCGTCGGAGGCGCGGAGCGCGTCGCGGAGCCGGGCCGCCTCGCCCTCGGCCTCGGACAGCGCCCGGCCCACGTGGCGGTCGTAGAGCACCCCGGCGAGCGCCGAGGCGAGCGCCACGCACGAGACGATAAGGGCGGCGTAGACGTCGAGCTGGTCGGCCGTCGAGGCGGGCGGGGCGGCGGCGCCGAGCGTGCCGGCGGCGTAGAGCGCGAGCACGCCGGCGATGCCCACGACGGCGTTCGCGAGGGCGAGCCGGGCGCCCGAGGTCATGGCCGCGACGAGCGGGGCGAGCGCGAGGAGGCCCAGAGCGGGGTCCCGGATGCCGGCGTCAAAGGCCGACTGGAGCAGGGCGGATGCCGTGAGCGAGAGCGTGAGCAGCGCGGCCGCGGCGCGGACCCGGCCGCCCCACCGGACGAGGCCGACTGCGAGCGCCGTGGCGAGCGCGGCCGCGGCGATCTGGACGCGGGGCGCGAGCGGGGCGCCCCCGGCCACGAGCCCGGCCGCGAGCAGCGCGTAGCCCACCAGGAGCAGCGCCCCGCTCGCGACGACCACGCGGGCGCGCCGGACCGCCGCCGGCCGGCCGGCGAGGCCGACGTCGGCAACCCAGCGGTCGAGCCAGGGCGGGGCGGGGCGGGGGGGAGAAGCGGGCTCCATAGGGGTGTTTCGTAACGCCGCCCCGCCCGGCGGACCCGGGGCGGGGTGGCGGAGGTACACGCCCGGCCTGTACACACACCGTTCCACCTTCTCTACCTCGCGCCCCGAGGGCGCCGCCATGAAGCTCCCGTTTGCGCTCGCCCGCCGGTTCGTCGCCGGCGAAACGCTCGACGCCGCCCTCCCCGCCCTCGGCGCCCTCCTCGACGACGGCCTCTTCGTCACGCTCGACCTCCTGGGCGAGCACGTCGCCGACCGCGACCGGGCCGGCGCGGCGGCCGACGCCTACGCCGACCTCGTCGGCCGGCTGGCCGGCCTCCGCGACGAGCGCGGCGTCCCGGCCGACGCCGTCGGCATCTCGATCAAGCTCTCGATGCTGGGCCAGGTCATCGACCGCGACCTGTGCGAGCAGAACCTCCGCGAGGTGCTCACGAGCGCCCGCGACGCCGACCTCTTCGTCCGGCTCGACATGGAGGGCTCGGACCTCACGCAGTCGACGCTGGACCTGTTCGAGGCCGTCTACCCCGACTTCCCCGACCACGTCGGGCCGGTCCTCCAGGCGTACCTCCACCGGACTGACGCCGACGTCGCACGCATGGTCGAGCTCCAGGCCCGCGTGCGGCTGTGCAAGGGGGCCTACGGCGAGCCGGCCTCGATCGCGTACCAGGACATGCCGACGATCCGGTGGCACTTCCGCCGCCTCGCGCGGACGCTCCTCGACGACGGCCGCTACCCCGGCATCGCCACGCACGACGACCAGCTGATCGAGGCCGTCCGCCAGCACGTCGAGCAGCACGACATCGACCGCGACGCGTTCGAGTTCCAGATGCTCTACGGGCTCCGCCCCGAGACGCAGCGCCAGATCGTGCGCGACGGGTACCGGATGCGCGTCTACGTGCCGTACGGGACCGAGTGGCTCCCGTACTACTCGCGGCGGCTCCGCGAGCGGCGCGAGAACGTGACGTTCATCCTGCGCAACCTCGTCCGCGCCTGACCAGATGAGGAGGAGAGGCGGGGAGGAGAAGAGGCCGTGTCCTCCCCGCCCCGCCCGCGGTCCGACGCATGGGCGGGGCGGGCTACCGGACGCGGAGGCGCTGGCCGACGCTGATCGACGGCGAGCGCAGGCCGTTGAGCCGGAGGACCTCCTCGACCGTCGTCTCGTAGCGCCGGGCGAGCGAGAACAGCGTGTCGCCCGGCCGGACGACGTGGTACGCCGCCCCGCCCGCCGGCTCCGCCGAACGGGGCGCCGCCGCCCTGTCCCGCTCGGCCGGAGGCGCCGCCCCGCTCGAAGCGGGCGGGGCGGGGCGGAGTGGACGCGCGCCGGCGGGCGCGTCGCCAGCCAGGCGCCGCACGCCGGGGACGCCGAGGGCGATGGCTCGGAGCGCGGCCCGGTCGGCGTCTGGCACGGCGCCCTCGACCTCGACCACCCCGCCCCGGGCCGTGACCGAGACGTCGAACGGGCGCGTCCGCGCGTCGTCAACGAGCGCGAGGCGGACGGCCGTCGCCAAGCGGAGGTCGGCCAGCCGCTCGGCGACCTGGGCGCCGGCGGGCGCCGACGCGAGGAGGAGGAGGAGCGCGGCGAGGGCGGGGCGGAACCGGACGGCGGTCGCAGTTGGCATGGCGAGCGGTGCGGGGCGGGGTGGCGGCGGGCGGGGCGGACCCAGAGGGCAGACCCAACGGGCAGCCTCAACCTACCGCCCCGCCTGGGCGTTCGGCGCGGGGCGGAGCCTGCGGGCGGGGCGGTGACACGCCCTGTCACCCTGCCACGCTACCTTGCCCGCTAACCGCCCCCGCACACCATGACGACCGCCCCCCGCGACGCCTCCGCCCCGCTCCCGGGCCAGGAGGCCGACCTCGAGAAAGCGCTCCGCCCGCGCGCGCTCGACGACTTTATCGGGCAGCAGAAGATCAAGGACAACCTCCGCGTGTTCATCACGGCCGCCCTCCAGCGCGGCGAGGCGCTCGACCACGTGATCCTGAGCGGGCCGCCGGGGCTGGGGAAAACGACGCTCGCGTTCATCATCGCCGAGGAGATGGGCGCCGAGGTCAAGACCACGTCGGGGCCGGCGCTCGACAAGCCGGCCTCGATCGCGGGCCTGCTCACGAACCTCAACGAGGGCGACGTCCTGTTCATCGACGAGATCCACCGGCTCGCGCCCGTCGTCGAGGAGTACCTGTACTCGGCCATGGAGGACTACGCGATCGACATCCTCATCGACTCCGGCCCTTCCGCGCGGTCGGTCCGCATCGCGCTCCCGCCGTTCACGCTCATCGGCGCGACCACGCGGAAGGGCCTTTTGACCGCCCCGCTCCGCGCCCGCTTCGGCGTCGACTTCCGGTACGACTACTACGACGCCGACCTCCTCCGGCGGATCGTGCTCCGGAGCGCGTCGCTGATGGACGTCGAGATCGAGGAGGACGGCGCCCACGAGATCGCCCGCCGCAGCCGCGGCACGCCGCGGATCGCGAACAAGCTGCTCCGCCGGACGCGCGACTTCGCCGAGGTCGAGACGGCCGCCGGCCCGGGCGACGGCCGCGTCACGCGCGCCGTGGCCGACCACGCCCTCAACGCGCTCGACGTGGACGAGGCCGGCCTCGACGACATGGACGCCCGCATCCTCCTCACGCTCATGGAAAAGCACGACGGCGGCCCCGTCGGCGTCTCGAACATCGCCGTCACCGTCGGCGAGGACTCGGGAACGATTGAGGAGGTCTACGAGCCGTACCTCATCCAGGAGGGGTTCATCGCGCGCACCCCGCGCGGCCGCGTCGCCACGCGGCGGGCGTACGAGCACTTCGACATCGTGCCGCCGCTCAAGCAGTCGGACATCTTCGACGAGCTGCTCGGGTAGGCCACCCTCCGGGTGGGTACAGGGTACTCGGTACGGGGTACGGATCGAGGAGGCCGTTCGGGGCCACGTACCCTGTACCTCGCACCCTGTACCCTTCTTGAGTGGGCTCCGGGCCACCCCGCCTCGGGCGGGGCGGTCAGCGCGAGCGCTCGTAGTCGCGGACGAGGCGGGCCGCGATGCGCTCGGCCGCGAGGTCGCCCAGGCGCTGGAGGCCGGCGGCCATCTCGCCCGACGAGAGCGCCGCGAGCGCGCGGCCGGTGACGACGTTGCCCGGGATGGCCGGGAGCCGGAACACGGTCCGGTCGACCACCTCGCGCTCGTCGAGGTCCGTCCGCCACAGCTCGGCGCCGGTCTGGGCGTCGAGGAACAGGGCCTCGCCGACGAGCACGAAGAACGTGTCGCCCTCGAAGGAGTCGGCGACGAGGCCGTAGTCGCGGACGCGGAGGTCGAGCACGAAGTCGGCGTCGGCGGGGCGGTCGGCGGGCGCGAACCCGAGGGCCTGGGCCGTCCGCGCCAGCGTCCGCCGCGCGATCCGGTCGGCCACGTCGACGCGCGCGACGACGCTGTCGAGCCGCGCCTGCGCGCGCACGGCCTGGCGCCGCTTGGCCTCGGACGTCTCGCGGCGGACGGCCGTGCCCACGGGGTCCCACGGGTTGACGCCGGCCTCGAGCGGGCTCCCCGCCTGGACGCGCGGCGCCGGCGGGATGGCCGCGGCGACGGCCACGCGGCGGCCGGGGAGGGCCACCTCGCCGAGCCGGTTCGACGCACTGCACCCCGAGACGGCGGCGAGCGCGGCGAGGAGGAGGGCGGGGCGGGCGAGGGCGCGGAACACGGGCGGGCGGGGTGGGTCAGCGAGGGCGACCGTCTAGCCGCCGCCCCGCCCCGCCCGGTAACGGGCACGCCCCCCGCCCGGATTCGCCCCATGCCGTACGTCGTCGCCCAGCCCTGCATCAACTGCAAGCACACCGACTGCGTCGAGGTCTGCCCCGTCGACTGCTTCTACGAGGGGCCGAACTTCCTCGCGATCCACCCCGACGAGTGCATCGACTGCAACGCGTGCGTCCCCGCGTGCCCCGTCGAGGCCATCTACGCCGACGACGAGCTGCCCGCCGAATGGGCGCACTACGCCGAGTGGAACACCTACCTGGCGACGCAGTGGCAGCAGCTCGGGTACAACATCACCGAGAAAAAGCCGGAGCTGCCCGAGTGCGCCGAGTGGTCCACCCCGCCCGAGGCCGAGACCAAAAACGAGGAGGATATCCTGACCTGGGAAGGCGCCGAGTAGCTCGCGCTCCGCGGGCGGGGCGGGGCGGTGCCGGCTCCGGCCGCCTCCCCGCCTGTCGGCCCTGGCCGCGTCCTAGCCGAACACTGCCATCAAGCTCGTCACGAACACCGTGACGGCGAGGGCGGAGCGAAGCGCGAAGTGGGACGGGAGCGGGGCGAGGAGGGCGTTCATCGGTCTGGGGGAAGGAGGTCCGCGGGGGACGAATACAACATCCGACCAGACCGCCCGCCGTTCTAGAGGCCAACGCTGAACGCCCTCTGAGAAAACGGCCTAGGAGTGCTCCTGCGCACAGTCCAGGCCACCGGGCATTCCCCCACGCCGCCTCAGGTCTGCGGCCGCGCGCGGCGGCCGCCACCGCCCCGCACGACGACGGCCACGCCCCCCAGCGTCACCGCTGACGCGGCGGCCAGCCGGAGCGTGACGGGCTCTCCCACGAGCGCCGCGCCGCCCAGCGCGGCCAGCACCGGCACGCTGAGCTGGACCGTCGCCGCCGTCGTCGTGCGGAGGGCGGGGAGGACGGCGTACCACGCGGCGTAGCCCAGCCCCGACGTCACGCCGCCCGAGAGCGCGGCGTAGGCGAGCCCGGCGCCGTCGAGGCGCACCGCCCCGCCCGCGGCCGCCACGGTCAGGAGCGTGGCGCCGAGGAGCGACGCCCGCAGAAAGTTGCCGGCCGACTCCGCCGCCGGCCGCACGGCGCCCCGCCCGCGCAGCGAGTAGGCGCCCCACGCCGCGCCCGCCGCCGCCATCAGCAGCGCGGGGACGGCGGGCGGGGCGGTCACGCCCGGCGCGAGGAGGAGGACGAGGCCCCCGACGGCCAGGGCGAGGCCGGCGCTCTGCGCCGCCGAGAGCCGCTCGCCGTGCGCCAGGCCCCAGCCGATCATCGTGAGCTGGACGGCCCCGAACAGGACGAGCGCGCCGGCGCCGGCCGACAGCGCGAGGTAGGCGAACGAGAACGCGGCGGCGTAGACGAACAGGGCGAGCGCCGACGGCCAGCTCCCGCCCCGCCCCCAGGAGCCGCCCCGCCGCGCGACGAGCGCGAGGACCGCCCCGCCCGCCGCGAGGCGGACCGCCGAGAACGTCGCCGCGTCGATCGCGGTCGTCCGCAGGGCGAGGCGGGCGAGGACCGAGTTGGCCGCGAACGCCGCCATGACGAGCGCCACGAGCACGGCGAGGGCGGGGCGGGAGAGCGGGCGCCCGGGGCGCGGGGTCGGAGGCATGGGCGGGGCGAAGCTACCGTGCGGGTCCGTGCGGGACACCCGGGCGGGGCGGGGGCGTAGGCCGAGCCCTCCCCACCCCGCTCCCATGCCCTCCCGTTCCTGGACCGCCGCCGACATCCCCGACCTCACCGGCCGCACGGCCGTCGTGACGGGCGCCAACAGCGGCCTCGGCCTCGAAACCACGCGCGAGCTCGCCCGCAAGGGCGCCCACGTCGTCATGGCGTGCCGGAACGAGGGCAAGGCCAAGCACGCCCGCGCCGAGGTCCGCCGCGACGTGCCGGACGCGGCCGTCGACGTCGAGGTGCTGGACCTCGCCAGCCTGGACTCGGTCCGCGACTTTGCCGAGCGGTTCGGGAGCGGGTACGGCCGCCTCGACCTCCTGTACTGCAACGCCGGCGTCATGGCGATCCCGCGGAGCGAGACCGACGACGGGTTCGAGACGCAGTTCGGCGTCAACGTGCTCGGGCACTTCGCGCTGGCGGGGCGGCTCCTCGACGCGCTCCTCGCGACCGACAACAGCCGCGTCGTGTGGCTCTCCAGCCTCGCCGCGTGGTCGGGCTCGATCTCGTTCGACGACCTCCAAGGCCGCGAGAGCTACGGCCGGTGGTCGGCCTACAACCAGTCCAAGCTGGCCGACCTCATGCTGGCCCTGGAGATGAACCGCCGGCTCCAGAACGCCGGCTCGACGACGCTCTCGCTGTCCGCCCACCCCGGGCTCTCGAACACGAACCTCCAGCAGACGAGCGCCGAGGAGAGCGACTCGGTTCTCGAAAAGGCGCTCTACGGCCTGGGCATGGACCGCGTCGCGATGACGGCGGCCGAGGGCGCGCTCCCCCAGCTCCGCGCCGGGACGGACCCGTTCGCGCGCGGCGGCGCGTTGTTCGGGCCGAGGCACAAGATGTGGGGGCGCCCCGTCGAGGTGAACCCGCCGGGTGGCGCGCTCAGCCTGGGCACGCGCGCCCGCCTCTGGGCCGAGTGCGAGCGGCTGACCAGCGTGCCGATGCTCTCGGACTAGCCGCCTGACAGCGGGTGAAGAGAAGAGGAGGGGAGAAGCTGACCGCCCCGCCCGACGTGGGGCGCCAGGGCGGGGTGGCGAACGAGACGGGCCGCCCCGCCCGCGGCGCGCGCCGAGACGGGCGGGGCGGGGCGGGAGCGCGACGGGGCCGCCGGGAACGGACGGCGAGGTTAACGGCGTTCACCTGGACTACCTTCACCGCCTCTCCACCGGCCGCCCCGCCCCATGCCCGACTCCACCTTCGACTACGTCATCGTCGGCGCCGGCTCGGCCGGGTGCGTGCTGGCCGACCGGCTCACGGCCTCGGGCGAGCACACGGTCCTGCTCCTGGAGGCGGGCGGGGAGGACGAGGACAAAAACGTCCTCATCCCGGCCGCATTCCACAAGCTGTTCGAGGGGCCGAGCGACTGGAACTACCGGACCGAGCCGCAGGAGGACCTGGGCGGCCGCCGCCTGTACCAGCCGCGCGGGAAGATGCTCGGCGGGTCGTCGTCGATCAACGCGATGATCTACATCCGCGGCCACGCCGCCGACTACGACGGCTGGGCCGAGGGCGGGGCGGAGGGCTGGGACGCCGACGCCGTGCTCCCCTACTTCCTCAAGAGCGAGGACCAGCAGGTCCACACCGGCGACCCCGCGCACGGGACCGATGGGCCGCTCGTAGTGTCGGACCAGCGGAGCCCGACGTCTCTCACGGATCGGTTCGTCGAGGCCGGCGTCGAGCTGGGCTATTCGCGCAACGACGACTTCAACAGCGGCGGCCAGGAGGGCTTCGGGCTCTACCAGGTGACGCAGAAGGGCGGCCAGCGGTGGAGCGCGGCGCGGGCCTACCTCCACCCCGCCCGCCGCCGCCCCAACCTGACCGTCTGGACCGACGCGCTCGCGCACCGCGTCGTGTTCGAGACGCCGGGCGGCGACGGCCAGGGCGGGACGCGCGCCACGGGCGTCGTGGTCGAGCGGGGCGGGGAGGCCGTCACGGCGCGGGCCGCGCGCGAGGTGATCCTCGCGGCGGGCGCGTTCGGGAGCCCGCACCTGCTCATGCTGTCCGGGATCGGCCCGGCGGCGCACCTGAAGGCGCACGGCGTCGAGGTCGTGCTGGACGCGCCGGGCGTGGGCGAGAACCTCCAGGACCACCTCGTCCACGGCGTCACGCGGCACACGACGGACCGCGGCACGCTCGACGCGGCCGAGTCGCTGCGGCACGCGGGGCGCAACCTGCTCACCTACCTCGCGCGCAAGACCGGCCCGTTCACGAGCAACGTGGCCGAGGGCGGGGCGTTCGTCCGCTCGTCGCCCGACCTGGAGGCGCCGGACGTCCAGTACCACTTTGCGCCGGGCTTCTTCCTCGGCCACGGCACGCGGAACCCGCCGGGCGAGTCGGGCTACTCGGTCGCCGGCCTCGTCCTGACGCCCGCGAGCCGGGGGACGGTCCGCCTGGGGAGCGCCGACCCGCGGGCCAAGCCGCTCATCGACCCGCGCTACTTCTCGGACGAGGCCGGCGAGGACCTCCGCCGGAGCATCTGGGCGCTCCGCCTCGGCCAGCAGATCGCCGACGCCGACGCCTTCGCCGACGTCAACGCCGGCCCCTACGAGCCCGAGCGCGTGCTCACCGACGACGCCGAGATAGGCCCGTTCCTCCGCGCCCACTCCGAGACGCTCTACCACCCCGTCGGGACGTGCAAGATGGGGACCGACGACCGGGCCGTAGTCGACCCCGCCCTCCGCGTCCGCGGCGTCGCCGGCCTCCGCGTGGTCGACGCGAGCGTGATGCCGACCCTCACGCGCGGCAACACGAACGCGCCGACGATCATGATCGCCGAGAAGGCGGCCGACCTCATCCTGGAGCGCGCCCCGGCGGCCGCCGCGGCCGCCGCTGCCTAGCCACCCCGCCCGCGCACAGGGGCGGGGTGGCGCGCGTTTGGGACCGCCGCCCCGCCCGCACACGCACCGCCCCGCCCCGACGACCTGCCACCCCGCGGACACGGCGAGCCGTGTCCCTACGGCCGTCCAGACGCGCCCTGCCGCGAGGGCGGGGCGGCCGCACCCCGCCCCGCAGACCGCCAACGGGCGGGGTGGCGCTCTTGCCCGTCACCCGTCGCTCATCGCTCGTCACCCGCCGCTCCCGCCATGGACCTCCCGCCCCGCCCCGCCGACACGCCCACCGACCAGATCGACGCCGCGCTCCGCGAGCTCGCGGCGCACGCGACCGAGTGGGCGCGGCTCCCGATCCCGCAGAAGGTGGACCTGCTCAACCGGCTCCCCGAGCGCGTCGGCCGGGCGGCGGGGCGGTGGGTGACGGTCGCCTCGCGCGCCAAGGGGCTCCCCGAGGGCTCGCCGCTGCGGGGCGAGGAGTGGACGACGGGGCCGTGGGCCGTCGCCAACTACGTCGCCCCGCTCGCACGGACGCTCGAGCACGTCCAGGCCGGCACGCTCCACGAGCTGGTCGAGGGCAAGACGCGGCAGCGGCCGGACGGCCAGACGCTCGTCCGCGTGCTCCCGGACGGCGCCTACGACCACCTCCTGTTCAGCGGCATGGAGGTCGACGTGTGGATGGAGCCGGGCGTGACGCCGGCCTCGCTCCCCCAGACGATGGCCACGTTCTACGACGAGCCCGCGCCCGAGGGCGCCGTCGCCGTCGTGCTCGGCGCCGGCAACATCGCGGCCATCGCCCCGCTCGACGTGCTCTACAAGCTGTACGCCGAGGGCCAAGTCGTCGTCCTCAAGATGAACCCGGTCAACAGCTACCTCGGGCCGGTCCTCGAAGAGGTCTTCGCCGAGTTCGTCGACCGCGGCTTCCTCCGCTTCGCCTACGGCGGCGTCGACGTGGGCGAGCACCTGACGCGCCACGACCTCGTCGACGAGATCCACGTGACGGGCAGCGCCCAGACCCACGACGCCATCGTCTACGGCACGGGCACGGGCGGGGCGGGGCGGAAGGCGCGCGACGAGCCGCAGATCTCGAAGCGCGTGACGAGCGAACTGGGCGGCGTGAGCCCGGTGCTCGTCGTCCCGGGCGACTGGTCGGAGCCGGACCTGGACTTCCAGGCGGCGAACGTGGCGTCGCAGAAGATGCACAACGGCGGGTTCAACTGCATCGCGAGCCAGGCCGCCGTGGTCCCGCGCGCGTGGCCGCAGCGCGAGGCGTTCGTCCACGCCGTCCGCCGCACGCTCCGCGAGCTCCCCGACCGCCCGGCCTACTACCCCGGCGCCGGCGACCGCGTCGACGCCCTCCACGCGGCCTACCCCGACTCGGCCGAGCGGCTCGGCCCGACCGGAGCCCGCACGCTCGTCGCCGACGTGCCGCCGGACGACACCTACGCGCTGACCGAGGAGGTCTTCGGCGGCGCCCTCGCCGTGACGTCGCTCCCGGGCGGGGCGGGCGACGAGGACGCGGGCGAGTGGCTCGACCGGGCCGTCGACTTCTGCAACGACCACGTCGCCGGCACGCTCGGCGCGACCGTCCTCATCCACCCGCGGACGCTCCGGCGCCTGGGCGACCGCTTCTGGGACGCCATCGCGCGGCTCCGCTACGGGACGATCGGGGTCAACGCGTGGAGCGGCGTGGGCTTCTTCATCGCCCAGGGCACGTGGGGCGCGTTCCCGGGCCACGAGCGGCAGGACATCCAGAGCGGGACGGGCATCGTCCACAACGCGTACCTGTTCGAGCGGCCGCAGAAGACGGTCGTGTCGGGGCCGTTCGCGCCGTTCCCGCGCTCGCTCCTGCTCGGCGAGACGCACACGGCCCCGAAGCCGCTGTGGTTCGTGACGAACGAGACGGCCGAGGCGACCGGCCGCCGCCTCACGCACTTCGCGGCGGACCCGAGCCCGCTCCGGCTGCCGGGCATCTTCGCGGCCGCCCTCCGAGGGTAGCCGCCCCGCCCAGCCCGAACGTGGGCGGGGTGGCCGCCCCGCCCCAGTGCGAACGCCGTGGCGGTGTTTCTGCGGCGCCGTTCGGCCTCCCTGGGGCGGGGTGGCGGCTGGGGAGCAACCGCGGTGTGCGGGAGGACCCGCCCCGCCCGCCGGGGGCGGGGTGGTCCACGGCGGGTGTCCTGGCGCCCCGAACGGATGGCTCATTCGAGCCTGTAGCCCTCTCCGACGTATTCCTCGACCGGCAGGCCTGCGATCTCGCTCTTGTCGCGGATGGTGATGTGCCGGCGGAGCGCCCCAGTCCCCTCCAACACGCCGGCCGGGTCCTCCATCTCCGCGCCCCGGTCGAAGATGAGCGACACGTGGTTCGTGTACGGCGCGATCCCGACCGAGGCGCGTTTCCCCTTCAGGAAGCAGAGCGCGCCGTATTCGACGGCTTGGGGCGCGTCGGGGATTGCGTCCTCCGCCGCTTCTCGCAGGGCGAGGACGATCTAGCGCTTATCACTGGGCAGCTCGGCAACGAACTCGTCGATGGAGGTAGGCATGGCGGGGCGGGTTGGGCGGACGAAGCGACGGAGACGCCGCCGCCCCGCTCAGGGAAGAACACGCTGATGGCCCTGTGTTGGCCTCAACGGCGGGTTCTACCGCGCCTGCGACTACAGCCCCTTCAACAAGCGGTCGTACTCGTGGTGCGGACCAATCCAGAACCAAACAATCGCGTCACCGTCTCGAACTCCGACGGCACGGTAGTCGCCGCTGACTCGTGCGGAGTAAACTGGCTGGCGCTGGCTGACGCGCTTGAATCTCAGACTCGGGTGGTACGGGTCTTCCTCGAAAAGGCGGTACGACGTCCGTGCTTGTCGGCGAACGTGCTCAGGAAGCCGGTGGTAGAGCTTCCAGAAGCTCGGCCGGGTGAAGGACCGCACGCTTCTACAGGTCTGAGGGGTCGAGGGGTTGAGTCTTCCCGGCTCGATGTTCCTCCAGTGCCTCGGTCGCCAGCCGCTCGAGAAGGTCTTCAGACTCCGGGCGGCCGAACAACTCGGCCCAACGCTCCTCCGATTCCAACTCTGCCAGGAACAGGCGGGCAAGCTCGTCCTGCTCCTCGTCTGGTAGCTGAGACGCGCGATCAAACGCCTGTTCGAGAAGCCGGGTCATGGCACCGAGCGTTGGGTTCAGGTAGAAGGAAAGTCCATCGCAGTAGAACGTTCCGAACGCGGCCGAACAGAGGGCCGCTCAGCGGCACAGGGCTAAGGGCACGATGGCGAACCGAAGCTACAGAGACGCCGCCGCCCCGCCCGAAGCGAGGACGCTGCCGCCCTGTGTCCGCCTGCACCATACCATTAGCGCCAGACGAGGAGACCCCGGCAGACAGACCTTCCGGATCGTCACAACCCTTCCGTCTGCCGCCGAGGCCCGCCATGAAGATCCGTTCTATCCCCGCTCCTGACAAGGCCCGCCCCGTCCTCCTGCTCGCCGCCGACGTCTCCCGCGACACGCTCCACCTCTTCAGCCGGTTCGAGTCCGGGCACCACGAGGTCGTCGCCGAGGACGTCATTCCCAACCGGACCGAAGCCGTCGAGCGAGCGCTCGCCGAGGCGGCCACGCTCGCGGCCGAGCACGGGCTCCGCGGCGTCCGCGTGCTCTGCGAGGCCTCGGGCGGCTACGAGCGGGCGCTCCTCGCCGTCGCCCGCCGCGCCGGGCACCAGACGGCGCTGATCAGCGCCGAGCAGGTCGGCCAGCTCACGAAGGCCGAGTCGCTCGACACGGGCAAGACCGACCGGAAGGACGCCCGCGTCATCCACCTCGCCGCCGCGATGGGCCGGACGCAGCGCCACCGCGACCTGCCCGAGCCCTACGTCGTGCTCCGCCACCTGACCGCGTTCCACGACGACGAGGTCCGGGTCACGTCGGCCATCCGCACGCGGCTGCAGGCGACGCTGCGCGACCTCTTCCCGGACTACGACCGCTCGGCTCAGTTCACGTTCTCGAAGACCGGCCGGGCGCTCCTCCACGGGCGGCTCCTGTGCCCGCACCGGCTGGCCCAGCTCGGCCGGACGCGGCTCTTGGCCACGCTCCGGCGCCGGGTGCCTGGGGTCAAGACCGCGACCGGCGAGCGGCTCGTGACCGCCGCCGAGGCCTCGGTCCGGTCCGCCCCGCCCCCGGCCGTGGCCGCTGTGCTCTCGGGCCGGCTGGCCGCGCTCGTGGCCGAGCTCGAGGTCCACGAGGGTCAAGCGGAGGCGCTGAAGGAGCGCATCGAGGCGCTGGGGGCCGAGCTCAAAGCGCGCGACCAGTTGCCGCCCATCGACGAGGCCGTCTCCGGGATCACGCTGTTCAACCTGGCCCGGATCGTCGGGCAGACCGGGCCGCTCTCGGACTTCGCGACCAAGCGCCAGCTCCTCCGGTACGCCGGGATGAACCTCCGGGAACGCGAGAGCGGCCAGTACAAAGGCCAGACGCGGCTGTCGAAGAAGGGGCGGCCGATGCTCCGCAAGGTGCTGGGGCAGGCGGTCTTCCCCGTCCTCCGTGGCGACCGGCTCCTCGGCGCCCGCTACGCCGAGCGCCGGGAGCGGATGGTGGAGCAGAAGGCGCGCGTGGCCGCGATGCGGAAGCTGCTCACCGTCGTGTGGGGCGCCCACCGGAGCCGTGAGCCGTTCGACCCGGCCCGGGTCCACGTCTGCCAGAGCGAGTACGCCCTCGCCGCCTAGCCACCCCGCCCTCCGCTTCTACCGACCGCTGGGGCGCCCCCCCGCCCCGCACCCCCTGCCGCCGAGAGGACCGACAACCGCCCGTCAAGCCTCGTGGACCCCGTCCTCAGAGAGCTTCGCCGTGCACCATCGGGCGCCCCCGCACCTGCGGGGCCAGCTCGTCCCTCGGCGGCACCCCCCGCTTCGCAGAGCCAATAGGGGATGTTCCTCGTCGCTCCGTGCTTCGGCACCGGAGACGACCGATCCCAGCCAGCATAGCTCGCGACCGACCGGGGTGACGCGCTCAGACGTTCGTCCGCCGCACCTCCGCGGCGGGCTAAGGACGTCGTGTCTCGTCCGCCGCCCCGCCCCTCCTCGCAAGCCCATTCCGCCCAAATCGACCGGAATCGCCGTCGACCCCTTGACTTCCAGCTAATACCAGCGGCGGGTTCTGCGGCCCGGCGTTACGGACTGGTGGCGGACCACAGTAGCCGGACGAGCGCGGAGTCTACGACGGGCACCCCGTTTACCTCCGCTCCGAAGCGGCCGCCGACGCAGACGGTGTCGGTCTTGGCTCGGTCGTAGAAGTAGGCGACGAGCCGGGCGTCCATGACGTGAGCCGAGTCGGGGATCGGGGCTGCCTCCGACACCGCCAGCCGCAGTTCAGAGATTGCCGCTGGGTCCCAAACGTCGGCGGTGTCCGAGACGAACCCGAGCACGCCGCCGAACTCGTCGCACGCGACGGGGAGGTTGACCGACGAGGACCGCTCCGCATAGTGCAGCGCTACGGCAGGCGGGGGTTCATGAGGCGGGACACCCTCTGAGGCGCAGGCTGCAAGCGCGAGAGCGGCGGCTATTGGGAGGGACTTCACGTCGGGCAGAAGGGCCGTAGAACCAGAAGTTCAGCAGAGTCGTGATCCACCAGATCAGCAACCTGCTGACAAACATAGCGCCCCCCCAGACCACCACCCCGCCCGCGCTGCCGCGGGCGGGGCGGCCCGCCTACCGCCCCGCCCGGCGCTCCAGCTCCGCCCGCGCGCGGCGGAACCGCTCGCGGAGGCGCGGCGCGTCCTCGCCCGCGTAGGCCGTCTCGAACCGCGCTTCCGACACGTCGAGGACGCGGAGCAGGTCGTGCGCGGCCTCGCGCATGGCCGCGGGGTCGAGGTTGCCGCCGCCGCCGATCCACACCGGCGCCGTGTGCGCGAACGGGTACGCCGCCATCGACGGCCAGCCCTGCGGCTCGTCGCCCACGGCGCGGACGGCGACCCACCCCGCCTGGGGCAGCGTCACCGTCCCCCGGATCTCGCGGCGGCCGGGCGCCGCCAGCCCCGGCACCGTCTGGACCACGCGGCCGTTGACGACCACCTCGACGCGGTCGACCGGGACGGCCGAGGCGAGGTCCGCCGCCCACCGGACCTCCCCGCCGCTCACCACCCCGCCCGGCGCGGCGCCGTCGACCTCCACGTCGAGGAGCGGGCCGGTCGTGACAACGCTCTGGCCCGACATGAGGCCGTCGAGGTAGGCGTCGAAGCTCGCGTCGGCGCCGGCGCGGACGTAGGCGCGCGTGGTGCCCGGCGCCATCGTCCGGTAGAAGTTGCTCATCACGTCGCTGCCCGCCGTCGGCACGACGGTCTGGCCCAGGTTGAGGAGCCGGTACCAGACCTCGGCCGTGCCCAGGTCGTCGGTCCACAGGCACACGACCTCGATGGCGTCGAGGTCGCCCAGCACGCCGTCGGCCACCAGTTCGACCGGCACGGCGCCCTCGGCGCCGGGCTCGAACGGGTCGCGGACCGCGACGGGGTGGACGTAGGTGCCCATCCCGCCCTCGCTCCGGGCGTGGGCAATCGCCGTCGCGTTTTCGCGGTCGTCGTCGCCGAACACCTCGTAGCCCGGCCCCCAGATCCACGGGTCGAACAGCGTCTCGGTGCCGACGAGCGCGACGTGGCCGAAAAAGTGCGACCGGACTTCCTGCCCGAACGCGACGTACGGGAGCGCACGGGTCGAGCCGGCGCCCCAAAACTGGTCGTCCTCGTACCGCGTGTGGAGGTTGGCCACGAGCGGCGTCGCCACGTCGAGCGCCTCGCCGGCCAGGAGCGGCGCCAGGTCGTCCGGCGTCAGGGCGTACGGGCCGCCGTAGTTGAGGTGGAAGTGGTGGTCGCCCGAGAGCCAGCCGTCGGCGGCCGCGTCCCAGACCGGCTCCAGCGCGAGCGCGACCGTCTCCGCCCCGCCCGGCGCGACCGTCGCCGTTGCCGTCGCGGGCGGGGTGGCGAGCCCCTGCACCGCCACCACGCGGACCTCGCCGGCCGGCACCTCCAGCGTCACCTCGCCCGGTGAGTACTGGTAGACGACGCCGTTTTGGCCGTCGAACCACGCCTGACGGTCGGCCACGAGCGGGTGGCCCGCGGCGTCGGTCACGGCGAACCGGGCGGGCGCGGGCGCGCCGCCCACGGTCGTGCGGAGCGTGAGCGTGCCGGTCTCCGTGCCCCAGTCCCACGTACGCACGGGCACCTCCTCGGCCGCCCCGCCCTCGGCGGGCACGCGCATCAGGCGGAGGCGCTCGTCGGCGTCGGCCTGGGCGTAGTAGATCGCCGCGCCGTCCGGGCTCCACGCCGGCGCGAGCGGCGGGGCGTCGCCGGCGACGAGGCGGAGCGTCGGGCCGGGGCGGTCCACGTCGGCCAGGACCAGCTCCCAGCCGTCGTCGGTCGGGACGCTCAGCGCGACGGTCTGGCCGTCCGGCGCGAGGGCGGGGCGGGTCTGCGACAGGATGCGCCCGGCGTAGAGCACGCGCTCGTCGCCCGTCGCCAGGTCCCGGACGCGGACCTCCTCGGCCCCGCGCTTGGCGACGTAGACGACGCCCCGCCCGTCGGGGAGGACCGCCGGCGCGACGGCGAGGCCGGGCGCGTCGGTGACGACGGCGCGCTCGCCCGTGGCCAGGTCGATCCGGCGCAGGCCGACCCCGTTCTCGCCCGCCGCCGCGTAGACGAGCGCCGCCCCGTCCGGCGTCCACGCCGGGTCGAGCTCGAGGCCCGCCTCGGCGGCGACCACGCGCTCCGCCCCGCCCTCGACGTCGAGGACCACGATGGACGTCTCGCGGCCCGTGTCGCGGACGAACGCGAGGCGCCGGCCGTCGGGCGACCACGCCGGCCGGGCGTCGACCGCCCCGCCCGAGGTGAGGCGCCGGGCGACGCCGGTCTCCAAATCCAGCAGCCACAGCCACCCGCGCGAGGCGAGCGCGAGCGTGCGGCCGTCCGGCGACGGCGCCGGGTCGGTCACGCCGGCGCCCATCGTCGGCAGGTCGTAGCCCTCGAGGTAGACGTGGTGGCCGTAGCCCGGCACCTGGGGGTAGCGGTTCGTCCACTGCGCGAGCGCGGGCGGGGCGGCGAGCGCGGCGACGACGGCCAGGAGGAGGACCCGGAGCAGCAGGGCGCGGGCGGGCGGCGCAGTCAGCATGGGCGGGGCGGGCGGATGGTCGGGCGGCCTCGAAGGGCCGGCCTAAAGGGCGAGGGCCGGTCAACATAGGCCGCGCGGGACCGCCCCGCCCCGCGCGAGGCGAGGTCCTACCGGAGAACAGGGCGGAGCCGGACCGCCGCCGCCCCGCCCGCGTTCACCCGGCCTCCACGCCCCGCCCCACGCCTCATGGTCCACGGCCCCGACATCCTCGTCCCCGACGCCCCGCTCCCGCAGTTCGTGCTGAAGGAGGCGTACGCGCTCGGCGACAAGCCGGCCCTCATCGACGGGCCGACCGGCCGCGTGCTCACCTACGCCCAGCTCGCCGGCGGCGTCGAGCGCGTGGCGGCGGCGCTGGCCGCGCGCGGGTTCGGGGTCGGCGACGTGTTCGGGATCCTCAGCCCGAACCTCCCCGAGTTCCCCATCGCCTTCCACGGCGCGATCCGCGCGGGCGGGGTGGCGACGACGATGAACCCGCTGTCGTCGGCCAGCGAGCTGGCGCACCAGCTGGAGGACTCCGGCGCGCGCTACCTGCTCACGGTCCCGCCGTTCCTGGAGACGGCGCGCGAGGCCGCCGACGCGGCCGGCGTCGAGGAGGTGTTCGTGTTCGGCGAGGGCGAGGGCGCCACGCCGTTCGCGTCGCTCTTGCAAGAGACCGACGGGAGCACAAAACCGCCCGAGCTCCACGGGTTCGACCCGTCGACGGCGCTCGCCGCGCTCCCCTACTCGTCCGGCACGACGGGCCTGCCGAAGGGCGTCATGCTCACGCACCGGAACCTGGTCGCGAACGTGGTCCAGTTCGAGGCCGTCGACGACGGGACCCCGGACGACGTGCTGATCGCCATCCTGCCGTTTTTCCACATCTACGGCATGACGCTGCTCGTCAACTCCGCCATGCGCGCGGGCCAGACGGTCGTAACGATGCCGCGGTTCGACCTGGAGCAGTTCCTCCAGCTCATGCAGGACCACCGCGTGACCAAGGCGTTCCTCGTCCCGCCCATCCTGGTCGGCCTCGCCAAGCACCCGCTCGTCGACCAGTACGACCTGAGCGCGCTCGTGCGCATCGTGAGCGGGGCGGCCCCGCTGGGCACCGAGGTCGCGGCGGCCGTGGCCGACCGGCTGGGGTGCGAGGTCAAGCAGGGGTTCGGGATGACCGAGGCCAGCCCCGTCACGCACTTCGTGCCGGCGAGCCGGACGCCGTGGACCAAGTATGGCTCGGTCGGCCCGGTCGTCCCCGGCGTCGACGCGAAGCTGGCCGACGTGGACACGGGCGAGGAGGTCCCGGACGGCGAGCGCGGCGAGCTCCTCGTTCGCGGCCCGAACGTGATGAAGGGCTACCTGGGCAACGACGAGGCCACGGCCCGCACGCTCGACGCCGACGGCTGGCTCCACACGGGCGACGTGGCGGTCGTCGACGAGGACGGCGACTTCTTTATCGTCGACCGCGTCAAGGAGCTCATCAAGTACAAGGGCTACCAGGTGCCGCCGGCCGAGCTCGAGGCGCTCCTCCTGGGCCACGACGCGATCGGGGACGCCGCCGTGATCCCGGTGCTGGACGAGGAGGCCGGCGAGATCCCCAAAGCCTACGTCGTCCTCAAGCCCGACCACGACCTGAGCGCCGACGACGTAATGGCCTACGTGGCCGAGCGCGTGGCGCCGTACAAGAAGGTCCGCGAGGTCGCCTTCGTGGACGAGATCCCGAAGTCGTCGTCGGGCAAGATCCTCCGCCGCGTGCTCGTCGAGCAGGACCGGGCGTGAGGAGCGCGACGCGTGCCGCCCCGCCCCCGCGCTCCGGGCGGGGCGGGGTGGGCGCCTCCGCCCGCCGCTGGGGCGGGGCGGTGCCCGTCCACGTGTCCTCCACGGCTCGCCTCCTCGCCGGCTTGGTGGCATTCGCCGCGTGCGCTGCCCCGCCCGACGCCACCCCGCCCGCTCCCCCCGCGCCCACCGAGGGCGGGGCGGCGGCCGACACCGCCCCGCCCGCCATGCCCGACTCGACGCGCCCCCTCTTCTCCTTCGACGCCGACGCCGATCCCTGGACGGTCCAGAACGACGGCGTGATGGGCGGCGACTCACGGGGCTCCGTCTCCATCGAAGGCGGCGCGCTCGTGTTCACGGGCGACGTCGTGACCGAAGGCGGCGGGTTCACGTCGGTCCTCAAGGACAAGACCGTAGACCTCTCCGACGCCGCCGGCCTCGCGCTCCGCGTCCGCGGCGGTGGGCGGACGTTCGAGGTCGAGGTCGACGACGGCACGCGCGACGGCCGCGGCCGCCAGGTCTCGCGCCGTGCCCCGTTCGAGACGACAGACAAATGGCGGACGGTCCGCGTGCCGTGGGGCGCGTTCGAGTCCAGCGTGTTCGGCGAGCCCGTCGACGCCGCCCCGCTCGACCCGGCAGCGGTCCAGGCGTTCGGGCTCTACATCATCGACGGACAGGACGGCCCGTTCCGCCTGGAGGTCGACTGGATCGGGGCGTACGGGGAGAGATAGAGGGACGAGATGGATGAGCAGAAAACGCGCCGCCCCGCCCGGCGTGCTCGAACGCCCCGCCCCTGTCGGCGGGCGGGGCGGCCGGCTCTGCTGAGAGGCGAGGGCGGGGTGGCTCTCCCCCATCCCTCTCCCATCCCTCCGTCCCGCATCCCTCCCGCTACGGCAGCGCGTGCTCGCGGGGCTCGGGGAGCTCGAAGAGGCCCTCGACCGAGAGGTACCGCTCGCCCGTGTCGTAGCCGTACGTGAGGACGCGGGCGCCCGGCGCGAGGTCGGGGAGCGTCTTGGCGACGGCGGCCAGCGAGGCGCCCGACGAGATGCCGACGAGCAGGCCCTCCTCGCGGGCCGCCCGCCGCGCGTACGCCGTGGCCTCCTCGCCCGTCACGCGGACGGTGCCGTCGATCAAGTCCGTGTCCAGGTTGCCCGGGATGAACCCGGCGCCGACCCCCTGGATCGGGTGCGGGCCGGGCTCGCCGCCCGAGATCACTGGCGAGGCGTCGGGCTCGACGGCGAACACCTTCAGGCCAGACATCTTCGGCTTGAGCACGCGGGCGAGGCCCGTGATGTGGCCGCCCGTGCCGACGCCGGTGACGAGCGCGTCGAGGCCGTCGGGGAAGTCGTCGAGCACCTCCTGCGCGCTCGTCCGCTCGTGGACCTCGGGGTTGGCCGGGTTCTCGAACTGCTGCGGCATCCACGCCCCGTCGGTCTCGGCGACGATCTCGCCGGCGCGGTCGATGGCGCCTTTCATGCCGCCCGGGCCGGGCGTGAGCACGAACTCGGCGCCGTAGGCGGCCATCAGCTTCCGGCGCTCGACCGACATCGTCTCGGGCATGACGAGGACCACGCGGTAGCCCTTGGCCGCGCCCACCATCGCCAGCCCGACGCCCGTGTTGCCGGACGTGGGCTCGACGATCGTGCTGCCCGGCGCGAGCGCGCCGGACGCCTCGGCGGCCTCGACCATCGAGAGAGCGATGCGGTCCTTGATGGAGCCGCCGGGGTTCTGGCGCTCCAGCTTGATCCAGACGTTGGCGTCCGGCCCGAACAGCCGGTTGATCTTGACGTGCGGCGTGCGGCCGATGGCCTGGAGAATGGAGTCGTAGGGCATGGGGAGGAGGGTACGGAGTACGAGGTACAGGGTACGTGGGGCGGGGCGGCCGTCGGTGTCAAGGACCTCGTGCCCCGTGCCCCCTAGATGTGGTACTCGATGAGCGGCTCGGTGTGGCCGTCGCGCGTCTTGAGTTGGGCCACGTGCGTGACGACCGACCCCGGCGGGACCGACCGCGTCAGCCACACGTTGCCGCCGACGACGCTGCCGGCCCCGACGACGGTGTCGCCGCCGAGAACGGTCGCGTTCGCGTAGAGGACGACGCCGTCCTCGATCGTCGGGTGCCGCTTGACGCGCGCGAGCCCCTTGTCCACGCTGAGCGCGCCGAGCGTGACGCCCTGGAACACGCGGACGTCGTCGCCGACAACGGCCGTCTCGCCGACGACGACGCCGGTCCCGTGGTCGATGGTGAACCGCCGCCCGATCCGCGCGCCGGGGTGGACGTCCACACCCGTCTCGCGGTGGGCGACTTCGGTGAGCAGGCGCGGCACGAGCGGGACGCGTTCGCGGTAGAGCGTGTGGGCGAGCCGGTAGGCGGCCGTCGCGTAGAAGCCGGGGTACGCCAGCACGACCTCATCGACGCTCGCGGCGGCGGGGTCGCCGGCCCACGTCGCCTCGGCGTCGTCGAGGAGCACGGCGTGGAGGGCGGGGAGGGCGCCGAGCGTGGCCTCGGCGAGCCGCCCCGCCCGGTCGGGCACGACGGGCGCGAGCAGGGCGCGGACGAGCCGCTCGAACCGCTCGGCCTCGGCGCGGACCGCCCCGCCCCCGGCCCCGCCGCAGAAGGCCGGGAACAGGAGCGCGAGCGCGGCGCCGACGACGGCCTCGGCCCCGGCCATCGACGGCGCGCGCGGCCCGTAGGCGGCGCGGGCGGCCTCGGCCGCGTCGAGGAAGGCGTCGAGGCGGGTGCGTACGTCCGTCGGCATGGGAGGAGCGGGGCGGGGCGGTCCAGAATCCCTGTTGCATCAAAAGGTTCTGCCGCCCCGCCCCGAAGCGCTTCCACGCCCGGGCGTCCCCGACGCCCCCCCGCGTACGCCAGGCATGGAGCCCGCCCCGCGCGTCCGCATCGGCCAGAGGGGGCGGACCCCGACCGCGCGCTCGCGTTCTGGCACGGCGCGAGTGAGGCGCTGTACCTCCGCGCCCCGAACGCAACTCCGTCTGGGGCGCCGTAGGGGGGCCAAACGACGTGACCGCCCCGCCCCGCCCTTCCCTTGGTGTGGGCGGGGCGGTAGCCTCCGGGATGCGGACGCTCGCGGCCCTCCTGATCGTTCTCGCCGCGGCGCCCGCGACCGCGCAGCCGCGCCCCGGCCGGGGCGGGGTGGACGAGCCGACGTTCCCGGAGCGCGAGCGGATCGCGCTCGCCAACGTGGGCCTCACGTCGCTGTTCACGGTCGCGCGCGGCGTGGTCGAGGGCCGCGTCCGGTCCGTCGGCGACGCGGCCGAGGCGGCGGCATGGGGCGCCGTCGCGGGCGCCGGGTTCTACGCGGCCAAGGACCAGGTTGGGCGCGGGCGGGGCGCGCTGGGGTTGGGCCTCGCCTTCGCGTCGGCGTCGCGGGCCGAGAACGCGGCGACGGGCGGCGGCCCGCTGGGGCACGTCCGCGTCGGGTTCGGCCCGCTCGACGTGAGGCTGCGGACGCCGCTCGCCACGCGGCCCGGCCCGGCCGTGGGCGTCGAGGTGGACCCGCTGGCGGCGGTCGCGCTCGTGGCCGTCCCGCTCTCGGGCGGCCGGCCCGTCGTGCGGGGCGGGGTGCTCATGTACGTCCACCCCGCCCTCAACCCGGAAGAGATCGGCGTGCAGTATGCGTCGGGCCGGGCGGTCGGCCGCGTCGTTCTGGTCCAGGAAGAGCCCGACGACGACACCATCCGGCACGAGGCGATCCATTTTCTGCAGATGGTGCAGGCCAGCGCCGTCACGCCGCGCGGGACGCTCGGGAGCGTCTGGCAAGGCGGCCGCCGCACCACGCGGGGCGGGGCGGTGCAGTGGGACGTGCGGACGGACTGGCTCGCGGCGGCGCTGGGCGGCCTCGACAAGCTCCTCGCGGACGGCTCCAAGGACGGGTGGGCGGAAGCAGAGGCGTACGAGCTTCAAAACCCGCCCACCCCGCCCTATGACGGCGGCTTCTTCCCCATGCCCTGCCCGCCGGACCTCCCGCCCGGCACGTTCTGCCCGTTCTGACGGCCGCCGCGGGCGGGGCGGCTACCGTCCCTGCTCGATGGCCCGCGCCGCGAGGCGGTCCACGAGCCCCGGCGCCACGAGCGAGAGCCACCGCCCCGCCCGGCCGCGCGCCGTCATCACGACCTGGCGCTTGCGGCCGTCGGCGGCCTCCAGGATGAGGCGCGCGCACGTCTCGGGGCTCATCACGCGGTCCTCCTGGACCGGGCTCTGGCCCAGCGGCTGCCCGTCCGGCCCGGTCGCGCGGCGGCGGACCCAGGTGTCGACGAAGCCGGGGTAGGCGACCGTCACGCTCACGCCCGTGCCGCGAAGCTCGATGCGGAGCGAGTCGAAAAAGCCCCGCATGGCGTGCTTCGACGCCGCGTAGGCCGTCCGCGTGGGAACGCCCGTGAGCCCGGTGAGGCTGGAGACGGCCACGAGCCGCCCGCGCGACGCTTCGAGGTGGCCGAGCGCGGCGTGCGTGCACCACACGCTCCCGAGGTAGTTCACGCGCATGATCCGCTCGAACAGGCCCAGGTCCTCGATCTCGTCGAACCGCGCCCACATCGACACGCCCGCGTTGTTGACGAGCGCGTCGACGCGGCCCCAGCGCTTGACGGCGGCGTCGACGAACGCCCGGCACTCGGCCTCGACGCCCACGTCGGTCGGCACTGCGAGTGCTTCGCCGCCCCGCCCGCGGCACGCCTCGGCCACGCGCTCCAGGTCGTCCGTCCCGCGCGCGGCGAGGGCCAGCCGGGCGCCGCGCGAGGCCAGCTGGAGCGCCAGCTGCTCCCCGATCCCCGACGAGGCGCCGGTGATGAGAACGACGGAGCCGGTGCCGAGCGGGGCGGTGGACATGGGCGGGCGGGGCGGACTCGGAGGGCGGGGCGGCTAGGATAGGCCACCCCGCCCCCGAGGCGCAGGCGACACCCGGAGGGCTGACCGGCGCTCGCGCTCACGGCGGCGCGGGCGGCACCCCGCCCCAGAGCGCGGGCGGGGCGGTCCCGCAGTCGACGGGCGGGGCGACGGGCGGGCTCGTCGCCCCCTACCCCAGCGCCTTCCGCACGCCGCGGCGGACGAGCTCGACCGCGAGGCCGTAGACCAGGTGCGAGCCGCCCTCCCAGACCCACCACGCCGCCGGCATCTTCGCCGGGCTCGCCTGGAGGCCGAAGGCCGGCAGCGACGAACCGTGCGTGGCTGCGAAGAGCGCGAGCGAGGCCGGGACGCCGTAGCCGGCCTCGGCGCCGGTGACCTCGGCGAGCACGCCGTAGGCCACGCCCGCCGACGTCCCGAACGTCCAGTGGATGCCCTCGTTGGCCGTCAGCTTCTGGTCTCGGTCCAGCGTCACGCCGGCCACGTCGGTTACGGCCTGGGCCAGCTTCGCCGGCGGCATCCGCTCCGGGTGCCCTTTGACGTCGGCTCCGGGCAGCTCCTCCTGGCTCGGGGACGGCGGGAACCAGCGCTCGCCGAGGTCCTGCAGGGGCGGCTCGACCTGGCTCTTGACGAACGTGCCGACGAGGCCGCCGGCAAGGCCGGCGACGGCGCCTTTCCACAGCGAACGGCGGGGGGAGAAAATGGACATGGCGGGGTGGGAGAAGGGAGCCCGTGAGACGAGAGCAGGGCGGGGCGGGTCCGGCTCGACGGCCGCCCCGCCCCGACATCGGGCGCCCCCTCAGGGGCACGCCCCACCCGCCCTTTCCGGCGTCCACCCCGCACCCCGCCCACGCGGGCGCGCCGGGCGGGGCGGTGGGCGCCCAGACGGAGGGGGTCTGCGGGTCGAGTCGGGACCCGTCCGCAGCACGTGCTTGCCCCGCGGCCGCTGCCGTGCGCGGGGCGGGGTGGCGTACACTCCTCCCATGCCCGCCCCGCCCACCACCGACGCCGTCCGCGCCCGGCTCGCCGCGCTCCTCCCCGAGCTCCGCGAGCGCTACGGCGTCCGCGCGCTCGCCATCTTCGGGTCGTACGCCCGCGGCGAGCAGACGGCCGAGAGCGACCTCGACGTGCTCGTCGAGTTCGACCGGACGCCGAGCCTCTACGCGTTCGTCGGCCTCGGGCTGGACATGGAGGAGGCGATGGGCCTGAAGGTCGACCTCGCGACGCGACCCGTCCGCGACGTCCGCTTCGAGTCGGCGGTCGAGCGGGACCTCGTGCGTGTATGACGCGGAGCACGAGGACCTACGTCGAGGACATCCTCGCTGAGATGGACCGGATCGAGCGGTTCGTCGGGGAGATGAGTCCCAGCGACCTCCAGGCCAGTGACCTCGTGTCCTACGCCGTCATCAGAGCGTTCGAGGTCATCGGCGAGGCGGCCAAACACGTCCCCGACGACGTCCGCGCCCGCTGCCCGGAGGTGATGTGGCGGGAGATGGCGGGGATGCGTGACCGGCTCGCGCACGCCTACTGGGGGACCGAGATGAGCTTTGCCTGGGTCACCATCTACGAGCGGTTCCCCATCGAGCGCGCGGCCCTCCGCCGTCTCCTCGACGACCTCTCCCGAGATCGCCCCGCTGGGTAAGCCCCGCTGGATAAGTCGGGCGGGGCGGTCGCCGCCCCGCCCCACCTGGGCGCGAGGCGCGGCAGAATTCCCGCGCGCGCCGGATCTCCCACCCCGCCCGCCGAGTCCGATCTTGCAACGACTCCAGCATTCCCCCGACCCGCCATGGCTACCGAGCCCACCAAAAAGCAAGGCCCCCTCCTCACGACCGCGGACGGCGCCCCCATCGCCGACCAGGAAAACGCGCTGACGGCCGGCCCGCGCGGGCCGGTCCTCATGCAGGACGTGGCCCTCCAGGAGCAGATCCAGCGGTTCAACCGCGAGCGCGTGCCCGAGCGCGCCGTCCACGCCAAGGGCTCCGGCGCCTTCGGCACGTTCACCGTCACCGGCGACATCACCGAGTACACGCGGGCCTCGATGTTCTCGGAAGTCGGCAAGCAGACCGAGATGGCGGCCCGGTTCTCGACCGTCGCCGGCGAGCGTGGCGCGGCCGACGCCGAGCGCGACCCGCGCGGGTTCTCGCTCAAGTTCTACACCGACGAGGGTAACTGGGATTTGGTGGGCAACAACACGCCCATCTTCTTTGTGCGCGACCCGTACAAATTCCAGATGTTCATCCACTCGCAAAAGCGGCACCCGCACACGAACCTGCGCGACGCCGACATGCAGTGGGATTTTTGGAGCCTCTGCCCCGAGTCGCTCCACCAGGTCACGTGGCTCTTCGGCGACCGCGGCATCCCCAAGACGTACCGCAACATGAACGGGTACGGGAGCCACACCTACTCGCTCGTCAACAAGGACGGCGTCCGCACCTGGGTCAAGTTCCACTTCAAGACGGATCAGGGCATCGAGAACCTCACCAACGAGGAGGCGACGGAGCTCATCGGTCAGGACCGCGAGAGCCACCAGCGCGACCTGTGGGAGGCCATCGACCAGGGCGACTTCCCGACGTGGACCTGCTACGTCCAGCTGATGACGCAGGAGCAGGCCGAGGAGGTCGACTACAACCCGTTCGACCTCACCAAGGTGTGGCCGCACGCCGACTTCCCGCTCGTCGAGGTCGGGAAGATGGAGCTCAACCGGAACCCGGAGAACTACTTCCACGAGGTCGAGCAGGCGGCGTACAACCCGTCGTCGCTGGTGCCCGGCATCGGGCCGAGCCCGGACAAGATGCTCCAGGGCCGGCTCATGTCGTACCAGGACGCCCACCTCTACCGGATCGGCGTCAACTACCGCGCCCTCAAGGTGAACCGACCGAAGACGCCCGTCCGCAACTACATGCGCGACGGCCAGTTCGGCGGGATCCTCGACGAGGGGACCGGCCACCCGAACTACTACCCGAACTCGGTCGAGGGCGCGCCCCGGCCGGACCCGTCCTACGCCGAGCCGGCGTGGCACCTGGGCGACGTGACCGTCGAGCGGTACAACAGCCGCGAGGACCACGACGACTTTAGCCAGGCCGCCGACCTCTACAACCTGATGTCGGAGGACGAGAAGGAGCGGCTGGTGACGAACCTGGCCGGCGCCCTCGGCGGCGTCGACCGCCAGGAGATCGTCGACCGCCAGGTCGCCCACTTCGACCAGGTGGACGAGGACTACGGCCGGCGCGTCCGCGAGGCCGTCTCCAAGGTTCGCCAGTCGAGCGGCGACGGGCAGGCCGGCGTCGAGGCCGCGATGTCTGTCAAGGACATGGTGCCCGAGGGCAAGGCCAAGCGCGGCTAACCCGCCCCGCCCCGCCCGCCCTCACGGGCGGGGTGGTCGCTTGATCTGCGCGCCCCGGTGGCTTCGGCCGCCGGGGCGTTTTTGTGGTCGGGCGGGGCGGTCGGCCCGCCCCGCCTAACCGCCCCGCCCGTAGGGACACCACGCATGGTGTCCCTACCGACCGCCGACGTGCCGAGACGACACCGAAACCACCCCGCCCGCGCGGGAGCGGGGCGGGGCGGTCCCGCGTACGACGCGCCTCACCCCCACACGCCGATGCCCGACGACACGACCCCACCCCGCCCCGGCACCGAGGGCGGGGCGGCGCCCGTCGACCTCCAGAACGTCGACTTCCACGAGATCGCCCGGCGCGGCGACGCCGAAGTGCTCTCTGTTTTCCTCGACGCGGGTCTCGACCCCGACCTGACGAATGAGCGCGGCCACACGCTCCTCATGGTCGCCGCCTACAACGACCAGCGCGAGGCCGTCGACCTCCTCCTCGACCGCGGCGCCGACGTCGACGCGCCCGACCCGGCCGGCAACACGCCGCTCGCCGGCCTGTGCTTCAAGGGCTACGCGTCGCTCGCGGAGCGGCTGATCGCGGGCGGGGCGGACGTCGAGGCGCGCAACGGCTCCGGCGCGACGCCGCTCCAGATGGCCGTCACGTTCGGGCCGCCCGAGATGGTGGCGCTCCTCCTGGCACACGGCGCCGACCCGGCCGCGGTCGACGGGGCCGGGCGGTCGGCGCTCGACCTCGCGCGCGCCCACGGCCGCGCGGACGTGGTGGCGATGCTGGAGGCGGCGGGCGGGGCGGCGTAGCTCGGCTCGCCCCGCCCGCGGGCAGATGTGGCAGCGGGCGGGGAGCCGCCCCGCCCCACGGGCCAGGCAGCGGCGGCACTGATCTTTGCAGAGCCTTGACAAGTCCTTCGGCAATCCCTATCCTCGTCTCGAACGTTCGCAACGTTTCAAACGTGAAGCAAACGTTTCCCCGTTCCTTCCATGCCTGCCCCCCTCACCCCCTCCCAGCGCGACCTCGTCCACGAGTTCGGGTCGATCTACGAGCAGTACGGGTCCCAGCGGCTGAAGGGCCTCCTCGTGGGGCTCCTCCTGGTCCAGCCCGACCCGCTCTCGCTCGACGACATGGCCGGGCTCCTCGGCCGGAGCAAGGGTCCGATCTCGACGGCCGTCCGCGACCTCTCGGCCACCGGCCTCGTCCGCAAAGTGGACGGCGAGAACGCGCGGCGCGACTACTACGCGGCCCACCCCGACCTCTTCCTGAACAACTTCAAGCACAACATGGCCATCGTCCGGAAAAACCGGCGGACGGCCGAGCAGTTCTTGAACGAGATGGACGGGGACGACGCGCACGCCGAGGCGGTCCGCAACCTGGACCAGATGCGGGCCTTCTACACGCTCATGGAGTCCGTCTACGAGGACTTCGCCGAGCGGTGGGAGGCCGACGCCGCCCGGCTGAACGGGCGCGGCTAGCGTCGGCGCCTGGAAGCGCTTCGAGGGCGGGGCGGGCGACACCCCCACCCTCATGTCCCGTTTGCTCGCGAGCCTCCTCCTCGGCGCCCTCCTCACGGGCGCCGCCGCCGCCCAAGACGCCCGCTTCGAGGGCCGCGTGACGCAGACCGGCAGCGGCGAGCCGCTCATCGGCGCGACCGTCGTCCTGGAAGGGACCGTCTACGGCGCGTCCACCGACATCGAGGGCCGCTACGGCTTTTCCGCCCCGCCCGGCGCCTACGTGCTCACGGCGTCCTACGTGGGCTACGAGGGCGTGCGCCGCGAGGTCCTCCCCGCCCCCGGCGAGGTCGTGGCCGCGGACTTCGTGCTGGAGGAGGCGGCCTCGGCCGTGAGCGAGGTGATCGTGACGGGCGCCAGCCGGCGGGCCGAGAAGCTGACCGACTCGCCAGCGACGGTCCAGGTGATCTCGGCGGCCGAGCTCGAGGCCTTCCCCGGGTTCTCGTACGAGCAGGCCCTGGCCCGGCTCAAGGGCGTCGACTTCGTGCGGACCGGGATCAGCGGCGTCGGCATCAACGCGCGCGGGTTCAACAGCGCGTTCAACTCGAAGATGCTCCTGCTCACCGACGGCCGGCGCTCGATCATCCCGGGCAACGGGCTCCCGCTCGGGAACATGAACACGGTGACGAAGGAGGACGTGGACCGCGTCGAGGTCATCCTCGGGCCGTCGTCGGCGCTCTACGGGCCGAACGCGCATAACGGCATCATCAACGTGATCACGAAGGACCCGCGCAACACGCCGGGCCTCACGCTGACCGCCGAGGGCGGGGCGGGCGGGGCGGACGCCAGCGTCTACTCGGTCCGCGGCCGCTACGCGCAGGCGTTCGCCGACAAGCGGTTCGCGCTCAAGGTGACGGGCGAGTACACGGGCGGCACCGACTTCGCCTTCGACGACTCGGTCTACGTCGCGACGCCGGCCGGGACCGTGGCCGTCAACGAGGACCCCAGCCTCGACGTGAGCCACGCGCGGGGCGGGGCGGACCTGTTCTTCAGCCCGGTGGCCGACGCCGACGTCGTCCTCTCGTACTCGGCCAGCCGGAACGACTACCTCGGCGTCACGAACCTGGGCCGCAACCAGATCGACGACTGGAGCGTCCAGGTCCTCCAGCTCCGGGCGACGACCCCGCGCTTTTTCGCGCAGGCGTACCAGACGTGGAGCAACTCGGGCCAGACGTTCGCGCTCCAGAACCGGGCGCCGCTGATCCTCGCCGGCGTCGACGCGGACGAGGCTCGCGAGGCGGCCCGGTTCAAGGACCAGTCCTCGCGGTTCAACGCCGAGGCCCAGTTCAACGACACGCTCTACGGGTTCGGCATCGTCGCCGGGGCGGACTACGAGCGCGAGGAGGCCGTGAGCTCGGGGACCTACCTCAGCGACACGACGGGTACGGGCCTGGTCTTTACCCGCTACGGCGTCGCGCTCCAGCTCGAGCGCCAGCTCGTCGGCACGCTCCGGGCGGTCGGGGCGGGGCGGTACGACTACCAGGAAAACTACGGGAGCCAGTTTTCGCCCAAGCTCGGGCTGGTCTACGGGCTCGGCGGGCAGCTCGGGTCGCTCCGCGTGACGTACGGGCAGGCGTTCCTCGCGCCGAGCGTGCTCCAGCAGGAGCTGTTCATCCCGCTCGGGGCGACGGCGACGGGCGTCCCCATTGTGGCGCGGGGGAACGCGCAGGGCTACACCGTGCTGAACGCGCAGGGGCAGGCGGAGACGGTGGACCCGCTCGTGCCCGAGGTCGTCCGCACGGTCGAGGTCGGGTACAAGGGGCTCCCCTCCGGCCGCCTGTTCGTGGACGTGAACGCCTACTACTCAACCGAGGACAACTTCGTCTCGCCGCTCTCGGGGATCGGGTTCGCCACGGCGACGGGCACGGGCGACGACGCGTTCCAGCGGCAGGAGGTCGTGCTGACGTACCGCAACTTCGGCGAGGTCGCGTCCTACGGGGCGGACCTCGGGCTCACGTACTTCCTCAACGACCGGATCACGATCGGGGGCACGTACTCGTTTTTCGACTCGGACATTGACGAGGAGTCGTTCGACCTCAACAACGACGGCGTGGTCTCGCCCAACGAGATCTCGCTGAACACGCCGGGCCACAAGGGTTCGCTCTCGTTCACGGCCCGCGACTTCGGAATGGCTGGGCTCTCGGCCGCGCTCACCGTCCGCGGCGTCTCGGAGTACTCGTTCGTCTCCGGCCGCCACTTCGCCTCGGACGAGCAGGAGGGCGAGCGCGTGGTCCTGACGACGCCGGGCGGGGCGGTCCCGTTCAACTACAACTACGGCCCGCTCGGCGGCTTCGTGACGGCCGACGTGAGCGCGGGCTACCAGTTCACGCCGACGCTCCAGGTCGGGGCCGCGGTGACGAACCTGTTCGGGGTCGAGCAGCGCGAGTTCGTCGGCTCGCCGCCGACGCCCACGTTCGTGACCGCCTCGCTCAAGACGACGCTCCCGGCGTTCGGCCGGTAAGGAATCGGGCGGGGCGGCTGATCGCTTTCCCACCCCGCCCTCGGCGGCACCACCCCGCCCTCGACGGCACCACCCCGCCCCCGGCGGCACCACCCCGCCGGCTCATCACGGACACGGCAAGCCGTGTCCCTACTCCGCTCTCATCTATGACACTCGAAGGAAAAGTCGCCGTCGTCACCGGCGGCGCGCAGGGCATCGGCCGCGCCACGTGCGAGCGGTTCGTCCAAGACGGCGCCCGCGTCGTGATCGCCGACCTCGCCGAGGATGCGGGCCAGGAGCTGGCCGACCGCCTGGGCGGGGCGGCCGTGTTCGTCAAAACGGACGTGGCCGACGCCGAGGGCGCGGGCGGGGCGGTGCAGGCGGCCGTCGACGCGTTCGGCGGGCTCGACGTGCTCGTCAACAACGCCGGCATCACGCGCGACGCGACGCTGGGGAAGATGACGGGCGATCAGTTCGACGCCGTCGTGTCGGTGAACCTGAAGGGCGTCTACCTGTGCACGCAGGCGGCCCTCCCCCACCTCGACGCGCGCGGGGGCGGGGCGGTCCTCAACGCGGCGAGCGTCGTGGCCCACACCGGCAACTTCGGCCAGACCAACTACGTGGCGACGAAGGCCGGCGTGATCGGGATGACGAAGACGTGGGCGCGCGAACTGGGCCGTAAGGGGATCCGCGTGAACGCGGTCGCCCCAGGCTTCGTGGCGACGGAGATGGTCAAGACGGTGCCGGAGAAGGTGCTCGGGCCGCTCCGCGACAAGACTCCGCTCGGGCGGCTCGGCGAGCCCGAGGACGTCGCGGCGGCCTACGCCTTCCTCGCCTCCGACGACGCCCGCTTTATCACGGGCGCCGTGCTCAACGTGGACGGTGGGCTGGTTTTGTAGGGGGTACGGGGGGTGAGGTACGGGGTACAGGGTACGCGGTACGGCCGCCCCGCCCGGCCTCCCACTCCGCCCCGCCCGTCGGTTGGCTGCCCACCCCGCCCGCGTGCCGTCGCCGGCCCCACCGCCCCGCCCCCGCCGTTGCATGCGACGGCGCTACGACCTACCAGCCGCCCCGCCCGCGCCCCCCCCCCTCTGTACCCCGTACCTCGTACCCCGTACCTCGTACCCCGTCCCCCCCCATGCGCCGCGCCCAGATCCTCGGGACCGGACTCTACGCGCCCGAGCGCGTCGTCCCCAACAGCCACTTCGACGAGATGTACGGCGAGGACGTCTCGAGCTTTCTCGTCGAGCGCCGCAACATCCGCGAGCGGCGCTACGCCGCCGAGGGCGAGACGACGAGCGACTTGGTGGTCGGGGCCGCACGCGAGGCGCTCGCGGCGTCGGGCACGCACGCCGAGGACCTCGACCTTATCGTGGTCTCGACCGACACGCCGGACTACCTCTCGCCCTCGACGGCGGCCGTCGTGCAGCACAAGCTGGGCGCGACGGGCGCCGGCTCGTTCGACCTCAACACGGCGTGCGCCGGGTTCGTGACGGCGCTCGACGTGGCGAACAAGTACGTGGTCGCCGACGACCCGGAGCGGCCGCAGTACCGGCGCGTGCTCGTGGCCGGGGCTTACCTCATGAGCCGGTTTATCGACTACCGGCACAAGAACACAGCGACTCTCTTCGCCGACGGCGCCGGCGCCGTGGTCCTGGGGCCGACCGAAGGGCGGGGCGGCGTGCTCGCGAGCGAGCTCGAGACGCGCGGCGAGTTCGCCGAGCACATGGGGATCTACGTGGGCGGGGCGGCCGCGCCCGCGACGGCTGAGCGCGTGGCGGCGCAGGAGCACCTGCTCCAGTTCCGAGAGAAGTTCCCCCGCGAGTTCAATCGCGAGTCGTGGAGCGCCGTCGCCCGCCGCCTGACCGAGCGCGTCGGCGTGGACGTCGCGGACGTGGACCACTGGGTCTTTACCCAGATCAACGTCGAGAGCATCCGCGAGACGATGGCGCTCCTGGAGCAGCCGATGGATAAGGCTGTCCTCGTGATGGACCGCTACGGCTACACCGGCAGCGCGTGCGTCCCGATGGCGCTCGCGGACGCCGACCGCGAGGGCCGCTTCCGCGACGGCGACCTCGTCGTCCTGATCGCGTCCGGGGGCGGGGCAGCGATCGCCGGGCTCGCGCTCCGCTGGGGCGCGGGGGAACCGCCGGCACGTACGCAGGAACGCGTGTAGGCCCGAGACCAACCCCGCCCCGCCCTCTTCCCGCGCCGGCCCCGGCGCCGACCTGCCACCCCGCCCGCCATGACCGACACCGCCGTCTCCTGGGCCTTCTTCCTCGGCTACCTCGCGCTCGTGGGCGGGGCGGCGGCCGTGGGCATCCGCCGCGTGCAGGGGTTCGCGTCGTTCTCCGTCGGCGACCGGCGGACGAGCCCGGTGTGGGTCGGGCTCGCGCTGGCCGCCAACCTCACGAGCGCGGCGACCTTCGTCATCAACCCGGGGCTCATGTACCTCTACGGGCTCTCGGGGCTGTTGGGCTACGCCGTCGCCACCCCGCTCGGGATCTTTCTGGGGCTGGCGGTGCTGACCAAGGCGTTCCGCCGCGTGGGCGACAAGACGGCGGCGCTGACCGTCCCGCACTGGATCGCGGACCGCTACGGGAGCCGCGCGCTCCGGTTCTTTTTCGCCGGCCTCTCGCTCCTCCAGATCACGTTCTTGGTGCTCATCGTGGTCGGGCTCACGCTCGTGCTCTCGAACGTGCTCGGCGTGAGCCGCCCCGTTGCGATGGCCATGACGCTGGGGATCCCGCTCGTCTACGTGATGTGGGGCGGGGCGAGCGCGCACACGCTGACGAACTCGGTCCAGGCCGTGATCATGATCGTCGTGGCGGTGATCCTGATCGGGTCCGGGATCGGGCTCGTCGTCGGGGAGCCGGGGCTGCTGGCGCGGCTGGCGGCCATCGACCCCGTGCTCGCGGCGCCCGTCAACCCGGAGAGCCTGTTGTTCCGGAGCGTGTTCGAGGTGTTCGTCGCCAACTTCGCCGTCGGCGTGGCCGTGATCGTGCAGCCGCACGTGATGTCGAAGGCGCTCTACCTCCGCGACGAGCGCGACGTGAATGTGTACCTGGGCGTCGGCTTCGCGGCGCTCGTCCTCTTTTTCTCGGTCCTCGCCGTCGGCCTCTACGCCCGCGCGACGCTGGGCGGCGACCTCCTCCCGCCGGACCAGGTCGTGCCGACGTACCTCGTCGAGCGGTTCGGCGCCGTGACGCGGTCGGTCGTGACGGTCGGGCTCGTGGCCGCCGGGTTCTCGACGCTCGAAGGGCTGCTCGTGGCGCTCTCGACGATCTTCGCCAACGACGTCTACAAGCCGTTCGCGCGGCGGCGCGGCGTGTCCGAGGAGGAGGCCGACGGCCGGGCCATCCGGTTCTCGAAGGCGTTCCTCGTCGCGCTCGTGCCCGTCGTCGCGGTCCTCTCGTGGGGCCAGATCGTCGACCCCAACCTGTCGGTCGCGATCCTGGCGCAGAACGGGGTCTACGGCCTGTTCGCCGCGACCTTCGTGCCCATCCTGTTCGGCGTGTTCGTCCCCCGCGTGACGACGGGCGGGGTGGCGGCGGCGGCCGTCGCGGCGCTCCTCGTCCACTTCGGGATGTACTACGGCGAGGTCGGGCCGTACTGGAACAACCCGGCCGTGCCCGCGACGTTCGCGCTCGCCACGAGCGCGGCCGTGGCCGGGCTCTCGCTCCTCGTCGCCCGGCGCCCGCCGGACACCGAGCCCGCCGCGCTCGGCCGCGCCGCCGAGGCCGCCGCCCCGCTCTCGTGACCGGCCGCCCCGCCCCCACGCCCATGGACCCGACGCGGACCGACTGGCTGGAGCGCCAGGCCCTCTACCGCCCCGCCCGCCCGGCCGTCGTGTGGGACCCGACCGGCGAGACGCTGACGTACGGCGACCTCGACCGCCTCGGGGCCAGCCTTGCGCGCTCGCTCGCCGAGCGGTTCGGCGTCGGGCGGGGCGGGCGCGTGGCCGTGCTCGCCGAGAACAGCCTGGAGCACGTTCTTTTATTTGCGGCGTGCCAGAAGGCCGGCTTCGTGCTGGTGCCGCTGAACTACCGGCTGACTGCCCCCGAAGTCGCGCACCTCGTCGGCGACAGCGACCCGGCCGTCGTGTTCGTGTCTGAAGAGTGCCGGCCGCTCGTTCTAGACGGCGTGCCGGTCGCCCCGCTCGCCGACGTCCGCGCGCTCGCCGAGGGCGGGGCGGGAGACACGGGCGGGGCGGGAGACACGGGCGGGGCGGCCGTCGCGGGCGGGGCGGCGCTCGACGACGCCGTCCTCCTCCTCTACACGAGCGGGACGACCGGGCGGCCCAAGGGCGCGCTCTACACGCACCGGATGCTCGTCTGGAACGCCGTCAACACCGGCATCCGCCTGAGCCTGACCGACGCCGACGTCTCGTTCAACGCCGCCCCGCTCTACCACACGGGCGGCTGGAACGTGCTCCTCACCCCGTTCCTCCTCTACGGCGGGACGACCGTCCTGCTGGACCGCTTCGACCCCGACCGGCTCCTCCGGCTCTGCGACGAGCGGCGGCTGACGATCCTGTGGGGCGTCCCGACGATGCTGGCGATGCTGGCTGAGAGCCCGGCGTTCGAGGGCGCGAATCTGGCGAGCGTGCGCTACGCGATTGTCGGCGGCGAGCCCATGCCCGCCCCGCTCACGCGCGTGTGGCAGGCGAAGGGCATCCCCGTCCGGCAGGGGTTCGGGATGACCGAGGTCGGGCCGAACTGCTTCTCGCTCCCCGAGGCCGACGCCGTCCGCAAGATGGGCTCGATCGGCTTCCCCAACCTGTTCCTCGACGTTCGCGTGGTCGACGGGGCGGGGCGGGACGTGGCGGCCGGCGAGACGGGCGAGCTCGTGTTCCGCGGGCCGGTCGTGACGCCGGGCTACTGGCGGAACCCCGAAGCCACGGCCGCCGCGTTCTTCGACGACGGCTGGTTCCGCTCGGGCGACCTCGTGCGCCAGGACGCCGAGGGCTACACGTACGTCGTCGGGCGGCTCAAGGAGATGTACATCTCGGGCGGCGAGAACGTGTACCCGGCCGAGGTCGAGGCCGCGCTCCGCGAGCACCCGGCCGTCGCCGAGGCCGCCGTCGTCGGCGTGCCCGACGCGCGGTGGGGCGAGGCCGGGTGCGCGTTCGTGGTCCCCGCCGCCGCCCCGCCCGACGCGGCCGCCCTCCTCGACCACTGCCGCGCGCACCTCGCCCGGTACAAGGTGCCCCGCGAGGTCCGTTTCCTGGACGCCCTGCCCGTCGGCCACAGCGGGAAGGTGCAGAAGACGGAGCTGGCTGCTCTTGTTTGAGCTGTTTGTCATTGGTCACTTGTCATTGAACCCTCCTTGTCCTGCTCGCCGCCCCGCCCGAGCGCGAACTGTTCGTTGGCACCAAATGACCAGTGACAAAGGACGAGCGACACCTCCCCGCCCATGATCGCCCTCCTCCTCGCCCTCGCCGTGCCCCTCGCTGCGCCCGCCGACACGACCCTCCCACACTACCCCGGCCCGGTCGAGGCCGTCGAGGTCGGCGGCCGCGCGCTGGCCGTGTACGACACGGGCGGGGCGGGCGAGCCCGTCGTGCTGGTCCATGGGTTAGGCTCGAACCTCTCGTTCTGGCGCGCGACGATCCCGGCGCTCGAAGCCGCCGGCCGCCGCGTGGTCGCGCTCGACCTGCCCGGCTACGGCCTCTCCGACAAGGCCGACGTGTCGGGGACGATGGCCGACTTTGCCGACGCCGTCGCGGGTGTGATGGACGCGCGTGGTGTCGACCAGGCCGACCTCGTCGGCGTGTCGATGGGCGGGCAGATCGCGCTCACGCTCGCGCTCGACCGCCCCGCCCGCGTGCGGCGGCTGGCGCTGTTGTCGCCGGCCGGCATCGAGACGTTCACGGACGCCGAGGCGGCGATGCTGAAGGGGCTCATGACGCCGGCGGCCATCGCGGCCACCCCGCCCGCGCAGGCCGAGGCGAATGTCCGCGCCAACTACTCGGCCTACGACGCCGACCGCGACGGGTGGATTCTGGAGCAGCGCGCCGCCGTCACGGCCCGCGACGACGTCCCCGACTACGCCGCCGCGAACGCCGCGAGCGTGGCCGGCATGCTCGACGGCCCGGTGCACGCGCGCCTGGGCGGGGTGGCCGCGCCGACGCTCGTGGTCTTCGGCGCCGACGACGCGCTCATCCCGAACCGCTACCTCCACCCCGCCCTCTCGACGGCGGCCGTGGCCGAGGCCGCCCGCGCGATCCCGAACGCTGAGGTCCACCTCGTGAGCGGGGCGGGGCACCTCGTGATGCTGGAGCGGCCGGACACGGTGAACGCGCTCCTCGTCGGGTTCCTGGCCGAGCCGGCGGATTAGCGGGTACGGGGTACGGTGCGGAACGCCCCGTCGAGGGCGGGGGGATCGGCCTGAGCCTGCGGGGAATCCGCGGAGTGCGGGCGGGGCGGGCGCGTCTGAGGAACGTCCCGCGTTCCGCCCCGCCCACGCTCCCCGCTGCCGTGCGCCTCGCCATTCTGCTCGCCCTCGCCGCCGCCCTCGCCCACCCCGCCCGCGCGCAGGAGGCGCCGGCCGACACGCTCGGCAGCGTGCTCGTCGAGGCGGCCCCGTTCGCGCTCGCCCCGGCGCGGGCGCCGCTCGCCCTCACGGTCCGCACGCGGACGCCGGCGGAGGTGGCGACGGACCCGGCCGTCGGGCTCGGCGCCGTGCTCGCCGGGCTCCCCGGCGTCTGGGTGTCGGACCGCGAGAGCTACGCGCAGGGCGAGCGGCTGCTCGTCCGCGGGCTGGGGTGGCGGGCGGCGTTCGGCGTGCGCGGCACGCACGTGCTCCTCGACGGCGTCCCGCTCACGCTGGCCGATGGGCAGACGCAGTTGAACGTGGTCGACCCCGCCCTCATCCACCGCGCCGAGGTCGTCCGCGGGCCGGCGTCGACGTTCTGGGGGAGCGGGGCGGGCGGCGTTGTCGCGCTCTCGACCGAGGCCGGGCCGGGCGCGCCGCGGCTCCGGGCGCGGGCGTTGGGCGGGTCGTACGGACTGGCGTCCGCGAGCGTCGCCGTCCGCCCCGCCCTCGGCGCCGGGCGGCGGCTGGCGGCGTGGGGGTCGTACCTCGGCGAGAGCGGCTACCGCGACCACGGCGCCGTCCGCCAGGCGCGCGCCGGCGTCTCGGGCGGGGCGGACCTGGGCGCGGGCCGCGAGGTGTCGGTGGTAGGGCTCCTGGCCGTCGTGCCGCGGGCCGAGTCGCCGGGCGGGATCACGGCCGAGGCGTTCCGCGAGGACCCGCGCCAGACGCGGCCGATCACGGTCGAGCGGGACGCGAGCAAGGAGCTCGTGCAGGGCCACGCCGCCGTCTCCTACGCCCAGCCGCTGGGGTCCGTCCGCCTGCGGGCCACGGCGACGGGCGGCGTGCGGACGCTCGACAACCCGATCGTCCCCCGCTACATCCAGCTCGACCGGACGACCGCCGGCCTCCGCGTGACGGCCGAGGGCGGGGCGGCGCTCGCGTGGGGGCTGGGGCTGGAGGGCGAGCTCCAGCGCGACGACCGCCTCGAAACGTCGAACGCGGACGGCGATCCCGGCCCGGACGTGCTCACCGACCAGGTCGAGACCGTCCGCTCGGGCGCCGTGTTCGGCCGGCTCTCCGCCCCGCTCGGGCCGCTCACGGCGACCGCCGCGCTCCGCGCCGACCTCCTCGGCTACCGCGCCGACGTGGAGGGCGGGGCGGACGGCGGGGCCGAGACGCGCACGCTCGGGGCCGTCAGCCCGTCCGTCGGCCTCGCGGCGCCGTGGCGGGCGGGCGGCGTCGCGGGGACCGCCTACGCGAACGTGGCCGGCGCCCTCGACGCACCGACGACGACGGAGTTGGGCAACCGGCCGGGCGGCCTCGCCGGCTTCAACCCCGACCTCCGCCCGGAGCGGACGTGGGGCGCCGAGGCCGGCGCCCGCGCCACGGTGCCGGTCGGGGGCGGGGCGGTCGGGCTCGACGCGGCCGTCTTCGCGGCGGCCGTCCGCGACCTGCTCGTCCCGTTCGAGGAAGACGACGTCACGTTTTACCGCAACGAGGGCCGCACGCGGCACGTCGGCGTCGAGGTCGGCGTGCAGCCGCTCGGGCTCCCGCTCGGCCCCGGCCGCCTCGACGGCGCCGCGTCGTACGCCTGGACGCGCGCCCGCTTTACCGAGAGCGCGGGCGGCCTCGCCGTCGACGGCAACGCCGTGCCGGGCGTGCCCGATCACCTCGCAACAGGCACGCTCACCTGGACCGCCCCGCCCGTTGTGCTCGGCGCGAGCGGGGAGGCCGCGAGCGGCTACGTCGCCGACAGCCAGAACGAGCAGGCCGTCGACGGCTACCTCGTCGTCCACCTCCGGGCGGCGCTCGCCGGCCTCCGCGTGGGGCGCGGCGCAACGGTCAGCCCGTTCGTCGCCGTCCGCAACGTGGGCGGCGTGCGGTACGCGGGGTCGGTCGTGGTCAACGCCTTCGGCGGCCGCTACGTGGAGCCGGGGGCGGGGCGGCACGTCCAGGCCGGCGTGTCGGTGGCGCTGGACTGAGGGCGGGGCGGTGGAGGAGGAGAGGGAAGAGAAGACGAGGGCGCGGAGGGCCGGGGCCGTCGAGGCGCTGGCGACGGAGAGTCCTCCCCTCCTCTACGCCTGCTCTCTTCCACCCCGCCCGCGCTCTTTGCACCTCGCCTGCCGCTGCGAGCGGGCGGGGCGGGGCGGGGCGGCCGTAGCTTTCGGCCGCGCCCAGGCACGGACGCAATCAAGAACCTTATGCTCCTGTGCCCAAACTGCCACACGGAACAGCACGACGGGTACGGACGCTATGGAGGGTCAAGCCGATAGGTGACGGCAGCGGTCTTGAAAACCGTCGAGGCGCGGAAGCGCCCTTGAGGGTTCGATTCCCTCACCCTCCGCCGAGGCGGCCGCCCCGCCCATCGGGCGCGGCCGCAACCTGGGGTCGCTCCGCCCGTTGAGGGCGCCGTCTCCCCCACCGGGTCTGCCCGCCGCCGATGCGCCGTCTGCTCCTGCTCGCCGTCCTCACGGCGCTCGCCGCCCCGCCCGCGGCCGCCCAGTTCCTGGCCCCCGACACCGTCGGCACGCCGCTCACGCTGGCCGAGGCCATCCGCCTGGCCGTCGAGCAGAGCCCCGAGGTCCGGCGGTCCGAGCTCGCCGACCGCTCGCTGGGGTCGGCCGTGCGCGCGGCGCGGGCGGGGCGGCTGCCCACGCTCCAGGCCAGAGTGACGCCGCAGCAGAGCTACGGGCTCGCGTTCGACCAGACGACGGGGCAGGTCGCGTCGCAGACCGTCGAGCAGGCCGGGTTCAGCGTGTTCGGGCAACTCCCGATCTACGACGGCGGCCGGATCGGCGCGACCATTCGCCAGGTCGAGCTCGAGCGCGACGCCACGGCAGCCGGCCTCGAACGGACGCGGCAGGAGGTGGCGCTCGACGTGGCCCAGGGGTTCTTGCAGCTCCTGCTCGACCGCGAGATCGTCGAGATCCAGGCCGAGCAGCTCGCGGCCGCCGAGGGTCAGCTCGCGCGCGTGGCCGAGCTCGTCGAGGCCGGCGCCCGCCCGCGTGGCGATCTCATCGCCCAGCAGTCTGTCGTCGCCGAGCGCCAGACGGCGCTCGTCGAGGCGCGCGGAGCGGTCGCGCTCGACCGCGTGACGCTGGTCCAGGCGATCGGGCTGGACCCGGCCGGCGCCTACCGCTTTGTCGGCCCCGACGCCGAGGCGCTCGCCGTGACCGGCGCACTGGCCTACGCGCCCCGCCCCGCCCCGGCGCTCGTCGCCGCCGCCCGCGAGGGGCGGTCCGACCGCCGCGCGCAGCTCCTCCGCATCCAGGCCGCCGAGGCCGCCGTCGGCGTCGCGCGGGCGTCCGGGCGGCCGAGCCTCGCGCTCACGGGCCAGGTCGGGACCGGGTACTCCAGCCTCCAGCGCCAGCTCACCGACCCCGACGCCATCCAGCCGACCGTCCCCGTCACGCTCGCGGACGGGACCGAGGTGTTCGTCGGGGGCGCCCCGTTTACGGTCCCGACCGGCTCGCCGGCCCTGGAGCAGACGCCGTTTTTCGACCAGTTCGCCGACAACCGGAGCGGGTCGCTCGAGCTCTCGCTCACGGTCCCCATCTTCGACCGCTTCCAGACGCGGCGCGGCGTGACGGAGGCCCAGGTCGCCGTCGAGGACGCCCGGATCGCGCTCGAAACGCTGGACCGGGCCGTCGCCGCCGACGTGCTCCAGTCGGTCGTCCAGGCCGAGACGGCGCAGGCGCGGCTCGCCGCGGCGCGGGTCCAGGCCGAAGCCGCCGCCGCCGCCCTCCGCGTCGAGCGCGACCGCTACCTGTTCGGGGCCGGCACGCTCTACGACGTGGCCGAGGCGCAGGCCCGGCTCGCCGAGGCCGAAGGCGCCCGCGCCCAGGCCGCCTACACGCTCGTCTTCCGCGTCGCCCTCGTCCGCCTCGCCGTCGGCGACGTCGACGTGGCCGGCCTCGCCGACCAGATCACCGGCGAGTAGCGGGCGGGGCGGGGTGGGAATACGAGAAGAGGCACGGAGGGGGAAGAGGCGTCTCCGCCGCCAGCGCCGCGCCGATTCCGCCCTCTCCCTCCTCTTCGCGCCCCCTCCTCTTCTCCCCCCCGCCCCGCGCAACCTCCGCCCGCCCCGCCCGTCGAGGCTCCACCCCGCCCACCCCGCCCCATGAGCCCCACTAAGAAAATCCTGATCGGCCTCGGCGTCGCCGTCGTGCTCCTCGTCGTCGTGGCCGCCCTGCTCGGCGGGGGCGACGAGGGCCTGGCCGTCGAGACGTCCGAGGCCCGCGTCCGCTCGATCACTGAGACCGTGACGGCGGCGGGGACCGTCGCCTCCGAGGTCGAGGTCGTCGTGTCGTCCGACGTGTCGGGCGAGATCGTGCTCCTGGCGGTCCAGGAGGGCGACCGCGTCGAGGCGGGCCAGCTCCTGCTCCGCATCCGCCCCGACATCTACGCCTCGCAGGTCGAGCAGGCGCAGACCCAGGTGACGGCGGCCCAGAGCGGCGTCGGCGAGGCGCGCGGGTCGGTGGCCGAGGCCGAGCAGGCCGTGACGCAGGCGCGCGCCGACGTGGCCCAGGCGACGGCCGACCGCGAGCGGGCCGAGCGCGCCTACAAGCGCCAGCAGGACCTGTTCGAGCGCGACGTGGTCTCGGCCGCCGACCTCGAAGCGGCGCGCGGGACGTTTGAGGTGGCCCAGGCCGCCGAGCGGTCGGCGCGCGAGCGCGTGGGCGGGGCGGAGGCCCGCGTCGCCACGTCGCGGGGCCGCGTGCGGAGCGCGCAGGCCCAGGCGCAGGGCGCTCAGGCTCAGGCCCGCGAGGCCGGCCAGCAGCTGGCCAAGACCGCCATCTACGCCCCCATCACGGGCACCGTCACCCAGCTCAACGTCGAGCTCGGCGAGCGGATCGTGGGGACGGCCCAGATGACGGGGACCGAGCTCATGCGCATCGCCCGGCTGGACGCGATGACGATGGAGATCGACGTGAACGAGAACGACGTCGTCCGCGTCGCGACCGGCGACTCGGCCCGCGTCGAGGTCGACGCCTACCCCGACGACCCGCTGGGCGGGAGCGTCGTCGAGATCGCCAACTCGGCCCGGATCGAGAACGTGGGCACGACGCAGGCGACCACCAACTTCCCCGTCGTCGTCCGCCTCGCGGCCGTGGGCGCCGACGCGGGCGGGGCGGGCATCAACGAGCGCCCGCGCGCGCCCGGCCCCGCCCTCCGGCCGGGCATGAGCGGGACGGTCGACATCTACACGCGGACGGTCCCGAACGCCGTCGTGGTCCCCATCCAGGCCGTGACCGTCCGCGACTTTAACGAGGTCGAGCGCGAGCGGCGGCGCCAGGCCGAGGCCGCCGGCGAGGCCATCCCCGACGCGCCGGTCCCGGACGGCGAGGACCTCCGCCGCGTCGTGTTCGTGGTCGAGGACGGCACGGCTGTCTTGCGCGAGGTCGAGACCGGCATCTCCGACGACACCCACATCGAGGTCCGCAGCGGGCTGACCGGCGGCGAGACCGTGATCTCCGGCCCGTTCCGGCTCCTCCGCACCGAGATCTCCGACGCCGACGCCGTCCGCGAGAGCGACGGGGCCGTCGTGGAGGAGGACGAGTAGCAGGCGCCGCCCCCGCCCCGCCCCCGAGAGCGGCGGGCGGGGCGGCCCTCCTGAGCGCTCCGCCCGTTTCTCCTCCTCCCCGCCCTCCTCCCCCGCCCGCTATGCCCTCCGTCATCGAGATCGACGACGTCTGGAAAACCTACTCGATGGGGACCCAGGAGGTCCACGCGCTCCGCGGGTGCTCGCTGGACGTCGACGAGGGCGAGTACGTCGCCATCATGGGGCCGTCGGGGTCGGGGAAGTCGACGCTCATGAACGTGGTCGGCTGCCTCGACGTGCCGACGCGGGGGACGTACCGGCTGGGCGGCCGCGACGTCGGCCGGCTCTCCGACGACGAGCTCGCCGAGGTCCGCAACCGGCAGATCGGGTTCGTCTTCCAGACGTTCAACCTGCTCCCGCGGCAGGACTGCTTGCAGAACGTCGAGCTCCCGCTCGTCTACGCCGGCGTCGGTCGCCAGGAGCGGCGCGAGCGGGCGGCCGAGGCGCTCACGCAGGTCGGCCTGGGCGACCGGCTCGACCACAAGCCGAACGAGCTCTCCGGCGGCCAGCGCCAGCGCGTGGCGGTCGCGCGCGCGCTCGTGAACCGCCCCGCCATCCTCCTCGCCGACGAGCCGACGGGGAACCTGGACTCGGCGACGTCGGACGAGATCATGCGGCTGTTCGAGCTGCTGTACCGGCGCGGCAACACGCTCCTCGTGGTCACGCACGAGGACGACATCGCCGAGCACGCGCGGCGCGTGGTCCGCCTGCGCGACGGCGTCGTGGAGACGGACGTGGCCGTCGACCGCCCCGCCCTCGCCGAGCTGGGCGAGGCGGAGCTCTCGGCGGCCGAGCCGGTGTAGGGCGTTCGGGCGGGGCGGCGTCCGGGCGGCCGTTGAGGGCGGGGCGGCGGCTGAACCGTTTCTAACACAACGTGCAGGGAGGTACGGGGTACTCGGTACGAGGTACGCGAGCGCCGATGTCAGATCAGACCGTACCTCGTACCCGGTACCTCGTACCCACCCGAAGGGCGGGGCGGGCGGGGTGGAGGCAGCATGAACCCTGCGGGCGGGGCGGCCCGTAGCGCACCACCCCGCCCTTTGGGTCCGCCCGCTGCCCCCGCTGCCATGAGCGCCACCGCCGTTTTCCACACCGCGCTCGGAGCGCTCGCGCTCGTGACGGGCGCCGTCGTGCTGGCCCGGCCGAAGGGCGGGCCGTGGCACCGCGTCGTCGGCCGCGTCTACGTCGTCTCGATGGTCGTCCTGTGCCTCGCGTCGTTCGGGCTCCGCGACTCGACGCCGCTGTTCCGAGGGTTCGGCGGCTTCCACGTCGCCGCGATCGTCAGCCTCGTGACCGTCTCGGCCGGGGCGTGGTCGGCGTGGCGCGGCGGGCGGACCCAAAGGGCGGGGTGGCTCCCGTGGCACTACATGTGGATGGCGTGGTCGTACATCGGCCTCGTCATGGCGACGGGCGGCCACGTCGCGCGACCGATAGACCTCGCCTTCCGCGACGCAGGGCTGTCGGCGAACGTGGCCGTCTGGCTGTCGGTCGCCGTCGTGTGGGGGCTCCCGCCGCTCGTCGGGCGGTGGTGGATCGCGCGGCGGCTGGCGGCCTGGGACGCGCTCGGCGCGCGCCTCGCGCCAGGGTCGGTGCCGGCCTGACCGCCCCGCCCCCGCACGCCGAGGCGCGCCTACGGACGGGCTCGCCCCTCGACCGCCGGGACCTGCGCCGCCTCCAGCTTTTCCGTGCCGGCGTGGGCGGGGCGGGGTGGCCCGGGCGGCGCACCGGCTGCCCGGGCCAGCACGACGCGGCCTCAGAAGGGTTGCCACCTCCCCCACCCCACCGGCCGTAGCCGCTGGGCCGAGGACGAGGGCCGCCCCGCCCGAGGCCACGGCCCGGCTCGGGAATTCCCGGACGCCACCTGCAAACCAGCGCACCCGCCCCGCCCGTTCCCCGCCCCCGCCAGCGTGCGGAGGCAAGGCGGCCCGCAACCCGCCGCGCCCGCCGCGCGTCCACCGGCGGGCCGGCACGTGTCGCCGGCCGCCCCGTATGTTGCCCCGCCCCCGCGGCGCCCTCCGCCGCCCGAGACCCGATCGATGTCCAACGACTCCAGCACCGTCCCCGAGTCGGCCCTCGCCAAGCTAGGCCACACGCTCTACCAGCGGGCGCTCGTGCGGCGCGAGGACGAAACGATTACGGACCCCCGCGGCCAGCCCATCGGGTGGCTCCTGGACACGCGGACGCCCATGCTCGACGGCGAGGTGTTCGCCGAGGCCGGCACGGTGCTCGCTGACCGGCTCCGAGCGCGCGGGATCGAGCAGGTGGCCGGGTTCGGCTACGGGGCGTTCCCGCTCGTGACCGCCGTGCTCCCGCACGGGACGGGCGAGCAGCCGTTCGTCGGCGGCTTTATCCGCGAGCGGCGCAAGCCGTACGGGCGCCGCCGGCTCGTCGAGGGGCCGCTCGACCGGACCAAGCCGGTCGCCCTCATGGACGACATCCTCAACAGCGGGCGGAGCGCGGCCCGCGCCGTAGCGCTCCTCCGCAGCGACGGGTTCCAGGTGGCCGGCGTGATGACGCTGTTCAACTTTACCTGGAGCGGGGGGCGGGCGCGGCTCGAAGGCGACGGCCTGTGGGTCGAGTCGCTCCTCGAACTCAACCTCCGCGAGACGGCCCGGGCGGCGGTCCCGTCCGGCGACACCGCCTGAGCGCGCGATGGACGTCTGGCGCTCCCGGTCGTCGCGCTCCGCCGCCGAGACCGGCGACGGGGCCTCTGACCTCCCCGTCCCGGCTCACCGCGCCGGCGTCCGGCTCGACCAGACGCCGCCGCCGCCGCCGCCGGACGCGGTGACCGTCGCGGGCGGGGCGGGCGCGCTCCCGGACCCGATGGCGCCGCAGCCGGGCGAGATGCCGTTCCTCGACCACCTCGAGGAGCTCCGCTGGCGGATCTTCAAGGCGCTCGGCGGCATCGCCGTGTGCTCAGTCCTCTGCCTGTTCTTCGCCGGGTGGATCGTGGGCGACGTGCTGCTCGGCCCGACGAAGCCGTCGTTCTTCATGTACGACGTGCTCGGGCTGGACCCGGTCGAGGTGACGCTCCAGAACCGGACGATCACGGGCCAGTTTTTCGCCTACTTCGGGACCGTCCTCGCGACGGGCATCGTGCTGGGGTCGCCCATCGTGGTGTACCAGGTGTGGAAGTTTATCGAGCCCGGGCTGTACCCGCAGGAGCGGCAGGGGCTGAGGTTCGCGTCCGTGTTCGCGACCGGCTTCTTCGTGACCGGCATCGCGTTCGGGTACCTCGTGATCGCGCCGATCGCGCTCCAGTTTTTCGCCCAGTTCCAGGTGGCGGAGACGATCGTCAACGAGTTCGACATCTCGCGCTACTTCTCGATGCTCCTGACGTGGTCGTTCGGGGCCGGCGTCCTGTTCGAGCTCCCGGTCGTCGTCGTGGTCCTGACCAAGCTGGGCGTCGTCTCCTCGGAGCTCCTGCGGACCGGGCGGCGCTACGCGCTCGTCATCATCCTGGTCCTCTCGGCGTTCCTCACCCCGCCCGACCCGCTCAGCCAGGTCATCCTGGCGGTCCCGCTGCTCCTGCTCTACGAGCTCTCGATCCTGCTCGCCCGCGTGGTCGAGAAGCGCGACGCCGAGGCGCTCGCCGAGGGCGGGGCGGCGTAGGGGGCTCGGTGCGGTCGCCGCTGGGCACCGGCGGGTGCGCACTCCCACGGCCGCACGACCGCCCCGCCCGTCGCGTTCAGACCGCCCCGCCCGCCCCGCCCTTTGGGTCCGCCCGGATGACCGTTCGCCGCCTCACCCCGCTCCTCCTGCTCCTCGCGCTCGCGCCGCCGGCCGCGGCCCAGGCCGAGGGCGACCTGTTCGCGATCCGCAAGAGCTTCGGCCTGTTCGGGTCGATCTACGAGGCGCTCGCGTCCGAGTACGTCGACGCCGTCGACGCCGAGCGGCTGATGCGGACCGGGATCGGCGCCATGACGAACGCGCTCGACCCGTACACGGTCTACTACGACGAGGCGACGGCCGCGGCCAGCCGGCTCCAGCAGCAGGGCGAGGTGGGCGGGGTCGGCGTGGTGCTTGCCGAGCGGGGCGGCGGGCTCGTGGTCTCGTCCGTGCTCGACGGGTCGGACGCCGAGGCGCAGGGGCTCCGGCCCGGCGACGCCGTCGTCTCGGTTGCGGGGCAGCCGGGCGGGGCGGTCTCGGCCGAGCGCGCCAACGCGCTCCTCCGCGGCGACCCGGGCACGAGCGTGCCCATCGAGGTCGAGCGCGAGGGCGAGGCCGAGCCGCTCCGGTTCGTGCTCGTCCGCGCCGGCGAGGAGCGCTCGGACGTGACGTACTCGGGCTTCGTGGGCGACGTCGCAGAGGGCGTGGGCTACGTCCGCCTCGGGCGGTTTATGCAGGAGGCGGCGGGGCAGGTGACGGACGCCGTCGAGGCGCTCCAGGCGCAGGGCGAGCTCCGGGCGCTCGTCCTGGACCTGCGCGGCAACCCGGGCGGGCTGCTCGACCAGGCCGTCGCGCTGAGCGGCGTGTTCCTGCCTGAGGGCGCCGTCGTGACGGCTACGCAGGGCCGCTCGCGGGGCACGGACCGGACGTACACGACGGGCACCGCCCCGCTCCTGCCGGACCTGCCCGTGGCCGTGCTCGTGGACGGGGCGAGCGCGTCGGCGTCGGAGATCGTGGCCGGCGCGCTCCAGGACCACGACCGCGGCGTGGTCGTCGGCGAGACGACGTACGGGAAGGGGCTCGTCCAGGTCGTCCGCCCGATGCCGTACGGGACGGCGCTCAAGCTGACCGTCAGCCGCTACACGACGCCGGCGGGCCGCGAGATCCAGCGCTTGAGCTACGCGCAGGGCGAGCGGGCCGCGGCCGTCCCCGACTCGCTCCGGCGCGCGTTCCAGACGCGGGCGGGGCGGACCGTCCGCAGCGGCGGCGGCATCGAGCCGGACGTGCCGGTGTCGCTGGGCGCGGAGAGCGAGCTCGAGCGGGCGCTCGTGCGCTCGGCCGCGTTCCTCCGCTTTGCCAACCGCTACGCCGCGGACCACCCCGCCCTGCCCGACGACTTCCGCGTGGACGGCCCGGTCTACGACGCGTTCGAGGCGTTCGTCGAGTCCGAGGGCGTCGCCTATCGCACCGACGCTGAGCGCGCCGCCGACGCGCTCGCGGCCGACCTCGACGCGACGGGCTACAGCAGCGCCGAGCGCCCGCTCGCCGATCTCCGGCAGGCCATCGAGCGCGAAAAGGCCCGCGACTTCGAGCGCCACGCGCCGCGCCTCCAGGCGCAGCTCCGCCACGAGATCCTCTCGCGCTACCTCGGGCAGCGGGACCAAACGGTGGCCGAGCTGGGCCGGGACCCCGTCCTGGAGGCCGCCCGCCGCCTGCTTCTCGACCCGGCCGCCTACGCGCGAACGCTCGGCCGGTAGCCGCCCCGCCCGGGCGGGGCGGTCACGCGACCAGCGCCGGGATCTTCGTGACGGAGAACGACCCGAGGTCGGCCCGCTCGCTCGCGTGCTCGACGGTGATTCCGAGCACGTCCCCCGCCTCGTCGTAGTCCAGCACAACGTCGGGAGCCACTTCTGCAGCATCGGCGCCCGTCCCCGTGCGGAGCGCGATGTAGAGCGTGTCGGTATCGGGGTAATACTCGAACGTCACGGCGAGTCCGGTTTGAAGGAGCGGTCGGGGAAAGCGTTGTGGAGCGTCAGGCCGTCTGGCAACGTCACGACGCGGAGGTGCTTGCCTAGATCGTCAATGTATCGCCAGTGCCGGATGCGTCCGTCGGGCTGAACCTCAGTCGCTTCGGGATCGCGGACGGCGAGTTCACACCACTCGAGTCGGATGTAAGGGCGGCCCTCAAGGACTCGGCGGTCGAAGTACGCAGTCCGATCCATGTGGACAAGCTACTGCGGGAGCCCGATTCGCTCCGTCTACTGGGGCGGGGCGGCGGGTAGCTTGGGCCGCCCCGCCCCAGAACCACCCCGCCCCATGCTGTTCGTCCTCCTCCTCGTCGGCGCCGTGGGCGGGTTTGTCGCGGGGCTCGTCGGCGTCGGCGGCGGCGTCGTCTTCGGCCCCGCGTTGTTCTTCGCGTTCGGGGCCGCCGGCGTGGCGGACCCCGTGCTCACGCCGCTCACGCTGGGGACCAGCCTGCTCTGCACGTTCGCGGCCTCGGCGTCGGGGACCGTGGGGCAGTGGAAGCACGGGGCCATCGACCGGCGGACGGCGCTCGTGACGGGCGCGTTCGCGGCCGTCGCCGTCGTCCTCGTCGGGCGCTTCGTCTCGACGCAGCCGTGGTACGACAAGCAGACGTTCCAGGTGGTGCTCGGGCTCTCGCTCGTCGCCGTCGTCGCGCGCATGCTGACCGGCGGCGCCCGCGCCGACGCCTACACGGCCGCCGACGCGCGGACCGCCCCGCCCCGCCTGGCCGCCGTGGGCGGGGCGGCCGGGACCATCTCGGCGCTGGCTGGCATCGGGGGCGGGGTGGTGCTCGTGCCCGCGTTCGCCGGCCTCGTCCGCCTCCCGACGGCCGTCGCGTCGGGGACCTCGACGGCGGCCATCACGATCATCACGGCCGTCGGCGTGGCGACCTACGTGGTGCTGGGGTGGGACGCGCCCGTGCCGCCGGGCACGCTGGGCTACGTGGACTGGCGCGGGGCGGCGGCGCTCGCGCTCCCCGCCGTCGTGACGGCGCGTCTGGGCGTGTCGGCGGCCCACCGGATCGACGTCCGCTACGTCCGCTACAGCTTCGCCGCGTTCGCGGCCGTCGTCGCTGCCCGCCTGCTGTGGAAGGCGTTCTCCTAAACAGCGCGCCCCGCTCGGCGGGGCCGGCGGGGCGCGAACGTCGGGCGGGGCGGGGGCTACGCCAGGTCGCCTTGGTTCTCGACCGTGAACGTCACCTTGCAGTGGACGCGGTAGTTGCCGGCCTTGCCGTCGCCGGGCTCGTAGATGAAGTCGTTGACGTAGACGCTCTGGACGCCGCGGACGGTCTGCGAGACTTCCTTGTACGCCTGCTGGACGGCGTCGTCGAAGCTCTTGTCGGAGACGGCGGAGACTTCGATGATCTTGGCGAGGGCCATAGTGGGATGGGGAATGTGTGAGAAGGGAGCCGTTTCTACGCGGGCGGGGCGGGGTGGGGTCCTCCGCCGCGGCCTCCGCGCGCGCCTTTTCGCGTGGCAGCTCGCGCACGCGGCCGACGCGCAGGAGGCGCTTTACGCCGAGCGCAAGCGCGCCCTGTTCGCGGGACTCGCCACCCCGCCCGGTTGCGGCCCGCCCCGCACCGTCGTCGAGATCGGGGCCGGAGCCGGACCGAACGCCCGCTACCTCGCGCGGGGCACGCGCTGGGTCGTCGTCGAGCCGAACGCCTGGTTCCACCCGCACCTCCGCCGCGCGGCCGAGCGCCACGGGCTGGACCTCGACCTGAGGCCGGGCACGGCCGAGGCGCTGCCGGTCGAGGGCGGGGCGGCCGACGCGGTCGTGAGCACGCTCGTCCTGTGCTCGGTGGGCGACGTGGAGGCCGCGTTGTCCGAGGCCCGCCGCGTGCTCCGCCCCGGCGGGCGGTTCTACTTTGTCGAGCACGTCGCCGCCCCGCCCGGCTCGGGGCTGCGCGCGTGGCAGCGGGCGCTCCGCCGCCCGTGGGGCTGGGCCGCCGACGGCTGCCGCCCCGACCGCGAGACGGGCCGCCGGATCCGCGAGGCCGGCTTCGCGGACGTGCAGATGGAGGCGTTCACCGCCCCGCTCGGGCTGGCTGCCCCGCACGTCGCGGGCGTGGCGACGGTGGGAGGGATCGAGCGATAAGGGATGGAGGGATGGGCAGAGAGAGGATCTGCTCGTCCCTCTATGCCTCCCCATTCCTCGTCCCTCCGTAAGACCGGCCGTAAGACCGGGCGGGGCGGGGCGGGTCTATCCTGCCCGTCCACCCCGCCCCCGACATGGAGACCCTCACGCACACCCAGGTCCGCGACTACTACGGCACGACGCTCCAGTCGGCGGGCGACCTCAAGACGTCGGCGTGCTGCCCGAGCGAGTCCGTCCCCGAGCACCACCGGCCGATCCTGTCGCTCCTCCCCGACGAGGTGCTGGCGAAGTTCTACGGCTGCGGCTCGCCGATCCCGGCCGCCCTGGACGGGGCGACGGTCCTCGACCTGGGCTGCGGAACGGGCCGCGACGCTTTCGTCGCCGCCGCGCTCGCCGGGCCGGCCGGGCGCGTGATCGGCGTGGACATGACGCCGGAGCAGGTCGAGGTCGCCAAGCGCCACCGCGAGGCCGTCGCGGACGCCCTGGGCCACCCCGCTCCGACGACCGAATTTCGGCTGGGACTGATCGAGGACCTGGGCGCGCTGGGCGTCGAGGACGAGAGCGTCGACGTCGTGATCTCGAACTGCGTCCTCAACCTGGCCCCGGACAAGGAGCCCGTGTTCCGCGAGATCTGGCGCGTGCTGAAGCCCGGCGGCGAGCTCTACGCGTCCGACGTGTTCGCCGACCGCCGTCTGCCCGAGGCCATCCGCCGGGACCCCGTGCTCGTGGGCGAATGTCTCGGCGGCGCGCTCTACACCGAGGACTTCCGCCGCCTCATGGCCCGTCTCGGCTGGGCCGACGTGCGGACCGTCGCCGAGAGTCCGATTACGGTCGAGGACCCCGCCCTCCGCGACGCGCTGGGCGCCGCCCGCTTCGTCTCGCGGACGGCCCGTGCCTTCAAGCTCCCGGGCCTCGTCGAGGACGCGTGCGAGGACTACGGCCAGATGGCGACCTACCGGGGCGGGGTGGAGGGTCAGCGCCACGCCTTCGTCCTGGACGACCACCACACGTTCGAGGCCGGCCGCCCCGCCCTCGTGTGCGGCAACACGGCGGCCATGCTCCAGGAGACGCGGTTCGCGCCGTTCTTCGACGTGACCGGCGACCGCTCGACGCACTTCGGCTTGTTCGACTGCGCGCCGGCGCCAGTCGGGGGCGGGGCGGCGACGGAGTCCTGCTGCTGACGCTGCCCGCCCCCACGTAGAGCCGCGCGGGCGGGGTGGCCGCCCCGGCCCCGTCAGGCGTACGCCTCCATCGGCGGGCACGAGCACACGAGGTTCCGGTCGCCGAAGGCGTTGTCCACGCGGCCCGTCGTCGGCCAGAACTTGGCGTCGCGGCTCCACGGCGCCGGCCACGCCGCCTGCTCGCGCGAGTACGGATGCGTCCACTCGGTCGCCGTGGTCTCGACGACCGTGTGCGGGGCCATCTTGAGCACGTTGTCGTCGGCGTCGGCGGTGCCCAGCTCGATCTCCTGGATCTCGGTGCGGATCGCGATCATGGCGTCGCAGAAGCGGTCGAGCTCCGCCTTCGACTCGCTCTCGGTCGGCTCCACCATGAGCGTGCCCGTCACGGGCCACGACATGGTCGGCGCGTGGAAGCCGTAGTCGATGAGGCGCTTGGCGATGTCCTCGGCCGAGACGCCGGCCTTCTGGAACGGGCGCACGTCGAGGATGAACTCGTGGGCGCTCAGTCCGTTCGGCCCGCGGTAGAGGACGTCGTAGTGGCCCTCCAGCCGCTTCGCCATGTAGTTGGCGTTGAGGATGGCGACCTGCGAGGCCCGCCGGAGTCCGTCGGCGCCCATCATGGCGATGTAGGCCCACGAGATCAGGAGCACGAGCGCGCTCCCGTAGGGCGCCGACGCGACCGGCCCGATGCCCTCCTCCCCGCCCGTCGGGACGACCGGGTGGCGCGGCAGGAACGGCTCCAGCTTCTCGACGACCCCGATCGGCCCCATGCCCGGCCCGCCGCCGCCGTGCGGAATCGCGAACGTCTTGTGCAGGTTGAGGTGGCACACGTCCATCCCGAAGTCGCCCGGCCGGCACAGGCCGACCATCGCGTTGAGGTTGGCGCCGTCCATGTACACCAACCCGCCCGCGTCGTGGACGACGTCGGCCATCTCGCGGATCGTCGTCTCGAAGACGCCGTGCGTGCTCGGGTAGGTGATCATGAGCGCCGCGAGCCGGTCGGCGTGCTTTTCCGCCTTGGCGCGGAGGTCGTCCATGTCGACCTCGCCCGCGTCGTCCACCTTGACCGCGACCACGTCCATGCCGGCCATGACCGCGCTCGCGGGGTTCGTGCCGTGCGCGCTCGTCGGGATGAGGCAGACGGTCCGCTGGTCGTCCCCGCGCGAGCGGTGGTAGGCGCGGATCGTGAGGAGCCCGGTGTACTCGCCCTGCGCGCCCGAGTTGGGCATGAGCGAGACGGCGTCGAACCCGGTGATCTCGGCCAGCCACTCTTCCAGCGTGTCGACGACCTCCTCGTAGCCCTCGGTCTGGGCGTCCGGCGCGAACGGGTGGACGTTCGCGAAGCCGGGGAACGTGATCGGCATCATCTCGGCCGTCGCGTTCAGCTTCATCGTGCACGACCCGAGCGGGATCATCGAGTGCACGAGCGAGAGGTCCCGGTTCTCCAGCTTTTTCAGGTACCGGAGCATCTCGGTCTCGCTCCGGTAGGCATGGAACGTCGGGTGCTCCAGGAACGGCGTCTCGCGCGCCATCACCCCGCCGTACGCCGCCCCGCCCCCGCCGCTTTCGTCCGCGTCGGGCGGGGCGGGGAGGACGGACCCGCCGAAGGCGTCGACGAGGTCTTCGAGGTCGGCGTCGGTGACGGTCTCGTCGAGGGCGACGCCGACCGTGCCGTCGTCGTAGAGGCGGAGGTTGACGGCGTGCTCCTCCAGGGCGATCGCGACCACGTCCGCCCCGCTCAGGCCACTCGGGCGGACGCGGAGCGTGTCGAAGTAGTCCGAGTGGACGACCTCGTGGCCCGCCGCGCGGAGCGCCTCGGCCAGCCGCTGCGTCTGCCCGTGGACGAACTCGGCGATGGCTTTGAGGCCGTCCGGCCCGTGGTAGACGGCGTAGAACCCGGCCATGTTGGCGAGGAGCACCTGGGCCGTGCAGATGTTGGACGTCGCCTTTTCGCGGCGGATGTGCTGCTCACGCGTCTGGAGCGCCATGCGGAGCGCCGGCTCGCCGTGGCGGTCCTGGCTGACGCCGATGATGCGGCCCGGAATCTTGCGCGCGAACTGGTCCGTCGTGGCGAAGAAGGCGGCGTGCGGGCCGCCGTAGCCCATCGGCACGCCGAACCGCTGGCTGTTGCCCACGGCGGCGTCGGCGCCCCACGCGCCCGGCGCCTCGAGGAGCGTGAGCGCCAGGAGGTCCGCCGCCACGGCGAGGTAGGCGCCGGCGTCGTGCAGCCGGTCCGCGAACGCGGCGTAGTCGACCACCTCGCCGTCGGTCGTCGGGTACTGGACGAGCGCGCCGATCGTGTCGTCGGTCACCTCCGCCCCGCCCCAGTCGCCGACCACGACGTCGATGCCGACCGGCTCGGCCCGCATCTTGACGACCGCGACCGTCTGCGGGTGGCACCGCGCGTCGACGAGGAACGTCGAGCGCTTGCCGCGGTGGGCGCCGGCGAAGAGCGACATGGCCTCGGCCGCCGCCGTGCCCTCGTCCAAGAGCGACGCGTTCGCGATGGGCAGCCCCGTCAGGTCCGACACGACCGTCTGGAAGTTGAGGAGCGCCTCCAGGCGGCCCTGCGCGATCTCGGCCTGGTACGGCGTGTACTGCGTGTACCACCCCGGATTCTCCAGCACGTTGCGCTGGATGACGGGCGGGGTGAACGTACCGTGGTAGCCCATCCCGATGTACGACCGCGTCGCCTCGTTGGCCTCGGAGAGCGCGCGGAGGTCGGCCAGGAGCTCCTGCTCGCCGAGCGGGTCGGGCAGGTCGAGCGCCCGCCCGAGTTGGATCGCGTCGGGGACGGCCGCGCGGCTCAGCGCGTCGAGCGAGTCGTAGCCGAGCGCGTCGAGCATCTCGCGCTCCTCGGCCGGCGACGGCCCGATGTGGCGGTTGGCGAAGCGGTCGGGGTGGCTGACGCCGTCCCTGGCGGGGTGGCTGGCGCCATCCTGGGCGGGGCGGCCGGTGCGGGTGTCCGTGGCGGTCTCCATGCGGGCGGGTCGGGGGTGTGAGGCTGGAAGGCGGCGCCCCGGAAGCGGTTCCCCACCGCCCCGCCCTGGGCGGGGAGGATCGGGGAAACAGAGGCGAAGGGCGGGGCGGCCGCGCCTCGTCCAGACGCGGGAGCGGCGGCCGTTCGTGTGGGCGGGGTGGCCCCGGGCGGGCGGCACGCCGCCCCGCAGCGTTTCCACCGCCCCGCCCACAGCGGACACGGCACGCCGTGTCCCTACCACCCCGCCCCCGCGCGTTGCGGGCGGGGCGGGCATCTTCCGCTCGCTGCTCGCTGCTCGCTGCTCGCTGCTCGCCGCTACGCGGCTTGCTGGCGGAGCGCCGCGAGCGCCTCGCGCGCGGCCACCTGCTCGGCGGCCTTTTTGGACCGGGCCGAGCCCTGGCCCACGTGCTCGCCGTCGACGACGGCGGCGACCGTGAACGTGCGGTCGTGGCTCGGCCCCTCTTCGGAGATCGTCTCGTAGGTCGGCTGCGCGAGCCCGAGGCCCTGGACGTGCTCCAGGAGCAGGCTCTTGTAGTTGCTCCGGTCGGCCGCCGCCACGCCCAGGTCCACGCACTGCTCCAGGACGGCGTTGATGAACCGGCGCGCGGCGGCGAACCCGAGGTCGAGGTAGACGGCGCCGACGACGGCCTCGAAGGCGTCGGCGAGGATCGTCCGGTTGGTCCGCCCCGCGGACGCCTCCATGTTGTCGCTCATCAGGATGAGCGCGTCCAGGCCGATGGCCTCGGCGTAGCCGGCGAGCGCCTTCCCGTTGACGAGCGTGGCCCGCGTGCGCGTGAGGAACCCCTCGGACCGCTCCGGGAACGTCCGGTAGAGGACCTCGGCGGTGACCGCCCCGAGCACGGCGTCGCCCAGGAACTCCAGGCGCTCGTTCGACTCGGTCCCGTCGCTCACGTGGCCGCGGAACAGCGAGCGGTGGCGGAGCGCGTGGTCGTAGAGCCCGAGGTCGCCGACCGGCGTCCCCACGACGGCCTCGACGGCGCGGCGCGAGACGCCCCGCTCGCTGACCTCGTCGTCCCCCCCGTTCTCGCCCCACGGGCCGTCTGGGGGCGGGGCGGCGGCGTCGCCGAGCCACGACCGCACGAGGCGGGAGCTGCGGCGGAGGAGTCCAGACGAGTCCATGTACAGAGCGGGCGGGTGTGGAATGTCCTCAGATTGTACGCCGAGGGCAACCGGCGCTCCGGTATTCACCCCGCCCTCCCGCTCCTCCGCCCCAGATCGGCCTCCGCCGCGCCCTGCCCCGCCCTCGGGCTGCGAACGGGCGGGGCGGAGCGGCGTTGGGAGAGCACACCGCCCCGCCCGCCGACTCCGCCCATGCCGCCCCGCCCCGACTCCGTCACGACCCGCAACCCGGCCACGGGCGAGACGCTCGACACCTACCGCCGCCTGACGGACGACGAGACCGACGCCGCGCTCGACCGGGCCGCCGAGGCGTTCGAGGCGCACCGCCAGACGCCGTTCGCCGTGCGGGCCGAGGCCATGCGCCGCGCGGCCGACCTCCTGGACGAGGGCGCCGAGGTCCACGGCGCCCTCATGACGCGCGAGATGGGGAAGCCGCTCGACCAAGCCGTCGCCGAGGCCCGCAAGTGCGCGTGGGTCTGCCGCTACTACGCCGAGCACGCCGAGGGCTTTTTGCAGGACGAGCCGCGCGAGACCGACGCCACGCGGAGCTTCGTGGCCTACGAGCCGCTCGGCCCGGTCCTCGCCGTCATGCCGTGGAACTTCCCCTACTGGCAGACCCTCCGCTTCGCCGCGCCGACGATCATGGCGGGCGGGGTGGGGCTCTTGAAGCACGCCGACAACGTCCTGGGCTGCGCCGAGGCCATGGTCGATGTGTTCCGCCAGGCCGGGTTCGACGAGGGCGTGTTCCAGTGGCTCAACCTCGACCACGAGGCGACCGCCCGCGTCATCGCCGACGACCGCGTCCGCGCCGTCACGCTGACCGGGAGCAGCCGGGCGGGGCGGAGCGTCGGGAGCCAGGCGGGCCAGGCGCTCAAGCCGTCGCTCCTCGAACTCGGCGGGTCGGACGCCTTCGTGGTCCTGGCCGACGCCGACCTGGACCGGGCCGTCGAGGTGGGCGTCGCGGCGCGGACGCAGAACAACGGCCAGTCGTGCATCGCGGCCAAGCGGTTCATCCTGGAGGCCCCGATCGCGGACGAGTACACGGCCCGGTTCGTCGAGCGCATGGAGGCGCTCACGGTCGGCGACCCGACCGACCCGGACACCGACCTCGGCCCGCTCGCCCGCGAGGACCTCCGCGCCGGCGTCCACGACCAAGTCGAGCGCGCGGCCGCCGAGGGCGCGCGCGTCCTGTGCGGCGGAACGGTCCCTGACGGCCCCGGCGCCTACTACCCGCCGACGGTCCTGGGCGGGGTGGGCGAGGGGACGGTCGCGTTCGAGGAGGAGATCTTCGGCCCGGTCGCGTCGCTGACCGTCGCCCAGGACCAGGACGACGCGGTCCGCCTGGCGAACGCGACCCGGTTCGGGCTCGGCGGCAGCGTGTGGACCCGGAGCCGCGAGCGGGGCGAGCGCGTCGCCCGCCGGATCCGCTCGGGCGCCGTGTTCGTGAACGAGATGACGAAGAGCCACCCGAACCTCCCGTTCGGCGGCGTCGGCGACTCGGGCTACGGCCGCGAACTGGGCCGCCCCGGCATCCGCGCCTTCGTGAACGAGAAGACGGTCTGGGTGGAGTGACGGACGGGGAACGAGGAAAGAGGAACTGGGAATGGGCAGAGGGACCGCCCCGCCCGCCCCGCCCGGGCCGTTCGAGCCGGGCGGGGTGGTAGGGACACCCTGCATGGTGTCCAGCCATCGGGCGGGGTGGCGATCCCGGACCCGACCACCCCGCCCACGCCCCGACGACCGTGGGCGGGGTGGTGTCAGACCTGCCACCCCGCCCGCAACCTCGGGCGGGGTGGCCCGTCTCGCGGTGTACGTTGTCTCAACCTCCAACGCCGCCCCGCCCGCCATGGTGATCGTCGCCGTTATGCTGTTCCTCGTCGCCATCGTGGCGACCGTGGGTGGGATCTACTACGAGGTTCAGATGACGAAGTCTAAGACGGCCGCCAAGCTCGGTCGCGCCACGGGGCACCTCGAGGACGAGCTCGCCGACGCGAAGGCCGACCGCGACCGGCTCCTCCGCCGCGTCGAGGCGCTCGAAGCCATCGTCACGAGCGAGGGCTACGACCTGGAGCGCGAGGCCCGCGCCGCCGGCCTCGCCCCGGGGCGCATCGACGCCGGCCTCCTGGGCGACTCCGCCCCGCCCGAGCCGTCAGAGCCCGAGCCCGTCGTTCAGCGCCAGCGCACGCGGTAGGCCGTCATGTGCACGCCCGACCGCGGACGAACGCCAGCGCGGCCGGGCCGACCACACGGTCGTCGCGGCTCAGGTTGGGGACGCCCAGCGCGTGGCTCCGCGCCGGCATGACGACGACCTCGCTGGGCACGCCGGCCGCGTCCAGCGCGGCGTCCAGCACCTCCACCTGGCGCTCGAACACCGGCCCCTCGCCGTCGGCGTAGACGATGAGGAACGGCGGGTCGCCGGCCGAGGCGTACGTCGCCGGCGACGCCTCGCGCTCCCACGCGAGCGGCTCGGGCGGGGCGGTCTCGACCGGCTCGCCGGACGGTGAGAACCGGCGGGCGTAGTACGCGAAGTCGGCCCCGGCCTCGGTGTAGGTCGGCCGGTCGGCGATGTCGAGAGCCGCCCCGCTCACCGCGACTACGCCGCACACGACGCTCTGCGAGGCTCCCGCGCGCTGGAGCGGGGCGGGGTCGAGCGCCACGCGCGCCGCCAGCTGCGCGCCGGCCGAGTGGCCCATGAGGAACAGCGCGTCCGGGTCGCCGCCGTAGGCCCCGATCTCGCGGTGGACGTACGCGACCGCGTCGGCCATGTCCTCGACCTGCGCCGGGTACCGGACGCCCGGCTGGAGCCGGTAGCTGATGACGGCGGCGCCGATGCCGTGCCGCGCCAAAAACCGGCCCACGTTGTTGTACAGGTCCTCGCCGCCGTACGTGAAGTCGCGGTCGCCCGAGTCCCACCCGCCCCCGTGGACGAACACGACCGTCGGCCACGGCTCGCGGCGGACCGAGTCGGCGAGGGGCATGAACAGGTTGAGCCGGTGCTTCGGGTCGCCGTCGTCGAGGTAGGCGAGGTCGCGGCGCACGTTCTCGGCCGGGAGCGGGACCCTCTCGTAGAACAGGTCGACGCCGACGGACTTGACGAGGCCGCACCCGCCGGCGACGAGCAGGAGGACCGGGGCGAGCAGGAGGCGGAGGCGCACGGGCGGGGCGGAGATGCGGGCGGAGCCGCGTCCAACCCGCCCCGCCCGCTCGGGTGCCCTGGACCGCCGCCCCGCCCCGCTCAAGCGTTTCGGGCGGGGTGGGCCGGCTCACCGTCCCACTGACGCACCGACGGACTGACCCACCGCCTTACCGCTCCCACGGCACCTCGGCCGAGCGGTCGAACGTGACCCCGAGCGCCGTCCACCGCGGCGCCTGCGCGGCGAGCCGCCGGCGGACGCCCGGCCACGACCGCACGGCCTGCGGCGACCACGCGAGCTCGGCGACGGCCGCCAGGCGCGGGAACGCCATGAGCGTCACGTCTGAAAGCGTCCCCAGCGTCTCGGACCACAGCGGCGCCTCGATGCCCAGAACCGACGCCTCGGGGACGCCCGGGAGCAGCGCGGCGGGGTCCCAGTCGTAGCTGTCGCGGACCCCGTTCAGCCCGGCCCACGTGAGCCCGAGCACGGCGGCCGAGTCCGGCTTCATGTCGAGGTAGATGCGGTCCGACGGCGAGAGCACGACGGCCGCCCCGCCCGCGACGGCCTCGGCCACCGACGCCGCGACCGCCGGCGCCTGCGGCCGCCACACCTGGACGACCGCGCCGGGCTGGAGCGGCACCTCCGCCACCTCGTCCCACCCGACAAAGCGCTTGCCGTGGGCGGCCACGATCTGCTGCGCGCGCGCCATGAACGCCGCGTACTGCTCCGCCGAGAGCGTTTTGACCTCGTCGCCGCCCAGGTGGAGGTACGGGCCGGGCGTGGCCCGGGCGAGCGCGCCCACGACGTCGTCCAGGAACGCGTACGTCTCCTCCTTCTCGACGCACACGGCGCTGAACCCGACGCGGATGCCCGTGTACGGGGCCGGGGCGACGCCGTCGCAGGTCAGCTCGGGGAGCGACGCGAGGGCCGCGTTCGTGTGCCCCGGCACGTCAATCTCGGGGACGACCACGACGAACCGCTCGGCCGCGTACCGGACGATCTCGGCGTAGTCCGCGACCGTGTAGTACCCGCCCTGCCCGTCGCCCACCTCGGTCCGCCCGCCGACGTCGGTGAGGGCGGGGCGGCCCGGGATCTCGACGCGCCAGCCCTGGTCGTCGGACAGGTGGAGGTGGAGCCGGTTCAGCTTGTAGAGCGCCATCAGGTCGACGAACCGCTTCACGTCGTCGACGCTGAAAAAGTGGCGGGCCACGTCAAGCATGGCGCCGCGCCACGCGAACCGCGGGCGGTCGACCACGCGCCCGAGCGGGACGGGGAGCGGGCGCGGGAGGGCGGCCGTGAACTCGACGTGGGGCGGCATGAGGTGCCGGAGCGTCTGGGCGCCGTAGAACAGCCCGGCCGCCTCGGGCGCCGTGATCGTGACGCCGCGGTCGGTCACCTCCAGCTCGTAGCCCTCGGCGCCGAGGTCCGTTCGGTCCGGCCGCCGGTCGAGCACGATGGCGCCCACCGCCCCGCCCGCGTCGACCGCCGGCGCGCCGTCGACGGCCGGGCCGATCAGCTCGTCCAGGAGCTGCCCGACGCGCGCGGCCTCGGCGTCGCCCGGCGGGACCACGATGGGCGTCTCGGTGGTCACCACGAACGAGCCGGCCGAGAACGCGGCCTCGACCGGAGCGGGGAGAATCGCCGGCTGCGCGACCGCCCCGCCCGCGGCCAGGAGCAGGCACAGGACGACGCCGAGCGGGAACGCTAGGGCGGGGCGGAACTGGGCAATCGGCGGAGTCGGCATCGGGCGGGGCGGGGTGGTGGGGCGCCACCAGAATAGAGCACCCCCGCACGGATCAGGGCCGGGGCGGGCCGTCTTGGCTGCGTACCCGGTACCTCGTACCCCGTACCACCGCACGCCTACGCTCCGACGTGGGCGAGCCACGCCGGGTAGCCCTGGGCCGCTTCGGGGCGCAGCGCCGGCGCGTCGTCGCGGTCCAGCCACAGCGCGGCCGCGTGCGCGAGCGCCGCGCGGCGGGCGTCCGCGCTCGGTCCGGCCGCCTCCAGGCAGACGCTCCACCAGACCGCCCCGCCCGCCTCGACGCGCGAGAGCTCGACGGCGCACGCGCCGCCGGCGGCCTCGACGCGCCGCTGCCGCCGCCGCTTGCGGACCTCGACCCACCCGGGCGGGGCGGGGTCGCCCTCGACCGGGAACAGCCACTTGGCCCACGCCGCGGCCGGGGCGCCGTGCACCCGCCCCGCCCCGCCCGTGCGCTGCTTGGCCTCGACGCGCCCCTCGCGGACCTTCAGGCCGAGCTCGGCGCCGGTGCCTCCGAGGTAGCGGTCGGTCCGCACGCCCTCCTCGACCGGCGGCCCGAGCGCGTCGAACCACGCGGCGACGGCGGCCGGCACCTCGCCGGGCAGAAACCAGCGGACCTCAACGGTCCGGTACGGCCCGGGCGCGGGCGGGGCGGCGGGCTCGCTCACGACGACGCGGCGGCGATCATGGCCGTGATGCCACCCCGGATCATGGCGACCGAGATGGCCGCGAGGAACAGGCTGGCCACCTTCGCGACGGCCTTCGACGTGCCCGGCCCGAACAGCCGGAGCAGCGACGGCCCAAAGGTGAACGCGACGAACACGAGCACCATGTTGAGCGCGATCGAGAGCAACGTAAGCTCCCACCCGACCTGTCCGTCGGCGATCAGGATCGTCGTGATGGCGCCCGGCCCGATGATGAGCGGGATGCCCAGCGGGACGACCGGGAGGTCGATGGGCTCGTCGGCCTCGGCGATCTCCTCCTGCGCCTCCTTGCTCCCGGCCCGTCGGTCCTTCGTGTCCCCGAAGGCGAGGTCGGTGATGGCGATGACGAGCAGGATGAGCCCGCCGCCCACGCGGAGGTCGTCGACCGTGATGCCGAGCGTGCGGAAGATGACCCCGCCCGCGAACAGCATGAGCACGGCGAGCACGAGGGCCGCGGCGAGCGCGCGCACAAGGAGCGCCCGCCGGTCGTCGGCCGTGAACGACTCGGTCATCCCCACGTAGAGCGGGAGGATGCCCGGGATGTTGATGGCGACGAACAGCGGGAGGAACGCCGCGATGAGGGAGGCGAGCAGGTCGGGCACGGGCGGGGCGGCCTCCGGCGGTGGAGGCAGAGCGGGCGGGGCGGCGCAGTATCGGCCGGCCACCCCGCCCCGCCCGTGACGTCTCGGTGTCGGCGGCCGAACTCACCGGCCGTTCACCGGGCGGGGCGGTCGCTCCCGTGGGCGCAGAGCGGCTGCGCGGTCCCAGACCGGAGCCCAGGACGACGAGTCCGTGGGGCGCGCCTCAGAAGCTGTCTGGTAGAGGTTCTCCCTCTCCCACCGGGGCAGGGCCGGACCCAAAGGGCGGGGTGGGAGACGGACGTCGAGCGGGCGTCTCGGGCGGGGTGGCCGCCCGAGGTCCCCCCGCCCAACCTCCCCCCGCTGGGGGGAGGAGACTGAAATCGGCTCCCAAACAGTTGCTTAGCGGGAAGGCATTCCGCGCCTGCGACCGAACCGCTCCCCCACCGCAAACACGCCCGTCACTGCGCGACGGCGGCGCGGACGGGCTCGGTCCCCAGCGAGGGCACGTCGTAGAGCGGGAACGCGTCGCACAGCGCGCGGACCTCGGAGCGCACGGCCTCGGCGTCGCCGCCCCGGCTCGCCAGCACGCGATCCATGAGCGCGACGACGGTGCGGAACTCGTCCTCGCCGAACCCGCGCGTGGTCAGCGCCGGCGTGCCGACGCGGATGCCCGACGTCACGAACGGGCTCTCGGGGTCGCCCGGGACCATGTTCTTGTTGACCGTGATCTCGGCCTCGCCCAGCCACGCCTCGGCCTCCTTGCCCGTGACGCCCTTGGAGCGGAAGTCGACGAGCGCGAGGTGGTTGTCGGTCCCGCCGGAGACGACGGCGTAGCCGCGCTCGACGAACGCCGCGGCGAGCGCGCGGGCGTTGGCGACCGTCTGCCGCTGGTACTCAGCGAACTCCGGCCGGAGCGCCTCGCCAAAGGCGACGGCCTTGGCGGCGATCGAGTGCATGAGCGGGCCGCCGATGGCGCCGGGGAACATGGCCGAGTCGAGGACCTGCCCGGTCGACTTCGGGTTGCCGCTCTTTTTCCACGTCTCGCCCGTCGGCGAGGGCGCGTCGCGGCCGACGAGGAGCATCCCGCCGCGCGGGCCGCGGAGCGTCTTGTGCGTCGTCGTCGAGACGACGTGGGCGTGGGGGAGCGGGTCGTTGAGCAGGCCGGCGGCGATGAGGCCCGCCGTGTGCGCCATGTCCACCCAGAGCAGCGCGTCGACCTCGTCGGCGATCTCGCGGAGCGCGACGTAGTTGAAGTCGCGGCTGTAGGCGCTGGCCCCGACCGAGAGCATCGTCGGCCGCACCTCGCGGGCCGCCTCGCGCACCTTGTCCAGGTCGACGTAGCCCGCCCGCTCGCCGTCCTCGTCGACGCCGTAGAAGTGGGCGTCGTAGAGCTTGCCCGAGAAGTTGACCGGGCTGCCGTGCGTGAGGTGGCCGCCGTGGGCGAGGTCGAGCCCGAGGAGCCGGTCGCCGGGCTCCATAAAGGCGAGGTAGATGGCCAGGTTGGCCGTCGCGCCCGAGTGCGGCTGGACGTTGACCCACTCGGCCCCGAACAGCTCTTTGGCCCGGTCGCGGGCGAGGTCCTCGATCTGGTCGACGACTTCGCAGCCGCCGTAGTACCGCTTGCCGGGCAGGCCCTCGGCGTACTTGTTGGTGAGCGGGCTCCCGAGCGCCTGGAGCACAGCCGGGCTCACAAAGTTCTCGGACGCGATGAGCTCGAGCCCGTCGTTCTGCCGCTCGACCTCGGCACGGACGAGGTCGAACACGGCGGGGTCGGTTTCCTGGAGGGCGGACATGGGTCGGGGCGGGGTGGGGACGGGGGTCCATACGCCGCCGCCCCGCCCGGGTGCCGCGGGGAGAGCCGGGGAGAGCGGGGAGAGCGGGGAGAGCGGGGAGAGCGGGGAGAGCGGGGAGAGCGGGGAGAGCGGAAGGTGACGGCACGGGCGGGGCGGGGCAGTCTTTTTCCGCCACCCCGCCCTTTTTCAGGAGCGGGCCGGGGTGGAAGGAGCCCGTGCGCCGCCCCGCCCCCTTTCCGACGAGCGGGGCGGGGTGGTCTCGCTCTACCTGCTCTTGCGCTCTACCTGCTCTCCCCGATCCGCTCCGCCCCGCCCTACAGCTCGGGCGCCTCGATCGGGAAAAACTGATTCGCGATCCCGAGGAACGCCCACTCCCCGCCCGGCCGGCGGCCGTTGATGTCGACGCGGTAGACGCTGGCGACGTAGTAGTCCTCGCGCTCGAACGCCTCCGAGGCGAGCGCGCCGGCCTCGCGCCCGAGGCGCCTGGCGATCACGCCGGCCACGCGGCCGCCGGACGAGCCGCCGACCTCCTCGCCCGCGTCTCGCGCCCGCTGCTCGGCCTGCGCGGCGAGTTCCTCGGTCAGAAACCGCCGGAACGCCTCCGGCCCTGGATTGAGGACGTACAGGAGGCCGGCGATCAGGAGCAGCCCGACGAGGAGGACGCGGAAAGGGGTCATGTCCGGGAGAGTCGGTGAGTTGGTGAGCCGGAAGATGCCCGCCCCGCCCGCGCGGCGCCAGGGGCGGGACGGCGCGTCAGTCCAATCCTTGCCCACCCCGCCCTACTGACCCACTGATCGTCCTGACCTACCGATGCTACTGGACCGCCCCGCCCTGCGTCGTCGCGTAGACCAGGAGGTTCACGCCCATCCGCAGCGCCGCCTCGCGCGCCTCGGGCGGGTCGGCGTGGACGCCCTCCGGCTCCCAGCCGTCGGCGAGGTCGCTCTCGTGGGCGTAGAACACGACGAGGCGGCCCTCGTGGAACAGCCCGTAGCCCCGCGCCGGCTCGCCGTCGTGCTCGTGGATCTTGGGGAGCCCGTCGGGAAAGTCGAAGTGGGCGTGGTAGACCGGGTGGCTCGCCGGGAGCGGCTGGAGCTCCTGCTCGGGGTACACCTTTTTGAGCTCGCGGCGAACCGACTCGTCCAGCCCGTAGTCGTCGTTGACGATGAGGAAGCCGCCGCCGTCGAGGTAGCGCCGGAGCCGCCCCGCCTCGTCGTCGGTGAGGGCGACGTTGCCGTGGCCGTTGAGGAACAGCAGGGGCACCGCGAACAGCCGGTCGCTCCCCAGCTCGACCGTGACCGGCTCCGGGTCGAGGTCCAGGAGCGTGTGCTGCCGCGCGTAGGCGAGGAGCGTCGGGAGCGGGTCGCCCGAGTACCAGTCGCCGCCGCCGCCGTACTGGACGCGCGCGACCTGCACCCCGCCCTGAGCACACGCCGCCGACGCGGCAAACAGGAGGACAGCAGCGAGAACGGCGCGCATGGGCGGACTCAGAGGGCGGGGAGGACGGGCGCCCGGCCAACGCTCCGCCCCGCCCCGTTCGCGTGGCGGCACCCGAGCGGGGCGGTAGCGGAAGCCAGGGCGGGGCGGCGGCACCGCGAGCGGGGCGGGACGTTCCACCCCTCCACCTCTCCCACACCCATGCCCCTCACCCTCGACCGCTCGCACGTCCTCCCCTTCCTCGACGACCGCCCCGCCCTCGACGACCGCGTGGCGCAGGCCCACCGCCGCGTGCTCGACGGCGAGACCGAGATGCCCGAGATGCTCGGGTGGCGTCGGATGCTGCTCGACCCCGACGACGCGCTCCTGGAGTCGGTCGCCGAGACGGCCGCCGAGATCCGCGACCGTGCCGACGTCCTCCTTTGTATTGGGATCGGCGGGTCGTACCTGGGCGCCGAGGCCGTCATGCAGGCGCTCGACACGCCGTTCTCGGACGACGGCCCCGAGATCCTCTTTGCCGGCCACCACCTCGGGCCGGAGTACCACGAGCGGCTGTTCCAGTACCTCGACGGCAAGAGCGTCTACGTCAACGTGATCTCGAAGTCGGGGACGACGCTCGAGCCGGCCCTCGCCTTCCGCTTTGCGCGCCGGTTCGTGGAGCGGCACTTCGACGACGCCGACCGCCGCATCATCGCCACGACCGACGCCGACCGCGGCGCGCTCCACGACCTCGCCGTCGACAAGGGCTACCGCCGCTACGTGGTCCCGAACGGCGTCGGCGGCCGGTTTTCTGTGCTCACGCCCGTGGGCCTCCTGCCGATCGCCGCGTCGGGCGTCGACACGCGCTCCTTGTTCTACGGCGCCGTCGCCGGCGCGCGCGAGGTGACGGACGCCGACGCCGGCCACCCCGCCCTCCAGTACGCCGGCGACCGCTACGCGCTGGGCGAGCAGGGCTACAAGACCGAGGTCATGGCCGTCATGGACCCGGCGCTGCGCGGGATCGGCGCGTGGTGGCAGCAGCTGTTCGGCGAGAGCGAGGGGAAGGACGGCAAGGGCCTGTTCCCGGTCGTGCTCCAGTACACGACCGACCTCCACTCGGTCGGCCAGTACGTCCAGCAGGGGCAGCGGACGCTCGTCGAGAGCTTCCTCCGCATCGACGACGCCGGCGAAGGGCTCGAGGTCGCGGAGCAGGACGACAACGGCGACGGCCTGAACTACCTCGCGGGCAAGACCTACGGCGAGATCAACGAGAAGGCGTACGCGGCGACAGCCGAGGCCCACGCCGAGGGTGGCGTCCCCAACTGGACCGTCACGCTCCCGCGCCTGGACGCCGAGAACGTGGGTCGCCTCATCCACTTCTACGAGCACGCCGTTTCAGTTAGCGGGACGCTCCTCGGCGTCAACCCGTTCAACCAGCCGGGCGTCGAGAACTACAAGCAGAAGATGTTCTCGCTGCTCGGGAAGCCCAGCTAAGGCGGAACGGCTCCTCCCCAGAGGCTCCACCGCCCCTCTCGACCGCCCCGCCCTCGCCAGGGGGCGGGGCGGTTCTGCATGCGCGCCCGCCGCTTCGAGCCGCCGCTGTGCGGCCGTCGCTCAGCCGGCCGGCAGCGGCGGGACGCTTCGATCAGCCCCTTAAGTCGACGCTCGTCTCGCCGATTCCCTGAGGGCGGGGCGGTCCTCCGTTGCGTGCCCGCTCGGGCGCACGAGGTGACCTCCCGACCGTCGATTCTGCACTGGAAACCGCTATCCACACCGTGGAGAACGGTGTGGATAACCACCCCGCCCTCGGGGACGCCTGTGGACGGCGCGGGGCATGGGGAAGGGACGCCCTCCGTCAACCCCCACCTGTCCACGGGGCATCCCGAGGGTTGTCCACCAGGCGTTGTCCACCCCGCCGTCCGGGCTAGAGCCCCCGCCCTCGTGTGGAGACGTGTGGACTTGTGGACGGCCGGGGCGAGATCGGCGCTGGCGCCCGCCCCAGCGACCTCCGCACGGGCGGGCGGGGTGGACGGGAGTGTGGATAGCGCGTGGACGACGGCCGGGTTGTCCACGAGGGCGGGGCGGCCCGGAGTTGTCCACGCTGTCCACAGACCTAGTACTACCTCTGCATTACTTAACTTTCTAAAGAGAAATACAGAGGGGTGTGGAGAACCCGGAGCGAGGCCCGAACGCGAGCAGACCACGTGGTACACGAGGGTATACCACCTGATACGAGCGTCTTACGCTCCCCTCCAGCCCCGCCTGCTCCCGCACGCGTAGCTTTTGGCCTGCCCCTCTCTCCGCCTCCCATGACCCGCCGCATCCTCGTCGCCCTCGACCCCGACTCCGACACGCCCGCCGCGATCCAGACGGCGATCGACATCGCCAAACGCCACGACGCCGAAGTGACCGGCTTGGCCTTCGTGGACCGCGAGGCCATCCAGCGCGACACGGCCGGCGGCGGCATCGGGTCGATGTACTTCGCCGAGAGGCTCCGCAACGAGCTGGCCGAGGAGACCAAGCAGAAGGCGGTCGCGCTGGCCCAGTCGTTCGGCGAGCAGATCGAGGCCGCCGGCGTCCGCCACACGCCCGACGCCATCCGCGAGGAGGGGCTCGTTCAGAGCATCGTCGACGAGATGCGGGTCCACGACCTTCTCATCGCAGGACGCGAGAGCCACTTCTACTACGCCAACCCGACGCAGCGGACGCACACGCTGGCCAAGGTCCTCGAGCAGTCGGCGGCCGCCACGCTCATCGTGGGCACCGAGACGCCCGACGTGCGCTGCGTCGCAGTCGCCTACGACGGGAGCGCGGCGGCGGCCCGGACGCTCCAGAAGTTTGCCCACCTCGCCCCGTTCGGGACGGACGTGGACGTCGAGGTCGTCCACGTCCACGGCAGCTCCGGCGAGGACCGCCGGGCGAGCGGCCAGCTCCTCGAAGGGGCCGCGTCGTACCTCCGCGCGTACGGGTTCGACCGGGTCGAGACGACGGGCGTCGAGAGCGGCGACCCTGCCGACGTCATCCTCGGCTACGCCACGGGCGAGCGGGCCAACCTCGTGGTGTCGGGGGCGTACGCGAAGACCGGCCTCCGGCGGCTCGTGTTCGGGTCGTCGGCCACGCGGCTGCTCGACGAGGCCCGCGTCCCGCTGTTCCTGTACCACTGAGGACGGGGAGGCACCCACCCCGCCCTCGCGGGCGGGGCGGCGCCATCCCGCGCGACTCGCTCGCAACATGCGACTCGGCGGAGCCGGGGCACCTCCAGAGGCCGACGCGGGTATCATGCCCGCCCCGCCCTCGCCGTCATGCCCACCGTAAGCCCGAAACAAGTAGCCCGTCGCTTGATCGACCGGCTCGACGACGACGCCTCGTTCGAGGACATCCAGTACGAGCTCTACGTCGTCCAGCAGGTCGAGCGGGGGCTCCGGGAGGTGGAGGAGGGCCAGAGCGTCACGCACGAGGAGGCACGGACCCGGTTGAGCCGCTGGCTCGGAAGCACGCCCCGAAGCGATGGCTAGCGTCGGGTGGCTCCTGGAGCGCTCGACGACCTGGACGGCATCGGCGAATACTTCGAGCGTGCGTCGCAGCAGTACGCACGGTCGGTCGTGGCGCGTCTCTACGCGGCCCCCGAGGCGCTGGCGGACCACCCGCAACTCGGACGTGTGGTACCAGAGTTCGGAGTCGACCACATCCGGGAGCTCGTGCGGGAGGGTTACCGGATCGTCTACGTCGTGTCCCGAGACACGGTCGACGTTCTCGCGGTGCTCCACGGCCGACAAGATCTCGGCCGGAAGCTCCGGCGGGAGTGACCACCCCGCCCGCGAGGGCGGGGCGGCCCCGTCAGCGCCACGCGACGCGCCACACGCGCTCGCCGTCGGACCGGAGCCAGACGGCGCCCTCGGCGGACGTGAGGAGGGTCTGAGCGCCCGTCTGCCCCCACCGCGCAATCGGCTCCTCGTCCGGGAGCCCGTAGCGGTTGCGCCGCGCGACCGACACGACGGCGAACGCCGGCCGCCCCGCCGCCGCCACGAGCGCCGGCGTCGAGCTCGTCCGCGAGCCGTGGTGGCCCACCTTGACCACGTCCGAGGCCAGGAGCGGCCCGTAGCGCGCGACGACGGCGGCCTCCCCGCCCCGCTCGGCGTCGCCGGTGAGGAGCCACCGCGTCCGCCCGTACTCGACGCGCAGGACGACCGACGCCTCGTTGGCTGACGCCGGCCGTTGGCTGCCCGCGCCGCTGCCCGGGCGGGGCGGAGCGGACCGCAAGCCGGCGGGACCGAGCACGCGGAGCCGCACCGCCGGGTCGAGCGCGAGCGTGTCGCCGGCCGCCGCCACCTGCACCGGGACCCCCAGCGAGTCGGCCGTGCGCACGACCTTGGCCCACAGGTCCGTCTCGCCGCCCCGCCCGTTCACGACGAGGCGATCCACACGGACGCCCCGCATCACGGCCGCCGCTCCGCCGATGTGGTCCGCGTCGGCGTGCGTGAGCACGAGGGCGTCGACGCGGTCGATCCCGTAGCGGGCGAGGTGGGGGAGCACGGTCCGCTCGCCCTCGTCGACGTAGGGCGAGCGGAGGCCGGCGTCGACCAGCACGTGGCGGCCGTTCGGGAGCGCGAGGAGCGTCGCGTCGCCCTGCCCCACGTCGAGGAACACGGCGTCCAGGTGCGGGCGGGCCTCGGCGCTCAGCGCGTGCGCCCAGGCCGCCCCGCCCAGGCACGCGGCGGCCGTGAGCGCGAGACGCAGGCGGAGGGCGGGGCGGCGCCACACGGCCAGCGCCGCGGCGCCGAGTGCGAGCGCGGCGAGCACGAGCGGGCTCTCGACGTAGACGTCGAGCGCGGCCCAGTCCAGCCACCCCGCCCCGACGCGGCTCGTGAGCAGGAGCGCGCGGGCGCTCAGGTCGGCGAGCGCGCCGAACGCGGCGGCGGCCGGCGCGAGCCACCCCGACGTGGCGACGGCCGCGAGCCCGCTCCCCAGCGTGAGCCCGGTGAGCGGGATGGCGGGGAGGTTGAGGACGAGCGCGCCCAGCGGGAGCCGCCCAAAGTGCGCCAGGAGCACCGGCGCCGTCCCCACGGTCGCCGCCAGCGACACGGCGACGGAGCCCACGACCGCCCCGCCCACGGTCCGCTCACGGACGCGCGCCGAGACCGCCGCCGTCAGGAGCGGCGTCAGCGTGACGATCGCGGCGACGGCGGCGAACGAGAGCTGGAAGCCCACGTCGAAGAGCGCCGTCGGCCGCGAGACCAGGAGCACGAGCGCCGCCGCCCCCAGCGTGTTCAGCGTGTCCGACGGCCGCTCGAGTGCCCGCCCCGCCAGCACGAGCGCCACCATCACGAACGCACGGACGACCGACACCGACCCGCCCGTGACGAGCACGTAGACGGCCAGCACGGCGAGCGTGACGGCCGCGCGGAGCGCCTCGACTGTCCGGTGGCGCAGCCCCAGCCGCCCGAGGAGTGGCTTGAGGAGCCCGTAGAGCGCGAGCCCTACGAGCCCGACGTGGAGCCCCGAAACGGCCAGCAGGTGCATGAGCCCGGTCTGCCGGAACGCGTCGAGCGCCTCGCCGTCGACGCGGCTCCGGTCGGCCAGGAGGAGCGCGAGCAGCACGCCGCGCGCCTCGGCGCTCGGGACCGTCCGCGCCAGCGCCACGCGGACGTGCCGCTGCACGGCGACGGCGACGCGGTCGGCCCACCGCGCGCTCGGGGCGAGAAAGGCCGCGCCCGTTTCGTCGTCCACGCGGAGCGTGGCCCAGATGCCCTGGCCGCGGAGGTAGGCGCCGTAGTCCATCTGCGCCGGGTTGCGCGGGCGGGGCGGGGTGGCGAGGCGGCCCGACAGCCGCACACGGTCGCCCAGGCGGAGGGCGGGGTAGACGGGGCGCCGGTCGTCGGGCGTCAGGAGCGACACCTGGACCGGTCCCGCGACGGGCCGCGCCGCCCCGCCCCGCGCGGCCGAGTCCGGGCGGAGCCGGAACCGGACGCTCCACCCCGAGCCCGTGGGCACGCTGTCGACCGTGCCCCAGAGCGTGACGGGCGCGCGGTCGTCCCGGTCGAGGTCCGCGTAGTCCGCGGCTTGGGCGAGGTGCGCGACGTGGTCCGCCGGCAGCGCGCGCCACGCTGCGAGGCGCGCTGCGCCGACGCCGACCGCCCCGCCCGCGACGGCCAGGGCGAGCACGAGCCCGCGCAGCGTGACGAGGCGGCCCCGCGTGGCCCACGCGTAGGCGCCGGCCGCGAGCGCGAGCGCGGCCGCCCCGCCCGCCCACGCCGCCACGCCGACGGGCGGGGCGGCATGGGCGAGGGCGATCCCACACCCGAACGCGACGGCGGCGACGAGGAGAGGGCGCCCGGACGGTCGGAGCGGGGGCGGAGGCGGGGCGAGCGGCACAGGCGGTAGACCCGGACGCGCGCCCGATCCAACCCGGCCGGAGCCTTCGCCGAGGGCGGGGCGGTCTCCTGCGTGATCGGCGTTCGGACCGAGCGGGGCGGGGTGAGACGAATCCCCCTCCTGGACACCGCGCAGCATCGGCGCAGCCAGGAGGGGCTAGGACCCAAAGGGCGGGGTGGTTGTTGGGCGAGGGCCCTCACGGATCGCCGCGCACGAGACCTCTTGCCGCTGCAATGGGGCGGGGTGGGTCTTTGCGCGGCGAGTGGGGCGTGGCGGGTGCCTGTTCCTCCACCCCGCGCGGAGCGCGTATCTCTCCATCCCTCCCCCCGCTTCGCCTCCTTTTGACCGCTCCCGCCCCGCCCCGCCCGGTATCTTCGTCGGCCCGCTCTCTGACCCCGCCGTCCCGTGTCGCAGCCGCCCCGCCTCAGCAAACGCCGTCAGGTGCGCGAGCGCGTTCTGCAAGCGATCTACGCGTATGAGGCCAGCGAAGACACCGTCGAGCACGTGATCGACACGCTTATCCGGCCCACGTTCGGCGAGGAGAAGACGTACCTCCGCTTTGCCGAGCGCCTGTTCCTCAAGAGCGCCGACGCGCGCGCCGAGGCCGACGTCCTCATCGACCGGCACATCGAGAACTGGGACCTCAACCGCCTCGCGCGGACCGACCGCTACGTGCTGTGGATCGCGATCGCGGAGCTCCTCTACTTCGAGGACATCCCGCCCAAGGTGACGCTGAACGAGGCCGTCGAGGTGGCCCGCGTGTTCGGGACCGACAAGAGCCCGGCGTTCGTCAACGGCGTCCTCGACGCCGTCCTGCGCGAGCTCGAAGGGACGGACCGGATGAAGAAGACGGGCCGCGGCCTCGTCAACACGAGCACGAAGGGCTAAGTGGACCGCCTCTACGCCATCGGCGACGTCCACGGCTGCGCGCGCACGCTCGACGCCCTGCTCGCCGCCCTCGACGCCGACGCCGGCGGCGCGCTCGGACCCGGCGACACGCTCGTCTTCGTGGGCGACTACGTGGACCGCGGGCCGGACAGCCCGGGCGTCATCGACCGCCTCCTCGCGCTGGAGGCGCAGGAGGGCGGGGCGGAGTACGTGTTCCTCCGCGGCAACCACGACCAGATGATGCTCGACTACGTCGACGGCGCCGGCGACGTCGAGCTGTGGTGGGCCAACGGCGGGCGGACCACGCTCGCGGCCTACGAGCGCCGCGGCGACTTCGCCATTCCCTCCGAGCACGTTGACTTCCTGCGCCGGACCGAGTTGGCCGTCGAGCGGGGCGGGTTCGCCTTCGTCCACGCCGGGCTCGACACGCGGAAGTCGGTCGCCGAGAACCTCGCCGACCCCAACCCGGCCATCCTGCTCTGGACGCGGAAGCACCTCGACGCCAACCTCGCGGCGTGGGAGATGCCGGTCGTCTGCGGCCACACTCCCGTCACCGAGCCGCTCGACACGCCGCGGCTGATCGGGATCGACACGGGCGCCGTGTTCCCCAACCGCCCGGGCCTGGGTCGCCTTACGGGCGTCTCGCTCCCCGAGCGCCGGTTCCTGTCGGTGGAGACCGCCGAACTGGCCGTGTGAGGGCGGGGCGGTGGAGGGACCACCCCACCCCTTTCCAGGCATCCACCCGTAGGACCACCCCGCACGGCGTCCGTGTGGAGGGCGGGGTGGCCGCCCCGCTCGCGTTCAGGCACCCGTAGGGACACCATGCATGGTGTCCGCTTGGGCGACCGCCCCGCCTTGGACGACCGCCCCGCCCAGGCGCTACCGCCCCGCCCCCAGCGCCGTCGACAGCCCGACCCGGAGCGACGGGCTCTGCGCTCCCAGCTCAGCGAACACGACGCGGCCCGACGGCAGGCGCAGTGTGCCCCGCGCGAACGGGTCGAGCATGACGCTAAAGGCGCGCGACCGGCTCTCGGCCGACTGCTCGAAAAAGGCCGTGTAGAACGACGGCCCGATGCGGAGCCCGAGGTCGAGGTCGAGCGGCCCCGGGTCGCTGTCTCGGACGATCTCGACGATCCGCAGCGCGCGGACCGCCCCGCCCAGCCCGACGGCCGTCTCCAGCCGCCCCGCCCCGCCCGTCACGCGCGGGACGTAGTCGGCGTAGAGGACGAGCTCGCGTGTGAACACGTCGACGACCGGGGCCGTCCCGAAGGCCACGACGCCTACGCCCGGCAGCGCGCCCACGCCGACGTAGAGCCGCGGCGCGCTCCCGAGCGGGGCGGCGCCCGGCGCGGCGTCCTGCGCCGACGCCGGCAGGGCGCACCAGACGAGGGCGAGGGCGGGGAGGAGGCGGCGCATGGCGGAAGGTAGCAGGAGGGGTGGAGGAATACGGGACGGAGGGATGGGCAGAGGCGAGGGCGGGGTGGGAACCGCGGGCGGGGCGGCACGAGCAACGGGCGGGGTGGCGGAACGGGCGATCACGGGGCCACCCCGCCCCCGGTGCGCCGTTGCTCCGCATTTCGCGCTGACTCCCCCGCCCCGCCCCGCCCCGCTCGCTAGTCTCCGACCCGTCACCCGTGACCCATCACCCGTTACTCGCATGGCCCTCCGCGTCGGCATCGTCGGGCTCCCCAACGTCGGGAAGAGCACCCTGTTCAACGCGCTCTCCGAGGCGGGCGCCGAGGCGGCGAACTACCCGTTCTGCACGATCGAGCCCAACGTGGGCGTCGTGCCGGTGCCGGACACGCGGCTCGACCGGCTCGCCGAACTCGCGGGCTCGGCGCAGACGCTCCCAGCCGTCATCGAATTCGTCGACATCGCGGGTCTCGTGGCGGGCGCGTCGAAAGGGGGGGGGCTGGGCAACCAGTTTCTCGCCCACATCCGCGAGGTCGACGCCGTCGTCCACGTCGTGCGGTGCTTCGAGGACCCCAACGTGGTCCACGTCGAGGGCTCGGTCGACCCGCTCCGCGACATCGAGACGATCGAGACCGAGCTGCTCCTGAAGGACCTCGACACGGTCTCGAAGCGGCGCGAGCGCGTGGCGAAGTCGGTCAAGACCGGCGACAAGGGCGCCAAGCTGGAGGCCGACTTCCTGGAGCGCCTCGAACGCCACCTGGGCGACGGCCGCCCCGCCCGCACCGTCGAGGTGTCGGACGCCGAGGCGCCCGTCCTCCGCGAGCAGTTCCTGCTGACCGCCAAGCCCGTCCTCTACGCCGCGAACGTGGGCGAGGGCGATCTCCCCGACGGGAACGCCTACGTCGACCAGGTCCGCGAGCGGGCGGCCGAGGAGGGCGCCGGCGTCGTCGTCGTCTCGGCCGAGTTCGAGGCCCAGCTCGCCGACCTCCCCGACGAGGACCGCGCCGAGTTCCTGGAGGCCGCCGGCGTCGAGGAGTCCGGGCTCGACCGGCTCGCGCAGGCGGCGTATGAGCTGCTCGGGCTCATCACCTACTTCACGGCTGGCCCGAAGGAGTCGCGCGCGTGGCAGATCTCGCGGGGCACGAAGGCGCCCCAGGCGGCCGGCGTCATCCACACGGACTTCGAGAAGGGCTTTATCCGCGCCGAGACCATCAAGTTCACCGACTACGACCGGCTGGGGTCGGAGGCGTCCGCCCGCGAGGCCGGCGCCATGCGGAGCGAGGGAAAAGAGTACGTGGTCGCCGACGGCGACGTGATGCTGTTCCGGTTCAACGTGTAGCGCAGAGACCGCCCCGCCTGCGAGGCACGCGAGGGCGGGGTGGGGAGAGCAGGAGCCGCCCTGCCCCGACGGACCTCTCCGGGCGGGGCGGTCGTACAACGCGCTGCCCTACACCACCCCGCCCCGCCCGTGGAAGCCCTCGACTCCCCGTCCGTCACGCAGACCGTCCTGTACCACCTCGCCCGGATCCCCGGCGCTGTCCACCGCGACACGCTCGCCGAGGCGGCCGGGACCACGCCCGATTACGCAGGGCGGATTCTGGGGCAGCTGGTAAAGCGGGGGCGCGTGGCGCGTGTCGGGCGCGGGCTCTACAAGCTGTCGGTCAACGTGCGGGACGAGGAGGCGTAAGGGCGGAGCGGCACGCGCGGAGTCCGGCAGGCACGGCCCGCTCCGATATGTGCCGTTTTAGAGGTCTATAGTGCCGATTGGTGAGACTGGACCGGAATGAGCAGGGTGAGGACGCTCAGCCCCGCTCGTCCCGCGTCTTGCCCGTGTCTCGTCTGCCCACCTGCTCGCTTTACGGCCTCCGCGTCGGCACCGAGTTGCCGCTCGGGGGGGCGTCCTCGGCGGGCGGTGAGCCCGACGTCGTGGTCCGGTTTGGTCCCGCGCGTTCGCTCGCCACTCGGCCGCCCCGCCCGGGCTGCTTCGAGGCGTCGCCGGGCCACGTGTTTCTCGGGACGCTCGGGGGCGGGGTGGTCCTGGCTCGGCACGGGCGGGAGATCCTGGTTGACGGTGACGACCACGAGGCGTTGACCTCGCTCGTGCTCGGGCAAGGGCTCGCGACCATCCTCCACCAGCGCGATGTCCTGACGCTCCACGCGAGTGCCGTCGCCGTCGAGAGCGGAGCGGTCGCGTTCCTGGGCGATCAGGGCGCCGGCAAATCGACGACGGCGGCGGCGCTCGTCGGGCGGGGTGGACGGCTCATCACGGATGACGTGCTGCCGGTGCGCGACCTCGACGCGGCGGCTCCGAGCGTCGCGGGCGGCTACCCGTTCCTCAAGGTGACGCAAGACACGGCGCAGGCGCTGGACGACGACCTGAACGCCCTCCGTCCTGCCTATTCGGCTGTCGCCAAGTGGAGAAAGACAGTCTCAACGGTGCCCACGGCGTGCCCCCTGCGCGCGATCTACGTGCTCGAACCCGGACCGGCTCTCCGCACCGAGCGACTCTCCACTCTCGACGCGTTCCAGCAGGTCGCTCACCACGCGTTTACCGGCGCTCTTGCGCGCTCGACCGGATCGGGCGACCGCTGCCTTCGCAGCTACGCCGCGCTCGCCCGGTACGTCCCACTGTTTCGGCTGACGGTGCCCCGCTCGCTCGACGAGCTGCCCCGGCTGGCCGATTCTGTCGTCACGCACGCCCGCAGCGTGGCCACTCCCTCCAACGCGGGCTTTTCCTTTCACCACCCCGCCCTTACGGGCGCCTCGCTATGACCTCCCACACCCACTCCGAGACGACGTCCATCGTGGCACCGCGCGCGTACGAGTCCCCGGCGCTCATCGACCTCGGCCTGATCCACGACCGAACGGCGACCAAGTGCGACATCGATCCCGGTGGGCCGGGCGGGCCGGGATCAGACTCCGGCGTCGTGGCCAACCCCGACTTCGACGACCGCTTCCCCCAGAAGCCGTGCTGAGGGCGCTCGCTTCCCGTGCCCTCGACCCCATCGGCGTCCGGCTCTACCGCCGGTTCGTGTTCCGTCCCACTCGGACGCCCCAGGCGCGGCCCGAGGGCGGGGCGGCGTCGGGGGCATGGGAGTCCGTCTGGTGCTCCCGGTCCGACGGGCACGGCGTGGCCGGACTCTGGGGCCGAGCCGAGGGCGGGGCGCGCGGCGTCGTCGTCTGCGCGCACCCGTTCAAGCGGAGCGGGAAAGGGTTCTTTCTGGAGCACGGACACACTGCCATGCTCCGCCGGGCGGGGTACCACGTTCTTCTGTTCGACTTTGGCGGGTTTGGCGAGACCCCGCAGCAGAGCGTCCTCTTCCCCCGCGACGTGCTCGCGGCCGGTGAGGAGGCGGTTCGCCGAGCGCCGGGGCTGCCGGTCGGCTTTCTCGGCGTGTGCTTCGGGGCCGTCTACGGCGCCTGCGCCTTCGCGACGCCAGGCCACCCGTTCCAGGCCGCCGTCCTCGACGCGCCGTACGCGAACGAGGTCGATGCGCTCCATGCCATGTCGAACAGCGACGCGCCGTCGCGCGCGCGCCGCGTGCAGAGCGCGGTCGTGCGGTGGGGACGGCCGCTGTTCCCAACTCTCAACCCGCTCCGCCAAGCGTCTCGGGCCACCGGCCTACGCGGCGTGCTGATGATCGCGGGCGGGGCGGACGACCTCTCGCCCCCGGCCGGCGTCCGCCGCTACGTGCCGGCGTTCGCGCGGGCCGGCATCCGCTGCGAGCGGTGGACGGTCGCTGTCGCCGAGCACCTCGACGCGTTCAAGACGGCGCCGGAGGCGTACGCCGAGCGGGTCGTCTCGTTTTTCGACCGGCACCTGGCCCCGCCCGCCGAGTGCTCGGCCCCGGTACGCACTGACCGCCCCGCCCGCACGTCTCGGTCGGGGTGGACCGCCCCGCTCGTTCCTGCTAGGCGGTAAACGACCGTTTCAGTCCCCACCCCGCCCATTCAGCGCGTAGGAAGCCGAATCGTCGGGTCGTCGGGGTCCGGGCGGTAGAGCGTCGCGTTGCGGCCGACCGTCTGCACGACGGCTGCGCCGTCGATCTTCTGAGCGAGCGCCTGCGCTGTCGTGCGGGCGTCATCGGGCGCCGCCTCCAGCACGCGGACCTTGACCACCTCGTGCGTCGCGAACGTCTGGCGGAGCGCGTCGACCGCCGCCTCCGTCACGCCCTCCTTGCCGATGTGGGCGACGGGCTTGAGGCTGTGGGCGAGGCCGCGGAGGTGGGCGCGTTGCTTCGAGGTCAGGTCGGGCACGGGGCGAGTCTGGGGCGGGGTGGGGGCGGCTCGGATCAACCCGCCCCGCCCCCGGCCGTTCCGTCGGAGCGGGGTGGCCTCCGCTGAAGGCCGCCCCGCCCGCGCGTCTGGGAGCAGCATGGGGCGGGGCGGAGCATGAGCGGCGTGTGAAGGGCGTAGACTTCCGCCCGTCCACCCTGCCCCCTGCGTTCGTTCCCATGCGCCTCTTGCTCCTCAGTCTCACTGGACTCCTGCTCGGCGCGGTCGGTCCCCGTGCCCAACCCGCCCCCGTCGACTCGGCGCTGTTCTCGTCGCTCGAGTACCGGCTCGTCGGCCCGTTCCGGGGTGGGCGCGCGTCGGGCGTCGCCGGCATCGCGGGCGACCCGCTGACCTACTACCAGGCCGCGACCGGCGGCGGCGTGTGGCGGACGACCGACGCCGGCGGCACGTGGGAGAACATCTCCGACGGCTCCTTCGGCGGCTCGATCGGGAGCGTGGCCGTCGCGCCCAGTGACCCCAACGTGATCTATGTCGGGGGCGGGGAAAAGTCGCTCCGCGGCAACGTGTCGCCGGGCTGGGGGATGTGGAAAAGCGAGGACGCGGGCCGTTCGTGGCGGAGCCTCGGGTTCGAGGGCGGCCAGCACATCCCGCGCATGGTGGTCCACCCCCGGGACGAGGACGTGGTCTACGCGGCCGTCCTCGGCCACGCGTTCGGCCCGAACGCGGACCGCGGCGTCTTCCGCTCGACGGACGGCGGCGACACGTGGGAGCACGTCCTGTTCGTCAACGAGGACGCGGGCGCCTTCGAGCTCGAAATGGACCCGACCAACCCGCGCATCCTCTACGCCAGCATCTGGCGCGTCCGCCGCACGCCGTACAGCTTCTCGTCGGGCGGGGAGGGCTCGTCGATCTGGAAGTCGACCGACGGCGGCGACACGTGGACCGACATCTCGAATCGTGAGGGGCTCCCCGACGGCATCTGGGGCATCAGCGCCGTCTCGATCTCGCCGGCCGACCCCGACCGCGTCTACGCGCTCGTCGAGAACGAGGACGGCGGCCTCTTCCGGTCCGACGACGCCGGCGAGACCTGGACGCGCGTCTCGACCGACCGCAACCTGCGCCAGCGCGCCTGGTACTTCACGCGCCTCGGCGCCGACCCGCAAGACCCCGACAAGGTCTGGGTCCTCAACGTCCAGCTCTGGGTGAGCACCGACGGCGGCAAGACGTTCGAGAGCGTGGATACGCCGCACGCCGACCACCACGACATCTGGATCGCGCCCGAAGACGGCGACCGGATCGTGATCGCCGACGACGGCGGCGCCCAGGTCACGTTCGACGGCGGGCGGACGTGGAGCACCTACATGAACCAGCCGACGGCTCAGTTCTACCGCGTCACGACGGACACCCACTTCCCGTACCGCATCTACGGCGGCCAGCAGGACAACTCGACCATCCGCATCGCCCACCGGAGCGCCGGCGGCACGATCACCGAGCGCGACTGGGAGCCCTCGGCCGGCGGCGAGTCGGGCTGGCTCGCCCCGCACCCCGAGGACCCGGACATCGTATTCGGTGGCTCCTACGGCGGCTTCCTCCAGATGGTCAACCACCGGACGGGCGAGAGCCGGATCGTCAACGTGTGGCCGGAGAACCCGATCGGGGCGCCGGCGAAAGACCTGAAGATCCGGTTTCAGTGGAACTTCCCGCTCCTGTTCTCGCAGTACCGAGACGAGGCAACAGGCGATTACCCGCTCTACGCGGCTGGAAACCACCTCTACCGCTCGCTTAACCTAGGCCAATCGTGGGAGCGCATCTCACCTGACCTCACGCGCGCCGATCCTGAAACGCTGGGCTCGTCGGGCGGCCCGATCACGCAGGACAACACGAGCGTCGAGTACTACGGGACGATCTTCGCGCTCGCCGAGAGCCCGCACGAGCCCGGCGTCCTGTGGGTCGGCAGCGACGACGGCCTGCTCCACGTGACACGCGACGGGGGCGGGGCGTGGACCGACGCCACCCCGCCCGTGCGCCTTCTGCCCGAGGGCTCGATGATCAACTCGGTTGAGCCCGATCCCCGGCGCCCCGGCGGCCTCTACGTCGCCGCCACGCGCTATAAGGTCGACGACTTCCGCCCGTTCCTGCTCCACACGGACGACTACGGCCAGTCCTGGCGCCGCATCGATGAGGGCATCCCCGACGGCGCCTTTACGCGCGTGATCCGTGCGGACCCCGCCCGCCCGGGGCTCCTCTACACTGGCACAGAGCAAGGCATGTACGTCTCGTTCAGCGACGGGGCGGGGTGGCAGCCGTTCCAGCTGAACCTGCCCGTTGTCCCCATCACCGACCTTGCCGTGCGGCAGGGCGAACTCGTCGTCGCCACGCAGGGGCGGAGCTTTTGGGTGCTCGACGACCTGACGCCGCTCTACCAGATCAACTCGGCCGTCGCTGAGGCCGACGTGTGGCTGTTCCAGCCCAAGTCGACCTACCGCGTCGACGGCTACCGCTCGACGGACACGCGCGCGGCGGGGACGAACCCGGAGCCCGGCGTGACGATCCACTACCGCCTCGCCGAGGCGCCTGACAGCACGGAAACGGTGGCTCTCCGCATCCTCGACCGCGACGGCGAGACGGTCCAGACGTTCACGTCGGATGCCGAGGACGACGGCCTCCAGATGCCCACGAAGGTTGGCATGAACCGCGTCGTCTGGGGCCGCCGCTACCCGGACGCGGCCCGGTTCGACGGCATGATCTTCTGGGGCGGCGGCCTGAGCGGGCCGGAAGCCGTGCCCGGCACCTACACCGCGCGCCTCATCGTGGGCGAGGACAGTCTGGAGCGCCCGTTCGAGATCCGCCTCGACCCCCGCTCGTCGGCCACGCCGGCGGACTTGGAGGCGCAGTTCGTGTTTCTCCGCGAGGTCCGCGACAAGGTGACCGAGGTGAATGAGTCCGTCGGCCGCGTCCGCGACCTGCGCAATCAAGTCAACGCGTACCTCGAGCGCCTCCCCGTCCAGGCAACGGGTGCCGACACGGTCCGCGCGGCGGGGGAGAGCCTGGTGGAGCGGATGACGGCCGTCGAAGAGGCGCTGTACGAGACGCGGAGCCAGAGCCGACAGGACCCGCTGAACTACGGGATCAACCTGGGCAACGAGCTCTCGGCACTGGGCGGGACCGTCGCCGCCGGCGACTTCCGGCCGACGGACCAGGCCTACGCCTACCGCGACGAGGTGATGGCAGAGATCGAGGCCGAACTCGTCACGCTCCGCCAGATCCTCGACCGCGACGTGCCCGCGTTCAACGCGCTCGTCCGCGAGCAGGCGCTGCCCGTCATCGTACCCACGGACGCCGACTGACCGCCCCGCCCGCGCGAACCGGCGGGGCGGGGCGGCGTAGGGAGCGCGTGCACCGCCCCGCCCTATGACGTTCCGCTCCCTCCTGTTCGGCACCGGCACCACGTCGCGCCTGACCGACCTCGGCCTCCTGCTGATCCGGCTCGGGTTCGGCCTCACGCTCGCGTTCGCGCACGGCCTGGGGAAGCTCCCGCCCTCCCCAGGGTTCGTAGACGGCGTCGCCGCGATCGGCTTTCCGCTCCCGACCCTGTTCGCATGGGCGGCGGGCCTGGCCGAGTTCGTCGGCGGCCTCTTGCTTGCCGTCGGCCTCCTTACGCGGCCCGCTGGGCTCTTCGTCGCCTTCACGCTCGGCGTCGCCGCGTTCGGACGGCACGCGGGGGACGCGTTCACGGACCGCGAACTCGCCCTCCTCTATCTCGTCGTCGGCCTCGCGTTCGCCGTCATGGGGGCGGGGCGGTACGCGGTCGACACGGCGATCCGCCGGCGGAACCCGAGCTACACCTACACCTGAGCTGGCTCGGGCGGGGCGGTGGCCTCGACAGCTGCGGCCAACGTCTCCAGCACCTCGCGTGCGTCGGCGAGCGTTGACACGTCCTGGACGATTGCGCGGAGCTTGCCCGAGCGGCTGTCCTTCATGGCGTAGCGCCGGCCCAGGCCGTTGAGGGCCTGGAGGAAACGGTCGAACACCTTCGTGTGGAAGTACGGGTCGTCTTTCGGCTCCGGGACCGTCAGGAACAGGCGCTCGTTTTTCCACACCACGCGCGGCAGCCGCAGCCGCATGGCGAGCGGGCGCATGGCGGCCAGCCCCAGCAGCGTGCCAACCTCGGGCGGGGCGGGGCCGAAGCGGTCTTCGAGCTCGGCCTTGAACTCAGCGACCGCTTCGTCCGTCTCGACGTCGGCGATTCGGCGGTACAGGTTGAGCCGCTCGACCGGGTTCGTGACGTAGTCTTGGGGGATGAACACGTCGTCGTCCACATCGACCGTGGGCTCGGGCGGGGGCGGGGCAGTGTCCTGATCGGCGAAGACCTCGGCGAACTCGTCGGCGCGAAGCTCCTGCACGGCCTCGTCCAGGATTTTGTGGTACGTCTCGAAGCCGACGTCCTCGATAAACCCTGACTGCTCGGCGCCGAGCATGTTGCCGGCCCCGCGGATGTCGAGGTCGCGCATGGACAGGTTGAACCCAGCGCCCAGGTCCGAAAACTCCTCGACGGCCTGGAGCCGCTGCCGCGCCTCTTTGGTCAGGCTGTGGACGCTGGGGACGAGCAGGTAGCAGAACGCCCGCTGGTCGTTGCGGCCAACCCGCCCGCGCAGCTGGTGGAGGTCGGCCAGCCCGTGGCGCTCGGCGTGGTCGATGATGATGGTGTTGGCGTTCGACACGTCGAGCCCGCTCTCGACGATGTTGGTGCAGACGAGGACGTCGTACTCGCGGTCCATGAACCCGAGCATGGCCTTTTCGAGCTCCGACGGCGACATCTGCCCGTGCGCCGTCCGAATGCGTACGTCGGGGACGAGCGAGCGGATGATGGCCGCCATCTCGTCGATCGTCTGCACGCGGTTGTGGATAAAGAACACCTGACCACCCCGCCCGACCTCGTAGAGGACGGCGTCGCGGATGAGGTCGCGGTTGAACGTGTGGATCTCAGTCGTGACCGGCTGCCGGTTCTGCGGCGGCGTCTGGATGAGCGACAGGTCGCGGGCGCCGAGCAGCGAGAACTGGAGCGTGCGCGGGATCGGCGTGGCGGTCAGCGTGAGCGTGTCGACGTTGGGGCGGAGCTTGCGGAGCTTTTCCTTGGAGCCCACGCCGAACCGCTGCTCCTCGTCCACGACGAGCAGGCCGAGGTCCTTGAACTCGATGTCTTTCGAGAGCACCCGCTGCGTACCGATCACAACGTCGACCTCGCCCGTCTTTAGCTTGGCGACCACCTCCTTCTGCTCGGCCGGCGTGACGAACCGGCTCAGTTGGGCGATGCGGATAGGGAAGCGGCCCATGCGCTTCGTGAACGTCTCGGTGTGCTGCCTCGCGAGGACCGTCGTCGGCACCACGACGGCCACCTGCTTCCCCTCCTGGACCGCCTTGAACGCGGCGCGGACGGCCACCTCGGTCTTGCCGAACCCGACGTCGCCGCAGACGAGGCGGTCCATCGGGATCGGCTGCTGCATGTCCTCCTTGATCGCGTCAATGGCCGCTGCCTGGTCGGGCGTCTCGTCGAACTCGAAGGCGGCTTCGAGCTCGCGCTGCCAGATCGTGTCGCCCTTGAAGGCGAAGCCCTGCGAGGCGCGCCGCTTCGCGTAGATCTTGATGAGGTCGCGGGCGATGTCCTTGACGCGCTTCTTGGTCCGCGCCTTGAGGCGGTCCCAGGCGCCCGTTCCCAGCTTGGTCAGCTTGGGCTGGTGGCCTTCCTTGCCGGTGTACTTGTGCAGCTTGTGGAGCGCCGCCACGTTGACGAAGAGCTCGTCGCCGCCTTTGAAGAGGAGCCGGACCGCCTCCTGCTTCTGCTCTCGCACCGTGATCGTCTGCATCCCCGCGAACTTGCCGATCCCGTAGTCCACGTGGACCACGAAGTCGCCGGGGCGGAGCGCCTTGACCTCGCGGAGCGACAGACCACCCCGCGCCTTCGCCTTTTTCCGCGACGTGGGCCGGTGGTAGCGGTTGAACAGCTGGTGGTCGGTGTAGACGGCTAGGCCGGCCGCGGGCACCTCAAACCCCTCGTGAAGCGACTCGACCAGGAGATCCGCCTTGGGCGGCTTGCCCGTTTCCAGATCGCCGCCGAGCAGCTCCCACAGCCGGTTTTTCTGTGATGCGCTGTCGCAGAGCACGACATAATCCGTTCCGCCCCGCCCGTCGATGTCGTCGCGGAGGCGGCCGAGGTCGCCGTTGTACGACGGCTGCGGCGTCGCCGCGAGCTCCAGCGTCCGGTCGCCTTCGCCCGAGAACGTGCCGAAGAGGAGGGCGGGGCGGGTTGTGATGAGCGCCGAGAGCGCCCCGCCCGCGAGATACTGCGTCTCGGGCGGGGTGGGCGGCTCCTCGTCCTCGTCGAGCGCGTCGACGCGTTCGGTGTACGCTTCGGCCGCCGCGTCGTACAGCTCCTGCGCCTTCTCGACGAGCCGCTGCGCGTCGAACAGCGCCAGCGGCGTCTGGGCGGGGAGGTAGTCGAGCGGCGTGACGTGGCCCGCTTCGGCGTACCGCTCGGCGTCCAGGTTGGGCACGAGCCGCGTCGACTCCAGCCGCGTGATCGACCGCTGCGACTGCGGGTCGAACTCGCGGATCTGGTCGACCTCGTCGCCGAAAAACTCCAGGCGCACCGGGTAGCCGCCGGCGAACGGGTACACGTCGAGGATGCCGCCGCGGAGCGCCAGCTCGCCGGGCTCGCTCACGAACTCGACGGGCTGGAAGCCCTGCCCGCTCAGGCGGTCCATGAGCTCCTCGGGCGGGGCGGTGTCGCCCACGCGGATCGTCAGCGTCTCGTCGGAGACGGTCTCGGGGAGCGGCACGAGCTCGGAGATGGCCTCGACGCTCGTGACCAGAAGGCCGTCGAAGCCGTCGCGGAGGCGGCCGAGCGCGTCGGCGCGCTGGACGAGCGGGAGCGTGTCGCTGAGCTGCTCGGGGTCGTACGGGTCCTGCCCGGTCGGCGGGAGGAACAGGACGCGCTCCACCCCGCCCAACAGCTGCTCCAGGTCGGAGCGGAGGTAGTCCGCGCTCTCGCTCTCGGCGAGCAGGGCGACGACCGGGCCGCCGGTCTCGTCCAGCAGGTCGGCCAGGACGAAGGCGGGCAGCGAGCCGACTGTCCCCTTGAGGCGGAGCGAGTCGCCCGGCGTGAGGCCGTCAACCTCGTCGCGGACGCGCTCGAAAAAGGGGAGGGCCGAGAGCCGGGCGCGGAGGTCGGTGAGCGTCGTGGGCATGCGGTCGGCCCGGCACGCGTGGCGCCCGGGCGGGGTGGAGGAGGGGAGACAACCGCCCCGCCCGCGCTCTGGTTCGTGCGCCCGGCTGAGTCTGCACGAAAAGGGGAGGGGCCGCCCCGCCCCGCCCGCCGAGCGAGGGCGGGGCGGTGGCGCGGCTCCCCCCGTCACGCGTGAGGGGGACAGCGTTCTTCCCCTGAGCGGAGCGATGGGAAGAACGCGGGGGGAGCGCCAGGCGGGGCGGTTCATGGCGCTGCCCACCCCGCCCGTCCAGCAGGGGCGGGGCGGGGTGGCCTCACGCCCCGCTCTCCGCCGCCTCGTCTGCGATGGCGTGGCGCACGAACCCGCCGCCCCGCTCGATCCGGTCGCGTGCCTCGTCCGCGTCCACGTCGGCGAGGAGCATGACGAGGGCGGTTTTCACGTGGCCGTCTGCGGCGCCGAGCGCTTCGGCCGCCTCGTCGTAGCCGACGCCGGTTGCCGCCATCACGATCTTTTTGGAGCGCTCGACGAGCTTCTGGTTGGTCATCTGGAGATCGACCATCATGTTCTCGTAGACCTTCCCCAGACGGATCATGGTAGCCGTCGAGAGCATGTTGAGGACCAGCTTCGTCGCCGTCCCGCTCTTCATGCGCGTCGAGCCCATGATGGGCTCCGGGCCGACGTCGGGGCAGATGGCGACGTCCACGTCGAGCGTGAACTGGCTGCGGGGGTTGCACGTGACGAACAGCGTCCGCGCGCCGATCTCGCGCGCCCGGGCGACGGCGCCGACCACGTAGGGCGTCCGCCGGCTCGCGGCGATGCCGCAGACCACGTCGCGGCTCGTCACGCCGGCAGCGTCTACCGCCTCGGCGCCGTTCTCTTCTTTGTCTTCGGCGCCCTCCTGCGCTTCGAACATCGCCTCGCGCCCGCCGGCGATCAGGCCCTGCACGAGCTCGGGCGGGGTCCCGAACGTGGGCGGGCACTCGGCGGCGTCGAGTACGCCGAGCCGCCCGCTCGTCCCGGCGCCGACGTAGAACAGGCGCCCGCCCGAGCGGAACGCCTCTTCGACGATCTCGACCGCCTGCGCCACGTAGGGCAGCTCGGGCGTCACGGCGTCGACGGCCCGCTGGTCCTCCTCGTGGAGCATCTGGAGCACGTCGGCGAGCGGAGCGGTGTCGATCCCGACGGTGCGCGGGTTTCGTTTCTCGGTCGTGAGGCTTTTGAGTTGGTCGAACAGCGCCTGTCCGGTGGCGGGCGGGGTGGGCATGAGCGGGGCGGGGTGGGGGAGAGGGGCGGCCTACGCCGTCGAACCGCGTTCTGATCTGTCGGTACGACGGGTGCCCCGCCCCGCCCCCGTGCACCTTACGCGCCTTCGACTCGCCGACTTCCGCGCCCACGCGCAGACCGAGCTCCACCCCGCCCCCGGCGTCAACCTGATCGTCGGGCCGAACGGGGCGGGAAAGACCAACCTGCTCGAGGCGATCAGCTACCTCTGCCTGGGGAAGAGCTTCCTCGCCGCTCGTGACGCGCACGTCGTGCGGCGGGGCGCCGCTCACTTCGACGTCGAGGCCGACATCGAGGGAGACGTCCGCTCTGGGTTCCACGCCCGGGTCGCGGTCGTCCCCGGCGAGGGCAAGCGCGCGTTCATCAACAAGGCGCCGCTCGACCGCCTCGTCGACCTCGTCGGACGGACGCCCGTCGTGATCCTGTCGCCGGCGGACCACGAGCTGACGGCGGGTGGACCGTCCGAGCGGCGCCGGTTCCTTGACGCTACGCTCAGCCAGGCGTATCCGGTCTACCTCGACGACCTCGTCCGCTACCGACGAGCGCTCCGGCAGCGGAACGCGTTGCTCCAGCAGGTCCGCCGCGGCCGCGCGCTCCCGCCGGGCACGCTCGACGCGTGGGACGAGGAGATCGCCGTGTCGGGCGGGCGGATCGTGTCGCGCCGCTCCGCCTTCGTGCAGGAGTTCGAGCGCTACCTCGCCGACGCTTACGCGCGCCTCGGGGAGCCGGGCGAGCCTCTCACCATGACGTACGTGCCGTCGGTCGCGCCGGACGAGGGCGGGGCGGAGGAATCGGGCGGGGCGGAGGACGCGTTGCGCCGGGCGCTGAACCGGACGCGGGCGCGGAGCCGCGAGACGGGCCGCACGACCGTTGGCCCACATCTTGATGAGGTCGACTTCCGCGTCGGAGGCCACGACCTCCGCGCGTTCGGATCGCACGGCCAGCACCGGACGTTCGCCCTCGCCGTCCGTGTCGGCCAGGCGTTGTACCTCCACGAGGCGTCCGACGAACGCCCGCTCCTCCTCCTTGACGACGTGTTCGGCCCGCTCGACCCCGACCGCACACGGCTCGTCCTCGACCTTCTCGCGTCGGGGGACGTGGGGCAGTCGTTCATTACAGCAGCGTCCCTCGACCCCTTCGAGTCCCTGCTCTCATTCGAAACGGACGCGCACGCGCTGTTTCACGTGGAACAGGGCTCCGTCTACTCTACCCTCGCTCCCTCGCCTTGACTCTTATGCGCCCTTCCCGACTCCGCCGGTTGCCCCGCCCCGCCCTCCTCCTTCTCGTCCTTCTCGCGGGGTGCGGGACGGCCAACACCAACTACGTGACGGGCGAGTCCCAACGGGGCGCCTACACCTGGGAGCAGGAGGTCGAGTTGGGGCGGCAGTCGGACCAGCAGATCACGGCCCAGTTCGGCCTCTACGACAACCCCGCCCTGAACGCCTACGTCGAGCGGATTGGACAGGAGGTGCTCCAGACGAGCGCGTACACGGACGCCAACACACCGGTCGAAGTCCGCAACACGCCGTTCCACTTCCGGGTGCTCGACTCGCCCGTCGTCAACGCCTTCGCGCTCCCCGGCGGGTACATCTACGTGACGCGCGGGCTCCTGTCGCACCTCGAGAACGAGGCGCAGCTGGCCGTCGTTCTCGGACACGAGATCGGTCACGTGCTGGCGCGGCACTCGTCCGAACAGGCGGCGCGGTCCCAGCTCAACCAGCTCGGACTGCTCGGCGCCGCCGTCGTGGGCGGGGTGGTCGGTGGCGGGGACATCGCCGAAGGCATCCTCAACTACGGCAGCCAGGCGACGCAGCTCCTGACGCTCAAGTACGGGCGGGGCGCTGAGCGCGAGGCGGACCGTGCGGGCGTCGCCTACGCCGAGTACGCGGGGTACGACGCGACGCAGGCGGCGGGCTTTTTCCGTGCGCTCCAGCGTCTGGGCGAGCAGTCGGGGGGCGCGCTGCCCAACTTCCTCTCTACGCACCCGAACCCGGGCGAGCGGGCGCAGACGATCCCCGAACTGGCCGCCCAGTACGACCCGCAGGGGACGACAGTCGACGCGGTGCCGTACCTCCGGGAGATCGAGGGGATCGTCGTCGGCGAAGACCCGCGGCAGGGGTTCGTCGAGGGAAACACGTTCTACCACCCGGACCTCCGGTTTCAGCTTTCATTCCCGAGCGGGTGGCAGACGCAGAACTCGCCGGCCGCCTTCCTAATTGGCGAGCCGAACGGGCAGGCGTTGATCCAGCTCTCACTCGCGCAGGAGCCGTCTGCGCGAGCGGCGGCCGAAGCGTTTGCGCGCCAGCAAGGCGTTCAGGTGTCGGGGAGCGGGCCGGTGTCCGTAGGCGCGGGACAGGCGTTCCGTGTCGAAGGGCAAGCCCAGCAGCAGCAGGGTGCCGTCGGGTTTTCAGCGACGTTCGTAGAGTTTGGTGGGAACGTGTATCAGATCCTGGGAATCACGTCGCCCGACGGGCTACGCCAGTACGCGCGGACGTTCCGGTCCGTCGCAGACAGCTTCGAGCGGCTGACCAACCAGCGGTACCTGAACCGCCAGCCCTCCCGCTTGGAGGTCACGACGGTCCAGCGCCCGACGACGCTGCGGTCGATGCTCCGGGGCCGGACGCTCCCCCCGGGGTTCACCGCGGAGGAGGTGGCCATTATGAACCAGGTGACGCTGGACGAGACGATCCCCAGCGGCCGCTCCGTCAAGCTCCCGTCCTAGTGAATGCCCCCACCCCGCCCGAGCGACAGGGGCGGGGTGGGGGCAACTCGGCCGCAGCGTGCGATCCCCGCCCCGCCCCACGTCGTGGGCGGGGCGGTCACGCGTCGGGCGGGATCACGACGGCCTCCCCGCCCAGGCACATCTTGCCGCCGACGTAGGCGTAGAGCCGGATGCGGACGTGGCGGTGGCGCTCGATCTTTTCCGCCACTTTGACTTCGATCGTGACCTCGGCGCCAACGGGGACGGGGCGGAGAAACTTGGCGGACAGCGAGACCGCGATCGAGCCCGGCCCAGGAAAGTCACGGCCGAGCACCTTCGACGCCAGTCCCAGGACGTAGACGCCGTGCACGACGGGCTGTCCAAACCGGCTGGCTTTTCCAGCCTCCTCGTCGATGTGGATCGGGTTGTCGTCGCCGGTCACGTCTGCAAACGTCTGCACGTCTTGCATCGTGACGGTGCGGGACCACGAAAAGGTGTCGCCGACCGTTAGCGAGTCGTATGTGTTGGGCATCAGGGGGACGAAAGAGGTTTGGTTTCACGTGAAACGGCCCGCCGCCGTCTGTTCCTAGACTACGCTTGCTCCTCCCCCCCACGCCCCCGCAGCGTTGAACGAGAGACTCCGCATCATTCCCCGATGGATCGTACGGCACCCGCTGACGGTCTTGGTCGTCGCGTTTGCGTTTGTCGCCCTGGGCGTGAGTCAGGCGGTCAAGCTGCGGATTGATACGAACATTGCGACGCTGCTGCCGCCGGACTTTGACAGCGTCCAGGCGCTGAACAAGCTGCAGCAGGCGGTGGGTGCCGAGACGACCGTCGACGTGGCGATCACGAGCCCAGACTTCGAGGCGAACCTGGCGTTCGCCGAAGACTTTATCCCCCGAATGATGGAGCTCCAGGGGGTATCTGGAGACCCCTACTTCTCGCGGTACGACTTCCGCCGAGACGTGCGGTTCGTGACGGAGAACGCGCTGTACTTCGCCACCTTCGATGAGCTCGACCGCCTCGAAGACTTCCTCCGCCAGACGGCGTCCCAGGTACGGTCTACCACGGATCCGCTGCGGATGGACCTGTTTGGTGACGAGGCAGACGCCTTTCAGCAACAGCGTCAACAAGAGCAGGACGAGCTTCGGGCTGACCTCGCGCAACTCGCGCTGACGGAGTACACGATGAGCCCGGACTCGACGACGCTCGTCGTCCGGTTCTACCCGACGGGCTCGAAGACGGACATCGGGTTCGTCGAGCAACTCTACGCCGACGTAGACGAACTCGTCATCCGCATGCAGCCGGGGCGGTACCACCCGGAGATGGTGGTGACGCCGGCGGGGCAGATCCTGAAGCAGGCGGTCGAGGTCCGGTCGATCACGTCGGACGTCCAGAACTCGTTCGGCGGCGGCGTGCTCGCGGTGGTTCTAACGGTCGTCCTGTATTTCCTCTACAAATCGGTTCAAGCGCGGACGGGGGGGAGGCTCGTATGGCGCGTCGTCGCGGTCGAGCTGCTGCGGACGCCGGTCACGGCGCTCCTCCTCACGGTTCCCTTGCTGATCAGCCTGAGCTGGACGGCGGGCGTGGCGGGGGCTGCGTTCGGGACGCTCAACCTGATGACGTCGACGCTCGGGTTGGTCTTGTTCGGGCTCGGGATCGACTATGGCATCCACTTTTACGCTCGGTATGCCGAAGAGCGTGGGGCGGGGCGGGGTGTCTCGGACGCCGTCGAGGAGACGTTCGTGAGCACGGGGCAGGGCATCGCTGTTTCGGCCTTTACGACGGCGTTTGCCCTGTTCGTGCTCCAAATCGCGGACTTCCGGGGGTTCAGCGAGTTCGGGCTCATCGGGGGCATGGGCATCGTGTTCGCGCTGATCTCGATGCTCTTCGTCCTCCCCGCCCTCCTCAGCATCGCCGAGCGTGTGGGGGCTCTCAACCTGCGCTCGCGGGGCGAGGCGTCGGCATACGAGCCCGACGTCCGGTTCCCCTTTTCCCGGACGGTTGTCTCGGTGTGTCTAGGCATTACGGCTCTTTGCGTACTGGCGGTGCCCGACGTGCGGTTCGAGTACAACTTCTCGAACCTGGAGCCGGAGTACCCCGACTACGAGCGGCGAGCCCAGGCCTTGACGCCGGCACTTGGGCAGAGCGAGCGCCGGAACCCAGCGTATATCCTCCTCGATGACCCGCAGGACGTCCGCTCCGTAACGGCGGCGCTCAAGCGGCTCGCAGAGCGCGACTCGATGATCCTGGCCGTCGAGAGCCTCCAGGAGCGGTTCCCCACCGACCCTGAGACGACACGGCGGAAGCTGGACCGGCTGGCAGAAGTCCGGGAGGTCCTTCAGGACCCGTTCCTCGCGGCCGACACGACGGGGCAGATCCAGCGGCTTCGTGAAGCGGCTTCGGCCACCACGCCCATTCCGCTCGACAGCGTCCCCGCGTTTATCACGCGGCCGTTTATGACGCGAGAGGGGACGGTGGGCAACTTCGTCATCGTGTTCCCCCGAGGAAAGCTGTCGGACGGCCGGCGGTCGATCCGCTTTGGCGAACTGATTGGCCAGGTGACGACGCCCGACGGCGGGGAGTTTTTCGCGGCGTCGACGCAGCTGGTCGCGGCCGACATGTTGAAGCTGATGCAGGAGGAGAGCCAGCTGATGGTGGGCGTGACCTTCGTGCTCGTCTTCGTGCTCGTCTTCGTGTCGTTCCGGTCGCTGCGGTGGACGCTCGTCGCTGTCACCCCGCTCGCGGTGGGGCTGGTGTGGATGCTGGGCGCGATGGTCTTGCTCGACGTGCAGCTCACGTTCTACAACCTCGTCGTCCTGCCCACGGTACTCGGGATCGGGAACGACGGCGGGGTCCACCTGACGCACCGCTACCGCGAGGAGGGGCGGGGCTCGATCCGCCGCGTGCTCCGCTCGACGGGCGAGCACGTGACGATGGGGGCGCTTACAAACCTGATCGGCTTCGGTGGGCTCCTCGTCTCGAACCACCCCGGCCTCCGGTCGATCGGCGTCCTCGCTGTCGTCGGGATCGGGACGACGCTCGTAGCGACGCTCGCCTTTTTCCCCGCCCTGCTCCAGGTCGCCGAGGACAACCGCTGGCTCGAGCCCCGCCCGCGCCGGAAGCGACACGACGTGGGCGACCCCGACGCGCTCCGCCACCCCGTGTTCAAGCTTCACGCCCCCTCGGAGAGCACGAAGTAAAGCTGCCACCCCGCCCGCGAGGCGCTACGAGGGCGGGGCGGCGCTTGGCCCCTTAAGCGGGCGGGGCGGGGCGACCGAGCGCCTCTCGGTACAGCGCGAACAGCGTCTCGAACGAGGCGGCCCACGAGAACTGCTCCTCGACATGGCGGCGGGCGGCGGGTCCGAGCGCGTCGCGTCGGGCAGCTACCCAGAGCAGGTTCGCCGCCATGGCCGCGGCGTCGTCCACGGGGCCGAGCCGCCCGACGGTGGGGGGGACGCGCTCGACGAGCGCGCCGGCCTCGACGCCGACGACGGGCAAGCCGCACGCCTGCGCCTCGACGACCGACAGGCCGAACGTCTCATGCGGTCCGGCCGTGAGGTAGACGTCGGCGGAGGCGAGGAGGCGCGCGAGCTGGTCGCGGTTGTCCTGGTACGGGAGGACGCGGATGGCGGCGCCCTCGGCCTGGGCTTCTTCGAGGGCGGGGCGGTGGGGGCCGTTGCCGGCGAGGACGAGGACGACCGGCGCCGTCTCGTTCGCCAGGCGGACCGCCTCGACCATCGTCGCCGTCCGCTTTTCCGAGTCGAGGCGGCCGACGTAGACCGCGAAGACCGCCCCGCCCGGCACGCTCAGGTCGGCGCGCACTGTGTTGGAGGCGCGGGCGGGGTGGAACGTCTCCAGGTCCACGCCGGGAACGACGATGTGAACGTCCTCGACGCCGATCCGCGTGAGCCGCTCGGCCTGGGCAGGAGACGGAGCGCAGACGAGGTTGCAGTGGTCGAATGTGGAGCGGACATAGCGCTCGGCCCACCGCTCGGCGTGCCCCGCCGCCCATTGCCCCGCTACGGCCTCGGCGGCGGGGCGGACGTAGGCACTCGGGAGGTCGGTGAAGTAGTACCCAGAGACGACCGCACCCGGGTGGCGCCGCCGGTACTCGAACGCGGCCGATGGCTCGCGGTACAGGCTGTTCAGCTCGACGACGTCGGGGCGAGCGGCCCCCAGCGCCTCAACCATGGCGCCGCGACGCAGCAAGAAGCGGTACGGCGCCGCGCCGGGGATGAGGGGGCTCTTGATCCAGTAGGTCGCCCACCGCTCGCCCCGCTCCACCCGGTCCTCGCTCCCCGGGACCACGAGGACGTGCGTGTGGTCCGTGTTCTCCAGCACGTACCGGCGCTTGGCATCGATGTAGGTGCGGATGCCCCCGCTCGTCTCGTGGTAGGCGTGGGTCAGGTCGCAAACGGTCATCGAGACGTGGAGGCGAGCACGCCTCGGTAATAGTCCTCCATCGTCGCGAGGACCGTGGGCCAGCTGTAGTCGCCGGCGGCGTCTCGCGCCGCCCCGCCCAAATCAGCGCGGAGGGCGGGGCGGTCGAGGAGGCGGCGGACGGCGGCCTCGAACGCGTCCGCGTTACGGGGCGGGCACAGGAGGCCCGTCACGCCGTCGGTCACTAGGCTCCGGCTGCCCGCCGCGTCCGCGCAGACGACGGCGAGGCCGGACGCCATCGCTTCCAGCGTCACGTTCCCGAACGTTTCGGTCTCGCTGGGGAAGAGGAACACGTCGGACGAGGCGTAAGCCGTCGCTAGCTCCACCCCGCCCAGGTGCCCGGTGAACACGGCGCCCGGCAGGCGGGCTTCGAGCGATGCGCGCTCCGGGCCATCCCCGACGACGAGCGCGCGCACCGGCGCGCCGCTCGCTTGCAATCGGCGGACGACCTCGACGTACACGTCGATTCCTTTTTCCTTGACCAGACGGCTGACGAACGAAACGACCACATCCGACGGCTCAAACCCCCGCCCCGCCCGCCACGCATCGGATCGGTAAGCTGGCGAAAAGCGGTCGAGTTCGATCCCCCGCGGCCACAGGCGGAACGTCGTCTGGATGCCGTGCGACCGCAGCTCCTCGAGCAACGTCGGCGTCGGGACGTAGACCTCGTTGCAGCGGCCGTAAAACCCACGGGCGACGGCCCACGAGACCGGCTCCAGCCACGTCGGTCCCCAGTAGCCCAGGTACGCGGGGAAGTGCGTGTGGTACGTCGAAACGACGGGGAGCCCGTGCTTCCGCCCCCACGTCACCGCACGGTGACCCAGCACATCCGGCGACGCGACGTGAACAAGGTCTGGCCTGAAGGCTTCGACGCGGGCGCGGAGAGAACGCGGAAATCCCGTCGCCAGCCGGTACTCGGCCCGGTTGAAAAACGGCACCGACGGCGCCTCCACAAACTCCCCCGGCTGCGTCAGGGGCGGATCTGGGACCGTCGGCCCGACCACGAGGACCGAGTGCCCCTGCTCCTCCAGGTACCCGACGAGCCGCCCGAGCGTCCGCGAGACGCCGTCCTCGATGTGGTTGTAGTTGCCCGTGAACAGGGCGACCCGGAGGGGATCGGGCGGGGTGGGCACGGACGCGAGGGCGGGGTGGGGGAGGGGGCTACGAAAGAAACGCCACCCCGCCCGCTTACGCACGCGCGAGTGCGTCGCGGAGGAACGGGGCCGTGTGGCTGGCCTCGACGTCTGCGACCTGCTCCGGCGTCCCCTCGGCCACGACGAACCCGCCGCGCCGGCCGCCCTCGGGGCCGATATCGATGACCCAGTCGGCCGCCTTGATCACGTCCAGGTTGTGCTCGATAAGGACGACCGAGTGGCCCGCATCCACGAGTGCGTTGAAGGCGCCGAGCAGCGTCTTGATGTCGTCGAAGTGGAGGCCCGTCGTGGGCTCGTCGAACAGGTAGAGCGTGTGGCCGGCGTGCTGCTTCGAGAGGTGCGACGCCAGCTTGACCCGCTGCGCCTCCCCGCCCGAGAGCGTGTTCGACGGCTGCCCCAGCGTGAGGTAGCCCAGCCCGACATCCTGGAGCGACTGGAGCTTGTTGAGGACCCGCTTCTGCCCCTCGAAAAACGTGACGGCCTCGTCGACCGTGAGGTCGAGGATCTCGGCCACGTTTTTCCCCTTGTAGCGGATCTCGAGCACGTCCTGCTTGAACCGTCTGCCGTGGCACGCCTCGCACTCGAGGTACAGGTCGGCCAGGAACTGCATCTCGACCTGCACCACGCCCTCGCCCTGGCACACTTCGCACCGGCCGCCGGGCACGTTGAACGAGAACGTGCCAGCGCGGTAGCCGCGGATCTTGGCCTGATGCGTGCTCGCGAGCAGGTCGCGGATGGCGTCGAACGCCTTGACGTAGGTGACGGGGTTCGACCGCGGCGACTTTCCAATCGGCGTCTGGTCGATCATCTCGACGTTCTCGATCAGCTCGGAGCCGTGGACGGCATCGTGGGCGCCCACCTTGCCCTCGAAGTCGCGGCCCTTGAGGCGCTGGAGCGCCGTGTAGAGCGTCGCGTTCACGAGCGTCGACTTGCCGCTGCCCGACACGCCGGTGACGACGGTGATCCGGTCGAGCGGGAACGAGACCGTCAGCCGCTTGAGGTTGTGCTCGCGCGCGCCCTCGACCGTGATCACGCGGTTCGGGTCGAGCGGCCGGCGCTCCGCCGGAACAGGGATCGACTGGCGGCCCGAGAGGTAAGCGCCCGTGAGCGAGTCGTCGCTGTCGAGGGCTTGGTCGTACGTGCCCTGGAACATGACCTCCCCGCCCAGCGCGCCCGAGCCGGGGCCGACATCGACGAGTTGGTCGGCGCGGCGCATCATCTGCTCGTCGTGCTCGACCACGAGGACCGTGTTGCCGATGTCGCGGAGCCCTTCGAGGATCGTGATGAGCCGGTCGTTGTCGCGCGGGTGGAGCCCGATCGTCGGCTCGTCGAGGACGTAGAGGCTGCCGACGAGCGACGAGCCCAGCGACGTGGCGAGGTTGATCCGCTGCGTCTCCCCGCCCGAGAGCGTCATGGCGAGGCGGTCGAGCGTGAGGTAGTCCAGGCCGACTTCGACGAGGTAGCCCAGGCGCTTGCGGATCTCGGTCAGGATCCGCCCCGCCACCTCCTCGTCGTGGTCCGACAGCTCGACGGACTCGAAAAACGTCTGCGCGTCGGCCGTCGTGAGCTCGGCGAGCTCGCCGATGTGCGTCCACCGGGTCGTGTCGCCGTCGGTGCCCAGCGCCGGGCCGCATAGTTTCACGTGCAACGCTTGGGGCCGGAGCCGGTAGCCGTCGCACGCGGGGCAGCGCGTGTAGCCGCGGAAGCGGGCCGAGTAGATGCGGTAGTGCATCTTGTACTGCTTCTTCTGGAGGTAGTCGAAGAAGCCCTTGACGCCGACGTAGTCGCCCCGCCCCGCCCACACGAGATCCTTGTGCTCCTGCGGGAGGAGCGTGTACGGCGCGTCCAGGTCGACGCTCTCCTTGGCCGCCACGCGGAGCAGCGTCCGCTGGTGCTTCGACCACTGCTCGGTGCGGAACGGGGCGACGGCGCCCTGCCGAATGGAGAGCTCGGGGTTGGGGACGACGAGGTCGGGGTCGACGCCGGGCACGCGGCCGAAGCCCTGGCAGGCGGGGCAGGCGCCGAGCGGCGAGTTGAACGAGAACAGCTGGGCTGTCGGCTCCTCGAACGTCATCCCGTCGCGCTCGAAAAGGGCCGAGAACGTCAGCGTCTCGAACGGCTCGCCACCCGACGACGGGGGCGGGGCGGTGACCACGACGGCCCGCTCGCCGCCCTCGCGGAACGCCTGCTCGACCGAGTCCGCGATCCGGTTCGTCGTCGCGTCGTCGCCGGGCTTGGTGGCGAGGCGGTCGACGAGCACCAGGAGCCGCTTCGTGGGCGTCTTGACGTCGGCGGGCGGGGTGGTGTTGAGGTCGAGGACCTCGGGCGCCTTGCCCTTTTCGGCCTGCTTCTCGGTCGGCAGGGCGACGAGGCGGAAAAAGCCGCGCGCGAGGAGCGCTTCGAGCTCCTCCACCTTTTTGGCGCCCTTGTGGTCGGGGAAGGGGAAGCAGAGGTAGAACCGCGTCTTCGCCGACAGCGCCTCCTGGATGGCCTCGGCCGTCGAGCGCGGGCTGTCGCGGGTGACCACCTCCCCGCTCACCGGCGAGACCGTCGTGCCGACGCGGGCGTAGAGCAGGCGGAGGTAGTCGTACACCTCGGTCTGCGTGGCGACCGTCGAGCGCGGGTTCTTGGTGCCCGTCTGCTGCTCGATCGCGATCGCCGGCGCTAGGCCCGTGATGAGGTCCACGTCCGGCTTGTCCATCCGGTCGAGAAACTGGCGCGCGTAGGCGCTCAGGCTCTCGACGTAGCGGCGCTGGCCCTCAGCGTAGATCGTGTCGAACACGAGCGACGACTTGCCCGACCCGCTCGGCCCGGTCACGACGACGAGCTGCCGCTTGGGGATCGTCAGGTCGACGCCCTTCAGGTTGTGCTGGCGTGCGCCTTTGACGACGAGGTCGCGCCCGACAAAGCGGTTTTTGGCGCGGGCAGCGGGCGGGGCGGTCGTCTCGGGCATCGGGGGCGGACCCAAAGGGCGGGGTGGGGGAGGAGAAAACGCGCCCCGCGCGCCCAAGGTGCCAGGGCGGGGTGAAGCCGCCGTGTCATCCGCTCCGCCCTGCGCCACCCCGCCCCGCCCGCTCGGGCGGGACGGTCACGCTAGGAGCGCGCGGAGGACGTCGAGGTTGGCGGCGTCGTCGCACACGGCGCGGACGGGGATGACGAACCCGTCGACGGCGCGCGACGCGATCTCGCCCGTGTTCGCCTTGATCGCCAGCTGGTACACGTCGTCGTGCAGGAGGTACTGCTCGACCGTCTCGTGCTCGGCGTCTACGATCCAATACTCGTCGACGCCGTGCGCGGCGTAGTCGTCGTGCTTGACGCCACGGTCGCGGGCGGCGGTATTCGGCGACAGGACCTCAACTGCGAGGTCGGGGGCGGGGAACAGGAGTGTCGTCGGCGTGATGGTCTCAGCCTTTTCCTGGCCGAAGAAGCAGAGGCTGGGCCGGTAGTCGTTCCGGGTCAACCCCACGAGCGTTCTGCCCGTACCGATCCACCCGAGCGCGTTGATCTGGACGTAGGTGCTCAGAAGGACGCAGAGGCGGCCCGCAGCCGAGATGTCGCGGGCGGGGCGGGGCGGGTGAACGATCACCTCGCCATCGATGAACTCCGCCGTTCCCTCTGGCAGAGGGCGGTCCCGGAAGGCGAACCGGCGTTTTGCCTCCGCCGGGAAGAGTTGCTGAAGCCGCGCGGAGAGGGCGGAGCGGTCAGTCATGGCGGACCTGGGGCGGGGCGGAGTCCAGAGTGCAACGCGCCACCCCGCCCTCGCATGCGGGCGCGTATGTGCAGGCGCGAGCGGGGCGGGGCGTGCGTTGGGGGCGGGGCAGCCGTAGCCTCCGCCCGTGACGTTCCTGAACCCCCTGCTCCTCGCCGGCCTCGCGGCGGTGGCGATCCCCATCGCCATCCACCTGTTCAACTTTCGGCGGCCGCAGCGCATTGACTTCTCGACGCTCCGGTTCCTGCGCGAGATCGAGGCGACGGCGATGCGGCGCGTCCGCATCCGGCAGTGGCTGCTGCTCGCGCTCCGCGCGCTCGCCGTCGTGTTCCTGGTCCTCGCGTTCGCGCGGCCGGTGCCAACGGCCGACGCTGGCGCGTTCGAGGCGGGCGCCGCGAGAAGCCTCGTCGTCGTTCTCGACAACAGCCGCTCGATGACGCTCCGCGACGCGCAGGGTGCGCTCCTGGATCAAGCCAAGACGACCGCCGCCGCCCTCATCGACGCGACCGGGCGGGGCGACGAGCGGACCGTGCTCCCGACCGCCCCGCCCGCGGGGTACCGGCCGGTCCCGTTCACGACGCCCGGGCCGGCGCTCGACGGCGTGGCGGCGACCGAGGCGCTGGCGGGCGCCGAGCCGCTCACGGCCGCGGTCGCGCGGGCGGGGAGCGTGCTGGACGGCGCCCTCCACCCGCGCCGCGAGGTGGTCGTCCTGAGCGATCTCCAGGCGGCCACGTTTACCGACTCCGTCAGCGCAGCGCTCCCGCCGGACGTGGACGTGACGCTGATCCCGTTCGGCGGGCGCCGGCAGGTCAACACGGCCGTAACCGACGTGCGCGTCGTCAGCCGGATCATCGAGCCGGGGCGGCCGGTCCAGGTCGAGGCGACGGTCGCGCGCTACGGCGGGCGCCCCGGCACCGTCGGCGCGTCGCTGAGCCTGGACGGGCAGCGCGTGGCTGAAACGGCCGTTGACGTGGTCCCCGGCACGCCGACCACGGCGCGATTTACCGTCACCCCGCCCGCGCGCGGCTGGCTGGGCGGGGAGGTCCGCATCGAGGCCGACGCGGCGGAGTGGGACGACGCGCGCTCCTTTGCGCTCCGCGTGCCGCCGCCGCCCCGCGTCCTGATCGTCCGCGGCGACGGGCAGCGGGCGGACCTCGTCACACTCGCGCTCGGCGTCACGGCCGAAGGGGGCGGGGTGGCGCTCAACGAGATCGACGAGGGCGCGCTGCCGGGCGCTGACCTCGACCGCTACGACGCCGTCGTTCTGGTTGGCCCCCGCGACGTGGGCGCGTCGGCGGGGCGGCTCGAAGCGTTCGTGGCGAATGGCGGCGGCGTCCTCGCGTTTCCAGGTGACCAGCCTGAGGCTCTCAACCCGCTCCTCCAGGCCGTCGGCGGCGGCCGCATCGACGGCGTCATGGGCGAGCGGGGCGGCGCTCCGATCGGGACGACGACTGACGCCGACCTGGAGCACCCGCTTTTCGCCGGCGTGTTCGATGCGTCCCGCCCCGCCCTCGAACAGGTCGACGTGGCGCAGGCGGCGCGGTACCGCCCGGGCGGGGGCGACGAGTCGACGCTGATCGGGCTCCAGGCGGGGCCGCCGTTCCTCCAGGAGATCCGGCGGGGTGAGGGGAGCGTGCTCCTGGTCGCCGTCGCGCCGGACCTCGCGTGGAGCGACCTCCCGCAGCGCGGCCTGTTCGTCCCGCTCCTCTACCGCGCCGCGGCCTACCTCGCTGCCGGCTCGGTCGTGGGCGAGACGGGCGGGGCGGACGGAACGGTCCGCGTCGAGGGCGTGGACGCAGGCCAGCCGCTCCGCCTCGTCGGCCCCGACGGCATCACCACGACGCCGCTCCAGCGGACGGTTCCGGGAGCCGTCGTCCTGGACCTCGACGACGCCACGGCGCGCGCCGGCCTCTACCGCGTCGTCCAGGGCGAGCGGACGCTCCGCGTGGTCGCCGTCAACGAGGACGCGCGCGAGTCGGACCCAGCGGCCCTCGACCCGGCCGTCGCCGCGGAGCGGCTCGAAGCCGTCACCGGCCGGCCGGTCCGCGTGCTCGACGCCGCGCCCGCGGCGCTCTCGGCGGGCGGGGCGGCCGGGACGCCGCTGTGGACCGTCTCCCTCGCGCTCGCGCTCGCGTGCCTGCTCGCCGAAACGGCGCTGACGACGCGTTGGAAAAAGGCCGCCGCCCCGCCCGCGGGCTAGCCCGCGCGCTCTGGGGGCGGGGCGGTCAGGCGCCGTCGGTGGCCCGTCTGCCGCCGCGGGGGCGGGGCGGCCAGAGCGGTTTCCAGACCGCCCCGCCCGTGCAGACCCGCGCGCCAGAGCGGCTCAGCGCATACCGATTTAGCTTCCCCCGCGTTATCTCCTGCCGGCTCCGCCGGTCCCCACCCCGCCCGCCCCGCCCGCCTTTTGACGCCCCGCCCCGCCCGCCGCCGCGAGACCGCCATCCTCGTCGGCGTCCAGACGCCCGACACCACGAAGGACGACCTCCGCGACGGCCTCGACGAGCTCGAACTCCTCGCCGACACGGCCGGCGCCGACACGGCTCACCGGCTCACGCAGTCGCTCCCCCGCATCCACTCCGCCACGTTTATCGGCAAGGGGAAGGTCGAGGAGCTCCGCCAGGCCGCCGAAAAGCACAAGGCCGACCTCGTCGTGTTCGACGACGACCTCACGCCGGTCCAGGTCCGCAACCTCGAAAAGGCGCTCAAGTCCGAGGACACCGAGGTCAAGCTCGTCGACCGCTCGGGCCTCATCCTGGACATCTTCGCCGAGCGCGCTCGGTCGTCGCAGGCCAAGGCCCAGGTCGAGCTCGCCCAGCTCGAGTACCTCCGCAGCCGCCTCACGCGCGCCTGGACGCACCTCGAACGCCAGAAGGGCGGCATCGGGATGCGCGGGCCGGGCGAGACCCAGATCGAGACCGACCGCCGCCTGATCGGCAAGCGGATCGCGGTCCTCAAGGACCAGCTCGACACCATCGACCGCCAGCGGACGACCCAGCGCAAGGGCCGCGCCGACGAAACGCGCGTGGCCCTCGTGGGCTACACGAACGCCGGCAAGAGCACGCTCATGAACGCGCTCGCCGACGAGTCGGTGTTCGCCGAGAACCGCCTGTTCGCGACCCTAGACGCGACCACGCGTCAGGTCGAGCTCGACACGAACAAGTCGGTCCTGCTCGCCGACACAGTCGGCTTTATCCGCAAGCTCCCGCACGCGCTCGTCGAGAGCTTTAAGAGCACGCTGGACGAGACCCGCGAGGCCGACCTGTTGCTCCACGTCGTCGACGTGACGCACCCGAACGCCGAGGACCACGTCCGCGTCGTGAACGAGACGCTCAAGGAGCTCGGCGCGCTCGACAAGCCGACGCTCATGGTGTTCAACAAGGTGGACGCGCTGGAAGACCGCGGCCTGCTCGACGCTCTCCGCGCTCAGTACGACGACGCCGTGTTCATCTCGGCCGCCCGCGGCATCGGCCTCGACGACCTCCGCGAGCGGACGCTCGCGCTCGTCGAGTCCGACTACGTCGACCGCACGGCCATCCTGCCCGTCACCGAGGCCAAGGCCCGCGCCCACGTCCACCGGGTGGCCGAGGTGACCGACGAGGAGGTCGGTTACGCCGAGGACGCATTCGACGCGAGCGCCGGCCGCGTGCCCGTGGTCCGCCTTTGGTTTAGGGCTTCGCGCAAGAACGCGCCCGACCTCGACCGGATGCTCGAGCGCTACGGCAGCCTCCGCTGGGACGAGGCCATTGCCGACCCCGCCGGCGACGGTGCCGAGACCCCTGCCACCCTGGCGGATCGGGCGGAGTAACCCGCCACGGCGCCGCCCCGCCCTCGCAGCGAGGGCGGGGTGAGGGGCGAATTCCCCCAGCGGACCAAGGAGGATCCCGAATGGTCGGATTCTCCGCCCCGCCCGCGTCATATGGAACGTGGCTTGTACGTCTAGGGGGAGCCGCCCCGCGGTAGCTTTCCCATTACCGGGTCGTCCCCCCTCCGACCATGACTGTTGCCACCCTGCTCAGCGACCTCGACGCGCTCTCGACAGACGACACCGTCGCCGAAGCCTTGCTCGCGCTCGCAGAGGACCACGTCTCGCACCTCCCGGTGCTCGACTCCGACGGCCGCCTTGACTCGATCGTGATCGAGGAGGCGCTCCGGGCGCACCCGGATTCCGAGGCTCCGCTCGGGTCGCTCATGGCCGGCGAGCCGGTCTCGATCGGCCTCGACACGCACGTGTTCGACGCCGCCCACGTGATGCGGCAGCACGGGCTGAGCGTCGTCCCCGTCCTCGCGGGCGAGGGTGAGTACGCAGGTTTGGTCGTGCGCCAGGACGTGTTCGGGCAGCTGGCCCACATGCTCGCGACCGAGGAGCCGGGCGCGATCATGGTCCTCGACGCCGCCCGCCAGGACTTTTCGCTGGGTCAGGTGGCCCAGATCGTCGAGCAGAACGGGGTCCGCATCCTGTCGGTCTCGACCGAGGACGATCCCGGTGAGGGCCGCGTGCGCGTGACGCTCAAGCTGAACGTGACCGACACGGCCCGCGTCCGCCACATCATGACGCACTACGGGTACCACGTCGTCGGCTCGTTCGACGAGGCCGAGGGCGACCTGGAGGAGCGGGCCGCCGCCTTCCTCCGCTACCTCGAGGTGTAAGACACCCTCCGGGCGGGTACAGAATACGGGGTACGAGGTACAACCTAGGGTTGGCGCCCCGTGGCCTTGCCACCAACCGCCCCTGCGGGCGGGGCGGAAAAGTCCCAGCCAACGCGCCGCCCCGCCCTTGACTTTGGGGGCGGGGCGGCCCTCATCTCCCCGTACCCCGTACCCCGTACCCCGTACCCGATGCCCACCGCCTTCCACGCCATGACGCTCGTCGCCACCATCCGCGCGGCGTACGGCGCGTCGCGGTCGGTCGCCGACCGCCGGGCGGGGCGGGAGCCGTCGGCGCAGGAGTCCGAGGACGTGGCGCGGCTCGACCTCGACGCGCTCCGCGCCGACCTCCGCGCGCTTGTCGTGCAGCTCCGCCTCCGAGCGGTCGCGGACGCTCCCGACTCCGAGGCCGCCGCGCTCGCCCAGGCCTTCGAGGACCACGTGCTCGTGGACGACCTGGGCGGGGCGGTCCGCCGGGCGCACCAGAAGCTCCTGAGCCTGTACCCCGCCGTGCCCGAGGGCGTGGTCGAGGAGGCCCGCCGCCTTGCCACGGCGGCGGCCGAGGAGATCGACGCCGACCGCCCCGCCCTCGGCGACCTCGCGCGTCGAGTGGCCGACTGGCTGGACGCCCTCGCGGACGTTCTGGACGCGTAGGCCGCCAACGCCGCCCCGCCCCACTGGCCGCCTGCCGACCTCTGCGCGGGCGGGGCGGGGTGGGCCGTCGTCCGCGGCGTCTACAGGCGGCGCAGACCGCTCTGGGCGGGGCGGCCTAGCCAATAACCGCGAGCGGTTTGCGTTGACTTAGTCGGCCTATCGGCTCTAAAACCCCGGCTTTTGAGGCCGTCCAGCCTTAAATTGTCCCGATCCGGCCAGGCGCGCTGTCGCGCCCGCCCCGCCCCTTGAGGGCCGTCCCCCCGCCCCCCGACCGATGTCTGAGAACGCCCCGTACGAGAACCTCCCCGCTGGCGACGAGACGCCGACCACCCCGCCCAACGCGCTGCCCACGCCCGACGCCGGGGGCGACGGGGCCGCCCCGCTCGCCGCGCGCGGCGACTACGGCGCGTCGAACATCCAGGTTCTCGAAGGCCTGGAGGCCGTGCGCAAGCGGCCGGCCATGTACATCGGTGACGTCGGCGTGCGCGGGCTGCACCACCTCGTTTACGAGGTCGTCGACAACTCGATCGACGAGGCGCTCGCCGGCTACTGCGACACCATCTCGGTTACGATCCACGAGGACAACTCGATTACCGTCTCCGACGACGGGCGCGGCATCCCGGTCGAGATGCACGCCGGTGAGGGGAAGCCGGCCGTCGAGGTGGTCATGACCGTGCTCCACGCGGGCGGCAAGTTCGACAAGGACACCTACAAGGTGTCGGGCGGTCTCCACGGCGTCGGCGTGTCGTGCGTGAACGCGCTCTCGGGCCGGCTCGAGGTGACGGTCCGCCGCGACGGCGGCGTGTTCGAGATGGCCTTCGAGCGCGGCCACACGGTCGACCCGCTCCAGCGCGTCCGCGACATGGAGCCGGGCGAAGAGACGGGGACGACCGTCCACTTTAAGCCCGACACCACCATCTTCTTCGACCCGGTCTACCGCTTCGACACGCTCGCGGGGCGGATGCGCGAGCTGGCCTACCTCAACAAGGGCGTCACGATCACGCTCCAAGACCTCCGCGAGGAGGACGAGGAGCTGGGGCAGGAGGTTTACCACTCCGAGGGCGGGCTGGAGGAGTTCGTGGCCTACCTCGACGAGACGCGCGAGCCGCTCTTCGACGGCGCCGTCACTCTCGACGACGAGAGCGGCGACGTGCCGGTCGAGCTCGCGCTCCGCTACAACACGGGGTATCAGGAGAACGTGCTCTCGTTCGTCAACAACATCAACACGCACGAGGGCGGCACGCACGTCTCTGGCTTCCGCCGGGCGCTCACGCGCGTGCTCAAGGGCTACGCCGAGAAGAACGACCTGCTCAAAAAGGCCAAGGTCACGCTCTCCGGCGACGACTTCCGCGAGGGCATGACGGCCGTCCTGTCGGTGAAGGTGCAGGAGCCGCAGTTCGAGGGCCAGACCAAGACCAAGCTGGGCAACAGCGACGTCCAGGGCGCCGTCGAGAGCCTCGTGGCGCAGAAGCTGGGCGAGTGGCTCGAAGACCACCCGCGCGAGGCCAAGACGATCGTCCAGAAGGTGATCCTGAGCGCTCAGGCGCGAACGGCGGCCCGTCGTGCCCGCGAGCTCGTCCAGCGCAAGAGCGCGTTCGGCGGCGGCGGCCTTCCGGGCAAGCTGGCCGACTGCGCGAGCAAGGACGCGACCGAGTCCGAGCTGTACCTCGTCGAGGGCGACTCGGCGGGCGGGAGCGCCAAGCAGGCGCGCGACCGGCACTTCCAAGCCATCCTCCCGCTCCGCGGCAAGATCCTGAACGTCGAGAAGGCGCGCCTCGATAAGATCCTCGACAACGAGGAAATCAAGAACATGGTGACGGCTCTGGGCGTGCAGATCGCCGCCGGCGCCGACGAGTTCTCCGACGAGCGGCTCCGCTACCACAAAATCGTCCTGATGACGGACGCCGACGTGGACGGCGCGCACATCCGCACGCTGCTGCTCACGTTCATCTACCGCTACCTCCGCCCGCTCCTCGAAGCCGGCTACATCTACATCGCGCTGCCCCCGCTGTACCGCGCTAAAAAGGGTTCGAAGGAGATCTACTGCTGGAACGACCAGCAGCTCCAGGAGGCGATCTCCGAGTTGGGCGGGCCGAAGGGCGTCGGTGTGCAGCGCTACAAGGGCCTCGGCGAGATGAACCCCGAGCAGCTCTGGAGCACGACGATGGACCCCGACACGCGGATGCTCCAGATCGTGACCGTCGAGGACGCCGCGGCGGCCGACAAGACGTTCTCGACGCTCATGGGCGACGCCGTCGAGCCCCGGCGCAAGTTTATCGAGCGGAACGCGAAGTACGCGACGATCGACACCTAGCCGCCCCGCCCATGTCCGCGACTGCCACCCCGCCCCGCCCCGCGCCGCTCGACTCGCCCCGCGAGGGCGGGGCGGGGCGGCCGGATGGTCCGATGACGTGGGAGGACGTGTGTGCCCATCCGGCGCTCCAGGATCTGCCGTTCAAGGTTGAGCAGGACCGCTACGGCCGCATCGTTATGAGTCCCCCGTTCGCACGGCACGCCCGCCTCCAGTACAAGATTGCCCGGATGCTGGAAGACGCACTGGGAGGAGTCCCAGCGACAGAGGCCCCAGTCGAAACGAGGGACGGCGTTAAGGTGCCAGACGTGGTCTGGATGTCCGACGAGTTCGCCGCTGAGCACGCCGAGGCGACGGTGTATCGAGTGGCACCGGACGTCTGCGTTGAGGTCATGTCCCGGTCGAACTCGTGGGCGGAGATGAGCGAGAAGGTCACGCTCTACCTCGCGCGCGGCGCGCAGGAGGTGTGGGTCTGTGAGGCAGACGGCCGCCTCCGTTTCTTTGGCCATGAAGGCGAGCGCGAGCGGTCTGTGCTCGCCCCAGACGCGCCGGTCACAGTCACGCTCTAGAGCGGGGCGGGGTGGCCCGCCGGTCGCTAGGTTGACCCCTATGTCCGAGGTCCCACCCCGCCCTGACCTTTCGGTCGTCGTTCCCGTGTACGACGAGGCCGAGAGCCTCCCCGCCCTCGCCGACGAGATCCGCGCGGCGCTTGGCGGGCTCACCTTCGAGGTGTGGCTCGTGGACGACGGCTCGACCGATGAGTCCTGGGCAGTCATCGAGCGGCTACAAGCCGAAGACATCCGGTTCGGCGGCGTCCGCTTCCGGCGGAACTACGGCAAGAGCGCGGCGCTGGCCGCCGGCTTCGCGCGGTGCCAGGGCCGCTTTATCGCGACGCTCGACGCCGACCTCCAGGACGACCCCGCCGAGCTTCCCGAAATGGTGGCGCGCCTGGAGGGCGGGGCGGACCTCGTGAGCGGGTGGAAGCGAGAGCGGAACGACCCGTGGGAAAAACGCCTGCCGAGCAAGTTCTTTAACTGGGTCACGCGCGTCGTGTCGGGCATCCCGCTTCACGACTTCAACAGCGGCATCAAGGCGTACCGCGCCGAGGTGGTCCAGAGCGTCCGCGTGTACGGCGAGCTCCACCGCTACATCCCGCTCCTGGCCAAGTGGGAGGGCTACACGCGGATCGAGGAGCAGAAGGTGAACCACCGGCCGCGCGTCCACGGGCGGACCAAGTTTGGGATCGAGCGTTACCTCCGCGGCTTCCTCGACCTCATCACAGTCGTCTTTATCACGCGGTTCGCGCGGCGCCCGATGATGTTTTTTGGCGGGGCAGGGACGGTGGCGTTCCTCGTCGGCTTCCTGATGCTGGCCTACCTCACCGTCCTCAAAGTGGCGTTTGGCGAGCCCATCGGAGGTCGCCCGCTGCTGACCTTCGGCGTGCTCCTCATCTTGCTCGGCGCGCAGTCGTTTCTAGCCGGCTTCCTGGGCGAGATGATCGTGCGCCCCGAGATGGAGCGGGCGGACCGCTACGACGTGCGCGAGGAGACCGCCCCGCCCACCGCCGGGCGGGGCGGGGTGGAGCACGCGACCGCCCCGCCCCGCGCGGTCCCCGTCGCGTGAGGCCATAGACCAAGCCGCCCCGCCCTCTGCGCGAATGCACGGGCGGGGTGAGGAGCGGGGCCGCATCTTGCGGCATGGCTCGCATCACGCTTCTCGGTCCGTTCTGGCCCTACCGCGGCGGCATCGCCCACTTTGGCGCCGGCCTCGCCCGGTCGCTCGCGGCGCGCGGCCACGACGTCCGCACGGTCACGTTCCAGCGGCAGTACCCAGACCGGCTGTTCCCCGGCGCCACGCAGTTCGAGCCCGGTCCCGCCCCGCCCGGCGTGCCGCGCGCGCCGGCAGAACTCGACACGCTCAACGTGGGCACCTGGACGCGCGCGGCCGACCGCATCGCAGACGAGGGCGGGGAGGTCGCCGTCATCCCGTACTGGACGCCGCTGTTGGCGCCGATGTGGGGCGTCGTCACGCGCCGGCTCCGGCGACGAGGCGTAACGGTTCTGGCCCTCGTCCACAACGCGATCCCGCACGAGCGGCGGCCGGGGGATCTCTTGCTGGGCCGCTTCGCCCTGGGCGGGGCGGACGGGCTGCTGGCCCTCAGCGACCGCGTCGCCGCCGACGTGCAGCGGCTCGGCGTGACGGCGCCCGTTCATACCGTGCCGCACCCGGTCTACGACGGGTTCGGCGCCGCCCCGCCCCGCGTTGAGGCGCGGCAGGAGCTCGGCCTCCCCGCCCGCGCGCCGGTGTTCTTGTTCTTCGGATTCGTTCGCCCGTACAAAGGACTCCACGTTCTGCTCGACGCGTGGGGCGGGGTGGTGCAGCGCGTGCCCGGCGCGCGCCTCGTCGTCGCGGGCGAGTTCTACGCGGACGAAAACGCTCTGCGCGCTCAGGCGGCCCCGTTTGGCGCGTCCGTCCGCTTCGACGCCGGGTACATCCCGGACAGCCGCGTCGGCCTCTACTTCAGCGCCGCGAGCGCGGTCGTGCAGCCGTACGTGACGGCGACGCAGAGCGGGGTGGCGCAGATCGCGTTCCACTACGGCCGCCCGGTGATTACCTCCGACGTGGGCGGATTGGCTGAGGCTGTCCCCGACGGCGAGGCCGGACTCGTGGTCCCGCCAGACGATCCGGCCGCGTTGGCGGCGGCGCTCGTTCGGTTCGTTGAGGAGGGCCTGGGCGGGACGTTCGAAGCGGGTGTCCGCCGCGTCCGCGACGCCGCGTCGTGGGGCCGCGTCGCCGAGGCCGTCGAACATCTCGCCGGCACCACCCCGCCCCGCCTGGAGTAACCGGGTGCGAGGTACAGGGTACAGGGTACGGGGTGCAGGAGGTCACCTCAGCCTCGTACCCCGTACCGAGTACTCCGTACCCTGCCCCCACACCCGACCGCCCCGCCCCGTGGACTACGACCCCGTCAAAGACCGCCTCGGCCGGTTTTTTTGGACCACCCCGACCCGCACCAAGGCGTTCTACCGTACGCTCGACGCCGTCTTTCTGCGGTCGTGGTACGTCCGCCGCACGCTCCGGCGCCTCGTGGGCGCTCGGGCGGGGCGGCCCGTTCGCGTGCTGGATGCCGGGACCGGATTCGGGCAGTACGCCTACTGGCTCGTCCGCACGTTCCCGAACGTCGAGGTCGTGGCCGTCGACGTCAAGGACGACTACCTGAGGCGGGCCGAGGCGTTCGTGGCGCAGACGCCGTACGCCGGCCGCGTCACGTTCGAGCGGGCCGACCTGACGCAGCCGCTGCCGCACGAGGAGGCGTTCGACCTCGCGCTGTCCGTTGACGTGATGGAGCACATCGAGGACGACCGCGCCGTGTTTCGCAACGTCCGCGATGCGCTCGTGCCGGGCGGGCACCTCGTCGTCAACACGCCGAGCGACCAGGGCGGGAGCGGGGTGGGCGGGGCGGGGGAGGAGAGCTTTATCGGCGAGCACGTCCGCGACGGGTACGCGGTCGATGACCTCGTCGAGAAGCTGGAGACGGCCGGCCTCCGCGTGACGGACACCGACTACACGTATGGCCCGGTCGGCTCGGCCGCGTGGCGGCTCCTCGTCAAGTGGCCGATCACGATGCTGAACCGGAGCCCGCTCCTCACCCCGCTCGTGGGCGCCTACTACCTCGGCGCCGGGCCGGTCGGGCTGGCGCTCAACGCCGTCGACCTGCGCCGCGACAACGACACCGGAACCGGGCTGCTCGTCACGGCGCAGAAGCCGCCCCGCCCCACACGCTAGCGCGACATGGAAACCGCCCCGCCCCCTGGCCTCGTCTGGATCGACGTGGCCGTCGACCGCTGCCCGTTCACGGGGGACCGCATCCAGGTCGTTGAGGCCGAACTCGAGGTGACGGGAATCGACTTCCCGCCGGACGTCTGGGAACTCGGGTGGAGCGAGGGCGCGCAGTGCCATTTCGCGCTCCTCGAAGACCTGTTCGGCCTGTCCGACGAAGCGGGCGCGCCGCCGTACGGCGCCCAGGGCTTCCGGCTCGACGGCGACGACGTCTCGGCGGCCGTCCACCTGACCGGACCCGGCGCGACCGTGCCGTGGCCCGTGTTCTCCGAGCGGCTGGAGGAGGTCGCCCGCCGGTCCGAGCGCCCGACGCCGACGCCGACCGAGGTCCGGCGCCTCCCGAAGCTGGACGAGACGTGGGAGCTGTCGGCGCGCGAGACCGACGTGGCCGAGGTCGACGGGCGGTTCGTCCCGATCTACCTGGTCGTCGTGACCGACGCGGGCGGGGAGGTCCGCGGCACGGCGCTCCACCCGGGCGCGCTCGCCCCGCCCGTGCTGGCGGGCGTCGTGTTCGAGGCCACGCACGCACACCCCGAGGCCGGGCTGACGGCGGGCCGCCCCGCCCGCATCCGCTTTGCCGACGCGGACCTGGGGCGGGGCGGTCTGAAGGCGCTCCTCAAAAAGGCCCACGTCGGCCTGGAGACCGGCCCGACGCCGGACGCCGACGCCGCGAGCGAGGCCCTGTTCATGATGGGACCCGGCGGCAACCGGCTCGATGTGGCGCTCCTGACGGAGACGAGCGACGACGACCTGAGCGCGCTCCTCGACGCCGCCCGGGGGTTCTACGAGTCCGCCCCGTGGTCGCGCCTGCGCGGCGACCGCTACCTCGCCCTCCGCCTCGACGACGGCCCCTGGCTCTACGCCAACGTGATGGGGCAGGCCGGCGAGCAACCGGGGCTCGCGCTGTTCAGCGACTGGCTCGCGCTGTGCCGGTTCGTCTACGCCGCCCCGCCCTTGGAAGGTCAGGGGCTGGAGGCGCTCGACGAAGTTGGCCCGGCCGAGGGACTCACGCTCTACCCGGCCGCGATGCTCGCCGAGGCCGACGCCGAGCGCCTCCGCGCACTCGGCCCGCCCGTCTGGGACGGGGGCTACCCGGTCGCGGCCCGGTTCACGCCGGGCGGGGCGGCGCCGAGCGGCTGGCCGCCCGAGATCTACGCGGCCCTCCTGCGCGCCCTCCCTGAGGTCGTCGCCAAGCGCCGCGCGGCCACGATCACGAGCATCAAAGCCGGCATAGACACGCCTGAGGGGCGCCTCACGCTCCGCTACCCCGCGAACGGGACCGAGGCGCTGAGCGGGCAGGAGCCGGCTGTCGAGATCGTCGTCGAGCCGGCCGCGAGCCGCATGACGCCGCTGGACGAGGGGCAGGGAGCGCTCCGCATCGTCGGCCCCGCCGCCACGCGGCTGCCGCAGGCGGACGCCGCCGCGCGCAAGGCGCTCCGTTGGGGCCACTTCCGCGCCGTCGAGCTCGACGGCCGCGTCCTCTGGTACGGCGACGCCTACGCCGACGACCCGGCCCCGTCGCTGGACGACCTAGCGGGCGCCCGGTCAGTCCGCGTGCAGCTGGGGGCCGAGATGCACGAGGCCCGCGTGCGGCGCGTCGAGGGCGGGGTGGAGGAGGTTCGGGCGGAGGTCGGGTAGCCGCCCCGCCCCCGATGACGGTGGGTGATCCACCCCGCCCCGCCTTGTCGAACGCGCGGGCGGGGCGGTCCGGCGTGGTCGCTACGCCGCGATGACGTAGAGCCGACCCGGCTCCACCGTAAGGAGCACCCGGTTCACGTTCGGCATCGCCGGTTCGATCGCGCTCCGTTTGTTGCTCCGGGCGGTGATGAGGACGACAGCGAGGTCGTACGCAGGGAGGTTCTGCTGGTGCTGCATGCTCTTGTCGAGCGTCACCATGACGTCGAACTCGGCCTCGGCCGAGCGGAGCAGGTCACCGTTCTTTTTTCCGCTCCACCCGTGCTCGCGCACGGTCACGACCTCGTGCTGGGGGTCGAAAGAGCGCTTTAGCTTCCGGTCCACGTTCTCGTCCAGCAGCACGTGCATCAGGCCGCGTCGAGGAGGGCGTCCTTCGCCATCTCCAGGAACGCGACGGCTTGCTCCCGGCTCACACCTGGAAACCCGTCGAGGAACTCGTCGAGGGTCTCGCCTCCTTCGAGATAGTCGAGAAGGGTTTGGACGGGGACGCGAGTGCCCTGGAAGACAGGAGTGCCTCCCATGATCTCAGGGTCGGAGTGGTAGACCTCATGGCGCTCCATAATTCTACGTGCTGGTTCGGCTCCGTGTAGAACGTCCCTTTCGCCCTTCCGGTCCGAGTGTGACGCAGTTGCAGCATGGCGAGGACTCGTGGCATCCCGAGACGTGGCCACCGCGCTTGCCAGAAGGGGTGGACAACCTGCCGTAGTCCTTACGGCTCAAGGCGGGTCGGCCGCTCCGCCCGAGAGGGACGAACGCGCACCACCCCGCCCACGGAGTCCGCCGCCCCGCCCCCTTCCGGCGGGGCGGGGTGGAGACGGCGCCGCTCCGAGCCCGCCCGCCCCCGACGCTTCGGAAGCGCGGGCGGGGCGGTCGTGTGAAAGCGCGGGCGGGGCGGAGAACTCACAGTTCCGCCCCGCCTCGCCCTTTGGGTCGGCCCGTACCTTTTCGGGCGAGCCACCGCCCCGCCCATGCCCGCAGGCCCCGCCGACCGCCCGGTCAAGTTCCTCTTCGTGACCGGCGGCGTGACGTCGTCGCTGGGCAAGGGGATCGTCTCGGCCAGCCTCGGGCGCCTGCTCGAAGCGCGCGGGCTCCAGGTGACGATCCAGAAGTTCGACCCGTACATCAACGTCGACGCGGGGACGATGAACCCGTACGAGCACGGCGAGGTGTACGTGACCGACGACGGGGCCGAGACCGACCTCGACCTGGGCCACTACGAGCGCTACCTCGGCGTGCCCATGTCGCAGGCCAACAACGTGACGACCGGCCGCGTCTACTCGGGCGTGATCGCGAAGGAGCGGGCCGGCGCCTACCTGGGCAAGACGGTCCAGGTCGTGCCCCACGTGATCGACGAGATCAAGGGGTGGATGCGGCGGCTCGCCGAGACCGGCGACTACGACGTCATCATCACCGAGATCGGGGGGACGGCCGGCGACATCGAGAGCCTGCCCTACCTCGAAGCCATCCGCCAGCTCGTGCTCGAAGAGGGGCGGGCCAACACGGCGCTCGTCCACCTCACGCTCGTCCCGTACCTCGCCGCCGCCGGCGAGCTCAAGACGAAGCCGACCCAACACTCGGTCAAGACGCTCCAGTCGTACGGGCTCCAGCCCGATGTGCTCGTTGCGCGGACCGAGCACCCGCTGCCGGACGACGTCCGCCGCAAGATCGGCCTGTTCTGCAACGTCGAGCCCGAGGCCGTCATCGAGTCGCTCGATGCCGAGTCGATCTACGAGGTCCCGCTCCTGCTCCGCGAGCAGCGCCTCGACGAGGTCGTCTTACGGCGGCTCCAGCTGGCCGCCCCGCTCGACGTCGATCCGGGGCCGGACCTCGAAAACTGGGTCGCGTTCCTGCGCGGACTCAAGAGCCCCGACGAGAAGGTGACGGTCGCCCTCGTGGGCAAGTACGTCGAGCACCAGGACGCCTACAAGTCGATTTCCGAGAGCTTCCTGCTCGCCGGCGCCCACCGCGGCGTCCAGGTCGAGGTGCGGAGCGTGCTCTCGGACGACCTCACGGACGAGAACGTGGCCGAGCGGCTGGACGGCGTCTCCGGCGTCCTCGTCGCACCCGGCTTCGGCGACCGCGGCGTCGACGGCAAGATCGAAGCGGTCCGCTGGGCGCGCGAGGGCGGCGTCCCGTTCCTGGGCATCTGCCTCGGGATGCAGGTGGCGACGATCGAGTTCGCGCGCAACGTGTGCGGGCTGGAGGGCGCGCACTCGACCGAGTTCGAGCCCGACGCCCCGTTCCCGGTCATCTCGATGATGGCCGAGCAGAAGACGGTGACGGACAAGGGCGGTACGATGCGGCTCGGCGCCTACACCTGCGCGCTCGCGCCGGGCTCGCTCGCGGCCGAAGCCTACGGCGGCACCGAGACGGTCCGCGAGCGGCACCGCCACCGCTACGAGGTCAACAACGACCTGCGGTACCGGCTCCGCGAGGGCGGGTTGGTCTTCTCAGGCATGAACCCCGACCGCGACCTCGTCGAAATCATTGAGCTGCCCCGCCCCGCCCAGGGCGACGGCCAGGCGGAGGGGCCGACGCACCCGTGGTTCGTCGGCGTCCAGTTCCACCCCGAATACCGGACGACGGTCCGCGCGCCGCACCCGCTGTTCGCCTCCTTCGTCGGCGCGGCCGCCGATTACGCGCGCGCCGCCGGCCAACTCGGCGAGCCGCAAGCGCCGAGCCGCACGCGGCGCGTCCGCCGCGCGACGGCGCGCGTCCTCTCCGACGGATGAACAGGGGGACTGGGGACTGGGGACCGGGAACTGGGGAAGAGCCGCTGAGCGGGGCGGGGCGGCCTGCGTTGGGACGTGCTCGCACGGACGCCACCCCGCCCGACACAACAGCCACGCCTGGTGGAGGTGAACACGCTCGGCGGGCGGGGCGGGGCGGCTCCGGCGGGACGGGACGGTGAGCAGCACGGGCACGTCCTCCGGCGGCCACGTCCCGGACCGGCTCGCGGGGCACGTCCGGGTCCGCGTCGGCGCGCTCGTGTTCGACGACCCCGACGCACCGACGGCCCTTCTCCTCGCCGAGCATTCGGGCCTGTGGTCGGACGAGCCGTTCTGGACGCCGCCCGGGGGCGGGGTGGAGTTCGGTGAGGGGCTAGCCGAAGCCCTCGCCCGCGAGGTGAAGGAGGAAACAGGTGTTGACGTCGAGGTCGGAGCCGTGCGCTACGCGCTCGACTTTGTGCGCCCGCCGCTCCACGCTGTCTCGTTCTACGTCGAGTGCCGCGCCAGCCGCCCCGCCCTCGCCGCCGCGCGCCTGGGGACGGACCCCGAGCTAGGCGACGACCAAATTCTGCGCCGCCTCCGCCTCGTCCCCTTCGACGAGCTGGAGTCGATCACGCTCTACCCCGAGCCGTTCGCAGACCGCCTCGCCCGCGACGCCCGCGCCGGTTTTCCCGAAGGCACCGTCTACCTCGGCACGTTCCGATGAGCAGCGTCCTGCCCGGGTCGCAGAGCCGCCCCGCCCGCTGGATGCGGGGCGGGGCGGGCGTAGCCGCGGCTCTCGCCCTCGGCGCGCTCGCGTCAACAACCGCTGACGGTTTGGATGCTACCGGACGCGGTACGCTCGTCCGCTATCTGGGCATCTTGATCTCGGGCGCCCTTGCGATCGGCACACCACACCTCCTGTACCCCGATCCGGCGGCGGGGCGGCTCCAGCTGTCGAATCCGTGGGCGGGGCGGCTCCTCCGGCACCAGATCGAGCGCGTGGCGCCGATCCTCGCTGTGCTGTCCCTCCCCGCCCTCGCGGTTTCGTGGGGAGCGGGGCAGTGGTTCTTGGGCGTCGAGGGAGCGCTCGCCGTGTGGACAGTCGGGCTGTACGCGCTTGGGCGGTACGCCTCGCTCGGCCTGCGCGTCCAGGCGTGGGAGCAGAACGGGGCGAGCGGACGGCGCCGCGTCCTCACGTGGGCCACGACGGGCGCACGGTCGCCAGAGGCCGACGCGTTCACCGCGCCGTCCCTCCTCACCACGGCGGAGGTGTTTCTTGTCGGCTCCGTGCTCGCCATTCTCGGGCAGGCGCTCGGGGCGGGGTGGGGCATCGGGGGGCCAGTCGCGGCGTTGGGGCTCGCGGGGGTCGTCCTCTTGCGCCGCGCCGAAACGTACGACCGCTCGTTTTGGACCACGAACGGCGTCTGGGCCGACGCCTTCCAATCGACGGGGACCGAGGAGGACGGGCGGGAGGCGCTCGCCTACGACGCCGTGTACTGGGCGCCGCCGGCCCTCCGCCCCGCCGTCTGGGCTGGACTCCTGAGCCTCGACCGGCGGCTGCCGCTGGGTCGGCTCGCGCTCGGTGGCCTCGCGCTCGTCGCCATCGTCGCGTTCGCGGGCGTGCCCGAAGGCGTTTTCGCCGGAGCTGTCCTGCTGTGGATCGCGGCCGTCAACGGAGCGGTCGCGTTCACGGCCCGCCCCGCCCTCATTCCCTCGGCTCTGGCGTACCGGCTCCACGGCGGGGCGGGGTGGGCGGCGGCCCGGTTCCTGATGAACGTCCGCTGGCTGCCACTGCTGATCGCTGTGCTGGCGCTACTCGCGTGGCTGACAGATGTCGAGGCCCGCTCAATCCTCATGTGGTCACTCGTTTACCTCGCTACCGCCGCCGTCAGCTCCCTCGCGGTGACGATCGTTGAACGTTTTGCTTTCCGCCGTGCTCTCGCTTAGCCTCGCCCCGCTCCTAACCGTCGCGCCTGAGCGCCGTCGGCCGCTCGTGGTCGACGGCGTGACCAAAAAGTACGTGGGCGGCCCGTTCGTCCTCCGCGACCTGTCGCACACGTTCGCGCCGGGCACGGCAACGGGCTTGGTCGGCCCGAATGGATCTGGCAAGTCGACGCTGCTCCGCATTCTCTCGGCACTCAGCGTGCCCACGGCCGGCCGCGTGCTGCTGGGCGGGGTGGGCGGGGTGGACGCGCACGCGGCGCCGCACCGCTACCTCGCGTCGGTCGGCGTGGTCCACGACCAGCCCGACCTGCCGGGCTTCCTTTCGGCCGTCGAGACGCTGGAGTGGATCGCCCGCGAGCGCGGGACGTGGAACGATGCCGCCCCGCCCCGCCACGAGGCGCTCTTGGACGCGGTGCTCCTGGACGAGCGCCGCGCGCAGCGGACGGGCACCTACTCGGCAGGGATGACGCGGAAGGCGCAGCTCGCCGCGGCATTCGTCGGCGCCCCGTCGGTCCTGCTTCTGGACGAGCCCTTCCGCGGCCTAGACACGGCGGCGACCGAGGCGGCGCTCGGCCTGCTCGAAGCATTCCGCGACGGGGGCGGGGTGGTGGTGCTGTCGAGCCACCGCGCGGACTTGCTGGAGCGGGTGTGCGACGGCGTGTTGAACCTGGGGCGCTCCGCCCCACCCGAGCCGCCGGTGTGAGCGGGGCGGGGAGGAGGCCTACCTTGCCCCAAGCCCTCCCGCCCCGCCCATGTCTACCGTTGTCCGCCCCGCCCTGTCGGCCTCCGAGTTTTTCGAGTGGGAGGCCGGGCAGCTCGACAAGCACGAGTTCTACCACGGCGAGGTGTTCTCGATGGCCGGGGGGACGCCGGAGCACGCCCGTCTGGCGATCCGAGCCGCGTTTCAACTCGAACGCGCGCTAGCAGGCGGTCCTTGCCAGACGTTCTCTTCGGACCTCGCCGTCGAGCTAGAGCCGGGCGGGCACTACTGCTACCCTGACCTCACAGTCGTCTGCGGCCCGGTCGAACGGAGCGAGCACGGGCCAGCGGCCACGAATCCTACCGTGGTTGTCGAGGTGCTGAGTCCGAGTACGGCCCGCTGGGACCGCGGCGGCAAGGCCGAAGTGTACCGCCGCGTCCCGTCACTCCAGGCGATCGTGTTCGTGGCGACCGACCGGCAGAGCGTCGAAGGGCTCGCGCGCGACGGCGAGCGGTGGGTCCTGATCGAGCCCGACGCCGACCGGCAGTTTCTGCTCGACGCGCTCGGCGTCTCCCTCGATGTCGAGGCGCTGTACGACGGGATGGGCCTGAGCGCCGACATCCCGTTCCCGGAGAGCGACCGGGACTGGCCCGGCGCAGGCAGCGGCCGGTGAGGGCGGGGCGGTCCTCCTATCTTCGCGCCGCCCCACCCGCCCCGCCCCATGGAGCCCGACGTCACCGCCGCCCTCGTCACCGACCCGACCCAGGTCGCGGCGCTGCTCGCCGCTGTCCTGGGCGCCGTGTTCGCGCTGTCGCGGGTGCCGGCGCTGGACAAGCTGTTCCGCGTGATCCCGCCGGTGATCTGGGCCTACTTCGTGCCCATGCTGCTGACGACGGCGGGCGTGACGCCGGCGCAGAACGCGGCCTACGACTGGTTCGGCTACGTCCTGCTCCCGTTCGCGCTGTTCCTGCTCATGATCACGATCGACCTGCGGGCGATCCTGAGCCTGGGGCGGCTCGCGCTCCTCATGATGGTCGTCGGCACGCTCGGGATCGTGATCGGCGGACCCGTGGCCTACCTCGCCGTCGGGCAGTTTTTGGGCGGGGCGGAAGCGTGGCAGGGCATGGCGGCCCTCGCCGGGAGCTGGATCGGGGGGACCGCCAACATGGTCGCGCTCCAAGAGTCGGTCGGGCTGAGCGACGCCGGGCTCGCCCCGATCATCGTCGTCGACACGGTCGTCGGGTACGGGTGGCTGGCCGTGCTCCTGTTCCTCTCGGGCTACCAGGAGCGGTTCGACCGCTGGGTCGGGGCGGACACCAAGGCGCTCGACCGCGTCAACGCGACGCTCCGCGAGATCGACCAGACGCGGCAGCCGTCCACGACGGCGACCGTCGCCATGATCGTCGGGCTGGGCGTCGGGGCGGCCGTGCTGTCGCGCGTGCTCGGCGGGCTCCTCCCCGCCCTCGGCGACCCGACGATCATCTCGGGCGGGACGTGGGCCGTGCTCATCGCCGTCACGGCCGGGCTCGCGCTGTCGTTCACGCCGGTCCGCACGCTGGAGCGCGACGGGGCCAGCCAGATCGGATTCGCCGGCCTCTACCTCCTCCTCACCTCGATCGGCGCCACGGCCGACCTCGCCGCCGTGCTCCAGGCGCCGGCCTACCTGCTGATGGGCGTCGTGTGGCTGTCGGTCCACATCGCGCTCCTGTTCCTGGCGGCCAAGCTCCTCCGCGCCCCGCTCTTTTTCGTCGCCACGGGGAGCATGGCGAACGTGGGCGGGGCGGCGAGCGCGCCGATCGTGGCCGGCGTCTACCTCCCGGCGATGGCGCCCGTCGGCCTGCTGATGGCGGTGGCCGGGTACGTGCTGGGGATCTACGCCGCGCTGGGCTGCGCCTGGATGCTGGGGCAGCTGGCGGGATGAGGTTCGGGGTTGGCTGGTTCGGGGTTCAGGGTTGAAAGGCCGGCCGCCCTGCCCTCACGCACTCGCTTCGGAGACCGCCCCGCCCGCCGCAGCAGGGCGAGGTGGAAGACACGAACCCTGAACCTCTGAACCCTGAACCCCCAAACCCTATAACCTCCTCACGAGCGCCAGCGCCCGGCCGACGACGAAAAACTCCCGGTCGTCCGGCCGCGCCGACTCGTCGGCGTAGGTCCGGTCGGCGGCGCGGAACTGGAGGCGCTCGTTGACGAACGCGAACCGGCGGACGACGAGGCGGTCGTAGAACAGGACGGCCACGAGCGCGTCGTCGGCGAGGTCGCGCCAGTCGGCCTCCTCGACCACAACCGTGTCGCCCTTGCGGACGCCGGCGCCGTTCATGCCGTCGTCGCCGGCCGTGACCGCGAGGCAGTCGTCGAGGTCGGTGTCGTCGGGGAGCAGCGACGGGTCGAGGACGAGCGAGCGCCGCGAGCGGGGGAGGGGGTGGGCCGCGTTCTCCGACGTGAGCAGCCGCGCCCGCCGCCCCGCCCCCTCCTTCTGGCGGAGCAGGAAGACGGCCGGCGGCTCGTCGTCGGACGCGTAGAGGTCGGCGTCGTCGACGACCGAGAGGCCGCGCGCCTCGTGCGGCGTCCGCTCCACATAGCCCTTGGTCTCCAGCGCGACCAGCATCTTGTGGACCCCGTTCGTGGACCGGATGCCGAGGCTCTGCCCGACCTCCTTGATCGTCGGCGGCTTCCCGTTCCGGCGGATGTAGTCGCGGAGGAACTCGTATACCTGGTTCTGTCGCTCAGTCAGGCGCGGGCGCATCGGGCAGTCGGGCGGGGTGTGGAGGCTCGGAGTTGTCATGTCCCCCCGCCCGCAGATCGCCGCGAGCGGGGCGGGAGAGAGGAGGCGCCGCCCCGCCCGCCGAGTCCGCCGGAGAGGGCGGTGGGGCGGGGTGGGGAATGGGGGCGCCGCAGACCGCCCCGCCCTCGTTTGGAGCGCGTGGGGCGGGATGGCACCCGAAAGCTAGAGGGTGAAATCATTTTCACCCACTCGAAATAGGGGGTGAACGGATTTTCACTTTGGGGGGTCGGAGCCCCGGATCGTCTACCAAACGGGCCGCGGAAGGGGGCACTTATCCACAAAAAGTGGCCTTCCCGGGGGTTTTTCGGCCGGTGGGGTATGTTGGAAGGGCAGTGGGGAAAAGTGGGGAATCGTCCCCGCAGCCTGGCGGCCCCCCTGATCACCACCCCCTCCCGGCCGTGGCCGGCTTCAAAGGACAAGCGGAGAACTCCCTCGACAGCAAGGGCCGACTGCCCGTGCCGGCGAAGATGCGTCGTGCCCTGAGCCCGGACGCCAAGGAGACGTTTGTCGCCACGCGGGGGGAGGAGCAGTGCGTCGTGCTCTACCCGCTCGACTACTGGGAGGGCGAGATCGAGCCCCGCATGCGCGGGCTCAACATGTTCAACCAGGAGGACCGCGTGTTCGTCCGCCAGCTCAACCGCTGGGCCGACGAGGTGACGATGGACGGGCAGGGCCGCATCGCCGTGCCCAAGCCGCTCGTCGAGTTCGCCGGCCTCCAGCCTGGCGAGAAGGCGCTCGTCATCGGCGCCTTCGACCGCCTCGAAGTGTGGGACCCTACCGTCTTCGAGTCCCACATCAACGACCAACCCGACTACGAATCGCTCGCGGAGCGAGTGATGGGCGGGATCTAACCCCCCGGAGATCCTGCCCAGTTGTCCATGACCGCCCCCCCCTCCATGCCCCGCCCCGACCGACCACGCCGCGCCGACCGCGCCGACGCCCCCCACCCCGGGGCCGGCGCTGGCTCCGGCGTGTCCGATCGGGGCGCGCAGGGGGGGGGCGGGGTGGACCCGCTCCGCTATGCCACGGCCTACCACGCGCCGGTCCTCGCGGCCGAGACCGTCCACGCCCTGGTAACCGACACCGCCGGCCTCTACGTCGACGGCACGCTCGGCGGCGGCGGCCACTCGGCCGCCCTCCTCGACGCCCTCGGCCCGGACGCCCTCGTTGTGGGCATCGACCGCGACCCCGAAGCCATCGCCACCGCCCGCGAGCGCCTCGCCGAGGCGGAGCGGGCGGGGCGGTTCCTCGCGCTCCAGGGCGAGTTCGCGGACGTCGACGGCCTGCTCGGCCGGAACGACCTCGGCCCGCGCCACGGCCGCCCCGCCCAGGGCGTGCTGCTGGACCTGGGCGTGTCGAGCCATCAGATCGACGCCGACGCGCGCGGCTTCGCGTTCTCGGCCGACGGCCCGCTCGACATGCGGATGAGCGGGCGGGGCGAGACGGCCGCCGAGCTCGTCGCCCGCCTCGGCGCCGACGACCTGGCCGACGTGATCTACGCCTACGGCGAGGAGCGCCGCTCGCGCCGCATCGCCCGCGCCATCAAGGAGGCGCGGCCCGAGACGACGACCGCCCTCGCCGACGCCGTCCGTTCGGCGTCGCCGACGCGCGACGAGACGAAGACGCTGGCCCGCGTCTTCCAGGCCCTCCGCATCGCGGTCAACGGCGAGCTCGACCAGCTCGAGGCCGCGCTGCCGGCCGCGCTCGGCGTGCTCGGGCGGGGCGGCCGCCTCGCCGTCATCGCCTACCACAGCCTGGAGGACCGCCGGGCCAAGCAGTTCCTCCGCACCGGCACCTTCTCGCGCGACGTCCCGAAGGACCTCTACGGCAACCCGCTCACGCCGTGGAAGGCCGTCACGCGCAAGCCGGTTACGGCCGGCGAGGCGGAGGTCGAGCAGAACCCGCGCTCGCGGAGCGCGCGCCTCCGCGTCGCTGAGAAAGCGGCCGACATCGGCAGCCCGCCCATGCAGCCCTCCGACCTCTAGACCGCCCCGCCCTCGTGCCTACGATGACGCTTCTGACCAACCACCCCGCCTCCGCAGAAGGCGGGCAGGGCACTCTCCCTCCCCCACCGGGGGCGGGGCGGGGTGGGGGGCAGACGTCGACGGGACCGCTGACGCCTCGCCTCGCTTCCGGGCGCTCAGTCCATCGCCCAAGCCGCACGGGCGGGGTGGCGCTCCGCCCGGTCCACCACCCCTAGCCCCTCCTGTCCAGGAGGGGGACTGCTCCTGCCGCCCCGCCCCACCCCGCCCGTTCGTCCACCGATGGCTACCCAGACCGCACCCCGCCCGAAGAAGAAGGCCCCGGCTCGCCGGGCGCGCTCGGCGTCGGCCAAGACGGGCCGGCGCGGCGCGGGCCTGCCGGCCTGGGGCGACCTCAAGACGGTCCAGCCCAGTCCGCTCGCGAAGCGGGCGGGGCGGGCCACGGCCGGCGCCAAGCAGGCGACGAAGCGCGCGGCCAAGCGGGCGGGGCGGGCGCGCCCGCTCGACGCCGTCCCCAGCCTCCGGTTCGGGCTGCTCGTGCTCCTCGGCTGCCTCGTCGCGACGCTGTTTGTGAGCCACGTCTACGCCACGCGCGCCACGCTGGGCGACCTCCAGGACGCGCGCCGCGAGAACGAGCGGCTGCGCCTGACGCACCAGCGCCTCCAGGGCGAGGTCGACCAGATGGTCGGCCCGAGCGTGGTCATGCGCCGCGCCGCCGCGCTCGGGCTCGAAGAGGGCGTCGCCTACGGGCCGCCGATCAAGATGAGTGACGAGTAACGAGTGACGGGTGATGAGCAAGAGGCCTCCCCCGCCCCGCTCATCACCCCGCCCTCCCGCATTGCCCATCACTCGTCACCCATCACCCTTTACCCACCCCTCCCATCGCCGCTCGCGACTCCATCCTCACCCGACTCTACGTCGTCCTCGGCGCGCTGCTCGTGCTGCCCGGGCTCGTCGTGGCCCAGATGGTCCGCATCCACGTGGGCGAAGGGGCCGAGCTGCGCGCGCGCGGGGAGCAGCAGGCGGAGAGCATGATCGAGCTGGCGGCGCAGCGCGGGGCCATCCTCGACCGGCGCGGGCGGGCGCTCGCCGTCAACACGGCGCGGTACGAGGTCGCGGCGGACCCGACGGTGCCGGGCTTCGACGACCACGCCAGCGAGCTGTACGCGATCCTGGGCGAGGCGACTGGGCGGGGCGGCGACCACTTCCGCCGGCTCGTGCGCGACCGGGCGAGCCGCCAGTACGTGGTGCTCGTGCGCGACCTGGGCGAGGCGGCCAAGGACCGGCTCGACGCGGCCGGCATCGACGGGCTCATCGTGCGCGGCTCGTACCGCCGCCGCTACAACTACGGCACGCTCGCGTCGCACGTGCTCGGCCACGTCACGCGCGACATGGACGGCGTGGCCGGCATCGAGATGCTGCTCGACCAAGACCTCCAGGGGACGCCCGGCCGGCAGGCCGTCCAGCGCGACCGGCGCGGCGTGGTCAAGGCCGTCGTCGGCGGGACGCGCGTGGAGCCGGAGCACGGCGAGAACGTGGTCCTGACGATCGACCTCGTCCGCCAGGCGATCCTGGAGGAGGAGCTGGCGCGCGGCGTCGAGGCGGCCGGCGCGCAGTGGGGGACGGCCGTCGCGCTCGACCCCAAGACGGGCGCCATCCTGGCGCTCGCGAACGTGCCCACGTTCGACCCCAACCGGCCCGGCGCCTTCTCGAACGCGGCCCGCCGCAACCACGCCGTCGTCGACCGGCTCGAGCCCGGCTCGACGTTCAAGCTCGTGACGGCCGTCGCGGCGCTCGAGAGCGGGGCGGCGACGACCCAGACCGTCTTCGACACGGGCCAGGGCTGGCACGTCTTCCACGGGCGGACCATGAAGGACAGCCACGGCTACGGCCGCATCGCGTTCGGCGACGCGATCCAGAAGTCGTCGAACATCGCGATGGCGCTCGCGGCCGAGAAGATGGGCCGCGGCCCGCTCTACCGCGCCGCCCGCGACCTCGGCTTCGGCCAGCCCACGACGGTCGACCTGCCGGGCGAGATCGGCGGCTCGCTCCGCAAGCCCGAGGACTGGGGCACGCTCACGCTGCCCTGGATGTCGACCGGCTACTCGGTCGAGGTCACGCCGCTCCAGATCGCCGTCGCCTACGCCGCGCTCGCGAACGGCGGCCTTTTGGTTCGCCCGCACGTCGTCGCCGAGCGCCGGAACGCCGCGACCGGCGAGACGGTGTGGTCCGCCCCGCCCGACTCGGTCCGCCGCGCGTTCAGCCGCGAGACCGCCGCGGCGCTGCTCCCGCACTTCGAGGCCGTCGTGGGCAAAGGCGGGACCGCCCCGCTCGCGGCCGTCGAGGGGTTGCGCGTAGCCGGCAAGACGGGCACGGCGCAGCGGGCGACCGGCGGCGGCTACGCCAAGAGCTACCGGTCGTCGTTCGCCGGCCTGTTCCCGGTCGAGGACCCCGAGGTCGTGCTCGTGGTCGTGCTCGACGGGGCGACGAACGGGTTCTACGGCGGCCAGGTGGCGGCGCCCATCTTCGGCGCGACGGCGCGGCGCTGGGTGGGCACGTTCCCGCGCGTGGCCGAGCGCGTGGCGCCGGCCGGCGAGGTGCCCCCGCGCGAGGCCATCCGCCTGCCGCGCGTGACCGGCCTGCCGACCACACTCGCCGCCCACCGCCTCCAGGCCGAGGGCCTGACGGTGAAGGCGGACCGCGACCAGACGTGGGCGCCGGCCGTGACCCGCCCCGCTCCGGGCGACACGGTGCGGCTGAGCCAGACGGTCCGCCTGGACGCCGCCCCGCCCACGGAGACGAGCGCGGGCGGGGCGGTCATGCCCGACCTGAGAGGCCGGAGCGTCCGCGAGGCGGTCGCGTGGCTGCGCGCGCTGGGCGTCGAGCCCCGCGTCGTCGGGCGCGGCGTCGTGCGCCAGCAGTCGGCGCGGGCGGGCGGGGCGGTCCCGCGCCAGGTCACCGTCACGGGGGCGAGCCGATGAGCCTCCAGGCCACCCCGCCCGCCGTCCAGGCCGCGCCCCGCGCGCTGGCCGACCTCGTCGCGCCGCTCCAGGCGGGCGGGGCGGTGGGCCGCGTCGTCGGCGACGCCGACGTGCTCGTGACGGACGTCCAGATCGACAGCCGGGCCGTGACGCCGGGCGCCCTGTTCGGCGCCGTCACCCCGGACACGCACCACGGCCGCGACGGCCACGACTTCGTCGACGACGCGCTCGCGCGCGGCGCCGTCGCCGCCCTCGTCTCGGACGAGTGGCTGGCCGACCGCCCCGCCCCGTCGTCGGCACCGGCGCCCTTGGGGAAGGGTAAGCGCCTCTCCAGCGCGGCCTTCGTTCCGGCAACGGACACGAGGGCTGCGCTCGGGGAGGTCGCGGCGGCGTTCTACGGACGCCCCGGCGATGCGCTCACCACCCTCGGCGTGACCGGCACGAACGGCAAGACCACGACGGTCTTCCTGATTCATCACCTGCTGACCGCCCTCGGTGTGACGGCTGGGCTCGTGGGGACGGTCGAGAACCGGATCGGGAGCACGCGCTACGCCACGGCCTTCACGACACCCGAGGCGCCGGCGCTCCAGCGCTTTCTGCGCGCGTGCGTCGACGGCGGCTGCACGGCGGCGGCGATGGAGGTGTCGAGCCACGGGCTCGCGCTGGACCGCGTGGGCGGGGTGGCGTTCGACGTGGCCGTCTTTACCAACCTGAGCCAGGACCACCTCGACTACCACCGGACGTTCGAGGAGTACCGCGACGCCAAAAAGCGCCTGTTCGACGGGCTCGGCCCGGACGCCACGGCCGTCGTCAACGGCGACGACGATAACTGGAAGGCGATGGTCGCCGACTCGGCGGCGCGCGTCGTCACGTTCGGGACGAGCGAGGGCGTCGATGTCCGCGTCGAGGTCCTGGACAACAGCCTCGACGGCCTGCGGCTCCGCCTGGGCGGGGAGGAGCGGCCGTTCCAGATGGCCGGCCGGTTCAACGCGCTCAACCTCGCCGCCGCGTACGCCTGCGGCGTCGCGCTGGGCTACGAGGGCGGGGCGGTGCTCGACGCGCTCGCCGCGGCGCCCGGCGTGCCGGGCCGCTTCGAGACCGTCCGCGCGGGCGGCGTCGTCGGCGTCGTCGACTACGCGCACACGCCGGACGCGCTCGACAACGTGCTGCGGACGGCCCGCGAGATCGTCCCCGAGGGGAACGCGCTGTGGGCCGTGTTCGGCGCCGGCGGCGACCGCGACGCCGGCAAGCGCCCGCTCATGGCGCGCGTGGCCGAAACGGTCGCCGACCGCGTGGTCCTCACCAGCGACAACCCGCGGACCGAAGACCCCGAGGCCATCCTCAACGACGTCGCCGCCGGGCTCGACCGCCCCGCCCGCGCCGAGCGCGTGGCCGACCGCGCCGACGCCATCCGGTTCGCCGCGGGCGGGGCGGCTCCGGGCGACGTGGTCGTGGTCGCCGGCAAGGGGCACGAGACCTACCAGATCGTCGGCGACGAGCGCCGCGACTTCGACGACCGCGCCGTCCTCCGCGACGCCCTCACGAGCCGCCCCGCCCGCTAGTGCTGTACCTCCTCGCCGAGTGGATCGAGCAGACCTACGCCCCGCCCGGGTTCCAGGTCTTCCAGTTCTCGACCGTCCGCGCTGGCCTCGCGGCTGGGACGGCGCTCCTGGTCGCGCTCTTCGCCGGCAAGCGGATCATCATCGCGCTCCGCCGCCGCCAGCTGGGCGAGACCGTCCGCGAGGGCGAGGACGCCGGCGCCGTCAGCCACGCGCACAAGGCCGGCACGCCGACCATGGGCGGGGTGGTCCTGCTGCTCGCGCTCGCGTCGGGCGTCCTGCTCTGGGCCGACTTGCGCAACCCGTTCGTCTGGGTCGCGCTCGTGGCCACGTTCTGGATGGGCGCCTTCGGGTTCGCCGACGACTACATCAAGGTGGTCCGCAAGCGGAAGGAGGGGATCGCGCCGCGCGTGAAGATCGCCGGGCAGCTCTCGTTGGGCGTGGTCGTCGCCGTGTGCGTCCTGTTTTTCCTGCCCCGCGTCGACGGGACGACCACGTTCACGTCGCTCCCGCTCGTGACCGACGGCGGCATCGACTACGACTTTCTGAGCCCGCTGCTCGGCGTCGAGGTCGGGTGGCTGGTCTACATCGTCGTCGTGACGTTCATCCTGACCGGCGTCTCGAACGCCGTCAACCTGACGGACGGGCTGGACGGGCTGACGGCGGGGACGGCGGCGTTCTCCATGCTCGCGATCGTCGCGATGACGTACGTGACGGGGAATGCGAACCTGGCCGAGTTCGTGAACGACGTGTTCCTCCCGGGCACGAGCGAGCTCGTCATCTTCGGGGCCGCGCTCGCGGCGGCGTGCTTCGGGTTCCTGTGGTACAACGGCTACCCCGCCCAGGTCTTCATGGGCGACACGGGGAGCCTCGCGCTGGGCGCCGCGATCGGGACGCTGGCGATCCTGATCAAGAAGGAGCTGTACCTGCCGGTCGTGGGCGCCGTGTTCTTCGCCGAGACGGTCTCGGTGATCGTGCAGACCGGCTACTTCAAGTACACGAAGCGGAAGTACGGCGAGGGCCGGCGCGTTTTCCGCATGGCGCCCCTGCACCACCACTACGAGGCGATGGGCGTCCACGAGTCGAAGATTGTGATCCGGTTCTGGATCGTGACGGCGCTGCTGTCCATCCTGACCCTCTTCCTGTTCCGCATCCGATGACGCGCGCCGGCCTCTTCGCCCCGCCCGTCGTGCCCGAGACGCCCGTCTCGGCCGAGGCCCTGCGCGCGTCCGTTCCGGGCGCCCGCGTGACCGTCGTGGGCGGCGCCCGGAGCGGGCAGGCCGCGGCCCGGCTCCTCGCGCGCCGCGGCGCGACCGTGTTCCTCACCGACGCCGGCCCCGACGCGGGCGGGGTGGCGGAGACCTTGAAGCGGGGCGGGGTGGAGAGCGAGTTCGGCGGCCACTCGGCGCGCGCGCTCGACGCCGACTGGCTGGTCGTGAGCCCGGGCGTGCCGACGACCTCGAAGCTGGTGCAGTCGGCGCTCCGGCAGAAGCGGCCGGTTTTTTCCGAGATCGAGGTGGCGTCGTGGTTCTGCGACGGGCCGATCATCGCGGTCACGGGCTCGAACGGCAAGACGACCACGACGACGCTCATCGCGCACGTGCTCAGGACGGCGGGGCGGAAGCACGTGGTCGCCGGCAACATCGGGCTCGCCTTCGCGGACTACGTCGACGACGTGGACGCCGAGACGGCGGTCGTCCTCGAGGTCTCCAGCTTCCAGCTCGACCACGTCGCCACGTTCCGGCCGCACGTGGCCGTGCTCCTCAACGTGACGCCGGACCACCTCGACCGCTACGGCGGCGACCTGGCCTCCTACGCCGCGGCCAAGTTCCGCCTGTTCGACAACCTGACGGCCGCCGACTGGCTGGTCTACAACGCCGACGACGCGCTCGTCCGCGAGCGCGCCCTGTCCGTCGCCGCCGCGCGCGGCCTGACGCCCTACGCGGTCGCCATCGACGACGCCGCCCCGCCCGAGCCCGCCACCCCGCCCACCGGCGAGGGCGGGGCGGCCACCCCGCCCAACGCTGCCCTTGCGGGCGGGGTGGAGCGCGGCGCGTTCGCGCGCGGCGGCGAGGTGGTGCTGGCGCTGCCGCCCCCCGGTTCTGGACCCGATTCCCCCCCCACCGTGATCCACGACGACCCCCTCATGCCGACCTCCGACCTCGCGCTCCGCGGGCGCCACAACCTGTACAACTCGCTCGCGTCGGCCGTCGTCGCGCGGGCGATGGAGATCCGCAGCGACGTGGTCCGCGAGAGCCTGACGTCGTTCGAGGGCGTCCCGCACCGGCTGGAGACCGTCCGCACGGTCGACGGCGTCCGGTTCGTGAACGACTCGAAGGCGACGAACGTGAACGCCGTGTGGTACGCGCTCGAGTCGGTCCCGGCCCACGACGACGGCTCGCCGTCGGTCGTGCTCGTCGCCGGCGGCCGCGACAAGGGCAACGACTACGAGCCGCTGGAGCGCCTCGTCGCCGAAAAGGTCAAGGGCATCGTGGCGATCGGCGAGGGCGCCGAGGCCGTCGAGCGCGAGCTCGGCCCGCACACGGCGCTCGTCGCGCGCGCGGCGTCGATGGAGGAGGCCATCGGGGCCGCCCGGCGCCTCGCCGCGCCCGGCGACACCGTCCTCCTCAGCCCGGCCTGCGCCTCGTTCGACATGTTCGAGGACTACGAAGACCGGGGCGACACCTTCAAGCGGCTCGTCCGCGCCCTGTGAGCGTGACGAGTAATCAGCCCCGCCGCCCCGCCCCGCCCGACCCCGTCCCGATGACTGCAACCACCCCGCCCCCGCATCGCCGCGCCCTCCACGAGGGCGGGGCGGTCGCTGGGCGCTCGCCTCGCACCATCCCGCCCGCTCTCTAGCCGAGGGCGGGGTGGTCTGGCCGCCCCGCCCACCTGCCACCCCGCCCGAACGGACACCACGCGTGGTGTCCCTACCGATTCGCCACCCCGCCCCCGCATCTCCACCGTGTCCACCGCCGCCGCCCCGTCCCGCCAGCCTGTGGCCCGCCCGCACGCCGACCGCGCCATCATCTGGGGCGTCCTCGCGTTGTGCGCGGTGGGCGTGGTCGCCGTGTACTCGGCCGTGTCGTTCCTGGCCGAGACGAAGTCGGGCGGCGACACCGAGCGGTTCCTGTTCCGGCACCTCCTCCGCGTCGGGCTCGCGCTGGGCGCCGCCGGCGTGCTGTCGCTGGTCGACTACCGGCGGCTCGCGCGCGTGTCGAAGCTGGCCCTCCTGGGCTCGCTCGCGCTCCTCGTCGCCGTCCAGGTCATGGGCGCCGTCACGAACGGGGCGCAGCGGTGGATCGAGCTGGGGCCGATAAGCTTCCAGCCGTCGGACCTGGCGAAGGTGGCCCTCATCGTGCACGTGGCCGTGCTGCTCGCCAAAAAGCAGGCGTACATCGGCGATCTGGGGCGCGGGTTCGCGCCGCTCCTTGCGTGGATCGCCCCGACGATCCTGCTCATCGGCATGGAGGACCTGTCGACGGCCGCCGTGCTGTCGGCCACGATGGGCGCCATGCTGTTCGTCGGGCGCGTCCGCGTGCTGCACATGGCGGCCGTCGCGCTCGCGGGCCTCGTGCTCGCCGTCGGGTTCCTGTCGTCGAGCCCGCAGCGGGCGGCCCGGCTCGAAGCGTGGACCGGCGTCGAGCTGTTCGCGTCGAACGACGAGGCCGTCGAGATCAGCGCCCAGGACGAAAACTACCAGGCCGACCAGGCGCGCATCGCGTTCGCCATGGGCGGGGTGGCGGGCGTCGGGCCGGGCAAGAGCCTCCAGCGCGACTTCCTGCCGGCGCCCTACAACGACTTCATCTTCGCCATCATCGCCGAGGAGTACGGGCTCGTGGGGGCGGGCGTGGTGCTGTTCGTGTTCGTGTGGCTGCTCGGGCGGGGCTTCCTGCGCGTGGCCAAGAACGCGCCCGACCCGCTCGGCCTGTTCCTCGCGACCGGCCTGACCACGGCCGTCGTGCTCGGCGGGTTCGTCAACGCCGCCGTGGCGACGGGGCTCTTGCCGGTCACCGGGCTGGCCATGCCGTTCGTGAGCTACGGCGGCACGTCGATGATCGCGACCGGCGCCATGGTGGGCATCCTGCTCAACGTGTCGCGCCACAGCAAAACCACGGCCTGACTCCGCCCCGCCCTCAGCCAACGACGGCCCCCCGGCCCGACCGTAGCGCCACCCCGCCCATGACCACCGACGCCACCCCGCCCGCAGTCCGGCCCGCCTCCAAGGCGGTGGGGACGCCGCGCGTGCTCTTCGCGTGCGGCGGGACGGGCGGGCACGTCTACCCGGCCATCGCGATTGCCGACGCCGTGCGCGAGCTGCGGCCGGGCGCCGCCGTCTCGTTCGTCGGCACGCGCGACCGGATGGAGTGGGAGGCCGTGCCGAAGGCGGGCTACCCGATTCGCGCCGTGACGGTCAGCGGGTTCCAGCGCGGGCTCTCGGCGGAGGCCCTGAAGCGGAACGCGACGTTCCCGCTCAAGCTCGCCAAGGGGCTGTGGGACAGCTGGCGCGCCCTCTCAGCGTTCGACCCCGACGTGGTCGTGGGCACGGGCGGCTACGTGAGCGGGCCGGTCGGGCTGGCCGCCACGCTCCGCGGGATCCCGCTCGTGCTCCAGGAGCAGAACGCCTACGCCGGCGCCACCAACAAGCTGTTGGCGGGGCGGGCGCGGCGCGTGTTCGTCGCCTTCGATGCCGCCCGCGCCGCCTTTGGCGGGGCGGACGTGACGGTCGCCGGCAACCCGGTCCGCGCCGACCTCGCGCGCGCCGACCGCGCCGAGGCCCGCGCGCACTGGGAGATCCCCGACGACGCGCGCGTGCTCCTCGCGATGGGCGGCTCGCTGGGCGCCGGCCCCATCAACGGCGCCCTCAAGCTCTACCTCGACGCGCTCCTCGCCGACGAGGCAGCGTTCGTGCTCTGGGCCGCCGGGAGCCGCTACTACGACACGCTCCGCGAGGCCGTCCCCGCGCACCCGCGGCTCCGGCTCGTCCCGTACCTCGACCGGATGGACCTGGCCTACGCCGCCGCCGACCTCGCGCTCTGCCGCGCCGGCGCCATCACGTGCTCCGAGCTCGCGGTCACGGCCACGCCGTCGGTCCTCGTCCCCAGCCCCAACGTGACAGCCGACCACCAGACGAAGAACGCCCGCGCGCTCGCCGACGCCGGCGCCGCCGTCCTGCTCCCCGAGGCCGACCTCTCGGCGCAGTTCGAGACCGTCGTCCTCCCGCTCCTCCACGACGCCGACCGCCTGGCCGCCATGGGCGGGGCGGCGCTCGAGATCGCCCGGCCCGACGCCGCGCGCACGATCGCCGAGGCCGTCGTCGCGATCGCAGACCGCCCCGCCCGATGACCCCGACGACTCCCAACCATGGGCCGACCAACGGGCCGGCCGCGCACGGCGAGATGGGCCGCGTGCGGTGCGTCCACATGGTCGGGATCGGGGGGATCGGCATGTCGTCGATCGCCGAGGTCCTGATCAACCGCGGCTTCGAGGTCTCGGGGTCGGACCTCAAAAAGGGCGACGTGACGGCGCACCTCGAAGCGCTCGGCGCGACGGTCTACGAGGGCCACGCCGCCGAGCACGTGGCCGACGCCGACGTCGTCGTCTACTCGTCGGCCGTCCGGCCGGACGAGAACCCGGAGACCGCCGAGGCCACGCGCCGGCTCATCCCCATCATCAAGCGGGCCGAGATGCTCGGCGAGCTCATGCGCGCCAAGCGCGGCGTGGGCATCGCCGGCACGCACGGGAAGACCACGACGACGACGATGGTCGGGCTCGTGGCGAAGGCGGCGGGGCTCGACCCGACGATCATCGTCGGCGGCAAGGTGGCCGTGTTCGGGTCGAACGCCGTCGCCGGCCACGGCGAGCTCATCGTGGTCGAGGCCGACGAGTACGACCGGACGTTCCTCCGGCTCACGCCGATTGTCGCGGTCGTGACCAACATCGAGGCCGACCACCTCGACATCTACGACGACCTCGACGACATCAAGCGGGCGTTCGTGCAGTTTGCCAACTCGGTCCCCTTTTTCGGCGCGGCCATCCTGTGCCTGGACGACGAGAACGTGCGGAGCGTGCTGGGCCAGATCCACCGGCCGGTCGTGACGTACGGGACGAGCCGGCAGGCCACGCTGCGCGCCGAGAACGTCGAGCAGACCGGCGCCGTCACGCGGTTCGACGTGGTCGAGGGGACCGAGCGGCTGGGCGGGGTGGTGCTCGGGGCGCCCGGCCTCCACAACGTCCGCAACGCGCTGGCCGCCGTCGCCGTCGGGCGCGAGCTGGACGTCCCGTTTGCCGAGATCGCCGCCGGGCTCGCCGAGTACGCCGGCGTCGACCGCCGCTTCCAGATCAAGGGCGAGGGCGCCGCCCCGCCCCACCCGGACGGCGAGGGCGGGGTGGAGAGCGGGGCGGCCACGGTGCTCGTCGTCGACGACTACGCCCACCACCCGACCGAGGTCGAGGCCACGCTGCTCGCCGCCGCCCGCGGCTGGCCCGACCGCCGCGTGGTGGCCGTCTTCCAGCCCCACCTCTACAGCCGCACGCGCGACCTCGCCGACGACTTCGCGCGCGCCTTCTACGACGCCGACGTCCTCGTCGTGACCGACGTGTACCCCGCCCGCGAGGCGCCCATCGAGGGCGTGAGCGGCCAGACGGTCGCCGACCTCGCGCGCCAGTACGGCCACCGCGACGTCCACTACCAGGCCGACAAGACGGCGCTGCCGGACACGCTCCGCGGCCTCGCGCAGCCGGGCGACCTCGTCGTCACGATGGGGGCCGGCGACGTGTGGCGCTACGGGGACGCGTTCCTCGCGTCGCTCCAGCCTGCCACCCCGCCCACCTCGTGATGGCTGATTCCAAGCACACGACTCGCCGTCGCTGGCTCCGCCGTCTGGGCGGGGTGGCGCTGGTCCTCGCCCTCGTCGCCGCGTGGGTGTGGCAGCGGACGCTCCCGTTCGAGCGCGTCGCCGTGGTCGGTACGGCGCACGCGCCGGTCGCCGAGGTCGAGCGGCTCGTCGGCGTCACGCCGGACTCGACGGCGCTCTACGCGCTCGACCCGGGGCTCCTGGCGGGCCGCGCCGAGCGGCACCCGTGGGTCCACCGCGCGAGCGTCCGCCGCCTGCCGACCGGCACGCTCCGCGTGCGCGTCGAGGAGCGCGAGCCGGTCGCCCTCGCGCTGGGCGCCGACGGCCGGCCCAGCCACTTTCTCGACGCTCAGGGCTTTATGATGCCGCCCTCGCCGTCGGCCCTCTACGACGTGCCCGTCCTCCGCGACGCGCCGCCCTACCACGCCGTCCAGCCGGTCGCCGACGCCGACCTCCGCTCGCTCCTCGCCGCCCTCTCCCGCGCCGACGACGCCACGCGCGCCCTCGTCTCCGAGGTCGCGTGGGGGCCGTCGCCCACGCTCTGGACCACGCCGACGACGGGCCACGGCTCGGTGCCGGTCCGCCTCGGGCGGGGCGGCGACCCGGCCGACCAACTCCGCCGGCTCCGCGCCTTCTGGGACCAGGCCGTCCTGCCCCGCCCCGCCCACGACTTCCGGCTCGTCGACCTGCGGTTCGACGGCCAGGTCGTGACGCGCGAGGGCGGGGCGGCCGACGGGTCACGGGTGACGGGTGACGAGCCCGAGTCCGCGTCCCGAGGCTGACGCCACCCGCTCGTCCCCGACATCCAGGCCACCCCGCCCGCTCCGCCACCCCGCCCTCGCTCTGCTTCCCGTGACCACCCGCTGCCACCCCGCCCGCGTGTCGCCGCCGTCCCTCCACGAGGGCGGGGCGGGGCGGGGCGGGAACGGGCCTCCTCCTCGATGGAGGAGGCCAGGGGCAGGCGTGTGCTCCTCAGCACGCTCTTTCACACGAGTCCTTCCCGCGCAGGCGGGAATCCAGGATGGGAGGGCGGCGCCGCTCGACTCCTGGGTCCCCGCCTGCGCGGGGATAGACGTGGGAGAGGAGGGCGGTCGAGGCGGCGCCTGCGACCGCTTCCAGGAGAGGCCCCCGCCCCACCGCCGGCCGCTCCCGAGGGCGGGGCGGTAGCCCCGGGCGCCGCGCCCCCGCCCCGCCCGTCACTCATCACTCTTTACTCATCACTCTTCCCCCCAGACCCATGAAAGACACCGAACGCATCGTCGTCAGCGTAGACATCGGGACGACCAAGATCTGCGCCGTCGTCGGCTCGACCGACGCCCTCGGCCGCACGAACGTCCTGGGCGTCGGCTGGGCCGCCTCCGAGGGGCTCAACCGCGGCGTCGTCGTCAACATCGACAAGACCGTCGAGGCCGTCCGCAAGGCGGTCGGCGAGGCCGAGCGCGCGGCCGGCGTCGAGACCCGGTCCGTCGTCGTCGGCATCGCCGGCGACCACATCCAGAGCTTCCAGAGCCGCGGCGTGATCACGGTCACCGGCGGCGAGATCAGCCGCGAGGACGTGACGCGGCTCCTCGAAGACACCAAGCACGTGGCCATGCCGGCCGACCGCGAGATCCTCCACGTGCTCCCGCAGGATTTTATCGTCGACGGCCAGGACGGCGTGGCCGACCCCATCGGCATGTCGGGCGTGCGCCTCGAAGCGAACGTCCACATCATCACCGGGCTGGTCTCGGCGGCCAAGAACGTCTACCGCTGCATCGAGAAGGCCGGCTATGCCGTCGACGACATCGTCCTGGAGCCGCTGGCCTCGTCGCTCGCCGTCCTGCACGACGACGAGAAGGAGGTCGGCGTGGTCTTGGTCGACATCGGCGGCGGGACGACCGACATCGCCGTCTTCGAGGACAAGACGATCCGCCACACGGCCGTCGTCGCCGTCGCCGGTAACAAGGTGACCGACGACTTGCGCAAGGGGCTCGGCATCTTGCACGACCAGGCTGAGCGGCTCAAGCGCCAGTTCGGCGTGGCCCACACCGACCTCGTGACTGAGGACAAAGAGATCCAGATCCCCGGGATCGGCGGGCGCCCCGACAAGTCCATTGGACAATCGACGCTCGCCCAGATCATCCAGCCGCGGTTGGAGGAGATCCTGGAAATCGTCGCCATCGAGATCAAGCGGTCCGGCTACGGCCGCCACCTCTCGGCCGGCGTCGTCCTCACCGGGGGCGGGGCGCTCATCCCGGGCACGGCCGAGCTGGCCGCCGAGATCCTCGGCATTGAGGCCCGCATCGGCCGCCCGCTCGGGCTCGACGGCGGCCTCGCCGAGGAGGTCGACGACCCGAAGTACGCGACCGGCGTGGGCCTCGTGCTCCACGGCCTGCGCACCGGCGCCGGGGCCGGCACCTCGCTCCTCACCCACGACGCCGCCGAGCCCGACGCCGCTCCGCCCGAGCCGGCCTTCGGCGACGGCTACGACGCCGACCCCGACCGCCTGGTCTCGAAAATCACCAGCCGCATGCGGAGCTGGTTCGACGAACTCTAGACGGCACGCCCTCGGCGCACGCTCTAGACCGCACGCCCCAACCGACAGAAAGCACAGGCGGCGGGACCGCGGAGCCGGTACTTTGCCGGTGGTCCCACCGCCCCTCTACAATCCTGGCCACCCATCCGGGGGGACTCATCATGAACTCAGACTTTTCCACACGTTTCGCGTTCGACGACGACGCACAAGACACGGCGCTCATTCGCGTCATCGGCGTCGGCGGCGGAGGCGGCAACGCCGTCAACAACATGCTCACCAAGGGCATCCACGGCGTCGAATTCGTCGCCGTCAACACGGACGCCCAGGCGCTCCAGGCCAACGAGGCGCCCACGCGCATTCAAATGGGCCGCGAGCTGACGAAGGGGCTCGGGGCCGGCGCCCGGCCGTCGGTCGGCGCCGAGGCCGCCCAGGAGAGCCACCGCGACATCGAGGCGGCCCTCGACGGGGCCGACATGGTGTTCGTCGCTGCTGGCATGGGCGGCGGCACCGGGACCGGCGCCGCGCCCGTCGTGGCGGCGATCGCCAAGGAGATGGGCATCCTCACCGTCGCCGTCGTGACCAAGCCGTTCGTGGCCGAGGGCCGCAAGCGGCTCCGCATGGCCGAGCAGGGCATCGAGGCGCTCCGCGAGACGGTCGACACGCTCATCATCATCCCGAACGAGCGCCTGCTCGACGTGGCCGACGACTCGACCACGCTCGTCGAGGCCTTCGAGATGGCCGACGACGTGCTCTACAACGCCACGCGCGGCATCTCGGAGCTCATCACGGTCCACGGCCTCATCAACCTCGACTTCGCCGACATCCGCACGACGATGCTCGACGGCGGGACGGCGCTCATGTCGTCGGCCATCAAGACGGGCGAGAACCGGGCGCAGAAGGCGGCGCAGGAGGCCATCTCGAGCCCGCTCCTCGACGGCATCTCGATCGCCGGCGCCCGCAACGTGCTCGTCAACATCACGGCCGGCGTCGACCTCGGCGTCCGCGAGGCGACGCAGGCCACGTCGGTCATCCAGAACGAGGCCGGCGACGAGGCCGAGGTCATCTTCGGGACCGTCATCGACGAGACGCTCGGCGACTCGCTCCGCGTGACGGTCATCGCGACCGGCTTCGACCAGGTCGCCCGCGAGACCGAGGAGGAGGCCCCGCGCCGCAGCGTGACGCTGGGGGCGGGGCGGCAGGGCGCGCCGCGCTACAAGGGCGAGGACAGCCTGAAGGTCCTCGACGAGCCGGCCTTCGAGCGCCGCCGCCCGCCGGAGCCGCCCCGCCCGGCGCCCGAGCGGCTCCGCGAGGACGAGGAACTGCCGGGCGAGCGCCCGCGCCCGACGCCCCGCGGCGAGAGCGACGTGGCCCGCCCGGGCAACGTCCGCCGCCTCCCCGCCCAGGACGTCCCGCGCCAGGAGCGCATCAACAAGGACGACACCGACGTGCCGGCCTTCCTGCGGAGGATGATGGACTGAAAAAGGTGGAATGCGGAATGATGAATGCGGGAGGGGAGCTGCGGGCGGGGCGGTGACGCACTCGTGACACCGGCGCGCCCGTAGTCTCCGGCATCGGCACCGAGCGTGGCGTGTGGTCTGAGACCTTCGTCATTCCGCATCCTCCATTCCGCATTCGGAACGATCCCCCCGGACAACTCCGCCAGGGTTGTCCATGAGGCCCCACCGGAACTCCGCCCGGTGGGGCCTCGCCTTGCGCGGGCGGGGCGGCGGGGAGGACGGCTCGACGGGCGCCGCCACCCCGCCCGCGGTCGGTTGGGAACGGCGGCGGCGGGTTCTGCCCAAGGGCGGGGCGGACCCGGCGGCGTTCGGGTTCGGTCTCCTCCGGCGCCTCCCCGGCGTGGGCGGGGCGGCGAGTGAGCGGTTCGGCCTCCCCGCCCGGCGGAGCGCTTTGGCTGGTCTACCGGCCCACGGTCCTCACAGGCCCACGCTCAGCCCGAGCCCGGCCTCGAAGGCCGTAAAGCTCCCGACGGTCCCGCCGAGGCGGCCCACGACGGCCACCCGGTCTGAGACCCGGTAGGCGGGCGCCACGCGCACGTCGGCGAGCGCCCGCGACGCGAACGCGTTGCTCTCGGCGTAGTAGCGGGCGCCGGCTGAAACGTCGGCCGTCAGGGCTGGGCCGAACCGGGCGCGGAGCGTGGCGACGAGGCGCGCCTGCGTGGGGACGGCAGCGTCCTGGCCGAGGCGCGTGAGCGCGGCGCCCGCCGCGTCGCTCCCCGCCTTCCGGCGGCCGGCCGCGAGCACGCGCACCGGCAGCCCGCCGACGAGGCCGGCCCACTCCGCCGAGGCCCCGAACGTGTCGCCCGTCGTGTACTCCAGCTCCCCCAGCGTGTCCGTCCCGAAGCGGACGTAGTGGCCGTCGACGGCGACCGTCGAGCCGTCCGCGAGGAGCACGTCGACGCCGGCCGTGAGCGCCAGCTCGTCGCCCGGGTCGAACGAGGCGTCGAGGTCGGCGCGCGGCTCGAAGCCCGTCCGCAGCCGGTACGCCACCCCGCCCCCGACCACGACCGAGGGGCCGGCGGGGACGGCGACCGACACGCTGGGCATCACGCTCGGCCCGCGACGCGGATACGGCGCGGCGAGGGCGTAGACGTCCTGGGCTGCCAGGAACGCCGTCGCCGCCTCGGCCCGCGTCAGGCCGCCGCCGGCCGGCACCGTCGCCGCGAGCCCGACGGCTACCGCCCCGCCCGCGACCGGCCGGCGGACGCTGAGCGCGACCTCGGCGTCGGCGAACCCGCCCACGCTCTCGCCGCCGTCCCGCGACGACGTCGCGTAGGCCGCGCGCAGGCTGAGGTCGACCCCGCGCGCGACGGGCGCGAGGACCACGAGCGGCACCGCGATCTGGCGGAGCCCGGACGAGTCGCCCAGGGCCGAGTCGTCCAGGACCTGCTGGTACACGGCCGCCGCCGTGACCTGGGCGGGGAGGCGCGGCTGGGCCGAGAGCGCGGGCGCCCACAGGGCGAGAACGGCCAGGGCGAGCGCGACCACCCCGCCCCCACCGCAGAACGTGCGGGCGGGGCGGAGCAGCCGGTAGGAGCGCGGGCGGGGCGGGGCGGGCATCGGCGTCATCGTACGACCGTCACCGTCTGCGTGGCGGACTCGCCCGCGGCCCGGAGGCGGACCACGTAGGTCCCGCTCGCCAGGCCGTCCGGGCGCCACGCCACCTCGTGCCGCCCCGCCCCGCGCTCGCCGTCGACGAGGACCGCCACGCGACGGCCCAGGACGTCGACCACGTCGAGCGTGACCGGGCCGGGCGCCGGCACGCTGAACGCGAGCGTCGCGGCGGCGCGGACCGGGTTCGGCGCCGCCCGTTCGAGCCCGAACGCGGGCGCCACGAGCGGGACCCCGCCCGCGACCGACGACGCGAACGCCTCGGTCCCCACGACGACGCGGAGCCGGCGGACCGGGTCGGCGGCCGAGAGCGTGACCTCGACCGCGCCGCCGTCGGCGGCGAGCGCCGCCCCGCGGTCGAGGTCGAGCACGTAGCGGCCGTAGCCGTCGGGGAGCGGGCGCTCGTCGTCGAGCGCCACGCGGAGCGCGAGCGGGGCGGCCAGCAGGTCGGCCGAGGCCGTGACCTCGGCGTCCCACGCCGCCCCGCCCCCGCCGTCGGGCTGGAGGCTCCGCGCGAGCCGGGCGCCGTCGGCGAGCAGGCTCAGGCGGACGTGCGGGCCGGGCGGCGGCGGCTCGGCCCAGTCGAGCCGGTCGCGGCCGGCGGCGGCGGCGGCCGCGAAGCCGACGACGTTCTGGGTGTCGCGGAGGTCGGCCGCCCCGCCCTCGCTGCGCGCGGCTGTCACGCTCAGGCGGAGCCGGTACCCGCTGCCCGCGTCCGCGACCGGCGCGCGCCGCGCCGCCGCGCCGACCGCGACGGGCGGCACCGTCAGCGTGACCGGCGCGTCGGTCGGGTTCTCGACGAAGTAGCCGCGCCACGGCTCCAGGACGCCCTGGTCGAACACGTACTCCGCCCCGTCCCACGCCACCGGCGGCGAGACGGCCTCGCTCCCCTCAATGTCGTCCCAGGCCACGGCGAACCCGAACGGCGTGCCGATCTGGGTCCACCCCGGCGCGAGCGTGAGGGCGACCGGGTCGGAGGCGTCGGCCGAGAGCGCGTCGACGACGTCGAAGGCGCCGCCGGCGCGGGCGGCCAGCCACACGCCCCGCCCCGGCACGAGCGGGGCGGCGATGTCGGGGAACTCGTCGTAGGCCTCGCGCTCGGCGTCCCACCGGAACAGGCGCCACACGGTCGGGTCGTACGGGCCGAGGTCGTCGGCGAAGACGGCCGCGGCCGTCGGCGTCTCGGGCACGAGCGGGAGCGCGACCATCCGGTACCCGTCGCGCTCGAACGCGACCGGAGCCTCGGCCCGCGGGATCGCCACGCGGACGTGCCGCGGGTCGAGGGCCGGCGTCTCGGCCGGGTCCGTCGCGCGCGCGCCGTCGCCGCTCAGGACCACGTAGTAGTCGACGCCGCGGGCCGTGACGGCGTCGGCCGGGATCGTCCCGGCGTACCCCGCCTCGGCGGGCGCGAGCGGCGTCACGCGGTAGGCCCCACCGCCGGCGGGGCGGTAGAACAGGTCCGCCGAGGACGGCGTGAACGCGGTCGCCGCGACGGCCACCGTCACGGGCGCGCCCACGCGGGCGGGGCCGGCCTCCGACGCGACGGCCGCCCCGCCCGCGGGCCGGACGGTCACCGTCACTGTGGCCTCGGCGGCCCCGCCTTGCCCGTCCGCGACCGTGTACGTGAACGTGTCGGTCCCGACGAACCCGGCGTCCGGCGCGTAGCGGACCGCCCCGCCCTCGACGGCGGCCCGCCCGCTCGCGGGCGCCGAGACCGAGGCGACCGTGAGCGCGTCACCGTCGACGTCGAGGTCGTTGGCGAGGACCGCGATGAGGACCGGCTCGCCGGCCCGCGTCGAGGCCGCGTCGTCCATGGCGACCGGCGCGTCGTTGACCGGCGTGACCGTGACCGACACGCTCGCACTCGACGTCTCGCCGCTCCCGTCCGACGCCGCGTAGGAAAAGGCGTCGGCCCCGTTAAAGTTGAGGTTCGGCGTGTACACCACCGTCGTCCCGTCGGGCGAGATCGTCGCCGTGCCGTTCGACGGCTGGACGACCGACGCCACGCTCAGCGGGTCGCCGTCGGGGTCCGTGTCGTTGTCGAGCACCGCGATCGTGACCGGCGTGTCCTCGGCCGTCGTCGCCGCGTCCGGCTGGGCCACGGGCGGGTCGTTCTCGCCGCCCACGCGGATCGTCACGGTGACGGGCTCCGACGCCACCCCGCCCCCGACGGCCTGGTACGTGAACGCGTCGCGGCCGACGAAGTCGAGGTCGGGCGTGTAGGTGAACGAGCCGTTCGCGCGGAGGTCGAGCGCCCCGTTCGAGGGGCCGCGCGCGAGCACGGCAGAGAGGGTGTTGTCGGGGTCCGTGTCGTTGGCGAGCACGCCGTCGGACGCCGACACGTCGAGCGCCACGTCCTCGTCCGTCACGTAGACGTCGGGCCGCGCGAGGGGCGGGTCGTCGACCGGCGCGACCGTGATCGTCACCGTGGCCGAGGACGACGTGCGGGTGCCGTCAGAGGCCCGGTACCGGAACGTGACGGTCCCCGCGAAGTCGGGGGCGGGGCGGTAGGTGAACGAGCCGTCGGGGCGGAGGTCGAGCGCCCCGCTCGCCGGCTGCGTCACGAGCTGGGCCGTGAGCGGGTCGCCGTCGGGGTCCGTGTCGTTGCCGAGCACGCCCGGCGCGCCGACCCGGAGCACGACGTCCTCGTCCGTCACGTACACGTCCTGCCGGGCCACGGGCCGGTCGTTGACGGGCGTGACCGTCACGGTCACGGTCGCCGTCGCAGTCCCGCCGTTCCCGTCGGAAACCGTGTAGGTAAAGGAGTCCCGGCCGTTCGCGTTGGCGCTCGGCGTGTATCGGACGGCCGCCCCGCCCCCCGTCACCGCGGCCCGGCCGTCCGAGGGCTGCGTGACGGCGAGGACCGAGAGCGGGTCGCCGTCGGGGTCCGTGTCGTTGGCGAGCACGTTGATCGTCACCGCCTCGTCCTCGGCCGTCGTCGCCGCGTCGTCTCGGGCGACGGGCGGGTCGTTCCGGCCGCCGACCGTGATCCGCACGGGGACGGCCGCAGACGTGCGGCCGCCGTCGGACGCGCGGTAGGTGAACTCGTCGGTGCCCTGGAAGTCGGGGGCGGGCGTGTAGGTGAACGAACCGTTGGCGCGGAGGTCGAGCGTCCCGTTTGACGGCTGCGTCACGAGCTGGGCCGTGATCGTCGGGCTGTCGGGGTCGCCGTCGTTGGCGAGCACGCCCGGCGCGTCGACCGAGAGCGGGACGTCCTCGGCCGTCGTGTAGACGTCGGGCTGCGCCGTCGGCGGGTCGTTGACCGGCGCCACGGTGATCGTGACCGTGGCCGGGGCCGAGGTGAGGGCGCCGTCGGACGCCCGATACCGGAACGTGGCGGTCCCCGAGAAGTCGGGCGCCGGCGTGTAGGTGAACGAGCCGTCGCCGTCGAGGTCGAGCGTGCCGCTCGACGGCCCCGTCACGAGCTCGGCCGAGAGGCCGTCGCCGTCCGGGTCGCCGTCGTTGGCGAGCACGCCCGGCGCGTCGACCGAGAGCACGGCGTCCTCGGCCACGGTGTAGCCGTCGTCTCGGGCGACGGGCGCGTCGTTGACGGGCGTGACCGTGATCGCCACGGCGACCGGCTCCGACGCCGCCCCGCCCCCGACCGCGCGGTAGGTGAACCCGTCCGCCCCGCTGAACCCGGGGGCGGGCGTGTAGGTGAACGAGCCGTCGGGGCGGAGGTTGAGCGTCCCGTTCGACGGGCCGCCCACGAGGTCCGCCGCGAGCGGGTCGCCATCCGGGTCCGCGTCGTTGCCGAGCACGCCCGGGGGCGGGGTGGTCAGCACGGCGTCCTCGGCCACGGTGTAGGCGTCGGGCTGCGCCACGGGCGGGTCGTCGACCGGCGCCACGGTGATCGTGACGGCGACCGGGGCCGACGCGAGGGTACCGTCGGACGCGCGGTAGCTGAACCCGTCGGTCCCCGAAAAGTCGGCGGCCGGTGTATAGGTGAACGAGCCGTTGGCGCGGAGGTCGAGCACGCCGTTGTCCGGCCCATCCACGAGATCGGCCGCGAGCGGGTCGCCGTCCGGGTCGGTGTCGTTGCCGAGCACGCCCGGGGGCGGGGTGGTCAGCACGGCGTCCTCGGCCACAGTGTAGGCGTCGGGCTGCGCGGCCGGCGCCTCGTTCACGTTCGTGACGGTGACGGTCACCGTGGCCTCGGCCTCCCCGCCCCGCCCGTCCGTGGCCGTGTACGCGAACGTGTCGGTCCCGACGAACCCCGGGTTCGGCGTGTACCGGACGGCCGCCCCGCCCCCCGTCACCGTGGCCTGACCGCTCGAGGGCTGCGTGACGGCGAGGACCGAGAGCGGGTCGCCGTCGGGGTCCGTGTCGTTGGCGAGCACGCTGATCGTCACCGGCTGGTCCTCGGCCGTCGCCGCCGCGTCGTCCTGCGCCTGCGGCGGGACGTTCGCGGGCGGGTCGACGGCGATCGTGACGGCGACCGGCTCCGACGTGAGGGCGCCGTCGGACGCGCGGTAGGTGAAGCCGTCGGTCCCCGAGAACCCCGGGTCCGGCGTGTAGGTGAACGAGCCGTCGGGCTGGAGCGCGAGCTCCCCGTTGCCCACCCCGTCCACGAACTGGGCCGAGAGCGGGTCGCCGTCGGGGTCCGAGTCGTTGCCGAGCACGCCCGGGGGCGGGGTGGTCAGCGTCTGGCCCGCGGGCGTCGTGTACGTGTTGGGCTGCGCCGTCGGCGGCCTGTTGGCCGGCGTGACGGTGATCGTGACGGCGACGGGGTCCGACGTGAGCTCGCCGTCCGACGCGCGGTAGCTGAACGTGTCGGTCCCCGAGAAGCCGGCGCTCGGCGTGTAGGTGAACGAGCCGTCGACGGTGAACTCGACCGCCCCGCTCGCTGGCTGCGTCACGAGTTCGGCCGCGAGCGGGGTGCCGTCGGGGTCGGTGTCGTTGGCGAGCACGCCCGGCGCGTCGACCGTGAGCGCGGCGCCCTCGGCCGTGGTGTAGCTGTCGGGCTGCGCCGTCGGCGGGTTGTTGGCCGCCGTCACCGTGACCATCACCGTGGCCCCGGCCGTCCCGCCCCGCCCGTCGGAGACGGCGTAGGAAAAGGCGTCGGTCCCGACGAACCCCGCGTCCGGCGTGTACTGCACCCTCTGGTCGCTGGCGACGACCTGACCTTCCGACGCTGCCGACACGCCCTCCAGCGTGAGCGGGTCGCCATCGGGGTCGGTGTCGTTGGCGAGCACGTCGACCGTCACCGTCTGCCCTGCGGACGTCGCCGCCTCGTCGTCCCGAGCGATGGGCGGGTTGTTGGCGGGGCGGACCGTGAGCGTGAACGTCTGCTCTACAATGGTCGTCCCGTCCGAGACCAGGATGGAGATGTTGTAGTCCCCCACGTCGCCGGGTGCCGGCGTCCCCTGGAGCATGACGGCGCCGTCGTTGGGCGCGCCGGGGTCGAACGTGAGCCACGCCGGGAGCGTCCCCGGGTCGAACGAGAGCGGGTCGCCGTCGGGGTCCGTGGCCGTGACCTGGTAGCTGTACGCCTCGCCCACCGCCGCGTCCGTGACCGGCGTCGACGTGAACGACGGGGCCGCGCGGACGGCGATCTCTACGCCGCCCCGCCCGCCCCGCGCCTCGTCGGACGGGGCGGCGGTCGCGGCGGGCGCGAGGGCGGTCAGGAGCAGGGCGGCGAGGGCGAGGAGCCACCCCGCCCGCGCGTCGGGCGTCGGGGGCATCTAGCGAGGCGTCTGGTTGCGGCCGGGCGGGGCGGGCGGCAGGGGGAGCGGGTCCGAGGGCGGGGTGAGCGGGACCTCGGCCGTCGGCACGCGCTCGCCGCCCGGCGCCGGCGTGTGAACGCCGAGGGCCTGGTTCGCGTGCGTCAACCGCTGCCCCACCAGGCGCACGGCGCCGACCGATGGGCCGAGCCGGTCGACGGCGGCCAGGGCCACGTCGACGTCGCCCGACGCCGCTTCGAGCGTGCGCGCGACGGCCGCCCGGTCGGCGGCCTGGCGGAAGGCCGGGTCGAGGCGCGCGGCCTCGTCGTAGAGCGCCGCCGCCTCGGCGTAGCGGCCGGCGTCCTCCTCGGCCAGCCCGCGCCCGTACTGGACGAAGGCGGCCACGCTGCGCGTCGGCGGCTGCGCGAGCCGGTCCCGCTCGGCGTCCGAGAGCGCCACGCCGGCCCGCTCGGCGAACGCGTCGACGAGCGCGGCCTCGACCTGGAACAGGTCGTCGAGCGCGCCCGCCGCTTCCGCCGGCACCGGCGCCGGCGCCGCGTCCCACTCCCAGAGCGCGGCCTCGGCACGGAGCGAGTCGCCCGCCGCGTCGACCGATCCCAGCACGACGTGGTCGCCCTGGAGCACGCGGGCGAGGCGGCGGGCGCGGTCGGCGTCGACGTCGTCGGGGCCGAGGCCGAGCGTGTCGAGCGTGGCCTGGACCCGCCCCGCCCCGACCACGCGGAGCCCGAGCGCGCCGACGTCCTCGGCGAGCAGGGCCGTCAGGCCGCGCGCGAGCGGGCGGAGCGCGGGGTCGCCGCGGAACCGGAGCGGGAACACCACGGCCGCGTCGTCGCCGACGGTCGGGTACCGCTCGGCGTCGAGGAGCGAGTCGACCTCGGCCCGCGTCCGCTGGGCCTCCAGCCGCGCCCGCCGCCCCGCCAGGAGCGGCCCGTACGGCCCCGCCCCGCCCGTGGTGCGGTAGCGGGCTAGGGCCAGGGCGGGGCGGCCCCGGGCCTCGTCCACGAGCCCGCGCGCGTAGGCCGTCGCGGCGTCGCCCGGGGACGCCCGCTCGGCGCGGTCGAGGACGTCGGCGGCCCGGTCGAGGTCGCCCAGGCGGGCGTAGGCGCGGCCTAGCTCGCGGAGCGCCGCGGCGTCGCCCGGCGACGCCGCCGCCCGCGCTTCGAGGGCGGGGAGCCGCGCGCGGACCTCGCCCGGTGTGGCCGGCCGCGACACCCCGGCGCACCCGGCGAGGAGGGCGGCGGCGGTCCAGACGAGGAGGGGCCGGATCACGGGCGGCAGGGGCGGGGGAGCGCCAAAGTAGAGGAGGGGGCCAGCACGAAACCCGTAGGTAAGCCTGAGGATAGATCCCCGGAGCGGCGAGCCACCCCGCCCGCCGAGTCAACGCCGCGCGTGCGCGGCTGGTGCGCGAGGCACGCGGATCCGCCCCGCCCAACCCTGCGGCCGCCGCCCCGACCGGGCGGGGCGGGGCGGTGAGCCGGAGCGCGGGGTGCGCCGCCCGGCTCCTTGTGCCCGCCCCGATCGGTTGGGATCGCCGTCGACTCCTTGGCTTTCAGCTAGTACCAGCCGTGGGTTACACGTACGACAGGATGCCGCTGAGGCCGTTCGCGTAGCTGCCTGCTGCCCTGTTGCGCTCAGCCAAGCTGGGGTAGAAGCGCTCAATGACCCGGTGGTTCAGAGCGCTAATCGCCTCCATGTAGCTGTGGTCCGGGTTATAATCTTCCGCGATGTTGTAGACAACGGAGCCCCGGCGGTAGTCGTCATGGACCGGGTCAAAGTTTGGTTCGGCGCGTTCGGTCACGGCTCGCTCGTACGCCGCGACGATTTTCTCCGTCCCGAGCCGGACGCTCTCGGTGTTGGAGATCATGGACTCCGTCTGCACCTGCATCGGCCCGAGCGACTTGCTGAACCGAGGGAACGCCACCCGCTCTAGCGCCTGGAAGGCAGGCGGCCGCTGGAAGCTCTCGTAGACCATGATCGAGTAGACGACGGACTCCACGAAGGCGTTCGGCACCAGCGGTTCCACAACGCTCTGGTACTGCGAGCGCAGCGTGCGGAAGGCGTGGGCGAGGTAAGCTTCCTTGCGGCGCCGTGACCCCGCCTCGCTCACCTCGATCCTATTGAGGGTAGCGTAGATGAACAACGCTACGATGATCCAGAGCTCGGTAGAGACACTTTGCGCATCGGGAAGGAGGTACTGCCGGACGCGGATAACCTTGTCATACAGGAGCCAGGCTCCTCCTACCGTGACAGCGAGGATAAGCGCCTCCCTCGGCCAGTTGAGGAGCAGCCTCCTGCCCATAGCGAGGTTGTAGCCAACACGGAACGCGGAGTAGTAGACGGCTACAAACCAGATGCCCCCGACGAGCCAGTCTGCGCCCACTCCGTAGAGCGCCGCGGCCACGATCACAATGAACGCTATCGGTCCGAAGGCTCGGAAGGCGAAGTTGAAGGCCGGCGCCTCGTCCCTCGTGACGAAGAGGGACAGGCTGATGTAGCCCATGCCCGCGGTGTGCCTGCCGATCCAGCCCATGAGGAAGAAGAGCGCCACCGCTAGGGCTAAGTGGACGAAAACGGCGGCTACGGCGGACACGGGCAGGAGGCAAGTACGTGTAACTAGAACGTCAGCCGCCCCGCCCATCGACCATAAGGGGGCGGGGTCCCGCATGATACGCGACCGCCCCGCCCGCACAGGCTGCTGTGGGCGGGGTGGGCGAGCGCGGTAGCTTCGGCCCCTCACCACACCGAGAGACGCATGGGCCGGATGTTCGAGAAGCGCAAGCACACCATGTTCGCGCGCTACGACCGCATGGCGAAGCAGTTCGCCCGCATCGGCAAGGACATCGTGATCGCCGTCAAGGCCGGCGGGCCGGACCCCGACCTCAACCCGCAGCTCCGGCGGGCGGTCCAGAACGCGAAGGGCGTCAACATGCCCAAGGAGAAGGTGGACGCGGCCATCAAACGGGCGCTCGGCAAGGACACGGCGAGCTACGACGAGGTCCTCTACGAGGGCTACGGCCCGCACGGCGTGGCGCTCCTCATCGACGCGGCGACGGACAACGTGAACCGGACCGTCGCCAACCTCCGCGCCGTGTTCTCGCGCGGCGGCGGCAACCTGGGCACGAGCGGCTCGGTGGCGTTCCAGTTCACCAAGATGGGAGCGTTCGCGCTCGACCCGGACACGCTCGGCGACCGCGACGAGCTCGAGCTCGACCTCATCGACGAGGGCCTGGAGAGCCTGGAAGAGGGTACGACCGAGGACGGGCGCGCGGTGCTCGTCGCGCGGTGCGCGTTCGCCGACTTCGGCCAGATGCAGAAGGCCCTCGACGCGCGCGGCGTCGAGCCCATCACGGCCGAGGTCGAGTACGTCCCCACGACGACGACCGACCCGGGCGACGACGCGGCCGACGACGTGCTGGAGTTGGTCGGCAAGCTGGAGGCCGACGAGGACGTGCAGCGCGTGTTCCACAACCTCGCGTAGCCGCCCCGCCCCTGAGAGGCTGTTCGGTAGGAGTCTCCCTCCCCCGCTGGGGGGAGGAGACTCGACGCGGGCGACCGACCCGCTCCTGAGCATCGGGCGGGGTGGTCCCGAGCCCGCCGCCCCGCCCGGCGGCTAGCGGCTGGACACGAACGGGCGCACGCGGCGCTGAACGTCCTCGAAGGCCGCGTCCTCGTCGGGGCGGGGTGGCGGCGAGGGCAGGGCCTCGGCCGCCGCTTCGGCCGCCTCGACGCGGTCCTCGCCGAGCGGGTGCGACTGGAACCACCGCTCGAACCTAAGCGGCCGGCGCGCGCGGAGCGCCACGAGCGTCTCGAACATGGCCGCCTGCCCGTCCGGGTCGTAGCCGGCCGCCGCCAGATAGTCCAACCCGAGGCGGTCGGCCTCGGCCTCGTCGGACCGCGAGAACCGGGCGAGCGCGCCCCGCCCCACGAGGCCGGCCGCGACCTGGCGGACGAGGCCGGGGTTGTCGCCCAAGACCAGCCCGGCGACCCAGCTCACGCCCTGGGCCTTCACCATGCGCTCGGTGCTGTGGCGGGCCACGCCGTGGGCGACCTCGTGGGCCACCACGCTCGCCAGCTCGTCCGGACCGCCGGCCGCCGCGACGAGCCCGGCGTGGACGTAGACGTGCCCGCCCGGCAGCGCGAACGCGTTGACGGCCGGGTCGTCGAGGACGGTGAACGTCCAGTCGCGGTCGGCCATCTCGGTCTGGGCCACGAGCGCTCTGCCCACACGGTCGACGTAGCCCTGCACGACGGGGTCGGGGAGCGGGCGGACCTGGGCGTCGACCTCGGCGGCGAGGTCGCGGCCGAGCGACCACTCGTCGTCGAGCGACACGAGGTTGAGGTCGCCGCGGTTCACGCTGTCCGAGGCGCACGTGCAGCCGGCGACGAGGAGCACGGCGAGCAGGACGGAGACGGCGGCGCGGCGCATGGGCGGGGCGGGGGGGGCGGCCGTCCTACGCCGCCCCGCCCCCGGGTGTCCGCGCGGCAAGCGCGGGCGGGGCGGGAAACCCCGGCCGGCGGGGCGGGGTGGACGACGGACCCGACCCGCCCGACTCCCCTCCCGTCATGGACACCCGCCGCATCGGCTCGCTCACCGTCTCCACCGTCGGCCTCGGCTGCAACAACTTCGGCTGGCACATCGACGAGGCCGCCTCGCGCGAGGTGGTCTCGGCGGCGCTCGACGCCGGCGTCACGCACTTCGACACGGCCGAAGTCTACGGCGAGGGCCAGAGCGAGGAGATCCTCGGCCGCGCCCTCGGCGCCCGCCGCGACGACGTGACGATTGCCACGAAGTTCGGGCACGGGAGGGACGCCACGCCCGCGGCCGTCCGCCGGGCCATCGAGGGCAGCCTGGGGCGGCTCGGGACCGACCGCGTCGACCTGTACTACCTCCACAAGCCGGACCCCGACACGCCCATCGCCGACACGCTGGGTGCCTTGGACGACTTGGTGCGCGAGGGGAAGGTCCGCGAGGTCGCCTGCTCGAACCTCTCGCCCGAGCAGCTCCGCGAGGCCGAGGCCGCCGCGACCGGCGCCCGCTTCGTCGCGCTCCAGAACGAGTACAGCCTGCTCCACCGCGACCCCGAGGGCGACGGCGGCACGCTCGCCGCCTGCCGCGAGCTGGGCCTCGCGTTCGTCCCCTACTTCCCGCTCAAGAGCGGGCTCCTGACGGGCAAGTACCGCCGCGGCGACGAGGCGCCCGAGGGCTCGCGCCTGGGCGGGGTGGAGGGGAGCCGGTTCGCAAAAATGGGCGACTCGCTGCTCACGGCCGACAACCTGGAGACCGTTGAGCGCCTGATCGCCGTTGCCAAGGACCGCGGCCACACGGTCCTCGACCTCGCCTTCGCCTACCTCCTGGCCCACGAGCCGGTCGCGTCGGTCATCGCCGGCGCCACGAAGCCGTCGCAGGTCCGCGCGAACGTCGACGCGGCGGGGTGGGCGCTGTCGCCGGCCGACCTCGACGCCGTCGACGAGGCGCTCCAGGTGGCGTAAGCACCCTTCGGGTGGGTACAGGGTACGGAGTACCGGGTACGGCTGCTCTGCCCCGCCCCGCCCAGGCCGCCCCGCCCGGGCTACGCGGGCGGGGTGGTCACGACGGCTGCCGTCACCAGGAGCTGCCCGACGTGGCGCTGCGTGTGCTCGGCGGCGTGGACGAGCAGGCCGAGCGCCGTCGACGGGATGCGGTCGCGGCCGACGGCGCGGGCGTCGAGCAGCGTCGCCGGGTCGGTCGCGCGGATTTGGGCGAGCGCGCGGTCCACGGCGTCCTCGAACGCCGCCACCAGCGCGCCCGTCGTGAGGGCGGGGCGGGGCTCGCCCTCGGAGTCGAGCGCGGCGAGCTGGGCGTCGCTTAGCGCCTCGCCTCGGGCGTACGTCAGCAGCCGGTCGAGGACGCCGGCGAGGTGCTGGAGGTGGAACCCGACGGATGCCCGCCCCGCCGGCCGCGCCCACAGCGCCGCCCCGCCCACGTCCGCGACGTACTCCGGCACCTCCTCGCGCGCCTGCACGAGCGCGTGGGCGACGGGCTGCAACAGGTCGGGGACGCCGGGGAGCGGCCCCCGGAGCCAGGGTTCAGGGTGGGGCACGGGCGCCTCACGCCGCCCCGCCCGCCCGTGATCCCGACCGCTCCGCCTGGGCGGGGCGGGCTGCCGTGTGCCGCCCCGCCCGCCCGCGATTCGACCACCCCGCCCAGGCGCCACGCCCGTGCGGGGCGGGGTGGTCTGGCCCTACTCCCGAAGATGCGGTGAGCGCGCGCGCCGGGCGGGGCGGGCGCCTACCTTGCCGGCCGCTCTTTCTTCCACCGCCTCGGGTTCTGCGACCGGCCTCGGCCGGCGCGGATGAAAAGGGAATCCGGTCCAACACCGGAGCTGTCCCCGCAACTGTAGGCGGCCCGCCGCTGGCGACGACGCCCGCGACCACTCCGGCCCCGCGCTCCGCGGCGGCCGGGGGAAGGTCGGGGCCGAGCCGGCGGGCGCTCACTCCGCCCCGCCCCCCTGGGACGGCGGAACTGGGCCGGGCCGCGAGCCAGGAGACCTGCCCGGGCGAGACCGCCCCACCCGCCTCCGGGATCAGAGGCGCGGCGGCACCCGTGCGGCCCCGTGGCGCGTGCGCGTGCTCCCCGTGCTTCTCGTTTGAGGCGCGGGGTTTTTCATGCGCCTCCCCGCCCGCCCCTTCCTCCTCGCCGCCACGCTCGCGGCCCTCGCCGCCGCGCCCCGCGCGCAGACGCCGAGCCGTCCGCCCCGCCCCGCCCCGGCGGACTCGGTCGAGCTGGGCGAGGTCACGGTGACGGCCACGCGCGAGGCGCTGCCGACGCGCGAGGCGCCGGTCCGGGTGACGGTCCTGGACCGCGAGGCGCTCGACGCCACGGCGGCCGCGAGCCTGGCCGGCGTGCTCGAAGCCCGCGCCCCCGTCCACGTCCGCCGCTACGGGCCGTCGGGGCTGGCGACCGTCACGGTGCGGGGCGCGTCGTCGCAGCAGGCGCTCGTGCTCCTCGACGGCCAGCGGCTGACGGACCCGCAGCTGGGGCAGGTCGACCTCTCGCTGCTCCCGACGGCGCTCCTGGAGTCGGTCGAGGTCCTGAGTGGGCCGGCGTCGGGGCTCTACGGGAGCGACGCCGTGGGCGGCGTCGTCCACCTCCGGCCGCCCCGCCGGGGCGCCCCCGAGGCCCGGCTGGGGACCGACGTCGGGCCGTGGGGCGAGCGCCGCGCGCACGCGCTCGGGGCGGGCCGCGTCGGCGGGGTGCGCGCGCTCGTCGCCGCCGAGGCGACGCGCGCCGAGGACGACTACGCGTTCCGGGACCGCTCGCGGCTCGACGCCCCGCTCGTGACGCGGCGCGGCTGGGACTCCCGGCAGGCGTCGGTCTACGCGACGGCGGCCGTCGGCGCCGAGCCGGGTGGCGAGGGGCGGGGCGGAGCCGGCCTCAGCCTGTGGGCCGCCGACGCCGAGCGCGGCCTGGGCGGCGACGGCGACGTGGGCGCGCGCCAGTGGGACCGCCGCGTCCGCCTGGCCGCCGCCGCCCACCGGCAGACGCCGTGGGCGCGCGTCGAGGCCGCCGCCTCGCTCCAGCGGACGCGGCTCCGCTACGCGGCCCCGTTCCCCGCCCCGCCCGACCGCCCCGACGCCATCGACGACACGGGGCGCACGACGGCGGCCTTTCTCGACCTCCGCGCCACAACCGAGCGGTGGGGTGGGGCGTGGGCGCTCGCGCTCTCCGCCGGGGCGGGGCGGGGCGAGCACCCAAGCCTCCAAGACGACGCCCTCGACCGCTTTGCCGGCGCCGCCCTCAGCGGGCGCGTCGCCTGGGGCCGCTGGGCGTTCTTCCCCTCCGCCCGCGCCGACGTGTACGCGCCGAGCGGGGCGGACCGGCGGCTCGCGCTCAGCCCGCAGCTGGGCGCGAACGTCGCGCTCGCGCCCTCGCTGACCCTCAAGACCAACGCCGCTCGCGCCTTCCGCATGCCGACGCTCAACGACCGCTTCTGGCAGCCGGGCGGCAACCCCGACCTCCGCCCCGAGACGGCGTGGAGCGCCGACGGCGGGCTCGTGTGGAGCGGGCGCGGCGTGCAGGCCGAGGCCTCGGCGTTCGCGACCTGGGCGCGCGACCAGATCGTGTGGGCGCCGCGGACGTCCACCTTTTTCGAGCCCGCCAACGTGGCCCGCACCCGGAGCCTGGGCCTCGAAGGCTCCGTCCGCGCCGCCCGCGCGGTCCGCCTCGCCGGCCGCCCCGCCCTCGTCGAGGGCGGGGCGCTGGCCACCTACGTCGACGCCCGCGACCGGGGCACCGACGCCCCGCTCCGCTACGTCCCCCGGTGGACGGCCAAGGCGTGGGGCGGGGCGGGGTGGGGCGCGCTCCGCCTCGACCTGGGCGCCCGCATCGTCGGCGCCCGCTTTACGACGGCGTCGGGCTCGCAGCCGCTCCCGGCCTACCTCGTCGTCGACGCCCAAGCGTCCGTGCGGCGCGCGGTCGGCGCCGTCGACCTCACGCTCGGCCTCGCGGCCGAGAACCTCACGGGCGCCCAGTACGAGGTCGTCCAGTCCTACCCCATGCCGCCGCGCCACGCGCGCGTGCGGCTCACGATCCGAACCCGCTGATGCCCCGCCTTTCTGTCCTCCGCCCCGCCCTCCTGCTCGTCCTCGCGCTCGCCGTCGCCGCGTGCGACGCCAACGACCCCGACGAGGTCGAGGCCGGCACCGTCCTGTTCGTCGGCAACCAGGGCAACTTTTCCGACAACAACGGCTCGGTCACACGCTACGACGTCGCCACGGGCACGGTGACGCCGGACGCGGTCCCCACCGTCGACGGCCTGGTGCAAGGGCTCGTGGGCGGCGGCGACGCGCTCTACGTGCTCCTCAACTACAGCGACTCGTTCACGACCGGGCGCGGCCGGATCGACGTCTACGACGCCGCGAGCCGCACGACCACGGCCCAGTACGACGTGCGGACGCCGCGCGGCCTCGCGAATGGACCGAGCCTCACCGGAGGCGGCCCGCTCGACCTCTACGTGACGAACCTCTACGACGGGACGGTCACGCTCCTCGACCTCGGGACCGGCGAGACCGGCGCGCCGGTTGAGGTCGGCCCCAACCCCGAGGGCGTCGTCAGCGTGAACGGGCGGACCTACGTGGCCAACTCGGGCTTCGGGTCGGGCACCTCGGTCAGCGTCCTCGACACCGAGACCGGCCGCGTAGTCGACACGCTGGACGACCTGTGCGTCGGCCCGCGGACGCTCCTGGCCGACGCCGACCTCGACGTGTGGGTCGTCTGCACGGGCGCCACCGACTTCGAGACGGGCGAGGTCGCGGGCGGGGCGGTCGTGGTCCTCGACGGGGCGACGGGCGCCGTCCGCACGCGGTTCGACTACGACACGACGCTCGGCTCGGCCACGCTCGGCGCCGACGGCGCGGTCCCCAGCAACACGACGGCCCGCGAGGTCTATGTGATCGGGAGCGGGGCGGTGCTCCGGTTCGACGCGACGGACAACACGCTCGACGCGCGCGTCGAGGTGCCGGGCGCGCCGGTCGGCGCCGTCGCCTACGACGCCGACGGGGAGCGGCTCTACCTCGGGCGCCCCGACGCCGTGAGCCCCTACGGCGCCGACGGCGTGGTCACGGTCCACGACCGGGCGGGCGCCGAGGTCGGGCGGTTCGGGGCCGGCATCGCGCCGTCGGCGCTCGCGTTCGGACGGGCGGCCGTGGTCGCCGAGGGCTGATGGAGATCGACCGCTGCCTGTGCTTCGGCGTGCCGTTCGCGCACCTCGCAGACGTCGCCTCGGAGACCGGCGCCGCCACCGTCGCGGGCCTCCAGGAGCACGCGCGGTTCGGTCAGAAGTGCGGGCTTTGCCACCCGTACGTCCGCCGCATGCTGCGCACGGGCCAGACCGTGTTCCACGAGGTCGTGACGGACGAGGACGAGCCGGAGGCCGGCGCCAGCTAGAGCACCCTCCGGGTTGGTACGGGGTACCGGGTACAGGGGTACGGCCCGATCTGACGTCGGCGCGCGCGTACCTCGTACCGAGTACCCGGTACCGACCTGCACGTCGCCCTATACCCACCGCCCCGCCCCACGCTGCGGGCGAGGCGGTCCGAGAGGGGGCACGCCACCCCGCCCCGGCGAGCGAAGCGTTCGCGGGCGGGGCGGGGCGAGGAACCGCGCGGCGGCGGGCGCCCTTCGACGCGGCCACCCCGCCTTCCGAGACCGCCCCGCCCGTGACGCTCCTCTACGTCTTCCCCCACCCCGACGACGAGTCGTTCGGCCCCGCGCCCGCGATCGCCCGGCAGGTCCGCGAGGGCCACGACGTCGCGCTCCTCACGCTGACCAAGGGCGGGGCGACCAAGGTGCGCCACGACCTCGGCCTGTCGGTCGAGGAGATGGGCGCGCGCCGCGAGCAGGAGACGCAGTGCGCGGCCGACGCGCTGGGCGCCGACCTCACGGTCCTCGACTTCCCCGACGGTGGGCTCCAGGACCTCGACCCGCGCGACCTCGAACACGTGATCGAGCGGAAGATCGAGGCGGTCCGCCCCGACGTCGTGGTCACGTACGACTACCACGGCAACAGCGTCCACCCCGACCACGTGGTCACGCACGCGGTCGTCAAGCGGGCCTACGAGGCGGCCTGCGACGAGATGGCGGGGCGGAGCCCGCGGCGGCTCGCCTTCTTTACGCTGGTCCAGGGCGAGGTCGCGGACAACCCGGCCGGCCTCCGGGGCAGCCCGCGCGAGCGCGTCGGCGCCGTCGTGACGTTCGCGGACGAGGACCGGCAGACGGCCGAGGCCGCCCTCGCCTGCTACGAGACCTACGCGGCCGTCGTCGAGGCGCACCAACCGCTCCGCCAGGTCGAGGACGGTGTCGCGTTCGTCCTCTTCCAGGAGGAGCACGACGAGCCGCTCGGCAGCCTCACCGACGACCTCCACGACGAGGGCTGACCACCCCGCCCCGCGCGGGCGGGGCGGGTACCGGCGCACACCGCCCCGCCCAAGCGCGGGCGGGGCGGACGCTCAGAACCGGACCTGCGCCGTCAGCCGCGCCGTGCGCGGGAGGACCGGGTGGAAGTGGACGTCCTCCACCCCGCCCTCGGGTTCGCCGCGCAGCCGCGAGGCGTAGTAGTAGCTGACGTCGACGTCGTCGGAGCCCAGCACGTTGAGCACGTCGAGCGAGACGGCGAGCCGGCTGAAGCGCCACCCCGCCTTCGCGTTCACGAGCGTCGTCGCGCTAGAGGTCACGGACCCGTCGCCGGTCAGCGGGCGCGGGCCGAAGTGGCGGACCTGGAGCGCCCCGACCGGCCCGGCCTCGCGGCCCGCGTAGACGCCGCCGGTCACGATCCGCCCGATCGAGTTCTCGATCCGGTCCTCGCCCTCGGGGACGTCCGTGAACCGCGACTCCGTGAGCGCCACGTCGAGCGTCACGTCGAGCCAGTCTGCCGCGCGGTAGTGGTTCGTGAGCTCGACGCCGTAGTGGAGGCTCGCGTCGCTCGCCTCCGTGCCGCCAGCGTCGCCGACGAAGAGGAGCTCCGAGTCCAGGCCGATGGCCCACAGCGCGACCGTCGACTGGAGGCCGGCGACGGCCGCCGTCCGCACGCCGAGCTCGGCCCCGCGCGTGCGCACGAGCGGGTCGACGCGGTCGACGGGTTCGCGGCTCGACGGGTCGACGGTGATCGTCGTGCCGCGGGCGTCGTTGCTGTGGAAGCCGAGCCCGGCGCTCGCGTAGACCTCGGTGCTCCGCCACGGCCCGAGCGCGAACCCGAGCTTGGGGCTCACGATGGCGTCCGTCTCGACGCCCGAGTTCGCGTCGAGGTCGCTCTCGACGTCGAACCGGAACGCGTCGGCGCGGACCCCGACCGTCGTCCGCAGCCAGTCCGTCCACCGCGTCTCGTTGCGAACGTAGGCGCCGACCGTGCTCTCGGCCACGCGGTCGTCGCGGACGGTCCCCACGCGCACGCGGTCCCGCGTGCGGAACAGGCCGACCCCGAAGATCTGGTCGTGCCGGAGGTCGACGCCGACCGTGTTCACGCCGCCCCGCCCGAGGCCGGGCGCGAGCCAGCGGTGCGAGGCGCCGCCGCCGGCGTAGAGCCGCCGGTCCTCCTGCTCGAACTGGTCGCCCTGGACGGGGTCGTCGAGGAAGTAGGTGAAGTTCGAGAACAGGTTGAGGTGGTAGTACGCCGCGTACGCCTCGACGCGCGTCCGCGCCGCGCTCGGCGCCGTCGTCTGGACCGCGCCGGCCAGCGTGTAGCGGCCCGTCGTGCCGCCGTTGGTGGGGTCGAGCGCGCCGAGCCGCGAGACCACCCCGCCCTCGACGGCGCGCCGCGCGATCTGGTCCGTCGCGTCCCAGCCGGTGTGGTAGGCCAGCGCCGTCACGGCGAGCCCGTTCGCCTCGGTCCCCCGCGAGTACTTCGCCACCCCGCTCACGAGCCCGCTGTTCTCGGGGTTCACCCACGGCCCGTCGTAGTACCGCCCGCGGACGGCGTAGAGGAGGTCGCCGCCGCTGGCCGCCGACGAGCCCGCGACGAGCCCCCCGTAGTCGCCGTCGGCCCCGGCCTCGGCCTGGGCGATGCCGGCGTCGAGCCGCCGGACCAGGCGGATCTCGGCGCGGCCGGCCGTCGAGAAGTCGCCGGCCTCGACGTTCTGCGGCCCCTTCTCGAACGCGACCCGGTCAACGAGCTCGGGGATGAGCGAGTTGAGGTCGAGGTAGCCCTGCCCGTGCGCGTGCGTCGGCAGGTTCATCGGGACGCCCTCGATCGTCGCCGAGAAGTCCGTCCCGTGGTCGAGGTTGAAGCCGCGCAGGAAAAACTGGTTGGCCTTCCCCGACCCGCTGTGCTGCGTCACGACCGTGCCCGGGATCGTCTCGAGCACCTCGCCGACGCGCAGGAGCGGCCGGAGCCGGATCTGCTCCTGTCCGACGACCCCCTCCGACGCCGCCGTCGCGACGCCGACGAGGTTCGTCGCGCGCCCCTCGACCACGACCTCGCCGAGGTCGGCCTCGCCCCGCACGAGCGCCAGGTCGGCGCGCACCGCCCCGCCCGACGGGACCGTGACGGGCTGGGCCAGAACCCGGTATCCGACTGAGCTGGCGCGGAGCGTGTACGTGCCGGCCGAGACGCCGGGGATCTCGAACCGGCCGTCCGCGCGCGAGACGGCGTTGCGCCGGTCGCCCAGGACCACGTTGACGCCGGCGAGCGGCGTGCCCGTCCGCGCCTCGGTCACGGTCCCGACGACGCGGCCGGACGGGGCGGGGCGGGTCTGGGCGGAGGCGCTGCCGGAGACGAGGGCGCAGAGGAACGCGAGCCGCAGGAGGCGGCGGGGGAGCAGAGACATGGGGAGTCGGTAGAGAGAGCGGCACGCCGAAGCGGCCGGCCGGCAGAACAGGCGGGGGCGGGGCGGCCGGAGCGTCCGGCCGCAGAACCAGGGCGCCCACGGGGGCGGGGCGCGTCGGCTCTAGCCCCGCCCGAGGGGCGGCGGCGTCTCGACCGAGAGGCTGGTCCACGCTGGACCCACCCCGCCCGGCGCGGGCGGGGCGGCGGCCCGCGGCGGCGGGCCGGGCACGGGCGGCGCCTCCGGCTGCCGGTGCTCGTCGAGCGAGACGGGCGCCACGACCGCCGGCTCCGGGGCGGGCGCCCCGTGCGTGTGGGGCACGCCGTCGTGCTCGTGGACGCCCGCCCCGCCCGGCAAACGGCCCGCGTGCTCCCGCCCCGCCCGCGCCGCGTCCGGCTCGGGCGGGGCGGCGTGGACGAGCACGGGGTACGTGTGCCGGTGGAGGTCCGGCGCGGCGCTGTGCCCTCTGTGGCCGTCGGCGCCGTGCCCTCTGTGGCCGTCGGCGCCGTGCCCTCTGTGGCCGTCGGCGCCGTGCTCGTGGGCGCCGTGCTCGTGGGCCGCCCCGCCCCCGTGCCGGTGGCGAGCGCGGAGCGTCGGGAGCACGGGCTGCTCGCCGCCCGGCGTGCCGACGACGAGGGGCGGGGCGGCGGCCGGCGCCGCGTGCGCGCCCGCCAGGTGCCCGAGCAGGCCGAGCCCCTGCCCCGCCGGCGTCGCCGCGAGCGCGGCGACGTAGCCGGCCAGCGCGAGCGCGACCAGCGCCCCCCGGAGGGGGCGCGCGGCGCGGGCGGGGGGGAGCGGCGGGGCGGGCACGGCGGGCGGGGCGGTCAGCGCGCGGCCGACGTGGCCTGCACGGGCGCCGGCCCCATCGACGCGTGGAGCGCGCGGGCCTCGGCCTCGGCCGACGGGCTCTCGACGCCGAGGTGGCCGTCGAGCGCCAGCTGGAGGTGGCGGGCGGCCTCCCCGCCCCGCCCGGCCGCTTGGTAGATCCGCGCGGCCCGGTAGTGGACCATTGCGTCGCCGGTGTCCAAGCGCATCGCGCGCTCGATGTACGGGACGGCGTCGCGCGCCTTCCCCGTCTTGTAGAGCGTCCAGGCGTAGGTCTCGTTGGCGTGGAGGTGGCCCGGCCGGCGCGCGACCTGCTCCTTCGCCATCTTCAGGGCACGGCCGAGATCCTCGCCCCGGTCGGCCAGGAAGTCGGCCTCTTCCATGTCCACGATCTCGCCCATCTCGCGGGCGGCGTGGAGCGCCTTCAGGACGCGGTCGGCGGCGGCCTCTGCCTTCCGCCGGTCGCCGGCCGCCGTGTACGCCTCGACCAGCACCTCGTCGGTCGCCTCCATCGGGCGGAGCGCCCGGGACTCCTCCAAAAGGTGGACGGCCTCGTCGGCGTCGCCCCCGACGAGGGCGACGTGGCCGAGCCCTGTCAGCGCCGGTGCGAAGTCGGGCCGCTCCTCCAGGATGCCCTCGAAGATGAACGCGGCCGTGTCCGGCTTGGCCTGGCCGAGGTACAGGTTGCCCAGCTGGTACAGCGCCCACGCCCGCGAGCCCCGCCCGTACGGCTCCGCGTCGGCCGCGAGCGTCATGGCCGCGATGGCGCCGTCGGCGTCGCCGTGGAGCTCGCGGAGGTAGCTCGCACGCGAGTACGCCGGGAGCCCGGGGCGGAGCGTCTGGAGCCGGTCGGACGCCGCGACGGCCTCGTCGTACTCGCCCAACTCGACGAGCGCGTCGATGAGCGTGCCGTGGACGTAGGCGTGGTTCGGGTACGCCTCCAGGAGCTCCCGCGAGAGGTCGCGGGCGCGCTCGAACTCGTGGAGCTTGTTGTAGAGCGAGGCCTGGATCGTCTGCCCGTAGTAGTGGTCGGGGTCGATCTCGAGGGCCTCGGCGAGCCGCTCGGTGGCCTCGGGAATCAGCTCCGTCTCGCGGCCGTCCTCCTCAGCGAGCTGGATGAGCGCCTGAGCCAGACGCACGCGGACCTCCGCGGACCTGGGGGTCCGGCGGAGCTGGGCGCGGTAGTAGGCGACGGCGTCGGCCGCGTCCTCGAACTGGGCCGACGGCGAGACCTGGCCGTGGTCCTCGGGGAGCGGGGCGAGGCTCCGGTTGAGCCACACGATGCCCACGACGACGACGGAGACGACGACGAGGGCGACGCCGAGAAAACGAGAGGTGCGTTCAGTCATAACGGGGGAGGGAAAACGGGAAGGGGCGGGGCCGGACCCGAAGGCTGGCCCCGCCCCCCGAGGGCGACCGCTCGCTCAGGCGAGCACCGGCCGTCCGCTAGCGGACGACCGTCGCCTGGCGCGTCGCGACCGTCTCACCGCCGATCTGGAGCCGGTAGAGGTACGTCCCCGACGCGAGCCGGCCCGCGTTCCAATCGACCGTGTGCGTCCCGACCGCGGTCGGGCGGTCGTAGACCGTCTCCACGAGCCGGCCGCGCACGTCGTACACGTCCAGGCGGACGTCGCCGGCGCGGGCGACGTGGAACTGGATCGCCGACGTGGCCGCGGTCGGGTTCGGGTAGTTCTGCTCCAGGATGAACCCCTGGGGCACGCCCACCCCGACCCCGGTCGGCGTCGAGAAGTTTGCGTCGGGCGCGTCGGCGAGGTGCCGGCGGACGAACTCATACCCGTCGAACGGCGTGGCGACGTACGGGAACTCAGTGAGGAACGGGATGTCGTTCTTCGTCGGCCCGGCCACGAACGCCAGCTCACGGAGGAGCTGCGGCGAGGCGAGGTCCGAGTAGTCCCCGGCCGTCGCGTCGTCCTCCGGGAGCCCGACGGCCGCGAGCACCACGCCCGCGACGGCCTGGAGCTCGATCGTCGTCACGTCGTCCTCGAGGCGGCGCCCGTTCGGGAAGCCGTCGAGGTGCGGGATGAACTCCTGGGCGGCCGTGCCGAAGGCGGGCACCGTGAGCCCGATCGCGGCAGCGCGGACGAGGCCGAGGCGCGCCCAGCTCTTGAACTCGGCCGAGCTCCGATCCGTCGTGGGCACAGCCATGTTCAAGCGGAGCATGTCGCCGCCGTAGAGCCCGCCGTCAGGGGTCTGCGTGATGGGGAGGAACGTCTCGATGAACGGTTTCCCCTCGGTGAACTCGAGCGCGCCGTCGTTGTCCGTGTCCGCCACGAGGCCGCCCTTGCCCGTCGCGAGCTGGTACGGCGGCAGGTTCGGGACGCCGAAGTAGAAGATCGGGAAGAGGTCCACGCGGCGCGGCTCGCCCGGAGCCAGGAGGGCCGTCGGGCTGCCCCCGGAGACCGGGCGCGTCATGACCGAGAAGGCCGAGCCCGAGACGTCGAGCGCCCCGCTCGTGACGAGCGGGAGGACGGCCGCGGCGCCGTCGGCCCCGTTCGTGAAGTCGAGGCCGTCGCCCACCTCGCCCGGTGTGCCGTTGCCGTTGAGGTCGAGGGCGGGGTACGCGTTCTGCTGGACCGTGAGGGCGTCGCTCAGGCCCGGCACGTTCTCGCCGAACATCCCGTTCCCCATGTAGAGCGCGAGCTCGGGGTTGAAGAAGTACTCCGCGAAGTCCTGCTCGTCGCGGCTGTACGGCGTCGTGTAGTTCCAGCGGTCCTTCTCACCGATCGGGATGATGACCTCGTTGGTGAGGGGCATCCCGAGGCGCGAGACCTGGATGTAGGGGCCGGTCTCGGTCGGGGCCGAGCCGTCGCGGGCGAGCGTGCGGACCTGGGTGCGCGAGGCCGAGGCCCACACGCCGATCACGTAGTCGCGGTCGAGGAAGGCGTCGTCTGCGACGTCGTCAGCGTCCATCCCGTTCTTCTGGAGCGTCGAGATCGGGACGCGGAGGATGAGCGAGTGCGCGTTGTAGCCGGCGACGGCGTCGCGGGCGAGGGCGTCGTTCCGCTCGTTCTCGCCGAACTGCTGGCGGATGTGGCCCAGGTCGAACACGCCGCCGAGGTCGACGAAGAACGGGTCGTCGCGAGGGCCGACGAAGACGGTCTCGCCGCCGCCGCCGCTGGCGTTGATGACGGCGTCCTCGACGAGGTCGAGGTAGTCCTCGCCCAGGCCGACCGCCGACTCGATGGAGCGCGGGCCGACGTGGGCCGGCGGGGTGTAGCCGTCCTGGATGATGGTCTGGAAGGAGCGGCCGCCGTCCGTGCTCTTCTCGAGCGTGTACGACGTGTTGAGGTTCTCCTTGCCGAGGCGGATGTTGAAGAACGTCGACGGGTCCTCGTTGACGCGCGTGAACGTGAACCGGTAGGTGATGTCGTCGGTCGCCGAGCCCAGTGCGCCGGCCGAGGTCTGGTTCTTGACGTGGATCTCGTACCGGATGTTCTCGCCGAAGTGGTTGTAGTTCGGGCCGCCGTCGGGGTGCGAGAGCGGGATGTAGTTAGCGACGAGGATGACGCTGCCGTCGTCGTTCGGGTCGCGGAACGCGTAGACGTCCGTGTTGTCGGCGAGCGGGTCGTCGGCGATGAGCGGGGCCTCGCGGTGGCTGGAGGCGTCGGAGTAGGGAGGGGCCAGGAGGCCGGCCGTGAGGACCAAGCCGGCCACCGCCGCTCCGGCCAAAAGGGGTCGCAGTGAACGCATTTGGAAAAGGGGAGGATAGGGGGTCGGGATGTGACCAAGTAAAGGGGATGCGGGCACCAGGAACAAGACTAGATTGTGCCCACTAAGTGATCACTCGGGTAGGAGGAGGCCCGAGGCACATGTAGGACGACCCCTTAGGCCCCATGCCCCCTGCTCCGAAGGACGGGCCGCCGCCCCGCCCGACCACCCTCGGCGCCCACCTCGACCGGGCACGCCACGCGCAGTTCGTCGGGCGCGCCGCCGAGCTCGGCGCCTTCGCCGAGGCCCTCCGTGCCGACCGCCTCCCGTTCCACGTCGCGCACGTGTGGGGGCCGGGCGGGATCGGCAAGACGGCGCTCCTGGACGAGGTGGCCCGGCTGTGCGACGAGGCCGCCGTCCCCGTGGTGCGCGTGGACGGGCGCGACCTCGACCCGGAGCCCGCGGCCGTGGCCCGGGCCGCGGCGCCGCTCGGCGGCGGGCGCTCCGTGCTCCTCGTCGACACGTACGAGCGGCTCGGGGCGCTCGACGGGTGGTTCCAGCGCACGTTCGTGCCCGGCCTGCCGGCCGGCGTCCTCGTCGTGCTCGCGGGCCGCGACCGCCCCGCCCCCGAGTGGCGCGTGGGGTGGGGCGGGGCGGTCCGCATGGTCGCCCTCCGTAACCTCGGCGTCTCCGACGCCCAGGCGTTCCTGGACCGCCGCGGCGTGCCGGGCGAGGCGTGGGAGGGCGTCCTCTCGTTCACGCACGGGCACCCGCTCGCGCTCGCGCTCGTGGCCGAGCGGTTCCGCGAGCGCCCGGACGCCGCCCCGCCCGCGTTCGACGCCGCGCACGAGCCGGCCGTCGTCCGCGCGCTGCTCGACCGGTTCATGGCCGACGTCCCGACGCCGGCCCACCGAGCGGCCGTCGAGGGCTCCTCCGTGGTGCGGACGGTCTCGGAGCCGCTCCTGGCTGCCCTCCTGGGCGAGGGCGGGGCGGGCGGGGGCGGGGCGGGCGAGGGCGAGGGCGGGGGCGGGGCGGGCGAGGCGCACGAGGCGTTCGAGTGGCTCCGCGGGCTCTCGTTCGTCGAGGCGGGGCCGGCCGGCGTGCGCCTCCACGACCTCGTCCGCGAGACGGTCGAGGCCGACCTCCGGTGGCGCGACCCCGCCCGCTACGCGGCGCTCCACGGCCGGGCGCGGCGGCACTACTCGGGCCGCCTCCAGCGGCCGGCCTCGGACGCCGCTCGGCGGGAGACGCTGGCCGACTACGTCCACCTCTACCGCGACAACCCGGTCGTCCGGCCGCTGATGGGGCGGCTCCTCGCGGCGTGGGCCGGCGCCCGCGTCGAGGGTCCCACCCCGCTCGCGCCGGGCGACGTCGACGCCGTCGCCGCGCTCGCGGCCCGGCACGAGGGGGCGGCCTCGGCCGCCGTCGTCCGGAGGTGGGCCGAGCGCCGGCCGGAGGCCGTCGAGGTGTTCCGCGACGGGGGCGGGGCGGTCGCCGGGTTCCTCCTCACGCTCCGCCTCGGGCCGGCGGGGCCGGACGGCGACGCCTCGGACCCCGCCCTCGGCCCGGCGTGGGCGGCCGTCGGGGGGCGGCTCCGGCCGGACGAGACCGCCCTCCTGTTCCGGTCGTGGATGGACGCCGACGCCTACCAAGGCGTCTCGACGGTTCAGAGCCTGGTCTTCGCGCGGACCGTCCAATGCTACCTCTCGACGCCCGGGCTCGCCGTCTCGCTGTTGGCCGTGGCCGACCCCAACCTGTGGGCGCCCGTGTTCGCGTTCGCCGGGCTCCGCCCGTACCCCGAGGCCGCGTTCGCCGTCGGCGGGCGGGCGTACGCCGTGTTCGGGCGCGACTGGCGGGCCTCGCCGCCGGCCGAGTGGCTCGACGGGCTTGCGGGGCAGTCCCCGGACCGGGCGCCCGCCCCGCCCGCGCTCGACGCCGCGGATGCGCTCGTGGTGCTGAGCGAGGGCGACTTCGCCGACGCCGCCCGCCGCGCGCTGAAGGCCTACGCCCGACCCCACCGGCTGGCCGACAACCCGCTCCTCCGGTCGCGCCTCGTCCGCGAGCGGGGCGGCGACGAGGTCGAGGCGCTGCGGGCGCTCCTGCGCGAGGCGGCCGAGGAGCTCCGCGCCGGCGTCCGCGACGTCCCCTACTTCCGCGCGCTCCAGGCGACCTACCTCGACCCCGAGCCCACGCAGGCGGCGGCGGCCGAGCGGCTCGGGCTCCCGTTCAGCACGTTCCGCCGCCACCTCGGCCGCGGCGTGGACCACGTGGTGGAGGCCCTGTGGCGCCGCGAGACGGGCGGGTAGGACGGAGCGAGGCGGGGGGGACGGGCAGAGGGCGCCGGCCAAGCGGCACCGACCGGCGCGCCCGCCCCGCTCGCACAGAGGGCGACTGGGGGCGGGGCGGTCTCCACACCCGACCGGCACGCGGGCGTGGCGTGCCTGCGACGTGGGCAGAGTGGCCCCTCGCGGGGTGGCCCCGCCCACTCGTTTCTCCCCTCCCTCCGCCCCGCCCGAGGTGAGGGCGGGGCGGCCGGTCTCTGCCCGTCCCCCAGCCCTACGCCTCCACCTTCTTGAACACGATGCACGTGTTGTGGCCGCCGAACCCGAACGCGTTCGAGAGCGCCACGTCGACGGTCCGCTCCTGGGGCTCGTTGAACGTGTAGTTCAGGTCGCACTCGGGGTCCGGCGTCTCGAAGTTGATGGTCGGCGGGATCCGGCCGCGCTCGATGGCGAGGATGGCGGCGATGGCTTCGACGGCGCCGGCGGCGCCCAGGAGGTGGCCCGTCATCGACTTCGTCGACGACAGGTTCATAGTGTAGGCGTGCTCGCCGAAGACGGCCTTGATCGCCTTCGTCTCGGCCGCGTCGCCGAGCGGCGTCGACGTGCCGTGCATGTTGAGGTAGTCGACGTCGTCCGGCCCGATGCCGGCCGTCTTCAGCGCCTGCTGCATGGCCAGCCGCGCGCCGAGCCCCTCGGGGTGGGGCGCCGAGATGTGGTAGGCGTCGGCGCTCATGCCCATGCCCACGACCTCGGCGTAGACGTGGGCGCCGCGGGCGCGGGCGTGCTCGTACTCCTCGAGGACGAGCGCGCCGGCCCCCTCGCCCATGACGAACCCGTCGCGCTCGGCGTCGAACGGGCGGCTGGCCGCCTGGGGGTCGTCGTTCCGGGTCGAGAGCGCCTTCATGTTGCCGAACCCGCCCAGCCCGATCTCGGTGATCGAGGCGTCGGTGCCGCCGGCGATGATGGTGTCGGCGAGCCCGCTGCGGATGAGCATCGTGGCGTCGGCGATCGCGTTGTTCGACGTCGCGCACGCCGAGACCGTCGCGTAGTTCGGCCCGTGGAGCCCGTGGCGAATCGAGATGAGCCCGGGCGCCATGTCGATGATCATCATGGGCACGAAGAACGGGCTCAGCCGGCGCGGCCCGTGCTCGGCGTAGACCACCGTCTGGTCCTGGAACAGCTTCATGCCCCCGATCCCGGAGCCCATAACGACGCCCGTCTGCGCGCGCTCCTCCTCGGAGAACTCCGCGGGGTTCAGGCCGGCGTCGGCGAGCGCCTCGTCGGCGGCGACGATCGCGAACTGGGCGAACGGGTCGAGCCGGCGGGCCTCCTTGCGGTCGAGGAAGTCCTCGGGGTCGAAGTCCTTGATCTCGGCCGCGAACGTGGTCGGGTAGGCGGAGGCGTCGAAGTGCGTGATCGGCGCCGCCCCGCTCCGACCGGCCATCATCGCCTCCCAGAACGCGGGGACGGTGTTGCCGATGGGCGTGAGCGCGCCGAGGCCGGTCACGACGACGCGGCGGTCCTGCGTGGGCATGCGGTCGGGGGGCGGGGCGGGGTGGCCGGTCACGAACGCGGCCCGACGGTGCCGCCCCGCTCGGGGGCGCCCATCGGGCCGGGGCGGGGCGGCGGCCGGGGGGCCTTAGGCGGCCTTGTTTGTCTCGACGTAGTCGACGGCGTCGCCGACGGTCGCGATCTGCTCGGCGTCCTCGTCGGGGATCGTCATGTCGAACTCCTTCTCGAACTCCATGATGAGCTCGACGGTGTCGAGCGAGTCGGCGCCGAGGTCGTTCGTGAACGAGGCGTCGCGGGAGACGTCGCCTTCGTCGACGCCGAGCTTCTCGACGATGATCGCCTTGATGCGCTGTTCCGTTGTCTCGTCGGCCATGTGGGGGCGGGGTGGGTGAGGGGGCGCCCAGAGGGGCAGGCTTGTGGCCCGGCGGGCGTGCCGGGGCGGCCGCTAAGCTACGGCCGATGGGGGTGGCCCGCCACGGCACGCGCCGCCCCGCCCGCACCCTGGGGCGGCGCGGGCGGGGCCGGCGCGGGCGGGGCGGCCGCGTCTCTATCTTGGGCGCTCCCCGCTGGCCTCCCCCCACCCCGCCCCGCATGGCGCCGCTGTTCACCTCCGAGTCCGTCTCCGAAGGGCACCCCGACAAGGTCGCCGACCAGGTCTCCGACGCGCTCCTCGACGCGTTCCTCGCCGGCGACGTCGCCAGCCGGTGCGCCATCGAGACGCTGTGCACGACGGGCCTCGTGGTCGTCTCGGGCGAGGTCACGAGCGACACCTACGTCGACGTCCAGGAGGTCGTCCGCCGGACGATCGAGGAGATCGGCTACACCGACCCCGCGTTGCAGTTCGACGCCCGCTCGTGCGGCGTCCTGGTCACCATCCACGACCAGTCGCCCGACATCGCGCAGGGCGTCGACGAGGGGGCCGGGCTGGACAAGGACCAGGGCGCCGGCGACCAGGGCATGATGTTCGGCTACGCCACGCGCGAGGACGAGGCCACGCTCATGCCGCTCGCGCTCGTGCTCTCGCACCGGCTCGTCCGCCGGCTCGCCGAGATCCGCAAGGCGACCGACGGCCCCGACGCCGACGTCATGCCGTACCTCCGGCCCGACGCCAAAAGCCAGGTGACGGTCGAGTACGAGGACGACGGCCGGACCGTGAAGCGCGTCCACACGGTCGTGATCTCGACGCAGCACGCCGACACGCCGCTCGCCCAGATCGAGGCCGATGTCCGCGAGCACGTCCTGCCCGCCGTGCTCCCCGAGGCTCTCGTCGACGACGGCCTCGTCCTCCACGTCAACCCGACGGGCACGTTCATCATCGGCGGACCGCACGGCGACACCGGGCTGACCGGCCGCAAGATCATCGTCGACACCTACGGCGGGAAGGGCGCCCACGGGGGCGGGGCATTCTCCGGCAAGGACCCCTCGAAGGTCGACCGGAGCGCGGCCTACGCCGCCCGCCACGTCGCCAAGAATCTCGTCGCCGCCGGCCTCGCCGACGAGGCCCTCGTCCAGGTCGCCTACGCCATCGGCCTCGCCGACCCGGTGTCGATCCGCGTCGAGACCAACGGGACCGCCCGCGACGGGATCACTGACGCGCGCCTGGCCGAGATCGTGACCGAGACGGTCGACCTCCGCCCGCGCGCCATCATCGACCGGCTGGGGCTCTTGGCCGCCAACGGCGAGCGCCCGCGCTACCGCGACACGGCGGCCTACGGCCACTTTGGCCGCGACGCGTTCCCGTGGGAGCGCCTGGACCTCGTAGGCGCGTTCCAGGAGGCGGCGCAGGCCGCCTAGCCGCCCCGCCCGAGCGGGGCGGGGCGGGGCGGGGCGGAAGATGTTGCGGCCACGGCGCGTCTGCTATCAACCACCCCGCCCACGCGGGCGGGGCGGTGAGCGGCCGGGCGGGGCGGCGTGCGCAAACTGTTTCGAGACTTAAAACGGCCGCGTGCCGGACCGCCGTAGCTTTCGCTCCCGACTGAAACCCCGCCGGCGCGGCCGGCCCAGCCTCTCCGACTGATGGACCACAAAGAAGGACGTTACAAAGTCAAGGACCTCAGCCTCGCCGAGGCCGGCCGCAAGCGGATCGAGTGGGCCGAGAGCCGGATGCCGGTCCTCATGCGGCTCCGCGACGAGTACAGCCAGTCGAAGCCGTTCGACGGCTACAAGATCACCGGCTGCCTCCACGTGACCAAGGAGACGGCGGTCCTTATCGAGACTCTCAAGGCGTGCGGGGCCGAGGTCGCGTGGTCCGGGTGCAACCCGCTCTCGACCAACGACGAGGTCTCGGCCGCGCTCGCGCTCGGCCCGAACGGCGACGGCGACGGCGTCGAGATCTACGCCTGGTACGGCCAGGACACCGAGGCCTTCTACTGGTGCATCGACCGGACGATCGATAAGACGCCGCACACGACGCTCGACGACGGGGCCGACCTCATCTTCCGCGTCCACAGCGCCCACCCGGACAAGCTCGACGACATCGTCGGCGGGTCGGAGGAGACCACGACGGGCGTCCACCGCCTCCGCGCGATGGCCGACGACGGCAAGCTGGGCTACCCGGTCTACGCCGTCAACGACGCCGAGACCAAGTGGGACTTCGACAACGTCTACGGGACCGGCCAGTCGACGCTCGACGGCATCCTGCGCGCCTCGTCGGTCCTCATCGCCGGCAAGAACTTCGTCGTCGCCGGCTACGGCCACTGCGGCCGTGGCGTGGCCATGCGCGCCAAGGGCATGGGCGCCAACGTCATCGTCACCGAGGTCAAGCCGACGGCGGCCCTCAAGGCCACGCTCGACGGCATGCGCGTGATGACGATGGAGGAGGCCGCCAAGGTGGGCGACATCTTCGTGACCGCGACGGGCATGAAGGACATCATCCGCGGCGAGCACTTCGTCTCGATGAAGGAGGGCGCGATCGTGTGCAACACGGGCCACTACGACGTCGAACTCAACCTGAAGGAGCTCGCCGAGGCGTCGCAGGACACGCGCGTGATTCGCGAGGATAACCGCGAGTACACGCTCGACAACGGCAAAAAGGTCTACGTCCTGGCCGACGGCCGCCTCGTGAACCTGGCCGCCGCCGAGGGCCACCCGTCCGAAGTCATGGACATGAGCTTCGCCAACCAGTTCCAGGCCCACCTCGCCCTTATCCGCGCCCACGAGGCCGGCGAGGACATGGAGAACACGGTCCTCGACCTCCCCGAGGAGCTCGACCAGCAGATCGCCCGTGTGAAGCTGGAGACGATGGGGATGCAGATCGACGAGCTGACCGACGAGCAGGTCACTTACGCGACCGACTACTCGGCCGGCACCTGAGCCACCCCGCCCCGCCCGCGGCGCACGACGCGCGGGGGCGGGGCGGACCCGACTGGGATGGCCGCCGCCACGGCCGCCCAGAAAGCGCGCCCACTCCGTTTCTCGCGGGGTGGGCGCGCGCCTGTTTGGCCACCCCGCCCCGGGGCGGGCGGGGAGGCCTACGCCTCGCCGGCCTCACGGAGGGTTGCCAACCGTAAGGCGGTCGACAAGTGGAGCCCGCGGTCATCGACGAGCGCGTCGAACAAAGGGCGCACGTGCGGGACGAGGTTGGCGCCTTTGGCGGCGAGAAGCACGCCGGCCGTTCCCGTGACACGCAGGTTTAACGAGGTGGCAACGCGCCGCCCCTTCCGCTCGTCGATGAGCAACCGCGCATTGGGAAGGCTCTCCGCTAGCGCGATCGCCTCGGCCTCTCCACGGTCGAGCGTTTCGAGGAGGGCTGTGACGCGAGACGGATCCGGCACCGGGCGTTCGCGGAGCCATGGCGGTCGCCGCCCGAATTCAGAGACGACGGTCGGCGGGGCGACAACGTCGAAGAGAGCAGGCAGCAGGTAGAGGTGACCGACGCGGTCCAAAGCGATCAGCGGAGTCGTATCCGTGACAACGAGGTCCATCAATGGCCGCGGGCGCGGGAGAACTCCCGAGCGAACGCGAAGTCCTCCTCCAGCATCTCCTCCGTGTAGGTCGTGAGCGGGACGCCCCGGTCCATGAGCGCGTCGGCAAAGGCCCGGTAGCTCAGGCCGGCGATCTCCGCGCCCTGCCCCACGGACACCTCCCCCTCCTGGAACAGCGCGACCGCGAGCAGGAGGCGCGCTTTGGCTTCGTCGACGGACGGGGGCAGGTCGATGCTCGGCATGGCGGGCGGGGCGGGATTGGAGAGAACGTACGGCCCCCACCCCGCCGTGCCGCCCCGCCCGCGTGGGCGGGGCGGCGAGAGCGCGGCCGTCCTCGTCAACGCCCGTCGGCTGCCGCCCCGCCCGCGCTCTAGAGCGACGTACAGGGGACTCGGTACGGAGTACGCGCGCGGAGGTGGGATCGGGCCGTACCTCATACTCAGAACTCCGCACCTAACCCGAAAGGGTTCCGAGCCTGAGCCTTTGCAGCCTCCGCTCCGACACGGCGGGAGCGGGGCGGCCTGACCGGCTCCCGGGAGACGACGGCGCTCGGGCGGGGCGGAAACGGGTGGGCGAGTTGACGGGAAGCGCTTTCGTTGGTATTTGATGAAGGCCGTAACCCGTTCGGAATCATCCACCACCCCGCCCATGATCCGTCGCTACGCCGCCTACGGCGCCCTCCTCGCACTCGCCGCCGCGTCCGCCCCGCCCGTCGTCGCGCAGAACGTCTCGGGCGTGGTGAGCACGGTCGACTTCGGCCCCGTCCCCGGCGCCAACGTCGTCGTCGACGGCACGTTCACCGGGCGGGCCACCGACGCCGACGGCCGGTTCGCGCTCGACGTCGACTTTAGCGAGGGCGCGCGCGTCCTCCGCGTCTCGTACACCGGCTACGAGACCCAGCGCGTGACGGTCGACGGGCCGACCGACGGCCTCCAGGTGACGCTCCAGCCCCAGGTGCTCTCCGGCGGCGACGTCGTCGTCTCGGCCTCGCGCCAGGAGGAGACCATCCTCGAGGCGCCGGTCACGATCGAGCGGGTCGGGGCGGCCGCGCTCGCTCGGATGCCCTCGACCGAGATCATCACGAGCATGGACCGGCTCAAGGGCGTCGACGTGAGCCGGTCGTCCATGCTCATCTCGTCGATCTCGACGCGCGGGTTCAACAGCGCCAAGGCCGAGCGCGTCATCCAGCTCGTCGACGGCGTCGACTTTCTGGACCCCGTGCTCTCGCTCTACGCCGGCAACCTGACCGGCGTGCCGGAGATCGACATCGAGGGCGTCGAGATCGTCTACGGCGCCAACTCCGCGCTCTACGGCGCGAACGCGTTCAACGGCGTCGTCCAGTTCCAGACGCTCAGCCCGTTCCTCCACACCGGGCCGTCGGCCCAGGTCCGCACCGGCGGCCGCGGGATGGTCGAGTTCCAGGGCCGGTTCGCCCAGAAGGTCAGCGACCGCTTCGCGTACAAGCTGGTCGGGTCGTTCTTCGAGGCCGACGACTTTGTCGCGACCAACTTCTCGACGCTCACCACGATCGCCGACAACTTCGAGCCCGACGGCTCGGTGCGCTCCCCGCTCGACCCCCGCGGCGCCGACGTCGTCAACCGCTACGGCGAGGCCGTCGCGCTCACGCCCGCCACGGTCATCAACGCCGCGGGCACGACGCTCGGGCAGCTGGGGCTGGAGGGCGCCGTGTTCACGCCGGGCTTTACCGAGAGCGACCTCGTGCTGACCGACTACCGTGCGCGCTCGCTCCGGTTCGCCGCGACGGCCTCCTACCTCGTCACCGACGCCGTCAAGGCCACGCTCGCGCTCCGCACCGGCAGCGGCAACGGGATCTACCAGAGCTCGAACCGCTACGCATTCGACGGCATCGGCGGCTCGACCGCCGCGCTCACGGCCGAGGGCGAGGCGTGGACGGCGCGGGCCTACGTGATCGACTCGGAGCAGGGCGACACGTACGACCTGGGCTTCCTGGGCTCGTTCATGAACCTCCAGCCCTACGTCCGCCCCGACGGCACAGCGGACCCGGCCGGGCGCAACTACGCGACGGCCTACGCGCAGACCTACGCCGGCGCCTTTGCCCAGGCGCGCCTGACAGGCGCCTCGGTCGAGGACGCCTACGTCGCCGCGGCCGCCGCGACGGCGGGGATCTACCCGACGATCGGGGACGCGCGCTTCGAGACCATCCGCGACGCCACGCTCGCCTCGACGACGCCCGGCCAGAGCCCCCGCTTCGAGAGCGACGGTCAGATCTACCACACCGACGCCCAGTACCGCTTCGCCCTGCCCGGCGAGCTGGACGCGGCCGTCGGCGGGAGCGTGCGCCTGACGCGGCTGCGCTCGAACGGGACGCTCTACGCCGACGGCCCCAACTCGCCGCTCTCGGACCCGGCCGCCGGCGTCCGCGACGTCCGAGACGGGATCGCCAACGACGAGTACGGCGGCTACCTCCAGCTCCAGCGGGCCTTTCTCGACGACGCGCTCAAGCTCTCGGCGGTCGGCCGCGTCGACGGGTTCCGCAACTTCGACGCCCGGTTCTCGCCCCGCGTCTCGGGCGTGTACTCGTTCGGCGTCGAGCGCCGGCACAACGTCCGGGCGAGCTTTTCGCAGGCGTTCCGGCAGCCGGCCCAGCTCGACCAGTTCATCTACCTCGATGTCGGGCGGCTGCTGCTCGTCGGCAACACGGCGGCCGGGTTCGAGACGGCCTCGCTCAACCCGACCGAGTTCGGGCAGCCGACCGGCACCATCGACCCGCTCCGGCTCGAGCGGATGACCTCGTTCGAGGTGGGCTACAAGGGGATCCTCGGCGGCAAGCTGTTCGCCGACGTCAGCTACTACCGGAGCGTCTACGACGACTTTATCGGGACCCGCCGGTTCCTCGGCCGCGAGTCCGGCGGCGCCCCCGACGCCCGCGAGTTCGCCGCCCCGCCCGCCCCGAGCGACGCGGGATTCGCCAACCGGACGCGGGCGATCCAAACGTGGCTCAACGCCGACCAGTCCGTGACATCGCAAGGCGTCCAACTCGGGCTCGAGTACGCGTTCGACACCGCGCTCGTGCTCGCCGGCAACTACGCCTGGGCCGACATCGAGGAGGTCGACGACCTCATCCTCGGGTTCAACACGCCCGAGCACAAGTTCAACGTCGGCGCCAGCGGGCAGATCACCGAGGCGCTGGGCTACGGCGCCAACCTCCGCTGGGTCGACGACTACCTGTTCGAGATGCCGTTCGCCGAGGGCGTCATCGAGAGCCACGTCACGCTCGACGCGCAGGCCTCGTACGGGCTCCCGTCGTTCGGCGTGACGGTCCTGGCCGGCGGCACGAACCTGACGGGCAGCCAGAACCTGACGGCCTACGGCGCGGCCGTCAACGAGCGGATCCTGTACGTCGGGCTCCGCTACACGCCCTGAGCCGCCCCGCCCTGGGCCGCCCCGCCCTGGGCCGCCCCGCCCTGGGCCGCCCCGCCCTGGGCCGCCCCGCCCTGGGCCGCCCCGCCCTGGGCCGCCCCGCCCGCTGAGCGTTGCCCGCCCGGACCGTCGGGCGGGGCGGTAGCTTGGGGGCATGACCGCGCTCGAAGTCGCCGGCAACGTGTTCGTCCTGGCGTCGGTGTACCTCGCCCGGCGGAACAGCGTCCACACGTGGTGGACGGCCATGATCGGCGTCGTGCTCTACGGCGTGATGTTCTACGGGGCGCGGCTCTACGCCGACGTCGTCCTCCAGGCGTTCTTTTTTGGGACGGCCGTCGTCGGGTGGCGCGCGTGGCTCTGGGGCGGGGCGGGCGGCGGCGAGCTCCCCATCACCGCGCTCAGCGCGCGCGGGCGGGGCGGGGCGGTGCTCGCGGTCGTCGTGGGCACGCTGGCCGCGGGCACGCTCTTCGGCCGGTTCACCAACGCCGCGCTCCCCTACGCCGACTCGTTCATCCTGGGCGGGAGCGTGGTCGCGCAGCTCCTCATGATGCGGCGGAAGCTCGACCACTGGCCGATCTGGATCGCGGTCGACGTCGTCGCCGTAGCGGTCTACGCGGCCAAGGGGCTCCTCCTCACGTCGGCCGTCTACGTCGTCCTCCTCGTCCTCTCCGTCCAGGGACTCGTCGCGTGGCGGCGGACCTACGCCGATGCCCGCCCCGCCCTCGCCTGAGCTGGTCGTCGTCCTCGGCGCCGAGTCGACCGGGAAGACCACGCTCGCGCGGGCGCTCGCCGAGCGCCTCGCCGAGCCCTACGTCGAGGAGGCCGGGCGGACGCTCTGGGAGGAGCGGGGCGGCGACCTCCCGCTGGCCGACTACGTCGAGATCGTGCGGCGCCACCTCGCGCTGGAGGAGGAGGCCCTGCGGCGGGCGCGGCGGTTCGTCGTCGTCGACACGAACGCGCTCACGACGCAGTACTACGCCTACGTTTTCCACCGGGCATGCCCGCCCGAGGTCCGCGCGGCGGCCGACCGCTGCCGCGCCCGCTACGCGCACGTGCTCGTGTGCGACCCCGACGTCCCGTTCGAGGCCGACGGCTGGCGCGCGTCCGAGGACGCGCGGCGGTTCATGGACGGGGCCGTCCGCAACGACCTCGCCGTCCGCGGCATCCCGTACCGCGCGGTGGGCGGGGCGGTCGAGGCGCGCGTCGAGGCGGCCCTCCGCGCCATCGGGGCCGCCCCGCCCACGCAGGCGGCCCCAACGCCGAGCGGCCGGCGCCCTGGAGGCACCGGCCGCTGACTGCAAACCGAGAGTGTCGCGTCGTTTCTGAAGGACTGCCACCCCGCCACGGACGCGGGGCGGGGTGGTCCGGTCGCGCTAGCGGGCGACGGTCAGCCGGGCCGTCTGAACCCCGCCCTCTGTCGCGACGCGGACGATGTAGACGCCGGCCGGGAGCGAGGCCCCCAGGGGCACCTCGTGGCGACCCTGGGCGAACGAGCGGTCGGCGGCGACCACGACCTCGCGGCCGAGCGCGTCGTAGACGGCCACGCGCGCCGCCCCGCCCTCGGCGAGCCCAAAGGCGACGGTCGCCTGGCCCGCCGTCGGGTTCGGCCACGCGACCACCGACAGGTCGACCTCGCCCGTCCCCTCGGCCGACGTGGCCTGGCCGCCGAACGCGCTCAGGAACGCCTGCATCTCGGCCTCCGTCGAGCCGCCCCCGACCGAGCCGACCACCTCGCCGTCGCGGCCGTAGACGACGGCGGCGACCACGCGGTCGAGCACGGAGCGGAGCGGGTCGCCGTCCGAGGCCGTGCCCGTTACGAGCGCGAAGGCGCCCGGGCCGTCGAAGAGCACGTCGGACGGGAGCGACTGGTCGCCGCCCATCGTCGCGAGCGTGTACACCTCGCCGGCGTCGACTGAGCCGTCCGTGACGGCCGAGTAGATCACGGTCTCGGAGAACGGGTTGAACGTCACGAACGAGCACGTCGAGAGGTCGACCGAGTCCTCGCCCGCCTCGTTGCGGACGCCGGCGAACTCGCCGAACGCGGGGTCGTCGCCGTCCGCGTCGAAGTCGTCGGCCATGACGCCTGAGCCGTCGCCGTCGACGTCGAAGGACAGCGGGGCGTCGGTCGTGCACGCGACCATGTCGCCGCCGCCGCCATTCCCGTCGTCGCCCGACTCGAACGCGCCGATGTCGTCGTCGTTGTCGCGGGGCTCGCCCCGCTGGTCCACGTCGAACGTTGACTGGCCGGCGCCGAGGGCCGGGCTGTCCTCCAGGAGCGCGTGCGTCTGGGTCGGGCCGCCGTTGTCGGCGAGCGGGCCGAGCCGCGGGTCTTCGCCCGCCACGTTCGTCTCTGTGTCGCCCATGAGCGTGCAGCCGCTCGTGTCTTCGATCAGGTTGAACCCGTTCCACTGGAAGGTCCCGAAGCAGTCGTCGCCCTGCCCGTCGGCCGAGTTGTTGCCGACCAGCGTGTTCTGGAGCGAGAACGTGCGGAGGTCGGCGACCGAGCCCTGGGCGAGGCCGCCGCCGTCGGTGCCGGCCGAGTTGTTGGCCACGGTCACGCTGCGGAGCATGATGTCGGCGCCGCTGTCGTCGTAGACGCCGCCGCCGAGCGCCTGCGCCCGGTTCCCGCTGACCGTCGAGTTGTCGAGGTCGAGCGCGCCGGGGCCGCTGATCCACAGCCCGCCGCCCTGGACGGCCTCGTTGCCTGCGAACGTGCTCCGCGAGACCGTCGCCGAGCCCGACCCGCCCACGTGGAGGCCGCCGCCGTTGCCGGGGTTGGCGTCCTCGATCCGGTTGTCGCGGACCGAGACCGTCGAGAGCGAGAGCGTCCCGCCGGCGAGCTCGATGCCGCCGCCGGCCCGGTTGGCTTGGTTGCCCCGGACAAAACCGCCCTCGACCGTGACCGCCCCGCCCGTGCTCAAGAGGCCGCCGCCGGAGCCGGACTCGCCGACCGCCCGGTTCCCCTCGATGACGGAGTCCGAGGCGTCGACCGTGCCGCCCTCGTTGTAGACGCCGCCGCCGCCGTTGTCGGCCGCGTCGCCGTAGCCCGTGTTGCCGGCCACCCGGGTCTCGCTGAGCGAGAGCGTGCCGCTCGTCCACAGGCCGCCGCCCTCGACGGCCGCGTTGCCCGTGACCACCGAGCTCGAGACGACCACGTCGCCGCCGCCCGAGTGGAGGCCGCCGCCGTTGCCGGGGTTGGCGTCCACGATCCGGTTGCCGGCCAGCGTCGTCTCGGTGAGCGTGACGTCGGTGTCGCCGTCGTCGTCGCCGAAGTCCTCGATGCCGCCGCCGGCCCGGTTGGCCCGGTTGTTCGTGATCGTCGCCCGGGTGACCGTGAGCGTGCCGCCGCTGTTGAGCACGCCGCCGCCGGAGCCCGAGGACCCGACGGCCCCGTTCCCCTCGATGACGACGCCGTCCGAGATCGTGGTCGAGCCGGCGCTCCAGACGCCGCCGCCGCCCATTCCGGCGTCGCCGCCGAAGGCCGTGTTCCCGCTGAGCCGCGCCTCGCGGTCGTCGGACGACGTGATCGTGAGCGACGCGTTCTCGGCGACGTAGATGCCACCGCCGTTCGTGTCGGCCACGCTGCCGAAGACGCCGCCGTTCGTGAACGTGGCCTCGCTCCCGGCTTCGAGACGGACCGCCCCGCCCTCGTCTGCGCTCCCGTTCCGGAGCACGAGGTCCGTGAACGCCACGCCCGTGGCGTCGACGCGGAAGATCCGGCTGGAGCGGTTCGCGTCGACCGTGACCTGGCCGACGCCCGAGGCGTCGATCTCGACGTCGTCGGTGATCTCGATCTGGCCGAGCTGGAGCCCGATCTCGTAACCCTCGGAGAACGTGATCCGGTCGCCGTCGGCGGAGCCGGCCGCGCAGCCATCGACGGCCGCGTTCGTGTTGGCCGCGCGGACCGCCTCGCGGAGTGAGCAGTCGCCGTCGGCGTTGTCCTCGTCCTCGCCCGTGGTGACGACGATCGACGCCTGGGCGGGGCGGGCGTCCTCAGCGTGGGCCGCCGGACCGAGCGCGAGCACGCCGCCCAGAGCGAGGCTCGTCAGGAGGGAGAGCGCGGGGCGGCGGGCGCGCCGAGGGGCGCCCGCTGGGGGAGAAGCAAACGGAGTCATAACGTGGGGAGGGAGGGAGCCGTCGCCCCGTGCGGGCGGATGCGTGCAAACAGAGTAGAGATGAGGGAAAGGTATCGCGACCGCAAACGCTTGATTCAGGGTTTCCCCCGCGAGCCCTCTGCTCCCTGGACAGGCGCACGCGCTTTTCTGGATCCCCGTTCGGCCGCCCTCACGAACACCGCGGCCGCCCCGCCGGAGGGCGCCGAACGACATGGGCGGGGCGGGGTGGGCCGCCCCGCCCGCGGACCCCCGACGACGGCGCGGCGTCTGTGCCCGCTGCCTCGCCTCTGGGGCGCTTTCCAGACCCACCCCGCCCGTGACGCCCCGCATCCTCGCTATTACGGCCCTCGGCCTCGGCCTCTGGGGGGCCGCCGCGCTCGAACGGCCGCTGCGGCGGGTCCCCATCTCGCTGCCGATGGTGTACGTCGCGCTCGGGTGGATCCTGTTCTCGCTCCCGCTCGGGCTCCCCGTGCTCGACCCGGTCGGGAACGAGTCCCACACGTTCGCGGCCGAGGTGCTGACGGAGTTTATCGTGATCGTGTCGCTCGTGGGGGCCGGGCTCGCCATTGACCGGCGGTTCTCGGTCCCGGCGTGGGGGCAGGTGTGGCCGCTCCTCGCGGTGACGATGCCGCTGTCGGTCGCGGCCGTGGCCGTGGCGGGGTGGTGGGGGCTCGGGCTAGCCCCGGCCTCGGCCATCCTGCTCGGCGCCGCGCTCAGCCCGACCGACCCGGTGCTGGCGCGGAACGTCCAGGTCGGGCCGCCGGGCGAGAGCGAGCGCGACGACGTCCGGTTCGACCTGACCGTCGAGGCCGGCGCCAACGACGGGCTCGCCTTCCCGTTCACCTACCTCGCCATCGCGGCGGCCGGCGCGACCGGGCTCGGCCCGTGGCTGGCCGAGTGGGCGGCCGTCGACCTCCTGTGGCGGGTCGCGGCCGGCGTCGCCGTCGGGTTCGCCGTCGGGCGGGTCGGCGGGTGGTACGTGTTCGAGCAGTCGGAGGAGACCGGCGACGACACCGACGACGACACGAACGAGGGGCTCGTGGTGATGGGGACGCTCCTGGCGGCCTACGGGCTCGCCGAGATCGTCGCCGGCTACGGATTCCTGGCCGTGTTCGTGGGCGCCGTCGCGGCCCGCCAGCGCGAGGCCGACAGCGAGTACCACGCGGCCTCGCACCACTTTGCGGACCAGGTCGAGCGCGTGGTGCTCATCGCGATGCTGCTCGGGTTCGGGGGGCTCCTCGCCAGCGGCGTGCTCGACGCCCTCACGTGGCCGGCCGCGATCCTCGGGCTCGCCGTGCTCCTCGTCGTCCGCCCGCTGGCGGGCATGGCCGGGATGTTCCGGTCGGCGCTCCCGTGGGCGGGGCGGGGGGCGGTCGCGTTCCTCGGCGTCCGCGGGATGGGCACGCTCTACTACCTCGCCTACGGCCAGACGCACGCCACGTTCGAGGGCGCCGACGTGCTCTGGGCGACGGCCTCGTTCACGATCCTGGCCTCCATCGTCCTCCACGGCATGACGGCCCAGCCCATCATGCGTTGGCTCGACCGCCACGACGCGAAGGCCGTCCCGGAGAGCGAGCGCAGCGCGGAGGTCCGCCTCTGAGGGCGGGGCGGGCGACGTGCGGGCGGGGCGGCCCCGCGAGGCCCCGCCACCCCGCCCGCGCGCACCGGGGGCGGGGCGGACGGCTCCTCCCCGCCTCGTCTCCTCTTCTTCCCACCCCGCCCGATGCTCGACCTGCTCCGAAAGCTTGACCCCGTCGCCTACGCCGTCCGCCGCGCGCGGGCGCTCGCTCGGCGCCGGGCCGGCCTCTCGCGCCGCGAGGCGCGGCTGCCGTCCGGCCTCGACGTGGTGTACCTGGACTCGGGCGGGGCGGGCGCGCCGCTCGTGCTCGTCCACGGCATCGGCGCGTCGAAGGACCACTGGCCGCCGCTCGCCGAGCGGCTGGGCGGGCGGTTCCGGATCGTGGTCCCCGACCTCCCGGGCTACGGCGAGAGCGAGCACGACGCCGACACGTCGCTCGCGGGCCTGACCGCGGCCGTCTACGAGCTGGCCGAGACGCTGGAGCTGGGGCCGTTCCACCTGGCCGGCTCGTCGATGGGCGGCCGCGTGGCGGCCGAGCTCGCCGCGGCCCACCCCGACGCCGTGCGGACGCTCTGGCTCATCGACCCGGCCGGCGCGCGCGGCGAGGCGCTCAGCGAGATGATCGAGCGGACCGAGGCCGGCGAGCCGCCCCCGCTCTTTTCGCGGACGCCCGAGGAGTACGCCGACGTCGTCGCGTTCACCATGTCCGAGCCGCCCGACCTCCCCCGCCCCGCCCTCCGCGTGCTCGCCGCCGAGGGCGCCCTCCACTACGACCGCTACCGCCGCCTGTTCGACGCGCTCGCCGACGAGCTCCGCGACGGCCCGACGACCGAGGAGCTCCTGGCCGGCCTCGACGTGCCCACGCTCGTGACGTGGGGCGGGGCGGACCGCGTGCTCCACCCATCGGGGGCCGCCACGATCGCCGCGGCCATGCCCAACGCCCGCGCCCACGTCATGCCCGGCCTCGGCCACGTCCCCATGCTGGAGGACCCCGAGGGGACGGCGGCCGCCTACCTCGCCTGGCTCGAAACGGTCGGCGCGTAGCGGGCGGGGCGGTCCCGTTGCCGCCGCCCCGCCCCGAGCACAACCGGCGGGCGGCGTTGCCGCCCGGTGGGCGGGTGGCGCCGCGACGGGCGGGGCGGACCTCCGTCTCCTCCCGCGCTCCACCCCGCCCGCGGCACACGGGCGGGGCGGGGCGGTTCAACGGGCTCCCCACCCCGCCCCCGCGCTCGCCCGTGCCCGAGATCGACCTCGACGACTTCCAGACGACGCTCCGCGTCCGCCCCCTCACGCCGGCCGACCACGAGGCCATCGTCCGCCTCCACGACGTCGCCTTCCCCGGCATGACCACGTGGACGCCTGAGGAGCTTGCCGAGATCGTCGCCGCGTTCCCCGAGGGCCAGCTCGGCGTCGAGGTCGACGGCCGGCTCGTGGCCTCGTCGTTCAGCCTCGTCGTCGACGTCGACGAGTACGGCGCGGGCCACGTTTACGACGACGTGGCCGGTGACGACCTGGCCGAGAACCACGACCCCGACGGCGACTCGCTCTACGGCATCGAGGTCGTCGTCGACCCGACGTACCGCGGGATGCGCATCGGGCGCCGGCTTTACGAGGAGCGGAAGGCGCTCGTCCGGCGCCTCAACCTCAAGCGCATCGTGATCGGCGGCCGGCTCCCCGGCTACCACCGCGTCTCCGACGAGATGACGGCGCAGGAGTACGTCGAGCGCGTTCAGGCCCGCGACCTCGTCGAGCCCGTCCTCACGTTCCAGCTCGCCAACGGCTTCGCCATCAAGCGCGTCGTCCCAGGTTACCTCCCGGACGACGCCGAGTCCGAGGGCTACGGCGTGATGATGGAGTGGGTCAACCTCCACTACGCGCCCGACCCCGCCGAGCGCACGCGGAGCACGTTCCCGGTCCGCGTGGCCGCCGTCCAGTACCCGGTCCGCACGATCGAGTCGTTCGACGACTTCGCGCGCCAGGTCGAGTTCTTCGTCGACGCCGCGGCCGGCTACCGAGCCGACTTCGTCCTCTTCCCGGAGATCTTTACGCTCCAGCTCCTCTCGTACCTCCCGCGCGCGCGGCGCGGCGCGGCCGTCCGCCAGCTGGCCGCGCTCGCGCCGGACTACCTCGACCTGTTCCACGACCTCGCGCTGAAGTACAACGTCAACGTGATCGGCGGGAGCACGTACGCCGAGGAGGACGACGGCGTCTACAACGTGGCCTACCTGTTCCGCCGCGACGGGTCCATCGAGAAGCAGGAGAAGCTCCACGTGACGCCCAACGAGCGCCGCTGGTGGGGCGTCCGGCCGGGGTCGGGCGTCCGCGTGTTCGACACCGACCGCGGGCGCGTGGCCATCTCGATCTGCTACGACGTCGAGTTCCCCGAAGTCGCGCGGATCGCGGCGGCCAAGGGCGCTCAGATCCTGTTCGTCCCGTTCTGCACCGACAACCGCCAGGGCTACCTCCGCGTGCGGCTGTGCGCGCAGGCCCGGGCCATCGAGAACCAGATGTACGTGGTGACGGCCGGCGTGACGGGCCTCATCCCCGACGTCGACAACATGGACGTGAACTACGCCCAGAGCGGCGTCTTCACGCCGTCCGACTTCCCGTTCGCGCGCGACGGCGTGGCCGCCGAGTGCGAGCCGAACGTCGAGGCCCTCGTCATCGCCGACGTCGACCTCGAGCTCACGCGCCGGAACCGGCTCGTCGGGACCGTCCGCCCCTGGACCGACCGCCGGCCCGACCTCTACGAGATCGTCGAGAAGACGCCGACCGCCCCGCCCCCGATGCCCGACCCCGTCCGCACCGACCACGTGCCGACGGGATGAGAGGCGCCATCCGGGCGGGACAGGTCCAGTCACTCGGGAAGAACGGCGGGCGCCTCGAACCAGGCGACAGCCGAACAGGCTTCGTTCTTGCGTCGTACGTTGGCCTCTTCTGCCCCCGCCCTCATGAATACTCCTTCGTACGTCAAGTTTGACCGCAAGGGCGTCCCCTACGTGGAGTACGCGGACCTCCGGGAGCAACCGGAGGTCAAACGGCAGTTGAAGGCGGCTCGGCGCGTCCTAAACCGCATGAAGGAAAGGCAGCGGGTGGGGAACGAGGCCACGCTTCGGCAGGGAGACGAACGGCCATAGGTGCATCGAGGTCAGTAGCCCGTGCCATTTAACCTTCTCCTGCTCCCAGCTCTCGGCGGCTACTTGTCTCTGCGGTTCTGGAACCGGACGCGGTTCTTCTTGGCTCGCCAAGACGGCTATCGGTTTGTCCTGTGGGTTGCCTTGGCGGCTACGGCCCTCCTCGCGGTAGCGACGCTGCTGGTGGCTGCTCTCTACGCGACGGGAGCGGGGCGGAGTGCCGCGACCGTCTGGCACCGTGCCGTTCCCTTTGTGCACTCCGGCAAAGCCGTGGCAGCGCTCGGGCTCGGTGCTATTGCCCCGCTCCTCTTGAACAGCGTTCCCCAGGTTGTGGGGCTGCGGTTCGACGGTTGGAACAACGAGCGGTACTGGGCTAGGCGCGCACTCGATGTGGCAGGCGACGAGTTAGAGCTCCTCCTCTTCCGTTCGCTCGAACACAAGATGCTCGTGATGGCGACCCTGAGCAGCGGGAAGGTGTACGTCGGTTTCGTAACACGGTCTCTGCCCCCAGACGTAGAGCGACGTTACCTCCGGGTTCTTCCCGTTGCCAGCGGCTACAGAGACGAAGACGACCAGCAAGTCGAGTTCACAACGCTCTATGAGGAGGTCCGGCAGCAAGCCGAGAACGTCGAGTCTCCGCTGTACGGGTTGCTAGATCAGGACTTCGAGATCGTGATCCCAGTCCGCGAGCTCGTCACAGTCAACCTCTTCGACTTCGTCGCTTACGAGGCGTTCAACGCAGACGCGGCGTGAGACGCGTCTCGAAGCGTGGTGGCCTGCGACTAGAAGACGCCGACCGCCCCGCCCGCTCCAACCCACCACTCCCATGCCCGCCCCGCCCGCGCTGACCGACGCCGACCGCGCGCACCTCCGCCGCTGCGTGGAGCTGGCGGCCGACGCCCTGGCCCACGGCGACGAGCCGTTCGGCTCCGTCCTCGTCAGCGCCTCGGGCGAGGTGCTCGCTGAGGCCCGCAACCGCGTGGACTCGGGCGACGCGACGCGCCACCCCGAGTTCGCGCTCGCGCGCTGGGCCGCCGACGAGGTCGACCCCGACGACCGGGCGGCGGCCACCGTCTACACCTCGGGCGAGCACTGCCCGATGTGCTCGGCTGCGCACGCGTGGGTCGGTCTGGGGCGGATCGTCTACGCGACCTCGGCCGCGCAGCTCGCGGAGTGGCTGGAGGCGTTCGGGGCGCCCGCCCCGCCCCTGCGCCTGCTCCCGATCGGGGACGTGGCCCCCGACGTCGAGGTCGTGGGGCCGGTGCCCGAGTTCGAGGACGAGGTCCGCGAGCTCCACCGGCGGTCCCACGAGGGCGGCTGAGGCCGCCCCGCCCCGAGCGGGGCGGACGAGCGGGGCGGGCGCTGGGCGCGCGGGCGGGGTGGTCGGGTGCCGCCCCGCCCATCCCGCGCGCTACGGCACCTCGTAGAGCTCGAGCGGGAGCCCGTCGGGGTCGGCGAAAAACGTGAACCGCCGGCCCGTCCCCTCGTCTCGGCGGACGGCCTCGACCTCGACGCCGTCCGCCTCCAGGTGGGCGACCGCCGCGTCCAGGTCGTCGACGGCGAACGCGAGGTGCCGCAGCCCCTGCGCTTCGGGCCGCGACGGGCGGGGTGGCGCGCCGGGGAAGGTGAACAGCTCGATCTGCGTGCCGTCGGGGAGCCCCAGGTCCAGCTTGTGCGAGCCGCGCGCGGCCCGGTACGTCTCGGCGAGGACGGGGAGCCCGAGCGTCTCGGTATAGAACCGCCGCGACCGGGCGTAGTCGGACGCGATGACGGCGACGTGGTGGACTCCGAGCAGGCGCAGCACGGGGCGGGGTGGCTCAGGCGGTGGCGGCGGCCCACCCGGTGCAGTAGCCGCCCGGCGCCACCGGGCCGGCGAACAGCTGGCAGCCGCCGCACGCCGCCCCGCCCGCGGGGGCCTCGTAGAACGCGCAGTTGCTGCACATCTCGCCCGGGATCGGCGTCACGTCGACGTAGTTCAGCGCCGCGCGCTGCTGGAGCTCCGCCGCCGTGAGGGCGCCGTAGCCCTCGCAGTTGGCGGCGACCACCCCGCCCTCGTCGCCCCCGCCGCAGGCGGCGAGGACCGGGCTGAGGGCGAAGGCGCCGGCGGTGGCGGCGAGAAAGCGGCGGCGGGAGACGGCGTCGGACATGGTCGGTGTGAGCGGGGTGGGGGAGGAGGCGGGGTGTACCCCGCGGCGGCTACGGGGTGCCCGCCTCGCTGGCCTTCGCGAACTGGGCGTCGAACACGACGTCCGACGGCGGGAAGTCGACACGGCGGACGAACGCGGCGGCCTCGGCCGCGCCGTGCTCACGGTCCATTCCCGCGTCCTCCCACTCGACCGAGAGCGGGCCGTCGTAGCCCACGCGGTTCAGCTCGCGGACGATGGCCTCGAAGTCGATCTTGCCCCGCCCGAGGCTGCGGAAGTCCCAGCTCCGGCGGGCGTCGCCGAACTCGGTGTGGCCGCCCAGGATGCCGGCCTCGGTCCGCACGCTGCTCCACCAGACGTCCTTCATATGGACGTGGAACACGCGGTCGGCGTGGTCGCGGAGGAACCGGACGTAGTCGGCGTTCTGGTAGCCGAAGTGGCTGGGGTCGAAGTTGATCCCGAAGGCGGGGTGCCCATCCATCGCGTCGAGCGCGCGCTCCCAGCTCGGCCCGTCGAACGCGATCTCCGACGGGTGGACTTCGAGCGCGAACCGGACGCCGAGCTCCTGGAAGCGGTCGAGGACGGGCGTCCACCGGCGGGCGGTCTCCTGGAAGCCAGCCTCGACGTCCTCGGGGAGGTTCGGGGGCCACGAGTAGAACAGGTGCCAGATGGGCGAGCCCGTAAAGCCGGTCACGACGTCGAGCCCGAGCTTTGCCGCCGCCTCGGCCGTGCGGACCACCTCGGCCGCCGCCCGCTGCCGGACGCCCTCCGCGTCGCCGTCGCCCCAGACGTGGGCGGGCACGATGGCCTTGTGGCGCCCGTCGATGATGGCGTCCGCGACGGCCTGCCCGACGAGGTGGCACGAGATGGCCCACACGCCCAGCCCGTTCTCCTCCAGGAGCGCCATCTGGCGCTCGGCGTAGCCGTCCTCGTCGAGCACGCGGCCCACGTCGAGGTGGTCGCCCCAGGTCGCCAGTTCGAGGCCGTCGTAGCCCCACGACGCCGCCTTCGGCGCGAGCTCGGCGATCGGCATGTCGGCCCACTGGCCGGTAAAGAGGGTGACGGGGCGGGGCATGGCGGGGCGTGGGAAACGGGCGGGGCGGGGGCCGACGGCCACCCCGCCCCAGTCTGCGGGCGGGGCGGCGGGCGGGGCGGTGCTAGGTGGGCGGCGTGTAGCTCGCGTCGACCCAAGCCTCGCGGCGGCCGCTCTCGAGCGCGGTCTGGATAAAGTGGACGCCGCGCGCGCCGTCCTCGACCGTCGGGAAGTCGAGGTCGAGCGGGTCAGGCTCGCGGCCGTCGCGGCGGGCGGCGATCGTGCGGAGGGCGCCCGCGTAGACGTTGGCGAACGCCTCGAAAAAGGCCTCGGGGTGGCCCGGAGGCAGCCGCGTCGCGTGGCGGGCCGCCGGGGCGAGGTCGTCGTGGCCGCGGCGGTAGACGCGCTCCTGGCCCTCGCGGGGGAGCAGCCGGAGCGCGTTGGGCTCCTCCTGGCGCCAGATCAGCGTGCCCTCGGTGCCGGACACGCGGAGGCGGAGGTCGTTCTCGACGCCGGCCGCGATCTGCGAGCAGTGGAGGACGCCGCCCGCCCCGGCGGTCTGCGCCCCGCCCTGCTGAGCCGCCCCGCCCTCGTATCGCAGGAGCACGTTGGCGTCGTCGTCGATGGCCCGGCCCGGCACGAACGTGCGGACGTCGGCGCAGAGCCGGTCGAGGCGGAGCCCCGTCACGTAGGCGGCCAGGTTCTCGGCATGGCTCCCGATGTCGCCCAGCGCGCCGGCCCCGGCCTTCTCGGGGTCCGTCCGCCACGCGGCCTGCTTCGAGCCCTCGCGCTCGACGGCCGTCGCCAGCCAGCCCTGGCTGTACTCGGCGACCACCTTGCGGACCTCGCCGATCACGCCGTCGGCGACGAGCGCGCGGGCCTGCTTCACGAGCGGGTAGCCCGTGTAGTTGTGCGTGAGCGCGAACACGACGCCCGCCTCTCGGACGGCCCGGACGAGCGCCTCGGCGTCGGCCAGCGTCGTCGTCATCGGCTTGTCGCAGATCACCGAGATGCCGCGCGCGATGAAGGCGTGGGCGACCGGCGCGTGGAGCCAGTTCGGCGTCACGATCGAGACCACGTCGATGCCGTCGTCGCGGGCGGCCTCGGCCTCGGCCATCTCCTCGTACGACCCATACGCCCGCTCGACGCCCAACTCGGCCGCGTGCGCCTTCGACTTCTGAGGGTCCGAGGAGAACACGCCGGCGACGAGCGTGGCGAGGCCGTCGAGCCGGATCGCCCGGCGGTGGACGTCGCCGATAAAGGCGCCGGGGCCGCCGCCGACCATGCCGATGCGGAGGGGACGAGAACGAGACACGGGGTCAGTGGGTCAGTGAATCGGTGGATCGGTCGGTCAGCGCGTCCGCCCCGCCCAGAGCGGTCGGGGGCGGGGCGGGGCGGGGCAAGATGCAGACGGCAGGGCGGCGCGTGGGACGTTGCTTGCCGCCCCGCCCGGGTGGGGCGGTCTAGCGTGCGCAGTCGAGGCGGGCGGCCCAGCAGACCGCCCCGCCCAGGTGCGCCAGGAACAGCGGCTCGGCGTAGCTCTCGGACGTGTGCCCGAGCGCCGTGTACGCCGAGCGGCCTTGCCTGACCTCGTGCGCCCACGCCGCCGGTGGAGTGCCCGCCGCCCCGCCCTCGTAGCTGGCCCCGTCGAGGCGGAGGAGCACGCGGACGTTCTCGGGCGGGGCGCGGAAGGTGTACCACTCGTCGGTCCGCACCCAGCGGGCGGGGAGGGCGCGCGTGGCGGGGTGGTCGGCGTCGGCGACCGCGAGCGCGGCCTCTTGGACGGCGGGGTGGCTCTCGAAGTAGGCCCCGACGAGGCGCCCGTACCACGGCCACGCGTACTCGGTGTCGCTTGCCGCGTGCACGCCGACCCAGCCGCCGCCGCCCTCGACGTACGCTCGGAGCGCGGCCTCCCCGCCCGGCCCCAGCACGTCGCCCGTGGTGTTGAGGAAGACGACGGCGGCGTAGGGCGCCAGCCGCTCGGGCGCGAACGCGAGGCTGTCCTCGGTGGCGTCGACCTCGAAGCCGCGCGCCTCGCCCAGCGCGCGGAGCGCGGCGACGCCGTCGGGGATCGAGGCGTGGCGGTAACCGGCCGTCTTTGTGAACACGAGCACGCGCGGCTCCGCAGTCGGCTCCGGCGCGGGCTCCGGCTCCGTCGTCGCGCAGCCGGCGGCGAGGACAGCGAGGGCGAGGGCTAGACGGTGCATCGGCGGACGGCGTCGGCGAGGGCGGGGCGGGGATCGCCGGTCGGGAGGAACTCCTGGGCCACGTAGCCGCTGTAGCCGGCCGCGTCGAGCGCGCGCACAATCGCCGGGTAGAACAGCTCCTGCGACTCGTCGATCTCGTGCCGCCCCGGTACGCCGGCCGTGTGGACGTGGGCGATGGCGTCGAGGTGGTCGGTCAGCGTGCGGATCACGTCGCCCTCCATGATCTGCATGTGGTAGATGTCGTAGAGCAGCCGGAACCGCGGCGACCCCAGCCGCTCCACGAGCGCGACGCCCCACGCCGTCGAGTCGGCCTGGTAGTCCGGGTGGTCGACCTTGGAGTTGAACAGCTCCAGGCAGACGGTGACGCCCAGGCGCTCGGCGAGCGGGAGGATCTGCTCGAGCCCCTGCGCCATCGTCTCCAGCCCGGCCGCGTCGTCCAGGCCGTCGCGGTTGCCCGAGAAGCAGATGAGCTGGGACCACCCCGCCCCCGCCGCCGCTTCGAGCTGCTCGCGGTAGGCCGGCACGAGCCACTCGTGGTGCTCGGCCCGGTTCCAGCCCTGGCGGAGCGGGTCGGGCACGCTGGCGGGCTGCGCCGTCATGGCGCACGTGAGCCCGTGGCGCGCGAGCGTCGGCGCGCTAGAGGGCTGGACGAGCTCGACGGACGCGATGCCCAGGTCGGCCGCGACGGCGCACAGCTCGTCCAGCGACCACATGCCGAACGGCCACTGGCAGACCGAGTGCCGGAACGACGCCTCCCGCTCGGCCGCCACGGGCGGGGCGGGCTGCAAACCAGCGGGGAGAGCCGCCAGCGGGAGCGCGGCCCCGGCGGTGCGGACAAAGTCGCGGCGGCGCATGCTCGGGCGGGGTGGGGGGCGGGGGGCTCGCGGGCGGGGCGGCTAGTCCCGGAGCGACGCGAGATAGTCGATGCTCCCCTCGGCGAAGGCGAGCGAGCCGGCCGGCGGCGTGTCGGCCTCGACGAACGCGTGCCGCAGCCCGGCCGCCCCGCTCGCGGCGAAGATCCGGGGCCAGTCGATCACTCCCGCGCCGACGGCCGTCTGCGTCATGTCCGACCCGGCCCCGTCCTTGACGTGCCACAGCGGGAACCGCCCAGGGTAGCGCTCGAAGATCTCGACCGGGTCGTAGCCGGCCACGTGCGCCCAGTACAGGTCGAGCTCCAGGACGACGAGGTCCGGGTCGAGGCGCTCGACAAAGTCGAAGTAGGCCGGGCGGTCGCCGCCGAACGTGTCGAACTCGAAGTCGTGGTTGTGGTAGCCCAGCTGCACGCCGGCGCCCCGCGCCCGCTCGCCGAGGCCGTTGAGGAGGTCGGCGAGCGCGAGGTAGCCGTCGCGGTCGGGCCGCGCGTCGGGCGGGAGCCACGGGATCACGAGGTAGTCGTGGCCGACCGCCGCGACGGTCTCCAGGGCCGCGTCGAACGTGGGCAGCCCGGCGTCCGCCATGCTCTCCGCGCCCTCGACCACCTCGGCCACCATCTGGTGCGCGCTCGGCGCCGCGAGGCCGTGCGCGTCGAGCGCGGCCATGAACACGGCCGGCTCGCGGTCGGCGTAGCCGGCCGTCTCGACCTCGCCGTAGCCGTACCGGCCCAGCATCTCGAGCACTCCGTTGACGTCGCCCGGGAGCACGTCGCGGAGCGTGTACAGCTGGATCCCGAGCACGTCGGGCACGCCGGCCCGGCGAGCGGCCTCCGCCGCGCGCAGCGCGGTCGGCCCGAGGACCACCCCGCCCACGGCGGCGGCGGACGACTGGAGAAAGCGGCGGCGATGCATGGCGGGTAACGGGTTATAAGGGACGAGCAAAGGGCGGGGCGGAGACGCGGGGCGGGGCGGGGGAGGCCTCTTGCTCTTTAGCCATCACCCGATACTCATCACCCGCCCAACTCCCACCCCGCCCGGTAGCGGCGAGAGAGGAGCGCGTCCGAGTCGGGCACGTTCGTGACCGCCCCGCCCGGGTCCACCGTGATGGGCTTGCCGGCGTTCATGGCCGCGATGCCGAGGAGCATGATCTCGTTGAGGTGCGCGCCGTAGTCGAACGGGCACGAGATCGGCTCCGTCCCCTGGATGGCGCGGACCCAGTTGGCCTCGTGGCCGCCCATGTCGCCCTCGACGCGCGGGAGCATCTGCGGCACGGCGGCCGCGGCCGCCTCCAGCGCCGCCGTGTCGCCGCCCCGCTGGGCGGGGAGGAAGCGCGGGTTGCGCCCGTACGTCTCGTGGACGAGCAGCCCGCGTTCGCCCACGAAGATCACGCCGCCGTTCGGGTCGACCGTGAACCCCTCGGGCGCGCTCTCGGGCGTCGGCGGCAGGAGCCCGCCGTCGTACCACGTCATGCGGACCTCCCCGCCCGGGTCCGCCGCGCCCGCCTGCGGGCCGGCCGCGGGGAACGTCCAGTCGGTGATCGTGGCGAGCGGGTACGTCCCCTTGTCGTCGGCGCCGCCGCCCCACGGCGTGTGCCGCGTCTCGACGCGGGCGGGGCGGCCCAGATCGAGCGCCCACACGGGGAAGTCGACGAGGTGCGCGCCCATGTCGCCTAACGAGCCCACGCCGAAGCCCACGAACCCGCGCCACCCGAACGGGTGGATGCCCGGCCGGTACGGCTGCTCCTCGTTCGGCCCCAGGTACAGGTCCCACGGGAGGCCGGGCGGGGCGGGCGCCGGCGCGGGCAGCGGGACGCCCTGCGGCCACCACCCGTTCGGCCGGTTCGTCCACGAGAGCACCTCGTGGACCGGCCCCAGCACGCCGGCGCGGACGACCTCGACCACGCGGCGGCCGTCGTCGCCCGAGTGGCCCTGGTTGCCCATCTGCGTCACCACCCCGCTCGACGTGGCGGCGTCACGCAGGAGGCGGCTCTCCTCGACCGTGTACGTCAGCGGCTTCTGGCAGTAGACGTGGAGGCCCCGCCCCATCGCGTCGAGCGCGGCGAGCGCGTGCATGTGGTCCGGCGTGGCGACCACGACGGCGTCCAGCCCGCTCTCTCGCTCCAGCATCTCGCGGAAGTCGGCGTACGTCGCGGCCCCGGCGTAGGCGTCGCGGAGCGCCCGCCCCGCCCGCTGCACGCCCGGGTCGTCCGACGCGAGCCGGCCCTCGACGGCCTCGGCCACGCGGCCCATGTCCACGTCGGCGAGCGCCGCGATGCGGACGTCGTCGCGGACGGCGAGGGCGGCGGCGTTCGAGGCGCCCATCCCGCCGGCCCCGATCACGCCGACCACGACGGCGTCGCTCGGGGCGACGTGGCCCGCCCCGCCCAGCACGTGGCGCGGGACGACGAGCGGGGCGGCGGCGGCGAACGCCGCGGTGCGGGCAAAGTCTCGACGGTTCATGGCGGGTAACGTGTGACGGGTAATGAGTGACGAGCAGGACCTGTGGGCGGGGTGGGGTCGCTCCAGACGAGCGGGCGGGCGGGGTGGAGGCCTTTGCCCATCACCCGTAGCCCGTCACTCGTCACACACGCAGGTCTCCCCGGTTGACGGCGTTGACGGCGTGGTCGACGGCGCGGGCCGTCATGGCCATGTAGGTCAGCGACGGGTTCTGGCACCCGGCCGACGTCATAAAGGCGCCGTCGGTGACGTAGAGGTTGGGGACTTCGTGGACCCGGTTGAACTCGTCCACGCACCCGGTCTCGGGCGTCGCGCTCATCCGCGCCGTCCCCATCTCGTGGATGCCCTCGCCGAGCCGGTACGGCTGGTCGAACGTCTGCACGTTCGTGGCGCCGGCGGCCTCGAGCATCTCGGCCCCGTCGTTCTTCATCCCCTCGCGCATCCGGTACTCGTTGTCGCGGATCGACCCGACGACGCGGGGGACCGGGATGCCCCAGGCGTCGACCTCGTCGGTCAGCTCGATCCGGTTGTCGTCGTAGGCCAGCGTCTCGCCGAACGGGTACATCGTGAACGACCACTGGCCCGGCTCCTGGAGCGACTCCTTGAGCGCGACGCCCACGCCGGGCTGGCCGGCCCCGCGGCCCCACCCCGCCCGGCCCGACCCGCCCTGGTAGCCGTAGCCGCGCACGAAGTCGCGGCCCGAGGACGGCTCCCAGGGGAGGTTCTGGAAGCGCGGGATGTAGATGCCGTTGGGCCGGCTCCCGAACGTGTAGCGGTCCTCGAAGCCCGGGACCTCGCCGTTCGCCCCGCACTTGAAGTGATGGTCCATGATCCCCTTGCCGAGCAGGCCCGACTGGTTGCCCAGCCCGTCCGGGAAGCGCGGCGTCGTCGTCTGCATGAGGATCTGGGCCGAGCCCAGCGCGCTCGCGTTCAGGAACACCACCTTGGCGTAGAACTCCAGCGGCTCCTTCGTCTCGCGGTCGATGACGCGCACGCCGCGGACGCGGTCCGTGTCCTCGTCGTAGATCAGCGAGTGGACGATGGAGTCGGGCCGGACGGTGAGGTTGCCCGTGGCCTGGGCGGCGGGGAGCGTCGACGAGAGCGAGCAGAAGTAGGCGCCGGCCGAGCAGCCCCGGTCGCACGGCCCGCAGTAGTGGCACGCCGCGCGGCCGCCCAGCGGCTGCGTGAGGATGGCGGCCCGCCCGATCGTCATGGCGCGGCCGTCGAAGTCGCGGGCGATCGAGTCCTTCACGTGGGTCTCGACGGCCGTCATGGGCATGGCCGGCAGGAACTCCGAGTCGGGGAGCTGGCGGAACCCGCGCGGCTCGCCCGTGATGCCCACGAACGGCTCGACGTACGAGTACCACGGCTCGACGTCGGCGTAGGTGATGGGCCAGCGCGTGCCGCGCCCCTCGCGCTCGTTGGCCGTGAAGTCTATGGGCGCGAGCCGGTACGTCTGGCGGCCCCACATGACCGACCGGCCGCCGAGGTGGTAGCCCCTCACCCAGAGGAACTCGTCGGGGGCGTCGTCGGCGCCCGTCTCGTACGGGTGGTCCACGTCGTCGACGTACCAGTGGGCCGTGTTCTCGTTGAACGGGCCGGCCTTCATCTGGCGGAACTGGCGGTCCTCGGCGTGGCGGCGGTCGCCCCGCCCGCGGAACGGGGTCTCCCACGGCGCCCGGTGCTCGGTGACGTAGCCGGCCCCGTGCTCGACGTTCCGGCCGCGCTCGAGGACCAGCGTCTTGAGCCCCTTCTCGGTCAGCTCCTTGGCGGCCCAGCCGCCCGAGATCCCGGACCCGATCACGATCGCGTCGTAGGGCTCGGCCCCGGACTGCACCTGGACCGTCCGGATCTTCTCGATAAAGGGGGCGCCGTGGGCGCCGTGTGCGTCGTGCTGCATGGGGGCGGGGTGGTTCAGAGTGGGTGAGTTCAGGGTTCAGAGGTCGGAGTCCGGGGAGGCAAAACCCTGAACTCCGAACCCTCCAACCCCAAACTCGTCAGGCCCAGGCGCGGCCGACGTCGGAGAGCGGGACGTCGGCGTCGTAGCGGCCCGGGACGGCGAGCCACTGGAGCTCCTCCGTCGCCCCGGCCTCGGACGTGTAGTAGCCGGCGAGCGTGAGCTCCTTGAGCTGGCGGAAAAAGGGCGGGGCGTCGTCGGAGGCGCCGGCGTGCGCCTGGCCCTCGCCGGTCTGGAGCTCGCGCTGGTCGCCCGCCTCGTCGTTCATCGCCTCGCCGAGCTCGCCCTGCATGCCGGCCACCTCGCGCTCGCGCTCCTCCTCGGCGTTGTACGTCCCCTCCTGAGCGGCCCCGGCCACGTCGCCGTCGACGGGCTCCTCGGGCGGGGCGGGCGGGTAGGTCTCGGCGTCCATCTGGGCCACGAGCCGCGCCTGCGCCTCGCCGTCGAGCGCCGCGAACGAGCCGCCCTCGGCCCGTCCGTCGACGTCGGCGAGCCCGGCGAGGAACCCGTCGCGCTCGTCCGGCGCGTACCAGTCCGTCAGCATGAGGTCGACGAACTGCGGCACGCCGACGTCGGCCGCCCCGGGCGTGTCGGTGGCCGGGAGGATCTGGTCGACGAGCGCAGCGAGCGTCCGCTGCTGCGGCTCGGCCAGCGTCTGGTAGGCGTAGGCCTCGCCGGCGGCCGGCGTGCGGCACCCGCCGAGGAGCCCGGACGCGAGCGGGGCGGTGGCCACCCCGCCCAGGACGAGCGAGAGCCGGCGGAGCGCCGAGCGGCGGCTGATCGTGTTCGAGAGGGCGTCGTGCATGGCGGGGGCGGGGCGGGGACGAACGGGCGGGGCGGGGACGAACGGGCGGGGGCGGCCACCCCGCCCTCCGAGCCCACCCCGCCCTCAGGAGACGACGGGGACGCCGGCCTCGGACGCCGGCGTGAGCGAGGCGTCGGGGGCGTCGCCCTCGGGCGTGACGGTGACCGCCGAGCGGTCGACGCGGTCGTGGAAGAAGGCGACGAAGAGGACGAGGACGATGGCCGCGAAGCCGGCCGGGATCCACCAGAACTGGGTCCACTCGGCGAGCGGGAGGACCTCGCGGCCCGAGAGGAACCCGTTGTAGACCGCCCCGGCCACCTGCGCGCCGATAAGCATGCCGACCCCGTAGGTCACGAGCACGAACAGCCCCTGCGCCTGCCCTCGTACGGCCGGCGTCGACTTTTTCTCGACGTAGATCTGGCCCGTCACGAAGAAGAAGTCGTAGCAGATGCCGTGGAGCGCGATGCCGCCCACGATCATCCACGTCACCGACTCCGGCGCGGCGAGCGCGAAGAGCGCGTAGCGGACCACCCACGCCACCATGCCCGCCGCCAGCATCCACTTGACGCCCCAGCGGACGAACAGGAGCGGCATGAGGAGCATGAACAGCACCTCGGACACCTGCCCGAGCGACTGCGTGGCCGCGATGTTCTCGAAGCCGGTCGCCTCCAGGAAGAGCTGCGTAAAGTTGTAGTACGCCGCGAGCGGGATGCACAGGAGCAGCGCCGCCCCGAGAAACACGTAGAACGACCGGCTCCCCAGCTGCTTAAACGCGTCGACGCCGGCGATGGACCGGACCGAGACGGGCTGGCCGGCGGCGGCGGGCGGGGTGTCGGGGAGCGTGAACGAGAACACGCCGAGCACGAGGCTCCCGATGCCGGTCAGGTAGAGCGGCCACGCCGTCGCCTCGGCCGTCACGCCCAGCACCGGGCTCAGGATGAACGAGATGGCGAGGCCGGCCACGATCCACCCGACCGTCCCGAACACGCGGATGATGGGGAACTCCTTTTCCTGGTCCTCCAGCTGCTCGAACGCGATCGTGTTCGAGAGCCCCAGCGTGGGCATGTAGCACAGGTTGTAGCCCAGGAGCACCAGGATAAACAGCGTCGGGTTCTGGATCAGGCTGGGCGCGAGCAGCATGAGCGCCCCACCCACGAGGTGGAGCACGCCGAACACCTTCTGCGCCGCGAAGTAGCGGTCGGCCACGAGCCCGAGGAAGAACGGGGCGACGATGGCGGCCACCGGGTTCACGGTGTACGGCCAGTGCGTGAGGTCGCCGAGCCCCTCGGCCGCCATGTAGACGGCGACCGTCGTGTACCAGGCGCCCCAGACAAAGAACTCCAGGAACATCATGGCGCTGAGGCGCGCCTTGACGGCCGTGGGCGGGGCGGTTCCGTTCATGGCTACAGGGGATGGTGGTCGTTCAACGAGGTTCCGACGGGGTCAATCGCTCGTGTTGCGTGGTCCGTATTGCGTGTCCGAGGCCGACGCAACACGCCAGACGCAACACCCGCCGACTCGTCACGTGTGGCTCGACGCTGCACTAGAGGGCGCGGATGCGGACGGCGCGGACGCGGAGCGCGTCGCCGTGGTCCTGGATGCCCACCACCCCGCCCCTGCGCGTGCCGTAGGCGGGGAAGGCGTCGGCGTCGCGGAACTTGGAGGCGGCCACGCGGGAGTCCCACCCGGGCGAGCCCTGCTCGGCCGCGACCACGCGCTCGCCGTTGAGCCAGTGCTCAATGCGCGGGCCGTCAGCCACGATGCGCGTCCGGTTCCACTGGGCGGGGCGGGCGACGCTGTCGGCCGGGACGTAGAGGTCGTAGAGGGCGCCGGCCCGGTGCGAGGGGTAGGCGCCGTCCGGGTTGCAGGCGTCGTCGAGGAGCTGGTACTCCAGCGCCGTCCGCCACGGGGCGTCGAGCGCAGGCCCCTCCTCGCCGCGGTAAAAAACGCCGCTGTTGCCGCACGCGGCGAGCTGCCACTCGAGCTCGAGCTCGAAGTCGTCGTAGGCGCCGTCCGCCATGAGGTCGCCGCGGTCCTCGGCGGCCGGGTCGAAGCGGATCTCGCCGTCGGCGACCGACCACGCCGCCGGCACGTCGTCGCGGTTGTAGCCGCGCCAGCCGTCGAGAGTCTCGCCGTCGAACAGGGCGACCCACCCGGTCTCCGTCCCGCCCGTCGTTTCCGCCCCGCCCGTGGTCGCGGGCGGGGCGCCGCAGGCGGCGAGCAGCAGCGTCAGGAGGAGGGCGGGGCGGGGCGGCACGCGGTTAACGGAGCGTGAAGGGCGGGGGCAATGTAACCGCCGCCCCGCCCCGGTGAAAGCCCTTCCACCCCGCCCACGCAGCAGGGCGCGGGCGGGGCGGTCAGCTCACGCGCCGGGCGACGAGCTCAATGTCGAGGACGCCGTTGCCGCCGCCGCGCCCGGAGAACGTCCCCTGCAGGCGACCGGGGTCGGTCTCCGTCAACGTCGCCACGACCGTCCCGGTGAACGGGGGGAGCGCGAACCGGAGATCGAGGGTGGCGGTCGACTGGAAGAACGAGCCGTCGACGACCGTGAACTCGACGCGCTCGGCCGGGAGCGCGTACTCGCCCGACCCCGTCACGCGGGTGCCTGTGTCCGTGAGCCGGAACGTCACCGGGTACTCGACCGACGGGTCGTTCATGTCCTTGATGACGCCCTCCCACGTGCCCGTGATGCCGACAGGGTCCGGCCCGCTGGCGTCGCACGCGGCGAGCGCGAGCGGGGCGAGAAGGGCGAGGACGACGAGCAGGCGGCGGGGCATGAGCGAGCCCAGAGGGCGGGGTGGGGGCGGCCGCCGAAGCTACTCCGCCGACCGCCCCGCCCCGGTGCCGGAGCGCGTGCCCCGCGCCTCGGCGACGGCGGCGGGCCGCGTCTGGAGCCGGTCGACGTGGAGGCGGCCGACGCCGCGGCCCTGCTCAACGCCGTGCTCGGCGGCCATCCGGTAGTGGATGCCCCCGTAGAGCCGGCTGATGGCGGCCTCCTCGGCCGCCGCGCGGAACGACGCGAACGAGCGGACCGGGAGACCGTAGGTCACCTCGGTCGTGTCGTCGAACGCGAACGGCTCACCGTAGAGGGCGGTGAGCGCCTCGGCGGCGGCGGCCGAGACCACGCTGTGGCCCGACGAGTACTCGGGGAACGGGGGCGTCTGCAAGAGCGGCGCCCACGCCTCGTCGATGTGCTCGTTGATGACGGTCTCCGGGCGGATGAGCCGGCTCCGGTACTTTTCGTCCCACACGCTGATAAAGGCGTCCGAGAGCGCGAGCGCGGTCCGCGCGTAGGCCTCGGCGGCACCCGCAAAGTCGTCGCCCGCTTGGCGGCTCGCGATGGCCGCGATGCCCATCCAGTGTCCGCCCGGCGTCAGCTTCTTGGTCGCGAACATGGCGTGGCCGCGCGTGTGCATCGTGTACGGGTTGCAGTCCCAGAACGAGGCGATCTCGCGCTGCTCGTCGGTCAGCCCAACCCCGACCTCGTACACCTCGTCGACCTCGCGGCGGAACGCGCTCCCGGGCGCCAGCGAGTACGCGTGGGGGCGGGGCGGCTTGAACTGGGCGGCCGAGTCGAGCACGAATGGGCGGAGCCGGCCCCAACTGGGCTCGATGGCGTCGAGGTAGGCCGGCGGCGTGGGCCGCCACGTGCCGGGCTCGTCGGTGACGGTGTAGGCCGGGGCGCTCCGCGTCTGGGCGTACTGGTCGTCCTTGGCCCACGCCAGCACGTGCTGCGCGACGGCCTCGCCGTAGGCCGCCGACCGCTCGGCGAGCGCGCCGCGGACGCCGGCCTCCTCTAGCCTCGCCTCGACCTCGTCGCCGTACGCGGCGACGGCCTCGTCCGAGAACGTGAGCGCCTCGGCGACGGCGAGCGCGGCCGAGAGCGCGGCGGCCGGCCCGTGGACCGGCTCGGCGGGCGGGGCGGGCGGGGCGTCCAGCCCGCGGAGCTGGCCGGCCAGCGACGCCCGCTCCTCCGTCACGGCCGCCAGCGCCTCGTAGGCGGCGACGGCCTGGTAGGCGTAGACGCGGCCGGCCTGGGGCGGGCTGAAGATGTCGTGCGTCATCGTCTCCGTCGTCGTCTGCACCAAGCCGTGCAGGAGCTCGGGGTCGGCGGCGGCCGGCGACACGTCCTCCAGCGCCGGCTCGGCGCACGCGGCGAGCGCGAGGGCGGCGACGAGGAGGGCGGGGCGGAGTCGGGGCATGGGGCGCACACTGGTCTCACACGTCGCGACAAGATCCATGAAAGCGCTCCCACGCGCAAGTCGTTCCGCCGCCCCGCCCTGGCTTTCCTCGGCGTCCGCCCCGCCCGAACGCGCTCCACCGAGAAGGGCTGAGGTGCCCGGGCGGGGTGGCGCCCGCTCTACCGCCGCGCGACGGCCGCCGCCCCGCCCACGCGGAGCACCTGGAGCGGCCCGTCCGAGGCCGCCGCTAGGAGCCACCGCGACCCGTCCGGCCGGCGGACGAACACGAGGTTGCGGACCTCGCCGTCGAGCGCGAGGCCGGCGTCGAGCCCGGCCGCCCGGAAGCCGCCCGCCGAGCCGCGCGCGTCGGGTCCGCCCCGCCCGCCGCCGCCCAGCAAGAGCAGGCCGAGTCCGGCGTCGTAGCGGCCCTCGTCGGGGCGCACGCCCAGGAGTCCGCCGCCGAGCACGAGGTCGGCCCGTCCGTCGCCGTCGACGTCGCCGGCGAGGGCGGCGTAGAGCGGCTCGGTCTGGGCGAGCCGAGGGAGCGGCGCCAGCCGGAACCGCCCCGACCCGTCGTTCCAGGCGACGACGCTCGCGAACGTGGTCGCCTCCAGCCGGTCGGCGTTGCGGGCACGGCGGCCGAACAGGTCCTCGGCTGTCCGCGCGCCGAACGCCGTCGCGGTGGGGAACCGCTGGCGGAGCTCGGGGAACTGCTTTTGGAGGAGCGGGACCGTCGCGACGGGGTAGTCGGCCCCGTCGCGCCAGGTCGTGAGGAGGGCGTCCTCCTGGCCGTTCCCGTCGAAGTCGGCGAGGAGCAGGCGGGCGGGGTGGTCGGGCGTAGCGCGGAGGCGCGAGTTGAGGCCCAGGTTGCCCAGCGCGAGGTCGGCGTCGCCGTCGCCGTCGAGGTCGGCCGCGGCGAGCGCCGTCCACCGGCCGGTCGCCCCGCCCAGGCCGACGTCGGCGGCCTCCAGCGCGCGGCCCGCGTTGCGGAAGACGGTCGGCGCCATCCACTCGCCCACGACCACGAGGTCGTCGCGGCCGTCGCCGTCGAGGTCCACCCACGCCGCCCGCGACACCATGCCGACACGCGCGAGGCCGGGCGCCTTCGCCTCGGTCACGTTGCGGAACCGCCCCGCCCCGTCGTTCTCCAGGAGCGCGCTCTGCGCGGGGCGGCCGTACGCCCGCGGCACGACGCGGCCGCCGACAAAGAGGTCGGTGTCGCCGTCGCCGTCCCAGTCCGCCGCCGCGACGGCGCCGGTGTGGGCGAAGAGGTCGGGGAGCGCGCCGCGCGGCGCGCGCTCGAACCCGCCCCGCCCGTCGTTCAGGTAGAGCCGGTCGCGGAGGGCTTCGTTGGTGCCGCGGAACTCGTTGCCGGCCGTGCCCACGTAGAGGTCGAGGTCGCCGTCGCCGTCGGCGTCGAAGAACGTGGCGGCCACGTCCTCGCCTTCTTTGTCCGCTTCCCACGGTCCGTTTTCTGTCTGCCGGAATCCGCTCGCGGTCTGAACGAAAAGAACGCTGGCCTGTCCGCGCGCGCCGCCCACGAACACGTCGTCGAGGCCGTCGCCGTCCGCGTCGCCGACGGCGAGCGCCGGCCCCTCGGTCGAGAGCTTGTGCGGCATGAGCCGCTCGCGGTTGAAGTCGACGAACACGTTCTCGACGTGGCGCCAGCCGAGCCCGCTCCGGGCCGTCACGTCCTCGAAGAGCCGGGCGGGGCGGGGCGGGGCGGCCGCGTCGTCGGGCGGGGCGGCGTCGGCCTGGCGGAGCGTGAGGGCGCCGGCGGGCACGTCCGCCAGCGTCTGCACGCGGCCGTCGGGCCATGTGACCTGCACCCGCCCCGCCCGCGCTGCTGCGCCCAGGCCGAACACGAGACGCGGGTCGACCGATGAGAGGTAGCCGCGCGTGGGGAACGCCTCGGCCGTCTGCGGCCCGGCCGCCGTCTCGACCGTCACGCGCGCGCCTACGCCGCCCGTGTTGGCGCCCTCGCCGACGAGCGTGATGCGGAGCGAGGTCCCGCCCCGCTCGGCCGCCGTGTTCTGGTAGACCGAGGCCGGGCCGCCCAGGTTGTTGACGACCAGGTCGAGGTCGCCGTCGTTGTCCAGGTCGGCGGTCGCGGCCCCGTTCGAGAACCCCTCCTGGTCGAGCCCCCAGGCGGCGCCGACGTCCTCGAAGCGGAGGTCGCCCAGGTTGCGGAACGCCTCGTTCGGGATCGACACCTGCGGCATCTTGGCGAGGAGCGCCTGATTCTCGTCGCTCGCGCCGTCGGCGAGGTCCTGCTGCACGACGTCGCTCGAGACGTAGTTGACGTAGTCGAGGTCGTTGGGCCGGCGCCAGATCCCGTTCGTCACGTAGAGGTCGCGGCGGCCGTCGAGGTCGAGGTCGGCGAGGAGCGCGGACCAGCTCCAGTCGGTCGCCTCGACGCCCGCGAGCGCGGCCACGTCCGAGAAGCGGGGCGTGCCGTCTGGCCCGAGCCCGCGGTTGAGCTGGACGCTGTTCCGGGCGATCTGGGCGCCGTAGCCCATCTCGCGCTTGAGCTCGGCCACGTCGTACGTGTCGTCGCCGGCCGAGACGGCGCGGACGGCCTCGCGGCGCGGGGCCATGTCGAGGACCACGAGCTCGGGGCGGCCGTCGCCGTCGAGGTCGGCGGCGTCGGCGCCCATCGAGAACCGCGACGTGTGCGCGAACGCCGTCTGCGACGCCTCGCGGAACGTGCCGTCGCGGTTGTTGAGGTAGAGGAAGTCGTGCTCGTGGAAGTCGTTGCCCACGTAGAGGTCGGGCCACCCGTCGCCGTCGGCGTCCGTGGGGACCACCGAGAGGCCGTAGCCCGAGATCCCGCTCAGGATGCCGGCCTCCTCGGTCACCTCGGTAAAGCGGACCGCCCCGCCCTGGTCCGCGTCGTTCCGGTAGAGCCGGTCGCCGCTCCGCTCGTCGCGCTGGCGCGTGAGGGCGGGGCGGGCGTACGTCCGGTCGGTGTGGACGGCGTGGTTGAGGAGGTACACGTCGAGGTCGCCGTCGCGGTCGTAGTCGAAAAACGCCGCCTGCGTGCCGAACCCCTCGAAGTCCAGGCCCACCTCGGCCGCCGCCTCGCGGAAGCGCGGGACGCCGTCGGGGCCGGCGCCCTCGTTCAGGAACAGCTCGTTCCGCCCGCGCTGCCCGCGGTACGCGCCGACAGCCGAGACGTAGAGGTCGAGCTGGCCGTCGCCGTCGACGTCGGCCATCGTCGCCCCGGTCGTCCAGTCGCTCGTGCCCGCCACGCCGGCCGCGTCCGTCACGTCCTCGAAGCGGATCGGCCCGCCCGGCGCGGTCCGGTTGAGGTAGAGCGCGTTCGGCCCCTCGTTCGACGTGAAGTAGAGGTCGGGGAGCCCGTCGCCGTCGACGTCGCCCGCTGCCACCCCGCCCCCGTTGTAGTAGTAGAGGTAGGAGAGGATGTTGAAGCCGGGGCCTTCGGCGAGCGCGTTCTCGAACGCCACGCCGGTCTCGGCCGGGTCGAGCGACACGAACAGCGGGTCCTCCGCCCCGCCCCCGCAGGCGGCGAGCACGAGCGCGGCGAGCAGGGCGAGCGGGCGGGGCGGGGCGGTCACAGGACGACGAGGCGGCAGGGCGGGGCGGGCGGAAGAGGGCACATGGGGAGGCTCGGCCTGAACGCACTGCACCCCAACCCGTCATTCCCGCGCAGGCGGGAATCCAGGAGGGGTGAGCTTCATCGTTGGAGTGGCTCCTCTTTCATGAACGGGGCTCGGCCTGTTCCGCGGGGCGGGGCGGCTCCTCGTGAGCGCCTCGCACCAGTCTGCGTAGAGGTCCCGCCACGCCGAGTTGCTCTCCTCGATGAGCCGGAGCTTCCACGCCCGCCGCCACTTCTTGATCTGCTTCTCGCGCCGGATCGCGTCCTGCACGTCGGCGTGTGCTTCGACGTAGACGAGCCGGTGGACGGCGTAGTCGGCGGTGAACCCCGCGACCGCCCCGCCCCGATGCTCGGCGACGCGGCGGACGAGGTCGCTCGTGACGCCGACGTAGAGCGTCCCGTTGCGGCGGCTGGCGAGGAGGTAGACGTAGCCGGGGCGTGGCACGGGCGGGGTGGGGAGGTGCCGTGGGCGGGGTGCGGCTCGATCTCCGAATCCCCGCCTGCGTGGCAAGACCGTTGCATTGTAACGCGCCCCCCGAGCCCGTCGTTCTGGGCGGCGCGAGGGGGCTCGACACCGGGGGCGGTGCTCGTCCGAAGCCGTCCTGCGGGTGACCCGCGCCCCGCCCTCGCCCCTGGATTCCCGCCTGCGCGGGAATGACGGAGTGGATGGGACGTTGCCACAGGAGAACCTAACAGCCTTGCGGCCTGCGCGGGGATGACTTGGAGGAACGGGAGGGTACCACCCCACCCGCCGCCACGCGGCCGCCGTCACCGCCGCCCCGCCCCGCCCACCGCGGGCGGGGTGGCAAACACGAGCGGCGCGTCGTCGGTGCGGACCGCCACCACGAGCGGGCCGCCCGGCGTCTCGACGCGGACGAGCCCGCGCGTCTGGCCCGGCACGCGGAACCCGCTGCCGGGCACGGCCGCGAACCCGCCCCGCCCGTCGCCGCGCAGGAGCACGCCGGCCGACGCCGCCTGACGGCCGAGGTCGGGTTTGAGCCCGTCGCGGTTGCCGGCGAGCAGGAGGTCGAGGCGGCCGTCGCCGTCGACGTCGCCTGCGAGGACGGCGGCCATGGGCGCGAGCTGCGCCTCGAACGGGAGCGGGCGGACGGCCCACGCCCCGCCCCCGCGGTTCTCGGCGTAGACGGACGCCAGCTGGACGGCCTCGCGCTCGACGGCGTTCGCGCGCTGGGCCGGCGTCAGGAGGTCCTCGACCGACTGGCCCACGTAGTCGCGGTGGGCGAGGCGGTCGCGCTTGAGCATGGGGAGCTGCTTCGTGAGCTCGCCGCGGAGCGCGAACGGGAGGCTCCGGCCCCGGTCGTAGACCGAGAGCAGCGGCTCGGTCTGCCCGTTCTGGTCGAAGTCGCCCACGAGCAGGCGCAGCGGCTCCTCGGGGCTCGCGCGGAGCCGGCTGTTCCGCCCCCAGTTCGCGGCCACCACGTCGAGGTCGCCGTCGCCGTCGCCGTCCGCGAGCGCCACCCCGCCCCACAGGCCGGTGGTCCCGTCGAGCGGGGCGGGGGAGAAGCGGCCGCCGTCGTTGGTCCAGACCGTGACCGGCGCCCACTGGCCGACCGTCACGAGGTCCGCGTCGCCGTCGCCGTCGAGGTCGCCCCAGGCGGCGCCGGTGACGAGCCCGGCCTCGTCCAGCCCGGGCGCCGCGCCCCGCGTGACGTCGACGAAGCGGGGGGCGCCGGGGCGGCCGTCGTTGCGCAGGAGCGCGCTCCGCGGCGTGACGCCGTAGGCGCCCGGCACCACGCGGCCGCCGACGAACAGGTCGGTGTCGCCGTCGCCGTCCCAGTCGGCCGCCACGACCGGGCCGACCGCCTCGGCCGTCGTGGGGAGCGCGCCGGCGGGCGCCGCGACCAGCCGCCCCGCCCCGTCGTTGAGGTAGAGCCGGTCGCGGAGGACGGGCGCGGCGGCGTCGGGCTCGTAGCCGCCCGAGCCCACGTACACGTCGAGGTCGCCGTCGCCGTCGGCGTCGAGGAGCGCGGCGCCCACGTCCTCGGCCGCCGCGTCGGCGTCGAGGGCGGGGTGGTCCGTGGCCTGGAAGCGCCCGCCGCGCTGGAGCCAGACGGCGCCCGGCTGCCCGGCCGCCCCGCCCAGGAACAGGTCGTCCAGGCCGTCGCCGTCGAGGTCGCCCACGGCCACGGCCGGGCCGGCGTCCGACTCGGTCCACGGCATGAGCAGCTCGCGGTCGAAGTCGACGTACGGGTTCTCGGCGTGGCGCCATGTGAGCCCGCTCTCGGCCGTCACGTCGCGGAAGAGGGCCGCCCCGCCCGGCCGGAACACGAGCGGGCGGGGCGGCCCGGCCTCGGCCTGGCGGAGCACCAGGTGCCCGGCCGGCACGTCGGCCAGCGCCTGCACGCGGCCGTCCGGCCACCGCACGACGACCGAGTCTACACGCGCTGCCCCGCCCAGGCCGACGTGGAGCGGGGCGGCCACGCTCGACTGGAACCCGTGGACCCCGACGGCCTCGCGCGTCTGCATCCGGCCCCCGCTCCACACGACGACTTTGGCGCCGACGCCCTGCGTGTTGGCGCCCTCGCCTTCCAACGAGATCGTGAGCGCCCGGCGGTCCGGGAACCGCTCGGCCGCGTGGCTGAGGTAGACGCTGGCCGGCGCGTTCACGTTGTTGACGACGAGGTCGAGGTCGCCGTCGCCGTCGAGGTCGGCGGCCGCCGAGCCGTTCGAGAAGCCGGCCTCGCCGAGCCCCCACTCGGGCGCCCGCTCGAAGGCCACCGCCCCGCCCTCGGCGGAGGCGCCCAGGTTGCGGAAGGCGACGTTTTCGAGCGGGGTGGAGGGCATCTCGCGCGTGAGCGCGAGAAAGTCGACGCCGCCCCCGCTCGTGACCGACTCGCGCGTCTGGGCGTCGGCCAGGAAGGCGATGTAGTCCTGGTCGGTCACGTCGCGGAGCACGCCGTTGGCGACGAACAGGTCGGGCCACCCGTCGAGGTCGAGGTCGGCGAAGAGCGGCGCCCAGCTCCAGTCGGTCTCGGCCACGCCAGCCACCGAGGCCACGTCCGCGAACGTCGGCGCCCGCCCCGCCCCGCCGTCGGCGTTGTTGCGCTGGAGCGTGTTGCGCATGAGCTGGTGGTGGAACCCCTGCCCCACCTTGGCCCGGTACAGGTTGTAGCCCTCGTACGACGTCGACTGCTTGAGCCGGTCGTCGCTCGACGGCAGCATGTCGACGACGAACACCTCGGGGAGCCCGTCGCCCGTGAGGTCGGCCATGTCGGCGCCCATCGACGACTGGCTGATGACGGGCATCGACGCCTCGAGCACCTCGTCGAACGTGCCGTCGCCGCGGTTGCGGTAGAGGTAGTCGCGCTCGAAAAAGTCGTTCGACACGTAGACGTCGAGGCGCCCGTCGTCGTCCACGTCGCCCAGCGTGACGCCCAGGCCGAAGCCGATGTCGGAGCCGTAGATGCCGGCCGCCTCGCTGACGTCCTCGAAGCGGGGCGCCTCGCCCGGGGCGGCCTCGTTCCGGTAGAGCCGGTCGGCGTCGCGCTCGGCCCGCTGCGCGCGCGTGTTCTTGAGCCCGAACGAGGTCACGGGCCGGAACGAGTTGTTGAGCACGTAGAGGTCGAGGTCGCCGTCGGCGTCGTAGTCGAAAAAGGCGCCCTGCGTCGAGGTCCCCTCGTCGGCCACGCCCCACGCCGCGGCCCGGTCCTCGAAGCGCGGCACGCCGTCCGGCCCCGGCCCGAGGTTGACGAACAGCTCGTTGGCGCGGCGGCCGCCGTCGGGGTCGCCCGCGTTCGAGACGTAGAGGTCGAGGTCGCCGTCGCCGTCCACGTCGGCGACCGAGACGCCGGTGCTCCAGCCGCCCCGCCCCGCCACGCCGGCCGTGTCGGTCACGTCCACGAAGCGGAGCGGACCGGGCTGGCCGTCGGCGCCCGGCTCGGTCCGGTTGAGGAAGAGCCGGTTGGGGCCGAGGTTGGCCGTGAGGTATACGTCCGGCCGCCCGTCGCCGTCGAGGTCCCCGATCCCCACCCCGCCCCCGTTGTAGACGTGGCGGAACGTGAACACGTTGAGCGCCTGCGTCTCCTCGACGCGGTTCTCGAAGGCCAGCCCGGTCTCCGACGCCGGCAGCGACGTGAACAGCGGGTCCTCCGCCCCGCCCGAGCACGCGGCGAGCGCGACGGCGGCGGCGAGCAGGAGGGCGGGGCGGGGCGGTCGGAGGGGCATGGGGCGGATCGAGAGCGGCGGCGGCGGCCCCACCGGCCCGAACGCCCGCCCCGCCCCCGTCGTGTGGAGCGGGCGGGGCGGGCGGGGCGGTCCCAAACGGAACGCGCCCCGCCGGCGGGGGCGGGGCGCGTCGGACCGAGCGGGGCGGGGCGGTTTAGTAGCCCGCGTTCTGCGTCAGCGTCCCGTCGGAGGCGTCGATCTGCTGCTGCGGGATCGGGAACAGCACGCGGTACGGCTGGCTCGCGCTCTTGAACGACCACGCCCGCGTGAACAGGTTGCCCCCGCCGCCGAACTCGGGGATCGACTCGTCGGCGCGGATCAGGTCCTGCCGGCGGCGGGTCTCGTTCGTCAGCTCGAAGAGCCGCTCGTTGAGGATCGCCTGGCGGTCGACCGAGGTCAGGAGCGGGGCGCCGACGCGGGTGCGGATCGCGTTGATGTCGGCGAGCGCGCCGGCCGCGTTCCCCTGCTCGAACCGGGCCTCGGCCCGGATGAGGTACATCTCGCCGAGGCGGAAGTAGGGGTAGTCGTTGCCGTGGTTGCCGTTGATCGCCGCCGTCAGCGCCGGGTCCGGCGCGAACTTGACGATGCGGACGCCGCCGCCCTCGTCCGTGTTGTCGACGCCGCCCGGGAAGTCGATCGTGAAGATGAGCGGGTCGCCGTTCCGGTTCTCGATCGACTCGCCGGTGTCGTAGTCGATGGCTTGGCCCCGAGCGAAGATGCCGATCCGCGGGTCGCTCTGGTCGAACGCGTTGTACGTCTCGGCGATCGTGGCGAAGCCGTTCCAGCCGCCGCCGTCGAACGAGTTGTAGTGGAGGCCCCGGTTGGGGAAGCTCATTCCGAACCCCTGCTCGGCGAGGTGCTGGACGACGAAGATGTGCTCGGGGTTGTTCTCGTTCTCGGCCGAGAACATCTCGAACCACTCCTCTTCGCCCTGGACCAGGCTGTAAGTCCCGCTGTCGATGACGCGCGACGCCAGGGCTTCGGCGTCGGCCCAGCGGGCGGAGCCACGCTGGAGCCCGCCGGCCGTCACCGTCCCGGTAAAGACGGGGGCGTTGAGGTACATGTTGGCCAGGATGGCGTCGACGGCCCCCTGGCTAAACCGGCCGCCGTTGCCGGCGCCGGCCACGGGGAGCGCCTCGCGCGAGGCCTCGAGCTCCGCCACGATAAAGTCGAAGACCTCGGCGCGCGAGCGCTGCACGGGCGGGTTGTCGGGGTCCACGAGGTACTCCGAGGGGTCCGAGTTCGGCGGCGGCGCCAGGATCGGCACGTTCCCGAACAGGTCCAGGAGCGTGTAGTAGTAGAACGCCCGGAGCGCGCGGATCTCCGCCACGATCTGGTCCTCGTTGGGGGCGTCGACCGCCGTGAGGTCCGAGAGGACGCTGTTCGCCCGCGCGATGCCGGTAAACGACTGGACCCACGCCCCGTTGAGATCGGTCAGCGTAGGCGACCAGTCCTGGCGGTGCATGTTCAGCCACCGGCCGCCGTCGGCCCAGTCGGACCCGCGAGTCGGGACGATCGTCTCGTCAGACGACACCTCGCTGAGGTTGTGGTACTCCCAGAGCGTCGCGCGGAGCTGGGAGTACACCGGCGACACGGCGGCGAGAACCTCGGCGTCGGTTTGGTAGAAGTTCTCCAGGTTGACGGAGCTGAACGGGTCGACCGAGAGGTCGGTGCAGGCGGCGAGACCGAACGCCGGCGCCGCCACGAGCGCCGCGCCGACGGCGAGGCGGGTCCGCTTGGTGAATGGCAAAGTCATAGGAGCAGGGGCGGGGCGGGGCGGTCGAGACCACCCCGCCCACGCAGCAAGGGTTAAAGGCCGAGGTTGACGCCGATCGAGAAGGTCCGGGCGCGCGGGTAGTTCAGGTAGTCGATCCCGATCGCGTTGATCTGGCCCACCGCGGCGTTCGTGTTGACCTCGGGGTCGAGCCCGCTGTAGGGCGTGATCACGAACAGGTTGTTCCCCGTCAGGAACAGCCGCGCCGAGCGGAGCTGGGGGATAAACCGGCCGACGCCGTACTCCAGCGTGAGCTGGTCGAGCCGGAAGAACGAGGCGTCCTCGACGTAGCGCGACGAGAAGATCGGCGCGGCGCGGCGGGACTCGTCCGGGCTGAAGTCGCCGGCGATAAAGTTGCGGCCCTGGAGGCCCGCGCTCTGCGTCTCGTAGACGAGCGCCGTGTTGTTGAACAGGTCCCGGCCCTGCTCGCCGCGGAAGAACGCGCGGACGGCGAAGTCGCCGAACTCGCCGTTGAGCCGGATGCCGTACGTGAAGTCCGGCCGCGCGCTCCCGATCTTGACGCGGTCGTCCGATCCCGGCGACCGCGTCTCGCCGACGAGCGTGCGCTCGAGCGGTCCGATGAGGCCGTCGCCGTCCAGGTCTTCGGCCTCGTAGTCGTTGAAGAGGGGGAGGCCGCCGATGTCGTTCCCGTCGTCGTCGAGGGTGCCCTCGGGCACGAAGCGGCCCGTGAACTCCGGCCCGTAGATGACCGGGAACTCCTCGCCCGGCGTGAGCAGGAGCGCGTTGATGTCGGACTGGCCGCGCCCGCTGACCCGGCCCGTAAAGAGCTGGTCACGGCCGCCGAGCTCGAGGATCTCGTTCTGCACGGTGCTGAACGTGACGCCGAGCGAGACCGAGTTCCGCTCCGTCTCCAGGAGGAACGCGTCGAGCGAGATGTCGACGCCCGTGTTCCGGAGCGACCCGATGTTCTGGATCTGCGTCGAGACGGCCGCCGGCTGCGGGATCGTCACCGGCAGGAGGAGGTCGTTCGTCGTGTTGCGGAAAAACTCGATCGACCCGAACACCCGGTCCCCGAGGACGCGGTAGTCGAGGCCGACCGTGAACTCCTCCTTCTGCTCCCACTGGAGGTCCGGGTTGACGAGCTGGAACGGGGCGTACCCCCTCAGGACCTCGCCGTCGATGACGGCCGAGTTGGACGCCGAGTACCCGAGGAGCGGGAGGTACAGGTAGTCCCCGATGTCCTGGTTGCCGACCACGCCGTAGCCGGCGCGGAGGCGGAGGTCGGAGACCGTCGAGTTCCCCGCGAGGAACGACTCCTCCGAGATCCGCCACGCGCCCGAGACCGCGGGGAAGAGCGCGTAGCGGTTGTCCTCGGAAAAGCGGCTGGACCCGTCGTAGCGGAGCGAGCCGGTGAGGTAGTACTTCTGGTCGAAGTTGTAGTTGGCGCGCGTAAAGAACGAGGCGAGCAGGTTCTCCGACCGCGTCGAGAAGTTGCCCGGCCCGTAGTTGCCGCCGACCACCGGGAGGTCCTCGGCCGCCCGGATGTCGTTGTCCTCGGTAAAGTCGGTCGTGAAGCCGACGCCCTGGACCGCGTTCTCGTCCCGGTCGAAGTCGGAGTACTCGTAGCCGCCGAGGAGGTCGAGGTTGTTCTGGCCGAACGCTCGCGTGTAGGTGAGGTAGGTCTGGAGCGTGACCGACGTCTGGTTCAGGGTCTGCTGGAAGGCCGCCCCGCCGAACTCGGCCCCCACCGGGCTCGCGTTCGGGTAGAACGCGCGGCGTGTGCCGACCGAGCGGTCGCCGCCCAGGTTGAGCTGGGCCGTGAGCCCCTCGACGAGGTCAAGCGCTGCCGTCACGTTCCCCAGCGTCCGCGTAGTCCGGCCTGTCTCGTCGAGCTGCTCGGCGAGGCCGACGGGGTTGCGGATGTCGCGCTGGCCGGCGATCTCCGTGTACTGCGGGGCCGCGCCGTCGGCGCCGTCGGCGACCGTGACGGGGAGGTCGGGGCGGAAGTCGATGACGTTCTGGAAGATGCCGCCGCGGAAGCCGCCCGTCGCGTTGGCCGGCGTAAAGTCGTCGTTCGTGAGCGCGCTCGTGAGGTTGAGCCCGAATCGGAGCCGGTCGTCGAGGAACTGGGTCTCGGCGTTGAGCCGGCCCGTAATGCGCTCCAGCCCGGACGAGATCACGACGCCCTCCTGGTTGAGGTAGCTCAGGCTGGCCCGGTACTGCGACCCGGCCGAGCCGCCCCCGAAGGAGAGGTTGTGCGACTGGGAGACGGCCGTGCGGAAGACGGCGTCGTTGAAGTCGGTGTTCGCGCCGCCCAGGTTGTCGATCACGTCGGCCGTCCCGTTCGGGAAGACCACGCGGTCGGGGTTCTCCCGGGTTGGGGCGGGGACGGGCGTCGAGCCGCCCACGATGTCGATCAAGTTGCCCCTGTCGTCGTACCCGATGACTCGGTCGGCGACGGCGTTCTGGACGAAGCCGCGGAATTGGTCGGCCGAGAGGACGTCGAACGTCTGAGCCGCGGTCGCGAACGAGGTCGTTCCCTCGTAGTCGATCGTGACCTGGCCGGCGACGCCGGACTTGGTCGTGATGAGGACGACGCCGTTGGCTCCGCGCGAGCCGTAGATGGCCGTCGCGCTCGCGTCCTTGAGGATCGTGATGGACTCGATGTCGTTCGGGTTGAGGAGCGTGAGCGGGTTCCGCGGCGGGCTCGTCCCGACCTCGCCCGACCCGCCCGGCGTCACGTTCGCGCCCGAGATCGGGATGCCGTCGACGACGTAGAGCGGCTCGTTCGAGGCCGCGATCGAGGTCCCGCCGCGGATGCGGATGGACACGCCCGCGCCCGGCTCGCCGCTCGTCTCGACCACGTTGACGCCGGCCACGCGGCCCTCGATGAGGTCGGTCGGGGCGGTCGCGACGGCCTGGTTGGCGTCGTCGATGTCGACGGTCGCGACCGACGCCGTGACGTCGCCGCGGCGCTGCGTCCCGTAGCCGACGACGACGATGTCGTCGAGGACGTTCGAGTCCTCCTCCAGGCCCACGTTGATCACGCTCTGCGAGCCCACCGTGATCGCCTGCTCGACGTAGCCGAGGAAGCGGTACAGGAGGACGGCGTCGGGGCCGGGGACCTCGATCGAGTAGTTCCCGTCGACGTCGGTCGCGACGCCGCGCGTCGTCCCCTGGATGATGATGTTGACGAACGGGAGCGGGTCGCCGGAGGTGGCGTCGGTCACCACGCCGGTGACAGTTTGCGACTGGGCCGCGGCGGGCGGGGCGGCGAGCGCCAGCAGGAGGGCTACGAGCCCGAGCAGAGTAGCGGATCGACTCATCTCGGTGAGGGGCGGGGTGGGGGAGTGCGGAGCCAGTGAAAGCGCTTTCGCTTCTCGGTGAAAGTAGGCTCCGGCTCCCCCTCCCGCAAGCGCTTCCACGCGATCAGAGCCCGATCCGGCCCGCCGCACAGGGCACTTCGACGTGCCCTTTATACCAAATAACTCCCTCCTTTTAGCGTGGAGCGTCCGGGCTCGTCTCCGCTCCCCCTTCACCTGCCCGGGGGGAGCCAGCGGTGCGGCCGGGGCCTCTCGGGCGGCAGGCCTCCCCCATAAACGAGGCGTCCTTCGGGAGCGCTTCCGGCCTCGTGCGAGACGGCAGGGGCGTCGTGGTTTCCCGGAGTGACGTTCCAGACGGTCCGTCCTTCCTACGCAGGCGGTCCGCCGCGTAGGGGCGTCCCGCATCCGCCCCGCCCTCACGCTCTGTGCGTGCCGCCCCGCCCGCTCTACTGGTCGTCGCTGGGAGCCGAGGGCCGCATCGTCGTGATGAGGATGACGCCGTTGGCCCCGCGCGAGCCGTAGAGCGCGGTGTCGGACGCGTTCTTGAGGACACGGATCGACTGGACGTCGCGCGGGTTGATGCCGACCAGCACGCCGCGCATGCCCTGCGCGATCGGGAGTCCGTCGATGACGAAGAGCGGGTCGCCCCCGCTGAGGCCGAAGTCCTCGGCGCCCCGGATGCGGACAATCAGGCCGCCCTCGCCCTGGCGCACGTCGACACCCGCGACCTGGCCGCGCAGCATCTCCTCGACCCGGGCGATGTCGCGGCGCTCGATCTCGTCGCCCTCGACTACGTTGGGGTCGGGCGCCTCGCGCACGCCCTCCGACGAGCCACAGCCGGCGAGGACGGCGGCCAGCACGAGGGCGGGGCGGAGGCGCGAGACCAGCGGCATGGCAGCGGGGGCGGGGTGGCGGTCAAGGTAGGCCGCCCCGCCCCGCGCGCAAGGTATGTCGTGCCCGGCACTTACTCGCGGCCGCCCCGCCCCTTGGTGGTGCGGGCCGGGTGGGCTACCGCACGACGACCACCCCGCCCCACGCCGGCAGCGCGAGCGACGCGCCCGCCGCCCCGCCCCCGTCGCGGCCGTCGGTCGAGAGCGCGACGCGGCCGTCGCGGAAGCGGGCGGGGAGGTCGACGTGGACCGCCCCGCCCCCGAAGTGCAGGAGGACGAGCGCGTCGTCGCCGCGCGTGAAGCCGAACACGCCGTCGGGCACGCCGTCGAGCCCGGAGTAGGCGCCGGTCTGGAGCGCGGGCGTCTCGCGACGGACGGCGAGCGCGCGGCGGTAGAAGGCGAGGTGCGAGTCGGGGTCCGCCAACTCGGCCTCCACGTTGACCCGGTCGTGCGACGCGTGGAGCGGGAGCCACAGCGCGTCGGGCGGGGCGGTCGAGAAGCCGGCCGACGGCGAGCCGTCCCAGGCCATCGGCGTGCGGCAGCCGTCGCGGCTCAGCGTAGGGTCCCCGCTCCGCTCGGCCCACGGGTCCTTCCGCTGGTCGAGCGGGACGTCCACGTCGGGCATCCCCAACTCGTCGCCGTAGTACAGCGTGGGCGTGCCGCGGAGCGTGAGCAGGAGGAGCCCGGCCAGGCGCACGCTCTCCGGCCCCAGCCGCGTCGCGAGCCGGGGCTCGTCGTGGTTGCCCAGCACGTAGTTCGGCCAGGCGCCGTCCGGCAGCGCGGCCTCGACGGCGTCGACGTGCGCGCGGACGTCGGCGGCCGTCCACTCGACGTTGAGGAGGCCGAAGTTGAACGGCATGTGGAGCCCGCTCAGGTGCCCGTCGCCCGTCGGTTTGCCGTAGAACGAGGCCCAGCGGTCGAGGTCGAACTCGTGGATCTCCCCGATCGCCACGCGCTCGGCGTCCGAGTGGCCGTCGACCGTCCGGCGGATGCGGGCGAACGCGTCGTGGACGTCGGCGTGCGCTTTGTCGTGGACGTGGAGCTGCGTGTCGTACTCGCCCAGCGACTTGAACGCGCCCTCGGGCGGGGCGGTGCGCGGCGGGTTGTCGCGCATCTGGGGGTCCTTCAGGATCGAGTGGGCCACGTCGATGCGGAAGCCGTCGACGCCGCGGTCCATCCAGAACCGGAGCGTGTCGAGCATCTCGGCCTCGACTTCGGGGTTCCGCCAGTTGAGGTCGGGCTGTTCGTGGAGGAAGCTGTGGAGGTACATCTGGCCCGTCGCCTCGTCGAGCGTCCAGGCCGGGCCGCCAAAGTGGCTCAGCCAGTTGTTCGGGGGCGAGCCGTCCGGCTTCGGGTCGCTCCAGACGTACCAGTCGCGCTTCGCGCTCTCCCGCCCCGCCCGGCTCTCCTGGAACCACGCGTGCTGGTCGGAGGAGTGGTTGGGGACGAAGTCGACGATGAGCTTGAGGTCCAGCTCGTGGCACCGCGCGGCGAGGGCGTCGAAGTCGTCGAGCGTGCCGAACTGGGGGTCCACGTCGCGGTAGTCCGAGACGTCGTAGCCGAAGTCGGCCTGGGGCGAGGGGTAGAACGGGCTGAGCCAGACGGCCCCGATCCCGAGCGTCTCGGCCACGTAGGGCAGCCGCTCGGTGACGCCCGCGAGGTCGCCGATGCCGTCGCCGTTGGCGTCCTGGAAGGAGCGGGGGTAGATCTGGTAGACCACGCGGGTCTGCCACCAGGGGTGGGACATGGGGAGAGGGGAAAGGGGCGGGGCGGCGGGAGCGGAGGGCAGGAGGGTACAGGGTGCGAGGTACCGGGTACGAGGCACCGGGTACGCGACCCGGGACGCCCACCCAGGGCCGTACCCCGTACCGAGTACCCCGTACCGAGTACCCCGTACCGAGTACCCCGTACCGAGTACCCCGTACCGAGTACCCCGTACCGAGTACCCCGTACCCCGAAGGTGTTCTAGCGCGAGAGCTCCAGCACGAGCGCCGTCCGCGCCGGCACGTCCAGCGTGGCGCCGAGCGGGGCGGACCGGCGCGTCACCACGTCGCGCGCGGTCGTGTAGCCGTCGAGCCGCTCGGCGAAGCGGGCCATGTCCAGCGTCCGCGCCTCGGCCGCCGCGTTGACGGCCACCATCACCGAGCCGCCGGCCGCCCCGCCCGGGCCGTCCGCGTCGGGGGCGGGGTGGCGGACGTAGACGTAGACGCCGTCGCGGGGGATGAAGTGCGTGAGCTGGCCGTGGTGGACCACGTCAGCCGTCCGGCGCCACGTCGTGAGCGCGGTGACGTAGTCGAGGATCTCGTTTTCGCGGTCGGTCCGCCCCGCCCGCGTAAAGGCGTCGCGCTCGTCGCCGGGCCAGCCGCCCATCATGTCGGCCCGCTTGGAGCCGTCGCCCAGCGCGGGGTCCAGGTTGGCCAGGCCCAGCTCGGTCCCGTAGTACACCTGCGGGATGCCGCGCGTGGTCATGAGCACGGCGTAGGCCATCTTGAGCGCGGCGTCGTCCTCGTCCACGCGGCTCAGGAAGCGGACCGTGTCGTGGTTGTCGAGGAACGTGACGAGCCGCTCGGGCTCGGGGTAGAGGAGGTCCTGGGAGAGCGCGAGGTAGAGCCGCTCCGGCCCGTCCTCGCCGTTCTCCGGCGCCACGGCGTCGCGGAAGGCGTACATCAGCGGGAAGTCGGTGACCGACGGGATGTGCGAGTCGTAGCCGTCGCCGCTCGCGGCCTCGAACCCGCGCTGCCAGTACGCCTCGTGCGGGACCGTGTACATCCACGCCTCGCCCACGATGTTGAAGTCGGGGTACTCGGCCAGCACGTGCTCGGCCCACCGGGCCATGTAGTCCTTGTCCGGGAACGGGTAGGTGTCCATGCGGATGCCGTCGATCCGGGCCGTCTCGATCCACCAGACCGTGTTCTGGAGCAGGTACTGCGCCAGCAGCTCGTTGTCCTGGTTGAGGTCGGGCATCTCGGCCACGAACCACCCGTCGACGAGCCCGCTGTGGTCGACCTCGGACGCGTACGGGTCGACGGCCGTCGCTACGGCGTAGTTCGTCTGCCCGTACCGCTCGTAGCTGTGGACCCAGTCGGCGGTCGGCGGGTCAGCCATCCACCAGTGGCGGTCGCCGACGTGGTTGTGGATCATGTCCATGATGACCTTGAGGCCGCGGTCGTGGGCGGCGGCCACGAGGTCCACGAACTCCTCGTTGGTCCCGAAGCGGGGGTCCACCTTGTACATGTCGGTCGCCGCGTAGCCGTGGTAGGCCCCGTACTCGGGCGTCATGTCGTTCTCGAAGACGGGCGTGAACCAGAGCGCCGTCAGGCCGAGGGCGTCGAGGTAGCCCAGGCGCTCGGCCACGCCCGCGAAGTCGCCGCCGTGGCGGGCATTGGGGTCGCTCCGGTCGGCGCCCTCCAGGAGCCCCGCGACCGAGTCGTTGGTGACGTCGCCGTTGGCGAAGCGGTCGGGCATCATGAGGTAGATGACGTCGGCGCTCGTGAACCCGGCCGCCCCGCCCCGCCCGTCCGGCCCCATCGGCTCGCGCGCCTTCAGCTCGTAGGTGCGGACGAGGTCGCCGTCGGGGTGGCGGAACCGGAACGTGAGCGCGCCCGGCCGCGCCTCCTCGCCGACGGTGAGCGCGAGGAACAGGTAGTTCGGGCTCTCGACCGCCGTCGCGCCGTCGAGCCGGACGCCCGGGTACGGGTCCATCTCGACGCGCGCCCGGCCGATGTCGTCGCCGTAGACGAGCACCTGGAGCTCCGGGTGCTCCATGCCCACCCACCACGACGCCGGCTCGACGCGGTCGATGGCCTGCGCGCGGGCGCCGAGCGGGGCGAGCAGGAGGAGGGCGAGGGCGAGGCGGAGCCGGACGGTCAGCGGAGTCAGCAGGTGCATAGGGGCCGGGAACGGGGCGGGGCTCCAATAAACGAGCGGGCGGGGCGGGGTGGAAGCGCTTTCTCGGGAGAACGTGCGAGGCGGCCTCACCGGTCGCCGCCCCGCCTGACGTCGAGCCGTCGTAGGAACATGACGTGTCGTGTTCGATGCGGGCGGGGCGGGCGTACGGTGCCCCCGATGCGGACACCATGCATGGTGTCCCTACGAATCCGCCCCGCCCGTGCCGTGGGCGGGGTGGCGCGCGTGCTGCTCGCGCATCTCCGCCCCGCCCGCCGCGTACCCGAGCGGTCCCGCCGCCCCGCCTTGGGGTCCGCCCGTGTCGTCCCCCGCCGACCAACTCGCCCGACTCGCCGCCCAGACGGAACCCACCGCCGCGCCCGCTCCGGCGGCCCCGCCGCCCCGCCCGAGCGGATACCTCGCCGTCACGCGGACGCCGACGTACGGCTTCCTCGCTGCGCTCCCGCTGTTCGTGCTCTACGAGGTCGGCGTGCTGCTCGCCAACCGCGGCCCCGGCCAGATCCGCGTAGGCGCCGACGTGTGGCTCAAGACGCTCCTCGCCGCGCTGGGCGGGGCGGGGTGGATGGCGCTCGGCGCGGCGGTCGTGGCCGTCGGGCTCGTCGTGTTCTGGCGCGACCGGGGCCGGCACCCGCCGCTCGTGCCGCGCTACTTCGCGCTCCTCGTGGCCGAGTCGCTGGCCTACGCCGTCGTGCTCGCGTTTCTCGTGGGCGGCGTCGTCGGCGCCTTGTTCGGGGCGTGGCCGGCGTGGCTCCCCGACCTCGCGCTCGCGCAGATGGCGGAGCTCGGGCTGGGGCTCCAGCTTGCGCTGTCGATCGGGGCCGGGCTCTACGAGGAGCTCGTGTTCCGCGTAGTCCTGGTCAGCGGCCTGTTCTGGCTCGTCCACCGCGCGGTTGGCGTCGAGCGGCGGCGGGCCTACGCGCTCGCGGCGGTCGTGGGCGCCGCCGTGTTTAGCCTCGTCCACCACGTCGGCCCGCTGGGCGACCCGTTCACGCTGGACGTGTTCGCGTTCCGGTTCCTGTTCGGGCTCGCGCTGAACGCCGTGTTCCTCGTCCGCGGCTTCGCGCTCGCCGCCTGGACGCACGCGCTCTACGACGTGCTCGTCGTGACGGGCTCGTTCGGGTGAGGGGGCGGGAGGGGGAAATGGGAAAGAGGAACGAGGAAATGGCAGTCGGCGAGCTTCCCCGCCCCGCCCAGCGCATTTTCAGTCCCCAGTCCCCAGTCCCCAGTCCCCAGTCCCCAGTCCCCAGTCCCCAGTCCCCAGTCCCCAGTCCCCAGTCCCCAGTCCCCAGTCCCCAGTCCCCAGTCCCCAGTCCTGCCATGCCCCTCGACCCCGACAGCGTCGCCGTCCACGCCGGGCGGAGCGACCTCCGCGCCCTCGGCGTCCACGCGCTCCCCATCGACCTCTCGACGACGTACCCGTTCGAGCGGCTCGACGACGCCGTCGCCAGCCTCGACGCCCTGATGGGCGGGGCGGGACCGGCCGAGGCGGGCGGGGCGGTGTACTCGCGCCTCTGGAGCCCGACCGTCGCCCGGTTCGAGGCTGGCTACGCCGAGGTCGAGGGCGCCGAGGCGGCCGTCGCGTTCGCGTCCGGCATGGCGGCGATCACGGCCACGCTCCTGGCCGCCCGCGAGGAGGGCAAAAACCACGTCGTCGGCGTGCGCCCGACGTACGGCACGACCGACCGCCTGCTGTCGTCGGGCCTCCTGGGGCTCGACGTCACGTGGACCGACGCGGGCGGGGTGGCGGGCGCGGTCCGCGACGACACGGCGCTCGTGTGCGTCGAGACGCCCGTCAACCCGACGCTCGACCTGGTCGACGTGGCGGCCGTGGTCGAGGCGGCCGGCGCCGCGCCCGTGTGCGTCGACTCGACGTTCGGGACGCCCGTCCTCCAGCACCCGCTCGCGCAGGGCGCCGCGCTCGTGTGGCACAGCGCGACCAAGTTTATCGGCGGCCACGGCGACGTGCTCGCCGGCGTCGTCGGGTGCTCCGAGGCGTGGGCCGCCCGGCTCCGCACGGTCCGCATCCTGACCGGCGCCGTGCTCCACCCCGACGGCGCGTACCTGCTGCACCGCGGGCTCCCGACGCTCCCGCTCCGCGTCGAGCGCGCGCAGGCGACGGCGACGGCGCTCGCCGCGCGCCTCGCCCGCCACGCCGCCGTGGGCCGCGTGTACCACCCGAGCTTGGTCGACAGCGGCCTCGTGGGGGCGGGGCGGCAGATGAGCGGGCCGGGGCCGATGCTCTCGTTCGAGGTCCTGGGGCCGGACGGCGAGGCGGACGGGCCGGGCGCGTTCGCGGCGGCCGCGGCCTTTCTCGGCCGGCTCCGCCTGGCCACGCCGGCCGTCAGCCTGGGCTCGACGGACACGCTCGCGCAGCACCCGGCCGGGCTCACGCAGCGCGCGGCGGGCGGGGCGGGGGGCGTCGCGTCGGGGCTCGTCCGCGTTTCGGTGGGGCTCGAAGCCGAGGCCGACCTGTGGGACGACGTCCGGCAGGCGCTGGGCGGGGCGGCGGAATAGGCGGGCGCCGCGTCGTCGTCGGGTCCCACCCCGCCCAGTTAATGCGGGGCGAAGAGCGGGGGGCGCAGAGACGGAGGGCCACCCCAGACCGTTAGACAAGCTCCGACGCTCAGCCTGCGCCTGCACGGAGGCCACGAGAAAACCTGAGTGGCACGGAACCCGCGCCCGCTGGGCCGACTACGATCCGGGTCCGCTGTATTGCGGGCCAGGGTAATCCCCGACTCCCGTTTGCGACTCCGCTCGGACCCCTGGAGGGCCGTCCGAGCCGCCTCCCGAGGCCGACGTCGCCCCCACCCCCCCATCCCTACGCCGCCGATGTACGTCCCCCGCAGTCAGCGGATGCTGGACCAGTATCTCCAAGAGATTGGTCAGGTCCCGCTCCTCAAGCCCGAAGAAGAGGTCGAGCTCGCCCAGAAGATCAAGCAGGGCGACCAGCTCGCGCTGCACAAGCTGGTGCGGGCCAACCTCCGCTTCGTGGTCTCCGTCGCCAAAAAGTACCAGGGCCAGGGCCTCTCGCTCTCCGACCTCATCTCGGAGGGGAACTACGGGCTCGTCAAGGCGGCCCAGCGCTTCGACGAGACGCGCGGGTTCAAGTTCATCTCGTACGCCGTCTGGTGGGTGCGCCAGTCGATCCTGAAGGCGCTGAGCGACCAGGTCCGCACGGTCCGGCTCCCGCTCAACCGCGTGGGCACGCTCTCCAAGATGCGGAAGGCGTCGGCCCGGCTCGCCCAGGAGCTCGGCCGCCAGCCGACGCCCGACGAGATCGCGCGCGAGCTCGACCTGAAGGAGGAGAAGGTGGTCGAGGGCCTCCAGCACAGCCGCCACAGCCTCTCGATGGACGCCCCGTTCGACGACGACGACGGCAACAGCCTCCTCGACGTCCTCGCCGACGACAACTTCGAGCAGCCGGACGAGGACCTCACGAACGAGAGCCTGAACATCGACATCGAGCGGGCGCTCTCGACGCTGCACCCGCGCGAGGCCGAGATCACGCGGCTCTACTTCGGGATCGGGCACGAGCAGCCGCTCACGCTCGTCGAGGTCGGCCAGCGGTTCGGCCTAACCCGCGAGCGCGTGCGCCAGATCAAGGAGAAGGCGCTCCGCAAGCTCCGCCAGAAGCACCGCCGCGAGGAGCTGGCGGCGCACCTGAACTAGGGCGCCACCCCGCCCCCAGGCACTCGTTCCGAGGCCCGGCCGACGCTGTTCGGCCGGGCCTCGTTGCGTGCGGGCGGGGCGGCCACCCCGCCCGCAGGTCGTCCAGGAGGCGGGGGTGGAGGCGGCCCCGCACGCGCCCGGCGGCATCTCCTTAAGCTTGCGCCGCTCGCCGCGTGACTTCCGGGCGGGGCGGGGCGGCTCTCTCCCATTCCCCCACCGACCGCCTGCTCATGCTCCCGTTTCGCTCCGCCGCCGTCCTTCTCGTCGCCCTCGCCGCCCCGCTCGCGTTTGCCCAGGACGACGACACGCCCGTCGTGGCCGGCGCCCGCGCGCTGCTGTTCAGCGCCAACCTGGACTCGGGGCTCACCGGGCTCGACGGGGGCGCGCTGGGGATCAAGTGGCAGTCGAGCGCGGAGCGCGCCCTGCGGCTTGGCCTCACCGTCGGCGCGGGCCTGAGCATCAGCGACGGGGGCGGGGAGGCGTTCGGCGATCAGGAGAGCCAGCGGGTGAATCTCGGCGCCGACCTCCTCTTTCTGCGGTACGCGCGCTCCCGGACGCCGATCTACCTCTACTACGGGCTCGGCCCCAGCGCGTCGTTCCAGTTTAGCCGGTTCGAGGCGGACCGGGGCGAGCAGAGCGCCGAGCAGTCGTTCGCGGGCGTGGGGTTGGGAGCGGCCGGCGTGATCGGCGTCGAGTGGCCGGTCTCCTCGGCCATCTCGCTGAACGCCGAGTACGGCGCCTCGCTCGACGCGACCTACACCTACCGGAGCCTGGAGCGGGAGGCTGGGCCGGAGGACCCACAGGGGCTGAACGAGAGCGCGAACGAGTTCGGGGTCTCCCTCGTCTCGCGGGGCGCGCAGGCCGGCGTCAGCGTCTACTTCTAGCGGGCGGGGCGGCGGGCCGCGCGTGTAGCTTTCCGCTCCCCACCCCGCCCGTCCGCCTGTGAGTGAGTCTCTTCGTGTTGGTCTGTTGTTCGGGGGCCGTTCGCCGGAGCACGAGGTCTCCGTCCGCTCGGCGCGGAACGTGCGCCGGGCGCTCGGCGAGGCTGGCCACACAGTCGTCCCCCTCCGCATCAGCCGGGCGGGGCGGTGGACGGTCGAGCCCGACGGCGACCTGGCGGACGAGCCTGGCGCGGGCGGGGCGGGGCGGCCGCTCCTGTTCGCCGCCGACGCGACGGGCCGCCTGCTCGCCGAGGGCGCGGGCGGGGCGCTCGACCCCGTCGAGGTCGACGTCGTGTTCCCCATGCTCCACGGCGTCAACGGCGAGGACGGCCGCGTGCAGGGGCTGCTCCAGACGCTCGGGCTCCCGTACGTCGGGCCGGACGTGCTGGCCTCGGCCGTGTGCATGGACAAGGACGCGGCCAAGCGGCTGCTCGCCGCCGCCGGCGTCCCCGTCGCCGCGTCGGTGACGGTCCGGGCGGGCCGCCCCGCCCCGTCGTTCGCGGACCTGGCGGGGCGGCTCGGGCCGATGCTCTTCGTGAAGCCGGCGGGCTCGGGGTCGTCGGTGGGCGTGGCGAAGGTGGAGGCCGAGGATGGGCTCCGCCCCGCCCTCGACGCGGCGTTCCGGTACGACCGCAAGGCGCTCGTCGAGGAGGCCGTCGTGGGCCGCGAGATCGAGGTCGCGGTCCTGGGCAACGAGGAGCCGCGGGCGTCGGTCCCGGGCGAGATCGTGTCGACGGCCGCGTTCTACGACTACGAGGCCAAGTACGTCGACGCCGCCGCCGCGCGGATGGAGGTGCCGGCCGACCTCGCGCCCGACGTGGCCGAGCGCGTCCGCGCCCTAGCCGTCGAGGCGTACGCGGCGCTGGGCTGCGAGGGGCTCGCGCGCGTCGACTTTTTCGTGGCCGACGACGGCCGCGTCCTCGTCAACGAGGTCAACACGATCCCCGGCTTCACCGAACGGAGCATGTACCCCGTGATGTGGGAGCGGACCGGGCTCGCCCCGCCCGCGCTCGCCGACCGGCTCGTCCGCCTCGCGCTGGAGCGCCACCGCCGCGACGCCGCCCTGGTGACGACGTGGGGGGGCGGGTGACGGGTGACGGGTGACGAGTGATGAGCAAGAAGACTTCCTCACGCACCGCCCCGCCCGACAGGAGCGCCCGCTTTGTGCTCCCTCGGCCCTGAGGGCGGGGCGGCAAACTCAGCCGCCCCGCCCGTCACTCATCACCCGTAACCCATAACCCGATGTACTCCACCGACACGCGCACGCTCCAGCCCGGCGACACCTACGTGGCGATCCGCGGCGAGCGGTTCGACGGGCACGACTTCGTGCCGCAGGCCGTCGCGGGCGGGGCGGCCGCCGTCGTCGTCGAGCGCGACGTGGACGTGCCGGAGGGCGTCGAGGTGGTCCGCGTCGAGAGCGCGCTGGACCACCTGACGTCGCTCGCCCACCAGAAGATGGCTGAGAGCGGGGCGGCCGTCGTCGGCATCACGGGCTCGGTGGGGAAGACGACGACGAAGAACGCCGCGATTGCCGTGCTCCGCGAGCGGTTCGAGGTCGTGGCCGCCGAGGGCAACCTGAACACGCCGCTCGGGCTCGCGCTCACGGTCCTCAATCGGACGTTCGCAGCCGACTCCGTGGCCGTCTTGGAGATGGGCGCCCGGATCCCCGGCGACATCGCCGAGCTGTGCCGGCTCTTCCCGCCGACGGTCTCGGTCGTGACGGCCGTTCAGGGCGTCCACCTGGAGACGCTGGGGAGCCTGGAGGGCGTAGCGCGCGAAAAGGGCGCGATCGTGCGCGCGCTGGGGCCGGAGGGGACGGCCGTCCTCAACGCCGACGACGCCCGCGTCCGCGCGATGGCCGACGGGCTGGCCGCCCGCGTCCTCCTCTACGGAGCAGCCCCAGACGCCGACGTCGGCCCGGACATCGTGACGGCGACGCTCCCGCTCCTGGGCGAGCACGCGCTCTCGACGGCGCTCGCCGCCGCCGCCGTCGGCCGCGCGCTGGGGCTCGACGACGCGGCCATCAACCGCGGGCTCGCGCAGATCCAGCCCGAAAAGGGCCGGCTCGTCCGGCTCCCGGGGCGGGGCGGGAGCACGATCATCGACGACACCTACAACGCCTCGCCCGGGGCCACGCGCTCGGCGCTCGGCGTGCTCCGCGACCTCGACGCGACGCGCCACGTCGCGCTCCTGGGCGACATGCTCGAGCTGGGGGCGGACGAGGTCGAGCAGCACGTGGTCGTGCTCGACGCGGCACGCGAGCACGCCGACCTCGTCGTGGCCGTGGGCGAGATCATGGGCCGAGCCGCCGAGCTCCTGAACTCGGCGGGTCCGGGCGGGGCGGTCCTGACCTTCGCCACGTCGACCGACCTCGCCGACGCCCTGCGGGCGGGGCGGCCGTTCGCGCCGGGCGCGGGCGACGCGGTCCTCGTCAAGGGCTCGCAGGGCGCGCGGATGGAGCGGGTCGCGGCGGCGCTCCTCGACCCCGACGTGGACCCGGCCGACGTGCTCGCGCGGCAGTCGGTGAGCTGGCAGCAGACGGAGTAGCGCGGGGGCGACGAGCCCGCCCCGCCCTCGAATTCCGCCCCGCCCGCCGTCCACCCAGGCGCGCTCGCGGTCGTCGGCGACGACGAGGTGTGGAGCCAGCTCGTGCCGGCCGAGGGCGGGGCGGCCGAGCCGTTCGCCGTCTTCCGGTTCCACTTCCCGGCCGGCGTCGACAACAGCGGGTTCGTCGGGTGGCTCGCCTCCCACCTCAAGCGCGAGCTGGGGACGGGCGTGTTCGTCGTGTGCGGCCAGAACGGAGGGCGGGGCGGGATCTTCGACTACTGGGGCTGCCCGCTCGCCGAGGGGCCGGCCGTGCTCGCGGCCGTCCGCGCGCTCCGCGGCGAAGCGTAGAGAGCATCACGGGCGAGGCGGGTGGATTGCGGAAACCGTTACCTGCCCCGACGTTGTCGCGGCTCGTCCAGCACGCTACCCCCGCCCGTCATGCGCCGCCCCGCCCTCGCCGCCGCGCTCATCGTCCTCGGTCTGGCGGGGTGCGGCTCGTTCCGCCCCGCCCTGCCCGTCGCCCAGGTCATCGACGGGCAGGCGAGCGCCGAGGCCGACGCCTACCTCGACCGGCTCGTGACGGCGGGGCCGGGCGCCAAGCCCGACGTCCGGCGGCTCGTCGCGCAGGCGTGGCCGGTCCTGCCCGACTCGCTCCGGGACAGCCTCGGCGGGGCGCCCGGCTCGCTCCGTCCCGGCGCCGGCGTCGCCCTCGTGGCGTGGTGGAACGGGCAGGACCCGCTGCCGGTGACGGAGGCCAACGAGCGGCTCGTCGAGCACCTCCGCCGCGTGGCCGAGGCCGAGGCTCGGTTTCCTACGCCGCCCGAGAGCACCGCGGGCGGGGCGGGGTACGACGACCGCGGCGCCGTCTACGTCCGATTCGGGGAGCCGGATCAGACCCGGTGGCTCCGGTCCAACACGCTCGACGCATCGATCTCGGAGTTGACCGCGTTCGTTCCCACCAACGCGCTGTGGACCTACGCGAGCGGTGCGACCTTCCTGTTCGTCGAAGACGGGGGAGGGTGGCGGGAGGCGTTCCCGCTCGACCTCCTCCCCCCCGGCCTGTACTACCCCAAGGTCGGCTCGGGGAGCGCGGAGTGGTCCGCGCTCGCAGCCCTCGCCCTCGACGACTTCGTCAGGACGCTCGTGCTCTACGACCCGGCCTACAGTCGGGTCCAGAACGAGCTCCACGACGCGCTCCTCGAGTACACCAACGGAGCGCTCGCGGCGGGGTCTAGAGCCGCTCGCTTCGCGAGCGGCTTCGGGGTTGGGGAGCGGTTCATCGGCGGGAGGACGGGCGGCGTCATAGGCCCCGGGTTCTTCGACTTCGTCCGGTCTGAGCACCGCCGGGCCGTCGCCGCCCGCGACCTCGTGCCCTCGGCCGGGCCGCCGCTCCCGCTCCCTGGTGCGTTCCCGCTCGCTGTCCGGTCCGCCCGGTTCCGGGGCGCCGACGGCAGTCTCCGGGTTGAGCTCGCGTGGGCGCCTGAGCCCGGCGCCTTCGACGGCTTGGGAGACGTAGCCCGGGTGGTCCGCTCGACGGCCCGGCTCCGCGTGGTCGGGGGCCGCCCCGCCCCGCCCGCCGACCGCGTGGCGGCGGTTCCGCCGAAGGCGGTGGGGGCGGGGCGGACGACGCCGGTCGCCACGGCGACGCTCGCGTCCGCCGGCGCCCGCCCCGATGTCGCCGTCCAGGCCGATGTCCTCGACCGCGACGGGGCCATGCTCCGCCACGCCGTCTGGCACGCCGGCCCGCTCGCGCCGCTGGCCGCCGGGCCGGGCGGGCTCGTCGTGAGCGACCCGCTCCCGCACCTCGTCCCCTCCGGCGCGGCGCGTGCGCTCGGAGCGGGCGGGGCGGCCCGCGAGGCGTGGCGGTACCCGTACGCCGCCCTCGTGGCCGGCGCTACGGTCGGCGTCGCCGTCGAGGCGTACGACCTGGGCACGGAGGGCGGCCGGTCGCGGTACGAGGTCGAGCGGTCGGTCTGGGCCGTCCGCGACGGGCGCCGCGAGCTCGTCAGCCTGAGCGCGACGGTCTCGGGCACGTCGTCGTCGACGGGCCGCGAGTTCATCGTGCTCCCAACGCCGGGCGACGTTCGCCCCGGCGACGTGGTCGAGCTGTCCGGCGTGCTCCGCGACCTCGTCACGGGCCGCTCCGGCGAGTGGTCGCTCTCGTTCCAGGTCGCCCGCCCCTACGCCAGCACCGGGGGGTGACGCGTCGCCCAGACTGCCCCGCTCCCCAGAGGAGGCGGTCTCGCAGCGGCGCTGGGGGCGGGGCGGCGACGCACCCCGCCCGGACCTACTTGCAGCCGAACGAGCCGCTGGCCGGCGGCGCGAGGCGGAGCCGGTACGTCGTCCGCCCCGCCCGGCAGACGCCGGCGAGCGCGCCCGTCTCGGTGTCCTGCTCCAGGCTGCACGCGAGCGCCCGGGGGAGCAGCAGGCCCGGCCACCGCGCGCGCGACGTCTCGAACCGGAGCCGGCCGCCCTCCCACGTCGCCGCGCCGTCCTCGGTGACGTCGGCCCGCCGCCCCGCCACGTCGAGGGCGACCGTGAAGCCGCCCGTGCACCGCTCGATCTCGGCCTGGGCGGGGTGGGCGTCGCCGCCGTGCTCCAGCGTGCCCGTCCACGTCCCCGACGGGAGCATCTGCGCCGAGGCGGGGCCGGCGAGGAGCGCGAGCGCGAGCAGGGGGAGGCGGAGCGTCATCGGGCGGGGCGGCTAGCGCGCGCGGAGGTGTGCGGCGAGACGGGCAGGGACGGTGACCGGCTCGGGCCGCACGCGGGACAGGTCGAACGAGGCCGCGACGTCGGCCGCCGCGCGCCGCCCCGCCCCCGGCTGCCCGAGCGCCTCGGCCAGCCAGCCGACGAGCGCCTCGGGCGCCACGCCGGCTTCGCGGAGAGCACGGACCGTGAGGCCCTCGTCCCGCTTCGAGAGCTTCTCGCCGTCCGCCCCGACGGCGAGGGGAACGTGAGCGTAGACGGGCTCCGCCCCGCCCAGCGCCCGCGCGAGCAGGATCTGACGGGCCGTCGAGTCCAGGAGGTCGCGGCCGCGGACGACCTCGGTCACTCCCATCGCCAGGTCGTCCACGACGACGGCGAGTTGGTAGGCCGTTACGCCGTCGCGGCGCTGGAGCACGAAGTCGCCCGTCGTCTGCCGCACGTCCTCCTCGACGAAGCCCACGACGCGGTCGTCGAACGAGACCGGCCCGCCGTCGACTCGGAACCGGAGGGCGCGGTCGGCGCGGGCCTCGGGGTCCTCGAACCAGCCGTCCGCGGGCGGGGCGGGGCGGAGGGCCGGCGGGAACGGCGGCAGGCCCGGCCCGCCGTGCGGGGCGCTCGCGAGGTCGCGGAGATCGCTCCGCGAGACGGCGCACGGGAACAGCCGCCCCGCCCGTGCGAGCCGCGCGAGCGCCGACTCGTAGAGCCCGCCCCGCTCGGACTGCCAGTACGGCGCGTGCGGGCCGCCCACGCCCGGCCCCTCGTCCCAGTCCAGCCCCAGCCACCGCGCGTCCTCCGTCTGGCGCTCGGCGGCGCCGGCCACGGCGCGCGGCCCGTCCAGGTCCTCGACGCGCCAGACGAACCGGCCGCCCCGCCCGCGCACGCTCGCCCACGCCGCGAGCGCCGCGAGCGCGCTGCCGACGTGGAGGTCGCCCGTCGGGCTCGGTGCGAAGCGCCCGACGGGCGGGGCGGCGTCGGCCGAGCGTGGGTCGGAGGGCGGGGCGGGGCGGTCTGGCATCTACTCGATCGGCTGCATAACGTCGGCCAGCAGGCGGTCGTGGAGCCGGTGGCCGCCGGAGAACGACGTGGACTCGTAGGCGACGCCGGCGTCGGTGAGGCGCCGCTCCTCCTTCAAAATGCGGCCGGGTGTGGCGAACGAGTCGCGGTCGCCGGCCACGAGCCGGAGGTCGGCCGCGTTGAGCCACGGCGCGTGCTCGCCCAGGTCGAGGTCGTGCGGGAGCGCCCCGCCCCACAGCACGAGCCGCCCCGCCCGCCGCTCGCGGCTCTGAATGAGCGGGCTGTAGGCCAGCCACCGGACGACCGTCGAGGTCCCCTGGCTAAAGCCCATGCCGCCCAGGCGGACCGCCCGCGGGTCGGCGTCGGCGCGGGCGCAGGCGGCCACGAACACGTCGTCGAGGTAGCGGACGGTGTCGGCGATCTCGGCCTCGCGGTCCTCGCGCGTCATCCAGCTCGCCCCGACGCGCTCGCCCACGCGCCGGCCGCCTTCGGTCACGTAGAACCGGCTGAGCGCCTCGGGCACGACGACGAGCCGGCCGGGCCGGAGCGCGCCCTCGAAGTGGCGGGCGAAGTACGTCGCGAGCTGGCCGTAGCCGTGGCACGCCATCCACACCTCGTCCACCGGCCCGTCCTCCGGCCCCAGCACGGCGTACCGGGCGGTCTTCACGGCGGCGATCTGGCGGACGGTCATGGGCGGGGCGGGGGAGCAGGTCGCGAAAGGTTACGCTCCGCCCGCCGCCACCGGCCGGCCGCCCCGCCCGGTGGGCACGGAGCCACCCCGCCCGTTGTACCACCCCGCCCTCGCGCGTTGCGGGCGGGGTGGCGCATCTTTCCGCCCTCCGCCCTCCGCCCTCCGCCCTCCGCCCTCCGCCCTCCGCCCTCCGCCGATGGCCCACCACAAGCCCACGCTCCCCACCAAGACCTGCGCCGTGTGCGGGCGCCCGTTCGCGTGGCGCCGGAAGTGGGCGCGCGACTGGAAGTCCGTCCGCTACTGCTCCGAGCGGTGCCGGCGGGCCAAGGGATCGGCGGGGCGGCGCGGCGACGGGCGGGGCGGGGCGGCCCAGCCTGGGCCACCGGGCGCCTAGGCCGGCACGTGGCGCACGAGCCCGTACGGCCCCGCGTGGCCGACGTAGCTCCCGAGCACCTCGCGGACCTCGGCGTCGTCGCACGCCACGTCGCCGCCAGCGCCCACGCGGCCGACGGACAGGCGGCTCCCGTCGGTGACGACGACCGCCCCGCCCTCCGCCGCCTCCTCCTCGCTGACGAACACGTAGTGCGCCTCGCCCAGCTCGGCCGTCCGGGCGGCCTCGCCGTCGAGCCGGATCGCGTGGAGACCCGAGAGGTCGCCGAGGAGCGCGCCGAGCGAGAGCCGCCCGGCGGCCGGCTCGACGCGGCCGCCCAGGAACGTCCCCCGCACGTGGACGCCGTCGCCGGGCTCGGCGAGCGCGTACCCGTCCCGGCCGCGGTGGAGGTAGCCCTTGCGCGCGAGCGCCCGGAGGTTCTGCGTCACCGAGTTCGGCGAGCGGTACCCGAAGTGGTCGACGATCTCGCGGTACGTCGGCCACACCTCGCGCGTCTCGACGTGGTCGCGGAGGTAGGCGAGGAACGCGTGCTGCTTGTGGGTCAGTTGGCGACGGCTCATGCAAGGCACCTGCGTGCTGGACGCCTCGAAGGTAGGGCGCGCGGCGTTCCCCTTCATCACGAAACCCCTCTGCGGCGGAAACCGCCACGAAAAAAGGGCGGCCCCGTGCGGAGCCGCCCCACGAGGCGCGTGGAGCGGGGCGGCCCGCTCCGCCGTCCAGCCGTCAGCTCGCGAGCTCCGGCCCGTCGGCGACCGCGTCGCCCGTGGCCACGTTGAGCTCGAGCCGGACCTGGTCGTTGATGAGGTCGTCCTGCATCCCCGGGTACGTGATGCCCCACTTGGTCCGGTCGATGAGGAACGACGCCTCGACGGTCGCGCCGTCGTCCGTGCGCTCGATGACGGCGGGGAACGAGATCTGGTTGGTCTGGTCGCGCATCGTGAGCTGCCCCGTCACCACGTGCGTCGCGGCCTCGGGCAGGAGCGAGTCGGCCGCCGTGACCGGGCGGATCGAGGACGACTGGAACTGGGCCACGGGGTACGTCTCGACCTCGAAAAAGTCGGCGCTCGACAGGTGCTCCGTGAGCCGGTCGTCGTCGCTGTAGACCGTCGTCATGTCGATCTCGATGTCGGCGCCCGTCACCTGGCCGTCGTCGACGTAGACGTCGCCCGTGACGGTGCGGAAGCCGCCGAGGTGGTTGCCGGTGAGCTTGGCCCCGGTCCACTGGACCGTGCTGTCGGTGGCCGAGATGGGGAGGGCGGACCCGGTAAAGGTGATCGGGCCGGTGGTCGCGGTCTCGACCGCCGTCGTCTCGGCGACGGGCGCGTCGCCCACGTCGCCGCAGCCGGCGAGGACGAGACCGGCCGCGGCCAGGGGGATCAGGAAGGAGCGCGTCATGGTCGGGCGGGGTGGTCGTCGTTGCAACAAGAGTTAGAGCGGAGAACCCCACCCCCGTCATCCGGTTCCGCCCCGCCCCGCCGCCCCGCCCGATGAGTCCGCCCCGCCGCGGGCGGCCGCGAGCGCGGCGTCGATCTGGTCGCTCACCTGGCGGACCCGCTCGGGGTACGTGGCCTCGGTGTGCGTGCGGAGGTAGGCGTCGGCGAGCGACTCGACCTCGCGCCGCGTGGGCTCGTCGAGCCGCATGCGGCCGGCCGTCGGGAGGTCGGTCCGCGCGAACACGGCGAACGCGCGGAGGGCGGGGCGGCTGGCGCGGACGCCTGACGACGCCCGCCCGCGCTCGGCGGCATCGGCGCCGGCGGCCAGGACGGTCCCGCTCTGGAGCAGGAGGCGCCCGCCGTCGTCGCCCAGCGCCAGCACGTCCTCGCGCTGGACGTCGGGCGAGAACCCGAGGAGGGCGGCCAGCCGGAGCTGGAACCATGGGAGCGCATTCGCCGGCCGGTCGTCCGACTCGTCTATAAAGTCGAGCGTCTGCGTGACCAGGTTGACGGCGAGCGGGTGGGCCTCGCCCTCGCCGAGCAGCGCGCGCGCGATCTCGACCACGCGGAGCCCCAGCGTGACCCGGTCGAGGTCGGTCCCAAGTCGGCGCCACCGAACAATGGGCGCGGCCTCCTTCAGCGTCTGGAGACCCCGCTGCGGCCGGTAGTAGTAGACGGCCTGGACGTACGACATGGGCTGGAGCGCCGACCCGAACTGGCTCGTCGGCCGCCGCGCCCCGCGCGCGATGACGCCGATGACGCCGTGCTGGCGCGTGAGGAGCCGGACGATCCGGCTCGTCTCGCCGTAGTCGAAGGCGTGGAGGACGACGGCGTCGGTGCGGACGATCATGGGCGGGGTACGCCCGCCCCGCCCCGCTTGTGCCCCGCCCCGCCCGCTCACGGATTGCTGAGGAGCGCGGGCGGGGCGGGGTTACGTCGCCGGCCGGCGCGCGTCTAGCGGAGCCCACCCGCCGCCCCGCCCGTGCGCTGGCTCTACCGTCTCCAGACTCGCGTCGGCCTCACCGGCCCCGAGGCGACCGCCGCCCTCGTCCTGCTCGGCGCCCTCGCCGCCGGGCTCGTCGCCGGGCGCCTCCGGTCAGCGTCCGAGCCCGTTCCGGCCGATCTCTACGCGGCGGCCGACGCCGCCTTTGCCGCCGCGGACGGCGGGCGGGGTGGGGCCGCCCCGCCCGCACAGACGGGGGCCGCTCCGCCCGCCGAGACCGCCCCGGCCAACTCGCTCGCCGACGCGCCCGCGGCCCAGGTCGCCGCCGCCGAGGTGGCCGCCGCCGCCGCCCCACGCCGGGCGTCGAAGCCGCCGCCCGCGCCGACGAACCTCAACACGGCCTCGGCCGCCGACCTCCAGCGGCTGCCCGGGATCGGCCCGGCGCTGGCGGGGCGGATCGTCGCCTACCGCGAGACGAACGGGCCGTTTCGGAGCCCGGACCAGATCGTCGAGGTCAAGGGCATCGGGGACAAGACGTTCGAGAAGCTGGCGCCCTGGCTCCACCTGTAGCGGGCGGACTGTAGCGCGCGGGCGGGGCGGCGCCTCCTGGAACGACCGCGGACTGCCGGCCTCGCGCACCACGCAACACCGGACACGCAACACCCGCGGGCGGGGCGGCGCTACCGCATCGAGCCGTAGGCGCGCATGACGGACCCGTTGTGGATCGTCCCGGCCGTCCCGCACAGCGTCACGCACAGGCCGGCCACCTCGGCCACGTCGACCCCGCGGGCGTCCTCGGGCTCGTCGCCGAACAGGATGAGCGACGGGGCCACGGCCGTCGCCGTGATCTCGGCGTCGCGGTGCTCGGCGGCGACGGACTCGACCAGGCGGAGCACGCCGGCCTTCGACGCCGAGTACGCCGCCTGCTCCGGCGCGCCCCGATCCACGCCCTGCCCCGACGCCACGCCGACGAGGTGGCCCGGCACGCCGGCCGCCGCCATCCGCCGGACGGCCTCGCGGAACACGATGAACACGCTCGTGAGGTTCACGTCGAGGACCGCCCGCCACTCGGCCAGCGTCGTCTCGGCGAACGGCCGCCCGTCCCACATCCCGACCGTGTGGACGACGGCGTCCGGCGTGCCCATCCGCTCGGCGACGGTGCCGAACGCCTCGGCCACCGAGTGCTCGTCGGTCACGTCGGCCTTGAGGACGAGGGCGCCGGCCGCCCCGCTCGGGTCCTGGTCGAGCGAGGCCACGCGCGCGCCGGCGTCCTCGAGTTGGTCGACGACGACGCGGCCGAGGCGGCCGGCGGCGCCGGTAACGACGACGACGCGGTCGGTGAGGTCGGGGGCAACGGGCATAACGTGGGGGTCTACTCGGACGACGTGTGGTCGTGGACGACGCGCCAGCCGTCGGGCGTCTGGGCGAGGACGAGCGTGAACAGGCCGCCCGGCCCCGCGCCCGGGGCGTCGCCCGCGCGCTGGAGGCGCCAGCGGCCCCACGCGAGCGCGCGGTCGGCGGCGAGGGCGTGGACGGTCAGGTCCGAGAACACGAGCTGGCCCATGGCCTCGGCGTCGGGGTAGCCGCGCTGGTACCCGGCGAGCGCCTCGTCCCAGCCGCGGCGGACCGCCCCGCCCGAGAGGAACGTGAGCGTGTCGGTCTGGGCGTAGCCCTCCATGAAGCCGCGCACCGAGCCCTGGTTCCACGCCTCGACCTGGGCCGCGAGCGCCGCGCGGACGCCGGCGCCCACCGCCGCCGTGTCGGCCGCCGCGGGCGGGGCGGTCACAGCGGGCGGGGTGGCCGCCCCGCCCAGGTCGCCGCAGCCGGTCGCGCCGAGCGCGGCGCAGAGGAGGGCGAGTCGGAACCGGGACATATGGAGCGGTGGGGGGACAAAAACTACGCACGGACGGGCGCCCGCCGAGCCACCGCCGCCGCGGGCCGCGTCGCCCGTTGGGCACGGAGAAGCTCCCTTGTCCGTCCGCGCCCGTCCCTGTAGCTTCCCCGCGTAAGACGGCACGCTTCTGGAGGCGGCCGCCACCCCGCCCCGCCCGGGGCCTCGTCCGCCTGCCGACCCCGCCCGCGCCCTATCGCCGAGTTCGCTACGCCCCGCCTGCTCCCGCCGACGGCCCCGTCTGGGCCGCCCCCCGAGCGCAGGCGCTCCTAGCAGCCCGACCGACGTCTTGCGCGCGCTCACCCCGCGGACTCCCCCCACGCCCCGCCGGCGCCTCGCCCTCCTCGGCGCGGCGTCCGTCGGCGTCCTCCTCGTGCTCGCCGCGCACGCGGGCACGGTCGAGGCCGGCCCCGGCGCGCCGCGCGGGGCGGGGTGGCTGGCCCCGGCCGACAGCGACACGGTCCGCACCACCCCGCCCGCCCCCGCCCCGCCCGCGGCGGTCCCGCTCCGTGCCGCCCCGCCCGCCGCCGGCGACTCCGCGCTCGTGGGCGGGGCGGCCGACTCCACGGAGCGGGCCGAGGCCTACTTCCGCGCCCCGCGGGCGCCCGGCCTCGGGGCCGCCCTCGCGGCCCGGCGGCGGCCCGGCGTCCGCGGCCGGCTGGGGACGTACTGGCGCCGCGAGGTCACGCTGGACTCGGCCGCCTACCGCTACCGCGTCCGCGAGACGGTCGGCGACGCCGACGTCCGGGCGCCGGCCGACGTCGGCCTCGGCGAGTTCCTCATGGCCCGGCGGCAGGAGGCCGTCGGCGAGACGTTCCGGTCGCTGGCCGCGCAGCGCTCCCAGCGCCAGACACGCCGGAACGGGCTCGGGTTCGCCGTCGAGATCCCGGGCGGGGAGGAGAGCGCGTTCCGCACCCTGTTCGGGAAGAACGAGGTGTCGCTGACCGTGAACGGGACGTCGGACCTCAACCTCGGCGTCCGCTACGACCAGAGCGACATCCAGGCCGCCCGGCGGCTGAAGCCGCCCGGTGTCGACCCCGACTTCGGCCAGGACCTCACGCTCAACATCGCCGGCATGGTCGGCGACAAGCTGACCGTCAACGTCAACTACGACACGAACAGCCAGTTCGAGTTCGAGAACCAGGTCTCGCTCGTCTACGAGGGCTACGAGGACGACATCCTCCAGCGGTTCGAGGCCGGCAACGTGTTCCTCCAGACGCCGGCCACGCTCATCCAGGGCGGCCAGCGCCTGTTCGGGCTCCGCACCGACTTCCAGTTCGGCCCGCTCGCAGTCACCGCCGTGGCGAGCCAGAAGGACGCCCAGACCGTCCAGCAGACGATCACGGGCGGGGCGGACGTGCGGACGTTCGCGCTCGCGCCCTACGACTACGAGGACGACACGCACTTTTTCCTCGGCTACGCCTTCCACAACTGGTGGGACGCCGGCCACCAGGACCCCAGCCAGCCGACGCTCCCGCCGGGCGCCCCCGGCCAGGCCGGCTTCCGCGAGCTCGTCGGCGTCCAGGTGTGGAAGCACGAGCCGTCGCTGCGGACGCTGATCCGCGAGGACCAGGAGACGACGTGGGCCGTCGCCCTCGCCGACCTCGGCGAGCCCGCCGCCGTGCTCGCGGGCGGGGAGGCCTACCTCGGCGCGTTCGACGCGGCCACGGGCCAGTACGAGAACGCCGCCGCCCCGCTCCCCGACCCCGCCCTCGACCAGTACACCGAGGCCATCCTCGCCCCGGTCCGCGAGGACGGCTCCTCGACCGGCGCCGACAACATCCTGGGGCCAGGCGCCTCGATCCCCCAGAGCGCCCTCTTCAACAACGTGTTCCGGCTCCTCCGCGACGGCGTCGACTACACCGTCGACGGCCAACTCGGATGGCTCTCGCTGACGACGGCGCTGACCGAGGACGAGGTGCTGGCCGTGGCCTACCAGTACCGGACGGCCGACGGCCGCCTCGTCAGCGTCGGCGACTACCTCCAGCCCGCCCAGAGCTCGGCGCAGACCGGGCCGCGCACCATCCTCAAGCTCCTCCGCGCGCCGACGCCGGTCCCCGAGGACCCCCTCTGGGACCTCACGCTCCGCAACGTCTACCGCGTCGGCGGGCGGAGCCTGAGCGCGTCCACGTTCGACCTCGCCCTCACGTTCGAGCCCCCCGGCGGGACGCCGAACGAGATCCCCAGCGGCCTCTCGCTCGGGGGGCGCACGCTGCTCGCGGCGTTCGGGCTCGACCGGCTCGGCGAGCAGGGCCAGTCGCGCGCCGACAACACGTTCGACTTCCGCGTCGGCTACACGATCGACCCCGGGGCCGGCCGCGTCATCTTCCCCACGCGCCAGCCGTTCGGCGACTACGCCGAGGCTCTCATCCGCACCGGGCAGACCGTGACCCGGGGCGACCGGCTGACGGTGGCGTTCGAGGGCCTCGATGAGGCCGCCGCGCTCGACCTCTACGCCCCGGTCCTCGGCGCCCGGCCCGGCGCCCGCGACCTCTACGACGTGAAGCGGGTCAACGCGCAGCGCCAGATCCAGGGGCTCGCGCGCTACCGGATCGCTGGCGAGTACCGGAGCGCGACGCAGTCGGTGTTCCCGCTCGGGTTCCAGATCGTCGAGGGCACCGTCCGCGTGACGTCGGACGGCCGGGAGCTCGCCGAGGGCACCGACTACCGCGTGAACACCACGAGCGGGACCGTCGAGATCGTCAACCCGCTCTACCTCCAGAGCGGCCAGCAGATCGAGGTCACGGCCGAGCAGCAGGACCTGTTCGCCGTGACGTCGAAGACGCTCCTCGGGCTCCGGGCCGACTACCGGATCTCGGAGAACGCGCTCCTCGGAGCCACGTGGATGCAGCTCTCGGAGCGGCCGCCGGTCGGCGTGGGCAAGTTCCAGGTGGGCGCCGAGGCCCTCGACAACACGGTCGTCGGCGTCGACGGCTCGTACCTCGCCGCGCCCCGGTGGCTCACGCGTGCCGTCGACGCGCTCCCGCTCATCCAGACGCGGGCGCCGTCGGCCGTCGAGCTCCGCGGCGAGTACGCCCGCCTGACGCCGGGCCACCCCCAGACGCGGACGTTCAGCGAGGCTCGGGGCGCGCTCCGCGACGCGGGCCTCGACTTTGCCGACGACGAGCTTGCCGGCGTCAGCTACATCGACGACTTCGAGGGGAGCGAGACGGCGTACACGGCCCCGCAGCAGACGACGGGGTGGTCCCTCGCGGCGGCGCCCGAGTCGGCCGGCCCGCCGGGCACGACGCTCCGGCCGGCGGGCGGGGCGGGCGTGACCTCCCCCGACCTCAAAAACAACTGGCGCGGCCTGTTCACGTGGTACTCGCTCGCCGAGGGGGACTACGAGGGGTACGAGGAGCGGGGCCTGCTCACGCCGGCGGCGTCGCCGATCTCGCGGGTCGACCTGTACGAGATCCCGGGGACGCCGACGCGCGAGGACGTGCTCCCGCTCGGCCTGCTCGACGTCTACTTCGACCCGACGCGGCGCGGCCCCCACAACTACAGCGACGAGCTCGACGCCACGCTCGGCCCGCGGCGCCGCGACGTCTGGGGCGGGTTCGTGCGCCCGATCGAGGGCGCGTTCTCGGACTTTGGCGGCCGGAACAACGTCGAGTTCGTCGAGATGCTGTTCGCCCCGCTCGGCGGCCGGGACGGGCGCGAGCCGGTCGCGCCGGGCGCGCGGATGTACCTCGACCTGGGCCAGGTGAACGAGGACGTCCTCCCGAACGGGGTCTTCAACAGCGAGGACGGCCTGGGCAACAACCCGTCGGTCGACGCCGCGCCGTTCGACGCCTTTAGCCGCCGGCCGTCGCAGCAGGCGAACGGGGTCGTCGACTTTTTCGACGGGACGGGGCAGACCGAGGACGTGGGCATCGACGGGCTCCCGACCCGCCCCGCCCTCACGGCGAGCGGGGGCACGCCCTACGCGTTCAGCGAGGAGTCTCAGTTCGCGCCGTTCCTCGCGCGGCTCCCCGCGGGCGGGGCGGTGCGCGCGCGGGCGCTCGCGGACCCCTCGGGCGACGACTTCCACAACTTCGACGACGACGAGTACTTCGACGGCCCGCTCTTCCCGGGCGGGGCGTCGGTCCAGGAGCGGTACGGGGCCTACTACCCGGCGACCGAGCTCAACTCGCCGATCGCGCGGAGCCGGATCATCGAGGGCGGCCGTGGCCTGACGGCGAGGCCCGACAACGAGGACATCGACGAGAACGGCCGGACCAACACGGCCGACCAGTACCACCGCTACGAGATCCCGCTCGACGACGCCGGCCTCCGCGCGAGCCCCTTTTTCCGCGAAGCCATCCAGGTCGACAACCGCGTGGCCGGGCGCCAGACGTGGTACCTCCTCCGCATCCCGGTCCGCACCCCGGACCGGACCGTCGTGGGGCTGGCCGACACGTCGGACTTTTCGCGGATCGAGGCCGTCCGCCTGTGGACGACGGGCCACGACAGGCCGGCCACGATCCGGTTCGCGTCGTTCGAGCTGGCGGGGAGCCAGTGGCTCAAGTCGGGGCAGGTGGGCCGCGTCGGGGCCGGCGACTCGACGTCGACGCTCGGCCCCGAACCCAGCCTGTTCGTGGCCTCGGTCAACAACGAGGAGAACCCCTCGACCTACGCCGTCCCGCGCGGGACCGTCCTCAACACGACGCCGTCGGTCTCGGGCGGGGCGGCGCAGACGCAGCGCGAGAAGGCGCTCGTGTTCCGGGCCGAGGGGCTGGGCGAGGGGCGCCGGGCGGCGATCGTGCGGTCGTACGCGACGCGGCCGCTCGACCTCACGAAGTACCGGAACCTGCGGATGGCCGTCCACGGCGACGGGTTCGACCGCCGCGACTCGGTCCGCGTGTTCCTCCGCATCGGCGACGACGAGGCCGAGAACTACTACGAGATCGAGCAGCCGGCGTACCCGTTCGACCCCGCGCGGCTGGCGGCGCTCGCGCCGTGCCCGCCGGCGGCGCCGTCGAACTGCGCCCGCTCGGACAGCCTGTGGCAGACGCAGGTGCCCGTCGGCGGCGCGCGCGTCGACCTCAACCCGGTCAACCTCGTGCTCCGCGAGCTCAACGCGCTCAAGCGCGCGCGCGACCTCAGCGCCACCCCGCCCGGGGCGCGGTTTACGCGGGCGGCGACGGAGGACGGCGTGGCGCCCGGCGCGCGGCTCACGGTCCGCGGCGAGCCGTCGCTCCAGGACGTCCGCACGGTCGTGCTCGGCGTGCGGAACGCGCCGGGCGGGGCGGCCGCCCCGCTCGACGTCGAGGTGTGGTACAACGAGCTCCGCGTGTCGGGCTACGACGAGGAGGGCGGCGGGAGCGGGTTCCTGCTCGCGAACGTGGCGCTGGCCGACGTGGCGACGGTGAACGCCCGGCTGAGCTTCGTCGACGACGGGTTCGGCGACCTGGGCGGGGCGCTCGGCGGGCGGTCGTTCGCGGCGCAGCGGGCGTTCACGCTCACGTCGACGTTCGCGGCGCACAAGCTGCTCCCCGAGCGGTTCGGGTGGTCGATCCCCGTCAGCGTCTCGGCGACGGAGAACACGTCGACCCCGCGGTTCGACCCCGACAACGGCGACGTCCGCCTGGACGACCTCGCCGACGCCGTCGCGGAGCAGGGCGGGGGGGCGGGGCGGCGCGAGCTGACGGCCGACGAGGTCGTGCGGCGCGCGCAGACGGCGACGAGCTCGCGGAACGTCCGCGTGCAGGCGACGAAGACCGGGAGCCGCTCGCCGTGGCTCCGCTACACGGTCGACGGCCTGACGGCGAGCTACACGCTCTCGGCGCAGGACGGGCGGAACCCGTCGAGCGCGCGGAGCGCCCAGGACACGTGGACGGGCAACCTAGCCTACCGGCTGACGGTCCCGGAGCCGTTCCCCGTCCGGCCGTTCGGGTTCGCGCGCGGCGTGCCTGTGTTGGGGAGCGTCCTGGGCGGGCTCCAGCTGAACCTGCTGCCCCAGTCGCTCAGCCTCTCAGCCGACGTCGCCCGGCGGACGTCGGCGACCGAGCCGCGCCTCCGCGAGCAGTTTCTGGGCGAGCCCGACGAGGTCCAGTCGTTCCGGGCCTTTACGCGGCGGACGCAGCTGTTCGACCACGGGCGCCAGATCGACGTCCGCTACAACCCGTTCTCGTTCCTCCAGCTGAGCTACGCCTCGAACACGGACCAGGACCTGGGGCGGGCGGGGCAGCGCGAGACGCTCCGCTACCTCGTCCGCGACCCGAGCGGCCCGTTCCAGCGGGTCTACGAGTTCGACCCGCTGGACCTCGCCGGCGGCGACGTCCGCGACGACCCCGCCGTGCTGGCGGACCTCGCGGCGGCCGGGCTCCTGGAGGACGGGGCGTTCCCGGCGGGCGTCGAGGTCCTGGGCGGGGCGGCGATCGACGTGCTGCCCGTGGGGGAGGCGCTGGGGAACCTGTTCGGGAGCGGGCCGGGGCTCCGCACGCGGCGCTACGACCAGACGCTGACGACGACGCTGCGCGTGAGCACGCGGCGCGTCAAGTGGCTGTCGTGGCTCCAGCCGCAGGCCCTCAGCTACTCGGCGAACTACTCGTGGGCCGACCAGCCGATCGCGTCGGCGCCGGACCTCGAGGTGGCCTCGGCGGGCACGCGCGGCCAGATCCAGTCCAGCCTCCGGATCGTCCCGCGCGATTTTTGGCGCCTGTTCCCGTTCTACCGCCGCCTGGAGGCGGCGGCGGGGCGGGGCGGGGCGGCCTCGGGCGCCGAGGCCCGGAGCGCCGAGGGCGGGGCGGCGGCCGACAGCGCCGGGCGAGGGGCGCTCCCGGTCCGGCTCGCGCGCGGCGCGTTCCTGGGGCTGACCGGCATCGACGACGTCACGCTGACGTACCGGGGCTCGCTGACGTCGGCGACGGGCGGGCTCGAGGGGCAGGGGTACAGCCTGTTCTCGGCGCTCTCGGGGGCCGCCCCGCCCATCGGCTACCGCCTGGGACTCGACCGCGAGCTCGGCCTCGACCGCCGCGTGTTCGACGACCGCGTCAACCGCTTCGGCGACCAGTCGGGGACGCAGCACGACCTCGACGCGCGGACGCAGCTGTCGCCGTTCCGCGGCCTCAACGTGGGCCTCACGTGGCGCGTCGGGTGGTCGTCGACGAGGGACCGGAGCTTTAGCCCGAACCTCCTCGGCGGGCTCAGCGAGGGCCTCCCGCAGTTCCGGGGGGCCGGCGAGGCGACGGTGCTCTCGTTCGGGGCGTCGTACCGCGGGTTCGTCCGGCGCCAGGCCGACCGCTACCTCGCCGACCGCGAGGCGGCGGGCGGGGCGGAGCGGGGCCAGACGATCGGGTCCGAGGTGCTCTCGCCGACGGGCCTGGCCGAGGACTTCGGCGCCGAGTTCGGGCGCGGGGCGGGGCGGTTCGGGCCGGGCGGGTTCTACCCGGTCCCGCTCCCCAACTGGACCGTCACGTACTCGGGCCTCGAACGGCTCCCGGTGCTCCGGTCGCTCGCGGAGAGCGTCTCGCTCCAGCACGGGTACTCGTCGACGAGCCAGGTCGGCGTGGGCACGTTCTACGCCGACCCCGAGCGGCCCCGGCTCCCGGAGCTCGACGGCGTGCGCCTGGCCGGGGCGGCGACGTTCGCGGAGGACGGGTTCGACGAGCCGGTCTCGCTCTCGGTCAACCAGCGGTTCCAGCCGCTCCTCGGCGTCACGGTCGGGTGGAAGGGCGGCGTGCAGACGAGTGTGAAGTGGAACCAGAGCACCGTCTACCAGCTGGCGACGGCGGCGGCGGACGTGAACGAGAAGTCGGCCCGCGATGTCCGGCTCGAGGTCGGGTACGCGAAGACGGGCCTGAACCTGCTCGGGCTCGGCCGGCTGAACAACAACGTGCGCGTGACGCTGACGGCGTCGTTCGCCGACGACCACTTTATGCAGTACCCGCTCCGCGAGGACCTCGGCCGCGTCGTGGCGGAGGCGCTGGGGGGCAACGCGGAGCCGGAGGGGGACGGCGACCCGTTCCGCGACCCGGAGCCGCGGTTCACGAAGCGGCTCCTGCTCTCGCCCCGCGTCAGCTACACGGTCTCGGACCGGGTCACGGCCGACGTCTTCGCGACCTACGAGCGCCTGGACCAGACGCTCGGCGGCGGCGGTAACACGCGCTTCAACGGCGGCGTCAACCTGCGCGTCCTGTTCTCGAACTAGGGCAGGGGTGCGGGGTATCGGGTACGAGATGCGGCCACGACACGCCGGCCCGCCCCGGCCCGCCGTCGCATGCAACGGCGCTCCCGCCCCGCCCTCGCCTCGCCGCCTTGACCCCGCGTGGGCGGGGTGGGCGTTCTCCCGCCTTCCGCCTTCCCGCCATGTCCCACCCCGCCCACGTCGTTCGTCTGGGCCGCGCGCCGTACCGGGACGTGTGGGCGCTCCAGCAGGAGCTCCAAGACGGCCTCATCGCAGCGAAGCGGGCCGCCCCGCCCGAGTCCCCGCCGCACACCGTCCTCGTGGTCGAGCACGACCCCGTCATCACGCTGGGCAAGAGCGGCGACGCGGCCAACGTGGTCACGCCCGAAGCCGAGCTCGCGCGGCGGGGCGTCGAGGTCGTGCGCGTGGACCGGGGCGGCGACGTGACGGTCCACGGGCCGGGGCAGGTCGTGGTGTACCCGGTCCTCGACCTCGACCGGCTGGAGACGCCCGAGGGCGCCCCGCTCCGCGACCTCCACCGCTACCTCCGCGAGCTCGAGGAGGCCGTCATCCGCACGTGCGCCGACGGCGGCGTAGCCGCCGGCCGCGTGGCGGGGCGGACGGGCGTGTGGGTCGGCCCCGACGACCGGCCGGAGCGGAAGGTGTGCGCGATGGGCGTCCGGTGCAGCCGCTGGGTGACCATGCACGGCCTGGCCCTCAACGTGACGACGGACCTCGCCCTGTTCGACCTTGTCGTCCCGTGTGGGATCGCCGACCGGGCCGTGACCTCGCTGGCCGCCGAGGGCGCCCGGCTCGCCGATCCCGCGGCCGTGACGGACCGCCTCCTGACCCACCTCGCGGACCGCCTGGGGCTCGACCTGGAGGAGGCGGGCGGGGTGGACACCGAGCGCGCCGCGCCGGCGGGCGTGTAATTCTCCCGCAGGCGCAACCCGGGGCGGGGCGGCGTACGTTGCACCCGCCCCGCCCGGACGGCGGACCCCCTCTTGTCTCCCTCCTCCCCGCGCACACGCCATGGCCGCCCCGTTCAACGTCGAGCAGTTCGCCCTCCAACTCCTCACCGAGTCCCTCTTCTACGACGAGGAGTACGGGGCGCTCGGGAACGTGAGCCTGATCGACAAGGAGAGCGTCCGCGAGCGGTACCTGGCCTCCTACGACCCCGACCGCGACACCTTTCTCATCGAGGAGGCCGTCGAGTGGGAGGAGCTGGACGCCGACGAGGACGGCGAGGTCGACTACGCGCTCGCCGTCGACGGCGAGGAGCACGGGACGTACGGGACGCCCGAGGAGGCGGCCGAGGTGCTCATGGCGCTCGCCCGCGACAAGAATCTGGCGCCCAGCTTCATGATCCTCTTCGACGAGGAAACAGGGTGAACGCTGAAATCTGAACGCTGAGCGATGAAGGCAAATTCGGAGCTGGCGGACTCCGTCCTTCCCCCTTCGTCGTTCAGCGTTCTTTAAGCCCCGCCCAGGCCAGCGTACCCCACCCGACGAGGAAGGCCACGCCGCCGAGCGGCGTCACGGCCCCGAGGGCGGGGAGGTCGAGGAGCACGAGCGCTACAAGGCTCCCCGAGAACAGCGCCACGCCGCCGAGGAACAGCCACCCCGCCCGCAGCGCCGCGCGCGCGCCGGTCTGCCCGGCGACGAGCGCCGCGAGCACGGCCGCGAGCGCGTGGACCTGCCCGTAGGCCGCGCCCGTCCGCCAGACGTCGAGGCGGGCGGGGGGGACCGCGTCGGCGAGCGCGTGCGCCCCGAACGCGCCGGCCGCCACCATTAGGCCGCCGACGACGGCCGCGGCGGCGACGAGCCGCCCCGCCCCCGTAGGGAGATGCCTGCTCACTGCTCGGGGAGGGCGGGGAGGACCTGGAACGGAACGACGGTGTCGTTGACCTTCAGCGTGTAGCTGCCGGCCGCGAAGGCGCCGTCGAGCGGGAGGTAGAACCGGAACGGCCGGACGACCGCCGCGCAGACCGTTTCGAGCGGCTGCCGCATGGCGAGCGTCGCCGTCACGTAGTGGCCCGCCCGCTCCTGACGAACGTCCGAGAGCGCCGAGCACGCGTCGGGGAACGCGCCCAGAACGACGGCCTCGACCGCCACGCCATCGCCCGGGGCGGGGCGGCCCGCCGCGCGCACGCCGACGGAGTCGACGACGGCGGGGAAGGCGAGCGTGCGGACGGTGGTGTCGGGCGGGGCGAGCGTGACGGTCGTGCGGCCGCCGACCGCCCCGCCCACGCGGTACCCGTAGCGGTCGGGCGCGGCGGCCTCGCCCGAGCCGCCGCAGGCGGTCAGGAGTAGGGCACCGCCGAGGAGGAGCGCGCGCGCCGTCATGCGCCCTCCGGGTCCGCCCCGCCCGCGTCCGCCCCGCCCTCGCCTGTCGCGCGCTCGTCCGCCTCGCCCGAGGGCGCGGCGGCGTTCGGCGGCGGCGTGCCCTCTTCGAGGAGCGCGGCCGTCGGGTGCTCGTCAGTGACGGTCTGGGTTGGGGCGTCGCCCCAGAGCCGCTCCAGGTCGTAGTGCGCCCGGAGCTCGGGGTCGAACACGTGGACGGCCAGGTCGAAGTAGTCGAGCACGATCCACCGGCTCGTCCCCGGCTGCCCCTCGCGCGAGACCGGCCGCTCGCCGGCCTCGGTCCGCAGCCGGTCCACCACGCCGTCCACGATGGCCTTGATCTGGAGGTCCGACTCGCCGGTCGCGAGCACGAAGTAGTCGACCTCGCCGGAGATCCCCCGGAGGTCCATGACGGCCACGTCGAGCGCCCGCTTGTCGAGGGCGGCGTCGAGCGCGAGTTGGGCGAGCACGCGGCCCGGCGTCGGTCCGGTGCGGGGCGGGCTCTGAGGCTGGGGCGAGGCGGAGGGCATACGGTCGGGGGCTAGTCGGAGGCGGGCGGGGCGGGGCGGTCGAAGGGGGCGAGCGCGGGGTAGTCGGCGCCCAGCGTGACGGTCACGTCGAGGGCGTAGTCGTTGGCGGGGCCGCCGGTGACGACGGCCTCGGGGCTGAGCCCGAGCGCCTGCGCCACGTGGCGCGCGTCGCCCGGGGTCCCGGCGCGGACGACGACGGTCGACGTGGGCTGGCGGTCGGCGTTCCCCAGGCCGACCACGTCGAACCCGCGGCGGCGGAGGTGGGCCGTGGTCCGCGACGCGAGCCCGTCGACGACGGAGCCGTTGCGGACCTCGACCTTGATCCGGCTGAGGTCCTCGGCGACCTCGCGCGTCGGCGTCGTGCGGGGCACGAAGGTCCGGCTCGCGAACCCGTAGAGGAGCACGAGGACGAGCACCCCGCCCGCGACGAGCGCCACGTTGAGGAGGCCGTCCGTTAGCCGCGAGTCGGCCACGGGGCTACCGGCCGTCGCGGAAGAAGAGGGCGTCGCCGCCGGACGGCGCGAACGTGGCCGAGAACCCGGTCCGCCCGTACGCCCGCCCATAGGCGCCGGGGCCGTATCCGTAGGCCCCGTAGCCCTGGCCGTAGCCCCGCCCGTAGCCGTACGGCGAGCCGTAGGCCCCGTACGGGCTCTGCTGCACCCGGAGCTGGAGCGTCATGCTCTCGGTCGGCCGGTAGGCCAGCTCGGCGTTGCGGAGGAACACGCGGACGTCGCTCGCCCCGTCGAACCCGAGCGCCGACTGCACGCCGGCCGAGCCGAACGGGCTGTGCGCCACGCCCACGTCGACGCGCCCCGCCAGCTTGGCCGACGGCTGCCAGCGGAGCGACGACGTGAACACGCCCAGGCCTACGCCGCCCGCGGGGCCGGACCCGTACGAGAGCTCGTAGGAGTGGCCCAGCTTGAGGGTTTCGGCGTTGAACAGCTTTCCGAGGCCGAGTCCGCCCGGGGCGTCAGTGAGCGCCACGGGCGCCTGCCGGCCGGGGAGGTCCGCCGTCCGCTGGGCGGCGGCAGGCGTGGAGACCGCGAGGGCGAGCGCGAGGACGGCCAGGAGCGCGAACGGGGGCGGGGCGGGGCGGCGCATGGGCAGGGCGGGCGGGACGGCCAGAATAACCTGGGGCGGGGCGGGACGTCGTCCAACGCCGGGCGCTCCAGAAGGTCCCCCAACGGCCCACGCCGGGCGGTGGTGCGCGGGGCGGGGCGGTGGAAGGGCCGCCCCGCCCGCGTGGTCGGCTCAGGACACGGAGCGGTAACACGCCGCGCGGCCGCCCCGCCCTAGCTTGACGGCCGCCCCGCCCGCCCCGCCCCCGATGGCCCCCGAGACCGCCACGGTCCTCGTCGTCGACGACGAGCCCGACCTCGTCGAGCTGATCCAGTACGCGCTCGAGGCCCAGGGCTTCACCGTCCTCACGGCGGCCGACGGCGTCGAGGCGCTGGCGCTCGCCGAAGCCGAAAGGCCGGACCTCCTCGTCGTCGACATCATGATGCCGCGGATGGACGGGATCGCGCTGACGGCCCAGGTCCGCGAGCGCGGCGCGCTCCGGCTCACCCCGATCCTGATGCTGACGGCGCGGACCGACGAGCGCGACGAGATCGCGGGCCTCCAGGCCGGCGCCGACGACTACCTCCCGAAGCCGGTCTCGCCCAAGCGGCTCGTGAGCCGCGTGAAGGCGCTCCTGCGCCGCGTCGAGCGCGAGGACGGGGCGACGACGAGCCAGGTCCGCGTCCACGACCTCGTCGTCGACCGCGAGCGGTACGTCGTCGAGCGCCCAGACGCCGACGAGACGTTCCGGCTCCCGCGCAAGGAGTTCGAGCTCCTGTTCTTCCTGGCGAGCCACCCCGGCCGCGTGTTCGAGCGCGACGAGCTGCTCTCGGCCGTCTGGGGGCCGGACGTCGTCGTGGTCGACCGGACCGTCGACGTCCACGTGCGGAAGATCCGGGAGAAGATCGGGAGCGACTACATCGAGACGGTCAAGGGCGTGGGCTACCGGCTGGCCGAGGCCGTCTAGAGCAACGTGCAGGTGGGTACAGGGTACTCGGTACAGGGTACGCGAGCGCCGAGGTCAGATCGGGCCGTACCTCGTACCCGGTACTCCGTACCCACCCGAAGTACCCACCCGAAAGGAGCTCCAGGGCGCCGGGCGGGGCGGAGTATCCTGCGCCCGCCCCGCCCCGCGGAGCCGCCCCGCCCCGAGCGCGATGCCCGCCCCGCCCCGCTTCCACCGCCTGTCCCTCCGCGTCGCCGTGGCCGTGGCCGGCGCGGTCGCGGTCGCCGGCGTCGCGGGCGCCCTCGCGCTCGGCGCGGGCGGGGCGGGCGCGGTCGCAGGGCTCGCGCTGGCAGCTGTCGCCGGCGTGGCCACGTACGTGGCCGTCTCGCGCCAGGTGGCCGAGCGCCTCGACCTGGCGCGGCGGACGCTCCGCGACGCCCGCAAGCGGCGGTTCGACGCGCTCGCCCGGCTCCCGGGCACCCGCCGCGACGACCGCGACGAGCTCGACGCGCTCACCCGTCAAGTCGGGCGGGCGGGGCGGGCTCTCCAGGAGGAGATCAAGCGGCTCGAACGCGTCGAGAGCTATCGCCGCGAGTTCCTGGGCGACGTGAGCCACGAGCTCCGCACGCCCATCTTCGCGATCGCCGGGTTCGCCGAGACGCTCCTCGACGGCGCCCTCGACGACGACCGCGTGCGGCGGCGGTTCGTCGAGAAGGTGCTCTCGAACGCGCGCCGCCTCGAAACCTTGACGCGCGACCTCTCCGACATCTCGAAGCTCGAAACCGGCCAGCTCGTGCTCGACCGGGCCGCCTTCGACCTCGCCGCGGTCCTAGCCGACGTGGTCGACGGCCTGGAGCCGGCCGCTGCCGCGCGCGGCGTCGGGCTCGCGGCCCGCCCCGCCCCCGGCCTCCCGCCGGTCGTGGGCGACCGCGACCGCGTGCGGCAGGTGCTGGCGAACCTGGCCGAGAACGCGCTCAAGTACAACGAGCGGGGCGGCTCGGTCGAGCTCACGGCCCGGCTCCGCCCGACCGGCGAGGTCCGCGTGGCCGTGGTCGACGACGGGATCGGGATCCCGGCCGACGCGCTCCCGCGCCTGACCGACCGCTTTTTCCGGGTCGACAAAAGCCGGTCGCGGGCCGAGGGCGGGACCGGGCTCGGGCTGGCCATCGTCAAGCACCTCCTCGAAGCCCACGACCAGCGGCTCGACGTCGAGAGCCGCGTCGGCTATGGGTCGACGTTCTCGTTCGCGCTCCCCGCGGCCGCCCCGCCCTCGGCGGCCTCGGACGACGCCGCTGAGGCCGGCACGGCGGGCGGGGCGGTCGGGCGGGGCGGAACTCGGTCCTGACCCTGCCGGGTACGACGGCCTCACCGACGGCCGCCCCGTGACCCTCGCCGACCTTATCCAGCAGCACGAGTTCGCGTCGCCCGCGCAAGAGGCCGTCCTGAACGTGTTCGCGACCGAGTCGTGGGTATCGGGCGAGATCGCCGCAGCGCTCGCGCCGCACGGCGTCACCGAGGCTCAGTACAACGTGCTCCGCATCCTCCGCGGCAGCCACCCCGCCCGCCTCGCGTGCTCCGACATCGGCGACCGCCTCGTCGACCGGACGCCCGACGTGACGCGGCTGCTGGTCCGGCTCGAAAAGCACGGGCTCGTCGAGCGCCGCCGCGCCGAGCACGACCGCCGCGTGGTCGAGGTCGCCATCACGCCGGACGGGCTCGACACGCTCGCGACGCTCGACGGCCCGGTCGACCGCGTCATGGAGGCCGTCACGGAGCACCTCTCGGACGACGACCTGGCTACGCTCTCGGCGCTCCTGGAGCGGATGCGGGCGGGCCAACAGTAGAACGGGCCGCCCCCGTCGTGAGGGGCGGCCCGTGCGTCGTCGGGGGCGGGGCGGCGGCTACCAGCGGGGCTCGCCGCGGACGGCGGAGAGCTGGGCGGCGGCGCCGGCGGCCTCGGGCGAGAACGTCCCCACCCAGACCGCGTAGGGGCCGGCGTCGGCGCGGGCGAAGCTCACGCCCGGGTTGCTCCCGTTGGCGTCGTCGCTGCAGTGCCAGCGGCCGGCGGGGTCCGCGATCAGGATCGTCGTGTCGATGTCCGAGGTCGCGTAGATCGCGAGCGGCCCGCCGCCCTCGGCCTGGACGACGGCCGTCGGCGCGTCGTTCGTGATGAACCCGGAGCACCCGCTGCCGGGGACCCCGTTGCGGTCGGGGCCGCCGGCTTGGATGGACATCGAGGCCGGTTCGGCTGCGGCCGTGAGCGTCCCCGCCTTCGGGGCCGCCTTGGAGTTGGGCTGCGCCTGGGCGGGGAGGGCCGCGAAGAGGAGGCCGGCAAAGGCAAGGAGGAGCGAAACGCGCATGGCCGTGGTGTGGGGAGCCCGGAGGAAAGGGAGCCGAGGAAACGCCAGGCCGATGCTCCTGGTGCCCCGCCGCGCAGGGCTCACGAAAGGGTCACGCGCGCCGCCCCGCCCGTGCTCGCCCTACTCGCCGCCCCGCTCCACGCGGAGCCGGGCGGGCGTGGGCGCCGGCAGGCGCGAGAACGTCCCGACCCAGACCGACGCCGCCCCGCCCGCGGCGTCGACCGTGACGCTCGGGTCGGTCCCGTCGGCGTCGTCGCTGCACGTCCACGCCCCGTCGGCCGTCCGAACGACGAGCGTGAGGTCGGTGCCGGCCGTGGCCGAGATCGTGAGCGGGCCGGAGCCCTGGACCTCGGCCGCCGGCCGTTCGCTGAGGAAGCCGCGGCACACGTCGCCGTCGACCGGGTTGGAGACCGGGCCGCCGGCGAGGACCGCGGCCTCGGTCTCGAGCGCGCTCACCACGACGGCCGCCCCGCCCGGCCGGATCGCGTCGCCCGCGTAGGAGCCCGGCGACTGCGGGGTCGACTCGACGGCGCTCGCCGGGTCGTCTTCGACGGCGAGCGCGCCGGGCGTCGCCGCGACCGCGACCGCGACGGGCGCCGTGGCCGGACCGAACGTCCCCACCCAGGTGAGGTAGTCTCCGGGCTCCGTCTCGTCGAACTGGACGGCGGGGTCGAGCCCTTGGGAGTCGTCGCTGCACAGCCACGTCCCGCCCGGCGTCCGCACGGTGAGGGCGAGGTCCGCGTCGCTGGCGGCCGTCGCCGCTACGGTGACCGGCCCCTCGACATCGAAACGAAGCGCCGTCGTCGGCGCGACGTCGAGGTAGCCCGTGCAGGCGCGGCCGCTGACGGGGTTGGGGCTCGTGGGCTGGATCAGGTAAGCGGCCTCGACGGGCTCGGCGCCCAGCACGAGCGGGGCGGGGCGGGCGTCCAGGTCGAGCACGGTGTACGTCCCCTCCGAGTACGGCAAGTTCCGCGCCCGCTCGTCGAGGACGCGCTGGGGGACCGTCTCGGACAGGACGAGCCGCGCGTCGACGGGCTCCGGGTCCCCGTTCGTCGTCCCCAGCCAGACCGCGTAGTCGCCCGCGGCGGCGTCGTCCACGACGACGGGCAGCGCCAGGGAGTAGCCGCCGTCGCTGCACAGGACCGTCCCGTCAGGGGTCTGGACGAGGACCGCGAGGACATCGTCGTCCGGGTCCGAGGCCGCGACCACGAGCGGGGCGGCCTCGGCCGCCGTGTACCGCACGCGCGCCGTCGGCCGCGCGGCGTCGACGAACCCCCGGCATTCGGGGCCGAGGGAGCCGACCCAGTCCGCCCCGCCCGCCTGGACGGCGATCTCGATGGAGCCGCGGTCGGCCTCGAACCCAGCGGCCGCGTCGACATCGCCCGCCGCGGGCGGGGCGGCGGCGTCGAGGGCCAGCGCTGGGGCCGCGCCGGCGTAGAGGGCCACGGCAGGCTCGTCCGGGTCGGACGCGTACGAGCCGACCCAGACCGCGTAGCGCCCGGCGGCCGCCCCGCCCACGGTGACGGCCGGCATGAGGCCCTCGGCGTCGTCGTTGCACGTCCACGACCCGTCCGGCTGGGCCACGAGCAGCGTCGCGTCGAACGCGGCCCGCGCCCACACGCGGAGGTCGCCGCCGCCCCAGTCCACGACGGCGTCGGGCGCGCTGGGGTCGACGACGCCGGTGCACCCGTCGACCCCGCTCTCCGTCCGGGCGCGGACGTCGAACGCGACGCGCGCCGCCTCCCCAGGCGCCGGCGCGAGCGCCCCGTGCGCGGGCGGGGCGGCCGTCTGCATCGGCTGGGCCGAGGCGGAGCCGGCGAGGAGGGCGAGCCCGAGGAGGGCCGACGAGAGGGCGGGGCGGAGAGACACAGGCGAGGAGACGAGTGGGCGGGGCGGCAAAAGGTCAGTCCGCCCCGCCCGGAATAAGGCGGGGAACAGGCCAAGAAAAAGGGCGCCCCAGCTGTGCCGGGGCGCCCAACGTTGCAGGAGACGAGGGTTAGGCCGTCTCTCCGACGGTCGGCGTGCCGCTCGTCGCCGCGCCGTCGCCGGCCGCCCCGCCCGGCGCCTCGCGGGCGAACGTGAGCCAGCCGCGCGGGTTGGCCGTGTCGCGGAGCGCCTCGAAGTAGGCCGTCTGGAGCTCCTCCGTGACCGGCCCGCGCCGGCCCTCGCCGACCTGGTAGTGGTCGACCGAGCGGATGGGCGTGACCTCGGCGGCCGTGCCCGTGAAGAACATCTCGTCGGCGAGGTAGAGCGCCTCGCGGGGGAGGATCTTCTCCTCGACCGTGTAGCCGCGCTCGCGGGCGATCTGCATGACCGAGTCGCGCGTGATGCCGGGCAGGATCGACATGGTCGACGGCGCCGTCATGATCACGTTGTCGCGGACGAGGAACAGGTTCTCGCCCGACCCTTCGGAGAGGTAGCCGTCCACGCTCAGCGCGATGCCCTCGGAGTAGCCGTTGAGCACGGCCTCCATCTTGATCAGGCTCCCGCCGAGGTAGTTGCCGCCGGCCTTCGCCATCGCCGGCAGCGTGTTCGGGGCAGGGCGGTTCCACGACGACACCTGCACGTCGACGCCCTGCTCGACGGCCTCGTCGCCGAGGTACTGGCCCCACTCCCACACCGCGACGACGACCTCGACCGGGGCGCCGAGCGGGTTCACGCCCATCTTCCCGTGCCCGCGGAACGCGACCGGGCGGATGTAGCACGCGTCGAGCCCGCTGTCGGCCACCGTCCCGACGACGGCCTCGCACAGCTCGTCGACGCTGTAGCCCAGGTCCATCCGGTGGATCTTGGCCGAGTCGACGAGCCGGCGCATGTGCTCGCGGAGCCGGAAGACGGCCGGGCCGCGGTCGGTGTCGTACGCCCGGATCCCCTCGAACACGGACGACCCGTAATGGACGACGTGGGAGAGGACGTGGATGGTGGCGTCGTCGTGGGCGACGAGCTCGCCGTTGAACCAGATGCGGGGCGTCGACATGGGCGGGGGGGAGGGTGGGGAAGGGCCGGACGGCCTGCGGGGGCGGGGTGGGTGTCCCGAGCCTGCGGAGCCGTTTGGCAGGGGGAAGATAGGGGAGGCCGCTTTCGGAAGCGCTTCCATCGGAATTCAGTCGCCCTCTTCGCACCGGAGGACGGCCCGCCCCGCCCCGCCGTTCCGGCCCGCCCGCGGCGGGCGGGGCGGGGTGGTCACAGAGCGGTCACGGAGGGCGCCGCGCCAGCGCGTGGCGGCCGACGGTCCACAAGATCTTGGCGCCGGCCCGGACCGTCCCGTTCACGGTCCCCGTGATCTTCGAGCGGCCCACGCGGCGGCGGTAGCCCACCGGCACCTCGGCGCACCGGAGGCCGGCGCGGACGGCGCGGACCTGCATCTCGACGGTCCACCCGAACGTCTCGTCGGCCATGCCGAGCCCGACGAGGGCGGGGTAGCGGACGGCGCGGAACGGGCCGAGGTCCGTAAAGCGGACGCCCCACCGCGCCCGGATAAGGAAGCACGCGAGCGCGTTGCCCCACCGGGCCTGCGGGAGCAACGCGCCCCGCTCGACGCGGCCGGCGCGCTGCCCAAGCCGGCGGCTCCCGATCACGAGGTCGGCCTCGCCCGCCGCGATCGGCGCCAGCACGTCGCGCAGCTCCTCGGGCCGGTCCGACAAATCGGCGTCGACAAAGGCGACGACATCGGGCGCCCGCCCCGCCCGTGCGCTAGAGGCGACGTGGGCGAGGCCGGCGAGGCAGGCGCGCCCGTACCCCGCGCGCGGCTCCGCCACGATGGTCGCGCCGGCGGCCCGGGCGACGGCCGCCGTTCCGTCGCGCGATCCGTTGTCGACCACGACCACCTCGCGGACCGGCGGCAGCGCCGCCACGACGGCGCCGACTGAGGCGGCCTCGTCACGGGCCGGGATCACGACGACGGTGCGGGCGAGGAGGTCGTCCAGAGGAGCGGGGGGAGGGAGAACGGGGGGCGACCGCCCCGCCCCTGGAGGCCGGGCGGGGCGGTCGCCTTACGCGGCCCGCGCGACGGGCGGGGCGGCCGGCGCGGCGGCGCGGGCGGGGCGAGGCCGGAGCCGCCGCCACCCGAGCGCCCCCCACAGCCCGAACCCGACCGCGTTGAGCCACCCGTGGCGCGGCAGCATCCACAGCACGTCCGGCGACGCGATCCCGAGGCGCGGGCCGAGGTGGAACCACACGGCGAGCCCCATCGCGAGCGCCAGCGCCCCGCCCGAGACGGCCACCATAAGCCCCGCCCAGCGGTCCGCGAGCGTCGGCCCGAGGGCGACCCCCAGCGCGCCGGTCCCCATCGCCGACGCCGTCAGGAGCGCGACGCCGACCGTTTCGAGCGCCGGTCCGCCCGCCGGTCCGCCCGACGCGGCGATCCCGAACGCGACGAGCCAGAACCCGACGACCAAGCCGGCCGCCGTCGCGGCCCAGGCGGGGCGGAGCCGGCTGCCCGCCGGGAGCGCGCGGCCGAGGAGCCCGCTCCAGACCGCCGCCGCGAACGCGCCGTAGTGGAAGTGGGCCGCCGTGAGCAGCACGACGAGCGGCCCGTACGGCCCGGGGTCGATGCCGGCCCGCGCGAACCCGAGCCAGACCGCCCCGCCCGGGAGCGACGCGAAGCCGGCGGCGAGCACGACCTCGGCCGCGTCGAGCGTGCCGGCCTGGTGGCGCCGCCACGCCCCGCGCAGCGCCCACACGGCGACGGCGGCGGTCGCCAGCCCCCACGGCACCACGAGCGCCCCGGCCCACATTCCAACGGGGACGAGGAACGAGCCCGCAGCGGCGAGGGCGCCGGGGAGGATCAGCCACGAGGCCGCCGCGAGGGCGGGGTCCGTGCGCCGCTCGAACGAGGCCGGCAGCGCGGCGTCGAGGTAGAGCGGCACGAGCACGAGCGGCGCCAGCAGCACGAGGTGCGCGCCGAGTTCGTGCGCCGCCCCGCCCGCCAGCGGCACGAACAGGAGCGCACTCCACGCGACCAAGCCGACGAGGGCGCTCCGGGACAAGCGGCGGGAGAGGGCGGGCACGCGGGCGGGGCGGGGGACGGGGCGGCCAAGATCGCCGCGTCGGCGGTCGGGCGGGGCGGCGCCGGGCGGGGCGGCAGAGCGGGGCGGCGCACGCGGCCCCGCCCGTTCCAAGCGTTCGTGAGCCCGCCCCGCCCGAGAAACCGGCCGGCGGGCGCCCCGTAGGTTGCCGATTGCCCACCCCGCCCCCCATGCGCACGCTCTCCCTGCTCCTCGTCGCCCTGCTCGCCGGGTGCGAGCAGACGGCGCACTCCCAGCAGGCCGCCCCGCCCCCGCTCGCCGTCGAGGCCCCGCCGGCCGACGGCGAGATCCTGTCGAGCCGGCGGACGGCCATCACGCGCGCGGTCGAGGCCGCCAGCCCGGCCGTCGTGTCGGTCAACGTGATCGAGGTCCAGAACGTCCGCGTGCGGGACCCGTTCGCGGGCTTCTTCGGGCGCCGCGTGCCCGACCGCGTGTACCAGCAGCAGGTGCAGGGCGTCGGGTCCGGGTTTATCGTCTCGCCCGACGGCTACATCGTCACCAACGACCACGTGGCGGGGAACGCGACCAAGATCACGGTCGCCTTCCCCGACGGGAGCCAGCTCCCGGCCGAGCTCGTCGGGAGCGACCCGCAGACGGACATCGCGCTCCTCAAGGTGGACCCGCCCGCGGCGCTCCCGTACCTCTCGTACGAGGAGGCCGGCGACGCCATCGTGGGCGAGTGGGTCGTGGCGCTGGGCAACCCGTTCGGCCTGTTCGAGGCCGCCGAGCCCACGGTCACCGTGGGCGTTGTCAGCGCGATCGGCCGCGACTTCCCGGCCCAGGACGGGCGGACGTTCCGCGACCTCGTGCAGACCGACGCGGCCATCAACTCGGGCAACTCGGGCGGGCCGCTCGTGAACGCGCTGGGCCACGTGATCGGGATGAACACGTTCATCTTCTCACGCTCGGGCGGGTCGGTCGGGATCGGGTTCGCCGTGCCGTCGTGGCGCATCCGCCAGGTCGTCGCCGAGCTCCGTACGTCGGGCTCCGTCGACCGCTCGTTCTACACCGGGTTGAGCGTGAACGCGGTCACCCCGCAGATCGCCCGGGCGCTCGGGCTCGACGACGTCCGCGGGCTCATCGTGCGGAGCGTGGAGCCGGGGAGCCCGGCCGAGGCCGCCGGCCTCCGCCCGTACGACGTCGTCCGCTCGGTCGGCGGCGAGCCGATCGCCTCGAACGAGGACATCCGCCAGCGCCTCGTCGACCTCCGCGCCGGCGACGTGGTCCGCCTCGGCGTCGTGCGTGACGGGCGCCCGCTCGACGTCTCGCTCCGGCTGGGCCGCGCCGAGTGACCCGCCCGCCCCGCCCCGCCAGCGCCCGCCCCGCCCCGTTCCGCCCCGCCCGGCTCGGCCTCCTGCTGCTGGTCGCGGGCGGGGCGGTGGCCCTGGCCGGGTGCCTCCCGTCGAGCCAGCGCGAGCTCGACCGCTCGGTCTCGGCCGCCGACTCGGCCTCGGTCGCGCTCGCCGCCGCGGCGCCCGTCGACACGCTCGACGTGGTGTGGGAGGCGAGCCCGGCGCTCGACCTGCCCACGTCGCTCGGGTGGTACGGCCGCGGCGTGGCCGTGGTCGAGACGCAGGGCGGGGCGGCCCGCCTGCTCGGCGCGGACGGCGCCGACGCCGGCCGCGTCGACCTGGGCGGCGACTACCCGTACCTCGCCGGCGTGCGCGGCGACACAGTCGTGGTGCTGGCGCGCGGCGCCGACCAGCTCCGGTGGGCCGTCCCCGGCCGCGGCGTCGTCCGCGACGTGCCCGCCCCGCCCGGGGCGACGGCGGCGCTCGTGACCGACTCGCTCGTGGCCGTGCGCACCGGCGGCGGCTCGGACGAGGAGGCGCCGCCGGGCGCCGTCGAGGTGCTGGACGAGGGCGGGGCGGTCGTGGCTCGGCACGCGCTCACCGGCCCACCGTGGCGGTCCATCGGGTTTCTGCGCGCGTGGGGCGGGCGGCTCGCCGCGCTCTCCGGCTACCGCCCGGTCGTCGACGTGCTCGCGCCCAGCGCCGCGCCCGCCGCCCCGCTCGACACGCTCGCGCTCGTCGGGTTCGCCTCGCCGCAGCTTACGCGCTCGGCCCAGTACGTCCGCGGCGACGTGGACGAGCCGCCGCTCCTGACGTCGAGCGCCGCCCCGCTCGGCGACCGCCTGTTCGTGCTCAACCTCCGCGGCGACCACCTCCGCGTCGACGTGTATGACCGGGCGGGGCGGCTCGAGCGCGTGCTCGTGGGGCCGGAGCGGTCGGAGGAGGTGTACCCGCTCGACCTCGCGGTGAGGGAGACCGGCGGAGCCGTCGAGCTCGCGGTGCTCATGGCCCGCCCGCCCGGTCTGCTCCAGGCGCCGGCCAGCCGCATCGTGCTGTACCGGTGGACGCCGCAGCCCGACGCCACCCGGCCCCCGGCCTCGCCATGAGCCGCCCCGCCCGGCTCGCCCTGGCCGCGCTCGCGCTCGCCGCGTGCGCCGACCCCGCCCCGCCCGCCGACGGCGCGGGCGGGGTGGCCGACGCGCCCGCTGCCGCCCCGCTCGACGCGGCGCCCGACACGTTGGCCATCACGACGCAGACCCGCGAGCTCGCCGAGCGGCCCGCCCCCCCGCTCCGCGTCGACGGCGCGTGTCCGTTCGAGGGCTGCACCTACGGGACCTGGACCACCTCGGCCGAGACGACGGTCTACGGGCGGGGCGGCGACTCGACGAGCGCCGCCTTCATGGTCCCCGCCGGGACGAGGCTCGACGCGTCGGGCGGGTTCGCGCTCCTCACGCGCGTCGGGGCGTCCGTGGCGACGCGGCCGACGGACCTGCTCGTGCCGCAAGGCGAGGCCGCCCCGCTCGCCCTGGGCGATACGGTCCTCGTGCTGGACTACGAGGGCGAGGGGAGCTTCCGCGTGTGGCACGGCGGCCGCATCGGGTTCTCGGACGCCGGCGGCAACCCGGGCGCCGCGCTCCGCCAGGCGACCACCCCCGAGCAGCAGTGGTGGGCGCGCGTGGCGGCGCCGGACGGCCGGGCGGGGTGGCTCTGGATGGACCGGACGCCGGGCGTGGCGGGCGCCGACGCCTTCGCCGCGCCGTAGGCCGCCCGGGCACGCCTGGCGCGGCGGGCGCCGTTGTCGGGGGCCGGCAGGCCGCCCCGCCCCAGGCTGCTCCGCCCCGCCCACCCCGCCCGACGTGAGGGCGGGGCGGGGAGGAACGGCGCGCGGTGCCCGGCGTGCAGGACCCCAACGATCCAACACCACGCATTCGATGACCGACGCCCCCGACATCTCCACGCTCGGCGCCCTCAAAGAGAGCGGCTACCACCCTCGCTCGGTCAAGGACGAGGTCCGGGCGAACCTCGTGCAGCGCCTGAAGGCGGGCGACGACGTGTTTCCCGGCATCCTTGGGTTCGACCGGACGGTCATCCCGCAGGTCCAGAACGCGCTCCTCGGCCGCCACGACTTTATCCTGCTCGGGCTCCGCGGCCAGGCCAAGAGCCGGATCGTGCGGATGCTCCCGTCGCTCCTCGACGAGTGGGTGCCGGAAGTCGAGGGGTCCGAGATCCACGACGACCCGCTCGCGCCGGTCTCGAAGTACGCCCGCGACCTCGTTGCCGAGCGGGGCGACGAGACGCCGGTCACGTGGCTCCACCGGAGCGCCCGCTACGGCGAGAAGCTCGCGACGCCCGACACGTCGATCGCCGACCTCATCGGCGACATCGACCCCATCAAGGCCGCCACGCGCAAGCTGACGTACGCCGACGAGGAGGTCATCCACTTCGGGATCATCCCGCGCACGCACCGCGGCATCTTCGCGATCAACGAGCTCCCGGACCTCCAGCCGCGCATCCAGGTCGGCCTCCTCAACATCATGGAGGAGCAGGACATCCAGATCCGCGGGTTCAACGTCCGCATCCCGATCGACGTGCTCATGGTGTTCACGGCGAACCCGGAGGACTACACGAACCGCGGCTCGATCATCACCCCGCTCAAGGACCGGATCGACTCGCAGATCCTCACGCACTACCCGCGCGAGCTGGGGATCGGCGTCGAGATCACGCGGCAGGAGGCGTGGGACGACCGGGCCGGCGGCGACGGCGCGCCGGAGACGCCGGCCGTCCACATCCCCCACGTGTTCCGCGAGATCATCGAGCAGGTGGCGTTCGAGGCCCGCGCGTCCGAGTACGTCGACCAGAAGTCGGGCGTGAGCGCGCGGCTTACGCGGGCGGCCCTCGAAGACCTGGTCTCGGCCGCCGAGCGCCGGGCGCTCCTCAACGGCGAGGCCGAGACGACGGCGCGGGCGTCGGACCTGGAGTCCGTCGAGCCGGCCGTGACGGGCAAGGTCGAGCTGGTCTACGAGGGCGAGCAGGAGGGCGCCCAGGAGGTGGCCCGCGCGCTCGTCGGCCGGGCCGTCGCGGCCATCATGAAGACGTACCTCCCCGACCCGGCCGAGAAGGGGAGCGGCGAGAGCGGCGGCCGCGCCGCCTACAGCGAGGTGCTCGGGTGGTTCTCGAAGGGGAACGCCGTCGACCTCGACGGCGACCTCCCGTTCGCCGACTACGCCAAGGCGCTCGACCGCGTCGACGGGCTGGGCAAGCTGGTCGACGCCCACACGCAGCCGTCGAGCCCGGCCGAGAAGGCGTCGGTGATGGAGCTCGCGCTCGAGATGCTCCACCAGCACTCGCTCGTCGGCAAGGAGGTGGCCGACGACGGCGCCAGCTACGCCGACATGATGGGCTCCGTGCTCTCCGGGCTGGGCTCGTACGACGACGACGACTTCGACGACGACGACGACGAGTACCGGCGCTTCAACTGATCCCGCCCCGCCCCGCCCGTTCTCCACGCGCAGACTCCATGTGCGGGCGGGGTGGGGTGGACGAAGTAGGATCGGCGTGAGCCGGCGTGGCCTTCGGCGCACGCCGTGGGCGGGGCGGGGTAGGTTGGGCGGCTCCCCCCGCTCCGCCTCGTGATCCGTCTTCTGCTCGCCCTCGTCCTGCTCCTCGCCTCCGCGCCGGCCGCCTCGGCGCAGACCGCCCCGCCCGCCCCGTCCGGCGGGGACCTCCGGGTCGCCGTGGCGCCGGCGCCCCCGTTCGTCGAGGCCGGCACCGACAGCACGTGGGACGGCCTGGGCGTCCACCTCGCGCGCGAGGTGGGCACGCAGCTGGGGCGGAGCGTCCAGTTCGTCCGCGCGGACGACCCCGTGGCCGCGGTCGCGGGCGGGGCGGCCGACCTCGCCGTGGCGACGATGACGGCCGAGGACGAGGACCGCGTCGACTTTACGGCCCCGTTCTACTCGGCCCGCCTCGGCATGGCGCGCGAGACCGGGAGCGGCATCGCCGAGGTGGCAAAGCGGTTCTTCTCGCCCACCTTCTTCAAGATCGCGCTCGGCCTCGTCGTCCTCCTGTTCCTCATCGGGCTCGCCATGTGGGGCATCGAGCGGCACGAGGACGAGAACGAGATCCGCGAGGAGAAGGCTGGCATCTGGGACGGGTTCTGGTGGGCCGGCGTGACGATGACGACGATCGGCTACGGCGACACCGTCCCGCAGACGACGGGCGGCCGCGCGCTCGCGCTGGTCTGGATGATCGTCTCGCTCGCCGTGACGTCGGCGCTCACGGCCGCCCTCGTCTCGGCGCTCGGGATCGGGAGCGGCTCGGGCGGCGGCGCGTCGTTCCCCGACGACCTCCGCGGCGAGCGCGTCGGCGTCGTCGCGGGCTCGGCGGCCGAGGCGGTGCTCGCCGAGAGCCGCGTGACCGCGCGGCCGTACCCGTCGCTCGCGGCCGGCCTGGACGCCGTCGAGGCCGACTCGCTCGACCTGTTCGTCGACTCCGTCCCGCGCCTGAAGGTGGCGACGTCGGAGACCGACCGCGGGCTCCGCGTCGAGACGACCGGGTTCGAATACGAGCGGTGGGCGCTCGCCGCCCCGCAGGGGAGCGACCTCCGCGAGGCCGTCACGCGCGCCGTGCTCGAGCGGGTCCAGAGCCCCGACTGGCCGCCGACCGTCGCCCGCTACCTCCCGTAGCCGCCCCGCCCCGCCCGCCTGCACGGGCGGGGCGGCCACCTAACCCGACCCATGCCGACCTCTCCGTTCGCGGGCACACTCCGCCCCGCCACGCCCGACGACGCCGACCTCGTCTGCCGCCTGATCCTCGACCTCGCCGCCTACGAAAAGGCCGGGCCGGGCGACGTGGCCACGACGCCCGAGGCCGTCCGCGCCGCGCTCGCGCCCGACGCCGCGCCGGCCCTCTCGGCGCTCCTCGCCTTCGACGGCGACGAGGCCGCCGGGCTCGCCCTGTTCTACCCCGCCTACTCTACGTGGCGCGCCAACTGGGGCGTCTACCTCGAAGACCTGTTCGTCCGCTCCGAGCACCGCGGCAAGGGGATCGGGCTGGCCCTGTTCCGGGCCGTCGCCGCCGAGGCCGTCGCGCGCGGGGCCGACCGGATGGATTGGGTGGTCCTCAACTGGAACCGCCTAGCCATCGACTTCTACGAGGGCCTGGGCGCCGAGGCCCAGACGGAGTGGACCGGGATGCGCCTCTCGGGCGCCGCCCTCGCCCAGTTCGCTGACGGCTAGAGCCCCCTCCGGGGAGGTACGGGGTACTCAGTACGAGGTACGGCCCTGGAGTGCTTTTTAGGAACGATAGAGGCCTGGGGGCGGGGCGGGGAGGCGCATCGTTCCCCAGAGCCGGCAGCGGATTCCGTACCCGGTACCTCGCACCCTCCGGGGCTAGGGGCGGGGCGGCCCGACGACGCGCGCCCGCACCTCGCGCACAAACCGGCCGTCCGCGACCTCGATGGCGACCCAGTTCGACACGCGCCCGTCCGCCCGCGCCGCGAGGCGGACCGTCTGCCGCGCCGCCCCCGCCGCGTCGAGGTCGAGGACGACGCGGTCCTGAAACGCGTCGATCGCGTTGTCGCCGAACGGGCGGTCGCCGACGAGCGCGACGACGCCCTCTTCCTCGTCCAGATCGGGCGCCCCGCCGCCGTCCTGGTCGAGCGCGAACTCGACGAGGCTGGGGTCGCCGGCGTCCACGCCGACGAAGCGCAGGCGGAGGCCCGGCGCCCCGCCCACGACCGCGACGACGCCGTCCGCCCCGCCCGCGCGGAACGGGACGAGGGCGACGCCGGCCCACCCCGCCCGCGGCCGCACGACCACGCGCGTCCCGTCGGCCGGCGCGACCTGGACGTCGGGGTGCGCGCCGAACGCGGCCGCCCCGCCCGCCCCGAGCGGGGCGGCGTCGAGCGTGTCCGCCCGCCCGGCCTCGACGCGAAGGACCGGGACGAGGCCCGCGCCGGTCGACTCGGGCGGGGCGGGGCGGACGCCCGCGCACCCGGCGAGCAGGAGGAGCGCGACGAACCCGACGTGGACCGGCAGAGCGGGGGCGGGGCGGGGCGTCACGCGGCTACCCGGTGCGGAGGGCGCCGATCAGCTCGGCCTTCGTCATGCGGCTCCGGCCCTCGACGCCGAGCTCTTTGGCGCGGTCGTGCAGCTCGTCCTTCGTCCACTCCTCGTAGGCCTTGGCGTGGCCGCCTTTCTCCGACGGGTGCATGTCGGGGTTGGCCTGGGCGTTCGCGATCGCCGCCGCTTTGTGCGTGGAGTAGCCCTTGTCGCGGAGCGCTTCGTACGCGTCGTCGTTTTTGATGCGGCTGCCGTGGTCGGCCATGACGGTGGGGCGGGGCGGTGACGGGCGGGGCGTAGACAGACGAGCGGCCGCCCCGCCCGTTCCGAGCGGCCGCCCCGCCCGTTCCGAGCGGGGTTCCCAAACGGCGCGCGGGGGCGGACCCGGAGGCCCGCCCCCGCGCAGGGAGCTCAGATCCGGCGGTCTTAGCGGGCGACCGTGATCCGGACTGTCTGGGTCTCATCGCCGACCGTGGCGCGCACGACGTAGACGCCGGAGGGAACGCCCGAGGCGTCGAACGCGACCTCGTGGCGGCCGCGCTCGACGGGGCCGGACGCGAGGACGGCCACGCGGCGGCCCAGCACGTCGTAGACCGCCACCTGGGCGTCTCCGGCCTCGGCGGCGCCGAACGCGATGAGCGCGCGGCCCGACGTCGGGTTCGGCGCCGACGTGACGGCCAGGTCGACCGCCTCGTCGGGACCGCCCTCGCCGGCCACGCCGCCGCCCGCGCTGGCGCTGCCCGGCGTGGGCGGGGCGGCCGCGTAGGAGCCGTTCCCGGTCCGCTGGATCGAGGCCTCCTCGGTGTCGCCCGACGCTACCTGGTCCTCGGGCACGCCGAAGGCGCTCGCTAGGCTCCCGGACGGCGCGGCGCGGCGGCTCGCGGTGACGGCGTTGTCGTAGATCAGGACGTCAGCGCGCGTCGACGCGTTCTGGCCGGCCGCGGCCCCGTTCGGGTAGTCGCTCGCCTTGCCGAGGTAGAGGGCGACCGCCCCGCTCCCGTCGACGACGTCGTTGGGGGCGCCGCCGAGGACGGCCTGGTTGGCTGCCGCGACGCCGGGGTCCGACACCACGTAGACCTCACCGGGCGCGAGCACGCCCTGGAGGTTGAACTGAGCGTAGGCCAGGTTGTCGGCTCCGTTGAAAAAGACGAGGGCGTAGTCGGCCAGCTGAGCCGGAACGTCGCTGACGTTCTGGATCTCGACGAACTCCGCGGCGTCGCCCTCGCCAAGCGGCGGCGTGACGGCGTCGACCTCGCTGATGACGAGGTCGCCCGAGACCGGCCGCGAGGCGAACTCGAAGGCGCCGATGTCGGCCCGCTCGTCCCCGCTGCGGATGCCCGGGCGGAGGAAGCCGCGGCCGTCGAGGGCCGGCGCGTCGGCCCCGATGGCCGGGTCGGCGGCGTCGATGGCCGGGCTCGCGGCGCCCAGCTCGTACGCCGTGACGGCGTAGCCCGCGCCCCGGTTGGCGCCGATGACGACCGGGTTGATCCGAGTCGCGTCACTGGCCTGCCCGCTCCCGATGCGGCTCCCGTTCTGGTCCACGGCCGCGCCCGGCTGGACGTCGGGGAAGCCGGCCTCGACCGAGCTGTTGGTCCCGATCAGGTTGAAGCCGCGGTCCACGAGCAGGCCGGTCGTAAACGGGTTCGGCCCCGGCCCGGCGTCGTCGTCAGCCACGGACCCGTCGTAGAGGTCGGACCCCGGCTGCTTTGTGGCCGCCGTCGTGGTCCCGTCGTTGCGGGTGTCGCTGCCGGCCGTGTTCGACGCGACGATCGTGTTGGTCAGCGTGGTCTCCCCGCCGTTGACGCTCGCGACGCCGCCGCCCGCCCCGCCCTCGCCTTCGGCACCGGCCTGGCCGCCGTTCGTGCCGGCGGCGCCGGCCGAGGGGTCGCCGGCCACGTTGTTCGCGATCGTCGACCGCTCGACGCTCAGCGTCCCCTCGTTGTAGACGCCGGCGCCGGAGCCGCCGGAGCCGCCGTTGCCGCCATCGGCCGGGGCGCCGCTCGACGGGGCCGTGCCGAAGCCCGGCGAGCCGGCGTCGCCCGTCTCGTTCTGCGCCACGAAGCTCCGGCGCAGGGTGAGGGCGCCGTAGTTGGCGATGCCGCCGCCGTCGCCACCCCGCCCGGCGTTGCCGCCGCGCGTCTGGGCGATCCCAGCCGAAGGCGCCGTCCCGTTGCCGCCGCTCGACGTGGCGCAGTTGTTGACCGAGACCTGGTCGAGCAGGGCCGTCACGCCCGCCGCGACGAGCACGCACCCGCCGTCGGCCCCGTCCGCGCCGTCCACGGACTGGCCGGGGCCGGGGCTCGAAACACCGTTGGCGCCGGGCTGCGCCGTGCCGCCGGTGATCGTGACGCGCTCGATGCGGACCTCGTTCGAGAGCAGGTGGAACACACGGTCGTTCGGGCTCACCGTGACCTGCGGGCCGGGCGTCCCGGTGCCGCGGATCGTGAGCGACGAGAACGCGGCGGCCCCGGCGCCCAGGTCGAGGTCGCCGTAGGCGTTGCCGTCCTCGTACGTCTCCGCGGCGACGTTGGGGGCCACGCGCGAGAGCGTGTAGGTGCCCGAGACGCCGCCCGCGAGCTGCCCCGGCAGGTTGATGACGACGGGGCCGGGCGTCGCGTTGGCCTCGTCCACGGCCGCCCGGAGCGTGCAGCGGGGCTCGGCGGACGGGTTGGACTCGGTAAAGGTGTCCAGGCACACGCCGTCGCCGGGCGTCCGGTCGCGGGCGTTGGCGTCGTCCGCGGCGGAGTTGACCGTGAACACGGTCGTCGGGACTTGGGCGCTGGCCGGACCGGCGAGAAGGGCTACCGCGAGCGGGATCCAGCGGGGGGTTGCAAAAGGCATGTAGAGCGGAGTGGGATGAAAAGCAGGCGAGACGCTACCGCCATCGTAGAGGGCGGGGTGGAGGGGGTTCCTCGGGAGACGTGATCGTTGGGTGAGGGGGACGGCTAAAGACCGGCTTGGCATTTTCCCCCACGCTTCGTTGTTGCAGGAGGCGCGGGCGCGGACGCGCAGGGACAGTCGGTCACCAGTCGGGCTTTTGCCGGTTGGCCTTTTTCTCGGACCGGCGCTTTTTGGCCTCGATCCGGCGCCGCTTCGAGCCGCGCGTCGGCTTGGTCGGCCGGCGGACCTTGACGGGCCGGTTCATCTCCTCCAGCCGCTCGCGGAGCGTGGCCACGGCGAGGGCCTTGTTGCGGAACTGGCTCCGTGACGACCGGCTCTGCACGCGGACGCCGGTCGGCCGGTGCGTCAGGCGGACGCCCGTTTCGACCTTGTTCGCCCGCTGGCCGCCCTTGGTCCCGGCGCTCATCGTCTCGACGTCGCACTCGGCGAGGAGGTCGTCGTTGGTGTCGGGGATGGGGACTTTAGCCACGGCGGAGCTCCACGCGGCGTTCGAGGCGCTCGGCGGCGCCGAGCACGAGGACGGTGAGGACCGTGGCGCCGACGGCGAGCACGTAGCGGTCGAGCGCGACGGCGATCCCGATGGGCGCCACGACGAGGAGCGAGGCGGCCGTCGTGAGCCCGCGCGTCCGGTCGCGCTCGCGGTCGCGGAACACGATGCCGGCGCCCAGGAACCCGAGGCCGGCCGCGATCGCCTGGACGGCCCGCACCGGGTCGACGCGGACGCCCCCGCCGGCGGCGGCGCCCGCGGCCACGCTGACTTCGACGAACAGGAACGACGAGAGCGCCACGAGCATCATCGTCCGCAGGCCGGCGCCCTTCCCCTTCCGCTCGCGCTCCCACCCGACCACCCCGCCCAGCGCGAGCGCCAGCACGGCGTCGGCGAGCGTGCGGAGGTCAGCGAGGGCGGCGTCGAGCATCGGGGATCGCAGGAGGCGGGGCGGGGCGGGGTGGTCCTACGTTCGTCCGCCCCGCCCCGGTCCCCCGCCCGCCGTGCTCCGCTTCCTGCTCCTGGCCGCCGCCGCGTTCGCCGTGATGGAGGTGTCCGCGTACGTCCTCCACCGCTGGCTCTTCCACGGCGCCCTGTGGCGGCTCCACCGGACGCACCACGACCCGGCCCACGGCCACGGCGACGGGTTCGAGTGGAACGACCTGTTCTCGGTCAGCTTCGCGGCCGTCTCGCTCGGGCTGATGTGGGCGGGGCGGGGCGCCCCGCTCGCGAGCGGAGCGTTCCCGCTGGGCGTCGGGATCGCCGTCTACGGCGCGCTCTACTTCGTGCTCCACGACCTCTACGCGCACGGGCGGCTGGGGCCGGTGAAGACGAAGAACCCGGCGGCGCAGTCGGTGAAGCGGGCGCACGGGCGGCACCACCAGTCGCTCTCGAAGGAGGGGCAGGAGCCGTACGGGCTCTTCCTGTTCCCGCCGTGGATGGGCCGCCGGTTCGAGCGGAAGCGGGACCGCGCCTGACCGCGGGGCGTCGGCGCAGCCCGCCGCCCCGCCCGCGCCTCCCCGCACCTACGGGCGGCGGGAGCGGGCGGGGCGGGGTAGTTTGCCGCCCCGCCCCGAGTTACGACGCCCGCCATGCCGCCTGCCCCGTCTCCGTCCGCGCCCTCGGCGTCGAGCGAGGAGGACCGCGCGACGGTCGCGCAGGCGCTCGGCGGCGACCAGCGGGCGTACGAGCGGCTGGTCACGAAGTACCGGGGGCCGCTGACCCACCACGTCTCGAAGATGGTCCGCGAGAGCGCCGTCGTCGACGACCTGGTGCAGGAGGCGTTCGTCAAGGCGTTCGGATCGCTCGACAGCTACTCGCCGACGTACGCCTTCTCGACGTGGCTCTACCGGATCACGACGAACCACACGATCGACCACATCCGGCGCAAAAAGCTGCCCACGTTCTCGATCGACAAGCCGGTCCAGACGCGCGACGGCCAACTCCAGATGGAGCTCCCGGACACGACCTACCGCCCCGACCGGGCCGTCGTGACGGACCAGCGCAACGCGATCCTCCGCGAGGCCATCGAGGCGCTCCCGCCGAAGTACCACCGCGTCATCGTGCTCCGGCACCAGGAGGAAAAGACGTACGACGAGATTGCGGACGAGCTGGACCTCCCGCTGGGCACCGTCAAGGCGCACATCTTCCGCGCCCGCGCGCTCCTCAACAAGGCGCTCCGCGCGCGCCGCGACGAACTGGAATAGCCGGGGGAGGCGGTGGATCAGTGGGTCAGGTTTTCGGGCGGGGTGGTCGAGGCGGGCACGTCGCCGTCCCGAGGCGGCGGCGGTCCCCCTCCTGGACACCCCGAGGGGACGGCGCAGCCAGGAGGGGCTAGGACCCAAAGGGCGGGGTGGTGGTCGGGCGGGCGGGGCGGTCAAGACCGGCACCGCCCCGCCCTGGGCGCCGCGGCCCGACGGCGTTGCATGCAACGCCGCCCCGCCCGCATGGGCGGCAGCCGGTCGCCCCGACGGCGGCCGCGGGCGGGGCGGCGTCTGTGGAGGCGCCTCGCCCCGCGCGTCCGCTACCTTGCCCATGCACACCCTGCCCCGACGGGCCGCATCTGTGACGCGCCGACCCCCACCGTTCCGTCTGCTCGCCCTCGTCCTCGCGCTCGGCGCGGGCGGGGCGGCCGCCCAGACCACCCCGCCCTCGACGGCCGAGCTGGAGGCGCTCTACTGGGCGCGCCAGGACAGCGCGCTCGCGCGCTACACCGACGCCGACGTCCGCTACATGACCGGCATGATCGGGCACCACGCGCAGGCGCTCGTCATGGCCGACATGGCGGCGACCCACGGGGCCAGCCCAGCCGTCCGCCGCCTCGCCGCGCGCATCGACAACGCGCAGCGCGACGAGATCCGCTCGATGCAGCGGTGGCTCACCGACCGCGGCCAGTCGGCCCCCGAGGTGCGCCCCGATGGGACGGCGCCGATGGCGCACGGCATGGACCACGGCACGGACATGGACCACGGCGGGCACGAGGGCCACGGCGCCGGCATGGCGATGGACCACGCCTCGATGCCCGGGATGCTCTCGCCGGCCCAACTCGCCGAGCTCGACGCAGCCCGCGGCGCCGACTTTGACCGCCTGTTCCTGGCCTACATGATCCAGCACCACGGCGGGGCGGTCGTCATGGTCGACGAGCTGTTCGCGGCCGACGGCGCGGCCCAGGACGGAGCCACGTTCAAGCTGGCCTCCGACGTCCAGGTCGACCAGCGGACCGAGATCGCCCGGATGCAGCAGATGCTCGACGCGATGGTCGGCGACGAGTAACGGGCGCCGAGCCCGCTCTCGCGACCGCCCCGCCCGGCTCCAACGCCCCCTCCGCCTCGTGCTCGTTTTTCGTACCTCGTCACTCCCCACCCGCCCACCCCACCCCGCCATGCGACGCCTCGCCCTCTCCGTCCTCCTCCTCGCGCTCGCCGCCCCGCTCGCGGCCGGCGCCCAGACGACCGCCGACCCGCGCGTCGGGCTCGGGGCCGGCCTGTTCGACGCCGAAGAGGCCATCTCCGGCCTCCGCAAGCTGTCCTCGACCGCCCCGCCCGAGGCGTTCGTCGGCATGACCAACTCGGACCTCGCGTTCAAGGGCGACTACGCCATCCAGGGCAACTACAACGGCGTCATCGTCTGGGACCTGTCGGACCCGTCGGCGCCCGAGCTCGTCACCGAGTACGTGTGCCCGGCGTCGCAGAGCGACGTCTCGGTCTACGGCGACCTCCTGTTCGTCTCAGGCGAGGGGCTGGAGGGCCGGCTCGACTGCGGGGTCGAGGGCGTCGACGAGAGCGTGAGCACGAACCGCCTGCGCGGCATCCGCATCTTCGACATCTCCGACATCCGCGCGCCGGAGTACGTCTCGAACGTCCAGACGTGCCGGGGCTCGCACACGCACTCGGTCCTGAAAGACCCGGCCGACGACGAGAACGTCTACGTCTACGTGTCCGGCTCGGCGCCGGTGCGGCCTGAGGACGAGCTGCCGGGGTGCGTCTCGGCGGCGCCCGGTGAGGACCCGGAGTCGGCGCTATTTCGGATCGAGGTCATCAAGGTCCCGCTCGACGCGCCCGAGCAGGCGGCCATCGTGAGCAGCCCGCGCATCTTCGAGGGCCTCGTCGAGCCCGAGGCGCACGGTCCGTCGCAGGCCGACCTCGCTGAGATTGCGGAAGCCCGCGCGCGGGGCGAGTTCGTCGTCGAGATCCAGGGGACCCCGATGGTCCTCCCGGCCCAGATGACGGCCCAGATGCTGACCGCCGCCGTGGCGGGGCGGGGCGGGGAGGGCGCGCCGACGGCGGCCGACACCGCGGCCGTCCGCCAGCAGATCGACGCCATGATTGCGGCCCGCTTCGGCGACGACGAGGAGGACGACGGTCCGCGCCCTGGCCCGACGCAGTGCCACGACATCACGCTCTACCCGGCCATCGGGCTCGCGGGCGGGGCGTGCGAGGGGTACGGCTTGCTCCTCGACATCACGGACCCCGTCAACCCGCGGCGGCTCGACGCGGCCGCCGACTCGAACTTCTCGTACTGGCACTCGGCCACGTTCAACAACGACGGCTCGAAGGTCGTCTTTACCGACGAGTGGGGCGGCGGCGGCCAGCCTAAGTGCCGCGCCGGCGACCCGATGGAGTGGGGCGCCAACGCCATCTTCGAGATCGAGGACCGCGCGCTCGACTTCCAGAGCTACTACAAGCTGCCGGCCGAGCAGACGGCCGAGGAGAACTGCGTGGCCCACAACGGCTCGCTCATCCCGATCCCGGGCCGCGACGTGATGGTGCAGTCGTGGTACCAGGGCGGCATCTCGGTCTTCGACTGGACGGATTCGGAGAACCCGATTGAGATCGCCTACCACGACCGCGGGCCGATCTCGGCCGACCAGATGGAGATGGGTGGGAGCTGGTCGGTGTACTGGTACAACGGGGACATCGTCTCGTCCGAGATCGCGCGCGGGCTCGACGTGTTCGAGCTCGTGCCGAGCGAGCACCTGACGCAGAACGAGATCGACGCCGCCGACACGGTCCGCCTGGACTACCTCAACGCGCAGGGCCAGCCGACCTACATCTGGCCGCCGTCGTTCGCGCTCGCACGGGCCTACGTCGACCAGCTCGACCGCTCGGGCGGGTTGGAGGCGTCGGACGTCGCCTCGGTCCGCGAGGCGCTCGCCTCGGCCGAGGGCCAGGACGGGGAGGCCCGCCGCTCGGCGCTCGTGGCGCTGGCCGACGACCTCGACGCGGCCCGCCCCGCCCGCGACGCCGAGAAGGTGGAGATGCTGGCGGCCGCCGTCCGCGTCCTGGCGGCGAGCTGATGCGCCGACCGCCCCGCCCGCGGCGCGTTGGAGGCGGGCGGGGCGGCTGAAACGAGACCACCCCGCCCGGGACTCGGGCGGGGTGGTGGAGGGTGGAGCTAAGGAGATTCGAACTCCTGACCTCTGCAGTGCGATTGCAGCGCTCTACCAACTGAGCTATAGCCCCAGACGCCCCACGCGAGCGGGGCGGACCTCCAGGATACCGCCCCGCCCCGCCCGAGGTCAACCGCCCCGCCCGGAGAGACCGTGAAACGAGACCGCCCCGCCCCCGCCGCCCGCCGTGCGAGCGGGGCGGCCGTGAGGACGTGTAGAAACTCCCGCCTCGCCCGGAGGCGCGGCACCGCGCCGCCGCTCGTGCGTTAGCAGGAGGACGCCCCACGACACACCGGACCCTCCCTGACATGGCAGCAGACCCCCTCGGCGCCCGCGACACCCTCGACACGACCGGCGGCCCCGTCCACTACTACCGCCTCGACCGCGCCGCCGACGAGTTCGGGGTCGACCTCGACCGGCTCCCGTTCTCGATCAAGGTGCTCCTCGAGAACGCCCTCCGCAACGCCGGCGAGGGACCCGTGACGCGGGAGGACGTCGAGAACCTGGCGCGCTACGAGCCGTCGGCGCCGGCCGAGGTCGAGATCCCGTTCTCGCCGGCCCGCGTGCTGCTCCAGGACTTTACGGGCGTCCCCGCCGTCGTCGACCTCGCGGCGCTGCGCTCCGCGATGGCCCGCAACGGGGGCGACCCCGAGGCCATCAACCCGCGCGTGCCGGTCGACCTCGTCATCGACCACTCGGTCCAAGTCGACTCGTTCGCGCTGCCCGAGGCGTTCCAGATCAACGCCGACATCGAGTTCCAGCGGAACCAGGAGCGCTACGAGTTCCTGCGCTGGGGGTCCAAGGCGTTCGACAACTTTAGCGTCGTGCCGCCGGAGCGCGGGATCTGCCACCAGGTCAACCTCGAGTACATCGCCAAGGGCGTTTGGACGACCGAGGGCGACGACGGCGTCAAGGTGGCTTACCCCGACTCGCTCGTCGGGACCGACAGCCACACGACGATGATCAATGGCCTCGGCGTGCTCGGGTGGGGCGTCGGCGGGATTGAGGCCGAGGCCGCCATGCTCGGCCAGCCGATCTACATGCTCATGCCGAAGGTGGTCGGCTTCCGGCTCTCCGGCAAGCTCCGCGAGGGCGTCACGGCGACCGACCTCACGCTGACCGTCACGCAGATGCTCCGCGCGCACGGCGTCGTCGGCAAGTTCGTCGAGTTCTACGGGCCGGGGCTCTCCAGCATGAGCCTGCCCGACCGCGCGACGATCGCCAACATGGCGCCCGAGTACGGGGCCACGATGGGCTTTTTCCCCATCGACGCCGAGACCGTCGACTACCTCCGCCGCACGAACCGCGACGCGGACACGATCGACCTCGTCGAGAAGTACACGAAGGCCCAGGGCCTCTTCCGTACCGATGACCTGGCGGAGCCCGAGTTCGAGGCGACGCTGGAACTCGACCTCGCCGAAGTCCAGCCGTCGATGTCCGGCCCGAAGCGTCCGCAGGACCGGATCGTGCTGGGCGACGTGCAGCGCGAGTTCCGCGAGAGCCTGACGCGGCCGGCCAGCCCGCAGGGGTTCGGCTACAGCGAGGACGCCCTGGACAACACGGGCCGCTACGCGGACCAGGAAGGCAACGAGCTCGACCTGAAGCACGGCGACGTCGTCATCGCGGCCATCACGAGCTGCACCAACACGTCGAACCCGAGCGTCATGCTGGCCGCCGGGCTCCTCGCCCAGAAGGCCGTCGAGCGGGGCATGGAGGTGAAGCCGTACGTCAAGACCAGCCTCGCGCCGGGCAGCCGCGTCGTCACGGCCTACCTCGAAAAGGCCGGGCTCCAGGACTCGCTCGACCAGCTGGGCTATAACCTCGTCGGCTACGGCTGCACGACGTGCATCGGCAACTCCGGCCCGCTGCCCGAGCCCGTCGCCAAGGCCATCACGGACGGCGACCTCGTGGTGTCGGGCGTGCTCTCAGGCAACCGGAACTTCGAGGGCCGCATCCACTCGCTCGTCAAGGCCAACTACCTGGCCTCCCCGCCCCTCGTCGTGGCCTACGCGCTCGCCGGGACGGTCGACATCGACCTCCAGAACGACGTGATCGGCCAGGACCGCGACGGGAACGACGTCTACCTCCGCGACCTCTGGCCGTCGCAGAAGGAGATCACCGACGCCATCTCCCAGGCCGTCACGCCGGACCAGTTCAAGGAGCTCTATGAGGGGATCGAGGAGTCGAACCCGCGCTGGAACGCGATCGCCACGTCCGAGGGCGCCGCGTACGACTGGCAGGACGACTCGACGTACATCCAGGAGCCCCCGTTCTTTTTCGACGTCACGCAGGAGGTCCCGGCCATCCAGCCGATCACGGGTGCCCGGGCGCTCGTCAAGGTGGGTGACTCGACCACGACCGACCACATCTCGCCGGCTGGGGCCATCCCCAAGGGCGAGCCGGCCGGGCAGTACCTCCAGGACCACGGCGTCGAGCCCAAGGACTTCAACTCGTTCGGGAGCCGTCGCGGCAACGACCGCGTCATGACGCGCGGGACGTTCGCCAACATCCGCCTGCGCAACCAGCTCGCGCCGGGCACCGAGGGCGGGTGGAGCCGCCACCTCCCGGACGGCGAGGACGGCTACGTGTACGACGTGGCGATGCGGTACCGCGAGGAGGGCACGCCGCTCGTCGCGTTCGCCGGCGACGACTACGGCATGGGCTCGTCGCGCGACTGGGCCGCCAAGGGCACGCTGCTCCTCGGCGTTAAGGCCGTCGTGGCGAAGTCGTTCGAGCGCATCCACCGCTCCAACCTCATCGGCATGGGCGTGCTCCCGCTCACGTTCCAGGGCGACGACGGGCTCGAAACGTTCGGGCTCGACGGGACCGAGACGTTCGACGTCCCCGTCTCCGACGACCTCACGCCGGGCGACGTGCTCACGATCACGGCGACCAAGGACGACGGGGCCGAGGTCACGTTCGACGTCGACGTGGCGCTCAACACGCCGGTCGAGGTCGAGTACTACCGCCACGGCGGGATCCTCAACTACGTGCTCCGCGACTTTCTCAGCACGGAGCTCCAGCCGGCGTAGCCGCCCCGCCCTCGGCCTCCAGAGTCCGAACCGCCCCGCCCCCGCGACATGTGGGGGCGGGGCGGTGCCGTTGATGCGAAGTCCGGTCGGTCCGTGCCCGTTCGCTCCCCCCGCTTCCCCGCCTGGGAGCGGAGCGAGGGGCGCTCAGGCGGGGGGAGCGGACCGGGCATGAACCGCGACGGTCGACCCGGCGGGTACGAGTCCACCGCCCCGCCCGCTGACCGCCCCGCCCGTCTCGGTCCGACGCGGGCGGGGTGGTGGACCGGAATTTGCAGTCGCCGGTACGACCGCCCTCTTCTCCTGCCCCGCTCTGCATGACGCCGGCCCCCGCCCCGCTCGACACCCCGCCGGAATTCCGCCGCCGCGCCCGCTACGTCGTCGCCCTCGTCACGACGACGGCCGTCGTGCTCACGGTTCTGTGGATCACGCGGCAGGCCGTCCTGCTCGTGTTTCTCGGGGTCGCCGTGGGCGTCCTGTTCTACCACGCGAGCCAGTGGCTGTCGGAGAAGACGAACGCGCCGCGCGGGCTCATGCTGGGGCTCGTCGTGGTGGCGCTGCTCGCCCTGCTCGGGGCGGCCGTCTACTTTGGCGGGCCGCGCGTGGCGGGCGAGGTCCGCGTGCTCGTGGAGCAGGCCCCCGAGGTCATTGAGCAGGCCCGGACGCGGCTCGGGCTCCCCGAGGGCGCGCTCCAGCTTCCCGACGCGGCGGGGCGGCTAGGCACGCGGCTCCTCGGCGTGTTCTCGACGCTGGCCGGAGGCCTCGCCGGAGTGCTCGTCGTCCTCCTCGTCGCCATCTACACGGCCGCCTCACCGGGCCAGTACACGAGGGGCGTGGTTCGCCTGGCCGACCGGCACCACCAGCCGTTCGTCCGCCGCGTGCTGAAGCGCATGGGCGAGGCGCTGCTGGGGTGGCTCAAGGGCGTCGGCATCTCGGTCGCCGCCCTCGGCACGATCGCGGTCATCGGGCTGATGACCATCGGCCTGCCGGGCGCGCTCGCGCTGGCGGCCTTTGCCGGCGTGCTCACGGTGATCCCCAACTTCGGCCCGTTTATCGGGTGGACGCCGGCCGTCGCCGTCGCCTTTTCGCAGGGGACGACGACCGGGCTGTGGACGCTCGGGCTGGCCGTCGTCGCGCAGCAGATCGAGGGCAGCTTTATCACGCCCAAGATCCAGGGCGACATGGTGTCCGTTGCGCCGGCCGTGGTCGTGGCCGGGCAGATCGTGCTCGCCGCGTTCGCAGGCTTTCTCGGCCTGTTCCTCGTCGTCCCGATCCTGGGCGTGGGCAAGGTGCTCCTGGAGGAGCTCTACATCGGCCCGTTCGTTGAGGGCGAGGCGGCCGACCCCATGAACCCGCCGCCGCTCAGCGAGCGCCCGCCCGAGACCGTGGGCGGGGCGGCCCTCGAAGCGCCGGCGTAGCGCTGACACGGCGGGGCAGGTGGGAACTGGGAACGGGGAAAGAGGAACGGGGGAATGCCTTCCGCCCCGCCCGTGCCGCTCTGGCGGGGCGGGGCGGTTCTGCAAGCGGCCGCCCCGCCCCCGCGATCGAGCGCCGGATACCCAGCTCTGCGGGCGGAGTGGCTCGCGCGTCCCAGACTGCCACCCCGCCCGTGCTGGCGCTCCTGCTCATCACTCGTCGCCCATGACCCGTCACTCAGCCTGCTTTTCCGTCAGGTACGGCCAGTAGCGCCGGGGCACGTGGCGGAGGTGGAGTTTGAGGTTGCGGCGCTCCGGGATCGTGACGGCGCGGAAGTACGCCTTCCACATCGCCTGGTAGGACTCCTCCTCGGGCGCCGCCCCGCCCTCGGGGAGCGCGCTGGCGGGGACGATCCGGGTGGGCGGGGCGGCGGGCGCACGGTCCGGCTCGGGCGTGTGGACGAGGGCGAGCCCGCGCCGCACGTCGACAATCCGCCACGCGAGCGTGGGGTAGCGCCCAGCGAAGTGGGCCGTGAGGAGGGGGAGCACGTGGTACTCGGGCCGCGCGTGCGCCACGAACCGCTCGGCGCCCTCCACCTCGACGCGCTCGAAGCGGACGAACGCCTCCATCCGGTGCGCCTCGCGCCCGACGCGGCCCGACCACCGGGACACCTCGCGGGCCGGATCGAACGTCCAGTCCGCGGCCGCGCCCGCGCCCCGCTCGCGCGCGGCGTCGATCAGGCGCAGGACGGCGACCTCCATCCCGGGCCGCTCGCTCAGAAAGGCCCGGTGGAGGCGGCCGACGAGCCCGGGCTTGATCCGCTTCACTCCCCGCTCGACGCGCTCGGCCAGCGCAGTGTCGGCGTCGACGCGGACGGTCTCGCCGAACAGCGCCCCGCTCGCCGGCTCGCCCGCCAGGCGCACCTCGGCCGGCAGCGCGCCGCGCCGGTACGCCTCGGCGTACGCGCTCAGCAGCCCGCCGAACGTGCCGTCGGTCTCGAACGTGAGGGCGGGGTGGACGGTCATACGAACGCTGAACGCTGAACGGCGAACGATGAAGGGGCGGCCGTGGGCGGGGTGGTGCCCGTCCGCCCCGCCCGAGGCTTTCGTAGGGGCGCGGCTCGCCGTGTCTGAGACGGGCGAGGTTATGTCTCGGAAGGCGCCCGCCCCGCCCCAGCAGCGATGGGCGGGGCGGGAGGCATTCCCCCAACCCCTACGCCGCCGCCTGGGGCGGGGCGGGCGCGAAAAGCGAGAGCTGCGGGGCATCGGCCGCTTTGGCCCCGACGATCCGCCGGCGCACGGCGGTCGGGTCCTGGCCGATCAGGTGCGGCTTGTGGTCGGGCGTGACCAGGAAGTGCTGGGCGCGCTTGAGGACGACGCCCATCGCCCGGAGGTCCTGCCACCGGACCGTCGAGTGCCGGCGGGCCGCCATGATTCGGTGTGCCGACTTCAGCCCGAGCCCGGGCACGCGCTGGAGCCACTCGACCGGCGCCGCGTTGACGTCGACCGGGAACAGGTCGGGAAAGCGCAAGGCGTAGGCCGTCTTCGGGTCGACGTCGGAGTCCAGGTTCGCGGACCCGGGCGGGGCGACCTCGTCGAGTTCGAACCCGTACTTGCGCAGGAGCCAGTCGGCCTGGTAGAGCCGGTGCTCGCGGTGGAGCGGGGCGCGGTACGTCTCGGGGTCCGGCACGCGCTCGTCGCCGCCGAGCGGGACGAAGCCGGAGTAGTACACGCGGCGCAGCTTCTGCTCGGAGTAGAGGCCGTCGACGAGCGTGAGCACCTGGCGGTCGGTCTCGGGCGTGGCCCCGACGACGAGCTGCGTCGACTGGCCGCCGGCAGCGAAGCGCGGCGCGCGGCGGCTCTTCCGGCGCTCCTCCTTGGCCTGGTCGATCCCGTCGCGCACGGTTGCCATCGGCCCGAAGACCTGGGCGTAGTCCTTTTCGGGCGCGACCGACTTGAGACCGTCCTCGCTCGGGATCTCGACGTTCACGCTCAGGCGGTCGGCCAGCCGCCCGGCCTCGGTCAGCAGCTCCGGCGAGGCGCCGGGGATGACCTTGAGGTGGATGTAGCCGTTGAACCCGTGGTCGTGGCGGAGCGACCGGGCCACGGCGACCAGCTTTTCCGTCGTCGTATCGGCATCCTTGAAGATGCCCGACGAGAGGAACAGGCCCTCGATGTAGTTCCGCTTGTAGAACCCCATCGTGAGCTCGACGACCTCCTTGACGGTGAACGCCACGCGCTCGACCTCCTCGTTCGACCGGCGCGAGACGCAGTAAGCGCAGTCGTAGATGCAGACGTTCGAGAACAGGACCTTGAGGAGCGACACGCACCGGCCGTCCTCGGTGTACGAGTGGCAGATGCCGGCGCCGGTCGAGTTGCCGATCCCCGTCTTCGTGTTCTCGCGCTTGCCGCCGGACGACGCGCACGAGGCGTCGTACTTGGCCGCGTCGGCGAGGATTTCGAGCTTCTCGATGACCTGTCGGCGCATGGGCTTCGTCCCGGGCGGGGCGGCTGCGTGGGGCGGAGCCCCAAGCTCGGGCGGGGCGGTGACAGGGGCGTGTCGCGGCGGCTCACCCCGCCCGTGGGCTTACGCGCCGGGGCTTTGGGGCGGGGCGGCCACCCCGCCCTCACCGTATGTCGCGGGCGGGGCGTTCGCGCCGTCGTCACCGGGTCCACCCCGCCCGGTGGTCCAGCGCGTCTGGGCGGGGCGGCCGAGTCCCACCGCCCCGGACACGGCGAGCCGTGTCCTTACGGATGCCCAGACCGCCCCGCCCGGTCGCTCACCACCCCGCCCCGCTCACACCACGCGGTCGGGGTCCGGGGCGGGCGGGGTGGCGCCGGAGTACCCGAACACCTTCTTGACCGCCTTAATGGCCAGCGGGTACTGCTTCTGGATGTAGTACTGGTCCGCCGCGCGGCGCGCGCCGAGCCCGTAGGTGGGGTAGGGGAAGATGGTGTCGGCGATCTCGCGGACCGACACGCCGGCCTTCATGGACACGCCGTAGATCGAGATGAGCTCGCCGGCGCGGGCGCCGACCACGCTCGCCCCGAGGATCGTCCCGAGCCACTTGGTCGCGTGGATCTTGATGTGGCCCTGCTCGGCGTGCTCCGTCACCGCGCGGTCGACCTTGGAGTAGGGGAAGCGGTAGGTGACGAACGAGGTGCCAGCCTCCTCCAGCTCGGCCTCGGTCTTTCCGACCTGCGCCACCTCGGGCGACGTGAACGTGGTCCACGTGATCCCGTCGCGGTCGATGGCAGCCGGCACCTTGAGGACGGCGTTCGTGACCGCCTGCTTAGCCATGTGGTCGCTCATGTGCGTCAGCGCGTACTCGCCGGTGCAGTCGCCGGCGGCCCAGACGTGGTCGAGGTTCGTGCGGCAGCGGTCGTCGACCGTGATGCCCTTTTTGGTGTACGAGATGCCGGCCGCCTCCAGGCCGACGCCCTCGACGTTGGGCTGGCGGCCCGTCGCGACGAGCAGCCGGTCGCCCTCGACGGCCCGGCTCTCGCCGCCCTGCGTGACGTGGACGACCACCCCGCCCCCGCCGGTCGGCGTCTCGACGCGGTCGACGTCGGCGCCGAGCACGAACTCGACGCCCTCGTCTTCGAGCACGCCCTGGAGGATGGCCGCGTGGTCGGGGTCGTCCTTGCCGAGCAGGTGGTCGCCGCGGTCGATGACCGTCACGCGCGAGCCCAGGCGGCGGAACGCCTGGCCCATCTCGCACCCGATCGAGCCGGCGCCGATGACGACGAGGTGCTCGGGCTGCTCCGTGATCTCGAACAGCGTCTCGTTCGTCAGGTACGGCGTCTCGTCGAGCCCGGGGATGGGGGGCGGGGCGGCCCGTCCGCCCGTGCAGATGACGGCCAGGCGGAACGTGACGTCGCGCGTGCCCCCGCCCTCCAGGTCGATGCGGATCGCGTGCGGCCCAGTAAACCGGCCGTCGCCCTTGACCACTTCGACGCCGAAGCCCTCGTAGATCGCCGGGTCGTCGGCGTCGTCGTAGACCTCCTGGCGCGTCGCGTGGAGGTCGCCCATGACGGCGGCAAAGTCGACGGCCGGCGCCTCCCCGCCCCCGCCGAAGCGGTCGAGGTAGGCCTGGGCGTTCGCGCGGAGGTCGGCCGCGTGGAGCAGCGTCTTCGACGGGACGCACCCGATCCAGGTACAGTCGCCGCCCAGGCGGGCGCGCTCGACCAGCATGGTCTGGGCGCCAAAGTTGGCGCCCGTGCCGGCGGCGGTGAGGCCGGCGGCGCCGGCGCCGAGCACGAGGAGGTCTACGTCGTAGGAGTCGGACATGGGGCGGGGTGGGAGAGGGGCCAGTGGACGTGCCGCGCGCGGGGCGGTCTTACCACGCGGCGGGGAGGCGGGAGGAACTGAGGAGTGCGTCCGGCCCGTAGCACGGCGCGGCCGCCCCGAGCCCCACCCCGCCCGGCGCGTCCTCTGCCCGTCCCCTTTTCCTCGTCCCCCGTTCCTGCGAACCGTTCGGTCGGCGCAGCCAGCGGCGCGAGCCTTCTGTGCTCCTGTTCCTGCCCACGTTCGACCGCTCGCACGACCCCGTCCCGCCCGAGGGCTGGCGCTCGCCCGGCGAGCCGTACCGGCTCTACGCGACGCTCGACGCCGCCGAGGCCGCGGCGACCTCGCCGGACGGCCACACCGGCCGCGTCCTCGTGCTCGACCCCGCGAAACTGGGGCCGGGCGCGCAGGCCACCCCGCCCGCCGTCGCTCACGTGCCCCGCGCGGCCGTCCTCAACGTGGACCCCGACGGCGACTACTGGCGGCCGGCGCCGGTCGCCGCCGGCGGCGGCTACGTCGTCCGCCGGGCCGAGGGCGGGGCGGGGGGAGCGGGCGGGGTGGAGCTGCTGCTCATCTTCCGCCGCGGCGCGTGGGACCTCCCCAAGGGCAAGCTCGACGACGGCGAGACGGTCCGCGAGGCGGCGCACCGCGAGGTGTCCGAAGAGGTGGGAGTGAAGAAAAAGAAGCTCACGGTGACGGCCGACCTGGGCGAGACGGTCCACGGCTACGTCTGGCCCAAGCGCGAGGTCTACGCCGTCAAGACGACGCGCTGGTTCGCCATGACGACGACGGCGGAGCGGTTCGAGCCCGAAACGCGCGAGGGCATCGAGGCCGTCGCCTGGGTGCCGTGGGCCGAGGCCGCCGAGCGCGTCGGGTTCGAGACGCTCCGCGCCCACCACGCCGGCCTCGACCCGACCGCCCTCGGCGTGTAGGACCGCCCGCCCCGCCCGTTCTGAGGGCGGGGCGGGCCTCACGACGCTCGCCCGCCGCCCCGCCCCGCCGACGCGAGGGCAGGGTGAAAACGGGTCGCCCCGCCCGGGCGGGGCGGGGCGGCCTCTAGCTTCGGCGGCCCCCGCTCTTGCCTCGACCTATGCGCCGCCTCGCCTTCCCCTCGCTTGCCTCGGCCGGGCTCCTCCTCGTGCTGGCCCTGCCCGTGGCGCCGGCGCTCACCGGCTGCGACTCGTCGGACCCGGTCTCGTGCGACGCCGGCGGCGAGCTCGACATCGTCGACACGACGCCGGAGGGCACGCGGCTGGGCGCCCGGATCACGGCGACCGACTGCGTCTACCTCACCTACGAGGGCCGGCTCGACGCGACCGGCGAGGCGTTCGACCGGAACGAGCGGGCGCCCCTCAGCATCAGCGGGACCGTCCCCGGTTTTCAGCAGGCCGTCGTCGGCCGGCGCGTGGGCGAGTCGGTTCGCGTGACGATCCCGCCGACGCTGGGCTACGGCGCACGGCGTCGGGATTCGGGTCCGCTCGGCGTCGAGATCCCGTCGTGCTCGACGCTCCAGTTCGACGTCACGATCGGAGACACCGCCCCGCCCTCGGTGTGCGAGAATCGGTAGGGCCGATAGTCTTCACGGGATAGGGGGAAACCTGGGCGGCCACAGCCGATACATACCCAGATTGTCGAAGCGTCTCGGACCCCCGCCCGCGGCGCTCCGGCTCTTTGTTTCACCTGAATATTGAGGACCAACGTGGCACTGTACGAGCTCCAAGACGCAAAGCTGGCCGGCGTAGACGGCCAGGGGTATGTGTTCCCCGTCGACACCTTCCGAGGCAAAGAGTACCGCGGCGTGTTTTTCGCGGACGACGACGCTGCCATCTCGACCGACATCAACGAGGGCACCTTCGAGGGCATGATCTACCACAAGACGACAAAGGGCACCGGCGATGCCACCGTCAACGTGACGAACGTGGTGTCGACGGCCGTCGGCAACCGTGTCGACTTCGAAGTCCTCTAGCGGACCGCCCCGCCCCCGCCCCCGACCGCAATGCCCCGGCTCGACGCGAGCCGGGGCGTTTTTGTGTCCGCCCCGCCCGCAGTACCTGAGCGGGACGGGCACCTGCACGGGCGGGGTGGTGCAGGACGCCCCGGCCCGGCCTTCAGCGTTCGCCGTTCAGCGTTCCCTCTACGTCTCCTCATCGACGAAGAGGACGCCGCGGACGAGGTCGGCGCTGTCGGCCCGGCCGCCGAGCGAGCCGGCGAGCACGCCGAGCGCGGCCACGAACAGGCTCAGCTTGACGTGGTCGATGGGGCGCACGGCCGGGTCCACGGTCGGCCACGTCTCCATGAGCTTGCGCGGGAAGACCGTCACGACGCCCAGGTAGGTTGATCCAGCGAAGATGGCGAACAGGAGGGCCATCGTGAGCGCCAGGCACAGCGCCGTCGCCGCGCTCGTGACGACGGTCGACTCGGCCAGCCGCCGGCCCCGCCCGAGCACGCCGCCGAACGCGAACGCCCGGTACAGCACGATCGTCGAGCCGGCCACGGCGACCACCGAGAACGCGACGAGCTGGTAGAGCTCGACCGTGCTCGCCACGTCCCACATGTCGGGCGTAAAAAACAGGAGGATGAGCACCGAGAGCGCGGCCGTGATCATGGTCGGCAGCCGGGTCACGAGCCGGAACGGGTTGGCCCGCGCCACGGCCGCCGCGATCGAGCGCCAGTCGCGGACCAGCGTTTCGAGCGTGAACCGGACGCGGTGCGTGCTCGTCCGCTCGTGGGCCTCGCGCGGGAGCGCCCGGCGCATGTGCGCGCGCTGGCTCTCGGTGAACGAGTCCATCCCGTCCAGGTCGTCGACGCCCGCGAAGTCGTACATCACGTTCGTCGGCGAGGGCGCGTGGTTCAGGTTGAGGAGGTGCCCGAACGTGTGGAGCAGGAGCGACGTCAGGCGCCGCTCGGCGAGGCCCTCGTCGGGGTCGTCGCCCCAGAACGACGGCGCGAGCCGCTTGGTCGAGACCACGCCCACGTTCGTGAGCTGGCTGGGCAGCGCGAGCGTGTACGAGAGCGTCGAGGCCGCCAGGTCCACCTCGGTCACGATGAGCAGGAAGTGGACGCCTCGTTCCAGCTTCTCGGTCATCCCGATCTGGAGAAAGTCGAGCGGGGCGTAGGCCCCGGCCGCCGGCGTCAGGTGCGGCCCCTCGAAGGCGAGCAGGTCCACGCGCACGCCGAGCGCCTGGGAGATGTCGCGGTCGAGCGCCCGCGTGGCGGCCTCCACGAGCCGCCGGAACGGGGCCGAGTCCTTGCCCTCGACGTCCATCGTCATCACGCCGATGACGTAGTCCCGCCCCGCCCCGGCGGCCGGGCGTCTGGAGCCGCCCCGCCCCGCCCGAGGCGCGGGCGGGGGGGAAGGGGCGAGGGCGGGGCGGTCGGGCACGGGGCAGCGAGGGCGGGTGAGTCGGGCGGCGTGTTCGCGGGCGGGGCGGCCGGTCAGGCGGGCACGGCCCCGTATATCTCGGCGACGGCCCGGGCCTGCTCGGCGACCTCGGCGCGGAGCGCGGCCGGCTCGACGGCCTCGGCGTCGGTCCCGTAGCGGAGGAGCCACTTGGCCACGTACGACAGGTTCTCGAACTCGAACGTCACGCGCGTCCACTCGCCGTCCGGGAGCTCCTGCTCGACATCGGCCGGCACCTGGCGGCGCGCCCACCGCCACGCCCGGTCCCGGAAGCGGACCGTGATCCGCTGGTTGTCCGGGCTCGTGCCCCGCTCGCGGAGGTGCTCCTTGAGGTCGAACCCGGCCGGCGGCTCGAAGCGGTCGAACCGCGTGCGGAGCTTGCGGATCTGGTCCAGCCGGAAGTTGCGGATGTCGTCGCGGAGGTGGTCGTAGCCGATGAGGTTCCAGTGGTCCGAGTAGTAGACGAGCCCGAGCGGGTCCACCTCGCGGACGGTCTCCTCGTCGCGGCTGGCCACGTAGTACGTCATCTTCACCTTGCGCTGGCGGGCGGTGGCTTCCGAGAGCTCGAACCACAGGCCCTGCTCCTCGTCGGCCGCCCCGCCCCGGTCCTGCGTCTCGTTGAACGGGGCGAGCACGGTCCGCTCCTGGAGCTGCTCGATGTACTCGCGGACGGGCTCGGGGAGGACCGACCGGATCTTCATGGCGACCGCGTCGGCGTCGGCGCGGAGCGAGGCGTCGGGCTGGAGCGTCGTGAAGGCGGTCCCGACGAGGAGCGTGGCGGCCTCGCGGGCCGAGAGCATGAGCGGCGGGAGCTGGTAGCCCTCCAGGATCTCGTAGCCGCCGTCCTCGGCGTACGTCAGCGGGACGCCGCTCTCGCCGAGCGTCCTCAAGTCGCGGAAGATCGTGCGGCGGCTCACGCCGAAGTGCTCGGCGAGGTCGCGGCTCGACAGGTTCGGCCGGTTCTGGAGGAGGAGGACGAGCGCGAACAGGCGCTCGGTCTTGTTCAGCGATCGGTCAGAGCGGGCCATCCGGGCGGGGCGGGGTGACGGGCGGGGCGGGCACGGGCGTCCCCGCGCGTGGACGGGTGACACAGAAATGTCAACGCGCCCGCCCCGCCCCCGTTCTCCCCAGCGCGCAGGAAAAGGCGGTGGAGGCGATGCCCGGGCGGGGTGGCCGGCGTCTTGCTCGGTGCCCGCTCGGCTCATGTCCCCCCACCCACCGTCCGACCCATGACCACGCTCTCGGGGCGCCTGCTCCTCCTCCCGCTCGTTTTCTTTCTTGCGCTCCCGGCCAGCGCGCAGGCGTCGTTCGGCGCCAAGGCCGGCCTCAACACCTCGTTCTTCTCCGGCGACGACGCCGTCGACTCGGACCCGCGCCTCGGGTTCGTGGGCGGCCTCACGGCCCGATACGCTGTTTCGCCGTCGCTCGCCGTGCAGGCCGAGGCCCTCTACTCGCAGAAGGGCGACCGCTTCGACAACGACCTAGGCTTTACCGAAGACACCCGGCTCGACTACATCGAGATTCCAGCGATGCTGCGCCTGGGCGTCCCGCTCAGCCCGCTCCTCGACGCCGGCGTGGTCGTGGGCGGCTACGTGGGCTTCCCCGTGCGCTCCGAGATCGTCGTCGACGGCACGCTCGAAACCGAGCTCGACGCGGCGACCGACTACGGCGCGCTCGTCGGCGTCGACATCGGGTCGGGGCCGGTGTTCCTCGAAGGCCGGTACACGGTCGGGCTCACCGACGCCATCGACTTCGACCCGGACCTCGACGTGACGCCGTCGCTCCGCAACCAGGTCGTCTCGTTCACGATCGGCTACCGCTTCGGCGGCGGGCGCTCGCGCTACGGCCGGTAAACCCGCGGCCGCGCCGCCCCGCCCCGCCTGCGGTCTGCGAACTGCGGGAGAAAGGGGCGGGGCGGCGGTACTTCCCGCCGGCCGGCCGCGTCTAGGGCCGCAGGTGGCCCCGGCTCAGGCCGCCGCACGTCCCCCACTCTCTCTTCTTGGCCATGCGTTACGCACTCCTCTCCCTCCTCGCCCTCGGGCTCGCCCTCCCCACCGCCGCGCAGACGACGTACGGCGTCCGCGCCGGTCTCAACGTGTCCGACGTCGTCGGGTTCGACGACAACGACATCGCCGTCGGGATCGACAAGACGCCGTCGCTCGGGTTCGTCGGCGGCGTGTTCGCCGAGGTCCCCGTCTCGCCGCGATTCTCCATCCGCCCCGAGGTTCTGTACTCGCGGAAGGGGGTCTCGTTTGATCCCAGCGACGACTTCGTGGACGACATCGTCGACTTCGACTCTGGCATCAGCCTGGGCTACATCGAGGTCCCCGTCCTGGCGCGCGTCGGTGTGCCGCTGGGCCAGTTCCTCGACGCCGGCCTCCTCGTCGGCCCCACGTTCGCGTTCAAGGTCAGCGAGTCTTTCGACGCGAACGGCAGCGTGGGCGGGGTGGACTTCGACCTCGACGACCTGATCACCGAGGACGGCGAGGACGCGTTCGAGACGTTCGACTTCGGGCTCGCGGTCGGAGCTGAGGTTGGGTCCGGGCCGTTCTACGTCGACCTCCGCTACACGCCGAGCCTCCTCAACGCCAACCGGAACGACAGCGATTTGGCGCCGACGCTCCGCAACAGCGTGTTCTCCGTCACGGGCACGTTCAAGTTCGGCCGGTAGCGCCTCCCGCTCGACTCTCCACCCCGCCCGCCGATCTGTTCGGCGGGCGGGGTGTTTCGTTTTGGAGCGGCGCGGGCGGGGCGGTCAGACCACGTGGACGAGCGCCTTGTCGTCCCACCCCGCCCCTTCCACCTCCTGGACGTCGACGGACGTGCTGGGGAATGCGTCCTGGAGACCGTTGATCTCGGCCGTCAGGTCGCCGCCTTTGAGGCACACGAGGCCCGGCGCCCACGCCTCGGGCGGGGCGGAGAGCGGCGCGCGCACGCGGTCGAACCACGCCCACAGGTCGGCGAGCGGGGCAGTGGCCCGGCTCACGGCGTAGTGCGGGGCGGGGCCGTCATAGGCCTCGGCGCGGCCGTTCCAGACCTCGACGTTCTCCACCCCGAGCCGCCGCGCGAACAGCCGCACGGCCTCGGTCTTCTTGCCGACGGCGTCGACGGCCACGAACCGCACGTCGGGGAACGCGACCGCGAGCGGGAGGGCGGGGAGGCCGCCGCCGGTCCCCCAGTCGACGACGACCGCCCCGCCCGGGAACGGCCGCGCGGCGATCTCGAGGCAGTGGCGGACGTGGCGCGCGAGGTCGCCCGGCGTGGCGCCGCGCGCGACGAGGTTCACGCGCCGGTTGACGCGCGCGAGCTCGCCGACGTAGGCGTCGAGCGTGGCGCGCTGGGCGGGGGAGAGGGCGGCGGTCGGGTCGGGCATGGCGGAAGATCGCCCCACCCCGCCCGAGCGCTACGGGCGGGGCGGTCTGTCGGCAGACCTCGTAGGAAGCACGCCGCTAGCAGAGATCGACCGCCCCGCCCGCGCGCTGTGGGCAGGGCGGGGCGGTCACGCCTCCACGGGCGGGGCGGCCTCGGCGCCGTCGCCCCCCGCCCCGCTCGCGAGCGGGGCGGCCGCGGGCGCGCGGTGGCGCTTGAGGAGCACCATGAGCGCCTGCACGTCGGCCGGGCTCACGCCCGAGATGCGCGACGCCTGGCCCAGCGTGTCGGGGCGGATGCGGCCCAGCTTTTCGCGGGCTTCGAGCGTGATCGCGCGGACGCCGTCGTAGTCGAAGCCCGGCGGCACGCGCCAGCGCTCCAGGCCCCGCATCTCCTCGACCAGCGCCCGCTCGCGCTCGACGTAGCCGGCGTAGCGGAGCTCGATGTGCGCGAGCTCCGCCGTCCGCTCCAGGCCCGGGCCGGGCACCACAAGGTCGCCCTGGCCGGTCGCCGCGAGGAGGTCGGCGAGGTCGACCTCGGGGCGGAGGGCGAGCTTCGCCAGCCGTGCGGGGCGGTCGATGGGCGTCGTGCCGACGCGCGCGAGATAGCCGTTGACGGCGTCGGGCGAGGCGTTCGTGGCGCCCAGCGCGTCGAGGGTCCGGGCGAGCGCGTCCTCCTTCTGGTCGAGCCGCCGCACGCGCTCGGCCGAGGCCAGCCCGAGCTCGTAGCCCAGCCGCGTCAGCCGGCGGTCGGCCGTGTCCTGGCGGAGCAGGAGCCGGTGCTCGGCGCGGCTCGTGAACATGCGGTACGGCTCGTCGGTCCCCTTCGCCACGAGGTCGTCGACGAGCACGCCGATGTAGGCCTGGTCGCGGCCGAGGACGATGCCCTCCGCCCCGCCCACGGCGCGCGCGGCGTTGATGCCGGCGAGGAGCCCCTGCGCCGCCGCCTCCTCGTAGCCCGTCGTCCCGTTGATCTGGCCGGCGAAGTAGAGGCCGGCCGTCCGCTTCGTCTCCAGCGTGTAGCGGAGCTGGTAGGGCGGGGCGTAGTCGTACTCGATGGCGTAGCCCGGGCGCAGGACGTGCGCGCGCTCCAGCCCGGGCACGAGCCGAAGCGCCTCCGTCTGGACGTCTTCGGGGAGCGACGTCGAGAACCCGTTGACGTAAACCTCGTGCGTGTCCCGGCCCTCGGGCTCCAGGAACAGCTGGTGCCGGCCCTTGTCCGCGAAGCGGTCGATCTTGTCCTCGATCGACGGGCAGTAGCGCGGCCCCTGGCCCTCGATGCGCCCGGCGAACATGGGCGAGCGGTCGAAGCCGGTGCGGAGCACGTCGTGGACGGCCGGCGAGGTCCAGGTCAGCCAGCACGACCGCTGCTCGGTGGGAAGCGCGTCCGTCAGGTGCGAGAACGGGCGCGGCTCGGCGTCGCCCGGCTGCTCCTCGCACGCGGCCGTGTCGACGGTCCGCCCGTCGATGCGGGGCGGGGTGCCCGTCTTGAGGCGGCCGAGCTCGAACCCGAGCCCCTCCAGCGCCGCGCTCAGGCCGACGGCCGCGCGCGCGCCGGCCCGCCCGCCCCCGAACGTCTGCTCGCCGATCCAGATGGTCCCGTTCAGGAACGTCCCGCTGGTCAGGATCACGGCGCCGGCCACGACCTCGAGCCCCGTCTGCGTGACGACGCCGGTCACGCGCCGCCCCGCCCCGGCGGGTTGCGCCTCGCCCGCCGAGGCCGCCCCGCCCGCGCCTGGGAGCGGGGTGGTCAGGAGGTCGACCACCATGTCCTGGCGGAGGAACAGGTTCGGCGTCGCTTCGAGCTCGTCGCGGACGGCGGCGGCGTAGGCGCGGCGGTCGCTCTGGCAGCGCGGGCTCCACACGGCCGGCCCCTTGCTCCGGTTGAGGAGCCGGAACTGGAGCCCCGTCCGGTCGGCCACGCGGCCCATGAGCCCGCCGAGCGCGTCGATCTCGCGGACGATCTGGCCCTTGCCCACCCCGCCCACGGCCGGGTTGCACGACATGGCGCCGAGCGCGTCGAGCGACATCGAGACCAGGAGCGTGCGGGCGCCCAGGCGGGCGGCGGCGTGGGCGGCCTCGGCGCCGGCGTGGCCGCCGCCGACGACCACGACGTCGTAGGAATCCGTAGGCATGGGACGGGCGGGGTGGTGAGCCGGACCCGAGGATAGAGGGCGACCCGTCGGGAGCGCCCGGATTCTGGGCGAAAAGGACTTAACGGCGGCCCCGCACCCTCCGATATCCCCGAGGTCCCCGCCCCGCCCGCTCTCCACCATGAAACACTTCGTCGACCACATCGAGCTCTACCTCAGCGCCGCCGGCCTCGTCGTGGTCTGGGCCGCCGCCGCTTTGCTCGGCCCGGCCGGCGTGGACGTGTGGCAGATCGCGGCCGTCACCGCGCTGGGCGTGAGCGTGGTCCACGGCGTCCTGTTCTGGGTCGTCCGCCGCCGGCAGCGCCTCGTGCGCGCGCGGTCCGTCCACGAGATCCGCGAGATGCTGGCCGACCAGGTCAAGAACCAGCTGGCCGTCATGCGCATGTGGCTCCCCGAGGGCGAGCAGGCGGCGGTCGACGCCATCAACGAGTCGATCGACGAGGTGGCCGAGATGGTCGACGGGCTCTCCGAGGAGAGGCTCCGGGCGTGGCAGTCGACCTACGCTAACACCGCGCACCTGGCCCGCCCCGCCGCGGCCTGAGGGGGCGGGGCGGGCACCGGCCGGCGCCCCGACGAAAAGGGCGGCCGCCCCGCCCCGTACGCCCGCCATGACTGACGTCGACTGCCAAGCCGCCCTCGACCTCGCCCAGGCGTGGGGGGGCGACCTGTCGCTCCTCCGCTAGACCCTCCGCCTGACGCCTACGGAGCGGGTCGAGCGGCACCAGCGCGCCCTCGACCTCGTGACCGCCCTCCTGAGATCTCTCGCTGAAGCGGGCGCCGGCGTGGGCGGGGTGGCGCCCGCTACTTCCCGATGCAGAACCGCGAGAACACGGCGTCGAGCACGTTCTCCGTGGTGACGGCGCCCGTGACGAGACCCAGTTCGCGGAGCGCCGCCCGGAGGTCGAGCGCGAGCGTGTCCGCCCCGCCCCGCCCGTCGAGCGCGGCGCGCGCGCGGCGGACCGCCCCGCGCGCGTCGTCGAGGTGCGCCCGGTGCCGCTCGTTGACGGCCACCTCGCCCGCCTCGGCGCCGGCGAGCCCAGCGCGGACAGCGTCGAGGAGCGCGCCGCGGAGGCCGTCGAGCGCGGCCGGCGCCGCGAGCGCCTCGCGAGCCGAGACCGACCACCCCGCCCCGCCCGCGGTGACCTGGGGCGGGGCGGCGTCTGCGGGCGGGGCGGCGTAGAGGTCGGCCTTGTTGTGGACGACGAGCACGGGCAGGGCGGGGCGGCGGGCGGCGAGGCCGTCCAGGAACGCGCGCTCCTCGGCGTCCAGCCCGACCGTGGCGTCGACGACGTAGAGGAGCGCGTCGGCGCCGTCAATCGCGGCCCGGGCGCGGCGCGTGCCCTCGGCCTCGACGGCGTCGGCCGTCTCGCGCAGCCCGGCCGTGTCGACGAACCGGAAGCGGAGGCCGCCCAGCTCGGCCTCGGCCTCGACGGCGTCGCGCGTCGTCCCCGGCGTCGGGCTCACGATCGCCCGGTCCTGGCCGACGAGCGCGTTGAGGAGCGTCGACTTGCCCGCGTTCGGGCGCCCGCCCAGCACCACGCGCACGCCGTCGCGGGCGAGCGCGCCCAGCCGCGCCGTCGACAACAGCTCGCCGAGCACGGCGTCGGCCCGGTCGAGGAGCGCGCCCAGCGCCGCGCGGTCGGCGAACTCGACGTCCTCCTCGGCAAAGTCCAGCTCCAGCTCCACGAGCGCCGCCGTCTCGACGAGCGCCTCGCGGACCTCGGCGACGGCGTCGGACACGCGCCCCCGGAGCGCGGCGACGGCCGCCCGGTGCCCCACGCGGCTCTCGGCGTGGACGAGGTCGGCGACGGCCTCGGCCTGCGCCAGGTCCAGCTTCCCGTTGAGGAACGCGCGGCGCGTGAACTCGCCGGCCGGGGCGGGGCGGGCGCCGGCGTCGTAGAGCGTGCGGAGCACGGCCTGCGCGACCGCGTCGCCGCCGTGGCACACCACCTCGACCACGTCCTCGCCCGTCGACGAGTGCGGCCCGCGCCATACGACGCACACGACCTGGTCGACCGGCCGCCCCGCCCCGTCGCTCAGCCACCCGACATGCACGGTCCGGCCGGCGGCGGTCGCGAGGGCGGGGTGGGAAAACCGCGAGGCCACGAGGTCCACGGCGCCCGCCCCGCCCACGCGGACCACGGCGAGCGCGGCGGTCCCGCGGGCCGTCGCCAGGGCCGCGATGGGGGCGCCCGCCCCGCCCGGCGCGTCAGAGTCGGGAGCGGGGCGGCCGCGGGCGTCGTCCAGCATAGGTCTCGCGTACGTCTCCCTCCCCCACCGGGGGAGGGCTGGGGTGGGGGACAGACGTCGGGCGGGGCGGGGAGGCGCGGGCGGGGCGGCGTGTGGTGGCGCGGGCGGGGCGGTCTACCGCTTGCGGCCCTTCCCGTTCGACACCATCTGCGTCGTCGCGCGGCGGCGGCCGGGCCGCTTGGGGCGCTTCCCGTTCTTGCCCTTTTTCGCCGCCCGCTCGGCCACGTCCGCCGCCCGGTCCAGCTCCGGCGTCTCGCCGGCGACGTGGGCCTCATGGACCTGCTTGTTGACGAGCCGCTGCTGGACGATCGAGAACAGGTTGAACGCGAGGTAATAGAGCGAGAGGCCGGACGGGAAGCGGTTGAAGAAGAAGAAGAACACGATCGGCATCATGTACATCAACACCTTCTGCTGCGCGCCGGCCGCGCCCGTCGAGGACCCCGTCGACAGCTTCATCGAGATCACCATCGATGCCGCCATGAGGATCGTAAAGCCGGAGAGGAAGTCTCCGACGAACGGGATCGAGAACGGCAGCGACAGCACAGGGTCCGGCGCCGAGAGGTCAGCGGCCCAGAGGAAGCTCTCGCCCCGGAGCACGAGCGTGTTCTGGAAGAACGTCCACATCGTGATCAGGATGGGGTACTGGAGCAGCATCGGGAGGCAGCCCCCGAGCGGGTTCACCCCGGCCTCCTTGTACACCCGCATCATGGCCTCCTGCTGCTTCTGCGGGTCCTCGCCGTACTTTTCCTTGACGTCGGCCAGCTGCGGCTGGAGCTCGCGCATCTTCGCCGCGCTTCGGTAGCTCGCTGCCGTCAGCGGCCACAGCAGCAGCTTGACGAGCAGGGCGAAGACGATGATGACGAGCCCGTACGACGCGATAAACGTCGAGAGGAACGCGAAGGCCGGCGCCACGATGTAGCGCGCGATGGGCCGCGTCATGAACCCGATAAAGCCGAAGTCGACCGTGTCGTAGAGCCCGTAGGCCGCGAGCCGGCGGATCTCGAGCGGCCCGAGGTAGAGCGTGAACGCGTCCGCCCCGCCCTCGGCGAGCCGCGGCATCTCGACGCGGGCCGTGTAGTCCTGGGCAAAGCTGGGGCCGTCGACCTCGCCGATCTGGACGCCCTCGAGCTGGGCACCCGTCGCCCGTCCCTCGGGGATGAGCGCGGCGATAAAGAACTTGGACTTGACCGCCACCCAGTCGACGTCGCCGGTCCGCGTCATGGGCTCGGCCTCGCCCTCCTCGTCCATCTTGATGCTCTCGGTCTCGCCGCCGGAGCTGAGGTAGGCCCCCGTCTGCTGCACGTCGACGGTGGCTTCCGTGGCCGGCAGCGCGCCGTTCCAGACGAGCTCGTAGCCGCCGCTCTGGCTCAGGATGTTGGTGCCCGGCGTCTCGACGCGGAAGTCGACGTCGTACGAGTCGTGGTGGAACCCGTAGGCGAGCCGGAGCGCCCCGCCCCCGACAGGCGCCTCGAACGTGATCTCGCCCTCGCCCTCCTCGACGTAGAGGGTGTCGCCGGTGAACGGCTGCCCGTCCACGACGGGCGTGAACGAGAGCGTCCGCGTGTCGACGTAGGACCCCTGCGGGGGGACGAACTCGAGCGCGAGTGCGCCGGCGTCGTCCGACACCAGGTCGACGGGCTCGTCGGTCCCCGCCCGGTCGTAGTTCCTCAGCTTAAAGCTGACGGGCGCCCCGCCGAGCGTCGAGAACGTGGCTTCGTAGCGGTCGGTGAGCACCGTCACCGTCCGTTCCGGGCTGCCGACGGCGCGGCCGAACAGGGCCGAGTCGGCGGGCGCCGGGGGCGGGGCGTCGAGCGGGGCGAGTTCGGCGGCCTGGGGCTGCGCCTCGCGGGCGGCCTCGGCGGCGGCGACCGAGTCGGCCGCCGCCTGTTGGGCCTCGACCTCCTCGGGGCTGGGGGCAGTCGTCACCATCCACACGCCCAGGATCAGGGACATGAGGAGGATGCCGAGGAGGGCGGTGCGGTCGGGTCCCTGGGGTTCCACAGGCGGGCGGGGTGGGGGCGGGGCCTATCGGGCCGGCCTTACGGGCGGGGCGGGTCCGCGGGTGCGTCGGCGGCCGGGGGCAACTCGCGCCGGGCGAGCCGGTCAAGCGCGCGGGGCAGGTCGCGGCGGAGGTCGGCGGAGGCCGTCGCCTCGCGTCCCCGGAACAGGACCATCACGGTGAGCGCGTCGGGGCGCCCGTCGAACCGGTCGAGCAGCGGCCCCTGGTGCTGGCGGAACGCCTCGCGCATCAGGCGGCGGAGCCGCGTGCGGCCGGCGTTAGTCCGTGCGCGGCGGCCGGGCGCGAACCCGACCTGGAGCCCGACGTCGTGGCCGAGCGCCTCGCGCGGGACGGCCCGGTACAGGAGCGCGACGACGCCCTCGCGGACTCGGCCGACGTCGGCGCGGCCGCGCTCGAAGAGCGGCCGGATCAGCCGGCGGCGCTTGAGCCGGCGCGTGCGGGGAAACGTGTGTCTCCGCACGCGGCGCGACGGCGAACCCGGGGGGCGGGGCGGCGGAGCTACTTGCTCGCCTTCGTGTCGCTGACCGTGAGGTCGTGGCGGCCCTTGGCCCGGCGCCGGGCGAGGACGTTGCGGCCGTTCTTGGTGGCCATGCGCGAGCGGAACCCGTGCTTGTTGGCGCGCTTGCGGCGGCTGGGCTGGTAGGTGCGCTTCATCGGTGTGCCGCGTGTGCGGGGTGAGTCGGCGCCGCGGGTCGGCGCGTGGACAGAAGAGCCGCGAAGATACCGGACCGCCCCGCCCCCGCCGTGAAGCGACGTTGACTTCACGCCGCCCCGCCCGTGCACGGCGGGCGCGTCTTGACGGGCGGGGCGGGGGCGCCGTACCTTCGCCGTCCGCTCCGGTCACGGCCGGGCGCGTGCGGGAATAGCTCAGTTGGTAGAGCATCAGCTTCCCAAGCTGAGGGTCGCCGGTTCGAGTCCGGTTTCCCGCTCCCCGAGGCCGGTGCCACGCGGCGCCGGCCTCGGTCTGTTCCGGGGCCGCCGGGCGGTTAGCTCAGATGGTTAGAGCATCTCGTTTACACCGAGAGGGTCGGGGGTTCGAGTCCCTCACCGCCCACAGGATGGCCCCAGGCTTCACGCGCGCTTGCCTCTGAGCTGTGGACGAGCGGGGCGGGGTATACAGCCGTCGTGGTCTGGCCTCGAGGCGTAGAGTTCAGGCCGCAGCCAGAGGCTGGATCGCCTCAAGGTCTTCGCGCTCCTCGCGCTCGACCTCATAAAGGTCCGCGCGGAGCTGTAGGTTGAGCCACACATCGGGGGTCGTCCCGAAGTAGCGCGCGAGCCGGAGGGCTGTCGAGGGCGTCATCGCGCGGCGGCCTCGGATGACGCCGTTGAGCCGTTGATACGAGACGCCAATGGCGGCCGCGAGCGCCGACTGAGAGATCCCCATGGGTTCGAGGAACTCGTGGAGCAGGATATCACCGGGTAGAGTGGGCCGGCGGTTGGTGGGGATTCGAGTCATGGGTGTGCTCCCTGAAGCATCAGGTGCGTTCTACCTAGTGGTAGTCGGTGATCTCAACGCGCGAGGGGCCGTTGGGAGTCCAGACGAAGCAGATGCGATACTGATCGTTGATGCGAATGGCGTGCTGCCCGGCACGGTCGCCGGTTAACGGGTGGAGCCTGTTTCCCGGAGGCACTCGGAGGTCGTCCAGCCGAGCCGCGGCGTCGAGGTAGTCAAGCCGGCGGATAGCGACGCTGTGGAGCTGAGGGGGAAGCGCCTTGCGAGCGCGCTTGGTGTCGTTCCCGTTGTAGATGTCGGCTGTGGCGTCATCCGAGAAGTCGGTGATCATCGGGAGGGATGGTCGTGGGTAGCAGGTCGTAGATCATGCGCTTCAGGGTCCGGATGTTTTGGCCAATTAGAGCGTGGGCCGTGCTAACGTAACACGCCTCGTGCTACTTGTTCCCGCCCCGCCCGCGGTGGTCTTGGCGCCGGCTTCCCCCCGCCCCGCCCGCGGTGGCGCGAGGTTGCGGTTGACCGTTGGGTCCGCCCCGCCCGATCTCCCGCCCCGCCCGTTATGATCGACCGTTACACGCGCCCCGAGATGGGCGCCATCTGGACCAAGGAGGCCCAGTACCAGGCCTGGCTCGACGTCGAGCTCGCCGCCTGCTGGGCGTGGGCCGAGGCGACGGGCCAGATTCCCCACGAGGACGTCGAGACGTTGTACCGGGACGCCTCGTTCTCGGTCGACCGCATCCACGAGATCGAGGCCGAGACGCGCCACGACGTCGTCGCCTTTACGCGGGCCGTGTCCGAGACGCTGGGGCCGGAGCGGAAGTGGGTCCACTACGGGCTCACGTCGTCAGACGTGGTCGACACGGCGCAGTCGCTCCGGCTGCTCCGCGCCAACGAGATCCTGCGGGGCGGGGTGGAGCGGCTGGCCGGCGTTCTGGCCGAGCGCGCGGTCGAGCACAAGCACACCGTCACCGTCGGGCGCACGCACGGGGTCCACGCCGAGCCCACGACGTTCGGGCTCAAGCTGGCCCGGTTCTACGACGCCGTCCAGCGCGACCTCGCCCGGTTCGACGCCGCCGCCGAGGCGGTCCGCGTGGGCAAGCTGAGCGGGGCGGTGGGCACGTTCGCCAACATCCCGCCCGAGGTCGAGCGCCTGACGTGCGAGCGGCTGGGCCTCCGCCCCGCCCCCATCTCGACGCAGGTGCTCCCGCGCGACCTCCACGCGCAGTACCTGGGCGCGCTCGCGCTCGTGGGCACGACCATCGAGACGGTCGCCGTCGAGGTCCGCCACCTCCAGCGGAGCGAGGTGCTGGAGGCCGAGGAGGCGTTCCGGCCCGGGCAGAAGGGGAGTTCGGCAATGCCGCACAAGCGGAATCCCATCGGGTCCGAAAACCTGACCGGCATGGCCCGGCTCCTCCGCGGCTACATGGTGGCCGCCTACGAGGACGTGGCGCTCTGGCACGAGCGCGACATCAGCCATTCGTCGGTCGAGCGCGTGATCTTGCCCGACGCCACGACTGCGCTCGACTACGCGCTGGCCCGGCTCGCCCGGATCGTCGAAAACCTGACGGTCTACCCCGACCGGATGGCCGAGAACCTGGAGCGGACGTATGGGCTCGTCTACAGCCAGCGCCTCCTGCTGATGCTCATCGAAACCGGCCTCAGCCGCGAGGCCGCCTACGACGCCGTCCAGCCGCTCGCGATGCAGGCGTGGCGCGAGCGACGGAGCTTCCGCGAGATCGTCGAGGCGGCGCCCAGCGTAGCCGACCGCCTGAGCCCGGTCCAGATCGCCGACGCCTTCGACCCAGCCTACCACCAGGCCCACGTCGACGAGATCTTCGAGCGCGTCGGGCTGGGCTGAGGGCGCCGCCCCGCCCGCACTGCCGCATAAGCGCCACACGGGCGGGGCGGGGCGGTTCCGCCCGGCCGGCGCTACGGTTGGGGAGCGGGCGTGAGCGCCCCGTCGAGCGTAGCCCGGACGTCGGCGTCCGCGCCCGCGTAGACGACGACGAGCCGCTCGCCGTAGGCGTAGACCGACGTGTCCGCCCCGCCCGAGGCCGCGAGCGACGTGATGTCGGCGTTGCGGGCGGCGGCGGTCGGGTACTCGAACACGAACAGCTCGCCGCCCCCGGCGACCTCGTAGGCCGCCCCGCCCGAGGCGCGCGCGTTGGGCTCGGTGCGCGAGACGAACGCGAGGTCGAGCCCGAGCGCGTCGAGCCGGCTCGCGAGGTCCGCCGCCGTCGTCACGTCGAGGGCGACGGCCTCGGCCGGGTTGCGGTCGCCGCCGAGCGTCGGGACGTCGCGCGTGCTTTGGCACCCGGCGACGGAGAGCAGGAGGAGGGCGGGGAGGAGGCGCATGGGCGGGGCGGCGGGGCGCCGGCTCAACGACGGGGCGGGGCGGGAGGGTCCGCCCGCGCGGCTTCCCGAAGAAGCCACCCCGCCCCGCCCGCGCGCGGCGCCGACGGGCGGGGCGGGGTGGTAGCTTCTCGGCCCGCTCTACGCCGCTCCGGCTCCGCCGATGATCACCGAGTTCCTGCCCCTGTTCCTGATGATCGTGATGGCGTTCGGCCTCGCGTACACGCTGCTGAAGGTGGCGGAGTACTTCGGGCCGTACCAGCCGGGCGCCGTCAAGAAGAGCCCGTACGAGAGCGGCCAGGACCCGGTCGGGACCGCCCGCGACCGCTACTCGATCAAGTTCTACCTCGTCGCCATGATCTTCATCGTGTTCGACGTCGAGCTCGTGTTCCTCTACCCGTGGGCCGTCTCGTTCCGCACCTTCCTGGCCGCCGGGGGCGGGGCGGCGCTCATCTCGGTCTCGGTCATCGCCGTGTTCCTCTTCGTCCTCGTGGTCGGCCTGATCTACGACGTCAAAAAGGGCGGGATCGACTGGGACTGAGGGCGAGGCCGCGAGTCTCGGGCGGCGCGGCCCGCTCCACCGCGTCTCTTCTTCGCGCTCGCCCACACGCCACTCGGCCCCCCGCGGCCGTTGTTTCAGTCCCGGTTGAAAATCGGAGTGGGGCGAACACCCGCCCCGCCCCCGGGTACACTCCCGCACACAGCACGCGCACACCATGTTCAGCGAAGACGGCGGCTTCCTCACGACCACGGTCGACTCGGTCATCAACTGGGCGCGGTCGAACTCGCTCATGCCCATGCCGATGGGCCTCGCCTGCTGCGCCATCGAGATGATGGGGTTTGCCGGGCCGAAGTACGACGCGGCCCGGTTCGGGTCCGAGGCCATGCGGTTCAGCCCGCGCCAGGCCGACCTCATGATCGTGGCGGGGTGGTGCTCCTACAAGATGGCCCACACGGTCCGCCGGATCTGGGACCAGATGGCCGAGCCCAAGTGGTGCATCGCGCAGGGCGCGTGCGCCTCGACCGGCGGGATGCACCGGTGCTACGGGGTCGTCCAGGGCATCGACAACTTCCTCCCCGTCGACGTCTACATCCCCGGCTGCCCGCCCCGCCCCGAGGCCGTGCTCCACGCGCTCATGGACATCCAGGAGAAGATCCGCGTGACCGAGTCCGTCGCCAAGGACGTCCGCTTCAAGGACGAGCCCAACCAGCTCGTCGAGGGCCAGATCGTCGGCCCCAACGGCGAGGTCGTCACCGCGTAAAACGAGCGATGAGCGACGAGTAAAGGGCGATGAGCTCCTGCCCCGCGACGCGGGAGCGGGGTGGTTCAGGCCCGTCACTCGTCACCCCTCACCCATCCCCCCTATGCCCACCCCGCCCGACCCCCACGAGGACGCCGGCGACGACCGCCCCGCCGCCCCCGACGTGATCCCGCCGCCGTCGGTCGCCCTGGCCCGGGGCGCCGACCTCGTCGTGGGCGGCCCCGACGGCGCCCCGTTCGTCGACCCGGCGGAGCAGACGCAGACGCTGAAGTTCCACTTCACGCCGCGCGCCGCGCTCGCCGGCGAGATGGAGCGGCTTCAGACGGAGAACCCGCACGCCAAGGCGTCGACCGTCGTGCCGAAGGTGATCCAGGCGCTCCAGGACCGCTTCGGGGGCGAGGGCGGGGCGGTCGGCGAGGTCGTCGGCTACGCCGGCGAGACGACGGTCTACGTCGACCGCGACGCGATCGCCGACGTGTGCCTGTTCCTCCGCGACGAGGTCGGCTTCGACTACATGGCCGACATGGCGACGGTCGACCGCTTTACCGAGGAGGACCGCTTCGAGGTCGTCTACAACCTGTGCGCGCTCAAGGCCCGCAAGCGGATCCGCCTCAAGGTCCGCGTGGACGAGGACGACCCCGCGGTCCCCACCGTCACGCACGTGTGGCCGGGGGCGGGGTGGCACGAGCGCGAGGCGTGGGACATGATGGGGATCCGGTTCGACGGCAACCCCGACATGCGCCGGATCTACATGCCCGAGGACTTCGAGTACCACCCGCTGCGGAAGGAATTCCCCACGCTGGGCATCCCGGGCTCGCTCCCGCTCCCGCCGAACCACCCCGACGGCGACCTCCAGCTCGACCCGTACCCCCGCGCGCACGGCCTCATCCCGAAGGACCTCTCCACCGACGAAGGGTAGCCGGTGAGACGGCGGCACGCGGCAGGTGAACACGCCGCCGCCCCGCCCCCTCGCGATCTGCCCACCCGCCCCCCGTTATGGCCGCCACCGACCAAAGCACCACGTCCGCCCACTCCGCCGCGCCGGGCTCGAACAACGACCTGTTCACGTTCTGGCCCCGTCACCAGGCGGCCATCTACAAGGCCCTCAACGACCGCCACACCTACGTCGAGCGGGAGGCCGACGAGCGCGCCTTCGAGGCCGCGGCGACCGCTGGCGACGGCGTGGGCGGGGCGGCCGTGCCCATGATCGCCGAGGACCCGCTGGAGTCCAAGATGATCCTCAACCTCGGCCCGCAGCACCCGGCGACGCACGGCGCGCTCCGCATCGTGTGCCAGCTGGACGGCGAGACGGTCGACAAGTGCCTGCTGGACCTGGGGTACCTGCACCGCGGCATCGAGAAGCTCGCCGAGGTCAAGACCTACCAGGAGTTCATGCCCTACACGGACCGCATGGACTACATGTCGCCCTACTCGAACAACGTGGCGTGGTGCCTCGCGGTCGAGAAGCTGGCCGGCATCGAGGTCCCGGAGCGGGCGCAGTGGCTGCGGACGATCGGGTGCGAGCTGGCCCGCATCTCGGCCCACCTCCTGTGGGCGGGGACCATGGTCATGGACGCCGGCGCGCTCTCGGTCTTCCTCTGGACGTTCAAGTACCGCGAGGAGATCTACTCCATCTTCGACGAGATCGCCGGCGCCCGCTTTACGGTCTCGCACAGCCGCATCGGCGGGCTCGCGTTCGACTTCTCGGACACGGCCCTCGCCATGATCGCCGCGTTCTGCGACGAGTTCGAGCGCCAGATCGCGGACTGGAAAAAGCTCCTCAACCGGAACCGGATCTGGGTCGACCGCAACAAGGACGTGGGCATCCTGAGCGCTGACGAGGCCATCGCGCAGGGCTACACCGGCCCCAACCTCCGCGCGTCGGGCGTCCCCCACGACATCCGCCTCTTCGAGCCCTACCTCGTCTACGACCAGATCGACTTCGACATCCCGATGCGGACCGAGGGCGACTCGCTCGCCCGCTACTTCGTGCGCATCGAGGAGATGGAGGAGTCGGTCAAGATCATCCGGCAGTGCCTGGAGAAGCTGCCCCAGGGGCCGGTCCGCATCGACAACGCGAAGGCGGCATACCCCTCCAAGGACGAGGTCTATTACTCGATGGAGGGGATGATCCACGACTTCATGATGACCGACACCGGCGTCGCCCCGCCCAAGGGCGCCGAGTGCTACCACGCCATCGAGAGCCCGAAGGGCGAGCTCGGCTTCTTCCTCGTCTCCGACGGGACCGGCAGCCCGTGGCGCGTCAAGGCCAACACGGGCTCGTTCTCGAACCTCCAGGGCCTGGAGACGATGATGGAGGGCGCGATGGTGGCCGACACCGTCGTCCTCATCGGCTCCATCGACCCCGTCATCGGCGACTCCGACAAGTAGCGAATTCTGAACGCTGAACGCGGAACGATAAAGCGCCCAGCTTCCACGCTCTGCACCCCTTCAGCGTTCGTCATTCATCGTTCAGCGTTCTTATGACTCCCGAAACCCCCGGCGACCACCTCCGCGACGCCTCGCCCAAGCCGCCCTACGTGCCGGGCGTGGAGCCCGAGCGCCACGTTTCCGACGCGGACCTCGTTTGGACTGATGAGGAAAAGGAGACGATGCAGACGTACGTCGAGCAGTACCCGACGGCCGACGGCGCGGTCATGAAGGGGCTGTGGCTCGCGCAGCGGAAGTTCGGGTGGCTCCCGCCCGAGGTCATCCGCCTCGTCGCCGACACCCTGGAGCTGCCGTACGCGAAGGTGTACGGCGTGGCCACGTTCTACACGCAGTACTTCAAGGAGGAGAAGGGCCGGTACGTGCTCGACGTCTGCACGTGCTTTACGTGCCAGGTGTGCGGCGGCTACGACCTCCTGCACTACCTGGAGGAGACGCTCGGCGTGCCCAAGGGCGGGACGACCGAGGACGGCCTGTTCACGGTCCAGGAGGCCGAGTGCCTCGGCGCGTGCGGCTCGGCCCCGATGCTCCAGGTCACGAACGGCCCCTACGTCCACAACCTCACCGAGGCCAAGGTGGACGCCCTGATCGAGGCGCTGCGGGCGGGGCGGGAGGTCCCGTTCGAGTCCGTGACGCTGCCCCAGGACGAGGACGACCTGGGCGGCAACCGCCGCACCGACGCCGAGGCGACGGAGAGCTACGTGACGCCGCCCGTCTCCCGGACGATCCACTAGCGCCGCCCCGCCCGGATGCCCGTCGCCGCCCCCGCCCCGCCCCAGATCGAGACCCCGCAGCCGCACTGGGTCTGGACGCGGGAGCAGTACGACCGGATCGTGGAGGCGGGCGTGCTCGGGCCGGACGACAAGGTGGAGCTGCTGGACGGTCAGATCGTGCCCAAGATGCCACAGAACCGCCCGCACCGTGTGGCTACCACCCTCGTAGGTCAAGCCCTGCGCGCCGTCCTAGGGACGGACGTCTTCGTCCAGGAAGAGAAGCCCGTTGCGCTCTCGGACCTATCCGAGCCTGAGCCGGATGTGGCGGTCGTCTTCGGCTCTCCACGCGACTACGACCCCCACCCCGGGCCGAAGGCTATTGCCCTGCTCGTTGAGGTGGCCGACTCCAGTCTCCTTCGCGATCGTGTGCGGAAGGCTCAGGTGTACGCGGAGGCAGGTATTCCCGAATACTGGATCGTCAACCTCCAGGATCAGATCTTGGAAGTCCACCGCGATCCCGCGGGCGGGGCGTACGGGACCAAGGCGACGCACGGGCGGGGCGGGGCGGTCTCGCCATTGGGCGCTCCCGACGCCACCGTCGCCGTCACCGACCTCCTCCCGTGAGCGCCCGCCTCGCCGACCGCCGCATCCGCGCGGCCGCCCTCCGGGCGGCCCCGGCGCTCGACGTGCGCGGCCCGGTGTCGGAGGCGCTCGGCCGCGCCGGCATCGCGGTGCCGCCGGCGGACGCCGCCCCGCCCCGCACGGCCGCCCCGCCCCGGCGCGTTCGCAGCTAGACTCTTTTCCGACCGACCCCTCCGATCCATGGCCGACGCTGACACCCTCATCACCGGCGCCTCCAAGGCGGGCGACTGGCGCACCTACGAGCGCGCCATCCTGCCGCCGATCAAGGACCTCCACAAGATCGACGTCTACGAGGCCCAGGCCGACGGCTACAAGGCGCTCAAGGACGTCGTCCGCGACGGCAAGTTCGACCGGACCGAGCTGACCAACGAGGTCAAGGCAAGCGGTCTGAAGGGGCGGGGCGGGGCGGGCTTCCCGACCGGGCTCAAGTGGAGCTTCATGCCGCCCGTCGACCCCGAGAAGCCGCGCTACCTCTGCTGCAACGGCGACGAGTCCGAGCCGGGCACGTTCAAGGACCGCCAGATCTTCGAGTACAACCCGCACCTCATGATCGAGGGGATCACGCTGGCGGGGTACGCGATGACGATCAAGACGTGCTACCTCTACATCCGGGGCGAGTACGACGACTACATCCACCACGTGCAGACGGCGGTCGACGAGGCCTACGCGAAGGGCTACCTGGGCGAGAACATCCTGGGGACCGACTTCTCGTTCGACCTCGTGGTCCACGCCGGCGCCGGGGCCTACATCTGCGGCGAGGAGTCGTCGCTGATGAACTCGCTGGAGGGCAAGCGGGCCTACCCGCGCATCAAGCCGCCCTTCCCCGCCCAGAAGGGGATCTGGGGGATGCCGACGACGATCAACAACGTCGAGACGCTCGCCGACGTCCCGCTCATCGTCAACCGCGGCGCCGAGTGGTTCGCCCAGACGGGCGCCGAGAAGCACCCCGGGCCGGTGCTGTACGGCGTCTCGGGCCACGTCGTCAAGCCGGGCGTCTACGAGTACCCGACCGGTATGCTGCTCACCGACCTCCTGGAGGCGGCCGGCGGCCCGCGCGGGGGCAAAAAGATCAAGGCCGTCGTCCCCGGCGGCTCCTCCACCCCGCCCCTGACGTGGGAGATGGCGCAGGGCGTGACGATGGACGGCGACACGCTCCGCGAGGCCGGGAGCTCGATGGGCACCGGCTGCCCGTGTTTCTTGGATGAGGACACGGACATGGTGGCCTTCACGCGGCGGATCGCCCACTTCTACCACCACGAGTCGTGCGGCCAGTGCACGCCGTGCCGCGACGGGACGGGCTGGCTGGAAAAGCTGTTGACCCGGATCGACGCCGGCGAGGGTTACACGCGCGACCTCGACCTCCTGCTCGACCTGTGTGACCAGATGGAGGGCCGGACCGTGTGCGCGCTCGCCGACGCCGCCGCGTGGCCCGTCCGCTGGGGCATCCGCCGGTTCCGCGACGAGTTCGAGGCCAAATGCAAGCCGACCGCCTTCGACGGTGCCGACCTATCGGGCGACGGCGCCTCGCTCGACGTGAGCACGCCGGGCGTCCCCAGCGCCGCCGACGCGGGCAACCCGACGAGCGTGCCGGGCGACGTCGAGCCCGTGACCGACCCGACCATCACGCCTACCGGCACGCCGTAGCGCGCGAGCGGCCCGTCCGCCCCGCCCCGCCCGCCGTCTTCGCGAGCGGCCGCCCCGCCCGACCGCGCCCCCTCCCCGCCATGCGCCGACTCCTCCTGCTCCCCGCCCTCTGGCTCGCCGCCTGCGCCGACGCCCCCGCCCCGCCCGCCGAGGGCGGGGCGGCGGACGTGGTCCTCGTCGGCGCGGCCGTCCCGGGCGGGGCGGCGCTCTCTGCTGGCGACCTGATCGTCCAGGCCGACGCGCTCGACGGGCAGGACGTGGTCGTCGAGGGCGAGCCCCGCGAGGTGTGCCAGAAGATGGGCTGCTGGCTCACGCTGGCCGGCGCCGACGGCCAGACCGTCCGCGTGGTCGTGCCCAAGGACGAGGCCGGCGCCTACGTGTTCACGTTCCCCACCGACGCCTCGGGCGACCGCTACCGCATCGCCGGGCGGCTCGCCGTCGAGACCGCCTCCGTCGAGGAGCAGCGCCACTACGCCGAAGACGGCGGGGCGGACGCCGAGGCCCTCGCCGCCATCACCGAGCCCGAGCGCTCGCTCGTCCTGACGGCCACCGGCGCCGAGCGCCTCGACGCGTAGCAGTACGGGAGACCGGGTACGGGGTGCAGCCCCGAGGCGCCCGGACCTCGTACCCTGTACCCCGTACCCTTTCGCATCAGCCCACACCATGCCGCAGGTCCACATCGACGGGCAGACGTACGAGTTCGAGGAGGGCGAGAAGGTCCTCCAGTTCTGCCTCGACCACGGGACGGAGATCCCGCACTTCTGCTACCACCCCGCCCTCTCGGTCCCGGCCAACTGCCGGCAGTGCCTCGTCAAGACGGGGACGCCGATGTTCGACCGCGAGACGAAGGAGCCGGTCCTCGACGACGACGGGAACCAGAAGATCAACTACGCCCCGAAGCTGATGCCGAGCTGCTCGCTCGACATGACCGACGGGATGGTCGTCCACACGCAGCTCTCCGAGGTCGAGGTCGCCAACGCGCAGGCCGAGAACCTGGAGATCATGCTGATCAACCACCCGCTCGACTGCCCGATCTGCGACCAGGCCGGGCAGTGCCCGCTCCAGATCCAGGCGTACAAGTACGGCCCGGAGGGCTCGCGCTTCGAGTTCGAGAAGGTCCACAAGCCCAAGCGCGTCCAGCTCGGGCCGAACGTGGTCCTCGACGCCGAGCGGTGCATCAACTGCACGCGCTGCACCCGGTTCACGGCCGAGGTGACCGAGACGCACCAGCTGACCATCATCAACCGGGGCGACAACAACTACCCGATGACGGCTCCGGGCGAGTCGTTCGACGACGCCTACTCGATGTGCACGACCGACATCTGCCCGGTCGGCGCGCTCACCGAGGACTACTTCCGGTTCCAGGCCCGCGTCTGGGAGATGGACAAGACGCCGACCGTCTCGGACTTCGACGGCACGGGCACGAACGTGACGGTCTGGACCAAGAACAACGAGGTCCTCCGCATCACGCCGCGCGAGAACCTCGACGTCAACGAGTACTGGATGCCCGACGTGGCCCGGCTCGTCTACAAGACGTACAACGAGGACCGCGCGAGCGGCCCGCACCTGAACGGCCGCCCGACGACGTGGGAGACGGCCCGGAACGAGGCCGCCGCCCTGCTCCGCGAGGGCGGGGCGGACACGCTGTTCCTGGGCTCGCCCTACGCGACCGTCGAGGACAACTACCTGCTCATGCGGCTGGCCGAGGCCGTCGGCGCCGCCCCGCCCCGCTTCGTCGACCGTCGCGGGCAGCAGGAGGGCGACGACTTCCTGGTCTCGTCGGACCCGGCCCCGAACACCGAGGGCTGCCGCCGGCTGGGCATGGAGCCCGCCGACCCGGCGCTGCTCGCGGGCGGGGTGGCGAGTGCGCGCCTGGTCTACGTGCTGCACGAGGACCTCGTCGGCGACGGCCTGGTCTCGGCCGCCGACCTCGACGGCACGCCCGTCGTCCTCCACCCGACGCACACGACGAACCAGACGCCGTCGACCGTCTCGCTGCCCATCACGATGTCGGTCGAGACGATCGGGACGTACGTGAACGAGGACGGCCGCGCGCAGCTGCTCCGCCCCGCCAAGATGGTCCGCGCCATGAACCGGGCGCTCATGATGGCGCTGGGGACCGGCATGGGCCGCTCGGCCCGCGTGGGGACGCCGTTCGACCGCTGGCACGACGAGGACAACAAGATCGACTGCCTGCCCGGGTGGGCCGTGCTCCCTGAGGTCGCGTCCGTCCTCGGGCACCCCATGTCGTACAAGAGCCCGGCCGCCGTCATGGCCGAGGTCGCTGGGCGGGGCGGCTTCGACGGCGCCACGCACGGGGCGATGGGCACGCTCGGCGTCCCGCTCGAGACCTCCGACGCGGGCGAGGAGGTGCCGGCCCTCGGCGCCTGACCGCCCCGCCCCGCCCGCGAGCGGGGTGGTTCGGGCGGGGTGGAGGAAGGAGCCGCCCCGCCCCGCACGGACGCCACGCGCGACGTCTCTACGGCACGCCTCGTTTCGATAGACGCTCGATGGGGGCGGGGTGGTCGGGTGGCCCTCTCGCCCCTTTCCCTGCCTGCTCTTAACGGGCCGCCCCGCCCGCGGCCCCGGTCCGGTCGTACCCTGCACCCGATACATCGAACCTGCCCCGGAGGGGCGCACGCATGGACATCGTCGTCTCCGTCTGGGAGGTCCTCGACCTCCCGATCGTCATCTTCCTGCTGCTCAACCTGTTCCTGGTGACGGCGGCGCTGCTCGTCTACGCCGAGCGGAAGGTGTCGGCGTTTATCCAGGAGCGGAACGGGCCGAACCGCGTCGGGCCGGGCGGCCTGTTCCAGTCGTTCGCCGACGTGTTCAAGCTGATGTTCAAGGAGAACATCGTGCCGGCGCAGGGGAACGAGTTCGTCCACAGCCTGGCGCCCGTTCTCATGGTCGTCATCGCCATGTCGACGGGCGCGCTCATCCCGTGGGCGCGGACGCCGGCCGGCAACCCGCTCGCGGTCGCCGACATCGGCGTCGGGCTCCTCGTCGTGCTCGCCATGACGTCGGTGTCGGTCTACGGCGTGACGCTGGCGGGGTGGTCGTCGAACTCGAAGTACGCGCTCCTGGGCGGCCTCCGGTCGTCGGCGCAGATGATCTCGTACGAGCTGGCGATGGGCGCCGCCGCGCTCTCGGTCGTGCTCTACGCCGGGAGCCTCAGCCTGTTCGACATCGTCGAGAGCCAGAACCACCCGGTCGCCGGCGTCTTCGCCTGGAACTGGTTCCGCAACCCGGTCGGGTTCGTGGTCTTCGCCGTGTGCGCGCTCGCCGAGACGAACCGGGCGCCGTTCGACCTGCCCGAGGCCGAGCAGGAGCTCGTGGCCGGCTACCACACCGAGTACTCGGGGATGAAGTTCGGGATGTTCTTCCTGGCGGAGTACGTCAACCTGTGGGTGGCCTCCCTCCTGATCGCGACGCTGTTCCTGGGCGGCTACCTCCTCCCGTGGGAGGCCGCCTACGCGGGCGCGATCCCGGCGGTGGTCCTCACGATGCTCCAGGTCGTGGCCTTCCTGGTGAAGGTGTCGTTTATCGCCTTCTGCTTTATCTGGATTCGCTGGACGCTCCCCCGCTTCAAGTACAACCAGCTCATGAACCTGGGCTGGAAGAAGCTGCTCCCGATCGCGATCGCGAACATCGTCGTCGTCGCCTTCCTCGTTGCGGCCTACCAGCTTATCGCCGCCCCGGACCCGGCGCCGGCGCTGATCCTCGAAACGGAGACCTACGTAGACCCCGGCGCCCTCGACGTGGCGCCGTAGCCGCGGGGCGGGGCGGCCGCCCCGCCCGCGCAGGGTGGCGGAGCGTGGATCAGTGGAGGAGTGGCCGCGTAGCCGCGAGGGCGGGGTGGCCTACCACCCGATCCGACCCGCCGCGCGCGGCACGCTCTCGCGGCCCGGCGCGCGCGGCGGCACGGGCGGGGCGGCCTCCGGCGTGCCCACCCCGCCCTCGACCGGCTCGTCGACGACGAAGCCGCCCTCGTCCTCGACCTCCTCGTCCTCGAACAGCGGCCCGCCCCGCTCGGCGTCCTCGCGGGCGCGCTCGACCTCGCGGCGGGCGTCACGGACGGCCTCGTCGCGGGCGCGGCGGATCTCGCGGAGCCCGTCGCCCGCGCCCCGGTTCGCCTCGCGGACGGCCTGCCGGACCGCCCGCCGCGCCTCGCGGCGGACGCGCGGGTCCTCGATCCGGTCGAGGTCCAGGATGTCCTCGACCCAGTCCGAGTCGACGTACAGCGTCTCGTCCGCCTCGTCCCGCTCCTCGTGGTCGTCGCGGCGGGCGGGGCGGTCGTCGGCGCGGTCCGGGCGCCACCCCGCCCGGTTCGGCGTGCGCGGGCCGTAGCCATCGGGGAGGTCGGCGCCGTCCCGGCGGTCCGCGTTCCACGCGTCGGCGACGCGCTCGCCGCCCCGCTCGAACAGCCCACCCGCCCAATCGGCGACGGCCGAGGCGAAGCGCTCGAAGACGCCGTCGCCGTCGTCACTTCTGGGGGCGGGGCGGGGGAAGACGGCGGCCCGGTCGACGAGCCGGTCGCGCTCTGCCCGCCGGTAGAAGTCGCCGACGACGCGGAGCGCGTTGTGGCCGCCCTGCCCCCAGTACGACGACCGGAACGTGACACGCGGGTCGTCGAACCCGACCCACGCGCCCATCACGAGGTCGGGGTGCATGAGCAAAAACCAGCCGTCGGCGCCGTCCTGCGTCGTGCCCGTCTTGCCGGCGAGGTCGCCGCGCGCGCCGAACCGGCGGCGGACGTCGGAGCCGGTCCCGACGTCGACCACCCCGCGCATCATGTCCAGCAGGTCCGTCGCCACGTCGGGGTCGAGGGCGGGGCGGGGCGGGGGCGCGAACCGGGCCACCTCGTTCCCGTCGCGGTCCGTAATGTGGGTGACGGTGACGGGCGCGCGGTAGACGCCGCCGTCGGCGATGGTCGCGTAGGCGCTCGTCATCTCGAGCAGCGACACGTCGCTCGTCCCGAGCGCGAGCGAGGGGACCGCGTCGAGCTTGCTCTGGATGCCCATGCGGCGGGCCGTCCGCGCGAGGTCGCGGGCGCCGACCTCCTCGACGAGCCGCGCGGCGACCGTGTTCTTGGACTGCGCGAGCCCGTCGCGGAGGCTCACGAGCTCGCCCGACGCCGCCCCGCCCGCGTTCGTGGGCGTCCACACAACGCCGTTGTCGAGCGTGATCTCGACGTCGTCGTCCGGCACCTCGTCGTCGGGCTCGAACCCCTCTTCGAGGGCGCGGGCGTAGAGGAACGGCTTGAACGTGGACCCCGGCTGGCGCTTGGCGCGGCCCACGTGGTCGTAGGCCGAGTCGCGGAAGTCGCGGCCGCCGACCCACACGCGGACCTCGCCAGTCGACGGGTCGACGGCCGCGAGCGCCACCTCCAGCCGCATCTTCTCCTGGCGGAGCGAGTCGAGAAACGCGGGGTCGGCGCGGAGCGCGGCGAGCGCGTCGTCGGGCGCCGCCCCGCCCGCGACGGCCGCGCGGTAGGCGGCGGTCTCGGCGACGAAGGCGTCGGCGGCCTCGCGGCGGAGCGTCCAGAACCGCTCGAACGGCTGCGTCTGCCGCGCCACGCGGACGTAGGGTGCCGTCGTCGGCCCGAGCCGGTCGGCGCTGGCCCGGCCCCACTCGACGTCGGCGACCGTCTGGAGCGCGTCGCCGAACGTCTCGACGGCCGCCGCCGCCGCCTTCTGGAGCCGCCAGTCGAGCGTCGTGTGGACCGTCAGGCCGTCGCCGTAGAGGCTGTAGCCGGCCTCGTCGGCCCAGCCCTCGAGCTGCACGCGGACGTGCTCGGTAAAGTGCGGGGCGAGGCTCCGCTGCATCGGCTGCCGCTCGAACTTCAGCCCGAGCGGCTCATCGCGGAGCGCGGCGGCCTCGGCTTCAGACAGGTCCCCGTAGGCCACGAGCTGCCCCAGGACCACGTTCCGCCGCGCGAGCGCCCGGTCGGGGTTCCGGTACGGGTTGTACGACGAGGTCCCCTTGAGCATGCCGACGAGCGTGGCCGCCTGGAGCCGGTCGAGGTCGCCGGCGCTCGTCGAGAAGTAGGTCCGCGCCGCCATCTCGATGCCCCACGCGTTGTAGAGGAAGGGGACCGTGTTGAGGTAGAGCTCGAGGATCTGGTCCTTGGTGTAGACCCGCTCGATCTTGAGCGCCGTGACGGCCTCCTTCATCTTGCGCGAGACCGACGGCGCGTTCCCGATGGCGTCGGGGAACAGGTTGCGCGCCAGCTGCTGCGTGAGCGTCGAGGCCCCACGGAGGCCGCGCCCCGTAAGCGCGTCGGCCGCCGCCCCGCCCACGCCGAGCGCGTCGAGGCCGGAGTGGGCGTAGAACCGGCGGTCCTCGGTCGCCACGAGCGCCTCGACGACGTGGGGCGAGATCTCGTCGAGCGTGCGCCACTCGCGGTTGCGGCGCGCAAAGCGCGTGAGTTCGGTCCCGTCGGCCGAGAGCACGACGGCCGGGTCCACCTCACGGGCGTTCCGCAGGTCGCCCACGCTGGGCGTGAGCGGCCACAGGACGAGGCCGTAGAACAGCAGCCCGACCGCGAGCGCGGCCCCGGCCAGGGCGCCCGCGCCGACCACCCCGCCCGCGCCCCACGCGACGCGCCTCGCCGTCGACAGCTTAGGATCGCGGACCTTCGACCAGACCGCCCCGCCCGCAGCTTTCAGGCGCGTGTACACCCAAGCGACGGCCACCTTCAGCGTGGCCCACACCCGGGCGAGGGCGCGGCGCCAGAGGGGCACGGTGGGCGGGGCGGTCTGGGGCATGGACGGCGGGCGGGGCGGGAGCGGGCGCAGGCTACGGGGCGGGGCGGCCAGAGATACGCCGGCCGGCTGCGGCGGCTCCAACGGGCAGGGCGGGGCGGTGCGTGTGGGGGCCGCCCCGCCCTCGCCGGCCCGGCCGCGGCACTTCCTGGGGGGACCCTCGCCGCCCCGCCCTCGTACGGTCCGCCCCTCTCACCACCCCGCCCCTCATGGCCCAGCCGACCGTTAGCACCGACCAGATGGAGGACCCCGCCCCGGAGCGGTCCTCGCGAGAACGCGCCCACCTCGAAGAGGTCGCCGCGAACACGATCCGCGGCCTGACGATCGACGCCGTCGAAAAGGCCAACAGCGGCCACCCCGGGCTCCCGATGGGGATGGCCGACGCGGCGACCGTGCTCTGGACCCGGTTCCTGAAGCACAACCCGGAGGACCCGCAGTGGTTCGACCGCGACCGCTTCGTGCTCTCGGCCGGCCACGGGTCGATGCTGATCTACAGCCTCCTCCACCTGAGCGGCTACGACGTTTCGTTGGAGGACCTCAAGGAGTTCCGGCAGCTCCACTCGAAGACGCCGGGCCACCCCGAGGTCCACCACACGCCGGGCGTCGAGACGACGACGGGGCCGCTCGGGCAGGGGCTCGCCACGGCCGTCGGCATGGCGATCGCTGAGAAGCACTTGGCGGCCGCTTTCAACACGGCGGACCACGTCGTCGTCGGCCACTACACCTACGTGATCGCGTCGGACGGCGACCTCCAGGAGGGCGTGACGAACGAGGCGTCGTCGCTGGCCGGGCACCTCGGGCTGGGTCGGCTCGTTGTGCTCTACGACGACAACCACGTCTCGATCGACGGCGACACCCAGCTCTCGTTCACCGAGGACCGGGCGGGGCGGTACGAGGCGCTCGGGTGGCACGTGATCCGCGAGATCGACGGGCACGACAACGAGGCCGTCGCGCGCGCCATCCGCGAGGCCCGCAACGTGCTCGACCGGCCCAGCTTCCTCGAAGTCCGCACGACGATCGGGTACGGGTCGCCCAACCTGGCCGGCCAGCACACGGTCCACTCCGACGCCATCGGCGACGAGGAGATCGAGGCGACGAAAAAGAACCTCGGCATCCCGCTCGAGCCCGACTTCTACGTTCCCGACGACGCGACGGCGCTGTTCCACGAGCAGGCTGCGCGCGGGGCGCGGGAGCAGCACGAGTGGGAGGGCCGCCTGACGGCCTACGCCGAGGCCCAGCCCGACCAGGCCGCCGACCTCCGGCGCCGCATCGAGGGCCGCCTCCCCGACGGCTGGACCGACGCGCTGCCCACGTTCGACGCCGACGAAAAGGGCATGGCGAGCCGCGCCGCGAGCGGCAAGGTGCTCGACGCGCTCGTCCCGGTCCTCCCCGAACTCGTGGGCGGGTCGGCCGACCTCACGCCGTCGGTGAAGACGAAGGCGAAGGGGATGCAGGACTTTCAGAAGACGACGGCCGAGGCCCGCTACGTCCACTACGGGATCCGCGAGCACGCGATGGCGGCGGCCATGAACGGGATGGCGCTCCACGGCGGCGTGCGCCCGTACGGCGGCACGTTCCTCATCTTCTCCGACTACATGAAGCCGGCCGTGCGCCTGGGCGCGCTCATGGAGGCGCCGGTGGTCCACGTGTTCACGCACGACTCGGTCGGGCTGGGCGAGGACGGGCCGACGCACCAGCCGATCGAGCAGCTGGCCGGGCTCCGCGCGACCCCCGGCCTCCACGTCGTCCGCCCGGCGGACGCCAACGAGACGGCGGCGGCGTGGAAGCTGGCCGTCGAGAGCCCCGGCCCGACGGCCCTCGCGCTCAGCCGCCAGGCGCTGCCCACGTTCGCGGAGTCGAAGGACCGCGCCGTCGACGGCGTCGCGCGCGGCGGCTACGTGCTCTCCGACGCCGACGGTGAGCCGGACCTGATCCTAGTCGGGGCCGGGGCCGAGGTGAACCTGCTCATGGAGGCGAAAAAGGAGCTGGGCGGGGCGGTCCGCGTGGTGTCGATGCCGTGCGACCGTCTCTTTTTCCAGCAAGACGAGGCGTACCGCGAGTCCGTCCTGCCGTCGTCCGTCCGCGCGCGCGTGGCCGTCGAGGCGGCGAGCCCGTACGGGTGGGGCCGCGTCGTCGGGCTGGACGGCGAGGTCATCGCGATTGACCGCTTTGGCGAGAGCGCGCCGGGCGCCGACGCCCTGACGGACCTCGGGCTCACGGTCGAGGCCGTCGTCGAGGCCGCCCGCCGCGTCCGCAGCTAGCCACCCCGCCCGCGAACGAGCCGGCCGCCCCGCCTCCGCGCCCGCCCCGCCCGTGTCCCGCGGGCGGGGCGGCGTTGTCCAGGCCGCGGGCGGGGTGGGGGAGGAGGGAGCGGCGCTAGTTTCCGGCCCCCGCCCTTTGGGTCCACCCCGCCCCGACTGTGAGCCTTCCCGTCCCGCCCGGCGCTCTGGCCCGGATCGTCCGGTTCGTGGCGACGGGCGCCGTCGTGGCCACGCTCGTGCTGATCGTCGTGACGGCGGACGGGCGGCCGTGGCAGGCGCTGGCGTCGGTCGTCATGATCGCGCTGCTCCCGTACGTCGCCTTCGTGGCGCTTGCGCGGTGGGCGAACGGGGTGCCGTGGGCGGAGGCGGCCGTGCTCGCCGGGCTGGTGCTGGCGGTGTTCTTCGCGGCCGCCATGTACGTGCTCGCGTTCGTCGTCGCGCCGGGGCCGAAGAGCGCCTCGGCGCCGCTCGCGGTGCCGCTCCTGCAGTCGTTCGCGGTCGCGCTGGGCGGGGTGGGGGCCGGGGCGGCCAAGTGGGCCGCGTGGCAGGCGGGGCGGGGCGCCTAGAGCACCCTTCGGGTGGGTACGGGGTACCGAGTACGAGGTACGGCCCGGTCTGCCCTCGGCGCGCGCGTACCTGTACCCCGTACCGAGTACCCTGTACCTCCCTGCACGTTGCCCTGGTGCAGCGGCAAGGAGCCTCGTGCGCCCCGCCCCGCCCCTGGCAACGAGACCGGGCGGGGCGGCGGATCCCAGCGGCGGAGCGGGCCGTCCGACACCGCCCCGCCCCCGCTCCTCATGACGCTCGCCCCTTCTGTTCTCGCCGCCGACTTTGGCCGCCTCGAAGCCCACGCCCGCGAGGCCATAGACGCCGGGGCCGACTGGCTCCACATCGACGTGATGGACGGCCACTTTGTCCCGAACATCTCGTTCGGCGTGCCCGTCATGCGCGGGCTCCGAGCGCTCGCCGACGAGACTGACACGCCGTTCGACGTCCACCTCATGATCGAGGAGCCGGACCGCTACCTCGAGGACTTCGCCGAGGCCGGGGCGTCCGTTATCACGGTCCACCAGGAGGCGTGCCCGCACCTCCACCGGACCGTCCAGGCCATCCACGCGCTCGGGTGCCGGGCCGGCGTGGCGGTCAACCCGGCCACCCCGCTCGTGATGCTCGAAGACGTCCTGGGCGACCTCGACCTCGTCCTCGTGATGTCGGTCAACCCCGGCTTCGGCGGGCAGTCGTTCATCCCGGGCTCGACGGACAAGGTCCGCCGGCTCCGCCAGATGACGAGCGGAGCGCAGACCGCCGGGGCGGGGCGGCCGCTCATCGAGGTCGACGGCGGCGTGTCGCCGGACAACGCGCGCGCCCTCCTCGACGCCGGCGCCGACGTGTTCGTCGCCGGCAGCGCCGTCTTCCGGGGCGACGTGGCCGAGAACGTGGCCGCGTTCCGCCGCGCCGAGATGCGGACGGCGTAGGGACCGCGCGCGGAGTCGGGCGTAGTCTCCCCACGCTGCCCTCGCCCACCCCGCCCGCATGTCGCCGATCCTGCCGCCCCGACCCCTCGCACTCGTCGCGGCGCTCGCGCTCGCCGCCTGCTCCGCCCCGCCCCAAGCCGAGGCCCCCGCCGTCCCCGAGGTCGCCGGTCTCTCGTCGGACCAGGTCCTGTACCTGGACGAGCTGGGCATCCCCGTGGTCGTCCCGGGCGCGACCGGGGCGTTCCGCCTGGGCGGGCTCGAAGTCGAGCGCCGCGCCGGCTCCGTCCGCTACGCGCTCGACTACCGCCGCGACGACGGCGCGTGCTTCGAGGTGAGCGGCGACACGGGCGGGATGCGCCTGCCGGACTACCCGCTCGTCTCGCAGGAGGCGATCGCGCGCGGGCTCCCCGGGCGCCCGACCGTCCGCGTGTTCGAGGCCGCCGACGACCCGGGTGCGACGAGCGCTCAGGTGTGGGGGGTGCAGACGGTGGTCTCGGAGCCGATCGCGCTCGACGGCGTCGGCGTGCTGTTCCTCAGCGACACGGCCGACGGCTGCCGGCCCGTGAGCCTCGTCGAGGCCGTCGAGGTCGTGTCCGCCCTCGAGCTCCTCCCGCGCGTTCCGGGCGGGGCGAGCGGGGGCGGCTCGGCCGCCGCGGGCGGCGACACCTACCGCCCCGCCCCCGACGTCCTCGACGGCTACAATGCGGCGTCCACGCCCGAGGCCGCCGCCGAGGCCATCGCGCGGCGGTACGAGACCGACGCCGTCGAGGTCGAGGTCGTGGAGGTGTACGACGGCGAGGCCGTGGTCCTGGTGACGGCCTACGACCTCCGCGACGACTCGGTCCGCGACGAGCGCCTGCGCCTGCTCTACCGCGACAACGGGGTCGGCACGTGGGAGCTCGTCGACGCCGGCCGCCAGGTCCGGTGCCAGGCCAGGCGCGGCCACGCGGACTGGGGCTCGCCCCCGTGCTCGTAGGCGGAGGCCGGGGCGGCAGACCGCGGCGGGCGGCCGCCGAGGTCCGAACGGGCGCGGCCGCCCCGCTCGCGCTGGGTGGGCAGGGTGGTCCAGCCGCCCCGCGCCCGAACGTCGCGCAGCGTCGGCGCGGCCAGGGCGAGGGGGCGGGGCGGCCAGGGTGAGGGGCCGGGCGGGGTGGCGAGTGCCTGACGAACTCAGCGAGCCCGTATTAGAGCGCCTCGACCTGGGCGGCCAGCCGCTCCCACCGCTTGTAGAGCCCCTTGAGGTCCGCCTTCGCCGTCGTGAGCGACGCCATCGTGGTCTCGAACTCCTTGGGCTTCGCGTAGAGGTCGGGGTCGGCCATCTGCGCCTCCAGCGTCTCGATCTCCCCCTCCTTGTCGGCGACGGACTGCTCCAACAGGTCGAGCGCCCGCTGCGCGAGGTCCGGCCCGAGCTCCTTGGCCGACGGGACCGTCCCGTCCTTCATCATGCGGTAGAGCGCGTTGCGGGCCTCGGCCTCGCGGCGCTTGTCCTCCTTCGATTTTTTGCCGCCCGAGGACTTCGCCGCCCCGCCCTTGCCCGCCCCGCCCGCTGCTTTCCCGCCCTTCGCTGGCGCGGCCGCCCCGCCCTTCGCGGGCGGCGCAGGCGTGGGCGGGGCGGTCTGGGCCGCGCCGTCGCCCGAGGGCAGGTGCTTGGCCGCCGTCCCGTTCTCGCGCTGCCACTGCGTCTCGAAGTACGTGCCGCGGTAGGTCCGCACGCCGCGGTCCTCGACGTACCACACCGACTCGGCGACGGCGTCGATAAAGTGGCGGTCGTGGCTGACGAGCACGAACGTGCCGGTGTACTGGCGGAGCGCCTCGGCGAGCACGTTCTTCGAGACCAGGTCGAGGTGGTTCGTCGGCTCGTCGAGGACGAGGACGTTGGCTGGGCTGAGGAGCGTCCGCGCGAGCGCGAGCCGCGAGCGCTCGCCGCCGGAGAGCACGGACACGCTCTTTTCGGCGTCCGAGCCCGTAAACAGGAACGCGCCGAGGAGCGAGCGGAGCTCGGTGTCGGAGTGCCCGCGCGAGACCTCCTGGAGCGACTGGAAGACGGTGTGCGACGGGTCGAGCGCCTCGGCCTGGTGCTGCGCGAAGTGGGCCATCTCAGCGCGGCGGTCCTGGCGGACCTCGCCGTCGACCGACTCCGTCCCCAGCAGGATGCGCGCGAGCGTCGACTTGCCGGCCCCGTTCTTGCCGACCAGCGCCACCTTGTCGCCCCGCTCCAGCACGAGCGGGTCGGCGTGGTCGAACACGACCGTCTCGCCGCCCTCCGGCGCGGGGTACGACTTGGCGAACGCGCCCAGCTCGACCACCTGGCGCCCGGACGCGGGCGGGTCGGGGAACCGGAACCGGATCGTATTGGCCTCGGCCGGCGGCGGCGGGATGCGCTCGAGCTTCTCGAGCATCTTGATCCGGCTCTGGGCCTGCTTCGCCTTCGTGGCCTTGGCGCGGAACCGGGCGATAAACCGCTCGGCCTCGGCGATCTCCTTTTGCTGGTTGTCGTACCGCGCCTGCCAGTGCGCCCGCCGCTCCTGCCGGGCTTCGAGGTAGTGCGAGTAGTTGCCGGCGTAGCTGTCGATCTGGCCGCGCACGAGGTCGGCCGTCGCCGTCGTCATGCGGTCGAGGAAGTAGCGGTCGTGCGAGACCAGGACGACGGCGCCGGGGTAGCCCGTGAGGTGCCCTTCGAGCCAGTCGATGGACTCGATGTCGAGGTGGTTCGTGGGCTCGTCGAGGAGCAGCACGTCGGGCTCGCCGAGCAGCATCCGTGCGAGCGTCGACCGCATCCGCCAGCCGCCGGAGAACGTCTTGAGCGGCCGGCGCATCTCGTCGGCGCTGAACCCGAGCCCCGAGAGCACGGCGGCCGCCCGCGCCTCGGCCGTGTGCGCCTCGCGCGTGACGAGCCGGTCGTGGACCTTGCTGAACCGCTCGACGAGGGCGAAGTAGTCGTCCGACGTGTGGTCGGCGTGCGCCTCCATCTGCTTCGTCAACGCCTCGGCCTCGGCCTCCAGCCGGAGCACGTCGTCGAAGGCCCGGAGCGCGTCCTCGAGCGGCGTCGTCTCGATGTCCTGCTCCTGCGTGTCCTGGCGCAGGAACCCGACGGTCGCCCCGCCCTCATAAACCACCCCGCCCGCGTCGGGCGCCTGGTCGCCGGCGATGACGCGGAGCAGCGTCGACTTGCCGGCCCCGTTCGGCCCGACGAGCCCGACCCGCTCGCCGCCACGGACGGTCCACGAGAGGCCATCGAACAGGACGCGGCCGCCGAACGCGAGATGAAGGTCGTTTACGACGAGCAATGTGGAATGCGGAAGGTTGAATGCGGAAGGTCTGCTATCTGGCCGAGTTGCGTTTCGCGTTTCGCGTGATCGCAGTCAGAATCGCAACGAGTTCGTCCGTCTCGCGCGTGATGCCGCGGAGGCGCGAGGGAGCGGTCACCTCGGCTTCGGCGAGCAGGCGGAGCCAGTACAAGCTCTCGCGGGCTTCCTTCTGAGCGATCTGGAGCTTGTGAACAAAGTCCTTCCGGCTCTCCCCTGCGCGGGCCTCGGTCACGTTCGCTCCGATGGAGGTTGCGGACCGAAGAAACTGTTTCCCGATCACCCACCCCGCCCGGTCGCTGGACTCCTGGAGCGCTCGGAACAACCGGACAGCCCGGACACCATACGCCAACGTCCGTTCGCCAATGTCGCGTACCTGCCGCGGCCTTCCCGACGGGTCTGCGTTTCGTTCCACGTTCAACATTCTCAATTCCGCATTCAGTGCGCGTTCTCGTGGGCAAACCCGCGGAACAGGGTGAGGAAGAGGATCTTGACGTCCATGCCGAGCGACCAGTTGCGGATGTAGAAGAGGTCGAACTCGATCCGTTTCTCCAGGCTCGTGTCGCCGCGCCAGCCGTGGACCTGCGCCCAGCCCGTGATGCCGGCCTTCATCTTGTGGCGGAGCATGTAGCCCGGGATCTGGTGCCGGAACCCCTCGATGAGCGCCGGGCGCTCCGGCCGCGGGCCGACGACCGACATGTCGCCGCGGAGCACGTTGAGGAACTGCGGGAGCTCGTCCAGGCTCGTCCGCCGGAGGAAGGCGCCGACGGGCGTGGCCCGGGCCTCGCCGCGCCGCGACCACACCGCCCCGCTCTGGGCCTCGGCGCCGACCGGCATCGAGCGGAACTTGAGGATCTCGAACGTCTGCCCGTTGAGCCCCATCCGCGTCTGGCGGTAGAGGACCGGCCCGGGCGACGACAGCTTGACCGCCGCCGCGATCAGGGCCAGGAGCGGGGCGGTGAGCACGAGGGCCGCGAGCGAGAACGCGACGTCGGCCGCGCGCTTGACGATCTGGCGGACGTCGAACGGGGCCTCGTCCAAGAGGTGGATGACCGGGAGCCCGTCGACGTCCGAGACGCGGCTGTTGAGGAGCAGGTCGAGGCCGAGGATGTCGGGGACGAGGCAGAGGTGGGCCGTCCGCGTCGTACACGCCTCGGCGACCGCCTCGATCTTGTTGGCGGCCGAGAGCGGGAGCGCGGCGTAGACCATGTCCACCCCGCCCAGCCGGTCCAGCACCGCGCCGACGTCGCGGACCGGGCCGATCACGCGGGGCGCCGCCTCCTGGCCCGGGTAGAACGGGTCGGCCGGCTCGGCGTCGACGGCGTCGCCGCGGTCGTCGAGGAAGCCGACGACCTCGAACCCCATCCACGGGTAGTGCTGGAACGCCCGGGCCAGCCGCTGCCCGGCCTTCCCCGCGCCCACGATGAGCACGCGGCGGACGTTGTGGCCGCGCTCGCGGGCCTGCCGGAGCGCGGCGTAGATGGCCGTCCGCAGGGCGACGAGGAGCGCCGACGAGATCGCCCCGAACAGGAGCATGTGGAGCCGCGAGAACGAGAACTCCCGGAAGAAGAACAGCGCCGCGACCGACGCCGCCACTCCCAGCGCGACGGCCCGCGCGACGGCGAACACCATGAGCGGGAGCCGCTGCGCCCGCCGCGTCTGGTACAGCCCCGAGAGCAGGAACACCCCGCCCCACACGACGAGCACGAACGGCAAAAACCCCAGGTACGACCCCAGCGAGACCCACTCGGGCGGCGTCAGCACCTCGAACCGGACGGTCCACGCCAGCACCCACGACAGGGCGATGAGCACGAGGTCGGCCGCGAACAGGCCGCGCTGGAGGAGGAGGCTGCGCTCGAGGAGCATCTGCGGGCGGGCCGGCGGCCTCGGCGGCCGCTAGAGTCCAGGAAAGAAGCGTCTCAAACGGCGGGGGCGGGGCGGGGCAGGCTCGGGAGCGAATCTAGAGTCGCGTATCGCCGTCCGCGGGTCACTTCTGAAGGACAGGCCGCCCCGCTCGGGCGGAGAAGAACGACGAGGCCGCTGCTCCCACCCCGCCCGTGCTCCTCCTTCTGGGACGGACCCGGGCGGGGCGGCCGTACTCACCCGCCCCGCCCGGCCCGGAGGCGGGCGGGGTGGCTGGCGCGGACGAGCGCCCGCGCCAGCGCCCGCGTCGAGTTGACGAGCGGGACCCCGCCCCGCTCGGGCTCGGGGACCGCGAGCGGGAGCTCGGTGCAGCCCAGGATCACGGCCTCGGCGCCCCGGCCGATCAGGTGGTCGGCCGCGTCCAGCAGGGCGGCGCGGGCGCGCGGGTCGGGCGGGGCGGACTGCGCTTTGAGGCCCCACGCGCGGCCGTAGATCGACGCCTGCACGCGGGCCTGGTGCTCGGCGTCGGGGACGACGGCCTCGACGCCCGCCGCCTCCAGGCCGACCTGGTGGAGCCGGTTCTCGACCGACGACGTGGTCGCCAGCACGCCGACACGACGTGCCCGTGGGGCCACCTCCCGCACGCGCTCGACGATCGCATCGACGATGTGGACGAGGCGGAGCGCGCGGCCCTCGGCGGCGAGACCGGCCACGAGCCGGTCGAACAGGGCCGGCGCGTGGGCCGTGTTGCACGGGACGCCGGCGACCGAGCACCCGGCGTCGTCGAGCCGCCGGAGCACCTCGAACATGGCCGGGAGCGGCGACGGCGCCGCCGCGTCGGCGATCCAGGTGGCGCGGTCGGGGATGCGGCCGGGGTAGGAGACGAGCGTGACCGGCAGGTGCTCCTGGTCCGCGTGGGCGTCGGTCTCGTCGAACACGGCGCGGACGAGGTCGAGGCCGGCGTACGGGCCGAGCCCGCCGAGCACGCCGATGGCGGAGCGCTCGTCGGGGGAGGGGGCGCCGTTCAGCGCGGAGAGGGCGGGGTCTGTCACGGGCGGGGCGGGCACGGGCGGGGCGGATACGGGCAGGAGCGGTGAAAACGACGGCAAGACGCTCTCCGGCGGGGCGGGGCGGCCGCTCTGCGAAGGGCGCGGGTTGGCCGGCGGCCCGGCGGCCCCCTAGTTTCGCAGTTCTGCGCCGAGGCGACACCGGCGGCACCGATGCCGCCTCGCCCCTTGGGTTCGCCCGTGGGGTCCGCCCCGCCCCGGCGCCGACTTTGCCCGATGGTGTAATGGCAGCACAGCAGCCTTTGGAGCTGTTTGTGGAGGTTCGAATCCTCCTCGGGCAACCGCCCCCGCCGCCCCGCCCGCAGGGCCTGCCTCCCCGCCCGCAGGGTCCGTCCTGCGAACGCCCGCCCTCCGGGTCCGCCCCGTGTCCCACCCCGCCCTCCCCGTCACGATCTTCGCCGGCCGGAGCGTGCCCGCGCTCGCCCGCGACATCGCCGCCGCCTACGGCCGCGTCGAGGGCGACCACTCGGGCGAGCTCGGCGGCGTCACGCTGCGCGACTTCTCCGACGGCGAGATCTACGTCCGCTACGACGAGTCGATTCGGGGGACCGACCTGTTCATCGTCCAGTCGACGCCGCCGCCGGCCGAAAACTGGATGGAGCTCATGCTCCTGGTCGACGCCGCGCGGCGCGCGTCGGCGGCGCGGATCACGGCCGTCATCCCGTACTTCGGCTACGCGCGGCAGGACCGGAAGGACCAGCCGCGCGTCTCGATCGCGGCGCGCATGATCGCCCGGATGCTCGAGCAGGCCGGCGTCGACCGCGTGCTCACGATGGACCTCCATGCGGCCCAGATCCAGGGGTTCTTCGACATCCCGGTCGACCACCTCTACGGGAGCGTCGTGTTCGAGCAGTGGCTGGACGAGCACTCGCGGCCGGGCGGGGCGGACGCGGATGGGCGGGGCGGGGCGGACCTCCGCGCGTTCCGCGACAACCTCGTCGTGGTGGCCCCGGACGTGGGCGCCTCGAAGGTGGCCCGGGCCTACGCCAAGCGCCTCGGCGCCGACCTCGCGCTCATCGACAAGCGCCGGCCCGAGGCCAACGTCGCCGAGGTCATGAACGTGATCGGCGACGTGGCCGGCCGCAACTGCCTCCTCATCGACGACATGTGCGACACGGCCGGCACGCTCACGTCCGGCGCCCAGGCGCTCGCCGACGGCGGCGCCCTCGACGTGCAAGCCTTCTGCACGCACGCGCTCCTCTCCGGCCCGGCCGTCGACCGCATCGAGGCCAGCCCGCTCAGCCGCGTCGTCGTCACCGACACGATCCCGCTCCAGCGGACGTCTCCCAAGATCGAGGTCATCTCGGTCGCCCCGCTCTTCGCCGAGTCCATCCACCGGATCGGCGCCGACGAGTCCATCTCGACCCTTTTCGTTGATTAAGCCGGTTCAGGGTTGAGGGGTTCAGAGTCCAGGGTCGACCGACCCTCGCCCGCCCCGCCCCCACCCTGAACCCCCCGAACCCCGAACCCCGAACCCGTTATGCAGACCGTCCACCTCGCCCCTCAGCCCCGGGACACCGGGAAGGCCGCCACGAAGGCCGTCCGCAAGGCCGGGCTCGTCCCGTGCGTCCTCTACGGCACCCACACCGAGCCCGTCCACTTTGCCGTCGAGACGCTCGCGCTGCGGCCGCTCGTGTTCACGACCGAGACGTACCGCGTGGCGCTCCCGTTCGAGGGCGAGGAGCACGAGGCCATCCTCAAGGACGTCGACTTCCACCCCGTCACCGACGTCCCGCTCCACGCCGACTTCCTGGCGCTGACGGCCGGCGAGTCGCTCACGATGACGGTCCCGGTCCGTCTCGAGGGCACCCCGGTCGGGGTGAAGGCCGGCGGCGTCCTGTCGCAGTCGCTGACCGAGCTCGAGGTCCGGGCGCTCCCGAAGGACATCCCCGGCCACATCTCGATCGACATCGAGAACCTCCAGGTGGGCGAGTCGATCCACGTCGACGACCTCTCGATCGGCGGCTCGATCGAGGTGCTCACCGACCTGGCCCGGACGATCGCCGTCGTGAGCGCGCCGCGCGCGCTCGTCGAGGAGACGGCGGACGACGCCGTCGCCGCGATCCTCGACGCCGACGTCCCCGTCGTCGGCGAGGAGGTCGAGGGCGAGGACGACGCGGCCGAGGAGGCGTAGCCCGCGCGTCCCGCCCCGCCCTACGCGGGCGGGGCGGCCTCCCGACTCTGCCTGCGACGGGCGCCCCGGTTCGCCGTGGGCGCCCGTCGCGTTTCCGCCCCGCCCGCCGCGGGCTCCCGGGGCGGGGCGGTCGTACGCTGCCACCTTGGGAGCCCGCGGGTACCACCCGGCGGGCCCTTGCGCTTCCCCCGCCGAGGGCGGCGTGGGTCCGCTCGTCTCCGACCGCACACCGTTCCCACCCCGCCCATGTCCTGGCTCTCGCGTCTCCTCGGTTCCCGCCCCGCCCCGCCCGCCACGGGCGCGCCCGACGCGGGCGGGGTGGACGTGCGCCGCCTCCTCGTCGGCCTGGGCAATCCGGGGCCGGACTACGTCGGCACGCGGCACAACGCCGGCTTCGTGGCCATCGAGCGCGCGGCGGACGCGGCGGGCATCGCCCTCGACGCCGAAGTCGGAGGCCGGGCGGGGCGGTCGGTCGTGGGCGAGGGGCTCTACCGCGGGCAGGGGCTCGCGCTCGCCAAGCCGCTCACGTTCATGAACCGGAGCGGGGCGGCCTACGCCGCGCTCCTCGACCGCTACGGGCTCGACGCCGCCGACGTGCTCCTGGTCTACGACGACCTCGCGCTCCCGCTCGGGCAGGTCCGGCTGCGCGGGAAGGGGTCGGCCGGGGGGCACAACGGTGTGCAGAGCGTGATCGACGCTCTAGGAACTGCGGAATTCCCCCGCCTCCGAATCGGGCTGGGAGATAGTTTCCCCCCCGGCGGCCAGGTCGACTACGTCCTCGCGCCGTTCGACGACGGCGAGCGCGCGGCGGCCGACGCCGCGCTCGACCTCGCCGCCGAGGCCGCGCTCGCGTTCGCGCACGACGGCCTCGCGGCGGCCATGAACCAGTTCAACGGCCGCTAGCCCGCCCCGCTCGCGCCCCGGAGGGCGGGGTGGGTGCCCCCTCACCCACACCCGCTCCCATGACCGAAGACCTGCTCGCCTGGCTCGTCCCCCTCGCCGGCGTCCTCGCGCTCGGCTACGCCTTCCTCCGCACCCGCTGGGTCACGGCGCAGCCCGTCGGGACGGAGCGGATGGCCGAGATCGCCCACGACATCCAGGAGGGCGCCGCCGCCTTCCTCCGCCGCGAGTACCGCGTGCTGGCCGTGTTCGTGGTCGTCGTGGCCGCGCTCCTGCTCCTGGCCAACCTGGGGCGGGCCGACTCCAGCCCGCTCATCGCGCTCTCGTTCGTGGTCGGCGCGCTGTGCTCGGGGCTCGCGGGCTTTTTTGGGATGCGCGTGGCGACCAAGGCCAACGTCCGCACGACGAACGCGGCGCGGACGTCGCTGGGCGAGGCGCTCAACGTGGCCTTCTCGGGCGGCCTGGTCATGGGCCTCTCGGTCGTCGGGCTGGGGCTGCTCGGGCTGGGGACGCTGTTCATCTTCTACACCGGCGCCTTCGACGGGGACGACGGCGTGCTCCAGCCGCTCGAGGTCACGCGCGTGCTCAACGTGCTGGCCGGGTTCTCGCTCGGGGCCTCCTCGATCGCGCTCTTCGCGCGCGTCGGCGGCGGCATCTACACCAAGGCCGCCGACGTCGGCGCGGACCTCGCGGGCAAGGTCTACGAGGGGATCCCGGAAGACGACCCGCGCAACCCGGCGACGATCGCTGACAACGTGGGCGACAACGTGGGCGACGTGGCCGGCATGGGCGCCGACCTGTTCGAGTCCTACGTGGGCTCCATCGTGGGCGCCATGGTGCTCGGGGCCGCGTTCGCCGGCGCGCTCGTCGACGCGGGCGGGTTGGAGCTGGGGGCCGTGCTCCTCCCGCTGGTCCTGGCGGCCGTCGGCATCGTCGTCTCGATCCTCGGGTCCTTTTTCGTCAAGGTGAGGGAGGGGGGCAACCCGCAGCGGGCGCTCAACCTGGGCGAGTTCGGGGCGGCCGCCGTCATGGCCGCGCTCGCCACGCTCATCATCCTGTGGATGATCCCGTCCGAGTTCACGGCGTCGACCCCGATCGTGGGGACGTTCGTGTACTCGGCGTGGGGGATCGTCTTCGCCGTCTGGATCGGGCTGGCGGCCGGCGTCGCGATCGGGCTCGTGACCGAGTTCTACACGGCCACGCACACGTCGCCGGTGACCGGGATCGCGCGGGCGTCGGTGACGGGCGCGGCCACCAACATCATTGCCGGGCTGGGCGTGGGCATGTACTCGACGGGCATCCCGACGCTGATCCTGGCCCTGGCGATCGTCGGCGCGTTCTCGACGGCCGGGCTCTACGGGATCGCGATCGCGGCGCTGGGGATGCTCTCGGTGACGGGCATCCAGCTGGCCGTCGACGCCTACGGGCCGATCTCGGACAACGCCGGCGGCATCGCCGAGATGGCCGAGCTCCCGCCCGAGGTCCGCGAGCGGACCGACCTGCTCGACGCGGTCGGCAACACGACGGCGGCGATTGGGAAGGGGTTCGCGATCGGGTCGGCGGCGCTCACCGCGCTCGCGCTCTTCGCCGCCTACATGCAGCAGACCGGGCTCGACGCGATCAACGTGGCCGACCCGCGCATCCTGGCCGGCGTGCTCGTCGGCGGGATGCTCCCGTTCGTGTTCTCGGCGATGGCCATGAACGCCGTGGGGCGCGCGGCCGGCGACATGATCAAGGAGGTCGGCCGGCAGTTTGCCGAGATCCCCGGGCTCCGCGAGGGGACCGCCAAGGCCGACCACGCCCGGTGCGTCGACATCTCGACGCAGGCGGCGCTCCGCGAGATGATCCTGCCGGGCGTCCTCGCCGTCGCGGTCCCGGTCGCCGTCGGGTTCTACGACCCGACGGTCTTGGGCGGCCTGCTCGTCGGCGTGACCGTGACCGGCGTGCTCATGGCCATCTTCCAGTCGAACGCGGGCGGGGCGTGGGACAACGCCAAAAAGCGGATCGAGGGCGGCGTCACGTTCGACGGCCAGACCTACGGGAAGGGCTCGGACGTCCACAAGGCGGCCGTCGTGGGCGACACGGTCGGCGACCCGCTCAAGGACACGTCGGGGCCGAGCCTGAACATCCTCGTCAAGCTCATCTCGGTCGTCGCCCTCGTCATCGCCCCGCTCATCGTCGGCGACGTGGACGTGGTCGACGAGGTCGACGTGCTCGAGATCGAGGAGGTCTCGCTCCCCGCCCCGCCCGCCGACGTCGACCCGCTCCCGCCGGCCGAGAGCGTGGGGACGGCCGACTCGGACCTGTAAATGACGTGGCGCCGCGGGCGGGGCGGCCGCTGTTTCCGCTCCGCCATCGCCGCGGTGGTGGAGGCCAGGTACCCGGTCCTCTGCGAAGCCAGACGTTTCTGTAGGGGCGGGGCGGCGAACCCCCGGCTGTTCGGGGGGTACGACGCGGACGAGAGGAGAGGGCGCGTCGAATTTCTCTGACCACCCCGCCCGTGCTCGGGCGGGGCGGACGTCGTCGGGCCGCCCCGCCCGCGACGTGCGAGCGGGGCGGGGCGGTTACTCGTCCGTGGCTCCGCCGTCTCCCAGGGTCTCCGGGAGCAGGACCACCTGCACGTAGCGGTCCGTGTCGAGGTAGCGCCGCGCCGCCTCCTGCACCGTCGCCTCGGTCGCCGCCTCCAGGAGGGCGGGGCGGGCCAGGACCTCGTCGACCGGGAGGCCGTAGCGGGCCACCTGGCCCAGCACCGACAGCCAGTAGCCGTTCTGGCGGAGCGCGGTCTGCTGCTCGCGCCGGGCGCCCTCGCGGACGTTCTGGACGAGCCGGTCCTCGGGGCCGTCGGCCTTGAGCGCCGCGATGTCGGCGAACACGGCGTCGACCAGCTCGTCGACGCGGGCGGGGTCGGCGCCGAAGCCCAGCGAGACCGTGTACTCGGGGCGCGGCTCGCGGTCCGCCCCGCCCTGGACGCGGACGCTGTACGTCCCGCCGAGGTCTTCGCGGAGCGTCTCGCGGAGCGTGGTCTCGAGGACCTGGGCGAGCGCGTCGAGCTCGGCCTCGGCCTCGTCGGAGTAGGCGTCGAGCGGGCCGTGGAACACGACCTGGACGCGCGCCTGCGGCTCGACGCCCCGGTACACCGTCTTGCGGACGACGCCGTCGGGCCGGTCGACCAGGACGTCCTGCGGGACGTCGGTGCGCGGGAGCGTCGGGAGCCCGCCGAGCCAGGTCTCGACGAGCGGCTGGACCTCGGAGGGCTCGAAGGCGCCGACGAGCGAGAACGTGAAGTCGTCGGCGTCGGCGAAGCGCTCGCGCACCGCCGCGACCGACGCGTCGAGGTCGGCGGCGTCGAGGGCCGCCAGCGTGAGCGGCTGGCGGCGCGGGTTGTCGCCGGTGAGCGTGACGCTGAGCGTGTCCGAGAACGCCTTCTGCGGCGTCGCGGCCGCGTTGTCGAGGAAGGTGCGGATCTGGCCCAGCGTCGAGCCAAAGGCGTCCTCGTCGCGGCGCGGCGCGGTCATGGTGAGGTAGACGAGCTGGAGCGCGGTGTCGAGGTCGTCCGGCGAGGCCTGCCCGCGGATCCCCTCCTCGCGCTCCGAGAGCGTGGGGAGGACCGAGACGGTCTGGCCGGCCAGCTTTTTCTGCAGCTCCGGCGCCGAGAACGCGCCCGCCCCGCTCGACCCGACGACGGCCGCGGCGAACTGGGTCGCGCGGTACGTGTCGAGGCTGAACAGCGACGTGCCGCCCGGGCTGGTCGCCGAGATCAGGACCTCGTCGTTCTGGAAGTCGGTCGGCTTGAGGAGCACGCGGACGCCGTTCGAGAGCGTCCACCGCGTGACGCCGTTGCCCAGGTCGTCGGCCTCGACCACGCGGCCCGGCGAGGGCGGGGTGGGCACGAGCGGGCCGGCGGCGACGGCGTCGTCGTAGGGCGCGAGGTCGGCGGCCTCGACGGCGGCGAGCGTCGCGCGGACCTCGGCTTCGGTCGGCGCCGCCCCGCCCTCGGTCTCGGGCAGCGCGAGCGCGACGACGCGGTTCTCCTCTTCCAGGAGCTCGCTGGCGAGGGCCGTCACCTCGTCGAGCGTGACGCCGGGGAGGTAGCCGCGCGTGAGCCGGTCGCGGTCGTCGACGCCCAGCGCCGGGGCGCCTTCGAGGTCGTAGTCCACGAGGGCGCTGGCGTAGGCGCGGCTCGGCGTCTGGTCGCGCTCGGCGAGCGCCCGGTCGAGCCCGTTGAGGACCTCGGCCTTGGCCCGTTCGAGCTCGCCCTCGGTAAACCCGAACCGGCGGACCCGCTCGGCTTCGGTGAGGAGCGCGTCGAGGGCGCGGAGGGCGCCCGCGCCGGGCGCGACCGCGAAGAACGAGGCGAAGTCGACCGTGCGGAGGCCGCCGCCCAGGCTGGCCCCGGCGAACGCGAACGGCGGGTCGGCGCTCTGGCGGAGCTCGCCCAGGCGCGCGTTGAGCATGGCGTTGAACAGCCCGACCTTCACGGTCCGCCGGTAGTCGGCCTCGGTCCGCGTCGTCTCGGGCTCTCGCTTGAGGAGGACCTGGACCTGCCCCTGCGGGAGCTCGGGGTCCGTCGCGATCACGACGAGCGTCTCGTCGTGGCCGGGCACGCTGAAGCTCGGGCGGGGCGGGGCGTCGGCGGGGGGGTCGAGGTCGCCGAACTGGTCCTCGATCATCCCGACCACGCGGTCGGCGTCGACGTCGCCCACGACGACGACGGCCATGAGGTCCGGCCGGTAGTAGTCGTCGTAGAAGTCGCGGAGCCGCTCGGCCGTGGCCGCCTCCAGCGTCTCCTCGTCCCCGATCGGGAGCCGCTCGGCGTAGCGCGAGCCCTGGAAGATGACCGGGAACTGGACGTCGCGGACGCGCCCGCCGGCGCCCCGCCCGAGCCGGAGCTCTTCGAGCACGACGCCCTTCTCCTTGGCCACCTCCTCGGGCGTGATCGTCACGCTGCCGGCCCACTCGCGGAGCACCTCGAGGCCGGTCTCGAACGTGTCCGCCGAGTCGGTCGGGACCTGGAGCATGTAGACCGTCTCGTCGAACGACGTGTAGGCGTTGACGTCCGGCCCGAACTGCATGCCCGTCGACTCGAGGTAGCGGACGAGCTCCTGCTCGGGGAACGCCTCGGTCCCGTTGAACGCCATGTGCTCCAGCAGGTGGGCGAGCCCGCGCTGGTCGTCGTCTTCGAGCACGCTCCCGGCGTCGACGACGAGCCGGAGCTCGGCGCGGTCGCGGGGCTCGCGGTTTTCGCGGACGTAGTACGTCAGCCCGTTCGCGAGCCGCCCCGCCCGAGCCTTTGCGCGCGCCCGGAGCCGGCGCGGGCGGGGCGGCGGCTTTTTCGTGCGGGCTCCGGGAGCGCTACCGGGCGGGGCCGCGTATGGCTCCCGTACCTTCCCGCCCCGCCCCCTCTTTAAGCCGCGCGCCTGCGCCCCCCTTCCATGGCCCGAGTCGATGTTGTGATGCCCAAGATGGGCGAGAGCGTAATGGAAGGGACGGTGCTGGAGTGGAAGAAGGCGGTTGGCGACACGGTCGAGCAGGACGAGACGCTCCTCGAGATCTCGACCGACAAGGTCGACTCCGAGGTGCCCAGCCCCGAGGCCGGGCGCATCGCCGAGATCCTGGTCCAGGAGAACGACACGGTCGAGGTGGGCACGCCCATCGCCGTCATCGAGACGGACGTGAACGCCGACCTCGGCGGCGGCTCCGACGCCGCCCCGCCCGCCGAGGACTCGGCGGTCGAGGAGGCCGCCGAGCCGTACGACGAGACGCACCCGGTCGGCGAGGACCCGGCCGTGGAGCCCGAGGCCAAGCCCGCCGCCCCCATCGTGCGGCCCGTCGATGGCGGCGGAGGCGACGGCAGCGACGCCACCCCGCCCGCACCGAGCGGCTCGGGCGGGGCGGCCTCGGGCGGCGCAGCCGGCGGCGGCGCGCGGACCGAGGTGGTCATGCCCAAGATGGGCGAGAGCGTGATGGAGGGGACGGTGCTGGAGTGGAAGAAGGCGGTCGGCGACACGGTCGAGCAGGACGAGACGCTCCTCGAGATCTCGACCGACAAGGTCGACTCCGAGGTGCCCAGCCCCGAGGCGGGGACGCTCCTCGAGATCCTCGTCCAGGAGGGCGACACGGTCGACGTGGGCACGCCCATCGCCGTCATCGGCTCGGGCGCCGCCGCGTCGGACGGCGGGGGCGGGGCGGGCGCCTCGGGCGACGGCGCCTCGGACGTGCCGGAGCCGTACGAGAAGAGCTACAGCAGCGCCCCCAACGAGGCCACGGCCGCCGCCGCCCCGGCCGTCCGGGAGGAGCGCGGCGCCGAGGCCGCCGCCCGCGCCACGGCCGGCGACCGCGGCCCGATCCCCCGCCGCGACGACTCGGGCAACTTTTACTCCCCGCTCGTCCGCTCGATCGCCGAGACCGAGGGGCTCTCGCTCTCCGAGCTCCAGTCGATCACGGGCTCCGGCCAGGAGGGCCGCGTGACCAAGGCCGACGTCATGGGCTTTCTCGAGTCGCGGGGCGGGGCGGGCCAGCCCGCCGAGACGCCGCAGCCCAAGAGCTACAACGCTGAGGGGTCGGGACCCGAGACTTCGGCGGCCCAGGCCGCCCCGCCCCGCCCGGCCGCGCGGCAGGCGCCGGCCGCGCCGCGCACGCGCGCCCAGGCGGCCGAGGCCTCGGCCGAGACGGGCGACCGCGTCGAGGTGATCGAGATGAACCGGATGCGGCAGCTCATCGCTGACCACATGCGGCGGTCGAAGGACACGAGCGCCCACGTCACGAGCTTCTCCGAGGTCGACGTGACCGGCCTCGTCCAGCACCGCGAGGCGCACAAGGCGGCGTTCCAGGAGCGCGAGGGCATCAAGCTCACCTACACGCCGTACTTCGTCGAGGCGGCCATCGAGCCGCTCCGCGACCACCCGCTCCTGAACTCGTCGGTCGAGGGCACGCGCATCCTGGTCAAGAAGGACTTCAACGTCGGCGTGGCCGTGGCCGTCGGCACGAAGGGCCTGCTCGTCCCGGTGATCCGCAACGCGGGCCAGCAGAACCTGACCGGCCTCGCCCACACCGTCTCCGACCTCGCCGAGCGCGCTCGCACGAAAAAGCTCCAGCCCGACGAGCTCCAGGGCGGCACGTTCACGGTCACGAACGTGGGCTCTCTGGGGAGCCTCATGGGCACGCCGATCATCAACCAGCCGCAGTCGGCCATCCTGTCGCCGGGGGCCATCGTCAAGCGCCCGGTCGTGATCGAGGTGGACGGCCAGGACGTGATCGCGATCCGCCAGATGATGTACGTCTCGCTGTCGTACGACCACCGGATCATCGACGGGGCGATGGCGGCCAGCTTCCTCGCGGCGTACCGCGCCCAACTGGAGGCCATCGGCCCGGACTCGACGCTGCTCTAGCGGCCCGAGCCGCAGTCAGTCCGCCCCGCCCCGCCCACTCTGGGGCGCGGGCGGGGCGGACGACGCTCCGTCAGTCGCCGTCGGCGCTCCCGGCGAACTGGTCGACGGCCCCAGCCATCTCCTGCATCACGCGCTCCATCGACTTCTGCCCGTACGGGTAGAACGGCTTTTTGTCGCCGGCCTCCCACGCCTCGCGGAGCGCGGGCTGCGTGAGGTCCCAGTCGGGGCGGATCGACCGGGTGATCTCGCGGAGGTCCTGGTGGAGCTCGGCCGTCGAGGGCCGGCCCCAGTAGTAGTACCCGTTGTACACGCGGTGGATTTCGAGGTCGGGCCGGAGCACGACCGTGTGCGGAATCATCACGTCGTGCTCGGTGTCGGTGTACTCCTTGATGCCGAGGTCCTGCTGGACGGTCCGGTCCTCGTCGTAGAGGAACGGCCAGTGGGCGTCGAGCTGCTGGCGGAGGTTGTTCGTCGTGTGCCAGTCGTCGGTCGTGATCGTGACGAGCCGCGTGGTGCCCACGACGAGCTGCTTGTAGAACGCGGACAGCCCCTGGAGCTGGACGCGGTCCTTGGGGCAGAAAAAGCCGCGGATGAGCGTGACCACCATCGGGTCGCCGCTCTGGAGGTCGGAGAGCCGGCGCGGCGTCTTGGTGTGGTCCGGGAGGACGTAGTCGGGGAAGGTGGCTCCGGGGGCGAGGGAGGACGGCATGGGAAAGACCGGGCGTAGGGTGGAGGCGACGGGGCGGCCGCCGATGCGGGCGGGGCGGTCCGTACCGCGCGCCGAGCCCGCGGCTCCCCCGTGCGCGCGCCTCCGGCCCGAACGGTGGGTCCGCCCACCGGCCACTCAGGCGCCGCCCCGCCCCCGCCGCCGCCCCGCCCCGAGCGCCCGGGCGGGGCGGGCCCGGCGAGCGGCCCCTTGCCGGGCGGGGCGGGGCGGTCTACCTTCCGATAGCCGTTATCCACAACGCAAAACCGTGGCCGACCCCGCCCCGCCCCTCCGCCTCTCCGTCGTCCAGCTCGAGGAGCGCCTCGACGGGTTCGTCACCGAATACCTCAAGGACAAGAGCGAGCAGACGCGGGGGACCTACCGCCGCACGCTCAACGAGTTCGAGCGGTACCACGCGGTCCGGGCGGGGCGGCCGTCGAGCCGGTTCCGGTTCGTCGAGGCCGACGTCGAGGCGTACAAGGCGTACCTCATGGAAGAGCGCGAGCTGAGCCAGGTGTCCGTCTCGACGTACCTCACCGCGATCCGCCGGTTCTGCGACTACCTCGTCGCCCGCGGCGACCTGGCCGAAAACCCAGCGCGCGGCGTGAAGGGGAACCGCCGGCCGGAGTCCCACAGCCGCGCCGTCCTGCGCGCCGACGAGGTCGAGGCCCTGTTCGAGGCCGTCCCCGAGGCCACGCTCATCGGCCGCCGCGACCGGGCCATCATGGCGCTCATGGTGTACGGCGGCCTGAGCGAGATCGAACTCGTCCGCGCCGACGTGGACGACCTCGACCGGACGCTGATGGGGACCGTGATCCGGGTCCAGGGCAAGGGGCGGACGTCGAAGGACGCCCGCGTCCCGCTGGATGACTCCGCCCTCGGCCCGCTCGACGTGTACCTCCAGGCGCGGTCCGCCCCGCCCTCGGCCCCGCTCTTCGTCAGCCACGGGCACCGGAGCGAGGGGACCCGGCTCAACACGCGGTCGGTCCGGGGCCGCATCAACGGCCATCTCCGCTCCGCCAAGCTCAAGCGGCGTGGCGTGAGCCCGCACAGCCTCACGCACACGGCCGCGCTCATCTGGCTCAACGACGGGATGCCGGTCGAGGAGGTCCGCCGGCGGATGCGGCACGGGACGCTCGAGACGACGATGATCTCGTTCCGCAAGCAGGGGTTGCTCACGCGCGAGCCGGAGACGGAGTAGCGCGGCTCTGCGCGGGCGGGGTGGAGCCCGCGGAGCGCGCGCCCGTATGCTCCCTTTCCGCCCCCGCGACCATGCCCGCCCCGCTCCCCATCTCGCTCGACTCGCCGGCCGTTTCGCAGGAGACGGTGACGTGGCTCCGCGGCCAGTCGTTGGCCGACTTCCACGCGCTGCCGGAGGGGACGCTCGCGCAGTTTTTCGACGGAGAGGTCCTTGTGTCGCCCGCCCCGCTCTTCCTGCACCAGCGCGTCGTTGCGCGCCTCCACGTAGCTCTATCGCGTTTCGTGGAGGAGCACGGCCTCGGCGAAGTGCTCGTGTCCCCCTCGACGTGACGCTGTCGGACTCGCTCGTCGTTCAGCCGGACCTCGTGTTCGTCTCCCACGCGCGCGACGGGATCGTGACGCGGGAGGGCCTGAGCGGGGCGCCGGACCTCGTGGCGGAGGTGCTCTCGCCGTCGACCGCGTACTACGACCTCACGCTCAAGCGCGACGTCTACGAGGCTCGCGGCGTGTCCGAGTACTGGATCGTGGACCCCGAGCGCAAAACGGTCGCGGTGCTCGCCCGCGAAGACGGCCGCTACCGGACGCAAGCCGACCTCGGCGCCACGGGGCGGGCGGCGTCGGCGCTGCTCGACGGGTTCGCCGTCGAGGTCGCCTCGCTGTTCGGGAGCCCCCGCCGCTCGTAGAACCGCCGCGGGCGGGGTGGCTAGCCGTCCGCCGGCCCCGTCACCAGGACCACCTCGGGCGCCTCCGCCCCGCCCTCCAGCCCGACGAGGGCGACCCGGACGCCGCCCCGCTCGACCGCCTCCTGTTCGCCCTCCTCTCGTGCTGGGAGCGTGAGCACGACCGGCTCGCCGCCCACCGTCAGGCGGACCTGGACCCGCCCCGCCCAGATGCACTGGACGCCCTCGGGGCACCGGCTGTCCTCGACGAGCGCCTCGAACGCGACCGTCTCGCCTTCGCGCTCAGCGCGCTCGCCGAGCGCGAGCCGGAGCGAGTCGGCCTCAGCGCGCGCGTCCTGGGACTGAACGGGCGGGGCGGCCTCCTGGGCGGCCGCGCACCCCGCCCCGCCCAGCGACAGGAACACGAGGACGGCGAGGGCGGGGCGGAGCGTGCTCATGGCGGGCGGATCAGACCTGTACGGGCGGGGTGGGGAAGAACGCGGCGGCGCCCCGGCCCGTGCCCTACAGCCGCGTCCGCACGCCGATGAAGGCCGCCGAACCGGCTCCACCCGACGTAGTCAGTGGTCACACGCCGCAGCGCGAACAGATCGCCTTCATGGGGCTAGGCCGCTCCAAACTGCTGAGACGTGTGGAGGACGGTAAGCACCTCGACGTGCGCCTCATCTGCCCAGTAGATCACCCGGTACTCTCTCCAGACGACCTCCCGAATCGCGGGGTCGGCGATCTCAGGGACGGAGCGGCCAGAGAGTGGGAACGTCGCGAGGCGGCGGACGGAGCCGAGCAGGCCGTCTACGACGATGTCGGCGTAGGCGGGCGCCACCTCGACGTAATAGTCTTCGACGGCGGCAAGGTCCGCCCGCGCCTGCGGAGTCCAGACGACGTCGGCCACGGGTCAACGCGCCGCCCGGCGGCGTGCGAACTCTGCTTCTACCTCTTCCTGCGACTGCAGCCCCACCCCGCCCCGGGCCTGCGTCAGCCCGCGCTCCACCTTGTGGACGACGATGAGCCGCGCGATCACGTCCTCGTACGTCGCGTCGTCGGGGAGCTCTTCGACGACGCGGCGCGCTCGTTGCTTCGGGGTCGGGCTGGAGGCAGGCACGGGCGGGGCGGGCAGGCGGACCCGAAGCTAACCCCTGGCTCCCCATGCCCACGGGCGGGGCGGGCCGCCCTACAGCCGCGTCCTGACCCCGAACTGGTGGAGGCCGCAGAACCGGCTCCACCCGACGTAGGCATAGTCGACCGTCACACGGCGCAGCGTGAGGCCGGCGCCCAGGCTCAGGCCCGCCAGGTCCAGGCGCCCGCCCGCGTCGAGGTCGCCGGCCCGGCGGCCGTTGTAGCCCACCCGGGCCTTGAGCGTCGACCCCAGCGCCAGCTCGCCGCCCAGCGCGACGTGGTCGAGCGCGCGTCCCACGAACGACGAGTCGCCCGGCGCCGGCCCCTCGAACGCCTGGAGGTCGGTGAGCGCCAGCGAGACCGTGAGCGGGACGTACTGGAGCCGCTTCACCGCCGTCAGGCGGAGGTCGAGCGGGAGCCGGTCGCGGGACTCGCCCAGCGATGACAGCACGACGCCGGCGTGGTGGAGGCTCGCGCCCAGCGTGAGGGCCTGCCCAGGGACCGCGAGCGACACGCCCACGTCGGCGGCCAGCGCCCGCGCGTCGGCGTCGTCGACCGACGAGAACAGGGCGTGGACGGTCGCGCCGACGCGGAAGGCCGGGAGCACCTCGCGCGCGGCCGACACGGTCACAGCCGCCTCGCTGGCCCCGAACGTCCCCTCGTCGCCATCGACCTCCCCGCCCGTGGCCCGGTCGAACTCGCCGTACGACACGAACCGGACGCCGACCGCCCCGCTCACGCCCCTCACGTCGCGGGCGTAGACGGCCGCCCCGCTCCCCACGTCGAGCACGAGGTTCGCGTACGAGAGCGCGACCGCGCCGTCCATCTCCGACGAGAGGAGGGACGGGTTGTAGAACAAGGCCGTCGGATCGTCGCCCGGCAGCGCGCCGGCGCCGGCGAGCGCCGCCGCCCGCGTCGACGCGTCCAGGCGGGCGACCCCGAACCCGGTCTCCCGGCGCGACTGGGCCGCCGAGGGCGGGGCGGCAAGCGCCACCGCGAGGGCGGCGCACGCGAGCAGACGGAACGGGCGCATGCGGGCTGGAGCAGGCCCCGGCCCGGGCGGGCGGGGCGGAGGAGCGTCGTGCGGAACCGTCTCGAAGGGGCGACTAGGCGCGGGGCGGCGGGCGTGCCCGAAGCTACGCCGCCCCGCCCCGCCGGCCAGGGCACATCGGCGCCCGCGCGCGGGCGCGATCGCCGCGCGGGGCGGCCCGGGCGTGCGAAGCCGTGTCGAAGGGTGACGAGACGGCAAGCCTCCCGCGTTACCTCGTGCAGCGCCCGCCGTTGCGGCACGCCCTCCGGCCCAAGAACGCACGGAGACCGCGGAACGGCCGCCCGGGCACCCCGTCCCACACCGGTTCCGCCCGCCGCCCCGCCCTCCGGGTCCGCTCCGACGCGTAGCTTCGCCGTCCTCCCCCAGACCGCCCCGCCCCATGCTCGCCGCCCTCAAAAAGCTGTTCGGAGACTCCAACGAGCGCGAGCTCAAAAAGCTCTTCCCGCTCGTCGACGAGATCAACGAGATCGCCGAGGGGCTCGAGTCGCTGAGCGACGACGAGCTGAAGGCGAAGACGGCGGGGTTCAAGGCGCAGATCGCCGAGGCCGGCGCGCCCATCGAGGCCGAGCAGGCCGAGGTCCGCGCCCGGCTCCTGGCCGCCGGAGAGGACGACGACGCCGTCGGCGGCGACGGGCAGGCGGTGCCCACAGGCCTCTCCGTCCGCGAGCGGCAGGACCTCTACGCCCGCCTCGACGACCTCGAAGGCGAGTGGCTCGACGCCGTCGAGGACGTGCTCGACGACATCCTGGCCGAGGCCTTTGCCGTCATCAAGGAGACGTGCCGGCGGTTCGTGGGCAAGACCTGGGAGGCCGGCGGCGCCGAGGTCGAGTGGCAGATGGTCCCGTTCGACGTCCAGCTCCTGGGCGGGGCGGTCCTCCACCAGGGCTCGGTCGCCGAGATGAAGACGGGCGAGGGCAAGACGCTCACGTCGGTCGCCCCGCTCTACCTCAACGCGCTCGTCGGCCGCGGCGTCCACGTCGTCACCGTCAACCCGTACCTCGCCCAGCGCGACGCCGAGTGGATGGGGCCGGTCTTCGCCTTCCACGGCCTGACCGTCGACTGCATCGACAAGCACCCGTCGCACAGCCCCGGCCGCCGCGCCGCCTACCGCGCCGACATCACCTATGGGACCAACAACGAGTTCGGGTTCGACTACCTCCGCGACAACTCGTTCGTCGTCGACGCGAACCAGCTCGTCCAGCGCGGCCACCACTACGCCATTGTCGATGAGGTCGACTCCGTCCTCATCGACGAGGCGCGGACGCCGCTCATCATCTCCGGGCCGGTCCCCCAGAGCGATGTCGACGAGTACAAGGAGTTCCAGCCGCCGGTCGAGCGGCTCATCCGCGCGCAGCAGAAGCTCGTCGCCGGCTACGTCTCCGACGCCGAGCGCAAGCTGAAGGCGGCCGACGAGGCCGAGGCGGCCGGCAACAAAAAGGAAGCCGCCGCGCTCCGCGACGACGCCGGCCTCGACCTCCTCCGCGCCCAGCGCGGCTACCCCCGCAACCCGAAGCTCATCAAGCTCAAGGGCGAGCCGGGCGTCGAGATGATGATCCGCAGCGTCGAGTCGGTCTACCTCGCCGACTCGGGCAAGCGGATGCCCGAGGTCGACGAGCCGCTGTACTTCTCGCTCGTCGAGTCCCAGCACCAGATCGAGATGACCGACCGCGGCCGCGAGACCGTCGGGCAGGCCGCCGGGACCGACGCCGACTTTTTCGTCATCCCCGACGTGGGCGAGGAGATCGCCCAGATCGAGCGGACCTACGACGACAAAAAGGCCGACCTCGTCGAGTCGCTCCGCGAGGACGACTCGCTGGACGAGGAGAAGCGCCAGAACAAGCTGGACAACGACCTCCGCGAGCTCCGCAACGAGGCCGAGGAGTCCAAGCGGAAGGTGTACACCGAGTACGCCGAAAAGTCCGAGCGCATCCACGCCGTCAACCAGCTCCTCCGCGGCTACACGCTCTACGAGCGCGACAAGGAGTACATCGTCCAGGACGACAAGGTGATGATCGTCGACGAGCACACGGGCCGCGTGCTCCCGGGCCGCCGCTACTCCGACGGGCTCCACCAGGCGATTGAGGCCAAGGAGCGCGTCAAGGTCCAGGCGGCGACGCAGACGTACGCGACGATCACGATCCAGAACTACTTCCGCCTCTACTCGAAGCTCGCCGGCATGACCGGCACGGCCGAGACCGAGGCCGAGGAGTTCGGCAAGATCTACAGCCTCCCCGTCGTGGTCGTCCCGACCAACCGGCCCATCGCGCGGGCCGACGACGACGACCTCATCTACAAGTCGAAGCGGGCCAAGTACAAGGCGCTCCTCGACCGGATCGAGGAGATCCACGCGACGGGCCAGCCCATCTTGGTCGGCACGGCGTCGGTCGAGGCGTCGGAGCAGGTCGCTCGGCTCCTCCAGCGCGCGGGGATCAAGCACAACGTGCTCAACGCGAAGGCGTCCCGCGCGCAGGCCGAGTCCCAGATCGTGGCCGAGGCCGGACAGAAGGGCGCCGTCACGATCGCCACGAACATGGCGGGGCGGGGCACGGACATCAAGCTCGGCGAGGGCGTCAAGGAGCTGGGCGGGTTGGCGATCCTGGGAACGGAGCGCCACGACAGCCGCCGCATCGACCTCCAGCTGCGCGGCCGGGCGGGGCGGCAGGGCGACCCGGGCTTTAGCCAGTTCTACGTGTCGCTCGAAGACGACCTCATGCGCCTCTTCGGCCACGACCGGACGGCCAAGATCATGGACCGGCTGGGCATGGAGGAGGACGAGGTCCTCACGCACAAGTGGCTCACGAAGGGCGTCGCGCGCTCGCAGGCCAAGGTCGAGCAGAACCACTTCGCGAGCCGCAAGCGCCAGCTCGAATACGACGACGTGCTCAACGCGCAGCGCGAGGTGATCTACGACCGGCGCATGAACGCGCTCGAAGGCGACCGCCTCCGCGGCGACATCTTGGAGATGCTCCGCGGGCTGGTCGAGAAGATCGTCGGCGAGCACTTCGGGAACGGCGACCTGGAGGAGATCCGCGAGGGGCTCCTGCGGCACCTCGCCTTCGACTTCGAGATCGACCCGATGACGGCGTCGACCCTGGGCGCCGACGGGCTCGTTGAGCGCATCCTCGACGAGGCCACGTCGCACTACCGCCGGAAGCGGGCGGCGCTCGCGCGGCCGTTCTTCCAGAGCGCCCGGCAGATGATGGACACGGCCGACGAGGACAAGCGCCCCTCCAAGCTCTACGTCGACTTCACGGACGGCCGGAAGGTGCTCCGCGCGACCGTCACGCCCGACGCCGTGATCGAGTCCGAGGGCCAGGAGATCAACGACGCGCTGGAGCGCGCGGCCGTCCTGTCGGTCATCGACGAAAAGTGGACCGAGCACCTCCGCGACCTCGACGAGGTCAAGGAGGGCGTCGGGCTGCGGGCGTACGGCCAGAAGGACCCGCTCATCGAGTACAAGATGGAGGCGTACCGCCTCTTCAAAGAGCTCGTGCAGACGGTCGACGAGGAGGTCGTGGGGCTCGTGTTCAAGGCCGGCCCGCTCGTCCAGGGCGACAGCCAGCGCCAGGCGGCCCGCCGCGTGACGCAAGTCGCCAAGCCGCGCCTCGACGCGCGGCGCGCGACGGCGCAGCAGGAGGCCGCCCCGCCCCTGGCGGCGACCGCCGGCGGCGACGGCGCCTCGTCGGCCGAGCGCGACCCGACGGCCAAGGCGGCCCCGGTCGTGGCCGAGAAGACGGTGGGCCGGAACGAGCCGTGCTACTGCGGCTCCGGCAAGAAGTACAAGCACTGCCACGGGCGCGGCTAGCCGCGCCGGGACTGGGGACTGGGAGTGAGGGACCAGGGAAAGGCCCGCCCCGCCCAATCCGCCACCCCGCCCGCACACGCGGGGGCGGGGTGGTCGGCGCCCCCGCCGTTCGTTTGGTGGCCGGCCTCCCCGTCATACTGAGTAACGTGGGCGGGGCGGTCGGCGGCGTCCGGGGTGGTGTCGGTGTTCGCGCCCCGGGTCCCGCCCCGCCCTCAGTCTCCAGTCCCCACAGTCCCTTGTCCTCGCGATGCTCCGCTCGCTCTACATCCGCGACTACGCCCTCATCGAGGAGCTCGAGGTCGAGTTCGACAGCGGGCTCAACATCATCACGGGCGAGACGGGCGCGGGCAAGTCGATCCTGCTCGGGGCCATGAAGCTGCTCCTGGGCGACCGCGCCTCGACGGAGGCCGTGCGGGGCGGGGCGAAAAAGGCCGTCGTCGAGGGCGTGTTCGACAACGCCGACGAGGGCCGGCTGCCGGCGGTCCTGGAGGAGCACGAGATCGAGCCGTCCGAGGGCGGGCTGCTCGTCGTCCGCCGCGAGGTGTCGGGGCGGGGCTCGCGCGCGTTCATCAACGACACGCCGGCCACGCTCGACGTGCTCCGCGAGGTGTCGGCGTCGACCATCGACCTCCACGGGCAGCACGAGCACCAGTCGCTGCTCAGGACCGAGACGCACGTCGAGCTGCTCGACAACTTCGGCGGGCTGGGCGGGTTGGTGGAGACGTACCGGAAGGCGTACCGGGCGGCGGCGAAGCTGGTCACGGAGCGCCGCGACCTCGTGCGCCGCGAGGCCGAGCTCCGCAAGCAGAAGGAGCTCTACGGGTTCCAGATCGAGGAGATCGACGCGGCCGGTCTCAAGGAGGGCGAGGCCGACGACCTGGAGGCCGAGCGCCGCATCCTCGAGAACGCTGAGCGCCTCTACGAGGCGACGGCCGAGCTCTACGGCCAGATCTCGGACGCCGACGACGCGCTCTACGACCGGGCCGTGCTCGTACGGAACCAGCTCCAGGACCTCGCGCGCATCGACTCGGCCTTCGACGACACGCTCGCCGACGTGCGCTCGGCGGAGATCGCGCTGAAGGAGGCCACGCAGTTTCTCCAGGACTACAACGCGCGCATCGAGTTCAACCCGGAGCGGCTGGACGAAATCCGCGAGCGCCTGGGCGAGCTCGACTACCTCGAACGGAAGTACGGCGGGACGGTCGAGGCGGTCCTCGCCTACCGTGCCGAGATCGGGCAGACGTACGACTTGGCCAAAGACTTCGAGGGCGCGATCGCCCGGCTGGACGGCCGGATCGCGGACGCGCAGGAGACGCTCTCCAAGGCGGCCTACCGGCTCAGCCAAAAGCGCCACGAGACGGCCGAGCGGATCGAGGAGGCGATCGGCGTCGAGCTCGCCACGCTGGGGATGCCGCACGCGCGCTTTGCCGTCCAGTTCGGGTTCCAGGACGACGACTCGGGCTGGGTGAGCCTCCCCGCCGGGGCCAAGACGCACCGCGTGGTCGCGTTCCCGGCCGGGGCCGACCTCGTCGAGTTCTACCTGTCGGCGAACCTGGGCGAGGACCCCAAACCCCTTGCGAAAGTGGCCTCGGGCGGGGAGGTGTCTCGCATCATGCTCGCGCTGAAGGCGGTGCTCGCGAAGTCGGAGCGGCTGCCGATCCTGGTGTTCGACGAGATCGACACGGGCATCTCGGGGCCGATCGCGCGGCGCGCGGGCGAGTCGATGCACCGGCTGGGCCAGTTCCACCAGATCATCGCGATCACGCACCTCCCGCAGATCGCCTCGCTCGGCGACGTCCACTTCGAGGTCGAGAAGACGGTCGTCGACGGCCGCACGCGGACGCACATCCGCCGGCTCGACGAGGCGGAGCGGGCCGAGGCCGTGGCGCAGCTGTTGGCCGGCGCGTCGGTGAGCCCAGCGGCGCTCCAGTCCGCCCGCGAGTTGATCGAGGAGGGCCGAGCGGCGGAGTAAGGCCGCTCCGCCCGTGGCGAGGGCGGGGTGAGTCCGCCCCGCCCGAGATCGACGCGGGGGCGGGGCGGCCTACCTTCGTCCTAGGGCCTCGTCCTCCGCCCCGCTCCCGACGCCCAGCGCCGCCCACGTCCGGGCGGCCGTCGCGCGGATCGTCGAGGCAGCGGACCCGCTCCGCGTCGGCGTCTTCGGGTTGTACGCGCGGGGGAGGCCGTGCCCGGGAGTGACCTCGACCTGCTCGTGGTGCTCGCAGACGTCGGCCGGCGGCGGGACGCGACGGTCGCCCTGCGCCGTGTCCTGGCAGACTTGCCCGTTGCGAAGGACGTGGTCGTGGCCTCAGCCGACGAGGTCGACCAGCGGCGGAGCTCTCCGTGGCACATCGTCGGCCTCGGGCTCCGTGAGGGACGGGAGGTCTACGCCCGCGAGGCGCCGTGACGCAGACTCTCCACGACGCCCTCGACTGGCTCCGCTACGCGGAAGAAGACCTAGACGCTGCAAAGGCGATGCAGTCTGTCCATACCGTTGTTTTCCGGCACCCGGCGTGGCTCGCGCAGCAGGCGGCGGAAGTAGGACCGCCCCGCCCGCGGCAGCATAAGCGGCTGAGTGCGGGCGGGGCGGCGTCTCCACTACCCGCCACCGGCGGGCGCCCCCCAGGCCGCGCCCAAAAAAGGCACGGGGCGGAGCGCCGGCCACCCCGCCCGCGTTGCACGGGCATGGACCACCCCGCCCTCGACCCCGCCGCCTTCCGCTTTGGCCCCGACGACCGGCTCGCCGACGTCGACCCGTCCGCGACGGCGCCGTTCGACGACGAGGACGCGGCGCGTGAGGCGACCGCGGAGGCCGCGCGCGAGATCGCGCGGCGGCAGTTCATGCTCGAAGCCCACGGCACGCACGGGCTCCTCGTGGTGCTCGAAGGGATGGACGCCGCCGGCAAGGACGAGGCCGTCCACCACGTGATGGGCGCGTTCGACCCCGGCGCCACGACGGCCACGTCGTTCTCGTCGATGTCCGAGGAGGAGGCGCGCCACGACTACCTCTGGCGGGCCGCCCGCGCCCTCCCCGCCCGCGGCGAGGTGGCCGTCTTCAACCGCTCGTACTACAGCCGCGTCGTCTCCGACCGCGTCTCGCCGGAGTTCCTGGCCGAGCAGAAGCTGCCGCCGGACGTCGCCGCCGGCGTCGAGGACGGGACGCTCTGGGACGACCGGCTCCGCCAGATCCGCGACTTCGAACGCTACCTGACCGAGAACGGCATCCGCGTCGTCAAGCTCTTTTTCCACGTCTCCAACGAGGAGCAGCGCCGCCGCCTCGTCGAGCGGACCGAGCGGCCCGAGAAGCGGTGGGACTTTAGCCGCGCTGACGTCGAGAAGCGCGAGGACTGGGACGCCTTCCTCAACGCCTACCAGGCTGCGTTCCAAGCCACGAGCACGGACCGCGCCCCATGGTACGTGCTCCCCGCCGACCACAAGTGGTTTAGCCGGGCCGCCGCGGCGGCCGTCGTCCGGGTCGCCCTCCGCGACCTCCACGACGACTTCCCCGAGCCCGACGACGACCTCCGCGAGCTGCTCCAGTGGGGCCGCGAGCAGCTGGGGGCGGACGACTAGCCACCCCGCCCGCGCAACGCCATATCTTGCGGGAGGGTACCGGGTACGAGGTACAGGGTACTCGGTCGAGGTACGCGAGCGCCGAGGTGAGATCGAGCCGTACCGAACTCTGAGGGTGCGTCGGGGCGGGGCGGCCCGGCTACGCCGCGCGCCGCGCCGTGACCCCGATCAGCGGGTCGCCGTGGGCGGGGCGGTGGACCGTGGTCTCGGGCGCGTCGAAGCCGCCGGCCTCGTCGACGTAGGACGAGACGAGCGCCGCGTGGCCGGCGTCGTCCAGCGACCGCCACGCGAGCACGGCCTTGGTCGGGAAGCAGCGGTTCGAGAACGTGACCACGAACGGAGCGCCCGGCCGGAGCACGCGGGCGACGTCCGCGAACACCTCGACGGGCCGCGTGAGGTACTGCACCGACACGCAGCAGAGCGCGGCGTCGAACGCGCCGTCGGCGTACGGGAGGGCGGGGCGGGCGTTGAGGTCCTGGACCGCCCACTCGCTCAGGCGCGGGTTCGCCTCCAGCTCCTCGGCGTTCATCCCCAGCCCGGCCACGCGCGCGTACGTCGCCTCCGGCGGGAGGTGGCTCACCCAGCTCGACATGAGGTCGAGGACCGCCCCGCCCTCGGGGACGTGCGCGCGGTAGAGGTCGGTGACGGCCGCGACGGCGCCGGCGTCGATGTGCGTGACGAGGCGCGGGTGCTGGTAGAACTGCTCGTCCGGCGACTCGTCGGCGCGGCGGAAGGCGTGGGCGGGGAGCGTGGGCATGGGCGGGGCGGGTGCGTCCCGGACCTACGCCCGCGCCGCGCGGTCGTCCCCCGGCCGCGCGCGGTCAGGAGATCCCCGCCCCGCCCCCTGCGCGGCGGGCGGGGCGGCGCCTCTACTCCGCCCAGTCCGCCAGGTGGCGGACGAGCCACGCCCCGCACGCCCGCTCGAACGAGAGCGCGCCGGCGGGGCGGGCGCCCGGGTACCAGCCGTGCCCGAGCGCCGGGAGCACCTCGACCTCGGCCCGCGCGAACGCCGCCGCCGAGGCGCGGACGTCCGCGGGCGGGGCGACCGGGTCGGCCTCGCCGGCGAGGAAGAACGCGGGGCGGTCCGCGGTCACCCGCCCCGCCCACGCGAGCGGGTCGACAGCGGCGGCGGCCTTCCCGCCCCGCCCGAGCGTCTGGAGCAGGCGGGCCAGGCGGAGCGCGCCGACGGCCGGCTCGCCGCCCATGCGGCGCGCGGCGGCCTCGGCAACCGGCCCCAGGCGGAGCCCGCCCGCGACGACCGCCGCCGGGAGGCCCGAGAACCGGGCGAACCCGTCGAGCAGGCCGCGCGCCATCGCCGGCAGGTCGGGGTGGCCGATGGCCCCGAAAAAGCGCGCGCCCACGCCGTCGCGCGCGAACGCCGTCGCCGAGAGGAGGCAGCCGAAGCTGACGCCGAACAGCGCCTGCCGACCGCCCCGCCCCAGCCCGTGCTCGCGGTCGGCCAAGCCAAGGACGGCCGGGACGTCGGCGGCGACGCCGTCGAACAGGCGCTCCGTGAACGGGAGGTCGAGCGCGATGCCGCGCCGGCCCAACTCGGCGAGGTCGGCGCCCGCGTGCCCCGACGAGACCAGCTGGCGCGCACCGCCGAGCGGCGTGTCGAACAGGACGGCGCCCAGGCCCGCGCGCACGAGCGCGACCGCGGCCGGCGCGCTCCGGTCCATCCCCTTCGTGATCCCGTTGAGGACCGTGACTGCTGGCGCGTCGTCCCGGCCCGGCGGCGCGACGACGAGCGCGTCGAACGTCGAGAACGCGCGGTCCACGTCGGCGTCGCCGGTCAGCGCGTGCTCGCGGTAGAGCCGGTAGCGCGTGGCGGCGAGGCCGCCGACCGTCGCCGGCCGGGCGTCGAGGACCTGGAGCGGAGTCGGGGGCGGGGTGGAGCGGGCAAGCACGGGGAGCGGCGGGGGCGGCGGCGCTACACGCCCCGCCCCGCCCCGCGGTTCGCCGCCCCGCCCGCGGGGCTCGGGCGGGGCGGTCAGGCGCCCGGCGCCTCGTCCACGAGCGCCCAGCCGTATTCGAGGAGCGGGCGGAGCGCCTCGGCCGTCTCGACGGCCAGGTCGGCGAAGGCCGGCGTCTGCACGACGGCGTCGGGGACGTCGTCGCGGAAGGCGGCGAACCCGCCCTTCCACCGCAGGTAGTCGGCGACCGGCGAGTCGGCCCACTCCTGGAACCCGCGCGGCATCCGCTTGAGCAGGTTGGCTGCGCCGTCTCCTTTGGAGGTGTCGCCCGTCGCCTGGAAGCGGAGGCCGGCCGCGCGCAGGTCGTCGGCGATGTCGAGGAACGCGTCGGGCTCGGCCACCATCCGCTCGCGCCACCGGCGGAGGAGCCCGCGCTCGGGCCGCCAGAACCCGCCGCCGACGAGGCTCGCCCCGGGCGCGACCTGGACGTAGAGCGCGCCCGGCGCCTTCCGGTCGCCGCCCCGCCCGAGCGCCAGCGACGCGTGCGTCTTGTACGGCGACTTGTCGCGCGAAAACCGGACGTCGCGGTAGATCCTGAACACGGACTTTTTGGGAGCGCCGCCGAGCGGGAGGCCGTGCTCCGGGAGCCGCCGGCTCAGGTCGGCCGCCAGCATCCGCATCGGCTCGCGGACCTCGTCCTCGTACGTTGCCTTCCGCGGGGCGAACCACTCGCGGTCGTTGTGCTCGCGGAGCCCGCGGAGGAACTGGAGACCGTCGTCGGAGAGGCCGGGAAACGGGGGGAGCGCGTCGATCATGGGCAACGTTCTGGGCGGGGCGGCGAGCGGGGGCGGGGCGGCTCCGGCATCGTACCACCCCGCCCGCCGGCGCGGGGGGCGGGGTGGCGTCCTCCGCCGCGTCCTCATCTCGCGGCTCCCGAGCGCCGCGGCGCCGGGCGTCTGGCGTGCGGGCAAAAAAAAGTTGAGCGGCGTGACGGAATCTGTCGCCGGACCCCGTACTAGAAAAAAGGAACGGTACTCTTGAGGCCGTTTCGGAGGTTGTGGCCCCGCACAGGTCGCCTCCTTTTGGCAGCAGGGGGCCGGAGTCTGTGGTGGGATACCGGCCCCCTCGCTGTCTGTGTTGGCTCCGGCGGGCAGCCCCGCCTCTCGGGGCGGAGCAGACGACCTCGGCTCACACTGGTCGCCGCCGTGCACGGCGGTCCGCGTGGTTTCGTGGGACGGCCACGTCGAGATCCGGCTCCGCCCCGCAGGTGGGAGCGGGCGCCCACCGCCCCGCCCGCGACGAACTCCGTGGCGCCGCCGAAGCCGCCCGCGCGGTCCCCGCCGACCGGCCGGCCCCTCGGCTTACGCCCCCCCCGACTCCAGGGCGCGCCACGCGAGGTAGGCCATGAACCCCGGCCCGAGGCGCAGCGCCTCCTCGTCGACTGTCATCCGCGGCGTGTGGAGCCCGTGCGTGATGCCGGCCGCCTCGTTCCCCACGCCCAGCACGTAGAAGGCGCCGGGCACGCGCTGCGTGTAGGAGGCGAAGTCTTCGGAGGCGTACCACATCGGGAGGTCCTCGACGCACGCCTCGCCCACGTAGTCGACCGCCGCCGCGCGGACCGCCGCCGCCGCCGCGTCGTCGTTGACGAGGGCGGGGTAGCCCACCAAAATCTCGGTCTCGGCCGTCGCCCCGAACGCCTCGGCCGTGTGCGCGGCGATCCGGCGGACGTGCTCGTGGGCCTCGAACCGCCACGCCTCGCCCATCGACCGGAACGTGCCGACAAGGCGGACCGCGTCGGGTACGACGTTCGTCGCGCCGTCGGCCTCGACGCGCCCGAACGACAGGAGCGACGGGACGCCCGGCGGCCGGTTCCGCGAGACGACCGACTGGAGCGCCGTCAGCACGTGGGCCTGCACCAGGACCGGGTCGACCAGCTCGTGCGGCGCCGCCGCATGGCCGCCCCGCCCGCGGATCGTGATGTAGACCTCGTCCGCCGACGCCATGAACGGCCCCGGGCGGACGCCCAGCATGCCGGCCGGGAGCGACGGGAACACGTGCTGCCCAAAAATCTGCGCCGGGGCGGGGTGGTCGCCCGTCGCGTCCAGCACGCCGGCCTCGATCATCGCCACCGCCCCGCCCGGGATTTTCTCTTCGCTGGGCTGGAAGATCAGGCGGACCGCCCCGGCGAGGTCGGCGCGGACGGCGTGGAGGACGCGGGCGGCGCCGAGCAGCGAGGCCGTGTGCGCGTCGTGGCCGCAGGCGTGCATCCGGCCGTCGACCTCGCTCGCGAAGTCGAGCCCGGTCGCCTCCTGGATGGGCAGCGCGTCGATGTCGGCTCGGAGCGCGACGGTCGGCCCGGGGCGCCCGCCCTCGACATGGGCCACGACGCCGGTCTGCGCGACGCCGGTCGTCGGCTCGATCCCGATCTCGCGGAGCGTGGCGGCCACGAGCGCCGCCGTCTCGTGCTCCTCGTACGCCAGCTCGGGCCGCCGGTGGATCTGCCGCCGCAGGCGGACGGTCTCGTCGAAGCCGTCGTCGGCCAGGGCGCGGATGCGGTCGAGCATGGGCGGGGCGGGGGGGAGGAGGAGAAGAGAAGAGGAGGGGCGTCTTCTGGCCTCTTCTCCTCTGCCCCTCTTCTCTTCGGGCGAGGCGGCAAGCTAGCGGCGGGCGGGGCGGAATCGGGGCGGGGCGGTGGCACGGGATCACAGAACCTTTACCTTCGGCTCGGAAGCGCTTCCCCACCCCGCCCCCGCCCTCATGCCCCACCGCTACCGCCGGCTGATCCCCCTCGTTGTCTTGGTCTTGGCCGCCCCGCTCGCCGCGGCGCAGCCCGGCCCGGCCGCTCAGGACGTGACGCTCCGCGCCCCCGACGGCGGAATGGTCTCCATCGACCGCGACACCGTCGGCGTGCCCCACATCGTCGCCCCGACCGAGCTCGGCGTGTTCTTCGGCCAGGGCTTCGCCGTCGCCCAGGACCGGCTGTTCCAAATGGAGACGTTCTGGCGCACGGCGACCGGCCGGTTCGCTGAACTTCCGCCCGAGTTCGGGGGGGGACTGCCGGCGGTCCCCCAGGACCAGGGCATCCGCACGGTCTACTACACCGAGGCCGAGCGCGCCGCCCAGTTCGAGGACCTCTCGCCGCGGCTCCAGACGATGATCACGGCCTACGTCGGCGGGATCAACGCCTACATCGACTCGACGGCCGCCAACCCGGCCGTCTACCTGCCGTTCGAGTACGCGGCGGGCGGGTTCGCGCCCGAGCGGTACACGGTGACGAAGACGATGGCGGTCATGCAGTTCTTTATCCGCCGGTTCGGCGAGATCGGCGGGCAGGAGCTCGCGCGGCTCGCGGAGCTCCAGGCGTTTCAGGCTGAGCTGGGCGACGAGGCTGGGCTCGCACGGTTCAACGAGCTCCGCCCGATCAACGACCCGACGGCGCCGACGACGCTCAAGGGCGGGGCGGCCGAGGCCGGGGAGTACGGCTCCTACCTCGGGGGCGGGGTGGACCCCGCGGTCGCCGCCGCCGTCGAGGCCGAGCGCGCGGCGCTGACGGCGTCGCTCATCGCCCACGGCGTCCCCCACACGTTCGGCTCGTTCGCCGCCGTCGTCTCCGGGCCGATGACGGAGTCCGGGAACGTGATGCTGCTCGGGGCGCCGCAGATGGGGCTCCCGGCCGAGGACCAGAAGGCGGTCACGAGCGAGGTCGAGCTCCTCGTCGGCGAGCCCGGCGGCGGCGGCCTCCACGTGGCCGGCATGACAGTCCCCGGCATCCCCGGCGTCATCATCGGGCGGACGCGCGGGCGCACGTGGACGTTCACGACCGGGTTCTCCGACAACACCGACACGTTCGCGCTCACGCTCGGGCCGCCGACCGCGCAGGGCGTCCCGACCTACGTCTACGACGGCGCGGCGCGCCCCGCCCAAGCCTTTACCGAGACGATCCGCGTGCGGGGCGGGGCGGACGTGACCTACACCCACTTCCGGTCGGTCCACGGTCCGGTCTACTCGCTCGACCAGGCGAACGGGCAGGCCTACGCCTACAAGTACACGTTCTGGCAGCGCGAGCTCGACATGGCCGAGGCGCTCCTCGACGCCTGGGACGCCACGTCGGTCGAGGCGTTCGAGGCCGCCGTCTCGCGCGCGCCCGTCTCGTTCAACATCTTCTACGCCGACAAGGAGCAGAACATCGCGTTCTGGCACGTCGGCGACTACCCCATCCGTCCGGCCGGCGCCGACCCGCGCCTCCCGCTCCAGGGCGACGGGACGCAGGAGTGGACCGGCCTCGTGCCGTTCGTGCGCCAGCCGCAGGCGGTGAACCCGGCCCAGGGCTACTTCGCTAACTGGAACAACAAGCCGGCCGCCGGCTGGGACCAGGGCGACAACGTGCCCTGGACCGACACCCCGCCCGGCGGCCGCCTGCGCCCGTACGACGGCGTCCTGTTCCTGGAGCAGCACCTCGAGGCGACCTCGCCTGTCTCGTTCGAGGACCTCCAGGGGCTTACGCGCGTCGTGCGCACGAACGCGAAGTACCCCGAGTACCCCGGCACGTACCAGCAGGTCGTCGAGTTCTCACGGTTCGGGAGCACCGCCGAGAACGTGATCCCGCCGGGCCAGAGCGGGTTCGTCAACATCGCCCGCGACACGAGCGCGCACTTTTCGGACCAGTGGCCGCTCTACGAGTCGTCGCTGCCGGGCGGCGGCGAGATCCTGATGAAGCCGTTCACGTTCCTCGGCGCCACGGCCGTCCCGTCGGAGCCCGCCCCGCCCGGCGCGGCCTTTGGGATCGACGCCGTCTACCCGAACCCGTCGGCGGCCCGCACGACCGTCGCGTTCTCGGCGAGCGGGGCGGCCCGGCTCGACGTGTTCGACGCGCTCGGCCGCCGCGTTGCGACCCTCCACGACGGCCCGACGCGGCCCGGCCAGACGGCGACGCTCGATACGGGCGCGCTCCCGGCCGGCGTCTACCTCGTCCGCCTCCAGGGCGAGGGCGGGGCGGCGACGCGGACGCTCGTGGTGGCGCGCTGAGGGGGGAGAGAAAGAGGACCCGCCCCGTACATGGGCGGGGCGGCTCGTGCGCGCTCCGCTCGGGCCAGGACGTGCTCCCGTCGCGCCACTCGGTAGAGAGGAAGTGGCGTCTCATCCTGCAGGCGACCGGGGCGGGGCGGCCGCCACCCCGCCCGTCCAGCACGCGGCCCCGCCGGGACGTCCCGGCGGGGCCGCAGCCGGAGCACCGCCCCGCCCGAACGTCGAGGGCGGGGTGGCCGCCTAGTTGAACCCGACGCCGCTCACGCGCGGGCGGTCGTCGGCGTTGGCGATCTCCCAGGCCGTCCCGAACACGAGCCGCGCGATCTGCGCCATCCGGTCGTAGTCGATCTTGTCCGCGCTGTCGCCGACGCCGTGGTAGTCCTCGTGCGTGCCGGTGAAGTAGAAGATGAACGGGACGTCGTACTTCCCGAAGTTCCAGTGGTCCGAGCGGCGGAAAAACTGGTTGGGGTCGTCGGGCGAGTTGAACTTGTCCGAGAGGAAGATGCCCGTGCCCGTGGCCTCGTTGACGGCCGCGTTCCAGTCCGCGATGTCCTGGCTGATGAGGTCGGCGCCGATGACGTAGACGTAGTCCGTCGTGTCGAACCCGCGCTCGGGGTCGTGCCGGCCGATCATGTCGATGTTGAGGTTGGCAGCCACGTTCTCGATGGGCACGAGCGGGTCACGGTCGGCGAAGTACTCGCTGCCCAGGAGCCCCTTCTCCTCGCCGGTCACGTGGAGGAACAGGACCGAGCGGCGCGGGCCGTGGCCGTCCGCCTTGGCCTCCTCGAACGCCTCGGCGATCTCGAGCAGCGTGACTGTCCCCGAGCCGTCGTCGTCGGCCCCGTTGAAGATGGTGTCCTCGCCCTCGTCCGCGACGCCGACGTGGTCGAGGTGGGCGCTGATGATGACGTACTCGTCCTTGAGCACGGGGTCCGAGCCCTCGACGACGGCGACGACGTTCTCGGTGTCGACCAGGCGCGTCTCGACGTCGGCCGTGACCGAGAGCATCACGCCGGTCTCGGCCGGCGAGTCGTCGCCGCTCTCGACCGTCCGCCCGACGCCCGCGAGCAGCCGGTCGGCCACCTCTGGGCTCGTCGCCAGGATGGGCGGGAGGTCGTCGGCGTCGGGCTCCGCCCCGCCCGGGGCGGGGAGGGCGAGCCGGCCGCCGCCGAAGGCCCCGGCGGCCGACTCGGCGAGCGCCGCCGACGTCGGGGCGCTCACCAGGAGCACGCCGCGGACGCCCCGCAGGCCGAGCACGCCGACGTGGTCGATCGTGGCGCCGCGGTCGGCCGGGTTCTCGACCGTGCCCGGGAGCATTAGCGCGTAGGCGCCTTCGAGCGGGAGCGGGGCGAGGTCGCCCTCGTCCGCATGGCCGACGAACACGACGGGCGCCGGCGTGGCGTCGTCGACCGCCCCGTAGGCCGGCACGAGCACGGCGCCCGCCGTGTCGCCGTCGCGGATCGTGCTCTCGAGGATCGTCTCGCCGTCGCGCGTGGCCACGGCCGTCAAGCTGCGGAGCACCTTCTGCTCCAGGTTGAACGGCTGGAGGTAGCCGTCGAGGTTGTACGGGCTGGTCCCCGAGCCCGAGCCCTTCGGCATCACGCCCATCGTCTGGTACTGGCCGGCGAGGTAGCGCGCGGCGAACCGCTGGCCCGGCTCGCCGGTCTCCCGCCCCGCCAGGTAGTCGTCGGCGTAGACGTAGAGGTAGCCGGCCAGCTCGGCCGGGGTGATCGTCTGCTGGTAGCGCTGGACGAGCTCGGGGTTGGCCGAGGCCGTCGGCGTCTGGGCGGCGGCCGGCGCGGCGAGCGCCGCCAGGGCGGCGAGCAGGAGGGGAGAGCGGGTGGGCATGCGGAGCAACAGGGGAGCAGAAGGGGAGCGAAAAGCGACCGCGCGGGCGGGGTGGCGCCGGCGTCCGGGGGAGCCAGAGGATACCCGGCCGAGGCCGCCAGCACACGCGCCCGAACAACGCGGCTGCCGCCCCGCCCCGTGTCCCAGGGCTCTGGAAAAGGCCCCCGGGGCGGGGCGGCGCATGGGCGGGGCGGCGTCCGTGCCCGCGCGTTCAGAGTGCGCTCGTGGACGTCCCCCCAGCCGTCGTCCCCGCGGAGGCGGGGGATCCGGAGGCCGACCGCCCGGCCCCTGAGAACGCCCATTGGGTCCGCCCGGCGGCCTCGTCCACCGCCCCGCCCGGCCCCGCCGTCGCCGCACTCGTGAGCCCTCAGTAGAGCCGCCGCCGCTTGTCGAGGTAGGCGCGGAGGGCGTCGGCGTAGGGGCGGGCCGTGTCGAGCACCTCGTACTCCACGCCGGCCTCGCGGCACTGCCGCCGGAGCCGCTCCACGAACGCCTCGGCCGACGCCTGGTAGCTCTCGCGGACCTGCCCTGGCCGGAGCGTCAGCGTCTCGCCCGTCTCCAGGTCGCGGACCTGGACCGGCGCGTCGGGGAACGCGAACCGCCGCTCGGTCGCCGCGTCGAGGACGTGGAACACGACGACCTCGTGGCCGCGGTGGCGGAGGTGGCGGAGCGCGCGCACGAAGTCGCCGGAGCCGCCCCGCCCCGCCCCGCTCGCGGCGCCGTCTGCGCGGTTACCTCCGATGTTAGCTGCGCTGTCGCCTCCGGCGTTGTCGAACAGGTCACTGATGAGGACCACGAGCGAGCGCCTCGGGATGCGGTCGGCGACTTGGTGGAGCGCCTCGGCGCCCGCCGTCTCCGCCCCGCCCGCGGGCGGGGCGGGGTCCTCCAGAAGCCGCGCGAGCCGCGCGAGCAGCCGGCGCACGTGGCCCGACGTGCTCTTGGGCGGGACGAGGTCGCGGACGCCGCGGTCGAACGTGACCAGGCCCGTCGCGTCGCGCTGGCGGGCGAACAGGACGTGGAGCGCGCCCGCGAGCGTCGCCCCGTACTCCAGCTTCGTGAGCCCGGCGTGGCCGGCGTAGCGCATCGACCGGCTCGTGTCGAGCACGACGTAGTGCCGGAGGTTGGTCTCCTCCTCGTACCGCTTCAGCACGAGCCGGTCCGACCGGCCGTACACCTTCCAGTCCACGTGGCGGAGGTCGTCGCCGTGGTTGTAGGCCCGGTGCTCGGCGAACTCGACCGAGAACCCGTGGTACGGGCTCTTGTGGAGGCCGGTGATGAACCCCTCGACGACGGCCCGCGCGCGCAGCTCGAACGACTCGATCTGGGCGAGCGCCTCGGGCGTGAGCAGGGCGGGGGCGGGGCGGTCCGGCACGGGGGAAGAGGGGAAGAGGGGAAGAGGGGAAGAGGGGAAGAGGGGAAGAGGGGAAGAGGGGAAGAGGGGAAGAGGGCCGGGCGGGGTGGAAAAGTTCCGGCCACCGCCCCGCCCCTGGCGCCTCGCGGGCGGGGTGCGCTCCTGCGCTCCTGCGCCGGCGGTAGCTTCCGGCCATGCCGCCCCCCGACCGCGTCAAGGCCCACCTGATGGACGAGGCCGACATGGCCCGGACGCTCGACCGTCTGGCCCGGCAGGTCGTTGAGGAACTCGACGACGACGCGGACCCCGCCGAGCGGCTGGCGCTCGTGGGGATGCAGACGCGGGGCGTCCACCTCGCGCGCCGGCTCCGCGAGCGGATCGAAGCCGTCGAGGGCGTCCGCCTCCCGTTCGGGGTCCTCGACGCCACGTTCTACCGCGACGACGTGGGCCACCGGGCGGGGCGGCCCACGCCGCTCGTCCAGCCGACCGACATCCCGTTCTCGCTCGACGGCCGCCGCGTGGTGCTCGTCGACGACGTGGTCTACACCGGGCGGACGACGCGGGCCGCGCTCGACGCGCTCACCGACATGGGCCGGCCGGCGTCGGTGCGGCTGCTCGCCTTCGTCGACCGCGGCCTCCGCGAGCTCCCCGTCGCGCCGGACTACGTGGGCCGCCACGTCCCGACGGCGCCCGGCGAGCTCGTCCGCGTGCGGCTGGCCGAGGAGGACGCCGAGGACGGCGTGTGGCTGGTCCAGAAGGGTACGGGGTACGGGGTACAGGGTACATGAGGGGGCCACGCACGCCCGTACCCGGTACCTCGTACCCTGTACCAGCGCCTGCCGAGGCGCTCCGGCACCGCCACCTGCTCGGGCTGGCCGACTACGGCGCTGACGAGGTCCGGCTCATCCTGCAGACGGCCCGGCGGTTCCGCGACGTGCTCGACCGGCCCATCCGGAGCGTCCCGTCGCTCCGCGGCGTCACGTGCTGCAACCTGTTCTTCGAGAACTCGACGCGGACGCGGCTCTCGTTCGAGCTCGCCGAAAAGCGGCTCTCGGCCGACGTCGTCAACTTCTCGGCCGGGCAGTCGAGCGTGTCGAAGGGCGAGACGCTCAAGGACACGGCCCGCAACATCGAGGCCATGCGGATCGACCTCGTGGTCGTCCGCCACCGCTCGGCCGGGGCCGCCCACTTTCTCACGCGCTGCGTCGACGCCGTCGTCGTGAACGCCGGCGACGGCCAGCACGAGCACCCCACGCAGGCGCTGCTCGACGCGCTCACGATCTCGGACCTCGACGTGCCGGGCCACCCCGCCCTGGGGGCGTTCGACTTCCGCGGGCTCCGCGTGAGCATCGTCGGCGACATCGCCCACAGCCGCGTGGCGCGCTCGAACGTCTACGGCCTGACGGCGCTCGGCGCGCACGTCACGCTGTGCGGCCCGCGCACCATGATGCCGCGTGACGTCGAGGCCGCCCTCGCCGGCCGCGACGTGACGGTGACGGACCGCCTAGACGAGGCGCTCGACGGCTGCGACGTGGCGATGGCCCTCCGCATCCAGCTCGAGCGCCAGGGTCAGGACGTGGGCCTCACGCCGAGCCTCCGCGAGTACGCCGAGCTCTACGGGATCGGGCCGGAGCACCTCGCGCGCCACCCCGCCCTCTGGGTGATGCACCCCGGCCCGGTCAACCGCGGCGTCGAGCTGGCCAGCGAGGTCGTCGACTCGGACCGCTCGGTCATCCTCGACCAGGTCACGAACGGCGTGGCCGTGCGGATGGCTGTGCTCTACCTCCTGTCCGGGGCGGGCGCGTCCGCGGACGCGGGGTGAGGCGGGCGGGGTGGCGCCGGCTCCGCCCCGCCCCCGGTACGGACGCCCCGCGTGGTGCCCCGCGACGCCGTGCCCGCCCCGCCCGGACGCCGCGGCCCGACGGCGTTGCGTGCAACGCCGCTACGACGACCGCCCCGCCCACGGCTCGGGCGGGGTGGCTGCATCGTGTCTCTGATGCGGGCGGGGTGGTGCACCTTCGCTGCCCGCTGCCCGCCCCTACGGCACCGGGATCGGGAGCGTCAGCGAGCGCTCGCCGATGGAGGCCACAAACACGAGGCGGCGGAGGTCACGGGCGACCTCGGGCGCGTAGAGCACGACGGTGCCCCGGCGCGACGTGCCCGGTTCGGCGGTCGGGCCGGACGGGCTCGTGCTCTCGGCGGCCGACACGGCGTAGCGGCGGCCCGTGTCGTCGACGAGGTAGGACTGCGCCGCGAACCGCTCCCACGGCGCCCAGCCCCCGCTGTAGTCGACCGAGCGGACGGTGACGCTGAGCTGGACGCGCGTCCGCGTCTCGCCGGGGTACGAGATGGCGACCGTCGTCACGCCGACCTCGAACGTGCTCTCCCCACTCTCGCCCTCCCGCCGGACTTCGGTGGCGAACACCTTCGTGGGCGGGGCGGGGCCGTCGTAGCGGCCGCCGGGCGGGGCGGCGGTCGGCGGCGGGGGCTCGACGGCTTCGGTCTCGGACGCGAGCGTGTAGTCGCCGCCCCGCGCCGGGTCGCCGGGCTCCCACTCGCCGCCCGACGACACCTCGACGAAGTAATCGCCCGCGTCGAGCCGGCCCTCGACCGTGGCCTCCGGCCCGCCGGCTGGGTTCGCCGCGTCGGCGACGTCCTTCCGCGACCGTCCGTCGAGGCGCCACACGCGGAGGGCGGGGGGGAACACCTCGGACGCGGCCACGAGCCGCGTGCGGACGCCGTCGGGGACCCGGAGCCGGTACGTGTCGACGTAGCGGCCGTCGACGAGCCAGCTGTCGTCGCCGAGCGCGCCGTCGGCCTCTTCGCCCAGCCCGAGGCTGTAGGTCTGGAGGCTCCGCACGTCGAGCGCGTACGCGCCCTCGGCGCCCGCCTCTTCGGACGTGACGAGCAGCCGGTACGGGGCGTCCCAGCCGGGGAGGTACCGGATCACGACGGCGCGGAGGCTGTCGCCGCTCGCCCGGCGCTCGACGGTCCGCCACGACCCGCGGACCTCGCCGTTGGGGCCGAACAGGTGGAGCCGCGGCGTGAACGACGGCGACACGACGCGGAGCAGGACGGGGACCTCGGACCCCGTCATCACGCCATACGCCCGCTCATACCGCGGACCCCGCCGCGCGCCCTGCCCGAGCGTGTCCAGCCGTGGCTCCTCGTCGACGAACAGGGAGTCTGCCGGGCCGGCGGGGACCACCTCCAGGACGTAGGCGCCCGACGTGCCGGGCTCGAACGGCGACACCTCGACCACGAACCGGCCCGGCCCCTGGAGGCCCTCGATCTCGGCCCGCCCCTCCGTCCGCAGCAGGTTCGACGCCGCAACTGTCTGCCCGTCGGGGCGGCGGACCGACAGGTCGGGGGCGAAGTCGTCCGAGGTAACGAGGACCGAAAAGTCGAGGCTGTCGGCCTCGAACGCGTAGTAGTCCGCGTAGCGGCCGTCGTCGCGCTCCGCGTCGCCGGGGCCGAGCGTGCCCTCGGCGGGGCGGCGGTCGAGGGCCTGCGGCGCCTGGCGCTGGGCGTCCGCCCACTCGGCCCGCGCGAGCGCCACCTGCCGCATCATGTCCTCGTCGTTCGCTCCCTCCGCGACGTCGGAGGCCGTATCCGTGAGCGCCCACGCCAGGAGGGCGACGAGCACGGCCACCCCGCCCCAGCGCGCCCACAGCGGCCACGCCCGCCACTGCGCCGCAAGGTGCGCGCGGAGCGACGGCTCGGCTTCCGCCCCGCCCGGCGCCGGCCGCGGCGGCGGGTCGCTTGGCAGGCGGGCGGGGGGATCGGCGGAGGGCACGGGAGCGGTTCCCGGGACGGACCCAAAGGGCGGACCCAAGGGGCGGACCCAAAGGGTGGGGCGGGGGGAGGGAGAAGATAGCGGCGGCCTCGGCCGCGCTCCGCCCTCAACGGCCCCGCCCCGCTCCGTCGTGCGGCGGGAGGCTCGTCGGCCGCCGCCCCGCTCCACGGGCGGGGCGGTCGCTCGGGCAAAGCAGCCTCACGGGCGGGGCGGTCAGGCCTCGGCCAGGGCGGGGCGGGCCTCTTCCTCGGTCTCGCGGTCGTCGCCGTCTGCAAGCGCCGCGTGGGCCGCGGCGAGGCGCGCGACCGGGACCCGGTACGGCGAGCAGCTCACGTAGTCCAGCCCGGCGCGGTGGAAAAAGGCGACCGACGCCGGGTCGCCCCCGTGCTCGCCGCACACGCCCACCTTGAGGGCGGGGCGGGCCGCCCGGCCGCGGTCGGTCCCCAGGCGCACGAGCTCGCCCACGCCCTCCTGGTCCAGCGTCTGGAACGGGTCGTCCGAGAGCACGCCGCGGTCGACGTAGGCTGAGAGGAACCGGCCGGCGTCGTCGCGCGAGAGCCCGAACGTGGTCTGCGTGAGGTCGTTCGTCCCGAACGAAAAGAACTCGGCGTGCTCGGCGATCTCGCCGGCCGTGAGGCACGCGCGCGGGAGCTCGAGCATGGTCCCGACGAGAAAGTCGATCGCCCCGCCCCGCTCCGAAAACACGTCGTCGGCGACCGCGCGCACGACGGCCTCCTGGTCGGCCAGCTCGGCGGCGACGGACACGAGCGGGACCATGATCTCGGGCTGCACGTCGACGCCGTCGGCGGCGCAGTCGGCGGCGGCCTCGAACACGGCCCGCGCCTGCATCTGCGTGATCTCGGGGTAGAGCAGCCCCAGCCGGCAGCCCCGGAGCCCGAGCATCGGGTTGCTCTCCTGCAACCGCTCGACCTGGCGGAGCAGCGCCCGCGCCGTGTCGGACGCATCGAGGAGCCGGTCCATCTCGGCCAGCGTCTCGGCCCCCTTCAGCGCCATCTTCAGCTCGGCCACCTCGCCGGTCAGCTCCAGGAGGTCGGGGAGGAACTCGTGGAGCGGCGGATCGAGCAGGCGGACCGTGACGGGCAGCCCGTCCATCGCCCGGAAGATGCCGTCGAAGTCGGCCCGCTGGAGCGGGAGCAGCCGGCGCAGCGCGGCCTCGCGGGCGCCCGACCCGTCGGCCAGGATCATCTCGCGGACGGCCGCCAGCCGCTCGTCGCCGAAGAACATGTGCTCGGTCCGGCACAGGCCGATCCCCTCGGCCCCGAACTCCCGGGCCTGCGCCGCGTCCTCGGCCGTGTCCGCGTTCGCGCGGACGCCCAGGCGGCGCGCGTCGTCGGCCCAGCCCATGAGCGTGTGGAAGTCGTCGCCCAGCGTGGGCTCGACGGTCGGGACTTGGCCCAGGAGCACGCGGCCCGTCGCGCCGTCGACCGTCAGCCAGTCGCCGGCGACGACCGTGTGGCCGCCCGCCGTCAGCCGGCCCTGGGCCGCGTCGATGCGGAGCGCGTCGGCGCCGGCCACGCACGGCGTGCCCATGCCGCGGGCCACGACGGCGGCGTGGCTCGTCATGCCGCCGCGGGCCGTCACCACGGCCTGCGCGGCGACGAGCCCGTCGAAGTCGTCGGGGCTCGTCTCCTGGCGGATGAGGATGACCGCCCCGCCCTCGGCGGCCGCGGCCTCGGCGGCGTCCGACGTGAACACGGCCCGGCCGGTCGCCGCGCCCGGGCTCGCCGGCAGCCCCTCGACCAAGACCTCGACCTCGGCCTCGGGGTCGACCGTCGGGTGGAGGAGGGCGTCGAGCGCGCCCGGCGCCACGCGCCGCACGGCCTCCGCGCGGTCGATGACGCCCTCGTTCACCAAGTCCACCGCCACGCGCACGGCCGCCGCCCCGCTCCGCTTGGCCGTCCGCGTCTGGAGCAGCCACAGCGTCCCCCGCTCGACCGTGAACTCGACGTCCTGGACGTCGCTGTAGGCCGCTTCGAGGCGGCCGGCGATCTCGCGGAATTCCTCGTAGGTCTCGGGGAGGTCGTCGGCCATGCCGGCGATGGGCTTGGGCGTCCGCGTCCCGGCCACGACGTCCTCGCCCTGAGCGTTCAGGAGGTACTCGCCGTACAGCTCGTTCTCGCCCGTCGACGGGTCGCGCGTAAAGGCCACGCCGGTGCCAGAGTCCCAGCCCATGTTCCCGAACACCATCGCCTGCACCGTCACGCCCGTCCCGATGTCGTCGGCGATCCGGTGGACGCGGCGGTAGGCTCGGGCGCGGTCATTGTCCCAGGACCGGAAGACGGCAGCGATGGCCTGGCGCAGCTGCTCCTCGGGGTCGTCCGGGAACGGCGTCCCGTGCTGGTCCCCGAACACGAGCCGCTTGCTCCGGGCGACGACGTCGCGGAGCTGGTCCGGCGAGAGGTCCGTGTCGCGCCCGCCCTTGGTCTGGGCCTTGGCCCGGTCCAGCACGCGCTCGAAGCGGGCGCCGTCGAGGCCCATCACCACCTCGCCGAACATGGCCACAAACCGGCGGTAGGCATCGAAGGCGAACCGCTCGTCGCCGGTCTGCGCCGCGAGCCCGGCCGCGGTCTCGTCGTTCAGGCCCAGGTTGAGGACCGTGTCCATCATGCCGGGCATCGACACGGCGGCGCCGGAGCGGACCGAGAGCAGGAGCGGGTTCTCGGGGTCCCCGAACCGCTTCCCCGTCGCCTCCTCGATGCCGTGGAGCGCCTCGCGCGTCTGGCTCCACAGCCCCTCGGGGAAGACGGACCCGTGGCGGCGGTAGGCGAGGCACGCTTCGGTCGTGACCGTGAGGCCGGGTGGCACGGGGAGCCCGGCCGCCGTCATCGCCGCGAGTCCGGCGCCCTTGCCGCCGAGCAGCGCCTTGGCCTCGCCCTTCTCTTCGGGCGTGTCGCCCACGGGGGCGTCGTCGAACGAGTAGACCCAGCGGTGGGCGCGGTCGGTGGGGTCGGGGGTGAGCATGGGCGGGGCGGGGAGGAGCAGGGGCGTTGTCTGGACCCCGTTCACTCCGCCCCGCCCGCGAATGTTCGCCGGCAACGAAACATGGGGCGGATCCCGGGGCGCACCTGCGCCGCCCGTCCCACCCCGCCCGGGCACCACAAAAAGCCCCGACGCCAGGGACGGCGTCGGGGCTCGGTGCGGAGAGGGGGGGATTCGAACCCCCGGTACCCCGTGAAGGGCACGCCGCTTTAGCAAAGCGGTGGTTTCAGCCACTCACCCACCTCTCCAGAGGGGTCCGCGGGGCGGGGCGCCCAAGCTAGGGGCGGGGCGGGGCGGGGGCAACCGGCGGCCGGTGAACGTCTGGGGGAGGGAAGAGGGCTCGCTGCGCTCGCGGAACGGGAAAGAGGGAAGGGCGGGCGGGGCGGCGTGTTGCGTCGAGAGGGCCGCCCCGCCCCCGCCATGCGGCGTCGCTCCGGGCGGGGTGGCGGACGGTGGCGGCGCCCGTTAGGACCCGTGGCACCCGTGGGGACACGACGTGTCGCGTCCGACGCGGGTGGATCCAAGATCCAAAGGGCGGGGCGGTCCCATGCGGCACTTCAGCCGAAGGCCGTCACCCCGCTTGTTGTGACCGCCCCGCCCCCCGGACACCGCGGCCCGATGGCGTTGCTACGACGACCACCCCGCCCACGGCTCGGGCGGGGCGGCTGCATCGTGCCCCTGATGCGGGCGGGGTGGTTGCACCTTCGCTGCCCGCTGCCCGCTGCCCGCTGCCCGCTGCCCGCTGCCCCTACCCCGCCGTCATCGCCTCGGCGCCCGACGAGATCTCGATGATCTCGGTCGTGATCGCCGCCTGGCGGGCGCGGTTGTACGTCAGCTTGAGGTCCTTGAGGAGCTCGCCGGCGTTGGTGGTGGCGTTGTCCATCGCCACCATGCGGGCGCCCTGCTCCGACGCGTTCGACTCCAGGAGCGCGCGCCAGAGCTGGTACTGGAGGTACTCGGGGATCAGGCGCTCCAGGAGCACCTCGGCCGAGGGCTCGAAGATGTACTCGACCTCGTCGGCCTCGCCGGCCGCCGTGTCGAGGTCAGCGGCCTCCTCCATGACCGGCGTGAAAAAGGCCTCGGCCGGGATCGGCAGGAGCTGCTCGGCGATCCGGTTCTGCGTGATCGTGTTCTTGAACTCGTTGTAGACCACCTCGACCACGTCCCACTCGCCCGCGAGGTAGCCCTCGACGGCGAGGTCCGTGATCTGGCCCGCGCGCGGGAAGCGGAGGTCGTTGAACAGGCCCTGGAAGTCGCCGACGAGCGTGAACCCGCGCTTGCCGAAGTACTCGTGCGCCTTGCGCCCGACGGCCACGATGCGGAGCCGACCGGCGTCGCGCTGGGCGGCGAACCGCTCGGCGATCGTGGCCTCGGCCACCTTCAGGATGTTCGTGTTGAACGCCCCGGCCAGCCCGCGGTCGCTCGTGACGACGATGAGGAGCGCGCCCTCGACCTCGTCGCGGGCCTCGAACAGCGGGTGCGAGGTCACGTCGAGCCGCTGCCGGAGGTGCCCGATCATCTCGCGGATCTTGAACGCGTAGGGGCGGGTCGAGAAGATCCGCTCCTGCGCCCGGCGCAGCTTGGCCGCCGCCACCATCTTCATGGCGCGCGTGATCTGCTGCGTGTTCTTGACCGACCCGATCCGGGTGCGGATGTCGCGGAGGCTCGCCATGGGGATGGGGAGGGATAAGGGATGGGAGAGGGATGAGGGGGCGGGGCGGGGTGGTCTGCCCATCCCTCGATCCCCTATCCCTCCATTCCTCCTTACGCCGCGTAGCGGGCGGTGAGGTCGGCGGCCTCCTGCTCGAAGGCGGCCGTACCCTCGGGTGTGAGCTTGCCCGACAGGCGGACCGAGGCGAGCGCCTCGGCGTGCTTGAGGCGGAGGGCCTCGCGGAACTCGCGCTCGAACTCGCGCACGCGCGGCACCGGCACGGCGTCGATCAGGCCCTGGCCGGCCACGTAGATGATGGCGATCTGCTCCTCGACCGGGACCGGCTCGTACTGGCCCTGCTTGAGGACCTCGACGAGGCGGGCGCCGCGGTTGAGCTGGCGCTGCGTGGCCGGGTCGAGGTCGGACCCGAACTTGGCGAACGCCTCGAGCTCGCGGTACTGGGCGAGGTCGAGCCGGAGCGTGCCCGACACCTTCTTCATCGCCTTCACCTGCGCGTTCCCGCCCACGCGGCTCACCGAGATGCCCACGTTGATGGCGGGGCGGACGCCCGAGTTGAACAGGTTCGACTCCAGGAAGATCTGGCCGTCCGTGATCGAGATCACGTTCGTCGGGATGTACGCCGAGACGTCGCCGGCCTGCGTCTCGATAACGGGGAGCGCGGTCAGCGAGCCGCCGCCTTGAACGAGGCCTTGGAGCGACTCGGGGAGGTCGTTCATGTCGCGGGCGATCTCGTCGTCGGCCGTGACCTTGGCGGCGCGCTCCAGGAGGCGGCTGTGGAGGTAGAACACGTCGCCCGGGTACGCCTCGCGGCCCGGCGGGCGGCGCAGCAGGAGCGACACCTCGCGGTAGGCGACGGCCTGCTTCGAGAGGTCGTCGTAGATGCAGAGCGCGTGGCGGCCCGTGTCGCGGAAGAACTCGCCGATGCAGGCGCCCGCGAACGGCGCGATAAACTGGAGCGGGGCGGGCGTGGACGCGGGCGCGTTCACGATCACCGTGTACTCCATGGCCCCGTAGCGCTCGAGCGCCGCCTGGAGGGTGGCGACCGTCGACGCCTTCTGCCCGATCGCGACGTAGATGCAGTAGACCGGCTTGTCGCCCGTCTCATGCGTCCGCTTCTGGTTGAGGATGGCGTCGATGAGGACGGCCGTCTTGCCCGTCTGGCGGTCGCCGATGACGAGCTCGCGCTGGCCGCGACCAATCGGGACCATCGCGTCGATGGCCTTGATGCCGGTCTGGAGCGGCTCCGTCACGGGCTCGCGGTAGATGACGCCGGGCGCCTTGCGCTCGATGGGCATCTCGTAGAGCTCGCCCGAGATCGGCCCCTTGCCGTCGAGCGGGTTGCCCAGCGGGTCGACGACGCGGCCGAGCATGCCCTCGCCGACGCGGATGGACGCGATCCGCCCGGTCCGCCGGGCCTCGTGGCCCTCCTTGACGTGCTCGGCGTCGCCGAAGAGCACGGCGCCGACGTTGTCCTCTTCGAGGTTGAGGACCATGCCGGTCACGCCGGACGCCGGGAACTCGATGAGCTCGCCGGCCTGGACGTTCGAGAGCCCGTAGAGCCGGGCGATGCCGTCGCCCACCTGGAGCACGGTGCCGACCTCGTAGACGTCGGTGGAGGCGTCGAACCCGCCGAGCTCCTCGCGGAGCACGGCGGTCACTTCATCGGGGCGGATCGCAGTTGCCATGGTCAGTCGGAGTCAGTAGGTCGGTGAGTCAGTAGAGTCGGTGCGCGGGCGGGGCGGTCCGTGCGAAACGGTCTGGCGGGCGGGGTGGTGCCGGGGCCGCCGCCCCGCCCCGGGAGCCACCCCGCCCCGCCCTAGTTCAGCGACACGGCGGCGCGCTCGGCGAGCTGCTCGCGGAGCGTCTCGAGCTGGTGGCGGACGCTCCGGTCGTAGACCACGTCGCCCACGCGGACCACGAGGCCGCCGATCAGGCTGGGGTCGATGTCGACGCGCATGCGGACCGTCGCGTCGGCGCGCGCCTCCAGGGCGGTCTGGAGGCGGTCGCGCTCCTCGGCCGACATCGGCTTCGCCGTGCGGACCGTGGCCTCGACGGTCCCCGTGCGCTCGTCGCGGAGGGCGCGGTAGGCGTCGAGGATGGATGGGATCTGGCCGTCGCGCTGGTTTTGGACGAGGAGGTTCAGAAACCGGATCGAGAGGTCAGAAAGCTTGTCGCCGAACAGGCTCTGGAGCACGGCCTCTTTTTTCGCCTGCGGGACGACCGGGCTGGTCAGCGCGAGCCGGAGCTCGCGCGAGCCGTCGAGCGTCTCGGTAAGGAGCGCCACGTCGGCGTCGACGGCCGCGAGCGTGCCGGTCTGCTGGGCCTCTTCGGTGAGGGCCTGCGCGTAGCGACGGGAGACGGCGTCCATGGGGGCGGGGTGGTTCGGGGTTCCAAGGTCCAGGGTTCAGGGGCAGGAACCTCCCATCCCTAAACCTCAAAACACGGATCCCTAGTTTGTCGGCAGGTCGGCGATAAACTGGTCGACGAGCCCGCGCTGCTCTGTCGCATCAATCTTCTGCCGGAGGATCTTCTCGGCGGCGCCGACGGCGAGCGCGGCGACCTCGGAGCGGAGCTCGGAGAGCGCCTGGTCTTTCTGGAGCTCGATGTCGGCCGTCGCCCGGTCTCGCTCGGCGGCGAGCTCGGTGCGGAGTTCGGTGCGGGCCGCCTCGCGCTGGCGGTCGGCCTCGTCGCGGGCGTCGCGGAGGATGGCCTGGGCCTGGGCCTCGGCCTCGCGGCGGGCGGCCTCGTTGTCGGCCTGGAGCTGCTTGGCTTCGGCGAGCGCGCGCTCGGCGCGCGTCATCGACTCCTCAATCGTGTTCTCTCGCTCCTCGAGCGCCGACGTGATCGGCCCCCAGGCGAACTTGCCCAGCACGAGCAGGAGCAAAACGAAGGCGATGGCCAGCCAGATGGCGAGGCCGAAGTTGGCGGAGAGGAGGCTGGCGGCGACGAGCATCGGAGGGCGGGGTGGTCCCGGAAGGCGGGCGGGGTGGGACGGCGGCGCGCCCCGCCCCGCCCCCGAAGAGGTCTGCGGCGGGGCGCGCCGGACGTGTGTCCCGGGCGATCGCGGCGGTTACTTGATCGCCATGAGGATGCAGACGATCAGGCCGAAGAACGTGGCGCCCTCGATCAGGGCGGCGGCGATGATCATCGTGGTCCGGATGTCGCCGGCCGCTTCGGGCTGGCGGGCCGAGCCTTCGAGGGCGGCGCCGGCGAGGCGGCCGATGCCGAGGGCGGCGCCGAGGACGCAGAGGCCGGCGCCGAGGCCGGCGGCGAGGTAACCAAGCGAGAAGGGATCCATAATGCGGGTAGGGTGGGGGGTGATCTAGAGGAGGGCGCCGCGCGCCCAGAGGGAGGGGCGTTAGGCCATCACGGCTTCGGAACCGACCGTCCGGTCGTGCTCCTTGTGATGGGCCTGGCCGTTCGACTCGGACACGGCGGCGCCGTGGGGCGTCAGGCCGTGGTCCTCGGCGTGGTCGTGGTCGTGTTCGTGCTCGGCCGTCGCCATCCCGATAAAGAGGGCGCTCAGGATCGTGAACACGTAGGCCTGAATAAAGGCGACGAGCAGCTCGAGCGCGTAGACGAACAGCGTCAGCCCGATCGCGGGGACCGAGGTGGCGTAGCCGGCCGTGGCGCTCATCCCGCCGACGATGAAGATGAGCCCGATGAGGTTGAGGATCACGAGGTGCCCCGCCGTCATGTTGGCGAAGAGCCGGACGGCGAGGGCGAACGGCTTCGTGAACAGCCCCATGATCTCGATGGGGACCAGGATCGGCTTCACGAACCACGGGATGCCGGGGGGCCACAGGATGTGCATCCAGTAGTCCTTGGTCCCCGCGAGCTGCGTGACGAAGAAGGTGAAGAGGGCCAGGACCGCCGTGACCGTGATGTTCGCCGTCGCCGTGGCCCCGAAGGGGACGAGCCCAGCGAGGTTGGCGACGAGGATGAAGAAGAAGACCGTCAGCAGGTACGGGAGGTACTTGTAGGTCTTCGCGCCCAGATTCGGCCGCGCGATCTCGTCGCGGACGTAGATCACGAGGGTCTCGAGCATGTTCTGGAGCAGCCCGCGCGGCGCGCTCGTCCGCCCGACGCCCTTCTTGTACTTCCCGGCGAGTGGGAGGAACAGGAGGAGCAGGATGACGATGGTCAGCAAGATGAACACGAGGTGCCGCGAGATCGAGAGGTCGATGAGGATCTCCGCCCCGCCCGCCGCCTCGATCGGCGCGTCGTAAGCGGCCTCGGGCTCAGCCGTCTCACCCAGGATCTCCTCGGCGTTCGTCTCGCTAAGCTCTTCGACTGTCAGGCCGTTCGGGTCCGAGCGCTCCTCGGCGATCTCCTGGGCGAGCGCGTCCTCGGCGTAGGGGTCGGCGGCGTGGGCGGCCGGACTGTGCGCACCGTCGCCGTCACCGTGGGCGCCGATGACGTAGCGGCCGGAGAGGACGGCGGCCGTCGACGACCCGAAGGCGTCGAACCCGAGCGACCCGTCGGCACGACGGACGAGGAACAGGCGCGGCAGCTCGAGCTTCCCCCCGCGTCCGATGGGGAGGGGCGAGAAGTCGAGGTAGTACCCGTCCGACGTGTGGTGGACGGCGTCGAGCTCACCGTCCTCGCCGGCGGCGGAGGCCGGGGAGGCGCTCCCGGCGAAGGCCACGAGCGCGAGGGCAAAAAAGGCGACGGTCCGCATGGGGGCTAGGCCTCGGGTCGGGGGCGGTCGGTGCGACCAAAGACGAGGGCGACCTCAGCGGCCAGCCCAACGAGGAATAGGAGCCCGAGCCCGCCGACGAACGCGCCCCGGTGCACGGGGACGGTGGCCAGCACGAGGGCGAAGGCGACGAGCACGAGGGCCATCCGCACCGCCATCCCGCCGAGGACGAGTTGGATCGCCCGCTGCGAGTCGAGGGTCGCCGCCCTCCGCGCCGTCCACGCCGCAGCGCCCGCGTTTGCCGCGCCCAGCAGGGCGCCGATCAGCAGGCTAGAGGCGGGGGTCATCGGGGGTCCGGGAGGCGGCGCGGGAGCGAACGGCGGCCAAGCTAGCCGGGCGTGTGCCGAGGGTCCCCTAAGCCGGGGTGAAGATGGCACAAATCGGCCCGTGGGGCGGGTTCCGTGACCGGCTCCACCCCGCCCGCTACTTTGACGCCTCACGTGCGATCCGGAGCACGAGGAAGACGACGCCCACCATACCTAAGGCGGCGCCCGCGACGACGCCCCACGGCGAGGTGCCAAGCCAACGGTCGGCGAGGACGCCGAGTCCGACGAAGAGGGCCATCGACCCGCCGATCTGGGCGCCCAGCCCGAGGTACGGACCGGCCCCCCGCATCCCCTCGCCGTACGCGTCGTGAACGGTGCCAGGCGTGGCGGCCGCCGGCCGGTACGCGTCTGAGGGCGGGGCGGCGTATCCCTCGTCCTCGGGCTCTTTGTCGGCCCACTTGGCCTTCCACGCGCGGTCGTCGCGCTCCCAGCGGTCGGGCTTGTCGGCGTAGGGGTCGTTGGGCGGGGTGGCCATGGCGGGAGGGGAGGGGCCGGCGATGTTACTGCTGTGGGTGCGCTCCCCGTTCTCGGGAGAGGTTACAGGCGTGGCGCTGGCCGAAGCCTGCGGAGACCGAACTCTGCGGTAGCATGTGCCGTGTGGCGGTCCCGTCCCGTGTGGGAGGGGGCTGAGTCGTTGTCGCTGGTCCTCTGCAGTGGAAGACGAACGCAGCGGGGCGGCGGCTCGGACTTGAGCAGGCGGGTCCCATACGGCATGGCCCCGCTGGCGCGCGTCCTTCTTTCGCTGCATATGCATACGAGCGCCGGCGCAACCTTCTAACTTGGCCGGCTGACCCCCTCCACCTGGGGGCTCCACGTGAGTTCCTCCCGCCGCCGTCATGCCCCAGCACAAGTCCGCCGCGAAGCGCGTCCGCCAGGACGCCAAGCGCCGCCTCCGCAACCGCTACCAGAAGGTCCGCCTTCGGACGCTCGTCAAGGAAATTCAGTCCGAGACGGATCCGGCCGATGCCCAGGCGAAGCTGAATGCGGCGAAGGCCCAAATCGACCGGCTCGCGGGGCGCCGCGTGGTCCATCCGAACACGGCGGCGCGCGTCAAAAGCCAGCTCGAGCGTCACGTCCAGACGCTCGGCTAGCGGTCTGTAGGGGCGCTGGCTGGGAGCGCAGTGGAACACGCCCGTCGCACGACCTGTTACGCGGCTGTTCCCGTCTGCACCTCTTCCCTCCCCATTCGCCCCCCTTTTACAACGGCCCGCACCCCCCGGGTCGTATCGATGCGCATCGAGCCCTTAGGTTGTCCCCCGCCATGCACGATCGGGCCAACGCAAAGACTCGAAAGTGCTAGATCGGGCGGATCGGTCCAGCGGGAATCGCGTGGCCTCGCTCGCATCACACTCTGCTGACTCCGGTCACAGGTCCCCCCCCCATCACCCCCCACCCCCTCTCCATGAGCCAGTTTAGACTGGAGAAGACCATGTCCTTGCGTCTCTCTGCCCTCCTCCTCTTCGGAATGGCCTCCCTGTACGCGAGTGTCGCGCAGGCCCAGGTCGTCCGCCCCAGCAACTCCGTCTACATCCTCCTCCGTGGAGGCGTGGCTACGTACTACGGCGACATTGACGGCAACCCTCCCGACGACCCGAGCGGCTCTGAGCTTCAGCCGTTCGATGCCTTTGAAGATCTCGGCTACAGCGTCGGCGGTGAGCTCGGCTACCTGTTCAGCGACAACCTCTCGTTCGGAATCGCCGGTCTCTACCAGAGCGTGCCGACTCTCGACGACGATTTCCAGAACCCGGGCCGGACGTTCAACGATGGCAAGGACGCGATTCAGCTCCAGGCCCTCTTCCGCTACATGCCGTTCGCGACCGCACGCGTTTCGCCGTTCGTCGAGCTCGGCGGCGCGGTCGTTTGGGGTCAGGGCACGGAGAACGAGCGGAACGCAGGGAACGCTGATGAGGACGTTATCGGGTACGGCCCGGTGGTCGGCCTCGGCTTCGACATCGCGCTCTCGCCGCGGCTCTCGCTGTTCATCGCCGACCAGGCGACGCTCGTGTTCCCGGACGTGGCCCTCGACGGTGCCGATCCGGGTGCGTTCGGCGTCCAGGCTGACAACGCTGACTTCGACATCATCAACACCCTCGGTGGTGGGTTCAAGTTCGCGTTCAAGGCGCCGTTCACGGCCGCCGAGATCGAGAGCCTCCAGTGCCCGGGTGAGCTGACGACGGGCCAGACCGGCTCGTTCATGGTCATGACGAACGAGGACGCCACGATGCCCGTCACGACGACGTGGCAGTGGGGCGACGGGACGAGCGGGTCCGGCATGACGGCCTCGCACGCCTACAACGCGCCCGGCACGTACACCGTGACGGCGATGACGATGAACCGCGGCGGTGAGGACTCGGAGTCCTGCCTCGTGACGGTCGTCGAGCCCCCGATCCCGCCGACGCTCGCGGGTTGCCGCGCCACGCCGAGCCAGGTCAACGCTGGCGAGGAGGTGACGGTCGACGCGACGGCGACGGACGCCGACGACGTTCTGGTCGATTTCGGTGACGGCACCACGGCGACGGCCCTCCCGGCCCGCCACGCCTACGCTGACACCGGCTCGTACACGGTCACCATCACGGCGACCAACCAGTACGGCACCGACGTCTGCACCATCCCGGTGACCGTCGGCGACGCGTACTGCTCCAACATCACCGAGCTCAACCCGGTGTTCTTCGGTTACAGCGAGTCCACGCTGTCGGCCGACGCCCGTGAGCGGCTCGATGAGAACATCGAGATCCTCCGTCGCTGCCCGGAGATCTGCGTCACCATCAACGCCTACTCCGACGGTCAGGAGGGCGATGCGATGCGGATCTCGCAGGCTCGCGCTGACGCGGTCCTCGCCTACTACGTCGCTCAGGGGGTCGATACCGACCGTCTCCGCGCCGTGGGCCGTGGCGTCGATCCGGACGCGAACCCGAAGGAGGACGTTGGGCCTGGCGACAGCCGCGCCCGTCGCGCCGACTCGATCCCGTCGTCCTGCGCCGGGTTCTAAATCGGACGTGACTCGCTAGGCCTCGGCCTAGCCTGAGCCCGTGCTCCGACAGGAGGGCGGCCTGCCACCCGGCAGGCCGCCCTCTTCGCGTTGGAGGAGCCTCGCCGCCCGCGCGCTCCGCGCGGATCGACGTCGCAGACCGCCCCGCCCGGAGTGGCCCGTGTGTCTGCTCGTCGGGAGTGGGCGGGGCGGAGAGGGCGCGCAGCGCAGGCCCGTGTCGCCGCCCCGCCCGCGGCGCCGTTGCTGGGCGGGGCGGTGGGCTCTTCCGCGCGGTCGTTCCTCGGCGGCGCCTACACAAAACCGCCCCGCCCCCAGAGATGAGGGCGGGGCGGTTCGTGGTGCGGTCGCTGCGGGCGGGGCGGACGCCCCCGCCGTCTACTTGCGCCCGACCATCGGACGCAGGACCACCTCGGAGATCAGCGTGCTGTGGGGCGCCTGGAGGACGTGGAGCACCGTCGCCGCAATCGATTCGGGGCTCATCGCGTCGGGGTTTGGGTCCTTGTCGTCGCCGCCGAAGGCCGTGTCGACGGAGCCGGGATAGAGGCAGCTCACCTTGATCCCGTGCGGACGGAGCTCCTTCATGATGGCGTCCGAGAAGCCGCGGAGGCCGTGCTTGCTCGCGTTGTACGCGCTCAGTTGCGGGTTGCCGATGAGCCCGGCGATGGACGCCACGTTGACGACGAAGCCGGCCGTCTCGTCCCGGCCCCGCTCCTCGCCTTGCCGCTTCATGTGGGGAACGGCCGCGCGCGTGCAGTAGAAGGCGCCCGAGAGGTTCGTGTCGATCTGGACCTGCCAGTCGTCGACCGCGAGCGCGTCGACGTCGCCGAAGCGGCCGAGGCCGGCGTTGTTGACGAGCACGTCGAGGCGGCCGGCGTCCTCGGCTGCGCCGTCGATGGCGCGCCGGACGGCCTCGGCGTCGGTCACGTCGCAGACGACGGGGGAAAAGCGGTCGCCGAGCGTCTGCGAGATCTGCTCCAGGTCATCCGTAGACCGAGCGAGGCCGTAAACGTGGGCGCCGGCGTCGGCGAGGAGGCGGGCGGTGGCGAGGCCGATGCCCCGGCTGGCGCCGGTGACGACGGCGGCGGTGTCGTGGAGATGCATGGGGTATGGGATAGAGGGCGGAGACCCGTACGAAACCGAGCGCGCGGGGATCACCGCCCCGCCCTCGCTGAGTTGACCCGGCCCAGCGGCTCCTGCTTCCCCTTCCTTATTCCCTCGGTCCCATTCCCGCGCGTTCCTCCACCCCGCCCTTTTTCGACCTCGCCGACACGGTCCGCGTGGGCGGGGCGGCGTACCCGGCCGAGACCGTCCTCCGCACTCTGGACCCGTACCTCACGGACGAGCGGCGCGCGCGGATCGCGGCCGTGGCCGCCGCGCGTGCGTTCGGAGTCGTGCCCGTTCTCGAAGGGCTGGTCGACCCGGGCAACGTGAACGCCGTCTTGCGGAGCGCCGAGGGGTTGGGGTTCGGGGCCGCTCACGTGGTCGGGCTGGAGGGCGAGGCCGCCGCGCTCGCGGCCCAAGTCGAGGCCGGCGACGAGCCGACGGTCGAGGACCGCCGCGCAGCCCGCCGCTCGAGCCAGGGCGCCGACAAGTGGGTCGAGGTCCGGTCGTGGAGCGACCCGGCCGCCTACGTCGCCTGGGTCCACGGGCGGGGCGGGCGTGTGGCGGTCACGGCCCTTCGCGGCGACGCGCTGCCCATCGACGCGTGGGACTTTTCGCGGCCGACGGCGCTCGTGGTCGGGAACGAGCACGCGGGCGCGAGTCCGGCCATGCTCGACGCCGCCGACGCCGCGCTGCTGCTCCCGCTCGACGGGTTCGTCCAGAGCTACAACGTGTCCGTCGCCGCGGCCCTCGCCCTCTACCACGCCCGCGCCGACCGCCTCGGGCGGGGCGGCCACGCTGACCTGGACGGCCCGCAGCAGCGGCGTCTCCGCGCGCACTACGTCGCCCGCGCCGTGCCGCTCGCGGCGGCCCTTCTCGCCGAGCACGCCCGCCGGGAAGACACGTAGGGAGCCGCCCCGCCCAGCCGCACGCTCCAGCGCGTGAGGGCGGGCGTTCACACGAGGGCGCCGCCCCGCCCGTTCGGCGTAGACTGCTGCCCCCGCTCCTCCACCGGCCATGCGCGTCCTCCCCGCCCTCGCTCTCTTTCTGATTCTCGCGGCCCCGGCCGCCGCGCAGTCGGACGGCTCCGCCCCGCCCGCTCCCGGCGTCGTCGCAGGCGGGACGGTCGAGGGCGTCGTGACGAACGCCGAGACGGGGCAGCCCGTCGCCGGTGCCGGTGTGGTGATTCCCGCCCTCGGGATCGGGGCGATGACGGACCGCGAGGGCCGCTACGCGATCGCCGACGTGCCGCCCGGCGAGCACGCCGTCCGCGCCGGAGCCTTCACCTACCACATGACAGACTACGCGGTGACGGTGGCTGAGGGCGGGGCGGTGCGGCTCGACGCCCCGCTCGCGCCGGGCGCCGGCGCGGGGTGCGCCGCCGTCCACCCAGGCGACCACGGCGAGGCGGACACGGCGCCCTAGCCGCCCCGCCCGCCCGCGCTCGCCGCGGGCGATCTTGCGGCGTGGACTACTTCACCCTCCGCGCTCTCGCCCATGAGTGGGACGCCGCCCTGGCGGGGTGGCGCCTCGACGCGGCCTGGACGCAGAGCCCGAACGAGCTGAGCCTCGGGCTGGAGCGCGGCGGCGACCGGCGGACGGTCCGCGTCGTCTGTGACCCGGCGCTCCCGCTCCTTTTCCAGACCGAGGGCGGCGGGCGGCAGCGCCGGAACACGGCCGACGTGTTCCCTGACCTGGACGGCGCCGTCGTCGCCGGCGTCCGCACGGCGCACCTCGACCGGCACGTCGTGTTCGAGACCGAGGGCGGGGCGGCGCTCCAGGTGCTCCTGTTCGGGAGCCGACCGACCGTGCTCTGGATAGAGAACGGGCGCGTCCGCGACGCCTTCCTCCATGCGACGGACTGGGAGGGCGAGGAGGCTCAGGCCCCACGCGCTGCGCCGGACCCGACCACGCCCGAGGCCGTCCGCGCCCGGTGGCGGGCGGACCGCAAGACGGTCGAGCAGGCCGCGCGCCGGGCCGCCCCGCTCCTCCCGCCCGCCCTCGCCGCCGACGCCGCGCGCCGCGCCGGCCTCGACCCGTCCGCCCCGCCCGCCGACCTCGCGGACGGCGAGGTGGAGCGGCTGGCCGAGGCGCTCGCCGCCGTCCGCGCCGAGGTCGAACCGCCCCGCCCGACGGTCCTGTGGCGGGGCGATCTGGCCGAGGCGCTCCTCCCCGCCCCGCCCGCGCATGTCGGGGCGGGGTGGCGGGCCGAGCCGTTCGAGACGGCCGACGCGGCCGCGCGCGTCTACGCCAAGCGGGCGCTCGGGCAGCGGCGGTTTCAGGCGCTCTACCGACCCGTCGCGGCGGCGCTGGAGCGGGCGCACGGCCGCCGCGCACGCAGCGCGGACGCCATGCTGGAGGAGCTGTCGCAGCCCAGCCGCGCCGACCGCTACGAAACGTGGGGCCACCTGCTCATGGCGCAGGCGGCCGGCGACGGGCCGGGCCGCGAGGCCGCCACGCTCCCGGACATCGTGGGCGGGGCGGGCGAGCCGGTCGAGATCCCGCTGGACCCGGCGCTCTCGGCCGTCGAGAACGCCGAGCGCTACTACGACAAGGCCCGCCGCACGCGCCGCGCCCGCGACGAGGCCGAATCGAGGTGGGCCGACGTCCAGGCCGAGGCCGACGCCTCGGGCGATCTCCTCGACCGGCTCCGCGCCCTCGACCGCGTGCCCGACCTCGAAGCGTTCCTGTCCAGCGAGGCCGCCGCGCTCGCGCCGTTCGCCGGGCGGGGCGGAACGCAAGGCGGCGGCGGGGAGCCGGCCGAGCCGTTCCGGCGGGTCCCGCTGCCGGGCGGGTTCGAGGCGCTCGTCGGCAAGCACGCGCGCGGCAACGCGCACCTCACGACGCGCGTGGCCAGCCCGCACGACCTGTGGCTCCACGCGCGCGGCGTCCCTGGCAGCCACGTCGTCGTGCGCCGGGCGGGGCGGTCGACCGAGGTGCCGCCGGCGACGATCCGCGCGGCGGCTCGGCTCGCGGCGTGGTTCTCGACGGCCAAGACGCAGACGGTCGTGCCCGTTACGGTGACGGAGCGGAAGTACGTGCGCCCGGTCAAGGGCGGCCCGCCGGGCCTCGTCCGCGTTGACCGCGAAGACGTCCTCGACGTGACGCCGGCGCGGCCGTGAAAGGGGGAAAGGGGAAAGGGGAAAGGGGAAAGGGGAAAGGGGAGCGCGGGCGGAGTGGTGCCCATTTTGTTCCGCCCCGCCCGTGGACGGTCTCGTAGGGGTGACCGGCGGTGGCCCTCGGGGGCGGGGCGGTCGTGCAGCCGCCCCGCCCGACGACGGGCACCTGTAGGGACACGACTCGTCGTGTCCGACGCGGGCGGGGCGGCCCAGTCAACGTGGAGGTGGACCCGAGGCGGCGGCAGTCCCCCTCCTGGCCACCGCGTAGCGTCGGCGCAACCAAAAGGGGTTAGGACCCAAAGGGCGAGGTGGTTGTGACGAGGGCGGGGCGGCCGAACAGGCACCGCCCCGCCCGTGGCCGCCCCGCCCGTGGCGCGGGCGGGGTGGGGGCACTCTGCCCGCTGCCCGGCGAAGACCCTGCGACCGGCGGTGCGTTGTTCACCTGCCGAGTAGCTTGGCGGTCCGTCCCCCACCCCGCCCGCAAGGGTCTGCTCGCTCATGTCCTGGTGGCAAGCTGCCGTTCTCGGCCTCGTCCAGGGGCTCGCCGAGTTCCTTCCGATCTCCTCGTCCGGCCACCTCGTGCTCGGCGAGTACGTGCTCGGCCTCGACACGGCGGGCGCGGGCGACATCACGTTCGAGGTGTTCGTCCACTTCGGGACGGCGCTCTCGATCCTGACCGTCTACCGGGCGCGGATCGGGCGCATCCTCCGCGACGCCGTCGGCGCGCTCGCCCGCCCCGCCCTGTGGGCCGAGGCATTCCAGGCGGGGCGGATCGAGCGCGCCCGCGGCGACGAGCTGAGCTACGACGCGCCCGAGGCCTCGGGCGGGCCGGTCCCGTCGCTCCGCCTCGCGCTCTACGTCCTCGTCACGATGGTGCCGACGTTCATCGGCTACCTCCTGTTCGAGGAGCCGCTCGAGGCGCTTTTCGGTGACCCCCGGTTCGTGTGCGGCGCGCTCATCGTGACCGGCGTCCTGCTGCTGCTCACGCGGCTCCGGCCCGACCCCGACGGCATGCTCTCGCCGGGGAAGGCGGTTCTCGTCGGCATCGCGCAGACGTGCGCGCTCATCCCCGGCATCTCGCGGAGCGGCTCGACGATCTGCACGGCCATCTACCTCAACGTGGACCGGAAGGAGGCCGCCGACTTCTCGTTCCTCATGCTGCTCCCCGTCGTGCTCGGCGCGACGCTGCTCAAGACGCTCGACATGCTCGAGGTCGGGATGACGACCGGCGTGGTGCCGCTCGCGGTCGGAACGCTCGTCGCGTTCGTGTCGGGCGTGTTCGCGATCCGAGCGGTCCAGGTGCTCGTGCAGCGGCAGTCGCTCCAGTACTTCGCGTACTACTGCTTTACCGTCGGCGGGCTCGGGCTGGTGTTCATCTAGAGCAGTGTTCGCGTAGGGAGTGAGCACGACCTTGAGCAGGCGCCGTGGGCGAGGTGCCTCGCACTCGGTACCCTCCCGAGAGTTGCTTCAGGGCAGCCTTCTCGCCGTGCCGGGCGGCTGCCGCCCGGCGGGGCGGGAGCCCTGGCTTCACGGGTCCTGCCGCCCCGCCCCACGCACGAACGCCGCCAGCTTCGCCCCATCCAGCGCCCCGCCCGTGCGGACGCCGCTGCACACGTCGAGGCCGAACGGTCCGACCTGCGCGACGGCGCCGGCCACGTTGTCCGGCCGGAGGCCCCCGGCGAGGAACACCGGCACGCTCAGCCGCTCGCGGATCGCCCGGCTCACGGCCCAGTCGTGGGCGCGGCCCGTCCCGCCCAACTCCGGCACCGCCCCGCCCAGGCGCCCCGAGTCCAGGAGCACGGCGTCGACGTGGGGCGCGACGGCTTCGGCTTCGGCGGCCGCCCCGCCCCGCCCATACGCCGCGCCCACGTGGACGACCTGGACGATTCGCCGGCCCGGCAGCGCCTGGCGGAGTCGGGCGTAGACGCCGACGTCGACCCGGTCCATGATCTGGACAGCCGTGACGCCCGCAGCGTCCGCCTGCCGCGCGATCTCGTCCGCGTCCTGGCAGCTCGTGAGCAGCCATGTGGCGATGGGCGGCGGCACCGACCGAGCGATCTGGGCGATCTGCTCGGGCGCAATCACGCCCGGCCCGCTCGGCATCGGCCCGACGAGCCCGAGCGCGTCGGCGCCCAGGCGCACGGCGAGCCGCGCCTCCTCGACGGAGCCGACGCAGCAGACCTTGAGGCGCGGGCGGGGCGGGGCGCCCACGGGCGGCTAGGGGAGCGGCGCGCGGCGCGCGGCGTCCAGCAGCCGCCCCCACACCGCGTCGTACGGGTGGACGAGGTCGGTCGCCGCCCCGCCCGGGCCGACGAGCGGGCGTCCCTCGCCGGCCCACCGGAAGATCGAGCCCTCCAGGTTGCGGACGTCCGCGAATCCGGCGTCGGCGAGGCGCGCGGCCACGGCCGCCGACCGCGCGCCGACCGAGCAGTACACGACCGCGGGGCGGTCCCGGTCCACCCCGCCCAGCGCAGCGGCGAGGGCATCGGCGCTCGCGTCGGGGTCCACGCGCCGGGCGCCTGGCAGGTGGCTCACAGCGTACTCGGCCGGCTCGCGGGCGTCGAGGAGGAGCGGGGCGGGGCGGGCGTCGAGCTCGGCGGCGAGCGCGTCCGTCGAGACCGTCCGCACGTCGGGGTAGCGGGCGGCGAGGCTGGCGCCGACGGCTCGCCACGCGGCCGAGTCGGGCCGGGCGGGGCGGGACCGGGCAGTCCACCACGCGCCGCCGGCGACGAGCGCAGCGGCGGCGAGCGCGAGGAGCAGGGCGCGGCGAGGCATGAGGGCGGGGCGGTCTCAGGTGCAGACCCAACGCGCCCGCCCCGCCCAGAGTGTCGCCCCGCCCGTGGCGCCGGACGTGCCCACCCCGCCCCGGGCCGTGGCGGCGAGGGCGGGGCGGAACCCATCACCTGCTCACCCGCCCCGCCCGCGCACCCGAACCGGCGGCCGGACCCGTTACCCGAGCCGCCCCGCCCCCCGGGCTATCTTCGGCCGCCCCGCCTCCGGCGCCCCCGCCCCCGACTCAGACCGCATGACTGGCAAGCTGATCGACCGCCTCGTCGCCGCTGGCGTCTTCCTCTACGCCCTCGTCGTCTACATCGCGACGATGGCCGAGACGACGCCCTTTTGGGACTCGGGCGAGTTTATCGCCATCTCGAACGGGCTCCAGGTGAGCCACCCGCCGGGCGCCCCGTTCTACATGCTCGTCGGGCGGCTGTTCGCCATGTTCGCGCCGCTCTTCGGCGGGCTCAGCCCCGAGCCCGTCGCCTTCGCGGTCAATCTGGTGTCCGTCGTGTGCAGCGCGCTGACGGTGCTCCTCACGCACCTCGTCATCGTGCGGCTCGTGCGCGTGTGGGCGGGGCACCCCGACACCTGGAGCCCCGTCCAGCGGATCGCGACCAACCTGGGCGGGGTGGTGGGCGCGCTGACGTTCGCGGTCACCGACTCGTTCTGGTTCAACGCCGTCGAGGCCGAGGTCTACGCCATGTCCATGCTGTTCACGGCGCTCGTCGTGTGGCTGGCCCTCGTGTGGCGCGACGCGACACGCGCCGAGGAGGCCGCGCTCGTGGCCCGCGGCGAGCACCCGTTCGGGCTCCACGCTGACCGCTACCTCGTGGCGATCGCCTACCTGTTCGGGCTGGCGATCGGGGTCCACCTCCTGAACGTGCTCACGCTGTTCTTCCTCGCGCTCATCGTCTACTTCCAGAAGGTGGACCGGCCGGAGGCGACGACGGGCGAGCGTGTCAAGGGGCTCGCGATCACGGCGGCCGTGTCCATCGCGGCCTTCCTCGTCGTCTACCCCGGCGTCGTGCAGACGCTGCCGACGCTGGCGGGCGCGAGCGGGGCGCCGGCCCTGTTCCTCGTCGCCGTCGTCGCCATCCTCGTCGCCGCCGTCGTGTGGACGCAGCGGCGCGGCCTGCCGGTCGCCAATCTGGCCGCGCTCACGATCACGCTCGTGGTCCTCGGGTACTCGTCGTACGGGCTCATCTTCATCCGCTCCGCGGCCGACCCGCCCATCGACGAGAACGACCCCGAGACGACCGAAGCGATCGTGAGCTACCTCAAGCGCGAGCAGTACGGGTCCACCCCGCTCCTGACGGGCGCGAGCTACGACAACCGGACCGGAGCGATCTCGACGCGCGAGAAGACGTTCCCGCGCCGGCACTCGTCGGCCCCGCAGCACCTCGGCGTCTACGCCGACTACCCGTCGGACGCGGCCTTTTTCTGGCAGTACCAGGTCGGCCACATGTACTGGCGGTACTTCATGTGGCAGTTCGTCGGCAAGGCGGCCGACACGCAGGACGCCGGGTGGATCTCCGGGCTGGGCGGGCGGGGCGACCCGCCCGGGCTCACGCCGTCCGAGGCGGCGGGGCGGAACGTGTACTTCGGGCTCCCGCTGCTGCTCGGGCTCCTGGGCCTGGCCTTCCACGTCCAGCGCGACTGGCGCCGCGCGCTCGCCGTCCTGGCCCTGTTCCTGGTGACGGGGCTCGGGATCATCGTGTACCTCAACCAAACCCCGTTCCAGCCGCGCGAGCGGGACTACTCGTACGTCGCGTCGTTCTTCGCCTTCTCGCTCTGGATCGGGCTCGGTGCCACCGGTCTGGTGGAACTGACGGCGGAGGCGCTGGAGAAAAAGTCGGCCGGGCTTCGGAGGGCCGTGTCGCTCGCGCTCGGCGTAGTCCTGTTTCTGGCCGTGCCCGGCTGGATGCTGGCCGAGAACTACGACGACCACGATCGCTCGGGCCGCCGCATCGCGACCGACTTCGCGCGGAACCTGCTCGAGTCGACGGCCCCCAACGCCATCCTGTTCACGAACGGGGACAACGACACCTTCCCGCTGTGGTACCTCCAGGAGGTCGAGGGCGTCCGCCGTGACGTGCGCGTGGTCAACCTGTCGCTGCTCAACACGCCGTGGTACATCCGCCAGCTCCGCGACCAGTGGAGCCGGACCGCCCCGCCCGTGCCGCTCTCGGTCTCGGACGCCGACATCGACGGGCTCACGCCGCGCGGCGACGACCTGCCGACGGGGGCGCTCGCCCCGCGGCTGTTCGAGGAGCAGGACGTGGCGCTGCCCGTCGACCCGCGCATCTTCTCGAACGAGACGGTCGCCGGCCGCGTCGACCCTGGCGAGGTGCCGGACCGGATGACGTGGCGGCTCCGGGGCTCGCCGCTCGGTGACGGCCGGAGCGTGCTCTACACGTCGGACCTCGCCGTCCTCGACATCCTGCGGTCCGTGGCCGAGGACGGGTGGGAGCGGCCGGTCTACTTCGCCTCGACCGTGGCGCCGTCGTCGGAGCTGGGGCTCCAGCCGTACTTCCAGAACGAGGGGCTCGCCCGGCGCGTGGTGCCCATCGAGCGGGGCGGGTCGGACCCCGACGGCTACGTGGCGCCGGACGTGGCGCTCGACCGGCTGGCCCGGTTCCAGTACCGCGGGCTGAACGATCCCGACGTGTACCTCGACCAGAACGCCCGCAACATGGCCGACGGCTACCGGACGCGCGTGGCGTCGATCGCCGGCGGGCTCGCGCGCGAGGGGCGGGGCGGGGAGGCCCGTGCGCTTCTGGATCAGGTCATGGAGGAGGTGCCGGCGTCGACGGTCCCGGCGTCGTTCGGGTCGCTCTACACGCTGGCTGAGGCGTACCGCGCGATCGGCGACACGGAGCGCATGGCGGAGCTCCTGCGCCAGACCGAGGACGCCGTGCTCGGCGACCTCGCTGCGGCGCGGACGCCGCGCGAGCAGGAGCGGGCGTTCCAGCTCGTCCAGTTTGTCCAGGCGGCGTACCTCCAGGGCGGGGCCTATGACGAGGCGGCGGCATTTACGACCCGGCTCGCGCAGGCCCTCGGCGACCCCCGCTTCGAGCGCTCGGCCGATGACCTCCGCCGCGAGGTGGAGGCCGCCCAGCTGACCGCCCCGCCCGCCGACGCCGCCGAGCCCGCCCCGCCCGCGGGCGGGTAGGGCAGACCCCACGAGCGGATCCTACGGGCAAGGCGGCACCGTGCGGGCGGGGCGGCGTAGCTTGCCCAACGCTCGCTCTCTGGGTCCGCCCCGCCCCGCCATGTCCCGCTCCCTCTCCGACGCTGACCTCGAACGCGCCGCCGCCGTGCTGGGCGTCGACGCCGAGCGCGACGGAACGCTCACGCGGCTGGCCCTCCGCGACGAGGCCAGCGGGCGGCGTCTGGCCGTCGAGGTGACGCGGACCGGCGACGGCTCCGAGGGCGGGGTGGCGCTCGTCAAGGTGTACGGAACCGAGGCGCACCTCGAGCTCCACGACTGCGCCGGCCTCGTGACGTCGGACGAGCTGGGCGAGGTCATCTTTTTCGCGCGCGGCGGCGGCCGCGTCGCCGGACTCGTCGTCGAGCGCGAGGCGGCGTGTTCGCTCTACGCCAACGTCTCGGAGCGCCTGCTCTCGGCCGACTTCCTGACGGTCGCCCCCGAGGTCGCGCAGGCGGCCGTCGTCCTCTCGCTCTCCGAGCCGCTCTTCGAGGGCGACTGGTCGCCGGAGGGCCAGTAGGTCGGAGGTCCAGTAGGATCGGTGAGTCCGTGAGCGGCGGCACGCTGCGAGATCAGCCGCTGGGCGGGGCGGACGATTCCATACCAACTCGCCGCCCCGCCCTCATGCCACGCGGGCGGGGCGGGCACCTTGATCCACCGATCTACCGTGATTGACGTCCACCCCGCCCACGACGTGCGCGTGCTCGACGAGGACGCTGTCCGCCACGTGGCCGAGGCCGTGTGCGAGGGTGAGGGCGTGCGCGTGGCGAGCCTCGGCGTGATCCTGGGCGACCACCGGCTCGTCCACGACCTCAACCGCGAGTGGCTGGGACATGACTACGAGACGGACGTGGTCTCGTTCGTGCTCGACGAGGACGCGCTCGGGCGGGGCGAGGTCGACGGCGAGGTCTATGTCGACCTCGACACGGCGGTCGAGCGGGCGCCCGAGTTCGGGGTGACGTGGGAGCACGAGGCGCTCCGCTACGTGGCGCACGGCGTCCTCCACCTCGCGGGCCACGACGACTCCACCCCGCCCGAGCGGGAGGCGATGCGGGCGCTGGAGGACCGCTACCTCGCGGCGGCGGGCGTCTGAGGGCCGCCCCGCCCTCGACGCGAGGCGCAGGGCGCCGCGTCTGTGAACCCGTCGTCGCACCCACAGAGGGCGGGGTGGTTGACGACGCCACCCAGCCCGACGAGAGGCGGCAGCAGTCCCCCTCCTGGCCACCGCGCAGCGTCGGCGCAGCCAGGAGGGGGGAGGGGTGGTTGTGACGCGGGCGGGGCGGCCCGCCATGGCACCGCCCCGCCCGAGGCCGCCCCGCCCGGATGTCGTTGAAGGCAACGGCGCTACAGCGTCCACCCCGCCCGCAACGCGCGAGGGCGGGGTGGCGCACCTTCGCTGCCCGCTGCCCGCTGCCCGCTGCCCGCTGCCCGCTCTACGCCAGCTTGCGCAGCGGCTCCGCCACGCGGACGGCGTGCTCGGCCGTCGACATGATGTAGAAGTGGATGCCCGGGGCGCCGGCCTCCATCAGTTCCTCGGCCTGCCGCCGCGCCCACTCGACGCCGACATCGGCGACGCGTTCGTCCGCGGCCTCCTCGACCTCGGCGGCGAGCGCCTCGGGGATCTCCGTGTAGAACGTTCGGGGGAGCGTTTGGAGGTGGCGCTTCGTGGTCAGGATTTTGATCCCCGGCACGATGGGCACGCTGATCCCCACGTCGCGGCAGCGCTCGACAAAGTCGAGGTAGTGGCCGTTGTCGAAGAACATCTGCGTGACCACGTAGTCGGCCCCGGCGTCCACCTTCCGCTTGAGGTGGAGGACGTCCCACGTCCGGTTCGGGGCGTCGACGTGTTTCTCGGGGTAGCCGCCCACGCCGACGCAGAAGTCGGTCGGGGCGGCGTCGAGGAGGTCGGCAAGGTAGCGGCCCGCGTTCATGGCCTGGACTTGGGCCACGAGGTCGGCGGCGTATTCGTTTCGGCCGCGCCCCGGCCGCTCCAGCTTCATGACGCCCTTGTCGTCGCCGCGCACGGCGAGGACGTTGTGGATGCCGAGGTAGTTGAGTTCGATGAGCGCGTCCTCGGTCTCCTCCTGCGTGAACCCGCGGCACAGGATGTGGGGCACAGCATCGATCCCGAAGCGGTGCTGGATGGCCGCGCAGATCCCGAGCGTCCCCGGCCGCTTCCGCTTAACCCGTCGCCGGACCGTCCCGTCCGCCATCTCCTCATAGTCCGCCTCGGCCGAGTGGCTCGTGACGTCAATGAACGGCGGGCCGTACGGCGCGAGCGCCTCGACGATTTCGAGGACGTGGCCGACGGACGTCCCCCGCTTGGGCGGGATGATCTCGTAGGAGAGGAGCGGGCCGTCTGCCCGCTCGTAGTGCTCGGTGACGCGCATGGCGGTTGAGTCGGGTCGGGCGGGGCGGCCTACCCGTGGACCTCCCCGCCCTCGGGCGGCCTAATTCCGGCGAAGCCAGAGGTCGTCGGCGAGCGGGTGGCGGTCAGGGAGGTCGCCGTCGGCGGGCGGGGCGGGCACGGGCTGCCGGGCCTGGTCCTCCAGGATGTCCCGGAGGCGGACCGGAACGGACTCTCCCCGTATCCGAGCCCGCTGGCGACGGGCCGCGGCGTCGAACGGGAGCGGGCGCTCGGGGAACAGGATGCGCAGGACTGTCACGACCGTCCACACCGCCATCAGCAGGACTGTGGGGAGCGCGACCAGGACGAACCCGGTCACGATCGCACCCAGCGGGAGGACGACAGCGGTCATGGCGCCAGGAGGCGGGACGGGCCGGTTAGTTCGAGGGCGGGGCGGCCTCTGCGTTCGGAGCGTCGTCGCCGACGGGGCTGTCGGGCACGTCGCGGACGTCGTCGTACTGGCCTGGGTTGTTGAACAGGATCGGGTCGGGCTCGGTCACGAGCGGGACCGCCTCGCGGGCGTCAATGGCTTCCTGGATGGCGGCGGCTTCGTTGGCCTCCTCCTCCAAAATGTCCGTCGGGACCGCCGAGAGCTCCTCGAACGAGTCGCGGAAGGCGAAGTCGAGCCAGGTGAACCCGAAGAAGATGACGAGGAAGATGAGGCTCGACACGAAGACCAGGATGTTGGCGCTCTTCTCGTGCTTCAGCCCCATAAAGTTGGCCGCCACGAAGTACGCCTTTGTCCCCGCGATCCCGAGCGCGATCGGGACGCTGAGCCAGCCGAACGGGATCTCCGGGAGCACGAGGTTCCACCCGAAGATGTCCATGAAGCCGCGTTCGAACCCGGCCAGGACCACCGTCAGCAGCGTGAGGCCGACCAGGATGCCGAACGTCTTCTTGAGCATGCCGGACGAGAACACGTGGTGCCCGCCGTGGCCCGTGTGGTCCTCGGCGCCCTCAGTCGGGCCGTGGTCGATCTGCTCTTTGGTGGGGTGTGCGGCCATGTCTGCGGTGTGCCTGGGGCGGGGTGGGGACCCCACTAGATCAGGTACATGAGGGGGAAGACAAAAATCCAGATGATGTCGACGACGTGCCAGTAGAGGCCCACGTTCTCGACCGGCGTGTACCACACGCTCGAGTATCGGCCCTTGTAGGAGAACCAGGTGAGGAACCCGATGGCGACGATCCCGATGATGATGTGGAGCGCGTGGATCCCCGTCATCACGTAGTAGATGGCGAAGAAGATGCCCGCCCGGCGGTTGGAGAAGATGGCGCCTTCGCGGCCGTGGCCCCCAGAGTCGTCGCCGTGCTCGGTCTCGAGACCTCCGGCTGCCATGCTACCTACGTCCTCGTGGAGCGAGTTGGCGTTGCCCAGAACGGCCTCCGCCGCCGTCGCATCCGCCCCGCCCTCGGCGGCCCCGTCGAGCGTGGCACCGTTGGCGGGAGCCACCCCGCCCTCGTCTAGGGCCGTGCCCGCGAGCGGCTGTGCGCCCTCGGCCTGCGTTTCGGCCTCGGCCTGCACGCCGCCCTCGGTGCCCGTGTCCGGCGCCGCCGGCGCGCCGTCGATGCCCGGGTTCTGGTCGGCGCCGGTGAGCGGGGCGTCGTCGGTCGAAACCGGAGCCGTCTCGTCCGGGATCTGGTTGCCCGCCGCGTCGGCGGCGGCGTCCTCCCGCTGGCTGGGCACGAACAGCGGTGTCGCCGCGACCGAGCCCGTCAGGTCGTTTACGCGGTCGACGCCCTCGTCGAGCTCGAAGTTGTAACCGGGGAAGATGCCGAGCTCGAACTTGTGCTCGTACTCGAAATACTTGACGACGAGGAAGGCCGACGCCAGCGCCATCGTCGCCAGCAGGTTGTAGCGGAGCACCTTCTGGTTGTCCATCTGCGCCCCCCGGATGGCCCACGCCATCGTGAGCGACGACAGCAGGAGGACGAGCGTGTTCGCGGCGCCCAGCGTCGTATCGAGCTGGAGGCTGGCCTCGTCGAACAGTTCGGGGTAGAGGACGCGGAAGATCCCGTAGGCCACAAAGAGCGCCCCGAAGAGCAGGATCTCCGTCGCCAGGAACAGCCACATCCCCAGCTTCGACGACTCGAACTGCTGCTCGGCCGAGACGAAGTGGTGCTGGAGGTTCGACGGGTGCATCTGCCCGTCGTAGCCCTCGAGCATGTGGGCGTGGCCGTCGCCACCGTGCCCGTCGCCGCCCACGGCGTGCGGGTCGTCGACGGTGAGGGCGGGCGGGGTGGGGTTCGCCATGGGTGCGTGCGTCGGTCGAGCGCGTCGGCCGCCCCGCCCTCGCAGGACGGCTCGGGCGGGGCGGGGTGAGAATTAAGAGGTCGGGCTGTCGGTGGCGTCGTCGGGCTGCGCCGTGCCGTCGTCGACCGACTTCTCCATCTCCTGCGGGGCGCCGACGGCGATGTCAGGAATCGGAGCGCCGTCGCCCGCGCTGTCGCCCGAGGTCTGGAACAGGACCTCGTAGTCGTACGGGCCGTGCGTGACGAGCGGGGTCCGGTGGAAGTTGTGGTGGTCCGGCGGGCTCGTCGTGTGCGTCCACTCGAGCGTCGCCCCGCCCCACGGGTTGCCCGGCGCCCGGCGCGCCTTTTTGCGGAGCGAGAGCAGGCCGTTGACGAGGACCACGAGGAGGCCTACGCCCAGCACGTACGACCCGATCGTCGAGAGCTGGTGGAGCGGCTGGAGCCACGGCTGGTCGGGGTAGTCGTAGTACCGACGCGGCATGCCCTGGCTACCCATGACGAACTGGATAAAGAACGTCATGTTGAAGCCGATAAACACGAGCAGCGCCGAGACCTTGCCCAGCGTCTCGTTGTAGAGCCGGCCCGTCATCTTTGGCCACCAGTAGTGGATGCCGCCGAGGAAGGCAATGACCGTCCCGCCCATCATCACGTAGTGGAAGTGGGCAACCACGAAGTAGGTGTCGTGGAGGTGGATGTCGACGGCCAGCGCCCCGACCATGATGCCCGTAACGCCGCCGATCGTAAACAGGAACAGGAACGAGAGCGCGTAGAGCATCGGCGTCTGGAGCCAGACCGAGCCCTTGTACATCGTCCAGGTCCAGTTGAAGACCTTGATCCCCGACGGGATGCCGATCAGGAACGTGATGAGGCTGAACACGATGCTCGACACCGGGCTCTGGCCCGACGTGAACATGTGGTGGCCCCAGACCATGAACCCGAGCAGCGCAATCGCCACCGACGAGAGCGCAACGGCGCGGTAGCCGTAGACGCGCTGCCGGCTGAACGTGCCCATCAGCTCCGAGATCACCCCGAAGCCGGGGAGGATCATGATGTAGACGGCGGGGTGGCTGTAGAACCAGAAAAAGTGCTGGAACAGGACGGGGTCGCCGCCCAGCGCCGGGTCGAAGATGCCGATCCCGAGCGTCCGCTCCAGGACCAGGAGCACGAGCGTGATCCCGATGACCGGCGTCGCGAGGATCTGGACGATGGACGTCGCGTAGATCGACCACAGGAAGAGCGGCATCCGGTTCCAGGTCATCCCCGGCGCCCGCATCTTGTGGATCGTCACGATAAAGTTCAGGCCCGTCAGGATCGACGAGAACCCGAGCACAAAGGCCCCGAGCGCCATCGCGATTACAGCCGTCCCGGTCTCCTTCGAGTACGGCGTGTAGAACGTCCAGCCCGTGTCCACCCCGCCCGTGGTGATCGAGAGCAGCGCGATGCCCGCGCCGAGCACGTAGATGTAGAGGCTGAGCAGGTTCAGGCGCGGGAACGCCACGTCCTTCGCGCCCACCATGATGGGGAGCAGGAAGTTGCCCATCGTCGCCGGGATCGACGGGATGATGAACAGGAACACCATGATCAGCCCGTGCATGGTGAACACCCGGTTGTAGGTGTCCGGTCCCATGATGTTGCCGCCGACGACCGCCCCGCCCGCATCGTAGCTGTTGACGAAGAACAGCTCCGTACGGATGCCGAGCGCGAGGAGCCCGGCAACCGTAAAGAAGAAGCTGACCGCGACCAGGTACATGATCCCGATCCGCTTGTGGTCGACGGTCAGCGCCCACGACTTGACCCACGCCCACGCACGCGCTAGGCCCTGCACGTCATCGGGCGGACGGGGCTCGTGGAGGTAGTTGTGGACCGGCTCGTGGCCGACCGGGTATGCCCGGCCCTCACGCGGCGCGCGGGCGGGGGCGGGGCTCTTCGTGATCGTCGCCATCGGTTCGGGGGCGGGGTGGGGCCGGACGAGCGGACGTCGGGCAGAGGGGGATGTTCGGGCGGGGGACCTTTTCAGGAACCGCCCCGCCCGGGCGGGGCGGCCCGCTTACTCGCGGACCTCCTCGCGGGCCGGGCCGTCGACGGGGTCGGCCACGGGGACGCCGGGGTCGCCCATGCCGCCTTCGGGCGCCTGACCGGCGAGGCTGTCCTCGATGCCTGCGTCGGTCGGGAGCGTGGTGTCGGCCGGGGTCGCCGCTCCGCTCAGGACGCGAATGTACGCGGCGACGCCGGCGATCTGCTGGTCGTTGAGAACGCCGTCGTAGGACGGCATGTTGGCGTTCTCGAAGCCCGGGGCGATGTACGCCTGCGGGTAGAGGATGGAGTTCGCAATGTAGACGTCGTCGACCACGCCTTCGGCGCTTCCGGGTCGGGGCTCCCCCCAGATTCCCTCCCACGACGGACCGACGCCGGGCGTCCCATCGACGGAATGGCAGGCGTTGCACCCGCGGGCGACGTAGACCGACGCGCCCAGGTCGGCCGGGGCCATCGCCGGCGGCTGCTCGCCCGGCAGGTACCCGTTGGCGACGTAGGCGTAATAGTCGCCCCGGCTGACGACGCGGATCCTGGCCCCCATGTTCGAGTGGGACGTCCCACAGTACTCGGTGCAGAGGATCTGGTAGACGCCCTCGCGCGGCGCCTCGAACCAGACGTAGGCAAAGCGGTTGGGGAGCACGTCGTGCTTGATCCGGAACTCGGGGACGTAGAAGCTGTGGAGCACGTCCTGGCTCGTCATCTCGAGCCGGACCGGCTGGTTGACCGGGACCACGAGCTCGGTCGCGTTCGTGCCGTTGGCGTACTCGAACGACCAGTTCCACTTTTGGGCCTTCACGTTCACCGTGATCGCGTTCGACGGCGGGATCGCCGTGCCAACGTAGGCCCGGAACCCCCAGAAAAAGACGCCGAGGACCAGGATCGTCGGGATCACGATCCAGGACACCTCAAGCCACTTGTTCTCGTGGGTCTCCTGCGGCCGGTCGGCGTGGCTCGTCCGCCGGTACTTCCGCACGAAGTACACCATCGCCGCGGCCACGAACAGCGTCAGGATGATGCTGCTGATCATGATAAAGTTGAACAGCGCGTCGATCTGGGGCGCCGTCGTGGACTCGGCCGGCGGCAGCCACAGCCCATTCCGGCCCGTCCAGAACGCCTGGCGGGTGGCTTCGATCACGCCGGCCGAGTCGGCCGCGGGGGTCTGCATCATCATGAGGGAAAGGTCGTGCCGGGGTGCGTCAACGGCGGGTCACCGGGCGGGGTGGAGGACACCCCGCCCCACCGCTCAGCGGTGCTGCGGCCCTCGCGGCGCCAGAACACGAACAGCATGGCGCCGAACACGAGGAGCAGGAGCGCCCCGCCGATCTTGGTCGCCGTCAGAACGGCGAGGGAGTACGACTGCGCGTCGTGGTCGTACTGGAAACACGTTAAGAGAAACCGGTCGAGCGTCGAGCCGACCGTGCCCTGCCCCGCTTCGGTAATCGCGAGGTTGACGTCGAACGGGGCATAGTCGAGGCCGTAGAGGTAGCGCGTGATCTTGCCGTTGGGGCTGAGGAACATGACGGACGCGGCGTGCGCGTACTCCCCCGTCTTCGCGTCGAGCCCGTAGCGGAACCCGACGGCCTCAGCCAGCCGCTCCACGTTCGCCTCGGTCTCCGGCGTGACCGTCCAGAAGTGGAGGGCGCGCTCGGCGGCCGGGTCGTCGATCTGGCGCACGTAGCGGGCCTTGGCCTCGGCCGCCTTTTGCGGCGTGTCGTTGGGGTCGATGGAGACGGCCAGCACCTCGTAGTCCTGCCCCAGCGTCGCCTTCGCCTCGCTCACGGCGTCGGCCACGCCGTCGAGGACGAGGCTGCACAGCATGGGGCAGTTGTGGTAGACGAACGCCAGCAGGACCGGCCGCTCGCCATCGAGGAGCGATGAGAGCGCGACCGGCCGCCCCGCCTCATCAACGAACTGGAGGTCGGTGGGGACCGTCGCACCCAGGTTTTCGTCGATCCCGTATTGCCCGACGAGCCGGTTGGGGACCGCCCCCTGCCCCGCCTGCCCGTCGAGCGGGACAAAGTCCGATGTCGTCGTTACCTGCGCGGCCGCCGGTTGCACCACCCCGCCCAGCGCCACAAACGCGGCGGAGACGGCGACAGCGAGCCGGAGGCGACGCAGCGTCATGCTAATTGCGGTCGAATGGGGCTTCGGCGCCTTCGTCCACGCCGACCTCCTCGCCCGTCTCCACACGGAGCTGGAACGGGGTGGTCTCGGCCTCCTGAATTGTGTCAGGCTCCCCGGTCGGGCTGAGCGGGTTGATCCCGGGCAGGGGTGCCGTGAGCGGGCCGCGGTCGGACGGCACCTGGACGGCGCGGGGCGGGCCGATCGAAATGGGGAGCGTGTTCCACCGCTGGCGCGTGGTCGGCACCTCGGCGGCGCCCGCGCGCGCGGCCCCGTACTCCGCCGCGACCAAACCCATCGCCTGGCTGATGGGGACGCCGTACGTGCTGCTGTCGGCGCGCTCGTAGTCGGTCAGCTTGGCGAGCCCCTCGACGCGGACCTGCAGCAGCTCAGGGTATAGGACGACGTTCTCGGCCTCGGCCCCCACCTGCGCCTGGAACGGAATGACGAACAGGTAGATCAAGCCGACGACCAGCGCGACAATCCCGACGCCGACCGAGATGATGAGCCCGAGGATTTGGCCGGACTCGATTCCCTCCTCCTCGACGCCCATCTGCTCCAGTAGGGCCTCGGCCTCGGGGTCGCCGTCTGGGGTCGCTTCGTCTTCTGCCTCCACGGCTGCCGTGGGGACCAACTCGCCGTACGGGCCGAGCGGCTCGTCGCCCGTCGGGCGCGCTGGCGTGCCAGCGGCCTCGGGGCGGACGCCCTCGTCCTCGGCTGCGGCCGGCTCGCCCCGGTGCGGGTTGGGCATGGGCGTGCCGGGAAGCTCGTCGGGCTCGTCGTTGGGGAGGCGGGGCGGGTCGTCCATCGTGGCAGGGTAACGGCCGAGGGGGGCCGATGGTTTTCAGTATCGATTGAAAGCGCCGTGCAGGTGGGCACCGCCCCGCCCGCACGGCGCCGCTGTTTGAGCGTTGCGCCCCGCCCCGCGACAGACCGCGGAGCTACACGTTCTCGAACCGCAGGGACTCGGCGAAGTAGGGGTCGTTGTACGGCGTGAGCGCGTGGCGCTGCAGGCGGAGGATCGTCACGCCCAGGAAGAGCCCGAACAGCCCGAGCCACACGAGCATCTCGAAGATGGGGATCGCCGGTGGGATCACGTCAAGGTCCATCACGTCGTCCGGCGTCTCGCCTCGGGCCGGCGTGGCCGCGTCTGCGGCGTCCGGGTCGAGCACGCCGTCGAGGTCGTTTACCCCGCTCACGGCCTGCGCCGGGAGGAGCTGGACCGCCCCGCCCTCGTCCATCGCGGGCGGGGTGGCGGCCACCTCCTCGTACTCGGCCTCCATCGCCGGCATCGCGACCCACCACAAGTCGACCCAGTGCATGACCAGGAGCCAGACGGCCATGACGGCCAGGACCGGCGCGATCCGCTTGGTGATACGCGGGAGCAGGATCAGGAAGGGGAGGATAAAGTTGAAGATGACGAGCGACCACGCGACCGTCCCCCACCCGAACGACAGCCGCTTGAGGAACCACACGGTCTCCTCCGGGATGTTGGCGTACCAGTACAGCATGTACTGGCTAAAGGCGATGTACGTCCAGAACACGACGAACGCGAACATGAACTTACCCATGTCCTGGAGGTGCTCGACGGTCACCTCGGGGAGCATCCCCATCTTCTTGAACCAGAGGGCCAGGAACGTGATGAGGCAGAGCGCGCCGAGCCAGCCGCCGGCCCAGAAGTAGATCCCGAACATGGTCGAGAACCAGTGGGGGTCGGTCGACATGAGGAAGTCGAACCCGGCGAACGCCGTCGTGACGGCAGCGAGCGGGATGCCGTAGGCGCTCACCTTGCGGAGCTCGAGCGTCCGGTCCGCGTCGGGGTCAGTGTCGTTGCCGACCGAGATCGCGTAGAGCCGGTGCCCGAGCCACGTCCACGCCACGAAGTACAGGACGTAGCGGACGAGGAAGAACGGCATGTTCAGGTACGCCTTCTTCCCCGCGATGAGCGCGTCGTAGTACGGGCTCGCCGGGTCGTACAGTTCGGCGTGCGTCCAGTGGAACAGATCGTGGCTGCCCAGGAGGACCGGGATGCCGGCCAGCGCGAGGAGCGGGAAGTTGGCCGAGAGCGCCTCGGGGATGCGCCGGATGGTCGTCGACCACCGGGCCTTCGTGATGTGCTGGATCATCACGAAGAACAGCGACCCCAGCGCGATCGAGACGCAGAACGTCCACGCGACGAGGTAGGAGAAGAGCGCCCGCGACGGGTCGCCGAGCAGGAGCACCAGGAAGATGACCACGCCGACCACGCCCACGGCGAGCGGGGCGATCCACGACAGCTGGCCGCCGGTAAAGCGGTGCCGGGGCGGCACGCGGTCGGCCGGGGCGTCGACCGGGTCGAAGAGGAAGCGGGTCAGGGCGTTCGCCATGGGGTCGGAGCCGTCGCGGGGGCGGGGCGGTCTAGTTCGAGAGCCGGATGTTCGGGTTGGCCGTCTCCAACCGCTCGCGCTCGGTGACGGGCACGTCGCCGGCGGTCGCGGCCTGACTCCGCTGGAGGGCGCGGATGTAGGCGACGATGGCCCAGCGGTCGGCGGGGGGGAGCTCGTGGCCGTAGCTGGGCATCGTGTTGATGCCGTTCTGGATCACGTCGTAGAGGTACCCGTCGGGCCGCTCGCGGAGCGCCTCGGTGTGGTACGACGGCACAGCGAACCCGTAGCCCAGCCCGCCGTTGCCGACGGCGACGATGCCGCGGCCGTCGCCGGCGAGCCCGTGGCACGGCGTGCAGTAGATGTCGTACCGCTCCTGGCCGCGCTCGAGGAGCGACGGCGTCACGGGCACGGGGATCTCCTCGACGTAGGAGCCGTCGGCGTTGCGGCCGTAGTAGAACGGCGCGTTCGCGTCGGTCCGCAGCTCGCCGCGCGCGACCGTCCCGGCGACGGGCGGGCGCATGGCCGCGCCGTCGAGGAAGAACTGGCTGGGCTCCTGCGCCTCGAACCTCTGGGTGTAGTCCATGTTGAGGTTCGGGTGGATGGGCGGGGCGTCGCTCGTCATCCCGCGGCAGCCCGCGAGGGCGGCGGCGGCGAGCACGAGCAGGCTGAGGCGCGGGGTCATCGGAAAAACCGGGGCAGGGGGGCGAGGGCGGGGTGGGGGCGGCCGGTGCGGGCCACCCCGCCCCTACAGGTCGCCCGTCGTGTGGGGCGGGGTGACGGGGACCGGCGCACGGTCCGCGTTGGGGGCGGGCGCCGCCAGGTCCGCCCCGCCCACGAGCGTGGCGCCGTCATGGTCGACGTACTCGACGGCCGTGGCGCCGAGCCCGAGGAGGTCGTCCGTCGTCCGGTCCTGGGCGAAGGTGCCGTCGGCGGCGGCGACGTGGAGGAAGAACCCGTCGTCGGTGGCCCGGCCGAAGCGGTCCGAGTAGAACAGCGGGTCGTAGGGGCGGGGCAGCCCGTTCAGCGCGAGCATCGCGCCGACGGCCGTCAGCGCCGAGAACAGAATCGTCAGCTCGAAGATGATGGGGACCGACGCCTCAAAGGCGTAGAGCGGCTTGTTCGAGATGTTGATCGGGTAGTCGACCTCGCTCGTCCACCACTGGAGGAGCCATCCGAGGAAGGCTCCGGTGATGCCGCCGAAAAAGACGAGGTACCCGATCTTGGAGACCGGCAGCCCCATCGCCCGGTCCATCCCGTGGATGGGGAACGGGCTGAACGTGTCGAGCCGGGTGTAGCCCCGCTCGCGGAGCCCCTTGACGGCGTCGTAGAGGGCGCCGGGGTCGGGAAACTCGGCGAGCAGGCCGACGTGCTGGTTCGACCGCTCTTCGAGGCGGGCCGCGATGGCGTTCGGGATCGGCAGGCGCATGGGGGCGGGGCGGGCGCTAGGACGGGTCGCGGTCGTGGGCCACGTCGTCGGGGACGCCGTCGGCGTCGGAGTCGGGAGCGGCCGTCGCGGCGCCCTGGGCGTTCGCGTCGACCTGGTACGGGGCGAGCTCGTGCGCGTCGGCGTGGCCGTCGCCCGCGTGGTGGTAGAAGTGGGGGTCGGCCTGCGGCATCACGCCCTTCACCTCGGCGATGGCCACCATGGGCACGAACCGGAGGAAGAGGAGGAACAGCGTGAAGAAGAGTCCGAACGTCCCCACGTACATCAGGATGTCCCAGATCGTCGGGCTGTAGTAGTCCCACGACGACGGCAGGAAGTCGCGGTGGAGCGACGTGACGGTGATCACGAACCGCTCGAACCACATGCCGATGTTGGTCGTGATCGAGATCGCGAACATGATCGGGATCGACCGGCGGAACTTCTTGACCCAGAAGACCTGGGGGAAGATGAGGTTGCACGCCATCATCGTCCAGTACGCCCAGGCGTACGGCCCGAACGCGCGGTTGGCAAACGCGAACTGCTCGTACTCGACCTGGCTGTACCAGGCGATAAAGAACTCCGTGATGTAGGCGAACCCGACCACCGTCCCCGTCACCAGGATGATGATGTTCATCTTCTCCAGGTGATCGATCGTGATCAGGTTCTTGATGTCGAACACGCTCCGCGCGACGACCATCAGCGTGACCACCATCGCGAAGCCGGAGAAGATGGCGCCGGCGACGAAGTAGGGCGGGAAGATCGTGGTGTGCCAGCCCGGGACGATCGAGACGGCGAAGTCGAACGACACGACCGAGTGGACCGAGAGCACGAGCGGGGTGGCGAGCCCGGCCAGGAGGAGGTAGGCCCGCTCGTAGTGGCGCCACGAGCGGTTCGAGCCGGTCCACCCGAGGCTAAAGAAGCCGAGGATGCGGGCGCGGACCATCTTGCCGGCCCGGGCCGCGCGGTCGCGGATGGTCGCGAGGTCGGGGATGAGGCCGACGTACCAGAACAGGAGCGAGACCGTCCCGTAGATCGAGACCGCGAACACGTCCCAGAGCAGCGGGCTCTTGAACTGCGGCCACATGGCCATCTGGTTCGGGATCGGGAGCGTGTAGTAGATGACCCACACCCGGCCCACGTGGAACGTGGGGAACGTGAGCGCACACGCGACGGCGAAGAGCGTCATCGCCTCGGCCGCCCGGTTGATCGACGTCCGCCAGCGCTGGCGGAACAGGAAGAGCACGGCCGAGATGAGCGTCCCGGCGTGGCCGATGCCGACCCACCACACGAAGTTGACGATGGCCCAGCCCCAGAAGACCGGGTTCGTGAGCCCCCACACGCCCGGCCCGTTCCAGACCTGGTAGGCCACGGCGACCGCGAAGATGGCGAGGCCGGTGAGGGCGGCGCCGAACGCGATCCACCACCCGAGCGGCGTCTTTTTCTCGGTGTGCACCGAGACCATCTCGGTCACGTCGTGGAACGAGAGGTTGCCGCGGACGAGCGGGGCGTCGGCCAGCGTCTTCGGGGTCCCGTCGGCGTAGACCGGGGCGCCGTCGCCGCCGGAGCGGCCGTACGCGTTCTTGGAGGTGACGGTGGCCATAGGGGAGGAGAGGGCGGGGCGGGAAAGAGGGGGAAGAGGCGGTCGGGTCCTTCTTCTCCCCGTCTCTCCTTCTCGTCGGTGGGGGCGGGGCGGTCTAGGCGGCGGGGGCCGCGACGCCGGCGGCGGCGTGCGTCTCGCCGTCGTCCGTGTGCTCGCCGTGGGCCGTGTCGAACGGCGTGGCGAGGTCGGGGTGCGGGTTGCGGAGCCGGGCGAGGTACGTCAGCCGGGGCTTGACGGCGAGCTCGGCGAGGACCGCGTAGTTGCGCTTGTTCAGCTTCTGCTGGTTGACGAGGCTGCCCGGGTCCTTGAGGTCGCCGAAGACGATGGCGTCGGCCGGACACACCTGCTGGCACGCCGTGAGGACCTCGCCGTCGCGGAGCGGTCGGTTCTCGATGTGCGCGTACTGCTGCGTCTGGCGGATGCGCTGGACGCAGAACGTGCACTTCTCCATCACGCCGCGGTAGCGGACCGTGACGTACGGGTTGGACTGCATCTGGACCGTCGTCGGCAGGTGCTTCGTCCAGTTGTAGAAGTTGTACCGGCGGACCTTGTACGGGCAGTTGTTGGCGCAGTACCGCGTGCCGATGCAGCGGTTGTACGTCATCTCGTTGAGCCCGTCCGGCGAGTGGGCCGTCGCGTTGACGGGGCAGACCTGCTCGCAGGGCGCGTTCTCGCAGTGGACGCACATCATCGGCTGCTGGACCATACCCGGGTCCGTTTCGTCGCCGACGTAGTAGCGGTCGAGCCGGAGCCAGTGCATCTCGCGGCCGATCGCGACCTGCTCCTTGCCCACGACTGGCACGTTGTTCTCGGCCTGGCAGGCGACGACGCACGCGTTGCACCCGGTGCAGGCGTTGAGGTCGATGACCATGCCCCACTGGTTCTCCGAGTAGAGCCAGTCGCCGATGCGGGGGTCCTCGGATGCCGAGTTCTCGGCGCCCCAGGCCGGCGGGAAGTTCTCCCACGGCGCGCCCTCGACAAAGTGGTCCTCGTCGCGGGCAAACACGGGGTCCGCCTCGTACTCCTCCAGCGTCGCCATGCGGACGATGTGGCGGCCCTCCATCGAGCCGTGGTCCTGCGTCGACGCGAGGAGGTAGTCCTCGGCGACGGCCGCCGCCCCGACCGAGGGCACGACCGCCCCGCCCAGCGGGCGGAGCCGCTCGATGCGCGTCGAGATCGCCCCGCCGTCGAGGTCGCCGCCGACGTACGACGAGACCGGGCCGGGGTAGTAGATGTCGGCCTGGACGTTGAAGAGCCGCTCGATGAGGCCGCGGTCGCGGATCACGCGCGGCGAGTCGATCTCGCGGCCGTACCCCATGGGGACCGTGATCGAGTTGTCCGGGTGGCCGGGCTGGACCCAGACGGGCACCGTCGCGACGGCCCCGTTCGGGGCCTCGATGCCGATGACGGTCGCGTAGGCCTTGCCCTTGTCCTCCTCGACCGTCCAGCCGTTGGCGAGCGCCGTCGCCGGGCTCACGAGCGCCACCGGGTCCCACGTCACCTTCGTGACCGGGTGCGGCGCCTCCTGCATCCAGGCCACGTTCGAGAACTGGCCGTCGTAGAGCGTCGGGCTGAGGCGAACGACGAGCTCGATCGCGGCGGGGTCGGGCACGTCGAGGTCGGCCAAGCTGGCCGCCCCGCCCCCAGATCCGAGCGACGGGAAGCCCGTGCCCTCGACGAACCCGTCGTGGAGCGCCGTGCGCCAAGCCGTCTCGAAGTCGCCGCCGAGGCGGCCCCGGAGCGACGACCGCAGAAGGTCGTAGCCGGCGACGTTGCGGCCGGTCGCGAGCAGGTTTAGGACCTCGAGGTCCGAGTGCGCGTCGTCGTAGAGCGGGGTGATCAGCGGCTGCACGACCGAGAGCGTCCCGTCGTAGGCGCGGGCGTCGCCCCACGACTCCAGGTAGTGGGCGGCCGGGACGTGCCACGTCGCGCGCTGCGCCGACTCGTCGCGGTAGAAGCCGGTGTGGACCGAGAACGGGACGGCCGCGAGCGCCTCCTCGAAGCGGAGCTCGGCGGGGAGGTGGTAGACCGGGTTCGTGCCCAGCATGACGAGCGCGTCGACGCGCCCGGCGCCCATGTCGCGGACGAGGCCCGCGAGCTCTGGGCCGACCGGCTGGACCGGCCCCTCGCCCGTCGCGAGGTACTCGACCACCCCGCCCCCGAACCGCCCGTTGAGGACGGCCACGAGCGCGTGGAGCTCGGGCGGGGCGGTCGGCCCGGCCACGAACGCGGCGCGGCCGCCGGCGGCCTGCACGTCGGACGCGATGGCGGCCACGAACGGGGCCAGCTCGTCCTCGATCAGGACCTGGGCGCCGGCCGGCACGCCGAGCGCCTCGGCGACGGCGGCGGCCACGAAGGGGACGGTGCCCGCCTTGACGGCTTGGCGGTGGTCGGCCATCCCGCCCGTCATCGTCATCGTCGACTCGACGGCGTACATCCGCGACATCGTGCCGCGCTCGTCGACGCGGCGGCTGGCGGCGTACTGGCGGTTGTTCCAGACCGTGTTCGGGTCCTCGGACGCCAGGAAGTCGGCGTCGAACGTGACGATCACGTCCGCGTCCGCAAAGCGGTAGAGCGGGCGGGCCGGCTGGCCGAGCGCGGACTGCGTCCCGAGCGCCTGCGCGTCGTCGAGGTGCGGCCCGAGCGTGACCCACCGGGCGCCGGGGTAGGTCTGGAGCAGCTGGTCGCGGAGCGCGTCCTGCGTCGGCGACGCGCTGGGCGCGGCGAGGACGGCGAGCCGGGCCGTCCCGCGCTGCGCGAGGAGCCGGTTCGCCTGGCCGACGAACGCGTCCCACGTGCCGCGCGCGCCCACCCCGCCCGCGCCGCGCGTCCACACGTGGCGGCTGCGGTCGGGGTCGTAGAGCTGGAGGACGGACGCCTGCGCGAAGATGTCGGTCGCGCCCTGCACGAGCGGGTGCTCCGGGTTGCCCTCGGCCTTGGTCGGGCGGCCCTCGTGGCTCTGGACGACGAGCGGGCGGCCCACGCCGCCGAGCGGCATGGCCGTCGCGTAGTACTGCGGTACGCCCGGAATGACCTCCTCGGGCTTCCGCACGTAGGGGACGATGGCCTCGACCGGCCGGCGGCAGCCGGAGAGCCCGGCCAGCGCGGCGCTCGCGCCCATGACCTGGAGGAACGTCCGCCGGCTGGTCCCCTCGTGGCCGTCGCCGGCCGGGTCCAGGAACTCGTCGCGGACGACGGACGGGTCCTGCGACCCGTCCTTGCCGGAGAGGCTGCGCCACGGGGCGGGGCGGCCCTGCATGGCCTGGGCGTCGCGGTCGGCTGCCTGGTCGGCGGCGCTCAGGACGTCGAGCTCAATCATGTGCGAGTGTCGGGTATCGGATGGTCAGGTAGCAGGTGAGGGCGCGTAGCCCCCGTCGCCTGCCCACCTGCAACCTCCTAGTAGTGGCAGGCCGAGCAGTTCTGGGGCGGCTTGATCCCCTCGCGCTCGATCCGGGCCAGGTTCGTCTGGACGTACTCGGCGTAGCGCTCGTCGCTCTCGCGGACCTCCTCGGCGTAGCCCATGGTCGTGACCAACTCCGGGTCGCGGAGGTGCTCCTCGGGCGCCCGGTGGCACTCGAGGCACCACCCCATCGAGAGCGGCTCGGCCTGGTAGACCACGACCATCTGGTCGATCCGCCCGTGGCACGACTCGCACCCGACGCCGACGTTGACGTGGGCCGCGTGGCTAAACTGGGCGTAGTCCGGGAGGTGGTGGACCTTGACCCACTGGACCGGGACGCCGGTCGCCCAGCTCTCGCGGACCGGGAGCAGCTTCTCCGACTGCGTCTGCACGACGCCGTGGCAGTTCATGCACGTCTGCGTCGACGGCACGTTCGCGTGCGGGCTCTGCTCGACGTGGTTGTGGCAGTACCGGCAGTCCATCCCGAGCTGACCCGCGTGGAGCGCGTGGCTGTAGGGGACCGGCTGCTCCGGCATGTACCCGACCTCGTAGAACTCGGGCGAGAGGTAGTACCAGGCGAGCGCGATGACCAGGACGCCGCCGCCGAACGCCCCGAACAGGGACAGCGTGGGCAGCGCGTTGGCCTTGCGCGGGAAAAGCTGGGGCATGGGCCGCGGGGTGGGGAGTCCTCCGAGGGGCGGGAGGGGCCGTTTTCGAAGGTAGACCGGCCCCCTCGGGGGGCCAGCGAAGATAGCTCGAATGGGCCGCCGGAGGGGCCGGGCGGTCAAGGTGCAGATGCCGGAGTGTCAGCGCATCGGGAGGACGCCTAAACACTCTGGGGCCGGACGGAATCAGGAATCTCCCCGCCCCGCCCCCGTCCTGGGGCGAGGGCGGGGCGGCCTAGGCGAGGGCGGGGCGGACGCGCGTGAGCCGCGCGAACCGGGCCGAGAGCGCGACGGCCGCCGCGGCCAGCCCCAGCGTGAGCCCCCACCACAGCCCGCGCGCGCCCCACCCCGCCCCCACGCCCAGCACGACGCCCGTGGTCAGCCCGACGCCCCAGTAGGCGCCGGCCGAGATGAGCATGGGCACGCGCGTGTCCTTGAGCCCGCGGAGCGCGCCGGCGACGGCGGCCTGCACGCCGTCGAACAGCTGGAACACGGCGGCCACGCTCAGCAGCGACGCCGCGAGCGCCGCCACGACCGGGTCCGGCGACGGGCCGGCGTAGACGGCGACGACGAGGTCGGGGCGGAGCCAGAACAGGAGCGCCGAGCACGCCATGAACGCTGCGCCCAGGCCCGCCGAGGTCCACCCCGCCCGAGCCGCCGCGCGCTCGTCGCCGGCCCCGACCGCCTGGCCCACGCGGATGCCCCCGGCCATCCCGATCCCGAGCGGGACCATGAACGCGACGCTCGCCGCGTTGAGCGCCACCTGGTGCGCGGCGAGCGCCGTCTCGGGGTCGGGGAGGCGCCCGACGAGGAGCGTGGCCGCCGTGAACAGGCCGGACTCCATCCCGAACCCGACGCCGATGGGCCAGCCCAGCGCGAACAGCTCGCGCAGGGCGCCCACGTCCGGCCGGCGGAAGTCGGCGAGCACCCCGAACCGGGCGAGCGGCCCGCGCCGGACGTAGACGGCGAGCGCCGCGGTCATGACCGTCGTCGAGACGGCCGAGCCCCACCCGGTGCCGACGAGGCCGAGGGCGGGGAGGCCCAGGGCGCCGAACATGAGCGCGTAGTTGAGCGGCACGTTCACGGCCACGCCCAGCAGCGTCACGCCGAGGACTGCGCGGGGCCGGCCGTCGCCCTCGGCGAGCCCGCGGAGCGCCGTGAACCACAGGTTGGGCACGAACCCCCAGCGGATCGCGCGGAGGTACGCGCCGGCCAGCGCCGACGTGTCGGGGTCCTGGCCGGTCCACACCAGGACGGGCTCGACGAACCCGAGCCCGATCGCGAACGGGACGCCCAGGATCGTCGCCAGCCACAGCCCCTGGCGCGCGCCGCGCGCCGCCGCGGCGTCGTCGCCGGCCCCGACCGCCTGCGCGACCGTCGGCTGCACGGCCACAAGCACGCCCACGCACACGAGCGAGGCCGTGACGTAGGTCGTCGACGCGAGCACGACGGCCGCCAGCGCCTCGGTCCCCAGCCGGCCCACCATCACGACGTCGATAAAGCTCATCGACATCTGCGCGAGCTGGACGAGCACGATGGGGACGGCGAGTGCGAGCGTGGCGCGGACCTCGCGGCCCAGGGCGGGGCGGGACATCAGAGGGGGGAGGGGGAAGCGGGGGACGAGCAGAGGCGCCACCAGCGCTCCCAGCCGCCCCGCCCCCGGAGCCGGCCGCGCGGACGGAGCGGGGACGACCGGCCCACGTCCCCTGCTAAGCCGCGAAGCTACCGGCCGCCCCGCCCGCGCTCGGTCCGCGCCGGGTCTTCACCCGTGGAGGCAGGGCGGGGCGGGGGCGCCGATTTGCACGCCGCCCGTCGCCCCGGGGCGGGGCGGCCGGCTATCTTTTTTCGGCATGTCCTCGCTGTCCCTCTCCTCCGCCCCGCCCGCGCTCGGCCCCGGACCGGGGGCGGCCGTGGTCGACGTCTCGGTGGTGATCGTGACGTACAACGTGCGGGGGTTTCTGGACCAGGCGCTCCGGTCGGTCGAGCGGGCCAGCGCCGGCCTGGCGGTCGAGACGTTCGTGGTCGACAACGACTCGGCGGACGGGTCGGCCGAGATGGTGCGCGAGCGGTTCCCGGACGTCCGCCTGATCGCGAACGAGGAGAACGTTGGGTTCGCGGTCGCCAACAACCAGGCGCTCCGCGAGGCGGCCGGCCGCTACGCCCTCGTCCTCAACCCGGACACGATCCTTCAGGAGGACACGCTCCGCACGCTCGTCGCCTTTATGGACGGGCACCCCGACGCGGGCGCCGTCGGGTGCCGCATCCTCAACCCCGACGGCACGTTCGCGCCCGAGAGCCGCCGCGCCTTCCCCACGCCGGCCGTCGCGTTCTACCGGATCGCCGGGCTGGCCCGGCTGTTCCCCCAGAGCCCCCGGTTCGGCCGCTACAACCTCACGCACCTCCCGGCGGACGAGGTCTGCGAGGTCGACGCCCTCAGCGGCTCGTGCATGATGGTCCGCCGCGAGGCGATGTGGGGCGGGGGGGAGGGACACGGGATGGAGAGGGATGAGGAGGGATGGGCAGAAAAGTCCGCCCCGCACGGTTCTGCTCATCCTCCCATGCCTCCGTCCCTCCATCCCTCCCCCCGCGGAGCGGGGCTCCTCGACGAGGCCTTCTTCATGTACGGCGAGGACCTCGACTGGTGCTACCGGATCCAGCGGGCGGGGTGGCGGATCTACTACACGCCGGAGACGCAGATCGTCCACTACAAGGGCGAGAGCACGAAGCGGGGCGACCTCCGCTACGTGGTTCTGTTCTACGGGGCCATGCTCCGGTTCGTCGAGAAGCACGTCGGGGGCGGGGCGGGGTGGGCCGAACGGGCGGGGACGGGGGCGCTCGCGCTCGCGCTCCGCGTGGGGATCGTAGGCCGGGCGGCCGTGGCGGCGCTGGGCCGGCTGGGGCGCGGTCTGGCGGGTCCGGCCGCCGACGGCGCCCTCGCGTGGGCGGCGCTCGCCGCCGCGGCCTGGGGCTGGTCGCAGGCCGACGGGTTCGCGTTCGGGTCGGGCTTCTACGGCCTCGTGCTCCCGGCGTACGCGCTCGCGCTCGTGGGCGGGGTGGCGCTCGCCGGCGGCTACCCGCGCGGGCGCCCGCCGCTCCGCCCGGTCGCGGTGGGCGCGGCGCTGGCGGCGCTGGCGGTCGCGGCGGCCTCGTTTTTCGTCCCGTCGATCGCGTTCAGCCGCGCGGCGCTCGGGCTGGGCTTCCCGGCCGCGGCCGCCCTGCTCCTGGCGCGGCGGGTCCGCCGGCGGACCCGGACCGCCCCGCCCCGGCGGGCGCTCGTCGTCGGCACGGCGGCCGAGGCCGAGCGGCTCCGTCGGCTCCTCGGCGGCCGGCTCCGCCCCGAGGCCGAAGTCGTCGGCTACGTCGCCGAGGCGGGCGGCGACGGTACGAGCGCCGCGGGCGGGGCGGTGCCCCACGTCGGCCGGCCGCGCCAGCTCCGCGACCTCGCGCGCCTCCAGCACGCCGACGAGGTCGTGTTCGCCGCCGACAGCCTGACGAACACGGCCATCCTGGAGGGGATGCGCGCGCTCCGCGACCTGCCGGTCCAGCTCAAGATCCTGGCCTCGGGCCACGACCGGATCATCGGGAAGGCCTACGTCGAGGACTACGCCGCCCCGCTCCTCGAAGCCGAGCGCGCGGTGGCGCCGCTGCGGGCGGGGTGGAGCCGCCGGGCGCTCGAGGTCCCCGTCGCGGCCCTGTTCACGCTCGCCGCGCCGGCCCTGCGCGCGACGGCCCGGCTCCGCCCGACGGCGCGGTGGCGTCGGCTGGCCGCGTTCGCCGCGCGGATGCCGTCGGTGCTGGCCGGGCGCCGCGCGCTCGTGGGCTACGACGCGGCCGGCCCGCACCCGCCGCCGGCGTGGGGGCTCCCGCCGGGCGTCGTGTCGGTGCTCGACACGCGCCGGCCGCGCCCGGCGACGATCACGGAGGCGCACCGGGCCTACTGGTTCTACGCCCAGCGGCAGTCGCCGTGGCTGGACGCCGAGATCCTGCTCCGGGCGCTGCTCCACGGGTAGGCCGCCCCGCCCACGCTGAGGGCGGGGTGGGGGCTTGGGGCGGGGTGGCGTGTTCGCTCCGCCCGGCCGCCCCGCCCGTCCGTCCCGCCCGCCCCGCCCCGCTCGGGCGGGGTGGCGTCGTCGTCGTCGGGCGGTACCTTGCGCGCATGGCTCACCTCCTCGACTTCGAGAAGCCCCTCGCCGACCTCGAAGCGAAGCTCGCAGAGCTCCGCCAGTTCGAGGCCGACGACGGCTCCGTCGACCTCTCCGGCCAGATCGAGGCGCTCCAGACGCGCGTCGACACGCTCCGGCAGTCGATCTACCGCGGGCTCACGCGCTGGCAGCGCGTCCAGATCGCCCGGCACCCCGAGCGGCCCTACACGCTCGACTACGTCGACGCGCTGACGACGGGCTTCGTCGAGCTCCACGGCGACCGCCTGTTCTCGGACGACCGCGCCCTCGTCGGCGGCCCGGCCACGTTCAAGGGATCGGCGTACGGCGGCGACGACCGGACGGTCATGGTGCTCGGCCACCAGAAGGGCCGCGACACGAAGCAGCGCAAGGAGCGCCGGTTCGGGATGCCCAACCCCGAGGGCTACCGGAAGGCCAAGCGCCTCATGGAGATGGCGGCCAAGTTCGGGAAGCCCGTCGTGACCTTCCTCGACACGCCCGGCGCCTACCCCGGGCTGGAGGCCGAGGAGCGTGGGCAGGCCGAGGCCATCGCCCGCAACCTGCTCGTCATGGCCCGGCTGCCGGTCCCCATCGTCGTCGTCGTGATCGGCGAGGGGGCGTCGGGCGGGGCGCTCGGGATCGGCGTCGGCGACCGCGTGCTCATGCTCGAGAACGCATGGTACTCGGTGATCTCGCCCGAGTCGTGCTCGTCGATCCTGTGGCGCTCGTGGGACCACAAGGAGGAGGCCGCCCGCGCGCTCAAGCTGACGGCCCCGGACCTCATCCAGAACGGGATCATCGACGAGATCGTCCCCGAGCCGACCGGCGGGGCGCACCACGACCCGGCCGCCACGTTCGAGGCGACGGGCCAAGCCATCGTCCGCGCCCTCGACGCGCTCCTGCCCCTGGACAGTGAGGCGCTCCTCGACCAGCGCCTCGCCAAGCTCGACGCGCTCGGGGCGTTCCGCGAGGCGGCGCCGGCCGCGTGAGCGGACCGACCCGCTCCGCCCCGCTCGCCGACAGCGCGGCGCTCCGCTACGTCCACCGCCACCGCGTCCGGTACCGCGAGTGCGACCCGATGGGCGTCGTCTACCACGCCCACGTGCTCGACTGGTTCGAGGCGGCGCGGACCGAGGCGCTCCGCTCGGCGGGCCTCCCGTACGCCGAGCTGGAGGCGAGCGGCGTCATCATGCCGGTCGTGGACGTCGCCGTCCGCTACCACGCGAGCGTGCGCTACGACGACGTGGTGGAGGTCGAGACCACGTTCCCCGAGCCGCCGCGCGTCCGCGTGCCCATCGACTACGCCGTGCGGCGCGAGGGCGAGGCGGCCGTGCTCGTCTCGGGCCGTGTGACGCTGTGCTTCGTGGACGCCGAGCGGGGGCGGCCGGTCGCCGCCCCGCCCCTGATCCGCGAGGCTTTGGCTGCGCCGTCTGCTCTGCAGGTTGACCGGGCGGGGCGGGGCGGCGGGTGAGGAGCGGCCCACCCCGCCCTCACGGCGCGGGCGGGGCGGGGCGGTCGGGCGGGGCGGCCTCGGTGAACACGCGCGACACGGCCGGGTGCGCCTCGCGGACCGCCGCCTCGATGCGCACCGACGCCTCGGCCACCTCGGGCGCCGAGAGGCCGTCGCGGAACTCGACCTCGACGTTGACGAGCACGTCGTCCGGCCCCATCTGCATCGTCAGCGGGACGTCCGCGTGCGCGACGGCGGGGTCGGCCTGGGCGATCTGGCGGACGGACGCGACGACCTCGGGGGCCGCCGCCCGGCCGGTCAGCAGGCTCCGGCCCGTGGCGACGAGCGAGAGCGAGATGCCGGCCAGGAGCAGGCCGATGGCGATCGACGCGAGCCCGTCCCACGTCGGGTTGCCCGTCGCGTGGCCGAGCGCGATCCCGCCCGCCGCCAGGAGGATGCCGACGAGGTCCGCCGTGTCCTCGGCGAGGACCGTGTAGACGGCGGGGTCGGAGCTTTTGCGGAACGCCTCCCACACGCCGACGCCGGGGTGGTCGCGCCGGAGCTCGCGGAGCGCGAGCAGCCACGAGCCCCCGTCGAAGAGGAAGGCGAACCCGAGGACGGCGTAGTTCCACGTCGGGTCCGTCATCTCGTTCGGGTGCTGGAGGTGCGAGACGCCCTCGTAGAACGCGAGCCCGCCGCCGATCCCGAACAGGGCCACGGCGACGAGCAGCGCCCACACGTAGAGCTCCGAGCTGTGCCCGAACGGGTGCCCCGCGTCCGCCGGCCGCTGCCCGCGCTTGACGCCGACGAGCAGGAGCACCTGGTTCCCCGTGTCCACGAGCGAGTGGATCCCCTCGGAGAGCATGGCCGACGAGCCCGTCACGGCCGCGGCCACAAACTTGACGATGGCGATCGCGAGGTTGGCGACGAAGGCGCCGTAGACGGCGATGGGGCGATCGGCCACGGGCGGGGCGGGGGAGGAGCAGGAGCCGCCTCGAACGCCCGTCGCGGGCGGACGGTCCGCCGCCCCGCCCGCGGATCTCGGGGCGGGGCGGGGTAGCACGGGCGAACGCCGCCGAGGCTGCGCTGTTAGACCGGCCCGCGATGGGGCGCCCGGTGCCGGGTGCCTCGGCCCTTCTTGTTCGCCGACCGCCCCGCCCATGCGATGCGTCCTCCTTCTGTTCGGCCTGCTCGCGGTCGGCCCGGCCGTCGCCCAGGCGCAGGCCGAGCGGCCGGCCGTGCTCCCGATGCGCGAGCGGGCGGTCGTCCAGGACCGCTGGCTCGCCGACCGCCTCGACACGGTCGCTCCGGCCCTCATGCGCCGCCACGGCGTCGACCTGTGGGTCGTCCTGGGCCGCGAGTACAACGAGGACCCCGTGCTCCAGACGATGCTGCCGGCCACGTGGCTCTCGGCCCGGCGGCGGACGGTCCTGGTGTTCCACGACCCGGGGGCGGGGCGGCCGGTCGAGCGGCTGGCCGTCGCGCGCTACGACGTCGGCCCGTTCCCGCGGGCGTGGGAGCCGGAGGACCAGCCCGACCAATGGGCGCGGCTCGCCGAGATCGTGGCCGAGCGCGACCCCCAGCGGATCGCCGTCAACCGCTCGCCCACGTTCGCGCTCGCCGACGGCCTCGCCTCGACCGAGTACGAGGCGCTCCTCGGCGCCCTCCCCGCCCGATACCACGGCCGCGTCGTCTCGGCCGAGCCGCTCGCGGTCGCATGGCTCGAAACGCGGACGCCGGCCGAACTCGCCGTCTACCCGACCGTCGTGGCGCTCGCCCGGAGCCTCTTGCACGAGGGGCTCTCGACGGCCGCCGTCACGCCCGGCGTCACGACCACGGACGACCTCGCGTGGTGGTACCGCGACCGCGTCCGCGGGCTCGGGCTCCGGTCGTGGTTCCACCCCGGCGTCTCGGTCCAGCGCACGAGCGGGACGGGACGGTCGGGCGACTTCTCGGGGCGCCCCGGCGAGACCGTCATCCAGCCCGGCGACCTCGTCTGGGTCGACTTCGGGATCGAGTACCTCGGGCTCCACACGGACACGCAGCAGATGGCCTACGTCCTGCGCTCCGGCGAGACCGCCCCGCCCGCCGGCCTCGTCGCCGGCCTGAGGGCGGCGAACCGCGTGCAGGACCTCCTCACCGGGCAGTTCGCGACCGGGCGCACGGGGAACGAGGTCCTCGCCGCCGCGCTCGACGGCGCGCGTGCCGAGGGGATCGACGCGACGATCTACACGCACCCGATCGGGTTCCACGGCCACGGGGCGGGGCCGACGATCGGCCTGTGGGACCAGCAGGGCGGCGTCCCGGGCGGCGGCGACTACCCGCTCCACCCGAGCACAGCGTACTCGATCGAGCTCAACGCGGCCGTTGCCGTGCCCGAGTGGGGCGGGCAGGCCGTCCGGTTCATGCTGGAGGAGGACGCCGTGTTCGACGGCGAGGCGGTCCGCTACCTCGACGGGCGGCAGGAGGCGCTCCTGCTCATCCCCCGCCCCGCCCGGTAGCGCGGGCGGGGCGGGGGCGATACGGTTGCTCCCGGTGGTTGTGTCTTAAGAACCCGGACGCCCTTTGCCGGTCTGTAGCCGCGAGTCAGTCAGCCCGAACAACGACCTCCGCCGCCTCCAACTCGTGCAGCGCCGTCGGTGCCAGGTCCGCCCCGTTCGGCCACACGACCGTCCCGCACACGGGGGCCACGCTCACCCGGGCGAAATACGACGGGCCCCGGAGTGGCGCGAACACCGCCCCGCCTACCCGCTCGATGAGCGGGAGCACGTTCACCCCGCGGACTTCGCCTGTGCTGAACGTGAGCTGCAGGGTGTGACCGCCGAGCGGGTCCGCGTCGGCGATGCGGAGGACGTCGGCCATGTCAGTGCGGGGGGCGACGACCGATCAGGGCTCTGGGACTGAGGGCGGGGTGGTCGAAGGCTATGGCAACAGTGCCGCCCCGCCCGGAGCGAGAGGGCGTGGTGAAACGAGCATTGGACGGCGTCAGGCCTGATCCGCCCCGCCCGGCGTAGAGACACTACGAGCGCCCGCCCCGCCCCGCAACCACCGCCCCGCTCGCACCCACGGGCGGGGTGGTGGCGCAGGGCCGACCGTAGCCTTCCACCTCGCCCGTACCCGCGGGCGGGGCGGTGGCACGAGACCCGCCGTAGCCTTCCCCACCCCGCCCTGGCCCGCGTGCTCCGCAAGATCCTCCACGTCGACATGGACGCGTTCTACGCGTCGGTCGAACAGCGCGACGACCCCGCGCTGCGCGGGCGGCCCGTGGCCGTCGGCGGGCGGGGCGGGCGCGGCGTCGTGGCCGCGGCGAGCTACGAGGCGCGGCCGTTCGGGATCTCCAGCGCCATGCCGATGGCGTGGGCGCGGCGGCGGTGCCCGGACCTCGTGGTCGTGGCCCCGCGGTTCGACGTCTACAAGGAGGTCTCGGCCCAGGTGCGCGAGGTGTTCGGGCGCTACACCGACCTCGTCGAGCCGCTCTCGCTCGACGAGGCGTACCTCGACGTGACCGAGCCGCTCGACGGGCCGGCGTCGGGGACGCTCGTCGCGCGGCGCATCCGCGCCGAGGTGCGCGAGGCGACCGGGCTCGCGTGCTCGGCTGGCGTCTCGTTCGGGAAGTTCCTCGCCAAGACGGCGTCCGGCCTCGCCAAGCCCGACGGGCTCCGCGTGATCACGCCCGACGAGGCGCCGGCGCTCGTGGCCGCGCTCCCGGTCGAGGACTTCCACGGCGTCGGCCCCGCGACGGCGGCGCGGCTCCGGGCGCTCGGCATCCGCACCGGCGCCGACCTCCAGGCGCGGTCCGAGGCCGAGCTCCGCGCCGCCCTCGGCAAGACCGGCGGGTGGCTCGCGCGCGTGGCCCGGTGCGACGACGCGCGGCCCGTCCGCCCCGACCGCGTGCGAAAGTCGGTGGGCGTCGAGCGCACGTTCGCCCACGACGTGAGCGGGGCGGACGCGCTCCTCGAACGGCTGGCCCCGCTCGCCGCCGAGCTGGCCCGCCGCCTCGACCGCCACGGGACGGCCGGGCGCACGCTCACGCTCAAGCTCAAGAGCGCCGACTTCGAGATCACGTCGCGCTCGGCCACGTTCGCCGCGCCCGTCTGGGCCGAGGCCGACCTCCTCGACCGCGGCGCCGCGCTCCTCCACCGCCCCGCCCCGCCCGCCGAGCCGGTGCGGCTGCTGGGGCTGACCGTTTCGGGGCTCATCAGCGAGGGCCGGCAACTCGTGCTCCCGTTCGACTAGGCGCCCTTCGGGGCGGTACGGGGTACTTGGTGCAGGGTACTCGGTACGGGGTGCGGCTCCGACCCTACCTGTACCTCGTACCAAGTACCCTGTACCCCACCCCGCCCATGCCGCCGACTGTCGCCCAGATCGCCGCTTCGCTCGCCGCCAAGACCGACGCCGACCGCTTGTTCCGCGAGGGCGACCCTGTGGGCGTCTGGCTCGACTCGCCCCGCCCGGTCCGCCGGCTGGGGCTGCGGCTGGAGGCCGGGCGCGCGCCGTACGCCTGGGCCGACGGGCTCGACGCCGTCCTGCTCCACCGGCCGTTCGGGCTGTGGCCGGCGCGGCTCCCCGACGGGCTCGGCGTGCTCGCCTACCACCGCGCCCTCGACGAGCGGTTCGCGGTTGGCCACAACCCCGCCCTCGCCCGCGAGCTGGGGCTGGAGCCCGAAGCCGAGCCCCTCATGCGCGGCGGCAACGTGGTCGGCCTGGTCGGTGCCCTCCCCGCCCCGCTCACCGCCGCCGACGTGCTCGGCCGCGTTGCCGACGTGCTGGGCGGGGTGGAGGAGACGGCGGGAGCGGGCGGAGCCGACGCGGGCGGGGCGGTGGAAGTCTCGCGCGTGGCGCTCGTGGGAGCTATGACGGAAGCGCTGGTCGAGGCGGCGGCCGAGCGCGGCGTCGGCGTGTACGTCACGGGCCAGGTCCGGCGGCCGGGCGTAGCGCCAGCGGAGGCGGCGGGCGTGCTCGTCGCGGCGGTAGGCCAGGAGCGGGCCGAGCGGTGGGGGCTTCGCCACCTGGGCCGCCTCGTCGCTGCGCGGTGGCCGGACGTCGATGTCGTGGACGCGGGCGGGGAGGGCCGCGGGTAGGCGACTCGTCTGCCGCCTCTTCTCTTCCCCTCCTCTTTTCGACCGCCCCGCTCCGCCCTTTGGGTCCGTCCTCTGGGTTCGCCCGTGCGCTCTCCGTGGAGGCAGAATCGGGGCGGGGTGGTGGGCGTTGACCCAAGGCCTATTGAGATCGTCTTCCGAATCCGACCATGCCGCTCCCCCTCTCTGTCCTCGACCTCGCCCCGATCCCCACTGGCGCCGACGCCGGTGAGGCGCTGCGGCGGACGGTCGACCTGGCCCGCCTCGCCGACCGGCTGGGCTACACGCGCCTGTGGTTCGCCGAGCATCACGGGATGCCGAGCGTGGCCTCGTCGGCGCCCGAGATCCTCATCGCCCACACGGCCGCCGCCACCGAGCGCATCCGCGTGGGCTCGGGCGGGGTGATGCTCCCGAACCACGCCCCGCTCCTCGTCGCCGAGCGGTTCCACACGCTGGAGGCGCTGTTCCCGGGCCGCATCGACTTAGGGATCGGGCGGGCGCCGGGGACCGACCCCGCCCACATCCGCGCGCTCCGGTCGTTCGACGCCGAGCAGTTCCCGTACCAGCTCGCCGAGTTGACGGCGCTCTCCGAGGGCGCCTTCGCCGCCGACCACCCGTTCGCGTCGGTCCGCGTGACGCCCGGAGGCGTGGCGCTCCCGCCGATCTGGCTGCTCGGGTCGAGCGGGTCGAGCGCCGCGTTCGCCGGCGCGCGCGGGCTGGGCTACGCCTTCGCGAGCCACTTTAGCCCGACGCCGGCCGCGCCCGCCCTCAACGCCTACCGCGCCGCTTTCGAGCCGTCCGAGGCGTTCCCCGAGCCGCACGCGGTCCTCGCCGTCGCCGCCGTGTGCGCTGAGACCGAGGCCGAGGCCCGGCGCGTCTCGGCCACGATGGAGCTGGCGTGGGCGCGCATCCGCACGGGCCGGTTCGACCCGCTGCCGTCGCCCGAGGAGGCGCTCGCGCACGACTACACCCCGCCCGAGCGCGCGGCCGTCGAGGCGTACCGCCAGATCGCCGTCGTGGGCACGCCCGACGCCGTCCGCGCCGAGATCGAGCGCCGCGCGGCCGCCGCCGGCGCCGACGAGGTGATGGTGACGACGAACGCGCACGGCCACGCCGACCGGCTCCGCTCGTACGAGCTGCTGGCCGAGGCGTTTGGCCTGGCCGCCCCGCCCGCGGAGCGCGCCGCGGACCTCGCCGCCGCCGCGTGAGCGCCGCCCCGCCCGTGTCGAGTCCGCCCGCGTCGGGTCCGCCCCGCGCCGTCGCCGTCATCGGGGGCGGGGCGGCCGGGCTCGTCGCCGCCGTCTTCGCCGCGCGCGCCGGTGCCCGCGTCGTGCTCCTGGAGCGGACCCGGCGGGGCGGCAAGAAGATCGTCGTCTCGGGCGGCGGCCGGTGCAACGTGCTCCCCTCGGCCGTCGACGCCGGCCGGTTCGTGACGGCGGGGTCGCCGCGCCTGCTCCGGCGGATCCTGGACTCGTGGCCGCTCCCCGAGCAGCGGGCCTTTTTCGAGCACGACCTGGGCGTTCCGCTCTCGCTCGAACCCGAGACGGGCAAGCTGTTCCCGACGTCGAACCGCGCGACCGACGTCCGCGACGCGCTCGTCGACGCCGCCCGCGCGGCCGGCGCTGACCTCCGGTTCGATACGCTCGTGACGTCGCTGGAGCCGGGCGAGGCGGACCGCAAACCGGCGGGGTGGCGCGTCGGGCTGAAAGACGCCGCCCCGCTCGACGTCGACGCGGTGGTCCTGGCGACGGGCGGCCTGTCGGTGCCCAAGACCGGGAGCGACGGGTTCGGGCTCCGCGCGGCCGAGGCGCTCGGGCTGCGCGTCGAGCCGACGTACCCGGCGCTCACCCCGCTCACGGCGGGCGACGGACAGGCCGCCCCGCACGCCGACCTCTCGGGCGTCTCGCTCGACGTGGCCGTCCGCGCGCCCGGTGACAAAAAGGCCGGGCGGGGTGGTGTCGAGGCGTCCGGCGGGTTCCTGTTCACGCACCGCGGCTACAGCGGCCCGGCCGTCCTCGACGTGTCGCACCTCGCGACGCTCTCGCGGACCCTGGATGACGGCGGCCAGCCGGTCCTCGTGCGCTGGGCCCACCGCGACGCCGGGGCGTGGGACGCGGCGTTCCAAGCGCCCGGCCCCGGCACGGTCCTGGGCGACCTGCGTGATGCCCTCCCCGCCCGCCTCGCCGAAGCGTTGCTCTCCGAGGCCGACGTGCCTACCGACCGCAACCGGGCCGACCTCCGCCGCGACGAGCGCCGCCGCCTCGTGGCCGTCCTCACCGAGTATCCGCTGCCGTGGACCGGCGACGAGGGCTACAAAAAGGCTGAGGTGACGGGGGGCGGGGTGGCGCTTTCCGAAGTGGCCGCGCACTCGCTCGAAGCCCGCTCGCGGCCCGGCCTGTTCTTGTGCGGCGAGGTGCTCGACGCGTTCGGCCCCATCGGCGGCTACAACTTCCTCTGGGCGTGGGCCACGGGGCGTCTCGCGGGCCGCGCGGCCGGTGCTCCCTGAGCGGGGCGGGGAGGGCGTCTTGAACTTTCCGGGCGCAGGACTCGTTGGACGCACCACCCCGCCCGTTGGGGTCCCCTCTCACACTCGACCCCTGCCCCCATGCTCACCGGACTCATTTTTTGGATTGTCGTCGGCGCGATCGCCGGCTGGCTCGCAGAGAAGATCATGAAGGCCAACATGGGCCTCGGCATGAACATCGTCATCGGCATCGTCGGCGCCCTCATCGGCGGGTTCGTCGTCGGCCTGCTCCCGTTCGTCGACGCCGACGGCGGCTTTTTCTGGAGCATCCTAGTGGCGACGCTCGGCGCCGTCATCCTGCTCTGGGCCGTGAACAAGTTCAAGGAGCACTCGGCCGCCTAGCCCGCCCCGCTCCGTCCTCCGCGGGCGGCCCGTCTCCCGGCGGGCCGCCCGCCTCTGTTTCCCCCCCGCCGTGCTTCGCCCCCTCGCCCTCCTGCTCCTGGCCGCCCTCGCCCTCGCCGCCTGCGGCACCGACGCGCCGGTCGACCCCGACCAGACCGTCGTCGTCCCCGAGGCCGACGTCGAGCGGTTCCGGGCCGACGTGTTCCAGGAGACGTTGGACATCGACGCCGCGCTCGCGCGCCTCGAAGGCGAGGCCGCCGGTGCCGACTCGGTCGTGCAGGCCGCGTACGACCCGGTCCTCGAGCGGCTCCGCGAGCAGCGCCGCCGGTTCCAGGTCCGCGTCGACAGCCTCCGCCCCGCCCCGCGCGCCGCGTTCGACTCGACACAAACGGCTATTCTGGTGCAGGCGCGGGGGCTCCGCGAGGCCGTCCGCCGCGGGCGCTACGACGCCGCCCCGAGCTACGCCGCGCTCCAAGCCGCCGCGGGGCGCGGGATCGCCGAGGTCGACGAGCGCCTCGTCGCGCTCCGCCCGTATGCCGCCGCCGACACGACGGGCCGGTTCGGGCGCGCGCTCGACTCGCTCGCCGCCGACCGCGACCGGCTCCGCGAGCGGCTCCGCGCCTACCCCGACACGTCGGCCGCTCAGTTTCCCCCGTTCCGCGGCGCGTTCACCGACCGGGCGCTCGACCTGGACGCCCGCGTCGACTCGGCCGCCACCGACACCGTAGGCGTGGACCTGGGGGCGGGGCGGTAAGCGACGGGCGGGGCGCCGACCACCCCGCCCTCAACGAAACCGCCCCGCCCGGGCAGACCTGGGCGGGGCGGGGGCTCGGAATCCGCCGTTCGTTATTCCGCCGGAACCTCTTCGTTCACATACGCCACGCCCCACGCCACGAGCGCGTCGGCGGCCTCCTGGCTGTCGGCCTCGGAGTAGACGCGGAGGACGGGCTCGGTGCCGGACGGCCGGAACAGGAGCCACCCGTTCTCGACCCGGAACTTGAACCCGTCGAGCGTCTCGGTCTTCACGACCGGCTGGCCGTCGACCGTCTTCAGGCCGTCCTCGGCCAGCTCCTTGAGGACCGCCTGCTTGCGGGCGTCCGTCGTGTGGAGGTCGTTGCGGGCCTGGAAGTGCGGGCCGAACTCGTCCGACAGCTCGCGCACGAGGCCCGAGAGCGTCCGCTCGCGCTTGACCATCATCTCGATGACCGTCAGGCCGATGTAGAGCCCGTCGCGCTCGTAGATGTGGCCCTTGACGGCCATGCCGCCAGACTCCTCCCCGCCCACGAGCACGTCGCCCTCGACCATCTTGGGGCCGATGTACTTGAACCCGATGGGCGTCGTCTGGACCGTGAGCCCGTACTTCTGGCCCATCTTGTCGAGCATGTCGGTCGTCGAGAACGTCTTGACGACGTCGCCCTTCAGCCCCTTCTCCTCGTGGAGGTACTTGACGAGGAGCGCGAGGATTGAGTGGGAGTCGACGAACGTGCCCTCCTCGTCGACCAGCCCGATCCGGTCGGCGTCGCCATCGGTGGCGAGGCCGGCTGCGGCGTTCTTGTCGATGACGGCCTTGAGGAGGCCGTCGAGGTTTTTCTCGATGGGCTCCGGCGCCTGCCCGTGCATGCCCGGGTTGAGCTCGTGGTGGAGCTCGACCACGCGCGTCTTGCCCAGGAGCTCGGTCACGACGCCCTGGCCGGCGCCGTACATGGCGTCGTAGGCCACCTTCGTCCCGGCCTCCTTGATCGCGTCGACGTCGATCCGCTCGCGGAGCAGGTCGACGTACTCGGTCTGGAGGTCGAACGTCTCGATAAGCCCCTCGCCGACGAGGTCGTCGTACGGGCGGGGCGGGGCGGCCTCGCCCAGCGACCCCATTCCGGCCTCGACGGCGGCGATCATGTCGGGCGTGGCCGGGCCGCCAAAGTGGGCCTTGATCTTGAACCCGTTGTAGGCCGGCGGGTTGTGGCTCGCGGTGATGACGATGCCGGCCGTGTGGCCGCCGTCGGCGGTCTTCCAACTCACGGCCGGCGTCGTCGCGAACCCGTCCGCGAGGCGGACGCGGACGCCGTTCGAGGCGAACACGCGGGCCACGAAGCGGGCAAACGCCTCGCCCTGGAACCGCGTGTCGTGGGCGACGACCACCGACCCGTCGCCGTCGGTCTGCTTGCCGACCCACGCGGCGGTCGCGCGGGCGACGGTCTCCAGGTTCTCGAACGTGTAGCCGTCGGCGATCACGGCGCGCCAGCCGTCGGTACCAAACTTGATCTCTGACATGGGGGAGGGCAAAACCCGGGGGCGGGGTGGGCGCGCCGCACGGCGCGAGGAACGGGAAAGCTACCGTCGGGCGGGCGGCGGAGCCGTGGGGGAAACTCCGCGACCGCGGTGCCGGACGTGGTGTCAGCGGGCGGGGCGGGGCCGTGGGTGACGAGTGATGGGTGGCGAGCGAAAGGCGCCGCCCCGCCCGTCGCGCTACTCGGGGTGGCACGCGAACCTGCCGCCCCGCCCGGTTCATCTCGCTCGTGGCGAGGGCGGGGCGGGAAACGACCACCCCGCCCATTACCCGTCACTCGTACCCCATCACCCGTTCAAGCGCGCGTCAGGCGCCGGTGCGGGCCGGTCGGCTCGTCGTCGGCGACGCCCAGGCGCTCTTTGCGGTCGGCCTCGTACTCGGCGTAGTTGCCGGGGTAGAAGAAGACGCCGCCGTCCTCAAAGGCCAGGATGTGCGTGGCGACGCGGTTGAGGAACCAGCGGTCGTGCGAGATCACGACGGCGCACCCGCCGAAGGCGAGCAGCGCCTCTTCGAGCGCGCGCAGCGTGTTGACGTCGAGGTCGTTCGTGGGCTCGTCCAGGAGGAGCACGTTTGCACCCTCCTTGAGCGTGACGGCCAGCTGGAGCCGGCCGCGCTCGCCGCCGGACAGCGTGCCCACCTTCTTCTGCTGGTCCTGCCCGCCAAAGTTGAACCGGCCCACATAGGCGCGGCTGTTGACCTCGCGCGTGCCGAGCTGGATAAAGTCCGCCCCGCCCGAGATCGTCTCCCAGACCGTCTTGTTCGGGTCGAGGTCGCGGTCCTGGTTGACGTACCCGATCTGGACCGTGTCGCCCACCTTGAACTCGCCGACGTCCGGGGCCTCGGACCCGGTGATCATGCGGAACAGGGTCGTCTTGCCGGCCCCGTTCGGGCCGATCACGCCGACGATGCCGCCGGGCGGGAGGTCGAACGTGAGGTCCTCGACGAGCGTCCGCCCGTCGTAGCCCTTTTTGACGCCCTCGGCCTGGACGACGACGCGGCCGAGGCGCGGCCCCGGCGGGATGTAGATCTCGAGCTCGTCGCGGCGCTCGTCCGGCAGCCCGGCCTGGAGCTCCTCGTAGCGCGCGAGCCGCGCCTTCGACTTGGTCCGCTGGCCCTTGGCGTTCTGGCGGACCCACTCGAGCTCCTGGTGGATCGTCTTCTGCCGCTTCGAGGCGTCCTTCTCCTCCTGCTTCAGCCGGGCCTCCTTCTGCTCGAGCCACGACGTGTAGTTGCCCTCGAACGGGATGCCCTTGCCGCGGTCGAGCTCCAGGATCCACCCCGCCACGTTGTCGAGGAAGTAGCGGTCGTGCGTGACGGCGATGACCGTCCCCTCGTACTGCGCGAGGTGCTGCTCGAGCCACGCGACGGACGCGGCGTCGAGGTGGTTCGTGGGCTCGTCGAGCAGGAGCACGTCGGGCGCTTGCAGGAGGAGCCGGACGAGCGCCACGCGGCGCTTCTCGCCGCCCGAGAGCGGGCCGACCGCGGCGTCGGCGGGCGGGCAGTGGAGGGCGTCCATGGCCTGCTGGAGGCGGGCGTCGACGTCCCACGCGCCGAGCCGGTCGATGTCCTCCTGGACCTTGCCCTGCTCAGCGATGAGTGCGTCGAAGTCGGCGTCGGGCTCGGCGAAGGCGGCCGAGATCTCCTCGTAGCGCTTGAGGAGCCCGACGGCCTCGGACATCCCCTCCTCGACGACGTCGCGGACCGTCCGCGACGGGTCGCCCAGGTCGGGCTCCTGCTCCAGCATCCCGATCGTGATGCCGGGCTGCTTCTGGATCTCGCCGTCGTACTTGTCGTCCTGGCCCGCGATGATGCGGAGGAGCGTGGACTTGCCGGCTCCGTTCAGGCCCAGGACGCCGATCTTGGCGCCGTAGTAGAACGAGAGGTAGATGTTGTCGAGGATCTTCTTCCCCGTCGGCAGGGTCTTGCCGACGCCGAGCATGGAGAAGATGATTTTCTGGTCGCTCACGGTCGCTGCGTCTGTGTGCCGACCAAGCTAGGCGGCCGCCGCCCCGCCCGCGGTGGATTCGCGGTGGACACGGGGCGGGGTGGTTGAGAGGTTCGGGGTTCGGCGTTCCGTCTCCCTGGCCGCCCCGCCCGTTTGCCAGGGCGGGGTGGAGGGCGAACCCAGAGCCGCCCCGCCCAGGCGGCCGCGCCCTGCGGCGGGCGGGGTGGCACGCCCGAGGACATGACGCATCGTGTCCCTACGGGTGCTCGGACGAGGGCGGGGCGGACGACTCCGGCCCCTCTACCCCTGACCGCCCCGCCCGGGCGTCGCCTACGGGGTCCCGATCGAGGACGGGCTCCCCAGGTGCAGCGCCTCCTCGGTGAGCGCGTGGTAGCGCTCGGCCCAGTCGAGGGCGGCCTCCCAGGTGCCGGCGTCGATCTCGAGCCGGGCGGCCACCTCGCGGAGCGCCTCGACCTCGCGCGGGTCCAGGCGGCCGTCGGCGTAGCCGACCAGGAGCAGGTCGAGGAGCACCACCACGCGCGCGCGCTCGGTCCCGAACAGGAGGTTCAGGTCGCCGACGGCGTGGGGCGCGTCGGCGTGCTCGGCCTCCAGCCCGGACTCGGTGTAGAGGCGGTCGAGCCGCTCGACCTCCTGGATGGAGAGGCGGCGGTCCGCGTCGATCACCTGGCGGGCGAGGACGAGGAAGGCGCGGCGCTGGTCGGCGCTCAGTTCGTGCAGGAACACGGCGGGGCGGGGAACACGGAGCGGCAAAGTAACCGCTCTGGCCCCCCGCTCGTGCCCGGCCCGCAACCGCAACGGCGGGCTAGGGACGGCGCCGCGCCCCGCCCGGGCGGGGTGGAGGCCGGCCGCGGCGAGCGGGGCGGCGACGAGCCGGCGGAGCCCGGCGGCCGGCACCTTCGACGAGGCGGCCGCCCCGCCCGCGCCAACGGCCTCTTCCGCCGGACGCGGCGCGGCGTGACGAGCGAGGGCGGGGCGGACGTCGGGCGACCGCAGCGGGCGGGGCGGGGACCAGGCGGAAACCCGTTCGGGTCCAGGCCGAAACGGTGGGCGTCGCGCCGGCGTCCTCGCCGAAACCTACGGGACCCCTATGACCCTCGCCGTCCTCGGCGCCACCGGCCGCACCGGGCGCCCCCTCGTCCAGCAGGCGCTCGCCGCCGGCCACCACGTCACGGCCCTCGCGCGGACGCCCTCGTCGCTCGGCATCGACCACCCCGCCCTCACCGTCGTCCAGGGCGACGCTTTGGACGCGGCCGACGTCGACCGCGTCGTCGACGGCGCCGACGCCGTGCTCCTCACGCTCGGCCACACGAAGGGGTCGCCGCCGGACCTCATGGCCCGGGCGGCCCAGAACGTGGTCGCGGCCATGAAGGCGCACGGCGTCCGCCGTGTCGTCACCGAAACCGGCGCCGGCGTTACGGACCCCAAGGACCCGGGCGGGTTTGCCCCGCGGCTCGTCGGCGGGATCATGAAGGTGGTCGCCAAAACCCTCCTGGCCGACTCCAAGGCCCACGTCGACGCTTTCCGCCGCTCGGGCCTGGAGTGGACCGCCGTCCGCGCCCCGCGCCTGACCGACGGGCCGCAGACGGGCCGCTACAAAACCGGCTACTTCTCGATGGGCCTGGGCCACAGCGTCTCTCGCGCCGACGTGGCCGACCTGATGCTCGACCTCGCCACGTCGGACCGCTTTGCCGGCGAGGCCCCGATGGTCACGGACGCGTAGCCCACCCCGCCGTCGGCCGCCCCGCTCGGCCCGTTAAAAATGTCCGAGGGCGGGGTGGAGGCGCGGCCTCGGCGGACACCGCCCCGCCCTCGCGCGTAGCCCCGCCTCTGCTGCGCCGCCATGCCCGCCCCGCCCGACCTGTCTTCCCGCGTCGCCCTCGTCGCCGGCGCCAGCCGCGGCGTCGGGCGGGGCGTCGCGCTCGCGCTCGGCGAGGCCGGCGCGACCGTCTACGTCACCGGGCGGACGCTCAAGAGCCAGCGCCGCCGCGACGTGCCCGGTAACATCGACGAGACGGCCTCGGACGTGACGCGGGCCGGCGGGCGGGGCGTGGCCGTCCAGACCGACCACACGCGCGTCGAGGACGTCCGCGCGCTCCTCTCCCGCATCGAGGCCGACGCGGGCGGACTAGACCTCCTCGTGAACGCCGTCTGGGGCGGCCACGAGGGACCGGCGGCTGGCGGACCGTTCTGGGAGCAGCCGCTCGCGCGGTGGGACGCCACCATGCGCTCGGGCGTCTGGGCGGCGCTCCTCACGTCCCGGTTTGCCGCCCCGCTCCTCCGCGACGGCGCGCTCGTGGCGACGGTCACGTTCGAGGACCGCGGACGGTACACCGGCAGCGTGTACGACGACGTGGCGCAGGCGTCGCTCGCGCGGCTCGCGTTCGGGATGGCGCAGGACCTCCGGCCGCGCGGTGTCACGTCGGTGGCCGTCTCGCCCGGCTTCGTCCGCACCGAGCGGGTGCTGGCGGCCTATGGAGCGACGGAGCGGACGTGGGCGCGCGTGCCCGCGCTGGCCGGATCGGAGAGCCCGCGCTACGTCGGCCGTGCCGTCGCCGCGCTTGCCGCCGACCCCACGGCCTTCCTGCGCACGGGGCAGACGCTGCTCGCTGCCGACCTCGCGCGCGAGGTCGGCGTCGTAGACGTCGACGGGACGCAGCCCGGTCCGCTCCGGCTGCCGGACGGAGCCGCCCCGCCCGCGCACGGATGAGCAGGGCGCTTCGCTGTCGGGGAGGGGCGGTGCGCCGGGACCGCGTGCGCCGGGGCCGCGTGCGCCCCCGTTGCGTTTGGAGGGCGGGGTGGGCACCTTCCCCCCAGACCCGCCGCCGCCTGTGACCCTCGACGCCCTCACGCTCGTCGTCCCCACCAAGGACGAGGCCCACAACGTCGGCCCGTTTCTGGCCAGCCTCGACCCGCGCCTCCGCGTGGTCGTCGTCGACGCGAGCACGGACGGGACGGCCGACCTCGTCCGCCGCCTCCGCCCCGAGCGGACGACGGTCCTGGAGGTGCCGAGCTCGATCCCCGAGGCCCGGCAGATTGGGCTGGAGGCGGCCGAGACCGAGTGGATCCTGTTCACCGACATCGACGTGTCGTTCGGCCGCGGCTACTGGTCCGCGTGGGAGGCCCTCGACCTGGGGCCGCGCGTGGGCGCTGTCCAGGGCGGCAAGTACAGCGCCGACGCCGAGTACCGGACGTACTACCGGCTGTTCTCGCTCGGCATCCGCGTGCTCGCGTGGCTCACCGTCCCGGCCGGGTCGGGGTCCAACATGGTCCTCCGGCGCCGCGCGCTCCTCGACGCCGGCGGGTTCGACCCAGCGCTGACGGCGAACGAGGACATCTACGCGCTGTGGACCGTCCGCCGGGCGGGGTGGCGCGTCGTCTACGCCCCGGCGCTCCGAGTCTACGAGCGCGACCACCGCCGGCTTCGGCAGGGCCGCCTGCGAAAGACGCTCCACGGGTGGATCCGCCCGCTCCTGCTCTTCACCGGCGCCGGCGCCGGCTGGGTCCGCGCGTCGAGCTGGGGCTACTGGAAAAACCGGAACGGCCCCGGCGGACCGCCCGCTGGCGAGCGGTCCTGACTACGGGAGCGCCTCGGACGGCTCGACCTGCTCGGGCGCGTCGAGCCCGCCGCCCCCGATGCCGCCCGTCGTCTCGCCGCCCCGCTGGGACAGCAAGAACACGATGAGGAGGAGCGTGAGCACACCCACGACGAGGAGGGCGATGCCGAACGGGCTGCGGCGCTTGGCGGTGTTGTCGGCCATGAGGGGCGGGGTGGGAGAGGGGCAGACGAACGCAGACCGCCCCGCCCCGGGTTTCCCGGACATCGGCCTCTGGAAACGCAGAGGGCGGGGTGGCGCGCTCTGCAGCGCCTCAACGTGGGAGCGGCGAGGCCACCGGCGAACGGCGCGCGCCTCGGGCGCTACGTCCGCGGCAGCGTAAGGCTGGCGTACCAGCCCTGCTCAATCGCCGTCTTTCGCTTGTGGCAGTTCGCGCACCGGACCTCGCACTTGGCAATCTCGGCGTCGAGCTTGGCGAGGCTGAACTGGCGAACGGCCATGTCTGACAGGGAGCCGACCTTCCGCCCTCGCACGTGGTCAAACTCCAAGACAACGGGGTCCGTTTCGCCGCAGTCCACGCACGGGTGCGCGGCGAGGTAGTCTCATAGGTGCCCCGTGTTCCGGACCTTGTATGCGTCGTTCCGAGCGCGCTGGGTACTCCCCCGCCGACGGTACCACTCCCTCTGAACCTCGGCCTTGCATACCCGGCAGTACGTCTGTAAGCCGTCCCTTCTCCGCCGGTTTCTGTGGAAGGCGGCAGACGGTAACGTCTGTTCACACTTCGCGCACCGTTTCACCTGAGGAGTCATCGTCGCCGGGGAGCCTCTTGGACTCTACCGCAGGCGGGTGACACCACTCCGGCACCGCTCTAACAAAAACCCGCCTCAGCGCACGGCAGAGGCGGGTTTCGGCAGTGCCCCCAGAAGGATTCGAACCTTCGACACGCGGATTAAGAGTCCGCTGCTCTAACCAGCTGAGCTATAGGGGCACCGCCAAGCTACCCGCCCCGCCCCGCCCGCTCAAGCGGACAGACGGTGAAACCGTGCCGCCACGGAAAACTCAGCGGGCGGGGCGGTCCGTCAGCCCCGCGCCGCTGTATCGACCGACGACGCACCCACGGCCGCCATGCTGTCCGCGAGCCAGAGCTTTCCCCAGGAGCGCGATCGCACCGTCCCACCCCGCCCCGCGGTCCCGCGAGGGCGGGGCGGTCAGAACGAGGCGCGCAGCGCGAGCCGCACGCTCCGCCCCGGCGCCGGGACCCCGAACGGGCGGTACCGGCTGAGCGGGTCCACGAACGTGGCGTCGGTCAGGTTGTCGACCGCGAGCGTCGGCGTGACGACCGCCCCGCCCACGGCGAACGACGCCGACGCGCTCGCCGACCACACGGTGTAGGCGTCGGTCGGGACCTCCTCGGGGAGGTCCGCGCGGCGCTGGGCGGCCACGAACGTCGGCCCGATCCGGGCCTCGACGTCGCGGGCCGGACCGAGCCGCCCCGCCCGGTACTCGACGGCCGTCTGGAGCCGGGCGGGGGGGACGAACGGGAGCGGCCGGTCGGCGTCCGTGTCCGTCCCCCGCGTCACGTCGCCGGCGAGGTGGACGCCCAGGCCGTGCAGCGCGTGCGGGTGCACGTCGAGCCGGGCCTCCGCGCCCACCAAGCGGGCGTCGGACTGGACGAAGTCGTAGACCTGGAACCCGCTCTCCGGGTCCACCCCGCCCGTCGCGCGCGGCGTGATGTAGCCGCCGATCGCGTTCACGAACCCGCTCACCTCGGCGTAGACGTGCGGCGTCAGGTAGCGGACGACGCCGTCGAGGGCCAGGCTGGTCTCGGGCGCGAGCGCCGCGTTGCCGCGCTCGAACCGGAGCGTCCCCTCGTGGACCCCGTTCCCGAACAGTTCCTGGAGGATCGGCGCCCGGAAGGCCCGGCCCAGGTTGGCAGCGACCGACAAGTCAGGCCGGAGCTGCCACGCCGCCCCGACCGCGCCCGTGAGCGCCGTGTACGTCCGCGTCTGGGCCTCGACGCCCAGCGTCCCGTTCGCCTCCACGTCCAGGTGGCGCGCGTCGAACCGCACCCCGGCGTCGAGCGTGAGCGGCCCGCTCACGACCTGCTCGGCGGCGTAGACCGCCCCGTTCAGCGTCGTCCCCCCCGGGATGAGCACCTCCTCGGCCAGCGTCTCGTTCCGCTGGAACATCCCGCTCACGCCGAGCACGCCGAACACCGGCCCGAGCGGGCGGTGGTGGAAGCGCGCGTCGGTCGTGACCGTGGTAAGGCGGAGCGAGAGGGTGGGGAGGTTTTCGGCCGCCCCGCCCCCGTGCTCCTCGTCGCCATGTTCGTCGCCTAGGTGGTCCTCGTCCTCGTGTTCCTCGAACTCGCGCCGCCGGTTCTGCTGGACGGCCGCGACCACGTCGAGGCGGTCGAGCCCGAGCGGGAGGTCGAGGCGAAGCGCGGCCCGGTCGTGGGCGACCGTCTGGCGCGGCATGTCGATGGTGAACCGCCCCGCCGGCGCCTCGGGCACGAGCCCGCCGTCCTCGAAGAGCCCCAGCGACTGGCGGAACGTCCCGGCCTCCGCCACGAGCCGCCCGCCCTCGCCCACGTGCGTGCCCACGCGGCCCGACAGCGTCTCGGTGTCGAGCGCCGTGTTGGGCACGAGCCCGGACGGCGTGCGCACGAGCCCCGCCCGGAGCGCCCCGCCGCGGACCTCGTAGCCCAGCCGGCCGCTCACGCCGCCCACGACCAGCGTCCCCTCGGTCTGCTGCGCGACCGTCGCGCCCGCCAGCGACGCCTCGCCGCCGAGCGGGGCGGTCCGCGCGAACAGGTCCGTGGGGACCGTCTGCACGACGCCGCCCAGCGCGTCCGACCCGTAGAGCAGCGACGCCGGCCCGCGGACGACCTCGATCCGGTCCACGTCGGCCGCGCCGACCTCCGGGGCGTGCTCGTCGCCCCAGCCCTGGCCCTCCTGCCGCACCCCGTCCTGGACGACGAGCACGCGCTGCGACGTGAGCCCGCGGATGACCGGCTTGGCGATGCCCGGCCCGGTCCGCAAGAGGCGGACGCCGGCGACCTCGTCGAGCGCGTCGAACGGCGTCGCCCCGCCCGCGCGGTCCAGCGCCTCCTCGTCCACGACGGCCACGGACTGCGGCGTCGAGAGCACGTCCGACGCCCGCGCCCGCGCCGTGACGGTCACGTCGGGCGCCTCGACGACCGACGGCGCGAGCGCCACGTCGAGCCCCGCCCCGCCCGCGCCGACGTCGACCGTCCGCGTCTCGCTCCGGTAGCCGACGAACGAGACGACGACGCGGGCTGAGCCGGCGGGGAGGGCGGAGAGGACGAATCGGCCGTCGGCGCCCGTCGACGCTCCGAGCGCGAGGGCGGGCACGGCGACCGTGGCGCCGGGGAGCGGGGCGCCGGTCTCGGCGTCCGTGACGCGGCCGGTGAGGGACTGAGAAAGCGCGGCGGGGGCGTAGAGCCCGAGCACGACGAGGGCGAGGAGCAGGGCGGTGTGGCGCATGGCGGAGTTGTCGCAGGGCCGCAGACGCGCGGCCGGAACCAGAGGCCGGGCACGCAGGCGCGCGCCGGACGGAGGCCTACGACGGACGCCGCGGGCCGGACCTACGCGGCCGGCGCCGGCGGTCCCCGGGCGGGCGTCGCCGCGCGCCGGTACACGGCCAGCGCCTCGCCGGCCGCCCGTTCCCGCTCCTCCACGGCCCGCTCCGCGACGGCCGCGCCCGGCGTCAGGACCGCGCCGGCGAACCCGGTGCACACGGCGCACGGAGCCTCGTGCGCCGCCCCGCCCGTGCAGGGCGTCGTCACGAGGTCCGCGTCGTCGTCGTGCGCCCCGTGCGCCAGGTGCTCCGCCTGCGACGCCGCCCACTCCAGCCCGTGGTGCACGAGGTGAACCGACACCGCGCCCACCCCGCCCAGCAGGGCGGCGAGCAGGACGAGGGCGCGGGCGGGGTGGGGCATCTCGCCTCCAACCTACGACCGGCGGGCGCCGCCCGAAACGTGCGGCGGCCCGCCCCAGGAGGAGCGGGCCGCCGGGTGGCCGAGGGCGGGGCGGCCTAGCGGACGACTGTGAGCCGCGCCGTGTGCGCCACCCCGCCCGCCGTCAGGCGGACGACGTAGGCGCCGGCCGGGAACGCCGCCGCGTCGAACGACGCCCGGTGCGAGCCGGCGCCGTACGCGCCTTCCGCGAGCACGGTCACCTCGCGCCCGAGCACGTCGTAGACCGCGAGCCGGACGTCGGCCTCAGCGTCGAGCCGGAACGCGACCGCGCCGGCCCCGCGCACCGGGTTCGGGCCGACTGCGAGCGCCGGTCCGACGTCGCCGGGTTCGGCGCGGAGCGCGGCGAGCTGCGCGCTCAGGTCCGCCTCCCCGCCCGCGCGCCGCGCGCCGGGGTCCGGGTCGAGCGGGCTGCCGGCGGGGAAGACGCCGAAGATGTTGTCGTCGCGGAAGTAGACGACCGAGTGGGCGACGCGGCCGAGCACGGACTGGACCGTCGCGCCGACGGCGACGTCGCCCTGAACGAACGCGATGGCGCCCGGGCCGTCGGGGATCGACCCCTCGGGGAAGTCCGCGCCGCCCTCCAGAATCACGACGTCCTCGAACGCGCCCAGCGTGACGCCGTCGAGCGGGACCGAGAGCGTGACGCGCTCCGAGAACGGGTTGAACGCGACGAAGTCGCACCCGCTCAGGTCCAGCGGCCCCGGGCCGGAGGCGTAGACCCGGACGTACTCGCCGCCGGAGAACGGCGAGGGCTCGCCGTCGGCGCTGAAGTCGATGACGTACCAGTCGCCCGGCTCGCACGACCGGGTCCCGAGCGACTCGACGTTGATCGTGATCGTGATCTCGGTGCACTCGAAGTCGTCGGCGTCGTCGCACGCCACGAGGGCGACGTCGTACGAGCCGCCCCCGGTGACGCCGAGGCCCGGCGCGATGGAGGCCCGGATCTGGCCGGTCGCCGGGTTGCCGGCGGTCGCGTCGAACGAGACGGTCCCGTCGAAGAACTCGAAGGCCCCGCCGCTCGACGGCTCGCCGAACGCGTCGAAGTCGGGCGAGGTGATCTCCGTCGTCTGGTCCGCCTCCGGGCTCAGGAACGAGAAGTCGATGACCAACTCGGTCCCGAACGCGAGGTCGAACGCGTCGCCGTCGGCGATGCCCTGGGCGATCGGCGGGACGTTCGTCTCGCTGTCGCTCGTGCTAAAGCACACGTCGCGGTCGTCGAGGTAGTCGACGCCGTCCGAGGCGCCGCCCGGACCGTCGTAGGCGTCGCCGGCCTGGTCGAACCGTCCGAGCGTGAAGAACGAGGCGCCGTCGCCCGCGTTCGCGCCGGCGATGGCCGCCGTCCCGCCGAACCCGTTCGAGCCGCCCGAGGCGCTGCCCGTCGTCCAGTTCATGTCGCCGTAGCTCAGGCACACGTTCCGCCCCGCCCCTACGAGCGGGTCGGCGCCGTCGGTGAGCACGAGCTGGAACGTGTTCCGCTTGTCGGTCTGGCGGTTGAAGTACCCGACGTCCTCCCAGACGACGGTAAACCGGCTGGGCTCGCTCTTGTAGTAGACGAGCCCGCTCCCGGTCCCCCGCGTGTCGACGTCGGCGAAGAACGGGGCGACGATGGGGGTGGCGGACGGGAACGCGAACGGGGTGAACGTCCCGAGCCGCTCGGTGAAGGTGACGTTCCCGTTGTTGTTGATGTAGACCTCGTCGTAGGTCGTCCCGTAAAGGTTGAACGCGAACGGGAGCGGGATGGCGTCGGTCGAGCCGTCGTCGTTGGCGGCGAGCGCGAGCGTGAACGTGTCGTCGCGGGGGACGAGCAGGTCGCCTGCCGCCGCGCTCGCCTGCCGCGCGGCGGCCGGAGCGGGGCGGGCCGGCGTGGCCGCTTCGTAGGCCGCCTTCTCGGCGGCCGTGTGGAGCGTGACCTGGGCGAGGGCGGGCGGGGCGGCGAGGAGCAGGCCGAACAGGGCCAGCGCGCCGGCGGTGCGGCGTAGCGAACGAGTCATCATGGGGCCAGGGGTAGGGGGAGAGAGGTGTGCTCTCTTACCTACGTGATCCCAATGACTTGCACGTCACGCGCGCGCAAGAAGCCGCCCCGCCCGTGGAGCGGGCGGGGCGGTTCGGGGCGATCCACGCCGGGAGTCGGACCTGCGTGCGCCGCCCCGCCCGCGCAACGCACGCGCCGAGGGCCGGCAGCTCCAGCCGCCCCGCCCCCGCTCTTCATCGACCGTGACGCCTGGGCGGGGCGGGACGCCCGTCAGGCGCCGTCGCCCTCGGGCGGGGCGATCTGGAACCCGATGGTCCGACCGCGGGGGTCCTCCTGCTTGAGCTGCTTCCGCATCCGCTCGTACTCGCGCTCGACCTCGGGCGTCACGCTCGGGCGCGTGTCGGCGAGGGCGGACTCGAAGTGGGCGGCCGAGACGGTCTCGGAGTCCAGGTTCTGGCGGAGCGCGAGCAGCCCGGCCTTGCGGACGAGGTTCTCGAGGTCGGCGCCCGAGAACCGCTCGGTCCGGCCCGCGATCGCGTCCAGGTCGACGTCGTCCGCGAGCGGCATGTCCTTCGTCTGGATGCCGAGGATCGTCCGCCGGCCCTCGGTGTCCGGGACCGGGACGTAGACGAGCTCGTCGAACCGGCCCGGCCGCAGCAGCGCCGGGTCGAGGAGCGTCGGCCGGTTCGTCGCGCCGATCACCACGACGCCCTGGAGCTCCTCCAGTCCGTCCATCTCGGCGAGGAGCGTGTTCACGACCCGCTCGGTCACGTTCGAGTCCCCAAACTGGCCGCCCCGCGCCGGCGCGAGCGCGTCGATCTCGTCGATGAAGATGACAGTCGGCGAGACCTGGCGAGCGCGCTTGAACAGCTTCGACACCTGTTTCTCGCTCTCGCCGACCCACTTCGACAGCAAGTCGCTCGACTTGGTGGCGACAAAGTTGGCCTCGGCCTCGCGGGCGACGGCCTTGGCGAGCAGCGTCTTGCCGTTGCCCGGAGGGCCGAACAGGAGGAACCCGCGGGCCTGGCGGATCCCCAGCCGCTCGAACGCCTCGGGGTGCTTCAGCGGGAGCTCGATGCCCTCCTGGAGCTGGCTCTTGGTCTCTTCGAGCCCGCCGATGTCGGCCCAGCCCACGTTGGGGACCTGGATCTGGATCTCACGCAGCGCCGACGGCTGGACGCGCCGGAGCGCGTCGCGGAAGTCGCCGTCGCGGACGACGAGCTCGTCCAGCACGTCGGCCGGGATCTCGTCCTCGTCCAGGTCGATGTCGGGCAGGATGCGGCGGAGCGCCGAGATGGCCGCCTCGCGGGCGAGCGCGCCCAGGTCGGCCCCGACGAACCCATAAGTCGTCCGCGCCAGCTCCTCCAGGTCGACGCCCTCGGCGAGCGGCATCCCGCGCGTGTGGATGCCGATGATCTCGCGCCGCCCCGCCGTGTCGGGCACGCCGATCACGATCTCGCGGTCGAACCGGCCGGGCCGCCGAAGCGCCTCGTCGATGGCGTCCGGCCGGTTCGTGGCGCCGATCACGACCACGTTGCCGCGTGCTTCCAGGCCGTCGAGCAGCGTCAGGAGCTGGGCGACCACGCGGCGCTCGGCCTCGCCGGTCTCGTCGCGGGCCGGCGCGATCGAGTCCAGCTCGTCGATGAAGATGATGGCCGGCGCGTTCTGGGACGCCTCCTCGAAGACCGACCGCAGCCGTTCCTCGGACTCGCCGTAGTAGCGGCCCATGATCTCCGGCCCGTTGATGACCGAAAAGTGGGCGTTCGTCTCGTTCGCGACCGCCCGCGCGAGCAGCGTCTTGCCCGTCCCCGGCGGCCCGTACAGGAGCACGCCCTTGGGCGGGTCGATGCCCAGCCGCGAAAAGAGCTCGGGGTGCTTCAGCGGGAGCTCGATCATCTCCCGGACCTGGTCGACCGTGTCGCCCAACCCGCCCACGTCGTCGTAGGTGATCCCGACCGGGGGCTCGCCGTCGGTCGGCTCCTGGTACTCCGGCAGCAGCGTGACGTCGGTCTGGTCGGTGATCTGGACGATGCCGCGCGGGTGCGCGCTGACCACAACGAGGCGGATCTCCTGGAGCCCGAACGGCTTCTGGCGCCCAAACACGCGCTGGAACACCTCGGGCGGCACGCCCGGCATGCCGTCCACGGGGACGGCCGTCGAGATCGTGTCGCCGGCCGTCATGGGGCGGCCGATGAGCGGGCGGAGGAGCGCCCCGCCCGGCCCGTTCAGCCGCATCTCGGGCTGCGCCGGCGCGAGCACGACCGACTGGGCGGGCGAGACCTCGGCCTGCGCCACCTCGACCGTGTCGCCCATGCCGATGCCGGCATTCGCGCGGAGGAGCCCGTCGAGGCGGATGATCGACAGCCCCACGTCGGCGGGGTAGGGCGGGACGGCGACGGCCGCCGTCGTCCGCTTGCCGGTCAGCGAGACGATGGCGCCGGGGCCGATGCCGAGCTCGGCGAACGCCTCCTGGCTGAGCCGGGCGATGCTCTTCCCGAAGTCGGGCTTTTGGGCGCCCGCCACCTGGAGGCGGACGGTGTCGGTAGGGGTTTGGACTTCGGCCATCGGTGTCGTCTGGGAGTGCGGCCGGTTCCACGAGGGCGCGCGTGCGAGGTTCACCGCCCGCCCCGCCCTCACCCAGCCTTCAGGCTCCGCCCGACTCCGCCGCCGCGAGGGCGGGGCGGAGGCACGGTCGTGCGGCCGGAACAGCGGAACGGGCCGCCCCGCCCTCATGACAGCGCAGGCGCCTACGCGGCCACCGCCGTCTCGATGGCCTCGGCCAGCGCGTCGACGGCGCCCAGGTCGCGGGGCCGCACGAGCCGCCCCGCCCGGACGCCTTGGAGGAGCCCCGCCACGCGCCCGACGAGCGGGGCGCCGGCCTGCGCCCCCAGAAAGCGCGGGGCGTAGACGTGGCCGAACACGTCGCCGAACGCCGCCCCGCCCGCGAGCGGGGTGAGCGCGACGCGCTCGCCCCAGCCGAGCGAGCAGACGAGCGCGAGCGGGGCGGCGCGCTCGGCCGGCGCGGCCCCGTGCCACACGCCCTTGTCAATCCCGTCCATGAACGGCTCGGTCTCGACGCCGAGCGCGCTGGCGGAGGCGCTCCACAGCTTCATCTGCGTAGGGCCGGGGAGGACTGCCGCCCCGCCCGCGTCCTCGTCCAAGGCCACGAGGTCGTCGGTGAGCAGCCGGTGGCCGCGGGCGACGAGGGCGGCCGCCGTCGTCGACTTGCCCGCGCCCTTATCGCCGACCAGGACGACCGCGCGGCCGCCCACGTCGACGGCGCTCCCGTGGAGCACGAGGCGCCCGCGCCGGTGGAGCAGGACACCCAGCCCCGGCCCGAGCACGCACTGCCGCGCAAACGCGTCGTCGGCCGTGTCGACCGTGATGTCGCTCGCGGTGATGCGGAGCCGCGTGTCGCGCCGCCAGACTATGGTGTCGGCATCGTCGCCGGGCCACCCCGCGATGCCGTAGGCGCTGGCCGGGCCGGGCGCATCGACCGGCCCGCGCCGCACGACGACCTCCGCCCCGCCCGCGCCAGAGGGCGGGGCGGGGCGGAGGCCGGGGAGCGGCAGGGCCGACCGGAGCCGGAGCCCGAAGACCGAGTACGACGCCGCCCCGCTCGACGGATCGGGCGGGGCGGCGCGTATGCGTGACTCGACGGGGGTCACGAGGTGGGGTCGAAGCCGCCATCGCCGCCGATGAGCTGGTCGAGCGTGCCCGCGCCGGGACCCGCCGTCAGGCTGGAGATCGAGCCGAACTCGGTGTAGACGGGGGTGGCGTACGGCTTGAGGGCCGCCGGCGCGTCCGTATCGGTCGAGGGAGAGAGGGTGTCAGGAGTCATGAGGGTGGAGGGGTGGTTAAAAGGAGCCCGCGGGCGCGGGCGGGGCGAGGAGAAGGGTCTCCTCTGGGACCGGCGACAGGCGCCCGGGGGCGGTCGCCGTCCACCGCGCGAACACCGTGGCCCGCCAGAGCGGGAGCACAAGGTTCAGGCGGAGGGTGGGGTCGCGCTCGGCCCGCTCGTAGGCGCGGCGGAGGGCGGGGAGGTCGAGGGCGTCGGCCGCCGCGGCGGCCCCGTCGTAGAGGACGCCGCGGACGAACGCGGCCTCGCGGACGAAAAAGGCGTCGACAAAGTTGGTGGCCAACCGGGCCTTGTCGGCTCGCTGAACGAGCGCCTCCGGCAGCCGGTCCGCCAGCGACCGCCGCAGGAACGACCGCGTCAGGCCGTCGCGGAGCCGCTGGGCCGAGGGGACGGCAAAGCACACCTCGACGAGGCGGCGGTCGAGGAACGGGAACCGCGGCTCGACTCCGGCCGCCGCCGCCGCCGCGTAGGCGACCTCGACGGCTCGCGGGATCCGCGGCGACGACAGCTCGGCCTGGTGCGAGGCCCGGACCGTCCGGTATGGGAGGTCCCGCTCGCCGCGGGAGGTCACGACGCCGCCCCGCCCGAAGTGCACGGCGGGCGGGGCGGGGCGGAGCGGGGCGACGAGCGGGGCGAGCACGTAGTCGCGCACGAGGTGGAGCGCCATGCGCCGCGGGCTCCTCGACCGCCGCGCGACGGCCCGCCCCTCGCGGAGGAGCGACGGCAGGCGGAGCCCGTAGGCCAGCTCGGTCATCCGCTGCTCGCCGTGGGCGACCACGTTGTCGCCGGCGAACCCGTCGAGGACGGCGCCGAGCCCCGCCCGCCCCGCCCGCTCGTAGAGGTGGCGCGTGAGGAACAGGTTGGGCGCCGGGAACGGCTCGCCGACCGCGGCGAGGTCGCGGTCGAGGTCGTCGAACATCGAAACCCCCTCGCCCTGGACCCGGTGCGGCACGAGGCCGCCGCCCTCGACCACGGCGTCGACATAGCGGCGCTCGTCGGCCGTCCGTTCGTCGTAGACGAGCGAGAACGTCGAGAGCGGCAGGGCGGGGCGGAGCGCCCGGACCGTCGCCACGATCGACGACGAGTCGAGGCCGCCGGAGAGCAGCGCGCCCGTGTCGCCGTCGAGGCGCGCGAGGACCGCGCGGTCGAACGCGTCGCGGAAGGCGCTCTCGACGACCGCGTCGTCGTCGGGGAGCCGGAGGGCGGCGTCGGGCGACCAGAACCGGCGCTCGCCCACCGCCGGCGAGCGCCCCGCCCCGCCCGGCGCGACCACGACGGCGGTCGCCGGCAGCACGCGCTCGACGGTCTCGACCAGCGTCCGCGTCGTGCGGTCGAGGGCGCCCGTGAGGAAGTCGGCCGCCGCCGCGCGGTCGACGCGGAACGGGACGAGCGACTGCACCGTGGGGAGGCTCGACCCGAACGCCCACGCGCTGCCGACGCGGGCGCGGTAGAGTGGGCGGAGGCCGGTCCCGTCGCGGGCCGCGTGCAGCCGCCCCGCCCGGCCGTCCCACAGCGCGAACGAGAACGGGCCGTCGAGGCGCTCCACGGCGTTCTCGCCCCACCGCTCGTAGGCGGCCAGGAGCAGGTCGGCGTCCGAGCCGGCCCGCGAAACGCCGAGCGCCCGCCGGAGGTCGTCGCGGTTGTCGAGCCGGAGGTCGGCGGCGACGGCGAGCGGGCCGCGCGTGGCGATGCGCGGCCCGTTCGGGCGCCCCGTGCGCTCGGCCCACAGGCGGGCCGCCCCGCCCGCCCACGCGTCCACGTCCGGCCCCGCCGAGCGGGGCGGGGCGGTCGGTCCGACGAGAGCGAGGAAGCCGGTCATAGGAGCATAGAGTACGGCACTGCGGGGCCGGGCAGCGCGCCAAGTCGTGCGGAACCTGGCGCATCTGACACGCGCGGGCGGCTCTTCCGCTGTGAGAAAAACCGTCGGGCGGGGCGGCGGAGGCCGTGCGCTGACGATGCCGCCGCCGCCCGAAGCCGCTTTGTCACCCGCAGAGGTGCGCCAGGCGCGACGGCCAGGGCGGTTGAACGGGGTCTCCTGCCGCTTCGGGGGCACCGGCGCCTTACTGTCAAAGACGGGAATCGAGCGGGCATCGAGTCACGCTGTGGTGCGCGAGCGGCGCCGGCCCGCTGCGTCCGCGGCGCACGGCCGGGGAGGGCAGGCCCTAGCGCCGCGTGCGGGATCGGCTGCCCCGCGCGTCCTCCGGCGGCCCGCGCGTAACCTCCGCCCCGCCCCGCCCCGCCCCGCCCCGCCCCGCCCCGCCTGTGCCCCCCGACCCCAGCTGGACCTCGCTCCTTCCCCCTCTCCTCGCCATCGGCCTCGCGATCGGCACGCGGCAGGTGTACCTCTCGCTCGGGGCCGGTGTCTGGCTCGGGTTCACGATCCTGGCCGATGGCGACCCGTTTGCCGGGTTGGGCGCGGCCATCGACGGGCTCGTCGGCGTGCTCGGCGACGCGGGCAACGCGCGCGTGCTCCTGTTCACGCTCGTCATCGGCGCGCTCATCGCGACCGTCGAGGCGTCGGGCGGGGTGGCCGGGTTCGTCGACTGGCTCGAGCGCCGCCGCCTCGTGACCGGGCCGCGCGGGGCGCGCGTACTCGCGTTCCTCGTGGGCGTCGTGATCTTTATCGAGTCGAACATCACCGTGCTCGTGGCCGGCGCCGTCTCGCGGCCCCTCTTCGACCGGCACCGGCGGAGCCGCGAGATGCTGGCCTACCTCATCGACTCGACGAGCGCGGCCGTGTGCGTCCTCATCCCGCTCAACGCCTGGGGCGCCTACGTCCTGTCGCTGCTGGCCGAGCAGGGCGTCGAGGACCCCGTCCGCCTGTTCGCCCTGTCGGTCCCGTACAACGTGTACGCATTCGCGGCCGTCGCGCTGGCCGCGTTCGTGGCCGTGACCGGGTGGGCCGTCGGGCCGATGCGGCGGGCCGAGGAGCGGGCCGCCGGCGGCGAGGTGTCGGCCCCGGGCGCCGCGCCCGACGTCGACGAGGAGGCGCTCGTGCCCGCGCCGATCGGGGCCGTCCCGCCCCGCCCGGTCAACATGGTCGTCCCCCTCGTGGTCCTGGTGCTGACGATGCCGCTCGGGCTGTTCGTCACGGGCCGTGCCGCCGTCGCCGCGGCCGTGGCCGAGGGCCGGCTGATGCCGGGCGAGGTGTCCGGGTTCGGGGTGATGCTGGAGGGCTCGGGCTCGACGAGCGTGCTGTGGGCCGTCCTCGCCGGGCTGGCCGTGGCGTGGGTCCTGCTCCTCCCGCAGCGCGCGCTGACCGTCGAGCAGCTCACGTCGGTCGGCCTGAAGGGGGCGGGCGGGATGGTCGGCATCGCGCTCGTGCTGCTCCTCGCGCTCGGGCTCGGCGGCGTCACGCGCGAGCTGGGCGCCGGCGTCTACGTCGCGGCCGGCGTCGCGCAGGCGGGCGTGGGGCCGGCGCTCCTGCTCCCGCTCGTGTTCCTCACCGGCGGCTTCGTCGCGTTCTCGACGGGGACGTCGTGGGGCACGTTCGCCATCATGATCCCGATCGCGGTCCCGGCCGCGGCGGCGCTCGGGCTCCCGCTGGCGCCGTTCCTCGCGGCCTCGCTGGCCGGCGGGATCTTCGGCGACCACGCCTCGCCCATCTCCGACACCACGATCGTCTCGTCGCTCGCGGCGGCGACGGACCACATCGCCCACGTGCGCACGCAGCTCCCGTACGCGCTCCTCGCGGGCACCGTGGCGGTCGCGGGGTTCGCCACCGTCGGGGCCTTTATGTAGGCCGAGCGTTGCCCTCTTCCGCCCCGCCCCGCCCGCGCGCTCGCCCGCCCCGCTCGAGCCGTTCGCCCGCCCCGCCCCGTGGGCGAGAGGATCGTATTCCTTGCGCCGCCCTGGGGGCTGCCCCTACCGCTGAGCGGAACGGGCGGGGTGGAGCGCCGGGTACAACCCCAACGGCTCTCTCTCTCTATCCCACGTTTCATGCGACGCTTCTACCTCGTCCTCCCCTTCCTCCTCGTCGGCTGCGCCTCGACGGCCACCGGCACGGCCGACGACGACTTCGACGCGTACGACACCGACCGCGACGGCTTCATCAGCGACGCCGAGTTCGGCGTCGGCTTCGGCGCCACGCCGTACTACAACGACTACGACCTCGACGGCGACGGCCGCCTCGACGAGAACGAGTTCGGCGCCGGCACGGCCGACTACGGCTACGACTACGGCACGTTCGACGCCGACCGCGACGGGTTCGTCACCGACGACGAGTACCGCACCGGCGTGTTCGGCACGTTCGACACCGACCGCGACGGGCGCCTGAGCAGCGACGAGTTCGGCGTCGGGTACGGCCCGTACGTCCGCCGCTAAGCCCCGCTCCGTCTGGCCCGGCCGCCCCGCCCCGCCCCCATGTCGGGGCGGGGCGGTCGTGCGTCGGAGCCGCTCGCGGGGGCGGGGTGGCCGTCCGTTCGCCCTACGCGGCGGCGCGCTCGGCCATGAGCCGCCCGCGGAGCGTGAGCAGGATCTTGCCGAGGATCTGCGAGATCCGCGCGTCGCTGACGCCGAGGACCTCGCCGACCTCGCGGAGGGTGAGGTCCTCGTGGTAGTACAGGGCGAGGATCGTCCGCTGGCGCTCGGGGAGCCGGGGGATCTCGCGCGCCAGCTGGGCCTGGAGCGAGCCCTGCTCGACGGCCTCGAACCCGGCCCCGGCGTCGGCGTCGGCGACGAGGTCGCCTAGCGCGGCCGCCTCGGGGTCGGCGCTGGCGGGGCGGTCGAGCGAGAGCGTGTACCGGAGCTGGGCTTCCGAGAGGAGCGCGTGGTAGTCGCGGACCGACAGCCCGACGGCCGCGGCCACGTCGTCGTCGCTGGGCTCGTGGCCGAGCGTCTGGCGGAGCGAGGAGGTCGCCCGGCGCACCTCGCCCATCCGCTTCCGCTTGGCGCTCGAGAGCACGTCGATGGCGCGGAGCGCGTCCACGACCGACCCCCGGACGCGGCGGTAGGCGTGCGTCGCGAACAGAACGCCGCGGTTGGGGTCGTACGAGTCGAGCGCCTGGAGCAGCCCTTCAATAGCCGACCCCTCCAGGTCCTCGGGCGACGTGAGCGGGTGGTCGGGCGCCCGGACCTTGCCCACGATCGAGTGGACGAGCGGGAGCGCGGCCAGCACGGCGGCCTCGCGGCGCCGCGGGGTCGGGTCGTCGAGGTAGCGGTCGACGGCGTCTTGGAGGTCGGGCGGGGCCATCAGGGGGCGGGGTCGGGCTCCGTCCGCGCGTGGCGCCGGGCGCGCTGGACCGCCGCGCCGACCGCGGTCAGCGCGAGGGCGCCCGCCCCGCCCACGCCGGCCGCCGTGACGACGGCGTGCTCGAGGCCGGCGCCGGCGAGGAGGTGGAGGAACAGGGCGGCCAGGGCGGCGGCGGCGCTGAGCCGTACGGCGAACGCGGGCATGGGCGGGGCGGGTGAGTCCGTGGGGCGGGGTGGTGTCCGGGCGGAGTTGGGGCGGGCGCTGTAGTCGGCGGGAGAGTCCCGCCGGATGGACGGACCCACTGGCCCACCGACTCACTGACCTACTGGCGTTAGAGGACGGCGGGGGCGCCGGCCCAGGCCGCCGGGCCGCGGGCGGCGGCGGCGGCGAGGGCGTCGAAGGCGAGGCGCGTGGCGCCGGGCTCGTGCACGGCTGGCCGCTGGCGCTGCACCGACCGCCTCACGGCGACGGCGTAGGGGACCCAGCCGAGGTAGGCCGGGGCGACGCCGAGGAACGGCCGCGTCACGGCCGCGAACCGGGCCGCCACGTTTTCCGCCTCGGACTCGGTATCGGCGAAGTTGACGGCCGCCCCAAGCGGAAAGTCCGGGTCCGCCGACCACACCAGCTTGGCCAGCCCGTAGGCGTCGGCGACGGCCGTCGGTTCGCCGACGAGGACGAGGAGCCCGGCGCCGGCCCGGTCGAGCGCCCACCGCACGGCGGGGCCAGTCCCGGCCGGGGCGTCGATGAGGACGACGTCGTGGTCGCCGCACAGGGCGTCGAGCCCGATGTCGAGCGCGTCGTAGAGCGCCGGCTCGTGGCCGTCGGCCTCGCCCGGCGTGCGGACGGCCTGGAACAGCGTGAGCCCCGAGTCCGTGGTCCAGAGCGCGTCGGCGGGCTCGGCCCGGCCCACGGCCACGTCGAGCGCCGTCACGGGCGGGGCCTCGTTGAGGAGGACGGGGCAGGCGCTCTGGCCGAAGTCGGCGTCGACGAGCGCGGTCCGGCGGCCGGCGGCGGCGAACGTCTCGGCGAGGTTGACCGAGAGCACGCTCTTGCCGACGCCGCCCTTGCCGCTGACGACGGCGAGCGTGAGGGGGGAAGTCATGGGCGGGGTGGGGAAGGTCAGGCGTGGGGGCGGTCAGGCGTGGAGGCGGTGGGCGTAGCGCTCGGCGAACCACGTGGGGGAGTACGAGATGAGGGACTCGTCCAGGCGCGGGCCGGTCGTGGCGAACCCGACCGGGCGCCCGAACGCGAGCAGCCACTCGGCGAGGCGGCCCCAGTCGCCGGCCTCGTCGAGCCGCGTGAGCACGCCGAGCGTGGGCTGGAGCGGGAGCGTGTCGAGCCGGCTCAGGTCGAGGGGCGGCCGGGCGCGCGCGGCGTCGAGCGCGAGGACGACGTCGAACGCCGTGAGCGGGGCGAGCACCTCGGCCAGCCCGTGCAGCGCCCGCCGCGCGGCGGCGTCGTCGGCCGGGAGCGCCGGGGTGTCGACGAGGAGCGCGTCGGTCTCGTGGAACTGTTCGAGGGCCTCGCGGACCTCGTCGGCCGTCCGCGCGGCGCGCGTGCGGATCCCGAGGGCGCGGAACTCGGCCCCGGGGTCGCCGGACGTGCCCTCGGGCACGACGGTGAGGACGCCCACCTCGCGGCGCCCGTAGAACTGGGGGTCCGTCGCTAGCCGCTTGAGGAACGACGTCTTGCCCGCCCCGCCCGGGCCGATGGCGACGAGCGTGTCGGCCGCGTAGCGCCGGGGCGTCGTCGGGCGGAGCCGGTCGCGGAGCGTCTGCGCGACCGACCACAAGAGCGTCTGGTGGTCGTCCATGCCCAGGTGGTCCGGGTCCGGGCTGCCCTCGACGGCCCCGTTGAGGAGGTCGGTCGCCGTGGCCGGCGCCAGGCCGGAGCGGAGGAGGCGGCCGTAGAGCGGGTGGGCCGCCCACGTCTGCGATCCGCCGAGGAGCGCGTTGCCCAGTCGGTGTTCGAGCCGGTCGAGCCGGCCGGCCAGCTCGCCCAGCCCGGCGAGCCGGGCGTCCAGCCGCTCCAGGCGGTCGAGGACTTCGGGCGCCGGCGCGGCGCCGGGCGGGCGGGGCGGCGGCGCCACGGCGGGCGGGGCGGTAAAGAGCGGGCGCGGCGCCGCCGTCCGCGCGGGCGCCCGCGCAGCGGCGTACCCGAACCCGAGCGGTTCGCCCGCCCCGCCCGCGAGCGCCGGGCGCGTACCCGCCCCGCCCGCGTCGTCGGCGAGCGTGTCCGCCCCGCCCGCGGCGACCGGCCGGGGCGCGGCCGGGGCGGCGTCGAGCGCGACCGTGATCTGGGCGGGGCGGCCGTCGGCGGCGGCGACCGATTCGAGGAGCACGACGCCGTCGCCGAGCGTAGCCCGGGCCTCGGCGAGGGCGGTCTGAATGCTGGAGCCGGGGATCGTCTTGATCTGCATGGGCGGGGCGGCCGGGGCGGGGCGGCGCTAGGGGATCGAGAGGTGGTCCACGACGTCGAGCGCGGCGTCGGCGGTGAGGTCGTTGTAGGAGAGCACGGCGAGCTCGCCCTCGACGCCGGCGAGAAACGCGGCGACGGTGCTGCGGAGCACGGGCGAGGTGAGGAGGACCGGCGGGTGACCGTCGACGAGGAGCCGCCCCGCCGCGGCCTCGGCCGCTTCGAGGAGCGCCTGCGCCCGCTCCGGGGCCAGCCCGAGCGTGCTCGCGTTGAGCGCGCCGGCCTCGGCCCGCTCGAGCAGGTGCTGCTCCAAGACCGGGTCGAGGACCACGAGGTGGACGTGCCCGTCGGGGCCGGCAAACTGGCGCGTGATCGTCGCCGCGAGCGCGGCGCGGGCGTACTCGACCAGCACCTCGACGTTCTTCGTCCGCGGGGCGTGGTCGGCGAGGGCTTCGAGGATCGTGACGAGGTCGCGGATCGGGACGCGCTCGCGCAGCAGCCCCTTGAGCACCTTCTGGATGTCGCCGATCGAGAGGAGGGCCGGCGTGAGCTCGCCGACGAGGGCCGGGGCCGTCTCCTTCACCTTGTCGACGAGCGCGCTCACCTCCTGGCGGTCGAGGAGGCGGTGGGCGTGCGTGCGGAGGACTTCGAGGAGGTGCGTCGTGACGACGGCCGGGGCCTCGACGGCCGTGAGCCCCTGGCGCTCGGCGTCGGGGAGCGCCCGCTCCGGCACCCAGACGGCCGGGAGCCCGAAGGTGGGGTCCTCGGTCTTGAGCCCCGGCGCCGACCCGTCGAAGCCTTCGGGGAGCAGGGCCAGGCCGTAGCCCGGCATCACCTCGCCCTCGCCGACCGGGTTGCCGCGGAGCTTGACGGCGTAGGCATTCGCCCCGAGCGCCACGTTGTCGCGGATGCGGACGGGCGGGATCACGAGCCCGAGCTCGACGGCCAGCTGCTGCCGGAGCCGCTTGACGCGGTCGAGGAGGTCGCCGCCCTGGGCCGGGTCGACGAGCGGGATGAGCCCGTAGCCGACCTCGAGCTCGAGCGGGTCGACGAGGAGGAAGTCGGCCGGCTCGGGCTCGGGCTCGGCCTCGGGCGGGGCGGGGCGGGCGGCCTCGGCGTCGGCCGCGCGGTCGGCCACGAGCCGGCTCCGCCCGAGCGCGATGGCCCCGATGCCGAGCGCCCAGAACGGGACGATCGGGAGCCCCGGCATGAGCCCGAGCAGGAGCATGAACCCGCCGGTCACCAAGAGGGGCACGGCCGCGGCCAGGAGCTGCGTCTGGACCTCACCCGCGATGTTGCCCTCGCCCGAGGCCCGGCTCACGATGAGCCCGGCGGCCGTCGAGATGAGGAGGGCCGGGATCTGGCTCACCAAGCCGTCGCCGATCGAGAGGAGCGTGAACGTGCTGGCCGCCTCCGCCATCGTCATCCCGTGCTGCGTGGCCCCGATGACGAGCCCGCCGACGATGTTGACGGCCGTGATGATGAGGCCGGCCACGGCGTCGCCGCGGACGAACTTCGAGGCGCCGTCCATGGCCCCGTAGAAGTCGGCCTCGCGCGACACGTCGGACCGGCGCTGGCGGGCCTCGTCCTCGTCGATGAGCCCGGCCCCCAGATCGGCGTCGATCGCCATCTGCTTGCCCGGGAGCGCGTCGAGCGTGAACCGCGCGCCGACCTCGGCGATCCGCCCCGACCCCTTCGTGATGACCACGAAGTTGATCAGGACGAGGACGAGGAACACGATGGCGCCGACGACGAAGTTGCCGGCCACGACGAAGCTCCCGAACGCCTCGATCAGCGCGCCGGCCTTGGCCTCGCCCAGGATCAGCCGCGTCGACGCCACGTTCAGCGAGAGCCGAAAGAGCGTCGTGATGAGGAGGAGCCCGGGGAAAATGGCGAAGTCGAGCGGCCGGCGGGCGTAGAACGCCGTCAGCAGCACGCCCAGGCTGACGGCGATGTTCGTCGTCAGCAGGAGGTCGAGGAGGAACCCGGGGAGGGGCACCACCATGACGAGCAGGATGAGGACGAGGCCCGACGCCGCGACGGCCTCGGTGCCCACGCGGGCGCCGGGCGGGGTGGCGGGCGGGGCGGTGGCGGTCGGCATCTAGGCGGCGCGGCGGCGGTAGACCTCGGCGAGCACGGCGGCGACGGCGGCGTAGAGCGATTCGTCGATGGGCGCGCCCTCGTCGACCGTGGCGTGGAGCGCGCGGGCGAGCGGGCGGTCCTCGACGGTCGGCACACCGAGCTCGGCGGCCAGCCCCTTGATGGCGAGCGCCCGCTTGCGGACGCCCTTGCAGAGCACGACCGGGGCGCCGCCGGCGGCCGGGTCGAACCGGAGCGCGACGGCGTAGTGCGTCGGGTTGGTGACGACGACGTCGGCCTGCATGACGGCGTGGTCGAGGCGGGGCCGCGTGGCGAGCTCGCGGGCGCGCTGGCGGCGCTTGCCCTTGAGGTGGGGGTCGCCCTCCTGCTCTTTCCCCTCGTCCTTGACCTCCTTGTCGGTCATCTTGAGGTCGGACGTCCACTTGTGCTTCTCGAAGGCATAGTCGACGGCGGCGAGCAGGAGGAGCGCGAGGAGCACGGGCGCGCCGAGGTCGACGACCCAGGTCCCGGTGACCGCGGCGATGGCGTCGACGGGGAGCGTCGAGAGCCCGAGCATCTCGTCGGCCCGGTCGCGGAGCACGCCGTAGGCGATGGGGCCGACGACGGCGACCTTCGTGAGCGCCTTGCCGGCCTCGAACACGCCCTTGGTCGAGAACAGCCGCTTGAGGCCCTCCAGCGGCGACACGCGGCTGCCCTTGGGAGTGAGCGGCTTGGCCGTCACGTTCCACCCGGTCTGGGCCACGCTCGCCGCCGCGCCCGCCGCCATGACGACGGCGAAAAAGGGGAGCAGGAGCCCGAGCACCGGGACGCCGACACCCGCGAACAGGCTGGGCATGCTGTCCACGTCGAGCGGCGTGGAGGCGGCGCCGAGGAAGAGCCGGGCCGAGAGCTCGCGGAGCGTCGCAAAGGCGGCCGGCGCGCCGAACACGAGGGCCGCCCCGCCCGCGCCCAGGACGCCGACCGAGATGAGCTCCTTCGACTTGAACACGTTCCCGTCCTCCCGGGCCTTGCGGAGGCGCGAGGGGGACGGGTCGTGGACCTTTTCTTGTCGGTCGGGCTTGTCGCTCACGGCGGGGGGTGGGGAACACCCTGCTCGCTAGCGAACGGCGGGCCGCGCGCGCACGACGCCCCTGCGGCGGCTCCTGGCGTCGGGCGGGGAAAGGGCGTCCGCGGGCGGGGCGGAAAGGGTTTCCGAGGGCGGGGCGGCGCCGCCCCGCCCAGGCACGCGCCGGCCGCTCGGGCGGCGCCGACTGGTCCCGCGGCGCGCGTCTCCGCCGGCGAGGCCGCCCCGCCCTGGTGTCAGGTTGGAGAGGCCCGGTGCTCCCCGCCCCGCCCGTTGGGTCCGCCCCGCCCGGATTCCTCGTGTGCCCGCCCCGCCCCTACCCGCCCAGCAGTTCGGCCACGGCGATAAAGCGCGGCACGTAGGCCTGCGTCTCGGCCGGGAGCGCGGCGTGGAGGTCCCAGAACGTCGGGTCGTCGCCCGTCTCCTCGCGGTGCTCGTCCACGAGTCGCTCGACGCGGCCGACGCCGCAGTTGTAGGCGGCCAGCGCGAGCTGCCAGTCGCCGTCGAACCGGCGCCCGAGCCACTGGAGGTAGCGGGCGGCGGCGGCCGTCGACGCCGCGGGGTCCGCGACGCTCAGCGAGTCGAGCCCGTACTCGGCGGCCGTCTCGGGCATGAACTGCCACAGGCCGCGCGCGCCGGCCCAGCTCTCGGCCTGGGGGTTCAAGCCGCTCTCGATGACGGCCACGAATTTGAGGTCGGTCGGGAGGTCGCGGCGGCGGAGCGCCCGCTCGACGGACGGGAACAGGCGGCGCATCTGGCGGCGGAGCCCGGCGAACCGGCGGGCGACCGCTCGCTGGTCGGCCACGAGCTGGTCGGCCTCGGCGGGGTAGAACAGGTACGCCGGTCCGGCCGCGCGCTCGGCCTCGGCGGCCTCGCGGCGGGCGGCCTCGGCCGCCGCCGCCGTCTCGGCGGCCACGACCGCCGGGTCGCGGAGCGGCGGCCCCTCGTCGCTGAGGAGCGCCGCGAACGACCGGCCGCGGAGCGCGGCCAGCTCGTCGGGCGCGAGCGGGAGGGCGTGCGACGCGCCGTGGTGGGCCTCGTAGACGGCCTGCGCGCGCAGGACGAGGTCGCGGACCGGCCCGTCGCCGCGGAGGGCGGGGGCGTCGGCGAGGGCGCGGGCCTGGCGGAAGGCGGCCTCGCCGAGCGCCGCCTGGCGCTCGGGGTCGGCCTCGGACTCGGCGGCGCCGACGGCGCGGCGGGCCTCGACCACGCGGCGCGCCCAGTCGAGCGGGCTGACCTCGGACGAGTCGGCCGGCGTCGCGGGCGGGGCGGCGGCGGCGGGCGGGGCGGCGGCGAGGAGCAGGGCGGCGAGCGCGAGGGTGGGGCGGAGCCTGGGGGAGCGCAGCGCGGCGTAGGGCGCGCGGCCGGCGGTCGTCGTCGTCATCGGGCGGGGTGTGGTGGGGCCGGCGGCGGGCGGCCCCGGGACCGCTCGGGTCTCGGGCCTCCGGCGCCGGCGTCTGCAGGGTCCGATCTTTGCTCGGGACCCCGACGGCCCTTCCAAGGTAGGGGAGGGCGCCGCCCCGAGGGGCGATCTTCCGCCCCGCCCCCCGAGCGCGACGCGCCCATGCCCGATCCCGAGGCCCTCAAGATCCTGTTCGTCGACGACGAGCCGGACCTCGTCCCCCTCATCCGTCAGAAGTTCCGGTCGCAGGTCCGGTCGGGGGAGCTCGCGCTCGTGTTCGCGGCCGACGGCGTCGAGGCGCTCGACCAACTCGAGGCCGATCCCGACATCGACATTGTGGTTACGGACATCAACATGCCGCGGATGGACGGGCTCACGCTGCTGGGGCGGCTGGGCGAGCTCGGCCGGCCGACGAAGGCGGTCGTGGTGACGGCCTACGGCGACATGGAGAACATCCGCACGGCCATGAACCGCGGGGCCTTCGACTTCCTCACGAAGCCGATCGACATGGCCGACCTCGACGTCACGCTGGGCCAGGCGCGCGGGGCCGTCGAGCGCGAGCGCGAGGCCGAGCGCGTGCGCCGAACGATCACGCGGTACCTGTCGGACAAGATCGCGAACGCCGTCCTCTCGAACCCCGACGCTGTCCAGGCAAGCGAGCGCCGCGAGGTGTCGGTGCTCATGAGCGACATCGCCGGGTTCAGCCAGGTCGCCGAGCGGCTCGAGCCCGAGCGCGTGGTCGAGCTCCTCAACGTGTACCTCGGGGCCATGACCGAGGTCGTCGACGAGCACGACGGGGCCATCGACGAGTTTATCGGCGACGCGGTCCTGGCGATCTTCGGCGCCCCGCTCGAGATGGCCGACCACGCCGCGCGCGCCGTGGCCTGCGCGGTCGCCATGCAGGCCCGCATGGGCGACGTCAACGCCGATCTCGCCGAGCGCGGCCTCCCCGCCCTCGAAATGACGGCGGCCGTGAACTCGGGCGAGGTCGTCGTGGGCACGATCGGGTCCGAGACGCGGGCGAAGTACGGGGTCGTCGGGAGCCCGGTCAACCTCACGGCGCGGATCCAGTCGCTGGCGGTCCCCGGCGAGGTCCTCATCTCGGACGCGACGTACGCCGCCGCGGGCGGGGCGGACGGGCCGCTCCGGCTGGACGGGACGCGCCGCGTGTCGCTGAAGGGGTTCGCCGAGCCCGTGGCCGTCCACAGCGTCGCGGCCGTCGAGGGCGCCGGCGCCGTGCCCGCCGACGAGTCCTCGCTCCGCGACCTCGCCGACCCGCTCCCGTTCCGGCTCGCCACGCTCGACGGGAAGAGGCTGGCCGCCGACGCCCACGACGGCGCGCTCGTGGCGCTGGCCGAGACCGGCGCGCGAGCGCGCGTGGCGGCCCAGGCCGAGGTCGAGCCGCGGACCGACGTGTGCCTCTCGCTCGACCTCCCGGGGGGCACCGTCGACGTCTACGCCAAAGTGACCGAGGTCGAGGACGTCGGCGACGGGCAGGCCCTTGGGCTCCGGTTCTCGTCGGTCCCGCCCGAGGCGGCCGAGGCGTTCGCCGCGCGCTCCTAACGGCCCGCGCCCCGCACGGATCATGGCCCGCCCCGCCCCGCCCTCCCGCCCCGCGCCGTCCGCGCGGCCGTTTCTGCGGCCGCCCCGCCCCGCCCGGAGCGCCGTGCGCGCGGCCGCCGCGCTCGCCGCCGCCGTCGCGCTCGTCCTGAGCGGCGTGCTCCTCGCCGTCGCGCAGCCGGCCGACCCTGCGCCGCGGGCGGGGCGGGGCGGCGTCGAGTTTTTGCACCTGGGCGTCGAGCAGGGGCTCCCCAACGCGGCCGTCACGGCGGTCACGCAGGACTCGCTCGGGTTCGTGTGGATCGGGACGCTCGACGGGCTCGTCCGCTACGACGGCGTCGGGACGCTGGAGCTGCGGCGGTCGTCGGGCGAGGCGTCGGTCCCGAGCAACGTGGTCCAGGCGCTCGCGCCGGCCGGCGACGGCGGCGTGTGGATCGGGACGGCCGGCGGGCTCGCCCGGTTCGACGCCCGGACCGAGCGGGTCCGCCGTGTCGCCGGCCTCCCCGCCCCCGACGTCCGCGCGCTCGCGCCCGACGGGCGGGGCGGCGTCTGGGTGGGGACCGAGGCCGGCCTCGCGCACGTCGACGCGGCCGGCGCGGCCGAGGCCGGCGCGGGCGCCCCGGCCGTCGCTGTGCGCGCGCTCCTCTCGGACGCAGACGGCGGCGTGTGGATCGGGACGGCCGCCGGCCTCCTCCGGCGCGACGCCGAGAGCGGCCGCGTCCGCCAGGTCGCCGCCGACGTGGCCGTCTCGGCGCTCGCCGCGCGCGGGCGGGGCGGCGTCTGGGTGGGGACGCTCGGCGAGGGCCTGTTCGCGGTCGCGGGCGGGGCGGGGCGGCTCGCGCCGGTCGGCGTCGGCCCCGGCCTCTTCGCGTCGGACGTGACGTCGGTGTGGGAGGACGCCGACGGCGTGGTCTGGGTGGGCACGATGGGCGGCGGGCTCCGGCGGATCGGGCCGGACGGCGCGGCCACGGTGTACACGGCGGCCCTCGACGACCCGGCCTCGCTCGCCAGCGACGAGGTGACGGACCTCTACGAAGACCGCCAGGGCGTGCTCTGGGTGGCGACCTACGGCGGCCTCGACCGCTTCGACCGGGCGCGCGACACGGCCACGCGCCTCCTCCACGACGACCGCCGCCTGACGTCGCTCGCCAGCAACACGGTCCGCGCCGTGCTCCCGGCCGCCGACGGCACGCTCTACGTCGGCGCCGGGCGTACGCTCGACCGGACGACCGACGGCCAGACGTTCGCGCACACGCCCGTACCGGGCACCGGCGACCGCGCCCGCGTGACGGCGCTCCACCAGGACCGCGCCGGGACCGTCTGGGCCGGGACGCCGGGCGGCCTCTTCCGCGTGACGCCCGACGGCCTCGACCCCGCCCCGCTCGCGGCGCCGGGCGGCGCGCCGGCGGTGACGGCGCTGTTCGAGGCGTCCGACGGCCGGTTCTGGGTGGGGACCGCCGCGCGCGGGCTTGCGCTCTACGACCGCGACACGGGCGAGGCCCGCTGGGTCCGCCCCGCCCCGCCCGGCGCGGGCGGGCAGAGCGGAGTGGGGCAGGCCACGTCCGGGCCGAGCGGGGCGCCGCGCGTCCGGGCGATGGCCGAGACGGGCGACGGCGCGCTCTGGGTGGGCACCGACGCCGGCCTCTGCCGGATTGGGCGGGGCGAGGCGCTCGCGTGCCCGCCGGAGGTCGCGGGGCAGACCGTCTACGCCCTCCACGCCAGCGGCGGCGCGCTCTGGGCGGGCACCGACGCCGGCCTCGTGCGCCTGGGCGGGGCGGCCTCGGGCGGGGCGAGCACTACGCGCTACACGGCCGAGGCGACCGACCTCCCGGGCGACGACGTCTACGCCATCGTCCCCGACGAGACGGGGACGCTGTGGCTGGCCACGAGCGGCGGCGTGGCCCGCTTCGAGCCCGTCACCGAGACGTTCGCGCCGCGCCTGGGCGGCGGCGGGACCGAGCGGACGCTGAACACGGCGGCGGCGCGCGGGCCGGACGGCCGCCTCTACTTCGGGGGCACGCGCGGGCTGCTCGCCTTCGACCCGCAGAGCCTCCGCGCCCGCAACGCCACCCCGCCCGACGTCGTCGTCACCGGCGTCGACGTGGCCGGGCAGCCCGTCGAGCCCGGCGGCGGGACGCTCGACGCGGCCGCCCCGCTCGCGCGGCGCGTGACGCTGGGGCCGGACCAGGACTACCTCACGATCCACTACGCCGGCCTCCACTTTTCCGACCCCGCCCAGAACACGTACCGCGTCCGCCTCGACGGGCTCGACGACGACTGGCGCCCGGTCGGCCGCTCGCGTGAGGCGTCCTTTACGACGCTGCCGCCGGGCGACTACACGTTCGAGGTCCAGGCCGCGAATGCCGACGGCGTGTGGAGCCCGCGGGCGGCGTCGATCGGCGTCGTCGTGCGCCCGCCGTGGTGGCGGACGTGGTGGGCGCTGGCCGGGTTCGCCGCGCTCGGCGTCGTCGGGCTGGTCCAGGCCGACCGCTGGCAGCGGGCGCGGCTGCTCCGCCGCGAACGCGAGCGGGCCGAGCACCGCGAGGCCGAGCTCCGCGCCGAGACGGCCGAGGCCGAGCACCGGAAGGTCCAGGCCGAGCTCGAACGTGCCCGCGAGGTCGAGGAGGCGAACGCCAAGCTGGCCCAGGCCAACGCCCAGCTCGAGGCCGCCAACGAGCGGCTCGAGGCCTCGATCCAGGACCTCCAGGCGACGCAGGCCCAGCTCGTGCAGTCCGAGAAGCTGGCCTCGCTCGGGCAGCTCACGGCCGGGATCGCCCACGAGATCAAGAACCCGCTCAACTTCGTCAACAACTTCGCCGACCTCTCGATCGACCTCGCCGCCGAGCTCCGCGACGAGATCGCCGACGCCGCCGCGGCCGAGCCGCCCCGCCCCGCCCGCGACGTGCTCGCCGACGTCGAGCCGCTCCTCGACGACCTCGCCGACAACGCCCGCCGCATCCACGAGCACGGCCAGCGGGCCGACCGGATCGTGCGGGCCATGCTCCTCCACAGCCGGGGCGGGGCGGAGGAGCGCGCGCGCGTCGACGTCAACCGCTTTGTCGAGGAGTACGCGAACCTGGCCTACCACGGCGCCCGCGCCAACGACTCGGGCTTCACCGTGGACCTCGTCCGCGAGTTCGACGAGGCGGCCGGCGAGGTCGAGGTGGTCCCGCAGGAGCTCGGCCGCGTCCTCATCAACCTGCTCGCGAACGCGTTCCACGCCGTCGCCGCGGCGGGCGGCGACGGCGGGGCGGTCACGGTCCGCACGCGGCGCCTGGACGGCGAGGGCGGGGCGGGCGAGGGCGGGGCGGTCGCCGTCGAGATCGCCGACAACGGGACGGGCATGCCGGAGGCCGTCCGCCGCCGCGTGTTCGAGCCGTTCTTCACCACCAAGCCGTCCGGCGAGGGCACCGGCCTCGGCCTCTCGCTCGCCCACGACATCGTCGCCCAGGTCCACGGCGGCGAGCTCGCGGTCGAGAGCGAGGAGGGGCGCGGGACGACGTTCACCGTGACCCTCCCGGCCACCCCGCCCCGGCGCCCCGACGCGCCGGCGGCGTAGCTTGCCCGATTGCGCACCCCGCCCCTTATGCAAAGCCTCTGGAGGAGCCTGCTCGGCGGCCGGACCGAGTCGTCGGAAGACGCCCTGCTCGGGTCGGTCCCCCTGTTCGAGGACCTCTCGGGCCGCGAGATCGACGCCGTCCGCCGCCTGCTCCACCGCCGCGACTACGTCGCCGGCGAGTCCGTGTTCGTCGAGGGCGAGCCCGGGCTGGGCATGTACATCATCGCGCGCGGCGTGGTCTCGATCCAGTCGGAGCCGACGGGGCGCGAGCTGGTCGAGCTGGCCGACGGCGACTTTTTCGGCGAGATCGCCCTCCTCAACGAGGTCATCCGCACGGCGACGGCCCGGGCCAAGACCGACTGCCACCTCCTCAGCCTGTTCCAGCCCGACCTCCTCAGCCTCCTCGACCGCAACCCGCGGCTGGGCGTCAAGGTGCTCCTCGCGCTCTCGCGGCTCGTCGGGCTCCGGCTCGTCGAGGTGTCGGACGAGGTCGAGGAGCTCACGCGCGAGTGCGACCGGCTCCGCGAGGCCCAGGAGGCCGGGCGGGGCGGGGCGGACGAGGCGCCGGCCGCCGATGGTTGAGCGCCCGCCGCGCCGCGCGCCCGCCCCGCCCCCAGCGGCGCGCGCCGCCCCGCCCAGCCGGCTGAGCACGTGGGCCGCGCTCGCGGCGCTCGCCGCCCTCGTCCTCGTGCTGTGGGCGGCCCCGGACCTCGCCGGCCTCGTCGTGCTCGGGGCCGTGCTCGCTTACCTGCTCGTCCCGGTCGTCAACGCGCTCGAGCGGCGGGGCGTGGGGCGGACGGCGGGGTCGGTCCTCGTGCTCGCCGTGATCACGGCCGCGCTCGTGGCCGTCGCCGTGCTGGCCGTGCCGGTCGTGTTCGCGCAGCTCACGTCGCTCCAGGCTCGGTGGGACAGCGGCGAGCTCCTGGCCCTGGTCCAGGACGTCGAGGCCCGCCTGGCCGCCCGGCTCTCGGTCGTCGAGGCGTCCGACCTCGGGCTGGTCCGGTCAGTCCAGGCGGCGGTCCACCCCGGGGGCGCGGCGCTCGTGGACTACGTCCCGACGGTGCTCGAGGCCGTGGGGACGTCGGTCGTGGTCCCGTTCGTGCTGTTCGCGCTCCTCAAGGACGGCCCGGTCCTCCGGCGCCGCGTGCTCCGGATCGTCCCCAACCGCTACTTCGAGTTCGCCATGACCGTCGCCTTCAAGGCCGACGCGCACCTGGGCGGCTACCTCCGCGGGCAGGCGCTGATCGCCCTCCTCGTCGGCGTCTCGACGACGATCGGGCTGGGGCTCCTGGGCGTCGACTACTACTTCGTGCTCGGATTCGTGACCGGGCTGGCCAACTTCGTCCCCTACGCCGGGTTCGTCGTCTCGGCCGGGCTCTCGGTCCTCGTCTCGGTCGTGACGACGGGGGGCATGGGCGGGGTGGTCCCGGTGCTCCTCCTGTTCGCCGTGCTCCAGACGGTCGAGAACGTGGTGTTCCAGCCGTGGATCACGGGGAAGAACGTGTCGATGCACCCGGCCCTCGTGCTCATCGCCATCCTGGTCGGCGGGCGCGTGGCCGGCGTGTTCGGCATGGCGCTGGCGGTGCCGGCGGCGGCCGTGCTCAAGGTGTTCTTCGTCGAGACCGCCGTGAGCCTCCGCCGGTACCACCTGTAGCGACCGCTTTTCCGCCCCGCCCCATGCCCGCCCCGCCCGATCTGGCCCGCCTGACCGTCCGCTTCTGGGGCGTCCGCGGCTCCACGCCGACGCCGCAGGCGGGGTGGCTCGGCGTCGGCGGCAACACGTCGTGCGTCGAGGTCCGGGCCGCCGACGGGACGCGCGTGGTGCTCGACGCGGGCACGGGCGCGCGCGGGCTGGGCTACGCGCTCGCGGCCGAGGCCGCCGGCGGGCCAGGCAAAACCCACGTGCTCCTCTCGCACTTCCACTGGGACCACCTCCAGGGCCTCCCGTTTTTCGCCCCGCTCTACATCCCGGGCCAGACGGTCCGGTTCTACGCGGCGACCGGAGCCGACCGGCTCCGCGGCCTCCTCCGCGCGCAGATGTCGCCGCCGTACTTCCCAGTCCCCTTCCCCGAACTCGCTGCGGCGATCGAGACCGTCGAGGTCGAGCCCGGCGTCCCGTTCCAGGTCGGGTCGATCACAGTCCGTCCGTTCCCGCTCTTCCACCCCCAGGGCTGCCACGGCTACCGCGTCGAGGCGGGCGGGGCGGCCGTCGTCTACGCGACCGACTATGAGCACGGGTCGCCGTCCCACGACGAGGGCCTCCGTGAGGTGGCGCGCGGCGCGGACGTCCTGATCTCGGACGCCCAGTACACGGCCGACGAGTACGCGCTCCGCGAGGGCTGGGGCCACACGACGTGGAGGCACGCGGCAGCGCTCGCGGCGGACGCCGGTGTCCGCCGCCTCTTCTTGTTCCACCACGACCCGGCCCACGACGACGCCGCGCTCGCGCGCATCTGCGAGCAGGCCCGCGAGCGGTTCCCGGCGACGGACCTGGCGACGGAGGGGCTGGTGGTGCGGGTGTGAGGGGTGGAAAGTGGAAAGTGGAAAGTGGAAAGTGGAAAGTGGAAAGTGGAAAGTGGCGCGCGCGGGCGGGGTGGCGCCGTTTTGTTCCGCCCCGCCCCGCAGGGCCGGCGAGCGGCGAGCAGCGGGCGGGGCGGCCCTGCCAGCGTGGAGGTGGACCCGAGGCGACGGGTAGTCCCCCTCCTGAACAGGAGGGGCTAGGGGTGGTTGTCGGGTGGGCGGGGCGGTCTGGCCCAGCGCCGCCCCGCCCATTGCCGCCCCGCCCCATCCGTGACGTGTCGCCGGGCAAATGCGGACACCACGGGTGATGTCCCTACGGATCCGGGCCGTCGTGCCCGCCCCGCCCATCGTGCCCTGCCCACGGGCGACCGCCGGTCGCCCCTACGGCTCCGCCCCGCCCGCGGTGTGGGGCGGGGTGGTGCATCTTGCGCCCGCTGCCCGCCATGCGCCTCCTGTCCTACCTCCTCGGTCTGGCCGCCCTCGCCGGCTGCGCGGGACCACCCCGCCCTCGCCGGCTGCGCGGGACCACCCCGCCCGCGCCGGGACCGCTCGGGGCGGTGTGGGTGCCTGTCTACTCGCTCGACGCGCGGCCGCCGCCGCGAGTCCGCCTGGTCGCCGGCGTTTCTCGCGTCGGAGGCGACGCGCCTGGGCCTCGCCTAGCCGCGGGAGCCGCCCCGCCCCCGGCGCGAGCGGGGTGGGGACGAGGCGGCCACCCCGCCCCAGCGCTACGGCGTGTGGCGCGGGCGGGGCGGTTAGGCTCCTACACGCCTACGCGCCTGCTTCACCCTGCCCCGTCGCCCGCCACGGCTGCCCCGACGCTCGCGCGTGCCCCGTCGCCCCCGACCGTGAGGACGCGCTGGCGCGGGAGGTAGGCCCCGTCGTCGAGGTCGCGGAGGAAGGCCACGAGCTCCTCGCGGAGCGCGCAGTGGAGGTCCCACGCCGTCGACGGGTCCTTCGCGCTGCACGTGGCCCGGATCTCGACCGTCTCGTCGGTCATGCCCGTGACCAAGACCGCCGGCTCGTTCTCGCCGTCCCAGTCGTCCGACGCCCGGAGCAGCTCGTCGAACTTGTCGCGGACGCGGCCCACGTCGATTGTGTAGTCGGCGTAGAGGTAGATGGGCTTGACGAGGTGGGCGTTGCGGATCGTCCAGTTCTCGAACGGGTGCGTGATGAGGTGGCGGATGGGGACCACCAGCCGGCGCTGGTCCCACGTCTGGATGAGGACGTAGGTGTAGGTCACGTCCTCGACGTAGCCCCAGTCGCCGTCGTAGACCACGCTGTCGCCGATGCGGACCGGCTTGGCGAGCGCGATCTGGACGCTGGCGACGATGTTGCCCAACACCGGCTGCGCCGCGATGCCGAGCACGACCGTCGCCACGCCGGCCGAGGCCACGAGCGAGAATCCGAGGGCCTGGAGCGACTCGAACTGGCTGAGCACGATCCCCAGCGCGAACGTCACGAGCACGAACAGGAGCACCCGGCGCCCGACCGAGAGGTAGGTCAGCCACCGCTGCTCGTCGGTCTTCTCGTCGCCCGAGAGCTCGGAGATGTCGTCGACGCCCTGGCGCCCGGCCACGTACTCGGAGAGCGCGCCGATGGCCCGCATGGCCAGCCACACGAACGCGACGACGGCGGCCACGAGCAGCGCCGTCGTGACGACGGCCGGGAGCGAGAGCACGGCCGTGGCGAGCAGGTAGAGCGCGAGCAGCCCCCCGAACACAGCGACGGGCGTGGCGACGCGCTCCGCGATCTCGCGCGCCCAGTCCGCGTCGGACCCCTCCAGCCGGCGCTTCACGAACCGGCGGACGGCCCACGCCAGGAGCGCCACGAGCATGGCCCCGAGCGCGAGCCCCAGCCACGCCCACAGCGGCGTCTGCCCCAGCACCTGCGTCCGCGCCCACGCCGGCACCGCGCGGTCGACCGGGCCGGGGCCGTACCGCCGGAACAGGGCCGGCACGTTCTCGACCGTCTGCGCCGAGACCACCCAGACCGGCGCCGCCCCGCCCGCGCGAACCCGCTGGAGGCGGAGGGCCACGTCGCGGCCGTCGAGGTCGAGCGTGCCCAGGCGGAGGCTCCGGCGCGGCTGCCCGAGCAGGGCGTCGTTCGACCCCGTCGACTCGGTGCTCGCCCCGTCTGGCCGGTCCGGCAGCCCCTCCCAGTCGAACCCGAGCTGGGTGTCGAGCACGTAGAACAGGTGCTCGGCCAGGAGCGGGGCGGCCTCAGCCTGCTCGTCGGCCGGGATCAGGTTGAGGTTGAGGGCCTGCGCCGCCTCGCCGAACCGCTCGGCCCGCCCCGCCCGCACAAAGTGCTCGAGCGCGGCCTGAGGCGTCTGGAGGTTGGCCGGCTCGTCGGGCGCGTCGAGGCCGGCGTTGAGCGCGTCGAGCTGGTAGTACGCCTCGGCGTAGTCTCCCAAGGCGCCCGACGCCGTCGAGAGCCGCGACGTGAGGGCCTGGGCCGAGACCGAGTCCGGCGCCGTCGCCGCCGAGTCGGCCGCCGGGACCGGCGCGTCCTGGGCCGAGGCCCCCAACGCGAGGACGAGCAGGAGCGGGAGGAGAGGGCGCATGGGGCGGGCGGGGTGGGGGGGCACCGGCACCAGGGTACGGGAGGGCCGACGGGCGCGTGCAAAGGGCGGGCCTGTTTGCCGCCCCGCCCCAAGAGGTTCGGAGTCGTTTGGTTCAGGGTGGGCAGCGGCTGGGCGGGGCGGCGAGCACCTCCCGGACCACCGCCCCGCCCCGGCCTTCGCGGGCGGGGCGGGTCCTCGCCGGCGGGCAACCCCGAACCCCGGCCTCCGCCCCGCCCGGCCGTAGCTTCCCGCGCCCCCGGACCCCCGCGATGCAGACCGACCTCGCCCCGCCCCCCGACGACCGCGCCACGCGCAAGCTCTACGTCGCCGTCGCCGGCAACATCGGCGCCGGCAAGAGCACGCTCACGCAGATCCTGGCCGACGCCTTCGGGTGGCGCCCGTTCTTCGAGTCCGTCGACAACAACCCGTACCTCGCCGACTTCTACGAGGACATGCGCCGGTGGAGCTTCAACCTCCAGGTGTTCTTCCTCTCCAGCCGGTTCACGCACCAGAAGGAAATGGAGGCCGAGGCCGGCTCGGTCGTCCAGGACCGCTCGATCTACGAGGACGTCGAGATCTTCGCCCGCAACCTGGGCGACATGGGGCTCATGGACGAGCGGGACTACGAGAACTACGCCGACCTGTTCTCGATCATGACGGCCTACCTCCGCCCGCCGGACCTCCTCGTCTACCTCCGCGCGAGCGTGCCCACCCTCGTCAGCCACATCCAGAGCCGCGGGCGCGCCTTCGAGTCGTCGATCCGGCTGGACTACCTCGAGCGGCTCAACGAGCTCTACGAGGACTGGATCGACCGCTACCCGCACCCCAAGATGGTCGTCGAGACCGACGACCTCGACTTCGTCAACGAGGACGCCGACCGCTACGAGATCCTGAGCCGGATCGAGAGCCGTCTGTTCGGCCTCTTCCCCGTCGGGACGTAGGGCGCGGGTCCGATGCGCGTGAGCCCCCGCCCCGCCCGCTACGAGGTGCCCTCTCCCGTGGGGAGAGGGACCGGGTGAGGGGTCTTCGAGACGCCCCCGCCCCGCCTCGGCGAGCCGCGGGCGGGGCGGGGCGGGGCGCGCTCCTGCTCGCCGCGCTGTTCGCGTTCGCCCTTCCCGCCCGCGCGCAGACGCCCGACTCGACGGCCGCCCCGCCCGCGGCGCCGCCGCCCGTGACCGAGCCGGCGCCCGAGGCGACGCCGGCCGACTCGGTCGAGGTGGGCGGGGCGGCCGTGCTGCCGCGCCCGTCCGTGGCCCCGTTCGGGCCGGCGCCGGGGCGGCCGGTCACGCCGGTCCCCGCGCTCACGGCCGCGCTCGCCGTCGAGACGCTGCTGGCCGACCGGCCCGGGGCGTTCGCCTACGCCGCGAGCGCACCGGGCCGCGTGGGCGGCGTCGCCTTCGACGGGCTCGGCCTGGACCTCCCCGCCCTCGCCCTCGACGGCCGCCCTTACACCGACCCGTTTACGGGCGCGCCGCGCTACGACCTGCTCCCGGCCGCCGCCGTCGGCCCGCTCCGTCTCGTCGGCGCCGCGTTTGGGCGGCCGGGCGGGGTGGCCGCGGCCGTCCGCCCGTTCCGGCTGGGCGTGCCCGTTACCGAGATCCGGTACGGGGCGGGCGGGGAGGGCGTCCAGCAGGTGAGCGGGACGCACGCGCAGACGCGGCGGCCGCCGGCGTTCCTCCGCGGCGGCAGCGACGACGCCCGCCTGACCGGCACGCTCCACGTCGCCAACCGGCGCTCGAACGGCGTCGCGGCCGGCGGCACCCTCCGCCACCTCGACGTGCTCGGCCGGCTCCTCCTCACGCGGCCTGGCTTGGCCGCCGAACTCGGCGTGGTCCACGCGGACCGGACGGTGGGCGCGCGGCTGGGCGTGGTCGCGGCGGCGGGTCGGGATCCGTTCGACGGCCTGTTCCTCGAAACGGCCGCCGTCCCCGACGCCGCCGCCACGCGGCGGACGCTCCGCACCGAGGCGTGGGCGCGGGCGCGGCTCCCCGTCTTCGGCGCCACCCCGCTCGACGTGGGCGGGGCGGTCGCGTTCCAGCGCCTCGTGGTGGGGGAGGGGCAGGCCGACACGCTCCGCCTCTCGGGCCGTCGCCTGACGGCCTTTGCCGAGCAAGCGGGCCGCGCCGGCGCGCACCGCCTGAGCCTCCGTCTCGACGTCGTGGCCGAGGGCGCGGCCCGGAGCCGCCTCGTCGCCCCGGGGCTCCGCGTGGAGCGCGACCGCGACGACGCGCGGCTCGACCTCCACCTCGCCCTCCGCGACTCGGTCCGCCTGGGGCCGCTCGCGCTCGCGGCCGAGGGCGGGGCGAGCCGGCTGGGCGGCGCGCTCGTGCCGACGGCCGCTCTCCGCGCCGAGGCCGGGCCGCTCTACGCCGACGTCCGCTACGGCGGACGCGCGCGGGCGCGCGTCGACGCGGGCGGGCTGGCGGGCCGGTTCGAGCCGTCGCCCGGCGACGGCGAGCGGGCGCTCGCGGCCGAGGCCGGGCTCGCCCTCCGCGGCGGCCCGTGGCGCCTCGCTCTCCGCGCCTACGGCGCTCGGCGGACGGGCGTCCGCGAGCTGGTCGCCACCGACAGCGCGGCCTTTGCCTTCGCGTTGGTCCCCGGCGCGCTCCGCGAGGGCGGGGTGGGCGTCTCGGCGGGGTGGCGCGAGGCGGCGCGGCGCGGGTTCTACGTCCGCGGCGAGGGCACGGCGCGGGCGCTCGCGGGCGCCGAAGACGGCCTCCCCGCCCGCCTCGACGCGGCGCTGCCGCGGGCGTGGGGCGCCCTCCGCGTCGGCGTCCGCGCCGAGGGCGTCGGCGACGGCGTGCTCGACCTGGATTTGGCGGCCGTCGGCCGCGCGTGGTCGGCGTTCACGGGCCGCCGGATCGAGCCCACCACCGGCCTCCTTGCCCTCCCCGCCCCCGCCGGACCGTTCGCCATTGCCCTCCCCGCCCAGGCGACGCTGGGGCTGGAGGCGACGGCCACGTTCAGCGAGCGGGCCTCGATCTTCCTCCGCTACGACAACGCGCTCGCCGAGCGCGTCACGACGGGCGCCGCCGTCCTCCAGGGCGAGCCGCTGGCCCCGCACGTCCTCCGCTTCGGCGTGTTCTGGGCGCTGCTGGACTGAGGGGCTCGCTCCGCTCGGGGGACTGGGGATGAGGGACTGGGGACTGGAGGGCGTGTGCGGGTGGAGGCCGGGATTCTCCACCCCGCCCTCGCCACGGCCAGGCCGGCGGGGCAGAACATCCGGGCGGGGCGGACGACACGGGGACCACTCGCCACCCCGCCCCCGCAGCGGGCGGGGCGGTGGGGCAGGACGCCCGGGCGGGGTGGGCAACGCGTGGACAACTCACCACCCCGCCCACCCAACGAGCGGGGCGGGGCGGTCATCTTCCCAGTCCCCAGTCCCTACCCCAGCCCGTAATGCGAGCGGACATTCGACCGCGCCTGCTGGACCTCCTTGAGCGTCTCCTTCAGCAGGTTCTGCTGGCTCTTGTTCAGCGCGTCCGGGTCGATGAGGTCCGTCGGGCGCTCGCCGATCTCGGCGGCCTGCATCTGCCCGCGGAGGTGGAGGTCGACGAGCGTCGTGAACGGGGGGACGAGCCCGCCGGCCGTCGGCGCGAGCGGGTGGTCGCTGGCCGCGACGTGGCGGAGCCGGTCGAACGTGTTCGTCGTGTCGAGGTAGCCCACGTCGAGCGCCATCGCCCGCGCCATGCGGACGACCGGGAGAAGGGTCCTCTCGCGGAGGTCGAGCCCGGTCCGCCCGCCGACCTCCTCGACCTCGATGCGCCCGAACGTCGAGAGCGGCATGTCGCCGCGCGTGCCCTGGCGCGCGAGCAGCCGCGCGAGCCGCTCGTTGGGGAGGTGGCCGCGGATCGTGCCGCGGAGCGCCTCGCCCAAGTCGTCGTCGCCCCACAGCACGCGGAGGTCGAAGCACAGCGCCGCCCGGGCCGTCGACTCGCCGTCGACGCCGGCCGACCACGTCTCGTAGGCGGCCTGCCACGCCGCGAGCGGCTGGCGGAACGGCTCGGCGCTCGCGTCGATCCCGTTCTCGGGATCCCCATAGCCGCACGTCTTGAGCGCGGCCACGGCCCGCGTGGCGAGCGTCCCGTAGTAAGTGGCCGCGCGCTCGGCGTCGCCCGAGGCGGGGTCGGCGTAGACGAGGCCGTTGTCCTGCCACGCCCGGAGCACGGACTCGCGGCGGCCGGCGGCCCCGAAGGCGAGCCACGCCCACGGCCCGTCGTAGGCGTCGGCGCCGAGCTCTTCGCGGAGATCGCGCTCGACCGTCCGCAGCACCTGCTGCTTGAGCTGGTCGTCGACTTCGGTCACCACGTCGAGGAGTTCCTCGGAGTGGACGCCCTGGTGGTAGAGCCGGTAGAGCCGGCGGTTGGAGTCGGCTCGGAGCGCGGCGAGCTCCTCGACCGACTGCGCCCGCTCGAGCCGCTCGGTCGTGGCGACGGGGTCGAGCCCGCGGTAGTGGCTCACGTCCTCGGCCGTCAGGAGCCCCCGGAGCCGCCCGCTCTCGGGGTCGACCACGACGACCTTGCGGATCCGGTGCCGCATCATGGTGCGGACGGCCGTGAACAGGCTCTCGTCGGCGCCGAGCGCGATCGGCGGGCGGTCGACGAGCGCCATCACCGGCTGCCCCGTGTCGCCGCCCGTGGCGAGCACGCGCTCGACGAGGTCGCCCTCGGTCACGACGCCGACCGGGACCTCGTCCTGGACCACGACGACGGCGTCGACCTCGACCTCGGACATGGTCTGGGCCGCCTCGCGGACCGTCGCCGACGTGCCGACGGTCGGGGCCGCCGCGCGGAGCACGCTCCCGAGCGTGGTGTCGAAGAGGAGGAACGCGCCTGAGGCGTCGATGTCGTCGTCGGCCGTGCGGACGTAGCGCTTGATGTCGGCGTCGAAGTAGGCCTTGAACGCCTCGTTCCGGTCGAGGAGCGCTCCGAAGCTGTCGGCCGCGATGAGCGCGCACGACGTCTGCTCGACGGCCCGGGCCTCGTACGGGAGCGCCCCGCCCTGGATCAGCCCGTACGACCCGAACTGCGACCCCTCGCCCGCCATGTCGATGGTCTTCCCCGTCTCGGCGGCCGTCAGCCGGACGAGCCCGGACTCGACGACGTAGAGCGCGCGGTGGATGTCGTCGCCCTGCTGGAGGATGACCTCGCCCGGCGCGTAGAGCTCGAGCGTCATCTTCTGGAGCAGCCCGCTGCGCTCGTCGTCGGTGAGGATGTCGAAGGGCTCGGACTCGGCGAGCAAGTCGGCGATGCGGGTGAAGAGCGACGAGGCCATGCGGTCGGGGCGGGGTGGCGGGCCGGGAGGGGGACGAGCTAGGACGCGGGCGCGTCGGTCCTGATCCCCCGCTGCCGCGCGCCCGCGTTCACGTCGGGAATCCGTCGCGCCCGCAGGACGCGGCCCGCAGGATCCGGGGGGCGGGGCGGCGGCGTTGCTCCCGGGAGCCCACCGCCCCGCCCATGCCCGCCGACTGGACCGACCGCCTCTGGGCGGCCTACGAGCGCGACCTGTTCGCCGCCCCGCCCGCCGACCGCCTCTTCAACCCGTACCGCGACGAGGACCCCGAGCACGACGCCGCCGGTCCCGCGGGCGGGGCGGCGGCCACGCGGCGGGCCAACCTCCGCGCCGCCCTCGACGCCGTGGCCCGCGCCGCGCCGGGCGGGCGGCCCGACGTGCTGGTGGTCGCCGAGGCGCCCGGCCCGTGGGGCTGCCGCTTCTCGGGCGTCCCGTTCACGAACGAGCGCCAGCTCCTCGACCCCGCGTTCCCGGTCGACGGGCAGCCGTCGTCGGCTCGGTTCGCGGCGACGGGCGAGCCGATCAAGGAGTACAGCGGGTCGATCTACTGGGGCGCCATGCTCCCGCACTGGGGCCGGTTCTGGACGTGGAACGCCGTCCCGCTCCACCCGCACAAGGCCGGCGAGCCGCTCACGATTCGGACGCCGGGCGTCCGCGAGGTCCGGCGGTGGCACGGCCTCTTGGCCGAGACCGTCGACGCGCTCCGCCCCGCCCGCGTGGTCGCCGTCGGGCGGAAGGCGGAGGGGGCGCTCCAGGAGGTCGGCGCCGGCCCGGTCTACGTCCGCCACCCGTCGCAGGGCGGGGCGACGCGGTTCCGCGAGGGCATCGCGGCGCTGTGGGCGGGGCTGGACGGGTAGAGCAGGGAGAGCAGGGAGAGCAGGGAGAGCAGGGAGAGCAGGGAGAGCAGGGAGAGCAGGGGGCGGGGCGGTCGGCGAAAAGTTCCGCCCCGCCCGGTGGCGCGCGCGGGGCGGGGCGGGAATCTTGCTCTCCCGCTCTCCCGCTCTCCCGCTCTCCCGCTCTCCCGCTCTCCCGCTCTCCCGCTCTCCCGCTCTCCCGCTCTCCCGCTCTCCCGCTCTACCTGCTCTCGCCCTCCCCGAACGCCGGCAGCGCGTCGACGAAGCGCCACCCCGCCCCGTCGCGGACGCAGCAGTACCGCGCGGCGCCGTTGTCGACGACGAGGGCGGGGGCGTCGAGGACGGCGTTGTAGCGGGCGAGCTGGTCGAACGTCTTCTGGCCGATGGCCACGCCCGGCGCCTTGCACTCGGCGAGCAGCCGCGCGCGCCCGTCGCGGCCGTAGGCGACCACGTCGGCGCGCCACGAGAGGCCGCGGTAGGCGAGCCCCTTCTCGACGGCCAGCAGGCCGACGGGGTAGCCCAGCGCCACGAGGTCGAGCAGGAGCTCCTGGCGGACCCGCTCCTCGGGCGTCAGCGCCACCCACCGCCGGCGGACCGGGTCGTGGACGAGCCGGCGCCCGCCGTCGTCGCGCGTGCGGAGGCCGCCCCGCCCGGGCGCCCCGCCCGCGTCCGCCCCGCTCACGCCTCCTGCCGGCGGACGAGCGCGCGGTAGGCCCCGACCCACTGGTCGGCGTCGCGCGTCATCTTGCTCACGTTGACGTCGGCAAAGCGGGGGACGAGGTCGAGGAGCACGGGGACGACCTCGTCCCATCTCTGGGCGACGAGGAGCTCTTCGAGCGACTCGGCCGTCCACCGCGTCCAGCGGTAGTCCTCGCGGAGCGCCTCGGCCTTTTTCCAGTAGCCGCGGTCGTCCCACGACTGGGCGCTCCCCTCGATCGTCCCCTCGATGCCGCGGAGGTGGAAGGCGAGGAACGCGGCGAGGTCCTTGGCCTCGGCGTCGAAGACGCCGGCGGCGAGGCCGGGGCGCTGGGCGAGCAGGCGGAGGGCCTCGGCGCACGAGCGGGTGTGCGCGCGGCGGCGCTTGGCCGGCGTGTCGCCGGCGTGGATGATGCGGGCCACGGGTCGTCGGGTCGGGGGGAGGCCCCAAGCTACGCGCCCCGGCCGCCGCGCCGGGCGGGGCGGCCGTGACGAGGGCGGGGCGGCCGCACGTCGCCGCCCCGCCCGGCGATCTTTCGGTGCCAGCGGGGCCGTGCCCTCGTTACACTCGCCGCCCCGCCCGCCTGCTCCGCCCGCCGTTGTCCGACTCCCGATTCTCGTCCCGCCGCGAGGCGCTCCGCTGGCTCGGCGTCGGCGCCGCCGGCGCCGCCCTGTCCGGGTGCGGCACCGCGTGGCGCCCGCCGCCCGCCCCGCCCGCTCGTCCGCCCGCCGGCGACGTGCCCGTCGCCGAGGCCGCCCCGCTGCCTGCCCCGCCTGCTGAAGCCGCGCCGCCTGCGGAGGCCGCCCCGCCCGCGGAAGCCGCCCCGCCCGCGCAGTCCCTCGTGCTCCCGCCGCGCCTCCAGCGGGGCGGGACGGTCGGGCTGGTCGCGCCGGCCGGCGTGATCGAGTCGGCGACCCAGGTCTCCGAGGCCATCCAGGACCTCCGCGCGCTCGGGTTCCAGACCCGCCTGGGCCGCAACGTCCTGGCCAAGCAGGGCTTCTTGGCCGGCACCGACGCCCAGCGCGCCGAGGACTTTATGCGGATGGTCGAGGACCCCGCGGTCGACGCCATCGTCGCCATCCGCGGCGGGTGGGGGGCCGCCCGGATCCTCCCGCTCCTCGACTTCGACGCGATCGCCGCCAACCCCAAGCCCATCGTCGGCTACTCGGACATCACGTCGCTCCTCGTCGCCATCTGGGCGCGGACCGGGCTCGTCACGTTCCACGGGCCGGTCGGCATCTCGTCGTGGAGCGACGAGGTGGTGGAGAGCTTTTTCCAGACCGTCGTCGACGGCGAGCCGCTCGCGCTCGCGCCCGAGACGCGCCTCATCCGGGACCAGACGCAGACGGTCCGGGGCGGGGTGGCCGAGGGGCCGTTCGTCGGCGGCAACCTCTCGGTCCTGGCCGCGCTCGCGGGGACGGGCTACCTCCCCAACACGGACGGGGCCGTGGTCTTCTTCGAGGAGGTGTCCGAGGAGGCCTACCGGGTCGACCGGCTCCTCACGCAGCTCGAGATGGCCGGCTTCCTCCGCGCCCCGGCCGCCGTCGTGTTCGGCCAGTGCGCGCGGTGCACCGACGGCGACTCGACGTGGTCCGCCGAGCGGACGATCCGCGAGCACCTCCGGGGCTACGACTGCCCGACCGTGTTCGGCGCCCCCATCGGCCACACCTCGCCGGTCTACACGGTTCCCGTCGGCCTCCCCGCCCGCGTCGACGCCGACGCGGGGACGGTCACGTTCCTGGGGTCGGCGGTGGCGTAGGCGGGGGATGAGGGATGAGGGATGAGGGATGAGGGATGAGGGATGAGGGATGAGACGCGGGGGCGGGGTGGTGCCCGTTTTGTTCCGCCCCGCCCGCGCACGACCCCGTAGGGGCGACCGGCGGTTGCCCGTTGCCGCCCCGCCCAGTGCCGCCCCGCCCGGTGCCGCGAACGCTTGGCGGGGCGGCGCGTTGACCGACGCCACCCCGCCCGCCGGACCGCCCATGACCGCCTCGTTCGCCGTCGACCCGTTCGCCCCTGGAGTCGCCCGAGTGCCCATCGGGTTCGTCAACGCCTACCTCGTCGGGACGCCGGGCGAGCCGTGGGTGCTCGTCGACACCGGCCTGCCGAAGACGGCGGCGCTGACGCGGGCGGCGGCCGAGGCCCGGTTCGGGGCCGGCGCGCGGCCCGAGGCCATCGTCCTCACGCACGGGCACTTCGACCACGCGGGCTCGGCGCTCGCGCTGGCCCGCGCGTGGGACGTGCCCGTCTACGCGCACCCGCTTGAGCTCCCCTACCTCACCGGCCGCTCGGACTACGCGCCCCAGGACCCGACCATCCCCGGCGCCATCTCCACCCTCAGCCGGCTCTTCCCGACGACCGGGTACGACTTCGGCGACCGCGTCCGCGCCCTCCCCGACGACGGCTCGGTGCCCGGCCTGCCCGGGTGGCGGTGGCTGCACACGCCGGGCCACACGGCCGGCCACGTGTCCCTGCTCCGCGACGACGATCGCCTGCTCCTGGCCGGCGACGCCTTTGCCACAATGGACCTCGACAGCTGGACGGCCCAGGTCACGAAGCCGAAGCAGATCGACCGGCCGCCGGCCCCGTTCACGCCCGACTGGGAGGCCACGCAGGCGAGCGTCCACCGCCTCGCCGAGCTCGACCCGACGGCGGTCGGAGCCGGGCACGGGCTGCCGATCACGGGCCTCAGCGTGGGCACGCTGCTGCGCGCCTACGACGGCCACGTCGAGGTCCCCGTCGGCCACCGCTACGGGCGCGCCCCGGCCGTCGCCGACGAGACGGGCATCGTGGCGCTGCCGCCGCCGGTGCCTGACCCGCTCCCCCTCAAGCTCGCCGCGGGTGCCGCCGCGCTCGGCGCAGCTCTCGTCTGGCGCCGCCGCGCCGGCTGGTAGCGCGGGCGGGGCGGCCTAACTCACACCGGGCTCGGGGTTCGTGAACGGTCCCTGCACGGGGTCGATGTCCCAGCGCCCCTCGGCGCCGTCGACGCCCGCGAGCGCCTCGGCCTTCCCGTCCTTCACCTTCGACAGAACCGAGAACGAGCCGTCGGACTCCAAGACGACGGCCGCTGTGTCCTCGACCGAGGCCGAGCTCGACGTGCGGATCGCGTTGCGGATCTCCTCGCGCGTGACGCGCTGGTCCCGCATGGCCCGCTCGATGTACTGGCCGTCGTGGAAGATGAGCGTCGGCTGCGACTTGATCAGCTTCTCGAAGCGGTCGGACCGGATGGAGAGCCAGGTGATGAGGGTCTGGAGCACGACGAGCGCCGCGATGGCTCCGACGCCCTCGGCCAGCGAGGCCGTCGAGAGCACGGTCGAGGCCAGGAGCGACCCGATGGCGACGGTCACGATAAAGTCGAACGCGTTCATCTTCGAGAGCGTCCGCTTGCCGCCCGCCCGCAGGACGACGATGAGGAGCGGGTAGATGAGGGCGGCCGTCAGGATCGTCTTGCCGAGCGACGTCCACGACTTGAAGAGAAAGTCCATGAGAGGAGGAGAGGAGGAGAGGAGGAGAGGAGGAGAGGAGGAGAGGAGGAGAGGAGGAGAGGAGGATGGGGCGGGCGCCGCAAAAAGTTCCGCCCACCCCGCCCGTCGTAGGGGCGACCGGCGGTCGCCCGTGGGCGGGGCGGTTCCGCCACGCGCGGGACACGGCCAGGGTCACCGCCCCGCCCAGTTCGTGAGGGCGGGGCGGTCTGGGACGTTCCCGCCCGTCGCCGCCCCGCCCACGTCCCGCAGCCCGACGGCGTTGCATGCAACGCCGCTACAGCCGCCGCCCCGCTCCGGCGTGGGCGGGGCGGTGGTCTTCCGCTGCCCGCTGCCCGCTACCACCCCGCCCGGCGGCGGCGGCCCGGCAGGCGGACGACGAGGCCGTCCATGACGAGGTGGCTGAAGTAGCCCACGACGGCGGCGCCGTAGAACGGGAGCCCCGCGAGCGGCGCGTCGGGCGCGAGGACCAGGGGCAGGGCCAGGAGCGGGCTCGGGATGAGCAGCATGGCCCACGTCGTGTGCGTCCACCCGCGGTGCTTCCCCAGCGCCGGAAGGATGCAGAACAGGCCGAGGTAGGCCGCCTCCTCGGTGTGCCGCGTCGCGATCAGGACCACGTCGACGACGAAGAAGATCGAGTAGAACAGGTTCTGCCCCTTCGAGTTGGTGTCGACGTCCGGCCACAGCCCGAACATCAGGCACAGGCCAAACAGAGCGATGGGGATGGCGACGAGTTCGAGGTCCGAAAACTGGCGGTACGCCTGGTCCACGGAGTAGACGAGGGCGAGCGCGGCCAGGTAGAGGCCGTAGAAGACGGTGGCGCCGGCGAGGTGTCCGCGGTATCCAGCCACAGGGCGGGGTGGTTCAAGGTTCGAGGTTCAGACGTTCAGGGTTCGGAGGGTCAGAACCCAAACGCCAGGGTACGGGCGGCGCAGAGCGTGCGGGCGGGGCGGGGCGGGGTGGACAACGTCGGGACAACGCGCCGCCCCGCCCTCGACGCCAGGGGCGGGGCGGCCCTCATCTTCCCGAACCCCGAACCCCGAACCCCGAACCCCGAACCCGCTACCCCCGCTTTGCGCGGCGGAGGAACCGGCCGAGCCAGGCGTCCGATTCGGGCAGCCCGAGCAGGTGGCCCAGCGCGAGGTAGGCCAGCCCGTAGACGGCGACGACGCCGGCCCCGTAGAGCCAGACCGGGAACGGGTCGGCCGGGACGAGCCACCGCACGGCCGCCGCGGGGATCGCCGCCAGCCCGGCCAGCCCGAGCATCCGCGCCGCCCCGCCCCACGGGAGCCGGAACGCCGGCTCGTGCGCCCGGAGCGCGCGGACGAGCCGCCACAGCTCGACCCACGCCCCCACCGCCGAGCCCAGCGCCAGGCCGACGGCGCCCAGCCGCAGCGGCTCGCCCTCGGACGGGATGCCCAGGAGCCCGCTCACGCTAAAGCGGTCGAGGTAGAACATGAGCGCGGCCCCGATGACAGCCGAGACCGCCACGCGCCAGACGGCGATCCGCGCCGGCGTCTTGGTGTCGTTGAGGGCGTAGAACGCGTTCTGCAGGAGCCGCCCCGCCGTCGTCGCGGTCATGCCCAGCGTGTAGGCCATGAGCACGAACGTGACCTGCCACGTGTCGTTGAGGTCGAACTGCCCCGTCTGGTAGAACGCGCCGACGACGAGCGAGCCGAACCCGAGGTAGCCCACGACCGTCGGGACGATCAGGTAGAAGATCTGCCGGACCGACCCCGACACGCGGCCGAGAAAGCGGTCGAGCTCGGCCTTCGAGATCCGGCTGAGCTCGGGGAGCTCGCTGGCCGCCACGCTCATCCCGAACAGCGAGATCGGCAGCAGGTACAGCGTCTGCGCGTAGCCGATCGCGCCCAGCGCGCCGGCGGCTACGAACGTCGAGAGCCAGAAGTCGAGGTAGCCCGAGAGCTGGTACGCGCCCCGCCCGAGCACAACGGGCACGAACGCGCGGATCGCCTCGCGCACGCCCTCGACGCGCAGCGACAGCCGCGGCCGGAACCCCTTCATCAGCTTCAGCGCCGTTGGGAGCTGGACGCCGAACTGGAGGATCCCGCCCACGATGCCGCCCACGAACACGGCGACGAGCAGGCGGCTGAGCGCGTCGGCCGGGACCACGTCGAGCGCGCCGATCCCCAGCGGGTCGTCGAAGTAGAGCGTCGCCCCGCCGAAGAGGGCCGCGATGAGGGCCACGTTCCACGCGACCGGCGCGAAGTACGACAGCAGAAACTTCCGGTGGCTGTTCAAGACGCCGAGCGCCCACGCGCTGAGCACCAGGAACGCCGTCATCGGGAACGTCAGCCGGACCACGCGGACCGACAGCTCGAAGCGGTCGACTACGATCGTCCCCGCCCGGAGCTTGTCGGCGTCGTCCAGAAACCCCGACGCGATGACGGCCACGAACGGCTCGGCGAGGAGCACGCCCAGGACGGCCGCGGCCGACGCGACGGCGGCCAGCAGCCCGAAGATGGCGCCGGCGAACCGCCCGGCCTCCTCCTCCCGGCCCTCCTCCAGCATCCGCGAGTAAATGGGGATGAACGACGCCGAGAGCGTGCCCTCGCCCAGCAGGTTCTGGAGGAAGTTGGGCGCCCGCAGCGCGAGCCGGTACACGTCGGCAAAGGCCCCGCTCCCGAAGAAGAACGCGACGGCCCGGTCGCGGACGAGCCCGATCACGCGGCTCGCGAAGATGCCGGCGGCCACGAGCAGCGCGCCGGAGCCCGCCCCGCCCGAGGCGCCCTTTTCACCCTGCCCCGCCCCGCCCTCGGCGTCGCTGGGCGGGGTGGCGCGCGGTGGATCGGCTGGGGGCGGGGCGGCCTCGGGGTCGACGTCGGCGGCCTCGGCCGGCGAGCCCGGCGCGGCGTCGGCCTCAGCGAGCGCCTCGGCGCCGGGGTCGGGCGCGCTCAGCCCGCTCGGGGCGAGCGCGTCGTCGGGCGACGGCTCGTTGGCTTCGCCGTCCCCTGCGGGGGTCTGCGGCTCCGCGACCGACTGCGGCGCCGGCCGCACGTCGTCGGGCCGCTCGGAGCCCGCCCCGCCCGGGCGGGGCGGCTCGCCTTCGGGGCGCTCGCTCACCGCTCGGCCCGGTCCGCGAGGTACTGCACCGCGAGCGAGTAGCCGGCCACGCCGAACCCGACGATCACGCCGGCGCAGGCGGGCGCCACCAGCGACCGGTGGCGGAAGCTCTCGCGGGCGTACACGTTCGACACGTGGACCTCGATGACCGGCACCGACACCGAGGCGACCGCGTCGCGGAGCGCCACCGACGTGTGGGCGTAGCCGCCCGGGTTCAGGACCACCCCGCCCCAGCCGTCGGACGCGTGGAGCGCGTCGACGAGGGCGCCCTCGCCGCTGTGCTGCTCGAACCGGAGGTCGACGTCGGGGAACCGCCGCCGAAGTCCGGCCTCGACGTCCGCCAGCGTCTCGGTGCCGTAGACGTCGGGCTCGCGGAGGCCGAGGCGGTTCAGGTTCGGTCCGTTGAGGACCAGGACGGGCGGGGCGGGCATGCGGGCAGCGGGGGGAGCCGCAAGGTACCGCCCTGCTCTGCCGCCCCGCCCGAGTCGGGAGCGGGGTGGGCCGAAACGAGCGAGGCCGGGACCCCCAGAGGAGCCCCGGCCTCGCCGGTCGAATCGTCCGCCCCGCCCACGCGGGCGGGGCGGATGCGTCAGCGCGCCACCGTGAGCCGGCGGGACTCGGCGAACGCCTCGCCCGACACGCGGACGACGTAGGTGCCGGGCGCGAGGTCCGCCCCGCCCAGCGCCACGCGCGCCGTGGCGCCCGGGCGGACGGCGCCGTCGAACGCGACGGCCATCTCGCGGCCGAGCACGTCGTACACCGTCACACGGACGGCCTGGGGATCGGAGACCGTGAGCTCGAGCGTGGCCCGGCCCGTCGACGGGTTCGGGAACGCATCGCCGATCGTCACGCCGGCCGACGCGGCCGGCTCGGACGAGACCGGCGGGGGAAGCGGGAAGGCGCGGATTGTGCCCGTCTCGCCCGTCGTCCCCGTGCTCGACAAGTTCGGGTCCGCCACGAGGATGCGGCCGTCGGGGAGTTGGGTAACGCCGAACGGGTTGATGAGGCTTGTCGTGATCACGTTGCTGACAGTCCCATCAGGGTTGTAGAGCACGAGGCTTTTGTCCGCCGTCACCGCGATCCGGCCGTCTGCGAGCTGCGTGAGCCCTCGGGGCGCCGACAGCGTCGCGAACGTCCCGAGGAGATTCCCATCGACGTCGAAGGCTAAGATCTTGTCGTCGGGGCCGTTGGGGTCCGTTGTGTTGCCCGCGTTCGTGCTCGCGACCAAAATGCGGCCATCTGCGATCTGGATGATCCCGTTCGGAGCGCTGAGCGGGGCAGTGGTAGTGTCCGCGAACACCGACCGCGTGCCGTTACTGATCCGGCTGATCCGGCCCGACCCGCCCTCTGTGATGAGGACGTCGTTGTTGGAGAGGAGGGTCAGGCCCTGCGGGTTGCTCAGGCCCGTCGCGAATAGAGTCGCGACCCCGTCCGAGATTCGCACGACCTGGTCAGGCTGGCGCCCGTTGTCCTCGTTAAAGTCGGCGATCAGCACGTCGCCGTCGGGGAGCTGGATGATGCCGGTGGGCGTGACGAGCGCCTCGCTCCCCGGGAACAGCGCGCCGCCGGCGGTCTCCTCGGTGACGATCGTGGCCTGGCCGCCGAACGCCTCCGTGACAACGACGCGGCCGTCGGCGAGTTGGGTGATCCCGAAGGGGGCGGCGAGGCCTGTCGCGTACTGCGCGCTGGCCGGGCCAGCCGCGAGGGCGAGCAGGGCGAGCATTGAGGCCGCGCGGGTCAGGGTTTGCCGGACGAGCGGGCGGGGCGGTGACAAAAAGGGCATAGAGGAAACCGTCGTGGTGGATCGGCGCAGGGCGCCAAAATGGAGGAGAGCCAACCCGCAAGGTAGATGCCGGATTCTGCGATGCACGGCCTTGCGCCGAAGTTGGAATTGGAGTGGGGGCGCTCCCTACGCCGCCCCGCCCGCCCCACGCGCGCCGCCGGCGCCGGCCACGTGCGCTGGAAACCCCGCCGCGCGTTGGCCCCTGGGGCGGGGCGGCCGCTACGCCGCGGCCACCTCCAGCACCAGCCCGTCGTACCCCAGGCGGACGCCCGGCGGCAGCGAGGCGTCGGCCTCGACGTGCGTGACCGCGTGCGTCACGTGCGTGAGCCACGTCTCGCGCGCGCCGAGCGACTGGGCGAACGCGGCCGCCTCGGCAAACGAGAAGTGCGACGGGTGCCGCTCGGGCCGGAGCCCGTCGAGCACGAGCGTCTCGACACCCTCCAGGAGCGCCCGGCTCGACGGCGGCACGCCGTTCACGTCGGTAAGGTAGGCGAACGCCCCGATCCGAAACCCGAGCACCCGGAACCGCCCGTGGACCGCTGGCACGGGCACGACCTCGACGCGCGCCGCCGGCGCCTCGCGCGCCGACGCGACGAACGGGCCGTCGACCGGGTGGAGGTCGAGGACCGACGAGCCGGGGTACGTCCGGTCGAAGATGTACCGGAACATGTCGCGGAGCGAGTCCGCCGTCGAGGGCTGGGCAAAGACGGGGACCGGCGCCTTCGTCTCAAAAAAGAACGGGCGGAGGTCGTCCAGGCCGACGACGTGGTCGAAGTGCTCGTGCGTCACCAGGAGGGCGTCGACGGCCGAGACGCCCGCCCGGAGCGCCTGCTCGCGGAAGTCCGGCCCGGTGTCGATCTGGAGGTGGACGTCACCGGCGGCCGTGTGCGCCACGACGTGCGCCGACGTCCGGAGCCGCCGGTCGCGCGGGTCGTCCGACGTGCACACGGCGCACCGGCACCCGATGACTGGGACGCCCGTCGACGTCCCCGTCCCCAGCAGCGTCACCGTGAGCGCCGGCGCCGTCTCGGCCGGGCGCCCCTCCGCGGGCTCGCCTGCCGTCTCCGCCCCGCCCGAACTCGTCTTCTCCACCCCGCCCGCGCGGGGCGGGGCGGGAGACGGGTGCGCATCGGGCGGGGCGGGGCGGGGCGGCGTGCTCACGCGGCGTCCCCGTCCTCCACCCCGCCCGCGTCGGGTCCGCCCGCGTCGGGTCCGTCGGCGCGGCCGGCGTCGGCGGCGGCCCAGGCGTCGTCGAGCGCGGCGCGGACGGCGGGGCGGAGGTAGAGCCCGTCGTGGTCGCTCGCGCGGACCGCCTCGGCCAGCACGGCGACCTGCGCCTCGGGCGGCTGCGCCCGGTTCACGACCACCACCTCCTCGCCGTCGACCACGCACAGGCCGCCCCGGAACGGCCCCCGCTCGCGCCGCACGCGCACGCCGAGCTGCCCGAGGGCGTCTTCCAGCGCAGCGATGACGGCGGGGGGCTTCACGGGGGGAGGAATGCGGGATGGGGGAGGGATCGAGGGATGCGGGGAGGGGAGGGACGGGCGGCCCCTCTGCTTATCCCTTTATCCCCCACCCCTTCATCCCTCACGCCGCGTACTTCTTCAGGAGCGGCCGGCCCGACTTCTGGTCGCGGACGTCGAACGCGAGCGGGTCGACCGTCGGGTCGTCGTCGATCTGGAACGGGAGCCCGCGCAGGCTCAGCCGCCACCGCGTGAGCGGCGATGGGAACCCGCGGCGCAGGTACGCGCCCAGCAGCGGGTGCACGCGGACGACGATCGGGCGGCCCTGGTACTCCTCGGCGACCGACTGCCGGTAGCTCTCGAGCCACGTGCGGATGCGGCCGGCCAGCGCCTGCGGCGTGACCTCCTCGGGGGCGAGGGCGGGGCGGTCCGCCGAACGGTCTGCTGAGCGGTCGCTCCGCCCCGCCCCGCGCGCGGCCGTCTCGCGCGGGTCGCCGCGGAGGTCGTCGGGCTCGGGGACGTCGTCGACGAGCGGGGCTTCGGGCTCGGCCCGGCCGCCGACCTCGCCGATCTCGCCGGCCCCGGCCGCCGCCGCCGCGGCGGCTCCGGCGAGAGGCTCGCCGTCCTCGTCGGTGGTCCGCGTCGTGATCGACGGGCGGAGCCGCTGGCGCGTGATCTGGACGAGCCCGAAGTCGGACATGGGCAGCAGCTTCGTCACGGCCCGGTCCTTCTCGAACGCCTTTTTCAGCGCGTCGGTCACCTTCTTGCGGTCGCGGTCGTACCGGAGGTCGATAAAGTCGACCACGATGATGCCGCCGAGGTCGCGCAGCCGGAGCTGCTTGGCGACCTCGCGCGCGGCCTCGACGTTGACGTCGATAAGGTTCTGCTTCTGGCTCTTGCCCCGCCCCGCCCGGCCCGAGTTCACGTCGACCACGTGCATGGCCTCCGTCGTCTCGATGTAGAGGTAGCCGCCGCCCTTCATGTTGACGCGGCGCGAGAACGCCTCCTCGACCTGCTTCTCGATGCCGACCGACCGGAACGCCGAGGTCCGCCCCTTGTGGAGCTCGACCTTGTCGGCCATCTGCGGCGCCACGGCCTTGACGTAGGCCTTGACGTTGCGGTACACCTTCTCGTCGTCGACGAGGATGCGGTCGTAGTCGTCCGAGAACAGGTCGCGGATGACCGACGACACCATGTTCACGTCCTCGTAGAGGAGGACGGGCGGGGAGGGCTTCTCGTTGAGCTTGTTCTCCATCTTCCGCCACTTGTCGGTCAGCAGGCGGAGGTCCTGGTCGAGGCTCTTGGCGTCGCGGCCCTCGGCCACGGTCCGCACGATGACGCCGAACCCGTCGGGCTTGAGGCTCGACGCGAGCGTCCGGAGCCGCTTCCGCTCTTTCGCGCTCTCGATCTTTTTCGAGACGGCCACGTAGTCGGCCGCCGGGACGAGCACGAGGAAGCGCCCGGCCAGCGAGAGGTCGGTCGAGACGCGCGGCCCCTTCGTCGAGATGGGCTCCTTCGTGATCTTGACGATGATCGAGCCGTCGCGCCGGAGGAGGTCCTCGTTGGACGGGACCGCCCCGCCCTTCGAGGCCCCGCCCCGGCCGCCTTGGGACGAGCCGCCCCGCCCGCGGCCGCCCTGCGAGCGGCCGCCGCGCCCGTTCGACCGGCCGCCGCTGCGCGAGCGGTCGCCCCGCCCGCCGTTGGTCTCGTCACGGTCCTTCTGGTCCGGGTCGTCGGACGTGCGGCCCGTCGTCTCCGTGTCGGCGTCCGCCGAGCGGCCCCGGCGCCCGCGCGGCTCGGCCGCGCCCTGGTCGGACGACGACCCACGGCGGGACCGCCGCCGCGACGAGCTCTTGTCGTCTGCGCCGGCGTCGGCCGTGTCGGCGGCCCGGTCGGTCGCCTCCCCGCCCGCGTCGTCGCGCTGCGAGCGGCGCCGGGAGCGCCCGTCGCCGTCGCCCTTGGAGCGGGCGGGGCGGTCGTCGGACGTCGTGCCGGAGCCCGATGTCAGGTCGATGGACGACGGCAGCGTCTTTTTCGAGGACGCGCGCCCCGAGCGGCGCTTGGTCGGCGCGTCGTCGGCCTTCGGCTCGTCGTCCGCCTTCTTAGCGTCCGCCTTTGCGGTCTCGCCCGCGCCGGCGTCCGCAGCCTTTGGGGACGGGCGGGAGCGGCGGCCTCGCGGCGTGTCGTCCTGGCCCTTCTTCTTGTCCTGCTGAGCGTTGTCCTGGCCTTCGTCGCGTCGCGCCTCGGCGCCCTGCTCGGCGGCGTCGGTCGAGGCGCCACGGCCCCGACCGCCCCGCCCACGGCGGCTGCGACGGCGGCGGCGGCCGCCGGAGGAGCGCTCGTCGGCGTCGTCGGACGAGGAGGTGTCGGCGGGCTCGGCGCCCGCCGTCGAGTCGTCGGCGCCCTCATCGCGGGCGGGGCGGCGGCGCGAGCGGCGGGACGGCGAGGCGGGTTCCGCGGCCGGCTCCGCCCCGCCCGTGGTTTCCTGCTTCGTCTCCGCGGGCGTCTCCTCCCGCTTGTCGCCCCGCTTGCGGGAGCGTCGGCCGGCCGGCGCGTCGGCCGGTTCCGCCCCGCCCTCGTCGGGCGACGCGTCGGCCGCGCGCGGGCGGCGGCGGCGGGCTGAGGTGTCGGACGCGCTTTCGGAGCGGGGCTCGTCCTGGGAGCGGTCCGCTTTGGAGCGCTCCGGCTTGTCCTCCGGCGCCTCGCGGGTTTTCGCCGTCCGGCGCGGGCGGGGCGGCGAGCTCAGATCGATGACGCCGGGCAGGCTCCGGCGGCCGTCGCCGGACTCTTCCTGCTCTTCCTCCTCCTCGCGCCGGCCGCGTCCGCGACCCCGCCCGCGACCCCGCCCGCGTCCCCGGCGGCTCCGGGACGACCGGGTGCGCGACTCTTCGGCGGGCGTCTCGACTTCGAGCGTCTCCTCGACGTCGGGCTCCGACGCGTCCTCGGCGATCCGCTTGGCCGGGGCCAGCGCGAGGACCGGCTCGTCGAGTCCGGGGACGTCCTCGCCGGCGAGCGCCTGGAGCTGGGGGAAGTTGTCGGTGAGGTCGGAAAAGTGGAGGAAGCAGTCCTGCTTTTGTCCGACGTCGACGAAGGCGGCCCGGAGCGCGGGCATCACCTTCTGGACGCGTCCGAGGTAGATGTTGCCGATCGTGCGGACGTTGTCGGGGTTCTCGACGTAGAGCTCGACGAGTTCACCGTCCTCGACGATGGCGATCCGCGAGCGGTCTTTGCTCGCGTTGATGACGATTTGCTTTTTCAAGGGGTACAGGGGCGGGGCGCTCGGGCCTCCGGGGGCCGCCCGGCGCCGCAGCGCGGGGTCGGGCGGTCGGGGCGGCTCGCCGGCCGGCCGGCCGAGGGGCGGGCGGGCGGGGCGGGGCCGGAGCCCGCGCGGCGACGCGCACGGAAGGCCGCGCGTCCAGCCAGACGGCCAGGAGCGCGGCCCAACGGGCGAGCGTGCGGAGCGGGAGGGGCACCGAGTGCATGGGCGACGCGGTCGCGTCGGGGGGCGCCGAGAACCGGGGTCCTGCCGCGAAGGCGGGGGAGGCCGGGAGCTCGGCGTCGCAGAGGGGGGGCGGGGCGGGGCCGGAGCAAACAGACCAGTCAATCAGAGGGTCCGGACACACTCCTCGCGTGCGGCGAAAGTACGGCACAGCCGCACGGCCGCTCGCAGATCCGGCGCGAAGACCGCGGCGGGGGCGGCGTCTGTGGAATCCCGTGGGAATCACGGGCGGGGCGGCCGATGGGGCGGCCGGGGGCGAACCCGAAGCGCCCTGGGCGGGTAGGCTGATCTCACGCATCCCGTCTCACCGGCGGCCCGCCCCGCCGCCCCGCCCCACCCCTCCGATGGCAGAGCCTACGACCGCATCCACCTCCACCGACGCCGCCGGCAACGGGGCGCCCCAGAAGTCCCGCGGCCTCGAAGGCGTGACCGCGCTCGACACTGAGCTCTCGTTCATCGACGGCCAGAAGGGCGAGCTCCTGTACCGGGGCTACACGATCGAGGACCTGGCCCAGAACGCCTCGTTCGAAGAGACGGCCTACCTCCTGTGGAAGGGCGAGCTCCCGACGCAGAGCCAGCTCGACGACCTCAACGGCCAGCTCCGCGAGGCCCGGCAGGTCCACCCCGACCTGCTCGACCACCTCCGGCACCACACGCCGAAGGGCGCCAACCCGATGGCCGCCATGCGGACGGCGCTGTCCATGCTCTCGGCCTACGACGACGAGGCCGACGTCATGGAGCCCGAGGCCAACTACCGCAAGGCGGTCCGCCTGACGGCCAAGCTCCCCACGCTCGTCGCGGCGTTCGACCGCATCCGCAAGGGGAAGGACGTGATCGCGCCCACGGGCGAGGGCTCGACGGCCCACGACTTCCTCTACCAGCTCAACGGCGAGGCGCCCGGCCCGGCCGCCGAGGAGATCATGGACGCCGCCCTCGTGCTCCACGCCGAGCACGGCCTGAACGCGTCGACGTTCACGGCCCGCGTGATCGGGTCGACGCTGGCCGACATGTACTCGGCCGTCGTCGGCGCGGTGGGCGCGCTGAAGGGGCCGCTCCACGGCGGCGCCAACATCGAGGTGATGAAGACGCTCCTCGAGCTCGACGAGTCCGGCGAGACAGCCCAGGAGTTCGTCGACCGCAAGATCGAGAACAAGGAGAAGATCATGGGCATCGGCCACCGGGTCTACAAGACGCTCGACCCGCGCGCCACGATTCTCCGCAACCTGCTCTCCGGCCTGTCCGAGGAAAAGGGCGACACGCGGTGGCTCGAGATGTCGGACACGATCCGCTCGACGGTCAAGGAGCGGAAGGGGCTCGACGCCAACGTTGATTTCTACTCGGCCAGCGTGTACTACCTGCTCGGCATCGAGGCCGACCTCTACACGCCGATCTTCGCCATGAGCCGCATGACGGGGTGGACGGCCCACCTCCTCGAGCAGTGGCAGGACAACCGCCTCATCCGCCCCCGCGCCGAGTACGTCGGCGCGCGCGGCAAGACGGTGACGCCGGTCGGCGACCGCGGCTAGCCGCCCCGCCCGAGCGGCCTCCTGCTCCGACGGCGCTCTACGGGGGCGCGGCCTTCGGGTCGCGCCCCCGCATCGTTGTTGAGGTCGCGGGCGGGGCGGCCCTCACGACCGTCAGCCGCGCCGGAGGTCGAGCGCTTCCGAGACCACGAACCGGGCGCTGTGCGCGGCCCAGCGGGCGCGGCCGAGACTCCGCCGCAGGAGCGAGGGCGGGGCGGCCGGCGGGAGCCGCTCGACGGCGAAGATGCTCCCGGCCTCCCGGTCCGAGATCACGCGCCATCGGTCGGGGCGCGCGAGGAGGAACCGGCGCACGGCGCGGGCCTTCTGGTCGGCCCCGTGGAAGCCCGGGTAGTCGTGGACGGCCACCACCCCGCCCCCCACGACGTGGGGCGTCCACAGCCGGAGGTCGGAGAGCAGCCCGCGCGCGCTGTGGTCGGCGTCGATCCACAAGAGCTCGATGGGGCCGGACCAGCCGTGCGCGACGGTCGAAGAGCGCGCCTGCGTCTGGACGACCCAATCGGTGAGGCCGGTGGCCGCCAGATGCTCCGCGAGGCGCGGGTGCTCCACGAGGTCGACCGTGTGGACGGGCCGGCCGTCGGGGCGGGACCGCTGCGCGTGCGCCAGGGCGATCGTCGACTTGCCCGCGTGCGTCCCCAGCTCGACGACGGCCCCACGCCCCTGGAGCCCGGCCGACAGGTCGTGGAGAAATCGGGGCTGCGGCGGCGCGCACATCCGCTCCGGAATGCGCTCGATGTAGGCGAGGACCTCGTCCAACGTGTCCAGGGCGGGGCGGGATGGGTGAGGCGGCAAGGTAGAGCGCCCGGTGCGGCGCGAGCGGCGCCGGCCGTCGGGGGGAGCGTGTGCAAAGAGGGCACGAGGCGCCGGTGGCGACGTACTTTGGGCGACCGCCCGGGCGTAACTTTCACTCCAGAGTGAAACCTCGCTGTCTGCCGGGCGGTAGCCCTTTTCCACCCCCAGGCCCCACGCCGCCATGGCCGTCGCCGCCGACACCGTCCGCGAGTACACCCCGAAGACCGTCCAGCGCTACCGCGTCCGCGTGGGCATGCTCGCGTGGATGCTCCACCGCCTGACGGGGCTCGCGCTCGTGGGCTACCTCGTGGTCCACGTGTGGGGGCTCAAGGCGGTCACGAACCCCGACGCCTACAACGCGCTCATCACGAGCTACCACGCGCCCATCTTCAAGGTGGGCGAGTTCCTGCTCCTGGGCGCCGTGATCTACCACGCGCTCAACGGGCTCCGCATCGTGCTCATCGACTTTATGGGGTGGAGCCCGAACCAGCAGAAGCTGTTCTGGACGCTCGGCGCCGTTGCCGCCGTGCTCTTCGCCATCGGCGGGTACCCGTCGATCGCCGCGCTCGTCGACTGGTTCAGCAGCTAAGGACCGCCCGGTCTACCCCACCCCGCCCTCGCCATGGCAACGTCTTACGGCCGCACGGCCCGCTCCAGCGCCCTTCAGTGGTTCACCCACCGGATCACGGGCACGTTCCTCATCTTCCTGCTGATCACCCACTTCTGGGTTCAGCACTACGACCGCACGACGGCGTCCATCTCGCACTCGGTCGTGACGGCCGAGGACGCCGAGGCCGGCGTGCTCCCGCTCTACAGCGAGGAGGCCGCCGAGGCCGTCCGCGCCGCCCGCCTCCGCGACGGCGTGCGCACGGTCGAGACGCCGCGCGTGGTGCCGGCCCAGGACAGCGAGATCGTGGGCGGGGCGCCCGGGCCGACGCACCCGCCGGGCGAGGCCAGCGTGACGCCGTACGACGTCCTCATGCTCCGCCTCGCCGATCCGGTGTATTCCGTGCTCTGGAAGGGGTTCAACCTCTTGTTCCTGCTCTTCGCGCTGCACCACGGGTTCTACGGGCTCAACAATGTCCTCACCGACTACATCCGCAACGACCTCGCCCGCGTCGGCGCGACGGCCTTGTCGTGGACGCTCGCGCTCGTCCTGCTCCTGGTCGGCTCGTACTCCGTCATCGTCGCCGGCTTGTAGACAGAGGGGTGGAGGGATGGGGCATGGAGGGATGAGCAGAACGCGCATTCCTCATCCCTCTCGCATCCCTCTCCATCCCACATCCCTCCACTCCCATGACTCTCTCCCACGACATCGTTATCGTCGGCGCCGGCGGGGCCGGCCTCATGGCCGCGCTCTACGCGAGCGAGGGCGGGGCGGACGTCGCCGTCGTCTCGAAGCTCCACCCGCTCCGCAGCCACACGGGCGCGGCCCAGGGCGGGATCGGCGCGGCGCTCGGCAACGAGGAGGAGGACCACTGGCTGTGGCACGCCTTCGACACGACGAAGGGCTCGGACTACCTGGGCGACCAGGACGCGATCGAGCAGATGTGCAAGGACGCCCCGCGCACGATCATCGAGCTCGAGCACTACGGCGTGGCGTTCTCGCGGACCCGCGAGGGCAAGATCGCGCAGCGCCGGTTCGGCGGGCACACGCGCAACTTCGGTGAGGCCCCGGTCCGGCGCGCGTGCTACGCGGCCGACCGGACGGGCCACATGATCCTGCACACGCTCTACGAGCAGTGCGTCAAGAACAAGGTCACGTTCTACGACGAGTACCAGGTCCTCGACCTCATCACGGCCGAAGACGGCGAGGCCGTCGCGGGCTGCGTCGCCTACGAGATCCTGACCGGCGAGGTCCACACGTTCGAGGCGTCCATCACGTGCTTCGCGACGGGCGGCTACGGCCGGGCCTTTAAGACGACCTCGAACGCGCATGCCGGGACCGGCGACGGGTTCGCGCTCGCGCTCCGGGCTGGCCTTCCGCTGGAGGACATGGAGTTTATCCAGTTCCATCCGACGGGCCTCTACCGCCTGGGCATCCTCATCACCGAGGGCGCGCGCGGCGAGGGCGGCATCCTGCGCAACTCCGAGGGCGAGCGCTTTATGGAGCGCTACGCGCCGACGGTGAAGGACCTCGCGCCGCGCGACATGGTCTCGCAGTGCATCTACAAGGAGATCCGCGAGGGGCGGGGCGTGAACGGCAAGGACCACGTCGTGCTCGACATGACGGGCGTGGGCTCGGACGTGCTGGAGCACAAGCTGCCTGAGATCTCGACCTTTAGCCGCGTCTACCTCGGCATCGACCCGGTCAAGCAGCCGATCCCGGTCGCCCCGACGTGCCACTACGCGATGGGCGGGATCCCGACGAACGCCGACGGCCAGGTCGTAAAGTCCTCCAGCCGCGACGATAAGGTGGAGGGGTTCTACGCGGTCGGCGAGTGCGCCTGCGTGAGCGTCCACGGGGCCAACCGGCTCGGGACGAACTCGCTCCTCGACCTCGTCGTGTTCGGGCGCCGGACAGGCATGGCGATGGCCAAGCAGATCCGCCAGGAGGGGAACGCGCGGCTCCCGCTCGGCGACAAGCCGGAGGCCCGGACGCGCGAGATGCTGGACTCGATCCTGAGCCGGCCCGTCGACGCCGGCGAAAAGGCTGTCGTCGTCCGCACGGACCTCCAGGAGACCATGATGAAGAACGTCTCGGTCTATCGGACCGACGACACTCTGCAGGACGCGCTCGGCGACCTCCAGTCGCTCCGCGAGCGGGCCGCCCACGTCACGTGCGACGACAAGGGCAAGCGGTTCAACACCGACCTCATGGACGCCGTCGAGGTCCAGTTCATGGTCGACTACGCCGAGGCGATTACGGTCTCGGCGCGAAACCGGACCGAGAGCCGCGGCGCCCACCTCCGCGAGGACTACTCGGAGCGGAACGACGACGAGTGGCTCAAGCACACGCTGTTCTGGAGCGACCAGAAGGGCGGGGTGGAGATCGGCTACAAGGACGTCGTGATCACCCAGTTCCAGCCGAAGGAGCGGAAATACTAAAGGAGGGATGGAGAGGGATAGGGGATGGGGGACGAGCAGAACGCCGTCCCGCCCCGCCCGCACTTCTCCACCCCGCACCCCTCGACCTCTCATCCCATGACCGACGATCCCACACCCGTCACCGAGCCCATCGAAGACCGCGTCGAGGAGGCCGAAAAGTCGCCCTCGAACACCCCGCGCCGCCGTGCGGGCGGGGCGGCGCCGACGATGACGCTGACCGTCAAGGTCAAGCGGTTCAACCCGGAGACCGACGAGCGCCCGCACTTCGACGCGTTCCAGGTCCCGGCCGAGGCCATGGACCGGGCGCTCGACCTGCTCCACTACGTCAAGTGGCACCTCGACGGGACGCTCACATTCCGCAAGAGCTGCGCCCACGGCATCTGCGGGTCGGACGCCATGAAGATCAACGGCGAGAACCAACTCGCCTGCTCGATCCTCGTCCAGGACCTCGGCCTGAAGGACGGCGACACGGTCACGTTCGAGCCGCTGCCGGCGGCGCCGGTGATCAAGGACCTGGTGGTCGACCAGTCGCGATTTTTCGACAAGTACCGGGCGGTCATGCCGTGGCTCATCAACGACGAGGCGACGCCGGTCAAGGAGCGGATCCAGAGCCCCGAGCAGCACGCGGTGATCGAGGACGCGACCAAGTGCATCATGTGCGGGGCGTGCACGCACTCGTGCCCCTCGACCTGGGCCGACCCGGACTACCTCGGCCCGGCGGCCATGCTCAAGGCGTACCGCTACGTGTTCGACAGCCGCGACACGGAGCCCGAGGAGCGCCTGAAGGTGGTCGACTCGAAGGACGGCCTGTGGAAGTGCTACACGATCTTCAACTGCGTCCAGGCGTGCCCCAAGGGCATCGACATCACGCGGTGGCTGAGCGCGCTCAAGCGGAAGTCGGTCACGACGCGGTACTAGCAGGGGAAACGGGGGCGGGGAAAGAGGAAACGAGCAGCCGCCCCGCCCCGTCTGAGAGGCTGTTAGGTAGCCTGCTTCGAGTCTCCTCCCCCCAGCGGGGGAGGCCGGGGACCGTCAGGCCGGCGCAGCCAGGGGGGACCCGTGTCGGCCGCCCCGCCCTCGGCGGTCGCTCCGACGTCTGTCCCCCTCCCGGCCCTTTGGGTCCGGCCCTCCCCCGGTGGGGGAGGGAGAACCTCTACCGAACAGTCTCTGACAGCCCCGCCCGGTGAGGGCGGGGTGGCGTGCCCGTGCCGGCCGCCCCGCCCGCGCTCGGCCGGAGGCTCTGCAACCTACGGACCTCCCGCTCATGGCCCGTCTGGTGCGAGGGCGCTGGGCGGGGCGGCCCGACGGTGGCACGGCCTTCGCAGGCGTCGTAGGCTCCCGGTCTCCTGCCCGCCCCGCCCGTGTCGTCCCGCCGCTCCATCGGCCGCCCCGCCAAGCGCTGGGCGCCCGCTCGCCGATCGTGGAACCCGCTCGTGCGGTGGGCGCAGGCCGTCCGTGACCCGGAGGCGGGGTGGGGGCGCCGGCTGATGGCGGCCGTGGGCGGGGCGGTGGGGTTCGCGCTCGCGCTCGCGCTCGTCGGCGCGCTCGCGTTCGCGGGCTACGCGTGGCGGCTCGCGGAGAGCACGCCCGACGCCTACGCGCTGGCCCGGGCCACGCGGTCCCAGCCGACGGTGGTCCTCGACGTACGCGGGAAGCGGCTGACGCAGTTCGAGCCCGACTTCCGCGAGTGGGTGCCGCTCGACTCCATCCCGCTCCACCTCGTCGACGCCCTGCTGGCCACCGAGGACCGCCGGTTCTACGCCCACGGCGGCGTCGACGTCCGGCGGGCGGCGGCGGCCGTGTGGAACACGGCGAGGGGGCGCCGCGAGGGCGGCTCGACGGTCACGCAGCAGCTGGCGCGGAACCTGTTCCCCGAGGAGATCGGGAGCGAGGGGACGGTCCGCCGGAAGACGATGGAGATGTTGGCGGCCCGCGCCATCGAGCGCGACCACACCAAACGCGAGATCCTGGAGGCCTACCTCAACACGGTCCCGTTCCTGTACAACGCGACCGGCGTCGAGCTCGCCGCGCGGACCTACTTCGGCGCGCACGCCCCCGACCTGACGGTCCCGCAGGCGGCCACGCTCGTGGCCATGCTGAAGGGGCCGGACGCCTACAACCCGGTCCGCCGCCCCGAGGCGGCCAAAAAGCGCCGCGACCTCGTGCTCCGGCTCATGGCCGACACCGGCGCGCTCTCCCGCGCCGACGCCGCGCGCTACCAGGCCGCCCCGCTCGGCGTCGAGCTCGCGCCGCAGCCGTCGACCTACAGCGCCGCGCCGCACTTTACGGCCGCCGTCCGCGCCGCGCTCGACGCGTGGGCCGTCCCGCGCGGGTACGACGTCGACCGAGACGGGCTCGTCGTGTGGACGACGCTGGACCTGGGCCTCCAGCGCGAGGCCGAGGCCGCCGTCGCCGAGCGCGCCCAGCGGCTCCAGCGGACGGCCGACGCCCAGTGGCGGCGCGGGCCGCCCCGCCGCGCCCTCGACGCCGCGCTCCGGCGGACCGACGCCTACGCCCGGCTCCGCGACGGCGGCGCGTCCGAGGCCGACGCGCTCGCCGACCGCGCGCTCGTCGACTCGGTGGGCGGGGCGGTCCGCCGCGTCGAGGCCGCGCTCGTGGCGCTCGTCCCCGAGACCGGCGCCGTCCGCGCCTATGTGGGCAGCCGCGACTTTGCCGTCGACGAGTACGACCACGCCGGCGTCGCGCGGCGCCAGCCGGGCTCGACGTTCAAGGCGTTCGTGTTCGCGAGCGCGCTCCAGCGCGGCTACGCCCCCGACGATGAGATCGAGGGCGGGGCGGCGACCGTCGAGTTGGACGACGGGACCGAGTGGACGCCGACCGGCGGCGTCAGCGCCGGCACGCTCGAAGACGCCCTGGCCTACTCGAAGAACGCGGCGACGGCCCGGCTCACGCAGGAGGTCGGCCCGCACCGGGTCGCGCTCGTGGCCCAGCAGATGGGGGTCGAGAGCCCGCTCGACGTGGTCCCGTCGATCGGCCTGGGCACGAGCCCGGTCACGCTGCTCGAAATGGTGAGCGCCTACGGGACGGCCGCCAACGAGGGCCTCCGCCGCGCGCCCCTGCTCATCACGCGCGTCGAGACGGCGTCGGGCCAGGTGCTCGACACGTTCGGCGGGACCGGCGCGCAGGTGCTCACGCGCCGCGACGCCCGCAACCTCGTCCAGATGCTGCGCGCGGCCGTCGACCGGGGGACCGGCCGCGACCTCCGCCGGCTGGGCGCGACCGGCGACCTGGCCGGCAAGACCGGGACCACGCAGCGCTACGCCGACGGCTGGTTTATCGCGCTCCGCCCCGGCCTCGCCGTCGGCGCCTGGGTCGGGTTCAACGACCCGCGCGTCACGTTCCGCTCCAAGGCGACCGGCGAGGGGTCGAAGACGGCGCTGCCCGTCGTCGCCGGCTTCCTCTCGCGCGTGCAGGACCGGCTCCCGCCGGCCACGCTCCCCGCCCCGCCCGAGACGTTCGACTTCGCCTTCGGCGCGGACTCGCTGACCACGGGCGACCCCTGGGGCGGCGGCTCGTGGGAGGACGACCCGTGGGGCGACGGCGCCTACGGGGCGGGGTGGGACGTCGACCGGCCGCTCCGCGGCGACAGTCTGGACATCGAGCGGCCCGAGCAGGACCGCCCCGCGCTCGGGTCGGGCCGCCCCGCCCGCGACGCCGGGTGGAGCGGGGCGGCCGACCGCGGCCGCATCGGGCCGCCGGACCCGCGGGGCCAGCCACCGCCCCGCCTACGCGGGCCAGGCGCGCCGCGCGCGCCCGAGGCGCCGCGCGAGCCGGCCGGGGCCGCCCCGCCCCGGACTGCCCCGCCCCGGGAGCCCGCGCCCGTGACGAACCCCAACAACCGGGGTGGCCGGACAGCCGAGGAGATGATCCGCGACGCCCGCGACGGCGGGGCGGACGACGGGTGACGGACGGGGTGGTCGGACGGTGGGCGACGAGTGAAGAGTGACGGGCGGGGCGGCTGGTGCTGTGCCAGGGGTCTCGTGAGGAGTGGGTTCGCCGAGCCGGGGCGCGTGATTCGTGATGCGTGAGGTCGCTCTGGGGCACCCTCACGCATCACGAATCACGTGTCGATCCCGAAGCCGCTGGCCCGATCTGGCCTGACGCAGCACAGGGCGGACCCAGAGGGCGGGGCGGCCGGAGGGAACGGCGCAGCCTCTGGACCCTTCACCCATCACTCATCACCCGTTACTCGCCATGCCTCGCGTCCTGCTGTTTACCGGAAAGGGCGGGGTGGGGAAGACGACCTGCGCCGCGGCCACGGCCCTCGCCTGCGCCAAGCAGGGGAAGCGCACGCTCGTCCTCTCGACCGACCCCGCCCACTCGCTCGCCGACGCCGTCGACCGCCCGCTCGGGCCGGAGCCCCAGGAGATCGCCCCGCGCCTGGACGCGATGGAGGTCGACATGTACTACTCGATGCGGAAGTACTGGGGCAACATGCGCGAGCTGGTCCGCGCCGTGCTCCGGTTCCAGGGCGCCGACGCGATCGCGGCCGAGGAGCTCGCCGCGCTCCCGGGCATGGGCGAGGGCTCGGCGCTGCTCTGGCTCGACCAGTTCTACCGCTCGGGCGACTACGACGTGATCGTGCTCGACGCCGCCCCGACCGGCGAGACGCTCACGCTCCTCACGCTCCCCCAAGTCACGCAGTGGTGGCTCCAGAAGGCGTTCCCGCTGCAGAAGACGGCCATCAAGACCGTCGGGTTCGCCGTCCGCAAGACGACCGGGATCCCGCTGGACCGCGGCTACGAGGAGCTCGACGCCCTGTTCGGGAAGCTGGGCGAGGTCCAGGAGGTCCTGCAAGACCCGCAGGTGACGAGCGCGCGCCTGGTCATGAACCCCGAGCGCATGGTGATCCAGGAGGCCAAGCGCGCCTACACCTACCTCCAGCTCTACGGCTACGGCGTCGACGCGGCGATCGTGAACCGCGTGGTGCCCGAGGACGAGGCAGGCGGCGTGATGGCAAAGTACGTCGAGGCCCAGGCGGGCTACTTGAGGGAGATCGAGGAGACGTTCGCCCCGCTCCCGGTCCTGCGCGTGCCGCACCTGGGCCAGGAGGTGTTCGGGCTCGACCTCCTGGAGCAGATCGGCGCCGGCCTCTACGCCGATCGCGACCCGGCCGCCGTCTACCACGCCGAGCCGTCCTACACGGTCGAGAACGAGGGCGACGCCTACACCGTCTCGATCAAGGTCCCCTACGCCGACGACGCCGACGTCGAGGCCGAGCAGTTCGGCGACGACCTCGTGGTCCAGGTCCGCAACCAGCGCCGGAACGTGACGCTCCCGGCGTTCCTGGCCTACTACCGGCTCGCGAGCGCCGGCGTCGACGGCGGCTGGCTCCGCGCGCGGTTCGTGCCCGAGCCGTAAGGCGCGGGCGGTGCAACGCCGGTCGCCCCGCCCGCGCCGTCAGGAACGCCCTGGGCGGGGCGGCGGCGGCGGCCGAGGCGAACAGCGCGGGCGGGGCGGCGTACCCACACGACACTCCCGCCCCGCCCGTGTCGCTCGTCCTCGTCGCCAACCGCGCCCCGATCCGCCCGACGTCGACGGGGTGGGCGCCCGCGTTGGGCGGGCTCGCGTCGGCGCTCCTCCCCGTGCTCGAGGCCCAGGGCGGGGCGTGGGTGGCCATGCAGGAGCCCGACGAGCGGACCCCGCTGTTCCAGCGCTACCCCGACGACGACCCGCGGTTCACGGTCCGCCGCGTGCCGCTCGAGGAGCCCGAATACGCCGCGTTCTACCAGGGCATGGCCAACCGCGTGCTGTGGCCGCTGGCCCACTACCTCGTCGAGCACGTCGAGCCCGAGCGCACGTTCCGCGACGCCTACCGCGCGGTCAACCGCCGGTTCGCGCACGCCGCCCTCGACGTGGCCCGCGAGCAGGGCGGGGCGGTCCAGTTCTGGATCCAGGACTACCACATGATGCTGGTCCCCGAGATGATCCGCGGAGCGCTCGCGGGCGCCCAGGTCGGCTTTTTCTGGCACGTCCCGTGGCCGGCGTCCGAGGTGTTCCGCATCGTGCCGTCGGCGACGGCGCTCCTGAAGGGTTTGCTGGGGTCGGACCTGATCGGGTTCCACACCGAGGGCTACGCCGAGAACTTCCGCGAGTCGGCGCGCGACCTGCTGGGGGCCGAGATCGACCCGGAGGGCGTGCACTGGCAGGGCCGCCACGTCCGCGTCGAGGCGCACCCGATCGGGATCGACGTCGAGCGGTTCGTGGGGTTCGGGGAACGGCCCGAGACGCAGGCGCAGGCCGAGGCGCTCGTCGAGGAGCTGGGCGACGTCCAGATCGTGCTCGGCGTCGACCGGCTGGACTACACGAAGGGGCTCCTGCTGCGGATGGAGGCGTTTGAGCGGTTCCTCGAGCTCTACCCCGAGATGCACGGGCGCGTCACGCTGCTCCAGGTCGCGACGCCGTCGCGGACGGGCGTGCCGGCCTACGACCGGCTCCGCCGCGACATGGACGAGATCACGGGGCGGATCAACGGGCGGTTCGCGCAGGGCGCGTGGGCGCCGGTCCGCTACCGCTACCGCTCGTTCACGCAGGAGGAGCTGGCCGTCCTCTACCGCGCGGCCGACGTCGCGTTTGTGACCCCGCTCCGCGACGGGATGAACCTCGTGGCCCACGAGTTCGCCGCCGTCAGCGAGCGGGGCGCGCTCGTGCTCTCCGAGCTCACGGGCGCGGCCGACTACCTCGACGGCGCCGTGTTCGTCAACCCGTACGACGCCGAGGGCATGGCCCGGTCGCTCCGCGAGGCGCTCGACCTGCCGGAGGACGACCGCCGCCGCCGGCTGGCCAGCCTCCGCGCGGCCGTCGAGCGGCTGGACGTCCACGTCTGGGCCGACCGCTTCCTGACCTCGCTCGACGGCCGCCCCGCCCCGCCCGCAGACGGCGAGGGCGGGGCGGAGCCCGAGGGCGCCGAGGCCGTCGCCGACCCCGCCTGAGAGGCTGTTTGGTAACCAACCCTGACTCTCCTCCCCTCAGCGGGGGGAGGTCGGGAGGGGGGATGTGGAGTGGCCGCCCCGCCCGCGTGCTGGGGCGGGGTGGTGGGGCGATACCCTTGCTGCCGTCGCCGCCGCGGCGTTGTACCGCCCCGCCGCCCCGGCGTCGTACAGTCTCGTCGCTGCAAGCCCGGCGTTGCATGCAACGCCGCTACAACGGCCGCCCCGCCCATGGAAAAGGCGGGGCGGGGTGGGCATCTTCCGCCTTCCGCCTTCCGCCTTCCGCCTTCCGCCTTCCGCCTTTCCGATGCCGCCCGTCCCGCCCCGCCCGCTGCTCTTTCTCGACTACGACGGGACGCTCGCGCCCATCGTGGACGACCCGGCCGCGGCCGTCCCGCACCCGGACGTGCCGGATTTGCTGGCCCGCCTGGTCGACGCCCACCCCGTCGTCGTGATCACGGGCCGAGACCTGGCTGCGCTGGGGCGGCTCCTGGGCGGGGCGGGCGGCCCGCGCGTCCGCGCGGTCGGGCTCCACGGCGTCGAGACGGGGTGGAGCGACGGGACCGTCGAGGAGCGGGCGACCGAGGCGCACGGCGAGGCGCTCGACCGGCTCCGCGCGGCCGTCCCCGACGCCCAGGGCGTGGTCGTTGAGGACAAGGGCGCCGCGTTCGCCGTCCACTACCGGGCGGCGGCGGACCCCGACGCGGCCCGCGCCGCGCTGGAGGCGTGGGCCGAGACCGTGCCGGACGGGCTCACGCCGATCTGGGGCAAGCGCGTCGTCGAGCTCCGCCCGGCCGGCGTCTCGAAGGGAACGGCCGTCGCCGCGCTCGCCGCCGAGCACCCGGACCGGACGCCGGTCTACCTCGGCGACGACGTGACGGACGAGGACGCCTTCCGCGCGCTCCAGGCGCTCCGCCAGCCCGCTGTGACGGTCAAGGTGGGCGAGGGCGAGACGGTCGCCGGCCACCGCCTGCCGGACGTCGACGCCGTCGTCGCCTACCTGCGGGCGTTCCTGTAAGGGCGGGATCAGGGCGGGGCGGCCCTGCCCGCAGACCGCCCCGCCCGCGCGTACGTCCGTTGCTGCGCTCTCCTGGGCAGGGCGGTGGGTGCGCGCTCGCCGGCCGCCCCGCCCCGGTACGAGCGGGACGGTTGTAAGGAAGCGCCGGAACCGTTTCGCGGCCCGCCCCGGCCCGCGCTCCGGTGCGACCTTGCACCGGCTCAGGACGTCTACGCGCCCCGCCCTCAGGCTCCCGCCCGCTCCGCCGGGCGGGGCGGCGGACGTGCCGCACGACGGCGGAAGCCCGCCACTGGCGCCCGGCACGGGCCTTGCCGGCCGACCGGCTCCCGACCCGCTCACACCGCCCCCTCCCCGTCGTCCCATGGCCTCTTCCAACGGCTCCGCCCCGCCCGGCTACCTCCCCATCGAGGACTACGGCCTGATCGGCAACATGCGGACGGCCGCGCTCGTCGGCAACAACGGGTCGATCGACTGGCTCTGCCTGCCCCACTTCGACAGCCCGAGCGTGTTCGGGGCCGTCCTGGACGCCGAGCGGGGCGGGCGCTTCCACGTCGAGGTCGAGGGCGACCTCACGGGGCGCCAGACGTACCTCCCCGACTCGAACGTGCTCGTCACGCGGTACACCGACGAGAACGGGGCCGCCGAGGTCGTCGACTACATGCCCGTCGGCGACATCGGGCCGGACGCCGGGTACCACCGGCTGATCCGCCACGTCCGCGTGCTCCGCGGGCGCGTCCGCGTCCGGGTCCGCGTGGCGCCGGCGTTCGACTACGGGCGGGCGCCGCACACGGTCGAGCTGACGAGCGAGGGGGCCGTGTTCTCGGCGCCGTCGGGCGGGCCGGACGGCGGCCCCATCCGGCTCGGGCTCTCGACCGTCCGCGCGCTCCACGTCGACGACTCGGACCCCGAGCGGCCGGCGGTCGTGCGCGAGTTCGAGCTCGAACGGGGCGACCGCGTCACGCTCGAGCTCCGCTACCTCGACCCGCTGGGGACGCTCGAGGAGCCGCTCTCGCGCGAGCACGAGTACGCCCTGTTCCGCAAGACGACCGACTTCTGGCGCGACTGGCTCCGCGGCTGCACCTACACCGGGCGGTGGCGCGAGACGGTCCGCCGGAGCGCGCTCCTGCTCAAGCTGCTCACGTTCGAGCCGACGGGCGCCATCATCGCCGCGCCCACGACGTCGCTGCCGGAGCACATCGGCGGCGGCCGGAACTGGGACTACCGCTACTCCTGGATCCGCGACTCGGCGTTCTCGCTCTACGGCCTCCTGCGGATCGGGTTCACGACCGAGGCCCGCCAGTTTATCGGGTGGCTCCGCGAGCGGTGCGAGGCCGGCATGGTCGACGATCCGAACGGGCCGCTCCAGATCGTCTACGGGGTCGACGGGCGCCGGACGCTGACCGAGTTCGAGCTCCCGCACCTCGACGGCTACATGGGCTCGAAGCCGGTCCGCGTGGGGAACGGGGCGGCCGGCCAGCTCCAGCTCGACATCTACGGCGAGTTGTTGGACTCGGTGTACCTCTACGACAAGTACGGGACGCCGATCGCGTGGGAGTTCTGGCAGGACATCTGCAAGTACGTCGACTGGGTGTGCGCCAACTGGGAGCGCCCGGACGAGGGCATTTGGGAGGTCCGCGGCGAGAAAGAGCACTTCGTGTACTCGAAGCTCATGTGCTGGGTGGCGCTCGACCGCGCGCTCCGGCTGGCCGACAAGCGGAGCCTCCCCGCCCCGCGCGCGCGGTGGACGGCCACGCGCGACGCGATCTACCGGGCCATCATGGAGAAGGGCTGGAGTGAGGAGCGCGGCGCGTTCGTGCAGGCGTTCGGGAGCGACGCGCTCGACGCCTCGAACCTGCTCATGCCGCTCGTCTTCTTTACCGGCCCCAACGACCCCCGCATGATCTCGACGCTGGAGCAGACGCTGAAGGCCCCCGAGGAGGGCGGGCTGACCTCGGACTGCCTCGTGTGGCGCTACAACACGACCGAGGTCGACGACGGCGTGGGCGGCGACGAGGGCGCGTTCAACATGTGCTCGTTCTGGCTCGTCGAGGCGCTCGCGCGGGCGGGGCGGGTCGAGCCGGCCTACCTCGAAAAGGCCAGGGTCATGTTCGAGAAGATGCTGGGCTACTCGAACCACCTCGGCCTGTTCTCCGAGATGACCGGGCTCCGGGGCCAGGCGCTGGGCAACTTCCCGCAGGCGTTCTCGCACCTCGGCCTGATCTCGGCGGCCTACAACATCGACCGGGCCATCGACGCTGGCGGCAACCGCCGGCGCTCGAACCAGACGCCGGAGGCGCCGGAGCAGGCGGCGACGTCGAGCGCGCAGCGGCTCCACCCCGGCGCCGCGCCGGCCTCGCAGCCCGGGCCGACGGGCTAGCCGCCCCGCCCCGGGCGGGCGGCCCCCAAACGCAGACCGCCCCGCCCACGGAGCGCGGGCGGGGCGGCCGGAGTCCAGACCGGGGGGCGGGACTACATCGTCGTGCCGTCCTGGGCCGGGGCCTCGCCCTCGATCGGGGCGACGAGGGCCTCGTCGGTCATCGGCTCCGTGGTCATCTCGGCCTCGGGGACGACGAGCGTGTCGGCCGCGAGCGGCTCGGCGATGAGGGCGGGCTCCTCGACGACGGGGGCGTCGGTGGCGGGCGTGACGGCCTCGACGGCCTCGTTCTCGGCGCAGCCGGCGAGCGGGAGGCCGACGACGGCCAGGGCGACGAGCAGGGTCTTCTTCATCGGGGGGAGGGTGCGCCCGGGGGCGCGCGTAGGGTGATGGCCCCGCACGCCGGCTCGGCCTGCAGGGCGCGCGAAGGTAGATCCCTGGGGGCGCCTTTCTCCAAGCGTTCGGACCGTGAAATGATGGTGGGCCGCCCCGCCCCCGCAGAGTCCGGCGCCCGCCCCGCCCGCTGTGAAATCCCGGCTTCCCGCCCCGCCCGCGCGGGCGGGGCGGTTTCTTGGGCCGCCCCGACCGCCCGCTCCGTGACCGCCCTCGACGACCTTCTCGACCTTCTCGACCTCGAACGGATCGAGGACCGCATCTTCCGCGGCCGGAACCGGCCGCTCGCCAGCCCCCGCGTGTTCGGCGGCCAGGTGCTGGCCCAGGCGCTCGTCGCCGCCGACCGAACCGTCAACGGCGGCGAGGGCGGGGCGGGGCGGCCGTGCCACTCGCTCCACGCCTACTTCGTCCTCCCCGGCGACGTCGAGGCCCCCATCGTCTACGAGGTCGAGGCGCTCCGCGACGGCGGCTCGTTCTCGACGCGGCGCGTGACGGCCGTCCAGCACGGGCGGCCCATCTTTAACGCCTCGCTCTCGTTCCACCGCGCCGAGCCCGGGCTCGACCACCAGGACGACCTGGGCCGCAGCGTGGACGGCCCCGACGGGCTCCCCAGCGAGCGCGACCTCGTCGAGTCGCTGGGCGACCGGGTGCCCGAGCCGCTGCGGACCGTGCTCACGCGCGACCGGCCCTTCGACTACCGGCCGGTCGACCCCGCCGACCCGCTCCGCCCCGACCCCCGCCCGGGCACGGCCGACATGTGGATCCAGGCGTCGGGGCCGCTCCCCGACGACCCGGCCGTCCACCAGGCGCTGCTGGCCTACGCGAGCGACTGGGGCCTGCTGGGGACGGCGCTGCTCCCGCACGGGCGGAGCGTGTTCGACGGGTCGATCCAGGCGGCGTCGCTGGACCACGCCATCTGGTTCCACCGCCCGTTCCGCGCCGACGGCTGGCTCCTCTACGCCATCGACTCGCCGACGGCGGCCGGCGCCCGCGGGTTCACGCGCGGCGCCGTCTACGACGCCGAGGGCCGGCTCGTGGCCAGCGCGGTCCAGGAGGGGCTGGTGCGCCCCGTCGACCCGAGCCAGGCGCGGTAGGACCGCCCCGCCCGTGCCCGAGCGGGAGGAGCCGGCGCCGCCGGCCGCCCCGCCCGAGCACGCGCCGCCGCCCCGCTCGGGCGGGGCGGTATGCCTCCGGCTGCACCGTCAGGGCGCCGGAAGGCCGCAGCGGGCGGGGCGGTGTCACGCGGCCTTCGAGCCTTTGTCTCACGCCCTCCAAGTCGTTGGCGAACGGCGGCGTGCGCTTTTCGTAGATAGGGGGATCCTCCAACGCGTGGGCTCCCTCCCCCTGGCCACACATGCCTCACACCCCCGAGGGCGACGCCCCCGACGACCGCCCCGCCCCCGAGTCCGAGATGGACGCGAGCGGCGCGCTCGGCCCCGACCGCGACCCCGACGCCTCGCCGTTCCTCGTCGTCGGGCTGGGCGCGAGCGCGGGCGGGCTGGAGGCGCTGGAGGCGTTTTTCGCCGGGCTCCCCAAGACCGACGGGGCCGCCTTCGTCGTCGTCATCCACCTGGCGCCGGACCGCGAGAGCCAGCTGGCCGAGATCCTGGAGCGGTCCGTGCCGCTCCCCGTCACGCAGGTCACCGAGCGCGAGGAGGTCTGTCCGGGGCACGTCTACGTGATCCCGCCGAACCGGAACCTCGTCATGGAGGACGGGCACCTCCGGCTCGAGCCGCTCGAAGACGAGCGGCACCGGCGGCGGCCGATCGACCACTTTTTCCGCACGCTCGCCGAGGCCTACGGCGAGCACGCCGTCGGCGTGGTTCTCTCGGGGACGGGGCAGAACGGGACCGTCGGGGCGAGCCGGCTCCAGGAGCTCGGCGGGCTCGTGCTCGCGCAGGACCCCGCCGACGCGGGCTACGACGAGATGCCGCGGAGCGCGATCGCCGCCGGCGTCGCCGACACCGTCGGGACGGCGGGCCAGCTCGCCCGCGAGGCCATCGCCTACGGCGACCGGCTCAAGGCCGCCCGGCTCCCGCCCGACGAGGACGCCCTCGGCCGCGACGACGTCCGCGCCGTCCAGCAGGTGCTCGCGCTCCTGCGCGCGCAGACGGGCCACGACTTCGCCCACTACAAGCGCTCGACGGTCCTCCGGCGGCTGGCCCGGCGCATGCACGTCGTCGGCGCCGACTCGCCGAGCGCCTACCTCGACGCCCTCCGGCGGACGCCCGGCGAGCCGGCCCGGCTGCTCGACGACCTCCTCATCTCGGTCACCAACTTTTTCCGCGACCCCGAGGCCTTTGAGGTCCTGGAAGCGGCCGTCGTCCCGTCGCTGTTCGAGGGGAAGGGACCCGACGACGAGGTCCGCGTGTGGGTGGCCGGGTGCGCGACGGGCGAGGAGGCGTACTCCGTCGCCATCCTGCTCGCCGAGTTCGCCGGGCAGCTGGCCGCCCCGCCCCGCGTCCAGGTGTTCGCCACCGACCTGTCGGAGCGGGCCGTGGCCGTCGGGCGGGCCGGCGTCTACCCCGAGTCCATCGAGGCCGACGTGAGCCCCGAGCGGCTCCGCCGTTTTTTCCGGCGCTCGACCGGCGGCTACCGCGTGACGGAGGCGCTCCGCGAGACGGTCCTGTTCGCGCCGCACAGCCTGCTCAAGGACCCGCCGTTCGCGCACCTCGACCTCGTCACGTGCCGGAACCTGCTCATCTACCTCCAGCGGTCGCTCCAGCAGCGCGTGCTCGAGCTGTTCCACTACGCGCTCGACCCGGGCGGCGCCCTGTTCCTGGGCTCCAGCGAGACCGCCGACGCCGCCTCGGCGCTCTACCAGGCCGAGGACAAGGACGCCCGGCTGTACCGGCGCCGCGACGTCGAGGTCGCCCTCCCCGCCCTCCCGCGCTCGCCGCGCATCCCGTCGGTGGGCGTGGCGCCCGCCCCGCCCGCGCGTCCCGACGGCGAGGTCGGTCCGTCCGTGTCGTTTGCCGACGTCCACCGGCGGCTCCGAGCCGAGGCCGCCCCGCCCAGCGTGCTCGTCGGCGAGACCGGCGAGGTGGTCCACCTGTCGGGCGGGGCGGGGGCGTTCCTCCAGATGGGGTCCGGCGAGCCCACGCGGAACGTGCTCCGGCTCGTCCTCCCCGTCCTCCGGCCGTCCGTGCAGGCCGCGCTCTACCAGGCCCGCCGCGAGGGCGGGGAGGTCGCCTCGGGGCCGGTCCGCGTCGAGGTCGAGGGCGCCGAGCGGGCCGTCCGCGTCCGCGCCCGGGCGACGGCCGAGGGCGACTCCGTCCAGGTCCTGTTCGAGACCGCCCCGCCCGCCGAGGGCGGGGCGGCGCTCGTCGACCCGCCCGACCGAGAGGCGGCGCTCCAGGCCGAGGTCCAGGAGGTCCGCGAGCAGCTCCAGCTCTCCGTCGAGGAGTTCGAGACCAGCCGCGAGGAGCTCAAGGCGCAGAACGAGGAGCTCCAGTCGATCAACGAGGAGCTGCGCTCGACGGCCGAGGAGCTGGAGACGTCGAAGGAGGAGGCGCAGTCGATGGCCGAGGAGCTCCAGACGGTCAACGACGAGATGAAGGCGAAGGTGGACGAGCTGGCCCGGGCCAAGGGCGACCTCGAAAACCTCATCACGTCGACCGAGATCGCCACGCTCTTCCTCGACCGGAGCCTCCGCGTCCAGCGGTTCACGCCGAGCGTCCGCGACCACTTCCGCCTCCGGCCGTCCGACCTCGGGCGGCCCCTGTCCGACTTTGCCCCGACGTTCGGCGGCGCCGTGCTGGCCGACGACGCCCGCGCCGTGCTCGACCGGCTCGAAGTCCAGGAGCGCGAGGTCCAGGGCGCCGACGGCCGGTGGTACCTCGTCCACACGCGGCCCTACCGGACGGTCGACGACCGGATCGACGGCGTCGTGGTCACGTTCATCGACATCACCGCGCGGCGACAGGCCGAGGAGGGCCTCCGCCGGAGCGAGGAGCAGTTCCGGGCGCTCGTCGAGGCCTCGGCCCAGATCGTCTGGTCGGCCGACGCCGAGGGCCGGATCGTCGAGGACTCGCCGTCGTGGCGGGCGTTCACGGGCCAGACCGCCCCCGAGTGGGAGGGCGAGGGGTGGGCCGACGCCGTCCACCCCGACGACCGGGCCGAGGCGCTCGCGGCGTGGCGGCGGGCCGTCGCGGCGGGCGCCGACTACGACCACCAGAACCGGCTCCGCCACGGCCCCAGCGGGACCTGGCGGTGGACGCACACCCGGGCCACCCCGCTCCGCGACGGGGGCGGGGCGATCCGCGGCTACGTGGGCATGAACGCCGACGTGACCGAGCAGCGCGAGGCGGCCGAGGCGCTCCGCGCCGGGGCGGGGCGGGACGCCTTCCGCGCCGCGCTCGCCGACGCGCTCCGCCCGTCGGCCGGCGCGCTCGCCGTCGAGGGCGCGGCGGCCCGTGTGCTGGGCGAGTACCTGGGGGCCAGCCGCGTCCACTGCGCTGCGGTCTCGGCCGACGGCGCGACCGGCACCGTCCGCACCGACTACCACGACGGCGTGCCCAGCGTGGTCGGGACGTACGACCTGGACGGGTACGGCCGGGCGGCGATGGACGAGTTCCGGGCGGGGCGGACGCTCGTGGTCCGCGACGTGGCGGCCGACCCGCGCCTGGGCACGGCGGCCCGCGAGGCCACGCTCGCGCTCGACATCGGGGCGTACGTGCTCACGCCGGTCGTCCGCGACGGGCGGGGCGTGGCCCTGTTCGTCGTCCACAGCGCGGAGCCCCGCGACTGGACCGACGCCGAGGTGGCGCTGGTCGAGGAGACGGCCGAGCGGGCGTGGGAGGCCGTGACGCGGGCCAACGCCGAGGCCGACCTTCGGGCGTCTGAAGAGCGCTACCGCGTGCTCGTCGAAGGCGCCACGGGCTACGCCATGTTCATGACCGACGCCGAGGGCCGCGTCACGATGTGGAACCGGGGCGCCGAGGCCACCTTCGGGGTCGCCGAGGCCGACGCGCTCGGCCGCCCCGCCCGCTTCATCTTTACGCCCGAGGACCGGGCCGCGGGCGTGTTCGAGGCCGAGCTCGACACGGCCCGCGAGACGGGCCAAGCCGCCGACGACCGCTGGCACGCCCGGGCCGACGGCTCGCGGTTCTGGGCCAACGGCGTCATGATGGCACTCCGCGGCGAGGGCGGGGCGGTCCGCGGGTTCGCCAAGGTGCTCCGCGACAACACGGCGCACAAAGAGGCTGAGGACGCACTGCGGGCGTCGGAAGAGCGGTTCCGGCGGACGGCCGAGACCGTCCCCGACATCTTGTTCACGGCCGACCCCGACGGCCGGATCGGCTACGTGAACCCCCGGTTCATGGAGGTCACGGGGCAGACCGCCGACGCGGCGCTGGGGACGGAGATGTGGGAGGACCTCGTGCACCCCGACGACCGGGCCGCCGCCGAGGCCGTGCTCGATGCGGGGCGGGGCGGGACGGAGCCGTACGCGGCCCGCTACCGCATGGAGGTCGCCGGCGGCCAGTACCGCTGGTTCCTCACGCGCGCCCAGCCCGTCCGCGACGACGCCGGCGCCCTGACGGGGTGGTTCGGGACGGTGACGGACATCGACCAGATCGTGCAGGCCGAGGAGGAGATCCAGGCCCTCAACGAGACGCTCGAACGCCGGGTCCGCCAGCGGACGGCGCTCGCGCGGCGCCTGCTGGCGCGGCTGACCGTGGCCGAGGAGGAGGAGCGCCGACGGATCGCGCAGGTCCTCCACGACGACCTCCAGCAGCAGCTCTACGGCCTGTCCATGACGCTCTCCGTGCTCCGCCAGGGCGGGGCGGCCAACGCGCCGCTCCTCGACCGCGCGACGGCCACGCTCGACGACGCCGTCGCGCTCACGCGGACGCTGGCGTCGGAGCTCAGCCCGGCCGTCCTCCGCATGGAGGACGTGGTCGAGGTCTTCGAGTGGCTGGCCGAGCACGTCCGGGCGCGGTACGGGCTCGCGGTCGAGGTCGAGGTCGAGCCCGGCTGCCGCATCGCCGACCGGAGCACGCGGGCCACGCTCTACCAGGTGCTCCGCGAAGCCCTGTTCAACGTGGTCAAGCACGCGGACGTCGAGCGCGCCCGCCTCACGGCCCGCCGCGACGGCGGCACGGTGGTCGTGGCGGTCGAGGACGAGGGCGCCGGCTTCGACCCGGAGCAGGCCGCCGGGCGGGGCGGGACGGGGCTCGGGCTCGAAAGCGTCCAAGGCCGCCTCGACCTCGTGGGCGGCCGGGTCGAGATCGACTCGTCGCCCGGCGGCGGCACTCGGATCGCGTTCGTCGTGCCGGCGGAGCGGGCCGTCGAGGGCGGGGCGGCTGGCGAGGGCGGGGCGGAGGCCTGACGCGCGCCCACCCCGCCCGCGGCGTTCGGGCGGGGCTTTGCGTCCGGCGGCGGTACCCATCCGGTGGGGCTGCGTGGGGATTTCCCTGGTTGCCTCTACCTCCAAGAGCGGGGGGCACCCGTCGTCCTTGGCCCGGCTTGCCCGCGCAGGCGCGCAGATGTCCCGTCCGTGCTCCATCTTGCGCGTGCCGCCCCGCTCACACTGCGCGCGCTTCCCATGTTGTCGTCCCCCCACCGTGTCTTCCTCGTGGAAGACCACCCCGTCATGCGAGAGGCCTACGCGGCTTTGCTCGCGACGGAGCCCCGGCTCGTGCTCAGCCAGTCCGTCGAGACTGCCGAGGAGGCGCTGGACGCGCTGCGGGAGACACCGTGCGACCTCGTCCTGACCGACCTCCGGCTGCCGGGCATGAGCGGCGTCGACCTCGTGCGGCGTCTGAGCGAGGAGCGGCCGGGCCTCCCCGCCCTCGTCATCTCGGCCCACCACGAGGAGGTTTACGCGCGGCGGGCGCTGGAGGCCGGGGCCGCCAGGTTCCTCCCCAAGCAGGGCCTTGCGGCGCGGCTCGTGTCGGTGATCCTGGAGGTGCTCGACGAGGAAACGCCCGAGGCGGCCTTCATCGCCAGCTCAGGCGGCTAACGGGCGCCGGTCCGGCCGGGCGGGGCGGTGCCCGACGCGCCCGCCCCGCCCGTGTCTGCCGCCGAGGGCGGGGTGGTGGCAGGGCCGCCGGCCGCCCCGAGGGGCATCGCACCCGCCCCGCCCACGGCGGGCCGTGCCCGGAGCGGGGCGGTGAAGAACTCGGGCGGAAGACGCCGCGCGTGGGGACGACCGCGCGCGGGCGGCCCGTAGTCTCCGCAGACGCGGCGCCTGCCGCGTCGGCGCGCGGCCTCGTGGCCCCGCGCCTTGCGACGCCGGTCGGGCAGTGACAGGGACCCGGGCGGCACCCCACCCCCAGACCCCCGACGACACATGGCGTACGAAGCCGTCTTCGACTTTACGCAGAAGGCCCAGAACGAGGCCAAGGCCAGCCGCCCGCTTCAGACCCCGTTTTCCGAGCCCGACCCCGACGCCGAGGCGGTCTCGGTCCAGGACCTCCCCGCCCGGCTCCAGGCCGGCATCCAGGCGCTCGGGTGGCCGGCGCTCATGCCAGTCCAGGCCGAGGCGCTCCCGTACATCCTCGACGGCCAGGACCTCGTGGTCCAGAGCCGGACGGGGAGCGGCAAGACGGGCGCCTTCCTGCTCCCGCTCCTCGAAAAGCTGGACCCCGACGAGGACACGTGCCAGGCCCTCGTGCTGTGCCCCACGCGCGAGCTGGCCCGCCAGATCCACGACGAGTTCCAGCGCATGAACGCCGGGCTCGACGAGGCCGACCGCCTCCGCGCGGTGCCCGTCTACGGCGGGACGGCCTACGGGCCGCAGATCGAGGCGTTCGAGAAGGGCGCCCACCTCGTCGTCGGCACGCCGGGCCGCGTGCTCGACCACCTCTCGCGCGGGACGCTCAAGCTGGACCGCCTCAGGACGATCATCCTCGACGAGGCCGACGAGATGCTGTCGATGGGGTTCTTCCCCGACATGCTCAAGGTGCGCCGCTACCTCCCGCGCGAGCGCGACTCGTACATGTTCTCGGCGACCATGCCGTTCCAGGTCCAGCGGATCGGGCAGGAGTTCCTGACCGACCCCGTCTTTATCGCCACGGCCGGCGGGACGGTCCACGTCGAGCGCATGACGCACCGGGCGGCCCAGGTGGCGCCGATGGAGAAGGACCGCGCGCTCGCCACGCTCATCGAGTGGGAGAACCCGTCGAGCGCCATCATCTTCGCCAACACGCGGCGCGACGTCGAGTACCTGGCCACGTTCCTGAACAACTACGGCTACAACGCCGCCGGCATCTCGTCGGACCTCACGCAGAAGGCGCGCGAGAAGACGATGAAGCGGCTCCGCGACGGCGACCTCCGGTTCCTGGTCGCGACCGACGTGGCCGCGCGCGGGATCGACGTGGAGGACCTCAGCCACGTGTTCCACTACGACATCCCGCAGGACCGCGAGTACTACGTCCACCGCTCGGGGCGGACGGCGCGGGCCGGCAAGGCCGGCGTCTCGATCGCGATCACGACGGCGAGCGACATGCCCACGCTCCGCCAGATCGCCAAGAAGTACGACATCCCGCTCGACGAGATCGACCTGCCGACGCCCGACGAGCTGGGCAACCGCGTCGGCCAGCGCCTCACGCGCATCCTGGAGGACGACCTCCGCGGCCGCTCGAACCTGGAGCGCGAGCGCCAGAAGCGGTTCGTGCCGGTCGCCCGCCAGTTTGTCGAGGAGGGCGAGCCCGAACTGCTCGCGATGCTCCTCGACCGGGTCTACCAGGCGAGCCTCCACGACACGCCGGCCGGCCCGGCCATGGACCGGACGGAGAGCGAGTACGACGTCCAGCAGCGCGAGGCGAAAGAGGCCCGCGAAGCGCGCGACGGCGACCGCACCGGGCGCGGCCGCGACGAGATGCGTGGCCGCTCGCGCCGCCGCGACGACGACGACCGCCCCGCCCTCGACGACGACGACGCCCCGCACGCCGACGCCCGCGACGACGTCTCGGCCCGCCCCGCCCGCGAGGAGCGGAACGGGGAGAGCGGCGGGGACGACCGGAATGGCGAGCGCGGGCGGGGTGGCCGGTCCCGCCGCTCCCGCCGCGACGAGCCGGCCGGCCGTGGCGACCAGCCCACCGACCGAGACGGCGACGACGACCGCCCCGCCCCCGCCGAGCGCGGCGAGGCCCAGCGCGACGACTCGGACGACCGCTCGGCCCGCAGCGAGCGGGGCGGCCGCTCGGGCTCCCGCCGCTCCGGGCGGGGCGGCGAGCCCGAGGCGGCCGCCGGTTCGCGCCGCCGCCCCGTCGACGAGCCTTACGCCTTCACGGCCGAGGGCGGCGTCGCCCTCGCGGCCGGCGCCGACGCGGAGTTCGACGACGCCCCCGCCGACGACCCGCAGGGCGGGGCGGCCGACAACGGCGAGGCCACGAAGCCGAAGCGGAAGCGCCGGCGGAGCAAGAAGAGCGAGTAAGTCGGCGAGGTTCAAGACGGCCACGGCCTAACGCTTCTCGCTGACCCACTGCTCCACGGTTCTACCGCCCCGCCCTCGCCTGCCCGGGGGCGGGGCGGTCCGTTTTGTGACGACCTCCCCCCGACATTTTCCCACGCCCATGCTCCGCCCCGCCCTCGTTGCCGTGCTCCTGCTCGCCTCCGCCGCCTCGGCCCAGCCGGACTCTCTAGCCGGCCGCTACGCCGTCTACGTGGACGGCGAGCCCAGCGACCTCGCCGCGGTCGTCGACGCGGCGGCGGCGGCCGACGTGGTGCTCCTCGGCGAGCGCCACGACGACACGGTCGCCCACGCGCTCCAGCTCCGCGTGCTCCAGGGCGTCCACGAGCGTATGGGGGCGGGGCGGCCCGTCGCGCTCGGGTTGGAAATGTTCGAGGCCGACGTGCAGCCGGTGCTCGACGAGTACCTGGCCGGCGCCGCCCAGGAGCGCGACCTGACCGAAGGCGCCCGCCCGTGGTCCAACTACGCCGACTACCGGCCGCTCGTGGAGTATGCCCGCGCGCACGGGCTGCCCGTCGTGGCGACGAACGCGCCGGCTCGGCACGTCCGCCTCGTGGCGCGCGAGGGCGGGGTGGAGGCGCTCGACCGGCTGCCGGCGGCGTCGCTCGCCGTCTACCCGCCCCGCCCGCTCGCCGGACCGTCGGACGCGCTCGCGGCGGCGTTCGCGGACGCGATGGGCGGCATGGCTGGGCACGGCGGCCCGTCGGCCGGCGGGATGCTGGCGGCGCAGAACCTCCGCGACCTCACGATGGCCCACCGGATCGCGGACGCCGGGCGGGGCGGGGCGCTCGTGGTCCACCTCAACGGGAGCTTCCACAGCGCGGGCGGGCTGGGCATCCCGGAGCACCTCGCGCGCGAGGCGCCGGACGCCCGCGTGCTCGTGGTCATCTTCGAGCCGGCCGCCGACCTGTCCGCCCCGCCCGACGCAGCCGAACCCGACGCGGGCGGGGTGGTGGTCCTGACGCGGGCGGACGGGTAGGGCGGGGCGGTCGCGCGGGGGCCGCCGCCCCGCCCGGTACCTTGGGCGCGGACGCCGCCCCGCCCGTGGGCGACCGCCGGTCGCCCCTACGGTCCCGCCCCGCCCGCGTGCCGCCCGACGGCACCGCCCGACGGCACCGCCCGACGGCGTTGCACGCAACGCCGCTACGGCCGCCCCGCCCACACCACGGGCGGGGTGGCGCACCTTCCGCCTTTCGCCTTCCGTCCGCCATGAAACTCGCCTGCGCCGCCCTGCTCCTCGCCGCCCTCGGGTGCCAGTTCGAGACGCCCGCCGACGGCCCCTCGCCGACGGCCACGACCGACGGGCTCGGGGCGCTCGCGCCCGAGGACTCCGTGATCCAGGACCTCCTCGGCCAATACACGACGGTCCGCCTGGACGCCGACCTCTCCAGCCTCTCCGACTCGACGCGGCGGATGATCCCGCACCTGATCGCGGCGGCCGAGGAGATGGACGACGTGTTCTGGGTCCAGGCGTACGGCGACCGCGACTCGCTGCTCGCGGGCCTCTCGGAGCCGGCCCGGCGCTACGCCGAGATCAACGTCGGCCCGTGGGACCGGCTGGACGGCAACGCGCCGTTCCTGCCCGGCGTCGGGCCGAAGCCGGCGGGCTCGAACCTCTACCCGCACGACCTCACGAAAGAGGAGCTGCTGCGCGTGGCCGACCTCTACCCGGACCGCGGCCTCACGAGCGCCTACACGCTCGTCCGCCAGACCGAGCGGGGCGGGCTCGAGGGCGTCCCGTACCACGAGGCGTTCGCCGACGAGCACCGGCGCGCGGCGGCCCACCTCCGCGCGGCGGCCGACCTGTCGGAGAACGCCTCATTCGCCCGCTACCTCCGCCTCCGCGCCGACGCGCTCGAATCCGACGACTACCAGGCGAGCGACCTGGCGTGGATGGACGTCCGCGACAACCCGCTCGACCTCGTCATCGGGCCGATCGAGACGTACGAGGACGGGCTCGCCGGCTACAAGTCGTCGCACGAGGCGTACGTGCTCGTCAAGGACCCGGCGTGGAGCGCGCGGCTCCAGCGCTACGCCGCGCTCCTCCCCGCCCTCCAGCGCGGGCTCCCCGTCGACGACGCCTACAAGGCCGAGGCGCCCGGGACGGACGCCGACCTGGGCGCCTACGACGTGGTCTACGCCGCCGGCGAGGCGAATGCAGGCTCGAAGACGATCGCCATCAACCTGCCCAACGACGAGGCCGTCCAGCTCGCGAAGGGCTCGCGTCGGCTCCAGCTGAAGAACGCGATGCGGGCCAAGTTCGACCGCATCCTGGTCCCCATCGCCGGCGTGCTGCTCGCCGAGGACCAGCGCGGCCTCGTCACGTTCGACGCCTTCTTTGGCAACACCATGTTCCACGAGGTGGCGCACGGGCTGGGCGTCAAGAACGTCGTGGGCGGGGCGGGGACGGTCCGCGAGGCGCTCCAGGACCGGGCGAGCGCGCTCGAAGAGGGCAAGGCCGACGTGCTCGGGCTCTACATGGTCCAGCAGCTGATCGAGCGCGGCGAGTGGGACGAGGCGACGCTCGACGAGCACTACGTGACGTTCATGGCGTCCGTCTTCCGGTCGGTCCGGTTCGGGGCGTCGAGCGCGCACGGGCGCGCGAACCTGGTCCGGTTCAACTTTTTCCGCGAGCGCGGCGCGATCGTGCCCGAGTCCACGCCCGACGGCGAGGTCTGGCGCGTGGTCCCCGAGCAGATGGGGCCGGCCGTCGAGGCGCTCGCCCGCCGCATCCTGACGCTCCAGGGCGACGGCGACTACGACGCGGTCGACGCCTTCGTCCGCCAGTACGGGCGGACGGACCCGTCGCTCGCGCGCAGCCTCGACCGCGTGGCCGCGGCGGGCGTCCCGGTCGACGTCGTGTTCGAGCAGGGGACGGAGGTCCTGGGCCTGGACCCCGCCCCGCCCGTGCGCTAGGAGCCGCCCCGCCCCTGATACGGGCTCTGACGATTCGTTGGGCATCGCCCCGCCCTACGAGGTCCCCGGGAGAGGGACACCGCGCAGCGTCGGCGCAGCCAGGGTGAGGGGTGCTCGGGCGGGGCGGCGGGGTAAGGCCCGCACGAACTCCGCGACTCCGTATCACGTCGTTCCCGCCGCCCCGCCTACGCCGCCCCGCCCCCGGGCGGCGCCTCCGGCAGGCGCGGGACGTCCGGCTCGGGCGGGGCGGCCGTGCTCTCGGCCCGTTCGCGGGCCTCGCGCTGGGCCTCGATCGCCCGCTCGATGCTGTCTTTCAGCTTCCGGTACGCGTTCGGGCGGAGCGAGCGGGGCGGCAGGAGCAGGGCGAGCACGCCGCGCCCCGCCGCCGCGTCGGCCCAGCGGTCGACGTCGAGGTCGACGCGCGCGAGAGCCGCCGTCTTCATCTCGACCGCCCCGCCCCCGATAAGCAGCGAGACCAGCGCCGACCACGTCGGCTCGTGCCCAACGACGACGAGCGTGTCGGCGTCGTCGGGGGTCGCTCGGATCTCGCGGAGGACGGCCTCGGGCGTCGCGTCGTAGAGCGCCTCGGTCACGCGCGCCGGCCCGGTCCACCCGCCCGACTCGGCCGCCGTTGCCAGCGTCTCGCGGGCGCGGACGGCCGACGACGTCAGCGCCCGGTCCGGCACGAGCCGGGCCGTCGTGACAAACCGGCCCATCTTCCGCGCGCCCTTCTGGCCCCGCTCCGCGAGCGGCCGGTCGTGGTCGGCCCCGTAGTCGGCGTCCCAGTCGGACTTCCCGTGGCGGAGCAGGAGGAGCGTCTTCATGCGGGGGGCGGTGCCTGGGGCGGGGTGGGGGCTACGGGAAGATGCCGCCGGTGCCCGGCTGCGCGCCTGGCGGGAGCGGCGTGCCGTCGGCCGGGGCGACGGGAACGGGCGCCTCGTACGTGACGACGGTTCCGTTGGGGCCGGACTCGTAGGCCGCCGCGTACCAGAAGGTGGCGATAAAGGCGACGACGCCGACCACGAGCGCGGCGATAAAGATGGTGTACGACTTGCGCAGCAGCTCGTACTTCTTCTGGAGGACTGACCCGATGCCGTAGACGTCCTTCATCATCATCTCGTAGATCTGCGTCGGGTCCTGGACCACCTGCTTCATGGCGAAGACGTACTCGGCCTGCGTCATGTGGTGGAAGTTGCCGAAGAAGAGCAGGTTCGTCCGGTTCTGGAGCGCGCTCTCGACGGTCACGACCGTGCTCTGCACGCGCGGCCGGGCGGCGAGGACCGCGTACACCAGCGAGCCCAGGCACCCGATAAGGATGAGCGACGTCGGGTAGTAGAGCCACGTGTTGGCGTCGACCTTGGGGGCGATCGACGCGATCAGGATCGAGACCATGAGGCCGTTGATCGAGATCATGATGTTGGCCTTCGCGTCGGCCAGCGACGTGAGGTCCATGTTGGTCCGGTAGCTCGTCCGAAACAGGGTCTCGATGCCCCGCTTCGTGCCCAGGTCCACGAGGTTCTGGTCGGCCGTTGAGAGGGCGCCGTCGGTGGGGCCGACGGCCGTCATCGACGTCTCGTTTTTCTTGCCCGGTTTTGCCGGCTGGGGCACCGCCGGACGCTCACCGGCCACCTGCCTCATGTCGAGCGTCTCGGCGGGCAGGGCGGGCGTCTGAGGGGCGAGCGCGACGCCCGGCGAGCCGTCGCCGATGGCGGCGTCGGCCGGGGGCGTGGGCGGGGCGGGGTCGGCCATCGGAGTGGGGTAGAAAAGGGGGCAGAACGCGCCGGCGCTGAACTTAGTAAGCGAACCCGAGCCCGACGCTCACGAGCGTCGACTCGTCGGAGACGCCGACGGTGACGTTGGCGACGGCCCGGTCGAGGAACCCGAACCACAGGCCGCCCCCGTACCCAAACTGGAGGCCGTCGCCCGCGTCGGGGTCGACGCCCTGGAAGTCGACGAGGGCGCACGCCTCGGGCGAGAGCGCGTCCGTGCACTCGGGCGTGTCGGCCCAGACGCGGCCGCCGTCGACGAACCCGAGCACGCCGACCTGGACCGGGAGCACGTAGGTGCTCACGTCGAACAGCGCCGCCCGGACCTCGGCGGACGCCGACGCCGCCGTCCGCCCCGAGAACCGCTCGCGGCGGTAGCCGCGGAGTGTGCCCAGCCCGCCGATCACGGCCGCGTCGTAGAACGGGAAGTCGCCCACGCGCGTCTCCGCCCCGCCCCGGAGCGCGAGCGTGACCTGGGGCGCGGCCGCGACCGGGACGTAGGCGGCGATCTCGCCGAGGACGGCCCCGTACGTCTCGGCCGGCCCCGTGAGGCCGGCGAGCACGTCGCCCTCGACCGCGATGCGGACGCCCTGGCGCGGGTTCACGGCCCGGTCCAGCGCGGCCACCTCGAACCGCCCGAACGCGCCCGCGTGCGTCTGCGGGTCGAAGGCGTCGGCGCCCAGCGCGAGCGCGGGCGGGGCGGGGAGGACGACGGTACCGTTCGGCCGGTCGAAGCCGAGGTCGAGGTCGTCCAGGTCGGGCGCGCTCGCGTCGGCGTAGCGGACGCTCGGCCCGAACGAGACGAGGGCGCCCTGGCCGAGCGGCGTGCCCAGGCCGGCCCGCACCTGCGCCCGGGCCAGGTTCACGCGCGCCAGGTCGGAGCCCACGTCCGCCGTCCCGTTCCCGAACCCGTAGAAGTTGCGGGCGTAGCGCGGCGTCGACGCCTGCGCGTCGAGCGTGAGGCTGAGCGGCCCGATCACGTGGCGCATGTAGCCGGTGTAGCGCGCGGCCACCCCGCCCGTGGCCGTCGCGATGTTGGCCGAGACCGAGTGGACGGCCGCGTAGGGCCGGAGCCGGAAGCCCGGCACCGACCACGTGATGCCCGCCCCCAGGATCACGCCGTCCGTCGACTGGTAGCCGACGTCCGGGAACACCCGGCGCATGCCCCGGACCCGTTCGGTCGGGTCGTAGAGGTTGACGTCGGCGTCCTCGGAGCGCCGGTCCTTGACGCCGGGGCCGCGGGTCTCGAACACCGCCCCGCCCGGCGTGTCGTAGAGGGCGAGGTGGCCGGCCGGGGCGTCCACGACGTCGTCGCCGGCGCCCCCGATGATGCGGAGGCCGATGTCGTCCGGCCCGTCGCCGACGACGTGGAACAGGTCGTCGCCGGCCATCCCGTAGAGCCGGACCTGGGCGGTCTCGTCGGGCGAGAACGTGCGGGCGTACAGCTCGCGGCCGACCTCCCCGCCCTTGTACGAGCGGACGGTGACGCGGAGGCGACCGTCGGCCAGCCGCTCGATCTCGAACACCTCGCGCTCGTCGCTCCCGAGCACGTCGACGATCCGCGCCTGGATGTCGTAGTAGCGCCGGGCGAGGTCGACGAGCCGGTCGCGGCGGCCTTCCAAGGCCCGCTCCCACCCGGGCGCCAGCTCGTCGTAGACCGGGGCGGGGAGGACGTCCAGCGACCGCGCGATGACGGTGTCGGAGAGCGCCGCCTGGACGTCCCGGGCGATGGCCTCCCAGTCCTCGCGCGTGAGCGCGTTGAGGAACCGGCGGTCCTGGTCGAACCCGTTCCGCGTCAGCCCGGCGATGCTCCCGTACGACTCGCCGATGCCCTGGAGCCGGTCGTCGAACGAGAACAGGGCGGGCTGGAGGAGCCCGCCGATCCCGTAGAACGCCCAGTCGTGGTCGCGGGGGACCGGGAGGTACACCTTGCCCTTGGTCGCCGCGTCGCCCGTCAGCGTCGAGTCCAGCTCGCCGGGCTCGAAGGCGCCCCACCGGAACTGGCCCGCGTGCCGGTCCCAGTCGGCCACCAGCATGTCGACGAGCCGGGCGCGGAGGAACGCCCGCTGGTCGACGTAGTGGTCCTGGTCCTCGCGGAGCTCCTCGCGGAGCTTCTCGTCGGAGATCACGTCGGTGAAGCCCTCGAACTCGGGCACGTCCGAGACGTCGTCGTCGGGGCGGAGCTCGAGCGTCGCCAGGCGGTCCCCGAACTGGTCGCGGTAGCGGCCGAGTCGGGGGTCGTCGGGGACGTAGACGATCCGGGGGCGGGGCGTGGGCACGCCGACCGCGTTCGACAGCTCGGCCGTCACGATCGCGCCGTAGGGGATGGCCGCCGCGCGGAGCTCGAGGACCACGTCGGACACGAGCCCGTCGCGGAGATCGGCCGGGACCTGCCCCGTCCCGCCCTTTTCGAGCAGGCGGAAGTCGTACACGTGGCCGTCGCCGCTCTCGAGCCGGAGCCCGGTCGTCTGGTTCCCCCCGCTCCGCTTGATCGGCGTGAGCCCGCCGGCCTCGGTACCCATGTCCACGACGGGGACCTCGACGCGCGTGTGCCACGCGTCTCGGTAGCGGTCGCCGAAGAGGGTCCGCGCGACGGCGCCCTCCGAGAACCGGGGCGACTGCGAAAAGCCGGCGTCCAGCTCGGCCACGACCGTCTCGCCCAGCGTCTCGGGCAGCTCCTCGGCCTCGACGTCGGTCGGCACCTCGGGGTCGACGAGCTCGGGGATCGGGCCGGCCAGCTCGGTCCGAAACGCGACCTCGGCGGCTCCGGTCTCGGGGTCCACCTCGACGGTCTCGGCCCACAAGCGGCCGTCGGGGTAGTAGAGCAGCCGCTGGTAGCCGGGCCGCGCGGCGACGTGGAGGGCGCCCTCGGACGAGACCGGGTCGACCGCCCCGCCCCCGGTCCCGCTCACGAGGTTGAACTGGCGGACGGTCACCGAGCGGTCGGTGGGGAGCGTCTGGAGGCTGTGGTCGTGGGAGGCCGCCCACACGAGCCGGTCGTGCCCGGCCGTCGACGCTTCGAGCACGGCGCGCATGGCCCGGTACTCGGGCGAGGCCAGGTCCTGGCGGTCCCGCCCGAACGTCCGCGCGGCGAGCGCGCCGATTCCGAGCGTGGCGAGCGTCTGGCCGACCGTCCGGTAGCCGGCGTGCTCGCCGCGCGATTGGAGCGGGTGGTGGGCGAGGACCACGATCCGGCTGTCGTCGCGGTCGACCACGATCTGCCGGAGGATGCGGGCTACGTCGCCCGGCGTGCGGACGTCCTGGCCTTCGGCCTCGCCCGGCGGGCGGGCGTCGGCGTCGAGCAGCCACCACCCCGTGTCGAGGGCGACCAGGCGGAGGCCCTCGGCCGGCTCCCACTCGCGCGGGCCGCCGGACTGGTCGCCGGGCACGAGCGCGTCGCCGCCGAACAGGCTGTCCACGACGGTTTCGAGCCGGCGCACGCCGTTCTCGCCCTGCCTCCAGTCGCGGTCGCCGGGGACGACGACGACCTCGCCCTCGAAGGCCCCGAGCGCGTCGGCGAGCGCGTCGGCGAGCGCGTCGAGCTTGTCCAGCGCCTCGGCTCGGTCGCCGGCGCCGGCGGCCGGCACGCCGTCCGTCGTCACGTCGCCCAGGAACGCGACGGTCGCCGCCCCGCCCCGCCCGCGGGCGTCGGCGCCGAGCGCGCGCAGCACGGCCCCCGTGTCGAGGTCGCCCGTGTTGCCGGTCAGGAAAACCGTGTGGGCGACCTCGTCGGCGGGGAGCGGGGGGACCGGCTCGTCCTGGTACGCGCCCGCCACGTACGTCCCCGTCGACGCGCACGCCGAGGCGAACAGGACGCAGAGGCCGAGCAGGAGCAGCCGCACGGGCGGGGCGGCGAGCGGGGCGGGGCGGGGCCTCGAAAACGGGGTCGGCGGCATCAAGCGTCGGGGGGCGCGAAGCGGAGGAGGGTGCCGGACCCGACCGGCCCCTCGTTCGAGATGAACAGCGTGCCGTCGGCGGCGAACGCGATGCCCTCGGGCTGCGGGTAGAGGGCGGGCGGAAGCTCGACGACGGCAGAAAGCGTGCCGTCGGGTTCGACGACGGCCAGCGCCTTTCGGACGGACGACAGCACGTAAACCTGACCCGTCGCCGGGTGAACAGCGAGTGCAGACGGCTTGAACGCGTGGTCGCCGTCGACGCGGGCGCGGTCGAGCGTGAACACGGGGCGCTCGGAGAGCGCGAGCGTGGCGAGGTCGAAGGCGTAGACGGCGCGGACGCCGCGGAGGTCGAGGCCGGGGTCCTCCTTGCACGCGATGAGCAGCCGGTTCTGGGCGAGGTCGTAGCCCAGGCCCTCGGCGTCGTTCCGGCTCGCGAGGGGCGTCTCGAACAGGTCGGCCTCGACGCGCCCGTCGTCGGTCTGGCGCACGCGGAACAGGTCGCCGTTGCTCTTGAGGGTCCAGATGGCGTCGGTCGTGAGCTCGACGCCCTCGAAGTCGCCCGCGCCGTGGAACCGCTCGCGCGTGAGGACGGCGCCGCTCCCGGGGTCGACCTCGTAGATCAGGCCGTCCTCGTCCTGGACCGCCCCGAGGCGGCCCGTGGGCAGGAGCGTGAGGCCGGACACCTCGCGCAGCTCGGCCGGGAGCGTGAGGGCGAGGTCCGGCTCGGCCAGCCGATACGGGACGGCGGCCGTCGCGCTCGCCACCCCGCCCGCCGCCGGGGGCGGGGCGGGGCGGTCGCACGCGGCGAGGAAAACGGCGGCGAGGAGGAGCAGGCGCATGGGCGGCGTCGAACGCGCGCTCCTGCGGCGGGTTCGTGGGGCGGGGCGGGCGGAACGCGGTGCCCCCGGGCGGCGGGTGCGGGCGGGGCGGTCTGGACGTGCGCCGGCCCGCCCGGTGCGACCCGCCCACCGGCGGGCACCCATGGGGACACGACTCGTCGTGTCTGGGGCGGGCGGGGCGGTTCGGTCAGGCGCCGCCCCGCCCGTGCCAGGCGCCTCGGCCGCGGGCGCCGTGCCCGAGGTGCGGGCGACCGCCGGTCGCCCCTACGACGTCCGCCCCGCCCATGCGTGGGCGCCGCGGCCCGACGGCGTTGCATGCAACGCCGCTACGTCGGCCTCACCGCCCACGCATGGGCGGGGTGGTGCATTCTGCCCGCTGCCCACTGCCCGACGCTTCGGGCGGGGCGGGGTGGTCCGTAGCTTGCCGCTCCGCCCGTTTCCCCCCGCCCCTGTGGCCCCGCCCGGCCTCTCCGTCGTCACCGCCCCCGGCCTCGGCCCGCTGTTCGAGCGGCTGGCGGCGACGCTGGAGGCCGCCCCGCTCCCGCCGCTCCAGCGCGAGACGGTCGTCGTGTCGCGGAACGCCGGGCTGCGGGCGTGGCTCACGCACGCGCTCGCCGAGCGGGTGGGGTGCGCGGCGTCGCTGGACCTGCCCGCCGTCGTGGGCCTGGTCGACCGCCTCGCCGGGACGCGCCAGGGCGATCAGCCGTTCGAGGCCGGCCCGCTCGCGTGGCGCCTCGCCCCGATCCTGGAGGCGCTCGACGGCGACCCCGTCACCGCCCCGCTCCGGTCGTACCTCGACAAGACGGGGCAGACGATGCCGCTGGCGTCGCGCCTCGCGCGCCTGTTCGACGACTACCAGGTCTACCGGCCCGACGTGCTCGCGGCCTGGGCCGAGGGCGCCGACCCGATCCCCGACTTCGCGCACGGAGCGTGGCAGGCGGCGCTCTGGCGGGCGCTCCTCGCGGACGGCCTGGAGCACCGCGGGCTCCTGCTCGACCGGCTCCGCGCTCAGCTCGACCGCCCCGCCCCGCGGCTCGCGCTGCCGCCGCGGATCTCGGTCTTCGGCGGCCTCGTGCTCCCGCCGGTCTACGCCGGGATGCTCGCCGCGCTCGCGCGCCACGTCCCGGTCACGGTCTACGCCGTCACGCCGGGGCACGAGCCGACGACGGAGCCGCACGCGCACCCGCTGCTCCGCGCCCTCGCGGGCCGCACGCGCGACTTCTGGAGCGTCCAGGCCGAGCTGGGGGCGCCGGCGCCCGAGCGGCTGGCCGCCCAGCCCGAGGTCGGGGCGGGGCGGGCAAGTCCCCCTCCTGTCCAGGAGGGGCTAGGGGTGGTGGACGAGTCGAGCACGGCGTCCCAACCTGCCGCCGACGGGCGGGGCGGGTCTTTCCCCTCCCCCCGGCGGGGGGAGGCCGGGAGGGGGGGCGACCGCCCCGCCCCTACCGACGTCTGTCCCCCACCCCAGCCCTCCCCCGGTGGGGGAGGGGGACCTCGGACAGCCGCGGCCGCCCCGCCCACAGCGCTCGCTCAGTTGCGCGCCGCGCTCGGCGCCGACGCCCCGCCCGCGGCGCCGGTCCCGCTCGACGCCGCCGACCGGTCGGTCCGGGTCCACGACTGCCACTCGCCGCGGCGCGAGCTGGAGGCGCTCCGCGACGCGCTCCTCGACGCCTTCGCCGACGTGCCCGGGCTGCGGCCGTCGGACGTGCTCGTCGTCGTCCCCGACCTCGCCGTCTACGCCCCGCTCGTCGACGCCGTGTTCGAGGCCGAAAGCGCGACCGGCGACGGGGGCGGGGCGGTGGTCCGGCTCCCGGTCCACGTCGTGAACCACCCGCACGCGCCGGCGCTGCGCGTGGTCGAGGCGTTCCGCAAGGCGCTCCGCATGCACGACGGGCGCGTGACGGCGTCGGAGCTGCTCGACCTGCTGGGCTACCCCGTCGTGCGGCAGGCGGCCGGCATCCGCGAGGACGAGCTCCCGCGGCTCCGGGCCTGGGTGAAGGAGGCCGGCGTGTGCTGGGGGCTCACCGGCGAGCGCAAAGAGCGGTTCGGGCTCCCGGCCGACGACCTCCACACGTGGCGCTACGGGCTCGACCGGCTCCTCCTCGGCGTCATGACGGGCGGGGCGGGGGAGAACGCCGCGGCCGAGACCGCCGCGGGCGGGGCGGAGGGCGGGGCCGGCCTCGTCCTCGGCCACGCCGCCTGCGACGCGGCCGGGCTCGACGGCGCCGACCTCCTGGGCCGGTTCTGCGAGTGGGCCGAGGCCCTGTTCTCGGCGCTCGGCGCGATCGACCGCCCCGCCCCGCTCGCTGAGTGGCCGGGGCACCTGCTCCGGTTCCTCGACGGCGTGTTCGCGGCCGAGGCCGAGGAGGAGGTCGAGGCCGTCGTGTTCCTGCGCGGCCTCGCCGCCGACCTCGCCGGGCTCGACGAGCTGGCCTCGTCGCCGGGCTCCGACGTCCCGTTCCGCGTGGTCCGCGCGCACCTGGACGGCGCGGCCGGTTCGTTCGAGCAGCGCGAGGCCGTCCTCACGGGGCGCATCACCGTCGCCGACCCGCTCGTGCTCCGCCACGCCCCGTTCCGCGTCGTCGCGTTCCTGGGCTTGGGCGACGGCGTGTGGCCGCGGCCCGAGACGCCGGCCGGGTTCGACCTGCTCGCCCAGCACCCGCACCCGGGCGACGCCTCGCCGCGGGCGACCGAAAAGCAGCTGTTCGTCGACGCCGTGCTGGCCGCAGGCGACCGCCTCGTCCTGTCCTACGTCGGCCGGTCCGAGAAGGACAACGCCGAGCGCGCCGCCTCGGTCTGCCTCGACGCCTTCCTCGACGCCTGCGACCTCCACTGGGGGCCGGCGGGGCGGGAGCAGTTCGTGGTCCGCCACCGGCTCCAGCCGTTTGCCGAGAGCTACTTCGACCGCGCCGGCCCGACGAGCTACGCCGGCCAGCACCTCGTGGCGCGCGCTCAGGCCGCCCCGCCCCGCCCGTACCACGACGGCGGCCCGCTCCCCGACGAGGACGACGCCGGCGAGGTCACGCTCGCCGACCTCGCCGCGGCGTGGACGAACCCGAGCCAGTTCGCCGTCCGCCGCCGGCTGAAGGTGTCGCTGGACCTGGAGGAGGACGCCGTCCGCGACGACGAGCCGGTGACGCTGGGCGGGCTTGAGCGGTGGCGCGTCCGCGAGGCGGTCGTCGAGGGCGCGCTGGGTGGGCTGAGCGACACCGATCTGGAGGCGCTCCTGCTCCGCGGCGGCCTGCTTCCGGGCGGGGCGCCGGGCGCCGCGCTCCTCCGCCGGATCCGCGCCGAGGCCGCCCCGGTCGTCGACGCCGTCCGCGCCTGGGGGCCGACGGAGCCGCGCGCGGTCGAGGTCGACGTCGCCGGCACGCGCGTCGTGGGGACCGTCCCGCACCTGGGCGAGCGGGGCGCGCTCCGCTACCGGGCCGGCGCCGTCCGCCCGCGGCACCTCGTGGCGTCCTGGCTCGACCACCTCGCGCTGTGCGCGGTCGAGGGCGGGGCGGGCAGGTCGTGCACGGTCGGCATCGACGGGACGGCCCACTTCGAGTCGGTCCCCGCCCACGAGGCGCGGGCGCTCCTCGGCGCGCTCGCCAAGGGCTACCACCAGGCGCGGGCGGGGCGGCTCCCGGTCTACGAGCGCGCCTCGCACGCCTACGCCGACAAGCTCTCCTCGCGCGACCTGGCCGACTACGCGGGCCGCGTGGTCGAGGGCCGCCGCTCCCGGTCGTTCCGGCCGGCGACGGGCGCCGTCATCGCCGCGCGCAAGGCGTTCGACCCGTGGGGCGACGCCCGCGGCGACCGCGACGACGCCTACGTCGCGCTCGCGACGCGCGGCCGCGACCCGTTCGAGCGCGAGGAGCCGTTCGCCAAGTGGTCGCTCGCGCTGTGGGCGCCGCTCCTCCACGCCCGCCGCGAGGGCGTCCCGTCGTGAGCCAGCGGTCCCTGTTCGACGGCCCGCCCCCCGAGGGCGCCGCCCCGCCCGGCGGCGAGGCCGGCGGCGACGGCGCGGCCGCCCCGCCCGTCAGCGAGGGCGGGGCGGGGGACGAGATGGGCGCAGGTGCTGAGCCGACTCCAGAAGGGCGGGGCGGAGACAGTCCCCCTCCTGGACAGGAGGGGCTAGGGGTGGTGGAGGAGTCGAGCACGGCGTCCCGACCTGCCGCTGACGGGCGGGGCGGGGTGGACCCCTCACCCCAGCCCTCCCCCGGTGGGGGAGGGGGACTCCGAACAGGTGCCGCCGCCCCGCCCGAGGCCGCCCCGCCCGAGGCCGCCCCGCCCGAGGCCGCCCCGCCCGAGGCCGCCCCGCCCGCACCCCCCGCCGACGCCGCCATCGCAGAGGCTCCGCCTCCACTCCGCGCGGCATCGGCTGTCCCCCTTAGTAAGGGGGACAGTCCGAGCGCCCTTGAGCGCAGCGATGGGCGCTCGGACGGGGGGTGCACTCTTGACCGCCCCGCCCCGCCCCAGTCGCCCGAGCGGGGCGGGGCGGCCCTGTCCCTCGTGCCACGCCCGGGCGGGGCGGCCGACGTGCCGCCGTTCGAGTACTGGGCCACGCCCGTCGAGCCCGGGCGGACGCTCGTCGAGGCGAGTGCCGGGACCGGCAAGACGTTTGCGATCGCAGGCCTCGTGCTCCGCCTCGTGCTGGAGGGCGAGTGGCTGGGCGCGGCGCCCGACCTCCGCCGGCTGCTCGTGGTCACGTTCACGAACGCGGCGACCGACGAGCTGAGGACGCGCGTGCGCGCGGCGCTCCGCCAGGCGCTCGCCGTCGCGCGTGGGCAGGTCGAACCCGACGACCTTACGCGGCCGCTCGCCGAGCTCCTCGCCCGCGACGGCGCCGAGGGCCGGCTGCTCGCCGCGCTCGACCGCGTGGACGAGGCCGGCATCTTCACGATCCACGGGTTCTGCCGGCGCGTGCTGGAGCAGGCGGCCTTCGAGAGCGGGACGCCGTTCGACCTGGACTTTGTCGAGGACGCCGACAGCGCCGCCCTCCGCGCGCGCGCCGCCGCCGACGCCTGGGCACGGCTCACGCACGCGAACCCGCTCCTGACGGCGCTCGCGCTCCACCACGGCCGGACGCCCGACGCCCTCGTCGCCCACCACGCGGCCGTCGCCGACTTCCCGCACGTCCGCGTGCTGCCCGAGGCGCCGGACCTGGACGCCGCGCTCGATGCGCTCGCCGAGGCCCGGGCCGCGCTCGACGCCGCCTGGGACGCCGACGCCGTGGGCGCGCTCCTCGGTTCCCTCGACTGGAACCAGGACGCCCCGCTCGACGGGCCGGGCGGGGCGGACGTCCTCCGCCGCGTGGCGGCGTTCGCGGGCGGGGCGGAGCCGGACGCGATCGCGGCCGTCGCCCTATGCACAGCCGAGGCGGTCCAGAAAAAGGCGACGACGCGGAGCAAGGCGCAGAAGGCGGCCGTCGCGGCGGCCCTGGCCCACCCCGCCCTCGCCGCGTGCGAGGCGGTCATGGAGGCCGCGCGGGCCGTCGACCTCGCGTTCGTCCGCCGGTTCATCGTCGAGGTGGAGGACCAGATCGAGGCGATCAAGGAGCGGCGCGGGCAGCTCACGTTCGGCGACCTCATCACGCGGCTCCACGACGCGCTCCACGACCGCGCGACCGGCCCGGCGCTCGCCGAGACGATCGGCCGCCAGTTCTCGGTCGCCCTCATCGACGAGTTCCAGGACACCGACCCGCTCCAGTACGCCATCTTCAAGACGGCGTTTGCGGGCCGCCCGCTGTACTTCGTCGGCGACCCGAAGCAGGCCATCTACGCCTTCCGCGGCGCCGACGTCCACGCCTACCTGGGCGCGCAGCGCGAGGCCGACCGCCGGTTCACGCTGGGCACCAACTGGCGCAGCGCGGCCGGCTTGGTCGACGCCGTCAACGCCGTCTTTGCGCGGCCCGAGCGGGCGTTCCTGTTCGACGACATCCCGTTCCGCCCCGTCCACGCCGCCCGCCGCGAGCCCGCGTTGCAGGACGGCGCCACACCTGGAGGGGACGGCGGGGCCACCCCGCCCCTCGTGTGGTGGCCGATGCCGACGAAGGAGGACGGCCAGCCGATGGGGAAGGGGGCCGTGCAGGCGGAGATCCCGGCGTTCGTGGCCGCCGAAGTGCGCCGGCTCTTGGCCGAGGCCCGGCTGGGCGACCGCGCGCTGGAGCCCGGCGACATCGCCGTGCTCGTCCCCACGCGGTTCCAGGCGAACGACGTGCAGGCGGCGCTCCAGGGCGTCGGCGTGCCGTCGGTCGTGTCGCGGTCGAACGACGTCCGCGACAGCGCGGCGATGGCCGACGTCGAGCTCGTGCTCCGCGCCGTGCTCCGGGCGGGCGACGAGCGCGCGCGCCGCGCCGCGCTCTCGACCGAGCTCTGGGGGTGGACGGCCCGCGAGATCGCCGGCCTCGACGACGACCCCGAGACCGACGCGGCCGTCGCGGGGCGGCTCCGCGAGTGGCAGCGCATGTGGCGGCGGGGCGGCGTGCTCGGCGTGCTCGTCGCCTTCCAGGAGGCCGAGGGCGTGCTCGACCGGCTGCTCGCCCGGCCCGACGGCGAGCGCTGGGCGACCGACCTCCGCCACACGGCCGAGCTCCTCCACGAGATCGAGCGGGCCGGCGCACGCTCGCCCGACGACCTCCTGCACTGGCTCCGCCACCGGACGGAGCAGGCGCTGCCCTCGCGCGGCATGAAGGAGCTGCGGCTGGAGCGCGACGCGGCGGCCGTCACGATTACCACGCACCACAACGCGAAGGGGCTGGAGTACGAGGTCGTGTTCCTCCCGTACCTCTGGGCCGTCAGCGAGCGGGCCTACAAGCGGCAGGACCCCGTCCTCGCGCGGACGCCGGACGGGGTGGTCTACGACCTGGGCTCGCCCGAGGCCGACGACCACGACCGGCTCCGCCAGGCCGACGCGCTCGCCGAGGGCGTCCGCACGGCGTACGTGGCGCTCACGCGGGCGCGCGAGCGGTGCTACGTGGTCTGGGGGCCGGTCACGTCGTGGCGCACGCGGGTCGACAACGTGTCCAGCCTGGGTTACCTCTTGTGTGGCCACGACGCCGAGCGGGGCGGCGGCCTGGCCGACCACGTCGAGGCGGCCCGCAAGCGCGCGGCGCAGGACGACGTGCTGGCCTCGGTTCACGCGCTCGACCCGACCGGCCGGCTCATGGCCGTCGTCGCCCCGCCCTCGCTCGACGACGCCGCCCCGCCCGCCCCGCCCGCCCCCGCGCGGGGCGGGGCGGCGCTCGCGCTCCCGGACGACGCGCGGCGGCGCCTGGACTCGCCCTGGAAGCGGGCCTCGTTTACGGCGTGGACGGCCGGGCGCGACGCGGACGGGCGGGGCGGCGGGCTCGCGGCGTCGGACGAACCGGCCGCCCCGCCCGAGGCCCGCGCCGACGCCGAGCCGACCGGCCTCCACGCCTTCGCCGCCGGCGCCGGCCCGGGGACGTGCCTCCACGAAATCCTCCAGTACGCCAAGTGGGGGGACGACGAGGACGCCGCCGAGGCCAACCGCGAGACGGTCGCCCGGCGCCTGGAGCGGCACGGGCTGGCCCTGCCGCGCCGCCACCGCGCCCGCATCGACCCGGCGGCCGAGGTCCTGGCCCTCGTCGAGCGCGTGGCGACCGCCCCGCTCCTGGGCGGGGTGGCGCTCCGAGACGTGGAGGCGGCGGCGCTCGCGCCCGAGTGGGACTTTACCCTGCCCCTCGCGCGCGTGGCGCCGGGCGCCCTCGCCGACGTGTTCCGCGCCCACGGCGCGGCGCCCTTCGGGGCCGACTACGCGGACGCCCTCGCGCGCCTGTCGCCGGCCGCCGTCGACGGCTTCCTCGTGGGCTCAGCCGACCTCGTGGCGTTGGCCGACGACCGCTGGTGGGTGGTCGACTGGAAAAGCAACCGGTTGGGGGCGGACGCCTCGGCCTACGCGCCGGAGGCGCTCCAGGCGACTATGCTGGAGCACCACTACGGCCTCCAGCTCCACCTCTACACGCTGGGCCTCCACCGCTACCTCCGCTCACGTCTGGGCGCGGCCTACGCCTACGAGACGCACGTGGGTGGGGCGGTCTACGCGTTCCTCCGCGGACTGGGCGGGGCGGCCACCCCGCCCGACGACGCGGACGACGCGGGGCGGGGCGGGGCGGCGGGGCTGTTCCGGCACCGGCCGTCGGCGGCGCTCGTGGAGGCGCTGGACGGGCTGCTAGCGGGGTAGAGCGGGGGCGAACGGATCGAGTGTTGCGGAGCCTCGCGAAGCGCCGAACCCGTTGAGGCTACGGTTTCGCCGCCCTTCGGCTGTGTAGCTGGCTCCGTTGCGCGGCGGGCGGCTCCGTATTCTGGCGGCCGATGAGTCGTCCGCCCCAGATCGTCATCGACACGAACGTCGTCGTCGCGGCCCAACGGTCAGGGTGCGGGGCCTCGTCGCTCCTCCTCTCGCTTATCGGGACCGGCGCGTTCGACATCCACCTCTCGGTCCCGCTCGCGTTCGAGTACGAGGCCGTCCTGACCCGCCAGCGGAAGGAGATCGGGCTGTCTCGGCGCGATGTGGACGACATCGTGGACTCGCTGTGTGCCCTGGCCGTCCCCCACCGGATCTACTTCCTGTGGCGGCCGTACCTCCGGGACCCGGACGACGAACACGTCCTCGAGCTCGCCGTGGCCGCCGGGTGCGACTACGTCGTGACCTACAACCGGACCGACTTTGCCGGGGCTGAGCGGTTCGGCGTCAGCGTGGCCGACCCGAAGGAGCTCCTCCGGGAGATCGGCGCGATACCTTAACCGTTCCACTCGCCCTCCCGCGCCATGAGCACGCTGAGCCTGAACATCCCGCGCTCGCTCCAGGAGCAAGCCGAGGCGCTGGCGGCCCGAGAGGGCGTCTCCGTCGGGGAGCTCGCTACGCTCGCGCTCGCGGAGAAGGTGGCGTCGGTGGCGACGGTGGACTACCTGGCCGAGCGGGCAAAGCGGGGGGGGCGGGAAAAGCTGCTGGCGGTGCTGGCGAAGGCGCCGGACGTGGAGCCGGAGGCGCACGACCGGCTGTAGGTACCCGGGGGCGTAGACCCCGCCCCGCCCGCACCCCGCCCTATGCGTAGGCTCCCGCACGCCGTCGCCGACGCGCTCGACCGGCTCGCCGAGGCCGAGGCCGCCGCGCCCATCGACCTCGCGCTCGGGCGGATGGTCGCTGGCCTCGACGCCGAGCACGGCGCGCCCGACGCCGACCGCGCGCGGGCGCTCGCGCTCTCGACGGCCCTCGTCAGCCGCGCGCGGCGCGACGGCCACAGCGCTGTCGCCCTGGGCGAGCACGCCGGCCTCCCGTTCCCCGAGGACGAGCACGCGCCCGCTTCCGCAGGGCGGGGCGGGCGCGGCCTGCCGATCCTCCCCGCTCTCGACGCGTGGCGCGCACACCTGGAGGCGAGCCCGGCCGTCGGAGCGGCCGCGGGCGGGGCGGCCCCGCTCGTCCTCGACCGCGACCGGCTCGCGCTGCGCCGGTTCGTCGACGCCGAGCGGCGGACGGCCGCGGCCGTGCTCGCGCGCGTCGGCCCGGCGCTCGCCGCCCCGCCCGCGGCGGCCGCCGAGGCGTTCGGGGCGCTGTTCCCGCCGCGCGCGGATGGAGCGCTGGACCGGCAGGCGCTGGCCGCCGCCGCCGCGCTCCGCCAGCGCGTCCTGCTGGTGGCCGGCGGGCCGGGCACGGGCAAGACCTACACGGCGACCCGCATCCTCGCCCTCCTGCGCGCCGCTCAGCCCGACCTCCGCGTCGCGCTCGCCGCGCCGACGGGGAAGGCCGCGGCCCGCCTGAGCGAGAGCCTCGCGGGTGGCGTCGCTGACCTGGGTGAGCGCGGCGCCGGCCTGCCGACCGAGGCCGTCACGCTGCACCGGCTGCTCGGGGCGCACCCCGAACGCGCCGGCTTTCGCCACGACGCGCGCGCACCGCTCCCCCACGACCTCGTGCTCGTCGACGAGGGCTCAATGGTGGACCTGCCGCTGTTCGACGCCTTGCTCGCGGCGCTCCGCCCCGAGGCCCGGCTCGTCGTCCTGGGCGACCCGGACCAGCTCCCGCCGGTCGAGGTCGGCTCCACGTTCGCCGACCTGTGCGCGGCCGGCACCGGCCCCGCCCCGCCCGGGCTGGACGCGTTTTGCGGCGCGCTCGGCCTGGGCGGGGTGGAAGCAGATCCCGACGCCGCCCCGCTCGCCGCGTCGGTCGTGGCGCTCACCGAGAGCCGCCGGTTTACGGCCGACTCCGACGTGGGCGTGTTCGCCGTCGCCGTCCGCGACGGAGACGCGGGCGGGGCGGTGGCCGCGCTCCGGGACCGCCCCGCCCTGGACTTGGTGGAGGACGACCCTGCCGGGGCCGCCGTCGCCTGGGCGGGGCGGTTCGCGCCGGACGTGGTGACGGCGGAGACGCCGGAGGCGGCGCTAGAGGCGCTCGGCCGGTTCCGCTTGTTGGCGGCCGTCCGCCGAGGGCCGCGCGGGGTCGAGGGGCTGAACGAGGCGGTCGAGCGGGCGCTGCGCCAGGCGGGGCACGTCCGGTGGAGCCCGTACGGCGACCGCCTCTACCCGGGCCGCCCGCTCCTCGTGACCCAGAACGACCGGACGACCGGCCTCGCGAACGGCGATGTCGGCGTGCTGTGGCGCGTCGAGAACCGCGACGTGGTCGTCTTCCCCGACCGCGAGCCCATCGCCTTCGAGCGCCTCCCCGCCCACGAGCCGGCGTGGGCGCTGACGGTCCACAAAAGCCAGGGGTCCGAGTTCGACGCCGTCGGCGTGGTCCTGCCCGAGCCGGGCACGCGCGGGGCCGCGTTCGTCTCGCGGCGGCTCCTCTACACGGCCGCCACGCGTGCCCGGGGCGGGGTGGTCGTCTTTGGCGACGCCGACGCCGTCGAGCGGGCCGTGGCGACGGACGCGCCCCGCGCGTCGGGGCTGGCGGAGCGGCTGGGCGGGGCGGCGGACTAGGGCGGGGCGGAGCACGAGGGCGTGGCGCCGTACGTTGGCTTACGCCCCACCCACGGACCGATGGACCGCGCCGACGTCTACCACTCCGACCCCGAAATCCTCGGCGGCACGCCTGTGTTTACCGGAACCCGCGTGCCCATCGACACGCTCCTCGTCTATCTGCGCAAGGGGAAGCGGATTGAGGACTTCCGCGACGACTTTCCGACGGTCACGCGCGACCAAGCGGAGGCCTTGCTTGAGCTGGCGGGGCGGGAGCTGGCCGCGTGATCCGGGTCCTCCTCGACGAAAACGTGCCGCGCAAGCTGAAGCGGCATCTGGAGGCCGAGGCGGTGACCGTGCCGGAGCGCGGGTGGGGCGGGGTCAAGAACGGGCGGCTGCTCCACCTCGCCGCGGCCGAGTTCGACGTGTTGCTCACGATGGACCGGGGCATTGAGCACCAGCAGAACCTGAGCGGGATCGACCTCTGTCTCATCGTGCTCTCGGCGGCGAGCAATGACATCGACGACCTGCTTCCGCTCGTCCCGTCCATCAACGCGGCGTTCCCTCGCGTTGCGCCCGAGCGGGTGATCTCCGTCTCACGGTAGTCGCCGCCCCGCCCCGCTCACCCCGCCCCGCCCGCGTCGTCCGGCACGAGGTAGCCCTCGGCGAGCGCCGTGTAGGCCGCGACCTGCTCGCGCTCCCAGTCGCCGTCGCGGTCTAGCTCCTCGGCCAGGAGCGCCGCCACGCGCGGGGCCATCTCGATGCTCGCGCGGGCGTCCAAGAGCAGCTCGCGCGTCCGCCGCGAGAGGACGTCCTCGACCGTCCGCGCCATCTCGTGGCGGGCCGCCCACACGACCTGCCCCGCGCGGACCGGCCGGGCGGGGTGGAGCCGCTCACCGAGGGCGGGGTGGTCGTCCATCAGCGCCTGGAGCAACGGAGCGTCGGACCCGTAGGCGGCGAGGTCGCCCGCCCCGCCCGCCTCCGCCCCGCCCGCCCCGCCCGCGCCGTGGATGGGCAGGTCCGCGGTGGGGCAGGGCCGCTCGGGGAGGCCGGCGAGGACGGCCGCCTGGTCGACCGTGTCCTCGGCCATCTTGCGGTAGGTCGTCCACTTGCCGCCGGTGATCGTGACCAGGCCGGAGTCGGCGATGTGGAGGACGTGGTCGCGCGAGAGCGCCGCCGTCCCGCCTTCGGCCGACGGGTCGGCGACGAGCGGGCGGAGGCCGGCGAACACGCTCTTGACGTCGGCCGGCGACGGGTCGCGCGTGAGGTAGCGGGCGGCGTGGCGGAGCAGGAAGTTGAGTTCTTCAGGGAGCGCGCGCGGCTCGGCCGCGGCGCCGTCGACCAGTGTGTCGGTCGTCCCCACGACGACCACGTCGCGCCAGGGGATCGCGAAGAGGACGCGGCCGTCGTCGGTCTTCGGCACCATGATGGCGCTGTCGCCGGGCAGGAAGCTCCGGTCGAGCACGATGTGGACGCCCTGGCTGGCCTGGACCATGGGCGGGGCGGCGGCGTCGTCCATGTGCCGCACGCGGTCGGTCCACACGCCGGTCGCGTTGACGACGACGCGGGCCGGAATCGTGACCGTCTCGCCCGTCTCGCCGTCACGGGCGACGACGCCCGTCACCTCGACACCGTCCTTGGTCAACCCCGTGACCTCGCAGTACGTGAGGATTGCCGCCCCCTGCTCGGCCGCCGTCTGCGCCATGTTGACCGCGAGGCGGGCGTCGTCGAACTGGCCGTCGTAGTAGACCACGCCGCCGTCCAGCCCGTCGGGCTCGATCGTCGGGAGGCGCTCCAGCGTCTCCTCGCGCGAGAGCCGGCGGCTCCGCCCGAACCCCGACCGCCCCGCCATGAGGTCGTACACCTTCATGCCGATCCCGTAGAACGGCCCCTCCCACCACGCGTAGTTCGGGACCACGAACGCGAGGTCGTGGACGAGGTGCGGGGCGTTCTTGAGGAGTGTGCCCCGCTCCTTCAGCGCCTCCAGCACGAGCGACACGTTCCCCTGCCGGAGGTACCGGACGCCGCCGTGGACCAGCTTGGTCGAGCGGCTGGACGTGCCCTTGGCGAGGTCGTCGCGCTCCAGGAGCAGCGTCTTGTAGCCCCGGGCCGCGGCGTCGATGGCGCAGCCCAGCCCGGTCGCCCCACCCCCGACGACGACGATGTCCCAGGGCTCGGTGGCCTCGTCGATGGCGCGGCGGGCGGTGTCTCGGTCCAGCATGTGGGGGCGGGGTGGGGGCGGGGTGGCCCGTACGTCGGGCGGGGCGGGGTGGTCCGGGCGTGGGGCGGGCGCCGCCCCGCCCTCGGTGGCCGCCCCAACATCCGTCCCCCTCCCCGGCCCTCCCCCGGTGGGGGAGGGAGACTCCTTGTAAACAACTAGGCTGCCCCGCCCACGGCACCACGGGCGGGGCGGGGTGGATGTGCCCGGTCCGGGGATGCCGAGGAGGCGACCGTACCGAGTACCCTGTACCTCGTACCCGCCGTCAAGCTGCGGCCCACCCGCGCGCGCGGTCGAGCGCGCGGCCCCACCCCGCCCGGCGGTCGGCGGCCTCGTCGGGGGAGATGGCCGGCTCGAAGCGGCGGTCGAGCTGCCACTGCGCGTCGACCTCGTCCTCGGTCCAGAACCCGACGGCGAGGCCGGCCAGGAGGGCCGCCCCCAGCGCCGTCGTCTCCGTCACGGCGGGGCGGACGACGGGGACCTGGAGGAGGTCGGCCTGGATCTGCATCAGGAGGTCGTTGGACGCCGCCCCGCCGTCGACGCGGAGCTCGGAGACGGCGAGGCCGGCGTCGGCCTCCATCGCGTCGAGCACGTCGGCCACCTGGAAGGCGATGCCGTCGAGCGTGGCGCGGGCGACGTGCGCCGCCGTAGTGCCGCGCGTGAGACCGAGGAGCGTGCCGCGCGCGTCGGCGTCCCAGTGCGGCGCGCCGAGCCCGGTGAACGCCGGGACGAGGACGACGCCGTCGGCGTGCTCGACCCGCCGCGCGAGGGCCTCGACCTCGGACGCCGAGCGGATGATCCCGAGCCCGTCGCGGAGCCACTGCACGGCGGCGCCGGCCACGAAGACGCTGCCCTCGAGCGCGTACTGGGCGGGGCGGTCGCCGCGCCGCCACGCGACCGTCGTGAGCAGGTTGTTCGCCGACGCGACCGCCTCCCCGCCCGTGTTCATCAGCAGAAAGCAGCCCGTGCCGTAGGTGTTTTTCGCGAGCCCCGGCGCCGTGCACCGCTGGCCGAACGTGGCCGCCTGCTGGTCGCCCGCGATGCCGGCGACAGGGACCTCGGCCGAGAGCAGCGCCCCGCTCGTGCGCGCGTAGACCTCGGACGACGACCGGACCTCGGGGAGCATCGACCGCGGCACGTCGAGGAGCGCGAGCAGGTCGTCGTCCCAGTCGCCCGTGTGGAGGTTGAAGAAGAGCGTCCGGCAGGCGTTGGTCACGTCCGTCAGGTGCTCCGCCCCGCCCGTGAGGTTCCACACGAGCCAGCTGTCGACGGTCCCGAAGGCGAGGTGCCCGGCCTCGGCGGCCTCGCGGGCGCCGTCGACGTGGTCGAGGATCCAGCGGACCTTGGTGCCCGAGAAGTAGCTGTCGAGGACGAGCCCGGTCTTCTCGCGGACCGTCGCCTCGTGTCCCGCCTCCCTCAGCGCGTCGCAGAGCGGGGCGGTCCGCCGGTCCTGCCACACAATCGCGCGGTGGACGGGCTGGCCGGTCCGCCGGTCCCACACGACGACCGTCTCGCGCTGGTTCGTGATCCCGACTGCCGCGAGGTCGCTCGGGGCCACGCCCGCGCGCGTGAGCACCTCGGCGGCCACGCCGGCCTGCGACGACCACAGCTCGGTCGGGTCGTGCTCGACCCAGCCGGGCCGCGGGAAGTGCTGCTCGATCTCCTTTTGCGCGGTCCCGGCGATCCGCCCCGCCCGGTCGAACAGGATGGCGCGGGACGAGGTCGTGCCCTGGTCGAGGGCGAGGACGTGCGTGGGCATGGGGGCTCGGGTACGGGGTGCGCGGTACAGGGTACTCGCCGGCCGGCCGCCCCGCCTACACCGCCGTGCCCGGCGCCTTCGGAAACCCGCCGCCCCGCCCGAACGCAGCGGCGGCCCCCCGCTTAGGTGCGAGGGGCCGCCGTGGCTGCCCGACAAGGAATCGAACCTTGAACCTCCAGATCCAGAAACTGGCGCTCTGCCAATTGAGCTATCGGGCAGGGTCTCCGCCGGAGCGGAGGACCGGAAACGTACGGCGCCGACCGGCCGCGGATCAACCGCGCGGGGCGGGGTGGGGCGTCTCCACCCTGTTTTCGATCTCCGCCCCGCCCGCGCCCTGCGCGCCCGCGGCGCCGAGGGCGGGGCGGGCCAGGGCGTCGACCGCGTCCGGCGGCCGCTCGCGCCACGCGGCGATCTGGTCGAGGATCATCCCGCGCACGCGCTCGCGGAGCGCCGGCACGTCGGCCTCGGTCAAGCCCTCGGTGGGGACCGGCGGGAGCACGGCGAGGCGCACGTCGGCGCGGCCGAACGTCCACCCGTGCTTGGGGATCGCGTCCATCGTGCCGTCGATGGCCAGCGGGAGCACGGGGACGCCAGCCTGCACGGCGAGCGAGAACGCGCCGTCGTAGAACCGCTTGAGCCGGCCGTCTCGGGAGCGCGTGCCCTCGGCGAAGAACATGACCGAGCAGCCCTGGGCCAGCACGCGCCGCGCGCGCAGCACGACGGCCGACCGGCTGTTCGGATCGCGGCGGTCGACGGGGATGTCCTCGGCCATCCGCTGGAGCCACCCCATGACCGGCACGCGGAACAGCTCGGCCTTCGTCACCCACTTCATCTCCCACGGGAGCTTCGAGATCACGGGGATGTCGGCCAGCGACTGGTGGTTGGAGACGACGACGTACGGGTGGCGGAGCGCGGCCGGGTCGACGCCGCCGACCCGGACTGACCACGCCGGGTTGATGCTCGGGACGAGCGCGCCGAGGTCGCGGAACGCGCGCCCGGTGCGGACGCGGGCCGGCGTCCGGTCGAACAGGCGGATGACGGCGATGACGGGGAGCGCGAGGAGGACGAGGACGGCGATCGCGGCCCACGTCAGGACGGACTGTACGGCTTTCATGCGGGCGGGGTGGGGCGGCTGGAACGCAGCACCGTCGCCGACGATTCCCCCCGCATGGACGTCGTCAAAGTGTTCGTCGAGGAGCCCACGGGCCTGGAAGTCGTCGCCGCGGACGCCGACCCCGACGCCCGACGCCGCGGCGCCGGCTTGGGCTCGCTCGACGCGCTCCTCGGCCGCCCCGCCCCGCCCTACGCCCGCGCCTACCTCGCCGGCACCGACTTGAGCGCCGCCCCGCCCCGCGTCGGCCTGACGGCGCTGGCGGAGCCGTCGGCCTGGCTCTCCCCGCTCCTCGCCTGGGCCGGCGACCGCCCGTGGACCCACCTCGGCGCCGACGGGCGGGGCGGGGCGGTGAGCGCAGACGAGGCGGCCGCCGCCCTCCGGGCGCCCGCCGGCGCGCTCGCGCTCGCGCTCGGCGACGTCCCCCTCGACGCGCTCGCCGAGGCGGCGGCAGGCGGGGCGGGCGGGGTGGAGCGCCGGGAGGCCCTCCACGCCCTCCGCCGCGTGCTCGCCGCCGAGGGCGGGGCGGCCCTGTTCCCCGAACCCGCCCACGACGGCTGGGACTGGAGCGTGTTCGCGCGGCGCCCGCTCGACGGCCCGCTCCGCGAGGCGTTCGCGCGCCACCCCGCCCCGCCCGGCGTGCGGCGGTTCGTGGCGCCGTACCGGCGCGCGCGCGGCGAGCACACGTTCTACTTCGAACAGTGGGCGCTCGACCCGCCGCCGGAGTGGGCGGAGGCGGTGTAGACGGCGCCATCTATCAGTTGATAGTAGATTGATAGATAGCTGATAAGCTACCCCGGATGAAGCTCCCCACCCCGCCCCCGGCCCGCGCCGACATGTATTCGGCCGTCTTCCAGCGGTTGGAGCCGGGCGGGGCGGCGCTCGCCGCGTTCACGCGCGAGATGGAGAAGGGGCCTGCCCCTGGTGGCAAGTACCGTCATTGGGACAGTCTCCGGCACGTCCCGTCCCCCAAGGGACTCCGCGCAGAGGATGTGTGGGCCGCGCGGAAGATGGCTCGGATGGGACTCTACCGTATGGTTCCCCTTCTCGACAAGCGGGGCGAGCCGTTCCGGTATGCCCTCGTGGATCCTGTCTTGGAGCGGCTCCACCGGATCGACCGAGACGCTGCAGGGCGCATTGCGCTTCCCGAGCGGACAGCGACGGAGGGCGAGCGGGATCGGTACCTCATGCGGTCGCTCCGCGAGGAGGCCATCGCGTCGAGTCAACTCGAAGGCGCGTCCACGACGCGGCGCGTGGCGAAGGAGATGCTGCGGACGGGCCGGGCTCCGCGGACGCGGTCGGAGCAGATGATCCTCAACAACTACCGCGCGATGGAGTCCGTCCGAGAGCGCGTCGACGAGCCGCTCACGCCGGACGTCGTTACAGACCTCCACCGGGTCGTGACCGAGGGGACGCTCGACGGCAGCGGCCCCTTCCGCCAGGCCGGCGACGGGATCGCGGTGTACGACGATCAGGACCAGCTTCTTCATGCCCCGCCGCCGCCGGACCAGATCGCGGAGCGGCTGGAGCGGATGTGCGCGTTCGCCAACGAGGCTGAGACCGGGGTCTTTCTCCACCCCGCCCTCAAGTCAATCCTCCTCCACTTCTGGCTCGCCTACGATCACCCGTTCGTGGACGGGAACGGGCGGACGGCTCGGGCGCTCTTCTACTGGTCGATGCTGCGCGAGGGGTTCTGGCTGGCTGAGTTCCTGTCGATCTCGACGGTTATCAAGCGGGCGCCAGCGCGGTACGCGAAGTCGTTCCTCTACACGGAGACGGACGACAACGACCTCACCTACTTCATCCTCGCACAGCTCCGCGTGATCGAGCTGGCCGTTCAGGAGCTAGGCGAGCACCTCGAACAGAAGTCCCGCGAGGTCCAGGAGGCCCGTGCGCTCCTTCGGCCGACGGTAGACTTGAACCACCGGCAACTCGCGCTGCTCAGCCACGCCATCCGCCGCCCCGATGCGGCGTACACGATCGCGTCGCACCGGCGGAGCCACGACGTGGCCTACGCGACGGCGCGGGCTGATCTCCTCGACCTCGCGGCCCGCGGCCTCCTCGACAAGCGGAAGCAGGGGCGCGCCTTCGTGTTCACCGTCCCCGCCGACTTGGCAGACCGGCTCAAGAGCCTCGACGCATGACGACCGACGACGACCGCTGGATGGATCGCGCGCTCGCGCTCGCCGCACGGGGCGCCGGCGCCGTCAGCCCCAACCCTCTTGTCGGCGCCGTCGTGGTCAGCCCGGGCGGGGCGGTCTGGGGGGAGGGCTGGCACGGCGCCTGGGGCGGACCGCACGCCGAGGTCTGGGCCGTCCGCGACGCGGAGCGGAACGGGTACGGCGACCGGCTGACGGAGGCGACGCTTTACGTCACGCTCGAACCGTGCAGCCACACCGGCAAAACGCCGCCGTGCACCAGTCTCGTCCTCGACCGCGGATTCCGGCGCGTCGTCGTGGCCCACGAGGACCCGTTCCCGGCCGTGGCGGGGCGGGGCGTCCGGCGGCTCCGCGCGGCCGGCGTCGACGTGGCGGTCGGGGTCCGCGAGCGGGCGGCGCGGCGGTTGAACGAGGCGTTCCTCACGCACGTTCGCACGGGGCGCCCGCTCGTGACGCTCAAGACGGCGGCGACGCTGGACGGGCAGGTGGCCGCGGCGTCGGGCGACAGCCGCTGGGTGACGGGCCGCCCTGCCCGGGCGCTCGTCCACCGGATGCGGGCCGACGCCGACGCCGTCCTCGTGGGCGCCGGCACGGCGCACGCTGACGACCCGGCGCTGACGGTGCGCGCCGCGCCGCTCGGGCCGGGTCAGCGGCAGCCGCTCCGCGTCGTCCTCGACCGCGCAGGCGCGCTGCCGCCCGGGCTCGCCCTGTTCACCGACGGCGCCGCGCCCACCGTCGCCCTCGTCTCCGACGGCGCCGCCCCGCCCTACGCCGACGCGCTCCGGCGCGCGGGCGGGGCGGTGCTCCGCGTGCCCGAGCGGGGCGGCCACCTCGACCTGGGCGCCGCGCTCGACGCGCTCGGGGGCGGGGCGGACCTGCCCAACGGCGTGCGCCCGGTGCAGTCGCTGCTCGTCGAGGCCGGGCCGGGGCTGGCGACGGCGCTTCTGGCCGCCGACCTCGCCGACCGCGTCTGCTGGTTCGTCGCCCCCAAGCTCCTCGGCGCCGGCACGCCGGCCCTGGGCAGCCTCGGGGCGGGGCGGATGGCGGACGCGCTCGCGTTCGAGGACGCGGTGTGGGAGACGGTGGGCGACGACGTTCTCCTCCGGGGCTACCGCCGCGCGGTGTAAGGACCGCCCCGCCCGCTCTCGTCTATGTGTCGCGCGGGCGGGGCGGTTGGGTCGTGCCCGCCGCCCCGCCCGTCCGCCCCGCCCGACGGCGTTGCATGCAACGCCGCGACGGCCGCCCCGCCCACACCGAGGGCGGGGTGGCGCATCTGCTGCCCCCACCACCCCGCCCCATCATGTTTACCGGAATCGTCGAAGAGGTCGGCCAGATCGACGCCGTCACCCCGCTCGCGGGGGGGAAGCGGCTGCGCGTCGCGTGCTCGTTCGCGGACGAGTTGCGCGTGGACGAGAGCGTCGCCGTCGACGGCGCGTGCTTGACGGTCGTGGCGCAGGACGGCGCGGGCTTCGAGGCCGTCGCCGTCGAGGAGACGCTGGCGAAGACGGCGCTCGGCGACCGCCGCGCGGGCGACGGCGTGAACCTGGAGCGGGCGCTCCGTCTGCCGGCCCGGCTCGACGGCCACCTCGTGCAGGGCCACGTCGACGCGACGGGAACGGTCGAGGCCGTCGACGCGCTCGGCGACTCGCACCTCGTCCGCATCGCCTACCCCGAGCGGTTCGCGGACAACCTGATCCCGGTCGGCTCCGTCACCGTCGACGGCGTTTCGCTGACGGTCGCGCGGCTGGACGAGCCGGCGGGGACGTTCGCCGTCGCCGTCATCCCGCACACCTGGCAGAAGACGTCGGCGGGGCGGTGGCGGGTCGGACAAGCCGTGAACCTGGAGTTCGACCTCGTCGGCAAGTACGTGCTCCGCTCGACGCGGCGGCAGGACGAAACGGCAGGGCGCGAGCGGCAGGCGTAAAGCTCCGTGAAGACGGAACGGCAGGGCGCGCTAGGGGAAACTCTCAGCGGCCCCTGGGGCACTCGGGCAAGCGGCCCGCCTGTCCCTGACAGAAGGGGCAGATGGCCGCCGGTGGCACGCACCGTGCAGGGGACTCCCGCACCATCACATGCCCCCAGACGCATGACTGCCTCCTCTCTCCATTCTGCCCGTCTCGCGAGTCCGTCCGCCCTTCTGATCCGCCTCGGCGCCGTCTCGGCCGCTCTCGTCAGCCTCATGATGTTCTAGCTCGGCCTGCCCGAGCGCCCGTCTGTCGGGCGGTCCCGTCTCGGCTCCACCCCACCCTTTGGGTCCGCCCCGTTTTGTGGGCGGCACATCTCGGAGCCCCGGACCGTCGTCGGTCCACCCGCCGCCTGGCTTCTGCCGCCCCGCCCCGCCCTCACCGGCAGGGCGGGGCGGCGCTGCGTGGGGCCGTCCCGTAGCTTCGCCGCACATCCGACACACACCCGGTCATGCAGCCCATCGCCGACCTCGACGTGCTCCCCGACGCCGTCGCCCCCGTCTCGTCCGCCCCCGACGCGGCGGGTACCCTCGACCTCCCGCGCCCGGTGGCGGGGCGGGGCGGGACGAACGGCCGGGCCGTCTACATCGAGACCTACGGGTGCCAGATGAACGTGGCCGACTCCGAGCTCGTGGCGTCGATCCTGAGCGGGGCGGGGTACGCGATTGCGAGCGACGAGATGGACGCCGACGTCGTGCTCCTCAACACGTGCGCGATCCGCGAGAAGGCCGAGGACCGCGTGCGCGGGCGGCTCACGCACGTCCGCGCGCGGAAGGAGCGGCAGGCGGCCGAGGGCGGGGCGGCCCTCCAGATCGGCGTGCTCGGCTGCATGGCCGAGCGGCTGCGGTCGAAGCTGCTGGAGCAGGAGCGGCTGGTCGACCTCGTCGTCGGGCCGGACGCCTACCGCGACCTGCCGCGGCTGCTGGCCGAGAGCGAGGCGACGGGCCAGGCCGCCGTCAACGTCCAGCTCTCGCGCGAGGAGACCTACGCCGACCTCGCGCCGGTTCGCCTGGACTCGAACGGCGTGAGCGCGTTCGTGTCGATCATGCGCGGGTGCGACAACATGTGCGCCTTCTGCGTGGTCCCGTTCACGCGCGGCCGCGAGCGGAGCCGGCCGGTCGCCTCGATCCTGTCCGAGGTGGGCCAGCTCGTCGACGCGGGCTACAAAGAGGTGACGGTGCTGGGCCAGAACGTGAACTCGTACCGGGTCGACCAGGGCGGGGCGGCCGTCGACTTTGCCGAACTGCTGTACCGGATCTCGCTGCTCTCGCCGGAGCTCCGCATCCGGTACTCGACGAGCCACCCGAAGGACTGCTCCGACGAGCTGCTGCACGTCCACCGCGAGCGGCCGACGGTCTGCGACTTTATCCACCTCCCGGTCCAGCACGGCAACACCGACGTGCTGGCGCGGATGCGACGGACGTACACGCGCGAGCACTACCTGGACCTGGTGGAGCGCGCCCGCGCGATCGTCCCCGGCGTCTCGCTCTCGACCGACATTATCGCCGGGTTCTGCGGCGAGACCGACGCCGAGCACGCCGACACGCTCTCGCTCATGGAGGCCGTCCGCTACGACCACGCCTTCACGTTCGCCTACTCGGAGCGGCCCGACACCTACGCCGCGCGCAAGTACGCCGACGACGTGCCCGACGACGTCAAGCGCGCGCGTCTGTCCGAGATCGTCGCGCTCCAGCGCGAGCACGCGCTCGCCAGCCACACCGCCCGCGTGGGCCGCGAGGAGGTCGTGCTCGTCGAGGGCACGTCGAAGCGGTCCGAGGCGCAGCTCCGCGGGCGGACGGACACGAGCCACATGGTCGTCTTCGACCGCCCCGCCCACGTCGAGCGCGGCGACTACGCCGTCGTCCGCGTCGACGACTGCACGAGCGCGACGCTGCTCGGCACGTTCGTGCGCAAAACGACGCTGGCGGCCGAGACCGCCCCGCCCGTGGCCGTGGGCGGGGTGGCATGAGGGGGCGTCCGTGAGCCGCCGCGCGCCCGACGCCGCCCCGCTCGTCGGGGACGCGCGGCCCCGGTTCGCGGGCGAGCTCGAACGGCTGCTCGCCGCGTCCGGCTCGCCGGAGCTGGCGGCGCAGGTGCGCGGCCTCTGTCTCGTCTGTCGGTGCCGGTGCGGGTAGCCCGACTGCGCCACGTTCTACGTTGTCACGGCCCGGTCCGCCCCGCCCGACCCGGTGTACCCACTGGCAGAGAGTCTGGACCTGGAGGCCGAGGGCGGGGTGGCCGTCGTGGACATGGAGGGCGGCCGGCTCCAGACGGTCGAGGTGCTCGGCTGGCCCCGCGTGAAGGAGGAGCTGGACGCCGTGCTCCCGGCCAGCCGCGGACGCCTTTCCACGTAACCGCCCCGCTCGCTTCGAGCGGGGCGGGGCGGGCGTCTTTGGCTCGGCCAGACCGCCCCGCCCATGCGCTCCGACGGGCGGGGCGGCGGCATCTTCCGCTCGCCGCTCGCTACCTTCCGCCGTCTTCCCCCCAGACGCCCGTGGCCCTCTCCTACACGCTCCGCGAGGGGCTCGCCGGCTTCCGCCGCGCCAAGCTGGCGACGGCCGCCAGCGTGGCCGCGCTCGCCATCGCCCTCGTCCTCATCGGGATCGTCGCCCTGCTCGCGTGGCAGTGGCAGGCCGTGTCCGAGACGCTCCGCCAGCGGGCGTCCGAGGCCGAGGTGTTTCTGGACGAGGCCGCCGACGCCGAAGTCGCCGCCAACCTGGGCGACCGGCTCCGCGCGTCGCCCGGCGTCGACTCGGTGCGGTTCGTGTCGCACGAGGAGGCCGCCGAGATCTTCCGCGAGGCGTTCGGCGAGGGCGCCGAGATCTTCGACGACGCCCAGTTTTTGCCCGCCAGCTACCGCGTGCGCCTGGGCGCCGACTGGGCCGCGCCGGACAGCTTGGCGCGGTTCGCCGAGGAGGTCACGTCGTGGGCGCCGGTCGAGGACGTGGCCTACGACCGGGCGTCGGTCGAGGCCATCGAGCGCAACCGGCGCGTGTTCTCCGGCATCGGCGCCGCCGTCGCGCTCCTCGTGGTCCTGGCCGCGCTGCTCCTCGTCGGCAACACGGTCCGCCTGTCGATCTACGCCCGGCGGATGCTGATCCGCACGATGAAGCTGGTGGGCGCGACGAACGGCTTTATCCGCCGGCCCTTCCTGATTGAGGGCGCGGCGCAGGGGCTCGCGGCGGGGCTCGTCGCCGGCGCCGTGCTGTGGGCGCTCTACGGGCTCCTCCTCCGGTGGCTCGGGGCGGCCGACGTCGCCGCGGGCGGTCCCGACGCGGGCGGGGTGGCGACGGGCGTCGGGTGGCCGGGAGGAACGCCGCTGCTGGCCGTCAGCGCGGTCGTCGCGCTGGGCGTGCTGCTCGGGTTCCTGGCGTCGACCGTCGCCGTGCGTAGGTTTATCCGGCAGGTCCGCCTCGCGTAGGACCGCCCCGCCCATGCGCTGGGCGGGGTGGGGGAGAGGCCGCCGGGCGGGGCGGCGTGACCTGGAGGGCAACGGCGGCGGCTTAGCGGTGTCTCGGGACCACCCCGCCCACGCATCCGCTATGATCCGCCCGCTCGTTTTGCTCGTGCTCGCCCTCGTCCTGGCTGCGTGCGGGACGTCCCACCCGCCGCAGGAGACGCCCGACGCCGCCGAAGTCGACCACGTCAGCGGCGGGGCCGTGGCGGCCGACATGGTGGGCGCCCCGGCGGCGGCCCCCGCCCCGCCCCAGGCCCGGGGCATGGCCTACACTGCCCCGCTCAGCGCCGGCGGGCAGCCGATGCGCGCGCCCGACCGGGACTACAACCGCGAGGGCTACGCGCCGATCGACGAGGCCGGCTTCAAGACCGTCGCGGCCACCCCGCTCTCGACGTTCTCGATCGACGTCGACCGCGCGAGCTACGCCAACACGCGGCGGTTCCTCGAAGACGGCCGGCTCCCGCCGCCCGACGCCGTCCGCATCGAGGAGCTCGTGAACGCGTTCGACTACGGCCTGCCCGGGCCGGCGGCCGACGGGCGGGGCGGGCACCCGTTCGCCGTGACGACGGAGGTGACCGAGGCGCCGTGGGCGCCCGACCACCACCTCGTCCGCATCGGGCTCCAGGGGCGGCGCGTCGAGACCGACGACCTCCCGCCGGCCAACCTCGTCTTCCTCCTCGACGTGAGCGGGTCGATGAGCGCGCCCGACAAGCTCCCGCTGCTCCAGCGCGCGTTCCGACTCCTCGTGCGCGAGATGCGGCCGCAGGACCGCGTGGCGATCGTCGTCTACGCCGGCGCCTCGGGCGTCGTGCTGGAGCCCACGCCGGGGACCGAGAAGGGCCGCATCCTGGCCGCGCTCGACCGGCTCCAGGCGGGCGGGGCGACGGGCGGCGCCGAGGGCCTCCGCCTCGCGTACCGGGTTGCCCGCGAGCACTTCGACGCCGGCGCCACGAACCGCGTGGTCCTGGCCACCGACGGCGACTTCAACGTGGGCGTCTCGTCGGACGCCGAGATGAAGCGGCTCGTGGAGCAGGAGCGCGAGGGCGGGGTGATGCTGTCGGTGCTCGGGTTCGGGACCGGCAACCTCCAGGACTCGAAGATGGAGACGCTGGCCGATCACGGCAACGGCAACTACGCCTACATCGACGGCGTCCGCGAGGCCGAGCGCGTGTTCGTCCGCGAGTTCGGGGGCACGCTCTTCGCCATTGCCAAGGACGTCAAGCTCCAGGTCGAGTTCAACCCGGCGCGCGTGGCGGGCTACCGGCTGATCGGGTACGAGAACCGGACGCTCGCGGCCGAGGACTTCAACGACGACCGCAAGGACGCCGGCGAGCTAGGCGCGGGCCACACCGTCACCGCGCTCTACGAGGTCGTCCCGGTCGGCGTCGCGGTGCCGTCGGCGAGGGTCGACGCGCTCAAGTACCAGGCGCCGCGCGAGTCCGTGCGTCCCGACCGCCCCGCCCGGTCCGGCGAGTGGCTGACGGTCAGCCTCCGCTACAAGCCGGCGACGACCGCCGGCACCTTCGCCGACGAGAGCGTCCGCCTCGCGGTCCCGGTCGCGGGCGGGGTGGTGCCGCTCGCGCAGGCGTCCGAGGCCGGGCGCTGGGCGGTCGCCGTGACCGAGGCCGGCCTCCTGCTCCGGCGGAGCGACCACGCCCCGGGCGCGAGCTACGACCACGCCCTCGCGCTCGCGCGGGCGGCCCGCGGCGCCGACCCGCACGGCGACCGCGCCGAGTTCGTCCGCCTCGTCGAGACGGCCGCCGCGCTCGCGGCGACCGAGGGCGGGGCGGGGACCGGCGGCGAGGTTACGCTCCGCGACTGAACCCAACGGCGGGAGGACGCGCGTTCCGCCCCGCCCGCTCGAAGCGAGGGCGGGGCGGTGGACGCGCCGGCGCAACGCGGCCACCCCGCCCCCGGCTAGCGGTCCCCGCCCGGTGGGAGCGAGCGGTCCCAGCCGCGGACGCCGTACGCGTCGAGCACCTCCAGCACGCGGTCCAGCGGGAGCGCCTCGACCGTGCCCCGGTGCCCCGCTACCGTCGTCGCCCGGAACAGGGAGTTGTAGACGGCCTCCTCCGTCGCCTCGGCGACCGCCTGGAAAAGGGGCGACATGGCGCTGTTGGGAACGAGGGGCTCGCCGCTCCGGGCCGTCGAGAACGCGATGACGTAGTCGCCCGAGCCGTTGGTGAGGCTCGCGCCGGTCCGCGCGAGGCCAGCCAGCGCCCGCGACGCGAGGCGCTCCAGCAGGCGGGCATCGAGGGCCGCGTCGGTGGCGACGACGATCATGATGCTGCCGTCGGCGCTCTCGCCGAGCCCGCTCTGGAAGGCGAACGGCCCCAACTCCCGCCCGACGGGCGCCCCGTTGACCGTGAGCACGCCGCCAAAGTTGGACTGCACGAGGACGCCCACCGTGCCGCCCCCGAGCGCCGGCGGCACGGCGCGAGAGCTGGTCCCGATGCCGCCCTTCCAGCCGAAGGCGACGGTGCCGGTGCCCGCGCCGACCGCGCCCTCGGCGACCGCCCCGCCCGAGGCGGCCGCGAGCGCCTCGGCCACGTGCTCCGGGCGAATGGGGCGGCGGCGGATGTCGTTCAGGAACCCGTCGTTCGTCTCGCCCACGACCGGGTTGATCGACCGGACCTCCTCCATGCCCGGCGCCGCCAGCAGGAGGTCGACGAGCGCGTCGGCCGCCGTCCAGACGCAGAGCGTGCACGTCAGGAGGATGGGCGTCTCGATCTCGCCCAACTCGCGGACCTGCGTCACCCCGAGCAGCTTTCCGTACCCGTTCCCGACGACGATGGCCGCCGGCACCGGCTCGCGGTACACGTTGCCGCCGTGGGGCAGGAGGGCCGTCACGCCGGTCCGCACCGAGTCGCCCTCGACGACGGTGGCGTGGCCCACGCGCACGCCTGCGACGTCGGTGATCGCGTCGAGCGGCCCCGGCGGCAGGATGCCAACGACGACGCCGACGTCCCGCGCCCGTGGCCGCTCCGCCCCGCTCTGCGCGTGGGCAGCCGTCGCAGCGAGCAGGAGGGCGGCGGTCCAGACCGAGAGGCGGGTCACAGCGTCGGGGGCGGGGCGGGGCGGGAGTCTACCGCTGCCGACATGGGAGCGGGGTGGCGCCGCCCCGCTCGCTCATGGATCGGTGAGCGCGGCCGGGCAGCTTTCGCGGACAAGCGCGCGGGCGAGCACCGCCGTGGCGTCGAGGAGCGGGACGCCCCCTACGGTCGGCTCGCGGAGCGCCAGCGGGATCTCCGTGCAGGCGAGCACGACGACCTCCGCCCCGCCCCGAAGGAGGTGGTCGAGCCCGCTCTGGAGGCCGCCCGCAGCCCGAGCGCTGACGGGGTCGGACACGCTCTTGAGGCCGTACGTCGGGTCGTAGATGGCCGGCTGAACCGTCGTCTGCTGGAGGGCAGGGGGGAGCTGCAGCACCTCGAGCCCGAGCGGCCCGAGCCGGTCCGGGTACACGCCCGCGGCCATGGTCCCCGTCGTCGACAGGACGCCGACGCGGCGGGCGCGGGGAAAACGCTCGGTGATCTCGCGGCCGACCTCCTCGACCATGTCCACGAGCGTGCACCGCCCCGCCACGCGCTCGCGGACCACGTCGAAGACGGCCGCGGCGTGGGCCGTGTGGCACGGGACGCCGACCACCTCGGCGCCCCCGTCGACGAGGGCGCTGGCGAGGTCGGCGATGGCTTCGCCGGGGTTCTCGGTGTCGTGGCCGAGCAGGAACGCCGTCCGGTCTGGGATCCGGTGGGGGTGCGAGAGCAGCGTGAGAGGCAGGTGGTCCTGGTCGCGCTCAGCGCGCGTCGCGGCCAGGACCTTCTGCACGAGGTCGAGCCCCGCCCGCGGACCGACGCCGCCGACCACGCCGATCGGGCGGGCGTGTAGAGGGGCAGTCATGGGCGGGGCGGCCATGGGCGGGGCGGCGCTGTCGCACCGGAACCGCTCGGCTCGGTCGTGGGATCCGCCCCGCCCCCGGCGGGCGGGGCACGCTTGCCGAGCGTCCCCGCCCCGCCGTACCTTGGGCGCAGCACTCGGCCCCGCCGGGTGACTCTACAAAACAGGGACCTCCCTGCTTGCCGGCCCGCCCGATGCGAAAGCGTCGGGCGGGTTGTTTGTAGCGACCACCCCGCCCGATAGGCTGTTCGCGGGGCGGGGCGGGGCGGGGCTAGGGCGCCAGCGCGCGCACCATCTCCGCCAGGTCGCGGATGACGCCGTCCAGCAGCGACGGCGCCAGCGCGACGAACCCCTGAGCGAACACGAAGAGCGCCGCGATCCCGAGCACGAGCTTGGCCGGCAGGCTGATCGCGAACAGGTCGGCCTGGGGCACGACGCGGGCGAAGATGCCCAGCGCCACGTCGAGGAGCAGGAGCGCGACCATGAACGGGGCGGCCAGCCGGAGGGCCGTCGCGAAAAAGGCCCCCGTCCACTCGATCAGGAGCGGCCCGCCCGCGGTGAGGCGCGCGCCCCCAAGCGGGATCACCTCGAACGAGCCCACGAGCGCGCGGACCAAATGAGCCGGCCCGTCCAGGAGCAGGAAGAGGAGCAGGAACGTGACCGAGAGGAGCTGGCCGATCGGTCCGGCGCTCCCGTCGGCCGTCGGGCTGTAGGCCTGAGCCATGCTCAAACTCATCTGGAAGCCGATAACCTCGCCCGCCGTCTGGACCGCGAAAAAGACGAACCGCGCGCCGTACCCCAGCAGCAGTCCCGTCGCCGCCTCGATCGTCAGGGCGACGGCGAAGCCGACGGGGTGCTCGACGTGGGCCGGCAGCGGGCCGGCGGCGAACCCCGCGAGCACGAACGCCAGCAGGGCCGCCAGCATCACCTTGACGAGGACCGGGATGAACGGCCGGCTAAAGAAAGGGGCCGCCACGAACAGCCCGCCCACGCGCACGAACACGAGGAGCACCCGGAAAACGGTGTCGGCCTCGATCGTCATCGCGCGCAGGGCCACCCCGCCCCGCTCGCCGGCGCCGAGGCCTGAGCGGGGCGGTCGGCGGACGGGCGCACCCCGCCCCGCCCCGCCCCGGCGGGGGACGCCACGACGCGGGCGGCGGCTCGGACCCGCACTAGCGCGACACGTTCGGGATGAACGCGAACACGCTCGTCGTAAAGTCGACGAGGTGCTGGAGCATCCACGGCCCGAGCAGGATGAGGACCGCGGCGACGGCCAGGAGCTTCGGGATCGACGAGAGCGTCATCTCCTGGATCGAAGTCACGGCCTGGAACAGGCTCGTCAGGAGCCCGACCGCGAGGGCCACGGCCAGCATCGGCGCGGCGACCAGGAGCGAGACCCGGATCCCCTGCTGGAGCCAGTAAAGCGCGACGTCGCTATTCATGGGGGTACGGGGTACGGAGTACGAGGTACAGAGCGACGTTCGACGAGGGCGGGGCGGGGAGGACATTCGTACCTCGTACCCCGTACCCTCTAGGCGCCGATGTAGCCGCGGACGACGGACTCGACGAGGAGGTGCCACCCGTCCGTGAGCACGAACAGGAGCAGCTTGATGGGGAGCGAGATCATGACCGGCGGGAGCATCATCATGCCCATCGACATCAGCACGCTCGCCACGATGAGGTCGACGATGAGGAACGGGATAAACACCATGAACCCGATCTGGAAGGCGATCCGCAGCTCGGAGATCACGAACGCCGGCACGAGCACGTGGAGCGGGACGTCGACGGCCGAGGCGAACGACTGCACGCCGGCCATGTCCATGAACAGGAGGAGGTCGTCGTCGCCGGTCTGGGCGAGCATGAACTCCTTGGTCGGCGCCGCGGCGACCTCGAACGCGGCCTCCTGCGAGATCTCGCCGTCGAGGTACGGCCGGAGCGCGTTGTCGTTGACGTCGGAGATCACCGGGGCCATGATGAACAGCGTCAGGAACAGGGCGAGCCCGATGAGGACCTGGTTCGGCGGCGACTGCTGCATCCCGAGCGCCGTCCGCAGGATGCTGAACACGACGATGAGCCGCGTAAAGCTGGTCATGAGCAGCATGATCGACGGCGCCAGCGTGAGCACCGTGAGCATCAGGAGGAGCTGGATCGGCAGCTCGTAGTCCTCGCCGTCGCGCGTCAGGCGGAGGCCGGGGAGCGCCCGCGCGCCCGGGTCGGCGGGCGTGCCGTCGCCGGGCTCGACTTCGGTCGTGGGCGGGGCGGCGTCGGGCGGCGCCGCGGCCGTCGGCGCGGGGAAGGCGCCCGCCCCGCCCGCCTCTTGCGCGAGGGCCGGGCCGGCGGCGAGGAGCAGCAGGCCGAGGGCGCACAGCCCCCAGCGGCAGCGGGGCGCGGCGCTATCCATGGTGCACCGGGGCGGTCTGGGCGTGGCGCAGGAGGTCGGCAAAACCGGGAGCGCGGGGCGGGGCGGTGGCCGCGGGCGCGGTGGCGTCGGGCGGGGCGAGCGCGGCGGTGTCGGCGTCGGGCGGGGCGGGCGCCAGGGCCGGGGCCTCGCCCGCGGCATAGTGGCGGATCAGCGAGACGCCGCCCTGGGCGAGCCCCAGCAGCAGCACCTCGTCGCCGACCGCGACGAGCCGGAGCGACTGGCCCGGCGCGAGCGCGAGCGCGTCGAGCGACCGGAGCGTGGGCGCGGGTCCCTCCGCCCCGCCCGCCGACGGGCGGTGGCGCAGGAAGACGGCCCACGCCCCGCCCCCGGCCAGCAGCAGCAGGGCCGCGAGGTTGCCCACGCTCAGCAGCCCCCGCCCCGCCCGCTCGCGCGGGGCGGGGTGGGCGGCCACCGGGCCGGCGCCGTCGCGGACCGGGAGCCGCTCGGCAACGTCGGCCGGACGGGCTTCGGACGGCGCTGGCGCCGGAGCGCCGGGCGCCAGCTGGAGGGCGAGCCACAGGACGAGCAGGCCGGCTCCGAACAGGGCCGCGCGGCGCCACGGGCTCAGCGGGCGCCGCGAGAAGGCCGGAAGGGAGGGGAGGCGGAACATCGTGCCGGAGGGGCGGCAAAAGGGGGCGGGGCGGGCGCGTCCGACGGGGCGCAGGGTGGCCTCGGCGGTCTCCCCCCACTCTGGCGAAAACGGTGCCGCCCCGCCCGGAACATTCGGCCGCGGGCGGGGTGGCGTCCGGCGGGCTTCCCTGGGCGTGGCGCTGCGCTGGCTCCGCGTGCGCCGTGTGACCGCGCGCCTCTCGGGTCTTGTCCGCCCCGCCTCAGGCGCCCACCCCGCCCCCAGCGTGCAGGATGGGGCGGAGTCCGAGGTGCCGGATCCGTGGCCGGACTGCCTCGTCAAGCCGCGATCGCCGGGCGGGGAGGTCGTCGACGTCGGCAGGGACGTTCTCTTCCTGGACAACCGTGAGGCCGGCGCAGCCAGGAGGGCGACTCCTCCCGTACCAAACGGCCGAACCGCACCCGTACCGAGTACCCGGTACCCCGTACCCAGCCGGAGGGCGCCCTAGACGAGCGCCGTGCGCGGACGCGGGGTCGAGGCCAGCCCCGTCACGCGCACGCCGAACTGGTCGTCGATCACGACCGCCTCGCCCTCGGCGATCAGCCGGCCGTTGGCGAACACCGACAGCGGCTGCCCCACCATCTTGTCCAGCTCGACCACGCTCCCCGTCGTTAGGCGGAGGACGTCGGCGAGCGGGAGCCGGCGGCGGCCCAGCTCGACCGTGACCTCGAGCTCGACGTCCGAGAGCAGGTGGAGGTCCGGGGCCGCGCCGTCGCCGATGGCCTCGGAGCCTAGGTCCTCGAACGCGGCCGCCGCAACCGCGACGGGCGGGGCGGGCGCCTCAGGGGGCGCAGCGGCCTGCGGCGGCGCGGCGTCGGGCGGGGCGGCGCCCGCCTCGGTCGGGGGCGGGGCGGACACAACCTCGTCGGCGAGGAAGACGGCGCCCGCGAGCGGGCCGCCCTCGTCGGCGAGCGAGAACGGGACCCGCCAGCCGAGGCCGGCGATGTCCTCGGGCGCCGCGACCGAGAACGCGGCCTCGGGCAACTCGTGGCCGTCGGCGGCGAGGTGCGTGCGGAGCGCGCCGTAGGCCTGGCCTGCCGCCTCGCCGAGCAGGTCGCCCGCCTCGTCGTCCGGGACCGGGCCGCCGACCATGGCCTCGGCGAGCCGGGCGGCCCACCCCGCCTCCAGCACGACGGCAAACGGGGCGCCGCCCGCGGGCACGCCGCCCAGGACGACGGCGCCCTCAGGCGCAGCCGGATCGTCGGTGGGCTCCGCCGGCCCGGCGTCGAGCGGGGCGTCGGCGCCGAGGAGCGCGGCGAAAAACGAGCGGAGGGCTTCCTGGGCCTCCGCGACGAGCGGGGCGAGGGCGTCTGGAGTCATGGGGTAGGGGGAGGGGCGTGGAGGGCCACGGACGGCACCTCGAGGACGCGGAGGGCGTACTGCTTGCCGGCGCGGCCGGCGGCGGCGACGAGCGTCTCGCGCTCTCCGATCGTGACGCGGAGCGGGTCCTTCGTCCAGCGCTGGAGCGGGATGACGTCGCCTTCGCGGAGCCCGGCGATGTCGGAGATCGAGAGGCGGGTCCGGCCGAGCTCGGCGCGGAGCTCGACGTCCATCGACCGGAGGGCGCCCTCGTACTGGTCGCGGACGGGCGCCGGGACCTCCTGGGTCGCGTTGGCCGCCCACCGCCGCATGCCCGCCCCGCCCACCATCTTGTCAAGGAGCGAGTACGGGTAGAACAGGTTGAGCGGGACGAGGCGCCCCTGCACCCGCATCTCGAAGGCCGCGACGATCCCGGGCTCCATGCTCGGGAGGATCTGGATAAACTCGGCGTTGCTCTCGAAGCCGACCTCGTGGATCGTGACCTGGTGGGCCTGCTCCCACGCCGCCTCCAGCTCGGAGAACGCCTTGCGGATCACGCGGCTCATGATCCGCTGCTCGATCTTCGAGACCTCGCGGGGGACCTCCAGAAAGTGCCCGGGACCCCCGAACAGCTTCTCGACCGTGTAGATCACGAACGCCGGGTCGATCTCGAAGAGGAGCCGGTCGCCCAGCTCCTCGACCTCGCCGATGTACAGCGCCGACGGCCACGCGCTCGACGCCACGTACTCGGAGTACGTGACCTGGCCGACGGCCGTGAGCGAGACCTCGACCATCGTCCGCAGCTGGGACGAGAGGTAGACCGAGATGTCGCGGGCGAACAGCTCGTGGACCCGCTGGAGCACCCGCATCTGCTCCTGCGAGAACAGGCGGGGCCGCGTAAAGTCGTACGGCGACACGCGGGCCGCGGCGGCGCCCGCCCCGCCCCCGCCGGGCGGCGGCGGCTCGCCCCCCAGCTGGCCGCTGAGCAGGGAGTCGATCTCGGCCTGGTTGAGGGTCTTGGACATGCGGGCGGGCGGGGTGGCCGGGGCGGCCGGGCGGGGTCCCGCGGGACACCAAGCGGCGTGCCAACGCGGGCTCGCCGTCAGGAGCGGCGTCCGCAGCGGTGGCGGGCGCCCCGGCACGGGCGGCCGGAAAAATGTGCCCGGGCGGGGCGGTCGCCAGGTGCCGCCCCGCCCTCGGCGGCGGCGGCGCGTCCGCTCTCTCTGCACAGAACTTGGTGGCGAGCGGGGCGGGGTGGCGCCTCGCGCGGCGAGTGCCGGTCCGCGCAGCGCCCGCCCTCGGCGGCCGGGCGACGAACGCCGCCGTCCGCCCCGCCCGCGGGCGCCTCGCGGGGTTGCCCAAACGAGCCGCCCCGCCCGCGCCGGAGGGGCGGGGCGGGGCGGCAGAACGGTCGGGCCGCCGGCGTCAGGCGCCGAACAGGGCGTCGATGTCGTCCTGGCTCGTCGGGCCGGCCGCCGCGGAGGCGCCGTCGCCAGACGCGAGCGCCTCGGCCGCCGCGCGGTCGACGTCGGCCTGGAGCGAGTCCGGGCGCACGTAGCGGGCGTCGGCGTCGAACGTGCCGGCGTCGACCGGCGGGCCGTCGTCGTCGGGCGCCACCCCGCCCTCGGCCGAGACCCAGCGGACGAGCTTGTTGAGCCGGTAGCGGACCGACTCGATGAGGTGGTTGACCGAGGCCAGCTGCTGGGCCGTGATGTCCTGGACCTGGAGCGAGACGAGGATTCGGTCGAGGTCGCGCCGGGCCGCGTCGAGCCGCGCGGCCTCGGCCTCGGCGCGGGCGGCCTCGTCGGCGTCGGCCTCGTCGAGGAGCGCCTCGGCGTCGGCCAGGAGGGCGGCGTCGTCCAGGCGGTCGCGGAGCAGGCTGCGGAGCCGGTCGGCGGCCCCGGGCGGACCGTCGGGCGGGGCGGGCGGCGAGAGCCGGGCGCGGACGGCGTCGACGAGGTCGAGGATCTCGGTCGTCGCCACCTCCGTCGCCTCGGTCACGCTCTGGATCTGGAGCGTGGCCTCCGGCATCTGGCCGGCGCTCTCGCGGAGCGACCCGTCGATCTCGGAGAGCAGCGGGAGCACGTCGAGGATGAGCGACGAGAGCTCCTCGGCGAACGAGACCGCGCGCTGCCCGGCCTCGAACACCGTGCGGAGCTCGACGAGCCGGTCCAGGATGGGGGCGGGGTTCGAGGCCGTGGGCATGGGCTTACGCGGTTTTGAGGATGGCGTCGATCTTCTCGCCCAGGACCTGGGCCGTGAAGGGCTTGACGACGTAGTTGTTGACGCGGGCCTGCATGGCGGCGACCACGTCCTCCTTCATGCCACGCGTCGTGATCATGAGGATCGGGAGCTCGCTGAACTCGGGGTGGGACCGGACGGCCTGCGTGAGCTCGAGCCCGTTCTTGTTGGGCATGTTCCAGTCCGTGACGAGAAAGTCGGGGCGGGCGGCTTCGAGTTGGGCGAGACCCTCGACTCCGTCGGCGGCGTCGACGATGTCGGTGTAGCCGAGGTCGCGAAGCGCGTTGGAGACGATGCGCCGCATGGTCGACGAGTCGTCGACGACGAGGAATTTCATGGCGGGGTGGGGGAACGTGAGGCGGCGGTATCGGCGCGCCGCCCCGCCCCTTAAGGGCTGGCCCGCCCCCGAGAAAAAAAGGGGCCGCCGGTTAAGGGGGCGGGGCGGCCAGGCCGATAGGGTGGGGGAACCGCCCGTCCCCCCCCCCGCCCCGAACCCCTATGGAGGAGCTTGTCCAGGAGTACCTCGTCGAGTGCTCGGAAATCCTCGACGCCCTCGACAACGACCTCCTCGCGCTCGAGCGCGGGGAGAGCGACGCCGAGCTCCTCTCGCGCATCTTCCGCGGGGTCCACACGGTGAAGGGGACGAGCGGCTTCCTGGGCTACAACAAGCTCGTCGACATCACGCACGTGGGCGAGAGCCTGCTCGACCTGCTCCGCACCGGGGCCGTCGAGCCGAGCGCGGCGCTGGCCGCGGCGCTCCTGTCGCTGCTCGACGCCATGCGGCGGATCCTCGCCCACGTCGAGGCCGACGGCACCGAGGGCGACGACGACTTCTCGGCCCTCGTCGCCACGCTCCAGGCCCTCCAGTCCGGCGACGCCCCGCCCGAGCCCGCCGAGGAGCCGGCCGACACCGCCCCGCCCGCCGAGGAGCCGGGCGCCGCCCCGCCCGCGGCCGACGCGGCGCCCGACGCCCCGAGCGCGGCGGCCCCGCCCCGCCCCGCCGCCCCGCCCGCGGGGACCGGCTCGCCCGGCCCCGACGAGACGTTCGCCGTGCTCCGCTGGCTCCACGCCGACGCCGGCGGCCCCATCCCCATCGACCAGCTCGCCGAGGAGCGCGGCGTCACCGAGGGGACCGTCCGCAACCACCTCACGGCGCTCAACAAGGCCGGCCTGCTCGTCATGCACGGCGACGGCACGTACGAGCCCGCCGGCGCCGCGCCCGCCCCGCCCGCCCCGCCGGCCGACGAGCCGGGCGGGGTGGCCGAGGCCGACGAGAGCGCGGAGGCCACGCCGCCCGCCGAGGCGCCGAGCGGGGCGGCTCCGGCGCCCGCCCCGCCCGCGGTCCCCACCCCGCCCGCAGCGCCCGCCCCGCCCGCGGCGCCGTCCGAAGCCCCCGCCCGGGTGTCGGCGGCCGACAGCACGATCCGCGTCGACGTCGACCTGCTCGACGGGCTCATGAACCTCGTCGGCGAGCTGGTCCTCACGCGGAACCAGATCCTCCAGTACGCCAACGCCCGCGACGAGGCCGAGCTGCTCGTGCCGTCCCAGCACCTCAACCTCCTCACGACCGAGCTCCAGGAGGGCGTCATGAAGACGCGGATGCAGCCCATCGGGAACGTCTGGAACAAGTTCCCCCGCATCGTCCGCGACCTCGCCGTCGAGTGCGAGAAGGAGATCCAGATCGAGATGGAGGGGGCCGACACCGAGCTCGACAAGACGATCATCGAGGCCATCAAGGACCCGCTCACACACCTCGTCCGCAACGCGTGCGACCACGGCGTCGAGCGGCCGGCCGAGCGCGTGGCGGCTGGGAAGCCGGCCGAGGGGCTCCTCCTGCTCCGGGCCTACCACGAGGGCGGCCAAGTCAACATGGAGATCGTCGACGACGGCGGCGGCATCGACCCCGACAAGATGAAGGCGAAGGCCGTCGAGCGCGGGCTCATCAGCGCGTCGGCGGCCGAGGCCATGAGCGCCCGCGAGGCGCTCCACCTCGTGTTCCTCCCCGGCTTCTCGACGGCCCAGACCGTCAGCAACATCTCGGGGCGGGGCGTGGGCATGGACGTCGTCAAGACGAACATCGAAAAGATCGGGGGGACCGTCGACGTCCACAGCCGGCTCGGGCGCGGGACCACCTTCCGCATCAAGATCCCGCTCACGCTCGCCATCATCCCGGCCCTCCTCGTCAAGGCCGGGGGCAGCCGGTTCGCCATCCCCCAGGTCAACCTCCTCGAGCTCGTCCGCCTCGAGGGCGGGGCGGTCGGGGCCGGCATCGAGACCATCCACGACGCGCCGGTCTACCGGCTCCGCGGCAAGCTGCTCCCGCTCGTCTCGCTCGCCGAGCAGCTCGGGCTCGGCCCCGGCCTCCTGGCCCCCGCCCCGCCCGGCGACGGCGAGCCCGGCGGCGACGAGCCCACCCCGCTCAACATCGTCGTGCTCCAGGCCGACGAGCAGACGTTCGGGCTCGTGGTCGACGAGGTCGTCGACTCCGAGGAGATCGTCGTCAAGCCGCTGAGCACGCAGCTCAAGGCGCTCGCGACCTACGCCGGGGCCACGATCATGGGCGACGGCCGGGTCGCGCTCATCCTCGACGTGCTCGGGCTCGCCGAGCGCGCCCGCGTGCTCTCCGAGGAGGCCAAGGGCCGCGTGGCCGCCGAGGCCGACCGCGCGCGCGCCGACGACCGGGAGTCGCTGCTGCTCGCTCGCGCCGGCCGCCACGACCGGCTCGCCCTCCCGCTCGCCGCCGTCTCGCGCCTCGAAGAGATCGCCGCCGACCGCGTCGAGCGGGCCGGCGACGAGGAGCTCGTCCAGTACCGCGGCGCGCTCATGCCGCTCGTCCGCCTGCTCGGCGCCGACGCCGCCTCGGACCCGCTCCAGGTCGTCGTGTGCGAGCGGGGCGGGGCGCCCGTCGGGCTCGTCGTCGACGCCGTCGTCGACATCGTCGAGGACGCCGTCGAGGTCCAGCGCCGGGCGGCCGGCGCGGCCGGGCTCGCCGGCGTGGCCGTGGTCCAGGGCCGCGTGACCGAGCTCGTCGACGTAGATCACTTCGTCGGGAAGGCCGCCGGCGCCGCCGTCCCGTCCGGCGACGGCGCCGCCACCGCCCCGCTCGCCCCCGCCTTCGACCTCGCCTCGCTATGACGCCCCCGCCCGCGGCCGACGCCGCCCACATGCAGCTCTGCACGTTCTCGCTCGACGGCCTCCACTTCGGCGTCGACGTCCTCCAAGTCCAAGAGGTCCTCCGGTTCCAGGAGATGACCCCGGTCCCGCTCGCCCCGCCCGAGACGCGCGGGCTCATCAACCTCCGCGGCCAGGTCGTCCCTGCCGTCGACCTCCGGCTCCGGCTCGGGCTCGCCGAGCGGCCGCTCGACGGACTCGCCCCCGAGGACCAGCCCATGAACGTGATCGTCCGGGCCGGCGACGACACCGTGAGCCTGCTCGTCGACCAGATCGGCGACGTCGTCGAGCCGGCCGCCGACGCCCTCGAACCGCCGCCCGAGACCCTCACCGGCCGCGTGCGCGACGTCGTCACCGGCGTCTACAAGCTCGACGGCCAGCTCCTCCTCGTGATGGACGCCGACCGCACGCTGAACCTCCCCGCCCGCGCCTGACGCGCGCCGCGCTCTCCCCCCGCACAAACCCCGCCCCCCCGACCATGGAAACGCTCCGCACCAACGGACACACCGGCCGCATCGCCGCCACCCGCCCCGCCCCGGGGCGCCCCGCCCGCCCGACCAGGGGCGGCCACCCGCTCGCCGACAGGTTTGGGATCGATGAGCAGACGCTCGACCTCCGCCGCCAGTTTATCCGCCTCGGCGACGCCGAACTCCAGATCCTCGCCGAGCTCACGCCGTGGGCCGAGGAGCACGGCCCTGAAGTCGTCCGCGAGTTCTACGACTGGCAGTTCGAGTTTGGCCCGACCGTCCGCTTTTTCGAGTCGTTCGCTGAGACCGGCGGCCACACGCTCGGTTCGCTTCGCCAGCACCTCGAAACAGCCCAGACCGGCTACTTCACAGGCTGCTTCGCCGGTGCCGCCAGCGGCTACGACGTGGCGTACTTCGAGACGCGGCTCCACATCGGGAAGGTCCACGACCGGATTAACCTCCCGTTCAAGTGGTACGCCGGGGCGTACTCCGAGCTGGGCCGGCTCACGCGCGAGCACCTGGGCCGGGAGCACCCCGACGCCGAGTACGTCGATCGCGCGATGGAGGCGCTCCAGAAGGTCTGGAACCTCGACCTACAGGCCATCGCCGACTCATTCCTCCTGAGCACCGTCGAGTCGTTCGGGATGGACGTTACGGTCATCGAGGCCGACCCCGGCACCGACCGGACCGAGCACTTTAGCCAGATCAAGGACGAGCTCAACGCGCTCCTCGAACAGAACGCTGACTTCCAAGGCCAGATCGAGGCCATCGGGAGGGCACAGGCCGTCATCGAGTTCGACGTCGACGGGACGATCCGCACGGCCAACGACAACTTCCTCCAGACGCTCGGCTACACGCTGGACGAGATCGAGGGCCGGCACCACCGGATGTTCGTGGACGCCGAACACGCCCAGAGCGCCGAGTACCGGCAGTTCTGGGAGGCCCTCGCCCGCGGCGAGTACCAGGCCAGCGAGTTCCGTCGGATCGGGAAGGACGGCGAAGAAGTCTGGATCCAGGCCTCGTACAACCCGATCTACAACCGCAGCGGTGAGCTGGTCAAGATCGTCAAGTTCGCCAGCGACATCTCGGACCGAGTGAAAGCGAGGCTCCGGCTCGAGCAGAGCGTGGAGAACATGCTCCAGACCGTCCAGGCCGCGGCCCAGGGCGATCTCACGCAGGAGATCGACGTCGACGGCGACGACACCATCGGGCAGATGGCCGAGGGGCTCCGCCAGTTCCTCACCGGCCTGCGGACCGACGTCGGCCAGATCGCCGAGAACGCGCAGCACCTCGCGGCGGCGTCCGAGGAGATGAGCTCGATCTCGACCCAGATGGGGACCGACGCCGAGACCACGTCGGGCCAGGCCGGCGCCGCCGCCTCGGCCGCCGAGCAGGTCGACAAGAACGTGCAGACCGTCGCGACGGGCGCCGAGGAGATGTCGGCGAGCATCAAGGAGGTCGCCGGCAACGCCGCCGACGCCGCCCGCATCGCGGCCGAGGCCGTCGCCGCCGCCGACCGGACGAACGCGACCGTCTCGAAGCTGGGCGAGAGCTCGATCGAGATCGGCAACGTCATCAAGGTCATCACGTCGATCGCGCAGCAGACGAACCTCCTCGCGCTCAACGCGACGATCGAGGCCGCCCGCGCCGGCGAGGCCGGCAAGGGCTTCGCCGTCGTCGCCAACGAGGTCAAGGAGCTCGCCAAGCAGACGGCGCAGGCGACCGAGGACATCGGGCAGAAGATCGAGACGATCCAGGGCGACACCCAGAACGCCGTGCAGGCCATCGGCCAGATCGGCGACATCATCGGCCAGATCAACGACATCCAGGGCACGATCGCGAGCGCCGTCGAGGAGCAGAGCGCGACGACCGCCGAGATCGCGCGGAACGTGAACGAGGCCGCCCGCGGGAGCACCGAGATCGCCGAGAACATCACCGGCGTGGCCCAGGCCGCCGAGAGCACCTCGGGCGGCGCCCGCGACGGCCAGCAGGCCTCGACGGAGCTGGCCCGCATGGCGGCGACGCTCCAGCAGGTGGTCTCCAAGTTCCAGTACGCCTGACCCCGCGCGCCCGCCGGGCGCCGCTCCACCCCGCCCCGCCCCGAGCGGGGCGGCCCCTTTTCCGCGCCGCCCGCCCCGCTCCAGGGGCGGGGCGGCCCCGACCCACCCCGCCCATGCGCGCGCTCCTCATCGACGACTCCCGAACGGTCCGCGCCGTCGTTCGGGCTCACCTGGCGGCGCTCGGCTTCGACGTGGCCGAGGCCGCCGACGGCCGCGAGGGCCTCGACCAGCTCCGCACGGGCGGGGCGGTCGACGTCATGCTCGTGGACTGGAACATGCCGGTCATGAACGGGCTCGAGTTCGTCCGGACCGTTCGCGCCAACGCCGCCTTCGACGGCGTCCCGGTCGTGATGGTCACGACCGAGTCCGATGTCGGGAGCGTCGCGGCGGCCCTCGACGCCGGCGCCACGGAGTACGTGATGAAGCCGTTCACGCGCGACATCCTCGACCAGAAGCTCCGGCTCGCCGGGCTCGACCTCCACCCGACCTCGTGATGGCCCCGATCCGCGTCCTGATCGTCGACGACACCGTGATCGTGCGGAAGCTGGTGTCGGACGTGCTCGAAGCCGACCCCGAGATCACCGTCGCCGCGACGGCCCCGAACGGCCGCGTGGCGTTGCAGAAGGTGCCGATGGTGGCCCCCGACGTCGTCGTGCTCGACGTCGAGATGCCGGTGATGGGCGGGCTCGAGACGCTCCGCGTGCTCCGCGACGAGCACCCGCACCTCCCGGTCATCATGTTCAGCTCGCTCACCGAGCGGGGCGCGTCGACGACGCTCGACGCGCTCGCGCTGGGCGCCCGCGACTACGTGGCGAAGCCGACGAACACGAGCGGCATCCTCGAGGCGCGCGAGCAGGTCCGGGAGCAGCTCGTGCCCAAGGTGAAGGCGCTCGGGCGCCGCCGGACGCCGTCAGCTACCCCGCCCGCCGCCCCGCCCGTCCGCGCGGCGTCCGGGCGCGCGGCGCGCGTCGACGCCGTCGTGGTCGGCGTCTCGACGGGCGGGCCGAACGCGCTCGTCGAGGTGCTCCCGGCGCTCCCGGCCGACTTTCCGGTGCCGGTCCTCGTGGTCCAGCACATGCCCCCGCTGTTCACGAAGTCGCTGGCCGACCGGCTCGACCGGGCCTCGGCGCTCGCCGTCCGCGAGGCGGCCGACGGCGACGTGCCCACGCCGGGGACGGTGTGGATCGCGCCCGGCGGCCTCCACCTCGACGTCGTCCGCGAGGGCGGGGCGGTCCGGCTCCGCACGCACGAGGGGCCGCCCGAGAACAACTGCCGGCCGGCCGTTGACGTCCTGTTCCGCTCGGCCGCGGCCGTCTGGGGCCGGAACGCGCTGGGCGTCGTGCTGACGGGCATGGGCCACGACGGCCGCGTCGGGGCCGAGCACCTGACGCGGGCCGGCGCCCGCGTGGTGGCCCAGGACGAGGCCACGTCGGTCGTCTGGGGGATGCCCGGCGCCGTGGTCCGCGCGGGCCTCGCCGACGCCGTCGTCCCGCTCGACCGCGTGGCCGCCGAGGTCGAGGACCGCGTCGCGCGCCGCCCCGCCCTGGCCGGCACCGGCTGACCCCGCCGGCGCGCTCTCCTGCCCGGGCTCGGGGAGGAGACAGACGCTTTCCCTAACGGTCTTTTACTCGTCCACTACCGACTCCGATGTCCCTCGCCGTCCACGACTCCTCCTACGTGCGCACGCTCGTGCGCGAGCGCTCCGCGATCGTCCTCGACGAGGGCAAGGAGTACCTCCTCGAGTCGAGGCTGGCCCCGATCGTCCGCCGCGAGGATCTGGACTCCATCGGCGACCTCGTGGGCCAGCTGCGGTCGCAGCCGTTCGGCGACCTCCACGCGCGCGTCGTCGAGGCCATGACGACGAACGAGACCTCGTTCTTCCGCGACGCCCACCCGTTCGAGGCGCTCCAGGACCACATCGTCCCCGAGCTCATCGAGCGGCGGGCGGGCGAGCGCCGCCTGCGGATCTGGTGCGCCGCGTGCTCGAGCGGCCAGGAGCCGTACAGCGTCGCCATGCTCCTGCGCGACCGCTTCCCCGAGCTCCAGAGCTGGGACGTCGAGATCCTCGGGACCGACCTCTCGACCGAGATGCTGGAGCGGGCGCGGGACGGCGCCTACACCACGCTCGAGGTCAACCGCGGCCTCCCCGCCCGCCAGCTCGTCCAGAGCTTCGAGCAGGCCGGGCCGATGTGGCGGATCAAGGCGCCGCTCCGCGAGATGGCCGAGTTCCGCGTGATGAACCTGATCGAGCCGTGGCCGCTGCTCCCCAAGATGGACATCGTGTTCATGCGCAACGTGCTCATCTACTTCGACACCGAGACCAAGCAGGACATCCTGGCCCAGGTCCGCCGCGTGCTCCGCCCGGACGGGTCGCTCTTCCTGGGGGCGTCCGAGACCACGCTCAACCTGGACCCGGCGTTCGAGCGCGTCGCCTACGGCTGGGCCTCCTGCTACCGCGTCCGCTCGTGACGCCGCCCCGCCCCGCCTTGCCCGCCGTCGTCCGCCCCGGCCCGCTCGTCGTCCGCCCCGCCCCGCCCGACGAGGGCGCCCGGCTCGTGGCGCTCGACCGCTACGCGATCCTCGACACCCCGCCCGAGGAGTCGTTCGAACGGGCGGTCCGGCTCGCGGCGGCCCTGTTCGACGTGCCCATCGCGTTCATCTCGTTCCTCGACGCGGAGCGCCAGTGGTTCAAGGCGGCCGTCGGCGCCGACCTGTGTGAGGCGCCGCGGCGCGGTTCCTTCTGCGACCCGGTCATCCGGTCTGGTGCGCCGCTCGTCGTCGAGGACGCCCAGGTCGACCCTCGGTTTGCCCACAACCCGTTCGTGACCGGCCCGGCCGGCGTCCGGTTCTACGCCGGCGCCCCGCTCACGACGCCCGACGGCCACTGCGTCGGCACGCTCTGCGTGATCGGCGTCGAGGCGCGCGAGGCCCCCGACCTCGCCCCGCTCCGCGACCTCGCGGCGACGGTCGTGGCCGAGCTCGAGCTCCGCCGCGAGGTGGCCCAGCGCTGCGCCGCCGAGCGGACGCTGGCGGCCGAGAAGGAGCAGGCCGAGCACGTGCTCGAGGGCATGGGCGAGGCGCTCTTCGCCTTCGACGGGGCGGGGCGGCTGACCTACCTCAACGCCCAGGCCGCCGCGCTCGCCGGGGGCGGGGCGGACGCGCTCGTCGGGACGACGATCGAGGACCTCGTCCCGGGTGAGCGCGGGGTGCGGCTGGCCGCGGCGTGCCGCCGCGCGGTCTGCGAGGGCCGCCCCGACGAGTTCGAGCTGGGCTCCAGCGAGGGCGACGCGTGGTTCCATGTCCGGGTCTGCCCCCACGCCCGCGGCCTGACGGCTTTCGTCTCCGACGCGACCGAGCGCCACCGGGCCGAGGAGACGGGCCGCCGCCGCGAGGCCATCCTCGAAGGCGCCGGGGCCGCCGCCGACGCGCTGCGGCGCGCGGCCGACTTCCACTTTCTCCGGGGCGCGGCCTGGGACGACGAGCTCCACGCGCTCCTCGCTCACCTGGGCCGGTCGACCGGCGCCGGCCGGGCCTACGTCATCGGCGCCCGCCCCGCCCCCGGCGGGCGGGGCGGGGCGGTCGGCGAGTGGACGGCGCCGGGCGTCGAGGCGTGGGCCGCCGGCGCGCGCGCGGCCGCCCCGCCCGGCGTAGCCGCGTGGTGGGCCGAGCGCCTCGGGCGGGGCGAGACCGTGACGGTGCGGGCCAGCGAGGCGCCCGAGCCCGAGCGCCGGCGGCTCGCCTCCCGCGGGTCCGCGTCCGTCGTCGCCGTGCCCGTCCTCGCCGGGGGCGAGTGGTGGGGCGTCCTCGGGCTCGAGACCGGGGACCCGGCGCGGACGTGGGCCGAGGCCGAGGTCGACGCGCTCCGCGTCGTGGCCGCGTCGCTTGGCGCGGCCGTCCAGCGGCAGGAGTCCAGGGTCGTGCTCCGCGAGAGCGAGGAGCAGCTCCGGCTCCTCATCGACGGCGTCCCCGACCACTCCATCTTCCTGATCGACGCCGGGGGCCGCATCGAGACTTGGAACGCCGGGGCCGAGCGGCTCAAGGGCTACACGGCGGCCGAGGCCATCGGCCTCCCGTACCGCGCGTTCTACCCGCCGGACGACGTCGCAGCCGGCGTCCCCGACGAGGTCCTCCGCCGGGCGGCCGCCGAGGGCTCGGCGACGACCGAGGGCTGGCGCGTCCGCAAAGACGGGTCCCGGTTCTGGGTCTCGGGGACCGTCACGGCCCTCCGCGACGAGCCCGGCGCGGACGGCGGCCCCGGCCGGCTCCGCGGGTTCGGCAAGGTGGTCCGCGACGCGACCGAGGAGTGGGAGGCCGCCGAGCGGCTGCGCCAGGACAAGGACCGGCTCCAGGAGCGGGTCGCCGAGCGGACGGCGGCGCTGGCCGAGACCAGCGAGCAGCTCGAGGTCGAGATCCGCCAGCGCCGCCACGACAAGCGCTGGATCACGCAGCTCGGCACGCTCCTCGACCGCGCCCAGGACGCCATCTGGGTCCTCGACGCCGAGAGCGTCACGGCCTACGCCAACCGGAGCGCCCAGCAGCTCTACGGCTGGGGACCCGTCGAGTGGCTGGGCCGCGACATCCGCGACCTCCTCGGCGCCCCGCTCGACACGCGCCACGCCGAGGCCTTCGGGACGGCGCTCGCCGAGGGCGAGTGGGCCGGCGAGCTCCGCCAGCGGACGCGGGCCGGCACCGACATCGTCGTCGAGAGCCGGTGGACGTTCGTCGAGGGCGAGGGCGACGACCTGGGCTCGATCCTCGTCGTCAACACGGACGTGAGCGAGCGGAAGGCGCTCCTGCTCCGGGCGCGCCGCGTCGAGGACCTCGGCCGGCTCGCGGGCGGCATCGCCCACGACATCAACAACGTGCTCGGCCCGATCCTCATGTCGCTCCAGCTGCTCGCGATGCGGGCCGGCGACGACGACGCGACGCGCAAGCTCCTGGGCACGCTCGAGAGCGCGGCCACGCGCGGGGCCGGCCTCGTCCGCCAGCTCCTCAGCTACATGCGCGGGGCGCGCGGCGAGTGGGCGCCGGTGTCGGTCGTGCCGCTCGTCGACGAGGTCGGCCAGATCCTCCAGGAGACGCTCCCGTCCAACGTCGCCCTCGACCTCGCCGTCGCCGACGACCTCCCGCACGTCGTCGCCGACCCGACGCAGCTCCACCAGGTGCTGATGAACCTGACCATCAACGCGCGCGACGCGATGCCGGGCGGGGGTGCGCTCGCCGTCGCCGTCGAGGACCGGACCGTCGACGCGGCCGAGGCCGAGCGGTACCGGGACGGGCGCGTGGGCCGCTTCGTCCGCGTCACCGTCTCGGACACCGGCGTAGGTATGCCGCCCGACGTGCTCGACCGGGTGTTCGACCCGTTCTTCACGACGAAGGAAGGGGGCACCGGGCTCGGCCTGGCCAACGTGGTCGGCATCGTCAAGGGGCACGGCGGGTTCGTCGTGGTCGAGAGCGCCGAGGGGGCGGGGACTCGGTTCGACGTGTTCCTCCCGGCGGCCGAGACCTCCGCCCCGCCCGAGGCGGCCGGGGGCGGGGCGGCCGAGCCTCTGGCCGACGCGGGCGGGGCGGTCCTGGTCGTCGACGACAACGAGGCCATGCGCGGCGCGGCCTGCGGCGTCCTCGCGTCCCACGGCTACCGCCCGGTCCCGGCCGCCCACGGCGCCGACGCCCTCGACCAGCTCGACGCTCACGGCCCCGTCTGCGCGGTCCTCACCGACATGATGATGCCGGTCATGGACGGCCCGGCGCTGGCCCGGGCGCTCAACGAGCGCGCGCCGGACCTCCCGGTGATCGGGATGAGCGGGCTCACGACGCCCGGCGAGGCCGCGGCGGGTGGCGCCCGCTTTGCCGGCTTCCTCCCCAAGCCGTTCCAGGCCGGCGACCTCCTCCAGGCCCTCGACGAGGTCCTCGCCACCCCGCCCGCGCCGTCCGCCTAACGCTTCTCACCACCCCGCCCACGCCATGACCGCGACCATTCTGATCATCGACGACGACGAGCTGTTCTCGAACACGGTCTCCTTCGTGCTCGAGCAGAGCGAGCACGAGGTGCTGACGGCGTCGAGCGGCGTCGAGGGCCTCGAGCTCGCCCGCGAGCGCCGCCCCGACCTCGTGCTCTGCGACGTCCACATGCGGAACGGCCACGGCTACGCGACGGCCCAGGCCCTCCGCGAGCGGCCCGAGACGAAGGGCGTCCCGATCGTGATGATGACCGGCAACGCGAGCCCGTTCGGCGAGAGCCGGAGCCGGATCTCCGGGGCCGACTACTACCTCGCCAAGCCGTTCGCCGTCGACGAGCTGATGGACGTCGTGCGCCAGGCGCTCACGGCGAAGCAGAGCGAGGCGCAGCGCTCGCACCACGTGATCTTCCCCAGCGGCCCGTCGCGCGTCTCGTAGCGCCGCCGCCCCGCCCGGCTCCACCCCGCCCGGAGCCGCTTGGTCCGAGTCCGCCCCGCCCCGCTGCTCCAGCGGGCGGGGCGGTGCATTTCGGGGCGGCCTGGAGAGGGCGGGGCGGGGTGGGGCACGGGGAGCCGTCACGCGCGGGCGGGGCGGGACGTCCGGGCACGGACTTGCGGGCGGGCCGTTCAGCGGGCGCACGCACGCCTTCCTGCGCGTTGCTGGTGACGGGTGACCGGCGGCTGGCAGCGGTGAGCCCGGTCCCGGCCGTGACCGTGGCGTAGTCAGCCCGCCGCCCCGCCCTCGCCGTGGGAGCACGCCGCGGAGCCCGACCGCCCCGCCCTCGCCGTGGGGCGGGGCGGTCCGCGCGCCGGAGCGCCGTAGGTGTCCACCCCGCCCGTGGCGCCGGACGTGCCCGCCCCGCCCTCGCCGTGAGGCGGGGCGGCGCCGCTGTGGGACGTCTACTGGAGCACGTACTGCGTGAAGTAGAGCCGGTCGATCTCGCCCGTGACGATCCCGTTCACGTGTGCCCGGATCGTGTCCTTTAGCGCCGCCCGTCCCGAGACGGCCGCCAGTTCGTCGACCGTCCGCTCGCCGAGGAGGCGGACGATGGCGTCGCGGATGACGACCTCGTGGGCGCCCACCTCGGCGAGCGTCTCCTCGTCGGCCGCCTCGAGCGCGAGGTCGACCATGAGGTAGCGCCGCCCGCCCGACTCGGCCGGGTTGACGATGATCCCGTCGACCTTGGCGAACTGGCCGTACTCGATCAGCTCCGCCGCCTCCTCGGCGGCGGGCTCGTCCGAGACCGTCGCCTGTTGGTATTGGTAGTAGCCGCCGCCGCCGCCCAGCAGGAGCGCGACGACGGGGAGGATCAGGAGGATCTTGCGCTTTTTGGGCGCCTCTACGGGCGAATCGGGGTCGACGACGTCGGCCATGGGACGGTGCTGATAAGGATGGTGACACGGCGGTTGCGGGCGCGCCCGGGCGCGGTCGCGTTCGAGTCGCGGGGGCGGAACTCGGCGTAGCCCGCGGCCCGGTAGCGGTCGGGCGCGAGGGCGCCCTCGTGGGCGAGCAGGAACCGGACGACCGACGCGGCGCGGGCCGTCGAGAGCTCCCAGTTCGACGGGTACGTCGCCGTCTGGATGGGCACGGAGTCGGTGTGGCCCTCGACCGACACGCTCTGGACGTCGGGGGCGACGACGGCGGCGAGCGCGGCCAGCACGCGCTCGGCGTCGGGGAGCAGGGCCGACGTCCCGGACGCGAACATGACCGAGTCCAGCATCGTGACGTGGACGCCCTCGGTCGTGAGCGAGACCTCGACGGCGTCGCTCAGCCCGGCCTCCTCCAGCCGCTCTAGAAGCTCCTCGTAGCGCTCGGCCTGCTGGACCGCCTGGTTCTCGGCCGTGGCCGGCGTCGTCGGGCCGGCCACGAGGGCCATCTCGTTCTGGAGCATCCCGGTGTGCCCGTGGAAGTAGCTCAGGGCCTCCTCGAACTTTTTGACCTCGACCTCGGACATGGCCACGAGCATCACGAAAAAGGCCAGCAGCAGCGTGACCATGTCGCTGAAGGTGGCCATCCAGAACGGGGCCGTCGGCTGGTCGTCTTCGGGCGGCGGGCGGCGGGGGCGGCGGGGCATCGGGCGGGGGCGGCGTCGGGCGCGACGGGTCGGTGCGGGCGGGGCGGCGCGCTAGGCGGCCAGCTTCATGTCGGCCGGGGGCGCCTCGGCCTCCCCGCCCTCGCCGCCGACGTACTGGCGGAGCCGGCGCTCCATGAGCGTCGGGCTGTCGCCGCGGACGAGCCCGAGCACGCCCTCACGTGTCACGTCGCACTGCTTGATGAGGACCTCGGCCTGCTCCTTCTGCTTGTTCGCGAGCGGGAGGAAGACGGCGTTGGCGAGGAACGCGCCGTAGAACGTCGTGATCATGGCGACGGCCATGGCCGGCCCGATGGCCGTGGGGTCGCTGAGGTTCTGGAGCATCTGGATGAGCCCGATGAGCGTCCCGACCATCCCGAACGCCGGGGCGTAGGTGCCGGCCGTGTTGAAGAACTTGACCAGGAACATGGCCCCGCCCACATCCCGGTCGATCCGCGTCTGCATGAGGTCGTCGACCTCCTCGGGGCCGATCCCGTCGACGGCCATCTCGAGCCCGAACCGGGTCAGGTCGTCCTCGGTCTCGCCGAGCCGGCGGTCGAGGGCGAGGAGCCCGTCGCGGCGGACGAGCCGGGCGAGCTCGACGAACTCGGCGATGAGCCCGTCGAGCGCGGGCGGGGTGTACCCGAAGAGCGACTTCAGTGCGCCCGGCACGCCCTTGACCTGCTCGAGCGTGAACGCGGCCAGGAGCGCGGCGACCGTCCCCCCGACCACGATGACGATCGACGGGACGTCGACGAACGTCTGCCAGCCGTCCCCCATGAGGATCGTGCCGAAGACGAGGACGCAGGCGGCGACGAGGCCGATCGGGGTGGACTTCTCCATGGGGGCCGGGGGGCGGGGCGGGTCGTTGCGGGGCCGCCGGGGGCGCCGCCGCACTCCCCTGTTATCCGGCCCCGCGCCGAGCGCTTAAGCGGCCGGGTGCAAAAAAACCAGGAGGCGGCGTGGTCGCGGCGCTCTCTCGCCCCAACACCCCGCCCCGCCCACAGAGACCACCCCGCCCCGCTCGCGGGCGCTAGCGGACCAGGCGGAGCCGCGGGCGCGGCGGCGGGGACGGCGCGATCGTAGACACGTAGCGCCGGAGGGCCGGGGCCTCGGCGCGGAGGAGGGCGCGGACGCTGTCCGCCCCGCCCGCGCCGGCCCACCGGTCGTCGGGCTCCGGGGCGCTGTCCGCGCAGGCCGCGGGGGGCGGGGTGGCGGGGTAGCCAAGCGCGGCGGCGCCGCGGCTGGAGGCGGCCGTGGCCCGGAGCAGGAGCCCGACGGCCGGGTCCACGCCCTCGCCGGCCAGCGCGGCCGGGGCGTGGTGGAGCCGGATGACGCGGACGAGGGCCTCGGGAAAGTTCGAGCGCTCGGCGGCCACGGCCCCGGCCTCGGCGTGGTCGCACCCGAACAGGAGCCGCTCGTGCTCGCGGCCGTCGTCGGCGGCGACGACGGCGTCGAGGGCGCGGTCGCCGTAGAGGGCGGCGGCCTCGTCGGGAAAGCTGTGGAGGAGGACGAGCTTGCCCAGGTCGTGCAGCAGCCCCGCCGTGTACGCCCCGCCCCCCGCGAGCGCCGCGCGGGTGGGGTCGCTCCCGACGAGCGCCCGGGCGAGGTACGCCGACGCCAAGCTGTGGCGGATGATCCGGTCGGCCACGGCCCGCGCACGCGCCGTCACGAGTGGGGAGAGCCGGGCCATCCCCATGCCGGCCGCCAAGCCGACGACTGTGACCGGGCCGAGCAGCGTGACGGCCCGGGCCGGCGACGCGATCGTGCGGCTGAGCCCGTAGTACGCCGAGTTCACCGACTTCAGGAGCTGCGCCAGCAGCATCGGGTCCCGCTCCACCATCGCGATCACGGCGTCGGCCTCGATCGCGTCCGGGGTCTCCAGCAGGGCCACCGCTCCGACGAGCGTCTGCGGGAGCGGCGGGCAGCGGAGGTCGAGGCGGCCGAGGGCGCCCCGGCCGGTCGGCGGGGGGAAAGCGGGCATGGCAGCGGGGCGGGGCGGCGCGGCGCGTCCACCCCGCCCGGGGCGGGCCTAGAGGACGGGGGCCAGGAGCGCGTCGAGGTACTGGGCGAGCGGGGCGGCCTCGTCCTGGAACAGGAGCTCGAGGCCCTCTGGGCCTCCGGCTTCGGGGAGGTCGCACCGGGCGATCTCGGACCAGACGGTGGCGTCGTCGACCGGCCCCGCGGGGTAGCCGAGCGCGGCGGCGCCGCGGCTGGAGGCGGCCGTGGCCCGGAGCAGGAGCCCGACGGCCGGGTCCAGGCCCTCGCCGGCCAGCGCGGCCGGGGCGTGGTGGAGCCGGATGACGCGGACGAGGGCCTCGGGAAAGTTCGAGCGCTCGGCGGCCACGGCCCCGGCCTCGGCGTGGTCGCACCCGAACAGGACCTCCTCCGACTCAGGCGCCTCGGGAGCGGTCCCGCCGTAGAGGGCGGCGGCCTCGTCGGGGAAGTTGTGGAGGAGGACGAGCTTGCCCAGGTCGTGCAGCAGCCCCGCCGTGTACGCCTCCCCGCTCTGGGCCGGCCGCCGGGCCGGGTCGATCGTCTCGACCAGGCGCTGGGCCAGGTACGCCGACGCCAGGCTGTGGCGGACGACGAGGTCGGAGGCGGCGGCGGCGGCGGGCGTGGCCGCCTCGCGCAGCCGCGTCATGCTCATCCCGGCGATGAGGCCGACGACCGTGACCGGGCCGAGCAGCATGACGGCCCGGGCCGGCGACGCGATCGTGCGGCTGAGCCCGTAGTACGCCGAGTTCACCGACTTCAGGAGCTGCGCCAGCAGCATCGGGTCCCGCTCCACCATCGCGATCACGGCGTCGGCCTCGATGTGGTCGGACTCGGCCAGCATCTGGGCGGCCTCGGCCAGCGTCTGCGGGAGGAGCGGGCAGCGGAGGTCGAGAGCGCTCGGGGACGAGGCCTCGGGCGGGGCGGCGAGCGCGGGCGGGGCGGGCACGGGCGGGGCGGCGGACATGGGCGGGGGGATCAACGGAGGTAGTCCAGGAGCGACCGCTGGCGGACCGACGCGACGGTCCGCAACGCGGCTTCGAGGTGGCCCTGCGTGGTCTGGAGGCCGGAGGCGACCTCGAACAGGTCGGCGTCTTCGAGCTCGGAGCGCCGGGCCTGGGCGCGGACGTCGGCGCCAGACAGCTGGGCCTCGGCCTCGCTCAACCGGGCCGACACCTCCCCGCTCTCGGACTCGAGCTCGATAAAGTGGTCGCGGGCCTCGGTCACGCCGCCGAGCGCCGTCTCGATGGCCGCGCCGTCGTTGGCACGGAGCGCGTCGGCGAGGGCGCGGAGCGCGTCGGTGGGGGCGGTCCCGTCGGGGAGCGTCTGGACGCGCTCACCGGTCACGTTGAGCGCGAGGTCGATGGTCGGGCCGACGCGGCGGACGCGGGCGCCGCCGTAGTCGGCGAGCGTGCCGGAGGCCGGCGTCCCGTCGGCGTTGAAGGGCCGCTGATCGGTCCGGTTGCCGGCGAACAGGGACTCGCCGTCGACCTCGGCGTTGAGCCGGTCGACGGACTGGGCGAGCAGGCTCTCGACGCGTTGGGCGAGCGCCTCGCGCTCGTCGGCGCCGAGCGCGTCGTTGCGGCCCTGGACGCCGAGCGTCTGGGCCGTCGCCGCGTAGTCGGCGAGGTCGGAGAGGGCCGCGCCCGTCTCGTCGACCCAGAGGCGGGAGGCTCCGACCGTCTGGAGGTGCCCGTCGATCCGGCCGCTCTGGGCCTCGAAGTAGCGGGCGCGCTCGAACGACGTCGGGTCGTCCGACGGCCGGTTGACGCGGAGGCCGGTCGTGGCCTGCTCCTGGAGCTCGGCCAGCCGGCCCTGGAGCGCGCGGACGGCGCGGTCCGGCGTCCGTGCGGCGAGGCCGCGTTCGAGCGAGACGGCGAGGGGGCGGGGCGAGATCGACGACATGGCTAGAGGGCGAGGAGGGTGTCGAACATGTCGCGGGCCGTCGTGAGCACGCGGGCCGAGGCGGCGTAGGCCTGCTGGTACTCGATGAGGTGGGTCATCTCCTCGTCGAGCGAGACGCCGGAGACGCCGGCCGCGAGGCCCTCGTAGTGGCCCGTGAGCGCCGACGCCGCGTCGGCCCGCGCCGACGCGCCCTGGAGCCGCCGCCCCGCCCCGCCCGCAATCGCCGCCGCGTCGCGCTCGACGCCGGGCCGGAGGTCGGCGAGGGCGAGCGCGACCGAGGCGTCGCCGCGGTCGCCCGCCCCGCCCGCGAGCGCGACGTGGTCGGGGTCGGTGAGCGCCGCCGAGCGGGCGAACGTCGCGGCCGTGGTGCCGGTCGGCTCGAAAAAGTCGCGGCCCGTCACGTCGTCGCGGCCGTAGCCCGCCGCGTGGGCCGTGTTCACGTCCGTCGTGATCTGGGCGGCGAGCGCGTCCAGGCCGGCCCGCGTCTCGGGCACCGCCTGCCCCAGCGTGCGGAGCCAGCCGCCGAGCGCGCCGCCGCCCTCGGCCCCGGGCCGGAACGCCACGTCGGTGCCGGCAAAACGGACGGCGTCATCGGGCTCGGCCGGTGGCCCGACGTGCTCGACCGTCGTCGTCTCGGCGCCCTGGACCACGGCCATGCCCTGGACCGTGATCGTGTAGGTCCCGTCGGTCTCGGCCGCGACGCCGAGCGGGGCGAGCGCGGCCAACTCCGTGACGGCCTGGTCGCGCTCGTCCTCGGCGCCCAGGTCGGGGGCGCCGGCCGCGCGGGCGTTCGCGATCTGCTCGTTGAGCCCCGCCAGCCGCTCGGTAATCGCGTTGAACCCGTCGACCCCGTCGGCGAGGGCGCCGCGCGTCTCGTCGGCGAGCCGGGTGAGGCCCTCGTCGTGGCGCCGGAAGACGCCGGCGAGCGCGTCGGCGCGGTCGAGCATCACGCCGCGGGCGCTCCGGTCGGTGGGGGCGTTCGCGGCGTCGGTCCAGGCGTCCCAGAAGGCGGCGACCGACTCGGTCAGGCTGCCCTGCGTGCCGACGGCGAAGACGCCTTCGAGCGCGCTCCCCGTGCGGACCTCCTGGTCGGCCGCGCCCAAGTCGGAGTGCGCGTCGCGGGCGGCGCGGTCGAGGAGCCCGTCGCGGAGCCGCTCGTAGCCCTGGACCGAGACGCCGGCGCCCGTAAACGTCCCCGGCCGCACGCCCGAGTGGACCCCGTAGGCGACCACGCTGTCGGCCCGGAGCGCGACCCGCTGGCGCGAGTACCCCGGCGTGCCGGCGTTGGCGATGTTCTGGCCGGCCGTCTGGATGGCGCCTTCGAGGACGCGGAGCGAGCGCCGGCTGGTCTGGAAGAGTCCGTTGATGCTCATGGCTAGCCGGTCTGGTTGAGGAGCGGGCGGCCGCCGGCCGCCGGCGCCGCGGCGCCGGCCGCGGTGTAGACGTGGGCCGGCCGCTCGGCGCCCAGGTCGCGCCACGCCGAGAGCGTCTCGCGGCCCAGGTCGACGGCGTAGTGGAGCGAGAACGCGAGCGCGTCGCACCGGGCGTCGGCGGCCCCGGCCGCCGTGCGGACGCGCTCGCGGGCGGCCTCGACGCGTCGCGCCTCGGCGGCCGGGAGCCGTGCGGCGAGCTCGGCGAGTGGGGCGTTCTCGTCGGCCCCGAGCGCCCGCGCGAGGTCGGCGTGCTGGCGGAGGCGGAGCCGCCCCGCCCGGTCGAGCGCGGCGACGGCCTCGGCCGTCTCGGCGCCCGCGGCGTCGAACGGGTCGAGCGCGCCCGTGCGGAGCGCCGCGAGCTGGCGGTCGGCGCAGGCGGCAAGGTGGCCGAGGGTCTTGGCCTCGTCGGCGAGCGTGGCGAGGAGCGGGTCGGTCATGGGCGGGGGGGCGTCCATCATGTTGTCGGCTGGAAGACGGCCCAGTTAAAGGCGGCCGCTGGATTTTCCGAGCGCGGCCGCCCGGCGGAGCAGGTCGAAGTGGGCGTCGCCCGACGCCGGCGCCTGCACGGGGCGGGGCGGCTCGACGTGCGCCGGCCGCGCGCGCCCGGAGCGGGGCGGAGCCGGACCCGCCTCGGCCGCCCCGCCCGTGGCCTCGGCGCCCGTCGCCGCCCCGCCCTCGGCTCCGGCCGCTCCGCCCCCGTCCTTGCCCCACTGGCGGAGGAGGAGGTCGCGGAACCGGAGCGACCCGCTCTCGACCAGTTGGTCGGTCAGCGCCGTCGTCATGGCGTCGCGTTGGGCGTCGGCCTGGGTCGCGCCCGCGCCGCCGGACGCGTTCTTGAACAGGCCGTCCGTCATGGCCGACACGAACTGGCGCACGAGGACGGCCTCGAACTGCTCGGCCGCCTCCTCGGGCGTGCCGGGCTTCCGAGACGCGCCGGGCGGGGTGGGGGAGAGCGGGGCGGCTCCGGGCGGGGTGGAGAGGGTCATGGGCGCAGCAGGTCCGTGAGTCAGTGGGTCAGTAGGTCAGCGTGTGGCGGGCGGGGCGGGGCGTCGGCGTCTTGATCCACGGACCCGCACCGACCCACTGACCCACCGGCTCACAGGATCACCAGCTCGCCCTGGAGGGCGCCGGCGCGGGAGAGCGCCTGGAACACGGCGATCACGTCGCGGGCCGTCATGCCGAGCGCGTCGAGCGCGGCGGCCAGCTCGCCGACGTCGGCGTTGGGCGGGAGCAGGACGCTCCGGGCCTGGGCCTCGTCGATGGCCACCCCGCCCACGGCCGCCGCTACGGTCTGGCCGTCCGAGAACGGCCCGGGCTGCGAAACGACGGGGTCGACCTGGGTCGAGATCACGAGGCTCCCGTAGGTGATCATGGCCTCGCTGATGCGGACGTCGCCGCCGGCCACGATCGTCCCCGTCCGCTCGTTGACGACGACGCGGGCCGGCACGTCGACGGCGATCTGGAGCGATTCGAGCGAGGCCATGAGCGCGACCACCCCGCCCTCGGGGACGGCCACGCGCACGAGCCCGGCGTGGACGGCCTCGGCGGCGGCGGGGAAGCGGGCGTTGACGGCCTCGGCCACGCGCGCGGCGTTCGTGAAGTCGGGCGTGCGGAGGATGAGCCCGGCCGTCGTGCCGTCGAGAGTCGGCGAGACGGCCTCGACCACGAGGCCGCCGCCCGGCACGCGGCCGGTGTTCGTCGGGCCGGTCCGCGCGCTCGACCCGGCCGCCGAGGCCAGCAGCGTCCCGGTCGAGACGGCCCCCTGCGCGACGACGCGCGGGAGGTTCGTGAGCGGGTCGAGGAGCGGCGTCTGGATGAGCGTCCCGCCCGAGAGCGACGTGGCGTCGCCGATGGCGGAGACGGTCACGTCGAGCCGCCCGCCCGGCCCGCTGAACGGGTCGAGCGTAGCCGTGACCATGACGGCCGCCGCGTTCCGGGCGCCCAGCCGGAGCGGGTCGACCGTGGTCCCGAACCGGCGGAGCATGTTGGCGATGCTCTGGACGGTGTACGGCGCGCTGGACCGTCCGCGCGCGCGGTCGCCGGTCCGGTCGAGCCCGACGATGAGGCCGTAGCCGACGAGCTGGACCGGCGCGGCGCCTTCGAGCACGACGAGGTCCTTGAGCCGGGCCGAGGCCGCCGCCCCGCCCGGTCTGGGCGCGGCCGCTGGCTGCCCGGCGGGTTGCGCCCCGGCGGGCGGGGCGGCGAGCGCGATGGCGAGGAGGAGGAGGAGAAAGCGCATGGTCACGGGGCGACCTCGGCGGCGACCTCGGCGGCGTCGCCGCCGATCTGGCTCGCCCCGAACACGACGGCGGCCACAACGAGCACGATGGCGGCCGCCTTCGCGAAAAAGCTGGGCTTGAAAAAGCGGTTGCGGAGCCCGTCCTGGCGGTAGTCGACCTCGGCGTTCGCGATCTGGTACGAGAACACCACGTTCCCCGCCCGCACGTCGTCGGGGCGGACGAGCCCGGCCACGCGGAGCCGGTGGCCTGACCCGTTCACGTTCATCCTCCGCTCGCCCTCGACGACGAGGTTGCCCGCGTCGTCGACGCCGGTCACGACGACCGAGACCGTCCCGCTCAAGAGGTCGCTCTGGGCCGAGCGGCTCCGGGCGGCGGCGTCCGAGAAGTACTGGGTGTCGGCCCCGAACTGGCCGGCGAGGCTGCCGCCGACCGACGCGCTCCCGCCGAGCCCGGCCTGCGCCTGCTCGTCGGAGGTGCTCCGGCGCTGAGCCTCGGTCCGCTCGGCGAGCACGACCGTAATCACGTCGCCCGGCCGCCGCGCGACGACGTCGGCGAACAGCGACTGCGCCGCGACCGCCGGGGCGAACGCGGCAAAAGCGACGATTGCCACGAGCGCCGCGACGAGTCGGGGCGGGGCGGACTCCCGGATGAGGGCGGGGCGGGGCGGGGCGGTCATGGCAGCGGGTGGGTCAGAGGGTTTCGATCCAGTCGGCGCGGCCTGGGGCCGTCACGCGGACCCGGTAGGTGGCGCCCGTGGAGCGGGAGTAGACGCGGACGGCCTCGCCGACGGCGCCCGTCTCGCGGGCCGTCGCGTCGACGGTGAGCAGGAGCCCGCCCCGCCGGTAGCGGACGCGGACGGCGTCGCCGGTGCCGACGGCGGTCGGCCACGCGAGCACGCTCTGGCGCAGGGCCTCGCCGGCGCGGACGGTGCGGCGCGCGGTCGGGGCCGCCCCGCCCCGGAGCGCGGCCGGCGCCACGGGGTCGCCGTGGAACCGCGTGGTCTCGATCCACGCCGCCTCGACGGCACCCGACCCCAGCGTGTCGCCGCGCGAGAGCGCGCGGCGCGCGACGGCGACCGAGTCGAAGTGGGCCACGTAGAGGAGCGCCCACCCCGCCCGCCCGGCGTCGGTCACGACGTCGGCCCGGGTGTGGCCGCGCGGGACGCCGCGGGCCTCGGCGAGCGCGAGGCGGACGGGCGCGCCGGGGGGGACGTCGGCGGCGAGGCGGAGCACGCGGGGCGCGAGGCGCGGGGCGGCCTCGGGGAACCGCTCGGCGAGCAGGGCCTCGGCGGCGGCCTGGACGCGGGCCTCGGGCGCGGCCTGGGCCGACGCGCCGGGCGCGCTGGCGAGCGCGGCGAGCACGACGGCGGCGGCCACGCGGAACGCGGCGGCGAGGGCAGGGCGGGGCGGGGCGGTCGTCGTTCTCTGCGGCTGCGCTGGCCGGTAGGCGTTTGGGCTCGCAGCCAAGGGAGATCCGGGGCGGCCGCCCCGCCCGCTCGACGTCCGTCCCCCTCCCCGACCCTCCCCCGGTGGGGGAGGGAGAATCTCGGACAGCCTCTCGGAAGGACAGGACGCATGCGGCCGCCCCGCCCGCCGAGGCCCGGCGGGCGCCAGACGGTCAGCAGGGGACCCAAGACCGCTCACTACCGCTTCATGCTGTTGGCGATCTGGAGCATCTCCTCGCTCGTCGTGATCATCTTCGAGTTCATCTCATACGCCCGCTGGGCCGTGATGAGGTCGACCATCTCCTGGACCACGTCGACGTTCGAGGTCTCGAGGAACCCCTGCTGGAGGAGCCCCGCCCCGCCCTCGGCCGGCGGGCCGATCTGGGGCTCGCCGCTGGCCTCGGTCTGCTCGTAGAGGTTGGCCCCGATGGAGCGGAGGCCGGCCGGGTTCGAGAACTGGGCCACCTCGATGCGGCCGATTTCGAGCGCGTCGGGCTCGTTCTGGAGGCGGACGCGGACGACGCCGTCCGAGCTGATCTGGATCTCCTGCGTCTCCGGCGGCACCTCCAGGTCGGGTTCGAGCGCGAGCCCGGACTGCGTCACGATCCGGCCGTCGGCGTCGAGCGTGAACGCGCCGTCGCGCGTGTAGACGACGGAGCCGTCCGGGCGCCGGGCCTGGAGGAAGCCCTCGCCGTTGACCGCGAGGTCGAGCGAGTTCCCGGTTTGCATGAGGCTCCCCTGGAGGAACGTCCGCTGCGTGGCGACGATGGCCGAACCGCTCCCGAGCTGCATCGCGGCCGGCCGCTGGTCGCCCTCGCCGCCGCGCTGGACGGACTGGTAGAGGAGGTCCTGAAAGACGACGGTCGCGCGCTTGAACCCGGTCGTGTTGGCGTTGGCCAGGTTGTTCGCCGTGTTGTCCACGGACGTCTGCTGGGCGCTCATCCCGAGCGCGGCGGTGCGGAGGGCACGGAGCATGAGGAGGGGGGCAAGGGCGGGGCGGACCCGCCCGGGTTAGAACGAGCCGAGGTCGCGGGCGACCTGGCCGAGGATGGCGTCCGTCGTCTGGACCGTCTTCTGCTGAGCCTCGTAGAGCCGGACGTGGGCGATCATGTCGGCCATCTCGCGGATGGGGTCCACGTTCGAGCCCTCGACGAACCCCTGCCGCACGACGGGCGCGCCGACGGCCACGGGCGGGGCGGCCGACGTGAACGAGGTGTCGTCGAGGCGGCGGAGCGTGCCCGCGTCCTCGAACGTGACCACCTGGAGCGTCCCGACCCGTTGGCCGCCGACCGTCACCTCCCCGCCCTCGGTGATGAGGATGGGGCCGCCGGGCGGGAGCTGGATCGGCCCGTCCGTGCCGCGGACAGCGGCCCCGTTCGCCGTGCGGAGCCCACCGTCGGCGTCGGTCAGGAACCGCCCCGCCCGCGTGTAGCGCGGCGCCCCATCGGGGCCGTCAACGACGAAAAAGCCCTCGCCGCCGAGGGCGACGTCGAGCGGGTTGCCCGTCGGGTCGAGGGCGCCGGCCACGAGGTCAGCCTGGCCGACGGTCCGGCGGTCGCTCTGGGGCGAGCCCTCGGCGTCGATCTCGCTCCGGAGCACTTCCGTAAACGAGCGGTCGCGCCGGTACCCGAGCGTGTTGGCGTTGGCGAGGTTGTTGGCCGTCCGGTCCTGGCGGTGGACGATGTCGGCCATCGAGGTGGCCGCGTTGCGGAGGCGGAGGAGCATGGGCGGCGGGGAGGTCTGCCCCGTCCCTGTCAAACCCGCTGCCAGGCGGCCGTCCGCCCTCTGGAGCGCCTCTGCGCGCCTCCCCGCCCCGCCCGGCGGCACGGTTTTCCGCTCCGGGCACGGTACAACCTGCCGTCTCCGCCCCGCCCGCGCCGCGAGGGCGGGGCGGCGACCGTCAGGCGGCGGCGTGCGCCCGGAGGTCGTCGAGCGAGACGACGTCCAGCGCCTTCTGGTGCGTCGCCTCCAGCACCACGGGTGGGGCGACGCCGGCGGCGAGCGCCTCTTTCCACCGGCTCACGCAGAGGCACCAGCGGTCGCCCGGCGCGAGCCCCGGAAAGCGAAACGCCGGGCGAGGCGTCGAGAGGTCGTTGCCGCGCGAGGCGGTGAAGGCGAGGAACGCGGCCGTCATCACGGCGCAGACTACGTGCGTGCCCACGTCGTCGGGGCCGGTCTCGCAGCACCCGTCGCGGTAGAACCCGGTCAGCGGGTCGCGGCCGCACGTCTGGAGCGGGCCGCCGAGGACGTTTTCCGTAGGGACGACTTGCATGGGTGTGGGGGAGCGGGGCGGCCGCCCGGGGCTACGGCGTGTGGGTCTCGGTAGGTCCGCCTTCGGTCGGGTAGCCGGCCTCGGTCCACGCGCGCCAGCCGCCGGTCATCGACTGGACGTTCGTGTAGCCCATCTCGCCGAGCGACCGGGCCGCGAGCGCCGAGCGGTAGCCGCCGCCGCAGTACAGGACGAGGGGCGCGTCGAGGTCGGGGAACGTCTCCTCGATGTCGCGCTCCAGCACGCCGCGCGAGACGTGGCGGGCACCCGGGAGGTGGCCGCCCGTCCACTCGTCCGCCTCGCGGACGTCGACGAGGACGACGTCGCCGCCCCGCTCGACGCGCTCGCGCACGGCCGCGATGCTGGTCTCGGTGACGTCGGCGCGGGCGCGGTCGACGAGGGCGACAAAGCGGGGGCTGTGACTCATGGGCGGGGAGGACGCGAGGGCGGGGCGGGCGGGGCGGGTTGGAGTCTCGCTGGCGCCCCCTTCGGGTGGGTACGAGGTACGGCTCGATCTGACCTCAGCGCGCGCGTACCTCGTACCGAGTACCCTGTACCTCCCTGCACGTTGCTCTAGGCGAAGTCGCCGGCGGCGACGACGGCGTGGGCCTGCTCCAGCCGCTCGGCCGTGCCCACGTCGAGAAAGCGGTGGGCCGCCCCGCCCGCCCCGCCCGCGCCGTCGAACGCGGCCACGCGCCGGCCGCGCTTCGCCTGGCGGAGGTAGGTGTCCATGACCGAGAACGTGTCCGCGGGCTCGGCCTCGATGACGTCGAGGAGCGCCGGTGCGCACGCCTGGACGCCGCAGAAGTCGACGAGCCGCCCCGCGCCGTTCCCCTCGCGGACGAGGCTCGGTTCGCCGCCGTCGAGCGTGTAGCCGGCGAGGCCGGCGTCGTCGAACAGGAGCGCCCGGTCGGTCCGCGCCGGCGCCGTGGCGAGCGTGGCGAGGCGGCCGTCGTCGGCGTCGCGCTGCGCCTCCCAGAGCGCCCGCAGGTCGACGTCGGTCAGGATGTCGGCGTTGTGGACGAGGAACGGGGCGTCGCGGCGGAAAAAGGCGGCGGCCTTCTTGATCCCCCCGCCCGTCTCGAGCGGCCCGTCCGGCTCGTCGCTCACGACGACCTCGACCGCCCTGCCCTCGGCCGTCCGCCAGTCGGCGGCGTCGACGTAGGCCTCGACCTGGTCGGCCAGGTAGGATACGTTGACGAGGAGCCGGTCGGCCCCGGCCGCGAGCAGCCGCCGCGCGACCCGTTCGAGCATGGGCACGCCGTCGACCTCGACGAGCGCCTTCGGCGTGTGGTTCGTGAGCGGGCGGAGCCGGGTGCCGAGCCCGGCCGCGAGGATCATGGCGTCCATGCGGAGGGGATGTGGGGGATGGGAGCGGAAGGGGCGGGAGCAGAACCGGCGTGGGGCGGGGCGGTTCAGAGGGTGCCGAGTAGCGGACCCAGAGCCTCTTCCTCAGCGGAGGAGAGTCGGGCGGGGTGCCTGGGTTGGCCGCCCCGCCCTCAGCCCACGTCCGTCCCCCTCCCCGGCCCTCCCCCGGTGGGGGAGGGAGGTGTACCCGACAAGTTCTCAGCACAAGACGCACCCGCCCGTCCATGCCCGATTCCCCCGCCCCGCTCGGCGTCGTCCACGGCTACGGCCTCGCCGGCGCCGGCTCGAACCTGTGGACGCGGGCCGTCCTGCGGGCGCTCGCGCAGGGCGGGCACGCCGTCCACGCCGTGTGCCAGGAGAGCCGGCCGGAGCGGTACGACTTCGTCTCGAAGGCCGTCGCCTACGGCGCTGACGGCCACCCCGAGATCCTGTTCGAGCGCGAGACCGACTACCCGGGCGCCGTCACGGTCCACCGCCCCGCCCTCGCCGTGCTGCCCACCTACGTCCGCCCCAGCACGCCCTCGGACTACGTCGTCTACATCCCCGACCTGGACGACGCGGCCGTCGAGGGCTACCTCGCGCGCAACGCGGCTGTGCTGGAGCGCGTGGCCCGTGAGGCGGGCGTGGCCGCCTGGGTCGTCAACCACACGGTCCTGATGGCACCGGCGGCGCACCGCGCGCGCGGGCGGGGCGGGGCGCCGTACGCCGTGCTCCCGCACGGGAGCGCCATCGAGTACGTGGTCAAGCGGGAGGACCGTTCGCGGCGGCTCGCCGAGGAGGCCCTGGGCGGGGCGGCGGCCGTGTTCGCGCTCAACGGCGAGATGGAGGGCCGCATCCGCGACGTGTTCGGGTCGGTCGAGGGCGTCGAGAACAAGCTCGCGCGGATGCCGGTGGGGACCGACACGTCCGTCTTCGAACTCGTCGACCGGGCCGACCGCGCGGCGACCGTCGAGCGGATCGCCGGCGTGGTCGCGGGCGTCGAGCGGGGCCGCCCCGCCCGCGCGACGGCCGACCTGCACGGGCGGCTGGCGGCGCTCGGCGCCGACCCGTCCGACGCCGACGTGCTGGCGGCGCTGGAGTTCGACTACCCACGCTCGGCGCCCGACGCCGACGTCGAGGCCGGGCTCCGGGCCGTCGACTGGGACGCCGCCCGGACCGTCGTCTACGTCGGCCGCCTGATCGCGGCGAAGGGGCCGGCGGACCTCGTGCTGGCCCTCCCGCTCGTGGCCGAGGCGCACCCCGACGTCCGGGCCATCGTCGCCGGGACGGGCGGGCTCCGCGAGGGGCTGGAGGCGCTCGTCTGGGCGCTCTCCCAAGGCGACGAGGCGCTCGTGCGCCAGCTCGTGCGCCTGGGCGGGGCGCTGGAGGGCGGCGGCGGGCTCGACGCCGAGCCGTTCTTCGCCGGGCAGGCCTTCCTCGACGCGCTCGACGCCGAGGGCGGGGTGGCGGACTACGTCGCGACGGCCGCGCGGACGCTCACGCCGGAGCACGTCGTGTTCACCGGCTTCCTCGACCACGACGCGCTCGGCCCGCTCTACGGCCTCGCCGACGCCGGCGCGTTCCCGTCGGTCGTCCGCGAGGCGAGCCCGCTGGTCGTCCCCGAGTCGGCCGCGGCCGGCGTGCTCCCGGTCGGCCCCGACGTGGGCGGCATGGGCGACAGCCTCCGCGCGCTCGCCGCGGGCCTGCCCGAGCCCGCCCGCCCGCTCCTCCTGACGCGCCCCGACGCAGAGCACCGCGTCTCCGACCTCGCCGACCGGCTGACGGCCGCGCTCGACGCGCCCGGCGCCTACGCCGCCGACCTCCGCCGCGAGGCCGAGGCCCGGTTCGACTGGCGCGCCATCTCGGAGCGCCTCGCCGACGCCCTGCACGCGGTGGCGGACGCCGCCCCGCCCGCGTAGACCGGGCCAATTGTCCTCCCCGCCCGTCCACCACCCCGCCCGGATGCCGCCGCTCCGGTTGCTCGGGCGGGGCGGTCAGTCGTCGTCCGGCATCTCGTCCCGGTCGACTTCGGGCGGGGCGGCCGGGATGGTGAGCGCCGCGACGAGCGCGCTGAGCGCCGCCGCCGCCGCCGCAATCCCGGCCACCCAGCGGAAGGCGACCACGAACGCCCCGCCCACGACGGCTTCGAGCTGAGCGCGCTCCGCCCCGCCCAGGCCGTCCGGGAACTGGGCGCCCGTCAAGTCCTCGCGGAACGGGGCCGTGGCCTCGGTGACCCCGGGCGGGGCGTCCGCCAGGCGTTCGTCGAGGGCGCCGCCGAACACGCCCAGCGCGACGACGCCCAGCACGGCGATCGCCAGGAGCGCCGCGATGCGGGCCGCCGCGTTGTTGACGCCCGACGCCGCCCCGCCGTGTGCGTCGTCGGCCGCGTTCATGACGACGGCCGTGAGCGGGGCGACGGCCAGCGTCATGCCCAGCCCGAGGACCAGCATGGGCGGGAAGAACGTGGCCCAGTACGAGCCCCCGAGCGGACCGCCCCGCGCGCCGGGCACGGCGAGCAGCGCCATCCCGACCGCCGCCACGAAGGCGCCCCCGACGATCACGCGGCGCGCGCCCCACCGCTCCGCCAATCCGCCCGCACGCCGCGACAGGAGCCCCATCGTAAGCGAGAACGGGAGGAACGCCGCGCCGGCCGCCGTCGCCGAGTAGCCCTGGACCTGGATGAGGTTGAACGGGAGGAAAAAGAGGACGCCGTTGAGGCCGAAGTACAGGAGCAGCGTCATCGCGTTCGCCCCGCTGAACGCGGCCGAGCGGAACAGGCCGAGCGGGACGAGCGGGGCGGCGGCCCGACTCTCCCACCACACGAACGCGGCCAGCAGCGCCGCCCCGCCCGCGAGCCCCGCCCACACGGCGGCGTCGGCCCAGCCGCGCTCGCCGGCGGCGACCAGGCCCCAGACGGCGGCCCCGAACCCGAGGGCTGCGAGCGCCCCGCCCGGCCAGTCGAGCGCGCCCTCCTCGCCCGACGGCTTGCTCTCCGGCACCCTCCACACGCCGAGCGCGAACGTGGCGGCCGCGAGCGGCACGATGACGAAAAACACCCACCGCCACGAGAATGCGTCCACCAGCCAGCCGCCCAGGACCGGCCCGAGCGCGGTCGTGAGCGCCGAGAACCCGGCCCACGTCCCGATGGCCCGGCCGCGCGCCTCGCCTTCGGGGAAGGCCGCCGAGACGAGCGCGAGCGAGGTCGGCACGAGGAGCGCCGCGCCGAGCCCCTGGACGGCCCGGGCCGCGACGAGCCACCCGACTGTCGGGGCCAGCCCGCACGCGGCGGTCGCCGCGCCGAACACGGCCACGCCCGCGAGGAACGTCCGCCGGCGGCCCACGCGGTCGCCCACCGCCCCGCCCACGAGGAGCAGCGAGCCCAGCAGCAGGAGGTAGGCGTTGAGGACCCACTGGACCTCAGCCACGCTCGCGCCCAGGTCGCGCTGGAGCGCCGGCAGCGCCACGTTGACGACCGACCCGACGATGAACGCGAGCGAGCTGCCCCCGACCGCCGCCGCCAGCACCCACCGCCGGCCGGCGTCGTCGAGCCCCGCCGCCCCGCCCTCGCCCGCCCCGCCCCCAGACGACGGCGCGGCGCGGACGGCGGCCTCGTGGCAGGGGGCTTGGTCGGTGGCGGGCATGGGCGGGGCGGTCCCTCGGTGCGGGCAGGGCCGTGTGGGGCGGACCGCGACAGCCGCGGCGTGTGGAGGATACGGGGCACCGGGGGCGGCACCGGGGCGGGGCGGGTGCCCGCGTTCAGGGAACGCCTCGGCTCTCGCAGCGTGGCCCGCTCTAACGGCCGCACACGGCGGCGTTTCGCAGGGCGACCAGCCGGTGCCGAAGGCGAGGCCGATTTAATCCAGCGCCAGGAGCGGTGATACTCCGCACTCGCCCATCTCTCTAGCCCCGAGTTGTCCGCTCCTCCACGACCTGCCGCCCGCTCCCTGGCGTCGACCGCCCTCGGCGTCGTCGACTGCTTCCTGCCCGCTGAGGACGAGAAGACGGACTACCTCCTCCGCCTCCGCCAGCGGCTCTGCGTCGCGCTCTGCCTTCTGATTGGGGGAAACTCGGCCCTTTTTGCCACCCTCCACATCGTCCACCACGTCGAGGGGACCAGCCACGCGGCCGCCTATGCCCTGCTGGGGATGATGACCGTCAATGTGGGGTTGCCGTTCGGGCTCCGCCGGTTCGGGCTCCGCTGGCTCGCGCCCAGCTTTATCGCATTTACCGCGGCGTCGGTCACGGTCGTGGCCCTGTTCGACGGGGGGACGCGGTCGGGGGCCATGGTGTGGCTCGTCGTGCTCCCGCTCGCGGCGTTCTTCCTGGGCGGGGCGAAGCTGGGGTGGCGGACCGGCGTCGCGTCGGCCGGCATCGGCATCGTGCTCAGCGTGGGGACCTTGTCGGGGGCCGTCCCGCCGAGCCCGCTCGCGCCCGCCGACGTGGCCTTCCACTGGACGCTCAACTTTGTGAGCGCGGCCCTGTTCGTGATCGCGCTCGTGGCCGCCTACGAGCGGCCCCTCGTGGGCCACCTCCGCAGCCTCTCGGACCAGCTCAGCGAGGCGAACGCGTCCCTCCACGTCGAGCTCGAGGCCCGGACGCGGGCGCAGGCGCGGGCCGAGGCGGCCAACCGGGCCAAGGACTCGCTCCTCGAGAACATGAGCCACGAGGTCCGCACGCCGCTCACGGCCATCCTGGGCGGCACCGAGGTGCTGGCCGACGAGGTCGGCGACGACCAGCGGGACCTCCTGCTCCTCATCGACCGCGGCGCCCGGCGCCTTTCAGCCACGCTCAACAGCATGCTGGACCTGGCGTGGATCGAGGGCGGGGCGGGCCACCTCGACACGGCGCCCGTCGACGTGGGCCGCGAGGCCGGCGAGGTCGCCGCGGCGAACAGCGACGCGCTCCGCCGCGCGCTCTCGGCGGTCCTCGACAACGCCGTCCGGTTTACCGAGCGGGGCGGGGTGACGGTCGACGTCGGGGGCGGGGCGGATGGCGCCTGCGTCCGCGTGACGGACACCGGCATCGGGATGGACGCCGCGTTCGTGGCCCGCGCCCGCGAGCCGTTCGCGCAGGCGTCGCAGGGCCACAGCCGGACGCACGAGGGGACCGGCGTGGGCCTCTCGATCGCCGACCGCCTCGTGGCCCTCATGGGCGGGGCGGTCGAGGTCGAGAGCCAGCAGGACGTGGGGACGACGGTCACGGTCCGCCTCCCGACAGCCGAGGGGGCCGGCGTCGAACGCCGTGCGGGCGTCGACCGCCGGGGCAGAGGCGACCGGCGGGTCGGAAGCGACAGGCGAGCGGGCGGCGACCGCCGGCGGACCGGGGCAGCCGCCCCGCCCGAGGCGCTGGCCCCGACCGAGGCGGCCGCCCCGCCCGAGTACCCGGAGTGGGACTCGAACCCACAAGACCCGAAGGCCGGCAGATTTTGAGTCTGCTGCGTCTACCGATTCCGCCATCCGGGCGCGGGGTCAATCTACGGCGCCTCGGCGGGGCCGCCCCGCCCGGGCACGGGCGCGCCGTTCCGGCCGTATCTACGGACGGCCGCGGAGCGCCTCCGCGGCGGCCGCGCTCCGCCCCGCCCATGCGCCTCGTCCCGCTCTGCGCCCTCTGCCTGGCCGCGTCCGCGGCGTCCGCCCAGGGCGCCCGGCGCGACACGGCCGCGGCGCGGTACACGTCGAGCGCGGCCGTCGCCCTGGAGCTGTCCGAGTACGGGCTCGGCGGGGGCGGGGCGGTCCGCCTCGGGCTCAGCCGCGACCTCTCGGCCGTCGCCGAGCTCTCGGTCGGGGCGGGGCGCGACGAGCGCGAGCAGCGCTTTTTCGTCGGCTTCTTCGGCGACACCGTGACGCCGTTCAAGCGGAACTACGTCGCCCTCGTCCCGCTCCACCTGGGCCTGGAGCGCCGGCTGTTCCGCGAGCAGATCGAGGACAACTTCCGCCCGTACGTGTCGCTCGCCGCCGGGCCGACGCTCGCGTACCAGTGGCCGTACTTCGACGACGTCGACGGCGACGGCGTCCGCGACGAGGGCGAGCCCGTGCTCGGGGCCACGGGCGGGCTGGGGCGGGGCGACGCCCGCTTCGGCGTGGGCGCGACGATCGCTGTGGGCGCCCACTTCGGGCGGGGCGGGACGACGCAGACCGTCCGCGTCGGCTTCCAGGCCGCGCACTTCCCCACGCCCGTCGACCTGCTCGAAGCCGACCCGGCGCGCGTCGAGAGCCCGTCCCGGAAGACGTTCTGGACGCCGGTCGTGACGTTCCGCGTCGGGCGCCTGCTGTAGACGCGCCTACAGCCTCACCTCGGCGCGGGCGAACAGGCGGGGGGCGAGGACGGCCCCGAGCGGGTGAGTCCGCTCGCGCGCGTCGAGCGCGTTGCGGGCCGTGACCGCGAAGCGGAGGCGGTCGCCCCAGGCCCGCTTGCCGAGCGCGAGGTTGAGGACGACGGCGCTGGGCACGTCGGGCTCGGGGTAGCCCGTCCACGCCGCGCCGCTCCAGGCCGAGAGCGCGGCGTGGAGCGACAGCCGCTCGTCCGGGCGGACCGTCGCCTCGACGCGCCCGCGGACGGCGGGGAGCCGGCGCCACGCGAGCGCGAAGGCGTCGTCGCCCACGAGCGCGCCGCGGGCGGTCGCTGAGGCCCGGAGCGCCAGCCACCCCGCCCCGCCCGACGCCGCGGCGCGCGCGACGATGGTGACGCCCTCGGCCTCGACCGACCGGAACGCGCCGCCGACCGCCACGCCCCCCGGCACGAGGGCGGGGCGGAGGATCGGACCGCGCGCGCCCTGCGCCTCGACCGACGCCTCAACGCGCGCGCCGCCCCGCTCGACCACGGCGCCCAGGCGCGCGAGCGCGAGCGATGTCGGGCGGGGCGGGCCGGCGTCTAGGGCGGGGCGGCCGGGCACGTCGAGGCCGGCGTAGCCGCGCCGCGCCCACAGCGCCGGCCCCGGGCGCGGCGGCGTCCGGTCGACGGCCAGCGTGAGGCGGAGCTGGGCTGGCCCCACGCGCCGCGCCACCTCGGCCGCCCCGCCCACACTCAGGGCGCTTTCTGAGACCGAGGCCTGGACCGTGAGCCGCCGGGCGGGGCGGCCGACCTGCGCCCACGCGCGCCCGGCGCCGACCGCGCCGTCGGTCAGGCCCGGCCCGCTCGCCGCCGTGTGCTCGGCCTGGACGCCCGCCGCGAGCCGCCCCGCCCGGGCCGAGACCGCCGCGTCGAGGCGCGTCTCGGTCCACCCGAGCGGGGCGGGGAGGCGGCCCCACGCCGGCCGGTCGAGCGAGAACCGGGCGGCCGCGACGTGCCCGCGGAGCGCGACCGGACCGGCGCCGCGCGCGGCCGACACCGACGCCTGCACCGAGCGCCGCGAGGTCGGCATTTCGCGGCCGAGCTCGGCTAGGTGCGGGAGGTCATCGCCCCAGCGCCCCCCGGCGCGGACGCGCACGCCGCCCGCGTCGAGCGCGGCGGCCGCCGTCCTCAGCACGCGCGACGGGTAGCGGTCCGGCGCGACGGCCGCGAACACGCGCGGCGCGATCGCCGTGTCGGTCGGCAGGAGGCGGTGCTCGCGGAGCACGGCCCACGCCGCCCCGCCCCCGGCGCTCCGCCACGGCGCGACGAGCGCGCCCTCGGCGTCCGGCCCCCAATGGTCCACGTTGGGGAGCGAGCGGTCGAGGTAGCGGTCCGGCCCCGGGTCGCCCGTCTCGTTCCCGTAGTCGACGGCGCCGTAGGCGTGGCGCGCGGGCGGGGCGGTCTCGACGTCGATCCACGGCCCGCCCCACGCCCCGCCCGCGACGCCCGGCCCGGGGCACACGACGACCCGGGCGACCTCGCCGAGCGCAACCGGGAGCGCCTCGAAGCCGGCCGGTTCGAGCGACGTTGCCGCCGCCGCCGGCGCGCCGTCGACGAGCACGCGGAGCCGCGCCGCCGACGGGAGTCCCCACGCGACGACGGGCTCGACGTCGTAGCCGTCGACCGTGACGGCGTCGAGGCCGGCCAGCCGCAGGACGTCGCGGAGGTGGCGCGCCCCACCCGCCTCCAGGTCGGCGCGCGTGAGGACGCGGCCGCCGGGACACGGCATACCGGGCGGGGCGAGCAGGGCGGCCGCGCGGGGCGGGGCGGCCAGGGCGAGCGCCACGAGGAGCGCGGCCAGCGCCGTCACCGGAGGACGGCGCGGAGCCACGCCGGCGCGTCGAGCCGGAGGGCGAGCCCGGCCGAGGCCGTCGCGACCGTTGCCGGGTCCGCGAGCGCGACGCGGAGCGCTTCGGCCTCGGCCCACACGCGGAGCCGGCCGGCGAGCGGCGCGTCGAGGCGGAGCCACGCGCCCCACGCGGCCTCGGTCTCGTTCTGCAAGAACCCGCCGAACTCGCCGCCGTCGTCGAACGCGTACCGCACGGCGCCGACCTGGAGCCCCGCCCCGCCCCGGACGCCGGCCCCGAGCGCTACGGACGGTCCCCACCCGGCGAGCGCGGTGACGGCGGAAAACGCGGGGAGGTCAGGCCGGGCGGCCTCGTAGCCCGCCACGCGGAGCGCGAGGCGCGCGCGGCCCCCGTACGCCGGCGCCTCTAGGCGGGCGGCGGCGCCCGGGCGGGCCGCCCACTCCGGCCCGAACCCGCCCGCGAGCGGGGACGCCACGCCGAGGGCCGGCTCGACCATAGCCCAGTCGTCCGCCCCGCCCTGCGCGGCCGCGAGAGCGGGGAGCGCGAGGGCGGGGAGGAGGACGAGGGCCAGCGCCGCCCCGCCCCGCCTGCGCGCGCGCCGCCGACCGTGGGCGGCGCGGGGCGAGGTTGCCAGCGCGCCGGCCGCCCCGCTCTGCGCGTGCGGCGGCCGACGGGCGGGGCGGGGCGGCGTCACCCGGCCCGCCGCGCGGCGAGGGCCGCGGCCTTGATGGCGGCGACGTGCGCGCGCGCCGCGTCGTCGTCGGCCGGCAGGTCGTCCCAGAACAGGGCCTCCTTGACGGCGCCCGTCGCCGCGCGCTCGGGGCCGGACAGCGTGCGGAGGGCATCGTCGAACAGGGCGCCGCGGCGGACGGCCTCGTCCTTCCGCGCGAGCACGTAGGCCCACGCCGCGTCGTGCTCGTTGGGGACCTCGCCGTCGAGGACGGCCTCGCGCACCCACGCCTTCAGCATCCCCACGGCCACGCCCTCGCCCAGCCCCAGCCGCTCCTGCATCTCGTCGCCGTCGACCGGCGGCTGCCAGTTCCGCATCCGGTCCCGCTCCTCGACCTCGGCGAACCGGCGCTCGACGCGGTCGAACCCGGCGAGGTAGCGGCGCACGCGGCGGGCGTTCTTGCTCGTCACGTCGGCGCGGACGAGGAGCATGAGGTCGTCGACGTCGTCGCCGGCGTCCATGAGCAGGCGGCGGACGGCCGAGTCGGTCACGTCCTCGTCGACGAGCGCGGCCGGCCGGTGGTGGAGGCGGACGACGGTCTGCACAAAGTCGAGCGGGTCGCCGAGCGGGAGCTTGAGGCGCCGGAACACGGCCGGGATGATCTCGCGCGGGCCGACGTCCTCGTGCCCGTGGAACGTCCACCCCGCCCCGCGCTCGTAGCGCTTGGTCACGTACTTGCCCACGTCGTGGAGGAGCGCGGCCCACCGGAGCCATAGGTCGTAGCCGTCGGCCCGCTCGCCCACGCCGACGGCCCGCTGGAGGTGGACGAGGTTGTCGACGACTTCGAGCGTGTGCCAGAAGTTGTCTTTGTGCGCGCGGCCGCCGGCCTCCTCGACGCCCGCGAGCCGGGTGAGCTCGGGGAGCACGCGCTCCAGCAGCCCGGTCCGGTAGAGGAGCCCGAGCCCGGTCGACGGCGACGGCGAGGCGAGCAGTTTGGAGAGCTCGTCCGTCACCCGCTCCTGGCTCAGAATCTCGACGCGCCCGGCCTGCGCCTCCATCGCGGAGACGGCCTCGGGCACGACCTCGAACCCTAGCTGCGACGCGAACCGGGCGGCGCGGAACATGCGGAGCGGGTCGTCGGCGAACGTCTCCGCCGGGTCCAGCGGCGTCTTGAGGCGGCCGGCCTCCAGGTCTCCCAGCCCACCGAACGGGTCGACCACCTCCCCAAACCGGTCGCCGTTGAGGGACGAGGCGAGGGCGTTGACCGTGAAGTCGCGCCGCGCGAGGTCCTCGGCGAGCGTCCCGTCCTCGACGATCGGCTTGCGCGAATCGGCCCGGTAGCTCTCGCGCCGCGCACCGACAAACTCGATGACCAGGCGCTCGGGAACGTCCTCCGCCCCGCCCAGGAAACGTTCGAGGGCGGGGCGGGGGACCGTGACCGCGGCGGTCCCGAACGCCGGGTACACGGCCGGCGCGCGGGCGCCCACGTCGCGGGCCGTCGCCTCGGCGAGCGCCACGCCGGCGCCCGGCCCCACGGCGACGACGTCGAGGTCGGTCGTCGCGCGCCCCAAGAGCGCGTCGCGGACCGCCCCGCCCACAGCGTACGCCTCGACGCCGATCCGGTCGGCCGCGGCGCCGACGCGGCGGAGGACGGGCTCGAACGGGAGGGCGGGGCGGGTCACGGCAGGGCGGGGCGGTTCGGGGGAAGATCGCCGGCGCGCTCGCACGCCGGCATGGAGGAAAGGCCGATTCTGGCGGGGGATGGGGCGCGAGGGCGGGGTGGCGCCGGTTCTGCTCCGCCCCACCCTCACACCAATGGGCGGGGCAGGCGCCCCTCGCCGTCACCGCAGGTGGCCCTGCACACGCTCGACGAGGCGGAGCGTGGCGAGCGCCGCGTCGAGCCCGTACGCAGGCCGCCGCCCCGCCCCCACGGCGCGGACGAACGCGGCGACCTCGGCGACGAGCGGGTCTGCGTCGGGCGCCGCGGGCGGGGCGGGCTGCCCACTGACGACGAGCGGCCGGTCGAGCCGCGTGGCGTCGATGTGGGAGCCGGGGCGCGAGGCGTGGAGCGACGTGGCGAGACCGCCTGCGTCCTCGTCCGCACGGAGCCATACCTGGGCGAAGGCGCCGCTTCGAAAGCGGAGGCTCGCGGCGAGCGCGCGGAGGCGGGCGCCGTCCCGCTCGGCGGCGGCGTCGAGGCGCCCGACGGCGCCCCGCCCGACGAGGGCGAGGACGAGGTCGAGCGCGCCGCCGAGTGCGCCCCCGGCCCCCAGCGCCCCGTCGGGCGGGGCGGCCAGGGAGAGCGAGACGAGCCCGGCCGTCCACCCGCCGAGCCCGGCCGCGCCGCGCGCGAGGGCGGGGCGGGCCACGCCCACCTCGACGCCGGCCTCCTCGGCACGGGCCGCGAGCGCGTCGGCGTCGGCGGCCGAGACGCCAGGGGGCCACAGCGCGAACGGGTGTGCGCCCGCCGCCGCCACGCGTCCCGCCGCCGCGGCGCGCTGACCGACCGCCCCGCCCACGACGGCCACGCCGCCCGCCGAGGGCGCGCCCGCGATCGGGAGCCCTGCCCGGTCGAGCCGGTCGGCCAGGTCGTCGTCGCCGAGGACGGAGAGGGGCGGGGCGGCGTACGTCACGGCGGGGGAACGGGGCGGCCGCGCATCCGATCCGCCGCCCCGCCCGAGCGGGGCGGCGGGGAGGGAGCGGCGGGCGGGGCGGCCATAAAAAGAGGGCGGCGGCTCCTGCGAGCCGCCGCCCTCTAAGGCGTGGGAGCCGGGTGGCGCTAGCGGTAGCCGCCGCCGCCGCCACCGTAGTTGCCGCCGCCACCGCCACCGCCGCGGTAGCCACCGCCACCGCCGCCGCCGCTGTAGCCGCCGCCACCACCGCCACCGCGGTAGCCGCCGCCACCACCGCCACCGCCGGAGCGCTCGCCACGCGGGCGGGCCTCGTTCACGGTGAGCGGGCGGCCGCCCATCTCGGTGCCGTTGAGCTGCTCGATGGCGGTCTCGGCCTCTTCCTTGTTCGGCATCTCGACAAAGCCGAATCCGCGCGAGCGGCCGGTGTCGCGATCCTTGATGACGGTAGCGCTGTCGACGGACCCGAAGGCCTCGAACTGGCTCCGAAGCTCGTCGTCTCCCGAGGTGTACGGGAGGTTTGCGACGTAGATGTTCATAATGCGGGGTGTTGAGAGAGCGCCGACAGGGGTCTTCGAAAACGGTGGGCCGGAAAGCTCGACTCGGATCTGTCGGCCCCGCGTGCTCTGCAAGAGAAACAGGGAACCCGCGGCGGCGCGCCGGGTGGGGCGGTCGCCACGGGCTCGGTACAGGGCCAACCTACCCGGTAACCTCCCCCCAGATCCCGGAAGCGGAAGAATTCGGCGCGCGTGCCCGCCCCGCCCTCGTACCTCTCACGGGTGGGGCGGGCAGCGGGCGGCCGCTCAACGAGAACGCCCCGACGCTGCTGGAGCGCCGGGGCGTGGTACCGCGTACGGGATTCGAACCCGTGTTACCGCCGTGAGAGGGCAGCGTCCTAGGCCTCTAGACGAACGCGGCGGCGTAGAGGCGCCCGGCCAACCAGGGCCGAGCGGGAGCGCCAATATAAAAGCCGACCGGCCCCTACGGGTCCGCCAACGTCATCTTCACGTGTTCGATGCCGGCCTCGTCGAACGCCTCGCCCTCGGGCTCGAAGCCGAACGCGGCGTAGAGCGGGGCGGCGGCCGTCTGCGCGTGGAGCACGAACCGGCGGTGCCCGGCGGCCCGCGCGTCGGCGAGGGTTCGCGCCACGAGCGCGCGGCCCACGCCCCGCCCTCGCGCCGCGGGCAGGACGGCGAACCGCTCCAGCCGTGCCGCCCCGCCCTCGACGGCCCGCCAGCGGGCGCACCCGACGGCCGCTCCGCCCTCGGCGGCCAGCAGGTGGTGTGTCGTGCGGCCCCGCCGCTCAGGCGCGTCGTGCGCGTCCCACTCCTCCTCGGGCGGGCACGCCTGCTCGTCCACGAACACGGCCTGGCGGACGGCGCGCACGGCCTCCCAGTCGGCCGTGCTCGTGGCCTCGCGGATCACGGGCGGGGTGGTAGGCATGGGCAGTCGGGAGCGGGGTGGCTAGAGCGCTGGGACGGGGGCGCCGGCCCGCAGCCCGAGCTCGGCGCCGAGGAACGCGAGGACGGTCGGGATGCTCGGTCGCATGTCTTCCGCCTCGGGGGCGTGGTAGAGGATGCTGAGGTCGCCCGCCGAGGCCGGCGGCGCCCCGTACGGGAACAGCTCGAACGACGCGGCCGCCCCGCCCGCGCGCGCGGCGAAGGCTTCGGAGAACGAGAATGGGACGATCCCGTCGCGGTAGTGGTGGTGGACCTGGACGGCCGAGAGCCGGTCGGCGAAGAGGCCGGGCGAGCGCCGCGCGATGTCGAGCCGGGCCGGGCCGTAGTCGGCGTCCGCGTCGTACGTGTCGTCGGCGGCGCGGAGCGGGTCGAGCACCTCGTTCAGCAGGTACGGGGCGCCGGGGAGCCCGATCGCCTGCTGGAACGTCGGGTTGGACTCGGGGAGGAGGAGGGCTCCGGTGAGCCGCTGCGCGCCCTCGCTGTAAAAGTCGGCCGGCCCGTAGTAGTCGACGACCGCGTCGATCCGGTCGTCGCGGACGGCCTGGAGCAAGGCGACGTTCGCGCCCCGGCTGAACCCGATGGCCGCGACCCGGTCTTCGTCGGTCTCCTCGCCGAACAGCTCCAACGTCGCCGTCAGCAGCGCGATCGCGTCGTCGACGTCGTAGTCCCACGGGCTCGGGGCGCCGCCGGCCGTGTACGGGCCGCCGAGGGCGGGGAGGGCGCCCGTGTCGACGGTCTCGGAGCGGTAGACGGGGAACACCTGGACGGTCTCGGCCGCGATCGGGGCGAACACGCTGGCGAACGGGAGCACCCCGTCGTTCGCCGTGAAGGCGGCGACCTGGACCCCGCCGTCGCCGCCGTGGTGGACGACGACGACCGGCGCGTCGGCCACGCCGTCGGGGACGCGGACGATTCCGTAGTGCGTCACGGTCGGCGAGCCGTTGGCGACCGTCTCGTGCTCGACCACGTAGAGCGTCGCCCCGCCCGCCCGGGCCTGCCCGACGACGCGGCCCTCGGACGGCGCCGTGTTCCGCCCCGCCCAGTCCGCCTCGACGGCGGCGAGCTCGGCCGCCGTCGGCTCCCCGAACAGCCGCCCAAAGCTGACCCCGTTCTGGACCGTCTCGTCGGGTGGCTCGGCCGGCGGGATCGTCTCGTTGACGAGTCCGTCGCAGGCGGGGAGGGCGAGGACGAGGGCGAGGAGCGCGGCGAGGCGCAGGCGGAGCGGCATGGGCGGGGCGGGGTGGCGCGGCGGGGAGAGTACCGCCGTCCGGGGCTCACTCCGCCCCGCCCGCGGAACGCCCGGGGCGGGACGGCCCTCTCCAGCGAGACTCCACAACACCGGGGGGACGGGAGACGTATACATCAGAACGATTTCTGTGCCGCCGTGCGAGCGGGCGCGGCCCCCTCGTCTCTAGTCATGAGCGCCCCGATCTACCTCGACTACAACGCCACGACGCCGGTCGCCGACGACGTCCTGGACGCCATGCTCCCGTTTTTCCGGGACCACTTTGGCAACCCGTCCAGCGAGCACGCTTACGGGTGGGCCGCCGACGAGGCCGTCAAGCAGGCCCGCGAGCGGACGGCCCGGGTCATCGGGGCCACGCCGCGGACGGTCGTGTTCACGTCCGGGGCGACGGAGTCGGTCTCGCTCGCCGTCCGCGGCGCCGGCGGCATCTACGGCGGGCGCCGGCACCGGATCGTGACGGTCCAGACCGAGCACAAGGCCGTGCTCGAAACGTGCGCGGCGATGGAGCGCGAGGGCTACGAGGTGACGTACCTCCCCGTCGACGCGGACGGCCTCGTCGACGTCGATCAGCTCCGCGACGCGCTCTCTGAGGAGACGCTGATGGTGTCGGTGATGTGGGCCAACAACGAGACCGGCGTGATCCAGCCGCTCGCCGACATCGCCGCGGCGGCCCGCGAGGTCGGCGCGCTCGTCATGACCGACGCCACGCAGGCCGTCGGCAAGGTGCCCGTCGCCGTCGAGAGCGTGCCCGTCGACCTGCTCGCGCTTTCGAGCCACAAGCTGTACGGGCCGAAGGGCGTCGGCGCCCTCTACGTCCGCCAGCGCGGGCCGCGCGTCCGGCTCCAGCCCCAGGTCACGGGCGGGGAGCAGGAGACGGGCCACCGGGCCGGCACCACGAACGTGCCCGGCGTGGTGGGGCTCGGGGCCGCCGCCGCGCTCGCGCGCCGCGTCCAGGCCGCCGATGCCGAGCGCGTGGGCGCGCTCCGCGACCGGTTCGAGGCCGCCGTCTGCGAGGCCGTCCCCGGCACGCACGTCAACGGCGCCGGCGCGCCGCGGCTGCCGAACACGTCGAGCCTCCGGTTCGAGGGCGTCCGCACGTCGCACCTGCTCCCGGTCCTGCGCGACGTGGCCGCCTCGACCGGCGCCGCGTGCCAGTCGCAGACCGGCCAGCCCAGCCACGTCCTCACCGCCATGGGCCTTACGCCCGACCAGTCGTTCTCGACCGTCCGCTTTAGCCTGGGCCGCCCGACAACCGAGGCCGAGGTCGACGCCGCCGTCGGCCACATCGCCGAGGCCGTCCACGCCGTCCGCCGCCGCGCCGCCGCGTAAGGGGTTCGCGGTTCGGGGCCGTCTGGTTCAGGGTCTGGGCCGTACGAGCGGGGCGGGCGGACCTGAAGGGCGGGGTGGAACCCTCGGGGACCATTCGCCGCCCCGCCCTCGCCTCCGCGGGCGGGGCGGGATCTCGCTGACAGGCGAGGCTGGCGCGGGGCACCCCCGAACCCCCGAACCCCCGAACCCCCGAACCCCCGAACCCCCGAACCCCCGAACCCCCGAACCCCCGAACCCCCGAACCCCCGAACCCCCGAACCCCCGAACCCCCGAACCCCCGAACCCGTGGACACCGCCCCGCTCGTCAACCGCGTCGCCGAGAGCGCCATCGAGACGCTCGACCTCGCCGCCATCGCGCCGGCCGAGGACGTCGTCGCCTTCGACCTCGCCCCGCACCTGTACCGCGGCCTCGTGCTCCGCGAGCGCGAGTTCCGGCAGGCCCTGAAGGACCACGACTGGACGGCCTACGCCGGCCGCGACGTGGCCGTCTTCTGCTCGGCCGACGCCCTCGTGCCGACGTGGGCGTTCATGCTCGTCGCCGCGAAGCTGGGCGCCGCGGAAACGGGCGCGGCGTCGGTCACGGCCGCCCCGCCCGAGGAGGTCCGCCGGGCGCGGTTCGCCGCCGCCCTCGACGCCGCCGACTGGGACCGCTACGCCGGCAAGCCGGTCGTGGTCAAGGGGTGCGGGAACGACGTCGTCCCGCTCGACGGGTTCGTGCAGGCCACGCGCCGGCTCCAGGGCGTCGCCTCGAAGGTCCTGTACGGCGAGGCGTGCTCGTCCGTCCCCGTGTGGCGCCGCCCCGCCCCCGGTGCGGGCGCCCCCGGTGCGGGCGGGGCGGGGCGGCCCGCGAAGCCGGCGGCCGCGAAGCCCGTGGGCGTCAAGCCGGCCGGCGTGAAGCCAGCGGGGCCGCCGCGGGGCTGAGGCCGCTACCTTACCGACCCACGTCCCGCCGCCCCGCCCGATGCTCCGTCCGGTCCTGCTCGTCCTCCTCCTGACCGCCGCGGGCGGGGCGGCGGCCCAGGCGGACGTCCCGCCGGCCGACCTCCCGCCGCTGCCGGCGGCGCTTCAGGGGGCGTGGGAGATGGTCGAGGCGCCGGCCTACGACGCCGGCCCGACGATCCACCGGCTGTGGATCCGCGTCGAGGGCAACCGGGTGACGCAGCGGGACTCGCTGAGTCTGGGCAACCGCCACGCCGCCCGCGACTTTACGGCGACGTGCGCCGAGGCCGACGGCCTCGTCTCGTGCTGGCCGTCCGACCGCGGCACGCAGACGGGCTACGGCGGCCTCGGCCGCTACCGCGTCGACGGCGACGCCCTCGTGTTTGAGGACCCCGACCGCGGCGACCGCATTGTCCTCCGCCGGGCGGGCGCGTAGGCGCGCGGGGCGCGAACGGTCGCGGTCCGTCCGTTGCCTCTCCCCGCTCCCGCCCCGCCCGTATGCGCCTGCTCGCCCTCCTCGCCCTCTTCCTCACGGCCCTCCCCGCGTCGGCGCAGGCCGCTCGGGACAGCGACTCGGAGCGGCCGGCGACCGAGCGCACAGAGGCGACCGTCGACCCCAATCTCGTCGGCGAGTGGAGGCTGCTCCAGGTCGAGGAGGCCGGCGAGATCGGCACGTTCGGGGGCGAGATCAAAGGGATGGACTGCGACTTCGAGGCCGGTGGATCGGCCCACGTCCGCCTCGAGGTGATGCAGGACCTGGACCTCCAGGAGCACGCGGAGGCGTTCCCGTTCGAGACCGAGGGCGGGGCGATCGTCCGCCCCGGCGCGCCGCCGGTCCGGTACGAGGTGCTGGGCGAGGACCTCCTCGTGCTGCGCGACCCGACGGGGCTCGTCGTCCACCTGGTCCGCGTCGAGGGCTAGGTGCGGATCGACCTCAGCGGACGCACGGCGCTCGTGACCGGCGCGAGCCGGGGCATCGGGCGGGCCGTGGCCCTGCGCTTGGGCGAGGCCGGCGCGCGCGTGGCCGTCCACTACGCGCGGAGCCGGGGCGGGGCGGAGGCGCTCGCGGAGCGCCTGGGGAACGGGAGCCGCGCGTTCGGGGCGGACCTGGAGGCGCCCGGCGCGGCGACGGCGCTGTGGGACGAGGTGCTCGCCGCGTTCGGGCACGTCGATGTGGCGGTCGCGAACGCGGGCGTGTTCGAGGCCGCCCCGCCCGACGCTCCCACCGGCGATTGGCTGGCGGCGTGGGACCGGACGATGGCGGTCAACCTTCGGGCGGTGGCCGAGTTGGGGCGCGCGGCGCTCCTCCACGCCCGCGCGCGCCAGGGCGAGGGCGGGGTGGCGGTCCGCCTCGTGACCGTCTCTAGCCGGGCCGCCTTCCGCGGCGACGACCCCGAGTTCCTGGCCTACGCGGCCTCGAAGGGTGGCGTCGTGGCGCTCACCAAGTCGCTCGCCCGCGCCGGCGGCGGGCTGGCCGCGTTTGGCGTGGCCCCGGGCTTTACGCGGACCGACATGGCCGCCGACTTTATCGCTCAGCACGGCGAGCAGGCCGCAACGAGCGGGGCGGCCCTCGACCGCCTGACGGAGCCCGACGACGTGGCGCCGACGGTCGTTTTCCTGGCGTCCGGCCTAGCCGACCACGCGACGGGGACGACGGTCGACGTGAACGCGGCCAGCTACGTGCGGTAGGTCCGGGCCGCCCCGCCCATGTCGCACCGGACGTACGACCAGCACGAGATCGCCCGTGTCATCGAACGCGCCGCCGAGCTCCAGGAGGCCGCCGCCGACCGTTCCCGCTGCGCCGAGCCGCGAGGGCGGGGCGGTCCGCACGCGGTCGCGGGGCCGCGCGTAGGGCGTCGGTAGCTTCCCGGGGCCGCCGCCCCGCCCGTCGAGTCCGCCCATGCCCGAGCGCTTTTCCGAGGAGGACGCCCGCCGCATCTTCGCGCGGGCCGCCGAGCGCCAGCAGGCCGCCGAGCCCGCGGCGGAGGGGCTGTCGCTAGCCGAGCTCCAGGAGGTCGGCCGGGCGGCCGGGCTGGACCCGGCCCACGTCGCGGCGGCCGTCGCCGAGGTGCGCGGCGCGCCGGCGCCCGCCCCGCCCGCGACGTTCCTCGGCGTCGACGTGGAGCCGCGCGCAAGCCGCGTGATTCCGGGCGGGGTGACGGACGAGGTGTGGGAGCAGATGGTCGCCCGTCTCCGGCAGACGTTCAAGTCCAAAGGGACGCCGACCGACGTCGGCCGCATCCGCGAGTGGACGAGCGGGCCGAACTCGAGCCTCTACGCGACCGTCGAGCCGGTGCCCGAGGGCACACGCGTGACGCTGACGACGTCGAAAGCGAGCGAGGCGGCGCAACATCGCATGGTCGCCGCCCTCTTCGGCACGATGGCGGCGGCCTTCGCCTTTCTGGGCGTCTTCAGCGAGGGCGGGGGGGACGCCGGGTTTTGGGCCTTCGTCTCCATATTTGCCGCGCTGGCCGTCGCGCTCCCGCTGCTCGGGCGCCAGAGCCAGAAGCGGTGGCACCAGCGCCGCCAGGGCCAGTTCGACGCGCTCCTCGACCAGTTCGAGCTCCTCGCCCGCGACGCCGCCCCGCCCGCTGCCGCCCCGCCCGTCGCCGCGGCGCCCGTGCAGGACCGCCCCGCCCCCGACGCCGAGGGCGGGGCGGGGCGGCTCGACCTCGACGACCTGCCCCGCCCGAGCGAGGCGCTCGACGCGCCGGAGCAGCCGGCCTCGCCCTCGCGGCGGACGCGGGCCTAGACGATGACCCCGAGCCGCCCCGTGCCCGCCCGGCCGCCCCGCCCGCTCCGCGTGGGCCTCGTGTACGACCGCTTCGGCGACGCGCCCGCCCCGCCCGACGCCCCGCCCGACTGGGACGCCGAGTACGAGCCCGAGGCGACCGTCGCCGCGCTCGAAGACGCCGTCCGCCACCTGGGGCACGAGCCGGTCCGCGTGGGGAACGTGCCGGCGCTGCTCGCCGCCGTGTGCCGGGGCGGGGCGGGGCGGGGTGGGCTCGGCCTTGACGCGGCCGTCAACATCGCCGAGAGCTACGGGAGCCGCAACCGCGAGGCCCACGCGCCGGTCCTCCTGGAACTGGCCGGCGTGCCGGCGCTGGGGAGCGACGCGCTCGCGCTGTCGGTCTCGCTCGACAAGCACCTCACGAAGACGGTCGCCGCGGCGGCCGGCGTCGCCACCCCGCCCGGCATCGTGGTCCCGGGGCGCACACCGCCCGGGGGCGGGGTGGAGCAGGGCGGGGCGGAGAGCATGGGCGTCCTCGGCGTGGCCGACGCCGACCTCGGGTTCCCGGTGATCGTCAAGCCGCGCTACGAGGGGACGGCCAAGGGGATCGCCCCGACGAGCCGGTGCGCCGACCGCCCCGCCCTCCGCGCCGAGGTCGCGCGGCAGCGGGCGCTCTACGGGCAGGACCTCGTGGTCGAGGCGTTCGTCGACGGCCCCGAGTTCACGGTCGGCGTGGTCGGCACGGGCGACGACGCCGAGGCGCTCCCGGTCCTTCAGCGCGCGACGGAGCGCGCGACGGGCATCGGACTCCACGCGCTCGACGAGGACCCCGCGCGTCCGTTCGCCTACGACCTCGACGGCGCCCTCACGCCCGACCTCGAAGCGGCCCTCCAGCGCGACGCGCTCGCCGTCCACCGCGCGCTCGAGTGCCACGACTTTAGCCGCGCCGACTTCCGCCTGGACCGGGCGGGGCGGCCGGTCTTTATCGAGACCAACCCGCTCCCGACGTTCGCGCCCGACGGCACGTTCGCGATCCTGGCCGAGCTCGCCGGCGAGCCGTACCCGGCGTTCCTCGCCGCCCTCCTCGCGCGCGGCCTCCGCCGCCTGGGGCTAGCGTGAGGGCGCATCGGGTTCGGGGTTGTCGGGTTCAGGGTTCAGAGCTGGCGGACTCTGGGCGGGGTGGACAACTCGGGGGCAACCACCCCGCCCCGCCCTTGACACCGCGGGCGGGGCGAAGGCGGACACCACGCCTACGACCTCGGCCACCCCGCCCATGGCGGGGCGGTTCGAATGCGGACACCATGCATGGTGTCCCTACGAAGTGGTTGCACGAAGGGGCCGCCCCGCCCGCGGTGAGGGCGGGGCGGCCGGGTGCAGACGCCGTGCGCGGCATTCCCGACCACCCTGCTCCTCGCGGCGGGCGGGGTGGCGCATCTTCTGCACATTCCTCGATCCCTCATCCCCAATCCCTCTCCCATGCCCCGCCTTTGGTGGCAGACCGGCGTGATCTACCACGTCTACCCCCGCTCCTTCCAGGACACCGACGGCGACGGCGTGGGCGACCTCGACGGCGTCACGGCGCGGCTCGACTACCTCGCGTGGCTGGGCGTCGACGCCGTCTGGATCGGCCCGTTCTACCCGTCGCCCGGCGCCGACTTCGGGTACGACGTGGCCGACTACTGCGACGTGGACCCGCTGTTCGGCGACCTCGCGGCGTTCGACCGTCTCGTCGCCGCGGCCCACGCCCGAGACCTCCGCGTGGTCGTCGACTGGATCCCCAACCACACGTCGAGCGAGCACCCGTGGTTCGTGGAGAGCCGGGCGGGGCGGGAGAGCGCGACGCGCGACTGGTACGTCTGGCGCGACCCGCGACCCGACGGCTCGCCGCCGAACAACTGGCTGAGCGCGTTCGGCGGCCCGGCGTGGACGCTCGACGAGCGGACGGGCCAGTACTACCTCCACTCGTTCCTCCCCGAGCAGCCCGACCTCGACTGGCGCCACCCCGCCCTCCGCGCGGCGATGTTCGACGTGCTCCGGTTCTGGCTCGACCGCGGCGTCGACGGGTTCCGCGTCGACGTGGCCAACCACGTGCTGAAGGACCCGGCGTTCCGCGACAACCCGCCCCACCCCGCCCCGAGCGGCGGGCACAAGCCGACGGCGCCGTACGACCGGCAGCGGCACGTCCACGACCGCGACCAGCCCGACGCCATCGACCTGTACCGCGAGGTCCGCGCGCTCGTCGACGGGCACGAGCCGGGCCGCGAGCGCGTCCTGCTCGGCGAGACGTTCCTCGCTCACGACCTCGACGCCTGGGCGTCCTACTTCGGGACCGACGAGGGCGGGTTGGCCTCGGGCGGGGCGGAACGGGGCGGAGCCGACTCGGGCGGGGCGGCGCTCCACCTGCCCCTCAACTTCGGCCTCCTCGGGACGGCGTGGACGGCGCCGGCGCTCCGCGCCCACGTCGAGGCCGTCGAGGCGGCCGTGCCCGCGTGGGGCTGGCCGAGCTATGTGCTCGGGAGCCACGACGAGCGGCGCCTGGTGGGGCGGCTCGGGCCGGAGAAGGCGCGTCAGGCCGCCGTGCTCCTCCTCGCCCTCCGCGGCACGCCGACGCTCTACGCCGGCGACGAGATCGGGACGCCCGACGTCAACGTCCCGCCCGACCGCATCCGCGACCCGGCCGCGCTCCGCACGGGGATCGCCGGGCTGGGCCGCGACGCCGGCCGCACGCCGATGGCGTGGGACGGGACCCCGAGCGCCGGCTTCTCGTCCGCCCCGCCCGAGGCGCTGTGGCTCCCGCTCCACGACGGGCACGAGGCGATCAACGTCGAGGCCGAGGCGAGCGACCCTGACTCCATGCTGAGCCTGTACCGTCGGCTCCTCGCGCTGCGCCGTGCCCGCCCCGCCCTCCACGCCGGGAGCGTCCGCGTGCTGGACGGCGTGCCCGCCGACGTGTTCGCCTGGGAGCGTCGCGCCGGCGATGACCGCGCGCTCGCCGTCCTGTGCCTGAGCAGGGCGGGGCGGACGGTCGAGGTCGGGGCGGGGTGGCGCCGCGCGGTCTCGACGCACCACGCCGAGCCGGCCGACGTGGGGCCGACGCTGGCGCTGGCCCCGTGGGAGGGGGCCGTGCTCGTGCCGTCGGCGTAGGCCGCCCCGCCCCGCCCAGACGAAGCGGGCGGGGCGGGGTGGAGAACTCGCCCCCCTTGCCTCTTCCCTCGTCCTTCTTGCCCCATGAACGTCGCCCTTCTCGCCCCGATCGCCTGGCGCGTGCCGCCCCGCCACTACGGCCCGTGGGAGCGCGTCGTGAGCCTACTCGCCGAAGGGCTGGTCGACCTCGGCGTCGACGTGACGCTCTTCGCCACGCTCGACAGCGAGACGCGGGCGACGCTCGACGGCGTGTGCCCGCGCCCGTACGAGGAGGACCCCGACATCGACGCCGGCGTGTGGAGCGCGCTCCACATCGGCTACGCGATGGAGCGGGCGGGGCGGTTCGACGTCGTCCACAACCACTTCGACTTCCGGCCGCTCACCTACGCCGGCCTGGTCGACACGCCCGTCGTGACGACGATCCACGGGTTCTCGTCCGAACGGATCCTCCCGGCCTACCGCGCCTACGCCGACCGCACACGCTACGTCTCGATCTCGGACGCCGACCGCCACCCCGCCCTCCCGTACGCCGCGACGGTGTGGCACGGGATCGACCTGGAGGCGTTCACGCCGCGCACGGACGCGGACGATTACCTCCTCTTTTTCGGCCGCATCCACCCCGACAAGGGCGCGGCCGACGCCATCGAGGTCGCGCGGCGGGCGGGGCGGCGCCTGGTCCTGGCCGGCATCGTGCAGGACGAGGGCTACTTCCGCGAGGCCGTCGAGCCGCACCTGGGCGAGCGGGTCGAGTACGTGGGGAGCGTGGGGCCAGCGGAGCGCGACCGGCTCCTGGGCGGGGCGGCGGCGCTCCTGCACCTCATCCACTTCGACGAGCCGTTCGGGCTGAGCGTGGTCGAGGCGTTCGCGTGCGGGACGCCGGTCGTGGCGCGCCCGCGCGGGTCGATGCCCGAGCTCGTCCGCGACGGCGTCGACGGGGCGCTCGTCGCGGGCGTGGACGAGGCCGTCGAGCGGCTGCCCGAGGTGGTCGCCCTCGACCGGGCGGCCATCCGGGAGGGGGCGGAGACCCGGTTCTCGCGCGAGCGGATGGCTCGCGAGTACCTCGCGGTTTACGAGCAGATCGTGGGCGGGGCGGGGTGAGGGGGCGGGGTGGGGCCGTCGCGCCTCACGGTCCGCTCTCCCTCGGCGGCTCGTCCAGGGCGCGAGCCTCGACCTCGGGCCAGCGGTCAAGGTAGTCGGCGAGGCTCAGCCACAGGGCCACCTGGACGCCGTAGAACCACTCGGCGCGGACGTCGGCGGCGACCGCCCCGCCCGCGGCGGTCGCGCGGGCGCCCGGCACGATGGCGCCCAGCGTCCCGAACGGCGTGACGGCCGCCGTCTGCATGCCCTGGATGCGGTGGATGGTCTCGTGGGCGAGGACGAGGGGCGCGGCGTCGGCCTCGACGAGGACGGTCCGCCCCATCGTCCGGCCGCGGCGCGTGTAGCCGGGCCGGCCGCCCAGGTCGTCGAGCTCCCACACGGGCACGCCGCGCCGCAGCCGCGGGCGCCCGCCCGAGAGCGGGACGGCGACCGACGCGACGAGCGCGAGCGGGTCCAGCTCGAACGCCACGTCCTCCACCCCGCCCCGGACGCCCGAGCGCCGCCCCGCCCGCGCGAACGGCGTGCGGAGGCGGAGGTCGATCGGCCCGAGCGGCACGCGGAGGTGGCTGAACGGCCCGGCCCGCCCGGCGGCGTTCTCGGCGACGGACGCCGCCAGGATAGCCACGCCGTAGCCCAGGGCGGGGCGGCCGCGTCCGGCGGCCACCTTGGCGCCGTAGAACGCGGCGCCGGCCGCGGCGCCCCACGCGAGCGCCTCGGCGCCGTCGCCGGCGTCGCGGACGCCGCCTTCGAGCACGCCCCGCCCCAGCACGAGCGCCGCCGTGCCGCCCACGTTGACCGCCGCGATCCGGCGGCGGACGGCCGGCGTCTCCAGCGCGGCCACGCGTTCGGTCCATGTCGGCGCGGGCGGGGCGGGGCGGGGCGGGGCGCCTCCTGGGCCGCCCCGCCCGGGCCGAGCGGGGCGGCGAGCACGAGGAGCAGGACGGGGAGCCGGTAGATCGGTGAGTTGGTGTGTGGCCGCCCCGCCAGCAGCGAGTGAGGGCGGGGTGGCGCGTCGTTCAAAAGATGCGTGCCCCGCCCTACGGACCCACTGATCCTCCACTGATTCTACTGATCCACGGTCTACTCCAGCCGCAGGCGGGCCACGATGGGGAGGTGGTCCGAGCCCTTCCGCGCGGCCTCGGTCGCGTGCGTCTTCAGCGAGACGACCGTCGCGCCGCGGGCGTAGAGACGGTCGAGGGCCAGCACGGGGCGGACCGACGGATACGACGCCGGCCAGTCTCGGTTGTGGTGCCGGGCCTCGAAGGCCTCGGCGAGGGCGCGTGACGCCCGCGTCGGCCGCCACGCGTTCATGTCGCCGAGGAGGACCGCCGGTCCGCTCGCGATCTGCGGGTGTTCGAGGAGCGCCCGGACCTGCCGCGCCCGCGTCCGGTCGACGAGCGCGAGGTGCGTCGCGGCGACCGTCACCAGCCCGACCTCGCTCCGCAGGCGGACGGCGAGGGCCGCGCGCCGTTCGAGCCGCCCGAACGAGAGGTCGATCGCGAGCGCGCCCGCGAGCGGCCACCGCGAAAGGACGGCGTTGCCCAGCTCGCCGCGCTTGTGCTGGCGCGTGACGACGAACGCGAGGTGGTAGCCCAGCGCCTCGGCCACGTCCGTGATCGGGTCGTCGTCGCGGTCCGAGGGCCGGAGCACCTCCTGGAGCGCGAGGACGTCGGCGTCGATCTCCTCGATGACCGCCGACGCCCGCTCGGGCCGGTACGCCTTGCCGCCGCGGACGCCGGCCCAGCGGTGGACGTTGTAGGACGCGACCGTCAGCGAGCGGCCGACGACACCGCCGTCGCCGTCGGGCGGGGCGGCCAGGTGCGTCGAGAGGTAGGGGGCGTCGGGCGCGTCGCGGGGCACGGGCGGGGCGGGGGGGAGCGGGGGTGAAGACGGCGCGCCGGGGCGCGGCGATCCCGCCCCGCCCGTTATCCTCCCGACACCCACCCCGAACACCGAATGGACCGCCTCCAGTGCAAGGCCTGCGGCTCGCTCTCGATGCTCCCGATGGACCTCGAGCCCGACGAGACCGATGATTTCGAAGCGCTCGTCGACGACCAGGAAGCGCGCTTTTTCACCTGCCACGTCTGCGGCGACAACTGGCTCACCGTCCGCCGCGTCGAGGACGGCGACTGCAAGATCACGTTCGTCCACCAAATGGGCCTCCAGCCGCTCCTCAAGCGGACGGCCCACATGAGCACGCCGGTCCTCCTCACCGAGGACACCGTCGAGCACTGGGCCTACTTCCTTGGCGACGACGAGGTCGCCGAGCACCGCTGGCGCGACACGCTCGACGAGCGCCGCAAGGTGCTCCGGTCGATCTGCACGAACTAGCGGGCGCCGCCCCACCCGCGGAGCCTGCTCCGCCCGCCGCGTTTCGAGGCGCGCCCGACGACCGGGCGCGCCTCTTTTTTTGGCCCTGGTGCCGGACGGGTACCGCCCCGCCCGAACCTCAGCGGCGGCGGAGAGTGCGGGCGGGGCGGGTGCTCCGGCACGGCCCGCCACCCCGCCCGCTGAAGGAGACGAGAGGAGCGATTCACTTGGGACGCAGTGGGTTGAGACGAGGTCTCGCGTAACCTGTGCTGCCGGCACACCACGCTTCGCGTGGACTCTCGACCGTCGCGCCACACTCCATGGATCCCCGATGTCCAGAGCCTTTTGTCTTGCGGCCTTGCTGGTTTCGGCGTCGGGGTGCTCCTCCATCGACATCACGGAGCACGGGCTGATCCATCCCCGGCGCGCCGAGTCCTCTCCCGAAGTCGTCCCCGGTGCCGTCGCTGCTGCGTTTCCGGGCGTCGCCTACGAGGAGCAGCGGATCAAGGCGGCGGACGGGACGATCCTCTACGGCGCGCTCCTCCGCCAGCCCGGGGCGGACCTCACGGTGCTCTACTTCGGCGGCAACGAGTTCACGGTCGAAAGCTCGGGGCTCGGAACGGCGCAGGCGCTCCTCCCCCTCGGCATCAACCTGCTCCTCATCGACCACCGGGGGTACGGGTGGAGCGACGGCACACCGACCGTAAGCCTGTTGCAGTCCGACGCCCTCGACGTGTTCGACCACGCCGCCGCGCTGCCGGACCTGGGGAGCCTCGTCGCCCACGGCTTCTCGCTGGGGAGCTTCCTCGCGGGCCACGTTGGGGCGAACCGCCCGGCGGCCGGGGTCGTGCTGGAGAGCTCCGCGACGACGCCCGAGGAGTGGGCCAGCGTGCGCATCCCGAGCCTGTACAGGCCGTTCGTCACGGTCCAGGTCGACGGCCCGCTTCGGATCGTGGACAACCGGGCGGAGGTCGAACGGATTGGGGAGCCCCTGCTCCTCCTGGCCGGCGACGAGGACGCCACGACGCCGCCCGTGCTCTCACGCCGGCTCTACGAGGCCTCCCCGCTCCCGGCCAGCCGAAAAACGCTCGCGGTCATCGCAGAGGCCGGCCACGGCGACGTCCAACAGCAGCCGGAGTTCGCCCGCGTCTACCAGGCGTTCCTGGACCGGGTGCGGGCGACGCGGGAGCCTCGCCCGTAGACGTCGGCTCGTTGGGCGGGGCGGGCGGAACGGGCGGGGCGGGCGATTCGCGGTGCACGAAAAGCCTCCGCCCCGCCCTCGCTGCCGCGGGCGGGGCGGCCTCCCCAGGGCGGGGCGGTTCAGCGCACGCCGGCCGCTGCGAGCGCGGCCGTCAGGAGCGCCGCCCGCTGCCCCACGTCGGGCACGGCCTCCAGCGGGACCCCGAACGAGGCCGTCCGCCCCGACGCGACCGCCGCGCCCTGCCCGTCTGCGTAGCGCGCGACGAGCCGCCCCGCCCCGCCCGCGCGCACCACGTCGGGCGCGCGGACGGCGTAGCGGTCGGGGCCGTAGGACGCGGCGAACGGGACGAGCCCGGCGCCCGCGTCGAGCGCGTAGGCGTCCGGCGCCGCCCCGCCCGCCTCAGCACCGAGGTACCGGCGGACCCACGCCGCCGAGGCCGGGTCGGCCGCCGCGTCACTCAGCCAGTGCGCGCCCGAGACCACGAGCGCGCCGCCGCCGTCGAGGTAGGCGCCGAGGCGGTCGCGGAGCGGGGCGGGGAGCGCCTCGAAGTCCGGCGCGCGCGAGGAGTCGGGGTGCGGCGTCCGCCGCTCCAGGCCCAGCGCGAGGTCGACGGCCGCGTAGTCGTCCAGCGCCACTGCCCCGCTCTCGACGGCCTCGTCCGTGGCCGAGACGAACGAGTGGCCGAGGGCGAGGAGCGCGGCCCCGTGCGCCGCCGCGTGGTCGTGCGTGTTGCCCGCGACAACCGTCGCCTCCAGCTCCGCCCCGCTCGCGCCCCAGCCCGGCTGCGCGTCGCTCTCGTAGGCGAGGTCCGGGTCAAACACGCGCTGCGCGCCGACCGTGAGCACGCTGCGCCCGTCCGGCACGCCGACGGTGTCGACGAACCCAGCGCTGTCGGCGAGGGCGACCGACGCGGGCGGGGCGACTCGGTCGAAGGCGTCGACGACGAGGACCGGCCGCCCCGCCCCGGGCGCGAGCCCCACGGCGAGCGCCACGGACGGCGCGCCCGCCCCGCCCGCGTTGACCGCGACGACCCGGTAGCTCCGCACGACGCCTGGGGGCGGGGCGGGGAGGCTCGCATGCGTCTCCTGCACGAGCGTGCCCTCGCTCCACCCGCGCTCGCCGTCGCGCGTCTGGACGAGGTAGGCGTCGGGCGCTGCCGTCGGCTCCAGCGGGTCGGCCTGGGGGCGCCACGCGAGGCGGACCGCCCCGCCCTCGAACGTCGCCTGGAGGTGCGTCGGGCGGAGCGGCTGGACCACGAACGAGCGCCCTCGCTGCTCGGCGAGCGAGCGACCCATCGCCTTGTACACGGCCCGCGCGGCGACAGCCTGGAACCGGGGGTCCAGCCCGAACTGCATGTCGCGGAAGTTCTGGTGCGAGAGGAGCTCCAGGAGCGCCGACGGCACCGCCGGCCGCGCGGCCTCGGAGTAGTTCCGGTCCCACAGCGCGCGCCGGGTCCACGCCGGGTCGAACGTGGCGCGGAGGTCGTCCACGATCGTCGTCTGGAGGCGGTCGGCGAGGTCGCGGTTGGCGAGCCGCGAGGTCCCGTCGGCGAACGTGCCCGTCGAGTCCATGCCCGGCGAGTCGTAGATGAGGAGCGTCCCGACCGTCCCGTCGCGGTCGATCCCGGCGTCCGTGTGCCACGCGAGCGAGAGGTCGACCGGGATGCCGAGCCCGGGGTCGTCCGGCGCGAACGACGGGCCGAAGGGCGCGCCGCGGAGCCAGTTGACCCACTCGCCGCGGCTCCGGTAGTCGTCGACGTAGTCGGCGTCGGGCTCGCCGGTCACGTTGTAGACGGCGGGCGGGGCGCCGGCATACTGCTCGTAGTAGCGGGCCGCCTCGGTCCACCGCGGGCGCCCGCTCGTCTGCCCCTCGCGCGCCACGACGCCCACCCCGCCCCCGAAGCGAACGGCGTCGGCCGAGACCGCCCCGCCCTCGCTCGTGAGCGTGGCCGAGGCCGGGCCGTCGAACTCCCACGTCCCGAGGTAGACCCACGTCCCCCCGCCCATCGTCTGGTTCACGAGCACCGCGCTTTCGCCGCCCGCGTGGCGGACCGTGTAGCGCGCTCGCTCGCTCCGGTCCGCCCGCCCCGCCCCGCCCGCGTAGCTCACGTGGACGGCGTAGGCGCCGGGGGCGGGGAGGTCAGCGGTCCACGTGGCCGCGCCCTGCCCCTCGCGCGTGGTGCCGAGCGCGAACGGGTTCTGACCGTCGCCGTACTGCGCGCGCAGGCCGAAGCCCGGCCCGCCGTCGGCCCAGGCGCCTGCCTCGGCGTAGCCGGGGCCGCCGTCGTCGACGACCACCTCGGCCGCCTGCGGGTCCCGCTCGCGCGGGAGGAGCACGACGGCGCCGGCCCGCTCCAGTATGGGCACGAGCGTCTGGGTCACGAGCTGGACCGTGAGCAGGTCCTCGACGGTCGTGAACAGCCGCGCCCGCTGCCAGCCCCAGTCGTCCGTTTCCGGGTTGAACAGCCACCCGTGACTGGGCCACAGCGCCACGTGCCGCCCGGCGAGCCCGGCCGTCGGCGCCGCGGGCGGGGCGGCCGGCCGCGTGAGCGGGTACGTGGGCTCGGGTGGGGCGAACAGGCGCGACGGGTCGCGGCTGAGCGAATCCCGGTACGCGTTCGGGACGAGCGCCTCCAGCGCCGCGCCGCGCGTGACCACGCGAACCGGCACGCCGGGCAGCACGCGCCCGACCGCCGCGGCCACGTCGTGCGTGAACGCCGCCGCCGTCGCCGGGCGGACCGGCGCGTCGCCCAGGTCGCGCGAAAAGCGGACCTCGACCGCCCCCCCCGCCACGACGACGGAGTCGACCTCGACGCCCCGCCCGACGGGCAGCGCGCACCCGCCCGCGCGGCACCGGCTGAGCAGGCCGCCCAGCACGGCGTCCAGGCGCTCTGCCCGCTCGGCCGTCAGCGCCCGATCGGGCGCGGGCGGGGCGGCCGGCCCGCTCGACGCGCACCCGGCGACGGCGAGGACCACGAGGAGCAGGGCGGGGCGGAGGACGATCGGCATGCGGGGCGGCGGCAGGGGCGGCCGAACGCTACGCACGGGCGGAGCGGCACGCGAGCGGGACGGCGGCCCCACCCCGCCCTCGACGCGAGAGGGAACTCGGTGGAGAGGCTACTGGCGCATCGACCGTCTTCCGACGGGTTCGCTGAGAGCCGTTGCGTGTCTCGTGTTGCGTGTTGGGTGCCCTCGGGGACGGAATACGCAACACGGAACACAACCTCAACTCATTAGATCAGCTGTGACGCAGCGCTACGGGCGGGGTGGAACGTGAGGCGCGGTTCCAGCAGCTTGGTACCCGAGCGCCTCGGCGCGCGCGGGGCGGGGCGGCACCTTGACCCCTCCTCCGCTCCGGCCCGACGCTCGGCCGCCCCGCCCGTGCAGACCGGGGCGGGGTGGCGGCCCTACACCTCCTTCAGCTCGTCCTCCAGCTGCTGCTTCCGCACCATCTCCGCGTACGCCCCGCCCTGGGCGACGAGCTCGGCGTGCGTCCCGCGCTCGGCCACGCGGCCGTCGTCGAGGACCACGATCTGGTCGGCGTCCTGGACCGCCGAGACCCGGTGGCTCACGACGACGACGGTCCGCTGGCCGAACTGGGCGCGGAGGTTCTCCAGGATCGTCGCCTCGGTCCGCGTGTCGACGGCCGAGAGGGCGTCGTCGAAGATGAGGATGGGCGGGCGGCGGATGAGGGCGCGGGCGATCGCCGCCCGCTGCTTCTGGCCGCCCGAGAGCGTGATGCCGCGCTCGCCCACGCGCGTGTCGAACCCGCGCGGGAAGTCCTCGACGTTGGCGAGCAGGTCGGCCTCCTCGGCCGCCTCGCGCACCTGCTCCTCGCCCGCGTCTGGGACCCCGAAGGCGACGTTGTTGCCGACCGTGTCCGAGAACAGGAACACCTCCTGCGGCACGTAGCCGATGGCGCCGCGGAGCGTCTGGAGCGGGATCTCGCGGGCGTCGACGCCGTCGATGAGCACGCGCCCCTCGGTCGGGTCCATGAGGCGGGGGACGAGCTCGACGAGCGTCGACTTGCCCGCGCCCGTCCGCCCGACGACGCCGACCGACGAGCCGGCCGGGACGTCGAACGAGACGTCGTCGAGAACGGGCGGGCCGTCCGGCGTGTAGCGGTACGTCACGTGGTCGAACGCGAGCCGACCCTCGACCGCCCCGCCCGCGCCGTCGCCGCCCGCGCCGCGGCCGGCCGAGACTTCCACCCCGCCCGCGCGGCCCGCCGCCCCGTCGCCGGCGGCGAGCGCGTCGGTGACCGTGGGCGGGGTGTCGAGGATCTGGGCGATCCGGCTCATCGACGCCGACGCCTGCTGGATCATCGAGACCACGTAGCCGAACGAGGCCACGGGCCACGTCAGGATCGTCACGTAGATGATGAACTCGGCGATGTTGCCCAGCGACAGCTGGCCCTCGATCACGAGCCGCCCGCCGACCCCGACGACGAGCACCGTCGAGGCCCCGATGAGCGTCGTGAGGACGGGCCGGAACGCGGCGTCGACGCGCGCGAGGTCGAGCGCCCGGTCCTGGTAATCGGCCGAGGCCCCGTCGATCCGCTGCCCCCACGCCTCCTCCTGGGCGTACGCCTTGACCACGCGGATGCCCGAGAGCGCCTCCTGCACGCGGCTCGTGAGCGACGAGTACGCCGACTGCTGGCGGTCCGTGCGGACGTGGACGAGCCGGCTCACGAAGAACGCGGCGACGGCCAGGATGGGCATGGGCAGCACGGCCCAGAGCGTGAGCGTGGGCGAGATGACCACCATGACCGCCAGCGCCGTCACGATCGCGGCGACGGCGCGGGCCAGGTACATCAGCGCCGGGCCGACGTACCGGCGGACCTTCTCGACGTCTGACGTCGCCCGCGTCATCACGTCGCCCGTCGGGTAGTGGTGGTAGAAGTCGGCCGAGAGCCGCTGGAGGTGGGCGTAGAGCCGGTTCCTCAGGTCGTACTCGATGTGCCGGCTCGCCACGACGACGAGCCGCCGCATGAGGAACACGAACACGCCGGCGACGGCGCTGAGCGCGACGACGAGCGCGCCGAGCAGGACGAGCGTGTTGCGGAAGTCGCCGTAGAGGAGGTCGCCCGCGGCCGTCCCGGCGGCGTAGCCCTGGACGGCCACCATGCGCGGGATGGCGTCGATCGCCTCGCGGATGACGCTGGGGACGACGAGCGCGAACAGCGACGAGACGAACGCGCACAGCAGCCCCGGGCCGATGAGCCAGCGGCGGCGCCAGAGGTCGGCGTTGAGACGGCGGAGGGGGGAAGCCATGCCTGCCCCAACGCCGGCTCGGGCGCGCGGTTCACGCGCCGCCACCCCGCCCCGCCCGCGCCGGGCGGGGTGGAGCCGAGGCCTCGGGCGGGGCGGGCGGGGCCGCTGGGAAGGGGGGGAGCTAGTGCGGGATCAAAGGGTCTTCTGCGTTATCAGCGTTCTGACCGGACGGGGCGGGGTGGGAAGAGTCCCCCTCCGGGACAACCGCGCAGCGTCGGCGCAGCCAGGAGGGGACACCCCGAAGGGACGGCGTAGCCAGGGGTGGTGGACCGGGCGGGGCGGGGCACATGAGACCCCTTGCCGCTGCCCTAGACGCGGTCCGCGAGCAGGTCCACGGCCTGCGTGGTCTCGTCGAGCGCCCGGTCGACGGCCTCGTCGCTCGCCGCCCCGCCCCGGGCCATCGCCTCGACCTCGCCCCAGCGGCCGGCGATCGTGTTCAGGCCCACGTTCGAGGCGCTCCCCTTGAGCTGGTGGGCCGCCGCGGCCAGCCCGGCCACGTCGCCGGCCGAGCGCGTCGACTCGGCCTCGGCGACGGCCTCGCGCGCCGAGGCGGCAAACGACTCGACGAGGTCGGCCACGAACTCGGGGTCCTCCTCGCCCAGCATGTCGGTCACGTGGGCGCAGACCTGGTCGTAGAGCGTCTGCACGGTCTCCGCCACCGTGGCCTCGTGGGGCGGGGCGGGGCGGGCGGCGGGCGGGGCGGCGAGCCCGAGCGCCTCGACGAGCGCCTCGGCCCCGAACGGCTTGGCGCAGAACGCGTCGAACCCGGCCGCCAGCGCCGCCTCCCGCGCCCCGCCCTCGGCGTGGTCGGCGACGGCGACGAGGCACGGGCGGCGCTCGGCGGGCAGCGAGGTGCGGACGGCACGGAGCGCCGCGACGCCGTCCATGGCCGGCAGGCGGAGGGCCAGCAGGACGGCGTCGTACGCGGTCCCCAGGCACCGGCGGACGCCGGCCTCGCCGTCGGCGGCCTCGTCGGCCGTGACGCCGAGGCGGCGGAGCAGGTCGAGCGCGGCGCGGCGGTCGGCGGCGTCGCCGTCGACGAGGAGGACGCGGGGGGCGGGGATCGACTCCACGGAAGCGGGCGGGGCTGGGGCGGCGGAAGAAGAGCCCCCCGCGTATCGGCGCTCGGCGCCGCCGACTAAACCGCGCCGCTCATTTCGCCCCTGGTTTCGTCGCCACCCCGCCCACGCAGGGCGGCGGGGTGGAAACGCGGGCGGGGTGGCGGGCCGCCCTACACCTCGAGCACGCGGACCTCCGCCTTGACCTCAGACTTTGGGATGAGCGCCGGCCAGTACGCGATGACCTCGCTCGGGCGCGGGCGCCCGCCGGCGAACCCCGTCACCGCGCTCGGGCCGGTCAGGATGAGCGGGGCGATCTCGCGGCCGAACTGCTCGACGGCCGCCTTGTCCTGGCCGCGCACGGACACGCGCAGCTGGACCTCGTCGAGGTCGGCCTCGCGCTTGGGGGCGGCCTCGTCCACCTCGGAGAGCGCGCCGGCGCCGAGGATCTCGGCCCGGTACTCGTCGAACTCCAGGCCCAGCGCGTCGAGCCGGTCGCGCAGGATGCCGGCCGCGGCCCGCGCCTTCTCGGCCGCGTTCGGCCAGGCGTAGACCAGCGTCGACGTCGCCTTCCAGCCGTCGGCGTAGGCGGCCGAGACCTTGAGGAACTCCGTGTCCGCCCCGCCCTCGATGCCGCTCACACGGACGCGGTCGGAGCCCTCGTCGTCGAGCCGGATCGACGTGAAGTCGGCGACGACGTCGGGCGTGATGTAGTCGGTCGGGTCGCCGATCTCGTAGAGCAGCTGCTCGGCCACGGTCCCGCGGCTGACGAGCCCGCCCGACCCCTCGTGCTTCGTGACCACGAACGAGCCGTCGGCGTTGACCTCGGTGATGGGGAACCCGATGCCGGCCATGTCCGGCACGTCCTGCCAGTCGGTGAAGTTGCCGCCCGACGACTGCGCCCCGCACTCGAGGATGTGGCCGGCGACGGTGCCCGCGGCCATCTTGTCCCAGTCGTCCCAGTCCCACCCGAAGCGGTCGACGAGCGGGGCGAGCGTGAGGCCGGTGTCCGTCGTTCGCCCGGTCACGACCACGTCGGCGCCCTGGGCGAGCGCCTCGGCGATGGGCCGCGCGCCGAGGTAGGCGTTCGCGCTCACGACGCGGTCGAGGACCGTCGAGATGGGCTCGCCGGTCTCCATGTGCTTTAGCTCCACGCCCCGCCCGACGAGGTCGTCGAGGCGGTCGAGCAGGTCGTCGCCCGTGACGACCGCCACCTTCAGGCCGTGCGCGCCGCGCTCGCGGGCGCCGGCGACGATGGCCTCGGCGCAGGCGACGGGGTTCACCCCGCCCGCGTTCGAGATCACCTTGAACCCCTTCTCGCGGATGTCTGAGGCCAGCTCGGTCACGACGTCCACGAAGTCGCGGGCGTAGCCCATCTCCGGGTCGCGGAGCTTCTGCTTCTGGAGGATCGACATGGTCACCTCGGCGAGGTAGTCCATGACGAGCACGTCGATGGGGCCGCGCCGGGCCTGGTCGATGGGCGCGCGCTGGAGGTCGCCCCAGAAGCCTTGGCCGGAGGCGATGCGGAGCGGGGCGGAGTTGGACATGGGGCGGGGCGGAGGAGGGCGGAAGGGCTTCCGCTCAAGCTACTCCGCCCCGCCCCCGCCCGCCGTGGATCGCGCGTGCAACCCGGGTAGAGCGGGTAGAGCGGGTAGAGCGGGTAGAGCGGGTAGAGCGGGTAGAGCAGAAGGTGACAGCACGGGCGGGGCGGGGCGGCCTTCTTCGCCACCCCGCCCTTTTTGACGAGCGGGTTTTGTGAGCGGGCCGGGGTGGGGCACGCTCGTTTGCCGCCCCGCCCCTTTTCCCACGAGCGGGGCGGGGTGGGCCGGTTCCGCTCTACATGCCCTCCCGCTCTACCTGCTCTACCTGCTGCTCCCCCACTCCACGCGTCCCGCCCCGCCCTACGCCGCGCTCGGCCCGGGCGGGGCGGACTCCAGCCGGACGCTCACGGCCGTGCCGCCGTCGTCGAGCGCGCGGACGTCGAGGGCGCCGCCGACGCGCCGCGCGCGGTACGCCATCGTCCGCATCCCGAGCCCGCCGCCCCGCTCGAGCGCCCCGTCTGCGATGCCGACGCCGTCGTCCTCGACCGTGAGCGTGACGCCGGCGCCGTCCTCGTGGGCCAGCGTGATCGTGACCGCGCTGGCCCGGCCGTGGCGGGCCGCGTTCGCGAGCGCCTCCTGGGCGATCCGGTAGAGGTGGCCGGCGCGCTCGCGGGGCTCCACCTGCGCCGAGCCGACGGACACGAACCGGCAGTCGACCCCGAACGCTTCGGACGCGTCCTCGGCGAGGCGCCGGAGCGCGGCCTCCAGCCCGTCCGACTCGACGTCGATCGGGAACAGGCCGCGCGCGACGGCCCGGGCCTGCCCGAGCGCCTGCTCGATCATCTCCTGCGCCCGCTCGGCGTCGGCGGCGAGCGCGTCGTTGCCCCCGCGGCGGAGCGCGTTCTGGAGCGTCTGGAGTTTGAACGTGGCCCCGGTCAGCACCTGGCCCAGCCCGTCGTGGAGGTCCTGCGCGATCCGCTCCTGCTCGTTCGAGGCGACCTCGAGGATCTCGCGTTCGAGGTTGCGGCGCTCGGTCACGTCGCGCTGCGTGCCCACCCACTGCACGATCTGGCCGCCCTCGTCGCGAACCGGGGCGATCTCCCACTCGAGCACGAACGGCGTCCCGTCCTGGCGGTAGTTCACGGTCTCGGCCTGGACGGGCTCGCCGGCCTTCAGGCGCCGCCGGATCCGGTCGAGCACGGCCCGGTCGGTCGCCGGCCCCTGGAACATCCGGGGCGACTGGCCGATGACCTCGTCCAGGTCGTACCCGAAGATCCGGCGGTGGGCCGCGTTCGCGTAGAGGATGTGCGGGCCGGGCGCGTCGAGCGTGGCGTCGGTGACCAGGATGGACTCGGCCGCGCTCTCAATGGCCGCGGCGAGCAGCCGGCGCTCGCGGCTCGTCCGGCGGATCTCGGTCACGTCCTCGGCCACGTACGAGAACAGCGGCTCGCGCCCGTCTGCCCGATTGACGACGACGGCCAGCGCCCGGACGCCCTTGCCCTCGGGGTCCGAGCCCCATGGGAACGTCGTGTCGAAGTGGACCGGCCCGACCGACGCCGCCGCCTCGCGGACGTGGTCGAACCAGATGCCGGCCTCCTCTTCGGTGAACCCGACCTCGGTGAGCGCGCGTCCCTCGAACGTGTCGAACGTGGCCCCCTCGGACTGGAACAGGCCGACCGCCGCCGTGTTGGCCGCCCGCAGCTGGAGCCCGCCATCGACCAGCTCGACGACGCCCATGAGGAACGGAGCGCTGTCGAAGAACGACGCGAGCAGCCCGCGGTGGACGCCCGCGGCCTCGGCCTGCTCGACCTCCCCGGTCACGTCGTTCTGGACGCCGACAAAGTGGGTCACCTCGCCGGCCGCGTCGCGGACGGGCGAGATGTAGAGCCGGTTGTAGAAGAGCGTCCCGTCCTTGCGGTAGTTGCGGAGGACGACGTCGGTCGAGCCGCCCCGCCCGACGGCCGTCCGCACCTTGTCGAGCGCCTCGGCCTGCCCGTCGTCGTCGTCGTCGCGCGTCCCGTCGGCGCGTGTCTGGAGGAACCGGCAGTTCTGGCCGACGACCTCGTGGCGCTCGTAGCCCGTCGTCTCGAGAAAGTTCTGGTTGACGACGACGAGCGGCGTGTCCGGGAGCCGGGCGTCGGCGACGACGACGAGGTTGTTGACGGCGTCGAAGGCGCGCTGGATCAGGTCGCTCGCGTCGCGGACCGTGCCCTCGAAGCGGTCGCGGAGGAACAGGAGCGTCCCGTCGCCGACGACGCGGGCGACGGCCTCGGGCACGGCCCCGTCGGGCCGGATGCGGCTGGACTGGACGCGGACCCACGCCCACCCGCCCCGCCCGTTCCGCATCCGCACCTCGCGCTCGAACGGGGGCGGGGCGGCCCAGAAGGGGCGGCCCTCGTGCTGGACGGCGTCGTCGGGGTGGACGAGGTCGAGGAACGGGCGCCCGAGGGCCTCGTCGGGGTCGAGGCCGAGGACGTCGACCAGGCCGGGGCCGACGTAACGGACCGCCCCGCCCGCGTCGACGATCAGGACGGCGTCGGCGAGCGCGGCGGAGAGCGCCTCGAACGCGTCCTGGCCGTCAAAGTGGAAGTCGGGCTCGGGCGGGGTGGTCTCAGGCATGCGTTTGGGGGAACCGCTCAATCTATCCGGCCCGGCGCTCAGGGATCTCCCCGGCTGTGCCCCGGGCGCCTTCTCTACCGCGTCTGCACGCGGACCGAGTCGAGCGCCACGCGCGAGACCTCGAACGTCCGCCCCGCGTCGTGGATGTCGCCGTAGTCCTCGATCGCGCTGACCGAGTCGGCTGTCAGGTTCCGCCAGTCTTGGAACAGCACGCCGTCCACGCGGCGCTCGCCGTCGAGCGCGCGGAACCGCGTGCCCGTCTCGGCACGCGACGTGTCGGCCGGGTCTGCCGCGTAGGTGTAGGCGTAGTAGGCGACCCGGCCGTCGGGGCGGAGCCAGTAGACGTAGCGGTCGTCCCAGTCCGCCCCGCCCCCGTCCTGCGCGAACGTGACGCCGACGCGGTCGAAGGCCTCGCCGCCGACGCGGCCCGGCCCCAGCGACCGCGCGCGGACGGCGGGGTCCGCGAGCGGGGCGGGGAGGAGGGCGAAGTAGGCCACAGAGTTGACGGCCGTCGCGAGGCGCGCGGCCTCGGCCGAGTCCAGCGGCACCGCCGCCCCGCCTACGGTCCGGTGTGCGCCCTCGTTGTCGACGGCCTCCTCGACAGTCCGGCCTAGCGAGTCGGTAAGCGTGCGGGCGTAGCGGAAGGCGCCGCCGTCGCGGCGGAGCGTGAACGGCGTCCCGCGGAACTCGAACCGGACGTCGGCGCGGTCGAGCGCGGCCGAGCCGTGGACCGCCCGGGCGCGGTCGAGGAGCGCGAGCGCCTCGGCGTCGCCCTGCGGGCGGGGCGGCTCGGCGCAGGCGGCGAGGGCGACGACGGCGGCGACGGCCCACCCCGCCCACGACCATCGGGCGGGGCGGCGGACGGAGTCGGGTGGGGCAGAGCGGCCGCCCCGCCCGCGGCGGGCGGGGCGGGGTGGGCTCACGCGGGCTGCGGCGGGTCCGCGAGCGCGGCCCCGGCGGCGGTGGGGAACCGGACGTGGACGGCCGTGCCGCCGCCGGGCCGCCGGAACACGTCGAACGTGCCGCCGACGCGCCGCGCGCGGTACCGCATCGTGCGCAGGCCGAGGCCGCCGGCCCCGTCGTGGTCGGCGCCGTCGAGGTTGGCCTCGGGGATGCCGGCCCCGTCGTCCTCGATCGCGAGCAGGGCGCGGCCGTCGCCGTCGCCGCCGTGGCTGGGGTCCAGGCGGACCACGACGGACGACGGCCGGCCGTGGCGGACGGCATTGGCGACGGCTTCCTGGGCGATCCGGTACAGGTCGCCAGCGGCCTCGACGGGGCGGACCGCCGGCGCCCCCGAACTCACAAACTGGCACGCCACGTCGTACGTCTCGGCCACGTCCCGCGTCAGCCGGACCAGCGCGGCCGCCAGGCCGTCGACGCCGACGGCGACAGGGGAGAGGCCGTGGGCCAGCGACCGGGCCTGGCGCTGGGCGTTCTGGACGAGGTCGGCCGCCCGCTGGGCCTCGGCGGCGAAGGCTGAGCCCTCGGCCGCGAGGCTCTCGGCGAGCCCGTGGAGGTGGTACGCCGTCCCTGAGAGGACTTGGCCGAGCCCGTCGTGGAGGTCGCGGGCCACGTCCTCCTGGGCCTGGGCCGCCGCCGAGAGCACCTCGCCCTCGAGCCGCCGGCGCTCGGTCACGTCGCGCTGCGTCGAGACGTAGCCGGTGACGGCGCCGGCGGCGTCGCGGAGCGGGGCGATGTCGACCTCGACGAGGTACGGCGTCCCGTCCTTCCGCTCGTTGACGAGCTCGCCCCGGTACGGCCGCCCCGCCCCGAGCGCCCGCCGCATCCGGTCCAGCTCGGCCCGGTCGGTCATGGCCCCCTGCATGATCCGCGGGCTCCGGCCGACGACCTCGGCCCGGGTCCACCCGGTCATCTCCTCGAAGGCCCGGTTCACGTAGTGGATAAACGGCCCCGGCGAGTCCAGCCGGCCGTCGGTGATGACGACGGCGTCGGCCGCCTGTTCGAGCGCCGCCGTCCGCTCGGCCTGGGCCGCCACGAGCCGGTCAAACTCCGTCACGTCCTCGATCACGACGGCCGCGGTGCCGTCGTCGACCGGCGTCAGGGTGATCCGGAGGTGCCGGGCGCCGATGGCGTCGGGGTCGGCTCCGGGCGGCCACACGGCGTCCAGTTGGGCCGGGCCGCCGCCGTCGAGGCACGCCCGTACTGCACGCTGCCACGCCGCACGCTCGGCCTCGCCGTGGCCGAGCGCGGCGAGCGGCCGGCCGGCGAGGTCGGCCGGCTGCGCACCGTAGGCGGCCGCGAGCTCCCGGTTTACGCGCCGGTACGCGAGCGCCCCGCCCTCGCCGACCTCGACGACGCCCATCAGCCACGGGGCGCCCTCGAAGAACGCCCCGAGCAGGCGGCCGCGGGCGTCGCGCTCGGCCTCCACCTTGACGCGGTCCGTCACGTCGTTCTGGACGCCGACGTAGTGCGTGAGCCGCCCCGCCGCGTCGTGGACCGGCGTCACGAACAGGTCGTTCCAGAACATCCGCCCGCCCTTCGTGTAGTTGCGCACGAGGACGTGGACGGCCTCGCCGGCCGACACGCTCTGGCGGAGGTGGCGGACTCCGTCCTGGTCGCCGTCGCGCGTGCCGTCGGGGCGGTCCTGGAGGAACCGGCAGTTCCGACCCAGCACCTCCTCGCGCTCGTACCCGGTGACGTCGAGGAAGTGCTGGTTGACGAACGTGATGGGGAGGTCGTCCTGGGTGGCGTCGGAGACGACGACGAGGTTGTTGGTGGCGTCGAGCGCCCGGCGGAACAGGTCGAGCCGGTCGCGCGCCACGCGCTCCTCGCCGATCTCGCGCGCGAGCAGGAGGGCGTACCCGTCGAGCGGCCCGAGCCCATCCACCTCCACCCCGCCCAGGCCGGACGCCGATAGGCTCACCCAGCGCCCGTCGGCCAGCTGGACCTCCCACACGCCCGAGGCCGTCAGCGACGGGGGCAGCGAGCCGCCGCCGGCGAGGACCGACCGGACGGGGCATCCGCGGAGGGTGCCGGAGCCGAACAGGGCGTCGGCGCCGGTGCCGGCGTACACCACGCGCTCGTCGGGGTCGAGGACCACGAGGACGTCCCCGAGCGTCCGGGACAAAAACTGGAACGCGTCGCTCTCGTCCAGCCAGGCCGCCAGGCGGTCGGGCTCGGAGCGGCCGGCGAGGCCCGATAGGGCGGGGCGGCGGGACATCATAGTGGAAGGGATCTATAGACCCTGAATCTACGACGACCGCCCCGCCCCGCTCGCGGGGCGAACCCGCGCGGGCGGCGTCCCTCGGCACACGCCCCCGGCCAGTGGGGCGGGGTGGTGCCGGGCGGGGCGGCTAGACGAACGGCGTCTGCTGGGCCGCCCCCGCCAGCTTCATCGTGTCGAGCGCGATTACGAGCTCCTCGTTGGTCGGGACCACCCACGCCTGGACCGGGCTGTCGAGCGTCGAGATCCGGGCCTCCGCCCCGCTCGCGGCCTCGTTGGCGTCGGCGTCGAGGACGATCCCGAGCCCCTCCAGACCATCTAGGATCTGGGCGCGGACGGGCGCCGCGAACGTGCCGATCCCGGCCGTGAACGCGACGGCGTCGAGGCCGCCCAAAACGGCGAGGTAGCGGCCGACGTAGCTTTTGACCCGGTAGCAAAACACGTCGATCGCCTGCTGACACCGGACGTCGCCGTCGGCGGCCTCGGCCAGCAGGTCGCGCATGTCGGCGGCGTAGCCGCTGAGCCCCAGGAGCCCCGAGTAGCGGTTGAGGAGCGTGTAGACCTCGGCGAGCGGCATCTCCTCTTTGTCCACGAGGTCGAACACGATCGACGGGTCGAGGTCGCCCGAGCGCGTGCCCATCACGAGCCCCTCCAGCGGCGTCATCCCCATCGACGTGTCCACGCTCCGGCCGTCGCGGATGGCGCACGCCGAGCACCCGTTGCCCAGGTGGAGCGTGAGCACGCGGCTGTCGGTCTTGTCGAGCTCCGCGAGCTCGTAGAGCCGCCGCGAGACGTAGTAGTGGCTCGTCCCGTGGAACCCGTACCGGCGGATCTTGTGGCGCCGGTAGAGCCGGTTGGGGAGCGCGTAGAGGTAGGCGTGGGGCGGGATCGTCTGGTGGAACGCCGTGTCGAACACGGCCACCTGCGGCACATCGGGGAACGTCTTCTGCGCGGCCAGGATGCCCCGGAGGTTGGCCGGGTTATGAAGTGGAGCCAAGTCGAACGCGTCGCGGATGGCGTCGACCACCTCGCCGTTGATGAGCGCCGACTCGGCGAACCGCTCGCCGCCGTGGACCACCCGGTGCCCGACGGCTTCGATGGGGGGGAGCACGTCGCGGTTCGGGCCGTCGGCCTCGCGCATCTTGCCCAGGAGCACGTCGAGGGCGACGGCGTGGTCGGGCGCGGAGAGCGACACGCGGTCGGGCTTGCCCTCGCCCAGCCGGAACGAGGCGAGGCTGGAGACGGCCCCGACCCGCTCGACCTGCCCCGACGCCAGCGTCTCCTGCGCCGCGGCGTCGATGAGGTCCACCTTCAGGGACGACGAGCCGGCGTTGATGACGAGGACGACCATGGGGGGCGGGAAACGAGGAACGGGAAGAGGCCGGGCGGAGCGCTACGAGGCAGACGGAAGATGCGACCACCCCGCCCTGCCGTGGGCGGGGCGGATTCGTAGGGACACCACGCGTGGTGTCCGCATTGGGGCGGGCCTGCAGGCCTCGGGGGCGGGGCGGCGACTGTTCGGACCGCCCCGTCCGCCCGGCAACCACCCCGCCCTTTGGGTCCTAGCCCCTCCTGGCTGCGCCGACGCTGCGCGGTGTTCAGGAGGGGGACTGCCTCGCCTCGGGCGGATGTCTGCGACACACAAGACCGCCCCGCCCGCGTTGGACACGACGCGTCGTGTCCAACGCGGGTGCCTGCGGGGGCGGGGTGGCCGGCGCCGGGCGGGGCGGGGCGGGGCGGGGCGGGGCGGGGCGGGGCGGAACAAAGACGGGCACCACCCCGCCCGCGCGCCACATCCCTTATCCCGCCACGACCTGTGCGCGCTGCTGCTCGTAGGCGTCGTGGAGCGCGTCGGCGGCGGCGGCGCGGACGTCGGCGGCGTCGCCGTCGACCGGGGCGACAGCGCCGATGAACACGGCCGGGGCACTCGCCGAGGTCGACTCGCACCACGCGGCCACGCCGTCGGGGTCGAGGTCGAGGAACGCGCCGACCAGGAGGTCCCCGAACGGCTCCGTCCGGCGGACGGCGGGGTGGTCGGCGAGGCGCCGCCGGAGGCCGGCCTCCGCCTCGGCGACCTCGTCGGGCGCCTCGCGCGCGAGGATCTCCTCGGCGTCGGCGAGCGTGACGAGCGCGAACGCGAGCGGCCGGCCCTCGACCTCGGCCGCCTCCTGCTCCTCCCGGATCACGGCCGCGCGCGAGGGGCGCGCGGGCACGGGCGGGGCGGCGGGCGCGAGGTCGGAGAGGCCAGCGAGGAGGTCGGCGAACGGCCCCACCTGGCCGACGGCGGCGTCGGCGTGGGCCGGCGCCACGACCAGGAACGCCCGCGCCGCGGGCGGGGCGGCGAGCGCGCGGACGAGGACGTCGCCGGTGAACGGCCCCATCCCGCTCGGCTCGTCGAGGAGCGTGAGCTCGCCGTCCTGGGGCGCCCGGTGGAGCGGGCAGCGGTCGGCCGGGAGCGGCTCGGGGAGCCGGGCGCCGGCGGCGGCCTCGGCGACGTAGGCGTCGGCCTCCGCGTCGTAGCGGAGGACGCCGGCCGCCCCGCCCGCGTGAGCCGCGAGCGCGGCCAGCAGGTGCCGGGCCGGCTCGGCGCCGTCGGGCCAGAGCGTGGCGTCGGGGCTCACCTCGCCGTCCGCCACCGGGCCGGACGGCCGGGCGAGCGCGGGCGGGGCGGCCGCCGGGGCGGGCCGGGCCGGGCCGGGGCGGGGCGGGGCGGCGGCGCGGGCGGGCGAGGCGCTGGACTCGCGGACGGGCGACGCTCCCGGTTCGCGCGCGCGAACTTCAGAGAGCCCCAGGCTCGTCAGGTCGTCGCGGCCGAGCGCCGGGCGCGGCGGCGGCGTCGCGCGGCGGCCGCGCAGGACGACCCACGCGACGGCGGCCGCGACGAGGAGCAGGAGGAACCAACCGAGGGTGGACACGAGGGCGGGGCGGCGTCACGGGGCGGGCCGAGTAAGGTATCCGTCCGACGGGCGCTCCACAACCGGGACCGCCCCGCCCGCGGGTGCGTCTCTCCGCCCGCGCCGCGGACGGCCCCGCCGCCGGCCCGGCCCCTCCCACCCCACCCCGCCCCTCCCGTGGAGACCTACTACAAGCCCGAGCACCTGCCGCGATTCGGCGAGATCGAGGAGGGCTCGAAGCCCCTCGCGGACGCCTTCTTCAACTACTACGGCAAGGTGTTCGAGGACGGCGCGCTGACGGCGCGCGAAAAGTCGCTCATCGCGCTCGCCGTGGCCCACACGGTCCAGTGCCCGTACTGCATCGACGCCTACACGCAGGACTCGCTCGCGAAGGGCTCGGACCTGGAGCAGATGACCGAGGCCGTCCACGTGGCGACGGCCATCCGGGGCGGGGCGTCGCTCGTCCACGGGCTCCAGATGCTCGACGGCGTCAAGGCGCAGACGATGTGAGGGCGGGGCGGGGGGAGCCCGCTCCCTCTTTCCCTCCCTTTTTTCTCCTCCCCGTTTTCCGCCCCGCCTCTGCATGTCGTTCGACGCCACCGGCGACGGCTCCGCTCAGCCGATCTCGCTCCCCGTCCTCTCCGCTGAACTCGTCGCCGACGTCCAGGACGGGCCAAAGCGGACGACCAGCCTGTACGGGCGGCGGACGCCGCTCGCCGAGCCGGACGTCCAGCTCGCCGCGCTCGACGCCGTCCCGCTCGCTCTCGGCCCGACCGGGACCGGGAGCTTCCACGCCGACCTCGCGGCGTCCGGCTGGCCCGGCGGCCTCCGCCCCGCCCCGCTCGAGATCGTCCAGGTCAACGTGGGCAAGCTGTGCAACATGACGTGCCGGCACTGCCACGTCGACTCCGGCCCGGACCGGACGACCGAGAACATGGACCGCGAGGCCGTCGACGCCTGCCTCGGCGCCATCGACCGGATCCTGGCCCACCCCGACTGCGCCCTCCACACGGTCGACCTCACGGGCGGGGCGCCCGAGCTCAACCCGCACTTCGAGTACCTGGTCGACGAGTGCGTGGCGCGCGGCCTCCACGTGATCGACCGCTGCAACCTGACCATCCTGACCGTCCGCCGCTACCGGCACCTGCCCGAGTGGTTCGCCGAGCGCGGCGTCGAGGTGGCCTGCTCGCTCCCTCACTACCGCGAGCTGGGGACGGACGCGCAGCGCGGCGAGGGGACGTACGCCAAGTCGCTCAAGGCGCTCCGCGCGCTCAACGACGCCGGCTACGGCCAAAGCGACCCCGAGCGCGTGCTCACGCTCGTCACGAACCCGGTGGGGAGCTTCCTCGCTGGCAATCAGGCGTCGTTGGAGGACGAGTGGAAGGCGGCCCTCGCGCGGAACCACGGGGTTTCGTTCGACCGCCTGCTCGCGCTCAACAACATGCCCATGAGCCGCTACCTCGAGTGGCTGATCGAGAAAGGCCAGCTCGAGACGTACATGGAGCGGCTGCTGGGCGCGTTCAACCCGGGCGCCATCGACGGCGTCATGTGCCGGAACACGGTCTCGGTCGGGTGGGACGGCCGGGTCTACGACTGCGACTTCAACCAGCAGCTGGAGATGGACGCGGCCGTCCCGTTCGAGCACGTGGCCGACTTCGACCTCGACGCGTGGCAGGCGCGGGCGGTCCGCACGGCGCGCCACTGCTACGGGTGCACGGCCGGAGCGGGCTCCTCGTGCGGCGGCGCGACAGCGTAAGAAGGCAAGGGAGACGGGCAAAGGGGCAAGAGGGACCGCCCCGCCCAACGCGGGGGCGGGGCGGGACACGGGACCCGGCGAGGGCGTAGGAGGCGGCCACACCTCTCCCACCCATGCTCTCGCAGAAACACACCTGGATGCTCGTCTCGGGCGGGGCGGCCGTCGCCGCCGCCTTTGCCACCCGCTCTCTCCTCAAAGTCGGCTGGAACGCGGCGACGGGCGAGGACCCGCCCCTCAACCCGGCCTCGTCGGAGACGGCCTGGACCGAGGCGCTCACGTGGACGGTCGCGGCGTCGGTCGTGGCCGGCGTCGCGCGGCTCGCCGCCCGCCGTGCGGCCGCCCACGTCCTCGACGGTCCGGTCCCCACGGACCGCTACGACGCCTGACCGCCCCGCCCACGCGGGCGGGGCGGTACAAGACGCCAGTTGGGCTGAAGTCGCCGGGCTCGCTCCCGACCGCCCCGCCCACGAGCGCCAGTCCGCGCCCAGCGGAGACCGCGAACAGCAGCATCGGCGCGCCGGTCACGACGGTGTAGACCTTGGCGAGGGACAGCGGCTCGATCCGGCGGAGGACGACGAGCATGTGGGGCGGGGTGGTGGAGGCGCTCCGTGCCGAGCGCCGCGCGGCCCCGCCCCGCCCCGCCCTCAGCGCTCGGCTTGGTAGGCGTCGAGGATCGCGCTCTTGATCTCGTCCTTCGTCATTGTGCTCCGGCCGCTCACGTCGAGCTCCTGGGCGCGCTCGTACAGCTCGTCCTTGGTCAGCCCGTCGCCGTCGGCGTGGCCCAGCTCCGCCATCGTCCGGCGGACGCGGTCGGGCCAGTCGGCGACCTGCTCGCCGGCGTCGTCGGCCGCCTTCTTGGTCCGCTCGGCCTCGCGACGGGCGCGGTCGGTGAGGAGCGCCCAGGCGTCGCGCGGGAGGTAACGGCTGGTGTGGTCGCCCCTGTCGGCGTCGGCCGCCCCGTCCTGGGTCTGCCAGTCCTGGTCGGTCCACGCCTCCAGGCTCTTCTGGCTCTCGGCCTTGTCGCCGGCGTAGCCGCCGCCGCGCCGCTCGTACTCCTGCGTCAGGAGCTGCGCCTTGCGGGCCGACCACTCGCCCTCGTCGCCGCCCTTGCCGCTGGCCTGGATGGCCTCCTTGATCCGCCAGCGGAGCTCGGGGTCATCGTACTTCTCGCTGTAGTCGTCGGGGATGTCGGACGCGTCGATGTCGGTCTCGTCGAGCCAGTCGTCGATCGTTTTGTCGGCCATGTGCGGGCGGGGCGGGGTGGTGCCCGGTGTCGACGCCCACCCCGCCCGGCGCGGTCCGCGGGCGGGGCGGCTCAGGGGAGGCCCGAGGGCGGGGCCTAGCCGCCCTGCGCTTCGCGGTGCAGTTGCTCGACCTGGTCCATTACGTGCTCAAGTACCCGGTCGGCGAGCCGAGCCGGTTCGTCCTCGCCAATTACCTGATCGTAACCAACCCGAATCATAGGAACAGACAGGTCCCTCAACCAAATTACGACATGATCCTCTCCGGACTCACCAGTTAATTCTAAACACATATTTAGATTCTTATATCCAGTAAACCCTATGAAGTCTACTACCAACTTAAAACTTGACCAGTAAGTATCAATTAGATCGTCTATACTAATTTCATGCATTGTGTGATATACACCACCCCAGTTGGCGTATATCAAAAACGTGCCCGGTTCTGAAAACAAAGGGGCTAATTCATCTCGCCCTTGATAAACGCGCTCCAGAAGCGGAGCGATAAGCTCCCGCGTAATCCGTGCCAACGCTGACGGCGACCGGCTCGCCGTCTTGTCCGAGGCCTCCACCTCCTTTTTCAGCAGCGCCACCCGGCGGCTGAACGCCGTCGGGTCCGGCTCGCCGCGGAGGGCGCGGAGGTACAGGTCGAGCGTCGCCGTCAGCTCGCCGGCCATGAAGCGGACGAACGGGCCGAGGTCGCCGGCGTCCGCCTCCGCGAGCGCGCCGTAGTAGGCGGGCCGGTTCCCCTGGCGGATGACTGCCGGCGGGTACCCCGCCCGCATCAGGACGAGGTTCATGAGCAGGCGCGCCATCCGCCCGTTCCCGTCGTCGAACGGGTGGATCGCGACAAAGCGGTGGTGGAAGTCAGCCGCGACCACGACGGCGTCCGCCCCGCCCTCCTCTACCTCTCGCCACCCCGCTCGGTAGCGGTCCACGAGGTCGGTCATGAGAGCGGGCGTCTCCTCGGGGCGCGCGTAGTAGTGCGTCTCGCCGGTCACGGTCTTGACGCTGTTCGAGAACGCCTTGAACTCGCCGGGCGTGGCGGTCCGGCGCACGCGCTGGCCGTCCGCCGTCTCAGCCCACGTCTCGTAGGGCTCGCCGAGGAGCGCCCGGTGCAGTTCGCGGACCGCCGCCAGCGTCAGCGGCTCGTCCGCTCCGGCGAGCCGTTCGAGGTGGTCCAGCGCCTCGCGGTGGCCCTTGATGTCGAGGTGGTCCTTGAGCGGCTTCCCCTGCGCCGTCACGCCGTGCAGGAGGAGCGCGCGCGTCTCGCCGTACGTGAGCGTGTTGCCCTCGATGGCGTTCGAGTGGTAGGTCCACTCCAGGCGGAGCCGCTGCATCGCCTTCCCGACCTGCTCCGGATCGAGGGGGCGCATGGCGTCCAGCTCGTCTCGGAGAGCGCGGGCACGCTCGATCTGGGCGGCGGCTCCGAGCATCGCGGGGTCAGACACGGCTATCCGGGCGGGGTGGCGGTCTCTCCATATACGAACCGCGGCGCCCCGGTCGGGACGGTCCGCGCCTCGTCGGGCATCTCGACTTCGGGGAGGTGCACGGGCGGGGCGGCGCCGTCGAGCGGGTTGGGCTCGGCCCAGAGCGTGCCCCGGGTCGTCTCCATGACCACGTGATCTCCGGCGCGGCCGAGGACGTAATCGCGCGTGAGCGGCACCTTGCCGTCGGGCGTGTCGAGCACGTAGGTCGGGACCGCGAAGCCCGACGTGTGGCCGCGGAGCTGCCGCATGATCGCCATGCCCGTCTCGATCGGCGTCCGCAGGTGGGCCGTGCCGCCGATGAGCTGGGCCTGGTAGAGGTAGTACGGCCGGACGCGCATCGTGACCAGCCCCTCGCACAGCGCCCGCATCGTCTCGGCGTCGTCGTTGACGCCGGCCAGGAGGACGGTCTGGTTGCCCACAGGGACGCCGGCGTCGGCCAGCCGCGCGCACGCCGCGCGGGCCTCGGGCGTGAGCTCCTTCGGGTGGTTAAAGTGCGTGTTGAGCCAGACCGGGTGGTGCCGGGCCAGCACCGCGCACAGCTGGTCCGTGACCCGCATCGGGTTGACGACGGGCAAGCGTGACCCGAGGCGGACGACCTCGACGTGCGGGATCTGGCGGATCTCGCCGAGCAGCCAGTCGAGGTTGGCGTCCGAGAACACGAGCGGGTCGCCGCCGGTGAGCAGCACGTCGCGGATCTCGGGGTGCGCGCGGAGGTAGTCGAGCCCCGCCCGCAGCTCGTCCTTCCGCATCATAAAGTCGGCGTCGCCGACCATCCGCTTGCGGAGGCAGTAGCGGCAGTAGACCGCGCACTCGGACGTGACGCAAAAGGCGACCTTGTCCGGGTAGTTGTGGACGAGGTTCTTGACCGGGCTGTGGCCGCCCTCGTCCAGCGGGTCGACCACGCCGACGATGTCGGGCTCGACCTCGGCCCGCTGCGGGACCACCTGGAGGCGGACCGGGTCGCGCTCGTCGACGGGGTCCATGAGGCTGGCGTAGTACGGCGTGATGGTCCATCGGAACACGCCGTGCGTGGCCTCGATCGCCTCGCGCTCCGACGCCGTCGGGCGGACGTACCGTTCGAGGGCCTCGACCGTGTCGACGCGGTGGCGCATCTGCCAGCGCCAGTCGTCCCACTCGGCCGCCGAGCCGTTGTGCTGGGGCCGGGCCGTCATACGCCGTCGGGCGGGGCGGGGCGGCCGCCGGAGGGCGGGGCGACCGGGACGTCGGCGGGCTTGCGGACGTACGGGTACTTCCGGTACTGCTTCAGGACCTCGGGGTCGCGCGTCGTCTCGAACGTCTCGCCGCAGAGCGAGCACGTGAACGCGATCTTTTTGGGCGCGCTCGACACGCCGTTGAAGAGCGCGAACCACCCGCCGCCGCCGTACGTCAGGTCGGCGCGGACGGCGTGGTGGTAACGGTCGAACCCGTGGGCGTTGCAGGTCGGGCGGTCGGGCACGGCGGGGGCGGGGTGGCTCCGGGTGGTACCGCCCCGCCCGGTCGCCGTTCGCGGACGGGCCGTGGATTCCACCCCGCCCGCTCGAACGTCGGCCGCGACCGTTCCGAGCAGGCCGGAGCAGGAAGGGGAGTGAGATGCCTTCGCCCTGGCTCCCCACGTCCGGCGTGGCCTCTGAAGTGCCGTGGCCCGAGCTGGGGAGGCGCTCTGCGGGAGCGGCCCCGGTGGGCGGGGCGGGGAGGAGCGCACCACCCCGCCCGGCGGGCTTCCTCTGCCCGTCCTCCCTTTTCCCTTCCCCATTTTCCCTCTTCGGGGCTCCCCGGCGGCCGACGCGCGTACAGGTCCGTCCCCTCCCACACCACCCCCCTTCCCGCTTTGTCTAGCTCCCAACCCTCCCTCGGCGTCATCGGCCTCGGCGTGATGGGCCGCAACCTCGCCCTCAACGCGCTCGACGAGGGCGTCTCCGTCGCCGGGGCCGACCTCGGCGCCGACGCCGTCGAGGGCTTCCAGCAGGAGGCCGAGGGCCGCGCCGTCGCCGCGACGACCGACTTCGACGCCTTTCTCGACGCGCTCCCGACGCCGCGGAACCTGCTCGTGATGGTCCCCGCCGGCCCGCCGGTCGACTCGGTCATCCAGTCGGTCAAGGGCAAACTGTCCGAGGGCGACCTGCTCATCGACGGCGGCAACTCGTTCTTCCGCGACACGCAGCGGCGGCAGGCCGAGATGGCCGAGGCCGGGCTTCACTTTTTCGGGATGGGCGTCTCGGGCGGGGAGGAGGGCGCCCGCCACGGGCCGAGCATGATGCCCGGCGGGCCGAGCGAGGTGTACGACCGCGTGGCCCTGATCCTGGAAGGCATGGCGGCCAAGGTCGACGGCGACCCGTGCGTCGCCCACCTCGGCGGCGGCGCCGCAGGCCACTACGTCAAGATGGTCCACAACGGGATCGAGTACGGGCTCATGCAGATCCTGGCCGAGGCCTACGACGTGTGCAAGCGCGGCCTGGGCATGGGCAACGAGCAGATGGGCGACCTGTTCGGGCGCTGGAACGAGGGCGCGCTCCAGTCCTTCCTGGTCGAGATCACGGCCGACATCCTCCACCAGCCCGACGCCGCCGGGGTCCGGCCCGACGAGGAGCCCAGCGACGAGAGCCCGCCCGAGGGCGCGACCGGCCGCTACCTCCTCGACTTTATCGCCGACCACGCGAGCCAGAAGGGGACCGGCAAGTGGACGAGCCAGGACGCCATGGACCTCGGCGTGCCCACGCCGACGATCGACGTGGCCGTCACCAGCCGCTACCTCTCGGCGCTCAAGCCCGAGCGCGTCGCGGCGGCCGAACTGCTCGGCACGCCGGCCGGCCGCGTGAGCGGGGTGGAGGCCGACGTCGTCGGCCAGCTCGGGAACGCCGTCCACGCGGCGTTCCTCGTCACCTACGCCCAAGGCTTCGCCCTCCTCAAGCGGGCGTCGGACGCCTACGAGTTCGGGCTCGACCTGGGCCAAGTCGCGCGCATCTGGCGGGGCGGCTGCATCATCCGCGCCGCCATGCTCGAGTCGTTCCGCGCGGCGTTCCGGGCCGACGGCGACTTGGACAACCTGCTCGTGGCGCCGGTCGTGGCCAAGGAGCTCAACGGGCACCAGGAGGACATCCGCGACATCACGGCCGAGGCCGTCCGCGCGGGCATCCCGGTCCCGGCGATCTCGGCGTCGCTGTCCTACCTCGACTCGTACCGGAGCGCGTGGCTGCCGGCCAACCTCGTCGCCGCCCAGCGCGACTACTTCGGCGCCCACACGTTCTCGCGCGTCGACCGCGACGGCGTGTTCCACGCCCAGTGGGCGCCGGCTGGGCTGTGAGAAACTGTTGAGCCGCCGGCTCCGAGTCTCCTCCCCCCCGGCGGGGGAGGTCGGGAGGGGAGACCCAGGACGGCCGCCCCGCCCTCGCTGGCCGCTCCGATGTCTGTCCCCTCCCTGGCCCTCCCCCGGTGGGGGAGGGGGAACCTCTACTAAACGGTTTCTGATAGCGACGGGTGACGAGTAGAGGGCGGGGTGGCGCCTGCTCAACCACCCCGCCCCCACCGTTCCCTCCTGCTCATCACTCATAACCCATTACCCGTAATGCGCGTCCCCCCCACGGTCCAGCTCGTCCTCTTCGGCGGCGGTGGCGACCTTGCCCACCGGAAGCTCGTCCCGGCCCTCTACGACCTCCACCGCGAGGGGCACCTGCCGGCCGAGGTCGACGTGGTCGGCGTCGACATGGCGGAGATGGACGACGGCGGGTTCGCGTCGTTCGCCTGCGACGCGGCCACCTCGCTCGGCCGCTTTTTCCCCAAGGACGCGGCCAACCAGGACTGGGACGCCTTCGAGGAGCGGCTGGCCTACGTCCAGGGCGACGTGACGCAGGCCGAGACGTTCGAGCGGCTCCGCGAGCGGCTCGACGCGCTCGCCCCGGACGGCGAGGCCCCGCACCGCGTGTTCTACCTGTCGGTCGCCCCGTTCCTCGTCGAGCCCATCGTGCGCGGGCTGACGGAGGCGCACCTGCTCGACGACATCGTGCGGAGCCGGATCGTCATCGAGAAGCCGTTCGGTCACGACCTCGAGAGCGCTCGGGCGCTCGACCGGACGCTCACCGAGACTATCGACGAGAGCCAGGTGTACCGGATCGACCACTACTTGGGCAAGGAGACGGTCCAGAATATGCTGGCCTTCCGGTTCGCGAACGTCCTGTTCGAGCCGATCTGGGACGCCCGTTACGTCGACCACGTTCAGATCACGGTGGCCGAGACGGTCGGCGTCGAACACCGGGGCGGGTACTACGAGGGGGCCGGGGCGCTCCGCGACATGGTCCAGAACCATCTCCTCCAACTCCTGTGCCTGGTGGCGATGGAGCCGCCCGTCGCGTTCCAGGCCGACGAGGTCCGCAACAAGAAGGTCGACGTGCTCCGGGCGGTCCGCCCGATCGCGCCCGACCGGGTGCACGAGGTGGCCGTGCGCGGCCAGTACGGGTCGGGGTTCCTGGGCGGGGCGGAGGTCCCGGCGTACCGGGCGGAGCCCAACGTCGACCCGCACTCGACGACCGAGACGTATGCCGCGCTCAAGCTCGAGGTCGACAACTGGCGCTGGCACGGCGTCCCGTTCTACCTCCGCACGGGGAAGCGGATGCCGCGGCGCGTGTCGGAGGTCTCGGTCCAGTTCCGGCCCGTCCCGCACCGGGCGTTCCCGGCCGGGGCCGACGAGGCGTGGCAGCCGAACCGGCTCGTCATCCGCATCCAGCCCGACGAGGGCATCGTGCTCCGGTTCCAGGCCAAGCGGCCCGGCCCGTCGATGCTGCTCCACCCGGTCGCCATGCGGTTCGACTACGACGACGCGTTCGAGACCCCGCCCGAGGCGTACGAGACGCTGCTCCTCGACGCCATCCGCGGCGACGCCACGCTGTTCATGCGGGCCGACCAAGTGGAGACGGCGTGGGAGGTGGTCCAGCCCGTCCTCGACGCGTGGGCCGAGTCGCCGCCGGCCGAGTTCCCGAACTACGCCTCGGGCACCTGGGGGCCGGCCGCGGCCGACCGGATGCTGGCCCACGACGGCCGCTCGTGGTTCGAGCCGCTCCCGCCGGATCCCACGCCGGCCGGCATGGCGCCGGAGGCCGCCATCGAGGCGCGGCCGGCCTCGGTGGCGCAGGAGGGATAGCGCCGCCCCGCCCCCCAGGCACCACGCCGAGGGCGGGGCGGGGGCGGCAGGGGTGCGGCCGCCCCGCCCTCGCCCTTCGTTGCGTGCCTGTTGGCTCCACCGCGGGCGGGGCGGTCGTCGGGCGGGGAGGCCGCCCCGCCCTACTCGGCACCGGGGCGCGGCAGGGTCCGTTGCCGATCCGCCACCCCGCCCACGGCACGGGCGGGGCGGGCGTTGAGGCCGCCGCGCCGTGTGGGAATGCCAGCCGAGGGACATGGGGCATTTTGGTGTACCAAAGGAGACGGTGTAAGGGCCTAAATGTAGATTCGGCCGGCGCGCGCGATACCGATCCACTCACGCGCCCTCTCCCGCCTGTGCGCCGGCTCCTGCCCCTCGTCGTCCTGCTCCTCCCCGCCCTTGCGGCGGCCCAAGACCTCCCCATCCGCTGGGGGGACGTCACCGACGCCGAGCGCGCGCTCGACGCGGCCCCCGACGACCCCGACGCCGCGGCCGTCGTGCTGGGCGACGTCGGGGTGGCGGAGCTCGAATACGACCGGTACCGGAACGACTTCCGCTACACGGTCCGCCGCCACCGCCGCGTCAAGGTGCTCCGCGAGAGCGGCTACGAGCTGGGCGAGTTCGCCTACCGCTACCACCGCGACAACAAGGTCCGCAGCGTGAAGGGGCAGACGTTCGTGCCCGAACCCGACGGCTCGATGCGGCGCGTCGAGCTCGAGGGCGGGGCGGTCCTCGACGGCGACGTCGGGGAGGACCTCCGCGAGGTTCGGTTCTCGATGCCGGCTCTCACCCCAGGCGCCATCTTCGAGTTCTCGTACGTCTACGAGAGCGACAACATCTTCTCGCCGCCGCCGTGGGTCTTCCAGTCCGGCGAGCCGACGCTCGTGAGCGAGTACCGCTTCGAGGTTCCGGAGTTTTTCGACTACATGGCCTACACGCAGGGCGGCCAGGTCGAGGTGCAGCCGACCCAGGGCGACTACCGGCGCGACTGGCGGACGACCACGCTGCGGTGGACGGCCCACGACGTCCCGGCCCTCCGAGAGGAGCCGTTTACGACGACCGAGGCGGACTACGAGCAGAAGGTGCTCCTCCAGCTCCGCCGCATCAACCCGCGCAACCAGCCGACGCGGACCGTTCTCGGGACGTGGGAGAAGGTGGCCAACGAGCTCGACGGCCACAACGAGTTCGGGCGGCGCCTCCGCCCCGGCCGCCGCGTCCGTGCGCTCGCCGCCGACGCGTCGGGGACGCCGGGCGAGGTGGCCCGCGCGCTCTACGACCTCGTCCGCACGCAGTACGTGTGGAACGAGCGGGGCGGGGTGTTCGCGGAGCGCAACCTCGAGGACGTCGTCGAGGCGAAAGGGGGGACGGCGGCCGAGCTCAACCTGCTCCTCGCGTCGCTCCTCCGCGAAGCCGGCGTCGCGGCCACGCCTGTCCTGCTCTCGACGCGCGGGAACGGCCGGGCGCTCGACGTCTACCCGCTCGTCAACCAGTTCGACTGGGTCGTGGTGCTGGCCGAGGTCGAGGGTGAGCCGCCCCAGCTTCTCGACGCGACCGACCCGAACCGGCCGTACGGCCTCCTCCCGGTCCAGGCCCTCAGCGGGGCCGGCTGGCTCGCCGACCGCGACCGCCCCGAGTGGATCGACTTCGGGGCGCCCGGCGGCACCTCCACCTCCATCACCGTCCAGGCCGAGGTCGCGCCCGAGGGCGGGGCGGCGGGGAGCGTGCGCCTCCGGCTGGACGGGTACGCCGCGCTCGACGCGCGTACCCGACTGGACGAGGAGGCCGCCGGCGCTCCGGCCGCGGCCGCCACGCAGGCCGCCGAGGCGGCCGCCGAGGCCCCCGACGAGGTCGAGATGGAGGTGGTCTCGGTCGAGGGCGCCGGCGACCCGTACGCCCCGCTCCAGATGGACGCCACGTTCGCGGCGCCGGACGCCGGCGAGGTGGTCCTCGACGAGATCTACCTGACGCCGGCGCTCCTCATGCGGCTCGACGAGAACCCGTTCGAGCGCCCGACGCGCGCCTTCCCCGTCGACTTTGCCTACCCCTCGACGCGGACGTACGTCGCCGACCTCGCGCTCCCCGAGGGCTACGCCGTCGAGGAGGTGCCCGACCTGCTCGCGCTCACGATCCCGAGCCGGGCCGTGACCTACCGCCGGGCCGTCGTGGCGCAGCCGGGCCGGCTCGTCGTCCGCGCCGTGCTGACGGTGGCTCAGGCGCAGGTGTCGCCCGAAGAGTACCCCGCCCTGCGGAGGCTCTACGACGAGATCGTAGCGGCCGAGGGCGAGGCCGTCGTCCTGACGCGGACGGCCGCCCCGCCCCCGGCGGCCCCAGACGAAGCGGTTACAGAGGAGGCCGCCGCGGGCGAGGCGCCCACGGGCGGGGCGGCCACGGGCGGGGCGGAGGCCGCCTCCGAGACGGGGGGACAGCGATGACCGCCCCGCCCCGACTGACTTTTGCTGCGTGGTGCCTCGCCGCGGCGGTCCTGGCAGCCCTCCCCGCCCGCGCCCAGGACGCCGCGTTCGCCGTCACGCCCGAGACCGCCGCGTTCGCCGACGGGGCTCCGGCCGTCGTCCGGCTCTACGAGACCGAATACGACGTGGCCTCGCCCGGACGCGCGACGACGCGCGTGCGCCTGGTGACGACGGCGTTCGGGCCGGCGGGGCGGGAGGCGGCCGGGGCGCTCCGCCTCGTCCACGGCGGGTTCCGCGACCTGCGCCGCGTCGAGGGCACGCTCCGCGACGCGGACGGCCGCGTCGTCGGCACGGCGGGCGGGCGCGACGGCGAGGACCGCGCGCTGACGTCGCTCTACGAGGACCTCCGGCTCCGCTCCGTCGAGCTCTATGGCGACCGCTACCCGTTCACGGTCGAGTGGGCGTACGAGATCGAGCACCGCGGCGTCCTCGGCTGGCCGACGTGGCGGCCGCAGCCGGAGGGCCGCCCGGTCGAGTCGGCCGCGTTCTGGCTCGAAGTCCCGTCCGAGACGCTCGTGCGGACGTGGACGCGCGACTTGGGCGAGGGCGTCCGCGTCCGGTCGGGCGGGCGCGACCGCTACGCGTGGGGCCTCGCCGGCCGCCCCGCCGCCGAGGCGGAGCCGTTCGGGCCGCCGTGGTGGGACCAACTCCCCGTGCTCCGGCTGGGGACCGACCGCTTCGAGATCGGGGACGCTCCGGGCCGGCTCGACTCGTGGGACGCGTTTGGGGCGTGGTACGGCGGGTTGTCGCAGGACCGGCAGGCGCTCCCTGAGGCCGCCCGCGCCGCGGTCCACCAGATCATCGAGGGCGCAGCGACGGACCGCGAGAAGGCGCGGCGCCTGTACCGGCACCTCCAGCAGACGACGCGCTACGTGAGCGTCCAGCTCGGGCTGGGCGGCTGGCAGCCGTTCGACGCGGCCTACGTGTTCGAGCGGCGCTACGGCGACTGCAAGGCGCTCACGAACTACATGCAGGCGCTGCTCGCCGAGGCCGGCATCGCGTCCGACCCGGTCCTGGTCGAGGCCGGCGAGCACGGCTCGGCGCTCGCCGAGGACTTCCCGGACAACGCGTTCAACCACGTCGTCCTCCGCGTGGCGCTCCCCGACGAGGCCGAACTGCCGATGCGGACGGCCCCGATTCGGGCGGGCGCGGCGTGGCTCGAATGCACGAGCCCCTACGCCGCCTTCGACCACCTCGGCGCCTTTACCGAGGGCCGCCCCGCCCTCCGCGTGACCGACACCGGCGGCGAGCTGGTCCAAACGCCCGTGAGCGCGCCCGACGCCAACCGAACGCTCCGCACGGCGACCGTGCGCCTCGACGAGCGGGGCGGGGCGGAGGCCGACGTCGCGTGGGCGCTGCGCGGCGAGCCGCGCGCCGACGCCCTCGCCGTGTTCGACCGGACCACGTCGGCCGAGCACGCCGGCATCTTACGCGAGGTGACGGGCCTCCCCAGCCTCGACGTCCTCGACTTCGACCTGTCCGGCGCGGCCGAGCGTCCCGACGAGGTCACGATCAGCGCGCGGCTCCGCATCGCCCACGCCGCGCGGCGGGCGGGCGGGCGGCTCCTGGTCGGCCTGGCCCCGTTCGCGGGTGCGGCGCCGGCGCTGCCCCATGTGGACGCGCGCGCGCAGCCGGTGTGGCTGGGGTCGGCCTCGGCCGAGCGCGACACGGTCCGCTTCGTGCTCCCCGAGGGCTACGGCGTGTACCGCCTCCCCGAGCCGGTCCAGATTGTGAGCCCGGCCGGGCGCTACCGTTTGGAGGCGGAGACGACGGACGACGGAGCGCTCGTCGTCGTCCGCGAGCTCGTTGTGGAGACGCCGCGCTTGCCAGCGGAGGCGTACGACGAGGCGCGCGCCTTTTTCGCCGCCGTCGCCCGCGCCGACGCCGAGCAGGCCGTCCTCCGAACGGAGCGGTAACGGAGGCGCCGCGCCGCGCCACCCCGCCCGGTACCACCCCACCCCGCCCCGCACGCGCAGAATCGGTGGAGTCCGCCGCCGGGCGGGGCGGCGGCGCCCGCGTGCGTAGGATGGGCCGCCCCACGCCCGCCGCCTCGTGAGAAGAGAGGAGCGGAGGAGACGAGGCCGGAAGATGCCCCTCCTCTTCTCTTCCCCCTCCTCCTTCCTCCTCCTCCCCCCTCCGCCCCGCCCATGTCGCCTCTCGTTCGCCGCACGCTCGTCGGCTCCGCCCTCGTGGGCGGGGCGGTCGCCGCCGGCGCCGCCGCCCTCCGTCACCCCGTGTTCGGGGCCGCGCCCGAGGGCGAGCGGCTCGCCCGCATGCGGCGGTCGCCGCAGTGGCGGGGCGGCCGGTTCCAGAACCCCGAGGGCGCGCGCGTGGGCGCCTCGCCGGGGGCCGCGTGGGCGTGGCTGACGGACCGGGCCGCCGACCGCCGCCCGGGCGGGGCGGTCCCGACGGTGCCCCGCCGCGCCGTCTCGTTCACGGCCCCGCAGGACCTCCGCGTGACGTGGCTCGGCCACTCGACGGCGCTCCTGGAAGTAGAGGGCGCGCGCCTCCTGACGGACCCCGTCTGGAGCCCGACGGCGTCGCCGGGCGCGGCGTTCGGGGTGCGGCGCTTTTTCGAGCCGCCGCTCCCGCTCGACCAGGTCCCCTCGCTCGACGCCGTCCTCGTCACACACGACCACTACGACCACCTCGACTGGCAGACCGTCCGGGCGCTCGTGCCGAGCGTGCCGCGGTGGCTGGTCCCGCTCGGCGTCGGCGCGCACCTGGAGGCGTGGGGCGTGCCGGCCGATCGGATCACCGAGCTCGACTGGTGGGAGGAGGCGACGGTCGCCGGGCTCCGTGTGGTCGCTACGCCGGCCCGCCACTTTTCGGGCCGCACGCTGGGCGACCGCGACCGGACGCTGTGGTGCGGGTGGGCGGTCCTGGGACGCGACCGCCGCGTCTACGTCACGGGCGACGGCGGGTACCAGGCGGCGTTCGCCGAGGTCGGCCGGCGGCTCGGGCCGTTCGACGCCACGCTCGTCGAGGTCGGCGCGTACAACGCGCTCTGGGCCGACATCCACATGGGGCCGGAGCAGGCCGTGCGCGCCGTCCAGGACGCCCGCGGCGGGCTCATGCTCCCGGTCCACTGGGGCACGTTCGACCTCGCGCTCCACGGGTGGACCGAGCCCGTCGAGCGGGCGCTCGTGGCCGCGGGCGCCGCCGGCGTGCCCACCGCGGTGCCGCGCCCGGGCGAGAGCGTCTTCCCGTTCGCCCCGCCCCCGCCCGAGCGGTGGTGGCCGGATCTGGACTGGCAGACGGCGGCCGAGGCGCCGGTCGTCTCGGGCGGGGTGGGGCGGTAGGCCGGTGGGTCAGGCCGCCCCGCCCGGCAGGTCCGTCCGCGTCGGGCGGGGTGGTGGGCCATGTCGTAGGGGCACGGCTCGCCGTGTCCGCCGGAGGGCGGGGCGGACGCCGCGGGCTGCCCCGCCCGTGCGCCATCCCCGCAGGATGGGAGCGGGGCGGGCATCGTCCGCTCGCCGCTCGCGCTGGTCCACCCCGCCCGCGTGGAGTAGAGCGGTGCACCGCGCCGCTTCCTGAGGGCGGGGCGGGGCGGACGCCGTAGGCCACCCCGCCCGCGCGTTGCACCGCTCGCCTCGGGTGGGGCGGACCCGCCGGGCCGGCCGATGTCACAGCGTCGTCACCGGGCGGCGGTACTCGTGGGCCGCCCCGCCCCGTTCTCCCAGGCCACCCCGCCCCCGACCCGCCTTGCTCTGCCCGCCCCGCCCGACAGCGGACTCGGCGGGCGGGGTGGAACGGCAGGGTAGGGCGGCGTGTAGCCCCCGATCTGGCCCAGCTCAACCCCGTGGACGATAGCATCCTGATTCGCGGCGCCCGCGAGCACAACCTCCAAGGCGTCGACCTCGACATCCCCCGCAACGAGCTCGTGGTCGTGACCGGCCTGTCGGGGAGCGGCAAGTCGTCGCTCGCGTTCGACACGATCTACGCCGAGGGCCAGCGGCGCTACATGGAGTCGCTCTCCAGCTACGCGCGCCAGTTCCTGGGCGTCATGGAGCGGCCGGACGTCGACTTTATCGACGGGCTCTCGCCGGTCATCGCCATCGAGCAGAAGACCGTGAGCCGCAACCCGCGCTCGACGGTCGGCACGGTGACGGAGATCTACGACTTTCTCCGGCTCCTCTACGCCCGCGCCGCCGAGGCGTACTCGTACAAGTCGGGCCGGCCCATGCGGCGGCAGTCGGACGACGAGATCATCGACGCCATCGCCGCCTTCCCCGAGGGCACGCGCGTGCAGATCCTGGCGCCGGTCGTGCGCGGGCGAAAAGGGCACTACCGCGACCTGTTCGAGCAGGTCGCCAAGCAGGGGTTCTCGCGCGTCCGCGCCGACGGCGAGGTCCGCGAGATCGAGAAGGGGATGCAGCTCGACCGCTACGCGATCCACGACGTCGAGGTCGTCGTCGACCGGCTCGTCGTCAAAGACGGCATCCGGCCGCGCGTGGCGCAGGCGGCCGAGATCGCGCTCGGCATGGGCGGCGGCACGCTCATCGCCCAGGTCGACCGCGTGCCCGCCCCGCCCGCGGACGGCGGGGGCGGGGCGGCTGCGGGCGGGGTGGTAGTCGAGCCCGGCGACGTCCTGTTCTCGCGCCACCTCACGGCCCCCGAGGACGGGTTGAGCTACGAGGACCCCTCGCCCAACACGTTCAGCTTCAACAGCCCCTACGGCGCGTGCCCGGCGTGCAACGGGTTGGGCGTGCGCAAAGAGATCGACCCCGGCCTCGTGGTCCCCGACGACGCCAAAACCATCGCTCAGGGCGGGGTGGCGGCGCTGGGCAAGCCCAAGGACGTCTGGGTCTTTAGCCAGCTCCGCGCCGTCGCCGAGGTCTACGGGTTCGACTTCGAGACGCCCGTCCGCGACCTCACCGACGCCCAGCGCGGCGTGCTCCTGGGCGGGGCGGGCGACGAGCAGTTCGACATCGCCTACAAGTACAAGGGCCGCGAGGTCGTCTACCAGCACCGCTACGGCGGCGTCTACGGGCACGTCCAGCACACGCTGGACAACGCCTCATCGAAGACGCAGCGCCAGTGGGCCGAGGCGTTCATGCGGCTCCTCCCGTGCGGCGTCTGCGGCGGCGGCCGCCTCAAGCCGGAGTCGCTGAGCTACCGGATCGGCAACACGCACACCTACGAGGGCGACCAGAGCATCGCGGACCTCGTGCAGCTCGACCTCCGCGCGCTCCGCGCGTGGTTCGAGGGTCTGGAGCTGGAGGGCCGGCAGGAGACGATCGGCGGGCCGGTCGTCAAGGAGATCTGCGAGCGCCTGGACTTCCTCCTCAACGTCGGCCTGGACTACCTCACGCTCGACCGCCCCGCCCGCACGCTCTCGGGCGGGGAGTCGCAGCGGATCCGGCTGGCGACCCAGATCGGGACGCAGCTGACGGGCGTGCTCTACGTGCTCGACGAGCCGTCCATCGGGCTCCACCCGCGCGACAACGCCAAGCTCATCGCGTCGCTGACGGCGCTCCGCGACCTGGGCAACTCGGTCCTCGTGGTCGAGCACGACCGCGAGATGATCGAGGCGGCCGATTTTGTCGTTGATCTCGGGCCGGGCGCTGGGGAGTACGGCGGGAAGCTGCTCGCGGCCGGCCCGCCGTCCCAGATCGCCGACGTGTCGGGCGACGGCGCCCCGCCCGCGTCGCTCACGACGGCCTACCTCTCCGGCCTCCGCGCCGTGCCCACGCCGGCGCCCGACGAGCGCCGGAAGGGGACGGGCAACGTGCTGCGGCTGGAGGGCGCGCGCGGCCACAACCTCAAAGACGTGACCGTCGAGGTCCCGCTCGGCACGCTGACCGTGGTCACGGGCGTGAGCGGCTCGGGCAAGTCGTCGCTCGTGAACCAAACGCTCGCCCCGATCCTCTCGTCGCACTTCCACAACGCGACGGCCGTCCCGCTCCCGTACCGCGAGATCGAGGGCCTGGAGCACCTGGACAAGACGATCGTCATCGACCAGAGCCCGATCGGGCGCACGCCACGGTCGAACCCGGCGACCTACACGGGCCTGTTCACGCTCATCCGCGACCTGTTCGCGCGGCTGCCCGAGTCCGAGATTCGCGGCTACAAGCCGGGCCGGTTCTCGTTCAACGTCAAGGGCGGGCGGTGCGAGACGTGCAAGGGGGCCGGCATCGTGAAGCTGGAGATGAACTTCCTCCCCGACGTCTACGTCGAGTGCGAGACGTGCAAGGGGCAGCGCTACAACGCCGAGACGCTGGCCGTCCGCTACAAGGGCAAGAACATCGCCGAAGTGCTGGACATGCCGGTGTCGGAGGCGCTGGCGTTCCTGGGCGCCGTGCCGCGCATCGCGCGCAAGCTCCGCACGCTCGACGCCGTCGGCCTGGGCTACATCCGGCTCGGCCAGCAGGCGACGACGCTCTCGGGCGGGGAGGCGCAGCGGATCAAGCTGTCGAAGGAGCTCTCGCGGCCGGGCACGGGCCAGACGCTCTACATCCTCGACGAGCCCACGACGGGCCTCCACTTCGAGGACGTCCGCCACCTGCTCATCGTGCTCCAGGCGCTCGTCGACAAGGGCAACACGGTCCTCGTCATCGAGCACAACATGGACGTGGCCAAGCAGGCCGACTGGGTCCTCGACCTGGGGCCGGAGGGCGGGGCGGGCGGCGGCCACCTGCTCTACGCCGGTCCGCCCGAAGGGCTCGCGGACGCCGACAGCCCAACGGCCCCGTTCCTCGCCGAGGAGCTCGCACGCGCGGGCGGGGCGGGCCTCGACGTGCGCCCCATCGACCTCGACGCGCTCGTGAGTGGCGACGACGACGACGACACGGACGACGTAGAGGAGGACGAGCCGGAGGCGGAGGAGGCGTAGCGGGCAGACGCGCCCGAGACCGCCCCGCCCGCCCAAGACCACCCCGCCCGCACCGCCCCACTCGCAGTCTGGGCGGGGCGGGGTGGCGGCCCTCTCCTCGATCTCCTCGCGCCCCGCCCGCAGGCGGGGCGGTAGGTTCGTTCGATGCCGTTGCTCCCGATCGTCCCCTACGCCGAGCGCCGCGACCGCCTCGCGGCCGTGCTCGACCGGCGCGCCGTGTTCGACGACGCCGTCGAGGCCGCCGTCCGCGCGATCCTCGACGACGTGCGCGGGCGGGGCGACGCGGCGCTCCTGGACCTGACCGAGCGGTTCGACGGCGTCCGCCCCGCCCCGCTCAAGGCGACGGCGGACGAGCTGGACGCAGCGCTCGACGCGCTCGACGCCGGCTTGCGCGAGACGCTGGAGGCGGCCGCCGCGAACGTCCGCCGGTTCCACGAGGCCGAGATGCCGGCGTCGTGGATGCGCGACGACGGCGACGGCGTGGCGTACGGCCAGCGCGTGATGCCGGTCGACCGCGCCGGGCTCTACGTGCCGGCCGGGACCGCCCCGCTCCCGTCGAGCGTGGTCATGAACGCCGTGCCCGCGCTCGTGGCCGGCGTCGGCGAGCTCCACCTGTGCAGCCCGCCGGGGCCGGACGGGCGGCCGCACCCGCTCGTGATGGCGACGGCGCGGCTCCTCGGCGTCGAGCACGTCTACGCCGTGGGCGGGGCGCAGGCCGTCGCCGCGCTCGCGTTCGGGACCGAGACGGTCCCGCGCGTCGACGTGGTCGTGGGGCCGGGCAACGCATATGTGGCGACGGCCAAAAAGCTCGTCGTCGGGCAGGTCGGGATCGACTCGGTCGCCGGCCCCTCCGAGGTCGTCGTGCTGGCCGACGCCGACGCGGACCCGACGTTCGCGGCGGCCGACCTGCTCGCGCAGGCCGAGCACGACGGCCGCGCGAGCGCCGTCCTCGTCACGCCGTCCCTGTCGCTCGCCGAGGCGGTCCAGGCCGAGGTCGAACGCCTCGTCCCCACGCTCCCCCGCGCCTACGTGCTCCGCGAGTCCGTCCCGGCCTACGGCGCCGCGATCGTGACCGAGACGATGGACGAGGCCGTCGCGTGCGTCGACGAGCTGGCGCCGGAGCACCTCGTCATCCTGTCGGACGACGCCGAGGCGCTGTGGGCGCAGGTCCGGCACGCCGGCGCCGTCTTTCTCGGCCCGCACTCGCCCGAGCCCGTCGGCGACTACTTCGCCGGCCCCAACCACGTGCTCCCGACCGGCGGCACGGCCCGGTTCGCGTCGGCGCTCGGCGTGGGCGTGTTCCTGCGCCGGCAGTCCGTGCTCCGCTACTCGGCCGCGCGCCTGGCGCAGACCGGCGAGGCCATCGCCCGCCTCGCCGAAGCCGAAGGGCTCGACGCCCACGCCCTCGCCGTTCGCTTGCGGCTCGATCCAGGTACGGGGTACGAGGTACGAGGTACGGCCGCCGAAGCGTAGCGCCACTCTCCACCTGTACCCGGTACCCCGCACCCTGTACCCCCACCCCGATGCCCACCCCGCCCGTTGATCTCGTCCGCCCCGCCGTCCGTGCCGAGACGGTGTACCGCGTGCCCACGACCGTAGAGGCGGCGGCCAAGCTGGACCAGAACGAGAGCCCGTACGACCTCCCCGACGAGATGAAGCGGGCCGCGCTCGACCACTTTGGCGAGTCGCCGTGGAACCGCTACCCCGACGACCGGCCGCACCGGCTGGTCGCGGCGCTGGAGGCGCAGAACGGGCTCCCCGAGGGCAGCGTCATCGTCGGGCGGGGATCGAACGAGCTCGCGCAGACGCTGGCCCTGTGCTTCCTCGACCGCGGGACGCCGGTCGTGCTCCCAAGCCCGATGTTCGCGCTCTACGCGAGCGTCGCCCGGATGCACGCGGCCGACATCGTGGACGTCCCCGCCGGCCCGGACCTGCGGCACGACCCGGACGCCATCCTGGAGGCCGCGCAGCGGACGTCCGCCCCGCTCACGGTCGTGACCACGCCGAACAACCCGACGGGGCAGGCGATCGCCCACGCCGACCTGGAGCGGCTGGCAGCCGGCGTCCCCGGCGTGCTCGTCATCGACGAGGCGTACCACGAGTTCCTCGACGGCCCGACGGCCACCGACCTGCTGAAGGACCACGCCAACGTGCTCGTCCTGCGGACGTTCTCGAAGGCGCTCGGGCTCGCGGGCGTCCGCCTGGGCATGATGGCGGGCCACCCCGCCCTTATCGCCGAGATCGAGAAGTCCCGCGTGCCGTTCCTCATCGACCGTCTGGGCGAGGCGATCGGCCTGGCCGCCCTCGACCACGCCGACCTCGTGGCCGAGCGCGTGGCCGAGATGAAGGCCGAGCGCGCGCGCCTGGAGGCGTGGGCGGGGCGGCTCGACGGCGTCGAGGTGCTCCCGGGCGCCGCCAACTTTTTCCTCTTCCGCACGCCGCTCGCCGTCCCCGACCTCATCGCGCGGATGGCCGAGCGGGGCGTGCTCGTCCGCAACGTGACGGGCTACCCCGCCCTCGCGGGCCGCGACGGGCGCCCCGGCTGGGCGCGCGCGTCGGTCGGCACCGCTAGCGAGAACCGGGCGTTCCAGGACGCCCTCGCCGCCGTCCTGGAGGCCGAGGGCGTGGCCGCGGGCGACGCGTGACGGGCACAAGCTGACGAGCCCACTCGCCGTGGGCGGGGCGGCGCGTTCGTCCCGGTCTACCACCCCGCCCGCACACGCGGCCGCCCCGCCCGCGTGAAAGGATCGGACGCCCGCCGGTCGCCCCGACGCACCCGGTCCCGCCGGGCGGGGCGGTCGGCCCCGTCCTTTCATCGTTCAGCGTTCATCATTCATCGTTCCCCATGACCCTTCTCGACGACCTCGCCTGGCGCGGCCTGCTCTACGACCAGACGCCGGACCTCGCCGACCACCTCGCCGGCGGCGTGCGGACGGCCTACTGCGGGTTCGACCCGACGGCCGACAGCCTCCACGTCGGGCACCTCCTGCCGGCCCTGGGGCTCGCGCGGCTCCAGCAGGCGGGGCACCGGCCGGTCGCCCTCGTCGGCGGCGGGACCGGCCTCATCGGCGACCCCTCGGGCAAGCGCGCCGAGCGGACGCTCCAGACGCGCGACGACGTCGAGGCCAACGCCGCCGGCATCCGCGGCCAGCTCGAACGGTTCCTCGACTTCGACGGCCCGAACGCGGCGCGGATGGCGAACAACCTGGACTGGCTGGGCGGGGCGGGGCTGCTCGACTTCCTCCGCGACGTGGGCAAGCACTTCACGGTCAACGCCATGACGGCGAAGGAGTCCGTGCGGAGCCGGCTGGAAAGCGAGCAGGGCCTGTCGTTTACTGAGTTCAGCTACCAACTCCTCCAGGCCTACGACTTTCTCGTCCAGTACCAGCGCGACGGCGTGACGGTCCAGATCGGGGGCTCCGACCAGTGGGGCAACATCACGGCCGGCGCCGACCTCATCCGCCGCGCGGCGGGCGGGCAGGGGCACGGGCTCGTGATGCCGCTCGTGACGAACGCGGCCGGGACCAAGTTTGGGAAGACCGAGGGCGGGGCAGTCTGGCTCGACCCGGAGCGGACGTCGCCGTACCAGTTCTACCAGTTCTGGCTGAACACCGACGATCGCGACGCGGTCGGCTACCTCAAGGCGTTCACGTGGCTCGGCCCGGACGAGGTCGAGGCGCTCGCGGCTGAGGCCGAGGCAGCCCCCCGTGCCCGCCCCGCCCAGCGCGCCCTCGCCCGCGAGGTGACCACGATGGTCCACGGCGCCGACGCCGCCGACGCCGCCGAGCGGGCGGGCCGCGTCCTGTTCGGCGACGGCGACCTCACGTCGCTCGACGCGAAGACGCTGGGCGAGGTGTTCGAGGAGGCCCCGTCGGTCGCGCTCCCGGCCGCCCGGTTCGAGGGCGACGGCGTCCCGGTCGTGGACCTGTTCGTCGAGGCCGGGTTGGCGGCCTCGAAGGGCGAGGCCAAGCGGCTCGCGCGCGGCGGCGGCCTCCGCGTGAACGACGAGCCGGTCGAGGCCGCCGCCGCCGTGACCGCGTCCGACGCCGTGGGCGGGGCGGTCGTCGTGCTGCGGAAGGGGAAAAAGTCGTACGCGCTCGTTCGCCTGGAGCGGTAGGGCGGGGCGGGCGCGCGGGCCGTCGGGGGCGGGGTGGTCTGTCGCCGCCGCCCCGCGCCACCCCGCCCGGCGTCGCCCCGCCCACGTGGGCGACCGGCGGTCGTCCCTACGGCCGCGCGTCACCTGACGGCACCGCCCGACGGCGTTGCATGCAACGCCGCTACGGCAGCCGCCCCGCCCTCGGCGTGGGCGGGGTGGCGCCGCTGCCCGCTCGGCACACGCCCGGGCGGGGCGGTCCCGTTTGACCGGCCCCGCCCGAGGCCGGGCCGTATCCTGGCCGCCCCGCCCCCGGTTCTGCATGAGCGGCCTGCCGCGTTGAGACTCCTCTAGCCGCCCCGGACCGTGCGCCGCCCCGCCCTCGCCGTCATTGCCCTCGCGGGCGTGCTCCTCGCCGCCCCCGGGTGCCGGCCGGGGACGGCCCTGGGCAACCGCTACAACAACTTCCGGGCGTTCTACAACACGTACTACAACGCCTCGCGGAGCCTGGAGGAGGGGGAGGAGGCGCTCCAAAACGACGCCGCGGTCGTCGACCGCACCGAGCTGCTCCGCGTGTTCCCCGTCGTGGCCGCGGGCGGGGCGGGCGGCGGGCCGTTCGAGGACGCCGTCGAGAAGAGCGCCGACCTGCTCCGCGACCGGCCCACGTCGAAGTGGGCCGACGACGCGCTCCTCGTCATCGGGAAGGCGTACTTCTACCAGCGCAACTTTGCCGGGGCCGAGCAGAAGTTCGAGGAGACGGCCGCCGCCGCGCAGGCGACCGGCGACCGCCGGCTGGGCGACGAGGCCCAGTTCTGGCTCGGGCGGACCTACGCGGCGACCGAGCGCTACGACGAGGGCGTGGCCGTGCTCCAGGACGGGCTGGCCCGCGACGACGTCGACCGCCGGTGGCGCCCGCGGATGCGGCTCGCGCTGGGCGAGCTGTACGCGCTGGCGGGGCGGTGGGACGAGGCCGCCGAGGTGCTCCGCGAGGGGGCGGCCGAGGTCGACGACGGCGACCTCGCCGCGCGGGCCTACGTCCTCCTCGGGCAGGTCGAGGAGTACGCGGAGCGGTACGACCGAGCGGCCGAGGCGTACACGGCGGCCCTCGACCAGCAGCCCGCGTTCGAGCTGGGCTACGCGGCGGCCGTGAGCCGCGCGCTCGTCGTGGGCCTCGACGCCGGAAAGACCGACGAGGCGCTCGCCCTGGTCGACCGCATGGAGGGGGACGACAAGTTCTACGAGCGCCGGGGCGAGCTCGCCCTCGTCCGCGCCCGGCTGCTCGCGGCGGCGGGCCGCACGGCGGCGGCCGAGGCCCGGTTCCGCGACGTCCTCTACGACCCCGACCTCGACGGGCAGCGCGTCCGCGGCGAGGCGCACTACCGGCTGGGAGAGTTCTATCGCGACGCGCTCGACGACTACGTCCGCGCCTCGGCTCACTTCGACACGGCGGCGACGGCCCTCCGCGAGCCGCCCCTCGAGGTCCGACCGTCGCGGGCGGCCGTGGTCGGGATCGGCCAGCAGGCGCGGACCTACGCGGCGCTCGCCGAAACGGCCCGCCGCGTGAGCGAGGCGGATTCTCTCCTGGCCCTCGGCGCCCTCTCCGACGACGCGTTCGCCGCCCGCATCGAGTCCATCGAGGCCGAACGCCTCCGCGTGTTCCAGGACCAGCAGCGGCGGCTCGAAGCGGAGCGGGCAGCCCAGGCGTTTTCGGGCGAGGGCACCCGCTTCGAGGGCGACTCCCCCGGAGGCCCCGCGGTCGCGCAGGCGCCGGTGGGCGGGGCGGACGTCGGGTTCCTCTCCTACCGGAACCCGGGCACGATCCAGGCCGGCCTCGTCGCCTTCGAGCAGCGGTGGGGGAGCCGCCCGCTCGTCCCCAACTGGCGCCGCCTGTCCGACGTCCGCGCGACGGCGCTCGCGTCCGACGTCGGCGGCGTCGCCGACAACATCGCCGGGCCGCGGACGACGCTGGGGCAGGGGCCGCCGCCGCTCGACATCGCGCGCGTTCCGCGGACGCTCGCAAAGCTCCAGGAGCTCAACACCGAGCTGGCCCAGCTCCGCTACGAGCTCGCCAACGCCTTTTTCCTCTCGGCCGGTCGCGCCGACACCGCCGCGGCGCTGTACCGCGCCATCCTCACCGAGACGCCCGACCTCCCCACGGCCGTCCGCGCCCGGTACGCGCTCGCCGAGATCGAGCGGGGGGCGGGGCGGGAGGACGCGGCCCGGCCGCTCTACGAGGAGGTCATCGCCGCCGCCCCGACGTCGGACTTGGCGCGCGCCTCGCGCGTGCGGCTGGGCCTGGAGGACGACCGCCCCGCCCCCACGCTGCGGACGGCCGCCGAGACGTCGGCCGCCTACGACGCGGCCCGGGCGCAGTGGCGGGACGGGGCGCCGCGCGAGGCGGCCGCTGCGTTCGTCGCCCTCGCCGACGCCGACCCGGATAGCGCCTCGGCGGCCCGGGCCTACCTCGCCGCCGCCGCCGCCATCGCCACCTGGGCCGACGGCGACGCCGCCCTTCTCACCGGCCCGCTCCCGGCTGACCTCGTCTCGCCCGTCCTCCGCCGCGCGCCGCGCGCGCCGGATGCCCCGCCCCGCCCCGCCCCGTTCGAGGACGAGCGAGAGGACAACGACAGATCAAGCTTCGAGCCGGAGCCCGGATTCGAGGACGAGCCGGACCCGGCCGACGAGGAGCGCCCGTTCGCCGACATTCCCGCCGTTGCCGAGGCGCCCGCGCCCGTGGGCGGAGAGGAGCCCGAAGCCCGGCTCCGCCCGCAGCGCCGGGCCGCCGACTCGCTCACCGTGCCCGAGCCGCTCGCGCCGCCCGCCGAGCGCCCACGGGACACCGCCCCGCCCGCGATCGTCCCCGCCCCGCCCCCCGTGGGCAGCGGGCGGGGCGGGGTGGACCCATCCGGCTCCTCGTTCACGCTCCGCGACCACCTTCGCGCCATCGTCGCGCTCTACCCGCGGACCGTCTACGCCGAGCGCGCCCAGGCCATGCAGGACGCGCTGTCCGCCCCGCCCGCGGGCGATCCGCCCGCCGGTCCGCTCCCCGCCGCCGCCCCGCCCGCCGCCGTGGACGGCGCGCCGGCGGTAGAGCCCTTCGAGGACGAGGAGCCTGTCGCGGACGAGGAGCCGACGGACGCCTCCCCGCCCGAGGACGCCGGCGAGGCACTGCCCGAACTGCGGGGGACGGCGCCCATCGACCCGGCGGCGGGCGGGGTGGCGCTCCGACTCCGCACGCTCTCCGTCGCGACGGAGGGCGCGGCTTTGGAGCGCGGGCTGAGGCGCGGCGGCTTCCGCGCCGCCACCGTCACCGACGGCGACGCCTTTTATGTGGTCGTCGGCCAGTTCGAGACCGCCGGGGCGGCCGAGGCCGCGCGCGACGCGCTCCCGCCGTGGGCGCAGGAGGGGGCCGAGGTCGTCGAGCTGGACGACTTCTCGGTCGTTCCACGGGACGAGGGCGGGGCGGGAGACTTGCGCCCCTAGCTCCGCGTTACAGGACGGCGCCGGCACGCGCCGGGCCTGTGGCAGGGCTCCTGGACCCGCGCCGGCTGCCGGAACCTCCCCCTATAGGCCGGGTACGGCCTAGCCTTTGCCTTGGACTCCGACGCCGCGCCAGGGGCCGTCGAGCGTCCCACGCGCCCCCCGACGCGGGCGCCTCCCCCACCCGCTTCATGGCCACGCCGACCCCCAAGCCCGGCAACCCCCGCGACGGACAGTCCGGCCGCAAGAACGACAAGAACAAAAAGCCCAAGCTGTCGCTGGGGACGTTCTACCTGTTCGTCCTGGTCGCGCTCCTCCTCCTCGCCGTCCAGACGTTCCTCTCGGGCGGGGCGGCGTCGTCCGAGGTCGAGTACTCGGCGTTCCTGGAGGAGCTCCAGGAGGGCGACATCGCCTCGTTCGAGGTCCAGGACCGAACCGACATCCGCGGCGCCTACACCGAAGAGGCCGTCGAGGCGGGACGCGTCGAGGTCGCCGCGCCCGAGCCCTCGTTCGGCCGCACGGCCGACGCCGACGCCGGCCGCCGCTTCCGCACCACGAAGCCGGCCGACCACGACCTGACGGAGTTCGTCCAGACCATCAACGAGCAGCGGGTGGCCGCCGGCGAGACGCCTATCGAGTTCACGGCCGACTACACGTCGAGCGTGTGGAGCGGCATCCTCTCGTGGGTGCTCCTGCTGGGCCTGCTCGCCGTGTTCTGGATCTTCATCCTGCGCCGCATGGGCGGGCCGGGCCAGCAGGTCCTGAACATCGGCAAAAACAAGGCGACGCTCTTCGACCAGACCGAGGGCGCCCCCATCACGTTCGCCGACGTAGCCGGCTTGGACGAGGCCAAGGAGGAGGTCGAGGAGGTGGTCCAGTTCCTCAAGAACCCGCAGCGGTTCACGAAGCTGGGCGGCAAGCTCCCCAAGGGCGTTCTCCTCGTCGGCCCCCCGGGGACGGGCAAGACGCTGCTCGCCAAGGCCGTGGCCGGCGAGGCGCAGGTCCCGTTCTTCTCGCTCTCGGGCTCCGACTTCGTCGAGATGTTCGTCGGCGTGGGCGCGGCCCGCGTGCGCGACCTGTTCAAGCAGGCCAAGGAGAAGGCGCCGTGCATCATCTTTATCGACGAGATCGACGCCGTCGGCCGCAGCCGTGGGCGGGGCGCGATCATGGGCGGCAACGACGAGCGCGAAAACACGCTCAACCAGCTGCTCGTCGAGATGGACGGGTTCAACACGGACAAGGGCGTCATCCTGATGGCGGCCACCAACCGGCCCGACACGCTGGACTCGGCCCTCCTTCGGCCCGGCCGGTTCGACCGCCAGATCCTCATCGACCGCCCCGACCGCCGCGAGCGGGCGGCCATCTTCAAGGTCCACACCGCGAACCTCACGCTCGCCCCGGACCTCGACACGGACCTCCTGGCCGGCCAGACGCCCGGCTTTGCCGGCGCCGAGATCGCCAACGTCTGCAACGAGGCGGCCCTCCTGGCCGCCCGCGACGGCAAGGACGCGATCGAGATGATCGACTTCGAGCGCGCGATCGATCGCGTGATCGGCGGGTTGGAGAAAAAGAACAAGCTCATCAGCCCCGAGGAAAAGGAGATCGTCGCCTACCACGAGGCCGGCCACGCCGTGGCGGGGTGGTTCCGCGAGTTCACCGACCCCGTGGTCAAGGTGTCGATCGTCCCGCGCGGGATGGCCGCGCTGGGCTACGCGCAGTCGCTTCCCGAGGAGCGCTACCTGTACACGACCGAGGCGCTCGTCGACCGCATGGTGATGACGATGGGCGGGCGCGTGGCCGAGGAGCTCATCTTCGGCCGCATCACGACGGGCGCCCAGAACGACCTGGAGAAGATCACGATGATGGCCTACGCCATGGTCGTGGACTACGGGATGTCGGAGGAGATCGGCTACGTCTCGTTCAACCTCTCGGGCAAGACCGACCAGCCCCAGTTCGACAAGCCGTACTCGGACGAGACGGCCCGGAAGATCGACCTGGAGGTCAAGCGGATCATCGGCGACGTCCGCCAGCAGACGCGCGAGGTGCTCACCGAGCGGATGGACAAGCTGGAGCAGCTCGCGCAGGCGCTCCTCGAAAAGGAGGTGCTCAATGAGAACGACCTCCGCGAGGTGCTCGGGCCGCGGCCGTACAAGCGGCCGGAGCACGAGCCCGGCGTGACGGCCGAGGGCGAGCCGGTCAACGCGCCCCCGGACGGTCCGGCCGCCCCGCTCGCGGGCGAGGGCGACGGCCTCTCGGACGCGCCCACCCCGCTCGGCCCGTCGCCGCGCATGGGCGGGGCGGAGACGGGGGGCGACGGCGCCTCGCAGGAGCCCGGCCCCGTGGGCGGGGCGGGGCGGCCGCCGCAGGTGTGATCGCTCCGTCTGCGGCTGCCGAAGTCCGAGGCGCCCAGGCGCTGGAGAGCCGGCGCACTTCCTCTTTGGGTTCTCGTCCGAGACGCTAGCCCGGCTCCCGCTCCACACGCTGGACAGGGCGGGGTGGGATGATGTCGAAGCGCTAGCCGCGGAGGTGTTGGCTTGTACCCGCGAGGTCGTCGCGGCCGTGGAAGCCCGCCGGGAAGCGGACCACCGCCGCAGCTCCCATCTCCACCCCGCCCGCGCACAGGTGGGCGGGGTGGAGGAAATGAGAAACGCGGTCTACTGGTTTAGACCACATAAACTTGTTCATGCAAGCTTGGCGCGTTTCCGGGCCTGTCGCGCGCTTCTGGAGCCCGGGCGGAGTGGTCCTGCGTTGCAGGTGGCCGTGCCAAATGAGTAGGTTGTCCGACCGCGCCGGCACCGCAGCCGCGCCCCCGACCACGAACACGCCGCACCGCAGTGCCTACGATCAACCAGCTCGTCCGCAAGGGACGGACCCCGAAGCGCAAGACCTCCGGGTCGATTGCTCTCCAGGGCAACCCGCAGCGCCGCGGCGTCTGCACGCGCGTCTACACGACGACCCCGAAAAAGCCGAACTCGGCCCTCCGCAAGGTGGCCAAGGTCCGGCTCACGAACGGGTACGAGGTCATCGCCTACATCCCCGGCGAGGGTCACAACCTCCAGGAGCACTCGATCGTCCTCGTCCGCGGCGGCGGTGCCAAGGACCTCCCGGGCGTCAAGTACCACATCGTGCGCGGCGCGCTCGACACGGCCGGCGTCGCCGACCGTCGCAAGAGCCGCTCGAAGTACGGCGCCAAGAAGCCGAAGGCGTAGGCGGCCGTCGGGGCGCCTCGGACAGGCCGCCCCGCCCGTCACGTCTCGCCCCTGGGCGCGGCCTCTCGCCGCCCCGCCCCGCCCCCGCATCGCCGGGGCCGCCGTGTCTGGCCGCCCCGCCCCTGCTCCTGCATTTCTGACTCCCCATGCGTAGAAAGCAAGCCGACAAGCGGATCCCGATCCCCGACCCGATCTACGGCGACGTCACCGTCGCCAAGTTCGTGGCCGCCGTCATGCGCGACGGCAAAAAGTCCGTGGCCCAGGGCCTCGTCTACGGGTCGTTCGACCTGATCGAGGACCGGACCGGCGAGCCCGGCGTCGAGGTGTTCCGCAAGGCGCTCACGAACGCCGCCCCGCTCGTCGAGGTCCGCAGCCGCCGCGTCGGCGGCGCCACCTACCAGGTGCCCATCGAGGTCCGCCCCGAGCGGCGCACGTCGCTCGCGTTCCGGTGGCTGCTCCAGTACGCCCGCCAGCGGGCCGACAAGTCGATGGCCAACCGGCTCGCCGCCGAGCTCATCGCCGCCAGCCGCGGAGAAGGCGGTGCGGTTAAGAAGAAGGACGACACGCACCGCATGGCCGAGGCGAACAAGGCGTTTGCACACTTCGCCCGCTACCGCTAGCTCTCACCGGCCCCGCCCCGCCCGGGCGCGCCCAGCATCCCCCAGACATGGCTGACCTCACCGGCAAAACCTTCTCGCTCGACCAGACCCGCAACATCGGGATCTCGGCCCACATCGACGCGGGCAAGACGACGACGACCGAGCGCATCCTCTACTACACCGGCAAAACCCACCGGATCGGCGAGGTCCACGAGGGCGGCGCCACGATGGACTGGATGGAGCAGGAGAAGGAGCGCGGCATCACGATCACGTCGGCCGCGACGACGGCCGAGTGGGACGACCACCGGATCAACATCATCGACACGCCCGGCCACGTCGACTTCACGGTCGAGGTCGAGCGCTCGCTCCGCGTGCTCGACGGCGCGATCGCGCTGTTCTGCTCCGTGGGCGGGGTGGAGCCGCAGTCCGAGACGGTCTGGCGGCAGATGAACAAGTACAACGTGCCGCGCATCGCGTTCGTCAACAAGATGGACCGGACGGGGGCCAACTTCGAGAACGCGGTCCAGATGATGAAGGACCGGCTCGGCGCGAACGCCGTCCCCGTCCAGATCCCGATCGGCGACGGCGAGATGTTCCAGGGGGTCATCGACCTCATCGCGAACAAGGCCATCGTGTTCGACGACACGACGCAGGGCGCGACGTGGGACGAGGTCGAGATCCCCGAGGACCTGAAGCCGACCGCCAAGAAGGCCCGGATCGCGCTCCTTGAGGCCATCGCCGAGCACAACGACGAGCTCCTCATGATGTACCTCGAAGGCGAGGACATCCCCGTCGACGACATCAAGGCCACCGTCCGCAAGGCGACGATCTCGATGGACATCACGCCGGTCTTCTGCGGCTCGGCGTTCAAGAACAAGGGCGTTCAGCGGCTCCTCGACGGCGTCGTCGACTACCTCCCGTCGCCGAACGACGTGCCACCGATCTCCGGCCACAAGCCGCGGACCGAGGACATCGTGACGCGCGAGGCGGACCCCGACGGTCCGTTTGCGGCGATCGCCTTCAAGATCGCGACCGACCCCTACGTCGGCCGGATCACGTTCTCGCGCGTCTACTCCGGCACGCTCAACAAGGGTGAGGCGCTCCTCAACGCGACCTCCGAGAAGAAGGAGCGGGCGGGGCGGCTCCTGTTCATGCACGCCAACACGCGCGAGGATGTCGACCAGGTCAAGGCCGGCGACATCTGCGCGATCGTGGGCTTGAAGGACACGCGCACCGGCGACACGCTGACGGATCCGGACCACCCGGTCGTCCTGGAGGCGATGGACTTCCCGGAGCCCGTGATCAAGATTGCCATCGAGCCCAAGACGAAGGCCGACATCGACAAGCTCGGCGTCGGGCTCCAGAAGCTCGCCGAGGAGGACCCGACCTTCAAGGTGTCGTCGGACGACGAGACGGGCCAGACGCTTATCGCGGGCATGGGTGAGCTCCACCTCGAGATCATCGTCGACCGCCTCAAGCGCGAGTTCAAGGTCGAGGCCAACGTGGGCGCCCCGCAGGTGTCGTACCGCGAGGCCATCCGCAAGTCGGTCGACCACACCTACACGCACAAGAAGCAGTCGGGCGGCCGCGGCCAGTTCGCCCACGTCGAGATCGAGTTCTCGCCGATGGAGGAGGGCGGCGTCGGCCTCGAGTTCATCGACGAGATCAAGGGCGGGTCCATCCCGCGCGAGTTTATCTCGTCGGTCCAGAAGGGGATCGAGAGCGCGCTCGACCAGGGTCCGCTCGCCGGCTATCCCATCGAGGGCATCAAGGCCCGGCTCTACGACGGCAAGTTCCACAACGTCGACTCCGACCAGCTCTCGTTCGAGATCGCCGGGCGCATGGCGTTCCGCGAGGCCACGCGCCGCGCGAGCCCCGTCATCATGGAGCCGGTCATGAAGGTCGAGGTCATCACGCCCGAAGAGTACATGGGCGAGGTGATCGGCGACCTCAACAGCCGCCGCGGCCAGATCGACGGCATGGGCCAGCGCAACGACGCGCAGGTCATCGACGCGATGGTGCCGCTGAGCGAGATGTTCGGGTACTCGACCGACCTCCGGAGCAACACGCAGGGCCGGGCCATCTACTCGATGCAGTTCGACCACTACAAGGAGGTGCCGAAGTCCATCGCCGAGGAGATCTCGGCCAGCACCAAGGAGGCCGCCGCGGCTTAGCGCACGCGGGGGCGGGGTGGCTCAGGCCGCCCCGCCCCGCCTACCACATTTAGACAGCACACCACTCAGACCACGAGAATCATGGCGAAGGAACAGTTCCAGCGGACGAAGCCGCACGTCAACGTCGGCACGATCGGCCACGTCGACCACGGGAAGACGACGCTGACGGCGGCGATCACGAAGGTGCTCGCCGAGGCGTCCGGCGGGGAGGCCAAGGCGTTCGAGGACATCGACAACGCCCCCGAGGAGCGCGAGCGCGGCATCACGATCGCCACGGCCCACGTCGAGTACGAGACGGCCGAGCGGCACTACGCCCACGTCGACTGCCCGGGCCACGCCGACTACGTGAAGAACATGGTCACGGGCGCCGCCCAGATGGACGGGGCCATCCTGGTGGTCGCCGCCACGGACGGCCCGATGCCGCAGACCCGCGAGCACATCCTCTTGGCCCGCCAGGTCGGCGTGCCCTACGTGGTGGTGTTCATGAACAAGGCCGACCTCGTCGACGACGAGGAGCTCCTGGAGCTCGTCGAGATGGAGGTCCGCGAGCTGCTCTCGTCGTACGAGTTCCCGGGCGACGACCTCCCGGTCGTGCAGGGCTCGGCGCTGGGCGCCTTGAACGGGGAGGACGCGTGGGTGGCCAAGGTCATGGAGCTCATGACGGCCGTCGACGACTACATCCCGACGCCGGAGCGGGCCGTCGACCGCCCGTTCCTGATGCCGGTCGAGGACGTGTTCTCGATCACGGGCCGGGGGACGGTGGTGACGGGCCGGGTCGAGCGGGGCCAGATCAAGGTGGGCGAGCCGGTGGAGCTCATCGGGATGCAGGAGGAGAAGATGGCCTCGACGGTGACGGGCGTCGAGATGTTCAGGAAGCTCCTGGACTCGGCGCAGGCCGGGGACAACGCGGGCGTGCTGCTGCGCGGGATCGAGAAGGACGCGGTCGAGCGCGGGATGGTGGTGTGCAAGCCGGGCTCGGTCACGCCGCACAAGCAGTTCGAGTGCGAGGTGTACATCTTGTCGAAGGACGAGGGCGGCCGGCACACGCCGTTCTTCAAGGGGTACCGCCCGCAGTTCTACTTCCGGACGACGGACGTGACGGGGGACATCGAGCTGGCGGAGGGGGTGGAGATGGTGATGCCGGGGGACAACACGCAGTTCAAGGTGGACCTCATCGTGCCGGTGGCGATGGAGGAGGGGCTGCGGTTCGCGATCCGCGAGGGCGGGCGGACGGTGGGCGCCGGCGTCGTCTCCAAAATCCTCGACTAAGCACACGCGCTGACACAGGGCGGGGTGGTCCATACGCCACCCCGCCCTTTGAGTCCGCCCCCTTTTGACTCTGGCCTCAGGCCATGACACATGGCGAATCAGAAGATCCGCATCAAGCTCAAGTCGTTCGACCACACGCTCGTCGACAAGAGCGCCGAGAAGATCATCCGCACGGTCAAGTCGACCGGCGCCGTCGTCAGCGGGCCGATCCCGCTCCCGACGCGCAAGACGATCTACACGGTCCTCTCCGGTCCCCACGTCGACAAGAAGGCGCGGGACCAGTTCGAGACGCGCGCCCACAAGCGCCTCATCGACATCCTCTCGACGTCGTCGAAGACCGTCGACGCCCTCATGAAGCTGGAGCTCCCCTCCGGCGTGGACGTCGAAATCAAGGTCTGACCCGACCGACATGTACGGGCGGGGCAACCACCCCGCCCGCTCTCTTTTCCGCTTAACTAACCCCCCGGTTCAATGAGCGCCATTCTCGGCCGCAAGGTCGGCATGACGAGCGTCTACGACGCCAGCGGACGGCAGACCGTCTGCACGGTGATCGAAGCCGGCCCGTGTGCCGTCACCCAGATCAAGACCGACGAGACCGACGGCTACCGCGCCGTCCAGATCGGTTTCCAGGACAAAAAGTCCAAGCACACGACGATGGCCATGGCCGGCCACTTCGAGGCCGCCGGCGTGGACGCCAAGCGCCACATCGTCGAGTTCCGAGGCACCGACCTCGACAACGACGTCTCGCTCGGCGACGAGATCACCGTCGAGCGCTTCGAAGAAGGCGACACGGTCGCCGTCTCGGGCACGTCGAAGGGCAAGGGCTTCCAGGGCGTCGTCAAGCGCCACAACTTCCGCGGCGTCAACGACGCCACGCACGGCCAGCACAACCGGCAGCGCGCGCCGGGCTCGATCGGGCAGGCGTCCGACCCCAGCCGCGTGTTCAAGGGCACGCGCATGGCGGGGCGGACGGGCGGCGAGCGCGTGACGGTCAAGAACCTCCGCGTCGTCCGCGTTTTCCCGGACAACAACCTGATCCTCGTCAAGGGCGCCGTGCCGGGCCACAAGAACGGGATCGTCGAGATTCGCAAGGCATGATGCGTGACGAATGATGCACGCGGCGCCACCCCGCCCGCGCATCCAGGCCGTCACGAATCACGCATCACGCAACAGAACCATGAAACTCTCTGTCTACACCCGCGCCGGCGCCGAGGCCGGACGCCAGGTCGAACTCGACGACGCCATCTTCGGGATCGAGCCGAACGACCACGCCATCTGGCTCGACGTCCGCAGCATTCAGGCCAATAAGCGCCAGGGCACGCACAAGACGAAGGAGCGCAGCGAAGTGTCCAAGTCGCGCCGCAAGCTGTACCGCCAGAAGGGGACGGGCAACGCCCGCGCCGGCGACGCCAAGAGCCCGCTCCGCAAGGGCGGCGGCACCATCTTTGGCCCCCGCCCGCACGAGTACACCGTCCGCGTCAACCGCAAGACGAAGCAGCTCGCCCGGCGCAGCGCGCTGGCCTATAAGCTGACCGACTCGACGCTCCGCGTGATCGAGGACCTCGACCTTGCCGTGCCTAAGACGCGCGAGATCGCGGACCTCCTCAAGAGCAACGGCGTGAGCGGCAAGACGCTCGTGCTCTCGAACGGCCTCGACAACACGCTCTACCGCTCGGCCCGCAACATCCCAGGCGTGAAGGTGCTCGCCGCCGATCAGGCGTCGACGCTCGACCTCATCGGTGCCAAGACGATCCTGCTCCAGGAGGGCGCCGTCGAGGCGCTAACCGAGGCGCTCCGCCCCGCCCAGAAGGCGACCGTCGACGGCCAATCCGCTCCGCCGGAGGCGGCCCGCTCCAAGGCCGCCGCTTCGCCCGCCACCGAGGGCGGGGTGGAGGAGACGGACCTCCCGGTCCCGATGGAGGACGCGCCGACCACCGCCGACCCCGCCGCTCCGGACGTGCCCACCACCCCGCCCGCCGCCGAGGGCGGGGCGGAGGCGGACTCCGACGACGACACCCAGACTGAGGCCTAACCATGAACGAGATCATCATCGAGCCCGTCCTCACCGAGAAGTCGACGCGCCTCATCGAAGAGGGGCAGCACTACACCTTCAAGGTGGCGAAGACGGCCAACAAGATCGAGATCCGCAAGGCCTTCGAGACGCGCTACCCCGACGTCGAAGTCGGCGAGGTGCGGACGATGGTCGTCCGCGGCAAGCGGAAGCGCCAGTTCACCAAGCGCGGCCTCGTCCGCGGGCGGCAGGCGGCGTGGAAGAAGGCCGTCATCACGCTGCGCTCGGGCGAGATCGACCTGTACGAGTCCGTCTAACGTTCTCGGTTCTCCGCCCCGCTCGGGGCGATCCTGACTGTTCTGAACCACTAGGGCGCAAAGCCCCGGCTCGGCCGGCGGCACGTAGGCCCTCCCACACATGGCTATCCGTAAGCTCAACCCGACCACACCGGGTCAGCGGCACCGCTCGGTCTCGGCCTTCGACACGATCACGACGTCGGAGCCGGAAAAGAGCCTGCTGGACGTGCGCAAGCGCTCCGGCGGCCGCAACAACAACGGCCGCAAGACCTCCCGCCACCGCGGCGGCGGCCACAAGCGCCGGTACCGGATCATCGACTTTAAGCGGGGCAAGCACGGCATCCCGGCTCGCGTCGCGTCGATCGAGTACGACCCGAACCGGAGCGCCCGCATCGCCCTCCTGGTCTACGCCGACGGCGAGAAGCGCTACATCATCGCGCCCGACAAGGTGACGGTCGGCCAGACGCTCGTGAGCGGGCCGGACGCCTCGCCTGAGATCGGCAACTGCCTCCCGCTGGCCAACATCCCGCTGGGCACGCAGGTCCACGCGATCGAGATGAAGCCGGGGAAGGGCGCGCAGCTCGCCCGGAGCGCCGGGACGTCGGCGCAGCTGACGGCGCGCGAGGGGCGGTTCGCCAACCTCAAGCTCCCGTCCGGCGAAGTCCGCCGGGTCCCGGTCGACTGTCTGGCCACGATCGGCCAGACGTCGAACCCGGACCACATGAACATCGACATCGGGAAGGCCGGCCGTTCGCGCTGGCTCGGCATCCGCCCGCAAACGCGCGGCGTGGCCATGAACCCGGTCGACCACCCGATGGGCGGCGGCGAGGGTAAGTCCTCCGGCGGCCACCCGAAGAGCCCGACCGGCGTCTACGCCAAGGGCTTCAAGACGCGCAAGAAGAAGAAAGCGTCGAACAAGTTCATCGTCCGCCGCCGCAAGGCTAAGAAGTAACTCCTATGGCACGCTCGCTGAAGAAAGGCCCCTTCGTCCACTACAAGCTCCGTGCGAAGGTGGACGAGATGAACGAGGGCGGCAAAAAGCGCGTCGTCAAGACGTGGAGCCGCGGCTCGATGATCACGCCCGACATGCTCGGGCACACGTTCGCCGTCCACAACGGGAAGCAGTTCGTCCCGGTCTACGTGACCGAGAACATGATCGGCCACCGGCTGGGCGAGTTCGCCCCGACGCGGACGTTCCGCGGCCACGCCGGCGCCAAAAAGGACCGCCGCCGCTAACGCCGTCGGGCGGGCGGGGCGGTCAACGCTCCGCCCCGCCCCGCCCACCCTAGAGACACACCAGACATGGAAGCACGCGCCAAGCGGAGGTACCTCCGCATCAGCCCGCGAAAGATGCGGATCGTGGCCGACGTCGTCCGCGGCAAGAACGCCCAGACGGCCATCGACACGCTCGAGTTCATGCCGCAGAAGGCGGCCAAGATGGTCCGCCGCGCGATCCAGGACGCCTACGGCAACCTCGTGGACCAGAACCAGGACGAGCGGATCGACGACGACCGCCTGATCGTGAAGACGATCATGGTCGACCAGGCCCCGGTCCTCAAGCGGTTCCAGCCCGTCTCGCGCGGGCGCGCCCACCCCATCCTCAAGCGCTCCAGCCACCTCACCGTCGTCGTCGGCACGCCCGAAGCGGAGACGGCCGAGGCGGTCGAGGCGTAACCACACCCAGACACCCCGACTCATGGGTCAGAAAACAAACCCCATCGGCTTCCGTCTCGGCGTGATCCGAGGCTGGGACTCCAACTGGTACACCGACGGCTCGTACTCCGAGATGCTCGTCGAGGACCAGGAGATCCGCCGCTACCTCGACGCCCGCCTCAAGCGCGCCGGCCTCAGCCGGACCGTCATCGAGCGGACGCCCAAGCGCGTCATCCTCACGCTCCACACGTCGCGCCCGGGCGTGATCATCGGGCGGGGCGGCTCCGAGGTCGAGAAGCTGCGCGAGGAGCTGAAGAAGCTGACCTCGAAGGACATCCAGATCAACATCAACGAGATCAAGCGGCCCGAGTTGGACGCTTCGCTCGTGGCGCAGAACATCGCGCAGCAGCTGGAGGGCCGCGTGTCCTACCGCCGCGCGATGAAGCAGGCGCTCGGGGCCGCCATGCGGATGGGCGCCCAGGGCATCCGTATCCGCCTCGGCGGGCGGCTGGGCGGCTCGGAGATGAGCCGGACCGAGCAGTACCTCGAAGGCCGCGTGCCTCTCCACACGCTCCGCGCCGACATCGACTACGCCGAGGCGACGGCCTTTACGACCGCCGGCACCTGCGGGGTCAAGGTCTGGATCTTCCACGGCGAGGTGCTCGGCAAGCCCGACCTCAGCCCGAACGCGACGGCGCAGCGCCAGCAGAACGCGGCCCCCAGCGTCCCCGAGCGCCGCCGTCGCGGCGGCCGGGACGACCGCGGCGGGCGGGGCGGCGGCGGCGGCCGCGGCCGCCGGTAACTCCCACACCCCTCTTCTAGAGCACAGACAGGACAGCTATGTTGATGCCCAAGCGGACCAAGTTCCGCAAGATGCAGAAGGGCCGCGTGACCGGGCTCGCCCAGCGCGGAGCCCGCGTGACCTTCGGCGACTACGGGATCAAGGTCCTCGAAGCGGGGTGGCTCACGAGCCGCCAGATCGAGGCCGCCCGTATCGCCATGACGCGCAAGATGAAGCGCGTCGGGAAGGTGTGGATCCGCGTGTTCCCCGACAAGCCGATCACCAAGAAGCCGGCCGAGACCCGCATGGGCAAGGGCAAGGGCTCGCCCGAGTACTGGGTGGCCGTCGTCAAGCCAGGCCGGATCGTGTTCGAGATCGGCGGGGTGGACGAGGACCTGGCGCGCGAAGCGCTCCGGCTCGCCATCCAGAAGCTGCCGGTTAAGGCGAAGATCGTTGTTCGGCCTGAGTCGGCGCCCGTCCCGCCCCCTGCCGACGTGACCGGCGACGCCTCCGGCCTCACGGCCGACGTCCAAAACGACGACCTCACGAACCTCTACGGCTTGGGCGACACGCTCGCCGAGGCGTTCGAGGCGCAGGGCATCACGACCTACGCCGGGCTCGCCGGTCTCAGCCTGGACCGTCTCCGGGAGATCGTCGAGGCCGACGGGACCGACCAGCAGTCGGTCAACGAGGAGACGTGGACTCAGCAGGCCCAGTACCTCGCCGACGGCGACTTCGACGCGTTCAACGACTACGTGGACGCGCTCCGTGAGGAGGACGGCAACGTCGTCGACACCGACGAGCCGGAGGCCCCGACGGGAGACGCCGTCGAGCGCCCCGTGGGCGAAGACGCCGACGAGTCGGCCGAGCAGAACGCCGGCCCGAACCCGCAGAACCAGGGCGACAACACGTCGGACGACGGCAACACGCCGCCCGCCAGCGCCTAGACCACCCCGCCCCGGCGCCCACGTGGCCGCCGGGGCGCTTTGTACCTACGAGACATGAAAGCCAACGACATCCGCGAGATGAGCGCTGCCGAGATCGAGCAGCGCATCGACGAGGAGACCCGCGACATCACAGACCTCAAGTTCCGCCGGACGGTGACGGGGCTCGAGAACCCGATCGTGCTCCGCGACAAGCGGCGCGCCATCGCCCGTATGAAGACGGTCCTCCGCGAGAAGCAGACGCCTGACACGCCGCGTGCGACGGCGACCGACGCGTGAAGCTTCAGTGGGGGCGGGGCGGGGCGGCGGTCCTGACGGCGCCTTCACCCGCCCCGCCCGTATCCTCAATCGCTCAGCCCGGCCCGCTCGCTTGAGCGCCGGCCGGTCGGCGCCGCCCCGCCCAGCGGGCGCCCGCGCCCTTCCGTAGTTGGTGAGGTACCGGCTCACCAAGCGACTAGCACCGCCCCCCAGGGGCCTCCAGGCTATGGCCAACGAAACACAGACCGCCGACACGGCGGCCGCCGAGCGCAGCGCGCGGAAGTACCGCGTCGGCCTCGTCGTCTCCGACAAGATGGACAAGACGATCACCGTCGCCATCGAGCGCCAGGTGAAGCACCCCATCTACGGCAAGTTTATCAAGCAGACGACGAAGCTGAAGGCGCACGACGAGACGAACGACGCCGGCGAAGGTGACGTGGTCCGCATCCAGGAGACCCGCCCGCTCTCGAAGACGAAGCGGTGGCGGCTCGTGGAGGTCGTCGAACGCGCCCGATAACCCCGTGCACCCGGCCGCTCCGGCGGCTCGCCCTCGGCTCCCATGATCCAGCAAGAATCCAGACTCAACGTCGCCGACAACAGCGGGGCCAAGCAGGTCCTCTGCATCCGCGTCCTCGGCGGCTCGGGCCGCCGCTACGCCCGCGTCGGCGACACGATCGTCGTGTCGGTCAAGAACGCGATCCCCGGCGGCAACGTGAAAAAGGGCGACGTGTCCCGCGCCGTCATCGTCCGCACCAAGAAAGAGTACCGGCGCTCTGACGGCTCGTACATCCGGTTCGACGAGAACGCAGCCGTCCTCCTCAACGACGCCGACGAGCCGCGCGGAACGCGCATCTTCGGCCCCGTCGCCCGCGAGCTCCGCGACCGCCAGTTTATGCGGATCGTCTCCCTCGCCCCCGAAGTCCTCTAGACCGATGCCGCGTACCACGAACAAGCAGAAAAAGCTCCACGTCAGAAAGGGCGACCAAGTCGTCCTGACGAAGCGGATTACGGCCCACGGCGGCGGTCAGAACGACCGTCCTAAGGGGTACCAGGCCCGCGTGCTGGAGGTGTACCCGAGCCGTGACAGGGTCCTCGTGGAGGGCGTCAACCTTCGGCTCAAGCACACGAAGCCGAACCAGGCGTACCCGAACGGCGGCCGCATTGAGGCGGAGCGGCCGATCCACATCTCGAACGTGATGCCGGTCGACGGGAACGGCGCGCCGACGCGAATCGGGCGGAAGCGCGTCGAGAGCGTAGAGACCGGGCGGGGCCGTTGGGTCCGCTACGCCAAGACCACCGGCGAGGAGCTGGACAGCTAGAGCGGACTCCCAGGGCGGGGCGGCCACCCCGCCCCCGACAACCACACACCATGGAGAACTACACCCCCCGTTTCAAGGAGCGCTACCGCTCCGAGATCGCCCCCGCCCTCACGGAGCAGTTTGGGTACTCGAACCCGATGGAGGTCCCGCGCCTGCTCAAGGTGACGATCAACAAGGGCATCGGCGAGGCGTCCCAGAACAAGAAAATCCTCGACGACGCCGTTGAGGAGCTTCGCAAGATTACCGGCCAGCAGCCGGCGGTCCGCAACGCGCGGCAGTCGATCTCGAACTTCAAGCTCCGTGAGGGGATGCCCGTGGGCGTCGCCGTCACGCTCCGGGGCGACCGGATGTGGGAGTTCGTGGACCGCCTCATAACGCTCGCGCTCCCCGCCGTGCGTGACTTCCGCGGCATCCCCGACCGCTCGTTCGACGGGCGTGGCAACTACACGCTGGGCGTCCGGGAGCAGATCATCTTCCCGGAGATCGACATCGACTCGGTCTCCCGCGTCTCCGGCATGGACGTCACGTTCGTGACGACGGCCGAGACGGACGAGGAGGCCTACGCGCTGCTCAAGGCGCTCGGCATGCCTTTCGTCCGCCGCGAGACGCAGGAGGTGGCGTAGCCACCCCGCCCTCACTTTTAGAACTCTACCGAACCCAACATGGCCAAGAAGAGCGTCATCGCCCGCGAGAAGAAGCGCCGCGAGGCCGTCGCGAAGTACGCCGAAAAGCGGGCCGCCCTCAAGGCCGCCGGCGACTACGAGGGGCTCCAGCGGCTCCCGCGCAACGCGAGCCCAGTCCGCCTCCACAACCGCTGCGCCCTCACGGGGCGCCCCCGCGGCTACCTCCGCAAGTTCGGCGTCTGCCGCAACGTGTTCCGCGAGCTCGCGATGGAGGGGAAGATCCCCGGCATCCGCAAGTCGAGCTGGTAGGGAGAGGTTCAGGGTCCAGCGTTCCGGGTTGTTTCCCGAACCAAACCCTGGACTCCGAACCCACCGACCTCGAACCTTACACCCTCTAGCGGTCAGGCGGAGCTCTGCTCCGAACCGGCCGAAGACGCAATGAGCGCACTCTCAGACCCTGTCGCGGACTACCTCACCCGGATCCGCAACGCCCAAAAGGCACGCCACCCTTACGTCGACGTCCCGGCCTCCAAGCTGAAGCGGGCGGTCACGCAGATCCTCCTCGACAAGGGCTACGTCCAAGACTACGTCAACGTCGAGGACAACAAGCAAGGGCTGATTCGGATCTACCTCAAGTACCTCCGTGGAGGCAAGCCCGTGATCCAGACGATCACGCGGATGTCCAAGCCTGGGCTCCGCCGCTACGTCGGCGCCGGCGAGTTGCCGCGCGTGATGAACGGGCTCGGCATCGCCATCATCTCGACGTCCCGCGGCGTGATGACGGACAAGGAGGCCCGGCGCGCCGGGATCGGGGGCGAAGTCATCGCCACCGTCAGCTAGTCACCCCGCCCCCGAGGCCGAGGGCGGCCTCCAGCACCTGCAGCACTCATGTCTCGAATCGGCAAGCAGCCCATCCCGCTCCCCGACGGCGTCACGGTCGACGTCTCGGGCAAGAACCACGCGACCGTCAAGGGGCCGAAAGGCCAGCTTGGCCTCGCCGTTGACCCCGATCTCTCGGTCGCCGAAGAGGACGGTGATCTCGTCGTCTCGCGCCCGACCGACCAGAAGCGGCACCGCGCGCTCCACGGCCTGACCCGGTCGCTCCTCGCTAACATGATCGAGGGCGTCACCGACGGCTACACCAAAGAGCTCGAGGTGATCGGCGTGGGCTACCGCGCCGAAGCGACCAAGGTGTCGGGCCTCGACGTGCTCGAGCTCGCCCTCGGATTCTCGCACCCCATCTACTTCGTGCCGCCGGAGGGCATCACCATCGAAGCGCAGTCGGCACGTGGGCAGAACCCCCGCGTCAAGATCAGCGGCATCGACAAGCAGCTCGTCGGTCAGGTGGCGGCCAAGATCCGCGCGCTCCGGCCCCCGGAGCCCTACAAGGGCAAGGGCGTCCGCTACGTCGACGAGTTCGTCCGCCGGAAGGCCGGCAAGACGGCCGCCCGCTAGAACCGCCCCGCCCCTTCATTTTTCGCGTGGCACGACGGCTCAGACCGTCGGCCCCAAGCGCACCCTACGATGGCACGTACTGCCCGCAAAGTCACTCAGCGCCAACGCATCCGGCGCCGCATCCGCTCCAAGGTGTCTGGTACACCGCAGCGCCCGCGCCTGAGCGTGTTCCGTTCGAACAAGCACATCTACGCCCAGCTTATCGACGACCTCGCCGGCACCACGCTTGCCGCCGCGTCGACCCGCGAGGGCGGGGTGGAGGGCGGCGGCGTAGAGGCGTCGAAGGCGGTCGGGCAGCGGATCGCCGAGCGCGCAAAGGAGGCCGGTGTTGACCGCGCCGTCTTCGACCGTGGCGGCTACCGCTACCACGGCAACGTCCAGGCCCTCGCCGAGGGCGCCCGCGCCGCTGGGCTCACCCTCTAAGCACACACTCCCATGGCACAGCAGCAAAACCGGGGCCGAGGCCGTCGCAACGACGGGCGTGACAACGCCGCCAACCGCTCCAACCTTATCGAGAAGCTCGTCTCCGTCAACCGCGTGGCGAAGGTGGTCAAAGGTGGCCGGCGGTTCTCGTTCAACGCCGTCGTCGTCGTCGGCGACGGGAACGGCCAAGTCGGGCAAGGCCTCGGCAAAGCCAACGAGGTCGCCGATGCGATTTCCAAGGGGACCGAGGACGCCAAGAAGAACCTGATTGGCGTGCCGGTGACGGGCACGGGCTCCATCCCCCACGCCGTCCGCGGCCGCCACGACGCCGGCTCCGTCCTCCTCAAGCCGGCATCCGACGGAACGGGCGTGATCGCCGGCGGCGGTGTCCGGGCGGTCCTCGAGTGCGCCGGCATCCGCAACGTGCTCTCGAAGAGCCAGGGGTCGTCGAACCCGCACAACCAGGTGAGCGCGACGATGGACGCCCTGAATCAGCTTCAGGACCCGGCCGAGGTCGCCGCCCGCCGCGGAGTCACCATCAAGCAGGTGTTTGAAGGGTAAGAGGGAGGGGGCAAGAGGCAAGGGAGAACGCTCCCTTTCAGGCCGCCCCGCCCCTTCCCGCTTCCCCCACCCCTCTTCCCCCTAGTCATGGCAACGATCAAGATTACCCAGACGCGGAGCGTCATCCGCCGGCCCGGCGTCCAGAAGCGGACGATCCAGGCGCTCGGCCTCGGCCGCATCGGCCGGACGGTCGAGCACGAGGCGACCCCCCAGATCCAGGGGATGGTGGCGAAGGTCCGCCACCTCGTCTCCGTCGACGAAAACTAAGCCGCCGCCCCGCCCGCGTATGCGAGGGCGGGGTGGGCCTTTCACGCAAAAGGCGACCGCCCTCTCTTGGGGCGCCGCCTATCTTTTTTGTCGCGCCGCCATCGGCGCAGGCGCCGTCAGGCGCATCGCGAGTCTGCCTCTGGCCTACAACGGACGGGGCGGGCGTCTCTAGCCACTCATACGATGGACCTCAGCAACCTGAAGCCCGCAACGGGCTCCACCAAGAAGCGCAAGCGTGTCGGCCGCGGAGAGGGCTCCGGCCACGGCGGCACCTCGACGCGCGGCCACAAAGGCCAGAAGAGCCGGTCGGGCGGCGGCGTCCCCACGTGGTTCGAGGGCGGGCAGATGCCGCTCCAGCGCCGCGTGCCGAAGTTCGGGTTCAAGAACCGCAACCGCGTCGCGTACGACCCGATCAACATCGGCCGTCTCGCCGTCCTCGTCGAGGAGGGCCGCCTGGAGGAGGGGGCGATGGTGTCGCCCGACACGCTCCGCGCGCTCGGGATCGGCGGCAAGAACGGCCGCTATAAGATCCTCGGCGACGGCGACTTCTCGTCGCGGCTCGACGTTCACGCCCACGCCTTTTCGGCCTCGGCGCGCCAGAAGATCGAGGCCGCCGGTGGCACCGCCACTGTCGTTGACTAACCCAGCATCAGGCCGGCTCCTTGCCGGCGCTGAACGCTGACAGCTCTACCCCATGGCCTCGGTCGTCGAATCTGCCCGCAACATCTGGAAGATCCAGGAGCTCCGGCAGCGCATTCTCTTTACGCTCGGCGTCCTGGTCGTCTACCGGCTGGGGTCGTACGTGACCCTGCCGGGTATCGACGCGGTTGCGCTCCAGCAGCTCACGGACGCTAACCCGAATCAGGGCGGCCTGTTCGGGCTGTTCAACCTGTTCGTGGGTGGGGCGTTTTTCCGGGCGGGCGTGTTCGCGTTGGGCATCATGCCCTACATCACGGCGTCGATCATCGTCCAGCTCTTGGGGGCGGTGGTGCCGTACTTCCAGAAGCTCCAACGCGAGGGGGAGGACGGCCGGCGCAAGATCACGCAGCTCACGCGGTACGGGACGGTTGCCATCACGGCGCTCCAATCGATCGGCTACGCGATCAACCTCCAAGCCACGAGCGGGACAGCGATCGTGATTCCGGCGTGGGCCTTTACGCTCGTCTGCGTCATCTGTCTGACGGCGGGGACCGTCTTCGTGATGTGGCTCGGTGAGCGGATCACGGAGAAAGGGATTGGGAACGGCATCTCGCTCATCATCATGATCGGGATCATCGCCTTCCTGCCGGCGGCGCTTGCGAACCAGTTCACGGAGGTGGCCAACATCTTCGTCTTCCTCATCGAGCTCGGCGCCCTCTTCCTCGTCACCATGGGCGTCGTGTTCGTGACGCAGGGGACACGGAGGATCCCGGTCCAGTACGCCAAGCGCGTCGTCGGGCGGAAGCAGTACGGCGGGACCACGCAGTACCTCCCGCTCCGGGTTAACGCGGCGGGCGTGATGCCGATCATCTTCGCGCAGTCGATCATGTTCATCCCGAGCACGATCGCGGCCTTCTTCCCTGACAGCGCGTTCTGGGTGGGCGTGGGCAATGCGACCGGCGACATCTTCGGCGTCTGGTACTCGGTCCTGTTCTTCGTCATCTGCGTCTTCTTTACCTACTTCTACACGGCCATCGCCGTGAACCCGCAGGAGATGGCGGACACGATGAAGCGGCAGGGCGGCTTTATCCCGGGCGTCCGGCCCGGCCGGCAGACGAGCGAGTTTATCGACACGATCCTGACGCGGATCACGCTCCCCGGCGCGCTCTTTATCGGGTTCGTGGCCATCCTGCCGGCGATCGCGGCGCAGGCCGGCGTGCTCCCTGGGTTCGCCCAGTTCTTCGGCGGCACGAGCCTGCTCATCCTCGTCGGCGTGACGCTCGACACGCTCCAGCAGATCGAGAGCCACCTGCTGATGCGGCACTACGACGGGTTCATGAAGACGGGCCGCGTGCGCGGCCGGCGCCGCTAGATGGCGACGGGCCGAATCGTTCTAAAGACCGACCGAGACGTCGCGGGCATCCGCAAGGCGGCGGCGGTCGTCGAGCGCGCGCTCGCTGCGGCCGCCGGGCTCGTTCGGCCGGGAACGCCGACGCAGGAGCTCGACGACGCGGCCGAAGCCGTCATCCGAGACGCGGGCGGTCGGCCAGCGTTCAAGGGCTACCGGATGGGCGGCGACACGCCGCCGTTCCCCGGGTCGCTCTGCATCTCGGTCAACGACGTCGTGGTCCACGGCTTCCCAAGCTCGTACGCCCTCCAGGAGGGGGACATCGTCTCCGTCGATTGCGGCGTCGAGTTGGACGGCTACTTCGGTGACTTTGCCTACACGTTCCCCGTGGGCACCGTGTCGGCGGAGACGCAGGAGCTGCTTGCCACCACCCGAGAGTCTCTTTACCTCGGCATCGGGCAGGCGGGGGCGGGGCGGCGCACGGGCGACATCGGGCACGCCGTGCAGGATTACTGCGAGGGGCGGGGCTACGGTGTCGTGCGCGACCTCGTGGGGCACGGTGTGGGGCGGCGCCTCCACGAGCCTCCGAACGTCCCGAACGTCGGCCGCAAGGGTGTGGGCAAAAAGCTCAAGCCCGGCATGACGCTCTGCATTGAGCCCATGATCAACGGCGGCACCTCCGACGTCACCGTCGACGACGACGGGTGGACGGTCCGCACGGCCGACGGGCGCCCGAGCGCGCACTTCGAGCACATGGTGCTCGTTCAGAAGGGGCACGCCGAGGTTCTTTCCTCTTACGACCTGATCGAGCGCGCCCTGGCCGAGGCCGGCGCGCCCGCCACCCCGCCCGCCCATGAGGCGGCCTCCCCGCAGTAACACACTCCACTTTATGGCGAAGCAGCCCGCGATCCGACAAGACGGCAAAGTGACCGAAGCCCTCCCTAACGCCCAGTTCCGGGTCGAGCTCGAGAACGGGCACGAGATCCTGGGACTGCTCTCCGGCAAGATGCGGAAGTTCTACATCCGCATCCTCCCCGGGGACCGCGTGACGGTCGAGCTGTCGCCGTACGACCTCACGAAGGGCCGGATCGTCTACCGCTACAAGTAGCGCGGGCGGAGCGGGGCGCGTTCACGCCACCTCGCCCGCACGAACAGCTGTACGGGCGGGGCGGCCGGTTCGGCGGGCTTTTCACGGCGCCGTCGGCATTCCTCCCCGACCGTGTCGCGTTCTTGTCTGACCGCCCCGAGTCCGCTCCCCCTCCCGAAGCATCATGAAGGTCCGCGCCAGCGTCAAGAAGCGGTCGGCCGACGACAAGATCGTCCGCCGGAAAGGCCGCATCTACATCATCAACAAGAAGAACCCCAAGCACAAGCAGCGCCAAGGGTAATTCTGAACGCCGAACGACGAACGCGGAAGGGGTCGACCCTCAGGCGTCATCGTTCAGCGTTCACCATTCAGCATTCAGACCTATGCCTCGAATCGCAGGAGTCGACGTCCCCGGCCGCAAGCGCGGCGCGGTCGCACTCACGTCCATCTTCGGCATCGGCGACAGCCGCGCCCAGGAGATCCTAGAGCGAGCCGGCGTGGACGCCGACACGTACCCCGATCAGTGGTCGGAGGACGAGACGCGCCGTGTCCGGTCCCTTATCGAAGACAACTACGTCGTCGAGGGCTCGCTCCGCACGGAGACGCAGCTCAACATCAAGCGGCTGATGGACATCGGCTGCTACCGTGGGCTCCGCCACCGCAAGGGGCTCCCCGTCCGCGGCCAGCGGACGAAGACGAACGCCCGCACCCGGAAGGGCCGCAAGAAGACGGTCGCCGGGAAGAAGAAGGCCCCGCGCAAGTAGTCGCGGGGGCGGGGCGGTTTCGGCCACCCCGCCCTCTGGCCGTTCGCCGGCGCACGCAGGCATCCTCCCGCCCTGGAGTCAATGGGGCGGGGTGGGACCACCCCTGACGCGCCACCCCGCCCCGCCGGGCGGTTTTGATTTCCACCTCCGAGGCTCCGGCCTCCTCAGCACGCTCTCATGGCGAAGCAGCAGCGCGGCGCCCGCCGCAACCAGAAGAAGGTCCAGGTCGAGTCGAACGGTCATGCCTACGTCAAGGCGTCGTTCAACAACGTCCTCATCACCATCACCGACGCGTACGGCAACACGATCTCGTGGTCGTCGTCGGGCAAGATGGGCTTCCGCGGCTCGCGGAAGAACACGCCGTACGCCGCTGGCGTCGCCGCGGCCGAGGCCGCGAAGGAGGCGCACGACCTTGGGCTCCGCCGCGTAGACGTGTACGTCAAGGGGCCGGGCTCCGGCCGCGAGGGCGCCATCCGCTCGCTCGCCAACGCGGGCCTCGAGGTCCTCTCGATCCGCGACACCACCCCGATTCCTCACAACGGCTGCCGGCCGCCCAAGCGTCGCCGCGTGTGAGGGATAGAGGGACGGGACATGGAGGGATGGGCACGCTCATTCCTCATCCCCTGTCTCTCTTTCATCCCTCCCCGAGCGACGCGAGGGCTCTAAGCCCGGCTGCGCCCGCCCCGCCCCGGCATGACCGGACGCGGGGGCGGACCGCACGTAGTCACCACCCCGCCCCGCACCCTCTGAACGCGCGAGGCACAGACTCACGAGAACGATATGGCCCGTTACCGCGGACCCAAGCAGAAAGTCGCCCGCCGCTTTGGCGAGCCCATCTTCGGCCCCTCCAAGGCTCTCGAGCGCAAGCCCTACGGCCCCGGCCAGCACGGGAACGCCCGGCGGCGCCGCGAGAGCGAGTACGCCACGCAGCTCAAGGAGAAGCAGAAGGTGAAGTACACCTACGGCCTCCTGGAGCGCCAGTTCAGGAACCTCTTTGAGAAGGCGGCCCGCAAGAAGGGCGTGACCGGAGAGAACCTGCTCCAGTTTCTGGAGGCGCGGCTCGACAACGTCGTCTACCGCCTGGGCTTCGCGCGGACGCGCCGCCAGGCCCGGCAGCTCGTGACGCACGGGCACGTCATGGTCAACGATCGCGTCTCGGGCATCCCGTCGCACACGCTGCGCCCCGGCGACATCGTCGAGGTCCGGCCCAAGTCGAAGAACCTCGACGCGATCCAGGACGCGCTCTCGACGAACCGCCGGCAGTACCCGTACCTCGAGGTCGACCGCGACGGGCTCAAGGGCAAGTTCCTCGACTACCCGGTCCGCGAGGACGTCCCGGAGAACATCCGGGAGCAGCTCATCGTCGAGCTCTACAGCAAGTAATCGCCCGGTGCGCCGCCCCGCCCCTCGTCACGAGCGGGGCGGACCCGAGGGCGGGGCGGCGTGCCCGTCACCCATCGACCCCCTACCTAAATGATCATGGCACAGATGCAGCTCCAGATGCCCGACGGCGTCACGGTCGAGGAGATGACCGACACCTACGGGCGGTTCGTCGTCCAGCCGCTCGAGCGCGGCTACGGCGTCACGATCGGGAACGCGTTCCGGCGCGTGCTCCTGTCGTCGCTGAGCGGGACTGCCATCACGGCCGTCCGTATCGACGGCGTCCAGCACGAGTTCTCGACCATCTCGGGCGTGACCGAGGACGTCTCCGACATCATCCTCAACCTGAAGGGCGTCCGGTTCCGGGCCGAGGACGAGGAGGAGGGTTCGGTCTCGATCCACCTCGAAGGCGCCGGCGCCTGGACGGCCAAGGACGTCGCCGACAACACGGCCGACTTCGAGGTCCTCAACCCGGACCACCACATCGCCACGCTGGCCGAGGACGCCGACGTCCGCATCGACCTCCGCGTCGAGCAGGGGCGGGGCTACGTGCCGGCTGACGAGAACAAGCGGCCCGACGACCCCATCGGTGTCATCGCAGTCGACTCCATCTTTACGCCCATCCTCAACGTCCGCTACAACGTCACGCCGACGCGCGTGGGCGACCGGATCGACTACGAGCGCCTGACGCTCGAGGTGGAGACCGATGGGAGCGTGACGGCCGAGGACGCGCTCACGCGCGCGGCGGCCATCCTCCGCGACCACATCGGGCTCTTCGTCGAGGTCGACACGACGGCCGGCGACGACGCCGAGGAGACCGAGGTGGACGCCGAGGTCCAGCGTATTCGGGCCATCCTGAACCAGTCGGTCGACGACCTCGACCTCTCGGTCCGCGCCCAGAACTGCCTCCGCGCCGCGTCGATCAAGTCGATCGGCGACCTCGTGCGCCGGGAGGAGAGCGAGATGCTGAAGTTCCGCAACTTCGGCCGCAAGAGCCTCCAGGAGCTCGCCGTCGTCCTCGAAGAGCGGGGCCTCCGCTTCGGGATGGACGTCGAGCGCTACGGCGAATTGAACTAGACGGTACGGGGGTACTGGGTACGGGGTACGCCCTCGTACGAGTACCCTGTACCTCGTACCCAGTACCCGCTATGAACCACGGAAAGAAGATCCTTAAGATCGGCCGGAACGCCTCCCACCGGAAGGCGACCCTCGAGTCGATGTCGGCCGCGCTCCTCGAGCACAAGCGGATCACGACCACGTTCGGCAAAGCCAAAGCGCTCCGCCGCTTTGTCGAGCCCGTCATCACGCGCTCCAAGGACGACTCGACGCACGGGCGCCGGCAGGCCTTCCGCCGGCTCGGCAACAAGGAGGCTGTCAAGACCCTCTACAACGAGGTGGCGCCGGCTGTCGGCGACCGACCCGGCGGCTACACGCGCATCGTGAAGCTGGGCCAGCGCGACGGCGACGCGGCTGAGATGGCGATCGTCGAGCTCGTCGACTTCAACGATGTCCGGCCTGAGGGCGGGGCGGGCTCGAAGCGGAAGACGCGCCGGTCTGGCCGCTCGCGCCGCTCCAGGGGCAACAACGCAGCCCCGACGGTCCCGGCCGCCGAGGCCAAGGCCCGCGAGGCGGAGGCCCAGGCCGCCCCGCCCGCCGACGCCCCCGCGGGCGCGCCGGAGAGCCAGGAGGCCGAGGCCGTCGCGTCCAACGCGGCCAACCCGGTCGAGACCGGCAACCCGCAGGTCCCCCAGAGCGGCGACCACCCCGACCACGGGGACGCCGAGCAGGGGGCGGCGCCGGGCACCGGCGAGCCGCCGCCGGAGGCGGGCGCTGAGAACCAGGGGCGTAGCGGCGACCACCGCTAGGCCGCCCCGCCCGAACGGTCCCCGCGGGACCCTGCCTTTGCGGCGGGGTCCCGCGTTCAGTTTCCACCCCGCCCTCAGGGAGCGGCTCGCGACAGGAATACTCCCTCTCCAGACTCACCGTATGGGCTTCCGATCTGGATAGAACACGGGCGGGCACCGGGGGCGGGGCGGTTGGTTCTCGGGAGTTGGTCCCCGCCCTCGCTCCGTGCTCCTGTCATCGGGGGACGCTCGGGGAAACGTCCGTGGTACACGCTGGAGGGCAGCACTCGCCGCCCCGCCCTCACGGCGCGTCGAGACCTCGGCGGGCTCGGTCGCTTGTGGGGCCGCGAAACGTGGGCGGGGTGGCGGCGCTCGGGCGGGGTGGGAGCCCAGCCGCCCCGCCCGCCACAACTCCGGCGCTCGGGCGTTCAGGCTCGCGACCCCACCTGTACAGGACCACCCCGCCCCGCCCGGCGCCCATGTTCCAGGCCTCCCAAGAGCTCCACGCCCACCTCGACGGGCTCGTCGTCGCACCCGAGTACGAGCGCGGGCTCCGCGTGCTCATTGAGCACTGCCGCCGGAACCTGCCGTCGGTCGACGAGGCCATGATCCGGCGCGCGTTCCGGGTCGCGTACTGGGCGCACCGCGACGACCGTCGGGCGTCCGGCGAGCTCTACATCTCGCACCCGCTCGAAGTCGCGCTCATCGCCGCCAAGGACATCCGCATCGACGACGTGACCGTCGCGGCGGCCCTCCTCCACGACACGGTCGAGGACACAGACCTCTCGCTGGACCTGCTCCGAAGCGAGTTCGGCGACGAGGTCGCGCAAATCACCGACGGCGTGACCAAGATCGGGAGCGTGTTCGAGGACCGCGGGCTGGGCCGGGCCGAGAACGTCCGCAAGCTCATGCTGTCGATGGCGTCGGACGTCCGGGTGATCCTGGTCAAGTTCGCCGACCGGCTCCACAACATGCGGACGCTGGGGGCGGTCCGGCCGGAGAAGCAGCGGCGGATCGCGGCCGAGACGCAGAACCTGTTCGCCCCGCTCGCGCACCGCTTCGGGCTCCACGAGGTCAAGACGGAGCTCGAGGACCTGTCGCTGAAGTACCTCCAGCCCGAGGCGTTCCAGGAGATCGCGCGCGGGCTCAACGCCAAGCGCCGCCAGCGCGAGCGGTACGTCGAGCAGTTCGTGGAGCCCATCCGCGCCGAGCTGGAGGAGGGCGGGTTCGACTTCGAGATCTACGGGCGCCCCAAGAGCATCACGTCCATCTACAACAAGATGCAGCGGCAGGGCGTGTCGCTGGACGAGGTGTACGACCTGTTCGCGATCCGCGTCATCCTCGAGTCGACGGGGAAAAAGGGCCGCGAAGACTGCTGGCGCGTCTACTCGGCGCTGACGGCGCTCTACCCGCCGGTCACCGACCGCTTCCGCGACTTCCTCTCTGTCCCCAAGTCGAACGGCTACCAGAGCCTCCACACGACGGTCATCGGGCCGGGCGGGCGGCCGGTCGAGATCCAGATCCGCACGCGCGAGATGCACGAGATCGCCGAGCGCGGCGTGGCGGCCCACTGGAAGTACAAGGAGGCCGACCCCGGTGGCGACGGCGCCGCCCCGCCCACCGTGCCCGCCGGCGTGGGCGGGGCGGCCGGGGCCGGCGACGCCCGCCTCGACGAGATGTACGCGTGGGTCCGCGACCTGCTCGAAACGCCGGCCTCGGGCGACGCCGGCGAGTTCGTGCGCGAGTTCCAGCTCAACCTGTACGACGAGGAGATCTACGTCTTCACGCCCGGCGGCGACCTCGTGACGTTGCCGCGGGGCGCCACGCCGGTCGACTTCGCGTTCCAGATCCACACCGAGGTCGGGTTCCACTGCATCGGGGCCAAGGCCGACGGCAAGATGGTCCCGCTCTCGTACGTGCTCCAGTCCGGCGAGCAGGTCGAGATCCTGACCTCGAAGCGGCAGACGCCCAATCCGGATTGGGCGGGGTTCGTCGTCACGCACAAGGCGCAGTCGCGCATCCGCCACTGGATCAACGAGCGCCGGCGGAAGGCCGTCGCCCACGGCCGCGAGCTGCTCGACAAGAAGCTGGCCCGCGCCAAGCTGGCGCCCGACGAGCAGACGATCAACCGGGTCTCGGCGGCGCTCCGGTTCCCGAACGCTCAGCAGCTGTTCTTCGAGGTCGGCGCGGGCCTCTACGACCCCGACGACTTTGTCGCTGCGCTCCAGAAGGGGAGCGCGCCCGAGCCCGAGGTCCCGGCCGACGAGGGCGGCGCGTCGCCGGCCCTCCTCGAAGTCGACGCCGTCGACTTCCGCGAGGACGCCCGCGAGCGGGGCGGCGGCCGGACCGCGCTCGTCATCGAGGGCGAGCGGCACACGGACCTCGTCGTCGAGTACGCGGCCTGCTGCGGCCCCATCCCCGGCGACGACGTGTTCGGGTTCCTCTCGCGGACCGGCGCCGTCAACGTCCACCGCCGGTCGTGCAAGAACGCGGCCCACCTCTACGCCGACCACGGCGAGCGCGTGATCCCGGTCGAGTGGAGCCGCCAGAAGGACGTCCAGTTTTCGTCCACGCTCCGGGTCGTCGGCGAGGACCGGGTCGGCATCGTCAGCGACATGACGGCGGTGATCTCGAAGAGCCTCAAGACCAACATCCGCTCGATCACGGTGACGAGCGAAGACGGTATGTTCGAAGGCACGATCGTGCTCTACGTGAGCGACGTCGGACAGCTCAAGCGGATCGTGAAACGGCTGGGCCGACTCGACGGGATTTACGGCGTTTACCGCGACGATTAGGGGGCGGCGGTATGGGCGGGGCGGGGAGTTCCTGAGCCTATGTGCGGTCCGCTCCCTGAGCTTGCGCCGGAAGCCCTTGCGATTCAGAACAATCGGGTGAGACCGGCAGGCGCCGGAACACAATAGGTACCTTTGGAGCGTTCAGAAGGCTCAGCAGCTCGGGGCGCGTGCGGGCGCCTCCGGCTGAGTCCCCCGATTCGAGGGCGGCCCGCGGCGCATGTGCACGCGCCGACTCCGCCCCGCCCGACACCACCACACATGAGCTCCCCCGACCGAACCCCCACCCTGACCAAGAAAGACCTGGCGCGCCGCGTGTCCGAGGCCACCGGCGAGCCGCTCTACAAGTGCGAGCCGTGGGTCCAGGCGACCATCGAGTCGCTCCGCGACATGATGCTCTCGGCCGACCCGGAGGTCCGCGTCGAGCTCCGCGAGTTCGGCGTGTTCGAGGTCAAGAAGACGAAGGCCAAGCCGAAGGCCCGCAACCCGAAGACGAACGAGACGGTGTTTATTCCGGCCCGCCGGAAGACCCACTTTAAGCCGGGCAAGTACCTCCGGCAGGAGCTCCAGACGCCGCTCGAAGAGCTGGGCTACGAGATCCCCGAAGGCAGCGCCGACCACCCGAGCCGCCGCGCGAAGGCGGCCTAGCCGCCCCGCCCGCTGGCGCGTCCGCCCCGCCCCGCACGACCGCGGGGCGGGGCGGCGCCGTTTGGGGGGAGCCCATCCGTGCGCCGTTCGTGGGTCCGCCCCGCCCGGTGGGCGACCGCCGGTCGCCCCTACGGCCCCGCCCAGACGCTACGGCCCCGCCCAGACGCTGCGGCCCGACGGCGTCGCATGCCATGCCGCACCGTCGGCCGCCCCGCCCACGCCGAGGGCGGGGTGGGGCATCTTCCGCCTTCCGCCTTCCGCCTTCCGCCTTCCGCCTTCCGCCTTCCGCCTTGCGATGACCGCCCCGCCCCGCCCCCGCCTTGTCGGCATCGACTACGGCACGCGGCGCGTGGGCGTGGCCGTGGCCGACCCGCTCCGGCTGTTCGCGCGGCCGCTGGGGACGTACCGGCCGGGCGAGGCGCTGGGCGTGCTCGCCGCGCTCCACGCGAGCGAGGGCATCGAGGTCGCCGTCGTCGGGTGGCCGCTGCTCGTGGACGGCGCGGAGGGCAAGGCCGTCGACCGCGTGCGGCCGTTTATCGGGCGGCTGAAAAAGGCGGTCCCGGGCATCCGCGTCGAGGTCCAGGACGAGCACGGGTCGTCGAAGCGGGCGCTCGCGGACCTCGTCGAGGCCGGCGTGCCACGCGGCCGCCGGCGCGGCGCGCTCGACGCGGCGGCCGCGTGCGTGATCCTGGACGACTGGCTCGCCGAGGGCGGGGAGGCCGTGTGAAAGGGCGGGGCGGGGCGGCTCCCGGCCGCTCCTCGCGCGTTGTGTCCGCCACGCCCTCCGACTCCTGCTTTGATCCTCCCGATCTACGCCTACGGCCAGCCCGTCCTCCGCGACCGCGCGGCGCCCATCGAGGCCGACAGCCCCGAGCTCCAGACGCTCCTCGACGACATGATCGAGACCATGCGCGGGGCGAACGGGGCGGGCCTCGCGGCGCCTCAGGTCGGGCGCGCGCTCCGCGTGTTCGTCGCCGACCTCTCGTCGTACGCCGACGACCTCGCGCGCGACAACGGCGGCGAGGTGCCCGACTACGCCCGCGGCCCGCTCGTGCTCATCAACCCCGAGATCGTGGTCGACGAGGCGTGCGACGACGTGGACGCCGAGGAGGGGTGCCTGTCCATCCCCGACCTCCGCGAGACCGTGTGGCGGCCGGACCGGCTCCGCGTGCGGTTCCTCGACCGCCACTTCGAGCCGCAGGAGCTCGACGCCGAGGGGCCGCTCGCGCGCGTGGTCCAGCACGAGCTCGACCACCTCGACGGGGTCCTCTACCTCGACCACCTCTCGCCGCTCCGCCGGCGGCTCCTCCAGCGCCGCCTGAAGGCCATCGCCCGCGGCGACGTCGAGACCGATTACCCGCTCGCGTTCGCCGAATAACGCCGCTCCGCCCGCGCGAGGGCGGGGCGGTCAGGAAAGACCGGGGCGCCCCCGAGGCCGGACCTCCGCCCCGCCGCTCGGGGTAGGACCGCTCCACACACCTACGATCTGATGGCCGATCTCTCCACCAAGAAGGACCCCCTCCACCTCCGCGACGAGCGCCCCGACTACGTCGAGGACAAGGTGGGCGAGGACAACGAGGACGGCGTGGACTACTCCGAGGAGGTCCCGCCCCAGGTCAACGCCGGCCCGCAGGACCCCGGCTCGCTCGGCGTCGACAAGCCGACGGTCGAGCTGGACGAAGAGAAGGTGCGGCAGGCCGAGCGCGAGGGGAAGGGGTACCAGTAGAGTCCGGTGGCCCGTCTGCCGCCCACCGCCCCGCCCGCGCTCGTGGGCGGGGCGGTGGCGTTTCGGGGCGGGGCGGCGTCAGGCGCGGCGGGCGCGGAGGTGGGCGGCGGCGCGTTGGCCCCGAGCCGCGATCACGCGGTATGCCCTGACTGCGAGGCCGGGCGCGGCGTTCATCAGCTTGGCCGACGCCGCGTTGGGTAGGCACGCCTCGACGGGCCGGTCGCGGAGCACGTCCTGGAGGAGCGTCGAGACCTGCCCGGTCGTGAGCGGGGTGCCCGTCAGAAACGTCACGGCCGCCTCGTCGCGGTCGATCTGGTCGTCGAGCATCTGCGTGTCGACCACGCCCGGGCACACGGTGCTGACGGCCACGCCCCGTTCCCTCAGCTCGCACGCGATCGAGACGGAGAACCCGCGGACGGCGTGCTTTGTGGCGCCGTAGATCGCGTTGCCCGGCGTGTACGCGATGCCGGCCAGCGACGCCATGTTGACGATGTGGCCCCACCCCTGGGACACCATCTGCTCGGCGGCCACCTTCGACCCGTAGAGCACGCCCTTCACGTTGACGTCGACCTGGAGGTCGATCTGGCGGTCGTCGATCTCCCAGATCCATCCCGGCGTGAGGACGCCGGCGATGTTGCAGACGGCGTCGATCCGACCGTGCTCCTCGACCACCCCGCCCACGACGTCGCGCCACGCGGCGAGACTAGACACGTCGAGCCGCCGGAGTTGGGCGGGCGTGTCGCCGAAGGCGGCCTCCAGCCCGTCCAGGTCGAGGTCGCACAGGACGAGGCGGCGGTCGCCTTCGGCGAGCAGGTCGCGGGCGAACTGGCGGGCGATCCCGTTCGCGGCGCCCGTAATGAGCGTGACGGCGGGGCCGTGGGGGCGGGGCGGCATGGGCAGCGGGGGCGGGTGATCGTCCAGAATAGGGCGGGGTGGAGGACCGGGAATGCCCGCCCCGCCCGGGAGCTTCACGCGGCCGCGCGGGCGGGGCGGGAGCCGTTTCCGCCCGCGCGCGTGTCCGTACGATGTGCCGCCCCGCCCCCGTCGAGGGCGCCTCCACCCCGCCCTCCCCATTATGCCCGCTTGGGCCGCCGCCCTGCTCTCCGTCTTCGGCCTGTCACTCGTGTCGCTGGCCGGCGCGCTCACGCTGTCGCTGAAAAAAGGGCGCCTGGAGCGGGTCATCTTCCTGCTCGTCTCGTTCGCCGTCGGCGCCATGCTGGGCGGGGCGCTCCTCCACCTCATCCCCGAGTCGTACGAGGCGTTCGGCGGCGGACCCGAGACCGGCCTGCTCGTGCTGGCGGGCGTGCTGTCCTTTTTCGTCCTCGAGAAGTTCCTGCACTGGCGCCACCAACACGGGGCGCCCGAGGCCATCGCCGGGGCCACGGGCCACGCGCACCACCCCGCCCACGGGGCGCCGGGCGGGGCGGCCGGCAGTGCGGAGGGCGGGGCGGCCCCGTTCGCGCTCGTCGCGCTGGCGGGGAGCGTGGCGCACAACCTGATCGACGGGGCGGTCGTGGCCGCGGCCTACCTCGTCTCGATCCCCACAGGCGTGGTCACGACGCTGGCCGTGATGCTCCACGAGATCCCGCAGGAGATCGGCAACTTCGGCGTGCTCGTCTACGGCGGCTACGCGCCGCGGAAGGCGCTCCTGTACAACTTCGCCGCCGGCCTCGTCGGGCTCGTCGGCGCGGGCCTCGTGCTCCTGCTCGGCTCGCGCGTCGACGGCCTGGCCGACGGGCTCCTGCCGGTCACGGCCGGCGCGTTCCTCTACATCGCCGGCAGCGACCTCATCCCCGAGCTCAACCGCCGCCACAGCTACCCGGCGTCGAAGGCGGTCGGCCAGCTCGTGATGATGGTGCTCGGCATCGCGCTGATGGCGCTGCCGCTGGTGTGGGAATGAGCGGAGGGGGCAGGTAGAGCGAGAGAGCGGGAAGAGAGAGCGGGAAGAGAGAGCGCGGGAAGAGCAGGTCGGGTGCCCGCCCGCCCCGCTCGCGTGCGAGGGCGGGGCGGGAGCCGTGCGTGGAGGAGCAGAAAGCCTTGACCCGCCTCGCCCCCGTCAACAGGTTGCTCTACCTGCTCTACCTGCTCTACCTGCTCTACCTGCTCTACCTGCTCTACCTGCTCTACCTGCTCTACCTGCTCTACCTGCTCTACCTGCTCTACCTGCTCGCCTCCGCAATCCTCGCCGCCGTCTCGGCAAATGGGCGGAACGTCACACCGAGCTCCCGCACCGCCTTGTCGTTCGCGTAGCGGTGCGTCTCCGCCGCCGTCCGCGCGGTCGCCTGCGTCAGCGGCGGCTCGCTCCGCGTGACCGCCCCGCCCAGGCTGCCGAGCGCGCCGGCGAGGCGGAGCAGGGCGGGGGGGACCGTCGCCCGGGGCGGGGCGGCGCCGAGGGCCGCGGCGAGCGTGCCCAGAATCGCCGTCCAGCTCAGGTTCTCCGACGCCAGCACGTAGCGCTCGCCGGTCCCGCCCCGCTCGGCCGCCGCGCGGAGACCCGTGACGACGTCGGCCACGTCCACGACGGCCGTGCCGCCGGGCGGGGCGAGCGGGAGGCGGCCGGCGGCGACGCGCGCGACGAGCCGGCCGGTGCCCTCGTCCGGCCGCGCGCCCGGGCCGAACACGAGGGCGGGGTTGATGGTCGTGGCGTCGAGCCCCTCGGCCACGGCGCGCAGCACTTCCAGCTCGGCGTCCCGCTTGCTGGCCGCGTAGGCCGTGTTCTGGCGCGAGGGCGTCCACACGGCGGTCTCGTCGATGGCCCCGCCCGCGTGGTCCGGCCGCCCCAGCGCCGCGATGCTCGACGTGTGGACGAGCCGGCCCACGCCGGCGTCGAGCGCGGCGTCGACGACGTGCGCCGTGCCGCGGACGTTGACCGCGCGGAGCGCCCGCCGCGCGGCCGGGCCGAAGGCGACGACGGCCGCCACGTGGTACACGAGGTCCACGCCGCCCATCGCCTCGCGGACCGAGGCCGGGTCGGTCACGTCGCCCAGCGCGTGCTGCACCTCGCGGGCCGCCCCGCCCAGCAGGTCGAGCCGCGACGTGGGCCGCCGGAGCACGCGGACCGCCGTCCCGCCCGCGACGAGCGTGCGCACGAGCGCCGACCCGACGAACCCGGTCGCGCCGGTGACCAGGATCACGACGGGACGGCGAGCGTGACCTCGCCGGCGTGGAGGGCGACCTCGCCGGCGTCGGTGGCGAGCCGGAGCGCACCCGTCGGCGCGAGGCCGACGACGCGGCCTTCGACCGGCGGCCGGTCCGTCCCGGGAAACCCCACGGCGACGGTTTCGCCGCGCTGTTCGAGACGCCCCTCAATGTCCGCGACGAGCCGGGCGGGGCGGCCCTCGGCGTCGGCCAGGCGCGCTTCGAGGCGGCGGAGGAACGGGTCGAGCGGGGCGAGGCGCTCGACGGGCCGCCCGGTCACGAGGCGGACCGACGTGGCGCGGTCGGCGAGCGCGTCGGGAAACGCCGCCTGCTCGACGTTGAGCCCGGCGCCCAGCACGACGGTCGGCCGCCGCCCCGCCCACGTCGCCTCGGCGAGCACGCCGGCCAGCTTCCGCCCGCCCACGCGGACGTCGTTCGGCCACTTGAGCCGGGCGCCCACGCCGAACGCGTCGAGCGCCTCGGCGAGCGCGAGCCCGGCCGCGAGCGCGACGAGCCCGAGCCGCTCGGCATCGAGGGCGGGGCGGAGCACGAGCGACAGCATGAGGCTCTGGCCCGGCGCGTCGGCCCAGGTCCGCCCCCAGCGGCCCCGCCCCGCCCGCTGGTGCGCGGCCGTGACGAGCGCGCCGTGCGGGGCGCCGGCCTCGGCCCACGCCGCCGCCTCGGTCATCGTCGAGCCGACGGCGTCGAGGTGGCGGGCGGGGTGGCCGAGTGGGCGAACGGGCATGGCGGAAGGTAGGAGGGATGCGGGACGGAGGGATAGAGGAATAGGGCGCACGCGGGGCGGGGTGGCGTCAGATTCGCCCCGCCCGTGGGGCGTAGGGGCGACCGGCGGTCGCCCGCGCCGGCAACCGCCGGTGGGCGGGGCGGCCCCCGACCACCCCGCCCGACGGCGGGCACCCGTAGGGACACGGCGTGCCGTGTCCGGGGCGGGCGGGGAGACCTGGGATGGCGCCGACACCGTCCCGAGGCGACGGCAGTCCCCCTCCTGGCCAGGAGGGGATAGGGGTGGTGGTCGGGCGAGCACGGCGGCCTGGACGAGCACCGCCCCGCCCGGCGGCCTGCGCTGATCGGGACGCGACGTACCGCGTCCGGGAAGGGCGGGGCGGTCTGAGGAGCTTGCCCCGCTGGACGGCGCCCCCTCCATCCCGCATTCCTCACCGCCCCGCCCGCACCGTCCACACGGTTCGCAGGCGGACGGGGGCCGCGAGCGGGACGTCCGTCCGCGTGTCGGTCTCGACCTCGCGTGGGAGCCACGCGCCGCCCCGCCCCGGCGCGAGCGCGACGCGCACCCGGCTCGCCTCGGTGTAGACGGCCGAGTCCGCCCGGCGCTCGACCTCGACGACGACCGGCCGGGCCGTCTGCGGGTCGACGGCCGCGCGTACGCGGCGGACCGCCTGCTCGGCCGTCGTGTCGACGAGCACGGCCTCGACCAGCCAGAGCGCCCGCCCCGCCACGACCGTGTCGCCCACGACCGCGCGCCGGTACTGCTCGCGCGAGGCCGGGTCGACGAACGCGGGCTCGGCGGGGAGGGCCGAGCGGATCGGGTCGCGGAGGCGGGGCGGGTCGTCCGGCGGGGCGGAGAGCGTCCCCGTGCCCCGTCGGTCCTCGACGCGGAGCGCGCCGCCGTTGGACCGGAGCGTGAGGGCGACCGCGCCCACCTCGGCCCCGCTCGCGTCCCGCTGCGTCACGTCGAGGTCGGCCACGTAGCCGGCAGAGTCGAGCCGGGCGAAGGCGCCGGCTAGGGCGTCCTGGGTCACGTTCGCGAGCAAACGGTCGGCCTCCGACGGCGCCGCCGCTGGGGGCGCGTCGGCCGCGCAGCCGCCCACGGCGCTGAGGAGGGCGAACGTGACGGCGAGGCGGACGAGCAAAGCAGGCGGACTCGAATGGGCGGGGTGGGGGCGCTCGTCAGAACCCGCCCCGCCCCGCCGGGTTGCAGCGGCCCCCGACCGCCCCGCCCCGCCCGCACGCATGTCCCTCGACCGAGAGCGCTCCGTCGCCGAAGCCGCCGCCCACGCCGCCGCAGACTTTATCCGCGAGCACGCCGGCGGGCTCGACGCCTCCGACGTCCGCTCGAAGGGGACGCACGACCTGGTCACGTTCGTCGACGAGGGCGCGCAGCGGATCGTGCTCGACGCGCTCCGCGAGGCGTTCCCCGACGACACGATGCTGGGCGAGGAGGGCGCGTCGGAGGTGCAGGCGCGCCTGGCTGAGCCCCGCGTGTGGATCGTCGACCCGCTCGACGGCACCACCAACTTTACGCGCGGCGTCCCGCCGTACGCCGTCTCGATCGGGCTCCGCGAGGGCGGGGCGGCGGCCGTCGGCGTGGTCGTCGACGTGACGTCCGGCGAAACGTTTTCGGCCGTGCGCGGCGGCGGCTGCACCGTCGACGGCCGCCCCGCCCGCGTGGCCGAGGCGGAGCGGCTGGACGAGTCGCTGATCTCGACGGGCTTCCCGTTCCGCGACTACCGCTACGTAGACGCGTACCTCGAAACGTTCGAGGCCGCGATCCGCGGGACGCGCGGGGTCCGTCGCCACGGGTCGGCGGCGATCGACCTGGCGTGGGTGGCGGCGGGGCGGTTCGACGGCTTTTTCGAGGCCGGGCTCGCGCCGTGGGACGTGGCCGCCGGGGTCGCACTCGTCGAGGCCGCCGGCGGGCGCGTGGCCGGCCTGTGGCCCGGCGCTGACCCCGTCGCCACGGGTGGGCTCGTCGCCGCGGCGCCCGGCGTGTTCGGCGCGCTCGCCGAGGTCGCCGCCCCGCTCGGGCGGGCGTACCGCGAGGTGGTGGAGGGCGACGCGCTTTAGCCGCCCCGCCCGGGCGGCGATACTCGGTGGCCCCACGCGCCGCCTCATGCCCCGCCCCCGCGTCCTCGTCGCCGACGACGTCCCCGAAAACCGGACGCTCTTCTCGATCTACCTGCGCAAGGAGTACGACGTGGTCGCGGTCGCGACGGCCGAGGAGGCGCTCGCCGAGATCGAGGGCGGGGCGGTCGACGCGGCGCTCCTCGACCTCAACTACCAGGGCGGCATGACGGGCATCGAACTCGTCGCGCGCCTCCGCGCGGGCGGGGCGACGGCCGCCGTGCCGGCCCTCGCGCTGACGGCCCACGCCTCGTCGGCCGACCGCGAACGCTGCCTCGCGGCCGGGTTCGACGCCTACCTCTCGAAGCCGGTCCTGCGCGCCCCGATGCTCGAAGCCGTCCGCGACCTGCTGGGCGGGGCGGCGTAGGGGGGGCGGAGGAGAAGAGGAGGAAGACACGCGCCGCGCCTCCCGCCTCTTCTCAGAGACTGTTTGGTAGGAGTCTCCCTCCCCCACCGGGGGAGGGCCGGGGTGGGGGACAGACATGGGAGGCCAGGGCGAGGGCGGGGCGGCCGGCCGAGGTCCCCCTCCCAGCCTGCCCCGCTGGGGGGAGGAGACGGGACGTTGGATACCAGATAGTCTCTGGATACTAGATAGTCTCTCCGCCGCCCCGCCCCTCGTGCCGGGCGGGGCGGGGCGGCGGTAGCTTGGCGGCCCCTGACTGACCTCCCCCTCATGGCTGACACGCCCGCCGGGCACGGACTCCTCGCCGGCAAAGTCGGCGTCATCTCCGGCGCCCTCGACCCCAACTCCATCGCCTGGGCGCTCGCCGAGGCCGCCCACCGCGAGGGCGCCCGGTTCGTCCTCACGAACGCGCCCGTCGCCAGCCGCTTCGGCCAGCTCGACGAGCTCGCCGAGAAGACGGGCGGGAGCCCCATCGTCTACGCCGACGCGACGAACGACGACGACCTCGACGCCCTCTTCGCCGAGGCCAAAGAGCACCTGGGCGGCCCGCTCGACTTCGTGGTCCACTCGATCGGGATGGGCCTCAACGTGCGCAAGGGGAAGCCGTACGAGGGGCTGAAGTACGAGTGGTACCTCAAGACCCTCGACATCTCGGCCGTCTCGCTGCACCGGATGGTCCGGGCCGCGCTCGACGGCGACGCCATGAAAGACGGCGGCTCGGTGCTCGCCATGAGCTTTATCGGCGCCCAGCGGATCTTCTCGGAGTACAGCGAGATGGGCGACGCGAAGGCGCTCCTCGAGTCCATCGTGCGCTCGCTGGGCTACCGGCTGGGCCGGCGCGGCATCCGCATCAACGCCGTCTCGCAGAGCCCGACGCGGACGACGGCCGGCGGCGGGATCGGCGGGTTCGACACGCTGTTCGACTTCGCCGAAAAGGTGGCCCCGCTCGGCAACGCCGACGCCGCCAGCTGCGCCGACTACTGCGTGACGCTCCTCAGCGACTACGCCCGCATGGTGACGATGCAGACGCTGTACCACGACGGCGGTTTTTCTGCCATGGGCATCTCCGACGCGCTCGTCGAGCAGATGGGCGGGACCGTCGGAGAGGACTCGTGACGCGGGCGGGGTGGGTCCTCGTCCTCGTGGCGCTCTGGGCGGCGCCCGCCGCCGCTTGCGACTGCATGGCGATGGGGCCGGCCTTCCAGGCCGAGGCGTTCGATGAGCCCGACCGGATGCTCGCGCTCCTCACCAGCCACGACGAGGTGTTCGCCGGCCGCGTCGTCGAGCGCGTGCCGTTCGAGGCCCAGACGATCGCCGGGTTCGGCGCCAACGAGTACGTCTTCGAGGTCGGCCGCCGGTGGCGGGGCGGGGTGGAGGACCGGGTCGTCATATCGAACGACGGGTGGAATTGCTCCTACGCGCCTGCCTTCGACAGGGGCGACTGGTTTCTCGTGTTCGCGCGGTGGACCGAGGGTGGGGGGCTCACGACGGAGATGTGCTGGACCGCCCCGCCCATCCAACTCGGCCACGTCGCGGACGGTTGGGCAACCGGCTACTCCATCGGCGGGGGAGTGGCGCAACTGGGCGGCCTCGGCGGTGACCTGTTCGGGTGGCTGGACGCAGCGGCAGCCCGCTTCGGGGGCGTCGGTGGGGGCGAGCGGCTCGATCCGTCCGGTCCTCCTACGACGCTCACGGTCACGGTCGTGGATGGAGTGAGCGGGGCGCCCGTCCCGACCGACAGCACGCTCCAGGTCGGCGTGACGGAGTGGTGGGGTGGGGTGCAGATGGAGGGCGCCGCCCCGCCCACGTTTCAACGGCTATCTGGGGAGGGTCCTGTCCGGTTTCAGGCCACCCTCGCGCCGGGGCTCTACCAGGTCGGTGCCTCGTACGGCGACCGGCATGGCGTCGTCGGCGTAATCGCCACGGGCGGGGCGCGGATCGTCCGCGTGGCGCTCTTCGAGCTTGACCCGGGGTCCCTATGATCGGCCTCCCCGACGGCGGCCTCCGCGCGGCGTCCGTCGTGGTGCTGGCGCTCGTGTTCGTGGGCGCCGGCGCGCTCCACTTCGTGCGGCCGCAGGCGTTCGAGGCGATCGTCCCGCCGACCCTCCCCGCCCCGCGCCTGCTCGTGCTCGTGAGCGGGGCGGCGGAGATTTTGGGCGGGCTGGGGCTCCTGGTCCCGGCCGTCCGCCCGTGGGCGGGGTGGGGGCTGGTGGCGCTGCTCGTGGCCGTCTTCCCGGCCAACGTCTTCATGGCCACGCACGCCGAGCGGTTCGCGGGCCTCGCGCCGGCGTGGGCGCTGTGGGCGCGGCTCCCGCTCCAGGCCGTCCTCATCGTGTGGGTGGTCTGGGCGAGCCGCCCGTGACCGCCCCGCCCCCGGCAGGCGGGCGGGGCGGGGGAGGGGCTCCACCCCGCCCACGCATGAGGGCGAGTCGGCTCTGGCGCCTGGGCGGGGCGGCGGCGCTCGCGCTCCTCCTGGTCGGGTGCCTCGCGGACCCCGACGCCAGCGTCGTCGCCCCGCCCCCGCAGGACGGCGTCGACGTGCTGGAGACGATCGCAGACCTCCGGCTGGAGCCTGAGGCGCTGGCGCTCGGCGGCCGCGTGTCGCTCGTGGTCGCCGTGCCGGACACGCTGGGCACGCTCGTGCTCGGGCTCGACGACGCGCTCACCGTCCGCGCCGTGCGCGTGGACGGGCGGCCCGTGGAGATCCTCCGCGACGGCGACGCGCTGGGCGTCCCGGTCGGCGGCGCGGGCGGGGTGGTCGTGGTCGACGTGGACTACGACGGCACGCCGGCGGCCGGGCTCTACGCGGGCGAGGCGCCGGGGCAGCGCGTGGTCTACACCGACGCCTGGCCCGACCGCGCGGCCGGCTGGCTCCCGGGCGTCCACCACCCGTCGGACCCGACGATGCTCGACCTCACGCTCGACGTGCCGGCGGCGTTCGACGTGGCCGCGAGCGGCGTCGCCGCGTCGGACTCCGTCGGGGGCGGGCGGCGCGTGGCCCGGTTCGTGCTCGACCGCCCCGCCCCGGTTTACACGGCCGCCTTCGCCGTCGGCGACTTCGACGTGGTCGAGGGCGGGGCGGCCGCGGGCGGGGCGGTGCCGCTCCGCCACGTGCTCCTGGCCGGCGAGCGCGGCCGGGCGGGGCGGCTCGGGCGGACCGGCGCGGCGCTCGACACGCTCGCCGCCCTCCTCGGGCCGTACCCGTACGCGGCCTACGCGACGGTCCAGGTGCCCATGCGCTACGCCGGCATGGAGAACGCCGCCGCCCCGTTCCTCCGCGCCGACCTCTACGGCGCCGACGCGCCGGTCCGCAACGCGGTCGAGGAGGTCAACGTCCACGAACTCGTGCATCAGTGGTGGGGGAACGACGTGGTGCCGGCCGACTGGCGCGACCTGTGGCTGAGCGAGGGGCCGGCTACGTATCTCACGGCCGAGGTCTACCGCCGTCTCGACGGCGAGGACGCCGGGCGCCGCCACCTTGTCCGCATGGTGCGCGAGATCGGCCTTGAGGACGCCGCCCGCCGCCTCGTTCCGGCGTCGCTCGACGACCCGGCCGACGTGCTCTCAGCGACGGTGTACAACAAGGGCGGGGCGGTCCTCCACCTGCTCCGCCTGACGTTGGGCGACGCCGCGTTCTGGCATGGGCTCCGCCGCGTCCGCGAGGCGTACGCCGACCGCCCGCTCTCGACGGCTGCGTTCCAGCGCGCACTGGAGCGAGAGACGGGTCGCGACCTGAGCGGCGTCTTCCGCGTGTGGGTTTATGGCGAGGGCCTCCCCGCCCTCGAAACACGGTGGGACGGCGCGACGCAAACGCTCTCGTGGACGGTGACGGGCGACGGCGGCACGCTCGACGGCGTCCCGTTCGAGCTCTTTGTCCGCCAGGGTGGCGGGGCGGGGCGGTTCGTTGCGGCCACGGCGGGCTCCATTCGCCTACTGGGCGCCGACGCGCCGACGGTGGAGCCGGTGGGGATCCTGCTCCGCGTGGAGTAGGCGCGGGGCGCCGCCGCCCCGCCCGTTGGACCGTGAGGGCGGGGCGGCCGGCCCTTGCCGCCTGTCGTGGCCGCCCCGCCCGTCGCGGTCGTCAGCCCACGGGCGACCGCCGGTCGCCCCTACGGCCATGCTTCGTTGCCCAAACGCCGTTGCGCGCAACGGCGCTACGGCTCCCGCCCCCGTCGACCGACGGCGCCCTGGGCGGGGCGGAGAACTCTGAGACAACCTCCCCGCCCCGCCCACTTTTCCGCGGGCGGGGCGGCCATCTTCCGCCTTCCGCCTTCCGCCTTCCGCCTTCCGCCTTCCGCCTTCCCGTGATCCGCCTCTTCCTCTCCGACATCGACGGCTGCCTCAGCGAGCCGTACACGGCGTACGACCTCGACGGCTTCGCGCAGCTGCGCCGGTGGGCGGGGCGGGCCGAGACCGACCCGCGCTACCCGCGCCTCGGGATCTGCTCGGGGCGCGCGTACGCCTACGTCGAGGCCGTGGCCCAGGCGCTCGGGCTCCGCGCGCCGGCGCTGTTCGAGAGCGGGGGCGGGCGGTTCGACCTGGAAGGTGCCCGGATCACCTGGAACCCCGCCCTCACGCCCGAGGTCGAGCGCGACCTCGACGCCGTGCGGGCGTTTTTGCTGGAGGCCGTCGTTCCGCGCTCCGAGACCGTCTTGTTCGACTACGGCAAGCGGAGCCAGGCCGGCATCGTGGGGCCGGTGCCGGGCGAGTGCGAGCGGCACCTGCCGGACGTCGAGGCGTTCGTCGCGGCCCACGCGCCCGACCTCGTCGCCTACCACACGCCGTACTCCGTCGACGTGGTGCCGGCGGCGCTGACGAAGGTGCTGGCGCTCCAGTGGCTGGCGGACGCGGACGGGCTGGACCTCGCCGAGATCGCCTTCATCGGCGACACGAACGGCGACGCCCCGGCGATCGCCGCGTGCGGGTTGGGGTTCGCGCCGGCCAACGGCGCTCGCCCTGCCCGCGAGGCGGCCGACGTCGTGACCGAGGGGGCGGTGCTCGACGGCGTGCTGGAGGCGTACCGCGTCTGCCTCCGCCGCAACGGCTTGGACGTCGCCGCCTAGGGGCGGCAGAGGGTAGCCCCGGAGTCCGAGAGGCGCCGCCGAGCACGCGGGGCGAGGGCGTTTTCTGACGCGCCGACGCACGAACCGGCGGTGGGGTGCGCGTTCGCTCGTTCGGTGCCCGCCCCGCCCTCGCTCTCCCCGTGCCGGCTCGTGAGTGACGTGAGCGTTGCCTCCGGGCGGGGCGGCCTATATGTTGCCACTCCCCCGGACTCACCTCATGGCCCGCCCCGCCCTCGTCCTCCTGCTCGTCCTCGCCGCTGGCCCCGCCCTCGGACAGGCGAGTGCGGGCGGCTTCGACGCGCGCACCGAGCCCACGCCGCCGCCCATCGAGCGGGCCTACGACGTCGACGCCGCGCCGGCGTACTACGTGACGGCCCCGGAGGTCGCGCTCCGCGCGGCGCCCGACGACCGGGCGGCCGTGGTCCTGACGCTCCGCGTCCGCGACGGCGTCCGCGTGCTCGGCGACGAGGCGGGCGGGGCGGGGTGGCGGCTCGTCCAGTACGGGCCGGACCGCGGGTACGTCCGCGCCGAGGCGATCTCGAACGTCTGGGTCCGCGTCGACAAGTCGGACCGGACGGTGTACGTGTACCGCGGCGACCGGCTCGTGCGCGAGCTGCCGGCCGACGTCTCGCGCAGCGACGAGGACAAGGTCCGCCGGTCGGCGCGCGGCGAGGCCGACCACTACCGGGTGCCGGAGGGCGTGTTCTTCGTGTGCCGGAAAAACGACGCCTCCCAGTACTACCGGGCGTTCGTGGTCAGCTACCCCAACCCGGTCCACGCGCTGCGCGGGCTGGAGCGCGGGCTCATCACGCAGGCCCAGTACGAGGCCATCGTGGACGCCGACCGCGAGGGCCGCGAGCCGCCGATGGGCACGCGGCTCGGCGGGCTCATCGAGATCCACGGCAACGGCTCCGGCCGCCGCCGTGCGTGGACGCGCGGGTGCGTCGCGCTCCGCAACGTGCACATGGACGAGCTGTGGGCCTACGTCGAGGTCGGGACGCCGATCGTGATCGAGCCGTAGAGCGACGAGCTACGGGTAGAGCGCTCGCCGCCCCGCCCGTGGCGGCGAGGGCGGGGCGGCTCCGCCGGGGGCGGGGTGGAGGCGCGGGGCGGGCTCGTCACCCTTCGCTCTTTGCTCCGCGCCCGCCCCGCCCGCGCGCAACACCTCCCAGCGGGCAGTCGTACCCGGTGGGAACCCAACCCCGCACACCATGACCGCCCTCCGCACGGCCGTCTGCCTGGCCGCTCTCGTCCTCGTGGGCGGGGCGGCCGCCGCCCAGCCGGCGCTGGTCCCGCTCGACGACGCCGGCGCCGGACCCGTCTACCGCGTCACGATCGACGGGATGATCGACAACGCGCTCGCCCAGTACGTCCAGCGCGCGCTCGACGACGCGGCCGCGGCGGACGCGGCGGCCGTCGTGTTTCGGATCGACACGTTCGGTGGGCTCCTGGAGGCGGCCGACCAGATCCGCAAGGCCGTCCTCTCGTCGCCGGTCCCGACCGTCGCCGTCGTCGACCGGAACGCGGCCTCGGCCGGGGCCATCATCGCCTACGCCAACGATCGGATCGTGTTCGTCCCCGGCGCCTCGATGGGCGCGGCGACGGCCGTGAACGGGGCGGGCGAGTACGCCCCCGAGAAGGTCCAGAGCTACACGCGCGGCATGATCCGCGCGACGGCCGAGGCGACCGGCCGCGACCCGCAGATCGCCGAGGCGATGGTCGACGAGACGATCGTGGTGCCGGGCGTGGTCGACGACAGCACGCTCCTCACGCTGTCCGCCGACGAGGCCGTCCTCTTAGGCGTCGCCGACGCCGAGCTGCCGTCGGTCGACGCGGCCGTCGAGGCGCTCGGGCTGGCCGACCGCGAGCAGGTCACACATGGGGCGTCGACGGCCGAGCGCGTGCTCCGCTTTCTGGGCTCGCCGGTGCTCGCCTCGATCCTCATGATGATGATGATGGGCGGGCTGTACTTCGAGATCCAGACGCCCGGCGTCGGGTTCGCGGGCGCCGTGGCGGTCGTCGGCGCGGCCCTCTTTTTCGCCCCGCACTATTTGCTCGGGCTCGTCCAGGCGTGGGAGATCGCGCTGTTCGTGGTCGGCGTCGGGCTTTTGCTCGTTGAGGTGTTCGTGACGCCCGGGTTCGGCGTGTTCGGGATCGCCGGGATCGTGGCCATGCTGGGGGCGCTCTTTATCGCGCTCATCCCGAACATCGGGTTCGCGTTCCCGACCGACGTCGAGATCGCCCGCGCGTCGACGACGTTGGCGGCCGCCCTCGTGCTCGTCGTGCTGTTCGCCATCTCGCTCGGCCGGCTTCTGCCCAAGTCGGAGCGCCTCAACCGGCTCGTTCTCGCGCCCACGCTGTCGAGCCTCGAGGGGTACACGTCGGCCGACACGGTGGCCGCGCTCGTCGGGCAGCGGGGGACGGCGCTCACCGGCCTCCGCCCGTCGGGGACGGCCACCGTCGGCGGCGTCCGCGTGGACGTCGTCTCCGAGGGGACGTTCGTGGCGCCGGGCGCCCCCGTCGAAGTCGTCAGCGCGGCCGGGTCGCGCGTCGTCGTCCGCGAGGTGGCCTGATGCGGGGACGAGGTGCCGGGCTCGTGGTACGGGCGGGGTGGCGCGACAGGACGCGTGCCCCGTACCGGGTACCCCGTGCCCTTTCCCCCCGCCCCGCCCCAACGTGGAGCTCCTGATCCCCGCCCTCTTGATCCTGGTCGGCCTCGCGCTCGTGGCCGTCGAGGTCACGGTCGTGCCCGGCCTCAACGCGGTCGGCGTGCTGGGGGTGGTAGGCGCGGCCGTCGGCGTGGTCTACGCGTTCGTCGAGCTCGGGTGGGCGGGCGGGTTGGCCACGCTCGCGGCCACGCTCCTGGCCGCGGGCGGGGTGGCGTACCTCCTGTGGGACTCGGGCGCGTGGGACCGCTTCGTGCTCTCCGACAGCCTCCGCCGCGACGCCGACGCCGACGCCGAGGAGCACGCGGGGCGTGCGCGGATGCTGGGGCAGACGGGGACGGCGCTCACCCCGCTCCGCCCGGGCGGGGTGGCCGAGGTGGGCGGGGCGCGCCTCGAGGTCGAGACCGAGGGGGCGTTCGTGGCCGCCGGCAGCCGGGTCCGCGTGGTGGCGCTCGACCGCCGGCGGTTTATCGTCCGCGTGGTCGAGGAGTAGGGCCACGGCGGGTGCGCGCGGGCGGGGCGGAGTAGCTTCCGCCACCCCGCCCCTGGGTCCGCCCCGACTGCCATGCGCCCCGCCCTCGCCGCCCTCGTCCTCGTCCTCGCCGCCGGCTGCGCCGAGCCCGGCCCGCCTGCCGCCCCGCCCGAGGGGTGGACCGCCGATGGCGGCCGCTGGTGGGTCCCGGGCACCGACACGTCGGCCGCCTTCCGCGACCTCTCGACGATCGAGGGCATGGGCGTCGCCCGCGACGGGTCCGAGTTCGTGCGGTGGTCGCAGGAGAAGATGACCGACCTCTACCGGACGAACCCCGAAGTCGTCGACTCGGTCTTCGGCGCCGACTTTCTCGTGGTCGTCGAGGACGGCGTGCCGTCGGGCGGCAACTACGGAACCGAGGCGGACGCCCTCGTGAAGAGCGTCAAGGCCGACTTTTTCCAGCGCTACAACCCGGCGCAGACCGTCCCCCGCACGGATCCGCTCGTGGTCCCGGACAGCCTCGCCGACGTGAGCGGCCGCGTCGCGGTCCAGGTGTACCTCACGCCGGACCAGGAGCCCGTCGCCGTCGAGCTCCTGGAGGGGACGGGCACGACGCTGGACGAGATCACCATGCGGCGGGCCATCGAGGGCGAGTACACCGACGCGTGGGTCCGCGAGGGCGCCGGCCAGTCGCGCGGCGTCAACGTGCCGAACTGGGTCCGCGTGACCAACACGTTCGGCATACGGTAGGAGGCAGCAGGCCAGTGGAAGATCAGCGGGTCAGTAGGTCGGTAGAAGATCCGTAGGGCAGTGGGGGCGCCTGGCGTCCGGCGGGGCGGCACTGTGGACGACGCGCCGCCCCGCCCCGCCCCCCGCGCTACACGGGCGGGGCGGGCACCGGGATGGGGACGTCGGCGCTGCGCCGACGCACGCAACGGCGCTACGGTCGGGCGGGGCGGTGTGCTGCGACGTCGGGCGCCACCCGGCCCCTTGGGTCCGCCCCGCCCTCTGCGCCACGCAGGCGGGGCGGGCACCCGCCGACCCACTGGCTACCGCCGGCGGACCGCCTCCGGCACGCCGTCGAGCCACCCCGCCCGGACGACGCCCCACAGGCCGACGGCGATGGCCTCGGCGACGTCGTGGCGGAGCGGCACCTTGGGGCGGGGCGCCCCGCTCCACTCGATGACGGCGCGCGCGAGGCCGTCGGCCGCCGCCTTCGCGTCGGCGCCGGAGCGGCGCTCGCGAGGGAGGAGCAGGGGCCGCCTCCACGTCTCGGCGTCGACCACGCGGACGCGGAGCCCGGCCCGCTCGCCGGCCCGTTTCCAGATCTCCGCGATGTCGCCGCCGCCCTCCAGCACGAGGCGCTCGACGCCCGCGTGGTTGTTCAGCACCGAGCCGGCCGCCCGCCGCAGTCGGGCGCGCGTGCCCAGGTTCTGCGAGCGGTACGAGACCAGCCGCCCGTCCCGCCCGTACAGCGCGAGTCCGGTGCGAAGCCCGAGGTCGACGGCGAGAAGCAACGGAATGCGGAATGTTGAATGACGAACGCGGAAGAGAACGCGGGACCGCTCGGGCGGGGCGGCAGGCTATGCGGACGTTCCGCAGCACCACCCCGCCCAACGTCTTGCGCGGGCGGGGCGGACTCCTTTTGAACATTCTGCCTTCCGCCTTCCCGCTACCGTCCGAAGCCGTACTCGCGGAGGTGGCCCTCGCGGTCGCGCCAGTCGGCCCGGGTCTTGACGTAGAGCTGGAGGTAGACGCCGCGGCCGAGGAAGGCCTCGATCTCCTCGCGGGCCGCCTGCCCGAGCCGCTTGAGCGCACGGCCGCCCTTCCCGATGAGGATGGCCTTCTGCGAGTCCCGCTCGACGACCACGTCGCACGCCACGAAGTCCTTGCCGTCCGGCCGCTCCTCGTAGGTCACGACGACGACCTGGGTCGCGTAGGGGACCTCGTCGCGGAACTGGTGGAACACGGCCTCGCGCACGATCTCGGCGATGAAGAACCGCTCGGGGTGCTCCGAGAGCTGGTCTTTCGGGTAGTACGGCGGGCCGGGCGGGATCCGCTCCAGGACGAGGTCGAGGAGCCCGGCCGTCCCCGTCCCCTTGAGGGCCGAGACCGGGACGACGGCGTCGACGCCCCGCCCGAGCGCGTCCGTGTAGAGGTCGACGAGCGGGAGCGCCTCGTCGACCATGCCCAGCTTGTCGGCCTTGTTGAGCGCGAGGAGCAGCGGGCCGCGGAAGCCGCGGACGCGCTCGGCCGCCTGCTGGTCGTCGTGCGTCAGCCGGTCGCGCGTGGCGTCGGCCAGGAAGACCGTCACGTCGGCGTCGCCGAGCGAGCGGTCGACGTCGCGCATCATGTGCTGGTGCAGCCGGTACTTCGGCCGGACCACGCCTGGCGTGTCGAGGACGATGAGCTGGTAGCCGTGCTCCGCGTCGTCGCCTTCGGAGAGGATGCCGAGCACGCGGTTGCGTGTGGTGGACGGCCGCGGCGAGACGATCGACAGCTTGGTCCCCAGCCAGCGGTTGAGGAGCGTCGACTTGCCCACGTTGGGGGCGCCCACGAGCGCGACGTAGCCGCTCCGGTGGACGTCCGCCGCCCCGCCCTCGACGGCGGGCTCGGGCGGGGCGGAGTCGAGGGCCGCCCCGCCCTCGGCGGGGGCGTCGGGCGGGGCGGGGCGGTCGGGAGCGTCGGGCACGGGCAGTTTGGCGAGGCGGGCGGCGGGGGCGGCGCCAACGCCGGCCCTGGCGGCGCGGGTCCTGAGGGCGGCGCGCACCCGTGTGGCCGCTGGGTGGAGAGCGCTACGCTCCGCCGATCACGTCGAGGTAGGCGCGGACGGCCGCTGCGAGGCCCCGCTCGAGGGCGTCGGCGACGAGCGCCTGACCGATCGACACCTCGTCGACGCCGGGGACGGCGGCGAGGTACGGGCCGAGGTTGGCAAGGTCGAGGTCGTGGCCCGCGTTCACGCCCAGGCCCGCCGCGCGTGCGGCCTCGGCCGACGCCCGGTGGCGGTCGAGGAACGGGGCGGGGTGGCCGTCGGCGAACGCGTGGGCGTAGGGGCCGGTGTACAGCTCGACACGGTCGGCGCCGACTGCGGCGGCGGCGGCGACCGTCGCGGGGTCGGCGTCGACGAACAGGCTCACGCGGCAGCCCAGGTCTTTGAGCTCCTCGATCACGGGCCGCAGGCGGTCGCCGTCGCGGGCGAGGTCCCACCCGTGGTCGCTCGTAAGCTGGCCGGCGGCGTCGGGGACGAGCGTGGCCTGGGCGGGGCGGGCGCGGCGGGCGATCTCGACGAGTCCGGGGTACGCGTAGCCGTCCGTCTGCGCAGGCGGGGCGAACGGGTTGGCCTCGACGTTCAGCTCGCGCCCCGCCTCGGCGGCGACGGCGGCGAGGGCGTCGGCGTCGGCGGCGAGGGCGTGGCGGCCGTCGGGGCGGGGGTGGAGCGTGAGGCCGGCGGCCCCGGCGTCGAGGCACACGCGGCCGAGCGCGGCGACGTCGGGGCGGCCGCCGCCCCGCGCGTTGCGGACGAGGGCCACCTTGTTGAGGTTGACGCTGAGTTGGGTCATAGAGGACGTACGACGGCGCGCGGCGCGCGATCCGCCCCGCCCCCGCCGGAGCGGGCGGGGCGGATGTTGGGCGGGGCGGCCGGGCGGGGCGGAGCCGAGGGGCGGGGTGCTCGCGCCGGCCGTGCGAGGCCACCTTGCCTTTCGGGGCGGGCCAGGGCTATCCTCAGCGGGGCCGCGTGGTATCGGCTGCCCCCTCTGTTCCCTTCGCCCACCCCCCCTCCCGAATGGCCACCGCCGGCGCCCCTAGCGGCAGCAACCTCGCCATCCGCATCGTCCTCGGCCTCGCGATCATCGGCCTCGTCGTGTGGCTGTTCTTCGTCACCGTCGTGCCCGCCCAGCGCGCGGAGGCCGCCCAGCGCCAAACGGACCTGACGCGCGAGCGGATGGACGACGTGCGGACGGCGCTCATCGCCTACCGCGACTCGGTCGGCCGGTACCCCGGGTCGCTCGACTCGCTCGCGATGTTCGCGCGGACCGACTCGGTCTTCAACGCCCGCATCTCGCGCCAGGAGGAGCGGCTCGCGCCGGTCGCGGTCGATTCGCTGATGTACTCGCCGCGGACCGGCTCCCGGCTGGACTATCAGGTCGTCCGCGATACGAGCGGCCTCGAGATCTACTGGCTGGCCGACCCCGACGCCCTGGGCGACTCGATCGGGTCGCGCGACCCGAACCCGGCCCTCCGCAACGCCGCCTCCTGGGAGTAGAGTCCGGCACCGCGCCGCCGCCGCCGACATGGCCGCTCCTAACCCCACGACCGCCCCGCCCGAGCGGGAGTCGTCCGCCCGCCGCGTCGTCGCCGGCGTGTCGCTGAGCGGCCCGGACCTGCGCTACGCCGAGGTCGTCCACGAGGGCGGGGCGGCCCGGCTCCGGCGGCTCGGCGTGCTCGACTTCGCGTTCGACGTCGAGCGGGCCGTCCTGGGCGACGGCGCCCCCGATGCCCTGAGCGAAGTCGCCGAGGCGCTCGGCGAGGTCCTGGGCGGCACCGAAGCGTCTGTGCTCGTCGTCGCCGCGCACCCGACGACCACGACGACGTTTTTCACCCCGCTCCCCGCGGGGATCTCGGACGAGGCCCGCGACTCCCAGCTCCGTCAGGAGACGGCGCTCCTGGCCGACCTCGCGCCCGACCTCGCCGTCCGCGTGCGGGCCGTCCCGGTGCGGTCCGAGTCCGGCCCCGGCGGCGGGCGGCGGTGGTACCACGTGGTCCACGCCGCCGAGCCCGTCCACATCCGCCTCTCGCTGCTCGCCGACGCCCTCGGCGTCCCGGCCTACGACCTCGCCGACACGACGCGCGCCGTGGCCGCGCTCGCCGACCGCCCCGCCAACGGCGCCGCGGGCGGGGCGGAGGCGCCGGTCGAGGTCGTCGTGGGCGCCTACGCAGCGCACACCGAGGTCGCGCTCTGCCAGGGCGGGGCGTTCCTGTTCGGCCACAGCGGGGCCGGCACGACGCCCGAGGACACGGCCTACTTCGCGCTCTCGGCGCTCCAGCACGCGGGCCTCGACGCCGCGGCCGCCAGCCGGCTGCGGACCTACGGGACGGCGGCCGACGCCGACCGCCTCGCGCTCGCGGCCGACCTCCTGGGGCGCGACCTCGAGCCGCTCGACCCGTTCGCCCCGTTCGGCCGGAGCCCCGACGTCTCGGCCGCCGAGCGGGCCGCGTTCGCGCCGGTCCTCGGCGGCTCGCTCTAGGGCGGCGTGACGTCGACCGCCCCGCCCGCGCCCCGCGCCGGAGGCGCCGCGTCGCCAGAGAGGGCGGGCTAGTGCGGATCGTCGGCGGAGCGCTCGCGCGGCGCACGATCGAGGCCCCCAAGGGGAGCCGGACGCGGCCGACGACGGACCGCGTCCGCGAGGCGCTGTTCAACCTGCTCGGCGCGCGCCTGGACTTGGGCGGGGCGGTCGTGGCCGACCTGTTCGCGGGGAGCGGGGCGCTGGGGCTCGAAGCCCTCAGTCGCGGCGCCGCACGCGCCACGTTCGTCGAGCGCCACGGGCCGACGCTCGCGCTCGCGCGGCGGAACGCGCAGGCGCTGGGCGTCGAAGACCGCGCCGCCTTCGTCCGCGCCGACGCGCTCAAGGCGCTGGCCCGTGGGCTCGGCCCGTGCGACCTCGTCCTGGCCGACCCGCCCTACGAGCTCGCGGAGCTCCCGGACCTCCCCGCCCTCGCCCGCCCCGCCCTCGCGCCGGGCGGCCTGCTGGCCGTCGAGCACGACGCGCGCCACGCGTTCGGCGGCGCCCCCGGCTGGCTCCTCTCGCGCGCCTACGGCGGGACCGTCGTGAGCCTGTTCGAGGGGACGGGAGAAAAGGGATGAGGCACGGGGCGGGGCGGCCGATCTTGCCCCTTGCCCCTTGCCCCTTGCCCCTTGCCCCGCATGAAGCTCGCCCTCTACCCCGGCACGTTCGACCCCATCACGCTCGGCCACCTCGACGTGCTGGAGCGGGCGCTCCGCGTGTTCGACCGCATCGAGATGACGGTCGCCGTGAACGCGTCGAAGCAGACGCTCTTCTCGACCGAGGACCGCGTGGGGCTGGTGCAGGCGAGCGTCGAGGGCGTCGAGGGCGCCGACCGCGTGACGGTGACGGCCTTCGAGGGGCTCCTCGTCGACCACGCCCGGGCGACCGGCGCGGTGGCGCTCGTCCGCGGGCTCCGGCAGGTGTCGGACTTCGACTACGAGTTCCGCATGGCGCTCGCCAACCGGCGCCTGTTCCCCGAGCTCCAGTCCGTGTTCCTGATGCCGGGCGAGGCGCACACGTTCGTCGCCGCGTCCATCGTCCGCGAGATCCACCACTGGGGCGGCGACGTGTCGTCGTTCGTGCCGCCGGTCGTGGCCGAGGCCCTCGCGGCGCGGCCGGGGCGGGGCGGGGCGGACCCGACGTAGGCCGTTTGGGCACAAAGGATGGGATTGGCTGCACGGGCGGGGTGGCCCTAGCCTGGGCGTCCACCTCCGCCGCCTGCCATGCGTCCCGCCCCGCCCCGCGCGCTGTTCGCGCTCCTCGCCTTTTTGCTCGCGGCCGTGCCCGCCGTCCCGGCGCTCGCGCAGTCGGCCCGCCCCGCCCCGGGGGCGCACCGCCTCCTCATCGCGCCGACGGCGCGGCCGGTCCCGGCGGGCGAGTGGCGCCTGGGCGTAGCCGAGTTCATCGTACCGACGGCGGCCGTGGGCGGCGGGGGCGGGCTGAGCCTGGGGGCCGGCGTCATCGCATCGCCCGCTTCTGAGTTTGTTGGGACGGTGTTCGTCGAGCCCAAGTGGAGCGTCGTCGACCGGCCCGGCCTCGCCGTCGCGCTCGGGGCGACGGGTCGGATCGACCCGTTCGGTGCGCTCGGGGTCGACGTCGCGGTCACACCTTACGCCGTGACCACGGTCGGCAACGCGGCCGTCGTGGGCGGGGTGGCGGGCACGGTCGGCGTCGGCGGCCGGGTCAACCTGGGCCGCCCGTTCCAGCGCCTCATCGGCGCTCCCACCATCGACGTCGGGGTCTACACCGGGGAGCGCGGTGCCTACCGGGTCGACGTGGTGCCGGCGCCGGCCGCCTTTGCAGGCCTGGAGGTCCGGGCGTCGGAGGCCGTCACGCTGCTGCTCGAAGCCGGCGCCTTGCCGGACCGGACGCTGTCGTACCGCGTGGGCGGCGACGGCGGCTACCTGATCGACCCGGTGCCGGGAGTACAGGACCCCGGTCTCCATCGCAGTTCGGTGTACTACGACCTCTCGCTGGGGACGGCCGCGCGGTTCGCGGTCGGCCGTGCGGCGGTCGACGTGGGTGTTCTGTTCGCCTACGACGCGGAGGCGTACGCGAGCACGATGCCCCAAGTGGCCCCGTGGCTCAACGTGACGCTCGGCCTGGGTCGGTAGAGCGAGTCGGCCCGAGCGGGGCGGCCGTCGCCGCGGCTCTCGGCGCGGGCGGGGCGGCTCTACCTTCCGACTCCCCGCCCCGCCCCGAGCCTCGATGACCGCCCCGCCCCTGGACGCCCTCAACCCGAACGTGGCCGCCATGCGGCCGTCGGCGACGCTCGCCATCTCGGCCCGGGCCTCGGCCCTCCGCCGCGAGGGCCGCGACGTCATCGCGCTCTCGGCCGGCGAGCCCGACTTTCCCACGCCGGCGCCCATCGTCGAGGCCGCGCACCAGGCGCTCCGCGACGAGCGGTTCGGGTACACGGCGAGCGCCGGCCTCCCCGAGCTCCGCGAGGCGGTCGCGCAGAAGCTCCGCGACGAGAACGGGCTGGATGTCGAGGCGGGGCAGGTCGTGTGCTCGAACGGAGCGAAGCAGGCGGTGGCGCAGTCGCTCCTCGCCGTGTGCGCCCCGGGCGACGAGGTCGTGATCCCGGCCCCGTACTGGGTGAGCTACCCCGAGATGGTCCGGCTCGCCGGCGCCGAGCCGGTCGCCGTCGAGGCGACGGCGGAGGCGGGGTACAAGGTCACGCCGGAGCAGCTCGACGCCGCGATCACGGAGCGGACGCGTGCGGTCATCCTCAACAGCCCGTCGAACCCGACCGGCGCCGTCTACACCGCGAGCGAGCTCGAAGCGCTGGCCGCCGTGATCCGCCGGCACCCGCGCGTCCTCGTGGTGTCGGACGAGATCTACGAGTACGTCGTATTCGACGCCGATTTTCAGTCCTTCGCGGCCCTCGACGGGATGGCCGAGCGGACGATGACGGTCAACGGGTTCTCAAAGGGGTTCGCCATGACGGGGTGGCGGCTGGGGTACCTCGCCGGCCCGCCGTGGTGGGCGTCGGCGGCGTCGAAGATCCAGAGCCAGCTGACGAGCGGGCCGAACTCGATCACGCAGTACGCGGCGCTCGCGGCGTTCACGATGGGGCCGGAGCCGGTCGAGACGATGGTGGCCGCCTTCCGCGAGCGCCGCGACGCCGTCCTCGCGCGGCTCCGCGCCCTCGACGGCGTCGCGTGCCCGACGCCGCAGGGCGCCTTCTACTTGTTCCCTGACGTCTCCTCCGTCTACGGCCGCCGCGCGCCGGGCGGGGCGGAGGTCGCGGGCAGCGTCGACCTGTGCACGTACCTCCTGGACGAGCACGGCGTGGCCCTCGTCCCCGGCGAGGCGTTCGGGTCCGACGCCGGCGTCCGGCTCTCGTACGCGACCGACCTCGACACGCTGATGCGCGCGTGCGACCGGATCGGGGCGGGGTGGGAGGCGCTGCGGTAGCCGCCCCGCCCTCCACGACCGAGCGCGCTTGTCCCCGCCTGTCGTGACGACGCCCGCCCCGTCCCCTGCCATCGGTGCCGGGGGCGGGGCGGCGTCTGGAGACGTTCCGCCTGGGGGCGCTCCCGCAGGCCGCCCCGCCCGCGGACCCCGCCCCGCCCGTCCGCGTACGCCCGCACCTCCACCCCCGGACCGTGCCCGACCCGCCCCGCCCCCGCGCCTCCGACCGCACCGCCGGCGGCGGCCACCGTGAGGCCGGCGCCGAGAGCGTCCTCACCGACTACACGCCGCCCGCGGCCGAGCCCGCGCGCGATCGGCTGTGGGTCCACGCGCTCCTGTTCGCGCTCACGTTCGCGTCGATGGTGTGGGCGGGCGGGGCGCTCGTCGGGCGGGCCATGCTGTGGCCGACCGAGCCGGCGGCGTGGCCGTTCCTCGACGCGACTGGCCTGAGCCTGCTCGGCGACCCCGACTTCGTCCGCGACGGGCTCCTCTACGCCGTCCCGTTCCTGCTCTTCCTGACGGTCCACGAGTTCGGCCACTACGTCGCGGCCCGCGTCGTCAAGACGCGGGTGTCGCTCCCGTACTACATCCCGATCCCGCTGCTGGGCTCGCTGGGCACGTTCGGCGCCGTGATCCGCATCAAGGAGCCGCTCCGGCGGACGCGCCAGCTGTTCGACATCGGCGCGGCCGGGCCGCTCGCCGGGTTCGTGGTCGCCGTCGGCGTGCTCGTCGCGGCGGTCTACGCGCTGCCCCCGGCCGAGTACCTCCTCGCCGTGCCGGGCCACCTGGAAGAGGCCGCCGCGCTCGCGCAGACGGGGGCGTTGCCGGCGTTCGACGCGGCGGCCGTCGCGCCGGGGTCGCAGGCGCTCGTGTTCGGCGACACGCCGCTGTTCCACCTGCTGAGCGGGCTCGGCGCGTACCGCGTCCCGGGCCACGAGATCATGCACTACCCGGTGCTCTTGGCGGGGTGGCTCGGCCTGTTCTTTACGGCGCTCAACCTGCTCCCCGTGGGCCAGCTCGACGGCGGGCACGTGGTCTACGCCCTCTTCGGCCCGGCCGTGCACCGCGTCGTCGCGCGGGTGACGACGATCCTCCTCTTGCTCTCGGGCGGCGTGGGCCTGGTGACGACGCCGGGGGCGGGGTGGACGTGGTGGCTGGCGCTCGGGCTGCTCTACGCGCTCGCGTTCGCGCGCCTGTTCGACGGCGTGTGGTCGCTCGTGGCGTCGGCCGTCGGCGGGGCGCTGGCGCTGACGGCGCTCGTCGTGTTCGCCACGCCGGGGCTGGCGGCGGCGGTCGGCTACACGGGCTGGCTCGTGTGGATCGGGCTCATCCTGCTCGTCGTCCGCGTGGACCACCCGCCGGTCCAGGTCCGCGAGCCGCTGACGCCGGCGCGGAAGGCGCTGGGCTACCTGTGCCTCGTGATCTTCGCGCTCTGCTTCTCGATCCAGCCCATCCAGTTCGTGATGGGGTAGGGCTCGCTGCGCTCGCCGGGACTGGGGACTGGGGACTGGGGACTGGGGACTGGGGACTGGGGACTGGGGACTGGGGACTGGGGACTGGGGAGCGCGCGGGCGGGGTGGCGCCCGTTTTGTTCCGCCCCGCCCCGTGGCAGACGAGGGCGCGGTGGTCGGGAAAGCCGCCGCCCCGCCCGTGGCCGCCCCGCCCGCCGCCGCCCCGCCCGTGCACCCCCCGTTCGCGCTCCGGTCGCTGCGCTCCCCCGTCGCACGAACGGGGGGTGCGTTCGCCCGACACGAGCGGGCGATGCCCGGCCACCCCGCCCTCGCATTCTGCGGGCGGGGCGGTGCACGTTGCCCCCGCTGCCCGCTGCCCGCTGCCCGCTGCCCGCTGCCCGCTGCCCGCTGCCCGCGGGGGAAAAACGGCCGCCCCCCGCCCCGCCCGCCCCGGCCGGGGCTAGGTTCAGCGCCGGACTCACGCCCGCCGCTCCGCCCGACCGCTACGCCGTTTGCCGTTTCCGCGCCGCCGCTCGTCGTGAGCGCCCGCACTCGATGCCCGTAGCCCGCCGGGGCCGCCCCGCCCCCGTCCTGCTGACCGTGGCGGCCCTGCTCGGGGCCGCGCTCGCCGCCTGCGACGCCGCGCCCGGGATCCCCGGCGAGTCCGCCCGGCCCGTGATCGAGGACGTCCGCGTGACGCCTCTTCGTGACTCGCTGGCCTCCAGCGCGCCGACGGCCGAGGTCCCGCTCGTGGTCGAGACCGAGGTGGGCGGGGCGGGGCCGATCACGGTCCGCGTCCGCGTCCGCTACGCCGAGACGGACTCGCTGGCGGGCCAGGCCGAGGTCGAGGTCGAGCCGGGGCCGGTCCGCGTCGAGGTCCCGCTCGCGCTCCCGCGCGGGGCGACCGGGGCCTACGACGTCGTCGTCACGACCGAAGGGCCGGACGGGCGCCTGGGCGACGAGGCGCGGGCCGTGTTCCGGTTTGCGGCGACCAACCTCGGGCCGCCGGTCGTGGCGGTCAACCCGCCGCTGCCCCGCCCGCTCCCGACGGGGCAGGACACGGTGCAGGTGCCCATCGTCGCAGCGGTCAGCGACCCAGACGGGATCGCGAATGTGGCGCTCGTGATCGTGCGCGACCCTGAGTCTGGCCGCTTTATCGGCCGCCTGCTAGACGACGGCGAAGGAAAGGACGAGGTGGCCGGCGACGGGGTCTACTCGGCGGCCATCGAGGTTGGGTCGGGCTTCCCGCCGGGGACGTACGCCTTGGAGGTCGTCGCCGTAGACCGGGCGGAGGCCGTCAGCGAGCCGGCCCGGTTCACCTTTACCATCCAGTGATGCGGCGCCTCCTTTTTGCGCTCGCCGTGGGCGGCGCGCTCGTGGGCGGGGTGGCCGCCCCGCCCGCCGCGGCCCAGACGGTCGAGGCCGGCGACGGCGCCTTTACGGCGCTCCCGGCCGGCGCCCGCAACGGTGTGTTCGTGCTCGACGCCGAGGGCGGCACGCTTTACGCCGGCCCGCGCCTCGTCGCCGTCGAGCCCGACGGGACGCTCCGGTTCCTCGGTGGCGACCCCGCGTTCGACCCGGCCACGGCCGTCGGCGCCCGCGTGTTCGACGTCGAGGCCGTGGGCGACACGATCGTCGTGGCGCTCGGGTTCAACGACGTCACGTCCGACGAGGAGGCCCCGCCCTCGACGGCGGCCGGCTTCGCCGTCTCAACCGACGGCGGGCGGACGTGGACGTCGCGCGGCCCCGCCCTCGACCAGTCCGTCGACACGACGGTCACGGTCGGCGCGTCGGTGCTCCGGGCCGTTCCGGCGACGGTCCCGCAGGGGGCGGCCACGGGCAGCCTCGCGCTCACGGCCGGGGCCGACACGGTCTACGCGGCGTCCGGCCTCGCCGGGCTCCGCCGGTCGACCGATCTCGGCGCCACGTGGCAGCGCGTCGTGCTCCCGCCCGACTCGGCGGCTGTGCTCGACCCGCGCGAGCCGCAGGCGTTCCTCTACGTCCCCGACAACCGCCGCCTGCCGCGCCAGGACGCCGACGGCAACCCGGTCGCGGTCCCCGTCTCGCTCAACAACATCCCCAACTCCGTTCTGGTCGACGAGGCCGGAACGGTCTGGGTGGGGACGAACGCCGGCCTCAACCGCTCGGTCCGGCTGCCCGACGCCGCCGACCTCGCGTGGCTCCGCTACGTCGACGACCCGCTCGGGGGCGGGCCGGTCGGCAACGTGGTCGGGGCGCTCGCGGCGCGCGACGACCCGGACGGCCGGGATCCGGTGTGGATTGCGGCCTTTAGCTCGGCGGTCCTGGGAGCGGCCGCGCCCGAGGAGGAGAGCGGGGTGGTGGTGTGGCGCGGCGACGACGCCGACGGGTTCGCCGTCTTCGAGCCCGTCCTGCTCGGAGTCGCGGCGACCGACATCGCGTTCGACGCCGAGCGCGCCTACGTGGCCGCCCCCGCCGACGGCCTCTACGTGTCCGACGACGACGGCGCCTCCTGGCGCGTGGTCCGCGTGTTCCGGGACGCCGCTGGCCGCCGTCTCCCGCTGAACCCGAACGACCAAGTCCGCGCCGTCGCCACGACGCCCGGCGCCGTCTGGGTCGGGCTGGGCGGCGCCGACCGCTCCTCAGGCGGCCTCCTCCAGAGCACCGACGGCGCCCGGACGTGGACGCTGTTCCGCGCCGATGTCGCGCCCGGCACCGACGTCGACGGTGAGCCCGCCGAGGCCGGCTCGGCCCGCGATGTCGACGTCTACGCCTACCCTAACCCGTTCGCGCCGAGCCGCGACGGGGCCGTCCGCGTCCGGCTCGACCTGGCGTCGCCGGCCGACCTCACGGTCCGCATCTTCGACTTCGCCATGAGCCTCGTCCGCACGCTGGACGCGCCGGGCCGCCCCGCCGGCCCGAACGAGGTCCGGTGGGACGGGCGGACCGACGGCGGGCTCCGCGTTGCCAACGGGGCCTACATCTACGTCGTCGAGGGCGCCGGGGCCTCGCGCTCGGGCCGCATCCTGGTCATCGAATGAGCCGCCCCGCCCTCGCCGCCCTCGCTGCCCTCGCGCTGCTCGTGCTCCTGGCCGCCCCGCCCGCGGCGGCCCAGGGCGCCGGCCCGTTTTCGCGGATGGGGATGGGCGCGCGGTCGCTCGCGTTCCCGGCCCAAGTCGCCGACCTCTCGGGCTACGGGAGCCCGTACCTCAACCCGGCGCTCGCCCCGTTCCAGCCGTCGCAAGCCGTCGAGCTCTCGGCCGGGATTCTCCGGTTCGACCGCGAGTGGCAGGCGGTCCAGGTCGGGTCACCGCTCCGGCCGCGCTCTGGGTTCGCGGGCGGGGTGGTCCACGGCGGCGTCTCCAACATCGACGGCCGCGACGCGAGCGGCCAGCCCATCGACGCGCCGACGGCGGACGGGACGTACGCGTCGGACGAGTACGCCTTTTTCGTCGCGTTCGGGACCCGCTTCTCGGACGCCGTCTCGGCCGGGCTCGGGCTCCGGCTGTACCGGACGCAACTGCTCGAAGGCGTCCGCGCGCCGACGGCGATCGGCGTCTCGGCCGGCGTGACGGCGCGGCCGTCCGAGCGGCTCGCGCTGGGCCTCGCCGTCGACGACCTGTTCGCGCGCTACGAGTGGAACGAGAGCGGGCCGGTCAGCGCCTCGGCGACCGACTACTTCCCGGTCCGCGTGCGGGGCGGGGCGGCCTACGGGCTGGGGAGCCGCGGCGACGGCCGCCCGCGGGCGACGGTGTCGGCAGAAGTCGAGGTGTCCGTGCAGCCGGCCGAGTCCGTCCGCCCCGCCCCCGCCGGCGTGACCGACCTCTCGGTGACGGAGCGGACCGAGACGCTGGACTACCGCCTGGCCGACGTCGTGGGCCGCGCGGGCGGGGAGGTCTGGATCACCGACGAGTTCGCCGTCCGCGCCGGCGTCGACCGCGTGGGCGCGGGGGAGGCCGGCGAGCTCCGCCCCGGGGCCGGCTTCGGGCTCCAGCAGCGGTTCGGCGAGCTCGACGCGCGCATCGACTACGCGGCCGTCCTGGAGCCGTTCGGGACGGGCCTCATGCACATGGCGACGGTCCGCCTGGGGCTGTAGGGATGGGGCGCGCGGGCGGGGTGGCGCTCGTTCTGTTCCGCCCCGCCCCGTCCGCATCTGGGCGGGGAGGTGACCGGCGAGGCCGACGTCAGCTGGAGGCGACGGCAGTCCCCCTCCTGGACACCGCGCAGCGTCGGCGCAGCCAAGAGGGGCTAGGGTGGTTGTGACGAGGGCGGGGCGGTTCGGCATGGCACCGCCCGGCCCGCGTCCGCCCCGCCCGTGGCGTGGTGCGCGGTCGGGCGAATGCGGACACCACACGTGGTGTCCCTACGAATCGGACCCGTCGTGCCCGCCCACGGGCGACCGCCGGTCGTTCCTACGCCGTCCACCCCGCCCGTGCCATGGGCGGGGCGGTGATTTTCTGCTGCCCGCTGCCCGCTGCCCGCTGCCCGCTGCCCGCTGCCCGCTGCCCGCTGCCCGCTGCCCGCTGCCCGCTGCCCGCTGCCCGCTGCCCGCTGTTACCCCGCCCCGCCCAGCGCCCGCGCGAGCGCCTCCAGCCCCACCCCGCTCGCGCCCGTGCGGAAGCGGAGGGTCGCCCAGAGGTCCAGCGCCACCATCTGCGCGGCGTGGATGGGGACGGCGATCCAGAAGCTCCGGCACCGCCACACGAGCGCGCCCAGCGCCAGCCCGCCGAGGACGGAGAGGTACGCCTCGGCCGGCGGCTTCTGCGCGTGGAGGATCGCGAACGGCACCGTCTGCACCACGATCGCGAGCGGGGCGCCCAGCGCCGGCGCCGTCCCGAACAGCACGAACCCGCGCCACAGGTACTCCCAGCCGACCCAGTAGAACAGGAAGAGCGCCTCGTAGATCAGGAACGCGCCCCAGTCCACCTTCGCGACGTCGTAGTGGGGGTACTGGGCCTGGAACGCCGCGCCGTCCGAGAGCACCCACGTGCCCACGACGACGAGCGGGACGTAGGCGAGCGCGAGCGCGCCGGCCAGCCGCCAGTCACCCAGCCCGAGCCCGGCCTCGGCCGGACGCCAGCGGAACGCGAGGAGGAGGAGGAGGGCGGGGAGGACGAAGCCCGTCACGCCCTGCGACCCGAACCACCACGCCCACGCGCCCAGGTCGATGTCCTCGAACCCGAACACGTTGCCCGTCACGTCGCGGTAGAACCGCCGGCTGCCGACCTGGAGCTGGAGGAGGACCAGGAGCGTCGCCGCGAGGAGCACGACGATGGCCTGGCGGGCGGCGGGGGAGAGGCCGCGGAGGGCGGCGCGGAGCGCTTGCCACTCCGCCTGGAAACGGTCTATCATCGGGGGAGGGCGGGGCGGAAGTCGGGGGAGCGCCGCGCCGGCCGAAGATACCTGGCTCCCCACCCCGCCCCGACCCCACGCCGCCCGTGCGCCTCGCCCTCCTGCTCCTCGTCGTCGGTGCCGCCCCGCTCGCGGTCGCCGGGTGCGCCTCCACTCAGGGAGAGACGGCACCGGCCCCGCCGCCGACGACTCCCGCCGCGCCAACTCCGGCCGCCCCGCCGCCCGCGGCCGCCGCTCCGCCGCCCGCCGCGGTTCCGCCGGCCGCCCCGCCCGTGGCTCCCGATGCGCCCGCGGCTGCCGCCCCGCCCGCCCCTCTGGACACGCTCCTCGCGGAGTACGCCGGGTTCGAGTCGCCGCCGGCCGTGCCGGAGGCCGAGGCGCAGGCGTGGGCTGACAGCGTGCTCGCCCGGATGACGCTCCGCGAGCAGGTGGCCCAGCTGTTCGTCGTCGAGCTCGGCGGCGCCCGCGACCCGGCGGGGCTGGCGGCCGAGGGCGTCGGCGGGTTCCACGTGAGCCGGAGGATGCCGCCGCGCGAGGCGCTCGCGGCCACGAACCGGCTCCAGCGGGCCGCACGGCTCCCGCTCCTCATGACGGCTGACTTCGAGTGGGGCGTCGGGACGGCGACGTCGACGTTCACGTCGCTGCCGGCGGCCATGGCCTACGGCGCCGCCGGCAGCGAGGAACTGGCCCGCCTGGGCGGGGCGGTGACGGCGCTTGAGGCCCGCGCGATGGGGATCAACGTCGTATTCGCGCCGGTGGCCGACGTCAACAACAACCCCCTCAACCCGATCATCAACACGCGCTCGTTCGGGTCCGACCCGGCGGCCGTCGGGCGGCTCGCGGGGGCCTACGTGCGCGGCGCCCAAGCCCACGGCGTGCTCGCGACGCTCAAGCACTTCCCCGGCCACGGCAACACGGACACCGACACGCACGTCGACTTCGCGTCCATCGGCGGCGACTGGGACGACCTCTCGCGGACCGAGCTGGCGGCCTTCCGCGGCGCCCTCGCCGCCCGCCCCGGCGTGGTCATGACGACGCACCTGTGGGCGCGGGCGCTCGACGCCGAGGCCACGCCGGCGACCTTCAGCCGCCGCGCGCTCACCGACGTGCTCCGCGACAGCCTCGGGTTCGAGGGGCTCATCACGACGGACGCCCTCAACATGGGCGCCATCCGCAAGCACTACGACGCGGCCGACCGCGTAGTCCGCCCGATCGAGGCCGGGGCGGACCTCGTGCTCATGTCGGCGCGCCCGCGGTCGGGCATCCGCGACGTGGTCCAGGCCGTCGAGCGGGGCGAGATCCCGCGCGCCCAGGTCGCGGCGTCGGCGCGGCGCGTGCTGCTCGCCAAGGCCCGGCTCGGCCTCCACCGGCAGCGGCTGACCGACCGCGCGCGGCTCGACCGGATGCTCACGTCGGTCCGCGGGGCCGCCTTTGCGCGGGCGCTCTCGCAGGCGTCGGTGACGGTCGTGCGGCCCGGCCCGCTCCCGCTCCGCCCCGCCCAACGGGTCGCCCTCGTGCAGCTGGGCAACTTCAACGCGGGCGACCCCATGACGCGGCTCGAGCGCGACCTGGGCGCCGGCGTGGCCGTCCGCGTGAGCCGGCGCGGGGCGGGGCGGCGCGAGGCCGCGCGCGCGGCGAGCGGGGCGGACGTGGCGGTCGTAGCCCTCCACCTGAAGGTGAAGCAGGGCGCCCCGCCCCGCCTCACGGACGCCCAGCGGCGGGCGGTCGAGGCGGTCCAGGCGACGGGCACGCCGGTCGTGGTCGTGGTCCTGGGCAACCCGTACGCCGCGGCGCTCGTGCCGGACGCGGCCGGCGTCGTGGTCGCCTACGACGAGACGCTCCGCACGGCCTCGGCCGTCGCCGACGTGCTCACCGGGCGCCGCCGGGCGACGGGCCGCCTGCCCGTCGAGGTGCCGGGGCTCTAAGCCACCGCCCCGCCCGAGCCGTCGCCACCCCGCCCTCATGGGCGGGGCGGCCTGCTGAGCTAGAACGTGAACCCGATAAGTCCGCGGCTCCGGCCGCCGCGGCTTCGGTAGGCGTCGAATCCGATCCCGCCGAGAGTCTCGGTGCTCACGAGCGGGACGCCGCCGTAGGGGCCGATCGCGAACCGGCCGCCGAACGCCTCGAACTCGGCCTGGAGGCCGAGAATGGCTCCGGCGTGTGCCCCTAGCTTCGCCCCGCGGTCGAATGCGAAGTCGCTGTCGTTGAGCGAGTACGTCGCCCCGCCGTAGAGGCCGCCCGTCGTGGCGAGCGACACGCCGCGGCCGAGGGCGAACCGGCGGGTAACGGAGCCTTCGAGGCGCGAGCCGACTCCGTTCGCCCGGTACTGCGCCACGTCGGCGCCCAGACCGCGGTAGAACCCAAGGCCCCCGTTCAGGTCGAGGTTCAGCGTGGTCCGGTCGCTCAGCGCCCGCTCGTACCGGACTTCGGGGCCGATCACAAACGACGTGCTGATGTCGCCGAAGTCGCTGCGCGAGGCGTAGGCGCCGACGGAGAGGCCGCTGGGGAGGTGGTACCCGATGGCGCCGGTCCTCGTCGTGATCAGGCCGATGCCGCTGCCGCCGTAGCCGCCCGACGCGGAGACCTCTCCGAAGAAGCCGGTGGGGAGACTTCCAACGGGCGGGGCGGTCTCGGGCACTGCGGCCTCGGACGCGGGCGGGGTGGCGGGAGGCGCGGCCACCTGCGCGGCGGCGAGCGGGGCGAAGGCGAGGGCGAGGGCAGTAACGAGGAGCCGCATGAGGCAGAGAGGAGGTGAAGGAGTCCGCCTAACGGAGCCTCCTTCTGCCTCGTACGCCTCTCGCGGCCAGGGCACGCCGTTGTGCCACCCCGCCGCGCCCGCTCTCAGACTGCTGCCCGAGCCGTATGGGCGGGGCGGCCTGTCCTCAGACGCGCGTGTTCTCCTCACCCCCGGCGGCCCGGGTAGCCGGTCACGGCCCGTCGCGCTCGGGCGGGGCGGCCGTCTGGAGGGCCGGCGGCGACAGAAGCGGCTCGTCCCACGACGGCCCGAACACGGTCTCGCCGAGCGGCCGCCGCGGTTTGGGCGATGTCGCGCGGGCGGCGAGGTCGGCCGGGACGAGGGCGGTGGGGTCCGGGGCGGGGTGGCCCAGCGCGAACGCGACCACGACCTCGAACGCGTCGGGCACGCCGAACGCCTCGGCCGCCGCCTCGCCGTCGACGCCGCCCATCTGGTGGACGCCCAGGCCCCGCGTGGCCGCCGCGAGCGAGAGCGCGAGCCCGGCCGCGCCCAGGTCGTGGCGCCGGTGCCCGTTGTCCGCCCCGCCCCGCGCGAACGTGCGGGCGGCGAGGCCGAGGCCGAGGACCGGCGCCGTCCGCGCCCAGGTCGGGTTGCGGCCGGTGAGCGTCGACAGGATCGCATCGTAGGCCGCGTCGCCGCGGCGGCCGACGATGAACCGCCACGGCTGCTCGTTGCGGCTCGACGGTGCCCACCGGGCGGCCTCGAACACGCGCGCGAGGTCGCTGTCGGAGACGGCCCGGCCGTCGAAGGCGTACGGGCTCCGGCGGCGGCGGAGGAGGTCGAGCAGGTCGTCGTACAACACGGGGCGGGGCGGGCTCAGGGGGCAGGCGCCGCCTTCTGCGACCGCGCGCCGCCGCGGTTCCCCGCCCCGCCCAGGCGGTTAGGCGTCGGCCCCGACCGCCTCGGCGACCGAGCCGAACCCGTCGCGCTCCAGCAGGCGCACGAGGCCGCGGTTGACGCGGCCGACCAGCCCCGGCCCCTCGTACACGAGCCCGGTGTAGACCTGGACCAGCGACGCCCCCGCCCGGATGCGGGCGTACGCCGCCTCCGCCGAGTCCACGCCGCCCACGCCGACGATTGGGACCCGCCCGCCGGTCGTCCGGTAGAGGTGGCGCGCGAGCGTCGTCGCGCGCGCCGCGAGCGGCCGCCCGCTCAGGCCGCCCCGCCCGATGCGCCCCACGGCGTCGGGCGGGGTGGCGAGCCCGTCGCGGTCGGCCGCCGTGTTGGTGGTGATAAAGCCGGCCACGCCCCGGTCGAGGCAGATCTGGACCAGCTCGTCCGTCGCCCCCACGTCGACGCCGCCCGTCGGCGGCGGCGACAGCTTGACGAGGAGGGGGGGGCTCGCCTTCGGCTCGCGGGACCGGGGACCAGGGACTGGGGACTGGGAAGAACGTTTGCTCGGGTGCCGGTCACCTTCGGGGGCGGGGCGGGCGACGTTTACCGCCCCGCCCATCTCGTCCGCCACCGCCGCGAGCAGCGCGTCGAGCGCGTCGGGCGCCTCGAAGGTCTTGCCCTCGGCCGTGTTCGGGCACGACACGTTGAGGGCGAGGTAGTCGGCCTGCGGGGCGAGCGCGCGGACCGACGCCCGGAAGTCCTCGACGCCGGCCGCGCCCAGGATGTCCGGGCTGTGCGTCTTCGCCACGTTCACGCCGACCACGAGCCCGGGCGGGGCGGCGGTCGCGGCCAGCCGCGCGGCGACGGCGGCGGCGCCGTCGTTGTTCAGCCCCATCCGGTTGACGAGCGCGCCGTCGGCCGGCAGCCGGAACGCCCGGGGCCGCGCGTTCCCCGCGCTCGGCCGCGCGCTGACCGACCCGACCTCGGCGTGCCCGAACCCGAGCGCCGCCCACAGCCGCACGAGCTCGGCGTTCTTGTCGAACCCGGCCGCGAGCCCGACGGGGTTCCGAAACCGGAGCCCCCACACCGTCTGCTCCAGCCCGGCGTCCGCCGCCCCGAACAGGGCGCCCGTGAGGGCGGGGAGGCGCTGCCCGAGCCGCCCCGCCCGCACCGCGAGCCCGTGGGCACGCTCGGCGTCGAGGCGGAACAGGAGCGGGCGGAGACGGCGGTAGGACACGAACGCTGAAGTCTGAACGGTGAACGACGAAGGAGCACGACGGCCGCGCGGGCGGGGCGGTAAGGTCGCTACTGAACCACCCCGCCCCCGATGGCGCCGGCCTACGGCGCCCCTTCAGCGTTCAGCGTTCGCCGTTCAGACTTCGGGTTACCATCCCGGCGTCAGGTTGAGGCCGAACACGCCGCGGCCGGCCGCGAGGTCGCCGTCGTCGCCCCAGCGCGAGAACGGGAAGGCGTAGTAGGGCTCGACGACGAGCGCGCCGAGCACGCTGACCCGGGCCGAGACGCCGGCCGAGAAGATGGGCCGCTGGTCCCCGAACGAGCGCCCAAAGCTCGGCCCGTCGGCGCCCGCGCTCGCCTGGAACCGCGAGGTCGGGATCGTCCCCCACGCCATGCCCACGTCCGCGAACAGCGAGAGCTCGGTCGGGAGGTAGGGGAACGAGATCAGGCCGAGCTGGGGCACGCCGAGGAACGGCACGCGGACCTCGGCCGAGGCGACCGCCAGCTTGTTCCCGTACAGCCGCTCCTGGAAGTTCCCGAAGGCCCTGTTGTCCTCGAACGACCCGAACGAGTACCCGCGCACGTACTGGCCGTAGCCGATAAAGAGCGGGCTGAGCCGGAAGTTGTCGGCGTCGCCCCCGTACCGGCCAAAGTGGAGCGCGCGCACGGCGACCGTGAACGGCACGCGGCGCGGGAGGCCCGGGACGCGGACGACCTGGTAGCGCCGGGCGTCGGCCGTGATGGTCGCGTAGTCCAGCGACCCGAACGTGCCGTCCACGCCGAGGCGGTAGCGGTAGCCGCGGATGGGCGAGACGAACCCGAAGAACGAGGCGTCGCCCACGAACGAGGCCCCGGCCTCGGCAAGGTGGAGCGGGTCGGGGTCGAACCCCTCGAAGGACCGCCGGCCCTCGAAGACGCCGAACCCGCTCGGGCCGCGCCGGAACGCGTCGTAGTCGAGGTCGAACCCGTACCGCCGGTAGCCGACGTTGGCGTCGATCCGCTGGCTCTGGTTGAGCGGGTACGACGCGAGCCCGCCGACCTGCGTGACGTACGTCCGGTAGTAGAGGCGTGTCCCGTAGCCGCCGGCCTCGGGCGGGGCGGCCCCGTAGAACACCTGGAGGAACGGGATCTGCCCGACAATGGCCCCGTAGTTCAAGCGCCGCCCGCGGTTGAGGTAGAGGGCCTGCCCGCCGATGTCCTTGAACGTCCCGTTCGCGGCCACCGACACGCCGACGAGGTTGTCCGAGAGCTGGTCGGCGAACAGGAACGAGATGCCGCCGGCGACGCCGAAGCCCGAGTTGTAGAACGAGTCGTACCCGACGCCCACCTGGGGCTGCGAGATGTACTCGAGCGAGAGGCGCGGCGAGTATCCCCGCGTGGGGAACGTCTGCGCCACGGGGAGCCCGTCGGTCGCGTCGGCGAGGTAGGCCTGGATCGACGACGTCCCGATGGCCTCGACCGGCGGGAGCACGTCGGCGACGACCTCCTCCGGCGGGTCCCCGACGAGCGTCCCGACCGCCTCCTCGGCCGGCGTCCGGTACACCGAGTACCGCTGCGCCTCGAAGACGGAGTAGGCGAGCTCGCCGGTCTCGTCGGCCACCGAGAGCGCCGGCGAGAGGTCGGCGATGCCGGCCACGCCGGTCGCCAGGTTCGTCACCTGGTAGCGGTCGCCGGTCGCGACGTCGTAGCGGTAGACGTCGTTGAACCCGGCCCGGTCCGAGATAAAGTAGAGGCTCTGCCCATCGGGGCTCCACGCCGGGTTGATGTGCTTGACGTCGTCGAAGAGGTCGAGCACCTCCACCCCGCCCGTCGCCACGTCGTAGAGCGCGATCTGCACGGGCGAGAACGTGAGGCGGACAAAGTCGGTCTCGGGGCCGCGGTCGGTGACGAACGCGATCTGCGAGCCGTCCGGGCTCCAGGCCGGCTGGATGTCGGCGTAGCGGTCGTTCGTGAGCTGGGTCACGACGCCGTCGTCCGCCCCGCCCACGCCCACCGCGTACAGGTCGGAGATCCCACCCTGGACGCCGGCGAACACGATCGTCGAGCCGTCCGGGCTCCACGACGGGTCCTTGATGGCGCCGATGCCCTCGACCGTGAGGCGCTTGACGACGTCGCGGTTCTCGACGTCGAGGACGGCGATCTCGTTGTCGCCGCCGGCGAACACGACGTAGGCGAAGTAGCGGCTGTCGGGGCTCCAGGTGCCGGCGCTCTCGATAAAGCGGATGGCGTCGAAGTGCGTGTTGGTCCCTACCGACTCCAGCTTCGTCAGCACCTCGCCCGTCTCGGCGTCGGCCAGGAACAGGTCGATCCCGAACAGGTCGAGCTCGGAGAGGAAGGCCACGTAGCGGCCGTCGGGCGAGAGCTGCGGGGCGATGTTGGTCCCGCCCGTCTCGCGCTCGCGGGCCAGGAGCCGCGTGGCGTCGATGGTGGGGAGCGAGTCAGGATAGGCGAGGTAGCGGGGCGGCCCCGGTCGCTCGCCCTCGGCGAACGCTTCGGCTCGCTCGCGGCGCTCCTCGGCGATGTCCTCGAGCTCCTCCGGGGTGCGGGGCGGCCGGGGCACCGAGCGGCCCTCCGCCGGAGGCACGAGCGTCGCGCGGAGCGCGCGCTCCCACTGCGCCGAAATGCTGTCGGGGCGGACGCCGGTGACGGCGACGAGGGCCGAGTCGAGCGGCATGTCGAGCGCGGTGCGGAACAGCTGGACGCCGGCCTCGTCGCCGTAGGTGCCGCCGACGTAGGCCCAGAACGGCTGCCCGTACTGGTACTCGTTGTAGCGGCCCGAGCGCTGGAGCTCGTCGAGCGTCGGGAAGTCGTCGCGGAGCACGGCGTCGCGCATCCACATGGCCGTCAGCGCGTCCCGGCGCCCGACCGAGTAGTACTCGGCCATCCCCTCGATGACGAAGAGCGGGAGCCGGACGAACTGGGCGAACCGGCCCGACGTCCGCGCGATGTCGTACTGGAACTGGTGGACGAGCTCGTGCCCCAGCACGTGGTCGGTCGCGGCGTACGTCGAGGCGACCGGGAGCACCACGCGGAGCCGGGCGCCCTCGGTCACGCCCTGCGTGCCCTCGCCGATGTTGGCGATGTTCGTCTGCCGGAAGTCGGCGTCGTCGGCGTAGAGCACGATCGACTTGCGGTCCTCGAACTGGTGGTCGAGGATCGTCGAGAGCCGGTCGTACCACCGCTCGGCCATCCGCGCCACGTCCTGGACCGACTGGTCCATGCCCTCGTAGTAGTAGATGTCGAAGTGCTCGGTCTCGAGCACTTGGAAGTCGAAGGTGTCGTAGCGGACCTTGTTGCGGCCGAAGTACTGGGCCTGGGCCGCCGGCGCGAGGGCCAGGACCGTGGCGGCGAGGAGCAGGCCGTGGACGAGGCGGCGGGCAGTAGGGCGCATGGGGGCGGGGAGTTTGGGGCAGGGCCGGGCGGGGCGGCGGCCGCGTCACGGGGGGCACGCGGAAAGACCCCGGGGCGTCTCCTGCGTCCGGTTCTAACCGGGCGCCCAGGGGCGGGTTCTAGCGGAGTTCTCACGAACCCCTCAACACACCCCCGGGAGGGGCCTGAGCGGGCGGGGCGGCCCCGCCCTCCTCACGTCCTGCCCGTCCACCTGCCGCACGAACCGCCGGGCGGCGGCGTTCGTATCTGTGGACGCGGGCGGCCCCCTTTTTCCACCCCGCCCCGGCCGCCAGGGGGACCGCGTGCGAGGCCGCCCCGCCCGACGCTCCGGTCCGCCCCTCTCCCTCTGCCCCCGCCTATGCCCACGCTCGCCGCCACCGCCCGCGACGACGCCCAGGTCCGCTACCGGATCTTCAGCGTCGTGGTCCTGGCCGTCCTCGCGTTCCTCGCCGCCCGGCTCGTCCAGATGCAGCTGCTCGACACGGAGCAGTACGCGACCGAGGCCGAGGGCAACGCCATCGAGACCAAGATCGTCCGCCCCGCCCGGGGCTACATCTACGACCGGAACGGGGTGCTCCTCGTCGACAACGAGACGACGCTGAGCGTGACCGTGGCCCCGCGGTACTTCGACGAGGCCGACCTCCCGCTCGTCGCCGAACTGGCGGGGCGGCCGCTCGACGAGGTGGCCGCGCGGTACGCCGAGATCACCGAGCGGAGCCGGTACCAGGAGGACGTACTGCTCAAGAACGTCCCGTTCTGGACGTTCGCGCGGCTCCAGGAGAACCAGTACCGCCTGCGCGGGATCGGCTTCCGCGAGGACCAGCAGCGGCGGTACCACTCGGACGCGAAGCTCACGCACGCGCTCGGGTTCGTGAACGAGATCAACGAGGACGAGCTCGACCGGATGGAGGAGCAGGGGTTCCGGCTGGGCGACCGGATCGGGAAGACCGGGCTCGAGGCCGAGTACGAGCCCATCCTGCGCGGCCGCGTCGGCCGCGAGTTCTGGCTCGTCAACGTCCACGGCATGGACGTGCAGCCGTACGAGGGCGGGGCGGAGAACGTCGAGCCCCAGTCGGGCGCGGCGCTCACGCTGGCCGTCGACGCCTCGGTCCAGGCGCTCGCCGAGAGCCTGTTCGTGGACAAGCGGGGCGGGGCGGTCATGATCGACGTGAACACGGGCGGGATCATCTCGATGGTCTCGGCGCCGGACTTCGACCTCGACATCTACCGCGACGGGTTCACGCAGGCCGAGGTCGACTTCCTCTACCGGAACCCCCAGAAGCCAGACTTTAACCGGGCGACCCAGGCGAGCCTCCCGCCGGGCTCGACGTGGAAGCCGTTCATGGCCGCCGTCGCGCTTGAGGAGGGCATGATCAAGCCCGAGACCACGCTCTACTGCCCCGGCGGCTACCGGATCGGCGGCCGGCTCTACCGCTGCCACGGCGGCGCCCACGGCGACATCGCCGTCGAGGACGCCATCCGCGTCTCGTGCAACACGTTCTTCTTCCGCCTCATGAACGACACGTTCGTGAACGCGGAGCACCCCGAGGGCATCACCATGGACCTCGACCGCTTCGGGTACTGGACGCGGCAGTTCGGGTTCGGCCAGCTCGCCCCGCTCGACATCCCCAACCAGGGGCCGGGCCTCATCCCGGACTCGTCGTACTACGACGAGCGGTGGCCGGCGGGCTGGGGGCCGGGCTACACGGTGAACCTCGGGATCGGCCAGGGCAACATGGGCACGAGCCCGCTCCAGCTCGCCCGCTACACGGCGGCCGTCGCCAACGGCGGCACGCTCGTGACGCCCCACTTCGTCAAGTCCATCACGGATCCGGCCACGGGCGTGACGCGCGAGCCCGCGTACAAGCGGCCGAGCCAGATCCCGATCGAGCCCCGCAACTTCGCCGTCGTCCGCGCCGGGATGCGCGAGGTGGTCGAGGGCGCCGGGACGGCGCGGCGTGCGCGGATCGACGCCGTGGACGACTTCCCCAAGATCCCCGTCGCCGGCAAGACCGGCACGGCCGAGAACCCGCGCGGCAAGGACCACTCGGTCTTTATCGCCTACGCCCCGGCCGACGACCCGCAGGTGGCCGTCGGGGTCATCGTCGAGAACGCCGGGTACGGCGGGACGGCCGCGGCGCCGATCGCGAGCCTCATGATCGAGCAGTACTTCCGGGGGACCGTCACGCGGCCCCAGCTCGTCGAGTTCGTCCGCGCCCAGCGCTCGGTCGGCCGGATTTGATGCGGGTCCAGGGTTGATGAGTTCGGGGTTCAGGGTTCCAAAAGCCCGCCCCGCCCAGACCCTGAACTGCCCACCCCTGAACCCTGAACCGCACATGAGAAGCTGGTACAAAAACCTCGACTGGGTCTCGCTCGCGCTGTGGGCGGCGCTGGCCTCGATCGGGCTCGTCGCGATCTACAGCGCGACGCACGGGCCGGCCAAGGAGTTCTTGCTCGAGTCGGTCCAGCAGAACTTCAACCGGCAGCTCCAGTGGGTCGGCATCTCGGCCGCGTTCCTGGGCATCATCCTGCTCCTCCCCGCCCGGTTCATCGTGCGCATGGCGCCTGTGGCCTACGCCTTCTGCATCGGGCTGCTCGTGGCCGCGCTCGTGTTCGGGCGCGTGATCAACGGGGCGCAGAGCTGGCTCCAGATCGGGCCGGTCTCGCTCCAGGTGGCCGAGATCGCCAAGGTGGGGACGGTGCTGGCGGTCACGGCGCTCCTGTCGCGGAAGGAGGCCCGGCGCGGGAGCATCCCCTACCTCATCGGCGCCGTCGTGCTCATCCTGATCCCGGCCGTGCTCGTCGTGATGCAGAACGACACCGGAACCGGCCTCGTCTTCCTGGCGCTCATCCCGGTCATGATGTTCTGGAGCGGGGCGGTCCCGCTGACGTGGATGGCGATGCTCGCGGCCCCGGCCGTGGCCGTCTACCTCGTCATCGTGAACCCGACCTACGCCGCCGTCTTCGTGGCCCTCGCGGCGGCCGGGATGGTGCTGTGGACGCGGTCGCGGGCCATGGGTGCGCTCACGGTGGCCGTCGCGGGCGGGGTGGCGATCGCGGCCTACGTGGGGCTGTTCCAGATCCTCGAGCCGCACCAGGTCGACCGGCTCGTGGCCTTCGACGACCCCGAGGCGTTCCGCTACGGGGCCGGCTTCCACGTGATCCAGGCCAAGGCCGCGATTGGCTCGGGCGGCCTCTTAGGCAAGGGGTTCACGAACGGGACGCAGACGCAGCTGGCCTACATCCCCGAGAACTCGACTGACTTCGTCTACACGATCATCGGCGAGGAGTTCGGGTTCGTGGGCGCCATGACCGTGCTCGTCCTGTTCGCCTTCCTGCTGATCCGGCTGGCGGGGCTGGGCGTGCAGGCCGGGTTCGCGCTGCCGCGCCTGTTCATCGCCGGCGTGACGGGGATCTTCCTCGTCCACATCCTGATCAACGTCGGCATGACGATCGGACTCATGCCGGTCATCGGTATCCCGCTCCCGTTCATCTCGTACGGCGGCTCGGCGCTCCTGGCGAACACGACCATGCTGGCGATCGCGCTCAACCTGCACGCGCGCCGCGACGAGTTCGCGGTGTACTCCTAACCGCCCCGCCCTGCCCGCAGCGAGGGCGGGGCGGCTACCGCTCGGCCAGGCGCCGGACCGCCCCGCCCGGCGGGGCGAACGGGACGAGCGCCCCGTACGGCACGCCCACGTCGAAGGCGCCGGCCACGTGCGGCGCGAGCTGGTACGGCGGGACGTGGACGCGGAGCGAGTCGGCCCCGAGCGTGAACGCGAGGCGGCCCTCGCGGATGGGGCCGAGCCCCTCGGAAAAGAACCCGTTATGGGCGCGGACCGAGTCGACCGTCGTTTCGAGGCCGCGGGCGAGGCGCGTCACGACGGCGCGCTCGACGTAGGCGGCGAGCGTGTCGCCGGCCGGCGCGTTCGAGGCGAACAGGTCCGCAAAGAGGACCGGCCGGCCGGTCGTGAGGTCGAAGGTGAGCGGCTGGAAGAACGTGTTGCCGTGCGCCCCGCCCGTGAAGGCGTAGACGTCGACGAGGGCGCTGAACAGGTCGTCGGTCACGAGCACGCGGTCGTAGCCGCCCGTGACGTCGACCACGTAGGCCGGCGAGACCTCGCCTGGGGGCGGGGCGGAGTCGGGGCGGAAGGCGTCGGCGAGGGCCTCGACCGAGTCGCGGACGGCCGCGTTCACGGCTCGGACTGTGGGCGGCACGGGCTCACCGGCCGCCCCGGTCAGCTGCGGGTACCCGATGCGGACCGTGTACCGAAGCGCGGGCTCACCGCGCAGCACGGAGTCGGCGCGGACCGAGAGCGACGGCCTGTGACGGACAACCGGGCCCGACGGGTCGGCCCCACACGCGGCGAGCGCCCCGGCCCAGACCGACGCCGCCAGCAGGGCGAGGGCGGGGCGGAAAAGGGCCGCGGCGCGGGGGCGGGGCGGAGGCTGCGGCATGGGTGAAGACGGGGCGGACCGGGAGGCGGAGCGGGGTGGCCCCGAAACGCCCCGGTTAGCTTGAGCGGTCCCCGCCCCGCCCGTCGGGCCTGCCCACGGTGGGTGGGCTCGCTCGCCCCACCCCGCCCCGCCCTCTGGGCCTGTCCGATGGAGAGCCACCTCGCCGAGAGCGTCCGCGCCGCGCTCGCCCAGCTTCCCGACCTGCCCGACGGCTTCGACGCCGGGGCGGTCGAGGTCGAGTTCCAGACGCCGAACGACGCCTCGCACGGCGACCTCGCCACGAACGTGGCCCTCCAGCTGGCCCGGCCGCTGAAGCGCGCGCCGCGCCAGATCGCCGAGGGCATCGTCGCGCACTGGACGCCGGACCCCGCCCGCGTCGAGGCCGTCGAGGTGGCCGGGCCGGGCTTTATCAACGTCCGCTTTGCGAGCGCGCACCTGGCCGAGGGGCTCGCCCAGATCCTCGACGCCGGCGCCGACTGGGGGCGGACCGACACTCACGCGGACGAGACGGCGCTCGTCGAGTACGTCTCGGCCAACCCGACCGGCCCGCTGACGGTCGGCCACGGGCGGAACGCGGTCCTGGGCGACACGCTCGCCAACCTCCTCGCATGGACGGGCTACGGCGTCACACGCGAGTACTACTTCAACGACGCCGGCCGCCAGATGCGGGTGCTGGGCGAGAGCGTCCGCGCGCGGTACCAAGCCGCCGTCCGGCCGGACACGCCGACGAAGGAGATCGAGGGCGGGGTGGTCGTCCCCGAGTCGTTCCCCGAGGACGGCTACCGCGGCGCGTACATCACGGACATCGCACGGGCGCTGGCCGACGGTCACGGCGACGCCCTTTTGGATGCCCCGGACGAGGCGCCGTTTACGGCGGCGGCGCGCGACGCCATCTTCGCCGAGATCGAGGCCACGCTCGCCCGGCTCGGCGTGCGCATGGACGAGCAGTTCAACGAGCGCACGCTCTACGAGAGCGGGGCGGTGTGGGAGGTCGTGGACCGCCTCAAAGAGGCCGGCCTCGCCTACGAGCGCGACGGCGCCACGTGGTTCAAGACGAGCGCGCTGGGCAAAACCGAGGCGACGCGCGAGGGCGGGGAGGAGGGCAAGGACGTCGTGCTCGTCAAGTCGTCGGGCGAGCCCACGTACCGGCTCCCGGACATCGCGTACCACCTGGACAAGCTGGGCCGCGGGTTCAGCCTCGTGCTCGACGTGTTCGGCGCCGACCACATCGCGACCTACCCCGACGTCGTCCGCGGCGTCGAGGCGCTGGGCGCCGACGCGGGGAAGATCGACGTGGTCGTCTACCAGTTCGTCACGCTGGTCCGCGGCGGCGAGCCGGTCAAGATGTCGACGCGCAAGGCCAACTACGTCACGCTCGACGAGCTGATGGACGAGGTCGGGGCCGACGTGGTCCGGTTCTTTTTCCTCATGCGGAGCCCGAACACGCACCTGGACTTCGACCTGGACCTGGCCAAGGAGGCGAGCGACAAGAACCCCGTGTTCTACCTCCAGTACGCCCACGCGCGCATCGCGTCGATCGAGCGGAAGGCCGAGGAGACCGGGCTCGTCGCCGAGGGCGGGGCGGACCTCGGGCTCCTCACGCACGCGTCGGAAGAGGCGCTGGTCAAGACGCTCCTCCAGTTCCCCGACGAGGTCCGCGCGGCGGCCGAGGCGCGGGCGCCGCACCGGCTGGCGTCGGTGTACCTCCGCGACGTGGCGACGGCGTTCAACGCGTTCTACCGCGACTGCCGGATCGTGGGCGAGGCGCCGGACCTCGCGGCGGCCCGGCTCTCGCTCGCGCGCGCGGCGCGGACGACGCTCGCGAACGGGCTCGCCGTGCTCGGCATCTCGGCGCCGGACCGGATGTAGGGGCGGGGCGGGCCGCGCTCCACCCCGCCCGCGCTTCCTCCCGCTCGTGCCGCCCCGCCCGCGCTCCCCCCGTCCGTGCGCCCATCGCAGAGGCTCCGCCTCCGCTCCGAAGCGCTCGGACTGTCCCCCTCACGCGTGAGGGGGACAGCTTTGCTCCCCTGAGCGCAGCGATGGGAGCAAAGCGGGGGGAGTGTGTGCCGTGCCCGCCCCGCCCGCAACACGGGGGCGGGGCGGCCGTACCGCGCAGGACCACCCCGCCCTTTGGGACCGCCCCGACCGACCATGGAACCCCGCACGATCAAGACCGGCCCCTACGACTCCGATTTCGACGGCGACGGCCTGCTGTCGCCGACCAAGGACGAGCGGATGTGGGCGATGGTCGCCCACCTCTCGGCGTTCGCCACGTTCGTGCTCCCGTCGTTCGGGCAGATCGTCGGCCCGCTCGTCGTCTGGCTCGTCAAGCGCGACAGCTCGGCGTTCGTGGCCGACCAAGCGAAGGAGGCCCTCAACTTCCAGATCACGATCACGCTCGCGTTCGTCGCCGCTGGCATCCTGGCCTTCGTCCTCATCGGTATCCCGATGCTCGTCGTGCTCGGGCTCGCGTGGCTCGTGCTGACGGTTGTGGGCGGCGTGCGCGCGAACGAAGGCGTGCGGTACCGCTACCCGCTCACGGTCCGCTTCGTGAAGTAGAACGCGGGCGGGGTGGAGCGCGTTGGTCGGGCTGTCCTGCCCCCGCCCCGCCCGTGCTCGTCTCCGACCTCCCCACGCCCGCGCTCCTCGTCGACCGCGCCCGGCTCCACGCCAACCTCGACGCGGCGCAGGCCCGGGCCGACGCGCTCGGGGTCGCGCTCCGGCCCCACGCCAAGACGCACAAGAGCCCGGACCTCGCGCGACTCCAGGCCGAGCGCGGCGCGCGCGGGCTGACCGTCGCGACGACCGACGAGGCCGAGGCGTTCGCGGCGGCCGGGTTCGACGACATCCGCGTGGCGACGCCCGTCGTGAGCGCCGGCAAGCTGGCCCGGCTCGCGCGGCTCCAGGGCGAGGGCGTTCGCGTCTCGTTCACGGTCGACAGCGCGGCCGGCGTGGCCCGCGCGAGCCGCGCGTTCTCCGAGGCGGGGCAGACGGCCGAGGTGCTCATCGAGGTCGACTCCGGCCACGGCCGGTGCGGCGTCGAGTGGGACGACCGCCCCGCCCTCGCCCAGCTCGGCGCCGTCGCGGGCGGGGCGGAGGCCGTCCAACTCGTCGGCGTGCTCACGCACGGCGGCATGTCGTACGACGGGCCGCGCGCGGGCGAGACGGCCGACGACGCGCTCCAGCACGCGGCCGACGCCGAGCGCGACCGCGTGCTCGCGGCGGCCGAGGCGCTCGTCGAGGCGGGCTGGCTGGACGCCGCGACGGCCGAGGTCTCGATCGGCTCGACGCCCGCGTTCGGCCGGTTCCGGCCCGCCGAGGGCGGGGGGCGGGGCGGGCTCCGTGTGACCGAGGCGCGGCCCGGCACCTACGTGTTCTACGACGCCGGCCAGGTCGCGCTGGGCGCCGCGCGGCTCCAGGACTGCGCCCTCCTCTGCGTCGGGACCACGCTTTCGGTCCGCCGCGACGACGACGGGACGGAGCGGACGATCACCGACGCGGGCAAAAAGGTCCTGACCAGCGACGGCGGGGCAGGGCTCGCCGGCTTCGGGACCGTCCTCTACAGCCCGCGCACGATGATCGCGCACCCCCACGCCCGCGTCACTGCGCTCAGCGAGGAGCACGGGTTCGTCGACACGCCGGGCGGGGCGATCTGGGAGGTCGGCGACCCCGTGTTCGTCGTGCCCAACCACGCCTGCGTCGCCGTCGCCACGCGGCGCGAGCTGTTCGTGGTCGACGGCGACGAGGTGGTGGAGACCTGGGAGACCGTCGCGCGCTAGCCGCCCCGCCCTCGGCGCGGGCGGGGTGGCGTGCGTTGCCCCCGCTGCCCGCGACACCGCCCCGCCCGTCCGTACCTTGGCGCAGCGGGCGCCACGCGGGTGGCCGCGGATCCTAAGCATGGGGAACGGTTATGGCCGGCCACAACAAATGGTCGAAGATCAAGCGCAAGAAGGGGGCCGCCGACGCCAAGCGGTCGAAGGTCTGGGCGCGGATCGCCCGCGACATCCAGGTCGCGGCCCGCGAGGGCGGCGGCTCGCCCGACATGAACGCCCGGCTCGCGCTCGCCGTCGACAAGGCGAAGGCGGAGAACATGCCGAAGGACAACATCGAGCGCGCCATCAAGCGCGGGACCGGCGAGATCGAGGGGGCCGACTACGAGGAGCTCTCCTACGAGGGCTACGCGCCGGGCGGGATCGCCGTCTTCGTCGACGCCCTCACCGACAACGCGAACCGGACCGTCGCCGACCTCCGCAGCCTGTTCCTCAAGGCCGGCGGCAACCTGGGCACGTCGGGCTCGGTCGCGTTCCTGTTCGACCAGAAGGCCGTCTTCGAGATCCCAGCCGACGGGCTCACCGAGGACGACCTGTTCCTCCTCGTCGCCGACGCCGGCGCCGAGGACCTCCGCCGCGAGGACGACGGCGAGGGCGGGGCGGTGTTCGTGGTCGAGGCGCCGACCGAGGCGTTCGGGGACGTCCAGGCCGCGCTCGCGGGCGCCGGCGTCGAGCCCGCCGAGGCCGCCCTCCAGCGGATCCCCACGACCACGACCGCGCTCCCGCCCGACGACGCCGCCAAGGTGCTCCGCCTCCTCGACCAGCTCGACGACCACCAGGACGTCCAGGCCGTCTACTCGACCCTCGACGTGGACGACGCCACGCTCGCCGCCTTGGAGGGATAGGGGGCGCGGGATGGGGGCACGGGCACCCATCCCTCTGTCCCTCAATCCCCCATCCCTCCCCCTTATGATCGTCCTCGGCATCGACCCCGGCACGCGGACCGCCGGCTTCGGCGTGGTCGAGACGTCGGGGCGGGGCGGGCGCACCGAGCGGGCGCTCGACTACGGGTCGATCGACCTGCCGGCCGACCTCGACCACACGCTCCGCCTCCAGCGGATCTACGAACGGATCATCGAGCTCGTGGACCGGCACCACCCGGACGAGGTGGCCGTCGAGGTCCCGTTCCTCGGCCACAACGTGCAGTCGATGCGGAAGCTCGTCCGCGTCGAGGCGACCGTCATGCTGGCCGCCATGCACCGCCAGATCCCGGTCGCGCAGTACGCCCCGGCCGAGGTCAAAAAGTCGGTGACGGGAAAGGGCCGGGCCACGAAGGACCAGGTGTGGTTCATGATCCGCGCCCTCCTCGGCACCACCGACGACCGCGGCCGCGACGCGTCCGACGCGCTCGCCGTCGCGCTCGCCCACGCGCGCCGGACGCAGGCGGGGCCGGCCGCCTCGGGCGGGGCGCCTAAGGATTGGGCCGCCTTCATCAAGGCCAACCCCGGGCGCGTCCGGTAGGTCGGTCGGTCAGTGCGGGAGCAGTAGGGCGGCGAGTCCGCATAGCGTCGGGCGGGGCGGCGCTGTGGACAACTCCGGGACAACGCGCCGCCCCGCCCCTTGCGCCCACGGGCGGGGCGGGCACTTTTACTGACCCGCTGACCTACTGCCCGTACCCCCGCTCCTCGTCGCGGACGCGGACGGCGTCGGCGACCTCGGAGCGGGCGAGCGTCCCGTCCGAGAGGGCCGCGGCGAGCTCCGAGATCTGGGACGCCTTCTGGGGCGCCTGGCCCCACTCCGGGTGGGCCGTCTCGATCAGCGAGACGAGGATGCGGACGTAGGGGTAGCGCTCGGCCGGCGACGGTAGCGCGCCCACGGCCTCGGCGTAGAGCTGGGCGTTGCGGCCCACCTGGCGGTCCAGGATGCGGCGGTCGTAGGGCATCGGGAGAGGGGCGGAAGAGGGAGCCACGGGCGGCGTGGCCTATACTACCGAGCGGCCCCGGCAGTTGGTCCGGGCCGCCGCCCCGACGCCCGCCCCGCCCCGTGGGACCCGCCCCCGACACGTTCCCCAACCCGCGCCCGCCGTACCGGCTGGAGCTGCTCCCCGTCGTGCCCCCGTTCTACCGCCGGGCGCGGGCGAACGACGTGGCCGCCGGCGAGCTCGTCTACTACGGCCCCGCCCCGGCGTTCTACGGCATCGGCGAGGTGCTGGGCCGGACCGAAAAGCACGTGCTCGTCGACTTCCGGGGGACCGGCCAACTCGGCGTGCACCAGGAGACGCTGGAGCCGCAATACGTGATGCCGATCCCCGACGACCGCGTGGGGCTCATCTGAGAGCGCCCTTCGGGCCGGTACGAGGTACCGGGTACGGTTTTGAGCAAGCCTCGTGAGCCCCGCGGCCTCCTGAGGGTTGCTCTGGAGATGATGGCCCGCCGCCCCGCCCGCGTGGTGCCTTCGGCTGGGGCGGGGTGGACTCCTACCAACTCTGGAGGTTTGCGCCTCACCCGCCCCGCCCCGCCCCGCCCTCGCTGGCCGCCTGGCCCGGGCGGCTCAGAGGTCGAGGCCGAGGGCTCGAAACGTGGCGGGCGGCTCGTAGCGGGCCTCGAACGTCCCGCTCGCCGCGCCCGTGACGGCCTGGGCGGGGCGCTGGACGAAGAACCCGGCCGCGTCGAACTGGAAGGTGCCCGCGACGAAGCCGTAGTCGTCGATGCGCGTGAGCGCGAGCGTCCCCTCCAGCCCGCGCAGGACCTCGCCGCGCGCCTTGAGCGGGTCGTCGGCCTCGTCCACGTTCGCGATCGTGGCCGCGACGGCGTACGCCGGGTCGGCGTCGACGGCGTAGGCGCCGACACCGGGGCGGGCGCCGGGGCGGCGGAAGAGGACGTAGTCGTAGTCCTCGATGTCGCTCTCGAACAGGTCGCCGACGAACAGACCGAGCACGAACTCCGGTCCGCGCGGGCCGTCGAGGATCGTGTAGACGGCCTCGCCCTCGACGAGCCGCGCCGAGCGGTCGACGTCGATGCGGCCCTCGAACTCGCCGAGCAGGCTTTCGTCGGCGTCGCAGCCGGCGGCGAGGAGGCACACGGCGAGAAGGGCGAGAACGCGTGGGAGCGGGGGCATGGCCGGGCGGGGTGGTCCGAGAGGGGAGAGAGACGGAGCCGGCGCTGGAGGCTGTGGAGCAGTAACCTCTTAACGCCGGCCCCGTACCCGACCCTGCCCGCCCCGTTCCGCCCGCCCCGCCGCTTACATGGCCCTTGCTCTTCGTCTCGATCACGTGACCAAACGGTACGGGCAAACGCTCGCCGTCGACGGCGTCTCGTTCACGGCCGAGCCCGGCCGCCTGTTCGGACTGCTCGGGCCGAACGGGGCCGGCAAGTCGTCGACGATCCGCATGATCACCTACATCACGACGCCCGACGCCGGGACGGTCACGCTGGGCGGGGTGGAGGCTGGGCCGGAGACGCAGCGGCGGATGGGGTATCTCCCCGAAGAGCGCGGGCTGTACAAGAAGATGAAGGTGGGCGAGCAGCTCGTGTACCTCGCCCAGCTCAAGGGCATGGAGCGGGTCGCTGCCGAGCGGTCCGTGCGCGCGTGGCTGGACCGCTTCGGGGCGTCCGAGTGGTACGGGAAGGCGGTCGACGAGCTCTCGAAGGGGATGCAGCAGAAGGTCCAGTTCGTCTCGACCGTCGCCCACGACCCCGACCTGTGCATCTTCGACGAGCCGTTCTCGGGCCTCGACCCGATCAACGCCGACGTGCTCCAGGAGACCATCGTCGAGCTCCGCGAGCGGGGCAAGACGGTCCTGTTCGCGTCGCACCGGATGGAGCAGGTCGAGCGCCTCTGCGACGACCTCTGCCTGATCTCGCAGGGCCGCGTGGTCCTGCGGGGGACGGTCACCGAGGTCAAGGCCCGCTACGGCCGCGACACGGTCACCGTCGAGTTCGGCGGCGCCGACGGCTGGCTCGACCGGCTCGTCGGGGGCGGGGCGGTCCGCGTGCTCACGCGCGCGGCGGGCCGCGCCGAGCTCCGGCTGGCGGGCGCGTCGCCGAACGACGTGCTCGCGGCGGCGCTCGCGGGCGGGGCGGACGTCACGCAGTTCGGGGTCCACGCGCCGCCGCTCACCGAGATCTTCCGCACGGCCGTGGCCGAGGGGGTTCAGGGTTCTAGGGTCGTGAGCAGCCCGACCCTCGACGCCGAGACCGCCCCGCCCCCACGGGTCGCCGGCTGACGCGGCCGCCCGACGCCCACCCCGCCCCCGCGCCTCCGGGCGGGGCGGCTCCGACCCGTCCGGCACAACCCCGAACCTTCCAACCCCCCAACCCTTCGTGAACAAGACCCTCCTCATAGCCCGGAGCGAGTACCTCCGCCGCGTCCTGACCAAGGGGTTCCTGGTCGGCGTCCTGCTGGCCCCGCTCGGGCTCGTGCTCCTGTTCGTTCTGCCCGCCGTGCTGGGGTCCCTGTCGAGCGACGACGCCGAGCGCCGCGTGGCCATACTCGACGAGTCAGGCCGGCTCTACGAGGCCGTGGCCGCCGCGGCGCCCGAGCGGTTCGCGGTCGAGCGCACCGCCGCCCCGCTCGACTCGCTCCGCGTGCGCGTGCTCGACGAGCGGCTCGACGTGGCCCTCGTGCTCCCGGCGTCGCTGCTGGAGGGGCGGGGCGAGGCGTCGGTGTACGGCCGCTCGGGCGGCGGGCTGACCCAGCTCGACGACGTCCGCGACGCCGTCCGCGGGGCGGTCCGCGACGTGCGGCTCGCCGACGTCGGCGCGCCCGACGAGGTCCAGGCCGTGCTCGCCGAGCGGCCCCGCGTCCGGTCGGTGACGGTGACCGAGGACGGCGACGCTGCCGACGGCGCGCTCCTGGCGACGATCATCGGGTTCGTGGTCGGGTTCGCCATCTACCTCCTCATGTTCATCTACGGCCAGCTCGTGATGCGGGGCGTGATCGAGGAGAAGCAGAACCGGATCGTCGAGGTGATCGCGTCGAGCGTGCGCCCGTTCGAGCTCCTCATGGGGAAGGTGCTCGGGATCGGGGCCGTCGGGCTTACGCAGGTGGTGGCGTGGGGCGTGCTCGGGGCCGGCGTGCTCGCCGTGCTCGGCCCGGTCCTCGCCCTGTTCGCCGGCGGCCCCGCCCCGCCCCCGGGCGCCGGCGTCGCGGGCGGGGTGGCCGCGGGCGGGGCGGCCGAGCTCCCGTTCGACGTCGGCGCGATCGGGGCGCTCCTGACGCCGGGGTTCCTCACCGTTCTCGTCCTGTGCTTTCTCGGGGGCTACCTGTTCTACGCCGCCCTGTTCGCGGCCGTCGGGAGCGCCGTCGAGCAGGAGTCGGACGCGCAGTCGCTCATGCTCCCGCTCACGCTCCCCATCATCGTCCCCATCCTGTTCTTGCAGCCGATGCTGGACCAGCCGGACTCGACGCTGAGCGTGGTCCTGTCGATCCTCCCGCCGTTCTCGACGATCCTGCTGCCGGTCCGCGCGATCGCCACCGACGTCCCGGTGTGGCAGACGGCGCTCGCGCTCGCGCTCCTGGCCGTCGCGTTCCTCGGGGCCATCTGGGTGGCCGCCCGGGTCTACCGCGTGGGCATCCTGATGTACGGGAAAAAGGCCACGTTCGGCGACCTCTGGCGCTGGGTGCGGACGGCGTAGCGGGCGGGGCGGAGGAGGAGCCACCCCGCCCCCGCGGGTCGGGCGGGGTGGGGTAGTCCGTTTGCACCAGGGCGTTCGGGCGGGGCGGCGATACCCTGAGGCTGTTCGCGGCGGCTCGTGCCGCGTCTCCCCACCCCGCCCCCGACGCCCATGCCGCGGTTGCTCCTCCTGCTCCTTCTCGTGTGCACCGCCGCCTCAGCCTCGGCGCAGGACCGCCCCGCCCCGCCCGAGGCGGTCCAACGTGTCGTCCTGGTCGACGGAACTGTTCTGGTCGGGCGGGTCGTCGAGGACTCCGCCGATGCGGTCGTCGTGGTCGCCGCCAACGGGGTCGAGCAGCGCGTCGCGCGCGACCAAGTCGCCGAGGTCACGGACCTCCTGGGCGGCCGGTTCACGCGCTACGACCCGGCCCGGACCCGGCTGTTCTTCTCGCCCACGGCGCGGTCGCTGGGGAGCGGGGCGAGGCGGTTCTCGGCGTACTACCTATTCCCGTCGCTGGCCGTCGGCGTCGGCGACCGCGTGGATCTCTCGGTCGGCGCGTCGATCCCGCTCGTCGTACCTGGACTTGCGGCCACCGTCCTCAACGGGAACGTAAAGGCGACGCTGGTGCAGCGCGAGGGCGTCGCCGCGGCCGTCGGCGGCAGCGTCCTCGTCCCGATCTCGACGGAGGGGACGCCCGGCGTCGGGGGGACGATCTACGGGGTGGTCACGATCGGAGGCGAGGCCGGCGCCGTGACGCTCGGGGCGTACGGGTTTTACGCTACCGATTTTTCCGACAGCGAGTTCGGCAACGGAACGGCGATCTTGATCGGCCTTGAGCGCCAGGTCTCGAACAACATCAAGCTGGTCAGCGAGAACTACGTAGGCCTCGTGTTCGAGGAGGGCGGGGCGGTCGGAGTCGGGACGCTCACGGGCGTCCGGTTCTTCGGCGACCAACTCGCGGCCGACGTCGCCGTCGCCTTTGGCGTGGCGGAGGGCGAGTTCTCGTCGGTCCCGGTCCCCTACCTCGGCCTGTCGTACACGTTCTAGCCCGCCGCCCCGTTCAGCCCCGGCCGCCCCGCCCCCGGGCACCGTCGCCTTTGACCTGCCGCCCCGCCCCGCTGACGGCGCTGACCCTGCGGGTCGCGCTCCTGGTCCTCGCCGCCGTGCTCGCGGCGGGGCCGGCGCGGGCGCAGTACTTCGGGTTCGGGAAGAACCGGGTGCAGTACGAGGGGCAGGCGTGGGAGGTGCTCCAGTCCGAGCACTTCGACGTGTTCTACTACGAGCCGGCGGGCCGGGCGCCGAGCGGCTACGTGCTGGCGTCGTTCGCGGCCGAGGCGGCCGAGGAGGCATACGGCGAGGTCGCGGCCCTCTTCGCGGCCGACCTCGAGCGCCGCGTCCCGCTGCTCGTCTACCCCACGCACGTGGCGTTCGCCGTCACGAACGCGGCCGACCTCCCCGTCGGCGCCGAGGCCATCGGGGGGGTGACGGAGCGGTTCAAGAACCGGGTCGTCGTCCCGTTCACGGGCGACTGGCGCGACTTCCGGCGCGTGGTCCACCACGAGCTCGTGCACGCGGTCGTGAACGACGTGTACGACGGCGGCCCGTTCCTCTCGCTCTCGCGGGGCGGGGCGGGCGTCCAGATCCCGGCGTGGTTCAACGAGGGGCTGGCCGAGTACAGCGCGCAGACGTGGGACACCGAGTCCGACATGTACGTCCGCGAGGCGGTCCTGAACGACGGGCTGGCCGACATCCCCGACCTCCGGGGCTACTTCGCCTACCGCGGCGGGCAAGGCGTGTGGGACTTTGTGGCCGAGGAGTACGGGCGCGAGACGGTCACGCAGATCCTCGACGGCCTCCGCCTGGGGCGGAGCGTGGGCGGGGCGTTCGAGCAGGCGACGGGGCTGGGGCTGGGTGAGCTCTCGGAGCGGTGGAAGCGGGCGCTCCGCGACGTGTACTTCCCCGAGGCCGTCGCCCGCGAGGAGGCCGCCGCCGTGGCCCGGCCCGTCGCCACGAGCGACCCGGGCGGGGCGGGCTACCACGCGAGCCCCGCGCTCTCGCCGCAGGGCGACCGCGTGGCCTACGTGGCCTCGCACGACGGGCTGTTCGACGTGTTCGTGGCCCCGGCCGTCGGCGGCGGCGAGCCGACCAAGCTCCTCGACGGCCAGGACAACACGTCGTTCGAGCGCCTCCGCATCCTCTCGCCCGGGCTCTCGTGGAGCCCCGACGGCCGTCGCCTCGCGGTCGCGGTCACGAGCGGGGCCGACGAGACGATCGCGCTCGTCGACGTCGAGAGCGGCGACATCGAGCGCCTCCGCCCGGACCGCGTCGACGCCGTCGTCTCGGTCGCGTGGAGCCCCGACGGCGGGCGCGTCGCGTTCGAGGGCGTCTCCGGCGCGCAGTCCGACCTCTACGTGCTCGACCTGGAGACGGGCGCGCTCGCCAACCTCACGCGCGACCTCTACGCCGACCACGCGCCGGCGTGGGCGCCCGATGGCCGCTCGCTCGTGTTCCACTCCGACCGCGGCGCCGCCGTCGAGCTCGGCCGCGCGACGGCGGCCGCCGCGCGCTCCGGCGCGTTCGACGCCCACGCGCTCGGGCGGGGCGGCTACGACCTGTACCGCGTGGCCGTCGACGGCCCGGCCCGCGCCGAGCGGCTGACCGACGACCCGGTGTGGGACGAGACCCGCCCCGCCCTCGCGCCGGGGCCGGGCGGCGGCGTGCGGCTCCTGTTCGTGAGCGACCGGAACGGGATCCCGAACCTCTACGCGCTCGACCTCCCCGCCCCGCCCAGCGACGCCACCCCGCCCGCCCCGCCCGACGGAGCCGGGGCGGGCGGGGCGGCCCTGGACTCGGCCGCGACGGGTGCGGCGGCGACGGACGCGGCCGCGACGGGCGGGGCGGGCCTGGGCGGGGCGGCCCGGCCGCTCACCGACCTCGAAGCGGGCGTCCTCGACGTCTCGCTCGCGGCCGACGGGGGCCGGGCGGCGCTCCTGGCGCTCTCCGGCGGCGCGCCGTCGGTGTTCGTGCTCCGCGACCCGTTCGGGCGGGGCGACCTGCCAGCCGTGCTCGCGCCGACCGTGTGGGCGCAGCGGCGGGCCGGGGCCGCCGGCGAGGCCCCGTCGCTGCGGCTCGCGAGCGCGGCCACGCAGCAGCGGAACCCGTTCCTCCGCGACGCCGCCGACGGTGCCCCGCCGGACGCGCCCGGCCGGCGCGAGCCGCCCTCGGCCGAGGATGTCGCCTTTGCCGACTCGGTGCTCGCCCTGTTCGGGCCGCCCGCCGACTTTCTCGCCTCGGCGGACCCGGCCGCGCTCGACCCGGCCGACCCCGCCCGCGGGCCGCGCGTGGCCTACCAGGACTACGCGTTCTCCGACGCCTTCGAGGGCGGGGCGGCCCACCGCCCGCTCCTCACCGAAGCCGCCCGCGACACGGCCGGCGTCCTCGTCGCGCGGCCCTACCGGCTCCGGTTCTCCCACGACTACGCGGTCGTCGCCGGGAGCTACGAGACGGTCTACGGCATCCAGACGGCGACGCAGGTCCGGTTCTCGGACGTGCTCGGCAACCACGAGGTGAGCCTGACGACGAACCTCGTGTTCGACCTCCGAAACATCAACTACGTCCTCGGCTACGCCTATCGGGCGGGGCGGACCGACTACGCCGTCGAGTCCTTCCAGGTGGTCCGCGAGTTCAGCGACTTCGCCAACGCGACCGTCGTCCGCTACCGGAACTACGGGCTCGTCGGGCGGGCGACCTACCCGCTCGACACGTTCCGCCGGCTCGACGCCGAGGTCGGGCTCGTGGGCGTCTCGCTGGCCGACCTCTCCGACCTCGGGCGCCGCCCGCGGAGCCGGCTCTTTGCCGTCCCCCGCCTGACGTACACGCGCGACGTGACCGTGCCCGGCGTGCTCGGGCCGCGGTCGGGGTCGCGGTGGGCGGCGAGCGTTTCGGGTTCGCCTGGCCCGAACGCCTTTTTCGCCTCGGCGCTCGTCGACGCCCGCCGGTACTGGACGCTCGGGCCAGGCTACACGCTCGCCCTCCGCGGCTCGGCCGGCATCAGCGTCGGGCCGGACCCGCAGCGGTTCTACGCGGCCGGCGTGCAAAACTGGGTCAACGCCGACGTCGAGACCGTCCCCGTGCGCAACGCGAGCGACTTCGTGTTTGCCACGCCGGTCCTCCCGCTCCGGGGCTCGGGGTTCAACGAGACGGCCGGCGACCGCTTCGCGCTCGTCAACGCCGAGCTCCGGCTCCCGCTCGTGGCCGCGCTCCTGCCGGGGCCGCTCCCGGTCCTCCCGCTCTACGACGTCCAGGCCGTCGGCTTCGTCGACGCCGGGTTCATCTCCGAGGGCGGGGTGGAGCTGTTCCGCGACGCCGAGGTGACGGGCGACGACGGCGAGACGACGACGCGGCGGGCCTTCGACGATGCGCTCCTCGGCGTCGGGGCCGGGCTGCGGACGGTCGTGCTCGGGTTCCCCGTCCGCCTGGACTGGGCGTGGCCGTTCGACGGGACCGGGTTCGGCGACGGACGGCTGTACCTCTCGGCCGGACTGGACTTTTAGGCTCGCTGCGCTCGCGGGGATGGGGGATGGGGGATGGGGGATGGGGGATGGGGGATGGGGGCGCGCGGGCGGGGTGGCGCCCGTTTTGTTCCACCCCGCCCACTGGCGGGCACCCGTAGGGACACGACTCGTCGTGTCCGGGGCGGGCGGGGCGGTTCTGGACGGCGCCGCCCCGCCCGTGGCCGCCCCGCCCGTGGCCGCCCCGCCCGCGACGTGGCGCGTGATCGGGCGAATGCGGACACCACGCGTGGTGTCTTTACGAACCTGGCCTGTCGTGCCCGCCCGTGCCGTGGGCGGGGCGGTGGTCGTGCCCCCGCTGTCCGCTGCAACGTCACCGCATCCTCACCGGGGGGCGGGCTCCGCGCCCCTAGCTTTGGAGTCCCCATGTGCGCGGCGTCCTGTTGATGGCCGCCGCGCCTGTTTTTGTGTTCCTCGCCCTCCGGGTCCGCCCCGCCCGCCCATGCAGACCGACGTCCGAGCCCTCAACAGCGTCGACTACGTCCTCGACCTGACCGTCCCCGCCGAGGACCTCCAGCCCCAGATCACGGCCGCCCTCAAGCGGCAGCGGGCGCAGATGAACCTGAAGGGGTTCCGGCCCGGGAAGGTGCCGATGAACGTCGTGCGCAAGATGGTCGGGCCGCAGGTGGCCGTCGAGGTCGCCGAGCAGGCCATCGGCGAGGCGTACCGGACGGCCGTCGTCGAGCCCGGCGAGATCGAGCCGCTCGGGCAGCCGCGGCTGGTCGAGCTCGACTTCGACGCCGAGGTCGAGGGCGCCCCGCTCAAGGCGACGGTCCAGTTCGGCGTGCGCCCCGAGTTCGGGCTCGCCGACCTCGACGGCGTCCCCGTGACGCGGCTCGTCCGCGAGTTCTCGGACGAGGACGTCGACGCTGACCTCCAGCGCCGGCGGGACCTCGCGGCGACCGAGGAGGACGCCCCCGAGGGCACGGCCATCGGCCCCGACCACATCGCCGTCATCGACATCCAGCCGGTCGACGAGGACGGCGAGCCGACGGGGCCGAAGCAGAACGCGGCCCAGATCGTCATGGCCAACCCCGACCTTCGCGCCGAGATGAAGGAGGTGCTCACCGGCCTCACGACAGGCGACGAGACGGCCGTCGAGCTCGCCCCGCTGGAGCCCGGCGACGACGGCGAGATGGCCCCGGTCGAGGGCGCCGACCCCGACCGCTACCGCCTCACGGTCGTCGACGTGCTGGAGCGCGCGGTGCCCGAGGTGGACGCCGACTTTATCAAGAGCCAGACGAACGGCGAGAGCGAGAGCCTGGACGACCTCAAGGTGCAGATCCGAGAGGACCTCGAGCGCTCGTGGAACGCCCGCGCGCGGCAGGCGATGGAGCAGCGGATGGTCGAGGAGTTCGTGCTCGCCCACCGCGACGTGGTCCCCGTGCCGGAGACGCTGACCGAGGCGGCGCTCGACGCCATGCTCGAAGAGACGAAGCAGAAGGCGCAGGGTCAGCTTCCGCCCACGTTCGAGGTCGACGCGTGGCGCGACCAGAACCGCCAGCAGGCCGAGGACCAGGTCCGGTGGCTGCTCGTCAAGGACCGGCTCGTCGAGGACGAGGGGATCGAGGTCACCAACGAGGACTTCGAGGCTGAGTTCGCCACGCTCGCGTCCGACGGCGCCGACCTCGACCTCGTCAAGCAGTACTTCACGGCGCAGCCCCAGCTCATGGAGCAGATGGGCGACCAGCTCCTGAACCGCCGCATCTTCGGCGCCCTCGAAGGCCGCTTCACGATCGTCGACAAGACGCGCGAGGACCTGGAGCGCGAGGCGGCCGAGCGCCGGAAGGCGCAGGAGGACGCGCCCGTCGAGCTCACGCCCGACTTCAGCGACGAGGCCGACGCCGACGATGCCCTGGCCGACGACGCCTCGGCCGACGAGCCCGCCGAGAGCGAGTAGCGCCGCCCCGCTCAGACCTCCGACCGCCCCGCCCGCGCCTGCCGCGAGCGGGGCGGCGTCGTTCCACCCTGCCCCTTATACCAGCTCTGGAGGTTTGTGCCTCACCCGAGCCGCCCCGCCCCACCCATCCACCACCCCTAGCCCCTCCTGGCTGCGCCGTCCCTTCGGGGTGTCCAGGAGGGGAACTCCTCTGGAGGCGTTGGAGCATGAGGTAGGAAGTCAACGATGTGGTATTAGGTCCGCTGCGGCCGCCGGGCGTGCGGGCGGGGCGGTTGCAGAGGGCGGGGCGGAACCGTGGCCGGCGGGGTCGGGTGCCACGACCAAACACGTCCCCCACACGAGACACTCCCCAGGATGAGCCAGATCAGCGATTTTGTCACCTTCGCCAAGGGCATCACGTCGATGCCCGGCGGGATCTACTCGGGCGGCTTCGACGAGGCCCCCATCAACGCCCTCGTCCCGATGGTCGTCGAGCAGACGACGCGCGGCGAGCGGTCGTACGACATCTTCTCGCGCCTGCTCAAGGACCGCATCGTCCTGTTCGGGACGCAGGTCAACGACACGACGGCCAACCTGGCCGTGGCCCAGCTCCTGTTCCTCGCCGCCGAGGACGCCGAAAAGGACATCAACATCTACATCAACTCGCCGGGCGGGGCGGTGTACTCGGGGATGGCCGTCTACGACACGATGCAGTTTATCAAGCCCGACGTGGCCACGATCTGCGTCGGCCTCGCGGCCTCGATGGGATCGGTGTTCCTGCTCGGCGGGGCCAAGGGGAAGCGGGCCGCGCTCCCCAACAGCCGCATCATGATCCACCAGCCGTCGTCGGGCGCGCAGGGCCAGGCCTCGGACATCCAGATCCAGGCCGAGGAGATCCTCTACATCAAGAAGCGGATGAACGAGGTGATCGCCCACCACACCGGCCAGACCGTCGAGCGCGTCGAGAAGGACACGGACCGTGACAACTTTATGAGCCCCGAGGAGGCCAAGGAGTACGGCATCATCGACACCGTGCTCGGTGAGGGCGCCGAGGGCAAGCCGGACGAGGACCCGACGGAGTCGGGCGAGGCCGAGTAGCACGCCGGCCCCGCTTCTACCGCCCCGCCCCGCCCCACTCTGTTGAGGGCGGGGCGGAGCCGTTTCAGAGGCGCCGGTCGGGGCCGGGCCGTATCGGTCCGTGAAGAGGGGAGGGAGGAGGTTCTTGTTTAGACGGCGTCCAGGCAGAGGGCCTAGCTTGGATTCGGTCTAGACAAGCCCGCCTCATGCGCCGCCTCCCCGCCCTCGCCCTCCCGCTCCTTCTCGCCGCGTCGGTCGCGGCCCAGACGGGGACCCTCGCCGGCCGCGTCGTCGGCACCGACGGCGTCCCGCTGCCCGGCGCCACCGTCCTCGTCGAGGCGACGGCACGCGGGGCGGCGACCGACCTCGACGGCCGGTTCGAGGTCGGCGGGCTGGCCCCCGGCGCCTACCGCGTGACGGCCTCGACGGTCGGGTACGCGCCGGCGACGGAGCGGGTGGAGGTCGCGGCCGGGGAGCGGGCCGAGGTCCAGTTCGTGCTCGTCGAGGCCGCGCTCGACCCGGGCGAGGTAGTCGTCACGGCGCGCGAGACGCTGACGGGGCGGGGCACGCTCGACCTGCCCGGCTCGGGCCACTACGTCGGCGCGAAGACGCTCCAGACCGTCGGCGACTACGACGTGCACCGCGTGCTCCGCGAGGTGCCCGGCGTGACGGTCCAGGAGGAGGACGGCTACGGCCTCCGCCCGAACGTCGGGCTCCGCGGGAGCGGGGCGGAGCGCTCCGGCACGATCACGCTCATGGAGGACGGCGTCCTGATCGCGCCGGCCCCGTACGCCGCGCCCGCTGCGTACTACTTCCCCACGACCGGCCGCATGGACGGGGTCGAGGTGCGGACGGGCGCGGGCCAGATCAAGTACGGCCCGGCCACGACCGGCGGCGCGCTCAACCTGGTCGCGGCGCAGATCCCGGACGGCTTCGAGGCGCGCGGCGAGGCGCGGCTGGGGGCCAACGACCAGCGGACGCTCCACGCCCGCGTCGGCGACGCGACGGCGAGCGCGGGCTGGCTGGGCGGGGCGGGCGTCGGGTTCGTCGCCGAGGTCCGCTCCGACAACGTCGACGGGTTCAAGACGATCGAGGGGCCGGGCGGGGCGGCGCTCCTGGGGCCGGAAGGCGACGAGCTCTCGACGGGCTTCGAAAAGCTCGACCTGTTCGGGCGGCTCCGCGTGGCGACGGCCCCGGGTGCCGCCGTCTACCAGTCGCTCACGCTCACGGCCGGGCTCACCGACGAGGTCTCGGACGAGACGTACCTCGGCCTGACCGACGACGACTTTGCGGCGACGCCGTTCGCCCGCTACGCCGGCAGCCAGCGCGACCAGATGGACGCGGACCACCGCGCGCTCCGCGCCCGCCACGTCGCCGTGTTCTCGGACCACGCCGACCTCACGACGACGGTCTACCGGAATGCGTTCGCGCGCAACTGGTACAAGCTCGACAAGGCGGCCGGGGCTGAGGGGGGAGCGGTCGGGATCGCTGCGCTCCTCGACGATCCGGGCGAGTACGCCGACGCCTACGCGGCCCTCCGCGGGGCGGCGCCGGGCCGCCTGTTCGTCAAGGCGAACAACCGCGAGTACCTCAGCCGCGGCGTCCAGACGGTCGCCGGGCTCCGCACGGGCGGGGCGCTCGTCGAGGCCGGGCTGCGGCTCCACGCCGACGAGATGGACCGCTTCCAGTGGGTCGACGAGTACGCGACGGCCGACGCCCAGACGGCGCTCGCCGTCGCGGGCACGCCGGGGACGGACAGCAACCGGATCGAGTCGGCGCGGGCGGTCGCCGGGTTCGTGCAGGCCGAGGTGCCGCTCGGGCGCGTCGTGCTCACGCCGGGCGTCCGCGTCGAGTCGGTTCGCCTGCGGCGTGAGGACTTCGGCAAGGGCGACCCCGACCGGACCGGCGCCGACCTGGCCGTCCGCGAGAACACGGCGACGGCGTTCATCCCCGGGCTCGGCGCGGTCGCTGACCTGGGGGCGGGGTGGCGCGCGTTCGGCGGCGTCCACCGCGGGTTCGCCCCGCCCGACAGCCGCCCCGAGACGGACCCCGAGGCGAGCGTGAACACCGAGGTCGGCGTCCGCTACGGGAGCCGCGACGTCGAGGTCCAGGTGGCCGGCTACTGGACGGCGTATGAGAACCTGCTGGGGAGCGACCTGGCGGCGGCCGGCGGCGGCGGCACGAGCGACCAGTTCAACGGCGGCCGCGTCGACGTCTTCGGCGCCGAGGTGGGCGTGACGGCCGACCTCGTGGGACTGGCCGCCCCGCCCGCCGCTCGGGCGGGGTGGGCTGCCCCGCTCCGCGTGGCGTACACGCTCACGGACGGCCGCTTCCGCAACGCGTTCGAGAGCGACTTCGACGCCTGGGGCACGGTCGCCGAGGGCGACGCGCTCCCGTACCAGGCCCGCCACCGGCTCTACGTCCGGGCCGGCGTCGAGCGGGCGGGGTGGTCGACGGCGGTGCTCGCGAACGCCGTCTCGGACATGCGGACGGCCGCGGGGCAGGGGGCGATCCCGGCGTCGGAGCGGATCGACGCGCACGTGACGTTCGACCTCGTCGCCGAGGCGCCGCTGCCTGGCGGCGTGGCGCTCACGGCCCGCGCCATCAACCTCACGGACGCGACGTACGCCGTGGCGCGGCGCCCCGCTGGCCTCCGCCCGGGTCTCCCGCGGACGCTAGCGATCGGGCTCCGCGCGCGGATCGGACGGTAAGGGCGGGGCATAGGATGGTGCCGCCCCGCCCGTGGCGGCCCCGTCCTGCCACGCCGTCGCGCGCAGCGGGGGCGGGGCGGTCCGGCCCGTCGTTCGGGTAGGGGAGGGCGCCCTTCCACCTTCCGCCGTTGAACCTTCCCTCGGAGCGGCTCGTTCTAGCGTTCGGCTTCGGCATCGCCGCCGCGGCCTACGTCTATTGGACCGTCGAGGGCTTCCGCCTCGGGGTCGGGTGGACGTCGGTCGCCGCGCTCCGAGCGGCCGTTCCGCTCGGCGCCACGCTCCTCCTCGCGCTCCTCCTCCGGGCCGTCCGCTCTCTCCACGACCGCGGCCCCTAACGTCCGCCCCGCCCCCGATGCTCACCAACTACCGCTGGATCTTCGCCCTCATCGCCGCGCTCGGCGTCGGGAGCGTGGTCGCCGTCGTCGTCCCGCGCTACGCCGAGAGCGAGGCCGTCTCGTGGACCGTCACGGTCGTCGCGGCCCTCATCGCCGCCGCGCTCGTTTACGTCGCGCTCCGCCCGAAGGGCGAGGTGACGGAGACTCGGGACCGGCTCTAGCCGTCGGGCGTAGATTCCGGAAGCGCTTTTCTCCCCACCCCGCCCCCTCCTCCGATGACCAACCCCGACGCCCCCGTCTCCGCCTACGAGAAGGAACGCTCCGACGGCGGCGAGGTCGACCCGCGCTGCCTCCCGCAGGAGCTCGACGGCGACCCGCCCATCGGCGACGAGATCGTCTATCCCGACTACTCCGAGCAGGACCACGCCAACTGGAAGTTCCTGTTCGAGCGGCAGATGGAGATGCTCCCCGGCCGGGCCGGCGCGGCCTACCTCAAAGGCGTCGACACGCTGGGCATGACGTCCGACCGGATCCCCGCGCTCGCCGACCTCTCGAAGACGATGGAGCGGGCGACCGGCTGGACCGTCGCCCGCATCCCGGGGCTGCTCCACGAGCGGGACTTTTTTACGCTTCTCTCGAACCGCGTCTTCCCCTCGACCGACTACATCCGCGGCGAGGACGAGCTCGATTACACGCCGGCCCCCGACCTCTTCCACGACATCTTCGGCCACATGCCGATGCTGACGGAGCCGGACTTTGCCGACTTCTACCAGCTTTTCGGCAAGGCCGCTCTCAACGCCGAGGGCGTCGACCGGCAGAGCCTGGAGCGGCTCCACTGGTTTACCGTCGAGTTCGGGCTGATCCGGGACCCCGAGGAGATCCGGATCTTCGGGGCCGGCGTCAACTCGTCGAAGGACGAGGTGCTCCACGCGCTTGAGAAGGCCGAGCAGCGGCCGTTCTCGGTCGACGCCGTGATCGACCAGGACTACGAGGTCTGGCACCTCCAGCCGGTCCTGTTCGTGGCCGAGTCGTTCGACCAGCTCGTGACCGAGTTCAGGACCTGGGCCGTCGGCCGAGGCCTGCTCCAGGCCGACGCCTGAGATGAGCGACGCGCGCTCCCCACGGGGCGGGGCGGTCCCTGACGGCCGCCCCGCCCCGCCCGCGTCGGCAGACGCCGAGCGCCTCACGGCGACGGTCCGCGGCCGCGTGCAGGGCGTCGGGTTCCGGCGCTACGTCCGCAAGTGGGCGCGCAAGCTGGACCTCGTTGGGTGGGTGCGGAACGAGCCCGACGGGACGGTCCGCCTGGTGGCCGAGGGCGGGGCGGACGGCCTCGACCGGCTCGTGCGCCTGATCTGGGGCGGCCCGCCGCCGGCCGTCGTCGAGGACGTCGACGCCGAGCGGGGCGGGGCGGAGGGCGGGTTCAAGGCGTTCACGGTCGAGCACCGATAGCCGCCCCGCTCGTCACGGTGGGTCCGACTGCGTCGGGGCGGTCCCCCCGGCCCACGACGGCGCGGGCGACGCGGAGCGCGAGCGCGGGCGGGGTAAAGCGCGTGGCCGCCACCTGCACCTTGTTGGTCCACCCCGGCACGACGCGGAGGCGGCCGCGGGCGAGGCCGTCGAGCCCTTCGCGGGCCACGCGCTCGGACGAGAGGCCGCCGGCGAAAAAGCGGTCGCCCATCCCCGCCCGCTCGGCAAAGCCCGTCGGCACCGGCCCCGGGCACAGGCACGTCACGCGGACGCCCGCCCCGCCCAGCTCGGCGTGGAGTGCTTCGGTAAAGGAGAGGACGTAGGCCTTGGTGGCGGCGTAGACGGCGAGCCCCGGCGCCGGGACGAATGCGCTCGTGCTCGCCACGTTGAGGACGCCGCCCCGCTCGGCGACGACGCTTGGCAGGAGCCGCCGCGTGAGCGACGTGAGCGCCGTCACGTTGAGGCCGATGACGCCCTCGGCCGCCTCGGCGCTCGCATCGAGGAACGGCCCCTGCACGCCGAAGCCGGCGTTGTTGACGAGCACGCTGACGCGCTCGCCGGCGCCATCGAGGCGGGCGGCGAGGGCGCCGGCGGCCCCGGGCGGCTCGAGGTCGGCGACGAGCGCCTCGGCCGCTCCGCCCCGCCCGCGGATCTCGTCGGCGACGGCGTCGAGGCGGTCCGCGCTCCGGGCGACGAGCAGGACGCGCGCGCCGCGCGCGGCGAGGCCGCGGGCGAGGTCGGCACCGATGCCGCCGGAGGCGCCGGTGACGAGGGCGGTGCGGCCGGTGTAATCGAGGGGCATGGGCACAACGGGCGGGGCGGGGGACTGGGCGGACTCGGCGGGCGGGGCGGAGGCGGACCGCGCTATTCTACCCTCTCCTCTCGGACCGCCCCGCCCGTGACCCGCCGCGCCCTGCTCGACTCCGCCACCGCCCGGCTCCAGGCCGCCGGCGTCGAGGGCGCACGGCGAACGGCCGAGTGGATCGTCGAGGACGTGACAGGCGCGGGGCGGCTCGCGCTGACCGCCCGCGACGCCGAAGCGACGCCCGCCGAGGCCGCCCGCGTCGACCGGCTCGTCGCGCGCCGCGCGGCCGGCGAGCCGGTCCAGTACGTGCTCGGACACGCCGACTTCTACGGGCTCCACCTGGAGGTCTCGCCGGCCGTCCTCATCCCGCGCCCCGAGACCGAGGCCGTCGTCGAGGAGGCGCTCCGCCGGCTCCGCCCGTTCGAGGCGCCGTGGGTGCTCGACGTGGGGACCGGGAGCGGGGCGGTCGCGCTGGCCGTGGCCCACGAGCGCCACGACGCCCACGTCGTCGCGGCCGACGTGTCGGCCGAGGCGCTCGCCGTGGCGGCGGGCAACGCCGAGCGGCTCGGCCTCGCCGTCACGTTCGTCTGCGCCGACGCGCTCCGCCCGGCGTTCGCCGACGCCGTCCCGCCCACGTTCGACCTCGTCGTCTCCAACCCGCCCTACGTGCCGGCCGCCGAGCGGGCGGGGCTCCAGGTGGAGGTCCGCGACTGGGAGCCCGGCGGCGCCCTGTTCGTCCCCGACGCCGACCCGCTCGTGTTCTACCGCGCCCTCGCCGGCCACGCCGACCGCCTGCTGCGCCCGGGCGGCTGGCTCGTCGCCGAGACGCACGCGGACTTCGGCGCCGACATCGCCGCGCTCTGGGGCGGGGCGGGGCTGGAGGCGGCCGAGGTGCTGCCCGACCTCGCCGGCCGCGACCGGATCGCCGTGGCTCGCCGCCCCGCCCACCCGTAAGCGCGCCCGCGGGACAGGAGGACTCGATGCGCGGGCGGGGCGGAGCCGGCGTTGCGGCATGAGGCGCGCTCTCCTCGGTCTGCGCGACCTCCCCGCCCTCGCCGCTCCGCTCGCGCTCGCGGCGTGCGCCCCCGCAGCGCCGCCCCGCCCGGACGCAGACGCGCCCGCCCCAGCCGAGCCGGAGCGGGCGCTGACCGCGAGGGCGGGGCGGACTACTCGCCGCGGCCGGTCTCGCCCTGGAGCTCGTCGATCTTCTTCGACGCCTCGGCCTTCGTGAGTCCGTCGTACTGCTTCGGGTCCTCGCCGGCTTCCTGGGCGAGCGTGTGGAGGTACGAGCGCTGAGCGCCCGTCATCTCTTCGTCGCCGGTCGTCCAGTTGTCGGGGTCCTTCTGGGCGTTCGTGGTCGTGTCTTTCTGGTCTTCGGGCGTGGCCATGTCGGGAGGGGGAAGAGGGAGGGGGCGCTCGAACGGCGGGTGAGCGGACAAGATCGGGCGAGCGGGTGCCACCTCTCTGTCGTCGGGAAGTCCCCGAGACCGCTCCGCCCCTCGGAAAGTGGAAAGTGGAAAGTGGAAAGTGGAAAGTGGAAAGTGGAAAGTGGAAAGTGAGGTGCGGGGTAGAAAAGTTCCGGCTATCTCGTTCTCCCGCAACACATGCCGGCGGGCGGGGTGGTCATCTTGCCCGTACCCCGTACCCCGTACCCCGTACCCCGTACCCCGTACCCCGTACCCCGTACCCCGTACCCCGTACCCCGTACCCCGTACCCTCAGCCGTACACCGCCTTCGCCTGGCGGTACATCGTCGCGTGGAGGTCGGCCGTCTCGGCGTAGAGCGTCTCCGGCGCCTGGCCTGGCTCGCGGCGCGCGGCGTAGCCGCCCGACAGCAACAGGCACAGCGGGGCGCCCGACGCGCGGACCGTCTCGCACACGTAGCGGTCGCGGGCCGCCAGCCCCGCCCGCGAGAGCGCGAGCCGCCCGAAGCGGTCGCCGGCGACCACGTCCACCCCGCCCAGGTAGACCACGAGGTCGGGCTCGGCCTCGGCGAGCGCGGCCGGGAGGTGGCGCGCGAGGGCGTCGAGGTAGGCGTCGTCGCCGGTCCCGTCGGGGAGCGGCACATCGCGCGTCGAGGGCGGCTTGTCGAACGGGAAGTTTTTGTCGCCGTGCACCGAGAGCGTGTAGACGCCGCCCGCCGGCCACGCCCGCGCGCCGCCGAAAAAGGCCGCGTTCCCGTTCCCCTGGTGCACGTCCAGGTCCACCACGAGCGCGCGCCGGAGCCACCCCGCCCGCCGCAGAGACCGGAGCGCGACGGCCACGTCGTTGAGCACGCAGAACCCCTCGGGCCGGTCGGGCATGGCGTGGTGCGTGCCGCCGGCGAGGTTGCCGGCGACCCCGTCGTGGAGCGCCATCCAGCACGCGTTGAGCGTGCCCTGCACGGCCAGCCGGCTCCGGCGGACGAGGGCGGGGCTCCAGGGCAGCCCCATCCGCCGCTCCTCCGCCTTCGTCAGCGCCCCGGCGGCGAGCGCGTCCAGGTAGCGCCGCGTGTGGACGAGCAGGAGGTCGGCCCAGTCTGCCTCGCGCGGGGCCACGATCTCGCTCTCCGAAATCACGCCCTCGGCCACTAGCCGGTTGCGGAGCACGGCGAACTTGGCCATCGGGAACGGGTGCCGCTCGGGCAGCGGGACGACGTAGCCGTCGTGGTACGAAACGCGCAAGGGCGGTGGGTCCGTAGGTCAGCGGGTCGGGAGGGCCGTGGGTGCTCGGCCGCCCCGCCCGCCCCCAAGGGCGGGGTGGAGCACCACAGAGCGACGCACCACCCCGCCCGCTCGGGCGGGGCGGGCGCGCTGATCCACTGATCGTTCCCGACTCATTGACTCACCGACCGGCGGGCCTCCAGGAAGTCCTCGAACGTCGCGGTTTCGTAGGCCTCCTCGCGGACGTAGCGGAGCACGAGCCCGAACGTCTCGGGGTCGCTGTAGCCGGGAAACTTCGTGATCATCTCGCCGTCGGCCGCCACGAACACCGACGTCGGCGTCCCCGCGATCCGCATCGCCTGCCCCAGCTCGGCCTCGCTGACCGACACGTCGAAAAACGGGACGACCGCCTCGCTGTCCAGGTTGAGGCGGACCGGCGCGAAGTGCTCGGCGAGGTACGCCTGCACGGCGTCGTCGGTGAACACCTCGCGGTCGAACCGGACGCAGTACCCGCACCACGGCGCGTAGCCGTACACCAGGAGCAGCTTGCCCTCGGCCTGGGCCGCGGCGATCGCGTCGCCCATCGAGAGCCAGTCGGGCGCGTCGTCGGGGACGACCGAGGCGTCTTGCGCGCCGGCCGCGAGCGGGGCGGCGAGCAGGAGCAGGAGGGCGAGGCGGCGCGTCATCGGGGGCGGGGTGGGGGAGGGGCCGAACGGGCCGCCGCGCTATTCGTTGCCGACGTGCCGCCGCAGCGTGGCCTCCAGATGCGCTCCGCCCGGTTCACAGGTGTCGCCCCTCACCGGAGGAGCCCGAGCACGAGGTCCTGGAACACGCCCCGCCCGCGGTCCCACGCGTAAGGCGCGAGCGCCTCGGTGGTCCGCCCCGCCCACGACTCCCGCGCGTCCGCGTCGAGGGCGCGGCGGAGCGCGGCGGCGACGGCGGCCGGGTCCGCCGGGTCGGCCAGGACGCCGACGCCGCGCTCGACGACGCGGCGGATCTCGGGGAGCGGGCTCGCGATCACGGGGACGCCGGCGGCGAGGTACTCGAACAGCTTGTTGGGGAGGCTCAGCCGGAGGCTCTCGGTGAGCGGCTCGATCAGGCACGCGCCCAGGTCGGCGCCGGGCGTGAGCGCGGCGAGCGCGTCGGGCGGCACGAACGGGTGGAGCCGGAACCGATCTCCCAGCGGCGCCCCGAGCCGCGCGAGGTCGTCCCACAGCTCGCCCTCGCCGATCACGACGAGGCGGACGCCATCGACGCGGCGCGCGGCCTCGACGAGCGCGGGCAGTCCCCGCCCCGCCCGCAAGAGCCCCTGGTAGAGCACCACGACGCGGCCGTCGTCGGGCAGCCCGAGCCGCGCGCGGAGCGCGTCCCGCCCCGCACGCGCCCGGTCCGCCCCGCCCTCTCCGTCCGGCGGGGGCGGGGCGGGCGCGTTGTAGAGCACGGTCGGCCGCGCGATCCCGTACGCCTCGGCCAGCCGGTCCGCGATCTGGTCGCCGACCGTGAGGACGGCGTCGGCGCGGCCGATAAACCGGCCCTCGACGGCCTGCCACGCCGCCGCCACGTGGGGCCGCCCGGCCGACGAGTCGAGCGCGGCGTACAGCTCGCGGCTGTCGTAGACGAGGCGCCCGCCGTGGCGCCGCGCCGCGGCCGCGAGGGCGGGGAGGACGTAGAGGTCGCTCGCGAGGTAGAGCGCGGCCGGCGTCCGCCCGGCCAGCCGCCGCACGGCGCGGTCGGCGCGCCAGAAGAAGGCCGGCCCCCGCCCCGCCGGCCAGGGTGCCGCCACCGCCCCGCCCACGACGCCGCGGAGCACGTCGGGCCGCCGCATCGGGCCGACCGCGAGGAGCCGGACGTCGAGGCCCAGCGCGCGCAGCGCGCGGAGCTGGCGGAGCGCACGCGACGACCCCGTGGGGTCCCCGAGGAGGGCGAAGACGACCCGGGGCGGGGCGGGCACGGGCGGCGGAGACAGCGGAATAGGGGCGCGCCAGGGGGCCTCCAAGGAGGTGCGGCGGAGACGAAGCGGGGCGCCCAAACGTATGTTACGGACGGCCCCGAGCGGCTCGCCCGAGCGCCCTCCGCGCTCGCCCTCGGCCCCCTTCCCCGCCCGTGACGTTCCGTCGACTCCTTCTCGGCCTCGCCGCGCTCGCCGTCGGCGTCCTCGTCGGCCTGCCCCTTATCCGGCTCGTGCAGCCCGACGCCGGCCCCACGGCGGGCGGGGCGGACGCCGCGCGCGAGGCGGCGCCGCGGGCCGTCGTCGAGACGGTCCAGATCGGGGCCGACGGGCCGCCGCCGGCGGCGCCGACGCAGGTGCCGGACCTCGTCGACATCAGCCAGCAGACGACGGCCGTCGCCCGGGCCGTCGAGCCGACCGTGGTCTACGTCGAGGTCTCGACGCCGGCGCCGGGCGGGGCCGGCCGCGTGGCGACCGAGGCCGGCAGCGGCGTCATCCTCTCTCCGTCGGGCTACGTGCTCACGAACGCCCACGTCGTCGCCCGCGCCGGCGACGTCGTGGTCTACTTCCCGACCGACAAGCGCGAGTACGAGGCCGAGGTCGTCGGCGCCGACCCGACCACGGACGTCGCCGTGCTCCGCCTGCTCGAGCTCAACCCCGACGCCCCGCTCTCGGTCGCCTCGCTCGGCGACTCCGACGCGCTCGAGGTCGGCGAGTGGGTGCTGGCCGTCGGCAGCCCGTTCCGGCTCACCAACACGTTCACCTCGGGGATCGTCTCGGCGCTCGGGCGGGGCGGGCTCTACGCGATCGAGAGCGAGTTCGCCATCGAGGACTTTATCCAGACCGACGCGGCGATCAACCAGGGGAACTCGGGCGGCGCGCTCGTCAACCTCCGCGGCGAGGTGGTCGGCGTGGTGACGGCGATCGCGTCGGAGAGCGGGTACTACGAAGGGTACGGGTTCGCTGTGCCCATGAACCTGGCCCGGCGCGTGGCCGAGGACCTGATCCAGTACGGGGAGGTCCGGCGCGGGTACCTCGGCGTCGAGGTCCTGCCGATGTACGCCGCCGACGCCCGCGAGCGCGGGATGACCGAGGTCGCGGGCGTGCTCGTGGGCGGCGTTGTCCGCGGCGGGCCGGCGGAGCGCGCCGGCGTGCGCTCGGGCGACGTGCTCCTCGAGATCGAGGGCCGCCACGTCGACGAGCCCAACCAGTTCCAGAGCCGGCTGGCGATGGCCCGCCCGGAGGAGGCCGTCTCGCTCGCCGTGTGGCGCGACGGCGGGCGCCACGAGCTCCGGGCCGTCCTCGCCGACCCCGGCGACCCCGGGTTGGAGACGTGGTTCGCGGGCCGGACCCCGGCGGTCGCGCTCCCGTCCGCACCCGAGGCCGCCCCGCCCGAGGCGCTCCAGCGGACCGAGGCGCCAAACTGGGGCGTCCAGTTCCGCGACCTCACGCGCGCCGAGCGCCGCCAGTTCGAGTCCGGCGCCTTCGTCGAATCCGTCGCGCCCGGGAGCGCGGCCGAGCTCGACGGGCTCCCGCGGGGCACGGTCGTGGTCGAGGTCGAGGACCGGCCGGTCGCGACGGCCGAGGAGGCCCGCGCGGCGCTCGCGCGGCAGGCCCGCCGCGACCGCCCCGCCCTCCTCCGCGTCCGCCGCCCCGACGGGCAGACCGCGTTCTACGACCTGGCCTCGCCGTTCGTCGACGAGTAGGGGCGACTGGCGGTCGCCCGCACACGCGGGGCGGGGCGGGGTGGTGATGGGCGGGGCGGCCTCGGCGCGCAACGCGACCGGCCGACGTGGGCTGCCCGGACCACGGGCGACCGCCGGTCGCCCCTACAGCGCCGCCCCGCCCGGTGTCCGTCGTTGACCGCCCCGCCCACCGTGGGCGGGGCGGTCATCTTGCCGCACGCCGCACGCCCGCCGGGCGGGGCGGCCCCGGTCGTCTCTACCTTCCGGGCGTGAACGCCGCCCACCCCGCCCCGCCCGGAGCCGCCCCGCCCGAGGCCGCCCGCGCCGTCCGCCTCGACCCGCCGCCGCCGACCGCCGCCGCGCGGGTGTGGTTCGGGTGGCTGCTGGGGTGGACCGCGCTGTTTTCGGCCACGCTCAGCCCGGGCCTCGTGCTCCAGTCGGCCTCGCGGCCGACGGCGGAGACGTTCCGGGCGTGGATGCGGCCGTGGGCGCGGGCCATCTTCGCGTGCGCGGGCATCCGCCTCCGCGTGGTCGAGCGCGCGGCGCTCCCGGACGGCCCGGTCGTGTTCGTCGCCAACCACCAGAACGCCATCGACATTCCGGCGACGTCGGTGGGCCTGCCGCGGCCGTTCCTCTACGTGGCCCGCCACGAGCTGCGGGCGTGGCCCATCGTGGGGTGGGTGCTGGAGAAGTCCGCGTGCATCTTTATCCGCCGCGACAACCCGCGCGAGGCGCTCAAGAGCCTGGGCGCCGCGGCCGACCGCGTGCGCGCGGGCGAGTCGGTGCTCCTGTTCCCCGAGGGCGGCCGGAGCCACGGGCACGCGCTGGCCCCGTTCATGCGCGGCCCGTTCCTGCTCGCCATCGAGGCCGGCGTCCCCATCGTGCCCGTCGCCCTGGTCGGCCACACGGGCGTCGCCGACGAGAAGGCGCTCGCGGCGCGGCCGGGCGAGGTCCACCTCGTTTTGGGCACCCCGATCCCGACGGCCGGGCTCCGGCGCCGCGACGCGGGCGAGCTGGGCGAGCGCGTGCGGGCGGCGCTCGAAGCCGAGCTCGGCCGGTACGGGACGGTCGGCCACGCCGCCCCGCCCGGTACGAACGAGGGCGAGTAGGCTGCCCGGGGCGGGGCGGAGCCGCGTCAAGCGTCGTCGAATCCGGGGCGGCGGCGGGGCGGGGCGGCGCCAGCCCGCGGGTCCGGGCGTTGGCGCTGCCGCTCCTTCCCCCGCCCCGCCCGGGCGTAGACTGCACGCATGGCCAAGACCCAGAAGAGCCGGACCTCGCGCCGCTCCAACCGCCCCGCCCCGCTCGAAGGCAACGACGTCTGGCGCTCGCGGAGCCGCGTCCGCCGCGCCGGGCCGGCCCTCCGCGAGGCGACGTGGTGGGAGGGCCTCCCCGGCGCCGCCCGCCACGGGCTGTGCCTCGCGTTCCTGCTCCTCGTCGCCGTCGGCTTTTTCTGGCCGACCACGTTCGGCGGGCGGACGCTCGTCGGCGGCGACACGGTCCAGTGGCGGGCCACGGCCGAGGCCATGCTCCAGTACGAGGCCGCGACGGGCGACGAGGCGAACTGGGCGCCCAACGTGTTCGGCGGGATGCCGGGCACGCTCATCATCGGGAGCCCGGCCGTGCCCGGCGCCGACTCGGTCGCGCGCGTGCTGCGGCGGATCGGGCTGTGGCCGGTCGCCCACTTCCTGGTCCTGCTCGGCGGGATGTACGCCCTCGTGTTCTACCTCACGCGGTCGTCGCTGGCCGGCGTGATCGGGGCCGTGGGGTACGGGCTCTCGACGTACCTCCCGGTCATCCTCACGGCCGGCCACAACTCGAAGTTTGTGGCGCTGGCCTACGCGCCGTGGCTGCTCCTGGCCTTCGGCGCGCTCGTCCGGCGCGGACCGGAGTCGTCGAAGATGATGAGCGCGCTGCTCGTGCTCCTGTTCGCCATCGCGGCGTCGGTGAACCTGCGGGCGGGGCACGTCCAGATCACGTACTACGTGGTCGTCGTGGCCGCCGTCTGGTGGATCGCCGAAGGCGTCGCGGCGGTGCGCGCGGGGCGGGGCGGGGCGTTCGCGGTCTCGACGGGCCTCCTGGTCGTCGGCAGCGCCCTGGGGCTCGCGCTCGTGGCCGACCCGTACCTCGCGCAGTGGGAGTACAAGGCGTTCACGACGCGGGCGGCCAGCCCGGGCGGCGGGCTCGGGTGGGCGTACGCCATGTCGTGGAGTCAGGGGTTCGGCGAGCTCCTCACGCTCGTGATCCCCAACGCCTACGGCGGGGGCGGGGCGACGTACTGGGGGGGCAAGCCGTTCACGGCCGGTCCGCACTACGTGGGGACCGTCGTGGCGCTCCTCGCGCTCGTCGGCGTGGCCGGCGTCGCGCGGCGGTCCGTCGCCGCCTTCGGCGTGGCCACGCTGCTGACGGTCCTGTTCGCGCTGGGCGAGAACTTCCCGGCCCTCAACCGCTTCGCCTTCGAGGCCATCCCGCTCTTCAACGCGTTCCGCGTGCCCGAGACGTGGCTCGCGGCGACCGTCCTGCTCCTGGCGCTCCTGGCGGGGTGGGGCGCGTACTACCTCCAGCGCCGCGAGGCGACGACCGAGGCCGAGGACCGCAAGCGGCGGATCGTGCTGATCGTCGGGGCCGGGCTCGCCGTCCTCGTCGGCGGCCTGTGGCTCGCGGGCGGGGCGGGGCTCGCGTTCGAGCGCGCGGGCGAGGCGGCCCAGGTCGAGGCGGCGGCGGCCCAGCAGTTCGGGCTCTCGCCGGGTGACCCCCAGGTCCGCGCCGCGGCCGACCAGTACCTCTCGGGCGTCGAGGCCGAGCGCGCCGGCCTGTTCGCCGCCGACGCCGCGCGGTCGCTCCTCTTTCTCGGTCTCGCGCTGGGGCTCGTGGCGCTCCTCCTGTGGCGGAGGGCGGCGTCGTGGGCCGTCCTCGCCGGCCTCGCCCTCCTCGTCACGGTCGACCTGTGGGGCGTCGGGCGCCGGTACTTCAACGAGGACAACGACGCGCTCCGCCGGCGGTCCAGCGTCGAGGCCGTGATCCCCGAGACGGCGGCCGACCAGTTCGTGGTGCAGCAAGTCGAGGCCGCGGGCGGGGCGGGCCGCTTCCGCGTGCTGCCCTCGAACCCGACCCAGAACGCGGTGCCCTCGTACTTCTACGAGTCGGTCGGCGGGTACCACGGGGCCAAGCTCACGCTTATCCAGGACTACTTCGACCGCCTGCTCCCGGACGACCAGACGGGCCTGAACCGGAACGCGCTCCGGCTGCTCTCGACGCGGTACGTGGTCGCGGGTGGGGTGGTGCCCGGCCTCACGCCGGTGTTCCAGGACCCGCAGACGGGGCTCGTGGTGTCCGAGGACTCGACGGCGCTCCCCCGCGCCTTCCTCGCCGACGAGGTCCGCGTGGTGCCGGACGAGGACGCGCTCGTGGCCGCGATCCGGGACCCGGCGTTCGACCCGCGCGAGACGGCGCTCCTCGCCGCCCCGCCCCCGGGCGGGGCGGCGGCCTGGAGCGGGGCGGCCCCGGACTCGGGCGCCGCGTCGGTCGAGCTCCAGCGGTTCGAGCCGGACGAGATCGTGTGGCGCGTCCGCACCGACCGGCCGCGGCTGCTGGTCGCGAGCGAGGTGTACTACCCGGCGGGGTGGACGGTGACGGTGGGCTCGGAGCCGGCGCCCATCCTCCGCACGGACTTCCTGCTCCGCGGCGTGCCGGTCCCGGCCGGCGAGCACATCGTGACCATGCGCTACGTGCCGGAGACGAAGCGGACGGGCCGCCTGATCTCGTGGATCGCCACGCTGCTGACGTACGTGGGCGTCGTCGTCGTCGGTGGGCTCCTGTGGTACCGCCGCGGACAGGAGCCGGTGTAGCGGGCGGGGCGGGCGTGTGACGGGCGGGACCGTCGCGCGGGGCCGCCCCGCCCGCTCAAGCACCCCGTCCCGCGTCCTGCCCTACGACGCCGCCCCGCCCCCGCGTCTCGCCCTCCGCCGTTGCATGCAACGACGCTACACGCGCTGCGCTGGCATCCAGCGGGCGGGGCGGTCATCTTCCCGTTCCCCGTTCCCCGTTCCCCGTTCCCCGTTCCCCGTTCCCCGTTCCCCGCTCCCCCATCCGTCTCCTCCTCGTCACGTACTACTTCCCGCCGGCGGGCGGGGCGGGCGTGCAGCGGACGCTGAAGTTCGCGAAGTACCTCCGCGCGGCCGGCATCGAGCCCACGGTGCTGACCGTCGAGGCCGGGGCGTACCCGAAGCTCGACCCGGCGATGGCCGCCGACGTCCCGCCGGGCGTGGCCGTCCTCCGTACGCCCGCGCCCGACCCGTTCGCGCTTTACGGCCGGCTGACGGGCCGGACGCGCCAGGAGGCCGTCGCCGACCAGCTGCGGAGCGCGCCGGCCGGCGCCGCGGAGCGGGCGGCCCGGTGGGTCCGGGCCAACCTCGTGGTCCCCGACGCCCGCGTCGGGTGGGTCCCGTTCGCCGTCCGCGCGGCGCGGCGCGCTCACCGCGCGCGGCCGTTCGACGCCGTGCTGACGTCGGGGCCGCCGCACTCGGCGCACCTCGTGGGGCGGGCGCTCCGGCGGCACGGCCTGCCGTGGGTGGCCGACTTCCGCGACCCCTGGACCGACATCCACTATTACGAGCGGCTCCCGCGTACGCACCCCGCTCATTGGGCCGACGCGCGCCTGGAGCGGGCCGTGCTCCGCGCGGCCGACCGCGTGACGGTCGTGAGCGGGCGGTGGCGCGACCTGCTCGCGGCCAAGGTCGACCGCCCCGCCCGCGCCTTCGCCGTCGTCGCGAACGGGTTCGACGCCGAGGACTTCGAGGATGTCGAAGGGCGCCCGCCGACCGACCGCTTTACGCTCACGCACGTCGGCACGCTCTACGGGACGCCCGACCCGGTGCTCCGGGCGCTCGCGCGGCTACGCGCGGCCGGGGCGCAACCCGCCGGGGCGGGGCGGCTCCGCCTCCGGCTCGTCGGGCACGTTCCGGCGGCCGTGGACGAGGCCGTCGGGCGGTACGGGTTGCGCGAGGCGGTCGAGGTGGTCCCCTACGTGCCCCACGACGCGGCCGTCCGCGAGATGGCCGGGGCCGGTGCCCTGCTCCTCGTGCTCGAAGACTGGCCGCACGCCGAGGGGCTCGTTACGGGCAAGCTCTACGAGTACCTCGCGTCCGGTCGGCCGGTCATCGGCGTGGGGCCGCCGGACGGTGACGCGGCGGCGTTGCTGGCCGAGACCGGCGGCGGCGCCCTCGTCGCGCGCGACGACGTGGACGGTCTGGCCGCCGTGCTCGGCGCGCATTACGACGCCTGGGCCGCGGGCGCACCGCTCGACGGAGCCCCGCGCGACCGCCTCGCCCCGTACACGCGCCGGGCGCAGACGGCGCGCTTGGCGGACGTCATCCGCGAGGCCGTGGTGGAGCGGAGAAGGCGGGGCGGCGGGTAGGGCGGTGTGGTCGCCGCCCCGCCCGGGCACCCGTGGGCGGGGCGGGGCGGGCGCGCACTGACGGGTCCGCGTTTTGGTCGGGCACGGGGAAAGGAGTGCCGGGCACGGAGGCCGTACCTCGTACTCAGTACCTCGTACCCCAGCGCCCATTCGACCGCCCCGCCCACGCGAGCGGGGTGGTCTCAGCCCTCGGCTCCGCCCGGTATCTTCCGCCATGTCCTCGGCCACCGCCCCGTCCGCCGCCCACCGCGACCGCTTTGAGCGGACGCTCGCGTTCGTCCGCGCAGGGCTGCCGCCGCCGGCCCGGCTCCTCGACGTGGGGCCGGACAACGCGCTCGCGCGCGAGCTTCGGGCGGCGGGCTACGCCGTCGAGAACACGGGCGGGGCGGACCTCGACGACCGCCCCGAGGCGGCTGGCGCCCCGGCCGACGCGCTCATAGCGTTCGAGGTCCTGGAGCACCTCGTCAACCCGCTCGGCGTGCTGCGGGCGTCGCCGGCGCGGCGGCTGTTCGCGACGGTCCCGCGGCGGCTGTGGTTCGCGCCGGCGTACCGGAGCGCGACCGACCCGCGCGACCGGCACTTCCACGAGTTCGAGGACTGGCAGTTCGACTGGCTCCTCGAAAAGGCCGGGTGGGAGGTCGTCCGCCGCGAGCGGTGGCGGCCAGCGTCGTCGGGCCTTCCGCTGGGCGTGCGCCCGGCGCTCCGGCGCGTGACGCCGCGGTGGTACGCCGTCGAGGGGCGGCGCCCGTGACCGCCCCGCCCGACGTGCTCCACCTGGCCACGACGCACACGGCCGGCGACCCGCGCGTGGCCCAGAAGGAGGCGGGGACGCTGGCCGAGGCCGGGCTCCGCGTGGGCCTCGTGCTCCCCCACGACGGCGACGGCGTCGGGCCGGGCGGGGTGGCGGTCTACGGCGTCGAGCGGCCGGCGACGGGCCGCGACCGCGTGCTCCGCACGACGCCGGCCGTCGTGCGCCGGGCGCTCGCCGAGGCCGGGCCGCGGACCGTCTTCCACCTCCACGACGCTGACCTGCTGGCGCACGGGCTCGCGCTCGCGCTCCGCGGCCGGCGCGTGGTCTACGACGCCCACGAGGACACGCCGCGGCAGGCGCTCCACCAGCCGTGGATCCCCGCGCGGCTCCGGCGGCCGGCGGGGTGGGCGTACGGGGCGGCCGAGGCGCTGGGCGGCCGGCTGTTCGCGGGCGTCGTCGCGGCCGAGCCGGCGATCGCGCGGCGGTACCCGGCGGCCAAGACGGCGCTCGTCCGCAACTTCCCGCTCCTCGGCGAGCTCGCCGCGCCCGGGGCGGCGCCCTACGCCGAGCGGCCGGCGGCCGTCGCCTACGTCGGCTCGATCACGCGCGCGCGCGGGGCCGAGGAGATGGCGCGGGCCGTCGCCGGGCGCGGCGCGACGCTCCACCTGGCCGGCCCGTTCCACCCGCCCGCGCTCGCCGACGCCTTCCGCGGGCGGGGCGGCGTCGTCGTCCACGGCGTCCTCGACCGGCCGGCCGTCGCGGCGCTCCTGGGCGGCGTCCGCGCCGGGCTCTCGGTGCTCCACCCGACGCCGAAGTACCTCGAAGCGTACCCGACGAAGCTGTTCGAGTACATGGCCGCGGGGCTCCCGCTCGTCGCCAGCGACTTCCCCGTGATCCGCCAGTTTGTCGAGCCGGCCCAGTGCGGGATTCTCGTCGACCCGCTCGACGTGGACGCAATCGGCCGGGCTGTCGGGTGGATCCTGGACCACCCCGCCCAGGCCGAGGCGATGGGCGCGCGCGGCCGGGCGGCCGTCGAGTCGAGCTACACGTGGGCGCCCGAGGGCCGGCGGCTGGTCGCGTTCTACGACGCGCTCCAGGCGGGGCGGGCGCCGGGCCAGCCGATTCCCGTCTGATGCTCCGCCGGCTCGCGCGCCAGAGCTCGGTCTACGCCCTCGCCAGCGTCGTCGCCAAGGCGAGCGGGTTCGTGCTCCTCGTGTTCTACGCGGACCCCGACGTGCTCCCGAAGGCCGACCTCGGCGTCCTCGGCGGGCTCGACGCGGCCAAGGCGTTCGCGCTCCTCGTCGCCGGCGCGGGGCTCCCGCTGGGGATCATCCAGTTTGCGTCGTCGCCCGCGCTGGGCGAGCGCGAGCGGGCGGCGGTCCCGGCGACGGCGCTCGCGCTCGCGGCCGTCGCGGGGTGCGTGGTCGCCGCGCTCGGATGGGCCGCCGCCCCGCCCGTCGCCGCCGCGTTCGGGATGGCGGGGCGGGCCGAGGTCGTCCGCTGGCTGGCCGTCTACGTCGGGTTCAAAACGGTCGCCGACGTGGCGTACACCGTGCTCCGGCAGCGCGAGAAGGCCGGCGCGTTCGTGCTCCTGGGCACGCTCGAAATGGGGCTCCTGGTTGCCGCCGTCCTGTGGTTTTTGGTGGTCCAGGGGCAGGGGCTGGTCGGCGTGATGAAGGGGTACGCGGTCTCGGCCGCCGCCCTCGCCGCGGTCACCACCCCGCTCCTGCTCGCGCGCGTGGACCGCCGCGTGGCGGCGGGGCTCGTCCGGCCGATGCTCGTGTTCGGGCTCCCGCTCGTGGTCTCCGGCTTTGCCGGGCGGTTCCTCAACCTGGGCGACCGCTTCCTGCTCCTCCACTTCCTGGGCGGCGAGGCGACGGCGGTTTACGAGGTGGCGTCGCGGTTCGGCGGCGTCGTCAACGTGTTCCTGGTCCAGAGCTTCAACCTGGCGTTTACGGTCCTGGGGCTGAAGGCGCTCGGGGGCGGGGCGGGGCGGGGCGACGCCGAGCTCCACCGCCAGTCGTTCCGGCACCTCGCGGCAGTCGCGGGGTGGATGGTGCTCGGGCTGGGCCTGTTCATGGGCGACGTGGCGCGCGTCCTGTTCCCCGACGACCCGACCTACGCGCAGGCCGAGGGGCTCACGGTCCTCGTGGCCGGCGGGTTCGCGTTCTACGGCCTCTACTTCGTCGTCGTCAACGTGCTCTACGCGGCGGGGCGGACCGGGGCGGTCGCGGCGACCGTGGGCGGGGCGGCGGTCCTCAACCTCGCGCTCAACCTCGCGCTCATCCCGACGCTCGGGGCGGCCGGGGCCGCGTGGGCGACGCTCGTGGCCTACGCCGCGCTCGCCGTCGTGACGGCCCGGCTCGGGCAGCGCTCGACGCCGGTGGCCTACCCGTGGCGGGCGCTCGCCGTCGTGGTCGCCGTCGTGGCCGGGCTGTGGGCGGCGGCGCAGCCCACGGCGGCGTGGTCCACGGCGGCGCGCCTGGCGGGGCGGGGCGGGATCGCGCTGGCCTACCCCGCGCTCCTCGTCGCGCTCGGCGTCTACGGCCGGGCCGACCTCGCGCGGGCGGCCGGCGCACTCCGCCGTCGCGGGGCGGGCAACGAGCCGCCCCGCCCGCGTTGACACCCGATCCGACGGGGAGCTACCTTCCCCGCCCGGCCCGGACCCTCCGCCGCCGGCTCTCTAGCACACGATTGACATGCCCAACGGAGATTACGGCGCCGCGCTCGGAATGGTCGAGACGCGGGGCCTCGTCGGCGCCATCGAGGCCGCCGACGCGATGGTGAAGGCCGCCCGCGTGAACCTGATCGGGAAGGAGCAGATCGGGGGCGGTTTCGTCACCGTCCTGGTCCGCGGCGACGTCGGGGCCGTCAAGGCGTCGACCGACGCGGGCGCAGCGGCGGCCGAGCGCGTGGGCGAGCTGATCTCGGTCCACGTCATCCCGCGCCCGCACACCGAGGTCGAGGGGATCCTCCCGGGCGAGTAGCCCGGTGGCCCTCCCCGCCCCCGACGGCACGCCGACCGGCGCGCTCGGCCTGCTCGAAACGCTCGGGCTGGTGGCCTCCGTCGAGGCCGCCGACGCCATGCTCAAGGCGGCCGACGTCCGCCTGGTGTCCCAGCAGCGGACGGTGCCCGGCCTCGTCACGCACGTCGTGACGGGCGAGACGGCCGCCGTGCAGTCGGCCGTGGACGCGGGCGCGGCGGCGGCGGCCCGCGTGGGCCGCGTGGCGGCCAGCCACGTGATCCCGAGCCCGTCCGACGGCGTCTGGCGCCTGCTCGCCCCGCGCGCGGGGCGGGGCGGGGCGGCGTCCACCCCGCCCGAGGGCGACGACGCCGACGGGAGCGACGCGCCCTCCGACGAGGGCGGGGCGGCCGACTACGACGACCGGACGGTCCGCGAGCTCCGCGTGCTGGCCCGCGACCGCGACGACCCGGCGCTCCAGGGCCGCGACATCTCGCGGGCGACCAAGGACGAGCTCGTGGCGTTCCTCCGCGGTCTCGACGCCCGGTGAGCGCGCCGGCCCCGCGGCGCTGGGACCGGCTCGGCGTCCGCGGCCGGCTCCGGGCGCTCTTCCCGTCCCGCCGCCCCGCCCCGCCCGACGACGAGGCCGGGCGGCGGAGCCTGGCGCTCGGGCTCTCGCTCGTCGTCGCGGCCGTGCTGTGGTTCAGCTTCAGCATGCGCGAGGCGTACTCGGTGGCCGTCGAGGTCCCGGTCCAGGTCGCGTCGCTGCCGGCGGGGCAGGCCCTCCGCGAGCCGCCGCCGGCCTCGGCGACGGTCACGCTCCAGGGCGAGGGGTGGACGCTGCTCACGCTCACGCGCCGGCGCCCGGCCATCCGCATCGCGGCGACTGGGCCGACCGTCGACCTCGCGTCCTCGCTCCGCGAGCGGGGGCTGCCGTCGGGCGTGAGCGTCCAGAGCGTCCAGCCGCGCGTCGTCGACCTGGCCCTCGACGCGCGGACGACGCGGCGGCTCCCGATCCGCCTCCGCCGCCGCATCGAGACGCGGCCGTCCTACGGGCTCCTCCGGCCCCCCGTGCTCCGGCCCGACTCGGTCACGGTGTCGGGCGCGCAGTCGCTGCTGGGCCGCCTCGCCGACTGGCCGACGGAGACGCTCGTTGCCCAGGACGTCGACGAGGACTTCACGCGCGTCGTCGCGCTGAGCGACACGTTCGGCGGCCTGCTCACGCCGTCGGCGCGGTCGACGATGGTGTCCGTCGAGGTCGGCCAGTTTACCGGCGCCAGCCGCGACGTCCCGGTCGAGGTCGAGAACCTGCCGCCGGGCGTCGAGGCCGTCCAGTTCGACCCGGCCACGGTCCGCGTCGCGTTCGACGTCCCCAGCCAGGGCGAGGCGTACGACCGGGCGCTCGAGCCGGGCGCCTTCCGCGCCGTCGTCGACTATGCCGACATCGCCCGCGACACGACCGCGGGCTCGGTCCCCGTCGCGCTCCGCTACCCGGACGGCCTCGGCGTGCGCGACCCGGCAGCCACGCCGGCGCGCGTCGACTACTTCGTCCTCCGCCGCCGGGCCAGTGAGTCAGGGGGGCAGTAGGTCAATGGGTCGGTGCCCGCCCCGCCCGCGCGCGGGGGCGGACCGCTCCAGAACGGCGCTCCGGGACCGCCGCCCCGCCCGGTTGCGCCGCGCGGGCGGGGCGGGGATCTTCGAGGACTCACGCCACCCCGCCTCGGCTCCGGCTCCGGTGGGCAGTAGGATCGGTGAAGCAGTGGGTCAGGAAGATCAGTAGAGCGGCTACGGGCTGGCCGGGGGAGCAGGGCGGGGCGGGGCGGGACCGGAATCCACCGCCCCGCCCCTTGCGCGACGCGGGCGGGGCGGGCACCTTCCGACTCACCGACTCACCGACTCACCGACTCACCGACTCACCGACTCACCGACTCACCGACCCGTGCCCTTCGACCCCGACTTCCACCTCGGCCCCGGGTCGCGCCGGCAGCGCGAGGTGTTCCTCGACGGCGTCGCCGGCCGCACGCCGGCCGTCCCCGTGGCGCCCGACGCGCTCGCCGAGGCGGCGCGGCGCGCCATGAGCCCGGCCGCGTGGGCCTACGTCGCGGGCGGGGCGGGCCTGGAGCGGACGCAGGACGCTAACCGCGCCGCGTTCGACCGCTGGGCGCTCGTCCCCCGCCAGCTGGCCGGGACGGACGAGCGCGACCTGTCGACGACCGTTCTGGGCGCGCGCCACCCCGCCCCGCTGATGCTCGCGCCGATCGGCGTTTTGGAGGAGGCGCACGCCGAGGCCGACCTCGCCGTGGCCCGCGCGGCGGCGGCCGAAGGCGTCCCGTTCGTGTTTTCGAGCCAGGCCAGCGTGCCCATGGAGGCGTGCGCTGAGGACATGGACGCCGTCCGGCCCGGGGCGCCGCGGCTGTTCCAGCTCTACTGGTCGACCGACGACGACCTCGTCCGCAGCTTCGTCCAGCGCGCTGAACGGTGCGGGTGCTCGGCCGTCGTGCTCACGCTCGACACGACGCTGCTCGGGTGGCGGCCGCGCGACCTCGACCTCGCCGCGCTCCCGTTCCTCCAGGGCAAGGGGATCGCCCAGTACACGTCGGACCCCGTGTTCCTGAGCAAGCTCGACCACCCGCTGCCCGACGCCGCGGCCGCCCCGCCCCTGTCCGTCTCGACGGTCCGCGCGGGCGTCGGGCAGGCCCGGCGGTTTCCCGGCCCGACCGGCCCGGCGCTCACGAGCGGCCGCGCGCGGAAGGCCGTCCAGCGGTTCGTCGGCACCTACAGCCGGCCGTCGCTGGGGTGGGCGCAGGTCGACCAGCTCCGGGCCATGACCCGTCTCCCCATCGTGCTCAAGGGCGTGCTCCACCCGGACGATGCCCGCGAGGCCGTCCGGCACGGCGTCGACGCGGTCGTGGTCTCGACGCACGGCGGGCGCCAGGTCGACGCGTCGGTCGCCGCGCTCGACGCGCTCCCGGCCGTGGTCGAGGCCGTGGGCAGCGATCTCGAGGTATGGTTCGACAGCGGCGTCCGGGGCGGGGCGGACGTGGCCCTCGCCCTGGGGCTCGGCGCACGGGCCGTGCTCCTCGGGCGGCCCTACGTGTACGGCCTCGCCGTGGCCGGCGAGCGTGGCGTCCGCGAGGTGATCCGCAACGTGCTCGCCGAACTCGACCTCACGCTCGGGCTCGTCGGCGCCCGCTCGCTCGCGGACCTCCCGGCCGCCGTCGTGCGCCGGGGCGGGGCGGCCTAAGGGCGGGGCGGCCGCGCGGGGATGGCCCCTACACTCGGCTTTCTCTGTCCCCCGCGCCCTACTCATAAACGGCTCCACAGGGCGGGGAGGAGAGAGCGTCTAAGGGATAATCTTAGGACGCCTAGTGGGCGGTGCGGGCTATCCTGCCACGGCCCCACGGCCCTCACCACCCTCTGCAGAATCATGACTCACCGCGTGTTTATCGTCGAAGACCACCCCGTGATGCGCGAGGGGTACGTCAGCCTCATCAACGCCGAGCCCGACCTCGACGTCGTCGGCGAGGCGTCGTCGGCCGAGGACGCCTTCGACCAGGCGGCGGACCTCGAGTTCGACGTGGCCATCGTCGACCTCTCGCTGCCTGGCGTGAACGGGGTCGAGCTCATCAAGCGGCTCCGGTCGATCGACGACGACGTCAAGGTCCTCGTCGTCTCGGCCCACGACGAGGCCCTCTACGCCGAGCGCGCGCTCCGGGCCGGCGCCCGGGGCTACCTCATGAAGCACGAGTCGGCCAAGGGGTTCGTCGAGGCCGTCCGCCAGGTGATCTCGGGCGAGCTGTTCCTGAGCGACTCGCTGCGGACGCGCTTCCTCAACGACCGCTTCGGGTTCGGGAACGACCCCGCCCCGACGGTCTCGCGGCTGACCGACCGCGAGCTCGAGGTGTTCGAGCACTTTGGCCGCGGCAAGAGCACGCGCGAGGTGGCCGAGGTCATGGGCCTCAGCCTCAAGACCATCGAGTCGCACCGGACGAACATCAAGCAGAAGCTGGGCATCGACCGGGCCGCCGAGTTCATGCAGCGGGCCGTGCTCTGGGTCGAGGCGCCGCTGAGCTGACGGTCGAGGCATGGAGAGAGCGGGGAGGCATAGAGGGATAGGCAGAGGGTGTTTGGGCCGCCCCGCCCGGTCCGACTGAACCGCCCCGCCCAGGCGGGACGATGAGGGACGAGGGCAGAGACGGCCGCCCCGCCCGCAGGCGTGTGGGCGGGGCGGTCCGTCTTGGGGACGAGGCGCGGGCGGGGTGGCCTTGGCGTCGCGGCGTTGCATGCAACGCCGCTACAGGATGGCGCCCAGGGTCGGAGGCTGGGTGGAGAACCCGTGGGCAACGCGCCGCCCCGCCCTCTGCTCATCCCTCCATCCCCCATCCCTCCCCTCATGCCGTCCCGCGGTAGAGGCTGACGATCCCGAACGTGAGCGGGCGCGCGAGGACGCCGCGGTAGCCGGCCGCGCGCATCTCGTCCAGGAACGCCTCGCCGTCGGGGAACGCGGCGACCGACTCGGGGAGGTACTCGTACGCCTCGGCCGAGCCCGAGACGGCCTGGCCCACGCGCGGGAGCACGTGCTTCGAGTACGCCTCGTAGCCCTGCCGGACGCCCGGCGCCGTCGGGTGGCTAAACTCCAGGACCACGAGCGGGGCGGCCGGCCGCAGCACGCGGCGGATCCCGCGGAGCCCGGCACCCAGGTCCTCGAAGTTGCGGACGCCGAACGCGACGAGTGCCCCGTCAAAGGCGCCGTCGTCGAACGGGAGGTCGGCGGCGTCGCCCTGGACGAGCCGGACGCGGCGGTCGAGGCCGCGCCGGCGGAGCTTGTCGCGCCCGCCGGCGAGCATCCCCTCCGAGATGTCGACGCCGACCACCTCCTGCGGGCCGAGCGCGAGCGCCTCAATCGCGAGGTCGGCCGTGCCCGTCGCCACGTCGAGCAGGCGGCGGGGCGGCCCGTCCAGCCCGGCGCGAAGCAGGGCGACGGCCCGCTTCCGCCACCATACGTCGATCCCGAACGAGAGCACGCGGTTGAGGAGGTCGTAGCGCGGGGCGATCTCGTCGAACATGGCCTCGACGTGGGCGCGCTTACCGGGGGCCGGTCCGATCGGGGGCTTGTTCATGCGGGGCGGGGGAAAAGGTCGCGGCGGGCGGGGCGGTGGGCGCAACGTCCCAAAGCACGCTTCGAGAGGGTACAGAGTACGCGGCCCGGGAAGCCCTCTCAGGCCGTACCTCGTACCCGGCACCCCGTCACCCGAAGGGTGCTCGAAGCCGCTGCCTCAGATCGAGGACGCCGAACCTATCGCAGAGGCTCCAGGGCGGGGCGGGGGAGAGTGGAACGCGTGTTGCTTTCATTTTTTTCTGAAACCTGAAGCCTCCAGCTCAGGTAGCTCCTGATCTCCCCGCCGCTCCCCGCCCGCGTGTCGAACACGGCCCCCACCCCGCTCGCCCTCTCCCCGCTGCGCCGCGCCCTCGCCGACGCGCTGCGCTCGTGGGACGGCCGCTCCGTCCTCCGCGCCGAGGCGCCCGCCCCGCCCGCCGACGCGCTCGGGTGGCTGGAGGCGCAGGCCGGGCCGCACCGGGCGTACTGGCGCGGGCGGGGCGAGGCCGAGGCGCGGGCGTCCGTCGGGGCCGCGGCCGTTGTTGAGGGGCTGACGCTGGAGGCCGTGGCTGCCCCGCTCGGCCGGCTCCTCGGCGCCCTCCCCGCCCACGCGCGCCTCACGGCGACGGCCCGGTTCGACGCGCGCGCCGAGGGCGGGGCGGAGTGGGCGCCGTTCGGGGCGGTCCGGTTCGTGCTCCCCCGCGTGGAGTATCGAACGGACGGGCGCGCGGCGTCGGTCGCCGTGCACCTGGCGCCGGGCGAGGCGCCGGACGCCGCGCGCGCCGCCGTCGAGGCGCTCCGCCCGAGCGCGGCGCCGGCCACGGCCGAGCTCCCGCTCCCGTTCATGCGCCGCGACGACCCCGACCGGGCCGACTGGGGCCGCATGCTCCGCTGGGCGCTGGGCGCCTTGTCTAGCGCCGGCCCGCTCCAGAAGGTGGTCCTCGCGCGGCGCGCGCGGTTCTCCTTCGAGGAGGCCGTCGACCCGTTCGCGCTTCTCCGCCGGCTGGAGGCGGCCACGCCGCGGTGCTTCCACGCGCTCGTCGAGGCGGGCGGGGCGGACCGCGCGCCGGCCGCGTTCCTCACTGCGACGCCCGAGCGCCTGTTCCGCCTCGATGGGCGGACCGTTGAGACCGAGGCCGTCGCCGGGACGCGCCCGCGCGCGGCGTCCGACGCCGACGACGACCGGCTCCGCGACGAGCTGATGGGGAGCGAGAAGGACCGCCGCGAGCACGGCTACGTCCGCGAGCGCATCGCGGCCGCGCTCGCCCCGCTCACCGTGTCGCTCGACGACGACGGCGACGCCTCGGCCATGACGCTCGCGCGCGGCCGCCACCTCTACACCGGCTTCCGCGGCACGCTCGCCGACGGCGTCGGCGCGCTCGACGTGCTCCGCGCCCTCCACCCGACGCCGGCCGTCGGCGGCACGCCCACCCCGCTCGCGCTCGACGCCATCGACCGCCTGGAGCCGTTCGACCGCGGGCTCTACGCCGGCCCCGTCGGCTGGGTCGGGCGCGACGGGGCGGGGCGGGAGGCGGCCGAGGTCGCCGTCGGCATCCGCTCGGGTCTGGTCGAGGGCCGCACGCTCTCGCTCTACTCCGGGGCCGGCATCGTCGTCGGGTCGGACCCGGCGGCGGAGTGGGCCGAGATCGAGCACAAAATCGGCGACTTTGCGCGCGTGCTCGGGCTCACCGACCGCGCCGAGTCGTAGGAGCCCCGCCCCGCCCGCGCGCTGTGGGCGGGGTGGTCTGCTCCGTCGCCCGTCCCACCCCGCCCACGCAGCGAGCCGCGTCCCTGCGGCTGCCCCACGAGGGCGGGGCGGTTGTCTTCGCCACCCCGCCCGTGCTCTCTCACCTCGCGTCTGCGCCCAACGTCAACCACCTGTGGGCGGGGCTTCTGGTCGAAGAGCTGGTCCGCCAGGGGACGACCTTTTTCGTCGTCTGCCCCGGCTCGCGGAGCACGCCGTTGGCTGTCGCCGTCGGGCAGAACCCGCGGGCCGAGGCGCTCGTGCACTGGGACGAGCGGGCGGCCGCGTTCGTGGCGCTGGGGTGGGGCCGCGCGACCGGCCGCCCCGCCGCCGTGATCACGACGAGCGGGACGGCGGTCGCCAACCTGCTCCCCGCCGCCGTCGAGGCCGACGCTGACGGCGTGCCGATGCTGCTCCTCACGGCCGACCGGCCGCCGGAGCTGCGCGAGACGGGCGCGAACCAGGCGGTCCGCCAGCCGCCGATCTTCCAGGACGTCGCGCGGTGGTCGCTCGACTGGCCGGTCCCCACGGCGGACGTGCCGGCGCGGTGGGTGCTCTCGACGGCGGCTCACGCCGCGCACCGGGCGACCGCCCCGCCCGGGCCGGTCCACCTCAACCTCCCGTTCCGCGAGCCGCTGGGGGCGCAGCCGGACGGGACCGACGCGGCGGCGTATTTGGGCGGGGTGGGGCGGTGGGGGAGCGGCCTCCTGTCGCAGAGGTTCACCGAGCCGGTCGGCCGGGTGTGGCCCGGCGGACAACCACAGACCGAGTTCGACCAACTGGCAAAGCGCCTACGAAGCGTCGAGCGGGGCGTGGTCGTCGCGGGCTACGGCGCCTCGCTCGACGCCGACGACGTCGCGTGGCGCCTGGGATGGCCCCTCCTGGCCGACCTCCGGTCGCCGGGCCTCCGTGTGGGCGCCTCGCACTGGGAGCGGCCCGTCCCCTACGCCGACTTAGTCCTGACGAGCGAGTCGTTCCGCCGTCGCGGCCCTGCCGAGGCCGTCGTCCACTTAGGGGGGCGGCTTGTCTCGAAGCGGCTCGGGCAGTACCTCCGCGAGTCGGAGCCGGCGACGTATGTGCTGGTCGGTCCAGAGCGGGACCGGACGGACGCCGACGCGCTCGTCACCCACCGAGTGGACCTCGGGGAAGGCGAGGCTCTCCCTGTCTGGCCGTTCGGCCCGCGTCAGGAGTCGACTCGCTGGCAACAAACGTGGGGTCGGGCTTCGGCCGCGGTCGGTGAGGTGCTTGAACGGGTGATCGGCGGCGCGAGCGGATTGTCTGAGCCGGCCGTCGCCCGCAGCGTGTCCCGTCAGACGGGGTTGCCAGAGGGGGATCGCCCGTTCGTATCCCTCGTCGCCTCCGCGTCTATGCCGGTCCGCGACCTCGAATCGTACGCTGTTACGGACCGGGGACCCGAGGTGATGGCGGTCGCCAATCGCGGGGCGAGCGGGATCGACGGGACCGTTGCCACGGCCGCGGGCTACGTGCGGGGGCGGGGCGGGGCGGCCGTCCTCCTCACCGGCGATCTCGCGCTGCTCCACGACCAGACCAGCCTGGCGCTCCTCCGCACCGGCCCGCCCGTCGTCGTCGTCGTCATCAACAACGACGGCGGCGGCATCTTCCACCGCCTGCCGGTCGCCGCGGGCGGGGTGGGGGAACTCGACAGCGACACCTTCGAGCGCTTTTTCGGGACGCCCCACGGGCTCGGCTTCGAGGACGCCGCGCGCCAGGTGGGGCTCGCGTACCACCGGCCCGAGACGATGCCGGCGTTCGAGGCCGCGCTCGACGGGGCCGTCCGCTCGGGCGCGTCCGCCCTGATCGAGGTGCGGACGGACCGCGAGGAGCAGGCCGCGCTCCGCCGCCGGATCGAGGCCGCCGCCGCCGCGGCCGTCGACGCCGCGCTCGCCGGGGACGACACGTGACCGCCCCGCCCGACGCCACCCCGCCCGCGGGCGGGGCGGGGCCGCCCGTCCTGCTCCTCCACGGGTTCCTCGGGCGCGGGGCCGACTGGGACGCCGTCCGCGCGCGCCTCCCTGCCCGCGACGTGCGCGCGCCCGACCTGCCCGGGCACGGCGCGGCCGTCGGCCTGGACGACGGCCACTACACGATGGACGGGGCCGCCGACCGCGTGCTCGCTAGCGTGGGCGGACCGCAAACCGGCGGGGCGGTCGACGTCGTGGGCTACTCGATGGGCGCGCGGCTCGCGCTGCACCTCGCCGTGCGCCACGCGCCCCGCGTGCGGCGGCTCGTGCTCGTGTCCGGCTCGCCGGGGCTCAAGACCGAGGCGGAGCGGGCCGCGCGCCGGCGCCTCGACGCCGAACGCGCCGTCGCCGTCGCCCGCGACCTGCCCGGCTTCCTCTGGGCGTGGTACCGGATGCCGCTCTTTTCGAGCCTCCACCCCGCCCTCCGCGACCGCCTCGTGGCCGACCGCGCGGCTCACAACGACGCGTCCGAGCTGGGCCGCTCGCTCCGCGGCATGGGGACGGGCGCGCAGCCGTCGCACTGGGGCGCGCTCGCGGGGATCACCGCCCCGACGACGGCCGTAGCGGGGGCGCTCGACCCCAAGTTCGTCGCCCTCGCGCACGCCATGTCCGAGCGCCTGCCCCGCCCGAGCGGGGCGGGTCCGGTCGAGCCCGTGATCCTGGGCAGGGCGGGGCACATGGTCGCCGCCGAGCGGCCCTCCGACCTCGCCGCCCTCCTCCAGTCCCTCCTCTCCTGATGGCCGAACAGAACGCCCACCACACGACTGACCGCCCCACCGTCTCCGGCCCCTTCGAGTGGGAGCGCGTCGGGGGCTTCGAGGACATCGTCTACGAGAAGGGCGCGGCCGGCACCAATACGGCCGGCATCGCGCGCGTGACGATCAACCGGCCCGAGGTCCGCAACGCGTTCCGGCCGACGACCGTGACCGAGATGATCGCGGCCATCGACGACGCCCGCGACGACCCCTCCGTCGGCGTGTTCGTGCTGACGGGCGCCGGCGACCAGGCGTTCTGCGCCGGCGGCGACCAGCGTATCCGCGGCGACCACGGCTACAAGGAGGTCGAGGGCGGGGCGGAGACGGGCACGCAGCGGCTCAACGTGCTCGACTTCCAGACGCGGATCCGCAAGATGCCCAAGCCGGTCATCGCGGCCGTGAACGGGTGGGCCGTCGGCGGCGGCCACGTGCTCCACGTGGTCTGCGACCTGACGATCGCGAGCGACAACGCGCGCTTTATGCAGACCGGCCCCAAGGTCGGCTCGTTCGACGCCGGCTACGGGACGGCCCACCTCGCGCGGATCGTTGGACAGAAAAAGGCCCGCGAGATCTGGTTCCTCTGCCGGCCCTACAGCGCTCAGGAGGCGCTCGACATGGGCCTCGTCAACACGGTCGTGCCGCTCGCGGACCTGGAGCGCGAGACGGTCCAGTGGAGCCGCGAGATCCTCGCCAACTCGAACATTGCGATCCGCATGATCAAGGCGGCGGCCAACGCCGACGAGGACGGCGGGGCGGGGCTCCAGGAGCTGGCCGGCCACGCGACCATGCTGTTCTACATGACCGAGGAGGGGCAGGAGGGCCGCAACGCCTACCTCGAACGCCGCGCGCCGGACTTCGACGCCGACGGCTACCGGCCGTAGCGGGTGATGAGTAGCGAGTGGTGGGCGGGGTGGCCGCCCCGCCCTCTGCGTCCGTTTCGGCGCGTCGGGCGCCCCGCCCCCACGCCGCCCTGCTCGGTGGGAGCACCCGTAGGGACACGGCTCGTTGTGTCCGCCTTCGGGCGTGGCGATCCGCCCGGCCGCCCCGCCCCGTCGTCTGGGCGGGGTGGTCCGAACCTCCGCCCCGCCCCCGCGCGTATGGGCGGGGCGGTCCCGATCCTCCATGAAGAGCGTTCCTTTCAAAGCCAAGTCCACGTTCGACCTGCGCGGCGGCTACTTCAAGGGGCAGGGCACGATCCGACTCCAGGGGGACGACATCGTCGTGGAGGTCCAGGTGTGGCCGTTGCCGACGTTCAAGCAGACGGTCCGCACCTACAGCTTCGACATGACCGATTTGGAGGAGATCCGCCACACGCGCCGGTTCTGGGGCGACACGCTCACGCTGCGCACGCGGCCGATGGAGCGCGTGACGGAGATTCCGGGCGCCGCGAACGGTGCGCTGACGCTGAAGGTGAAGCGGGCCGACCGCCCCGCCCTTGACGCCTTCCTCGACCGCCTGGAGCTGTGGCTCGTCTGACCGCCCCGCCCCCGACGCCCGCCCCGCCCGCCGGCGTGGGTCTGTGGTTGGAGGCCGCCCGGCCGAAGACGCTGCCGGCGGCGATCGCGCCGGTCCTCGTCGGGATCGGGCTGGCGTGGGAGGCCGGCGCGTTCCACGCGCTCGCCGCGGCGTGCGCGCTGGCGGGCGCCGTCCTCATCCAGATCGGGACCAACTACTCGAACGACGCCGAGGACTTCGTACGCGGCGCCGACACCGAGGCCCGCAAAGGTCCGCGCCGGGCGACGGCGAGCGGGGCGGTCACGGCCGGCCAGATGCGCGCGGCGGCGGCCGTCGCGTTCGCGCTCGCGGTCGCCGCCGGCGGCTTCCTGATCTGGCGGGGCGGGTGGCCGGTGCTCGCGCTCGGCCTCGTCTCGATCGCGTCGGGCGTGGCGTACACGGCCGGCCGCTACGCGCTCGCCTACACGGGCCTGGCCGACCTGTTCGTCCTGGTCTTTTTCGGCCCGGTCGCGGTCGGGGGCACGTACTACGTGCAGGCGCTGGACCTCCCGACGTGGGTCCCCATCGCCGGGCTCGGGCCGGGCTTTTTGGCGACGGCCATCCTCATCGCCAACAACGTCCGCGACGTCGAGGAGGACCGGGCGGCAAACAAGCGGACGCTGGCGGTCCGGTTCGGGCGCGGCTTCGGGGTCCGGCTCTACAACGCGTGCCTGTCGGGGGCGCTCGTGGTCCCGGCCGCGCTCGCGCTCGTCTCGCGCGACCACGTCGGCGTGCTCGCAGCATCTGCGCTCGTGGCCGTCCTCGGCCGCCGGCTGGGGCGGACGCTCGCGGTGTCGGACGACCCGGCCGTCCTCAACCCGCTCTTGGGCAAGACGGCGGGCCTGCTGTTCCTGTACTCGGTCGCCTTCGCGCTGGGCTGGGCGCTGACGTGACCTCCCCGCCCGCGCACCCAGTCTGATATCCAGAGCTACGAGTCGTATCGGCGTGCAGTCTCCTTCAGCTGGTCGGAGAACTGGTAGATGTCGTCGATCGTCTTTAGCTCGTGCCGCGTCTCGTTTTTGTCAGCATCAAGCAAGCCGAGGTATTTCTGTGTCCAGTTAAAGTGGAGGCGGCAAATCGGCTTGCGATTGTTGTCGTCAAGCAGGATTCCCATGTACGACTTTGTGTCACGATGGGCAATCCGATCTGCGTCTACAACTTCGCGAACGATGGCTTTGACGATGTGGAAACCTTCGATTTCCTCCGCCGTGGTTTCTGTCTCTGCTCCCCTCTCCTCGTCTTCCGCTTCGTTGTCAGCAGCCGGCTCTTCCTGTTTCCGCCCCGCCACGACGTCCTCTTGGGCCAGAGCTGTTCGAAGGCGCCCGCTGACGCGTTCACTGATGAACTGCTGGAACGCCTTCGGAACGAGCGTACTGAACTGCTCGCGGACGCTGGCGACGAATCGACCGTCGGGGTTCACCTTGAGGTAGAGAAAGCGAACAAGGTCCGAATCCGGGTCTTCGAACTGATCTGCCAACACCTTGTGGAGCTCCCGGAGGTACTTCAATTCGCTCGCTGCGTCGAGCATCCGGTCGAGGTCGAAGGATCCCTTCGCCAGCTTCATGACCTCGGCAACGTGGTGCTCGCGGAGGTCGAGCAGGTCGAGTTCGAGGAAGGGCCGCGAGTCCATCTTGTTCGGCTCCTCCAGGTCTGAGTAGAACCTGTAGTAGACGCCGTTGGTGAGGATGGCGATCCGAGCCTTCGTGACGGTGAAGTAGCGGAAGAGCTGGCTCATGTTGGCCTCGCTCAGGTTCACCCCCGCGGTCTTGCACTCGATTAAAACGATGACTTCTCCATCCTGCTTGATCGCGTAATCCACCTTCTCACCCTTTTTGACGCCCACGTCTGCTGTTAACTCGGGAACAACCTCTTGCGGATTGAACACGTCGTATCCGAGTGCAGCGATGAATGGCATGACGAGCGCGTTCTTCGTCGCTTCCTCGGTGGCGAGGTGGTCGATCAGGGAGGGCGCGCGTTGGGCGAGGGCTGCGAGCCGATCAGCAAAGCTCATGGGCGGGGCGGAAGCGTTCGTCGGGAGAGGAGCAGGAAGGTTAACAAACAACACCTCATGCAGCGGCCGCAGCGAAAGTGGCCAGGGCATCAGGCATCTCATCACTCCGCCATGCGCGTCACCGCCTTCGACCTCTACCCCTACCGGCTCCCGCTCGCCGACCCCGTCGTGTGGAACGGCGAGCGCCGCGAGACGCGCGAGGGCGTGCTGCTCCGCCTCCACGACGAGCGCGGTCGGGCGGGGTGGGGCGACGCCGCTCCGCTCCCCGGGTTCAGCCGCGAGACCGTCGCCGAGGCCGAGGCCGCCCTCCGCGCGCTCCTCCCCGCCCTCGACGGCCGCGACCTCGACGCGCGCGACGTGCTCCGCCCGGACGGCCCGTTCCACACCGCGCTCGACGCCGCCGGCCTGCCGTCGTCGGCCCGGTTCGCGCTCGACCTCGCGCTCGCCGACCTCATCGCGCAGGACCTGGGCCGGACGCTCCCGCAGGCGCTCCACCCCGATCCGCCGGTCGTCCTCCCGCTGAACGGGCTGCTCATGGGCGACCGCGAGGCCGTCGTCGCTCACGCGGGGCGGCTGGCGGCCGAGGGCTGGGCCGCGGCCAAGCTCAAGGTGGGGCGGCAGGCCGTCGAGGACGACGCCGAGACGGCCCGCGCCGTGAGCGAAGCCCTGGGCGGGGCGGCCCTCCGCCTGGACGCCAACCGGGCGTGGACGGCGGACCAGGCGCGCGCCTTCGCCCGCGCCGTCGAGGGCGTCCCGCTCGACTACGTCGAGGAGCCGACGCCGGACCCCGGCGACCACCCCGCCCTGTGGCTCGACACGGGCCTGCCGGTCGCGCTCGACGAGACGCTCCAGGAGCCGGGCGGGGCGGCGCACGTGAGGGGCTGGGCGGCGGCGGCCGTCCTCAAGCCGACGCTCGTGGGCGGGCTCGCGGCCGCGCTCCGCCTCGCCGCCGCCGCGCGTGCCGTCGGCGTGCGGGCCGTGCTCAGCGCGTCGTTCGAGAGCGGCGTCGGGCTCCGGGGCGTCGCCGCGATCGCCGCCGCGACGGGCGCCGAGCCGGCCGGCCTCGACACGTACCGCTGGCTTGTGGAAGACGTCGTGCCCGCTCTCCCGTTCGACCGTCCGCGCGTGGACCTGCCCGCCCTGTTCGCCGCCCCGCCCGCCGTCCGCATCCCGTGACCGACCCCGTCCGCCACCACGCCTGCGCCCGCCCCAGCGCGCCCGCCCTCGTCACGCCCGACGCGGTGTGGACGTGGGCCGAGTTGGACGCCCGCGTCGGCGCCTGCGCCGCGCGACTCGCCGCCCTGCCCCGGGCGCCCGACGTGTGGCAAGGCGCCGCCCCGCTCGCCGTGCGCGCCCACACCTCGCCGGCGCTCGTGGTGCTGACGCTCGCCGCGCTCCGGGCGGGGCGGACGCTCGTCCCGCTCTCGACGCGCTGGCTGGCGGCGGCGGTCGCCGACGCGCTCGACCGTCTCGGCCTGGACGCGCTCGTGGTCGACGGCTCCGACGGCGCGCCGGCCGGTCTCGACGCCACCCCACTCGACGCGCTCGTGCAGGCGGGGCGGGGCGGGGCAGAGGAGCGGGGCGGGGTGGGGGAGGTCGCCCAGTCCACGGTGGCATCCTCGACCACGTCGTTGCATGCAACGACGCTACAGGGGGGCGGGGCGGGAGGCGTCGGAGCGGAAGCGGGGCGGGGGGGCGCCCGGGCCTCGAACCCTGAACCCAGAACTTCCCACCCCCCCTTCACCGTCGTCCATACGTCGGGGTCGACGGGCGTGCCGAAGGCGGCGCTCCACACGGTCGGCAACCACGTGGCGAGCGCGCGCGGCGTGAACCGGCGCCTTGGACTGGGGGCGGACGGCCGCTGGCTCCTCGACCTCCCGCTGTACCACGTCGGCGGGCTGGGCGTCGTGGTCCGGTGCGCGCTCGAAGGCGCTGCGATGGTTCTCCCCGGCGAGGGCATGAGCACGGCCGAGGCCGTCCGCGTGCTGCGGCCGACGCATGCCTCGTTCGTCTCGACGCAGCTCCGCCGCCTCCTGGACGCGTTGGGCGGGGCGGCTGGCGGCGCCGCGAGCCTCCGCGCCGTGCTCCTCGGCGGCAGCGCGATCCCAGCTAGCCTGCTGGACGAGGCCGCCGCCCGTGGCCTGCCCGTCGCCACGTCGTACGGGCTGACCGAGATGACGTCGACCGTCACCGCGACGGCGGCCGGCGCCGACCGCCCCGCCCTCGCCACGTCGGGCGACGTCCTCGACGGCCGCGCGCTCCGCGTCGCCGCCAGCGGCGAGATCGAGGTGGGCGGGGCGGCCCTCTTCGCGGGCTACCTCGGGCCGGACGGCCTCGCCCCGCCCGGCGCGTGGTTTGCGACCGGCGACCTCGGGCACCTGGACGGTGCCGGCCGCCTCGTCGTGACGGGCCGGCGCGGCCTCCTGTTCGTGTCGGGCGGCGAGAACGTGCAGCCCGAAGCCATCGAGGCCGCGCTCCTCGCGCTCGACGGCGTCGCCGAGGCCGTCGTCGTGCCCGTCCCCGACGCCGACTTCGGGCACCGCCCCGCCGCCTTCGTGCGCACCACGAGTGCCACCCCGCCCGACGCGGACGGCCTGCGGGCCGCGCTCCGCCGGACGCTCCCCGGCTTTATGGTGCCCGTCGCCGTCTACGCCTGGGGCGGGGCGGGGGGCATGAAACCGGACCGCCCCGCCCTGGCCGAGAGGGCGAGAGGGATGGGGAGGGATAGAGGAGCGGAGGGATGAGCAGAGGGGCGAAAATGGATGCCTCCTCATCCCTCCATTCCGCATCCCTCCTTACAGCAGGTCGTCTCGGAAGTCCTCGACCTCGGCGTCCTCGCGGAGCCCTTCGAGCCACGCCTGGAGCACACGCTGCCGCTTCTGCTGGAGGAGCTGCTGCCGGATCTGCTCGCGGAGCTCCGGCGTCAGCTCGGCGTCGGTGCCGCCGACGAGCGACGTCGTGCGGACGACGAACGCGGCCTGGTCGCCCCCGATGACCCCGCTCCGCTGGCCGGGCTGGAGCCCGAACGCGGCGCCGACGGCCCGCGGCTCGCGCCCGAACTGCGGCACGACCGGGTCGGCCAGCGACAGGTCCGATGCCCGCTCGACGTCCGTCCCAGCCGCCTGGGCGATGCCGGGCAGCGAGCCGGCGGCGAGCGCCTGCTGGAGCCGGTCCTTCTGGACGGCCTCCTTTTTGTCGAGGAGCACGGCCGACTCGATCTGGTCACGGACCTCGTCGAACGGGGCCACGCCCTCGGGCCGCTCGTCGACGAGGCGGACGACGATGAAGCTGTCGCCGGCGTCGATCGGGTCCGACACGGCGCCTTCGGAGGCGCGGCGGAGGAAGCGGTTCAGCTCGCGGCCAACTTCGAGGCCGGGGATCCCGATCTGGTCGGCCTGGATCTGCGTCTCGGTCGGGGCGGTCCCGCGCTCGCGGGCGGCCTCGGCAAAGTCCTGGTCTTCGAGGTCGAGGAACGCCTGGAAGTCCTCGGCCTCGCCCATCACGCGGTCGATGTCGCCCTCGACGGGGCGTGAGACGCGGACGAGCTCGACCTCCTGGTCGGCCCGGTCCTCGACTTCGATCAGGTGGACGCCGTAGGGCGTCTCGACCGGACCGACGACCTGGCCGAGCGGGGCGGCAAAGGCGGCCTGCTCGAACTCGGGGTTGAGCTGGCCGCGCCCGAACCACCCGAGCTCGCCGCCCCGGTCCTTGTTGCTCTCGTCGGTCGAGAACCGCCGGGCGGCCTGCTCGAACGAGAGCTGGCCGGACTCGATCTGCTGCTTGACCTCGCGGGCGCGCTCGGTCTGTCCGGCGGGGAGCAGGATGTGGCGGGCGCGGAGCGAGGACTCGCTGGCGGGGCGGACGTCCGTGATGCGGGCGACGTACGCCTGCCCCCCGGCGACGACCGGGCCGACGACGCGGCCGGCGGTCGGGTTCTGGAACACGGCCGTCGCGAGCGCGGCCGGGAGGTCGCCGGCGCCGACGTACTGGGCCGCGACCTCGCCGCCGAACGAGTTCCGCCGCGCGAACGAGACGGGGTCGGGTGCCGTGCGGAAGTCGGCGACGAGGCCGCGGAGCTCGTCCGTGGCCCGGGCCGAGTCCTCGGCCGTCGGCGTCTTCGGGAAGGCCACGTACTCGACGGCGTAGGTGGCCGGCCGCTCGTAGTCGGCCTCGTGCGTGCGGTAGTAGTCGCGGAGGTCGTCGTCGCTTACCTGGACCTCGCTGTCGGGGACGTCGGCGTAGCGGAGGGCGACGAACTCGGCGCCGGCCCGCCGGTTCTGGCGGACGAACGCGGCGTCGACCTCGGCGTCGGAGACGCGGGCCGAGGCGCCGATCAGGGCGGCGAGCTTGGCCTGGCGCCGGTTCCGGCGGACCTGCTCCTCGATGGCGATCAGCTGCTCGGTGTACTGGGGGTCCTCGACGACCTGCTGGAGCGCGGCCCGGTCGACGCCGCCCTGGCCGTCGCCGAGCACCTGGAGGATGAGCGGGTCGGGGTTCGGTCCTTCGATGAGCTCGTAGACCTCGTCGTCGGTGACCTGGATGCCCAGCCGGTCCATCTCGCGCTCGACGAGCGCGTTGTCGACGAGGGCGTCGAACACCTGGTTCTCGATCTGGGCCTGGAGCCCGTTTGAGACCGGGACGCCCTGGGCCTGGTACGCCTGGACCTGCTGCTGGACCGCGTTGTTGAACAGCTCGCCGTCGATGGCGACGCCGTCGACCGTCCCGATCGTCCGCCCGTCGCGGCCGCGGCCGACGTTGTCGAACGCGCCCGAGTCCTGGAGCGCCCACAGGCCGCCGAAGGCGACGACGAGGACGCCGACGAGCACGCCGCCGGCCCGCTCTCGAATGCTGTTCATCACTCCGGCCATGTCTCGCTCCGCGTGCGCGGGGGTTGGGGGGCGGCGGTCGCCGCAAGCGCTAGGCGCCGGCAGCGCCGGCTCGACTCAGGGAACCCGGAAGCTAGCCCGCGCCGTGTGGCGCCCCGGGGAAAAAACGAGCGGGGCGGGGTGGGGGCTCGCTCGGCTCGCCGGGAACGGGGAATAGGGAAATGGGAACGGGCAGAGGGGCGGGGTGGGGCACGCCGATTGGCCGCCCCGCCCGTGAAGCGGGTGGCGAACCCGAGGCGGGGTGGGCTCGGGGGCAGCGCCGCCCCGCCCGCTGCCGCCCCGCCCAGTGCCGCCCCGCCCGTGGGGCGGGCGGCGAACCCGGCGGGGGCGGGGTGAACCCGGAGGCGGGGCGGCCAGGGACGGCAGGACATCGTCCCGAGGCGGCGGCAGTCCCCCTCCTGGCCACCCCGAAGGGACGGCGCAGCCAGGAGGGGATAGGGGTGGTCGTCGGGCGGGCGGGACGGTTCCGCCCGACGTCCGCCCCGCCCGGTGCCCCGCCCGACGCCGTTGCATGCAACGGCGCTACGTGGTGCCCTGGCATCCGTGGGGCGGGGCGGTCATCTTCCCCGTTCCCCGTTCCCCGTTCCCCGTTCCCCGTTCCCCGTTCCCCGTTCCCCGTTCCCCGTTCCCCACAAAAAAGCGGGCCGAGGCGGGGCGAACCCCGAGCCTCGGCCCGCCTCTCTCTCTCCCCTTTGGGGACTCGGTGCCGCCCCCGCCCGCCGCCTCCGAGGACGGCCTGCGGGGGCGGGGCGGTGGATGTCTAGGCGGCCACGCGGTGGGTCTCGAACTGGCCGCGCAGCGTGCGGAGCGTCTTCGAGAGGACCTGCGAGATGCGGGCCTCGGTCAGGTGGAACTCGCCGGCGATCTCGCGGAGCGTGAGGCCCTCGAAAAAATACAGGTGGACGATCCGCTGCTCACGCTCGGGGAGCCGCCCGACGAGCGCGCCCACGAACCCGTTGGTCGAGGCGGCCTCGGCGCTGGCGTCGGCGGGCTCGGCGTCGGGCGAGGCGACGACGTCGAGCGGCGTAGGCCGGTCGTCGCCGCCGTCGTAGAGCGAGAGCGCGAACCGCTGCTGGGCGTCGCCGAGGAGCCGGTTGTAGGACCGGACGCTCACGCCGAGCCGGCCGGCGACCTGGGCCGCGCGCGGCTCGGTCCCGAGCTCCTGGCTGAGCACCTCGGCCGTCCGCGACGCCTCGGCCACGCGGCGGCGGCGGTCGCGGGAGAGGCAGTCGATGGTCCGCAGGAAGTCGACGAGGGCGCCGCGGATGCGGCCGAAGGCGAACGACGCGAACGGCGTCCCGCGGTCGGGGTCGTACGACCCGAGCGCCTGGAGCATCCCGAGCATCCCCGCGTTCTCGAGGTCGCGGTAGGTGGCCAGCGGGTGGTCGGGCAGCGTGATGCGGCGGGCCAGCGAGCGGACGAGCGGGAGGGCGGCGACGGCGACGGCCCGCGCGTGCTCGTCGACGTGGCTGGTCTCGGCGTCTCGTTCGACGACGTAGCGTTCGACGGCGTCCTGGAGCGAAGAGGTCATGGGTGTGGCGGGCCGGGTGGGAGGGAAGAGGCCGCGTCGAGCGACGATTCCCCCTTCTGCAAGCCCGGTGCCACGGCCCGCCCGCCCCGCCCCCTGCCGCCGCCGACGGCCTTCAGGGGGCGCTGAGGGAACCCCCACAGTCCCGCTACGCCCCGTCAAACGGCGTTCGCGCTCGTTTCCGGCGCTCCGTCCGCCCCGCCCGGTGCGCCGGGCGCCCGTCTCCGCCGAGCACGCATTCGTAACGGGGCGGGTAGAATCGGGGCGGGGCGGCTCCATCCGCCCCGCCCGCCTAGGTTCGGGGAGGTACGGGGTACTCGGTACGAGGTACGCGAGCGCCGAGGCGGAATCGGACCGTACCTCGTACCCGGTACCCCGTACCCGCCCGGGGGGTCTTCTAGGTGACCGGGCCGCCCTCGGCCGGCGCCTCGTACTCCATGTGCGCGCCCGTCCGCAGCGCCTCGTCGACGGCGTCGAACGCGCGGTCGACGTCGGCCGGCGGGTTCCAGACGAACGGGGCGAGGCGGAGGACGCGGCCCTTCCGGCTATCAGCGTAGACGTCCTGGGACTTGAGCCACGCGGCCAGGCGGTCGGCGTGCTCGACCTCGAGGACGAGCATGGCCCCGCGCCGCTCGGCCTCGCGCGGCGAGCGGACGCCGAGACCCAGCGCCTCGGCCCGCTCGATGGCGCGCGCGCCCTTGGCGAGCGTGTCGGCGCGGACGGCCGCGATGCCCTCGCCCAGCAGCACGCGGAGCCCCTCGACCGCGTGGTACATCGACGCCACGGCCGTCGTCCCCGCCAGGAACCGCCGGCGGACCGACGGGTGGTCGGCCGGCGCGTCGGCGAACGCGAACGGGTCGGCGTCGGCGAGCCACCCCGCCAGGCGCGGGCGGAGGTCGAGCCCGGGGCGGACCCAGAGGTAGGCGTTCCCGGTCGACCCGCACGCCTCCTTGAGGAGCCCGCCGAAGTACACGTCGGCCCCGAGCGCCGCCGCGTCGACCACGACCGACGCCGTCGCGTGGTAGCCGTCGATGGCGAACAGGGCGCCGTGGCGGTGGGCGGCGTCGGCGATCCGGCGGAGGGCGTCGTCGGTCAGGACCTCGCCGGTCGCGAACCCGACGTGCGACACGACCACCCAGGCCGTCCGGTCCGTCACCGCGTCGCAGACCGCGTCGACGTCGACGAACCCGTCCGCCCCGGCGGCCACCTCGACCGGGCGCACGTCGCGGAGCCCGGTCCACCGCTGGACCGAGTGGCGGACCGACGGGAACTCAGCGTCCGTCAGCACCACCTCGGTCCGCCCCGCCCCGCCCTCGCCCTCGAAGGGCTCGTCGCACGAGAGGAGGCACTGGACCGTCCAGTGCACGTTGGGCTGGAGGATGCACGTGCCCGGTTCGGCGCCGAGGAGCGGGGCGAGCCAGCGGTCGCCGAGCGCCTCGGGCAGCGACCACCACCCGACGTCGGTCCCCAGGTCCCAGCGGTCGGGCACGCGGTTCCAGGCGTCGACGCCGCGCTCGGCCCAGTCGTCGCAGAACGCCTGCATCATGGCCGGCACGGTCCGCGGCATGAGCCCGTGCGTGAACGCCCGGAGCTCGACGGCGGGCGGGGGCGGGGTGGCAAAGCGGTCGCGGAGGTCGAGCATCGGGCGGGGTCGGAGGGCGGGGCGGCGGGTACTCGCGCCCGCGGCGCCGGTTGCACCCGCCCCGCCCCGCCCCGCCCCGCGCCACGGCGAGCCACCCCGCCCGTCGGGTCCGCCCGTGCGAACCCGGAAGCGGTTCGGGACGAGTTCCTCCTCCACCGGGGAAGTGCCGGACCCAAAGGGCGGGGAGGGGGATGAACGTCAGAGCCGCCGTTGAGGGCGGGGCGGCTCCGGCGACCGCGCAATCGCGCCGCTACGCCTGCGCGGCCGGGGCGGGGCGGCCCACGTCGCGGAGGACCATCCCGCTCTTCGGCAGCGCCGGCAGGCGCGAAAAGTCGACCTGGAGGTCCTGCTCGGGGACGCGGTACGGGAGGCCGGCCAGGAACCGGGAGGTCTCCTTCATCAAGCGGATCGTGATCCACTCGCCCGCGCAGCGGTGGTTCTCGAAGTGGTCGCCGCCGCCCTGCGGGATAAAGTTGAACGGGCTCTCGTCCCAGCTCTTGAACCGCTCGGGCCGAAAGTCCTCCGGGTCGTCCCACGTGCGCGGGTCCTGGTCCGTCCCGTAGAGGTCGAGGATCACGCGCCGCCCCTTGGGGAAGGTGTAGCCCTCCCACGTGAAGTCGTGCCGCACGCGGGCGGCCACGGCTGGGAAGAACGGGTACACGCGGCGGATCTCCTGGACGAACCGCTCGGCGGCGGCGTCGCCCGCGCCGCCGGCGATCGCGTCCCGGACGGCGGGGTGGGCGTGGAGCGCGTGGCCAATGAACGCCACGTAGACGGCGATCGCGACGACGGGCCGGAGGATGTTGAGCAGGTCGACGCCCGCAATGTGGGCGTCCAGCAGCTGCCCGTCCAGCGTGCGGTGCCAGGAGATCACGTGGGCCGCCGTGTTCTCGGCCGGCTGGAGCCGCCCGGCGCGAACGTCCTCGACGAGCCCCTCGGCCCACGCGTTGGCCCGCTTGCGCGCGATCCGCGAGGCTACGTGCCGCCACCCGATCGACCCGGCCCCGTTGAAGAGGAGCGTGAGCTGGCGCGTCCTTTTGTCCACGTCGTCCTCGGGGAGCGGGACGCCGGCCCACGCGCAGACGGCGCGCGCGAGGACCTCGCACGCCTCGTCGAACAGGACGACCTCGTCCCGCCCCGCCCACCGCTCGGCGGCCGCGGTCCACTCGGCGGCGGTTTGGTCGGCCAGGCTCTCGATCCGGTCCGGCGTCATGAGCGACATGAGCATCGTCTTGCGGTGGAGGTGCTCGGCGTCGTCGAGCCCCTGCACGCCGCCCTTCCCGAGCAGCGTCCGCACGACGAGCCCGGGCATGGCCCCGCGCCGCTCGAACCGCTCCGTGTCGTAGAGCAGGCGGGCCGCCTCCGGCCCCGTCATGCAGATGGCCTTCTCGAACATGAGGCGCGTCTCGAACGCGTCGGTCCCGAGGCGGTGGCACTCGTGGGCGATAAAGCGGTAGGGGTCGCTGATGAAGGCGAGCGAGCTGTCGAGGGCGGCGGTCTGGGGGAGCGCGGGCATGGGCGGGGTGGGGAGGGTGAAGCTCCAAAGGCGCGCGGCGCCGGGAGGGTCCGCCCCGCCTCGCGTTTTGGTGCCGACGGGGGTTTCCCGGGCGCGCCGCTCAGGGCAAGGGCCGCGGGCGGACCCACGGAGAGGGGCGCCCGAGACGACACCGAGGTCTACGAGGAGCGGCGGTAGTCCCCCTCCTGGTCAGGAGGGGCTAGGGGTGGTTGCGACGAGGGCGGGGCGGTTCGGCCTGGCACCGCCCCGCCCGATGCCGCCCCGCCCCGCCCCGCATCACGCGCCGTGCGCGGACGGGCGACCGGCGGTCGCATTCGCCCCGCTCATGGCGCGGACGGACTCGAAGGGCGGAGTGGTGCCTGATGGCGGTGCCGCGGCCCGACGGCGTTGCGTGCAACGCCGCTACGGTTGCCGCCCCGCCCCGCCCCGCCCACGGGCGGTGCGGGCGGGGCGGCGTGCCGTGCCCCGCCCACGGGCGACCGCCGGTCGCCCCTACGGTCCCACCCCGCCCACCGCTCGGGCGGGGCGGCCGCACGTTCGCTTCCCGCTTCCCGCTCTATTCCCCCAGCCCCACGATCCGCCCGATCACGTCGACGGCCGAGACGCCCTCGGCCTCGGCGTTGAAGTTGGTCACGATCCGGTGGCGGAGGACCGGGACCGCGATCCGGTCGACGTCGGCCGCGAGCGGCGTCACGCGGCCGTCGAGGAGCGCGAGCGCCTTGGCGCCCAGCACGAGGTATTGGCTCGCACGCGGCCCGGCCCCGTACGACAGGTACTGCGTCACGAAGTCGGGCGCGCCCTCGCGACCGGGCCGCGTCCGCGACACTAGGCGGACGGCGTGCTCGACGACGTGGTCGGCGACGGGCGCGTGGCGGACGAGGGCCTGGAACGCGGCGAGGTCCTCGGCCGAGAGCACGGGCTCCGCCCCGCCCCGCACGTCGCCCGTCGTGGCCTTGACCACGGCAACCTCGTCGGCGAACGGCGGGTAGTCCAGCCACAGGTTGAGCATGAAGCGGTCGAGCTGGGCCTCCGGCAGCGGGTACGTCCCCTCCTGCTCGATCGGGTTCTGGGTCGCCAGCACGAAGAACGGGTCGGGCAGCTCGAAGCGGTGGCCGGCCGCCGTCACCTGGCGCTCCTGCATGGCTTCGAGGAGCGCCGCCTGCGTCTTCGGCGGCGTCCGGTTGATCTCGTCGGCCAGGACCACGTGGGCGAAGATCGGCCCCTGGACAAAGCGGAAGCTCCGGCGCCCCGTCTCGCGGTCCTCGTCGACCACCTCGGTCCCGGTGATGTCGCCGGGCATGAGGTCGGGCGTGAACTGGACGCGGCTGAACGAGAGGTCGAGCGCGTCGGCCAGCGTGCGGATGAGGAGCGTCTTGGCCAGCCCGGGCACGCCGACGAGGAGGACGTGCCCGCGCGCGAGCAGCGCGACCACGAGCCCCTCGACGGCGGCCTCCTGGCCCACGACCACGCGGCCGACCTCGCGGCGGAGCCGCCCGTAGGCGTCGGAGAGGGCGCCGACGGCGGCGGGGTCGGTCGGGTCGATGGGCATGGGCGGGGCGGTCGGGGCGGGGCGGGGGGGAAGCTCGCACCACGCGCCGCCCCGCCCCCCGAGTTCCCGAACGCGCCCCGCCCGCTGCCGCCCCGCCCGCGGCGAGGGCGGGGAGGGCCGCCCCGACTGCCGCCTCAGGACGCTCGCCGCGGGACCCCCGCCGCCCCGCCCCGGTTGACGCCCCGCCGCTCTCCGCCCCGCCCCCATGTTCCACGTCGTCCCGCTCGGGACCGGCTCCGCGCTCCCCACCAAGACCCGCCACCTCGCCGGGACCGTCGTCCGCCGCGAGGGGCGGAGCGTCCTGTTCGACTGCGGCGAGGGGAGCCAGCTCCAGCTCGTCCGCGGCGACCTCACGCGGGGCCGGCTCGACGCCGTGTGCATCACGCACCTCCACGGCGACCACTTTTTCGGGCTCCCCGGCCTCCTCACCACGCTGGCGCTCCTGGAGCGCGAGGACCCGCTGACGATCGTCGGGCCGCCCGGGCTCGCGTCCATCCTGGGCGCCATCCCCGGGTTCGGCGACGGCGGCCCCTACGAGATCCGCTACGTCGAACTGGAGGAGGGTTTCGAGCACGCCGTCGTGTACGAGGACGAGCACGTGACGATCGAGGCGCGGCCGCTCGAGCACCGCGTGTTCTGCGCCGGCTTCCGGTACGAGGAAAAGGAGCGGCCGGGGTCGATCGACGGCGAGGGCGCCCGCGCGGCCGGCGTCACCGAGGGGTGGCAGTACGAGGCCCTCAAACGCGGCGAGACCGTCGACCTGGAGGGCGGGGGCACACTCGCGCCGGACGGGCTCGTCGGGCCGCCCAAGCCGGGCGCCGCCTTCGCCTACGTCCTCGACACGGTCCCCTGCGACGGCGGCCGCGCCCTCGCCGACCGCGCCGACCTCCTCATGCACGAGGCCACGTTCACCGACGAGCACGCCGAGCGGGCCGCCGACGTCGGCCACTCGACGGCGCGGCAGGCGGCCGAGGTCGCCCGCGACGCACACGCGGGGCGGCTCCTCATCACGCACTTTTCGGCCCGCTACACCGACGCCGCCCCGCTCGTGGCCGAGGCTCGCGAGGTGTTCGAGAACGCGGACGCGGCCGAGGAACTGGAGCGGTACGAGGTCCGGCGGTAGCCGCCCCACCCGTAGTCCGGCGACCCGCTCGCGTGGGGGCGGGGCGGCTCCGGTCGGGCCGCTTCACCACCCCGCCCGCGCGGGCGGGGCGGCTCAGTCCTGGAGCGCCCACCGCACGAACGCCTCGACCCGTCAGGTCGGCGCAGCCAAGTCGCCCAGGTGGTCCGCCACGATGGCCCGGACGATGGGCAGGCTGACGGCCTGGTTGGCTGCGCCGTCCCCTCCGGGGGTGTCGTGGACGGCCACGTTGCGGAACCCGACCATCCGCTGCATCCGGTCCCCGAGCGGGGCGGGGAGACTGCCGGCCTTGACGAGGAGGCGGACCCCGAAGGGACGGCGTTAGCCAAGGCGTCGCGGCTGGTCTGCGGCACGCCCGCCCCGCCCATGCGGGCGCGGCGCATGGCGAGGTCGATGGCCGCCTGGCACGCCCGCTGAAGGTTGAGCACGACCGCGCCCTGCCGCGTCTGGTCCGCGAGCCCAGGATCGGCGGCGGCCTCCTCGCGCAGCCCCGCCCCGCCCGCGCGCGAGCCGAACAGGTAGACGGCCTGCGCGCTGGGCACGCGGTCGAGGAGGGGGCGGAGGTCGGGCGGGGCCACGGCGCGAGGTAGGGCGACCGGCCGCCCCGCCCCCGGCCGGGCGGGGCGCCACGCGCCTCGTTCAGCGGCAGAGTGCCTCGTGCGCGGAGTCGGAGCTGGGCGCTCGATTCGACAACCACCCCTGACCGCTCCTGGCTGCGCTGACCTGGCGGTTGACCAGGAGGGGAACTCCTCGCTCCGCTCGGCCTGAACCCCGGTCACGCATGAAGACCGTCTGACTCTGCCCGAGGCGTCCGCCTGTGGGCGGGGCGGGGCGGGCTCTTTTCGCTGTGTCGGACCGCCCCGCCCGAGCCCGTCGCTCGCGGGCGGGGTGGGGCAGGAACCGCGGCGCGGCGGGGCGGGGTACCGTGCCCCGTGGCAGAGGACGCACCCGACACCAACCAACGGCCGCCCCGCCGGCTCGCCCGCCGGCTCGGGGCGCTCCTGTGGCCGTACCGCTGGCAAGTCGCCGGCGCGCTCGCGCTGACGCTCGCCGTCGCCTTCCTGGGGCCGCTCCGCCCGCGGCTCGTCCAGATCGCCGTCGACGACCACATCACGACCGGCGACCTGCCCGGCCTCTTCCGCGTCGTCGCGCTCATCGGGCTCGTGCTGCTCGGCGAGGGGGTCGCGTCGTTCGCGCTCACCTACCTCACGCAGTGGGTCGGGCAGCACGCGCTCTACGACCTCCGCACGCGCGTTTTCCGGTTCGTCGAGCGCCAGCGGCTCGCGTTCTTCGACAAGACGCCCATCGGCACGCTCATCACGCGGGCCACGTCCGACATCGAGGCGCTCGCCGACCTCCTCTCGGCCGGGGCGGTGACCATGATCGGGGACCTCGGGCGGCTCCTGTTCATCGGCTACTTCATGCTGTCGCTGAACCTGGAGCTGGGGCTCGTGGCGCTCCTCGCGCTCCCGCCGATGGTGCTCGCGACCGAGGTGTTCCGGCGCAAGATGCGGCGGGCCTACCGCGAGACGCGCAAGCAGGTCGGCCGGCTCAACGCGTTCCTCCAGGAGCACGTCTCGGGCATGTCGGTCGTCCAGATCTTCGGGCGCGAGGGCGAGGAGCAGCGCCGGTTCGAGGACGTCAACGCGGCCCACCGCGACGCCCACGTCCAGACGGTCTACTACTACGCCCTGTTCTACCCCGTCGTCGACCTCATCGCGTCGGTCGCGCTCGGGCTCGTGGTCTGGTTCGGGGGGACCGAGGCCATGCGCGAGGCGGTCACGGTCGGGACGCTCATCGCGTTCGTCCAGTACGTCCGCATGTTCTTCGAGCCGGTCCGCAACCTGTCGGACCAGCTCAACTCGATCCAGGCCGCCTTCGCCGCGTCCGAGCGCGTGTTCGACCTCCTCGACGACGACCAGTCGCTGGCCGCCCCGCCCCGCCCCGCCCACTTCGACGGCGGCCGCGCCCGCGGCCGGATCGCCTTCGAGGACGTGTGGTTCGCCTACGAGCGCCTGCCGGAGGCGGAGAGGGATGGGGAGGGATCGGGGATCGAGAGGGATGGGCAGACGAGGGGCGGGGCGGCCGGCGGCGAGGACTCTGCTCATCCCTCCTCATCCCCTCATCCCCCATCCCTCCCGGACTGGAACTGGGTCCTGCGCGGCGTCTCGTTCGTGGCCGAGCCCGGCGAGACGCTCGCGCTCGTCGGGGCGACGGGCTCGGGGAAGTCGACCATCCTCTCGCTGCTGCTCCGGTTCTACGAGCCCCAGCGCGGGCGCGTGACCATCGACGGGATCGACGTGAAGGACCTCCCGCTCGACGAGCTCCGCCGGCAGGTCGGGCTCGTGCTCCAGGACGTGTTCCTGTTCTCGGGCTCCATCGAGGAGAACGTGACGCTGGGCGCCGACGTCCCGCGCGAGCGCGTGGTCGGGGCCGCCGAGCTCGTCGGCGCCGACCGCTTTATCGACCGGCTCCCCGACGGCTACGCCTCCGACGTCGGCGAGCGGGGCGGGACGCTGTCGCTCGGGCAGCGCCAGCTCTTGTCGTTCGTCCGCACGCTGCTCTACGACCCGGCCGTCCTCGTCCTCGACGAGGCCACGTCGTCGGTCGACACCGAGACCGAGGAGGCCGTGCAGCGCGCGGTCGACGTGCTCATGGACGGGCGGACGGCGCTCGTCGTCGCGCACCGGCTCTCGACGGTCCAGGACGCCCAGACCATCCTCGTGCTCCACAAGGGCGAGGTCCGCGAACGGGGCAGTCACCAGGCGCTCTTGGCCCAGGGCGGCCTCTACCGCCGGCTCTACGAGCTCCAGTACGCCGACCAGGAACGGGCCGCGGCCTGACCGCCCCGCCCGCGCGGCAAAGCGGGGGCGGGGTGGTGCCTCCCGGCCGCCCCGCTCTCGTCCCGCCCTGCAACGGTGCGACGTGGGGCGGGGCGGCTTGACAAGGAGCCAGAGGCGTCGTACCATTCATCGTCGATCGACGATAAACCTGTTCCACCAACCCCCGAGACCGATGAAGACCAACGCCTGCTGCGACTGCGACTGCTGCAACGACGGGTGCTGCTGCGGCAGCGCCTGCGACTGCGGCTGCTAGCCGCCTCGCCCGCGAACCGGGCGGGGTGGCGCGGCTTCGGCCCGACCGCCCCGCCCCTTTTTTTTGCCCTCCCCGCCCATGACCGCCACCGTTTCCGCCGCCGCCACAGACGCTGACCTCGCCCGCTGGGCCAAGGCCCTCGGCCACCCCGCCCGGCTCGCCATCCTCCGCACGCTCGGCGCGCAGGGGACGTGCGTGTGCGGCGAGGTGGTCGAAGTCGTCGGGCTCGCGCAGTCGACGGTCTCGCAGCACCTCAAGGTGCTCCGCGAGGCCGGGCTCGTGCGCGGCACGCCCGACGGCACGCGCTCGTGCTACTGCCTCGACGGGGGCGGGGTGGCCGCGGCGTCCGCCGCCCTCGGCGGCCTCCTGGACGGGCTCCACGCGTGCTGCGACGGCGCCTGCTGCTGAAGCGCCCCGTTCGGGGGCTACGCGTCGGCCGCGTGCTGTCTCAGGACGCTGGCGCCTCGGCGGCCTCGCGGAGCGGGGCAGGGAGGGCCGTCGACGCGCCCGTCTGCGTGTTGACCCAGACGAGCGTGCCCTCGCCCTCGGCGTACGTCGTGTCCTCGTCGCCCTCGACCGAGATGGCGTAGGTGAAGGGGAGTGACGACCGGCCGGGCGTGCCGAGCGTGGTCCGCACGACGGCCGTGGCCGGGTAGTGGATGGGGCGCCGGAACTGGAGCGAGACGGCGGCGAGGACGGGGCCGGCGTCGTCCCAGTCGCCCGCGCCGACGTCGGCGAGCATCTCGATCCGGGCCTGCTCGCAGAGCGTGAGGTAGGTCGCGTTGTTGAGGTGGCCGAGGGCGTCGAGGTCGCCCCAGCGGATGGGGATGCGGGTGGTGTGGGTCACGAGCGAAGAGTCGGGAGGGAGAGCACGGCCCGCCCGTCGACCGGGTGCGGATCCGAAGAGTGGACCCGGAGAGCGGGGCGGGGCGTGCTGGCACCGGGCGCCCCGGCCCGAGTTCCCCCACCGCTGCCCCTGACCCCCCACCCCGCCCATGTCTCCGACCTCATTCGCAAGGCGACCGCTCGCCGCCGTCTCCGGGTGCGGCCGGCTCGGAGCGGCCGGGGGCATCCAGACCCAGGAGGCCGTCCGCGCCTCGCAGCCGATCGGGCACCGGGCAGTATCCCTGCCAAGCCCCGAGCGTCGTGCCGGAGCCCCGGCTTTGCACGCTCGGCGTGGCGCCGCTGGACGCCGCCTGCTGAGCCGCCCCGCCCGCGCCGGCCGCCTCCCGCCCCGCCCCCGCCGAGGGCGGGGCGGTCGCTTTCTGTGGGCGGGGTGGCTCGGCGTGCTCCTCGCCGTCGCCGCGTGTGCCGAGCCCGCCCCGCCCACGCTCACTGTCCGCGGCGTCTACGTCGGGCCGCAGTTCGAGGGGCAGGCCGCGCTCGTCGACCACGAGACGATCCCGGGGCGGATGGACGCCATGCAGATGGGGATGCGCGTCGAGGAGCCGGGCGCCTTCGACGGGATCGCGCCGGGGACGCCGGTCCGCCTCACGCTCGACAGCGCTTCGCTCGCCATCGTCGCCGCCGAGTTGCTTCCGGCCGGGACGCCTCTCGACCTGGCCCCGTGAGCGACATCGGCGCGGGCGGGGCGGCTAGGGCAGCGTAAAGCGGACGCCGGCCCCGAAGTGCCGGCCCTCGATGGGGCCGTAGACGTAGGCCGTGTCGAACGTGGGGCCAAACCCGGGCACGCCCTCGTAGAACCCGATGAGCGGGCTCGACTGCTTGTAGTCGAACGCGTTCTCGATGGCGAGGTAGAGCTGGGCCATCCGCCCGCCGAACCGGAGGTCCTTCGTGAGCTGGACGTTGTGGACGGTGTAGACCGGCGACTCCGACAGGAGCGGGGCGCCCGTCGCCGCCTGGTAGGCGGCCGCGACGTCGGCGCCGTACGGGGGCAGCGCCATCGGCCCGTTCAGCCGCGCCGAGTAGTCGAGGACCACCCCGCCCGGAGCCTCCCACGTGACGCCCGCCATGCCCTGGTAGTCGGGCGCGAACTCGAGCGGGCGCGTCTCGCCGTCCTGCTCCACGAACACGTCGAGGACCGTGGCGCCGACGGTGTAGCGGAGGGCGCGGCTCAGCGAGCCCTGGACCTGGAGCGCGACGCCGCGCGTGGTCGCGCCGCCGTCGAGGTTGGCGTAGCGGATCTCGCCCGGGACCGAGTAGTCGGGCTCGATCTTGTTCGAGAACCGGGTCCAGAAGGCGTCGACGTCGATCGTCACCGGGCTCTGCGAGCCCAGGATCTGCTGGAGGCTGGCCGTCGTGCTCACGCTCCGCTCCGGCTCCAGGTCCTCCAGGATGAGCGTGGCCCGGCCGCCCGTGTACGCCGCGTGGTCCTCGGTGAACAGGTTGACGACGCGGAAGCCGGTGCCCACGTTGAGCCGGGCCGTCGTGGCCTCGGCCGGCCGCCACTTGACGGCGGCCCGCGGGCTCGGGATGACGCCGTAGCCCGGCTGGACATCGGCGCGGAGGCCGCCGAGCAGGCGGAGTTTTTCGTTTACGCGCCAGTCGTCTTGGACGAACACGCCCGGCACGACGCGCGTGTCGGGGCGGTTCTCGACGAGCGCGCCGGCGGCGTCGTAGACGCCGGTCGCGGCCGAGCCGTCGTCGTAGCGGATGGCGCGGAGGGCGGCGCCGGCGAGCAGGTTGTGGCCGTCGAGCGCGGTGCCCTCGGTGGGCGGCGTCCAGACGAGCTGGCCGAACCCGTCGGCCTGGGTCGCGGCGTAGGGCACGTCGCCGTAGTACGAGTCCTGGTCGTGGAGCGCGCCCGAGGCCCGGACCGTGAGGTCGGGCCGGGGCACCCACGTGCCGATAAGCTCGGCGCGGCGCGTGACGATCGACTCGCCGTAGACCCGGTCCGAGCCGCGCAGGCCGGAGACGTCGTCGAGGAACGGCTCGACGCCGGCCGCGCGGTCCTCGACGTACGCCTTGGCGACGAGGCTCGCCCGCTCGAACCCGCGCTCGTCCTGGCGCGTGGCCTTGCCGAAGAGGGCGACCCGCGTCTCGAACGGGCGGTCGGAAAAGCCGTCGCCGTTGTTGTCGTGGTAGTCGGCGACGTGGAAGAGCGTGCCGCTCACGAGCGCGCTCGTGCGGCCCCGGAGCGGGACGGCCGCGAACTCGGCCGCCATCTCGGCGTGCGTCGTCGAGAACACGTTCGTCGAGAGCGTCGGGGCCGTCGCCGGCTCCTTCGTGATGATGTTGATGACGCCGCCGAGCGCCTCGGACCCGTAGAGCGTCGACATCGGCCCCTTGACGACCTCGACCTGCTTGATGAGCATGGGCGAGATCCCGTTGAGCCCGTAGACCGTCGCCAGGCTGGACATGACCGGCATGCCGTCGATGAGCACGGCCGTGTTCGGCCCGTCGATGCCGTTGATGCGGATGTTGTTCGTGTAGCACACGCCGCAGTCGATCTGCTGGGTTAGCCCGTTCACGCGCTCGACGGCGTCCATGACGTTGGCCGACGGCGTGGTCTCGAGGAACCGGGCCGGCACGACCTCGACCTTGACCGGCGAGTCGCGGACGGCCATCTGCTCGAGCGTCCCCGTGACCACGACGGCGCCGGCCTCGTAGGTCGCCGCGTCGAGCGCGACGTCGAGGCGGACCGTCTCGCCCGCTCCGGCCGTCACCCTGCGCTGGGCCGGCGCGTAGCCGACGGCCGAGACCGAAACGGTGAACGTGCCCGGGCCGGGGAGCCGGAGCCGGAACCGGCCCTCGGCGTCGGCGGCCACCCCGCCCGGCGCGCCGACGAGGCGGACGGTCGCGAGCGGGACGGAGGCGCTGTCGGACGTGACGGTCCCCTCGACGGTCTGGGCCGCGGCGGAGGAGCCCAAGAGGGCGGCGAGGGCGAGGGCGTAGAAAACGCGGGGCATGGGCGGGGCGGAGAACACGTAGAGCAGGAGGCGACCGAGGGCGGGGCGGCAGGCAGGCGGCCTCACCTCCTCGTTTCGCCTTCGGGCGGGGCGGGCGCCGCCGCGGCGAGCGCGGTGTCGAGGATGGGGAGCAGGCCGCTAGAGGGCAAGAACCCGAACTGACGTCCGAGGACGGTCCCGTCGGGGGCGAGGAACACGAGCGTCGGCGTGGCCTCGGCGCCGTAGTGCGCGGCCCACTCGGCCTCGCTCAGCCGCCACGCGTCCACGCGGTGCTGGCGGTCGCGGTCGTCGACCGTGAGGCGCGCGCGGGTAAAGCGCCGCAGTCGGTCCTGCACGGCGGGGTCCGCGAACGTCTCGCGTTCGAGCCGCCGGCACGGCCCGCACCACGCGGCCTGCACGTAGACGAGGGCGGGGCGGTCCTGGGCCTCGGCGGCTTCCAAGGCCGCGGGCAGCGGCGCCCACTCGACCTGCGCGAGCGCGGGCGGGGCGGCGAGCGTGAGCAGGAGGGCGACGAGGCGCATGAGCGGGGCGGCGAAAGATTTAGGCCAACCTAAAACAGCAGGCTGATTTCGGCAAGCCTAAAATCTTCACCGTCCCGCCCCGCACCCGCACCGACCTTCCCGCGTTGACTCTGGGCCGCCCCGCCCTCTGGCCCCCGCTCTCATGTCGCACACGCCCGCCGTCGAGGACTACCTCAAGTCGATCTACGCCCTCGGCCGCTCGGGCGAGGCGGCCACGACGAGCGCCCTGGCCGACCGGCTCGGCGTGTCGCCGGCGTCGGTGACGGGGATGCTGAAAAAGCTGGCGGCCTCGGGCCTCGTAGCCCACGAGAAGTACCAGGGCGCGCGGCTGACCGAGGCGGGGCGGCTCGTGGCCGTCGAGACGATCCGCCACCACCGGCTCGTCGAGACCTACCTCCACCAGGCGCTGGGCGTCCCGTGGGACCGGCTCCACGACGAGGCCGAGGCGTGGGAGCACGTGCTCTCCGAGGACCTCGAAGAGCGGATGGACGCCGCGCTCGGGCACCCGACGCACGACCCGCACGGGGCGCCGATCCCCTCGCCCGACCTCGTGCTCTCGGAGCGCGACCTGCTCCCGCTCGCGCGCCTCGAGCCCGGGCAGGCGGCGACCGTCGCGCGCGTGAGCGACCACGACGCCGACCTGCTCCGCGCCGTGGGCGGGGCGGGCCTCTACCCCGGCACCCGGTTCCGCCTGGACGCCGTCGGCGACGACGGGGCCGTCGTGCTCCACCTGCTCTCGGGCGACCGCGCCGGCGAGACCGTCTCGCTGGGCGCCGCCGCCCCGCCCTTCCTCTTCCTCGACGACGTGGGCGAGTAGCAGGCGACGGGCGGGAGACCGCCCCGCCCGAGCCAACGAGGCGTCGTTGGCCCCCCCACTCCTATCTCCTCTCAATGGATACTGCTTACGACCTCGTCCGCGACCTCCCGCCGTGGCAGCAGGCGCTCTACGGCGGCCTGTTCACCTGGGGCATGACGGCGGCCGGCGCCGCCCTCGTGTTCGTCACGCGGACGGTGAACCGGGCGCTCCTGGCCGGGATGCTCGGGTTCGCCGCCGGCGTGATGACGGCGGCCAGCTTCTGGAGCCTGCTCGCGCCCGCCATCGACATGGCCGAGGCGCAGGGGATGATCCCGTGGGTCCCGGCCGTCGTCGGGTTCCTCGCGGGCGGGGCGGTGCTCCGGCTCGCTGACGCCGTGCTCCCGCACCTCCACGGCATGCGCGGCGAGACCGAAGGGGTCCCGAGCACGTGGCGCCGCTCGACGCTCCTCGTCACGGCCATCACGCTCCACAACGTGCCCGAGGGGCTGGCCGTCGGCGTCGCGTTCGGGGCGGCGGCGGCGGGCATCGATGGGGGCGCCACGCTCGCCGGGGCCGTCGCGCTGGCGATCGGGATCGGGCTCCAGAACTTCCCCGAGGGCGTCGCCGTCTCGATGCCGCTCCGGGGCGACGGGATGGGCCGCGGTCGGGCGTTCTGGTACGGCCAGCTCTCGGGCGTCGTCGAGCCGGTGTCAGCGGTCCTGGGCGCGCTCGCGGTCCTGGCCGTCCGCCCGCTGCTTCCCTACGCGCTCGCGTTCGCGGCCGGCGCCATGATCTTCGTCGTCATCGAGGAGCTGGTCCCCGAGAGCCAGGCGGAGGAGCGCTATGGCGACCTCGCGACGATGGCGGCCCTCGGCGGCTTCGCCGTCATGATGACGCTCGACGTGGCGCTCGGCTGACCGTGCAAGGGTGAGGTGGAGGCGGCCGCCCCGCGACGCTGGTCGGAACCACCCCACTCGGTGTCAGCCCTCCGCCGAGAGGACGCAGGGGCGGGGCGGCAGGCCGCTCACGCCCGTCGACCCGGTGCGGAGACGTCCGCCCCGCCCACAGCGCGCGGGCGGGGCGGCGCCCTACCGCCGGGCCTCGCCCAGCCGGCGCCGGAACGACACGGCGAACCCCAACCCGAGGAGCCCCGTCCCGATCCAGAGCAGCGAGATGAACGGCTTCTCGTACGCCTGCACCACGACCCACTCCTCAGTCGCCAGGTGCGCGCCGTCGAACATGAGCCGGATCGAGCCGTCGTCGACCTGCATGCCCACGAAGGCGACGCCGAGCCCCCAGTCGGTCGCCCGGTTCTGGACGTACTCCTGCATGCCGTCCGTCGTGATGACGTAGACCGGGAAGAGCGCGCGCGTCTCGCCCGTCGTCTCGTTGGTCACGTCGAGGCGGACGGCGACGGCGAGGTCGACCGCGTCGCGGTCGAGCCCGGCCGCGTCGGCGTCCACGTCGAGCTCGTAGTTCGTAAACCGAACCGTGTAGGCGTGCTCGTTGCCCGCGGTCGCCAGGCGGACCGAGTCGCCGGGCGCCAGCGTCGCCGTGGTCTCGCCCTCGGGCTGCTCGTTCATGGCCGACGGGAAGACGGCCACGTAGAGGTCGCGCGTGAACCCCTCACGGACGTCAGGGTGCTGGATCCACTGGTCGCGGCCGTCCTTGTAGACCACGTTCCGTGTCTGGAACGCGCGCCCCTGGCGGTCCACGACGTCCATGAGGTAGACCGGGCGGCCGTCCTCGTTCACGTCCTGGCCGGTGTACGTCCAGCGGTAGCCGTCGGCCGCGACCGTCCGCCCGAGCGGGACGACGACGTTCTCGCGGCTGCCCTGGATGTCGGTCCCGGCGCCGTCCGAGATCGGGTCGTTAAAGACCGACGAGGCAAAGATGCCGAGGAGCAGCACGGCGAACCCGACGTGCGAGAGCGAGCCGCCGACCATCTTCGCGTTGCCGCGCCCGACCCGGAGCATGACCGAGAGGTTGCCCCAGAGCATGAAGAAGGCCGAGAACAGCAAGAGGAGCAGCAGGATGCTCGTCCCGTGCGTCGCGAAAAAGTCTCCCACCCCGCCCGGCAGGAGCCCGGCCTCGGCCGACGCCACGCGCGGGGCCTCGACGCCCAGCCCAGGGCCGAGGTCGACCGTCTCCTGGACGAACGGGGTCGCGATGATGACGGCGACGGTGCAGGCGACGGTCGCGAGGACCGGGCGGACGAGCACGCGGTTGGCGTCCTCGACCGTCATCTTGCGCCACCAGAACAGCTGGCCCATCCCGGCCAGGAACGCCACGCCGACGGCGAGCGGGAGCGTCCACGTGTTGTAGAACGCGACGGGGACCGCGCTCGGGTTGTCGCGGAAGAGCCGGCCCAGGATCGGCGCGCTCGTGCCCAACGCGATCACCCCGCCCGCGACGGCCAGGAGCAGGGCGCCCGTGAACACGAGCGACTCGCGGCTGAGCGCCGCGGGCGGGGTGGCCGGCGCGGGCAGGTCGCGCCAGCGCCACACGAGGAGCCCGAACCCGAGCGCCCCGATCGTCCCGATCCAGAGGAGGAGCTGGTTGTAGAGCCCGAGGTCGACGAAGCTGTGGACGCTCACGTCGCCCAGGATGCCGCTCCGCGTGAGGAACGTGGAGTAGATGCAGAGCTGGAAGGCGAGGACCGTCAGCCAGAGGGCCGCCTTGTGGCCGCCGGCCGTCTTTTTCTGCACGACCATCGCGTGCAGCCCGGCGACGGCGAACAGCCACGGCACGAACGACGAGTTCTCGACGGGGTCCCACGCCCACCAGCCCCCGAACGAGAGCGTCTCGTAGGCCCACCACCCGCCCATCATGATGGCGACCCCGAGCACGCCCGACCCGGCGAGCGCCCACGGCAGGGCGGGGCGGACCCACTGCGTGTACCGCCGCCGCCACAGGCCGGCGACCGCGAACGCGAACGGGACCATGAGCAGCGTGAACCCGACGAACACCATCGGCGGGTGGATCGTCATCCACGGGTTCTGGAGCAGGTCGTTCAGGCCCTGCCCGTCGGCCGGGACGAAGCCGGCGACCTGGAGCATGGGGGCGTCGGGGAACCGCTCGGCGAGCGGCTGGAACAGGTTGGCGCCGATCGTGACGGGGCCGAGCTTGAGCCCGACGATCATCGACAGCACGAACGCCTGGCACAGCGCGACCACGGCCAGGACGGGGCCGGCGAAGAGCCGCCGCGCCTCGGCGGCCGCCCCGCCCGCCTGCGGTCCGACCGTCTCCGCCCCGCCCGCGGCGCGCGTGGACCACCGGATGAGGAGTCCGCCGACGACGGTCGTCATGATCCCCCAGAGCAGGAGCGACCCCTCCTGGCCGGCCCAGAACGCCGAGAACTTGTACCGGAACGGCATCGCCGTCGACGTCTGCTGGTAGACGTAGGCGAGGTCGAAGTGGTAGCCGAAGAGGCCCGTCCACAGCATGGCCGAGGCCACGGCGACGCCCCCGGCCATGGCCGCCCAGCTCCACCGCCCGACGCGCGCCCACGAGGCCGAGTCCGCGCGGTCGCGCGACGAGAGGGCAAAGCTGACGAGCGCGGCCAGCGAGGCGACAAACGCGACGACGAGGGCGACGTGCCCGATAGGTCCGACCATGTCTAGGCGGGGGTTCGGCGGGGCTTGAAACTACGCGGCCACCCCGCCCGGTCGTGTGCGCCGGACGTGGATTGACGGGGTGGGACGGCGCGTTTTCTGGGGACGGGCGGGGTGGTGCCGGACGGGCGGGGCGGCGCCCGCGCGTCCGCCGTGATGCCCGTCCCACCCGCGCGTGCCTGCCACCGCCCCGCCCGCGCTGCTCGGCGGGCGGGGTGGCCGGACCCTACCGCCTCTTGGAGGTTGTTTGGGACTGTACAGCATTCTCCTCCCCCCAGCGGGGCAGGGCTGGTAAGTTCTGCGCATGACCCTGCTCGACCACCTCGCGACCGTCCCCGACCCGCGCCGCCCCCAGGGGCTCCGCCACCCGCTCCACGCCATCCTCGGCGGCGCCGTCATGGCCACGATGAGCGGCCACCACGGCTACCGGCCCATCAGCCGCTTCCTCCGCGACAACGCCGACGCGCTCCGCGAGCACCTCGGCTTCAAGCGCCACGCGCTGCCGTCCCACGTCACCGTCCGGGCCGTGCTCCAGGCCGTCGACCCCGCCGCGCTCTCGGCCGCGTTCCGAGCCTGGGCCACCGACCGGCTCCCCGAGGGCGAGGTCCTCGCCCTCGACGCCAAGGCCGTCCGCTCGACCGTCTCCGGCCTCGACGCCGACGGCCACGCGACCGCCGAGCAAGACTTCGTGGCCCTCGCGTCCGCCTACGGCGTCCGCTCCGGCATCGTCGCCTCGGCGACGGCCTACCGCAACGGCGACACGAGCGAGATCGCAGCCGCCCAGGACCTCATCGCCGACCTGGCCGCCGCGCTCGACCTGACGGGGGCCACGGTGACGCTCGACGCGCTGCACTGCTCAAAAAAACACTCCGCGCCGTCCACGACGCCGGCGGCGACTGGCTCGTCAAGCTGAAGCGGAACGCGCCCCGGCTCTACGCCGAGTCCGAGGCGCAGACCTCGGGCGCGCCGCTGTCGGTGAGCGACACCACCGAACGGACGCGGGGGCGGCTCGTCCGCCGAGTCGTCGAGGTCTACGAGCCGCCCGCGTGGCAGGGCGAGTGGCCGGAGGTCGGGCGCGTGGTCCGGGTGACCCGCTCGGGCGTGCGCGACGGGGCGGTGTACGAACGGACCGGGCTCTACGTGACGAGCCGGACCGACGGGGCCGCTGTGCTCGCCGACCTCGTCCGCTCGCACTGGCACGTCGAGAACCGGCTGCACTGGTGCAAGGACGTGCTCCAGAACGAAGACGCCGGGGGCGTGCGCTCGAAGGCCGGCGCGGCGGTGCTCTCGCTGATCCGGGGCGCGACGCTGTCGGTGCTGCGTCACAACGGGGAGTGGTCGCCGACGGCGGCGCGGTCGCGACTGGCGAACCGGGTGCGCGCGATGCTCGCGATCCTCAGAACTTAACAGCCCTGCCCCAGCGGGGGGAGGTCGGGAGGGTGGGGACGATCCACCCGCCCCGCCCCGGGTCGACATCTGTCCCCCACCCGGCCTTCCTCCGGTAGGGGGGGGGACATCCAAACAGCCTCTTACTCGAACGCCGAGAAGTCCGGCGCGCGCTTCTCGAAAAAGGCCGTGAACGCCTCGGCAGCCTCGGGCGAGCCCAGGCGCTCGACGAACAGGCGGCCCTCGTGGGCGATCGTCTCGCCGACCTCGTCGGCCGAGGCCCGCCGCAAGAGCGCCTTCGTCTGGCGGAGCGCGGCCGGCGGCTTCTGCGCGAGCGCCTGCGCCCGCTCGACCGCGTGGCCGACCACGTCGCCGCCGACGACGGCGTTGATCAGGCCGATCTCGCGGGCGGTCTCGGCCGTGAACGACTCGCCGAACAGGAGGAGCTCGGCGGCCCGAGCGGGGCCGGCGAGGCGCGGGAGCAGCAGGCTCGACGCCGCCTCGGGCACCAGGCCGAGGTCCACGAACGGCATCTTGAAGACGGCGTCCGCGGCGGCGTAGGCGAGGTCGCAGTGGAGGAGGACCGTCGTCCCGATCCCGATGGCCGGGCCGGCGACGGCGGCCACGAGCGGCTTGGGGAACCCGACGGCGGCCGAGAGGAACCGGAAGACCGGGCTGTCCGGCCCCGTCGGCGGCTCCTCCATAAAGTCGCCCAGGTCGTTGCCGCCCGTGAACACGCCGCCCCGCCCGCTCAGCACGACGACGCGGACGTCGGCGTCGTCGGCGGCCTCGGCGAGCGCGTCGGCGAGGCGGGCGTACATGGCGCGCGTGAGCGCGTTCTTCTTGGCCGGCCGGTCGAGGACGAGGTGGAGGACGCCGTCGCCGGCGGCCTCGACGGCGACGTGGTCGGGGGCGGTCTCGGACATGGGGGCGGGGCGGGCCGGGGAGCAACGGGCGGGGCGGCTCCTCTACCGGGGCGGGGCGCGGCGGGGTCCCGGGCCATACGATCCGCCCCGCCCGGCGGCGTTACCCGGTCCCGCCTCTGGGCGGCCTGTCCAGCACCTCCCTCTCCCCGCCCCCCGGGACCCCTATGCTACGCCGCCTCTCCCTCCTCGCCGCCCTCGTTCTCACGCTCGGCGCCTGCGACTCGAACGACGTCGACGACACCGCGCTGGAGGTGTTCGTGACCGACCTCCGGTTCGACGCCCGGACCTTCGACCCCAGCCCGGACGGCTTGAGGGCCACGTTCTACGGCGGCAACGCGCAGACGTCCGGCGACGCGCTCGGCGACGCGCTCGCGACCGCGGGCGACGGCGATCTCGTCATGCTCTACATCGACGTCGAGCTTGTCTCGCTCACCGGTGGGGCCGAAAACGGGACGTGGGCCGCGCTCCCGCTCACGCGCGGGTTCAACGACATCGTGTTCGGCGACACCAACGACGATGACGTGTCCGACGGCGACATCCTCGCGACGACGCTGCTGGCGAGCTACGAGTACTCGTTCGACAACGGCAACCTCTACTTCGACGTCGTCTCCTCGATCCCCTCGTCGAGGTTCGCCGACCCGAACGCGCTCTTCAACCTGATCCTCCCGCAGCGCGTCGAGGACGGGCCGGACCAGATCGATCTCCGCCTCGTCGTCATCCCCGACGAGCTGTTCTTCACCAACCAGGCCGCCGCGCGCGTCGACCTCCGCGACTACGAGGCCGTCCAGGCCGCGTTCGGGCTCCCCGACTGACCCGCCCCGCCCGTCGGTCCCGCCACCCCGCCCACGCGGTGCCCGGGCGGGGCGGTCTACGCGTCGTTCTGGGACACCCAGAGCGTCGCCCGCTGGACGAACTCGTTCGTCGTCTCGATGCCCAACTTCTGCTTGACGTGGACGCGGTGGGTCTCGACCGTCTTAGGGCTCACCATCATCACGTCGGCCACCTGGACCGTCGTCATGCCGTGGCCGAAGTGGCGGAACACCTCGAGCTCGCGGTCGGTGAGCTCGTCGACGGCCGACGACGCCGGCGCCGACGACGTGAGGTAGCTCCCGACGACCCGGTCGCGCATGGCGTCCGAGAGGTGGAGGTCGCCGTCGAGGACCGAGCGGATGGCGGCGAGCAGCACGCCCGGCGGCTCCTGCTTCATCACGTAGCCCCGCGCGCCGGCGCGGACGGCCCGCTCGGCGTAGACGGTCTCGGCGTGGGCCGAGAGCACGAGGACCGGGAGGTCGGGGTAGACGGCCCGGATCTGCTTGGTGAGCTCGATCCCGTCGGTCCCCGCGATCGTGATGTCGACGACGGCCACGTCCGGCGACGTCCGCTCGATCCCGTCGAGCACGTCGGCGCCCGCGCCCGACTCGCCCACCACGGCGAGGTCGGCGGTCTTGTCCACGAGCGCGCGGAGGCCCTCGCGGGTCACGGGGTGGTCTTCGACGAGGTAGACGCGGCGCTTCATGGGGGGACCGTCTAAGGGGGGAGGTTCACCGACAACTCGGCGGGCGGGGCGGTCGGTGTCCTCGCACGCCCGGTCGGGGCCGTAAAGAATACGGGGCCACGGGAGGCTCCCGGCATGGGGGGACGGCTGGAACCGCCCCGCCCGCTGGCCCCGCTCGCCGGGGGCGGGGCGGACGCCGCAGGCGGGCACGGGCGGAACGGGGCGGCGCGTTCGTCGTGCTGTGCCTCCAACGATTCCTCTACGTCCATGCGGTTCCGCTATTCGGAGTGGGACGACGCGCGCCACGGCAGCCAGCGCTCGACGTTCGACACGCTCCTCGACCTCTTCCAGCAGCTCCTCCTCCACACCGGCGGCGACGCCGACGAGGCGCTCCGGTGGCTCACGGCCATCGACAACGAGTACGGCGTCACCGACGACGAGATGGGGCTCGGAGACTTTATCGACGAGCTGAAAAACCAGGGCTACATCGACCGCGACGAGGAGAGCGGCGTCGTGTCCATCACGGCCAAGGCCGAGCGCGGGCTCCGCGAGCGCTCGCTCGAGGAGATCTTCACGTCGCTCCGCAAGGCGGGGCGGGGCAACCACAAGACGCCGTTCGCCGGCGCGGGCAGTGAGCGCCAGCCCGAGACGCGGCCCTACACGTTCGGCGACGACGTCCACGACCTCGACGTCACCGGCACGCTCTCGAACGCGTTCCGGCGGGGCGGCATCGGCGAGTTCAGCTTGCAGCAGGACGACTTCCAGGTGTTCGAGACCGACCACCACACGTCGGTGGCCACGGTCCTCATGATCGACCTCAGCCACTCGATGGTGCTCTACGGCGAGGACCGGATCACGCCGGCGCGCAAGACGGCGCTGGCGCTCGCCGAGCTCATCACGACCCGCTACCCCAAGGACACGCTCGACATCGTGGCCTTCGGGAACGAGGCGTGGGAGGTCGAGATGAAGGACCTCCCCTACCTCCAGGTCGGCCCCTACCACACGAACACGCGGGCCGGACTGGAGCGCGCGCGCCAGATCCTGCGCCGCCGCAAGAACCGGAACAAGCAGATCTTCATGATCACCGACGGGAAGCCGTCGTGCCACGTCGAGAACGGCCGGATGTACCGGAACGCCTACGGGCTCGACCGCAAGATCATCAACAAGGTCCTGGACGAGGGCGCCATCTGCCGCCGCGAGGGCGTCACGATCACGACGTTCATGATCGCGCGCGACCCGTACCTCCAGGACTTCGTGCGCCAGCTGACCGACGTCAACCACGGGCGGGCCTACTACGCCGGCCTCGACGAGCTCGGCGGGTTCCTGTTCGAGGACTACGTCCGCAACCGGCGGAAGCGGGTCCGCTAACGTGCCGTAGGTTCTAGACATGGCCTTGCCCCGCCCCGCTCCCGCCCCGCCCTCGACCGACGCGCCGGCCGAGATGACGCCGTACGAGCGGTACGTCGCCCTCTTCCCGGACGGGATGAAAGGCGACCTCATCGACGGGAACGCCGTCATCGACATGTCTACGGGCGTCCTCCACGAACGCCTGTTCAAGTTCCTCCTCATCCTCCTGGAGGGCTACGCTGAAGCAAAGGGGCTTGGCGAGGTGCTCGGGTCGCGGACAACGATGCGCGTCGACGACGAGAACGGCTACGAGCCCGACGTCCTCTTTATCCGGGCCGACCGGCTCGGCATCCTGGACGTCAAGGACGCGCGGGCGCCGGTCGACCTTGCCGTCGAGATCGTGTCGCCGTCGTCCGGGCGGCGCGACCGCGAGACGAAGTTCGAGGGCTACGAGCGCGTCGGCGTGCCCGAGTACTGGCTCGTCGACCCGGTCCGCCGCGAGGCCACGTTCTACCGCCTCGACGGCGAGCCGTACCGGCCAGGTGGGGCGTACCGGGCCGCGTGGGCGGGCGGCGTGTTCGAGAGCGGGGCGGTCGAGGGCTTCCGCTTCGACCCGCAGGTCTTGTTTCAGGACCCGCTCCCGAGCGCGTTCGCACTGCTGCGGTCGCTCCTGGAGGCGGAGGAGCCGGGGGCGGAGTAGCCGGAGGCCGGCCGCCGCTCAGTCCCGCCTCGCCCCGCCCGCCGCCGCGTCGGGGGCGCCCTCGACGAGCGCGGGCGTCTCGCGGACGGCCGCGAGCGCCTCCAGGAGCACCCGGACCACGGCGTCGAGCTGGATGCGGAGGTCGGCGACCGCCTCGGCCCCGCGGACGTCGACGTCGACGCTGTCGAGGCGGACGCGGACGCCGGCCTCGATCCGCACCAGGTCGCCGACGTGGGCGTCGAGGTTGAGCCGGGCGTCGAGCGTTTGGGCCGTGACGCTCAGCGAGTCCACGTCGAGCCGCCGCACGTCGAGGCGGACGGCCGCGGGCGGGGCGGCGGCCGAGTCGGCCGGAGCGTCCTGGGCCGCCACCGGCGCGGCGAAAAGGGCGCCGAGAACGACGGCGCGGGCGGGGCGGGGGAACGTCACGGGGTCGGCGGGGCTCTGAGGGCACCCAGTCTACCGCCCCGCCCGTGTCCGTCCGTCCGAAAAAGCGCCTCGGCCAGCACTTCCTGACCGACCCCAACACGGTCCGCCGGATCGCGGACGCCGTCGCCGCCCCGCCCGGCGCGGGCGTCGTCGAGATCGGGCCGGGCGAGGGGGCGCTGACGGGCGTGCTCCTGGAGCGCTACCCGGACCTCGTCGCGCTGGAGGTGGACCCCGAGGCGGTCGCCCACCTCCGCGCCGCCCACCCCGCCCTCGACGTGCGCCAGGGCGACGTGCTGGAGGCAGACTGGGGCGCTCTCGCGAGGCGGGGCGGGGCGGCGGACTCCGAGCCGCCCCGCTCGGTTCATCAACCACCCCTAGCCCCTCCTGTCCAGGAGGGGGACTCTTCCCGGCCCGCCCCGCTCACGTCGGGCGGGGCGGGGCGGTCCGAGACGCATTCCCCCGTCCCCCATCCCCCGTCCCTCGTCCCCGCGCCGCCGGCGCTCTACGTCGTCGGCAACCTCCCGTACTACATCACCTCGCCCATCCTGTTTGCTCTCCTCGACGCCCGGGAGCACGTGGCGCGGGCGGTCGTGATGGTGCAGAAGGAGGTGGCCGACCGGCTGGCCGCCCCGCCCGGGTCGAAGACGTACGGGACGCTCTCGGTGTACTTCGGGCTCTACGCCGAGACGCGCACGCTCTTCACCGTCTCCCGCCACTGCTTCCGGCCCAAACCGGCCGTGGAGAGCGCCGTCGTCGCCCTGGACTTTGGGGCGGCCGAGCGGCCGGACGTAGCTTTCCCGGCGCTCCAGCGGGTCGTCCGCGCCGCGTTCGGCCAGCGGCGGAAGATGCTCCGCAACAGCCTCGGGACGGTCGCCGAGGCCGCCGGCGTGGCCGTGCCCGAGTGGGCCGCCACGCTCCGCCCTGAGGCCGTCTCGCCGGCCGACTTTGTCCGCCTCGCCCGCCACTTCGACGCCGCCTAGCGCCCGCCCCGCCTGGGGCTCGGGCGGGGCGGCCTGCCCACCCCGCCCGTGACCGACGCCCCCCCCGCGCTCGACCCCGCCCCGCCCGGCGGTCCGGTCGTCGACGACGAGGTGGTCGGCAACGTGGAGGCGCTCGTCGAGGGCGGCGAGCGGGGCATGGTCGTCAACCTCGTCGCCGACCTCCGGGCGGCCGACCAGGCGACGCTGCTCCGGCACCTCCCGCTGGGCGCCGCCCGCGAGGTGTTCGCGTGGATGCCCGGCGAGGCCCGGAGCCTCGTGCTCCCCGAGCTCGAGGGCGCCGAGCGGGGCGGGCTCCTCGACGGCCTCTCGACGGACGCGCTCGTCGCCCTCATCGACCCGCTCGACACCGACGACCAGGCTGACGTGCTGGCCGACATCGAGCTGGACCAGGTCGAAAAGGTGCTCGTCCTGCTCGAAGACGCGCTCGACGTCGAGGCCCTGCTGAGCTACGGCGACGACACGGCCGGCGGGCTCATGGGGACCGAGTTCGTCGCCGTCCCGGCGTCGGCGACCGTCGCCGAGGCGACCGAGGCCGTCCGCGAGAAGGCGGCCACGGTCGACCCCGTGTTCGTGGTCTACGCGCTCGACGGGGCGGGGCGGCTGGTGGGCGTGGTCCCGCTCAAGCGCCTGCTCCTGGCCCGCGCCGACGCGCTCGTGGCCGACGTGGCCGAGCCGGACCCGATCGCGGTCGAGCCCGACCTCGACCAGGAGGAGGTCGCCCGCGTCATGGAGCGGTACGACCTCGTCGCGCTCCCGGTCGTCTCGGCCGGCGGCCGCCTCGTCGGGCGGATCACGGTCGACGACGTGCTCGACGTGGTCCGCGAGGAGGCCGAGGAGGACATCCAGCGGGCGGTCGGGATCACGGGCGAGGAGGAGCTGTCGTCGTCCGTCTTCGCGGTCAGCCGGGGGCGGCTCGTGTGGCTGCTGCTCGGGCTCTGCGGGGCCTACGTGTCGGGCCTCGTCATCGTGGGGTTCGAGGAGGCGCTGCAGGTGGCCCCGGTGCTCGCGCTCTTTATCCCCATCGTGATGGCGATGGCGGGCAACGCGGGCATCCAGTCGTCGGCGATCGCGGTGCAGGGGCTGGCGTCCGGCGACCTGTGGTCGAGCGACCTGGCGCGTCGGCTGGGGAAGGAGCTGGCCGTAGCGCTCCTGAACGGGGTCGTCCTGGCTCTCGCGCTCGCGCTCATCGTCGTTGTGTCGGGGTTCGGCGAGGACCCCGCCCGGCTCGCGCTCACGTCCGGGCTCGCGCTCCTCGTCGTCATCGTGCTCTCGACGCTCATCGGCGCGACGGTCCCGCTGGGCCTGAGCCGCGTCGGGATCGACCCGGCGCTCGCGATGGGGCCGTTCATCACGGTCTCCAACGACATCCTCGGCCTGACCATCTTCTTCGCCGTCGCGACGCTCCTGTACCTGTAGGTACGGGGTACTCGGTACCGGGTACGTAGCACGTGGAGGGTCAGCAGCCGTACCTCGTACCCCGAACCACCCCGCCCTATGTCTACGATCACCGTCGCCCGTGTCGGGGGCCGCATCGCAATCGCGGCCGACGCGCTCACCACGTTCGACGAGACGCGGCTGCCGCCCGAGATGGACGCGGCCGGCGAGAAGATCGTCCGCGTCGAGACGCCGGGCGGGGAGGCGTACGTGGGCATCGTCGGCTACACGGCCCACGTCCTCGTGATCCAGGACGCGCTGGAGCGGATGGAGGACGCCGACCTGGGGAGCCGGCGCGGCCTCTTCGAGACGTTCCGCGCGCTCCACCCGGTCCTCAAGGAGGACTACTACCTGCTCCCGGACTCGGGCCAGGAGGGCGACCCGTACGAGTCGACGCAGGTGTCGCTCGTGGTCGCCGCGCCGACGGGGATCTTCGGGGTCTACGACATGCGCGAGGTCCACGAGTTCTCGCGGTTCTGGGCCATGGGCTCGGGCGCGCCCTACGCGCTCGGCGCTATGTACGCGCGGTGGCCGGAGGCCGAGCGGGGCGGGGTGGAGGCCGGCGCGCTCGCGGCGCTGGGCGTCGAGGCGGGGTGCCTGTTCGACCGCTCCTCCGCCCCGCCCGTGCAGACGGTCGTGATGGACGCGGCGTAGGGGCGGGGCGGGAACGGTGCGAGGCCACCCCGCCCTCGCGCCACGCGGGCGCGGATCCGCGGCCCTGTGCCCCGTTCGGGGACACCACGCATGGTGTCCCTACGGCGCGGTCCCTGCGGTGCGATGGTCAAGACAACGTGCCGGCGCGGCGGGCGGGGCGGGAAATGCCGGTGCGCGCCACCCCGCCCCGCGCCACTCCGCCACGCGGGCGGGGCGGTCCTCAGCCTCGGCGCACGATCGTGTTCGTGAGCCGCCCGACGGCGATCTCGGTCCCGTCCGGCGCCGTGACCGTGGCGTCGAACACGAGCTGCCGCCCCGCCCGCGAGACGAGCCGGGCCTCGACCTCGACGTACTCCGTCCCGGGCGCGGCCGGGGCGAGGTAGGTCATCGACAGCTGGGCCGTCACGCTGGGCGGGGCGACGAGGTAGCTCAGCGGGCCGACCACGTTGTCGACGGCCGCGGCCACGATCCCGCCCTGCATCACGCCCATCGGGTTCTGGTAGCGCTCCAGGACCGGGAACCGCGTCCGCATCGACGCGCCGACGCCGTCGCGCTCGGCGTCGCCGGGGCGGTAGTCGCGGACCTCGGCCTCCATGTCCTCGAAGACGGGCGGGGGCACCTTCAGGCCGGCCGCCCCGCCCCCCTTCATGGCGTCGAGGAGCTTCTGCGTGTCGATGGCGGGGGGGACGGACATGAAGGAGGGAGGAGGAGGGGTAGAGGGATGGGCAGAGCGGGCGGGCCGGGGGGGCGGGTTGGGATGGAGCGGGGGATGACGAGTCTGCTCATCCCTCCATTCCCTATTCCTCTATCCCTCACACCAACGCCGCGTGGTCGACCATCAGGCAGCGGTTGGCGACGTAGGGGAGGCCGGCCTCGGCGGCGAGCCGCTCGGCCTCGGCGGAGTGGACGCCGAGCTGGGTCCAGATGAGGGGCGTCTGGCCGGTCCGTTCCATGCGGCTCGACGCGTCGCGGACGACGTCGGCGGTGAACTCGGACCGGCGGAACACGTCGACGATGTCGACCACGACGTCGTCGGGGATCGAGGCGAGGTCGGGGTAGGCCGTCTCGCCCAGGATCTCGTCGTGGTTCGGGTTGACGGGCACCATCTGGTAGCCGGCGCGCTGGATGTACTGGGCAATCCGGTGGCTGGTCTGGAACCCGCGCGGCGAGCAGCCGACGACGGCGATCGTGCGGGCGGAGCGGAGGGCGTCGGCGAGGTCGGGCGAACTCAAAGCGTACGTGGTGGCGTAAGGGGGGCGTGTCCAACCCGCCCACCCCGCCCGTGGATTCCGCGCCCCGCCCCGGCAGTCTGCGCCCGGCCCTCGCGCCCGAGGCGCCCGCCGTGCTGGAGACGGCCGCCCCGCCCGGCGGCGAGGGCGGGGCGGCGCTGGAGGCCGCGTCGCCCGGCGCGCTCGCGCGGCTGGGCCGGATCGTCCCCGGCGTCGGCGCGCTCGTGCGGTTCGCGTACCGGACGGCGGCGGCGAGCGCCGTGGCCGCGGCCGTCATCTGGCTCGCCCTTTTCGAGGGCGCGCTGCGGTCCGGCGCTGTGGGCGGGGTGGCCGTCATTGTGGCCCTCCTCCTGCTGGTCCCCGCCGCCGCCGCCGCGCTCGCAGGGTGGACGCTGGCCGACCTCGCCTCGCTGCCGGGCCAGCTCCGCGACGCGGCGCTCGCGGCGACCGGCCGCGCCGACGCCGCGCAACCCGCCGAGGCGCGTCCCCGCCGGGCGGGGCGGAGCCGGCTCCTCCGCGTGGGTCGCGCGCTGTGGGCGGCGCGCGGGCTCGCGCTCACGTCGAAGGGAGCGTGGGTCCGAATTGTCGGGGCCGCCCGCTTTCTCCGCCTCGCCAGCCTCCCGTTCGCGCTCGCGCTCGTCGGCCTGTTCGCGCTGAACGGGCTCGTGATCCTGGGCGGGGCGGTCGCCCTCGTCGTCCTCCTGTTTTGACCCGCCGCCCCGTGACCGACCGCCCCGCCCCGGCCGCCATCGCCCGCTTTCTCCGCCGCCGCCTGGAGCGGGGCGTGCCGTACGGGCTCAGCGCCACGCTCGCGTTCGTGGCCGTCGCCCTGCTCCTGTGGGGGTTCGTCGAGGTCGTCGACGCCGTCTCCGAAGGCGACGACCTCGCGCGGCTCGACGCCCGCGCCCACGAGGTCGTCTTCAACGCGCTCGGGGCCGATCCGCAACTGGGCGTCGCCGTGACGTGGTTCGGCAACAACCTCACGCTCATCACCTTCGTCGTGGTGGCGACGCTCGCGCTCGTCGCCGCGAAGCGGTACTGGTCCGCCTTCCGCGTCGCGTTCGCGAGCGGGGGCGGCGGGCTCGTGGTGCTCGGGCTGAAGGGGCTGTTCCACCGCGCGCGCCCGGTCGACCAGGTGATCCCGGCCGAGGGCTACAGCTTCCCCAGCGGCCACGCCTTCGCGTCGACCGTGTTCTACGGGATGCTCGTCTACCTCGTCTGGCGGCTGACCGAGAAGGCGTGGGCGCGCGCGCTCGCCGCCGTCGTTGGCCCGCTCCTCATCATCTCCGTGGGCCTCTCGCGCGTCTACCTCAACGTCCACTTTCTGACCGACGTCGTGGCGGGGTGGCTCTCGGGCGCCGCGTGGCTGGTCGCGAGCCTCCTCATCGTGGACCTCGTCGAGACCCGGTTCCGCGGCGGGAACGGGCGGAGGGCGCAGCCGGGCGACGCCGGACCGCAGCGCCACCCCGCCCGAACGGCATCCCGAACGGCGTAGAGAGAAAAGCGGGCGGGGCGGGCGCAGGAGGCGCGGCACAGGCGCGGCACCGCCCCGCCCGTGGCTGGGGCGCTACGAGTTGGGCGCCACCGGCCGGCGCGGGACCGGCACCGAGAGCACGAGCTGCGTCACCGGCTCGCCAAAGGGGAGCAGGCGGTCGATGAGCGCCTCCAGCGCTTCGGTCGACGCGACGGCGACCACCATGACGAGCGAGCTGCTCCCGGTCGTCCGGTAGCACTGGAGCACGTCGTCGAGCTGCTGGATCTGCTCGACGCTCCGCTGGAAGCGGGCGCGGTCGACCTGCATGTGGAGGATGGCCTGGACCGGGCGCCCGAGCCGCGCGGGGTCGACGGCGGCGTGGTAGCCGGTGACGACGCCGGACGCCTCCAGGCGGCGGAGGCGCTCGGCGACCGCGGGCGGGGAGAGCCCGACGCGCCGGCCGAGCTCGGCGTAGCTCAGGCGGGCGTCGGCCTGGACTTCGCGGAGCAGGCGGTGGTCGAGCGTGTCCATATCCAAAGCGAACGTAGGGCGGGGCGGTCGCCATCGGATCGAAGGCGAGACGGGCACAGTACCATCGGTCGGCCCTTGGGCGCGAGGGCGGGGCGGTCCTAGCCTGTAGGCGCCACCCCGCCCCGCCCTCGATGACGACCGCCCCGCCCATTCGCGCCCCGCGCGGCACCGACCTCTCCTGCCAGGGCTGGCACCAGGAGGCCGCGCTGCGCATGCTGATGAACAACCTGGACCCCGAGGTCGCCGAGCGGCCCGAGGACCTCGTCGTCTACGGCGGGTCGGGCAAGGCCGCGCGCGACTGGCCCTCGTTCCACCGGATCGTCGAGACGCTCCGGCGGCTGAAGGACGACGAGACGCTCTTGGTGCAGAGCGGGAAGCCGGTCGGCGTGTTCCGCACGCACGACGAGGCCCCGCGCGTGCTCATCGCCAACAGCTGGCTCGTCCCGCGCTGGGCGACGTGGGACCGCTTCCGCGAGCACGAGGCGGCGGGCCTGACCATGTACGGCCAGATGACGGCCGGGAGCTGGATCTACATCGGCACGCAGGGCATCCTCCAGGGGACGTACGAGACGTTCGCGGCGTGCGCGCGCCGCCACTTCGGGGGCGACCTGAGCGGCCGGCTCGTCGTCACGGCCGGGCTGGGCGGGATGGGCGGGGCGCAGCCGCTCGCGGCGACCATGAACGGCGCGGCCTTTCTCGGCGTCGACGTGGACGAGAGCCGCATCCGCCGCCGCGTCGAGACCGGCTACTGCGACCGGCTCGCGCACAGCCTCGACGAGGCGCTGGACGCCGTCGAGGGCGCCCGCGAGCGGGGCGAGGCGCTCTCGGTTGGGCTCGTCGGCAACGCGGCCGACGTCCTGCCCGAGCTGGTCCGCCGCGGCGTAGCGGTCGACGTGGTGACGGACCAGACGAGCGCGCACGACCTCCGCGTGGGCTACCTGCCGGCGGGCGTCTCGCTGGGTGAGGCCGACGCGTTCCGCGAAGCCGACCCGGCGGCCTACGAGGAGGCCGTCCTCGACAGCATGGAAACGCACGTCGACGCGCTCCTGGCGCTCCAGCGGGCGGGCGCGGTCGCGTTCGACTACGGCAACAACCTGCGCGGGCAGGTGGCCGACCGGCGCGGGCGGACCGAGGCGTTCGAGATCCCGGGGTTCGTGCCCGAGTACATCCGCCCGCTGTTCTGCCGCGGCTCCGGCCCGTTCCGCTGGGCCGCGCTCTCGGGCAACCCCGCCGACATCGCGGCGACCGATGCGGCGCTCCTCGACCTGTTCCCCGAGAAAGAACACCTGCACCGCTGGATCCGGCTGGCGCAGGAGAAGGTGCAGTTCCAGGGGCTCCCGGCGCGGATCTGCTGGCTCGAATACGGCGAGCGGGCCGAGGCGGGTGAGCGGTTCAACTGGCTCGTCGAAACGGGCCGCGTGAGCGCGCCGCTCGTGGTCGGGCGCGACCACCTCGACACGGGCAGCGTGGCCTCCCCGAACCGCGAGACCGAGGGGATGCTCGATGGCTCCGACGCGATTGGCGACTGGCCGCTCTTGAACGCCATGCTCAACACGGCCTGCGGCGCGTCGTGGGTGAGCCTCCACCACGGCGGCGGCGTGGGCATCGGGTACTCGATGCACAGCGGCATGGTGTGCGTCGCCGACGGGACCGAGTCCGGCGGGCGCCGGCTGGAGCGCGTGCTCACGGCCGACCCCGGCACCGGCGTCATGCGCCACGCCGACGCCGGCTACGACGTCGCCCTCGACACGGCGCGCGAGCGGGGCGTCGACCTCCCCTCGGCGGGGGACCCGCAGTGATGGGCGGGGTGGTCGAACTCGACATGCCGGCGCTGCGCCTCGACACGCTCGACGCCGACCTCGCGGCGTCGCTCGCGGCGCTCGCCGACGACCTGGCCCGGCCGGACGGCCGCGTCGCCCAGAGCCGCGCGCTCGTCGAAGCCGCGCTCGCCGACGGCCGCGCGCACTACGGCCTCAACACGGGCTTCGGCGCGCTCAAGTCAGAGCGGATCGGCCCCGACGACGTCGCGCAGCTCCAAGTCAACCTGCTGCGGTCGCACGCCTGCGGCGTCGGCGATCCCACCCCGCCCGCGCTTACGCGGCGGATGCTGGCGCTCAAGGCGCACGCGCTCGGGCGGGGCTTCTCGGGCGTCAGTCCGGCCGTTGTGACCGGCCTGCTGGCGCTGCTCGACGCCGACCTCGTGCCGGTCGTGCCGCAGCAGGGGAGCCTGGGCGCCTCGGGCGACCTCGCCCCGCTCGCACACCTCACGCTCCCGCTGATCGGCGAGGGCTCGGTGTGGGACGACGGCCGCCCCGCCCCCGCCGCCGACGCGCTCCGCCAGGCGGGCCTGGAGCCCGTCGCGCTGGGCGCCAAGGACGGGCTGGCGCTCATCAACGGGACCCAGTTTATGCTCGCCTACGCCGTCGAGGTCGCGCAGCGCGCGCGCCGGCTGGCGACGACGGCCGACGTGGTCGCCGCGATGACGCTGGAGGCCCGGCTGGGCTCAGCGCGGCCGTTCGACGCGCGCGTGGCCGCGCTCCGCCCGCACCCGGGCCACGCGCAGTCCGCCGAGGCCGTGCGCCGCCTGCTCGACGGGTCGGAGATCGGCCCGAGCCACGCCGCCTGCGGCCGCGTGCAGGACCCGTACTCGGTCCGCTGCGTGCCGCAGGTCCACGGCGCCAGCCGCGACGCGCTCGCGTTCGCGGCCGGCGTGGTCGAGCGCGAGCTGAACAGCGTCACCGACAACCCGCTCGTGTTTGCTGCACAATCTCCTGCGGAGGTTGCTTCGCAGTCTCCTTCGGAGGTCGCCGCCCCGCCCCCGGCAGAGGGCGGGGCGGGCGGGGCGGCCGACGTGGTCTCGGCGGGCAACTTCCACGGGCAGCCGCTCGCAATCGCCCTCGACACGGCGGCGATCGCCGTCGCCGAGTGGGCCTCGATCTCGGAGCGCCGGACGTACCTCCTGGTCGACGGCGGCGACGGGCTCCCGCCGTTCCTCGTCGAGCGCTCGGGCCTCCAGTCCGGGTTCATGATCCCGCAGTACGCCGCGGCCGCGCTCGTGAGCGAGAACAAGACGCTGTGCCACCCGGCCTCGGTCGACTCGATCCCGTCGTCGCGCGGGCAGGAGGACCACGTCTCGATGGGCGCGTGGGGCGCGCGTAAGGCGCTCCGCGTGGTCGAGAACGCCGAGCGCGTCCTGGCCGTCGAGGCGCTGTGCGCGGCGCAGGCGCTCGCGTTTCGGCGCCCGCTCCGGGCGGGGCGGGGCGTCGAGGCGGCCCACGCCGTGCTCCGCGAGCGCGTGGCGCAGCGGACCGACGACGTCGCCTTCGAGGCCGACTTCGAGGCGGCCACGGACCTCGTCCGCTCCGGCGCCCTCGTCGCCGCGGCCGAAACCCAAACAGGGCCGCTCCCATGACCGCGCTCACCGACATCGGCCAGCTGGCGACGTGCCCGCCCGACGACCCGGGCGCCGGGCTCGTCGACCGCGCAGCCCTCGTGTGGGACGAGGGCGTCGTGGTGTGGGCCGGTCCCGAGGCCGACCTCCCCGCCCGCTTTGCGGATGCCGAGCGCCTGTCAGCCCACGGCGGGCTCGTGGTGCCGGGGCTCGTGGACTGCCACACGCACCTCGTCCACGCGGGCGACCGCTCGGGCGAGTTCGTCGAGCGCATCGAGGGGACGCCCTACCTGGAGATCGCCGGGCGGGGCGGCGGCATCTTGTCGACCGTCCGGGCCACGCGCGCGGCGTCCGACGCCGACCTGGAGGCGTCGGGGCGGGAGCGTCTGGACGCCATGCTCCGCCAGGGCGTGACGACGGTCGAGGCCAAGAGCGGCTACGGGCTGACCGTCGCCGACGAGATGCGCACGCTGCGCGTCCACCGGCGGCTGGCGGATGCGGGGCCGCAGCGGATCGTGTCGACGCTGCTCGCCGCGCACGCCGTCCCCCCCGAGTATGCCGACGACCGGGCCGGCTACGTCCGCCTAGTCGTGGACGAGATGATCCCGAAGGCCGCAGCCGACGGGCTGGCGGCGTTCGTGGACGTGTTCGTGGAGCAGGGCGCGTTCACCGGCTCCGAGGCCCGGACGATCTTCGCGGCCGCGGCCGCACACGGTTTGGGCGCCAAGCTCCACGCCGATCAGCTCAGCGACACGGGCGGGGCGGCGCTCTCGGCGAGCGTGGGCGCGGCGTCGGCGGACCACCTCGAGTACGTGTCCGACGCGGGCGGGGCGGCGCTCGCCGCGGCCGGCGTGGTCGCCGTGAGCCTTCCGATCGCGACGCTCGTGCTGGGGCAGGAGCCACTGCCCGCGCGGCGCCTCCTCGACGCCGGCGTGCGCGTCGCCGTGGCGACCGACTTCAACCCGGGCTCGGCGCCGAGCGCGAGCCTCCCGCTCGCGATGTGGCTCGCCTGCACGCGCCAGCGGATGACGCCGGCCGAGGCCCTCCGCGGCGCGACCGTCGAGGCCGCCCGCGCGCTCCGCCTGGACGGCGTCGGCACGCTCGTGCCGGGCGGGGTGGCCGACGTCGCCGTGTTCGAGGCGCCCTCACTGGACGCGTGGCTCGCGGGCTGGCGCGCCGAGCCGGCGGCCCGCGCCGTGGCCGCGGGCGAGACGGTGTGGATGAGGGATGAGGGATGAGGGATGAGGGATGAGGGATGAGGGATGAGGGATGAGGGATGAGGGGTGCGGGCGGGGTGGCGCTCGTTTTGTTCCGCCCTGCCCTGTGGGGCCGGCGAGCAGCGAGCGGGGCGATCGTTGGCGCCGTTGAGGCCTAAAGAGGGCGGCGGCAGTCCCTCTCCTGGTCACCGCGCAGCGTCGGCGCAGCCAGGAGGGGCTAGGGGTGGTTGTGACGAGGGCGGGGCGGTTTGGGCAGGCGCCGCCCCGCCCGGTGCCGCCCCGCCCCGCCCCGCCCCGCCCCGCCCCGCCCCGCCCCGCCCCGCCCCCGGCGTGGGCGGGGTGGTGCATCTTCTGCCCGCTGCCCGCCCTTCACCATGTCCGACCCCCGCCTTGGCGACTGGCTCCGCGACGCCCCGCTCGCCACTGACACACGCGTCGCCCTCGTCGGCTTCCCGTCCGACGAGGGCGTCCGCCGCAACGGCGGGCGGCCCGGAGCCGCGCAGGCGCCCGCCGAGATCCGCGCGGCGCTGGCGCGGATGACGCCCGACGCCCGACGCCCCGCCCCATTCGTCGGCCTGCTCGAGCGCACGGCCGACGTGGGCGACGTCGAAGTGACGGGCGACCTAGAGGCCGACCAGGCCCGGCTGGGCGAGCGCGTCGGCGGGCTCCTCGCGCGCGGCGTCGTGCCCATCGTGCTCGGCGGCGGCCACGAGACGGCGTACGGCCACTTTCTTGGCTACGTGCGGGCGGGGCGGCCCGTGCGGGCGCTCAACTGGGACGCCCACGCCGACGTCCGCCCCCCGGCGGATGGTCGGGGGCACTCGGGCTCGCCGTTCCGCCAGCTGCTCGACCACGACTCGGGCCTGTGCCGCGGGTATACGGTCGCGGGCTTGCTCCCGTGGCGCGTCGCCGCCGACCACGCGGCGATTGCCGAGGCGTCGGGCGGGGTGGTGTGGGCGGACGACCTGACGGCCGAGCGCGCCGACGCCCTCGTCGCGTCCCTCGACGGGCCGACGCTGGCCTCGTTCGACCTCGACGCCGTCGACGCCGCGCGGGGCGTCAGCGCGCCGGGCGTGGGTGGGCTCTCCACCGCCGTGTGGCTCCGGGCGGCTGAGGTGTGTGGGCGGAGCGCACACGTCCAGTCGGTCGACGTCGTCGAGCTGAATCCGGCCCACGACACGGACGGGCGGACGGTGGTGCTGGCCGCGCTCACCGTCTGGCACGTCCTCCGCGGCCTCGCCGCGCGGACACCTCCGGCCTGACGCCGCCCCGCCCGCGCGGCACGGCCCCGTGGGACCGGAGGCGCTCCGGCCGACCGCCCCGCCCGCCGGCCGCGCGCGTCGAAGCGCTCCTCCGCCCCGCCCGAGCGCCAGAGGGCGGGGCGGTCCTACCCGCGGAGCTCGGCCTCGAAGTCCTCTTCCCAGAACTCGTTCGGGCGGCGGCCCTCGCCCGTCTCCGCCTCCCACAGCTCGACGCGGTTGGGGAGCATGAGGAGCACGCGGTCGCCCCGCCCGACGCCCTGGCGGCGGAGGAACGTGTCCGAGCGGTCCGACAGCTCCCCGAACGAGAGCCGGGCCGCGGTCCCCTCATCGCCCTCGATCCAAAGTGCCGGGGCGTCCGCATGCTCCGCGGCCCAGGCGTCGAACCCGTCGAGCGCCCAGTTGAAGCGGTCGAGCGTGGGCCACGTGAACCGCTCGCGGGCCGCGGCGAGGTCGGTGCGGGTGTCGAGGAGCGTGTCGCGGGCGTCACGGAAGGCCTGGGCAGACATGGCGGGGTGGGGCGGGGCGGAAGGAACAGGCCGTGTAAATTGACCAACCGGCCCTTCGGGTCCGACCGGCCTCGGAATTCGGGGCCGCCCCGCCCCGTGAACAGGGGGCGGGGTGGAGAGCGCTCGGCCGCCCCGCCCGCTCCGGCAGACGCCGCGCGCGGTGCCCCCGCCCCGCCCGCGCGCCCTGGCGGGGCGGGGCGGTCCCGGGACCCCCGCCGAGGCGCCGCCGTAGCTTCGGCCGCCCCGCCCCCGAGACCCACGACACGAGCATGGCCGGATACCCCCACGACGAGATCGAGCGCAAGTGGCAGGCCTACTGGCGCGACCACGAGACCTTCCGCCAGCCCGGCCCCGGCGACGCCGGCTTCGACGCGAGCAAGCCCGGGTTCTACGCGCTCGACATGTTCCCCTACCCGTCGGGCGCCGGCCTCCACGTGGGCCACCCCGAGGGCTACACGGCGACCGACATCGTCGCCCGCACCAAGCGGATGCAGGGGTTCAACGTGCTCCACCCGATGGGCTGGGACGCCTTCGGCCTGCCGGCCGAGCAGTACGCCATCGAGACGGGGACGCACCCGCGCGAGACGACCGAGCGCAACGTCGGCACGTTTCGGCGCCAGCTCCAGCGGCTCGGGTTCTCCTACGACTGGAGCCGCGAGATCAACACGACGGATCCGGACTACGTGCGGTGGACGCAGTGGATCTTCCTCACGCTCTACGAGCGCGGGCTGGCCTACGAGTCGGTCGCCCCAGTCAACTGGTGCCCGGCGCTCGGGGCCGTGCTCTCGAACGAGGAGGTCGTCAACGGGCGGAGCGAGATCGGCGGGCACCCGGTCGTCCAGCGCCCGATGCGGCAGTGGATGCTGAAGATCACGGACTACGCCGACCGCCTGCTCGACGGGCTGGACGGGCTCGACTGGCCCGAGTCCGTCAAGGCCATGCAGCGGAACTGGATCGGGCGGAGCGAGGGCGCCGAGGTCGACTTCCGCGTGTTCGGCCACGACGAGCTCACGCTCCGCGTGTTCACGACCCGGCCGGACACGCTCTTCGGGGCGACCTACATGGTCCTCGCCCCGGAGCACCCCTACGTGGCCGAGATCGCGACTGAGGACCAGGTGTTCGCCGTCCGCGACTACGTCGAGGCGACGGCGCGCAAGACGGAGCGGGACCGAATCGAGTCGAAGGCGAAGACGGGCGTGTTCACGGGCGCGCACGCGACAAACCCTGTCAACGGCCAGAAAATCCCCATCTGGATTGCCGACTACGTCCTATCGACGTATGGGACCGGCGCCATCATGGCCGTCCCCGCCCACGACGCGCGCGACCTCGAGTTCGCCGTCGCGCATGGGCTCCCGGTCCGCACGGTCGTCAAGCCGCCGGCCTCGTGGATCGAGGCGCACGCGCCCGCCGACGTGTCGACGGACGACGAGACCGAGCTCTACGCGGCCTACCTCGACCGCACGCGCGACTGGACCGACGCCTACACCGGCGACGGCCGCCACCTCCATTCCGACGCCTCGGGCGGGGCGGTCGCCGACATCGCCGACCGCGGCACGTCGCTGGACGGGCTCGAGACGCCGGCCGCCACGGACGCCGTGCTCGCGTGGCTCGACGACAACGGCGTGGGCCGGCGCCGCACCGAGTACAAGCTCCGCGACTGGCTCTTTAGCCGGCAACGCTACTGGGGCGAGCCGATCCCGGTCCTCCACGTCGAGAACGAGGACGGCCGCGTCGAGCCGCACGCGTTGGGCAAGGACATGCTCCCGGTCACGCTCCCCGAGGTCGACCGCTACACCCCGACGGGGACCGGCGAGAGCCCGCTCGCGGGCATCGAGGAGTGGGTCGAGGTGACGGACCCCGCGACCGGCCGCCCCGCCCGGCGCGAGACGAACACGATGCCGCAGTGGGCCGGCTCGTGCTGGTACTACCTCCGCTTTATCGACCCCGACAACGACCGGGCGCCCGTCGATCCCGAAAAGGAGCGGTACTGGATGCCGGTCGACCTCTACGTGGGCGGGGCGGAGCACGCCGTCCTGCACCTGCTCTACGCCCGCTTCTGGCACAAGGTGCTCTACGACGCCGGCGTTGTCAGCACCGACGAGCCGTTCCAGAAGCTGGTCAACCAGGGCATGATCCTGGGCGGCGTAGAGCACACGGCGTTCCGCCGCCTCGACGAGTCGGGCGACGCCTACGGCTGGGTCTCGGCGGAGCACGCCGCGCCGACGGACGACGACGAGATCGCGTGGCAGGACGCCCGCGACGGCTCCAGCCTCGTGGCGGTCACGGTCAGCGACGACGAGGTCGAAAAGGGCGGAGAAGGCTTCGTGCTCCGGGAGTACCCGGACGTCCGCGTGCAGTCGCGGGCGCACAAGATGTCGAAGAGCCGCGGCAACGTGGTCAACCCGGACGACATCGTGGCCGAGTACGGGGCCGACTCGCTCCGGCTGTACGAGATGTTTATGGGTCCGCTGGAGCAGACGAAGCCGTGGAATACGCGCTCGGTCGACGGCGTCCACCGCTTTCTCGCGCGGGCCTACCGCCTCGTCCTCGACCGCGAGGGCGGGGTGGCGGTCTCGGACGCCGATCCGACGCGCGAGCAGCTCCGCGTGCTCCATGCCACCATCCAGAAGGTGACGGACGACGTCGACGGCCTCCGCTTCAACACGGCCATCGCGGCCATGATGGAGTTCGTGAACGCGGCGACCAAGTGGGAGCACGTGCCCCGGAGCGTGGTCGAGCCGTTCGTGCTCCTGCTCGCCCCGTTCGCCCCGCACCTCGCTGAAGAGCTGTGGCAGCGGTTGGGCCATGACGAGTCGCTGGCCTACGCGCCGTGGCCCGAGTACGACCCAGCGCTCCTCCAGGCCGACACCGTCGAGATCGCGGTCCAGGTCAACGGCAAGCTCCGCGGGACCGTGACCGTGGACGCTGGCGCTGACCAGTCCGCGATGCTCGCCGCGGCGCGTGAGGAGGAGAACGTCGCCCGCTACCTCTCCGAAGGCACGGTCCGCAAGGAGATCGCCGTGCCGGGCCGGCTCGTCAACTTTGTCGTGGCGTAGCCGCCCCGCCCGCTGGACGCCCGCCCCGCCCGCAACCGCCCCGCCCGTGGGGGAACGCGGGGGGCGGGGCGGCGCCGATCCCCGGCAACGGCCGCGCGGGCGGGGCGGAGAGAACCCGCCCGCCCCGCCCCGAGTCTAGGCCACCCCGCCTGGGACCGAGGGCGGGGTGGTCCTGAGTTTCCAGCCGCCCCGCCCGGGGTCCCGTCGTCATGAAAACCGTCGTCACCGGCGCCACCGGAACCGTAGGCAGCGCCGTGCTCCGCCGCCTCCTCCAAGACGGCCACGAGGCCGTCGCCGCCGTTCGCCACGCGGGCGACCGCGATCTCCCGGACGGCGCCGCGTCCGTCGCGTTCGATGTCACAAAGCCCGAGACGTACGGGCCGGCGTTTGAGGGGGCGGACAACGTATTCCTCATGCTCCCGCCGGGCAAAGGCGCGAACATGAACGGCGTGATCGACGCGGCCCAGGCCGCCGGCGTGCGCCGCATCGCGTTCCTGTCCGTCCTGGGCGCCGAGAGCAACCCGGTCCTCCCGCACCGGAGCATCGAGAAGCACCTGGAGGCGTCGTCGATGGAGACCGCGCTGCTCCGGGCCAGCTACTTTATGCAGAACCTCTCCGACGTCCACGCCGCCGACGTCCGCGACGGCGAGATCGTGGTGCCGGCGGGGGCGGGGCGGACGTCGTTCGTAGACGCCCGCGACGTGGGCGACGCGGCGGCCGTCTGGCTGACGGACGCCGACCGGACGCCGGCGGCGGGCGCCGTCGCCTACGACCTGACGGGGCCGGAGTCGCTGGACTACTTCGACGTGGCCGCCGTGCTCTCTGACGTCCTCGGCCGCCGCGTCGTTTACACACGGCCGGGCCTCGTCCAGTTCTACCGCCACGAGCGCGCCCGTGGCGCCGAACCTGGCTACGCCGCCGTCATGATGGGACTGTACACGTCCGCCCGCCTCGGCTTCGCCGGCCGCCTCGCCGACGGCGTCCAGCGGCTGCTCGGGCGCCCGCCCCGCTCGCTCCGCGAGTTTGCTGAAGACTACCGCGAGGCGTGGGCGTGACCGCCCCGCCCCCAGACGGCAACCTCGACGCTCGGGCGGGGCGGTGGGCCGCGCTCTGCGAGCCATTCCTGCGGGAGCACGTCGCCGGCGACGCCGCCCACGACCTCGCCCACGTCCGCCGCGTCGTCGCGTGGGCGGGGCGGATCGGGCGCGACGAAGGGGCGGACCTCGACGTGGTGCTCCCGGCGGCGTGGCTCCACGACTGCGTCGTGCTCCCGAAGGACCACCCCGCCCGCGCGCAGGCGTCGCGGCGGGCGGCCGAGCGGGCGGCGGCGTGGCTCCGGGAGCACGGCGAGCCCGAGGCGCGCGTCGCCGCGGTCGCCCACGCCATCGAGGCCCACAGCTTTTCGGCCGGCGTCGAGCCGCGGACGCTGGAGGCGCGCGTGGTCCAGGACGCCGACCGACTCGACGCGCTCGGTGCGATCGGCGTGGCCCGGTGCTACGCGACGGCCGGGGCGCTGGGCGCGGCGCTCACGCACCCGACCGATCCCGTGCCGACGTGGGCCGACCCGGACGCCGCCCCGCCAGATGCCGCCCCGCCCGAGCCGCCCCGCCCGCTCGACGACCGACGCTACGCGACGGACCACGTCTACGCAAAGCTGCTCCGCCTACCGTCCACGATGCGCACGCGGGCGGGGCGGGCCGAGGCCGAGCGCCGAGCGGCGTTCCTCCGCGCCTTCCTGGCGCAGCTCGCGTCCGAAGCCGGGGGCGCTTCCTGAGCGGGCGGGGCGGGGGACCCTCAGGCGGGGCGCGGCGTCGGAGGGCGCCCTCTTTTCTTTTGCCTCCCGCCGCCTGTGCCCTTTTCGCTCTGGTTCGTCGTTGCTGGTCTGCTCCTCACCCTCATGGCGCTGGGGGGCACGACGCTCAAGCGGCTCCCGCTCTCGACGGCGCAGCTCTACCTCTTGGTCGGGCTGGGAATCGGGCCGCTCGGGATCGGGCTCCTCGTGATCGACCCTATCGAGCAGGCGAAGCCGCTGGAGATCCTCTCCGAGATCGCCGTCATCCTGTCGCTCTTTGCGGCCGGGCTCAAGCTCCGCACGCCGCTCACGGACCGCCGCTGGCGGCTCCCGCTCCGCCTCGCGACGATCTCGATGACGCTGACGGTCTTCGGGATCGCCGCGCTCGGCGTGTGGGGGCTGGGGCTGCCGATCGGCGCGGCCGTCCTGCTCGGCGCCGTCCTCGCCCCGACCGACCCCGTCCTCGCGTCCGACGTCCAGATCGAGGACCCCGACGACACCGACCGCCTCCGGTTCTCGCTCACCGGCGAGGCCGGGTTCAACGACGGCGCCGCGTTCCCCTTCGTCATGCTCGGGCTGGGGCTCCTGGGCCTCCACGAGCTGGGCGAGTTTGGGTGGAAGTGGGTGGCGGTCGACGTGCTGTGGGCCATCTTCGGGGGGATCGCGCTGGGCGCTGTCCTAGGCCTCGGCGTCGGGCGCCTCGTCGTGTACCTGCGCAAGACGCACAAGGAGGCGATCGGGACCGACGACTTCCTCGCGCTCGGGCTCGTCGCGCTGGCCTACGGGGTGGCCCTCCTCATCAGCACCTACGCCTTCCTCGCAGTCTTCGCCGCCGGCCTCGCGCTCCGCTACGAGGAGCGCCGCGAGACGGGCGACGAGGCGGCCGAGGACGTCGAGGCGATGGCGAAGAACGGGGAGGAGGAGGAGGTCGCCGTCGACGAGCACGTGGCCCCGGCCTTTATGGCGTCAGCCATCCTCGGGTTCGCCGAGCAGCTGGAGCGGATCGGGGCGGTCGCGCTCGTGGTCCTGGTGGGCGCGCTGCTGCACCTGGCCGAGTGGTCGTTCGACGCGCTGTGGTTCGTGCCCGTCGTGTTCCTCGTCGTCCGCCCGGCGGCCGTGGCCGTAGGCCTCGCGTTCTCGTCCACGTCGGACCTCCAGCGCGAGCTCGTCGCGTGGTTCGGGGTCCGCGGGATCGGGTCGGTCTACTACCTCATGTTCGCCGAGACGCACGGGCTCTACGACGGCTTCTCGGAGCGCCTGCTGGGCCTCGTCCTCGTCACAATCGCGGCCAGCGTCGTCGTCCACGGCCTCTCGGTCACGCCCGTCATGGCGTGGTACAGCCGCCGCGCCGGCTCCGAGGAGCGGAAGGCGCAAGTGGCCGGCGACGAGGCGTAGGGCGGGGAAAGTGGAAAGTGGAAAGTGGAAAGTGGAAAGTGGAAAGTGGAAAGTGGAAAGTGGAAAGTGGAAAGTGGAAAGTGGAAAGTGGAAAGTCGCGTGGGCGGGGTGGTGCCCGATTTGTTCCGCCCCGCCCCCGTGGGACCGGAGCGGGCAGCGGGCGGCGAGCAGCGGGCAAATGGGGGCGGGGCGGTCGTGGCAGGCACGCCGCCGTCTCGAGGCGGCGGCAGTCCCCCTCCTGGCCAGGAGGGGCTAGGCAACGTTGACATTTGAGTTGGGCGGGTCGGTGCCGATAGCAGCCTCCCCTTCTTGCTGCTACCATGCCTCGCCATACGCTCTCCGACGCGCAGTTCAACCGCATCCGGCACCTGCTCCCTGGTAAGCCCGGCGACCGAGGCCGCACCGCGACGAACAACAAGCTCTTCCTCGAGGCCGTGCTCTTCGTCGCCAGCAACGGCGGGCGGTGGCGCGACCTGCCCGAACGCTTCGGCAAGTGGAACTCCGTCTTCGTACGCTTCAACCGCTGGAGCAAACGCGGCGTCTGGCAGCGCCTCTTCGAGAGCGTCCAGGACCCGGACCTGGAATGGCTCATGGTCGACTCCACGATCCTGCGCGTGCACCAGGACGCTGCGAGGCGGCCAAAAAGGGGGGGCCCAGCGAGCTGGCCAACCACCGCGAAGGCTTCGGGCACAGCCGCGGCGGGTTGACCACGAAGCTTCACGTGGCCTGCGACGCGCTCTGCAACCCGGTGCGCTTCGCGCTCACCGGCGGGCAGGCCCCCGACGGCCACGAGATGCTGCCGCTGATCGCGGGGCTCGATGCGGGGGCCGTGCTCGCCGACGCGGCCTACGACTCGGACGCGCACCGGGCGGCGCTGTCGGCGGGGGGCATCGGTGCGGTGATCAAGCCGAACGGTGCGCGGTCGGCGAAGCCGCCGTTCGACCGCGAGGTCTACCGCGAGCGCAACCAGGTCGAGCGCTTGATCGGTCGACTGAAGCGCTACCGGCGGATCGGTACGCGCTACGAGCAGACGGCGCGCAACGACCTCTCGGTCGTCCACGCGGTCTCGACGCTCATCCTGCTCGCCTAATGTCAACGTCGCCTAGGGGTGGTGGAGGATGCGGGCGGGGCGGTCTGGCCTTGGCCGCCCCGCCCAGAGGCCGTTGGCCAACACCGTTGCATATGACACCGCCCCGCCCCCGGGCGACTGACGGTCGCCCCTACGACCTCTCGCGTTGCGGGCGGGGCGGGTCTTCATCGACGGACCAGGCCGGCGCGGGGCAACCCCGAACCCCGAACCCCGAACCCCGAACCCCGAACCCCGAACCCCGAACCCCGAACCCCGAACCCCGAACCCCGAACCCCGAACCCCGAACCCCGAACCCCGAACCCCGAACCCCGAACCCCTACAGCACCGGCGCGAGGAGGCGCGTGGCATTCGCCGCGAACCGGAACGGGAACGACTTGTCCTCCAGGTCCTCGTACGAGATCTCCGTCGCCCGACCCAGGTCGCGCACGAGCATGGACTCCACGTCGTCGCAGAAGCCCTCGTCGCGGACGACGGCCGTGACCTCGAAGTTGAGCCGGAACGAGCGGTTGTCGAAGTTGGCCGTGCCGATGGCCGCGAAGTCGCGGTCGACGAGGGCCACCTTCTGGTGCATGAACCCGTCCTCGTAGAGGAACGTCCGGACGCCGGCCCGCGCCACCTCGTCGAGGTAGGCGTAGGGGACGTACTTGAAGAGGAGGCTGTCCGACGTGCGCGGCATGAGCACGCGGACGTCGACGCCGCGCAGCGCCGCCAGCTGGAGCGCCCCCAGCACGCGGCCGTCGGGGACGAAGTACGGCGTGGCGATCCAGATCCGCTCCTCAGCGCTCTCGATGGCGTGGGCGTAGAGGAGCCCGCACGTTTCGAGGTCGTCGGCCGGGCCGGAGGCGAGGACCAGCCCGCACTCGTCGCCGTCGGGGGCCGCCGCGGGCTCCCAGACCAGCCCGTCGAGCTGCTCGCGGGACCCGTAGAACCAGTCGCGCGCGAACGAGAGCTGGAGGCCCTGGACCATCGGCCCCTCGACGTCCAGGTGCGTGTCGCGCCAGGGGCCGATGTCGGGGTCGCGGCCCAGGTACTCGTCGCCCACGTTGAGCCCGCCCACGTAGGCCCGGCGCCCGTCGACGACCACGATCTTGCGGTGGTTGCGGAAGTTGAGCCGCAGCTTCTTCAGCCAGTTCCGCGGCCCGGTAAACCGGCAGACCTCGACGCCGGCCTCGCTCAGCTCACGCTTGTAGCGCCGGGGCAGCTTCCAACTCCCGACCGAGTCGTAGAGGAAGCGGACCTCGACGCCCCGCTGCGCCGCCGCGATCAGCCGCTCCTTGAACGCCGTCCCGATCCGGTCGTCGTGGACGATGTAGAACTGGGCGAGCACGTAGCGCTCGGCCGCGTCGATGCCGGCAAAGATGGCCTCGAACGTCTCGTCGCCGTCGACCAGCAGGCGGACCCGGTTGCCGCTCGTGAACGGGGTGGTCGAGAGGGCGCCGAACGCGCGCATCTCGCCGGCCTCGCGGGCGTCCTCCGCCCCGCCCTCGCCGGCGTCCTCGCCGGGCTCGACGAGGAACGGGGCGAGTGGCCCGTGGCGGGCGCCCTCGACGCCCTCCCGGACCCGGACGTTGAAGTCCTGGAGAGCCTCGACGTAGTCCTCGAACTTGCTCCGCCCGAACACGAGGTACAGCGGGAGCGCCACGAGCGGGAGCGTGGCGAGCGCGAACACCCAGGCCGTCGCGCCCTGCGGCGTCCGCGTGTTCATGACCGCGTCGATGACCGCGAGGAAGCCGAGGCCGTAGACGACAAGGCCGATGCCGACGGCCCAGACGCCGTCGAGCCCAAACAGGGTAAAGGAATCCATGCCCCAATATCGCCCGCCCCGCCGCGCGCAGGGGCGGGGAGGAGAGGGGTCAGGACACCACCCCGCCCCGACCGTGGGCGGGGCGGGGTGGCGTGTAGGACGAGCGGCCCCAGCCCCGGCTTGGCCGCCCCGCCCGCACCGTCTCTTCGCGCGCTCGTCGCCCGGACCGCGCACGGCGGGCGGGGCGGGGCCGTAGCCTGTGCACGTTGGGACCATACGTGACCGGCGGCCCGGAAGGGCGCGGCCGGACGGAGCCAGGCGACGATCAGAGGTGCCCGCGCAGCCCGCCCCGAGAGGGCGGGGCGGGCGGAATCGGAGCGTGGACCGCGTGGCGGAAACGCCCCCGCACACACCGATTCCGGCGACCCCCACGGTGGGGCCGCCTTCTCCAGCCGCCCGCTGCGCGCGGGCCGATCTCGCTATGACGTTCTCCGACCTCGGCCTCCACCCCGCCCTCGTCCAGACGGCCGCCGACCTGGGCTACGAGGCGCCCTCCCCGATCCAGGAGGCGCTCGTGCCCACGCTCCTCGCCGGCCGCGACGCCATCGGCCAGGCCCGCACGGGCACCGGCAAGACGGCCGCCTTCGCCCTCCCCGCCCTCCACAAGATGGCCGGGACCGCGGGCGGGGCGGTGCAGGTCCTCGTCCTCACGCCGACCCGCGAGCTGGCCGTCCAGGTCGCGAGCGCCGTCCACACCTACGGCCGCGCGTTCGACGTGCGGACGCTGCCCATCACGGGCGGCCAGCCGTACCACAAGCAGATCAAGCGGCTCCGGCGCGGGGTCGACGTCGTCGTCGCCACGCCGGGCCGGCTCGTGGACCTCGTGGGGCAGGGGGCCATCGACCTGGGGCACGTCCACACGGTCGTACTCGACGAGGCCGACGAGATGTTCTCGATGGGCTTCGCCGACGACCTCGACGCCATCTTCGACGCGCTCCCCGACGACCGCCAGACGGCCCTGCTCTCGGCGACGATGGCGCCGGCCGTGAAGCGGCTGGCCCAGAAGCGGCTCCGTGACCCCGAGGTCGTCTCCGTCACCGACGGCGACCGGACGGCGGCCGACGTCGAGCAGCGTGGGTACTACGTGAACGGCCGCGACAAGCTGAACGCGCTCGTGCGCCTGCTCGAGACCGAGGACGTGACGAGCGCGCTGTGCTTCGTGCGCACGCGGGCCGGCGCCTCGGCGCTCGCCGCCGACCTCTCGCGCCGGGGCTACGCGGCCGAGGAGATCTCGGGCGAGCTCAGCCAGTCCCAGCGGACGGCCGTGCTCGCGCGGTTCAAGAACAAGACGGTCCGCATCCTGTGCGCGACCGACGTGGCCGCGCGCGGGCTCGACATCGACCACGTCTCGCACGTGTTCAACGTCGACCTCCCGCACGACCCCGAGGCCTACGTCCACCGCGTCGGGCGGACGGGCCGGGCGGGGCGGGACGGCGTGGCGCTCTCGCTCGTCACGCCGCAGGACCGTGGCCTGCTCAAGCGCGTCGAGCGGGCCGCCGGCCGGGCCATCCCGCAGGCCGAGCTGCCGTCGGTCGAGGACGTCGAGGCGGTCCGCGCCCAGCGCCTCCAGGCCGACGTCGTGGCGGCGTTCGAGACGGCCACCGACGCCGACCGGCAGCTGGTCCTCGACCTCGTCACCGAGGGCCGCGACCCGATGGAGGTGGCCGCGGCCGCCTTCGCGCTCGCCCGCCGCGAGCGGGGCCAGGCGCCCGTCGAGCGCATCCAGCTTCCCGGCGCGCGGCGCGACCACGGCCACCGCCCCGCCCCCAGCCGCGACCGCGGCGCACCCCACCGTGGCGCCCGGAGCGAGGGCGGGGAGGCCGGCTACGTCCGCCTCGCCATCGACGCGGGCTACGACGCGCAGGTGCGCCCGGGCCAGGTCGTGAGCGCGATCGCGCGGACGGCCGACATCCCGGGCAAGGCGCTCGGCAAGATCCTCATCCACGACGCCCAGACGCTCGTCGACGTCCCGGCCGACCTCGTGGACCAGGTGCTCGCGCAGTCGGGCGACCTCCGGTTCGGCAAGCGGCTCGCCCAGATCGAGCGGGCCTAGAGCCGGCGGGGCGGCAGGCCGGTCCGTCAGCGGGTCGGCGCCCCAATCACGTTCCGACGGACCTCCGCCCCGCCCGCGTCGTGTACGCGGGCGGGGCGGCCGCATGGAGGCCGGCGCCTTCTTCGTCCCGCGCACGCGCGAGGGCGGGGCGGTCGCCCGTTGCGTGCCCACGTTTCCCCGCCCCGCCCATGCCCACGACCCCGCTCACGGGACGCCTCGCCGCCGGCCTCGCCGGCCTCGCGCTCGCCGCCGGGTGCACGCCCGCCCCGCCCCTCTACGCCTCGGAGCCCGTCGCCGAGACCGCCCCGGTCGTCGTCGACGGCGCGGCCGGCGAGTGGCCGCAAGCGCTCCGGCCGGTGCCCCGCGAAGGCGGCCTGACCGTCGGCCTCCGCCACACGGACGACGCGCTCTACGTGGTGCTCGTGGCCGGCGACGAGCGGCAGATCCGGCGCGTCTCGGCCGGCGGCCTCCGCCTGTGGCTCGACCCCGAGGGCGGGACCGAGCGCGTGCTCGGGATCGGCTACCCGCTCCCGCTCCCGACCGGGATCGCCCGGGGCGGTTCGGTCGAGAAGCGCCGGTTCGAGGAGCGGCTGGACCGGGTCGCGGTGCAGCGCGGGGGCGGGGCGGAGCAAACGTTCGCGGTGGACCGCCTCGACGGGCTGGAGGCGGCGGCGCAGTGGACGGACCGCGCCCTCGTCGTCGAGCTCCGCGTCCCGCTCGGGGCGGACAGCCCGGTCGCCGTCGCGCCCGGCGAGGCGCTCGGCGTGGGCGTCGAGCTGCTGGCTTCGGGGGCGCCGCCGCCGACCGCCCCGCCCCGCCGCGGGCCGGGGGCCGAGGCGGAGGAGCGTGAGACGCCCACGGTCACGAGGTGGCTCCGCACGGACCTCGCGCGCTAGCGCGCCCTTCGGGTGGGTACGGGGTGCGAGGTACGGCCCGATCCGACCTCGGCGCGCGTACCGCGAGTACCCTGTGCCTCTACCTGTGCTTTGCGCTAGCTCTGCGGCGGCGCGACCGAGAGCCGGACGCCGGGCGCCCCGGGCCGCGCGAGGACCTGACGGGCCGGGGCGCCGGCTTGAAGGAACCGGCGCCGGAGGCCCTCGACGCCAGCCGAGTCGGCGGTGACGGTCAGACGGAGGCTGGGGAACCGGGCGGCGAGGCCAGCCAATCCCATCACGCCGACCGAGTCGGCCGGGACCGGCCGGGCGCCCACCACGACGGACTGCACGCCGACGGAGGCCGGGGGGAGCTCGAGGGCGGCGGCGGCCTGGCGGACGACGATGGCCTCGGCCTCGGGCGGCAGCCGCCGCGCGGCGGCGTAGGTCACGACGACGCGCGTCGGCCCCGCCCCGACGGACACGTCGGCGCCGAGGGGGCGGACGCCGTCGGGGAGCGCGAGGTCGCCCAGCACGTCCGTGACCTGCCCGCCCAGCCGCTGCAGCGTGACCGAGGGCGGGTCGGGTGCGACGACGGACTCGGTCGGGGCGAGGCTCGTCGAGAACCGGGAGGCGATCGCGTCGAGGTCGCCGTCCGACGCCAGGAGCTGCTCGAACCGCACCGTCACCGGCTCGCCGGCCCCCGACGAGATCAGCCGCTCGACGCCGCCCCGCTCGTCTTCGTCGATCCACCCCGTCGTCGCCACGCGGAACCGGACGTCCGAGGTCCCCACCCCCAGCGTCACGTCGCGCGAGAGGACCGACGCGTCGCCCCGGGCCTGGATCTGTGCGGCGGCGGCACTGACGGCCCGTTCGACCCGAGTCTCGCGCAGGAACTGCATGAGCGACGTCGTGAGCGGGAACGAGACGACGGCGATAAACGCGACGACGAGCCCGACGCGCGCCCACGTCGACTCGAACACGCGGACCGACGAGAGCGACGGCGACCTGTCGATCCGCCCCGCCAGGCCGGGCAGCGACGTGTTGCGGTGCCAGTCGCGCGCGGCCGCGAGCACGTCGTCGCGGTGCATCCCGACGAGGAGGAAGGCGCCCATCCCGCTCAGGACGATGCCGCCGAGGTTGGCCCCGAACAGGAGGAGCGGCCCTTCGAGCAGGTCCCACCGCTGCGTCCCGATCGCGAACCCGGCCACGCCGAGCGGCGGGATGAGCGCGACGGCGATCGCCACGCCTGGGATTGACGCCGAAAGCCGCTTTTCGCGCGAGACCGTCACGACGGCGCCCGCGAGGCCCGAGAACACGGCGATCCCCAGGTCCAGCGTGGTCGGCCGCGTGCGCGAGGCGATCTCGGGCGTCACGTCTTGGAACGGGAGCACGAACACGAGCACAGCCGCCAGCGCGACGACGCTCGCGGCCCCGATGATGATCGTCAGCGCGGTCTGGAGCGCGAGGCGCCCGTCGCCGACGGCGAGCGCGAGCGAGAGCCCGAGCAGCGGCCCCAGCAGCGGCGCCACGAGCATGGCCCCGATGACCACGGCCGTCTGGTTGAGCCCGAGCCCGAGCGTGGCGATGGCGCCCGAGAGCAGGAGGACGAGCCAGAACGGGAGGTCGGTGTCGGTCGCCGCGTCGGCCGTGTCGCGGTAGAGGGCGGGGCAGTCCCACCGGCGGAGCCCGAACTTTTCGCGGGCGGCCTCCTCGATCCTCGTGCCGTCGTTCGTGCCGTCGGCCTCCGGGGCGGGGCTGTCGAGGGCGGGGTGGCGGTCGTCGGCGGGCGGGGCGTCGGGCATCGATGGGGGAGGGCGGGGCGGCCAGAGACGCTACGCACAAGATGCCCACCCCGCCCCCGCGACCGTCCGGCAGACGGGGAACGATAAAGGAAATCGGCCCGGGGACGCCGCGCAGCGCCGGGCGAAAACGGGGGCGGGGCGGCGCACGCGGGCGGTAGTTTCGAGCATGAAGACACTTGCTGATCCCGCCGTCCAGTTCGACATCTTCGGGGGCGTGAGCCGGAGCGGGGCGGTCGAGGCGGCAGTGGAGGCGATGGCGACGGCGCCAGCCGAGGCCCGTGGTGCCGTTCACACCAAGCCCGATATCGCCCGGTTCGTCCTCGACCTGGCGGGGTGGCGCACGTCGGCGGACCTCCTGCGCATGAGGCTGCTCGAGCCGTCGTTCGGGACGGGCGTGTTTTTGATCGCCGCCGTGCGGCGCTTGCTGGACGTGTGGGAGCAGACGCCAGACCGGACCATCGACCAGCTCAGGGGGCGCATCCGGGCCGTCGAGGTCCACCGGGCAACGGCCGCGGCGACGCGGTCCCGGCTGCTCGCTCTGCTTGCGGACCGCGCGATCCCGGAGGGCGAGGCCTACGCGCTCCTGGACGAGTGGCTACGGCAAGACGACTTCCTGCTCACCCCGCTCGACGGACCGTTCGACGTGGTCGTAGGGAACCCGCCGTACGTCCGTCAGGACGCCGTCGCCGCCCCGCTCGTCGCGCGCTACCGAGCTGATTACGAGACGGTCTACGACCGAGCCGATCTCTACGTCCCGTTTATTGAACGTGGGCTTCGCTTGCTGAGCGACGGCGGGCACTTGACGTACATCTGCGCGGACCGCTGGATGAAGAACCGCTACGGCGGCCCACTCCGCGAGATGGTGACGCGCGGCTACGCGCTCCGCCACGTCGTGACGCTCCACGGGGCCGACGTGTTCGACGCAGAGGTGGACGCTTACCCGTCTGTGTTCACGATTCAGCAGGGCAGAGCGCAGCGTACCCAGATTGCAGTCGTAGAGAACCCGTCTGTCGGACCGGCTGACCTTGCGCGTCTTGCGAAGATCGTCACCCGAGGAGGGGAGGCCCCAACGGGGGAGGGTGACGACGTGCGAATGGTGACAAGCGTAGGGTCGGGTTCCGCTCCCTGGGTCCTCGAAGCGTCCGACGCGCTGGACCTCCTCCGCCGGCTAGAACACGAGCACCCGACCATCCAGGATGCCCAGTGCCGAGTCGGGATTGGGGTAGCGACCGGGGCTGACCGCGTGTTTATCCGCCCCGCCCCTGACCTCCCCATTGAGCCGGACCGCGTCCTCCCCCTGGCTGTTGCGAAGGACGTCCGGGAGGACGGCACGCTCCAGTGGTCCGGCCGCGCGCTCGCCAATCCGTTCGACGACGAGGGTGCGCTCGTAGACATTGGCGCCTACCCCCTCTTGCGCGCGTACCTCGAGAGTCATGGCGAGGTCGTTCGCAACCGGCACGTCGCTCGCAAGGCACCTCAAAGGTGGTACCGCACCATTGACAAAGTGCGCCCCGGACTCCGAGAGACCCCGAAGCTCCTGATCCCCGACATCAAGGGCGGGGCGGTCGTCGCGTATGACCCGGGAGAGCTGTACCCGCACCACAACCTGTACTTCGTCACGTCCGACGAGTGGGACGTGCGCGCGCTCCAGGCCGTCCTGCGCTCGCGGGTGGCCGAGTTCCAGGTCGCCGCGTACGCGGTGCGGATGCGGGGGGGGTACCTCCGGTTTCAGGCCCAGTACCTCCGCCGCATCCGTCTTCCCCGCTGGTCTAGGGTGCCTGCCCTGCAGCGCAGGGCGCTGGCGGCCGCCGCGGTCGGGCCGCGCGAGGCGTGCGACCAGGCAGCTCGGGAGCTGTTCAGTGTGTCAGACGCGGAGTGGGCTACCATCTGCGAGACACTTGAGAACTGATGGCTGTTGACCTCGCGGATTTCGAACGGCGTGCTACAGAGGCTGTGCAGGTATTCTGGAGTACGCGGAAGCGTGCATCGGCAGCATCGGGCACGACCGACATCGGGAGCCGGGGGGCTGTCACGGCAGGAAAGAACCTCGACGGGTTCCTCGACCTGATCCGGGCTGTCGTCGTGGCGAATGGGCTCGGGGAAGACACCGTCTACTGCGGCACGCAAGGGACGCCTCGCCTGCGGCACACGGTCTTGCCCGGGTACTACCGCCCGAGCAAGGACTGGGACGCTCTCGTCGTCCACGGCGACGAACTGGTGGCCGCCGTCGAACTCAAGAGCCAGGTCGGGAGCTTCGGCAACAACTTCAACAACCGAGCGGAGGAGGTCGTCGGAATGGGAGAGGACCTGCGCGTGGCCTTTCGAGAGGGCCTTATCGGCGACGCGCCCCGCCCTTTCACTGGCTACCTCATGCTCCTCGAAGAGGCTCCCGGGTCGTCGTCCGCCGTCCGTGTGTCGTCGGGCCACTTCGAGCCGGACGCTGTGTTCGAGGGGGCGTCCTACGCCGAGCGCTACGAGATCCTGTGCGGGAGGCTCGTCCGCGAGGGCCTCTACGACGCTGCGACCGTCCTGCTGTCAGGCGCTGAGGGCGGGGCGGAGGGCCGGTTCCGCGACGTTAGCCCGACGACGAGCCTCCGCGCGTTCGTGGCACGGCTCGCCGCGCGTGTGGCCGAGGTCGCCGCCCGCGGATAGACCCACCCCGCCCCGCCCTCCGGTGAGCGCCGGGCGAAAACGGGCACGGCGCGGCGCACGCGGGCGGGGCGGCCGAACGTTCGCGTGCCGCCGCCGTACCCTCCGAGACCCACCCCGCCCCGCCCACGGGGCCGCCCGCATGGAGCTGTCCACAGAAGAATCGCAGCAGGCCGGCCAGGCCCCGCAGCGCCCGCGCCGCCACAGCCGCCAGGTCGTCCTCCGCCACACGGTCGACGGCGAGGAGCGTGAGGTGCGGATCGGCGGCGGCGCCCCGATCTCCGTGCAGTCCATGACGACGGGGAAGACCCACGACGTGCCCGGCTGCCTCGCCGAGATCCGCGGGCTCGCCGAGGCCGGCGCCGACGTCGTCCGCGTGGCCGTGCCGCGGCCTGAAGACGCCGACGCGCTCGCGGCGGTCGTCGCGGGGAGCCCGGTGCCCATCGTGGCCGACATCCACTTCAACTACCAGTACGCCCTGCAGGCGCTCGAGGCCGGCGTCGCCAAGGTGCGGATCAACCCGGGCAACATCGGCAAGCCCGAGTGGGAGCGCGAGGTGCTCCGCGCGGCGAAGGACCGGGGCGTGCCCATCCGGATCGGCGTGAACTCGGGGTCGCTCGAAAAGGACATCCTCGACAAGTGGGGCTTCCCGCGGCCCGAGGCCCTGTTCGAGAGCGCGATGCGCCACGTCGAGGTCTGCGAGCGCGAGGGGTTCGAGGACGTCGTGATCTCGGTCAAGCACTCGGACGTGTACTTCATGATCCAGAGCTACCGTCTGCTCGCCGCCGAGACCGATTACCCGCTCCACCTGGGCGTGACCGAGTCGGGCAGCCTCAAGACCGGGCCGATCAAGTCGTCGATCGGGATCGGCTCGCTCCTCGCCGACGGCATCGGCGACACGATCCGCGTCTCGCTCGCGGCCGACTCGGTCAACGAGGTGCTCGTGGGCCACCAGATCCTCAAGTCGCTCCGGCTCGGGCGCCCCGGCGTCAACGTCATCGCGTGCCCGACGTGCGGGCGCCTCGCGGGCGACCTCTTTTCCGTGGTCGACGAGGTCGAAGAGGCCGTCGCCAAGCGCGGGTTCGAGAAGGACCTCAACGTGGCGCTCATGGGCTGCGCCGTGAACGGGCCGGGCGAGGCGGCCGGCGCCGACCTCGGCGTGTCGCTCGGGCGGGGCCGCGCGCACCTGTTCAAGCACGGCAAGATCGTGGGGACCGTCGACCAGGGCGAGATCGCGGACGCCGTGATCGACCTCATCGAGCGCTGGGACGACGAGGCGTAGCGCACCGCCGACTCGCCCTCCCGCACCCGCGGGCGGGGCGGCCCTCACCGGCCTCTCCGGGTTCGTTCTGCTGCTCCGCCTCGTGTCCGGGCGGGGCGGGACGTATTCTGCTCGTTGAAAGCGCTTTCGCTCACCGCCCCGCCCCCGTTTTGGCCGTCACCATCTACGACATCGCCGACGAGGCCCACGTGTCCATCGCGACGGTCTCGCGCGTGTTCAACGAGCACCCCCGGGTGTCCGAAGACACGCGCCGCCGCGTGTTCCGCGTGGCGGAGCGGGTGGGGTACGAGCCGCACACGGGCGCGCAGAGCCTGGCCCGGAAGGGGACGAACCTGGTCTCGGCCGTCGTGCCGGTGATGACCTCGTTCTTCTTTATGGAGGTGCTCCGCGGGGCGCAGGGCGGGCTCGACGGGAGCCCCTACGACCTCCTCGTCTACCCCAGCCGGACGTTCTCCGGCGTCGACGCCCAGCTCGGCCGGGCGCTCCAGCGCGGGCGCTCTGACGGGCTCCTCCTCGTCTCCGTCCGCCCGACGCCGGACCGCGTGCGGCGGCTCCAGGCGACGTCCCAGGCCGTCGTCCTCGTCGACGACGCCCACGAGGCGTTCGACTCGATCACGGTCGACAGCCGGTGGGGCGGGCGCGTGGCCGTCGAGCACCTGATCGAGCGGGGTCACGAGCGCGTCGGCCTCCTGCTGCCCGTGCCCGGCACGACGCCCGGCGACGAGCGGCTCGCCGGCTACCACGACGCGCTGGCCGCGGCGGGGCGGGAGCCCGACCCGGACCTCGTCGTCTCCGCCGACTGGCACCACGACCTCCAGGGCTTTACGCGGTTCGCGGGCTACCGAGCCATGCAGGTCCTGCTCGACCGCTTCGCCGACCGCCCCGCCCAGCGGCCGACGGCCGTGTTCGTCGCCGCCGACATCATGGCGTTCGGGGCGCTCCGGGCCGCCCACGAGGCCGGCCTCCGCGTCCCGGGCGACCTCGACGTCGTCGGGTTCGACGACGTCGACGCGAGCGCCTACCTCGGACTCACGACGCTCCACCAGCCGATGGTCGAGATGGGCCAGCTGGCGACGGAGAAGCTGCGCCGCCGCCTCGACGACCCGGGCGCCCCGCCCTCGCACACCGTCTTCGCGCCGCGCCTCGTGGTCCGCGAGACGACGGGCGGGGCGGCCACGGCGCCCTCGGCGTAGCGGGCCGCCGCGCGATCTCAGCGCGCCGCGCGTTCTACGCGGCCCATCCCGCCCGCCCGTGACCGCTGCCCGCCCCGCTCCGCTCGTCCGCCCCGCCGGCCGCTCGGCCCCGTTAAGGCGCCTTCGCCTGGGCGGGGCGGTCGCGCTGAGCCTCCTCCTCGCAGCCGGGGCGGCGGCACAGACCGCCCCGCCCGCCGACCTCGCGCGGGCCGAGGCCGCGTTCGCGGCCGTCACCGCCGACCGCCCCGCCCCGTGCGCGCCGGGCGGGGCGGCGTGCGCCGACCTCGCCGCGCTCTGCCGCGCCGACGCCGCCCTGTGCCGCGGCGGCTTCGCCCCGTTCGCCGGCGACGACTCGACGTTCGCCGTCGAGCGCGTCGTGGACGGCGAGCGCCGGCTCGTGGCCCTCAACCGGAGGGGCGAGGACCGCTTTCTCGCGCTCCCCGGCGGCGCCCCGCCGGCCCCGTTCGTCGCCGTGTTCGCGTCGTCGGGCGGGGAGGACCTGCCGGGGCTCGTCGTGAGCGTGGGCGAGGCCGACGTGCTGTACGGCCTCCGCGTCCCCGCCCGCGCAGCCGTCGTCTTCCGCCCCGCCCGCGCACCCGACGTCCGCCCGCGCGGGCTGGACGAGTAGCCCGCCGCTCGGGCGGGGTGGGCAGCGGGGGGCGCCGTGTGCATCTTGCGCCGGACCGCCCCGCCCCGGACCCCGACGCTGGAGACCGGGTACCACCCGCACAAGCGGGGCGGGTTCGTTCTACACCCAGTTCCACACGAGGTCGTCATCCCTGCGCAGGTGGGGACCCATCCGATTCCCCCCACAGAGTGGCTCGTCCCGGGTTCGTCTACATCCTCGCCAGCAAGCCCAACGGGACGCTCTACGTCGGCGTGACGAGTGACCCCGCACGCCGGATCAGTGAGCACCGGAGCGGGGCGGCCTCCCGGTTCACGACCGAGTACGGCGCGGACCGCCTCGTCTACGTGGAGCGCTACGACAGCATTCAAGACGCGATCGAGCGGGAGAAGCGGCTGAAAAAATGGAACCGGGCGTGGAAGCTGCGGATCATCCGCGAGCAGAACCCGACGTGGCGGGACCTGTGGGCGGACCTGGAGAGCCAGCCGGGCAGCCGGGGTTCTTCGTGGGAAGGCCGCATGGGTCCCCGCCTGCGCGGGGATGACTCGTCTGGAAAGGGCGGGAAGGTGAAGGGTGGGTCCGAGCGCCAGGGCGGGGCGGTCGTGCCACCCCGCCCCTCCGCCCCCAGCGACGGGCGGGGCGGGGCGGTCGGGCGGGCCGCCGCGCTGCTCGCCCTGCTCCTCACGTTCGCCGCGTGCGGCGACGAGCCGGCCGAGACCCGGCTGGCGGGCGAGGGGCCGGCCGTGCTCGCCGCGCTCGCCGTCGAGGTCGAGGCGCCGGCCGAGGGCGACTCGCTCGCCGAGGCCCGCGCCACGTTCCAGGCCGACGAGGCCGGCTCCGTGTGGTACGACGCGCTCGCGGCGCCGGGCGACGACGCCGCCATGGGCTACACCGTCGACGGCCGGCCGGTCCTCGACGGGTGGCGCTGGTGGACCGATGCCGACTCGACGACGCTCGGGCCGCGCGAGCGTGTCCGCGGCGTGGCCCGGCCTGACGTGGCCCTCCGGTCGTACCTGGCGCGCGACACGTCGGGGTTCCTCGTCAAGCTGTTCGACCAGATCCGCGGGCGCCGCCCCGCCCGGCTCAGCGAGCGCGTGACGCTGCTCGACGGCGGGGCGGGGCGGCCGGGCGCGCTGCTCGTCGAGGTCCCCGACGAGATGGGCGTCGTCGCGTTTCGTCCGGTCCGCGGCGACCGCGGGGCGGCCGGGCTGTACCGCGTCGAGCAGGCCGGCGACGCGCTCGCCTTCGCCCCGGCCGACCTCGCGGCCGACTCGGCGGCGACGGGGCCGGTGTGGACGGCCGCCGTGGCCGCGGGCGGGGCGGTCCGGTCGGTCTCCGTCGCGGCCGACGTGCCGGAGGGCGGCCGCGACGCCGCGTTCCGCCTGGGCGAGATCGCCTTCGAGACGCCCGGCGCCGTCGCCGTGTCGACCGGCCCGACGGCGGCGGCGGCCGTCGCCGAGGCCCGGCGTGCGCTCGCCAACGCCGGCGCGCTCCGCGAGCGCCGGAGCCGCCGGCTGGCGGCCGTCGTCGACGACATCGGGTTCGAGACCGAGGACGAGGCGACTAACATGGCCTTCCGCTGGGCGGCCCTCTCGCTGGACGCGCTCGCCCGGCGCGACTCGGGCCGCGTGTACCTCGCGCCCGGGCTGCCCGGCGCCGAGCCGGCTTCGTACCCGTCCGCCGCGTGGACGGTCGGGGCGTTCCTCGACCTGGGGCAGTGGGACACGGCCCGCGACCTGGTCACGACGCTCGGGGCGGCCCAGCGGTTCGACCGCCGGATCGACCTGCTGGGGCGCGCGCCCGACCTCGTCCCTTACGACGGCGACCCCGTGTTCGCGTCCGCCGACGGGACGCCCCTGTTCCTCGGCGCCGCCGGCGACTACGTCCGCACCACAGGCGACCGCTCGATCGTGACGGGCGGGTCGGACTTCTGGTTCAAGACGGTCTTCGCGCTCCGCGGCATCTACGAGCCCGACACCCGCAACGGCAGCGCGACCGACGACCAGGGCTTCCTCGTGTCCCGCGGCCCGCGCGGCACGTTCCTCGACGGCGACCCCGAGCGGGGCGGGGCGGTCCGCCGTGGGGCGACGGCCGAGGGGCAGGGCGCGCTGTACCAGGCGCTCGAGACGGCCACGCAGTTTGCCCGCATCATGGGCGTCTCGCAGCGGTCGTCGGCGTCGTGGTATGCCGACACGTCGGACGTGCTGCTCGACCAGTTCCAGCGCCGGTTCGTGCGCGCCGGCGACGTCGCGGACCGAGTCGACGGCGGCCGCCCCGCCCCCGGCGAGCGGCCCGGCGGCCTGCTCGCGCTCGCGCTCCTCGACGGGCTCCCGACGGAGGAGCGCGGGGCGCTCGCGCAGCGGCTCGCCGAGCGCCTCGTGTTCCCGTACGGCGTCGCGTCGCTGGCCCAGACGGACACGCTGTTCCACCCGTACCTCGACGCCCCCGACTACTACCCGGCCGAGGCGGCGCGCACGGGCGGGGCGGTGTGGACGTGGCTCGCGGGTCCGGTCGCGACGCTGTTCGCGGAGACGGGCGGGGCGGGGGCGGCGGCCGAGCTCATGCGCAACCAGACGGTGCTCCTCCTCGACCGCGACGTGATCGGGGCGATCCCCGAGCTCGTGGCCGGGCACCCGCGCACGGCCGAGACGCCGCCGGCGGTCGGCGGGGCGCCGGTCAACCCGTGGAGCCTGGCGAGCTACGTCCGGGGGACGGTCGAGGGGCTGGTCGGCGCGCGCTACCAGAGCGCCGACACGCTCGTCGTGGCGCCCAGCCTGCCCGAGTTCTGGGGCGAGACGACGGTGCGGATGCGCCTGGGGGGCGGGGCGGTCCGCCTCACGCTCGCGGGCACGGCGACGGGCCTGGACGCCCGCGTCGAGCCCGAAGGCGACCTCCCCGCCGGGGCGGCCATCGTCTTCGAGGAGTCCGGCCGGCGCGTCGTGGTCCCCCTCGGGCGGAGCCAGGGCGACACGCTGACCGTCGCGCGCGACCCGTTCGACGTCGCGGTCACGCCCGAGGGCGCCACGCTCGACGGCGAGCTGACGGACTCCGCCCCGCTCGCCGACCGCGCCGCCGACTGGAGCGCGTTCGCATTCGCCACGCCCGACCTCCGCGACGAGTACCCGGTCATGCGCGCGGTCGAGAGCCGGCGCGATCTCGGCCCCGACCAGATCCTCCGCGACAACCCCCGCGCGCGCGTCGTGCTGAGCCAGACCGACCCCGACGGCGACGACTGGGGCGCGACCAGCACGTTCGTCTACCCCGAGGGCGTGGCCCGGGGCGCCCTCGACGCGACCTATCTCGAGGTGGCCCGCGACGACTCGACGACCTACGTCCGCGCCGAGTTCGCGGCCCTCCCGCGCGACCCGCAGACGATCGTGGCGTTCGCGATCGACACCGAAGATGGCGGCCAGACCACAGTCGGCAACGGGGCCGACTACGCGTTCCCCGAGGACCAGGGTTACGAGTACGTCGTGTTCGTCGGCGACGGGCTCGTCGTCGAGGACGCCGCGGGCCGCCGCGTGGGCGAGCTGGCGGGGCAGTCCGTGTTCGAGCCGGCCACGGGCTCGCTCCGGTTCGCGCTGCCGTCGTTCGTGGTCCCCCCGCTGGGGCGGGGCGCGACCGTGACCATGCTCGTCGGCGCGCTCGAGCCGGGCGAGGGGGCGGGGCGGTTCCGGCGCGTGGCCGAGGAGGTCTCGGCGACGACCGGCGGCGGCCGCGTGGACCGGCGGGCGCCGAACGTGTACGACGTGGTCGTTGGGCGCGTCCGGTAGGCCGCCGGTCCACGCGGTGTGGGCGGGGCGGCGCCGTGTGGCACGGGTCGACATCGGCGTAGCGCCGTCGCATGGGACGGCGCTACAGGATGGCGGGGCGGCAGGGATTCACCACCCCGCCCTGGGCGGGCGGGGCGGTGGGCTCGGGACCGTCACCACCGCTGCGGCCTGGGCAGGGCGCCGAGCACCGCGAGGACGGCGTGGTACCCCGCCGAGAGCCCGTCGAGGACCGGCTGCCACAGGCGGAGGTCGCCCTCGGCCTCGAAGGCGTCAAACGCCGGCAGCAGCGCCGTCCGCTGGACGAGCAGCTTGGCCGCGAGCAGTCCCCAGCCGTACGGCGCCCCGCCCAGGACGTGCAGGAGCGGGGCGCCGAGCCAGAGCGCCAGGTTCGCCGTGTGGAACAGGCCGAGCGCCGCCAGCACGCCGGCCGGGTAGTGCGCGCCGGCTCCGGCGTGCCGCCGCTTCTGGCGCCAGAACGCGCGCGGCGAGGGCGGGGCGGGCGAGGGCACCGCCGCCCGCGCGTCGAGCACGTAGTCGACCGGCGCGGCGTTCTGCCGCGCGACGGCTTGCACGAGCAGGTCGTCGTCGCCCGAGAGCGACGCGGCCGAAAAGCCACCGACGCGGGCGGGGAGGCCGCGCGGGTACGACAGGTTGCGGCCGACGGCGTGCCACGGCCGTCCCCACCCCGCCCCGGCCGCGGCCAGCGTCGCCGTCTGGACCGTCTCGTAGCGGGCAAAGCGGTTGGTCCACCCCGCCCCCGGCTCCATCGGCCCGTAGCCGACGAGGACGGCGCCGTCGTCGGGCGCGCCGTCCGCCCCGCCGGCCCAGAGGGCGAGCGCGGCGAGCCACGTCGGCGGCGGGCGCCCATCAGCGTCGGTGAGGGCGAGGCGGTCGTGGCGGGCGGCCTCCACGCCCTGTGCGAGTGCGTGCTTTTTGGGCGGGAGCCCGGCCGCCTCGGGCTCGCCCGGCGCGACCGCCACGAGCCGGAGCGCTGGCCCGCCCTGGCGCTCCCACACCTGCGCCCGCCGCGCCACCACGTCGGCCGTGGCGTCGGTCGAGCGGTCGTCGACCACGACGACCTCGAAGGCGGGGCGGCCGTCGGCGCCGTCGTACCGCTGCCGCCCGAGGGCGTCGAGGAGCACCGGCAGGCGCTCGGCCTCATCGTGCGCCGCCACGACGACGCTCACCGGGAACGGGGCGGGGTGGGGGAGGGGCGCGTCGGGCTCCACCCCGCCCTCCTGGACGCGGCGGAGGCCGGCCCCGGCCCACGCCCACCCCAGCGCCTGCACGACGAACGCGGCGACGAGGACGGCGAGCCAGACGGACAGCGACATCAGCACAGGGCGGATTGGGGGCAGACCCGCAAGGCGGACTCGGGGGGCGGGGCGGGACGTCGGGGAGACGCCCAAGATCGGTCCGCGGGAGCCCGGCTATCTTCGCCGCCCCGCCCGCGTGCGGGAGTCCACCCATGCCCACGCCGCCTGCCCCGCCCGCTCCACCCCGCCCGGCCACCGTCGGGCGGTTCCCGGAGATGGGCACGTTCTGGACGGCGGCGAACGTGCTGAGCCTGTCGCGCGCCGTGCTCGTGGTCCCGATCGCGAAGCTCGTCTACGACGGCGGCCCCATCGGGTGGATGTTCGCGCTCATCGGGCTGGCGATCGCGACCGACTGGTTCGACGGCCGCGTGGCGCGGTGGAGCGGGACCGTCAGCGAGTGGGGGAAGGTGCTCGACGCGACGGCCGACAAGCTGGCCGCCGCCGCGGTCACGGTCGCCCTCCTCGTGCGCCCGCCCGAGGCCGGCCCGTCGCTCCCGCTGTGGTTCGTGGCCCTCGCCGTCTCGCGCGACGTGCTGCTCGCCGCCGGCGGGCTCGTCCAGACGCGGCGGCTCGGGCGGTTCACGTCGTCCCTGTGGAGCGGGAAGGTGGCCGTGGCCGCGCTCGCCGCGACGGTCGTCGCCGCGCTCCTCGCCGCGCGCCCCCCGGTCCTCGACGCCCTCGTCGGGCTGACGGCCGCCGCGATGGCCGTCTCCATCGTCAAGTACGGCCTCCGGTTCGTCGCCATCGTCCGCCACGGCCCGGCCGCCCTCCACGCCGACGGCAACACGCTCCGCCCCGAGCACCGCGTCGGCGGGCGGGGCGGCGGAGGCGGGTAGAGCAGGTAGAGCAGGTAGAGCAGGTAGAGCAGGTAGAGCAGGTAGAGCAGGTAGAGCAGGTAGAGCAGGTAGAGCAGGTAGAGCAGGTAGAGCAGGTAGAGCAGGTAGAGCAGGTAGAGCAGCGGGCGGGGCGGCCGACGAAAAGTTCCACGGCGGCTCCCGCCCCGCCCCTTGCGCCGCACGGGCGGGGCGGGCACGTGCTCTCTCCGCTCTCCCTGCTCTCTCCGCTCTCTCCGCACACGCGCCGGGGATCCCCCGCCCCGCCCCGCCGGTACCGCTTGGGCACCACCGACCGACGTGATGGCCCTGTTCGGGTTCAAGAGAAAGCAGAAGGAGCAGGAGCAAGAGACGCTCGAGGCCGGCCTCGAAAAAACGCGGACCGGCCTGTTCGACAAGCTCAGCCGCGCCGTCGCCGGCAAGGACACGGTCGACGACGACGTCCTCGACGACCTCGAAGAGGTCCTCGTGACGTCCGACGTGGGCGTCACGACGACGGTCGACGTGATTCGGCGGATCGAGGCGCGCGTGGCCGAGGACAAGTACGTCTCGACGGCCGAGCTCCAAGGGCTCATCCGGGCCGAGATCGCGAACCTCCTGCTCCAGAACGCGCCCGAGCGCCCGGCCGACTTCGACGCCCCGCTCCCGTCGACGCCCCACGTGGTCATGGTCGTCGGCGTCAACGGCGTGGGCAAGACGACGTCGATCGGCAAGATGGCCCACCGCTACAAGGTGGCCGGCAAGTCGGTCCTCCTCGGCGCCGCCGACACGTTCCGCGCTGCGGCGACGGAGCAGCTCGACGTGTGGGCGGGGCGGGCCGGCGTCCCCATCATCAAGCAGTACCAGGGTGCCGACCCGGCGGCGGTCGCCTTTGACACGCTGGCTGCGGCCAAGTCCCGCGATACCGACGTGGTCCTCATCGACACGGCGGGGCGGCTCCACAACCGGGTCGGGCTCATGGACGAGCTCGCCAAGGTCCGCCGGGTCATGGACCGTCAGGTGGCCGGCGCTCCGCACGAGGTGCTCCTCGTGCTCGACGGGTCGACGGGCCAGAACGCGCTCCGCCAGGCTGAGGCCTTTACCGAGTCCGTCGACGTGACCGGGCTGGTCCTCACGAAGCTCGACGGGACGGCCAAGGGGGGCATCGTGATTGGCATTTCCAACGAGTTCCAGATCCCCGTTAAATACATCGGCGTGGGCGAGGGAATCGACGACCTCCAGGTCTTCGACCGCTCGGCCTTCGTCGACGCCCTGTTCGGCGACGGCGCGCAGAGCGCCGGGTAGAGCGCCTCCCGCCCCGCCCCGAGTGCTGCGCCCGCCGCTCCGTTTCGACCGCTGCGCCGGCTCGCCGCCCCGCCCCGCCCGTTCGCTCGGCACGCGCGACGGTTCGCCGCGTCCGCCGCGTCTGCGCCCCCGCCCCGCCCGACCTTAGGGATCCGGGTTTCTGCCGGTTTCCACCCCTCGACCCCGCGCTCGCCCTGAGCCTATGCGCGCCTGCTACCTCGCCGCGCTCGCCGTCCTGACGGCCCTCGTCGCCATCCTGCCTCCGGTCGCCGCCGCCCAGACGGGCGGCCCGGCCGTCGACCTCGTCACGCGCCGCGCCGGCGGTCCGGTCTCGGGCGGGGCGGCGGACCAGGTGCGGCTCGACGTCTACGTGGCCGTGCCCCACACGTCGCTCCAGTTCCTCGCGCGCGGCGACGCCTTCGAGGCCCGCTACGCCGTGACGGCGCAGGTGTACCGCGCCGGCGACGACGGCGACCTCGGCGCCGCCGTCGCCAGCCGTACGGCGGCCCGCGAGGTGGCGGCGCCCAACTACGGGTCGACGCAGAACCCGGCCGTCGAAGACCGCGCGGTTCTCCCTGTCGGCCTCGCGCCGGGCCGCTACCTCGTCCGCGTGACGGTCGAGGACGGCGCCAGCGGGCGGACGGCGACGACGGAGGAGGTCCACACGGTCCGGCCCCTCACGCGCGGGGCCGTCGCCGTGAGCGACCTGCTCCTGCTCCGCTCCGCGCCCGGCACGCCGGCCTCGGAGCCCGTCGTCGGGGCCACGATCCCGACCGACGCGGGCTCGTTCTGGGCTTCGTTCGAGGTCTACAGCGCGGCCCGTCGCGATCTCCAGGTGACGACCGTCGTGACCGAGCGGGGCGGCTCGCGTGAGCGCCCGTCGTTCGGGGCGCTCCTCGGCCTCGCACCGCGCCGCGCCGCCGACTACGGCGTCGCCGTCACGACGGCGCTCGCGGTTGGGGCGGGGCGGACCGAGGCGGCCGTCGAGGTCGGCGCCGATAGCCTCGACGTCGGCGACTACACGCTGACGCTCCGGCTCGAGACGCTCCGCGGCGACCTCCTCGCCGAGACGGCCAAGCCGTTCGCCGTCCGCTGGACCGGGCTCGAAGGCCAGATCGCCGACGTCGACCGCGCCATCGACCAGCTTCGCCACGTGGCCGGGTCCGACGTGATCGCCGCGATCCGCCGGGCGGCGACGCCGGCCGAGCGGTACAAGCGGTTCCTCGCCTTCTGGGACCGCCGCGACCCCTCGCCGGGGACGCTCCGCAACGAGCGGATGGAGGAGTACTACGGGCGCGTGGCGTCGGCCAACCGGCGGTACTCGCGCGGCCGCGTGAGCGGGTGGAACACGGACTTCGGCGAGGTCTACATCCAGTTCGGGGAGCCCGACGAGGTCCAGGAGCGGGGCTCGAACTACGGCACGCGGCCGTACCAGGTGTGGCGGTACTACGAGCTGGGCCGCCAGTTCATCTTCACCGACCCCACGGGGTCGGGCGACTTCCGGCTCGCGATCCCCACGTGGGACGAGCGAACTCGGATGTAGACCGCCCCGCCCCCGAGGCACGGGCGGGCGGTGAGCGTGGGCGGGGCGGCTGCGGAGCCCACAACGCAGAGCGAGCCCTACGACCCGAAGGACGTAGGGCTCGCGTCGTGCTCAGGCCGCTCGGCGGCCTGGCCGCCTGCTCAGGTGCAGGTCTGGTCGTCCGCCGTGGTGCAGATGTCGAGCGACCCGTTGGAGGTGCCGACGACCTGGCCGTTGGTAAAGATCTGGTCGGTCTGCGCCGAGGTCTGGTCGGCCGCCGTCAGGATGCGGACGTGGCCGAGGTCGATCAGGGCGGGGGAGGTGTAGGGCTTCATGGCGAGGTGGGTTGGTGAGAGGGGAGTGACCAACCTAGCGGGGCGGGGGGGGGCGGGCGGCGTAGGGCGCGGCACTACGAGGGGGCGGTGCGCCGAAAATCACTCTAGCAGCCCCGTCCAGGGGCGCGCCTCGCGGGTTCATCACCTGAAGCGCACCTGAAGGCCACCTCCTCAATACCTCTCTCTCGACGTTCCGGGACCGCCGCCCCGCCCTACACCTTCGGGCGGGGTGGTCCTTGGCCGTCGAGCGCGGCCTCTCGCCAGAGACGGCCGTCTTGCTGCGGGCGGGGCGGGCGAGGGCCATAAAGCACGCGAGCCCCGCGCCACGAGGGCGCGGGGCTCGGCCGGCGGAGGGCGCCGGGACTCGGACTACGCGGGCGGGGCCTCTACTTGCAGAGGTCGCCGGGGCGCGGCGGCTTGGCCGGCGAGACGCAGGCGTCGAGCGAGCCTGTGCTCTCCCCGATCTGGTTGCCGGAGTCGAGGATCGAGTCGGTCTGCATCGACGTCTGGTCCGCCGCGGTCAGCGTGCGGACGTCGCCGATGTCGGTGAGTTGGGGGGGGGTATAGGTCTTCATGGCTGTGCTGGGATGGTGGACGTGGGATCGAAGCGTACGGCGCCTGGGAGCGGCCCGCTGTAGGGCGCCGCCGCGAGGCATCGTAGGAGAAACGCCTGTGCACGCGCTGTGCCACGGCTGGGCGGGCACCGAGAGCAGGCGTAGAGCGACCCTCAGGGTATAGAACGTCCTTGCGTCACTGTCGCTACAACGCGTTGCCGTTCTATATGATAGACGTGCTCGTCGGGCCAGAGGGACAGTCGCAGACGAGCGGGCTGCGCTCGGTGGTCGCACCAACAGAGCGAGCCCCGCGCCGAAGCACGGGGCTCGCGAGTCCTGCCTGAGCGGTCTAGAGACCTCAGGTGCAGGTGTCGCCGGGCTGCGGGTTCGGGCTCGGCGAGACGCACGCGTCGAGCGATCCCTGGCTCGTCCCGATGGACTCGCCGTTGTTGAAGATCTGGTCGGTCTGCGTCGACTGCTGGTCGGCCGCGGTCAGCGTGCGGACGTCGCCGAGGTCGGCGAGGGCGGGGGTGCTGTAGGTTTTCATATCGGAGGGGGTTCGAGGAGTGTGAGTAGGCGGTTGCCCCGTGGGGAGGGCGCAGCCTGGAAGAGGGGCGTGTCAATGCAGCGCCAGTCCCCGCCCCGCCCTGAACAACGCGCGGCGTTGACACGGGGCCGCTCCCGTGCGCGTCGGTATACGCCCGCCGGGGGCGGGGTGGAGACGCCCGCCCCGCCCGCGTCCCGCCCGTGCCGCGGTGCGCCACCTGGGCGCGCCGCTAGCTTCCGGGATGGCCGACTCCCCGCGCACCGTGTTCATGGGCACCCCCGACTTCGCGGTGCCCTCTCTCGACGCCCTCGTCGCCGCCGACCTCGCCCCGGTCGCCGTCGTCACCGTCCCCGACAAGCCGGCGGGGCGGGGGCAGAGCGTGCGGGCTTCGGCGGTGAAGAAGGCCGCCGAGCGGCACGGGCTGCCCGTACTCCAGCCCGCGTCGCTCCAGGACGAGGCGTTCCACGACGCGCTCCGCGCTCTGCGGCCGGACATCCTGGCCGTCGTCGCCTTCCGCATCCTGCCGCCCGAGGTCTACGAGGCGGCAACGCTCGGCGCGTTCAACCTCCACGGGTCGCTGCTTCCGGCCTACCGCGGGGCCGCCCCGATCCAGCGGGCGCTCATGGACGGCGTGGCCGAGACCGGCGTGACCACGTTCTTCCTCCAGAAGACGGTCGACACGGGCAACGTCATCCTGCGGCGCCGGCTCGCCGTCGGGCCGGACGACACGGCCGGCGACGTCCACGACCGGCTGGCGGCGCTGGGCGCCGAGGCCGTCGTCGAGACCGTCCGCCGGATCGCCGCCGGCGAGGCCCACGCCGAGCCGCAGGACGACGCACTCGCCAGCCCAGCGCCCAAGCTGTTCCGCGACGACGCCCGCATCGACTGGTCCCGCCCCGCCCGCGCCGTCCACGACCACGTCCGCGCGCTCTCGCCGTACCCCGGCGCGTGGACCGCGTGGGCGCCCGCGGGCGAGCGCGAGACGCTCAAGGTGCTCCGCACGCGCGTCGACGCCGAGGGCGGGGCGGTGGGCGCCGCGGGCGCCGTCGTCGAGGCCGACGGCCGCCTCGTCGTCGCGTGCGGCGAGGGCGCCGTCGAGGTCCTAGAGGTGCAGCGCCAGGGGAAGCGGCGGATGAGCGTGGCCGACTTTCTGAACGGGGCCGACCTGGGCACCGGCGCCGTCCTCGGCGAGTAGGGGGAGGGCTGCGCCCGCCCCGGCGTTCCCCCCCGCGCGCCCCTCCCGCACCCATGACCGACCCGTCCCCCGTCGCCCCGCCCCGCCCCGCCCCCGAGGCGGACGCGCCCGACCTGGGCGCGCTGACCGAGCAGGTCGCCGAGGCCAGCCGGTTTGTCGGCCCGCTCCTCGACGCCGTCGGGCGCGTGGTCGTCGGGCAGGCCCAGATGGTCGAGCGGCTCGTGATCGGGCTGCTCACCGGAGGCCACGTGCTCCTGGAGGGCGTGCCGGGGCTGGCCAAGACGCTGACCGTCTCGACGCTCGCGCAGGCCATCGACGCCCGGTTCCAGCGCGTCCAGTTTACGCCCGACCTCCTCCCGGCCGACCTCGTGGGGACGCTCGTCTACAACCAGGCCGAGTCCAGCTTCCGCGTCCAGAAGGGGCCGATCTTCGCCAACGTGGTCCTGGCCGACGAGGTGAACCGGGCGCCGGCCAAGGTGCAGAGCGCGCTCCTGGAGGCCATGCAGGAGCGGCAGGTCACGATCGGGGAGACCACGTACCCGCTGCCGCGGCCGTTCCTGGTCCTGGCCACGCAGAACCCGGTCGAGCAGGAGGGGACGTACCCGCTGCCCGAGGCCCAGGTCGACCGCTTTATGCTGAAGACGGTCGTGGGCTACCCGACGCGCGACGAGGAACTGGAGATCATGCGGCGGATGTCGCGCGGCGCCCCGCTCGAGCCGGCGGCGCCGGTCGTGACGCCGGACCAGATCCTCGACGCGCGGCGCGTCGTGGGCGGGGTGTACGTCGACGCCCGCGTCGAGGAGTACGTGGTCGACCTCGTGCTGGCCACGCGCGAGCCGGCCCGCTACGGGCTCCCCGACGTCGAGGGGCTGGTGGCCTACGGAGCGAGCCCGCGCGCGTCGATCGCGCTCGCGCTGGCCGCCCGCGCGCACGCGTTCCTGGCGGGGCGGGCCTACGTCACGCCCGACGACGTCCGCGCGCTCGCGCTCGACGTGCTCCGCCACCGCGTGGCCGTGACCTACGAGGCCGAGGCCGAGGAGGTCGCCTCCGACGCCGTCGTCCGCCGCGTGCTCGACGCCGTCGACGTGCCGTAGAAGAGGGAAAAGGGAAAAGGGAAAAGGGAAAAGGGAAAAGGGAAAAGGGAAAAGGGACGCGCGGGCGGGGTGGCGCCGGTTTTGTTCCGCCCCGCCCCGTGTAGACATGGGCGGGGTGGTGAGCGGCGAGGCCGCCGTCAACGGGCGGCGGCGGCAGTTTCCCTCCTGGCCTCCGCGCAGCGTCGGCGCAGCCAAGAGGGGCTAGGACCCAAAGGGCGAGGTGGTTGTGACGCGGGCGAGACGTCCGGCATGACGCCGCCCCGCCCGGTGAACGACCCGCCGCCCCGCCCGTCGCCACCCCGCCCGACGCCGCGGCCTGACGGCGTTGCATGCAACGCCGCTACGACGGCCGCCCCGCCCTCATGCACCGCGGGCGGGGTGGGGCATTTTCGCTGCCCGCCGATATTCCGGTCGTTTTCCGCCCCGCCCGTGGCGCCACGCCGCCATCTTCCCGTACCCCGTACCCCGTACCCCGTACCCCGTACCCCGTACCCCGTGCGTCAGCCCCAGCCGTTTCGGAAAGAGTCGATCACGGTCCGCGACCTCGTCGCGCGGCTCCGGGACCGGGTCGGGATCGAGATCGAGTCGGCCAACGGCGTCGACGCGTCGGACCACGTCGTCACCGAGCGGCACGTCCACCGGCCCGGGCTCGTGCTGGCCGGCTACGCCGAGCACTTCGAGCACCAGCGGCTCCAGGTGCTCGGCAACACCGAGTGCCGGTACCTCGCGTGGCGGGGCGAGGAGGGCGCGCGCGAGGCGTTCGGGCAGCTGCTCGCGTTCGGCCCGCCGTGCGTAATCCTCGCCGCCGGCAACGCGCTCCCGGACGACCTCCTCGCGCTCGCCGACGACGCCGACGTCCCGGTCTACCGGACGGCGCTCCCGACGGTCCCGCTCCTGGACCGGGTGCGGGCATTTCTCGAGGACCAGTTCGCGCTCCAGCTGACGGTCCACGGCTCGCTCGTCGACGTGTACGGGATCGGCCTGCTGCTGACCGGCGCGGCCGGGATCGGGAAGTCGGAGATGGCCCTCGACCTCGTCGAGCGCGGCCACCGCCTCGTGGCCGACGACGTGGTGATCGCGTCGCGGAAGTCGGAGGGCGTGCTCATGGGGTCGGGGACCGACCTCGCCGGCCACTTTATGGAGATCCGCGGGCTGGGCATCATCGACGTCCGGGCCATGTTCGGCGTCCGCGCGGTCCGCCACCAGAAGCGGATCGAGCTCGTCGTGCGTGTGCACCCCTGGGACAACGACGAGGAGTACACGCGGATCGGGATGGTGACGGAGATGACGCCGCTCCTGGGCGTGGACCTCCCGCTCGTGAAGCTCCCCATTACGCCGGGCAAAAACGTGACGGTCATCTGCGAGGTGATCGCGATGAACCACCTGCTCCGGCACTACGGGTACGACCCGGCCGAGGCGTTTGCGGCCCGGCTCCGCGACCGGATCCAGGCGAAGGGCGCGGGCGCCGCGCCCGGCGGGCGCCGCGGCGTCGAATGGTTCGAGGAGGACGTGGAATAACGTGCCGGGTGCGCCGGAGCGCTCGTCCGGCCGTAGGGCGGGGCGGAAGGGGCGGGCGGGGGGAGACCGGGGCGGGGTGGCGAAAGGGCGCCCCACGCCCCTACCTTGGCGATTGGTCCGCCGACGGCGGGAGGGCTGCGGCCCCCGGCCCGGTTGTTGCGCCGGGCCTCCACCTCTGGGTCCACCACCCCGCCCGTATGTCCTCCAACCGCTACTACTACTACGACCACGACGCGGGCGCCTTCGTCGCCGTCGAGGCGGGCCGCAGGGCGGGGCGGCGGGCGGGGTGGGCAAAAGTGGGCGCGGCCGCGGCCCTCGTGCTCGGCGTCGTGGGGATGGGCGTCGCGAGCGAGGCGTCGACCGGGGCGGCCGCGGCGCCGGCCGAGACCACGCAGGCCGAGGAGATCAGCGTGCTCCGGGGCGAGCTCGCGGCGGCCAACGCCCGGCTCACCTCGTTCGCCGCGCGCGTCGACGTGCTCGCGGAGACGGACCGGGAGCTGTACCGCACGGTCCTGGAGGCGGACCCGGTTCCGGCGGGCGGGGCGGTCGGCGAGACAGAGCCGGAGAACGCGGCGCCCGTCGTTCCGGTGCGGCGCGTACGCGACGACGCGTTTGCCCGCTTCTCAGAGCCCACGGCCGACCTCCTGGAGGAGACGACCGAGGCGTTCGACCGGCTCGAACGCCAGCTCGCGCTCCAGAGTGAGTCGTACGACGAGCTCCGCAGCTTGGCCGCCCGCCGCGACGCCGTGCTCCGCCAGCAGCCGGCGATCCTCCCGCTCAAGAACGCGCGGCTGACGTCGGGCTTCGGGATGCGCCGCCACCCGATCCTCCGCGTCTCGCGGCTCCACGCCGGCGTCGACTTCGCGGCCCCGGTCGGCACCCCGCTCTACGCCGCCGGCGACGGCCGCGTCAGCTTCGTGGGGACGCGGGGCGGGTACGGGACCGTCGTCGAGATCGAGCACCCGCTCGCGGGCAAGCTTACCCGCTACGCCCACCTGTCGCGCGCGGCCGATGGCGTCCGCGAGGGCGCGCGCGTCCGCCGCGGCCAGACCGTCGCCTACAGCGGCGACAGCGGGCTCTCGACGTCGCCGCACCTCCACTACGAGGTCCGCCAGCTGGACGCGGCGCGGACGCCGCTCAACCCGGTGACGACGTTCGTCCCGGACGTGGCGCCGGCCGAGTACCGCCAGATCCTGGCCGCCGCGCGGGCGCCGACGGCGTCGTTCGACTAGGGACCGCCCCGCCCGCGGCGAAGGGCCGGGGAGAGCGCCCGGAGGCGCCGGCGGAGCGGGCGGGGCGGCCGTCCCCACGGAACCTGCACGGGGGCGGGCGTTGCATTTGCCCGCGGCGGGTCCTATCGTGCGCCGGCGCTCTAGACGACCCTCCTCCCGACGATCCCCGCGAGACCATGTATTGGACGCTCAAGTTTGCCGCGACCCTCGAAGACGCCCCCTGGCCGGCGACGAAGGACGAGCTCATCGACTACGCCGACCGCACGGGGGCGCCCGCCGAGGTGATCCAGAACCTGGAGGAGATGGAGGACGACGGCGCTCCGTACGAGAGCATCGAGGAGGTGTGGCCGGACTACCCGACGCACAACGAGGACTTCTACTACGAGGACGACTGAGCGGGGCGGGGGCGCCTAGCCCCGGCGGGATCTCGCGCCCGCTTACCCCGCCGCCGGCGCCTTTTCGTAGAAAGGGGCTCCGCCCCGCCCGGGCGGGGTGGCACGGCGGAGGCGGCGGTCCGGCGTCGCCCTAGGCCGCGGCCGCGGCTTCTCCGAACGCGAACACGCCGAGCGCGTCGTCGACGAACCGGCGCGCGGCGCGGTCCGCCGAGACGGCCGACCGGAACTCGGGCGTCGACGCGTGGAGCTGGAGGCCCCGGTGCAGGACGGCGAACGCGAAGCGGGTGCCCTCGGGGACGGACTGGACAACGACGTCGAAACCGCGGTGGCGGAGGATCGGGCGTGCGGGCATGGGGCGGGGCGGGGGGTGAGGGGCACAGAACGTATCGGAGGGTTACACCATTCCCTTGAGGGCACGCGCTCGCCCGCCCGCGCCGCCCGTTCGGCGGCACGATTTGTACGCGCCAGCGTGACGCATCCGGCCGGTGTACCCCCGCGGGGCGGGGCCGTCCCAGCGCGGGGCGTTCTGGCCGCCCCGCCCGCGCACCGCTTTGCCCCTGTGCCCCGTGTCCGCCCTGCCCGCCTACCGCCCCGCCCGCGGCGGCCTCAGCGCGAGACGACGGGCGGGGCGGTGTGGAGCCGGCCCCGGGCCTCGGCCACGTTCTCGCGGAACGCGAGCAGGCCGCGCTCGAGCGCCCGCACGCCGTCACGCGGGGCCGACCCCGTCCGGGCCTCGACCTCGAGGCGGTGGGCCTGCGCGGCGAGCGCGTCGGCGCCGAGCGTGCCGGCGGCCGCCTTCAGCTTGTGGGCTGCCGAGACGACCTCAGCCGCCGACCCCGACAGCTCGGCGAGCAGCGAGACGTCGGTGCGGAGGTAGGCGTCGAGGATCTCGCCGACGAGCCCGTCGTCGCCCTCGCAGATCGGTCGGAGGTGGTCGAGAACGGCGTCGGCCGATAGCGAGCCCTCAGAGCCGCTGGTCGGGGGCGGGGCGGCTTCGGGCGGGGCGGCTTCGGGCGGGGCGGCGTCCGGCTCCGCGGGCGGGGCATCCGTCGGCGCGGGGCGTGCACCATCGGGCGGGGCGGAGCGCCCGGCGACCGTCTCGCGGAGCGCGTCGCGGAGCGCGCCGGGGCGCACGGGCTTGGCGAGCACCCGGTCCATCCCGGCCGCCCGGCACGCGGCGGCGTCGGTCGAGAACGCGTTGGCCGTCAGCGCGACGATCCGCGGCTGGCGCTCGGGCGGCAGCGCGGCGCGGACGCGGCGCGTGGCCTCGAGCCCGTCCATGCCCGGCATCTGGACGTCCATGAACACCACGTCGTAGCCGCGCCCGCCCGCGTCCGCCGCCGTGACCGCGCGGACCGCCCCGCCCCCGTCCTCGGCGAGGTCGGCCTCGACGCCCGCCTGGCGGAGCAGCCCGAGCGCCACGCGCTGGTTGACCGCGTGGTCCTCGACGAGCAGCACGCGGAGGCCGCCGAACGCCGGCGGCGAGGGCGCCGCCGGAGCGTCGCACGTGTCCGGGTCCGCCCCGCCCAGGCCGGTCAGGGCCGCCTCGAACGCCGCCGTGCGGAGCGGCTTCGTCAGGACGGCGTCGAACCGGCCGGCCGTGGGGACGGCCGCGCCGAGCGGCGCGAGCAGGAGGAGCGGGCGGTCGGCCAGGTCGGGGTGGAGCCGGAGCCGCTCGGCGAGCCCGACCGCCCCGCCCGCGCCCAGCGTGAGGTCGACGGCGGCCAGGTCGTAGCGGCCCCCGCCGTCTACCCAGGCGAGCGCCTCGGCCGCCGACGCCGCGGCGCGGACCGTGAGCCCGGCGCCGGCGGCGAGGTCGGCGACCGCCCGGCGCGCGTCGTCGTGGTCCTCGACCACGAGCAGCGTCCGGCCCGTCGGGGCGGGGCGGGGCGGCGGCCCGCTCAGCTCGGGGAGCGACAGCGTGACGTGGAACGTGGACCCCTCGCCCGGCTCGCCCTCGGCCCAGACCTCCCCGCCCATGAGGGCCACGAGCCGCTTCGAGATGGTCAGGCCGAGGCCCGTTCCCCCGAACCGCCGCGTGGTCGAGGCGTCGGCCTGGGCGAACGAGTCGAAGATGGCCTCGGCGCTCCCGGGCGCCAGCCCGACGCCGGTGTCGACCACGCGGACGTGGAGGGCCGCGCGGCCCCGCCGCCGCTCCGCGCACGCGACGTCCAGGACGACCGAGCCGGCGTCGGTAAACTTGACGGCGTTCGAGAGCAGGTTGAGCAGGACCTGCCGGAGCCGGACGGGGTCGACGAGCACCTCGCACGGGACCTCGGGGCGGACCCGGCACACGACCTCGACGCCCTTCTCGGCCGCCGCCCGGGCCACGAGCCCGACGGCCTCGTCGCAGAACGGGCGGACCCCGACCGGCACCTCTTCGAGATCGACCCGGTCGGCCTCGATCTTCGACAGGTCGAGGACGTCGTTGATGATCGAGAGCAGGGCCTCGCCCGACGCCTGCACCGTCTCGACGTAGTCGCGCTGGTCGCGCGTGAGGTCGCTGGCCGCGAGCAGCTCGGTCATCCCGATGACGCCGTTCATGGGCGTGCGGATCTCGTGGCTCATGGTCGCCAGGAACTCCGACTTGGCGCGGGCCGCCCCGAGCGCCTCGCGCCGCGCCTCGTCCATGAGCCGGAGGCTCCGGTGGACCGTCCGCGAGACGAGCGCCGAGAGCACGGCGAGCGACACGAGCGTGGCGAGGTACGCATTCGTCGGCACGAGCGGGTCCTCGACGGCGAGCGCCACGGCCGCCGCCGCGGTCAGGAACGCGGCCGAGAACGCGACGACGCCGCGCGTCGACGTCATCCCCGCCGCGCAGCCGACGAACGTGAGCACGACCCCGAACGCCGTCGCCGGCGAGAGGCCGCCGACGTAGCTCAGACCGATCTGCCACACCGAGACGACGAGGAAGAGCGCGTAGACCAGGACCAGCATGTTCCGCCGCGCCCACATGCTCGTGACCATGATCCCGGCGAGCGCCACGGCCGAGAGCCCGAGCGCGAGCCGCCCCGCCGCCGGCCCCACGGTGCCCTCGCCGAGCGCGTACGCCGCCCCAATGGTCACGAGCGCCGCCCCGCCCACGAACAGGAGCGCCTGGTAGAGGAGGAGCCGCGGGGCGGACGGGGCGGTCTCGGACGAAGCCATGCGGGAGATTCGAAGCGGACCGGCACGATGGGTAACGGGTCCTGGCCGGACGGGCGCGGAGGCGGGCGCGCCAGGGCGGCGCGGGCCGACGGCGGCGGGCGGGGTGGGACTACGCAAAGGGCGCGCCGGGTCGCCCAGGCGCGCGGGCGCGTCCGCCCCGCCCCCGGCGCCGACGGGCGGGACGGACGCGGCGCCCGCCGTGGAGGACGCCGGGCGGGGCGGCACCGTCCGCCGGGGACGTTCGGTCGGGGCGGGGCGGCCGCCGACTCCCCGCGCGCTCCACGGGGCCGCCCCGCCCGGCCGGTATCTTCGGCGCCCGCTCCCCGCCCCGTGCCCATGTCCGCCCCCGCCCCGCCCGCCCCCTCCGCCCTCAAGCGCGGCCGCGAGGTCGAGCTCACGCTGGAGCAGTTCGCCGACCGCGGCAAGAGCCTCGCCCGCCTCGGCGGCGAGACCGGCCCCGATGGCACCGGGCGGGGCGGGTTCGTCGTGTTCGTCGCCGGCGCCGTCCCGGGCGACCGCGTCCGCGCGCGCGTGATCAAGCGGAAAAAGAGCTTCGCCGAGGCGCGCGTGCTCGAACTCCTGGAGCCCAGCCCGCTCCGCACCGAGCCGCGGTGCGAGTACTTCGACGCCTGCGGCGGGTGCAAGTGGCAGCACGTCGAGTACCCGGCCCAGCTCCAGATGAAGGGGGAGGCCGCCGTCGGCGCGCTGCGCCACGCGGGGATCGACCTGGGCGCCGCCGAGCTCCGCCCCGCCCTCGGGGCCGAACTCCGCGACGGCTCGGGCGGGACGTACTTCTACCGGAACAAGATGGAGTTTTCGTTCTCGGCCCAGCGCTGGCTGACCGACTGGGAGGTGGCCTCCGGCGAGACGTTCGACACCCGCTTCGCGCTCGGCCTCCACGTGCCCGGCCGGTTCGACAAGGTCCTCGACCTCAAGGCGTGCTACCTCCAGAGCGAGTGGAGCGCGGCGCTCGTCAACGGCGTCCGCGCGTTTGCCCACGAGCACGGGTGGAAGCCGTGGCACGCCCGCGAGCACACGGGCTTTCTCCGCATCCTCGGCCTCCGCACGCCGGCGCACACGGCCGACCGCATGGTGAACCTGGTCACGAGCCGCCGCGACGAGGAGCGGATGGCGGCGTTCGCGGCCTTCCTCCAGGCCGAGTTCCCCGAGGTCACGACGCTCGTCAACACGGTCAACGAGGGCGTCGCGCAGACGTCGTACGGCGAGGCGCACGTCGTCTTCGGGCCGGGCACGGTCCGCGACAAGATCGGCGACTACACCTACGAGATCGCCTCGAACGCCTTTTTCCAGACGAACACGGTCATGGCTGAGCGGCTCTACGCCGTCGCCCGCGAGTTCGCGCACCTGAAGCCGACGGACACGGTCTACGACCTGTACTGCGGGGCCGGCACGATCTCGCTCTCGCTCGCGGACGCCGTCGAGAAGGTGGTCGGGGTCGAGCTGGTCGAGGAGGCGGTCGAGAACGCCCGCACGAGCGCGGCGGCCAACGGCGTGACGAACGCTACGTTCGTGGCCGGCGACATGCTGGAGCTGTTCAAGCCCGACCTCGTCGAGGCGCACGGCCGCCCGGACGTCCTCGTCCTGGACCCGCCGCGCGCCGGGCTCCACCCCAAGGTGGTCGGCCAGATCGCGCACCTCCGGCCCGAGCGCATCGTCTACGTGAGCTGCAACCCGACGTCGCAGGCCCGCGACCTCCACTACCTCCTGGAAGCCGCCGCCTACACCGTCGAGGCCGTCCAGCCGGTCGACATGTTCCCGCACACGCACCACGTCGAGAGCGTGGTCGGCCTGCGCCTGGCCTGAGCGGGGCGGGGAACGGCTCGGGCGGGGTGGGAGAGACCCGGCCGCCGCCCGGTCCAGCGGGGCGGGGCGGTCGGTCGTCGCTACTGCGTGAGCGAGTCGACCGGGACCGGCTGGTTCTCCGTCGACGCGGCCGGCACGTCGCCGTCCGGGTCCTCAAGAACGGGGGGCTCGTCGCCCGCCAGGAACAGGCCCAGCAGGACGATTGAGGCGATCGCGAGTCCGCCGTGGGCGATGATCACGAAGCCGGGCCACGGCTCGCCGCGGATCTGCCGCGAGAACAGGTACGCCCCGCCCGCCGCCGTCACCAGGAACGCGACCAAGAGCCACCACCCCGTGTTCGCCTCGTGCGTCAGGAGGCCGACCAGGAGCAAGACGACGCCGGACACGGTGAACAGCCCGTGGGCGATCCCGAGCGCCTTGCCCGACGTTTTGCCCATAAAGTGCCAGACGGCCATGAACAGGCCGATCATAGCGCCCCAGATAAAGGCGAAGAGGGCGGCGAGCGTCATCGGGCGGGGTGGGAGAGGTAGTTGCTCTAAAGCGAGGCGCGCGCCGGCGTTTCCGCCCCGCCCCGGATCGGGAGGACCCTGACCGCCCCGCCCGCGGCGGGCGGCGAGCGGCGCGGACCTCCGCCCCGCCCACGGCGTAGGGCGCCACCCCGCCCCGCCCTCTGCGTCCGTCCATGCCGTCTCGTCTCGCGTTCGTCACCGGCGGCACCGGGTTCGTCGGGAGCTGGGTCGTGGAGGAGCTGCTGGGGCGGGGTTACGCCGTCCGCGCGCTCGTGCGGAGCGACCCGAAGTGGCTGGCCGAGTACGATGTCGAGACCATCCGCGGCGACCTGGGCGACGCCGACGCTTTGCGCGCCGGCGTCGCCGGGGCCGACCTCGTGGTCCACGTCGCCGGCCTCACGCGTGCCCGCGACCAGGCCATGCTGGACCGCGCGAATGTGGATGGCACGCTCGCCCTCCTCGACGCTGTCCGCGAGCGGGGCGGGGTGGCGGCCGAGGCGCCACACGCCGCCAGGGCGGGGCGGGTCCTCGTCACGAGCAGCCTGGAGGCCATGGGGCCGAACGCTGTCCGCCCCGACGGCACGCCGGTCCCGGCGACCGAGGCCGACTCGCCCCGCCCGATCTCGATGTACGGCCGGAGCAAGGCGCGCATGGAGGCCGCCGTCCGCGAGCGCTACGGCGACCTCGACGTGACCGTCGTGCGGCCGCCGGCCGTCTACGGCCCGCGCGAAACCGACATTTACGAGATGATCAAGGGCTCCTCGCGCGGCCTGTTCCCCGTCGTCGGGCGGGGCGACGTGCCGCGCCTCTCGCTTGTCCACGTCCGCGACCTCGCGCGCGGCATGGTCGACCTCGTGGAGGCGCCGGTGGCGGCGGGCGAGACGTACTTCGTCGGCGGCCCGGCCTACGCGTGGGACGAGGTGCGGCGCGCCGTCGAAGGCGCCCTCGGTCGGCGGACGCTGAGGCTGCCCGTTCCCGCGGCGCTCGTGGGCGGGGCGGGTGCGCTCGCGGAGCGCGTCGGCGGGCTCGTCGGGCGGCTCCCGCCGCTCACGCGCGACAAGGCGGTCGCGGCCCGCTACGCCTGGACGTGCTCGTCGGCGAAGGCGGGCCGCGCCGTGGGCTACGTGCCGCGCGTTCCGCTCGGCGAGGGCCTGGCCGAAACGGTCGCGTGGTACCGACGGGCGGGGTGGCTGTAGGGCGCGCGCTTGTGGTCGGACACGGCCACCCCGCTCTTGCACCGAACAGCTCGCCCCGCCCCGCCCTCGGCGCGCGCGTGGGCGGGGCGGGGTGGTTCCTGCCGTCTTCGGGAATCCGCCGGCCGGCGCGGCGCGTAGGGTTCGCCCCGCCCTCCCACGCCCCGCGAGCATGTTCGGCTTCAACAGCGGCTACGTCGAAGACGTCTACGCCCAGTACCTCCAAAACCCCGAGTCGGTCAGCGAGAGCTGGCGCGACTTTTTCGCCGACTTCGACCCGAAGCCGGCGTACAGCGCGCCGGGCGGGGCGGACACCTCCGGCGACGGCGCGCCCGAGGCCGCCGCGAGCGCCCCGGCCGCCGACGCGTCGAGCGCCGCCCCGCCCGCGCCCGCCCGCCCCGCCCCGCCCTCCGGCAATGGGGCCGCCGGCGGCGACGGCGCCCCGGCGAGCCTCCCCGCCCGTCTACAGGCGCCCACCGTGCCGCTCCCCGAAGGTGCCGAGGCCGCCCCGATCCGCGGCGTGGGCGCCCGGATCGTCGAGAACATGGAGGCCAGCCTCACGATCCCCACGGCCACGTCCGTGCGCGAGATCGCGGTCCGCCTGCTGGCCGAGAACCGGCGGCTCATCAACCGCCACCAGCGGGCGACGGGCGGGGCGAAGGTCTCGTTCACGCACCTGATCGCCCACGCCATCCTGCGCGGCATGGAGGCGGTCCCCGGCATGAAGGCTGCGTTCCGCGAGCAGGACGGGGCGCCCGAGCGGATCGAGGCGGCTTCGACCGCGCTCGGGCTCGCCATCGACATCGAGAAGCGGGGGAAGCGGCAGCTCCTCGTGCCCAACATCAAGGAGGCCGCCCAGATGTCGTTCGCCGAGTTCCTCGGCGCCTACAACGACGTCGTCAAGCGCGCCCGCGGCAGCAAGCTGGCCGTCGAGGACTTCCAGGGCACGACGGCCACGCTGACCAACCCGGGCGGCATCGGGACCATCATGAGCGTCCCGCGCCTCATGCCGGGTCAGAGCGTGATCGTCGCCGTCGGCGCCATCGGCTACCCGCCTGAGTACGCCGGCATGGCGCCGGAGGAGCTCTCGCGGCTCGGGCTCTCCGAAGTCATGACGATGACCTCAACCTACGACCACCGCGTGATCCAGGGCGCCGAGTCGGGCGAGTTCCTGAACGTCGTGGCCGGCCTGCTCCAGGGCGAGGACGGCTTCTACGACGACGTATTCCAGTCGCTCGGGCTCCACCTCCCGCCGTTCCGCGGCGCCGCCGACTCGACGCCGTCGCTGGGGACGGGGCGGCTCCGGGCGACCGGCAAGGCAGCCAAGATCGAGAAGCAGGCCCGCGTCTACGAGCTCATCCGCGCCTACCGCGTCCGCGGCCACCTCCTCGCCGACACCAACCCGCTCGGCTACGAGCCCCGGAACCACACCGAGCTCGACCCGGCCAGCTACGGCCTCACCGTCTGGGACCTCGACCGCGAGTTCCTCACGGGCGGCATGGCCGGCGTGGGCGGCGGGCTCGCGGGGAAGGACCGGGCCACGCTCCGCGAGATCCTCGACATCCTCTGGGACACCTACACGGGCCACGTGGGGAGCGAGTTCATGCACCTCTCGTCGCCGGCCGAGAAGCGGTGGCTCATCGAGCGGATCGAGCCGCAGCAGTTCCGCGAGCCCATCGACCCGGCCCGGAAAACGCGGATCTTCGAGAAGCTCAACGAGGCCGAGGCTCTTGAACAGTTTATCCACACCAAGTACATCGGGCACAAGCGGTTCTCGCTGGAGGGCGCCGAGACCATGGTCCCGCTCCTCGACGCCGTCCTCTCGGACGCGGCCGACCAGGAGACCGAGGAGGTCGTGATCGGGATGGCCCACCGCGGCCGCCTCAACGTGCTCACCAACATCCTCGGTAAGCCCTACGACCGCGTGTTCGGCGAGTTCGAGGGGACGATCGACCCCGACGCCGTCCACGGCTCGGGCGACGTGAAGTACCACCTCGGCCAGACCGGCACGCACACGTCGCCGAGCGGGGCGACGACCGAGCTCACGCTGGCCTCCAACCCGTCGCACCTCGAAGCCGTCAACCCGGTCGTCGAGGGGATGGTGCGGGCCAAGCAGCAGCGGATCGTCGAGGCCACGCCGGACGCGAGCGAGAAGCAGCTCCGCGACCGCGTGCTCCCCGTCCTCATCCACGGCGACGCCGCGTTCGCCGGGCAGGGCGTGGTCGCCGAAACGCTCAACCTGTCGCAGCTCGAAGGCTACCGGACGGGCGGGACGGTCCACCTCGTCGTCAACAACCAGATCGGGTTCACGACGCTCCCCATGCACTCGCGCTCCTCGGTCTACGCGACCGACATCGCGCGCATGATCCAGGCGCCCATCTTCCACGTCAACGGCGATGACCCCGAGGCCGCCGTCCGCGTGGCGCGCCTGGCGCTGGACTACCGCCAGGTGTTCAACAAGGACGTCGTGGTCGACCTCGTGTGCTACCGGAAGTACGGCCACAACGAGGGCGACGAGCCCAGCTACACGCAGCCGCTCATGTACGCCGAGATCAACGGCCACCGGAGCGTGCGGAAGCTGTACCTCGAGCTCCTGCTCCGCCGCGGCGAGCTAACCCCGGAGCAGGCCGAGGGCATCCTCGACGACTTCAAGGGGAAGCTGGACGGGGCGTTCGAGGAGACGAAGGAGCTCGCCGAGCAGCGGAAGGACCTCGACCCAGTCCCGCCGCCGGTCCCGGTCGAGCCCGAGGAGCCGGTCGCGACGGCGGCCCCCCGCCCCGCCCTCGACCGCGTCATCCGCGCGCTCGTCGACCTGCCCGACGACTTCGAGGTCCACAAAAAGCTGGGCCGCCTCGTCGTCGACCGCCGGCAGAAGCAGTTCGAGGAGGGCCAGATCGACTGGGCGCTCGCCGAAGCGCTCGCGTTCGGGACGCTCCTGCTGGAGGACACGCCGGTCCGCCTGAGCGGGCAGGACTCGGGGCGCGGGACGTTCTCGCAGCGCCACGCCATCCTCTACGACCAGACGGACGGCCACCGCCACACCCCGCTCAACCAGCTCGGCGACGGGGCCGCTAAGTTCCAGGTCTACGACTCGCTCCTGAGCGAGTACGCCGCGCTCGGGTTCGAGTACGGGTACTCGGTCGCCGAGCCGGAAGCCTTGGTGCTCTGGGAGGCCCAGTTCGGCGACTTCGTGAACGGCGCCCAGATCATGATCGACCAGTTCGTGACGGCGGCCGAGGCCAAGTGGGGGCAGACGTCGTCGCTCGTGATGCTGCTCCCGCACGCGTACGAGGGGCAGGGGCCGGAGCACTCGTCGGGCCGCCTCGAGCGGTTCCTCCAGGCGTGCGCCGAGGACAACCTCATCGTCGCCAACTACTCGACGCCTGCGAACTACTTCCACGCGCTCCGGCGCCAGGTGAAGCGGGACGCCAAGAAGCCGCTCATCGTCATGACGCCGAAGTCGCTCCTGCGCCACCCGCAGGCGGTGACGTCGGTGGAGGAGCTGTCCGACGGCCACTACCGCCCGTTCATTCCCTCGCAAGAGGGCGGGGCGCAAACCGCCGGGGCGGACCGCCTCGTGATCTGCTCGGGGAAGGTGTACTACGACGTGCTCAAGGCGCGCGAGGCGCTGGACGACCCCGCGTCGGTCGCCATTGCGCGGCTGGAGCAGTTCTACCCGTTCCCCGAGAACGACGTGCGCGAGGAGCTGGCCCGCTTCGAGGGCAAGCCCGTCGTGTGGCTCCAGGAGGAGCCGGCCAACATGGGCGGGTGGTCGTTCGTGCGCCACCGCCTCGACGCGCTCCTGGAAGACGTCACGGGCGACTGCTCGCACCGCGTGGTCTACGCCGGCCGCGCCGCCGCCGCCTCGCCGGCCGCCGGCAGCGCCAAGGTCCACACGGCTGAGCAGGAGCGGATCGTGCGCGAGGCGCTCGGGCTCGATGCCTGACCGCCCCGCCCCGCCCCGCATGGACCGCTCGGCCTTCTCGGTCGCCTCCTCGTTCGAGGAGGCCGAGGAGGCCGATCGCGCGTGGTGGTGGGCGCAGACGCCCGAGTTCCGCCTGCAAACGGCACAGTACCTCCGCGAGGTGAATTATGGAGACGCGGCTACCGCCCGACTTCAGCGAGTTATTGAGTTCGCTGAACGCGAGCGGAGTTGAGTACCTCCTCGTCGGCGGCTACGCGGTCATCTACTACGGGTACCCCCGAGCCACGGGCGACATCGACGTGTGGGTTCGTCAGAGCCCGGACAACGCGGAGCGGGTCGTGACCGCCCTCCGCGCGTTCGGATTCGACGTCCCCGGACTCGTCCCCACCGCACTCCTCGGCGACGACAAGATCATCCGGATGGGCGTGCCTCCAAACCGTGCGAAGGTCTTCACGTCCGTCTCCGGCGTCTCGTTCGACGAGTGCTGGGCGCAGCGGGAAGTCGTCGACTGGGGTGGGGTGGAGGTGCCGGTGATTGGGCTGCGCGACCTCCGCCGGAACAAGCGGGCGAGCGGCCGGCCGGCGGACCTCGACGAGCTGCCCGCCCCGCCCTCGGCGGAGGGAGAGTAGGCCACCCCGCCCGCGCACAGAAACGCCCGTCCCTCCACGCGGAGGAACGGGCGTACGGACCCAGAGGGCGGGGCGGCGGTCCCGCTCGGGCCTCGGCTAGTAGCGGCGGCGGTTCGCGCGGCGGGCCTTCTTGGCCGCCTCCTTGCGCTCCTCGCGCTTCACGATGGAGGGCTTCGTGAAGGCCATGTTCTCGCGGTACGTCCGCAGCACGCGGGCGCGGTTGACGGTCCGCTTAAAGCGGCGGAGGGCGCGGTCGATGGACTCCTTGTCGCGAACTTTGATGCCGATAGCCAAGGCAATACCAGTCTGGTGGAGGGGGAAGGGGCGGGGCGGACCGAGAGCGCGGGGTCGCACCACGTCAAGCCCCCGAATCTAGGGGGCGGGGCGGGGCAGTCCAAGAACGGGGCCGTCGGACGGCGTGAATACAAGGGGAAGCCCCGTGCAGCCGCCCCGCCCTCTCAGGCCGCCCCGCCCCGGCCGGCGGGTTCGCCCCGTGGCGTGGGCGGGGTGGAACGGCCATCTTGCCGAACCCCGAACCCCGAACCCCGAACCCCGAACCCCGAACCCGCATGCGCCTCGTCCTCGCCACCCGCAACCCCGGCAAGATTGCCGAGCTGGCCGCTCGGCTCGCCGACCTCGACATCGACCTGGTCTCGGCCGCCGACCTGGGCGCGCCCGAGGTCGAGGAGGACGCCGACACGCTCGCGGGCAACGCCGAGAAAAAGGCACGCGCGCTACTCGACTTTACCGGCTCGCCATCGCTGGCCGACGACACGGGCCTGGAGGTCGACGCGCTGGACGGGGCGCCGGGCGTCCGCAGCGCGCGCTACGCGGGCGACGACGCGGACGACGAGGACAATCGCCGGAAGCTGCTCGCTGACATCGCCGGCGCGCCGAGCCGCACGGCCCGGTTCCGCACCGTGCTCGCCTACGCCGACGCCGACGGCGTGCGCACGTTCGACGGCGTGTGCGAGGGGCTCATCGCCACCGAGGAGTCCGGGACGGCCGGGTTCGGCTACGACTCGCTGTTCCGCCCCGCCCAAGGCGACGGCCGGACGTTCGCGGAGATGACGGCCGAGGAGAAAAACCGGATCAGCCACCGCGGACGCGCGCTCGACGCGTTTGTGCGCTCGCTGCGTTCGGGGGAGTAGGCGACCGGGCGCCGGCAGAGGGTTCGGCCCAGACCACCCCGCCAAGAGCCAGAGGGAGGGTTGACGAGGGCGGGGTGGTCGGGCACCTTCCAGTCCCCAGTCCCCAGTCCCGCCCATGATCGCCCTCGTTCAGCGCGTGTCTTCCGCCTCGGTCCGCGTGGGCGGGGAGGTCGTCGGCGAGGTCGGCCGCGGCCTGCTCGTGCTCCTCGGCGTCGTCGTGGGCGACACGGCCGCAGAAGGCGACTGGCTGGCCGACAAGATGGCCCGGCTCCGCGTGTTCCCCGACGACGACGGCCGCATGAACCGCTCGCTCATGGACGTGGGCGGCGGCGCACTCGTCGTCAGCCAATTCACGCTCGCCGGCGACGCCCGCAAAGGGACGCGCCCGAGCTACACGCGCGCCGCCCCGCCCGACATCGCGGAGCCGCTCTACGAGGCGTTCTGCGACGAGCTCTCGGGGCACCTGGGCGGGGCGGTCGGCCGCGGCGTCTTCGGGGCTCAGATGGAGGTGGCGCTCGTCAACGACGGGCCGGTGACGCTGTGGGTCGAGCGGCCGCCGCGGGGGTAGCAGGTAGAGCAGGTAGAGCAGGTAGAGCAGGTAGAGCAGGTAGAGCAGGGCGGGGCGATTCCGAAAGGTTCCGGCCGCCTCCCGCCCCGCCCTTGCCGCGCCGTGCGGGCGGGGCGGGCACCTGCTCTCGTCGCTCTACCTGCTCTCGTCGCACAGTCCGACCTCCCGCCCCGCACGGTGGCGCCTGCGTGCCGTCGCTCTTGCGATCTTGCCCACCCCGCCCGCCGCTGCCGCCCCGCCCATGACCCGCCTGCTCCTGCTCCTCGCCGTCCTGCTCCCGGCGCTCGCCGTCGCCCAGGAGGCCGCCCCGCCCGCACGCTACGTCGCCACGGGCGGGGTGGTGTACACCGTCGACGACGACCGGCCGACGGCTGAGGCGTTCGTCGTCGAGGACGGCCGGTTCGTAGCCGTCGGGTCCGAGGCCGAGGTGCGGGCGGCCTACCCCGACTGGCCGCGCCTTGACCTGGGCGGAGCGGCCGTCGTGCCCGGCCTCATCGACGCGCACGCCCACCTGCTCGGGCTGGGCACGTCGCTCCTCCAGGCCGACCTCGTCGGCGCCACGTCGCGGGCCGAGGTTGTCGAGCGGCTCCAGGCCTTTGCCGCCGACCTCCCCGACGGCGCCTGGGTGACGGGCCGCGGCTGGGACCAGAACGACTGGGGCGAGGGCGAGCCGTTCCCCACGCGGGCCGACCTCGACGCCGCCTTCCCCGACCGGCCCGTCTGGCTGGGGCGGATCGACGGGCACGCCTCGTGGGCCAACACGGCCGCCCTCCGCGCCGCCGGCATCGACCCCGAGGCGCCCGCCCCGTCCGACCCCGAGGGCGGGGCGGTGGTCCGGGACGAGGCCGGCCGGCCGACCGGCGTGTTCGTCGACGCCGCCGAGGCGCTCGTCGCGCGCGCCCTCCCCGCCCCCGACGCTGCGGTGGCTGAGGAGGCGCTGAGGCGTGCGTTGGAGGAGACGACGAGGTACGGGCTCACGGGCGTCCACGAGGCCGGCGTGCCCATCGAGTCGCTCGACCTGTACCGCCGGGCCATCGACGCCGGCCGGTTCCCGATTCGCAACTACGCCATGCTCTCGCAGGACGAGCTCGGCGCGTTCTGCGAGCGGTACCCGGATGGGCTGGAGCACGGCGGGCGCCTCGTGGCCCGCTCGCTCAAGGTCTACGCCGACGGCGCGCTCGGCAGCCGCGGCGCCGCGCTCCTGGCCGACTACGCCGACGACCCGGGCAACCAGGGCCTCCTGTTCCACCCCGACGCCGCGCTCCGCCAGACGGTCGAGGACGCCATGCGGTGCGGCCTGCAAGTCAACACGCACGCCATCGGCGACCGCGCCAACCGCCAGGTCCTCGACGCCTACCAAACGGCCCTCGCCGCCACGGGCGGGGCGGACGGTGGGGCAGGGCGGCACCGGATCGAGCACGCCCAGGTGCTCTCGCTCGACGACCTGGAGCGGTTCGCCGCGCTCGGCGTGATCGCGAGCGTCCAGCCGACGCACGCCACGAGCGACATGCCGTGGGTCGAGACGCGCGTCGGCGGGGACCGCGCGCGGGGCGCCTACGCATGGCGCCGGCTGGTCGACTCGGGCGCACGCCTCGCGCTCGGCAGCGACTTCCCGGTCGAGCGCGTCGACCCGCTCCTCGGCTTCCACGCGGCCGTCACGCGCCAGGACGCCGCCGACGCACCGGCCGGCGGGTGGTACGGCAACCAGACGCTCACGCGCGCCGAGGCCCTCCGCGGGTTCACCCTCGACGCGGCCTACGCCGCCTTCATGGAGGACGAGGTCGGCAGCATAGAACCCGGCAAGCGGGCCGACTTTGTGCTCCTGTCCCGGGACATCATGACCGCCCCGCCCGAGGCCATCCTCGACGCCCGCGTCCTCGCCACGTACCTCGACGGCGCGCCCGTCTACCAGGCCGACTAAACGAGACCGCCCCGCCCCACGTGAGCGGGGCGGGGCGGGCGGGGGGGACGAGCCTCCGTGGCTTACATGTCGCTGTCCATGTCGGCCGTGGGCGGCAGGAGGACCGTGCCGAGCGCGTAGACGCGCCCGTTCGAGACGGTCACGCCCTCGCCGGCCGCAGCCGTGCCGTTGACGACGAGGCTGCCGTCGACGTCGCTGAACTCGAGCGCCGGCCCGGCCAGCGTGGCGACGGGCTCGCCGAGCGTGGCGGCGTCCGGCCCGACCTCGCCCTCGACCACGTGGTACAGGAGCACCGCGCGGAGGTCGTCGTCGGACAGCGCCTCAAGGGTGCCCGCGGGGAGCGTGGCGAACGCGTCGTCGGTCGGGGCGAAGACCGTGAACGGGCCGCCCTCGGCGATGGCCGCGTCGAGGCCCGTCTGGGCCAGCGCGTCGAGGAGGACGCTAAACCGGCCGTCGGCGGCCAGCGTCGCGGCGACGTCAGAGCCCGTGGCCTCGGCGGCCGGCTCCTCATACGTGGCCTCCTCCTCATAAGCGGGCTCTTCGGGGAGCGTCTCTTCCGGGAGTGTCTCTTCCGGGAGCGTCTCTTCCGGGACGGGCTCGGTGGGGACCTCCTGCGCGAACACAGGGACCGAGAAGAGCAGGGCCAGGAGGCACAGCGCCGTAGCGGCGGCCGTCCGGGAGAACGAAAGGGGGTGGGTAGTCATGGGTGGGGTGTGGTTGATCAGGGACGGCCAAGGTCCGCCGCTGCCGCCGCGACCCCATGTGGGTGAGGTCGGGATTCCCTGACGCTGTCGTGATGGAGGACCGGGCGGGGCACCTGCGCTCCAGCGGGTCCCCAACGCGCGCGCTCTCATGCGTTCCACAGGTGGCGCCGTCTTTGCAGGACGGGCCGTGGGCGGGGTGGGGGGCCGCGCCTCCGACCGCCCCGCCCGAACGCTGCCCCCTCGGATACGACCGCCCCTCCTCGTGGGGAGACCTCTGGAGGGGGCGGGGAAGCCGATTTCGTCTGTAGAAACCGTCTCTGAACTCCCCGAAGAGGGATGCTGCCGGTGGTCTGAGTCCAGCACGCCGGCAGAGGTGGACGACGCCGGTCGTACACTGGCCTCCGCTGGGACGACGGCACAGGAACGTTCGCAGATGTGCTCCCCCGAGAAATACTCCTGCTAGCTAGGAGCGGGACCCGCCCCGAGACCACCCCGCCCTCTCGGGCGGGGCGGGCACAAGCCGGCCGGCGAGCGCCCGGCGCTGCGCTCAGCGAGGACACGCCGTCGCCCGCCCCGCCCGAGGCGCCGTGTAAACCCAACGCTGCCCGCCCCGACGCAGAGGGTCGGGGCGGGCAGCGAGCGGGCCAGAGATGGCCCGGGCGGCCGGCAGGGTGGGGATGTGCCGGCCTCAGAGCGCGCGGGGTGGCTCACAAAACCCGTTGCGCGTCTGTTCGGAGTAGAGACGTCGCCAGCGCTGCCTGGGGGAGGGGAGAAGAGAGACGAGGGCAGCGGGGCGAGCGATTGCAAGATGGGGCAGGGCGGGGCGGAGTCTATGGGGGCGGAGTGCGAGGAGCGTGAGGGTTAGGTGATGGATCGGAACCGATGCCTCATAAAAACAGGTTCTAGCCCAGGAAAGAGGTCCGCGCCGCTCTAGGCGCGTTGTGCGGACTGCGGCTATCCTGCGTTGTCTGACAGCGCTGGGCATGACAGGGCAGGCCGCCTCGTTTCCCCTGCCCGAGACCCACCAGGTCTCGCCGACCGACCCTTCCCTGGACCCCTGCGACCTCGATCATGGAGACGACGGACCGTCCCCCTGCGCACCCGATCCTCTCGGCTCCCTTCCGCGTAGGGGACTGGGTGGCTGAGCCAATGGCGAACCAGCTCACCCGTGGCGAGACCGTCCGCCGCGTTGAGCCCAAGGTCATGGAGGTCCTCGCGTGCATGGCAGCCGTGCCGGGCGAGACGGTGACGAAGGACGAGTTCATGGCCGAGGTGTGGACCGGCACGATCGTGACCGACGACGTCCTGGCCCGGTGCATCTCGGAGCTCCGCAAGGCGCTCGGCGACAAGGCCCGGAGCCCGTCCTACGTCGAGACGATCCGGAAGCGGGGCTACCGCCTGATCGCCCAGGTCGAGACCGACGTCGAGGCCACGGCCGTCGACGGCGTCGCCGTCGAGGCCGCCCCGGGCGCGGTCTCGCTCGCCGCCCCGCCCGGACTCGACCTCCGGCGTCCCGAGCTCCCCACGCGGACGCGCCCGACGGTCGTGCTGTGGGCGCTGGCCGCCGTCGCGGTCGTGGCCCTGGGCGCGGTCCTCGCCTACCAGGCCGGCGTCGCGGGCGTCCGCCCGCTCGCGACCACGCCGCTCACGAGCTACCCCGGCGACGAGCGCGACCCGGCCCTCTCGCCCGACGGCTCGCGCGTGGCGTTCGCGTGGAACGGCGAAGCGGCCGACGGCGAGCCCGGCGCGTTCGACGTCTACGTCCAGGACGCCCGGGGCGGGGCGGCCCCGACGCGGCTCACGAACCATCCCGCCGACGAGCGGAGCCCGGCCTGGAGCCCCGACGGCCAGCGCGTCGCGTTCGTCCGGTGCGGGGTCGGCGGCGAGTGCGGCGTCTACGTCGTCGGCGCCGGGGGCGGGGCGGCCCGCACGCTCGCCGAGCCCGAGGGGCTCGCCGTCGAGGACCTCGTGTGGAGCCCCGACGGGCAGACGCTCGCGTTCTCGGCCCGGCGCGGGCGCCAGGGCGCGTTCAGCCTCCACCTCCTCCCGCTCGACGGCTCGCGCCCGCAGCGGCTGACGTCGCCGGCCTCGACGTACCCCGGCGACCTCGCCCCGGCGTTCTCGCCCGACGGCCAGCGGCTCGCGTTCGTGCGCACGGCGCTCGACGGGCGTCAGGACGTGGCGGTCGTCTCGGTCCAGGGCGGACCAGTTCGCCGGCTGGCCCGCGAGCAGAAAGGAGTGACGGGGTTGGACTGGACGGCCGACGGCGAGGTCGTCTACGCCGCCAACCGGGACGGCGCGGCCGGCCTGTGGCGGGTCCCGCGCGAGGGCGGTGCGCCGCGATGGATCGCGTTGGGCTCCGACGGCGGCGAGATCGCCGGGCCGTCCGTCGCCCGCCGCGGGCGGGGCATCGCGTTCGCCCAGCAGCGGGTGCAGTCCCAGATCATCCAACTCGCCCCGGGCGACGACCGGGGCCGCCTCCTGCTCCGCTCGACGCGCGACGACTTCCAGCCGGCCGTGGCCCCGGACGGCTCCCGGACCGCGTTCGTCTCGACGCGGAGCGGGAGCCACGAGGTGTGGTCGGCGGCCCCCGACGGCTCGGGCGCCCGGCAGCTCACCGACTTTGGCGGCGCGCGCGTGAGCTCGCCGCGCTGGAGCCCCGACGGCCGGCGCCTGGCCGTCTCGGCCCGGGCGCAGGGGAACGCCGACGTGTTCGTCGTGCTCCCCGACGGCGAGGCCCGCCAGATCACGACCGACTCGGCCGACGACGTAGCGCCGTCGTGGTCGCGCGACGGGATGTGGGTGTACTTCGCGTCCGACCGCGGCGACACGTGGCAGATCTACCGCGTGCCGGCGGCCGGCGGCGACCCTGAGCCGGTGACGGTCGGGGGCGGGGTGGCGGCGGCTGAGGCGCCGGGCGGCGGCCTCCTCGTCATCCGCCCCGACAAGCGCGGCCTGTGGCTGCTCCCGCCCGGCACGGACGGCCTCCCCCAGGACGCCGCTGCTCGGCGCCTGCCGGCCAACCTCTCGCCGGCCGACTGGGCCAACTGGACCGTCTCCGGCCCCTACGTCTACGTTCTAGAGCGGCGCTACGACCGAGCCGCGACCGTCGTCCGCCTTGACCCCTCGACGGGGCGCCGCGTGACGGTCGCCACGGCCCAGGACGTGCCCGAAGACTCGGGGCTCGCCGTCTTCCCCGGTGGCCAGCGGTTCCTCCTGGCGCGCCAGGAGCGGGCGGACAGCGACATCGGCTTCGTTGCGGACTTCGACTGAGCCACCCCGCCCCGAGCGGCCTTCGGGGAGCTAGAGCACACGAGCGGGGCGGCGAAGGACGCGCGCCCCGCCCTCGTCGCTGGGCGGGGCGGTGTGCGCCCTGGTGAACGGCGCCCGCCGGGTGGCGTACTCTTTACCCGCCCCGCCCGAGCATGAGCCTCGTTATCGCTAACTACGACCCCGAGTGGCCGCTCCATTTCGAGCGCGAGGCGAGTGCTGTGCGGTCCGTCGAGGGTGTCCACGCGGTCGAGCACGTCGGGAGCACAGCGGTGCCGGGGTTGGCTGCCCGGCCCACGATCGACCTGCTCGTGGGCGTGGACGACCCGGCCGCCGCCCCGCCCGCGCCGTTCGAAGCCCTGGGCTACCACGAGGAGGCTGGAGCACCGCTGCGGACGTTCTGGAGGGGGACGCGGGCGTTCAAGATCTACGAACTCCTCGTCGTTGAAGCGGGCGGGGCGGTGTGGAGGCGCCGCCTAGACCTACGCGACCGGCTCCGCGCGGACCCCGCGCTCGCGGAGCACTACGCCCACCGCAAGCGCGAGTTGGCCCTTGCGCACGAAGGGAATCCGGCGGCCTACGCCGAGGCCAAGGCAGGCTTCGTAGACGCTCTCTTGTCGTAATGGGCATCGAGATGGGCTCCACGGCGTGGTACGTGCTCCTGCTCATGGCTGGGGTCGCCGTGGGCGTGGCCATCGCCATCGGGCAGAAGATCTTCCGTAAGTAGGCGAGGCCTGCCTGCTCGCGGTGGGCGGGGCGGACGTCGGCGGTGGACACGCCCGGCGGAGCCTCATCGTTCTCGTCGCCCCGCTATCTTGACTGCGTCCCCCCCACCGCTCCCATGACCGAGACTTCCGCCCTCAGCCACGTTGACGACCAGGGCCGCGCCCGCATGGTCGACGTCAGCAGCAAGACCGCGACCGCGCGGACGGCCGTCGCCGCCGGACGCGTGGTGGTCGGCGCCGAGGCGCTCCGGCTCGTCCGCGAAAACGGCATCCGCAAGGGCGACGTGCTCACGGTCGCGAACGTGGCCGGCGTGCTAGGCGCAAAGCAGACGAGCCGCCTGCTCCCGCTGTGCCACGACGTCGTGCTCCAGAACGTCGAGATCGAGTTCGACCTGGACGACGCGGCCGGCGCCGTCGATGTGCGCGCCATCGTCAAGACGGAGGGGCCGACGGGCGTCGAGATGGAGGCGCTGACGGCGGTGTCCGTCGCCGCGCTCACCGTCTACGACATGTGCAAGTCGGTGACGAAGGACATCGAGATCACGGGCGTCCACCTGCTCGCCAAGTCCGGCGGGCGGAGCGGCGACTACCGCCGGGCGCCGTCGCAGAATTAGGGCGGGGCACCCGCATCGGCGGGGCCGTATCAGATCGCTGACTTCCTGCCCGTGCTCTGACGCCTCCAGAGGAGTGCCTCTCGTGGATGACTGTCAGGTCGGCGCAGCCAAGGATGATGGAGAGTCCGGGCGGGGCGGCTCGGGTAGGGCACGATCCTCCAGAGCTGGCACAACACACTCACCCTCTGGAGGCTGTTTGGTCCGGCCCTTCTGTTGCGCGGGACAGCTCGGCACCCCGCCCCGCCCCCCGGAACCGCGCAGCGCCGGGCCAACCGGAACCAACTCCCTGGGCGCCTCGCGCGCAAGGCGCGGCCCTCGGTGTAGCGACAGCACTGTTTTCGCGGCGCCACCCCGCCCGGACGTCGTGCCCGCATTCCGTGCAGGACGAGCCGTTGCGCTGGCGCGGGCGGGGCGGGTCAAACCCAGGCGCTAGAAAAAGCGGGGCGAGCCCGAAGGCCCGCCCCGCTCAGGAGACGCACGAGGGCGGGGCGGCTAGCCCTCCTTCGTCAGCGCCGTGAGGTACTCGGCCGAGTTGCCCCGACCGTCCGCGACGCGGACGCGGACGAGGAACGAACCGCCTGGCTCCACGTCGGCGACGGCCTGGCGGAAGTCGGCGACGGACGCGACGGGCTCGCGGTTCGCCTCAACGATCAGCTGGCCCTGGCGGATTTCGGCTTCACGGTAGGCGTAGCTCGCCCGCTCCACGTCGGCGACCAGGACGCCGGCCGCGTCGCCGCCGAGCTGGCGGGCCTGCTGCGGCGTGAGGTCGCGGAGCGTGAGCCCGTAGGCTTCGAGCGAGGCCGGCTCGCGCGAGCCGCTCATGGGGCGCTGCTCGGACCGCCCGCGCCCGTTCTGCGAGACGGCGTCGTCGCCCGGCCGGCGGCCCAGCGTGATCTCGGCCTCGCGCCGCTTTCCGTCGCGGTAGTACGTGACCTCGACGGTGTCGCCGGGGCGCTTGTTCGAGATCAGCGAGACGATCTGGGCGCTGTCGCGGAGCTCGACGCCGTCGACGGCCGTGATGATGTCGTCGGGGCGGATGCCGGCGTCGGCGGCCGGCGTGCGGCCCGTGGCGTCGGGCGAGATGTCGCCGACGCGGGCCGCGCCCGGCCCGAGGTCGTACGCCTCGCGGAGCGCGGGCGTCGCGGCCTGGAACGAGATGCCGAGGTAGCCGCGCTCGACGGTCCCCGTATCGATCAGCTGCTCGACCGTCGAGCGAACGATGTCAGAGGGGATCGCGAACGAGATGCCGTTGAACGTGCCCGTCCGCGTGGCGATCGCCGAGTTGATCCCGACGATCTCGCCGCGGAGGTTGACGAGCGGGCCGCCCGAGTTGCCCGGGTTGACGGCCGCATCGGTCTGGATGTAGTTCGAGATCGTCTGCCGGCCGCGCGGGTCGGGCGCCCCGCCAAAGCGGCCGAGGCTGGACACGATCCCCGACGTGACCGTGTTCGAGAGCTCCTCGGAGAGCGGGCTCCCAAACGCCAGCACCCACTGCCCAACGCGGAGCTCGTCGGAGTCGCCGAAGGGGACGTAGGGGTAGTCGCTGCCCTCGACGCGGAGCACGGCGAGGTCCGAGAATGGGTCCGTTCCCACGACCTCGGCGTCGAGCACGCGGCCGTCGAAGAGGAGGACTTCGAGGAGGTCGGCGCCCTCGACCACGTGGTTGTTCGTCACGATGTAGCCGTCGGCGCTCACGAACGCGCCGCTCCCGATCCCGCTCTGCTCACCGCCCCGCGGGCCGCCGCGCCCGAACGGGCTGCCGCCGAACATATCGGGGAGCGAGAGGCCTTGCCCGTTGTCCGCCATGGTCCGCGTCGTGCGCACCTGGACGACGGCCGGGTTGACGTGCTCGGCCACGGTCGAGAACGCGACGCCGAGGTCCGAGGCCACGGCGATCGCCTCGCTCTCGGGGAGCACGGCCTGCGCGTCGGCGCCCTGGAACAGGCCGGACCACCCGGCGAGGTTGAAGACCGACGTCACGAAAAAGACGCCGGCGAGGAACGCCGCGCCCACGAGGAGGGCGACAGAGACTTTGCGCTTGGACACAGACATAAGGCGGGTTGGAGGAGCTCTTGGAGAGGCCGCCCGGGCGGGGTCCGGCAGCCTCTTCAACCAACGCCCGCAGGGGGCGTTTCGTGTTGCTCCACCAGCCCCACCGGCGGCCTCTCCTGAGCTGGGCCTCGGAACCCGCCCCGCCCTCAGAGCCCGCCCCGCCCGGGCGGGGTGGCGTAGGGCCCAGGGAGCTTCGTCGTTTCGGGGCCGGTGTCGCTGTGGCGCCACCCCGCCCCTGAGAGCGGGGCGGACACGGGGGCGGGGCGGTGGCCTTACGCCACCTCAGCGGGCACGCCGTTCGCGATCTCGGCCGGCACGTCGAAGTCGCGGGCCACCTCGCGCGCCGTCATCTTGGCCGACATCATCACCGACGGCGTCCCGCCGCCCGGCTGCGTCCCCTGCCCGACGAGGTAGAGGTTCTCGACGTCCTCGCTCCGGTTGTGCGGCCGGAAAAAAGCCGACTGGATGAGGACCGGCTCAACGCCGAAGCCGTTGCCCGCGTACGAGTTCAGCGTGCCCTCGAAGTAGTCGGGCGTGACGTAGCTCTGGTACACGATGCGCTCCTTGAGGTCGGGGATGTAGCCGCGCTCGTCGAGGAACCCCAGCACCTTGTCCGCGAACCCGTCGCCGAGGGCGTCCCAGTCCAGCCCGCTCTGGTTGTTGGGGACCGGGATCAGGGTGTAGGCCGCGTGGTGGCCCTCGGGCGCCAGGCTCGGGTCGGTCAGCGTGGGGACGTGGAGGTACTGGCTGAAGTCGTCGGCGAGCACCTTGCGGTCGAAGATGTCGGTCAGGAGCTCCTCGTAGCGCGGGCCGAGGATGATGTTGTGGTGCTGGAGGTCGGGGTCGCCCTCGCGCTTTTCGTAGCCGAAGTAGATCACGAAGAGCGACATCGACTGCTTCCGCAGCTTGACGAGCGCGTCGCGGTTGATCCGGCGGTGCTCCTTGTCGACGAGGTGGAGGTAGGTGTGGGCGTAGTCGCCGTTGGAGACGACGAGGTCGGCCTCGATGTGCTCGCCGCCCGCGAGCGTCACGCCCGTCGTGCGGCGCCGGCGGCCGTCCCTCACCACGTCGATCCGCTCGACCTCGCTGTCTAGACGGAGCGTCCCGCCCAACTCCTCCAGCTTCTGGACGAACGCCTGGACGAGCGCGCCCGTCCCGCCCATCGCGAAGTGGATCCCCCACGTCCGCTCGACGAAGTGGATCATGGCGTAGATGGCCGGCACCTTCTGCGGGTTGCCGCCGACGAGGAGCGGCTCGAAGCTGAAGACCTGCCGCATCTTGTCGCTCGTGAAGTACTTCTTGACGAACGAGAACAGCGGCCGCACCGCGTCCAGCCGGAACAGGTCGGCCGTGACGCCGAGCATGGAGCGGACGTTGCCGAAGTAGGTGTAGCCCAGCTCCAGGAACCCGCGGTCGAAGATGGCCTTGGCCGCGCGGTGGAACCGCTCGTAGCCGTCGAGGTCCTCGGGCGCGATCTTCTCGATCTCGGCCCGCAGCTTGTCCGGGTCGGCGTCGTAGTCGAAATGGGTGCCGTCGTCGAAGTAGATCCGGTAGAACGGCGTCACGGGCACGAGCTCGACGTAGCGGCTCGTGGCCGGCCCGCCGCTCGTGCCCTCGGTCACGCGCGCGCCGTCGCCCAGCGTGTGCTCGGGGAAGTCGGGCTCGCCCAGCCGCGCGTGGTCGCGTTCGAGCGCGAACAGCTCCTCGATAAAGTGGGGGACCGTGAGGACGGTCGGCCCCATGTCGAACGTGAAGCCCTGGGCGCGGCGGACGTACGCCCGCCCGCCCGGGGCGTCCAGCTTCTCGACGACCGTCGTGTCGAACCCGAGGCTCTGGAGCCGGATCGCGCACGCGAGGCCGCCGATGCCGGAGCCGATGACTACTGCCTTCTTGCGGTCCATGCGTCTGCGTCGGGGCGGGGTGGTGGCCTTCGGCCTACGCGCCAGCCCGCCCGCGGTCCCCGCCCCGCCCCGGGCTCCGCCCGCGTCAGGAGAGCCCCGACGGCGGCGCGGCGGGCGGGGTGGCCGCCCCCGTGCCGCTCTGTACTGGCGCCGCCCCGCCCGAAGCGTTCGGGCGGGGCGGGAGCGCGTACCGGGGCCGTACGTTCCACGCCCGCGACCGTCCTGCCCCCGCACTCATGGCGACCCTCACGCTCCAGAACGTCCCCGACGACCTCCACCGCCGGCTAAAGGAGCGGGCGGAGCGAAACCGCCGGAGCATCGACCGCGAAGCGGTCCGGCTGCTGGAGGAGGCGGTGAGGGCTCCTCAGCCCGAGAAGGACGAGGCGTGGGAGCAGGCGACGGCTCTCCGGGAACGGTTGGCCGCCCGAGGGTTCAAGCCCCTGACCGCGGAGGAGGTCCAGGAGGCCATCGAGCAGGGGCGGCCTTGATCGTCGCCGACACCAACCTCGTCGTCTACGCCACGACTGGGGGAGACCGAGCACAAGACGCCGAGCGGGTCCGCGAACGCGACCCTTTTTGGGCCGCGCCGCCGCTCTGGGCGAGCGAATTCCGCAACGCGCTCGTCATGCACGTCCGGGCCGGTCGCCTCACGCGCGCGGAGGCTCACGAGGCGTGGGGCGCCGGCCGCGCGCTCGTAGTGGACACTCCTGTAGACCCCGCCGCCGTGCTCGACGCCGCGTTCGCGCGCGGGCTCACCGGCTACGACGCCGAGTTCGTGGCCCTCGCCGAAGCGCTCGCCGCCCCGCTTGTCACCGACGACGGCCGCGTGCTGGCCGCGTGCCCCGGCGTCGCCGTCTCGATCGACGACTACGGCGACGGTCCGGCGGGCGCGTAGGGCGGGGCGGGCCGCCCCGCCCCCGTGCCGCTCTATACCAGCGCCGCCCCGCCCGAAGCGCTCGGGCGGGGCGGAAAAACCGGCGGGCGGGGCGGCTAGGCCGGGACGCCCTCGGCGTTGGCCTCGTCGTACTGCTCGCGGGCGATGTCGACGCCGGCGCCCTGGAGCTTGTGCTCGATCCGCTCGTAGCCGCGGTCGAGGTGGTACACCCGGAGCACGTTCGTCGTCCCCTCGGCGACCATGCCGGCGAGGACCAGCGACACGCTCGCGCGGAGGTCCGTGCTCATGACCGTGGCCCCGCTCAGCGGGCGCCCGTTCCGGCCGGCGACCTCGACCGTGTCGCCCTTGACCTGGAGGTCGGCGCCCAGGCGGCGGAGCTCGGGGACGTGCTTGAAGCGGTCGGTGTAGACCGTGTCGCGGACCGTCGACGGGCCGTCGGCCTGCGCCATCAAGACCGTCCACTGGGCCTGGAGGTCGGTCGCGAAGCCCGGGTAGGGGGCCGTCTCGATCGACACCGGGCGGACCGTCTCGACGCCCGTCACGCGGACCACGTCGCCGTCGAACTCGAACGGGACGCCGGTCTCGCGGAACCGCTCGGTAAAGTCGGGGCCGAGGTGCTCGGGCTGGGCGCCCGTGATCGTGAGCGTCTCGCCGGGCGGGGTGGCGAGGGCCGCGGCAATCATGTAGGTGCCCAGCTCGATCCGGTCGGGGCAGTTCGTGAACTCGACCGGGTTCATCCGCTCCACGCCCTGGACCATGATCGTGTCGGTGCCCAACCCGTCGATCTGGGCGCCCATCGCCTGGAGCATCTGGCCGAACACGACCACGTCCGGCTCGGCCGCCGTGTTCTCGAGGACCGTCTCGCCCTCGGCCGTCACCGCGGCCAGCAGCACGTTGATGGTCGCCCCGACGCTCACGGGCTCGAACCGCATGCGCCCGCCCTTGAGCCGCCCGCCCGGGGCCTCGGCGATCACGTACCCGCCCTCCTCGCGGATCTCGGCGCCCAGCGCCTTCATCCCCTCGATGTGGAGGTCGACCGGCCGCGGCCCCCACGCGCACCCGCCGGGGAGCGACACGCGCGCCTTCCCGCCCCGCCCGAGGAGCGCGCCGAGCATGTAGAACGAGGCCCGCATCTTCTTGACGAGGTCGTACGGCGCCTCGAAGTGGTGGATGCCCGAGGCGTCGATCGTGATCGACTCGGGCGTGTTCGGGTCGTCGTCCGGGTTCCAGTCGACCGTGCAGCCGGTCACGCGGATCACGTTCGCGAACGTGGCGACGTCCTGGAGCACGGGGATGTTGTGGATCGTCGTCGCGCCGTCAGCGAGGACGGCGGCGGCCATGAGCGGCAGGGCGGTGTTCTTGGAGCCTCCGACGTGGAGGGTGCCGGTGAGCGGGCGGCCTCCGTGTACGACGAGCTTGTCCATAGATCGGGCGGGGTGGGGCACAGGTGGGGGAAGATCGCAACGCGCGCCGGGCAGCCGAGGGTTCGGGCGGGGCGTGGGGAAGAGGGGGCCGCCCCGCCTGCTGTGCCTGCTTCCGCCGCCCCGCCCCGCCCAGGCTGAGCGAACGGGGCGAGCAGGCGGGGCGCGGGGTGGGCACGGCCCGCCCCCGGCAAGAAACGCGCCTCACCCTCCTTCTCCTCCACCCGGGGCACGGCGGAATGCCCTGGCGCTTGGCGCGATATTTGGAAGAATCTATGAACGAACGAACACCCCCCGGACATGCCCGACCTCTCGCTCGACCTGTTCGCCGCGGCCGCCGACGCCGAGGCCGCCCGCTACCGCGTGCTCGCCGCCCTCCAGCGGGCGCGGCGTGCGTTCGCCCGGAACTGCGTGGCCCCCGACCTCGCCCGCCTCGTCGGGCTCCACCGCGACCTCCGCACGCTCCTCGACGGCGCCGGCCGCGTCGAGGGCTCGGGCTCCGGCCCCGCCGTCGGCGTGGACTGGGAGGCCGGGCGCGTGGTCCATGCCGCCCCGCCCGCCCCGCTCGCGCTCAGCCTCGCGCGGTGGGCGCAGCCGCGCGTGGCCGGGGCCGTACGCGAGGGGCAGGCGCTCTACGAGTTCGCCGCCGAGCACGCGGCGCTGGCCGCCGTCGGCGTGGTGCCGGCGTACCGCGACGAGGGCTACCTCGTGGTCGCCGGGGGCGGGGCGGTCCGCCCGCTGCGCTACCGCGTCTCGTCGTTGGCCGGCGCCGACGGCCGCTACCGTGCGCTGCGAACGTCGGCCGTGGCCGTCGACCTCGACCCGGCCGCCCCGCCCGCGGCGTGGAAGGCCGCGCTCGCCCAGGCCGACCCCGACCTCCCCGCCCCGGCCACGTTCGCGCTCCGCGCTGACCTCGACCTCCCGGTCGACGAGACGCTCCTGCCGGTCGCCAAGCGGAAGCTGCTCGGGGCCGTCCAGTCCTGGGGCGTGGCGTAGCGGGCGGGGCGGGCACGAGACCGCCCCGCCCGCCCGTTTGTCAGGGGCGAGTCCGCCCCGTAGCTTTGGGGCACGCATTCACCGTCCGGGCGGGACACAGACACACGACCACGATGGGCAAGCAGCGGATGATCGACAACTGGGAGCGCATGAAGGGGCAGATCATGTCCACCTGGGACGACCTCGACGAGGACGAGATGAAGAAGGCCCGGGGCAACCTGAGCCAGATGGTCAACCTCATCCACGTGCAGACGGGCGAGGACCGGCAGCTCATCATGCGCAAGATGTCGGCGTTCCTGTAGGGACCGCCCGACGGGCCGACCAGCGGCGCGCCTTCTCGGAGGGCGCGCCGCTTTCTGTTCGCGGGCGGGGCGGGCTCCGCCGGAGCGGGACGCGAGGGCGAGCAGGTAGATTCCGGCCCCACCGCCACCCCGCCCGGATGCCCGAGACCGCCCCGCCCGATGCCGCCGCCCCGCCCCGCGCCTTCCCGCTGGGGACGGCCGTCCCCGACGACGGCCGCGAGCGCGAGGCCTATGACGCCCGCGTCGCGGCCCACCAGCGGCTCCTGGCCGGGCTCGAGGAGCAGGCCGCCGAGGTCCGCCGCGGCGGCGGCGAGCGGGCCGTCGCCCGCGAGCACAAGCGCGGCAAGCTGACCGCCCGCGAGCGGGTCGCCGCGCTCCTCGACGACGCCGACGACTTCCGCGAGATCGGCCTGTTCGCCGGGCGCGGGATGTACGAGGACGAGGGCGGGTGCCCGGCCGGCGGCACCGTCATGGGGCTCGGCCGCGTGTCGGGCCGCCTCTGCATGATCGTCGCCAACGACGCCACCGTGAAGGCCGGCGCGTGGTTTCCGATCACGGCCAAGAAGAACCTCCGCGCCCAGGAGATCGCCCTCGAAAACCGGATCCCGATCCTCTACCTCGTCGACTCGGCCGGCGTGTTCCTGCCGATGCAGGACGAGATTTTCCCGGACCGCGACCACTTCGGGCGCATCTTCCGCAACAACGCCCGGCTGAGCGCGCTCGGCGTGCCCCAGATCGCGGCCATCATGGGCTCGTGCGTCGCGGGCGGGGCGTACCTCCCCATCATGTCCGACGAGAGCCTGATCGTCGACGGCACGGGCAGCGTGTTCCTCGCCGGCCCGTTCCTCGTTCAGGCCGCCATCGGCGAGGTGACCGATTCGGAAACGCTGGGCGGGGCGACCACGCAGACTGACATCTCGGGCGTCTGCGAGTACAAGATGCCCGACGACGAGACCGCGCTCGCGACCATCCGCGACCTCGTCGGCGGGCTGGGGCCGATGCCGCGCGCTGGCTTCACGCGCCAGGACCCCGCCCCGCCCGCGTACCCCGTCGACGAGGTGCTCGGCGTGTTCCCCGAGAGCCGCCAGCAGCCGTACGACACACGCGAGGTGCTCGCCCGGATCGTCGACGCCGACAGTTGGACCGAGGTCAAGGCCGGCTACGGGCAGACGCTCGTCTGCGGCTACGCCCGGGTCGACGGGTGGAGCGTGGGCATCGTGGCGAGCCAGCGGCAGGTCGTCCGTGCGACGTCGCCGAAGGGGAAGCCGAACGAGATGCAGATCGGCGGCGTCATCTACGGCGACGCGGCCGACAAGGCGGCCCGGTTCGTGATGCAGTGCAACCAGAAGCGGATCCCGCTCGTGTTTTTCCAGGACGCGACCGGCTTCATGGTCGGCACGCGCGCCGAGCAGGGCGGGATCATCAAGGACGGGGCCAAGCTGGTCAACGCCGTCGCCAACTCGGTCGTCCCCACGTTCACGGTCGTCGTGGGCAACTCGTACGGGGCCGCCAACTACGCCCTCAACGGGCGCGCCTACGACCCCCGCCTCATGCTCGCCTGGCCGACGGCGCAGATCGCGGTCATGGGCGGGGCGCAGGCCGCCAAAGTCCTCCTGTCCATCGAGGAGCGGAAGCTCTCGAAGCAGGGCCTCGAGCTGTCCGACGACGACCGCGCCGCGCGCCTCGCCGAGATCGAGCGCCGCTACGCCGAGCAGACGTCGCCCGTCTACGCCGCGGCCCGCCTCTGGGTCGACGCGCTCATCGACCCGCGCGAGACGCGCGGCTGGCTCGCGACCGGCCTCGAGATGGCCGACCACAACCCGGACATCGAGCCGTTCCGCGTCGGCGTGCTCCAGACGTAGCGGGAGGGACGCGGGACGGAGGGATGAGAGGGATGGGCAGAGGCCTTTCTCTCGCCGCCCCGCCCAGACTCCGGCCTCAATGCGGCACAGGACGGGGCGGGGCGGTCGGGCCACGCGCCGCCCCGCCCCGTCTGCTCATCCCTCGGTCCCTCCTCATCCCTCGACCCCGCCCCCATGCCCGTCGTCAACCTGAAAGAGAAGTTCAGCCGCTTCTCCGAGACCTGGACGCCCCACGTCGTCGCCGAGCTGAACGGGCAGCAGGTCAAGGTGGCGAAGCTGGAGGGCGAGTTCCTCTGGCACGACCACGAGCACGAGGACGAGCTGTTCTGGGTCGTCGCGGGCCGCCTGCGGATCGAGCTCCGCGACCGCGACGCGGTGGAGCTGGGGCCGGGCGAGCTGTTCGTCGTCCCCCGCGGGACCGAGCACCGGCCGGTCGCGCTCCCGACCGCCCAGGTCGTCCTGTTCGAGCCGGCCTCGACCGCCCACACCGGCGCCGTCGTCTCGGAGCGGACCGTCCAGAACCTCAAGCGAATCTGACCGCCCTGCGCGTGTGCGGGCGGGGCGGCCAGTCGTTCGCCACCCCGCCCCCCGCATTCGTTTCGCACGCGTAGGGACACCGTGCACGGTGTCCGCCTTTCGGACGACGCCGACGCACCGGAGGGGGCGGGGCGGTTTGCAGCCGCCCAGGCCCCTCGCCTATTCCCCCTACCGCGCGACCGTCACGACCTGCGTGGCCGTCGCGCCCGGCGCCTCCAGGCGGACGACGTAGACGCCGGCGGCGAGCGCGCCCGCGGACCACGTCGCCTCGTGGAGCCCGGCCGGCCGCTCGCCGTCGACGAGCACGGCCACCTCGCGGCCGAGCGCGTCGTAGACCGACAGCCGGACCGCCCCGCCCTCGGCCAGTCGGAACGGGAGCCGCGCGGCGTGGCGGACCGGGTTGGGCGCCGCCAGCCCCAGCCGCGTGGCCGTGTCCGCCCCGCCCGCCCCGCTCTCGGCGGCCGTCGCGGCGGGCCGCGTGACGGTCCACGCGCGCACGTCGGAGAGGAGCGGGACGAGCGTGGAGTCGCGGACCTCGTCGGTCGCGTCAGTCACGCGGACCTCGACATGCGACGCGCCCGGCGGGAGGTCGCCAGCGTCGAGCGCGAGCGCGGCGCTGGTCCCGACGGTCACGCCGTCGACCGTCCACTCGTAGCGGGCCTGGCCGGCGGGGACGAGCGCGTCGACGCGGAACGCGAGCCGCCCCGCCCCGGCCGTCACGTCGGACTCGGCAGGCCAGGCGGCGGCGATGGGCGAGACCCGGTCGTAGATGGCGCCGATGTGGTGCTCGTTGCAGACGGCGCAGAACCCGTGCCCGAGCGCGCGCATCCGGCAGTGGCGCTCGGGCCGGTACGCCCCGTGGTCGGCGTAGGCGGCGCCCTCGAAGGCGCCGACGACGTGGCCGTGCGCGGCGTCGTCGGGCGTCGGGAGCGGCGTCGCGTCGTCGAGCCACGCGCTCCACGGGACGTGGGCGGGGTGGGCGTCGGTCGCCGTGTTCCGACTCGCGAAGCCGGCCGCCGCCCCGCCCCCGTACTCGTCGGCGAGCCCGGCGAGCGTGTGCCCCATCTCGTGGACAGCGATCTCGGCCGCCGCCGCGTGCGCCGAGACCACGGCCACACGGCCGCCCGACCCGCCGTACTCGGCGTCGTTGACGAGCACGAGCGCCACGTCGTACTCGGGCAGCGCGTCGCGGAGGAGCGCGTTCAGGCGGCGCTCGCCGTCGCCGCCCAGGCACAGGCTCCGGTGGACGCCGCCGCACCCGAACGTCGCGCTCAGGTACGTGTCGCGCGCCTCACTCCGGGCGGGGCGGTCAGCGCCCGCCTCGGCCGAGACCGTGGGGACGGCGTAGGCGTTGAAGAACGCGGCGTAGCGGTCGTAGGGCGCCGTCGCAAACAGGGCGTCGATGAGCCGCCCCGCCGCCGCTTGGAAGGCGTCGAGGTCGGCCTCGCGGTAGCCCTCGGCGACCACGGCGACGTTGATCCGCTCGGCGCGCGGCCCGTTCTCGACGAGCGTGATCGGGGCCGGCTGGGCGCTCGCCGCCGTCGCCAGGAGCGCCGCCGCGAGCAGGGCGGGGAGGAGCGCTTTCACAGCGACACCTCGACGCGCGTGACGACCCGACGACCGGCCGCCGACGCGCGGGCAAACGACACCGTCTGCCGCGCGGCGACGGCCGGGATCCGCACCGTGACGACCGCCTCCTCGACGCGCTCCAGGCGCGACTCCAACCCGCCCGCCGCGTTCACGAACTCGCGCCGCCGGACGAGCGGGTCCGGCACCGCCCCGCTCCACACGGCCCGGTCGCCGGCCTCCACTTCGACGGACAGGTGGCCGGGGCGCGGGGCGGCCGCGCTCCGCCGCGCCTTGAGCCGGCCCGGAACGGCCTCGGCCGAGACCACCTCCGCCCCGCCCTCGGTAAACCGGAGCTCGACGAACGCGATCCGCTCGGCGGGCGGGGCGGCACCGGCCAGGGCGAGGACGGCGAATCCGAGCAGGAGGGCGGGGAGGAGGCGCACGGGGCGAGGTGGTCGGTGTGCCCCGTCCCGTTGAGGAGACCGTGCCACGACCGCCCCGCCCGCCGTCCAGGCGCCGCCCGTGTCGGCCGGCCGCTCCGCTGCGCCGACGTAAAACGGGGGCGGAGCGGCCGCGAGACGATTCCGCCTCGGCCACCCCGCCCCCGTAGGAGACGGCGGTCCGGTTCTAAACCCGCCCGCCCAGGCGGTCAAACGCCTTCTGCTGCGGGGACCCCGCCGGGACCGCGTACGGGTCGGGCGGGAGGTCGACCATGCGGATCACGGGGTACGCGTCGCGGTGGAGGAACGGGCGGGGCGGCTCCGAGATGTCGTCGCCGATGATGAGCACCATCGTCCCCTGGTCTACGATGTCGGCGCCGACCGACGAGATCGGGTCCCGCTGGTTTTCGACCTCCCACGTGTCGGTCCACCCGTAGAGCCACTTCGCGTCGGGCTCGAGCATGCGGATGCAGCCGTGCGACGCCGGCCCCGAGGTCGGCAGCGCGTACTGGTGCATGTGGATGCCGCGGGCTTCGTGGAGGTTCATGACCCAGTACATCTCCCACAGCTCGGCGTCCGGCGCCGACGACCCGAAACCCGGGCTCAGCGTCGAGACCCGGTAGTCCTGCTTCCAGTTCACGTTGAACCGGCCCGACGGCGTCCGCGCGCTCTCGACGCCCGTGTTGATGATGCCCCACCGGGCCAGCTCGCCGCGGTGGTACGCGCCCCACGCCTGGATCTGCTTGTCGAGGATGACCACCTTGTCGAGGTCGGCCGCGCCGGCGTAGTAGCGGGGGAACGGCGAGTAGGCCCGGAAGTCGAGGCCGAACTCGCTGGGCACGACGAGCGTGTCGCCGGGGCTCAGGTTTTCGAGGTCGTTCCGGTTGAGGAGCCACAGGAGCGGCTTGATCACGTCGCGGTCGCCGCCGAACTTGTTGTAGAGCGCGAGCCGGGCCTCGAGCCGGTTCTGGTCCTCCGGCACCACGTAGTACCCGTAGTGCACGCGGGGGACGTCGCGGATGGACTCGCTCGTCCGCCGGTTCATCGTGTCGATGAGCCAGGACTGGCTAAAGTAGGTGACGGGCTCGTCCTCCTGGAAGTCCTGCGAGATGGCTCCGTCGGCGGCCCGGTCGGCCGCGCTCTGGGCGGCGGCGGGCGTGACGAGGAGGGCGGCTCCGAGGAGGGCCGGCAGGGCCAGGGCGTAGCGGGAGAGGCGCATGCGTCGGCGGGGAGGGCGAGGGGACGGTACGGCGAGGATACCCCGGGGCGGGGTGGTCGGGTCCTGCGCGGGCCGGGGTTCACAGAGCGTGCCAACGAGCGGGGTGGGGTCTTTGGTTTGGGCGCGACTCGGGGGCGGGGCGGTCCTGGACGTGCCCCGCCCCGCTCGTAACCGCCCCGCCCGTGGCGCATCGCCGGGTGAATGCGGACACCACGCGTCGTGTCCCTACGAATCCGCCCAGCCCAGCGTCCCCGCCCCGCCCACGGGCGACCGCCGGTCGCCTCTACGGCACCACCCCGCCTGTGGAACGGGCGGGGTGGTTGCGCTCCGCCCGGGCGCCGCGGCCCGACGGCGTTGCATGCAACGCCGCTACGGCGTCCGCCCCGCCCTCGCGTTCTGCCCGCTGCCCTACGCCATCGACGTTCGGCCCTCCTGCGAGCGGATGTGCTCGACCTGCTCCGGCGAGGCCAGCACGACGAGCGTGTCGCCGACCGCGAGCGGGAGCCGGGCGTCCGGGTTGAACCGCCACTCCTCGCCGCCGGCCCGGTGGACGGCCACGACGATGGCGTCGAAGCGGCGCCGGAAGTCGACGTCGACCAGCGAGCGGCCGTCGAGGAGGCCGCCCTCGCGGACGACGACCTCTTCGAGGTCCACGCTCAGCGCGTCGACGCCGAGCACCTGCTCCATGAACTGGTCCACGCGCGGGCGGAGGATGGTCTGCGCGATCCGGTCGGCCCCAATCTCGAGCGGCGAGATGACCTTGTCGGCCCCGGCCCGGACCAGCTTGTTGATCGACGTCTGCTCGTTGGTCCGCGCGACGATGAACAGGTCGGGGCCGGCGATCTCGCGGGCCGTCAGCGCGCCGAACACGTTGGCCGCGTCCTCGGGGAGCACGAGGACGAGCCCGGCCGCGCGGGCCAGGCCGGCCGCGCGGAGCGCCTCCTCCTCGACGGCGTCGCCCTGGACGTAGTCGAAGCCCTCCTCGCGGAGCTCCTCAGCCCGCTCGTCCAGCCGCTCGACCACGACGACCTTCCGGCCGCCGGACACCAAGTCGCGGACGATCCGCTGGCCCAGCCGCCCGTAGCCGGCGACGACGTAGTGGTCGTGGAGGCGGTCGATCCGGCGCTGCATGGCCCGCTGGCGGAAGGTGGAGCTGGTGACGAGGATCGTGACGACGCGGGACGCGATCGTCGCGAACGTACCGATGCCCACGAACGCGAGCCCGACCGTGAACAGCTTGCCCCCGTAGTCGAGCGGCTGGACCTCGGCGAACCCGATCGTGGTCAGCGTGATGAACGTCATGTAGAACGCGTCCATCGGCGTCCAGCCTTCGATCGCCATGTAGCCCACGGTCCCGATCGCGAGCAGGGCGGCGACGGCGAGCGTGCCGTAGACGACCTCGCGGACGGTCCCGATGCGCCGCCGCCGCCGCCGGGCCACTACGCCGCGAGCCGGAAGGCCCGGCCGTGCCACGCCTCGGCCGCCGGCCGCTCGACGCCGTGCGCGCGGAGCGCCCCGACCGTCTCGGCCGTCGCGTCGAGGACGGCCGTGTCCGCGCCCGCCCCGCCCTCGCGGACGAGCCGGCGGAACGCCGGGCGCGGGACCTGCGCCCAGGCGCCGTCGCCGTCGCGGTAGAGGACGGCGAGGGGCGGGGCGAGTCCGACGCCGCCCCGCCCGAGCGCCTCGGCGACTGCCCGCTCCATCGAGTCGATCCCGCACCCCGAGACGCCGGCGTTGACGTCCGCCTCCGAGATCACGGCGCCGACGGCGAGCACGCGGCCTGCGAGGACGGCGGCCTCGGCCTGCACCGGGCGCCCGTGGCTGGCCCACGTGGGGAGCCACGCGTCAAGGTCGGCGCGGAGCGCGTCGGCTTCGGCGTCGTCGAGGGTGCGGTCGAGGGGGAAGAGCCACGCGCGGGCGGCGTCGGGGAGCGTGTCGAGCATGGGGCGGGGTGGAGGGAGAGCTTGTAGCCGGCTTCAGCCTCGTCGTTCGGGGGCGGGGCGGGGGAGCCTACGCACGATGGGCGGGGCGGGATCGCAGCCCGCGTGCCGAAGCCGACGCGCCGCCCGCGTAGCTTCGGCGGACCGCCACCCCACCCCGCCCATGCGCACCGTCCTTGCCGTTCTCTTCCTCGCCGCCCCACTCGCCGCGGGAGCCCAGAGCGATCCCTCGGCGCCCTACGCCGAGGCCGCCGACCGGATCGTCGAGGCCGCCCTCGCCGACAGTACGGCGTGGGAGCGCACGGCGTACGTGGGCGACACCTTCGGCCACCGCCTGAGCGGGTCGGCCGCGCTGGAGGCCACGATCGACTGGGCGATCGAGACGATGCGCGCCGACGGCCTCGAAAACGTCCGCGGGCAGCCGGTCGACGTGCCCGTCTGGGTCCGCGGCGACGAGTCGGCCGCGCTCGTCCTGCCCACGGGCGACCGCGACCTGCCCATGCTCGGGCTGGGCGGGAGCGTCGCCACCCCGCCCGGCGGCGTCGAGGCCGAGGTGCTCGTCGTCGACTCGTTCGAGGACCTGGAGGCGCGGGCGGACGAGGCCGCGGGCCGCATCGTCCTGTTCGACGTCCCGTTCACGACCTACGGCGAGACCGTCGGGTACCGCACGGGCGGGGCGGTGGCGGCGGCCCGCGCGGGAGCCGTCGCCAGCCTGGTCCGGTCCGTCGGCCCGGTCTCGCTCTCGACGCCGCACACGGGCACGATGCGCTACGAGGACGGCGTCCCGCGCATCCCGCACGCCGCGCTCACGATCGAGGGGGCCGAGACGCTCCGCCGCATCCAGGAGCGGTTCCAGCAAGGGCGGACCGCAGGCCGGCGGGGCGGCCGCCCGGTCGTCCGCCTGACCATGAACGCCGAAACGCGGCCGGACGCCCGCTCGCGCAACGTGATCGGCGAGCTCGTCGGGCGCGAGGCGCCGGACGAGACGGTAGTCCTGGGCTGCCACATCGACTCGTGGGACGTCGGCCAGGGCGCCGTCGACGACATGGGCGGGTGCGCCGTGACGTGGGAGGCCGTTGCGGTGCTCGCGCGGCTGGGGCTCCGGCCGCGCCGGACGGTCCGCGTCGTCCTGTGGACGAACGAGGAGAACGGGCTCCGCGGCGCGACGGCCTACCGCGACTCACTGGGCGACGACCTCTCAGGCATCCAGCTCGCGCTCGAGAGCGACAGCGGCGTGTACGAGCCGGTCGGCTTCGGCTACACCGGCGCGCCGGGCGGGCTGGAGACGCTGCGCGCCCGCGTCGAGCCGCTCGTGCTCGCCCTCCTCGCCGACGGCACCGACGCCGGCCCGGCCGGGATCGTCGAGGGCGGGGGCGGGGCGGACATCGGCCCGATGATGCGCGACGGCGTGCCGGGCCTCAGCCTCCGCACCGACAACGGCCGCTACTTCTGGGTCCACCACACGGCGGCCGACACCGTCGACAAGCTGGACCCCGGCCACCTCGCGCGCGCCACCGCGGCGACGGCGATCCTGGCCTACGTGGCCGCCGAGATGCCCGAGCGCCTGCCGCACGGGGCGTCCGCCGACTGACCGCCCCGCCCTCAGTAGCCGGCGGGCGGGGCGGGGCGGTAGTCAAGCGGGACGAGGTCGGCCACGCGCTCCCAGTCCCAGTACCCGTAGCGGACGACATCGGCCGCGTCGAGGAGGGCACCGTTCGGCCCCAGGCGGAGCGCCCCGCCCGGCGCCGTGAGCCACGAAACTTGGTAGGCGTCGGCATCGACGCGCGGGTCGAACTCGCGCGTGTAGAGGACGCGGAGGGCGCCGCCGATTTCTGCCTCCCACCCCGCCCGGGCCTGGCGCGCCTCGGGTCCCGGTGCCCGCGCCGAGCGGATGGACAGGCGGCCGGGCTGGACCGAGAGCCGGGCTCGCGTCGCCTGGCCCGGCCGGTCCATGCGCTCGCTCAGGAACCCCTCGTCCGACGCCATGCCAGCGATGAGGGCGTCCAGGAAGTGGGGGAGCGAGCCGCGGTAGGCCCGCTCGCGCGCCTGCGTGACGGCCGGGCCGCAGAGCCGCTCGGCGCACAGGTCGCGGAACGCGAGCGTCCCGTCCCACGCCCGCCCGTTTTCCTCGATGGCGAGGGCGAAGTCGTAGAACGTGACCCTATAGCCCAGCGCCCGGTTTTCGACGACGAGCGGAGCGCGGGCGACCGCGTGGAGCGGCCCGTCGTCGCCGTCGGCGTCGAGGTCGAGGACCTCGGGGTTCGTGATCTCGGTGAGCGGGGCGTTGGCCGTCTCGCCGAGGAACTCCGGCCGGAACCGCGCGAGCGCCCGCTCCCACGCGGCGTCCCGCGACCGGACCACCTCGACCTCGCGGAGCGCGAGCGGCACGGGTGGGAGCCGAAACGCGAGGCCGACGACGTCACCGGGCCGGATCAGGCGCGTCGTGCTCGCGGTCCCGTAGCCCAGCATGGTGGCCGTGACCTGGACCGAGCCTGGGGCGTCGGCTCGGAAGACGAACCGGCCGCCGGCGTCGGTCGCGTCGCCCTGCAACGTGCCGGAGACGAACACGTGGGCGCCCGGAAGCGGGGCGCCAGTCTCGGCGTCCGTCACAGTCCCGTTGACCCAGGCGGTCTGGGCGCGGGGCGGGGTGGCAAGGGCTACGAGCCCGATCAGGACGAGGAGGCGTGGGGAGCGTCGGCGCATCGGTCGGGCGGTCTGTGCGGGCGCGCTCGCGTCGGCGCCCCGCCCCAACCTAACCGGCCCCCACGCCTTAGGTCGTCCGCACGGGCGGCCGGGCGGTGCGGCGCCGGGCCACCGGCCCGCGCGCCGGGGCGGGGCGGCCGCGCCGCGGCGACCGCGGCGTCTCGGGGCGCGGGGCGGGCGGCGGCGGCGGCCCCTCGCCCGAGCCGCCGTTCCGGCGGCGGCGCGCGACGAGGTGCCACGCGACCCACAGGGCGATCTCGGCGACGAGGACGAGGAGGAGGCTGATCACGGGTAGCGGCGGGCGGGGCGGGGGAGAGGCAACGGCAGGTCAGGCGGGAGGTTTTGCTGTCCGTGAGGGTTCAGGTAAATCCCGGCGGCCGCCCCGGTGGCTCCGCCAGCGGCACCGCCCCGCCCGCGCCGCGTAGGCTCCACACCCCGGGCGCCGTCCGCTCGTCTTCCGCCACCCCGCCCCGCCCATGCGCCTCCGCCACCTCGGCTACGCCTGCATCAACCAAACGCTCGGGACCAAGAGCCGGACGGTCCGGCTGGCCAACCTCCGCACCGAGGCCGTCATCCCGGTCGTCGTCCAGAACCTCGACGACGTGCTGGCGGCGCTCCGGTGGAACGTGGACCACGGCATCCGATTCTTCCGCGTCTCGTCCGACCTCATCCCGTTCGGGCCGCTCCCAGAGTTCCCGTTCGACTGGGCCGAGGCGTTCGACTGGCAGTTCCGCGACATCCGCCGGCTCGTCAAGGCCGAAAAGCTCCGCGTGACGAGCCACCCCGGCCAGTACACGGTCCTCAACAGCCCGCGCGAGAAGGTCGTCCGCGACTCGGTCGGCGAGCTCGACTTCCAGGCGCAGGTCCTCAAGCGGATGGACCCGAAGGGGACCATGACGCTCCACGTCGGCGGCGCCTACGGCGACAAGGAGTCGGCGATGGACCGCTTCGCGCAGAACCTGGACCGCCTGACGGACGACGCCCGCGAGCGCCTCGCGATCGAGAACGACGACACGACCTACACGCTGGCCGAGACCGTCGGGCTCGCCGAGCGGACCGGGCTGCCGGTCATCGTGGACCTGTTCCACCACCTGCTCAACCCCGGAACGGGGACGGCGTCAGCCAACCCGTCAGGCGAGACGTGGAACGACGGACTGCCGGACCTCATGGAGCGCGCCATGGCCACGTGGGGCCGGCGCGTCCCCAAGCTCCACCTCTCGTCGCACAAGCCGGGCACGCGGACCGGCCACGCCGACTTTCTCGACATGGACGACGTCGACCGCCTCCTCGGTCTTATGGACGGCGTGGGCGGGGCGGACGACCCGTACGACCTGATGCTGGAGGCGAAGACGAAGGAAAGGGCCGTGCTGGAGGTTGCGCGCTACATCGAGACGGGCGAGCGGCCGGACCGGGCGATCCCGATGGAGACGGTCGAGGAGGCCGAGGCGGCGTAGCGCCCCGCCCACGCCGACGACGAGGGCGAGGCGGTCCCGGACGCTGCCGCCCCGCCCACGACGCGGGCGGGGTGGTGCATTCTGCGCCCGCTGCCATCGTACGATTCGGATCGTAGACTAGGCCATGCCCCGCCCCGCCCTCGCCCTCCTGCTCGGTCTCGCCGCGTGCGCCGGCGCGGCGCGCCTGGACCGCGCCGACCTCGTCGGGACGACGTGGCGCGAGACGTGCGCGGACCCCGAGATCGTCGACGCCTACGTCCGCCTCGACGCCGACGGGGGCGTGGCGTGGAGCTACGAGCGGCCCGACTCGGTCCGCGCCGAGCGCGTCCACACGTGGGCCGTCGAGGACGGCGCGCTCGTGCTCCGGTGGAACGAGGGCGGGGCGGCGACGCGCTACGTCCGGGCGGGGCGGGAGGCCGGGCCGGGGCGGCTCGTCGGCCGCGAGTCGACGCTGTGCCCCGACGGCGCCGTGCTGGAGCGGGTCGGGCCGTAACCTCTGGCATCGCCGCGTCTGCGGACCTTACCGCCCCGCCCGCGACACACCGACGGCGGGGCGGCGGCGTTCCCGTGCGCCCCGACCCCACCCCGCCCGATGCCGCAGGTCCCGCTGGGAGTCCGCCGCCCCGCCCTCGCCGTCCTCCTCGCCGCCGGGCTCGGGCTCGCCCTGGCGGCGAGCGCCGCGGCGCAGACCGGCTCGGTCAGCGGGTTCGTGCGCGACGCCGAGACGGGCGAGACGCTGCTCCAGGCGACGGTCCGCGTGGTCGAGGCCGGGCGCGGGGCGGCCACGAACGCCGAGGGCTTCTACTCGCTCGGCGGGCTGGCCCCGGGCGAGGTCACGGTCGTCGCCAGCTACATCGGCTACGTCTCGGAGCGGCGAGCGCTCACGCTGGAGCCGGGCGGGGCGGGGCGGCTCGACTTCGACCTGGCGCCCGAGGGCGTGACGTCGGGCGAGGTCGTCGTCGAGGCCGACGAGACGCTCGAAAACGAGCGGCCGCCGGGCGTCCAGACCGTGTCCATCGACCTCGTCGAGGCACTGCCGACCGTGTTCGAGGCGGACCTGTTCCGCTCGATCCAGCTGCTCCCGGGCGTGAAGGCGGCCAACGACTTCTCCTCGGCCCTCTACATCCGCGGCGGCTCGCCGGACCAGACGCTCGTGCTCCTCGACGGCACGACGGTCTACAACCCGACGCACTTTTTCGGCTTCTTCTCGACGTTCAACACCGACGCCATCAAAGACGTCCGCCTCTACAAAGGGGCGTACCCGTCGCAGTACGGCGGGCGGCTGGGGAGCGTGGTCGACATCTACAACCGCGACGGCAACCGGAACGAACGCAAGGGGACGCTCACGCTGGGGCTCCTCGCGAGCCGGGCCGGCATCGAGGGGCCGATCGCGGGCGGCCGCGCGTCGTACTCGCTCAACGTTCGCCGCTCGACGCTCGAGCCGCTCCTGGGCCTCCTCCGCAGCCAGCTGGACGAGGACGGCATCCCGGAGAGTTTCTCCTTCTACGACGTGAACGGGAAGGTGGGCGTCGACCTCAGCCCGAACGACCGGCTCTCGGTCGCCGCCTACGCCGGGCGCGACCAGGTCGTGGTGCCGTTCGGCGACGACGCCCGGTTCGACCTGGACTACGGCAACCGGACGGGCTCGGTCACCTACAACCGCGTGCTCTCGGGCACGGCCTTCGCGAGCGCGCAGGTCTCGGCCACGCGCTACTTCAGCTACCCCGTGGGGACCGTCGCCGAGACCACGTTCCGCCAGCCCAACACGATCACCGAGTACGCGGCGCAGGTCGACGGCGAGTGGCTCCCGTCGGAGCGCGTCGAGCTCCGCGTGGGCGCGCGGGCGGGGCGGTTCGGGCTCGACTTCGAGAGCGAGTTCAACGAGAACGTGGGCACCAGCTTCTCGAACCCGGCCACCTTCGGCTCGGCCTACGTCCAGGGCCGCACGCGCTTCGGCGACGGGTGGACCGTCACCGGCGGCCTCCGCACCGACGCCTTCCGCAACCGGGCCGACGACCGGCTGGACGACGCCGAGCCGGTCGCGGCCACGTTCGTCCGCTTCGCCCCGCACCTCCAGGTCGAGCGGTCGTTCGACGACAACGTGGTGATCCAGGCGGCGGCGGGGCGGTACCACCAGTTCCTGTCGCTGGTCTCGAACGAGGCGTTCTCGGGCTTCGACACCTGGCTCACGACCGGCCCCGGCGTGGGGCCGCAGGCGAGCGAGCAGGCCGTGCTCGGCCTCAAGACGCGGCTCGGCCCGGCGTGGCGGCTCGACGTCGAAGTCTACGGCCGGACGCTCCGCGAGCTGTTCGACACGCGGCCCGAGCTCCAGGACGTGTCGGGGCTGGACTACGCCGACCTGTTCCGGTCGGGGAAGGGCTACGCCTACGGCGCCGAGGTCCTCCTTGAGCGCGGGCTGGGGCGGCTGACGGGCCTCGTAGGCTACACGGTCGGCGTCACGCGGCGGCGCTACCCGGCGGAGCCGGCGTTCAGCGACTTTTTCCCGCCCAAGTACGACCGGCTCCACGACGTCACGCTGGTCGCCAACTACGACCTCGGGCGGAGCTGGCGGGCCACGCTCGCCGGGGCCTACGCGACGGGCCAGGCCTACACCGTGCCGGCCCGGCGCTACATCGTCTCGGGGCTCCCGTTCGAGGACCGCGACGTGAACGCGCTGGACTCGCCGGCCCTCAACAACACGCGGCTGCCGCCCTACCACCGCGTCGACGTCGGGTTCACCAAGCGCGGCACGGTCGCGTTCGCGGACTACGAGCTCCAGCTCCAGCTGGTCAACGTGTACAACCGGCGGAACCTGTGGTTCGAGACGTACGACTTCGACGAGAACCCGGTCGAGGTCGGCCAGGTGCGCCAACTCCCGATCCTCCCCAACGTCTCGCTGTCGCTGGACTTTTGAGCGACGGGTGATGAGCGATGAGCACGGACGCCCCGAGTCCGCCGCCTTCCCACCCCGCCCCGCCCGTTTTGGTCTTTGCTCGTCACCCGGTACTCGTAGCCCGTCATCCGCCATGCCCATCCCGCCCCGCCCCGCCCTGCTCGCGCTCTCCGCGTCGGTCCTGGTCGGGCTCGCGCTCCTCGTCGGGGGCTGCGACTCGGCCGAGGGCGAGCGGCCCGACCTCGTCGTCTCGGCGTTCTTGGGAGCCGAGGAGGCGCTCCCGCCGGTCCGCCTGTCGCGGACGGTCCCGCTGCTGGAGCCGTACGACCCGGCGGCGGCGGCGGTCGCGGGCGCGCGCGTGACGGTCACGCTCCTGGACGCGGGCGGGGCGGACGAGGCGGTCTACGCCTACGCGCCCGGCCCGGCCGGCGTGTACCTGCCCGAGAGCGACGCGGCCGTCCTGGAGCGGCGGACGTACCGGCTCGACGTGGTCGGCCCGGACGGCGAGCGGCTGACGGCGCAGACGACGGTGCCCCCGGACTTCGACGTCGTGCGCGGGCCGGACCCAGTCGTGCCGTACGGGCTCGGGCAGGGGCCGGCCGTCCAGATCACGGCGTCGTCGACGCCCGAGCGGCAGGCCGCCTTTGTGGGCTCGACGCAGGCGCTCGCGCCGGACGAGTTCGAGCGGGTGACGGTCGACGGCGAGACGCGGTACCGGAGCCGGAACCTCCCCGGCCGCTTCCGGCCGGTCCCCATCGTCCGCCGGTTCCTGGACTGCGTCGAGGAGCCGGCCGGGACGCTGCTGTGCGAGGACGACCCCGGCGACGAGAACGTCCGCGTCGGCACGTCGCCGGTCATCAACGAGGCCGGCTACACGCGGCTGGGCGACGGCTCGCTCCTAGTCCAGATTCCCTTCCTCGCGTTCGGCTACCTCGGCCCGCAGTCGCTCACGCTGGTCTCGCTGGACGCCGCCTTCCAGGACTTCGTGCAGACGCGGTCGGTCCAGAGCGGGGGCTCGACGCTGTCGCCGGGCGAGATCCCCAACGTGACGACGAACGTGGAGGGCGGGCTGGGCGTGTTCGGCTCGTTCGCGCGCGAGACGGTGGAGACGACGCTCGTGGAGCCGGAGGGCCTGCCGGGCCTCTGACCGCCCCGCCCGGGCGGGGCGGGGTGGTAGAGCTTCAGGCGGCGTGGACGTCTTGGACGCTCGGGTCGAGCCGCGACTGCGCCGTGCCGGAGCTGAGCGCCTGCCAGAGCGCCACCCCGCCCGCCCCGCAGGCGCCCGCCCCGCCCGCGGCGTCGGCAGCGGATTCGACCAGCGGCGTGTCCTGCGCTCTGAACCAACACGAGCGGTCGTCGCCCTTCGCAGGCGAGCCGTCTTCTGTGCACGCACCTCGATTCAGAGGTCGTTCGGCTTCAGCCCGGTCCGCTTCGCCACGCGCGACAGCATCTTTGGACCGACCTCCACGCCGTCGTGGAAGGCGAACACGAAGTCAGGCCACCCCTCGCGCTCCAGCACCTTGTGTGAGCCTCCGGTCTCCCGCTTGACGCTCCACCCGAGCTTGAGCAGCGCGCGTAGCAGCTTCCTCGCTTTGACCGATCCAAACTGGCTCACGCCGCGACTGCGAACAGCGGTGCAATGTCAGGCACGTCCTCGCCGTGGTCGAGACGGTCAGCGAGGACTCGAAGTGCGAGCGCCTTCGCGTGGGCTGCCGCTTCTTCGCGGGAGTCGCCATATGCCATCGCACCAGGCAGCTCCATGATTTCGGCCAGCCAGCGGCCGTCGTCCTCGCGGTCGATCTCGATCGTCATAGCATCCTCAGTCGGGGCGTTCAATCTACTGAACGCCTGGCGCTTCGATCCCGGTACGTGCACCTCGCCGCTGGTACCAAGCGGAAGTCGGAGGGGCGGGGTGGGTGCGAGTAAGCAAACGACCACCAGCGCCCAACTCCAACCACCCCGCCCCCAGCCGCAAACGCTCGTGCGGGCGGGGTGCTCGACCTCCGCCCCGCCCGCTGACCGGCCGCCGCTACACGTGCCGCGCCCACCACGCGATCGTCCGCGGCCCGTAGGCGTGGTCGCCGGGCGGGGCGGCCGCCGCGATGGCCACGAGCGCCCGGGCCACGTCGACGGCCGGCGTCGGCCGGAGCCGCCGGAGCGGGCCGACGAGGGCGGGGCGGAGCGCGCCGAGCACGGCCTCGGCCGCGCGCTCGCCCGGGCGGACCTCGTCGCGGTCGCCCGTGAGCAGCGACGGGCGGACCACCTGGACCGCCTCGAAGCCAGCGTCGCGGAACGCCTCCTCGGCCTCTCCCTTCGTGCGGTTGTAGAAGATCCGGGAGTCGGCGTCGGCGCCGAGCGCGCTCACGAGCAGGCCCTGCGCCGCCCCGCCCGCGCGCGCGAGGCGGGCGGCCTCGGCCGGGATCTCCAGGTCGACGCGCCGGAACGCCTCCTTCGACCCGGCCTGCTTTTTGGTCGTGCCGAGGCAGCAGAACAGGTCGTCGCACCGGAACAGGTCGGCGGAATCGGCCAGCCGGTCGAAGTCGACCACGTGGTCCTCGTGGCGGTGCGACGCCGGCTCCATCGGCCGCCGGCCGAGCGTGACGACGCGGCCCCACCGCCCGTCGCGGGCGAGGAGCCGGAGCACGTGCCCCCCGACGAGGCCGGTGCCTCCGAGGAGCACGGCGGAGCGGACGGGCGGGGCGGCGGAGCGGTCGGGTGCGTTCTCGGGCATGGGCGGGGTGGGGGAGGCAAAGCGGGGCGGCCCAGGCGGACCGCCCCCGCACAGGACGTTACGGCACCGGCGCCGCCCCGTGCCCGCCCCGCCCACGGCGCCCGCCCCGCCCACGGCGCCCGCCCCGCCCACGGCGCCCGCCCCGCCCACGGCGCCCGCCCCGCCCACGGCGCGGGCGGGGTGGCGCACCTTCGCTGCCCGCTGCCCGCTGCCCGCTGCCCGCTGCCCGCTGCCCGCTGCCCGCTGCCCGCTGCCCGCTAGAACGGCACGTCGTCCTCGACCTCCTCCGGGTCCCGCTCGCGGACGACCAGACGCACGGCGGACGGGTCGAACCCGAACAGGTCCTCCTCGGAGAACACGAGGCGGAACTGGGCCGGCGTCTCGAAAAACGGCTCGAACCGCCCCGCCAGCTGGTCCAGCCGGTCGAGGTAGAACGCCGTGCTCTCGTCGGGCGCCGCCGGGCTCCAGTCGCGGGCGGGGCGGGCGGCCTCGAACACGCGCCCGCCGCCCTCGCCGAGGTAGTACGAGACGCGGTCGCCCACGCGCGGGGCGCGGCCGGTGCGCGCGGCCTCGCGGGCGGCCACCTCGTAGGCCGCCGATCGCGTCCGCTCTCCGGCGGCGACGGCCTGCTCGTAGTCGGCGAGCGACGTCTTGAGCGTTTCGGTCCGCTGGAAGCTCTCGACGCCCTGCCAGTCGTGGGCCTCGATGCGGCGCCGGTGCTCCAGGTACAGGTCGTGGAGCCCCTGCACGTCCTCCTCCAGGAGCAGGCGGATCGCCTCGCGCACGAACGCCCGCCCAAACCGCTCCGACGACCGGCTCACCAGGCTCGACCCCTTGAACTTGAGGTGGCCGTCGTAGTCCAGGAGCGCGTAGTTCTTCTTCTTGTACGACAGCATCCGCTGGAACCGCCCGTCGAACCCGATGCGGATGCCGTCCGGCATCTGCTCGCTCAAGCGCTCGACGAACTGGCGCTCGGCGGCCTCGCCGACGACGCTGTCGGGCGGCACGAACAGGACGCCGTCGGTGTCGACCTCGACCACACGCGCGCCGGCCGCGCGCGCGAGCCGCATGATCTGGCGGAGCAGGTCCTGCCCCGTCGCCGCGACGCGGTCGGCCTCGGCAAAGTCGTTGAAGAGGGCGTAGCCGAAGCCCATGTTTCCGTAGAACGAATTGATAACGATCTTGTACGCACTCTGTCGCGCGTCCAGCTCGCCCCGCTCGTGCGCGTCGTCGGCCTCGCGCATGGCGTCCTTCGTCTCGAACCGGAGGCCGGTCAGCCGGCGCAGGAGGCGTGGGAACAGGCCGAGCGCGTCGCCCTTGGGCTGGACGTCGTAGGTCAGCATGATCGACGGGTACAGGCTCTCGACGTCCGCGTAGACGACGGGGCCGACGACGCCGGTCACGAACACGTCGGTGTAGCCGCCGACGACCTGGGAGCCGAAGTCGGCGCGCGGGAGGCTGTGGCGGGCGTGGAGATAGCCGCGCACGAAGAGGGCCTCGACCTTGGCCGCCGGGCCGGTCCGCGCCGCCTGCCCGTACGGCATGGGCACCATCTGCGTGAGGTAGAACGTGCTCCCCGAGAGGAAGCGCGCGAGCCGCTCGGTCTCGGTCGCGTCGTCGATCGCGTACTCCATGAGCCGGTGCGGGTCGGTGTCCCAGACGTGCGCGATCTGGTCGCCGGGGACGTAGGTCCGCCCCTCGGGCGCGAACCCGAAGTAGCGCGCGGCCCCCTTCAGCGTGTAGTTCGGGAGATCGCGCTTGAACACGTCGAACGCCATCACCTGGTGCAGCGTGTCGATCACGTGGCGCCCGGCGATCTCGACGGCGTCGAACTCGACCTGCCGCTCGGCGAACCGCATCGACGTGGGATACGAGCGGGGCGGGCTCCCGTCGCGGCCCAGGTCCACGGGGACCCCGTGGCGCCGGCACCGCTCGAACAGGTACGGGAAGTCGAACGATTGGATGTTGTGGCCCTCGATGACGTCGGGGTCCCGCTCCTTGACCAGGTCCAGCGTCTCGCGCAGCACCTCCTCCTCGGTCATCTCCGGCGAGCCGACGAGGCGGCTCCACCCGGTCGAGTCGCTGAGGGCGACCAGGATGATCCGGTGCTCGGGGACCCCCGCCTGGGGGAAGCCTTTCGGGCTGTAGACCTCGATGTCGAGCTGGAGGCGGACGAGGTCGTCGAACGCCATGCCCTTGAACAGCGTCCGCCCGGTCTGCATGAGGTACTGCTGCTCCGGCGAGCCCGGCAGGTACACCTCGTCCGGCCGCGCCTTCGCCGTCTCCGTCGCCCGCTCGACGTGGCGGAGCGCGTCGAAGTAGGCGCCGCGGTCGGAGAAGGCGACGACGTGCCGGAAAAAACCCCGCCCCGCCAGCTCCTGGAACTGGAAGCGGTCGCGCGGGAAGCCGCGCAGGAGGTCGGCGTCGGAGAGGAAAAAGAACGGGTGGACGCGGACGTCCTCGGTCGTCACCTCCGTCGGCGAGCGGCGGCGGTAGAGCCGCATCGTGGCCGGGCCGACCGGGTGGAGCGCGACGATCCGCTCGGCCGGGTCGTGGCCGTAGAGGAGGGCGTCGTCGTCGGGCGGGGCGGCGTCCATCAGCGGCCGCCGTCCGCCCCGCCCCGCCCGTCGTCGAGCGAGAACTCGAACGGGAACGTGATCGGCGTCCGGGCGGGGCGGCCGCCGGAGACGGCCGGCGTGAACAGTGTGGCGCGGACGGCGTCGAGCACGACGGCCGAGAGGCGCGGGTCCGGCGAGCTCACGACCTCGGCCTCCTCGACCGCCCCGCCCGCGCCGACCACGAAGCGGACGACGACCGCCCCCTCGACGCCGTCGGCGCGGACGTCGTCGGGGTAGGGGAGGCGGCCCTGGACGGCGGCCACCTCGTCGAGCAGCCTCGCCCCGTTGTCCGGCGGTGCGTACGGCGGGGCGGGGACGTCCGCGAGCGCTGACGCCATCATGTCCACGATACGGGGGACGAGCGCGTTCGTGGTGCCGAGCGCCGTGGCGCGGCCGGCGTACCGGGCGGCGTCGGACTCCATGTAGTCCACGAGCGCGCGCGCGTCGTCGTCGCTCAGGCCGGCCAGGCTGAGCCGCGCGCCGCGCGTCATCATGTCGGCCTGGAGGTCGCGCATGGAGGCCGACTGCATCTGGGACCGGTACATCTCCCGGAAGGCGTCCGCCCCGCCCATCGGCTCCAGGACCTCAGCCGGCAGGGCGCCGATGACCGCGTCGATCATCCGCTCCTGGACGTCGGGCGGCTGCGTCGCGTCGAGCAGGGCGGCGGCGTAGCGCGCCGAGAGGGCCGAGTCGGCGAGCGGGCGGTCGCCAGGGTCCTTGATGAGCGCCTGGATCTCGTCGAACGAGAGGGAGTCGGCCAGGAGCGTCGACGCGCGCTGGGCACGCTGGAAGAGCGGGCTCTCGGTGAACGCGACGGCGTCGGCGAGGAGGGCGGGGCGGAGGTCGGCGTAAAAGGCGGCTCGGACCGAGTCGAGCGTAGTCTCGGACGTGACGAGGTCGGTCATGTCTCCGACCGGGTTGGGGGCGCCGGCGAGCACCCCGCGCGACGCCTCGGCGGACGCGACCGATAGGGCGAGGTAGCGCTCGACGAGCGCCGAGTCGGCGGCCGTGGGCGGGGCGGTCTGCGCGAGCGCCGGGGCGGCCGCGAGCAACAGGGCGAGGGCAGGGAGGCGCATGGGCGGGTCAGTTGGAGCGGCGGGCCGGGAGCGACCGGGCCTGGGGGTGCAGCCGGAACCGGATGGGGACAGAAAATCGGACCGGCGTGGGCTCTCCACCCACCGCGCCCGGGACGAACAGCGACGTGCGGACGGCCTGCAGCGCCGCCTCGTTCAGGCGCCGGTCTGGCGTCTGGACCACGACGGGGTCCACGACGACGCCCATCTCGTCGACGACGAACTCGACGACGACCGTGCCCTCGACGCCCGCGCGCCACGCGCTCTCCGGGTACTCGACGCGTCGTTGCAGGCTCTCCAGCCCCCCGATCAGCTGCGGCTTGACGGACGGGCGCCCGTCCGCCGCCCCGCCCTCGGCCACCGCCCCGCCCTCCGGTTCGACGGGCTCCGGCGCCTGGAGCTTGAACGTGATCGGCACCGTGAGCCACACCCGCGCGGCCGCCCCGCCCTGGCGCCCCGGCACGAACGGCGAGGCGCGGACGGCCGTCAGCGCGGCCTCTGAGAGCCGGTCGTCCGGCGACCGGAGCACGACGGCGTCCACGGCTCGGCCCTCCTCGTCGACAATGGCCTCGACGAACACCTGGCCCTCGACCCCGTCCTGCCGAGCCGCCTCCGGGTACACGATCCGCCCGTAGAGCGCCTTGATCCCGCCGACGGGGCGCGGCATCTCGTCGGCCACGCGGAGCGCCTCCACCGCGGCGGCGGAGTCCGCGGGCGGGGTGGGAGCTGCGGGCGGGGCGGCGTCCGTCTGCGCCGCGGCCAGGGGGGGGAGGAGGAGGGCGGCGAGGGCGAGACGGAGGCGCATCGTCGGAGCGAAGTCGTTAGAGGAGCGGGGAGGAGGAAGGGTAGGCACAGCGCCGCCCCGCCCGGGCGTCCGCGAGCGGAGCGGCCCTCGCCGGTTGCACCGTCCGCGCCGCGTGCTCGACACTCAGAACACGCAGCCCCGCCCCGCCCGCGCGTCCGTCAGAGGTTGTCCGGGATCTCCTGCACGCCCCGCGCCGGGAGGCGGCCCATCGGGTCCACGCCGTCCGCCCCGCCCTCGACGAGCGGGCGCGCGACGGTCGTGTGGAAGACCGGCTGGCGCCGCTCGCGGACCGTGATGAGGACGCCGTCGTCTTCGAGGTCGATGAGCGCCCGGCCCAGCGCCGCCGTCAGCCGCGAGGGGTAGTCGGCGGCGAGCCGGTCGAGGGCCGCCCGCTGCTCCTCGGCGACGCCCGCGCGGACCGACTCGCGCAGGAACCCGGGCACGCGCGGGTCGACGCGCGGCGGCGGCGGGAGCGCGTCGGGCGCCGGGCTGTACCGCGTCGGGTTGTAGGTGATGTCGTAGGTCGTCGCGTACTCGTGGCTCGAGTGGCCGGCGGCGGCGTTCACGTTCCGCCCGCGGAGCGCGGCCTGATCGGCCGACGTCCGCCAACCGGACGAGACGGAAAACCGGAACGGCGGGAGCCCCGCTTCGGCGAGCCGGCCGCGGAAGCGCACAGCGATGCTGTCGAGCGAGGCCACCGCGCTCGGCGTGAGGTACGGGACCGACGACCGGGCGGGGAGGACGGTGTAGAGCCGGTTCGTCTGGACGCGCACGAGCCCCAGCGCGCCGACCAGGCTGTCGACCTCGGCCCGCGTCGCCGGCGGCTCGACGCCGAGCGCCTCGGCCGTCTCGACGTGGCGGGCGTTCCGCGAGCGCCGCAGCAGCGCGATCTCGTCGTCGGTGAGCAGCGGGACGCGCTCGAAGGCGGCGACGGCCGCGGCGGCGACCGAGTCCTGCGCCGCGTACGTGGCCGCGACGCCCTGCTGCGCGCGGCGCGCAAACCACCCCGCCCCCACGACGGCCGCGGTCAGGGCTACAAAGGCGACGAGCCGCACCGGCCGCGTCCGCGTGCGCCGCCCCTCGCGGACGAATGGGGGCGGGGCGGGCTCGTCCGGGTCGTCGAGGGCGGGGCGGGGGAGGTCCGGGGTGAGCACGGGCGGGGCGGGAGCCGAGGGCGCGTACGTACGCCTCTCCGCGCGCCGAGATCGCCCCGCCCCGCCCGCGCACCGGGCGGGGTGGCGCTACGGTTCGTCGATCGTGAGGTGGAACACGGGCTGCTCATTTTCGAGGAGCACCAGCAGGCGCCCCTCGCGCTGCATTTCGCCGAGCACGCGCGTGAGCGCGCCGAACAGGCGGTCGTCGTACGTTCCTGCGAGGTCGTGCGCCCACCGCGACGCGAGCCGCTGGGCGCGCTCGCGCTCGGGGTCGCCCGCGGCGAGGGCCAGCGTGTCGGCGGCCGAGGGCTGGAGCGCGAACCGCGTGTAGACGACGTCGGCGCTCGCCCCGTACTCGTGGCTCGACGTCCCGCTCGTCGCGTTCCGGTTCGTCTGCCCGAGCGCCTCCTGCAAGTCCGCCGTGCGCAGCGCGGACGAGACCGTAAAGCGGTAGCGGGGCAGCCCGTGCGCCGCCAGCCGCGCCTGGAACCGCCGGCCAAGCTCGGCCAGCCGCTCGCGGAGGGCGGGGCGGACGAACGGCTTCGAGTGCTCGAGAATCCGGACCACGTAGAACTCGTTGTCGACGAGCGGGACCAGCCGCCCCGCCCGCAGGTGCCCGGCGAGGTCGGCCTCGCTGCGGAGCGGGGGCACGCCCAGCGAGTCGGCCGCGGCGAGGTGCGCGCGGTACGACGGCGTCCGCGGCCGGCGGAGCGCGCTCTCCTCGTCCGACGTCGTCTCGCGGAGCGTCTCGAACCGCCCGCGCAGCCGCTGGACCGACGCTTCGAGCGAGTCGAGCGCCGGTGCTTCGTTGGCCGCCACCCCGCCGGCGGGCGGGCGGGGCGGGGCGGGCTCCGGCGCCGCGGCCGCGCGCGCGAGCCACCCCAGCCCGAGGCCGGCGGCGAGCGCGAGGGCGGTGAGGAGGGCCGGCCGCATTACTGGGGGACGAGCACGCCGCACCCGACGACCGCCCCGCCCGTGCCGTCCGAGACGGCGTCGTCGCGCTCAGCGCGGACCACGACGGCCCGCCCGACCGGCGAGCCCGTGCCGTCCAGGTTCAGCGCCGGGTCGATCCGGTCGTAGCGGCCCCGCCCGCGGTCGCCGCGCACGTTGCCCAGGTCGCCCGCGTGGCGGTCGCCCGGCAGCGCGTACGGCCCGCCGTGGCGGCCCGCCTCGGCGCCCAGGTGCACGTCCGGGTCGGCGCCGCAGTCGCGGCCGCGCAGGATCTGGAAGGCGTGGAAGTCGCTCTGGGAGAGCCCCCGCAGGTCGGCCTGGACGCGGACGCCGCCCTCAGTCTGGCGGAGCTGGACCGTTCCATCGACCCGCCCCGCCCCGACCGGCTCCACGCGCGCCGTCGCCACGCCGACGCCGCTTACCTCGACCGTGTCGGGGGCCAGGCCGGGCGCGAGCGCCGCCGGGCGGGGCGGGGGAGAGGTCGCGGAGGGCGGGGCGGCCGGCTCGGCGCACGCGGCGAGGAGCAGGAGCGCGGACACGCCGGCCCGAGCGGCGGCCCGGCCCGGTGGTGGACGTGTGAGCATGGAAAGCCAACGACCGAGCCAGACGGCGTGTTCTGCGGGGCTAGCTTCTCGGGCTTCCGCCCATGCCCGTGCCCGCCCTCCTCGTCGCCGACCGCCTCTCGATGCGCTTCGGGCGCCGCCGGCTGTTCGACGACCTCTCGGTCGAGGTCGCCCCGGGCGCCCCGCTCGCCGTCGTCGGCGCCAACGGGTCGGGCAAGTCGACGCTGCTCCGCGTCTTCGCCGGCCTCACGGCGCCGACGGGCGGGGCGGTCCGCCTCGACGTGGATGGGGCGGTGGTCCGGCCCGAGGACGTGCCGCGGACGGTCGGCTTCGTGGCCCCGGCGCTCCAGCTCTACGAGCCGCTCACGGCGCGCGAGAACTTGGGCTTTCTGGCCTCGGCCCGGCGCCTCGCGGACGCCGAGCGGCGGATCGAGGCCGTGCTCGACCGCGTCGGCCTGGGGCCGCGCGCCGACGACGCGGTCGGCGCCTTCTCGACCGGGATGCGCCAGCGGCTCCGGCTTGCCACGGCGCTCCTCCACGACCCGCCGGTCCTGCTCCTCGACGAGCCCGGGGCCACGCTCGACGCGGCGGGGCGGGCGCTCACCGAGTCCGTCGTCGGCGACCCGGGCCGCGTCGTCGTCGTCGCCACGAACGACCCGGCCGAGGCGGCGCTCTGCCCGCGCCGCGTGGCCCTGGGCGGGGCGGCGCGGCCCTGACCACCCCGCCCGCGTGGTGCGGGACGGGCTCGCCGGCATCTACCCCGCCCAGGAGCGCCACGGCGCGGCGCGCCTACGGGTCGACCTCCACCAGCAGGTCGTTTTTGGCGACCGCGTCGCCGGCGGCGGCGTGGACGGCGGCGACGGTGCCGGCGGCCGGGGCCGTCAGCTCGTTCTCCATCTTCATGGCTTCGAGCACGACGAGCCCCTGGCCCTCCTCGACGGCGTCGCCCGGGGCGGCCAGCACGCGGAGCACGAGGCCGGGCATCGGCGCGCGCACCTCGCGCTCGGCCGCGGCGTCGCCGGTGTCGAGCCCGAACCGCTCCAGGAGCCGGTCGGTCTCGGTCTGGACCTCGACCTCGACGGGCGTGCCGTCGACCCAGACGCGCGTCCCCTGCTCGTCGCGCTCGACGGTCGCCACGCGCGGGCGGCCGTCCACGACGACGAGGGCCGTCTCGACGCCCTGGGCGGGGTGGCGGAGCGGCGCGCGGCGGACGTCGGCGGGCGCGCCGTCGACGGTCACGGCGCCGTCGGCGCGGTCGAGGTCGAGCGACTGGTCGCCGGTGCGGAGGGTGAGGGACATGGAGGCGTGGGGCGGGGCGGGAAGGTAGAGCAGGTAGAGCAGGTAGAGCAGGTAGAGCAGGTAGAGCAGGTAGAGCAGGTAGAGCAGGGGGCGGGGCGGATTCGAAAAGTTCCGCGGCGCTCCCGCCCCGCCCTGTTGCGTGAGAGGGGCGGGGCGGGCACCTTGCTCTCTCCGCTCTCTCCGCTCTCTCCGCTCTCTCCGTGCTCACGCCCGACCTCCTCGTCGCCGCCTACCGTGCCGGCGCGTTCCCGATGGCCGACCCCGACGACGGCGACCGCGTCGGGTGGTACGCGCCGGACCCGCGCGCCGTGCTCCCGCTCGACGCGTTCCACGTGCCGAAGACGCTCGCGCGGACCGTCCGGGCGGGGCGGTTCCGAGTCACGACCGACACGGCGTTCGAGGCCGTCGTCCGCGCGTGCGCCGCGCCGGCGCCGGGCCGCGAGGAGACGTGGATCTCGGGCGAGATCGTCGCCGCCTACACGGCGCTCCACGAGCACGGGCTCGCCCACAGCGTCGAGTGCTGGACCGACGGGCCGGAGGGGGCGCGGTTCGCGGGCGGCCTCTACGGCGTGGCCCTGGGCGGGGCGTTCTTTGGCGAGAGCATGGTCTCGCGCGAGCGCGACGCTTCGAAGGTGGCGCTCGTGTGGCTCGTGCGGCGGCTCCGGGCCGGCGGGTTCGTGCTCCTCGACACGCAGATGTCGACGCCGCACCTCGCGCGGTTCGGGGTCGTCGAGATTCCGCGCGCCGAGTACGAGCGGCGCCTCGACACGGCCCTCGCCGTCCGCGCCGACTGGCACGCGCTCGACGCCGCGGGCGGGGCGGGGTAACACGGCGGCCCGCCGCGCGTTCTCACGCCGCCCCGCCCCCGCGCCCGTCCATGCCGACCTCGCCGCCCGTCCGCCTCGCCCTCGTCTTCAGCCTGACCGCGCTCGCCGCGTGCGGCTCCCGCCTGGACGAGGCGCCCCCCGCCCCGCCCGCCGAGGCGGTGGCGGCCGAGGTCGTGCCCACTGCGGCGCCCGCCCCGCCCTCTGCGGCCGCCCCGCTCGCCCCGCCCGCCGAGGCGGCGCCCCTGGCCGCGGTGGACTCGGTCGAGGCGCCGGACCCCGAGACGGCCGCCGCGTTCCGCCAGATCCTCGCCGACGCCCAGGCGCAGGACGTCGCCGCGCGCCCGTTCGGCGAGGTCGTGCAGTGGGTGGGCGAGCAGCTGATCGGGCGGCCCTACGTGGCCGGCATGCTCGACGCCCCGCCCGAGGAGACGCTCGTGGTCGACCTGCGGGCGTTCGACTGCGTGCTCTACGTCGAGAACACGCTGGCGCTGGCCCGCGCCGTCGCGCTCGGCCAGGACGACTACGCCGACTACGCCCGTCACGTCGAGGCCATGCGCTACCGCGAGGGCCAGATGGACGGGTACTGCTCGCGGCTCCACTACTTCTCGGACTGGATCGACGAGAACGAGCGGGGCGGGCGCGTCCAGAACGTGACGGCGGCCGTCGGCGGCGAGCCGTTCGACAAGGAGGTCACGTTCATGACCCAGAACCGCGACGCCTACCCGAAGCTGGTCTCGGACGAGACGTTCGCGTGCGTGGCCGACATGGAGGCCGGGCTCCGCGGCGTCGAGCTGTTCTACGTCCCCCAGGACCGGATCGCCGAGGCGTACCCGCTCCTCCAGGCCGGCGACGTGATCGCGACGGCCACGTCGATCGGCGGGCTCGACGTGACGCACACGGGCTTCGTGCACCAGACGCCCGAGCACACCGGGTTCATGCACGCCTCGCTCTCGTCCGACCGCGTCAAGATCTCGGACGACCTCGCCCGGTACGTCCAGGGCATCCCCAGCCAGATCGGCGTCGTCGTCGCGCGCCCCGTCGACCCGCGCCCGACGGCGGGCTCGTAAGGGGCGGGGCGGCTTCGGGCCGACGAGGAAACCGCCCCGCCCCAGGACACGGCGGGCGGGGTGGCGGCCGCTCGCTCCGCCTTTTTTCCGTTTCCTCGTCCCTCGTTCCCCCCGCCTCCGGCCCGCCGCGCGCCGCGCGTGCGACCTTCCGAGGCCACCCCGCCCCCCGACCATGACGTCCCACGAACTCACCCGCATCGGGGTCTTTACCTCCGGCGGCGACGCCCCCGGCATGAACGCGTGCATCCGCGCCGCCGTGCGCCGGGCCGTGGCCGAGGGGCTGGGCGTCGTCGGCATCCGGCGCGGCTACGCCGGGATGATCGAGGGGGACTTTGTCGAGATGGACCGCCAGTCGGTCTCGAACATCTTGCAGCAGGGCGGCACGATCCTCAAGAGCGCGCGGAGCGACGAGTTTCGGACGCCCGAGGGCCGCGCGAAGGCGGCCGCGAACCTGAGGGCCGAGGGCATCGACGCGCTCGTCGCCATCGGCGGCGACGGGACGCTCCAGGCGTCGACCCACCTCGCTACGGAGCACGACGTGGTCGTCGTGGGCTGCCCCGGCACGATCGACAACGACCTGTTCGGGACCGACGAGACGATCGGGTTCGACACGGCGCTCAACACGGCGCTCGACTCGATCGACAAGATCCGCGACACGGCCGACGCCCACGACCGCCTGTTCCTCGTCGAGGTCATGGGCCGCGACACCGGCTTCATCGCGCTCGCGTGCGGGATCGGGGGCGGGGCGGAGCTGGTCCTGATCCCCGAGATGCTGACCGACGTGGGCGCCATCAAGGAGCGGATCCTGTCGCTCATGGCCGCGCAGAGCCGCTCGTCCATCGTGGTCGTCGCCGAGGGCGACGAACTGGGCGGGGCGCACATGATCCGCGAGGCGCTCTCTGAAGATCCGGCGTTCGACCAGATCGACACGCGCGTGTCGGTGCTCGGCCACATCCAGCGCGGCGGCTCGCCGACGGCCCGCGACCGCGTCCTCGCCTCGCGGCTGGGCGCCGGCGCCGTCGAGGCGCTCCTCGAAGGCCATGCTGGCGTCATGGTGGGCGTCGTCAACGGCGACCTCAAGCTGACGCCGATGCGGAACACGTGGAGCCGGAAAAAGACGATCGACTACGACCTCGTTCAACTCTCGGCGCTGCTGAGCTGAGGGATGGGGGATGGGGGATGGGGGATGGGGGATGGGGCGCGCGGGCGGGGTGGTGCCCGTTTTGTTCCGCCCCGCCCCGTGGGGCCAGCGAGCAAGGGGGCGGGGCGGTCAGCGTGGAGGTGGACCCGAGGCGGCGGCAGTCCCCCTCCTGGTCAAGAGGGGATAGGGGTGGTTGTCGGGCGGGCGGGGCGGTATGCCCGCACGCGGACACCACGCGTGGTGTCCCTACGAACCCGGGCCGTCGTGCCCGCCCCGCCCGTCCTGCCCTGCCTACGGGCGACCGCCGGTCGCCCTTACGGTTGCCCGACGGCACCGCGCTACGGCGGCCGCCCCGCCCGTACCGTGGGCGGGGCGGTGATCTTCGCTGCCCGCTGCCCGCTGCCCGCTGCCCGCTGCCCGCTGCCCGCTGCCCGCTGCCCGCTGCCCGCTGCCCGCTGCCCGCTGCCCGCTGCCCGCTGCCCGCTGCCCGCTGCCCGCTGCCGCCGCTCGGCAAAGCACGGAGGCGCGGGCGGGGGGGGCTCGCACGACGGACCGCGTCTGACACGGAGACCCCTACCCCGGGCTCCGGCCCCGCCCCGCACGGCGGCGGGTAGTTTTTCCACCCCGCGACTCCGCCCTACGTTGACCGACGCCCGCCCCGCCCCGCCCGACGACGGCGGCCGCCCCGACGACGGGAGCGCCGGTCCTCACCCGGAGGGGGACCCGGCGGCCGAGCCTGGGACCGAGGGCGGGGAGCGGCTCGCGCTCGCGCTCCAGGCCGGCCGCATGGGGACGTGGCACGTCGACGTGGCGACCGATCGGGCGATGGTCGACGCCCAGGAGGCCGAGTTGCTCGGGCTCGCGCCCGGAACGCGGGCCATCGCCGTCGCCGACTTTTTCGCCTGCATCCACCCCGACGACCGCGCCCAGGTCACCGAGGCCCTCGCGCGGTCCAGGGACCGCGACCAGGACTACCAGGCCGAGTTCCGGGTGGTCCGCCCCGACGGGAGCGTCCGGTGGCTGAGCGCGGCCGGCCGGACGCTCCGCGACGCCGACGGACGGCCCGCGACGGTCGTCGGGATCAACGCCGACGTCACCGAGCGAAAGCGGGCCGAGGCCGAGCTCCGCCGGGTCTCGGCGCGGCTCGTCCAGGCCGGCGAGGACGAGCGGCGGCGGATCGCCCGCGACCTCCACGACGAGCTGGGCGGCCTGCTCACGTCGCTCCAGATGAGCCTCCGCATGAACCCGGCCCGGCTCCCCGAGGCCCGCGCCGAGCTGGCCGAGTCCGAGGCACTCGTCAAGGCGATGGCCCGGCGCGTGCGCGAGCTCTCGCTCGACCTCCGGCCGAGCCTGCTCGACGACCTCGGGCTCGGCCCCGCGCTCGACCAGCTGACGGCCCGGTTCGCGCGGCGGACCGGCGTCGCCGTGGACCTCCGGTGCGAGGTCGAGTCCGGCGAGCGGTTCGCGCCCGAGGTCGAGACGACGGCGTACCGGATCGTCCAGGAGGCGCTCACGAACGTGGCCCGCCACGCCGGGGCGGACCGAGCGCAGGTTCTCTGCCACCGCGAGCCGAGCGGGCTCGTGGTCCACGTCGTCGACGAGGGCCGCGGGTTCGAGGAGGGTGCGGGCGGGGCGGCGCCTTCGACCGGGCTCTCGGCCATGCGCGAGCGGGCGGCGCTCGTGGGCGGGACGTGCGAGGTGGTCTCGGACCCCGGGGCCGGCACGCGCGTGACCGTCGAGGTCCCGGCGGGCGGGGCGGACCGGGCGGTCCCCTGACGCGCCGCCCCGCTCGACCACCCCGCCCCGCCCGCTCCTGCCCCCGACTCCGGTGTCTCCCGACGTCTCCCTCGACCCTTCTGCTCTCGACGCCCCCGCGTTCCGCGCGCTCTCGGCGGCCGTCGAGCAGGCGGCCGAGGCCATCATGGTGACCGACGCCCGGGCGGACCTGCCCGGCCCCGAGATCCTCTACGTCAACCGCGCCCACGGCCGGACGTTCGGGTACGGCCGGGACGAGGTCATCGGCCAGACCCCGCGCATGTTCCAGGGGCCAAAGACCGACCGCGGCGTGCTCGACCGGATCCGCCGGCGGATTGAGGCCGGCGAGCCCGCCCAGGTCGAGGCCGTGAACTACCGGAAGGACGGGTCGGAGTTCGTGCTCCAGTGGGAGATCGCCCCGGTCCGCGACGAGGGCGGGGTGGTCACGCACTGGGTCGGCACGCAGCGCGACGTGACCGAGCAGCGGCGGCTGGAGGACGAGGTGCTCACGGCCTCGGCCCGCGAGCAGGAGCGGATGGCCCGCGAGCTCCACGACGGGCTCGGGCAGGTCCTCACCGGGGCGGCCATGCAGCTCCAGGTGCTCGAAACGCTCATCGGGCGGGGCGACCTCGACGCGGCCGCGCTCGCGGCGCGGGCGGGGCGGGCGCACGAGCTGGTGGCCGGCGCTCACGAGCAGGCCCGGGCAATCGCGCGCGGGCTGTCCCCGCTGGCCATCGAGCCCGACGGCCTCGACGCCGCGCTGGCCCGGTTCGCCGCCGACGCCGAGGCCGCGCTCGGGGTCGACTGCACGGTGGAGGCCGAGGTGCACGTGGTCCTCGGGTCGGCCGAGGAGGCGGGCCACCTCTACCGGATCGTCCAGGAGGCGGTGACGAACGCGGTCCGCCACGGCCGGGCGGGGCGGGTCGCCGTCGGGCTCGCCGACGCGGGCGGCGGGGCCGTCGCGCTCACGGTCCGCGACGACGGGGCCGGGATCGCCGACGAGGCGCTCGAAGGCGGGGGCGGACTCGGGCTGCGGACGATGGCGTACCGGGCGCGCCGGGTCGGGGGCGCCCTCGACGTCCGGCGCCTGGAGGGGGGCGGGACCGCCGTCCGCGTCCGGTTCTCGCCGCGACGTCCGGGCGGGGCGGCCGGCGACGGCGCGGCCGGCGCGTCTCCGGTATAACGGGTCGGGGCGTTAGAGCGCGTGCGATCCCGTCGCGCCCTGATCGCTCCACCCCGCCGGCGGTCGGCAGGCGGAGGGCGGGGCAGCGAACCCCAGCACGACCACCCCGCCCGCAATACGTGAGGGCGGGGTGGCCGCACCTCCGCTGTCCGCTGCAATGAAACCGGGGCGAAGCCTCCCGAGCGGCCCCTTACGCCCCGCCCCGCCCCGTACTTTCTACGTTCGCCGCAGCCGCCGAAGGAGCGGGGCGGTGCCACCACTTTTGCGGGAGCCGAGCCGCCCAGGGCGCCGGCGTTTGCACCGCCCCCAGCTATGGCAAAGAAAGTAGACGGCTACATCAAGCTGCAGATCAAGGCCGGGCAGGCCAGCCCCGCCCCGCCAATCGGCCCCGCGCTCGGCCAGAAGGGCGTCAACATCATGGAGTTCTGCAAGGCGTTCAACGCCGCCACGCAGGACAAGATGGGCCTCGTGATCCCGGTCGTCATCACGGTCTTCGGCGATAAGAGCTTCACGTTCGTCACGAAGAGCCCGCCGGCCGCTGTCCTGCTCAAGCAGGCCGCCAAGGTCCAGAAGGGGGCGGGCGACCCGCTCCGCGAGAAGGTCGGCAAGGTCTCCTGGGACCAGTGCCGCGACATCGCTGAGCAGAAGCTCGAGGACCTCAACGCGACCGACCTCGACAACGCCGCCCGCATGATCGCGGGGACGGCCCGGTCGATGGGCCTCACCGTCACCGGCGCGCCCGTCGCTTAGGGTTTGAGGGTCTGTGGGTTCGGAGTTCAGGGTTTCACCCCTGAACCCTGGACCGTTCGACCCTGAACCATTTCACCCCGCGGGAGCCGGGCATCCGGCGTCTGCACCGCACAACCCACACGCATCATGGCAAGAGGCAAGCGTTACCGCCAGGCGGCCGAGCTCGTCGCCGCGGCGACCGAGGAGGCCGGCGGCCCGCTCCCGCTGGAGCAGGCGGCAAAGCTGGTCAAGGAGACCGGCCGCGCCAAGTTCGAGGAGTCCGTCGACATCGACATTCGATTGGGCGTCGACCCCAAGCACGCCGACCAGATGGTCCGCGGCTCGGTCGCCCTCCCGCACGGGACCGGCAAGTCGGTCCGCGTGCTCGTCCTCACGAACGAGGGCAAGCAGGCCGAGGCCGAGGCCGCCGGCGCTGACATGGTCGGGCTCGACGAGTACGTCGACAAGATCCAGAACGAGGGGTTCACCGACTTCGACGTCCTCATCGCGTCGCCCGACGTGATGCCGCAGGTCGGCCGGCTCGGGCGCGTGCTCGGCCCGCGCGGGCTCATGCCGAACCCGAAGTCGGGGACCGTCACCAACGACCTCACCGAGGCCGTCGAGGCCGTCAAGGCGGGGCGGATCGATTTCCGCGTCGACAAGACCGGCATCGTCCACACGTCGATCGGGAAGTCCACCTTCACCGAAGACCAGATCCGCGAGAACGCCGACGCCTTCCTGAAGGAGATCGTCCGGCTCCGCCCGGCGGCCGCCAAGGGCGGCTACGTCCGCAGCGTGACGCTCTCGACGACCATGGGACCGGCCGTCCCCGTCGACCGCGGCGCCGCCGTCGTCTCCACCCGCTAACCCGAGACCCCGACACACCATGCCGCTCACCAAGCAGCAGAAGCAGGAGGCGCTCGGTGCCATCGCCGACCAGTTCGAGGGCGCCAACACCGTCTACCTCACCGACTACCAGGGCCTCTCCGTTGAGCAGGTCACGGACCTCCGCCGCGCCTTCCGCGAGGCCGACGTCCAGTACAAGGTCCTCAAGAACACGCTGCTCCGGCGCGTGATGGAGGAGCGGGGTGGGTTCGACGAGCTCTACGACGAGCTCCACGGACCGACCGCCGTCGCCTTCACGAACGACCCCGCCGGGCCGGCGAAGGTCATCAAGAAGTTCCTGGACGACAACGACCTCGAGATCCCCCGCTTCAAGGGGGCCTACATCGACGGGTCGGTCTACGGCAACGACCAGCTCGACGTGCTCGCGAAGCTCAAGAGCCGCGACGAGCTTCTCGCCGACATCCTGGGCCTCCTCATGGCCCCGATCACGAACGTCGCGTCGGCCCTCGGCGCGCAGGGCTCCGGCCTGGCGAGCGTGATCCAGCAGATCGCAGAGAAAGGGGAAGAGGGATAGGGGAGGAGGTGAGGGGGCACGTTCCCCCTCGCTGACCACCCCGCCCCGCCCCGCCCATTCCCTTAATCAGCGGCGCAGCAGCCCGGTCTGACTCGCGGACCGCCGCCGAGACCGCCGCAGGAACACCCCAAAAACATGGCAGACGTCAACACCATCGCCGAGAGCCTCGTCAACCTCACCATCAAGGAGGCCAACGAGCTTCTGACGGTCCTCAAGGACGAGTACGGCATCGAGCCCGCCGCCGCCGCCGCCGTCATGGCCGGCCCGGCCGGGGGCGACGGCGCCGCCGCCGCCGAGGAGCAGTCGGAGTTCGACGTGATCCTCTCCGGCATCGGCGGCAACAAGATCGCCGTCATCAAGGAGGTCCGCGGCATCACTGGCCTCGGCCTCAAGGAGGCCAAGGAGCTCGTCGACAACGCGCCGTCCCCCATCAAGGAGGGCGTCTCGAAGGACGAGGCCGACGAGGTCAAGGGCAAGCTCGAGGGCGCCGGCGCCGAAGTCGAGCTCAAGTAGTCCGGCCACCCCGCCCCCGTCTCCCCGCGTCCGCGGGCGGGGCGGGGTGGTCCCGCCGTCCGCCCGCTCTCCCCGGCCCAGCCGTGCGGAGGGCGGGCGGTCGCGGCATAGGCGCATGCGTTCTTCGCAGGCGTCTCCGCACGGGTCGCGGCGTCACGCCGTTGATCTCTGTCGCGCCGGGCGGGGTGGTCCGAGTCCGCCCCGCCCGTCGGCCGGAACCCCGGGTTCCAGCCCGAGTCCTAGCCCGCCCCGCCCGCACACATCGTGCCGGACCAGGCGGCCGCCCCGCCCGGGCGCATACGGGCGCCGCCCCCAGAGCCTCGGATCTCTGCGCGGGCCTCTCGCACGAACGGTCACCAAACCCAGGGTACGCCTTGAGCAAAAGCAACGGCACCACCGTCCAGAACACGCCGGCGCCCAGCGGCGAGTCCACGCGCCAGTCGTTCGCCGACATCGCGCCGGTCCTCGACTTCCCGGACTTCCTCGAGATCCAGCTGAAGAGCTACCACGAGTTCCTCCAGGCGGAGCTCGTCCCCGAGGAGCGGGACGGCAACCGCGGGCTCGAGTCGGTCTTCCAGGAGCACTTCCCGATTTCGGACACGCGCGAGCGCTACACGCTCGAGTACCTCCACTTTACGCTCGAAGCGCCCAAGCACTCGATCGAGGAGTGCCTGGCCCAGGGGCTGACGTACGCGCTCCCGCTCAAGGCCAAGCTCCGGCTCTCGGCCAAGGAGGACGAGGACGAGGACGAGCCCGAAGAGGCCGTCCAGCAGGACGTCTACCTCGGCACGCTCCCGGTCATGACCGACAAGGGGACGTTCGTGGTCAACGGCGCCGAGCGCGTCATCGTCAGCCAGCTCCACCGCTCGCCGGGCGTCTTCTTCTCGCAGTCGGTCCACCCCAACGGGACGGACCTCTACAGCGCCCGCGTCATCCCCTTCCGGGGATCGTGGATCGAGGTGTCGACCGACGTCGCGAACGTGATGTGGGCCTACATCGACCGCAAAAAGAAGCTGCCGGTCACGACGCTCCTCCGCGCGCTCGGGTACTCGTCCGACGCCGAGATCGTCTCGCTCTTCGACCTGGCCGACCAGGAGGAGATCACGAACAAGCGCGACTTCAAGAAGCTCACCGGCCGCACGCTCGCCGCCTCGGTCACGGTCGAGATCAAGCACGAGACGATCGACGAGGACACGGGCGAGGTCCTCGACGAGACCGTTGAGCGCGAGGTGATCCTCCCCGCCGAGCACGTGCTCGAAGAGGACGACTACGGCACGCTCAAGGAGGCGAACGTCCCGTCGGTCATCCTCCGCCGCGAGGCGTCCGAGGACGACGATGACCAGGGGCTCGACATGTCGACGCTCCTCAACACGCTGAAGAAGGACCCGACGCACTCGTCGAACGAGGCGCTGATCTACCTCTACGAGCAGCTCCGCGGGTCCGAACCGCCGGACGTCTCGGCCGCCGAAGCGCTCCTCGACCGGCTCTTCTTCTCCGACAAGCGCTACGACCTGGGCGACGTCGGCCGCTACCGCATGAACAAGCGGCTCGGGCTGGACGGCGAGAACACGTCGGTCACGCTGTCCAAGGAGGACGTCGTCGCCATCATCACCGAGCTCGTCAAGCTCCAGAACGGCAAGAGCACGGTCGACGACATCGACCACCTCGGCAACCGCCGCGTGCGGACGGTCGGCGAGCAGCTCGGCCAGCAGTTCTCGCTCGGCCTCGCGCGCATGGCCCGCACCATCAAGGAGCGGATGAACCAGCGCGACGCCGACAAGTTTACCCCGCAGGACCTGGTCAACGCGCGGACAGTGTCGTCCGTGATCAACACGTTCTTCGGGACGAACCAGCTCTCGCAGTTCATGGACCAGACCAACCCGCTCGCGGAGCTGACGCACAAGCGTCGGATGTCCGCGCTCGGGCCGGGCGGTCTGACGCGCGAGCGGGCCGGGTTCGAGGTCCGCGACGTCCACTACACGCACTACGGTCGGCTCTGCCCGATCGAGACGCCGGAGGGGCCGAACATCGGCCTCATCTCGTCGCTCTGCACGCACGGCGTCGTCAACCAGTTCGGGTTTATCGAGACGCCGTACCGGAAGGTCAAGAACGGCAAGGTCACGAAGGAGATCGAGTACCTCTCGGCCGAGGACGAGGACCGCTACGTGATCGCCCAGGCCAACGCCCCGCTCAACGACGACGGGACGTACGCCAACGATCAGATCCGCGCCCGCATCTCGGGCGACGTGCCCCTCGTGGCGCCGGACGAGATCGACTACATGGACGTGGCGCCGAACCAGATCATCTCGCCGGCCGCCTCGCTCATCCCGTTCCTTGAGCACGACGACGCCAACCGCGCGCTCATGGGCTCGAACATGCAGCGGCAGGCCGTCCCGCTCCTCCGCCCCGAGTCGCCCTACGTGGGCACGGGGCTCGAGGGCCGGATCGCCCGCGACAGCCGCGCCGTCCTCGTCGCCGAGGGCGCCGGGACGGTCGAGTACGTCGACGCCACGCAGATCACGGTCCGCTACGACGAGACTCCCGAGGACGCCGACGCAGCGTTCGAGGAGCCCGTCCGCACGTACCACCTCGTCAAGTTCCGCCGGACGAACCAGGACACGTCGGTCACGCAGAAGCCGCTCGTCAACGCCGGCATGCGCGTCGACAAGGGCGACCTCCTCGCCGACGGCGCCTCGACGGACAAGGGTGAGCTCGCGCTGGGCAAGAACGTGCTCGTCGCGTTCATGCCGTGGAAGGGCTACAACTTCGAGGACGCCATCGTCATCTCGGAGCGCGTGGTGTCCGAGGACGTGTTCACGTCGGTCCACATCGAGGAGTTCGAGCACCAGGTCCGCGACACCAAGCGCGGCGAAGAGGAGCTCACGCGCGAGATCCCGAACGTCTCCGAGGAGGCGACCAAGGACCTCGACGAGCGCGGCATCGTCCGCATCGGGGCCGAGGTGGGGCCGGGCGACATCATCGTCGGCAAGATCACGCCGAAGGGCGAGACCGACCCGACGCCCGAGGAGAAGCTGCTCCGGGCCATCTTCGGCGACAAGGCCGGCGACGTCAAGGACGCCAGCCTCAAGGCCAAGCCGGGCATGAACGGCGTTGTGATCGACACGATGCTCTTTAGCCGCCGCAAGACCGACGCCATCACCAAGAAGGCGGAGGAAAAGCGGCTCGAGGAGATCGAGAAGCAGCTGGGCCGCGAGATCGACTCGCTCCAGTCGTCGTTCTTCGAGCGGTTCTACGCCCTCATCGGCGGCCTGAAGGCGGGCGGGGCGGTCGAGCTCCGCGACGGGACCGTCGTGGTCTCGGAAGGCGCCAAGCTGACCAAGAAGGCGTTCTCGGCGATCGAGCCGGCTGATCTGAAGATCCGCCAGGCGTTCACCCAGGACGACGAGACGAACCGGCAGGCGTGGAAGCTGCTCGCTAACTACCAGCGGCGCCACCAGGAGATCACCGGGGCCGCTGAGCAGGAGACGTACCGGATCCAGATGGGCGACGAGCTCCCGCCGGGGATCGTGTCGCTCGCCAAGGTCTACATCGCCAAAAAGCGCAAGCTCCAGGTCGGTGACAAGATGGCCGGCCGCCACGGCAACAAGGGCGTCGTCGCCCGGATCGTCCCGCAGGAGGACATGCCGTTCCTCGAGGACGGCACGCCGGTCGACATCTGCCTCAACCCGCTCGGCGTCCCGTCGCGCATGAACCTGGGCCAGATCTTCGAGACCCTCCTCGGGTGGGCCGGCGAGAAGCTCGACGAGACCTACGCGACGCCGGCGTTCGACGGCGCCTCGATGGACGACATCGCCTCGAAGCTCCGTGAGGCCGGGCTCCCCGAAGACGGCCGGACTCAGCTCTACGACGGCCAGTCGGGCGAGCCGTTCGACCAGCCGACGACGGTCGGGCAGATCTACATGCTCAAGCTGTCGCACCTCGTCGACGACAAGATCCACGCCCGCTCGATTGGGCCGTACAGCCTCATCACGCAGCAGCCGCTCGGCGGCAAGGCCCAATTTGGCGGCCAGCGGTTCGGCGAGATGGAGGTGTGGGCGCTCTACGCCTACGGCGCCTCAAACGTGCTCCGCGAGCTCCTGACGGTCAAGTCCGACGACGTTCAGGGCCGCTCGAAGGCCTACGAGGCGATCGTCAAGGGCGACAACATCCCCGAACCCAACGTGCCCGAGTCGTTCAACGTCCTGCTCCGCGAGATGCAGGGCCTCGGCCTCGAAGTCAAGATCGATTAGGGGGCTAGGAGCGAGGGCGGGGTGGTCCAGACGCCACCCCGCCCCGCCCGCGATCCCCAGTCCCCAGCCGCTAGGCAGGCGAAAGCCAACCCCTAATCCCAACTATTGAATATGGCCTTCGGAATCCAGCAGACCCAGCCCGCCCAGAAGTCCTACTACAACTCGATCACCGTCAGCCTCGCCTCGCCCGAGTCGATCCTTGAGCGGTCGTTCGGGGAAGTGCTCAAGCCGGAGACGATCAACTACCGGAGCTTTAAGCCGGAAAAGGACGGCCTCTTCTGCGAGAAGATCTTCGGTCCGGTCAAGGACTGGGAGTGCCACTGCGGCAAGTACAAGCGGATCCGGTACAAGGGCATCATCTGCGACCGCTGTGGGGTCGAGGTGACGCAGAAGTCGGTCCGGCGCGAGCGGGCGGGGCACATCACGCTGTCCGTCCCGGTCGTCCACATCTGGTACTTCAAGAGCCTCCCGAACAAGATCGCGGCGCTCCTGGGGCTCAAGTCGAAGGAGCTCGACAAGATCATCTACTACGAGTCGTACGTGGTCGTCCAGCCGGGCGGGGCGTCGGCACTCGGGATCGAGCAGGGGACGCTGCTGACGGAGAACGAGTACTTCGACGTGCTCTACCAGATCCGCGAGGACAACAACCGGCTGCCCGACGAGGACCCGGAAAAGTTCGTGGCGATGATCGGTGGCGAGGCTGTCGAGGAGCTCCTCAAGCGGCTCGACCTCGACATGCTCGCGACCGAGCTCCGCTTCCAGGCGCGGACGGAGACGAGCCAGGCCCGTAAGGCCGAGTCGCTCAAGCGGCTCGGCATCGTCGAGGCGTTCCGCGGCTCGCGCGACCGGACCGAGAACAAACCGGAGTGGATGGTCATGAAGGTGATCCCGGTGATCCCGCCGGAGCTCCGCCCGCTCGTGCCCCTCGAAGGCGGCCGGTTCGCGACGTCGGACCTCAACGACCTCTACCGGCGCGTCATCATCCGCAACAACCGGCTCAAGCGGCTCATCGACATCAAGGCCCCCGAGGTCATCCTCCGCAACGAGAAGCGGATGCTCCAGGAGGCCGTCGACAGCCTGTTCGACAACTCGCGCAAGGCCAACGCCGTGCGTAGCGACTCGAACCGCGCGCTCAAGTCCCTGAGCGACATGCTCAAGGGCAAGCAGGGCCGGTTCCGCCAGAACCTGCTCGGCAAGCGCGTCGACTACTCGGGCCGGTCGGTCATCGTGGTCGGGCCGGAGCTCCAGCTCCACCAGTGCGGTCTCCCAAAGGAGATGGCGGTCGAGCTGTTCAAGCCGTTCATCATCCGCAAGCTGATCGAGCGCGGCATCGTCAAGACGGTGAAGTCGGCCAAGAAGGTCGTCGACCGCCGGACGGCCGACGTGTTCGACATTCTGGAGCGGACGATCGACGGACACCCCGTCATGCTCAACCGGGCGCCGACGCTGCACCGGCTGGGCATCCAGGCGTTCCAGCCGGTCCTTATCGAGGGCAAGGCGATCCGCCTGCACCCGCTCGTCACGACGGCGTTCAACGCCGACTTCGACGGCGACCAGATGGCGGTCCACGTGCCGCTGTCGCACGATGCGATCCTGGAGGCGCAGATCCTGATGCTCGCCTCGCACAACATCATGAGCCCGGCGCACGGCGGCCCGATCGCGGTCCCGTCGCAGGACATGGTCCTCGGCATGTACTACATGACGAAGGACCGGGCCGGCCAGAAGGGCGAGGGCATGATGTTCGGCTCGACCCGGGAGGTCCGTCAGGCGTTCGACCAGGACCGTGTGGCGCTCCATAGCCGGATCAAGCTCCGTCTCAACGAGCCCACGTTCGACGGCGCCCACCAGGCCGGTGAGGTGATCGACACGGCCGTCGGCCGCGCGCTCTTCAACGACATCGTGCCGAAGGGCGTCGGGTACATCAACCAGGTCCTGACCAAGAAGAACCTCCGCGGCATCATCGCGGGCGTCTTCAAGGCGACCGACTTCCCGCGGACGGCGGCCTTCCTGGACGAGGTCAAGGACCTCGGGTTCGGGCAGGCCATGCTCGGTGGGCTGAGCTTCTCGCTCTCGGACATCGTGGTCCCGGACGCGAAGCAGACGCTCTTGAAGGAGGCCGAGGACCGCGTCGACGACATCCGCTCGAACTACGAGATGGGCTTCATCACCGAGGCCGAGCGGTACAACCAGGTCATTGACGTCTGGACGTCGGCGAACAACGAGATCTCGAACGTCCTCTACGAGACGCTCCAGAACGACGACGAGGGGTTCAACGCCATCTACATGATGGCGGACTCCGGCGCCCGTGGCTCCCGCGAGCAGATCCGCCAGCTGGGCGGCATGCGCGGGCTCATGGCGAAGCCGCAGAAGTCGACGGCCGGCGCGGCCGGGTCGATCATCGAGGACCCGATCAAGTCCAACTTCAAGGAGGGCCTGTCGGTCGTCGAGTACTTTATCTCGACGCACGGTGCCCGCAAGGGCCTGGCCGACACGGCGCTGAAGACGGCCGACGCCGGCTACCTGACGCGCCGGCTCGTGGACGTGGCCCAGGACGTGACGATCATGGAGCCCGACTGCGGGACGCTTCGCGGCGTGCGCATGGAGGCGCTCAAGGACAACGAGGACGTGGTCGAGTCGCTCCGCGACCGGATTGTCGGGCGCGTCTCGGTCCACGACGTTCGCGACCCCGAGAGCGGGGAGGTGATCGTCTCGCGTGACGACCAGATCACGGACGAGATCGCAGACCGCATCGACGCGACCTCGCTCGAGACGGTAGAGATCCGGTCGGTGCTGGCGTGTGAAGCCACGCGCGGCGTGTGCGCCCTGTGCTACGGCCGCAACCTGGCCAACGGCCGCCTGGTAGAGACGGGCGAGGCGGTCGGCGTCATTGCGGCGCAGTCGATTGGCGAGCCGGGCACGCAGCTCACGCTGCGGACCTTCCACATCGGTGGGACGGCGAGCCGCATCGCGGCCGAGTCGACGATCGAGGCCAAGTTCGACGGGACGATCGCGTTCGAGAACCTCCGCACCGTGGCCTCGGGGTCCGGCGACACGGCGAAAGCGATCGCGCTCGGTCGGTCCGGCGAGGTCCGCATCCTCGACCCGGACGGGAAGCAGCGGATCGCGTACACGATCCCCTACGGCGCCGACGTGGCCGTTACGGAAGGCCAGTCGGTGACGAAGGGCGACGTGATCGCGTCGTGGGACCCGTACAACTCGGTCATCGTGGCCGAGACGGCGGGGACCATCCGCTTCCAGGACATCATCGAGGGGACGACCTACCGCGAGGAGTCCGACGAGCAGACGGGGTTCCGCGAGAAGGTCATCACCGAGACGCGCGAGCGCTCGCTCACGCCGGCCCTCGTGGTCGAGGGTGAGGGCGGCCGCGAGTACACGATGCCCGTTCGCGCCCGCCTCCAGGTGACGACCGGCGACGAGATCGAGGCGGGCAGGGTGCTCGCTAAGCTCCCGCGCCAGTCGGCCGGTACGCGTGACATCACGGGCGGCCTGCCGCGCGTGATCGAGCTGTTCGAGGCGCGCCAACCGTCCGACCCCGCGGTCGTGACGGAGATCGACGGCGTGGTCTCGTTCGGCGGCCGCAAGCGCGGTTCGCAGGAGGTGATCGTGACGAGCCGCGACGGGGAGACGGAAAAGACGTACCTCGTCTCGCTGAGCAAGCACCTGCTCGTTCACGAGAACGACTTCGTGCGGGCTGGCGAGGCGCTCTCTGACGGTCAGATCTCGCCGCAGGACATCCTCGCGATCCTCGGGCCGACGGCGGTCCAGGAGTACCTCGTCAACGAGGTCCAGGAGGTGTACCGGCTCCAGGGCGTCGGCATCAACGACAAGCACATCGAGACGGTCGTTCGTCAGATGATGCAGAAGGTTCGGATCACGGACCCCGGCGACACGCCGTTCCTCGAGGGCAACCTCGTGGACCGGATCCAGCTGGAGCGGACGAACGACGAGCTCTACGACACGTTCGTGGTCGTGGACCCGGCTGAGTCCGACCTCCGGATCGGTGAGCCGATCACGCGGCGCCAGCTGCGCGAGACGAACTCGCAGATGACGCGCGAGGCGAAGCCGGCCATCGAGGTCCGTGACGCCGAGCTCGCCGTCGCCGAGCCGGTCCTGCTCGGGATCACGCAGGCGGCGCTGGCGACCGACTCGTTCATTTCGGCGGCCTCCTTCCAGGAGACGACGAAGGTGCTGACCGAGGCAGCGATCGCGGCCAAGCGCGACGAGCTCCTCGGCCTGAAGGAGAACGTCATCATCGGCCACCTCGTCCCGGCCGGGACGGGCCTGCGGAAGTACCGCGACGTGGTCGTCGGGAGCCGCCAGGAGCTCGAAGCGCTCCAGGCGACGAACGACGCGCTCGACCGCGGCATGTCGACCGGCGACGGCGACATTCTCGGCACGCCGTCCCCGGCCGCCGACGACGAGACGCTGGCGGAGATCAACCGCCGGCTGGGGTAACCGCCCCGCCCGCTTCTCGCTGGGTCTGCCGCCCCGCCCGCCTCTGCGGGCGGGGCGGTGTCGTTGTGTGGGGGCGGGGCGGAGGTGCCCCGCCCGCGTCGTGCTTGGCTGGAGGAAACCCGCACGCGAGCGTCTGGGGCGGGGCGGTGCCTGAGCGTTTGGTGAGGGCGCCCGCTTTCCCTTGTATTTGCTGGGCGGACGGACTACCTAGACCGTCCCCTGCCCACGCCTGCCATGTCCACGACCCCGCCCGCCGGGCTCCGCCCCGCCCTGTTCCTCGCCCTCGCCCTGACCCTCGCCGCGTGCGATGCGTCGGACTCCGCCCCGCCCGTCGAGGCCGGCTTCCAGGCCGATGTCCGCGGCGCGTTCTCGCGGACCGTTCAAGGGGCGGCGGCCGTGGACCCGCTCGCGGGCGCCGCCGTCGTCGCCGACCTGGGCATCGAGGCCCACGGCCAGACGCTGACCGCGCTCCGCCTGGGCGAGTCCGAGGCCGACGACACGTTCACGATCGTCGGGACGACCGCCGGCCCGCTCGTGCCCGGGACGTACCCGATCCGCAACGCGGCGGAGAGCCCGGTGGAGCCCGCGCCGTCGCGGTTCGTCGTCCTCTACCGCTACGACGGGCCGGAGGGCGGGGTGGCGCTGAGCACGTCGGGGACCCTGACGATCACGGCCGTCACGGCCGACGGGATCGACGGGTCGTTCGCGTTCGACGCGCAGGTTCTGGACGCCGACGTCAAGGATCCGGCCTCGGAGCCGGACCTGGCCGTGAGCGGGGCGTTCCAGGCAGAGACCTTGGACCGCCCCGCCCGGGCGGACGGCTAAACCAGACGGCTAGAAGCGGTAAAAGGCGCCGACGCCCGTGTTGACGCCCGTCGAGAAGTCGGCGAAGCCGTCATCGACGCCGACGTCGAGGCCGACCTCGCCGACCAGGCTCACGCGGCTCCCCAGGTCGTACTCGACGCCGACGATGCCGCCGGCGAACGCGACGTCCTCGAAGTTGACGAACGTGACGCTCGGCCCGACGAAGACGGCCACGCGGCGGACGGCGGGGAAGCGGAGCGGGACGGCCACCGTCGAGGTGCCGAAGGCGTCGTCGTTCCCGACGGTGAGAGACGTGAGGAGGCGGAGGCCGACGGTTTCGCCGAGGTGGAGGTCGAGCCCGACCTGCGGTTCGACGCCGACCTTAACGCCGACGCCGAGGGGGCGGGGCTGTGCGGCGGCGGAGCCGGCGAAGACGAACAGGAGGGCGAGGGCGGCGAGAACGTGCGGGGTACGCGACATGAGATCGGGGGGTGGGGGGAGCGCGCAAGCTAGGCCCGCCCCGCCCGTGCGCCCGCCACCGGCCCCGTTCGAGCCTGGGGCGGGGTGGAGGTCGCCGGTCCGTCGCGCCTGCTCACGCCCCATTGTCGAGCGGCCTCTGGCATCCGCCCCGCCCCGGGCGTCATCCGTCGTCCAGGCGGGGCATCGCCTCACGGCGGTCGCGCTCGATCTCCCCGACCTGCTCTTGCAGCTCGTCGTCGCCCCACCCGCGCGTGATGAGGACGGTCGCCAGGACGGAGAGCCCCAGCATGAGGGCGACGAAGACGATGACGAACCGGCGGGTCTGAGTCGAGGTCATGGTCGGGGCGGGGCGGTCGGGGCCGCCTCGCGGCCCCACGTCTGGACGAGCGCGTGGGTATAGGCCAGCGCGCGTTCGAGGTTCTGCACCGTGTTCCACTCGAACCGGCTGTGGAAGTCGTAGCCGCCCGTGAACACGTTGGGCGTGGGCAGGCCGCGCTCGCTGAGCCGCGCTCCGTCGGTCCCGCCCCGCACGGGCTCCAGCTCGAGCTCGACGCCCAGAGACCGCCCCGCTGCGAGCGCCAGGTCGATCACGCGGCGGTCGGTTTCCTCGATGTACGAGAGCATGTTCCGGTAGCTCTCCCGGATCTCCAGGCCGACCGTCGCGCCGGGCCAGTCGCGGCGCGCTCGGTCCGCGAGGTCGCGCACGAGCCGCCGCTTGGCCTCCATGCCGTCGTCGGTAAAGTCGCGGAGGAGGACGCGGAGCTCGGCCCGCTCGGCCGTCCCGCTGAGCGTGTGGGGGTGGAGGTAGCCCTCGCGGCCCTCGGTCGTTTCGGGCGCCTCGTCGCGGGGCAGCGCCTCCACGAACGCGGCCGCGACACGGAGCGCGTTGACCATGACGCCCTTCGCGTACCCCGGGTGCACGCCGACGCCCTCGATCACGAGGCGCGCCTCGGCCGCGTTGAACGTCTCGACGTTGAGCCGGTCGACGCCGCTCCCGTCGAGCGTGTAGGCGACGTCGGCGCCCAGGCGGTCGAGGTCCAGCTTCTCGGTCCCCCGCCCGACCTCCTCGTCGGGCGTGAACAGGACGCGGATCGTCGGGCGCGGGGCGGGGCGCTCGCCGCGGCGCCGGGCGTCCTCCTCGGCCCGCGCGAGGTCGGCGGCGAGCTGCACGATGACGGCCACGCCCGCCTTGTCGTCCGACCCCAGGAGCGTCGTCCCGTCGCTCGTGAGGAGGTCCTCGCCGACGTGCTCGCGGAGCGCCGGCTGCCGCTCAGGGTCGAGCACGAGGTCCGGCGCGCCCGGAAAGGCGACCGCCCCGCCCGCGTACGCCTCGTGGACGTGCGGGCGGACGCCCTGCCCCGGCGCGTCGGGCGACGTGTCGACGTGGGCCACGAGCGCGACCACCGGCAGGCCCTCGGACCCGGGCGGGGCGGGGAGCGTGGCCGTCACGTAGCCCCACGCGTCCATCTCGGCGTCGGCGGCGCCGAGCGCGCGGAGCTCGTCCACGAGGACCCGGCTGAGGTCCTTTTGGCGCTCGGTCGAGGGGAACGTGGTCGCCTCGGGGTCCGACGTCGTCCACACCTCGGCGTAGCGGCAGAACCGGCGCGCGACGGGCGGGAGGTCGGGGAGGTCGTCGTAGGGGACGGGCACGGGGCGGGGGCGCAGAGTGACTTGCGGGGTGGGGCGGGGCGGCGGAGGTTGTCCACCCCGCCCGACCTCTACCTCCGACAGCCATGCGTATCGCCACGCTCTCGCTCGCGTTCCTGCTCTCCGCCTGCGACGGCGGTCTCGACGGCGGCGGGGCGCCGTTCGTCTACGCCACCGACGGGACCGACATCGCCCTCGACCTGGCGCAGGGCGTCGACGGCGCCCTCGTCGTGGTCGGATCGACCGAGGGCGTGCCCCGACCGGCCGATGGGACGCTCGCGCTCCCGACCGTCCTCCGGTTCGGGCTCGACGGTGCGCTCCTCTCGTCTGAGGTCTACCGCGACGTCGGGTTCGGGGACGCGACGGCCGCGCTCCCCATGGATGGCGGCCTCGTCGTCGCGGTCGCCGCCGAGCCGGACGAGGGCAGCGGGCGCTCGGTCCGGCTGTACCGGACCGACGGGCGGGGCGGGCGCGAGCGCGTCCTGATCCAGCCCGAGACGGCGTCGTTCGCCCCGCCCCGAGCGCTCCTGCCGGCCCCGGGCGGCGGCGTCTACGCGGCCGTCTACGCCACCCTGGCCAGCGCGCCGACGCTCTACCGCGTGGGCAGCGACGGCGGCGTCGTGTGGGCGGGGCGGCTCGAGGGCGCGCAGGACGTGCGCACGCTGGCCCCCGCCCCAGACGGCCTCTACGTGATGGGGCCACAGAGCGCCGGGGGCGGGACGGTCGTCGCGCGCCTGGACGCCGACGGCGCCGAGCGGTGGCGCGTCGTGCGGCCGGAAACCGACGGGGCGGGGTGGCGGGCGACGCACCTCACAGCGACCGCCGACGGCGTCGTTCTTCTGGAGAGCCGGGCCGGGTTCGCCGACGGCAGCGCGGTCCGCGTCGTCCGTGTGTCGGCTGAGGGCGAGGTGGGGGCGGCGGCGGTTCTCGCGGAGGCGGCCGGGGCGGACGGTCCAGACGGCGAGCCGGAGCCCGTCGTGCGCGGCGCGGCGCTCGCCGCGCTACCGGGCGGAGGCCTCGCGGTCGGCGTCGTTCGGGGGGGCGGTTTCGACGGGCCGCCCCCGGAGGCTACGGTCGTGACCCTGGACGCGGGCGGGGCGGCCGTGGCGCGGCGCTCGTTCGGGGTCCGCGGTCGGTGGACGAGCCTCAACGCGCTCCTCCCCCTCGCCGACGGGCGCCTCGCCGCGGCCGGCGCCGTCGGGCCGCGGACGGTGAGCGGGTACGGCGGCGACGACTTCGACGTCCGCGTCGAGATCTACCCAGCCGATTGAGCGGGGCGGGGCGGTACCTTTTCGGGCTCCCCGCCCCGCCTGTCTGAGCCCGCCCGTGACCGACACCGCCCCGCCCGCCGCCCGCACCGAGACCGGCGACGACCTCCGGCGCCTCATCCTCGACCACACGCGCCGGCTGCTGGTCACCGGCGGCTACGACGGGCTCTCGATGCGGAAGATCGCCCGGGGCGTCGGGTGCTCGGCGACGAGCATCTACCTCCACTTCGAGGGCAAGGACGCGCTCACGCACGCGCTCATCGACGAGGGCATGCGGCGGCTCTACGCCGAGTTGGCCGCCCAAGCCGAGGACCGCCCCGCCCGCCGGCTCGACGCGCTGTGCCGGGCGTACGTCCGCTTTGGGTTGGCCAACCCGGAGTACTACCAGGTCATGTTCCAGCTCCACCCCGAGCGGATGGCCCGGTACCCGCCCGAGGACTACCGCCGCGCGCGGCGGAACGTGGAACTGTTCGGGGAGGCGCTCGCCGACGGCGCCGCGGCCGGCGCGCTCCGCCTCGTGAGCCCGCCCGACGTCGCCGCGATGGCGCTGTGGACGGCCCTCCACGGCCTGGTCTCGCTCCTCCTCGCCGAGCGCGTCGACGCGCGCGTGGCGGGCGACGCGTTTATCGACGCGGCGGTCCGGCAGGCGCTCGCCGCGTTCGAGGTGAGGTAGGGGAGAGGGCGGAGCGGGCGGGAGAACGCGGGGCGGGGCGGGCGCGACCGCGGAGGCTGAGCGCCTCTTTCTCCTCCTCCCGACGCGGGCGGGGCGGGGGAGCCCTCGGGGCAGAGGCCGTGGCGGCGGACCTTCGGCCTACCTTCACCCGTTCAGGCGGAAGCCCTTTCGACTCCGGTCTCGCCCTCCCCCCCTATGGCTCTCCAGATCCACACCGCCCCGCCCGCCTCGCCCGGGCGCGTCGTCCTCGGCGTCACGCTGCCGGCGCTGCTCGACGAGGCCGTCGAGCAGCACCCCAACCCGAAGGCCTTCAACCAGCCCCGCGCGGGCGGCGGGTGGACGACCATGTCGAACGCCGCCTTCCGCGACGCGGCCGACGAGGTCGCGCTCGGGCTCCTCGCGCACGGGATCGAGCGGGGCGACCACGCCGCGCTCTTTATGGAGAGCGACCTGTACTTCTCGCTGTGCGACTTCGGGACGCTCATCGCCGGCGTCGTCAACGTCCCGCTCTACACCACGTACGCGCCCGAGAACCTGGTCTACGTGACCCAGCACAGCGAGGCCAAGGCCATGTTCGTCTCGGACGAGGCCATGCTGGCGTCGTTCGCCGGGTGGGCCGGCGAGGTCCCCGACGTGACGCTCGTCGTGCTCGCCCAGGGGAGCGGGGAGGGCGTCTCGCTCCCCGACGGCGCCCGCCTCGTCACGCTCGATGCGCTCCGCGAGGCGGGGCGGGCGGCAAAGGCCGAGGCCCCGAACCGGCCCGACGAGCTCCGCGACCTGATCGACGCCCAGGACCTGGCCACGCTCATCTACACGAGCGGGACGACCGGCATGCCCAAGGGCGTCATGCTGACCCACGAGAACATCTCGGCCAACGTCTACGCCGCGTACTCGGGGATCGAGGGCATGGGCGAGCAGGAGGAGGTGGCGCTCACGTTCCTGCCGCTCACCCACGTCTACGCGCGGATGCTCTCGTTCGCCGATGTCGCGTGGGGCCACCAGGTGTTCTACTCGAACCCCGACCAGCTCGTCGAGCACCTCCCCGAGATCCGCCCGACCGTTTTTGCAACGGTCCCGCGCGTGCTCGAGAAGGTGTTCGACAAGGTGCTCCTGGGCATCCAGCAGTCCGACGGCGCCAAAAAGAAGATCGGGACCTGGGCGCTCGGGCTCGCCCAGGACTACGACCTCTCCGCCCCGCCCTCGGGGCTCGGCGCCGTCAAGCACGCGCTGGCCGACCGGCTGGTCTACTCGACGATCCGCGAGAGGCTGGGGCTCACGCGCGTCCGCCTCGTATCGGTGGGCGGGGCGGCGCTCCGGGCCGACCTCGCGAACGCGTTCTCGGCCTTCGGCATCCCGACGGCCCAGGGCTACGGGCTGACCGAGACGAGCCCGGTGCTCACGACGAACACGCCCACGCGCAACCAGGCCGGCACGACGGGCCAGCCCATCGCCGGCGTCGAGATCGCGATCGCCGACGACGGTGAGATCCTCGCCCGCGGCCCGAACGTCATGAAGGGCTACTACAAAGCGCCCGAGAAGACGGCCGAGGTCCTCGACGACGACGGGTGGTTCCACACGGGCGACATCGGCGAGTTCACGCCCGAGGGCTACCTCAAGATCACCGACCGCAAAAAGGCCCTGTTCAAGCTCTCGACGGGCAAGTACGTGATCCCGCAGCCCATCGAGAACAAGCTGACCGAGAGCCCGCTCATCGAGCAGGCGGTCGTCGTCGGCCACAGCCAGAAGTACTGCACGGCCCTCCTGTTCCCGAACATGGAGGCCCTCCCGCTGTGGGCCAAGGACCGCGGCGTGACGGGGAGCGGCGAGGCGCTCCTGGAGGCCCCCGCGGTCCAGGAGGAGTTCGAGCGCCTCGTGGCCGAGGCCAACGAGGGCATGGACCACTGGAGCCAGGTCCAGCGCTTCCGGCTCGTGCCCGAGGCGATGACGGTCGAGAACGAGCTGCTGACGCCGACCATGAAGGTCAAGCGCCGAGCGGTCAGCGAGGAGTTCTCGGACGACATCGAGCGGATGTACAACGCGTCGGTCGAGGACCACGGGCGCGGCGCCTCCGTCGTCGCCTAGCCGCCCCGCCCCACACGGCGCGGCATGGGCGGGGCGGCGTGCCGATCTGCGCAGGTCGGTCTGCGTGGGGCGGGGCGGAGGCGCCGTCAGACCACCCCGCCCCCGGCGGTCGGCTCTCTCCTGCCGCTCGGGTCCTGCCGCGTGGGCGGGGCGGTCAGAGGCGGCGGGGAACGCCCGCGCCGGGGCGGCATCCAATACCGAGCCCCGGGCGGGCCCACCGGACGGACCCAAAGGGCGGGGCGGCCGCGACCGCTCAGACCCGGCGGCTTAACACTGTTAACCGAGACCCGCTATGGACACGAACACTCAGGCCGCCGGCCCCGCCGGCGACGGACACACCGCCGACGCCTCGCCTGACGCCGCCGCCGCGCTCCGCGAGCGGGGCGTCGACCTCGACGCCGTCGCCGCGCTCGCCGACCGGCTCGACGTCAACGCGCTCGTCCAGCAGTTTGCCGGCATGGACGAGGCGAGCGTCGCGCAGGCGCAGAAGTCGCTCGCAGGGGCGGGGCGGCCGAAGGAGGCCTTCACCCCGCCCGAGCCCAACGGCGACTACTACGACATCGAGGGGCTGATCACGGGCGAGCAGCACCGGAAGATGGCCGAGGTGCGCGAGTTCATGGAGACCGAGGTCGAGCCCGTCATCAACGAGGCGTGGCTGGGCGACCGGACGCCGCTCGACGTGCTGGTCCCGGGCTTCCGCAAGCTCGACCTCCTCACGCCGGTCTACGGCGAGGACCTCTCGACGCGACGGCCCAACGGGTCGGTGATGGAGGGCCTCCTGACGATGGAGATCGCCCGCGTCGACGTGTCGACGGCCACGTTCTTCGGCGTCCACTCCGGGCTCGCCATGCAGTCGATCCTGGTCTGCGGGAGCGAGGAGCAGAAGGCGGAGTGGCTGCCCAAGATGCGCAACTGGGAGACCATCGGCGCCTTCGGGCTCACCGAGCCCCACGTGGGCTCTGCGATCGCGGGCGGGGTGGAGACGACGGCCCGCCGCGAGGGCGACGAGTGGGTCCTAAACGGGCAGAAAAAGTGGATCGGCAACGCGACCTTCGCTGACATGGTCGTGATCTGGGCCGTCGACGAGGCGGACCGCCAGGTCAAGGGGTTTATCGTCCGGCCCAAGGAGAACCCGGGCTACTCGGTCGAGAAGCTCCGCGGCAAGGTGGCGCTCCGGGCCGTCGAGAACGGCGAGATCACGCTGACCGACTGCGTGGTCCCCGAGTCCGACCGGCTCCAGGAGGCCCACTCGTTCAAGGAGGTCGCCGAGATCCTCAAGCTCACGCGCGCCGGCGTCGCGTGGCAGGCCGTGGGGTGCGCGATGGGCGCCTACGAGCGGAGCCAGCGCTACGCGACGACGCGGATGCAGTTCGGGAAGCCCATCGCCTCGTTCCAGCTTATCCAGGACAAGCTGGTCCACATGCTGGGCAATGTGACGGCGCTCCAGACCATGTGCCTGCGGCTGAGCCAGCTCCAGGACGCCGGCGAGATGTCGGACGCCCAGGCGTCGCTGGCCAAGGTGTTCACGGCCGCCCGCTGCCGCGAGGTCGTAGCACTGGCCCGCGACCTCCACGGCGGCAACGGCATCCTGCTCGAGAACCACGTGGCCCGCTACTTCTGCGACACCGAGGCCATCTACTCCTACGAGGGCACGAACGAGGTCAACTCGCTCATCGTCGGCCGCGCCGTCACCGGCATCGGCGCCTTCGTCTAGATCCGGGTACGGGGTGCGAGGTACGGGGTACGCCGCCCCGCCCGCCTCGCGCCCCACCCCGCCCTCACCGTACCCCGTACTCAGTACCCCGTACCGACCCATGGAAACCCCGACCCTTACCCAGAACGGCTCCCGCGAGTCCGCCGCCGAAACGCCCGCGTGGGCCTACGCCCCGTTCCGCACGGCCGCCGTGTTGGGCGCCGGCGTGATGGGGAGCCAGATCGCCGCCCACCTCGCGAACGCCGGACTGGAGGTGCTCCTCCTGGACGTGACGCCGGAGTCGATCGGGCGGGAGGGCGGCAAGAACTCGCTCGTCGAGGGCGCCTTCAAGGCGGCGACCAAGATGAAGCCGGCCCCGTTCATGTCGGCCGACGCCCAGAAGCGGGTCACGCTGGGCAACTTCGACGACGACTTCGACCGGATCGGCGAGGCCGACTGGATCATCGAGGTGGTCGTCGAGCGGATGGACGTAAAAAAGGAGGTGATGGAGCGGATCGAGAAGGCGGCCAGCGACACGGCCGTCATCTCGTCCAACACGTCGGGCCTGCCCATCGCCGAGATCGCCGAGGGGCGGGGCGGCGACTTTAAGCGGCGCTTTCTGGGCACGCACTTTTTCAACCCGCCCCGCTACCTCAAGCTGTTCGAGGTCATCCCGACCGAGGATACGGACCCCGAGGTCGTCAACCGCGTGACCGCATTCGCGCGCGTCCACCTGGGCAAGGGGATCGTGGTGGCGAAGGACACGCCGAACTTTATCGGCAACCGGATCGGGACGTACGCCATGCTCGGCGCCGTCGAGCAGTTCGAGTCCGGCGACTACTCGATCGAGGAGATCGACGCCCTCACCGGCACGCTCATCGGCCACGCGAAGTCCGCCACGTTCCGCACGGCCGACGTCGTCGGGCTCGACACGCTCCGCCACGTCACGGCGAACCTCTACGACGCCATCCCGGACGACGAGAGCCGCGAGCGGTTCTCGGTCCCCGACGTGCTCCAGCGGCTCGTCGACCTCAAGTACCTGGGCTCGAAGTCGAAGGCCGGGTTCTACAAGAAGGAGGGCAAGACGATCAAGAGCTTCGACGTCGGGAGCGGCGAGTACGTCGACCCGAAGGAGGTCGGCTTCGACGTCTCGACGTTCAAGAAGGCCGGCGGCCTCCCCGCCCGCCTCCGCGCGCTGTGGGACGACGACGGCCGGGCGGGGCGGTTCTTCCGTGAGACCACGCTCGACCTTATCGGCTACTCGGCTCGGCGGACGCCCGAGATCTCGGACAGCCCGGCCAACACCGACCGCGCGCTCCAGTGGGGGTTCGGCTGGCAGATGGGGCCGTTCCAGGTCTGGGACGCGCTCGGCATCGACGCCGTCCGCGACGCGCTCCGCGAGGGCGGGGTGGAGGTCCCGGGCTGGGTGGCCGACGTGCCGTCCGAGGGGTTCTACCGCGACACCGAGAGCGGCATCCCCCAGGTGTGGACGCCCGGCAGCGGCCAGTACAAGGACGACCCCCGCCCCGCCGACGAGTGGGGACTGACGTACATCAAGGAGGACGAGAACAACACGCTCTGGCAGAACGACGACGCCGCGCTCCTGGACGTGGGCGATGGCGTGGCGCTCTTCGAGTTCCGGTCCAAGTCGAACAGCCTGGGCCAGGAGGTGATCTCCGGGCTTGAGGAGGCGATCCAGAAGGTCGAGGACGACCGCAATCTCCGCGGCATGATCATCGGCAACGAGGGGTCGAACTTCTCGGTCGGCGCCAACCTCGGTGAGGTGGCGATGGCGCTCGCAATGGGGGAGACGTCGGACCTGGGGCCGTTTATCGAGGCGTTCCAGAAGGCCGTCTTCCGCATCCGCTACGCGGCCAAGCCGGTCGTCGTGGCGGCGCACCAGCGCGTGCTGGGCGGCGGCTGCGAGATGACGATGGCGTGCCCGCACCCCGTCCTGGCGGCCGAGACTTACATCGGCCTCGTCGAGCTGGGCGTCGGTCTCATCCCGGCCGGTGGCGGGACGACCATGATGACGGCGCGGGCGGCCGAATTGGCCCACGACGGCGACCGCCCGAGCGAGGTGCAGGCGTTCCTCCGCCAGCACTTCGAGCAGATCGCGATGGCGAAGGTAGCCGAGAGCGCGTTCCAGGCTCGCGAGATGCACTTTGTGGACGACAAGGCGACGATCGTGATGAACGACGCGCGCCGGTTCCACGTCGCCAAGCAGGAGGTCGTGCGGTTGAGTGAGGAGGGCTACCTCCCGCCGCCGGTCCGCTCGCACATCCCGGTGCTCGGTGCGCCGGGCCGCGCGCAGTTCGACGTGGCGCTCCGCCAGTTTGTCGAGGGCAACTACATCTCGGAGTACGACAGCCACCTCGCCGGGCGTCTCGCGTGGGTCATGACGGGCGGCGACCTCAGCGCGCCGGCCGAGGTCCACGAGGACTACCTCCTGGAGCTTGAGCGCGAGGTGTTCCTCTCGCTCTTGGGCGAGGAGAAGACGCAGGCCCGCATCCAGAGCATCCTCACGACCAACAAGCCGCTCCGCAACTAGACGGTTCGGGGCGGGGTGGTTCGGTGTTCAGGGTTTCTGAAGCCGACCACCCCGCCTACGCCCGGAGACCTCTGAACCCCGAACGCTGAACCTATCAACCCATGCAATTGAACGAAGCCTACATCGTGTCCTCCGTCCGCACGCCCGTCGGGAAGGCGGGGCGGGGCGCTCTCAAAGACGTCCGGCCCGAGCACCTGGGCGCCACGGCCGTCACCGGCGCCATCGAGCGCATCAAGGGGTTGGAGCACGCCCGGATCGACGACCTCGTCATCGGGTGCGCCTACCCCGAGGGACCGCAGGGCAACAACATGGCCCGCGCGATCGCGCAGGTCGCCAAGATGCCGGACTCGGTGCCCGGTGTGACCGTTAACCGCTTCTGCTCGTCCGGCGTGCAGACGATCGCGCAGGCCTACAACTCGGTCTCGATGGGGCAGGCCGACTGCATCGTCGCGGGCGGGGTGGAGTCCATGTCGTCGGTCCCGATGGGCGGGTTCTACTTTGCGCCCGACCCCGAGCTGGCCGACACCGACCCCGACTTCTACACGTCGATGGGGATCACGGCGGAGAACGTGGCCGAGCGGTTCCACGTCGAGCGCGAAGCTCAGGACGCGTTTGCTCTCCAATCGCACCAGCGGGCGTCCGAGGCAATTGCCGCGGGCCGGTTCAAAGACGAGATCATCCCCGTCCACGTCCACGAGGTCGTGTACGACGAGGAGGCGAAGTCAACGACGACGCGCCAGTTCACGCACGACACCGACGAGGGGCCGCGTCCCAACACCAGCCTCGAGGTGCTCGCGAAGCTGCGTCCTGTGTTCAAGCAAGGCGGGAGCGTGACGGCCGGAAACTCGTCGCAGACGAACGACGGCGCTGCCGCGACGGTCGTTATGTCGAAGGCGCTCGTGGACGAGCTGGAGGCCGAGCCGATGGCCCGGATGCTCGGCTTTGCCGTGGCTGGCGTGGCCCCTGAGATCATGGGGATCGGGCCGATGGAGTCGATCCCGAAGGTGCTCAAGCAGGTCGGGATGACGCTCAAGGACATCGACCTCATCGAGCTCAACGAGGCGTTTGCGAGCCAGTCGCTCGCCATCCTCCGCGAACTTGAGATCGACCAGGAGAAGGTCAACGTGAACGGCGGCGCGATCGCGCTCGGCCACCCGCTCGGCTGCACGGGCGCCAAGCTGACGGCCACGCTGCTCCACGAGATGAAGCGGCGCGGGAACCGCTACGGGATCGTGACCATGTGCATCGGGGGCGGGATGGGGGCCTCGGCCGTTTTCGAGAACCTCCTGCGCTGACAAGCCCCGCCCGCCACGGCCGGCGGTTCTTCTACCCCTGGGACCGCCCCGCCCCGCTCGGGCGGGGCGGTCCGCTTTTGGCAAGTGTGGGGGCTCGTCTCAGATGTGACGCCTGCGTGCAGAGGACGAGGGGCGGGGGGATCCTCCGGCTCGCTTGGAGTCGAGGCAGGACCAAACGGTGATCGCTCGTAGGGTTATTCCCTAGTTTGGGGCGGGGGGGAAGTACGAAGCAAAAGTGCATAGGGACCTCTGTCGACGCCTTTCGGTACTGAGTAGGAGGCCCGGCGGGTGGCCCCCCCCCCTCTTCTCTTCTCCCCTCATCCTCTGATGGCAAATATCCCCGTTGAACACAAGAGCGGTACACCCTGGTGGCTGTGGCTGCTAGGCCTGCTCCTGCTGCTTGCGCTCATCTTCTTCCTCATCAACGCCTTCGATGACGACGAAGAAGCGGTCGCGGTTGTCGACCCAGTTGAGACCGTCGACCCCGTCGTCACGCCTCCGGTCACAGAGGTCGCCCTTGATCTGGCCAACGTCTACGTTACTCGAGTCCCAGGGGACCGGACGTTCTTCGTGGCCCCGAGCGAGAGCGAGACGGGCAACGAGACGCTCGTGATTCTGGACGAGGAGCCGTCGAGCGCGCCGGGGATCGAAGGGCAGGTCGACATCAACGAAGGCCAGTACGTGGACCTGTCTGCTGGGCGGATGGAGCCGCTCGGGGACATGAACCTTGCCGGTCTCGGTCTTAGCGACAGCGAGGCGAGCATGATGAACCCGGCGACCGAGATCGTGCGCATCGATGGCACGAACGTTCAGATCCTGGAGGCGCCGATGGGCGTCGACAACGTCGAGGTGGGTACCTAACCCCCTCGTTTGACAAGCTCCCCCTTCTCCCCCTCATTCCCATACCCTCTCTTCTATGTCTCGCATCGCACTTTCTGACTCTGGTGACTGGCAGCTCGAATTTCCCGACGACCAGGACGTTCGCGGGTACCCCGCCCTCGACGCCGATGGCAACCGGGTTGGCACAGTCGACACGATGATTGTCAACACGGACGAGGAGCGCGTTGACGCGATCCTCCTGGACGACGGCACGGAGTACCCCGCCCGCGACCTCTCGATTGGCGACGACGTTGTCTACCTGACGACCGTGAACGCTGCCGACGACGACGTTGACGGGACCGTCACCGTCTTTGGCGACTCCGGTCAGGTTCTCCGCCGCGAGCGTGTCGAGGACGCCGATTTCGACGCCCACGCTGACTCCTTCCGCACCCACTACGGGTCCACCTACGACACGTCGGGTGGAGCGTACGAGGACTACGAGCCGGCGTACCGCTACGGCTACGAATCGGCCTACGACGACTCCTACAAGAACCGGCCGTACCTCGATGCGGAGGACGACCTCCGCACGGGCTACGGGACGGACTACGCTGACCGCGACTTTGACGCCGACCGCGATGCGGTCCGCTACGGGTACACGCGGGCGCAGCACGCCAACCGATGAGCGTGGACTCCATCGTCCTCGACCGTGACGGCGAGTCCGGCGCGGTCGAGTCGGTGGCGGACGGGCGCGTCCGCGTCCGGCTCGCGGGCGGGGCGGTCCTGGATCTCCCGGAGGGTGCGCTCGACGCGCTCCCCGACGGGACGTACCGGACCGACCTCGCGTTCGGAGCGCTTGCGTCAGGCGAGTCGACGACCCTCCAGGAAGTCGAGGAACGCCTTGCCATAAGCTCTCGCGTCCGAGAGACCGGCCGCGTCGTGGCTCGAACGGTCACAGAGACCGTCGACGAGCCCGTCGACGGGGCGGGGTGGCGCGAGACGGTCGACGTCGAGCGTGTCCCGGTCGGCCGCGAGGTCGACGCCGCCGAGCCCCCCCGCGAGGAGGGGGACGTGACCATCATCCCGGTCTACGAAGAAGTCCTCGTTGTTCAGAAACGCTTGGTTCTCCGCGAGGAGATCCGGCTTACAACGCGCCGAACGCCCACCGACGGGCCGACGCACGTCACTCTCCGTCGCCAGCGCGTCGAAGTCGAGCGGCTCCCGCCGTCCGACGCTGGTCCTGCGGACGGGTAGCCCTCGGGGCTGCCCCCCTCTCGACACCCCCTCTACTCACACCACTTCCCACCTATTCCCATGGCTAAGACTATTGTCGGCCTTTACGACGACCGAGCCACTGCACATGCCGTCGTCAACGATCTAGAATCCATCGGCTTCGGCCAAGACCACCTGCGTTTCGCCTCCAACGAGGAAGGCAAGACGACGGGGTACGACATCGACGCAACCAACGACGCGAGCCCCGACTCGCTCGAGAGCTACGGCGTCGCCAACGAGGAGGCCCGGTTCTACTCCGAGGGCGTCCGCCGCGGCGGCTCGCTCGTCATTGCCCGCGTCCACGACGACGACGTCGAGCGTGCCGTTGACATCATGGCGCGTCACAACCCGGTCCGTTTCGAGGACCGCAAGGAGGAGTACCTCACTGACTATGACGAGTCGGCGGACGCGTACGACAAGGCTCAGGTCGTCGAGAACCGCGACCGCTACGCCGATCAGCAGCAGCAGCGGCTCCAGGAGATCGAGGAGCACATCAAGATCGGCAAGCGTGAGGTCGTCCGCGGCGGCGTTCGCGTGCACCAGTACGTCGACACCGAGATGGAGCAGGAGACGCTCCGGCTCCGCGACGAGGAGATCCGCGTTGACCGCCAGAACGTCAACCGGACGCTCTCGCCCGACGAGGCGAACGCGGCGTTCCAGGACAAGACAGTCGAGGTCGTCGAGCGCGACGAGGAGGCCGTCGTCGAGAAGACGGCCATGGTGACCGGCGAGGTCACGGTCGGTAAGGACGTCAACGTCCGCGAGGAGACGGTCGGCGGCGAGGTTCGCCGGACGCGTGTCGAGGTCGAGCAGATCGCGGCCGACACGTTCACGACGGTCGAGCCCGAGTTCCGCAAGCACTACGACTCGACGTACGCGAAGTCGGGCAACGAGTACAACACGTACAAGCCGGCCTACGAGTACGGGTACGCGGCCGGGACGACGTACAAGGACCGCGACTACAACGCGATGGACAAGGACCTTCGCGCCGACTACGAGAGCCGTCACGGCAACGACAGCGCGTGGGACGACGTGAAGGACGCCGTCAAGCACGGGTACAACCGCGCCCGCGCGGCCGTCTAAATACGGACGCACCGCTGCTCACGTAGTAGCCCGTTTTACGGGCGGGGCGGGAGGTCTCTGAGATCTCCCGCCCCGCCCATGTCGCTCACTCGGCGCGGGCCATCACCCACCCCGCCCTCGCCTCACACTTGTATACACTATGGCTAACATCCCTGTCGAAAAACGAGACGCCGGCACCCCGTGGTGGGTCTGGCTTATCGGCCTCCTCCTCCTGGCCCTCCTCATCTGGTTCCTCGTCGGCCTGTTCAGCGACGACGACGAGGTCGTCACCGACGAGCCCGTCGTAGCCGTCGTCGACGAGCCGGGCCTCGACCTTTCGGACGTCTACGTCTCGCGCGTCGTGGGCGACAATACGTTCTTCGTGACGCCCGAAGACGGTTCGGGTCCTGAGACGCTCGTCTACCTCGAAGAGGAGCCCACGCCCGGAGACGACGTCGAGGGCCGCTACGATGTCACCGAAGGACAGCACATCGCGATCAACGGCATGATGGAGCCGGTCGGCAACACGGACCTCTCGCAGTGGGGGCTCACGCCGGACCAGACCAACCTGGTCGGCGACGAGTACGTCCGCGCTACGAGCCTGACGATCCTCGACGGTGACGCGGGGATCACGGAAGCTCCCCCCGCCATCGACCCGTCCTCGGGAGAGCTCACGTCGCTCACGGAGCTCCACGAGGCCATCGAGGCCGGTAACGCGGGCGAGCCTGTAAACCTCGTCGGCGCCCGCGTGTCGGCGCTCGCTGGTGACAGCACGTTCTACATCGGCGATGGCGCTCAGAGGACGCTCGTCGTCCTTGAGAACCTCGGCGAGAGCCAGCACGGCGACGGGACGGGCGAGGACGGCCGGTTCAACGTCAACCAGGGCGACATCGTCACGGTCCGTGGCACGGTCCGCCCCTACGCCCCCGCCATGCGCGGGACGTCGTCGCTGAGCGACGCCGATCAGGCGGCGGCTACCAGCCGCCGTTACGTGGTCGTGGTCAACCAGCCCAACGAGTTGACGATCCAGTAAGGCCCCGCTCGACGGACCGCCTTGGGGGCGGGGCGACGCCGCCCCGCCCCCTCTTTTTTTGCCCGCCCCGCCCCGCCCGAGCGCTCGGGCGGGGCGGGTGCTGTTTGTCGTACCGGCCTCGGGGAAGACCGCCCCGCCCCGAACTGTGGGGCGACTGGGGGCGGGGCGGGTCCGATCAGTCGTCGCCGCCGAGGAGGCCGGCGATGGCCCACGTGAGCAGGCCGTACACGATGGCGCCGATAAACACGGAGCCGAACCCGTCGGCCCCGAAGCCGGGCACGAGCCAGGCCGCGAGCGCGAACAGAGCCGCGTTGATGACGAGCGTGAACAGGCCGAGTGTCAGCAGCCGGATCGGGAGCGAGAGGAGCTTGAGGACCGGCTTGATCGTCGCGTTGATGAGGCCGAGCACGACGGCCGCGACGAGCGCCGCACCGATGCCGTCCAGTTGGACGCCGGGGACGAGGGTTGCGACGAGGAGCAGGGCCGCGGCGCTGGCGACCCAGCGGAGCAAGAGGGACATGAGGAAACGTGAGCGGGGTGGAGGAGAGCCAACCCTACGCGCCGCCCCGCCCGAAGGTGCTGCGCCGATCCCCTAGCTGCGAGCGCCCAACGCGGCGTATCCAGCGCGGACGCGGCTCGTGAGACTAGGCGGGGTGGGGCTCCCGTGGACGCCGCCCCGCCCGCCATGTCGGCCGCCCGGTTCTGCGTCGCGCTCCCGGCGCGCCCGCCCCGCCCGTCTGCGCCCGGCGGCTCGTCTTACAAGACGCTCCGCCCGCGCGGGCGGGGCGGGCTTGCTTCTTCAGAGCGAAAGGTTTACACTGTTAAGTCACCTTGAAGTTTGCTGGCCGCCGCCCCGCCCGCGGAGCCCGGCCGATCTGACCGGCTCGTTCCTCTCCCGTCTAGCCCCCCTCCCGATGGACGCCCTCGCCTTTTTTGCCGGCACGCCGGTTTGGGCCGCCGTGCTCGGCGTGCTCCTCGTCCTGTTCGCGCTCGGCTTTACGGGCGCACCGCTGTGGGCGTGGGCCGCGGCCGGCCTCGTCGCCCTCGTCGGGTTCGGCGCTCCGCTCTGGCTGACGGCCGTGTTCGTCGTGCTAGCCGCTGTCTTCCTCATCCCGCCGATCCGCCGGCAGGTGTCGCTCGCGGTGATGAAGGCGATGAAGGCGCTCAACTTCCTCCCCGTCATCTCGCGGACCGAGCAGGAGGCCATCGACGCCGGGACCGTCTGGGTCGAGGGCGAGCTGTTCTCGGGCAAGCCCGATTTCGAGCGCATCATGGCCCAGCCCTACGCCGGGTTGACCGAGGAGGAGCAGGCGTTCCTGGACGGCCCCGTCGAGGACCTCTGCCAATCGGTCGACGACTGGGAGGTGTGGCAGCGGCGGGACCTCCCAGAGAGCGTGTGGCAGAAGCTCCGAGACGGCCGCTTTTTCGGGCTCATCGTGCCCAAGGAGTACGGCGGTCACGGGTTCAGCCCGTCGGCCAATAGCGCGATCGTGTCGAAGGCGTCGAGCGTGTCGAGCGCGCTCGGGATTACCGTCATGGTGCCCAACTCGCTCGGCCCGGCCGAGCTGCTGGCCCACTTTGGGACGCCGGCGCAGAAGGACCACTGGCTGCCGAAGCTGGCGACCGGCGAGGCCATCCCGGCCTTTGCGCTCACCGAGCCGGGGGCGGGGAGCGACGCCGGCGCGATCTCGTCGCGCGGCACCGTCTTCCGCGGCGACGACGGTGACCTCTACCTCCGGCTCAACTGGCGCAAGCGCTACATCACGCTCGCGGCGATCTCGGACGTGCTCGGGCTCGCGTTCAAGCTCGACGACCCGGACAACCTGCTGGGCAAGGGCACGGACCTGGGCATCACGTGCGCCCTCGTCCCGAGCGACACCGAGGGCGTCGTGCTCGGCCAGCGCCACGACCCGCTTGGGGTCCCGTTCTGGAACTGCCCGACCGAGGGTCACGACGTGGTCGTAAAGCTGGAGGACGCTGTCATCGGCGGGGCGGCCGGGGCGGGGCGGGGGTGGACCATGCTCATGCAGTCGCTGGCGGCGGGGCGGGGCATCTCGCTGCCGGCGTCGGCGACGGCCGGGATCAAGCAGGCGGCGCGCGTGGCGGGCGCCCACGCGCTCATCCGCAAGCAGTTCGGGCTCTCGATCGGCAAGTTCGAGGGCATCGAGGAGCCGCTCGCGCGCATCGGCGGCTGGGCCTACATGATGGAGGCGGCCCGGCGGTACACCTGCGGCGGGCTCGACCAGGGCGCCGCCCCGGCCGTGGTCACGGCCATGATGAAGTACAACACGACCGAGCTGTTCCGCAAGGGGATCAACGACGCGATGGACGTGCTCGGCGGCAACGCCATCAGCCGCGGCCCGCGCAACCCGCTCGCGGCGGCCTACATCGGAACGCCGGTCTCGATCACGGTCGAGGGCGCCAACATCCTCACGCGGACGCTCATGGTGTTCGGGCAGGGCGCCATCCGGTGCCACCCGTACGCGCTCAAGGAGATGCAGGCGCTCATGGCGTGGGACGTCCGGGCGTTCGACGCCGCCTTCTGGCCGCACATCGGCCACGTCGTCCGCAACGGGTTCCGGGCCGTGGGCCTGAGCCTCTCGCGCGGGCTCCTCGCGGGCGCGCCCGTGGGCGGGGCGGCGGCCGGCTACTGGCGGAAGCTGTCGTGGTCGAGCGCCACGTTCGCCTTCCTCGCCGACCTCGCAATGGGCACGCTCGGCGGCGACCTCAAGCGGAAGGAGAAGCTGACGGGCCGGTTCGCCGACGTCTTTATGTGGATGTACTTCGGCGCCGCCGTGCTCCGCCGCTACGAGGCCGAGGGACGACTGAAAGAGGACGAGCCGTTTATGCGGTGGTCGATGGACTACGCGTTCGCCCAGATCCAGGACGCCTTCGACGGCCTGTTCGCCAACCTGGCGGTCCCCGGCGCGACGTGGCTGTTCCGCGGCCCGATCGCCGCGTGGAGCCGCTTCAACCGGCTCGCCGCCCCGCCCTCGGACCGGACCGGGCACCGCGTGGCCGCGGCCATGCAGGTCCCGGGCGAGCAGCGCGACCGCCTGTTCGGCGGCGTCTTCTCCACGCTCGACCCGGACCACACGCTGGGCCGCTTCGAGCACACGATGCGCCTCGCGTACGAGGCCGAGGGCGTGGTCTCGAAGGTGAAGGCGGCGATCCGCAGCGGGGCGCTCCCGAAGGCCCACCCCGCCACGCTCATCCCGCAGGCCGTCGAAGACGGCGTGCTGACGCCCGAGGAGGCCGCGCTCTTGCAGCGCGCCGAGGAGGCCCGCAACGACGCGATCCAGGTCGACAGCTTCACGACCGAGGAGTACTTCGAGAGCGCCGTCGCGCCCGACGAGGTGGGCGGCGACGGGCAGGCAACCGGCGACGGCCTGGGCGACGGCGCCGCCCCGCCCGTGGGCGCCGTCGGCTTTGGCGGTCCGGCCCGGACCGACGCCGGCGCGTCGACGTGGACGGGCGCCGTGGTGACCGAAGATCCGGCCGCCGAGGACGACGCGGTCTAGGCGTCCCCCGCGCATCGGCGTCGGGCGGGGCGGTTCCTCTGGGGGCCGCCCCGCCCTCGCGTGCGGGACGTGCGCCCGCCCCGCCCGATTCCGCCAACGCTTGGGTTGACGCGGGCGGGGCGGCCGGGCACCTTCCGAACCCCGAACCCCGAACCCCGAACCCCGAACCCCGAACCCCGCCCGTGCCCTACCTCGACCACGCCGCGACGACGCCGCTCCGAGCCGAAGCGCTCGACGCGATGCTCCCGTACCTCCGCGAGCACCACGGCAACCCGTCGTCGCTGCACGGGGCGGGGCGGCGCGCGCGCGTGGCTGTGGAAAAGGCGCGGGCGCGCGTCGCGGGCGTTCTGGGCTGTGAGCCGGGCGAGGTCGTGTTCACGAGCGGCGGGACCGAAGCCGACAACCTCGCTCTCCGCGGCGTGCTCACCGGCGCGGCCCTCCGCGAGACCGGGCGGGCCGCAAACCGGCGGGGCGGTCTTGTCACGTCGGCGACCGAGCACGAGGCCGTGCTGCGAACCGCCGAGGCGCTCGCCGCCGAGGGATACCCGGTCACCGTGCTCCCGCCCGACGGGGCGGGGCGGCTCACGGCCGAGGCCGTCGCAGACGCGCTCACCGAGCAGACGGGGCTGGTCTCGGCCATGCTCGTCAACAACGAGACGGGCGCCGTCAACCCCGTCGCGGACATCGCGCGCGTGGCGGAGCGGGGCGGGGCGGCCACCCACACCGACGCCGTCCAGGCCGCGGGCCTCCTGCCGCTCGACGTCGACGCGCTGGGCGTCGACCTCCTCTCGCTGTCCGGGCACAAGGTGGGCGGGCCGAAAGGCGTCGGCGCCCTCTACGTCCGCGCGGGCACGTCGTTTGGGGCGGTGCAGACGGGCGGGGCGCAGGAGCGAGGGCGCCGGGGGGGGACCGAGAACGTGGCGGCCATGGTCGGCTTTGCCGAGGCGCTCGCGCTCGCCGACGCCGAGCGCGTCGACCACGCCGTCGGGGTTGGGGCCTTGCGCGACCGGCTCCGCGCACGCGTCGTCGCCGTCTTCGGGGACGGCGTGGTCGTGAACACGCCGTCCGGCGCCGCCCCACACGTCCTCAGCGTCTCGTTCCCGCCCCGCCCCGGCGCAGGGCGGGGCGCGCTCGACGGGGAGATGCTGCTGACGGCGCTCGACCTGGAGGGCGTCGCGGCGTCGGCCGGGAGCGCGTGCACGAGCGGGGCGCTCGAGCCCAGCCACGTCCTGCTCGCCCAAGGGCTCGACCGCGCGACGGCCGCGGCGACCGTTCGGTTCTCGCTCGGGCGGGGCACGACCGAGGCCGACGTCGACGCCGCGGCGGCAGCCCTCGTCCGCGTCGTCGCGCGCCAGGGCGGGGCGGGGTAGTCTGGCGTCCCTAGCGGAACTGGCACCGGCAGCGCGTACGTTTCCGGCCCGTCCCTCCCTGGCCCCGTGCTCCTCTCCGGCGACGTCCTCTGGCTCGGCCCCCGTGCTCCGTGGGCCGCCGCGCTCGACGCGGCCGTCCACTCGTGCGCGGCGGCCGCCGACCTCCCCGCCCGCGGCGGCGCCGCGCTCGTCGTCGTCGCGGGCGACCCCGCCGCCGCCGCCGACTGGCTCCGCCGGCCCCGTGAGCGGCCGCCGGCCCTCGTCGTGGCCGACGGCGACGACGCCGAGGAGGCCGCGCTCCAGGCCGGGGCCGACGAGGCCGTCTCGGCGTCCGCCCCGCCCGAAGACGCTCGACGGGCCGTCCGGCGGGCGCTCGCGCGGCACGCGGCGGCCCAGGACGAGACCGACGTGTTCCGGCTGATGGTCGAGTGCGCGACCGACCTCCTCACGCTCACCGACGCCGACGGCCGGACGCTCTACGCAAGTCCGGCCGCCGAGGAGCTGACGGGCGCCCCCGCCGAGGACCTCGTCGGCCGCGAGCCGTTCGCATCGGTCCACCCCGACGACCTCGACCGCGTGCGGCGGGCGTACGTGGGTGCGGTGGCCGCGGGCGGGGCGCCGGTCGCGACCCAGTACCGCGTGCGCGACGCCGACGGCTGCGTTCGCGTCGTCGAGAGCGTCGGCCGCCCCGCCTGCGCGGGCGGGCGGACGTACGGCGTCGTCAGCACGCGCGACGTGACCGAGCGGGTCGAGATGGAGGAGCGGCTCCGCGATTCTGAGGCCCGCTACCGCGCCGTCGTCCGGGCGCTCCCCGACGTGGTCTCGCGGCTCCGCCACGACGGCTGGGTCGTCGACTTCCACGTGCCGCCCGTCTTCGAGACCGAGTTCCCGGCCGAGGCCATGCTCGGGCGCCGGCTCCAGGACGTGATCCAGACTGACATCGCGCGGAAGTTCGCGGACAACGTGGGCCGCCTCCGCGAGACCGGCCGCGTCGTCTCGTACGACTACGAGGTCGAGGTGATGGGCGAGACGCGGCACCGCGAGGTCCGGCTCGCCCCGCTCGGCGACGGCGAGGTGATCTCGATGATCCGCGACGTGACCGCGCTCCGGCAGAAGACGGCGGCGCTCCAACGGTCGCGGACCGAGCTCCGCGCGCTCGCGACGCACCTCCAGGACGTCCGCGAGGAGGAGCGGGCGCGGCTCTCGCGCGAGGTCCACGATGTGCTCGGGCAGCAGCTCACGGCCATCCGCCTCGGCATCGGGTGGTTCGGCCGGCGCCTCTCCGACAACGCCGAGGCTCAGGCGCGGCTGGCCGAGCTTCGCGAGACGATCGACGAGACGATCGGCCACGTCCGCCAGGTAGCCGCCGACCTCCGGCCGGGCGTACTCGACGACTTCGGGCTCGCGAGCGCGGCCGAGTGGCAGGTCGAGCGGTTCGCGGCGCGGACCGGCGTCGAGGCGTCGCTCGCGGTCGAGGGCACGGCCGAGGTCCCGACCGACGTGGCGACGGCCGCTTTCCGCGTGCTCCAGGAGGCGCTGACGAACGTGGCCCGCCACGCCGACGCCCGGTCCGTCGACGTCACACTCGACGTCACGCTCGGGGGCGGGGCGGTCCGGCTCACGGTCGCCGACGACGGGCGGGGCTTTGACGGGAACGCCGTCGGCCGTCGGACGCTCGGGCTGCTCGGGATGCGCGAGCGGGCCGGCGCGCTCGGCGGCACGCTCGACGTCCGCGGCGTGCCCGGCCGGGGCACCGTCGTCGAGTGCACGCTCCCCCTCGCCCCGCCCCGCCCATGACCCGCGTCGCGATTGCCGACGACCACGCCCTCGTTCGCCGCGGGCTCATCGAGCTCCTCCGCGAGACGCCCGGCCTCGACGTGGTCGCCGAGGCCGACTCCGGCGACGCGCTGCTCCGGGCCGTCCGCGACGGGCGCGTGGACGTGATCGTGATGGACATGAACATGCCCGGGCCGAGCGGCCTCGACCTCGTCAAGTCGCTCCACGCTGAGTTCCCAGGGCTCCCGCTCCTCGTCCTCTCGGCCCACCCCGAGGACCAGTACGCCGTGCGCGTGGTGCGGGCCGGGGCGCTGGGCTACCTCACGAAGGAGAGCGCCGAGGCCGACCTCGTCGAGGCCGTCCGCCGCGTGGCCCAGGGCAAGCGGTTCCTCACGCGCACGCTCGCTGAGGCGCTCCTCGACGCGCTCGACGCGGACCCCGACGCCGTGCCCCACGCGGCGCTCTCGGACCGCGAGTACCAGGTGCTCCGGCTCCTGGCCTCGGGCAAGACCGTCGGCGGCATCGCCGAAGACCTCTCGCTCAGCGTCAAGACGATCTCGACCTACCGCGCGCGGCTCCTCCAGAAGATGGGGATGTCGAACAACTCCGAACTCACGCGCTACGCCCTCGAGAACAAGCTGGTGGAGTGAGGGGACTGGGGACTGGGTGGCGCGCGGGCGGGGTGGTGCCCTTTTCGTTCCACCCCGCCCCTGCGGGGCCGGCGAGCAGCGGGCGGCGAGCAGCGGGCGGGGCGGTCGTGGGCGGGCACGTCGCCGTCTTGAGGCGGCGGCAGCCCTCCTCCTGGCCACCGCGCAGCGTCGGCGCAGCCAAGAGGGGATAGGACCCAAAGGGCGAGGTGGTTGTGACGCGGGCGGGGCGGTTTGGGTAGGCGCCGCCCCGCCCGCGCGCCGCCCCGCCCGTGGGCGGCGGCCCGACGGCGTTGCATGCAACGCCGCTACGGCGGCCACCCCGCCCCGCCCTCACGTTCTGCGGGCGGGGTGGTGCATCTTTGGCCCGCTGCCCGCTGCCCGCTGCCCGCTGCCCGCTGCCCGCTGCCCGCTGCCCGCTGCCCGCTGCCCGCTGCCCCGTCAGTTCATCCGCGGATCGTCGGGGAACGTCGAGAGCAGGGCGTACTCGCCGCCGAGCCGGCGGAGCACGCCGCGCCAGAGGGCGTCGGAGCCCTCGGCGAACACGACCTCGGCCGAGCCGTCGAGGACGATCCACGAGCCCTCCTCGACCTCGGCGTCGAGCTGGCCCGGCCCCCAGCCGGAGTAGCCGACGAAAAAGCGGAACCGCGAGGCGTCCAGCCACCCCGCCCGCGCGCCCTCCTGGACCTCGTCGAACGAGCCGCCCCAGAACACGTCGTCGCAGACGGGGAGCGCGCCGTCGAGGTGGTCGTAGGGGTGGAGGTAGTGGAGCGTGTCGGGCTGGACCGGCCCGCCGAGCCCGAGCTCGGCGTCGAACGGGAGCGGGTCGGCGGCGGCCTCCGACAGCGAGAGGCCGGTCGGCCGGTTGAGCACGAGCCCGTAGGAGCCCTCGGTCGTGTGCTCGCAGAGCAGGAGCACGGCTCGGCGGAAGTTGGGGTCCGCCATCGGCGGTTCGGCGACGAGCAGGGAGCCGGGCGTGGGAGCGGACATCGGGCGACGGGCGGGGGGCAGCCTGTCCAACGCACGCGCAGAGGGGCCGGGTCCGGCGGCGCAGCTTCGCGTAGGGGCCGGCTGTGCGAGCCCCCGCCCCGCCCGCTACCGCCCCCGGAAGAGCGCCACGACGAGCGCCACGGCCGCCGTGTAGAGCGCGCCGCCCAGCCACAGCCCGAAGACCAGGAACGGCGTCCGCGTGCCCTGGTCGAGCGCGAGCAGGATCGTGAGCAGCCCGTTGTGGACGACCGCCACGACGAGCGCGCCGACGAACGCCTGCACCGGCGTAAGCCGCAGGTGCTCGCCCTGCTCGGACTGGAACAGGCCGACCACGAACCCCATGAGCGTCTTGAGGAGCGCGTTGACGCCCAGCGTCGACGGGTTGACGACGATGTCCATCAGGAGCCCGGTCCAGAACCCCGTGACGGCCCCGGGCACGCGGCCGCGCCGGAGCGCCACGTAGGCCACGTACAGTAAGACCACGTCTGGCGTGACGCCCCACAGGCCCAGGTTGCTCAGGAGCCACTGAGCGAGAACCACGGCCAGGCCGACGGCGACCTGGCGGAGTACGTACGGCATGCGTCGGGCGGGGCGGAAACCCAGAGGGCGGGACGCCGGAAACTACGGAGCCGGAGGGGGACCGGCAGGCGACGCCCGGCGGGCGGGGCGGACTCGGGCCGGGCGCCGCCCCGCCCACGTTACTCGGCGTCGACGGCCGCCACGAGGCGCGCGGCGAACCCGCCGTCGCGGTCGGCCGCGCGGCGGAGGAGGGCGAGGCTCTCGTCGCGGCCCGGACCGCGCGCCACGAGCGGGAGCGTCCGCCCGGGGAGAGGGGAGAGGTGACCGGCGGCCCCGTTGGGCGGGGCGGCTAGGGCGTAGACCGACGCGTGGACGCCGGCCTCGGTCATGGCCCCGAGGCACATGGCGCACGGCTCGAGCGTCGTCGCGAGCACCAGGCCCGGCTCGTCCAGGCCGCCCCGCTCGGCGAGCGCGTGGAGCGCGTCCGTCTCGGCGTGGCGGAGCCGGTCGCCGTCCGTCGCCGCCCGGTTGCGGCCGACGGCCACGACGGTCCCGTCGCCCCGGCCGATGGCGGCGCCGATGGGCGCGTCGCCGGCCTCGAACGCCTCGCGGGCTTGGGCGAGCGCGGCGTCCATGAGCCGCCCCGCCCCGTCGTCCGAGAGCGCGTGGTCGCCCGGCGCCGCCGCGGCGAGGGCCGCGTCGAGGTCGCCCACGAGGGCGGCCGTCGACGCGTAGACGGCGCGGGCGCCGGCGCCGCGGAGGTCGTCTTCCGACCACACCCAGGTCGCCACGCCGACGAACGCCGCCCCGCCCCGGAGCGCGGCCTCGGCGTCGTAGACCGTGTCGCCGACGAGGGCGCAGGCGGCCGGCGGGAGCCCCAGCTTGTCGGCGACCACGCGGACGAGGTCGGGCTCGGGCTTGCTCCCGTCGACGTCCGACGACGTGGTGACGACGTCGAAGCGGTCGCGGAGGTCCGTGCCCACGCTCTCGAACAAGGCGTCGAGGTCGCCCTCGGCCGATGACGTGGCGAGCGCCAGCGTCAGCCCCCGCTCGCGGGCGGCGTCGATCAGGCGCTCGGCGCCGTCGAGCAGGCGGAGCGTCCGCTCCGCGGCGATCTCGCGGAACGCCCGGCCGATGGCGTCGCGCATCGCCTCGCCGTGCTCGGCCTCGACGCCCGGCCCGAACACGTCGGGCACCACGTGGTCGGCTCCCTTCCCGATCACCAAGTCGAAGCGGTCTTTGGGGAGCCCGAGCCCGAACTCCTTGGCGGCGCGGACGAAGCCTTCGGCGTGGGCGTCGTTGGAGTCGGTGAGCGTGCCGTCGAGGTCGAGGAGGAGTGCGGAGAGGGCCACGGGCGGGGTGGGTGCGGGGGGAGGGGGCTCTCCAGACCCGCCCCGCCCGTCGCGGTTCTCGGAATCGTCGTCGGCCGGAGTCCTCCGGAGTCGCCGATGCCGAACCGAGGAGCGCGCGCGGCACCCGCCGCCCCGCCCGACCACCCCGCCCTTGCGCCACGCGGGCGGGGCGGACACCTTGACCCACCGACCCCAAGCCGCCCATGCCCACCCTCGACGCCGCGCTCGCCGAACTCCGCCGCTCGTTCGAGCGATTCGACCCGCTCCCCGATTCCGTGTGGGCCGACGTGCGGCGGCCGTGGCGGCTCCGCGCCGTGCGGCGGGGCGAGGTGCTCACGCGCGCGGGCGAGACCGAGCGCACGCTCTCGCTCGTGGTCGAGGGCGTCCAGCGGCTCTCGTTCCTCGCCGACGGCCGCGAAGTCACCGTCGCCTTCGTCTACCCGCCCGACCTCTCTGGCGTGCCCGACTCGTTCTTCCTCCAGACGCCGTCGGCCTACGCGCTCGACGCGCTCACCGACGGGCAGGTGCTCGCCGCCGACCACGGCGATGTCGCGGCGCTCCTGGACCGCCACCGCGAACTGGAGCGGTGGGCGTGGAAGCTGTTCGCGGCGGCCGGGGCGGGGCGGGCCAAGCGGGAGCGGGAGCTGCTCACGCTCTCGGCCGAGGACCGCTACCGGAGGCTGCTCCGCGAGGCCCCGCACGTCCTCCAACTCGCGGCCCAGAAGCACGTGGCGTCCTACCTCGGAATGTCGCCCGAGACGCTGAGCCGCGTCCGCTCTGGCCGTTCTTGACGCGCGTCAAGGCGCGGGCCGCCCCGCCCGGGTAGCGTGGGGCTCCACCCCGCCCCTTGGGTTTGCCCGTCGGGCGCTCTTTGGGTCCGCCCCCGCGCTCATGTCCATCGTCGTCGCCCTCCGCTCCGCCCGCCCCGCCCTGTGGGCGCTCGCGTTCGTCGGCCTCGTCGGGCTGAACGGCCCGTTCCTCTACTACGCGCTGTTCCGCCCCGACGTGGTCGCCGCCGCGCAGCAGAACCCCGTGGCCCTCGTGTTCATGGCCGAGGCGTTCGTCCTGGTCGGGTTCGGCGCGTGGGGCATCGCGCGGCTCGGGCTGCGGCGCCCGGGGTGGCTCGCGTTCGTGGCCCTGTCGATCGCTGGGAGCCTCGCCTTCAGCGTCCCCGCCTTCCTCCTGTGGCACCTGCGGACGCGCGATAGGGGCGGGGTGGGGCCGCCGAACGGGTGACGGGCCGCCCCGCCCGCGCCAGCTCGCCCCTTACAGCACGTCGCCCGCCCCGCCCGGCGCCGCCCGGCCGGCCGCGGGCGGGGCGGGGAGGCCCACGTCGCCGGGCGCGCCGTCGGCCCCGTGGCGGGGCGGGCCGCCGGCGCCCGGCTTCCCCTCGGTCTGGTTGAAGAACATCCGCGTCGTCGGGTACGCCAGGTCGATGTCATCGCGGGCTGCGAAGCGGTCGAGGATGGCCTCCCACACGTCCTGCTCGCTCCCGCGCACGCGGCGGGGCTCGACGAGGAACCGGATCGTGAGCTGGACGCCCTCGCCCACGACGCTCGTGTAGACGGTCGGGGTCAGCTTCGAGTAGAAGATGAAGTAGTCCCGGGCCGCCCGGCGGAGCGTCCGCTCGGCGTCGGGCGAGAGGCTGTTGGTGACCGTGTGGGCGATGTCGAGCAGGGCGGCCTTGGCCGCCCGCCAGTCGCTCTCGAACGTGACCACGACCGGGACCTCGTGCCACACGTAGGCGAACGCGCCCGTGTGGTTGACGACGGGGTGCGTAAAGACCCACCCGTTGGGGACGTGGACGATCCGCCCGGTCGACTGCCCCGCGCCGGCCACCGTCCCCGTCTGGAGCAGCGTGAACTGGAACAGGCGCTGGTCGATCACGTCGCCCGAGTGCTGGTGGACCGTCACGCGGTCGCCCGGCGAGAACGGCCGCCGCCACAGGATGAAGGCCCACCCCGCCAGGTTCACGAGCGGGTCGCGCAGCGCGATCGCGATGCCGGCCGTGAGGAGACCGAGGAACGTGCCCAACGAGCCCAGCCCCTCGAGCCACACGTTGAGCAGGACGAGCGCGGTGAGCGCGACGACGACGTAGGTCGTCCCCTTGCGCCACGAGTACAGCCGGCGGGCGTCGTCGGGCGAGCGGCGGCGGACGGCGGCGAGCACGAGCGCCCGGAGCCCCCACAGCACCACGACGACGGCGACCGTCTCGATCAGGTTGAGCGCCGTCTGCGGCGACACGTTGAGCAGGTCGGCCATCCCCCCCACGACGCGGTCGCCCAGCGTCGAGCCCGTGCGGACCGGGGCCTCCACGGCCCCGCTCGGCCCCGCCCCGTCCGTCGCCGCCCCGCCCCGCCCTTGCAGCGCGTCCAGCACCGCGCTCCCCGACGACGCGGGCGGGGCGGCCGCAGGGGCGGTGCCCGCGTCGCCGGCGGGCGGGGCGGTCTGGAGCGGCACGCTACTCGGCGGCCGTCCCGGCCGCGGCCTCCGTGATGAACTCGCCCAGGCAGCGCGGGCTGTACGAGGCGTAGTCGGACTGGACGACGCGGCCGTTGATGGCCAGCTTGGGCACGCTGAGGCCGCCGTCCGGCGCCGTGAACGCGGCCTGCACCGCCTTCGCCTCGACCTCGATCTGGGCCAGGATCGGCTGGACCCGCGCCTCGTCGTTGAGGAGGGCCTGGAAGGCAGCCCCGTCCATTCCGGCCGCGTTCACGGACGCCACGATCTCGGGCACGGACATCCCCCACGTCGCGTCCTGGCGCGCGAACATCTCGTCGAGGAGCTCGAAAAAGCGCCCCTCGCGCGCAGCCACCTTCAGCGCGATCGTCTGGGCCAGCGACGACTGCCGCAGCGGGTACGCCACGTAGTAGAACGTGGCCTCGTCGCCGTGCTCGGCGACGACGGGCTCCATCGACTCGGCGAGCGCCTTGCAGTGGGGGCAGTTCGGGTCGAACACCTCGACGACGGTCACGGGCGCGTCCGGGCTCCCCTTGTACGGGCTGCTCGTGAACGTCGAGAGGTCGGTGAGGGGCGCGAACTGGGGGTCGTAGCTGCACGCGCCGCCGGTGTCTGGCGGGGGCGCGGCCGCCCGGTTCTGGGCGGCCACGGCCGCGATGTTCGGGGCCGGCGCGGCCGTCGGCGTGGGGATGCTCGCCTGGACGCGCCCGGCCAGGACCACGTCGGCGGCCAGGAGCAGCGCGAACACGCCGAGGATCGGGATGTAGGGCTGGAGCGAGGGCGACCCGCCCGCGAGCGCGCGCCGGGGCGGGGCGGCGCCCTCGGCGGGGACCGCCCGGAGCCGCCGCTGCTCGACAAAGTGGAGCACGAAGAGCGTCAGCACGAGGGCCGCCGACGTCATGCAGAGCACGCAGAACGAGCCGATCACGGCGGCCTGGAGGTAGACGAGGTACGCCGTGTACAGGAGGCCCACGCCGACGACGCCCGCGCTCGCCAGCCGGAGCCGGTCCGACCCGGTCGCGGCGTAGGCCAGCCGGAGCCCGACGACGAGGACGTAGAAGAGGAGGCCCCACGTGATGTTCGAGACGCCGGCGAACGAGGCGTACTCGCCCTCGGTGACGGTCGCGCACCCGGACCCCGCCCCGCTCGGGGCCGCGCCGAGCGCGCTCACCGAGTAGGCCACGTCCTCGAACCCGGTGCACCCGCGGACGAACCCGTTCGCCTTCTGGAGCCCGAGGTGGGCGACGACGAGGACGCCGAGCAGGGCGACGGCCACGATGACCCGGCGGAGGGTGGAGGTCTGGGCGGGGAGGGGCATGGCAGGCCGGGCGGGTGGAGTCTCGTCAACGCCCCAGCCGCCGAGATCGCACGGCGGCGCGGGCGGGCCAAACTACGGAGCCGCCCCGCCCCCCGCGTCCCTCCCCCTGCGGCCCCAGACGCCGGGCGGGGTGGGGCTGCTAAAAAATGAGCGGCTCCTCTTGACCCGGCCGCCGCGGCGCCGTACTCTGGTGCTAGGTTTTTAACACATCCAATGTCTCCCCCCTCCCTCAGCCGCCGCGAGCGCCAGGTGCTCGACGTCCTCCACCGGCTGGGCCGGGCCAGCGCCGCCGACGTCCGCGCGGCGCTCGCCGACCCGCCCAGCGACTCGGCCGTCCGCACGCACCTCCGCATCCTGGAGGAGAAAGGCCACGTCCGCCACGAGCAGGACGGCCCGCGCTACGTCTACCTCCCGACGGTCCCCCGCGAGGCCGCCGGTCGGAGCGCCCTCCGCCACCTGATGCGGACGTTCTTCGACGACGCCCCCGACCGCGCCGTCGCCGCCCTCCTCGACGAGACGGCCGCCGACCTGTCCGACGCCGAGCTCGACCGGCTGGACGCTTTGATCCGCCAGGCCCGCGAGCACGGCCGCTGAGCCGGTCGGTCGGTGGGGCCGCAAACAGGCCCGTCCGCCTCCCGCCCGATCCAGCGCCCGACCCGCTCACGGCGCCACCCCGCTTGGCCCCACGGGGCACCGTCTCGAAACGCCTCCCCCTCTCGCCATGACCGCCCTCCTCGTCTCCGTCCTGTGGAAAGGGGTCCTCGTGCTGGCCGTCGCCGCGCTCGCGTCGCTCTCGTTGCGGCGCGCGCCCGCGGCGGCGCGGCACGGCGTGTGGGCGGCGGCGCTCGCGGCGCTCCTGGCGCTGCCCGTGCTCGAATCCGCCGGGCCGGCGTGGCGGCTCCCCGTGCTCCCCACCGCCGCCCCGCCCGCGTTCGGGCTGGCCGCCCCGCCCGCGCCGCCGCCGGCCCCTCTGCCCGCCCCGCCGCCGCCGCCCCCACCTCCTGTTCCGCCGCCGCCTCCCGCCCCGCCGACCTGGGCCGCGCCCGTAGCGCACGCTGAGGGAGAGTACAGGGCCGCGGCGTTTGACGAGGAGATGCGCGCTCACGACGCCCAGGTAGCGGCGTTCGACGCCGAGATGGCCCGCCTCGACGCCGAGGCCGCCGGCGCGTGGGCCGACGCCGCCCCGCCCGCCGGCGGGGGCGGGGCGGGGTGGGAGCGGTGGCTGGCCGGCGCCTGGGCGCTCGGCGCGGTCGCCGTCGCGCTGGGGTGGGCCGTCGCGTTTCTCGCCGCCCGCCGCCTCGTGGCCGCGGCCGAGCCCGAAGCGGACGAAGAGTGGGCCGTCCTGTTCGAGCGGGCGCGGCGGCTGACCGGCCTCCCCCCGACGGTCCGCCTGCTCCGGTCCGACCGCCTGTCCGTCCCGATCGCGTGGGGTTGGGGGGGCGGGGCGGTCGTGCTCCCGGCCCAGGCCGACGGGTGGGCCGAGGGCCGCCGCGAGGCCGTCGTGCTCCACGAGCTGGCCCACCTCCGCCGCCGCGACGCCTGGACGCAGGCGCTCGCGCAGGCCGCGCTCGCGGTCCACTGGCCGAACCCGGGCGCGTGGTTCGCCTACCGCCGGTTCCTCGACGCCCGCGAAGAGGCGTGCGACGACGCCGTGATCCGGGGTGGGGCGCGGCCGTCGTCTTACGCCGAGCACCTGGTCGGCGTGGCGCGCGGGCTCCGGCGGGGCGGGGCGGCGCTCGCGGCCGTCGCGCCGATGGCGCGGCGGTCCGGCCTCGAAGCCCGCGTCCGCTCGGTCCTGGACCCGACGCGGCGGCGGAAGCGGTTGGGCCGGGCGTCGCTGGCGGTGACCGTCGCGCTCGCGCTCGCCGTCGTCGTGCCGCTCGCGGCCATGCAGCCGGTGGAGCGCCCGGGCGGGGCGGCGGCCCACGTCCCGATGCCCGCCCCGCCCGTGGCGGCTCCCGCCCCGCCCGCCGTGCCCACCCCGCCCGTCCTGGAGGCGCTCGCCGACACGCTCGACGCTCTCGACGACGCCGAGGTCGCGCTCGACGAGGCTGAGGCGCAGCTCGACCGCGCGTCGGAAACCCTCCACGCCGCGTCGGACCGCCTCCGCGCCTCGCGCTCTGGCGGCGCGGGCGGGGCGGCCCTCGACCTCCAGTCGATGAGCCTGGACGCCGCCGAGCGCGCGCTCGCGGACGTGGACGTAGCCCAGGTCGTCGCCGACGCGCTCGACAGTGTCGAGGGCGTGGAGCTGGACGCGGAGTGGCGGGCCGAGATGGAGGCGGCGTTCGAGGAGGCGCGGTCCGAGGTCCGCGAAGCGCGGGACGAGCTCCGGCGCGCCCGCGCCGAAGCCCGCGCTCGTCCGCCCGGCCCGCCCCGCTCGGCGGCGCCGGACCGGAGCCCGCCGCCCCGCCCCGCCGCGTCGGCGGGCGCCGTCGACTGGGCGGACATCGACCGCGCCCGGCGCGCCGCCGAGCGCCGCTACTAGCCGAGCGACGCCGCTCGCCCCCTGGACCCGCGCCAAGAGCCTCTCGCCCCGTGTGCAGACGGGGAAGGGGTGGACTCCCTGTGGCCGCTCCTTCCACTCCTTGCACCCCGATTCCATGCTCCGCCTCCTCCCGGCCCTCCTCTTCCTGACCGCCGCCGCGTGCGCCACGGCGCAGCCGACGCGGACGCTCGCCGGCGACGACTGGTGCGACGACGTCGAACGCGGGTGGGGCGGGGACCGCGACGAGCGGTTCGGCGCCTGCGAGGTCCGCGAGGTCATCCTCCCCGCGGGGAGCGTCGCCGTCGGGGGCCGCAACGGAGCGATCACGGTCCGCCCGTGGGACCGCCCCGATGTCCTCGTCCGCGCCCGGGTCTCCGCCCGTGGTCGGACGCAGGCCGAGGCCGACCGGCGCCTCCGCGCGGCCCGGCTCGACGTCGGCCGCGACGCCGTCCGCGAGCGGCCGCCGCGCCGCCCGAACGACGGCGACGTCGTCGCCTACGAGGTGTTCGCGCCCCGGCAGACCAACCTCTCGCTGCGGACGATGAACGGGGCCATCTCGGTCGAGGGCATGGCCGGCGCCCTCGACGTGCAGACGATGAACGGCGGGCTCAGCCTCCGCGACGTGGCCGGCGCCGTCCGCGCGCGGACGATGAACGGGGGCATCGACGTGGCCGTCGGCGGGCGGGGCGGGGTGGGCGCCGGGCTCGACCTCGAAACGGCGAACGGCGGGATCTCCGTCGCCCTCCCCCGGGGCTACTCGGCCGACGTCGTCGCCTCGACACAGATGGGCCAGATCTCGACCGAGGGCGTCGCGCTCGACGCCGAGCGCCGGGACCGCGGCCAGTTCGGCGACCGGCTCGCAGGGCAGATCGGGGCGGGCGGGCCGACGCTCTCGGCCGTCACGCAGCGGGGCGGCATCTCCATCCGCGCCGCCCGATAACGTCATCGTGGAAGGCGTGGAGGCTGTTTGGTAGAGGCCCCACATTCTCCTCCCCCCAGCGGGGGAGGCCGGGAGCCGCAAGGCCGGCGCAGCCAACCGTCAGGTCGGCGCAGCCAGGGGGGACCGGAGTCGGCCGCCCCGCCCGCACGTCGATTCCGATCCCCCTCCCCGCCCTTTGGGTCCGGCCCTCCCCCGCTGGGGGAGGGGAACCCCAAGCAGCCTCTTGGAGGCAGATCATTTTTGTGGATGTACGTGCTAATTTTTTAGCATCTGCCTGTAACCCCCGCCCCGCCCCTTCCGTCTCTCGGCCACACCCGCCCCGCCCCGATGCGTCTCGCCCTCCTCCTCGCTCTCGCCGCCCCGCTCCTGCTGGCGCCCCCCGCGGCCGCCCAGACAGCGGCCGACTCGGGCGCGGCGCCCGACCTCCGGCCCCAGATCGCCGCGGCGGCCGTCGAGCCCGGGGCCGTCGACCTCGACGGGCGGCTCGACGAGGCCGCGTGGGGCGGGGCGGCCGTCGCGAGCGGGTTCGTGCAGCAGCGGCCGACTCCGGGCGCGGCGCCTTCCGAGCCCACCGAGGCCCGCGTGCTCTACGACGCCAAGGCCGTCTACGTCGGGATGCGGATGGTCGACAGCCGCCCCGCCCAGATCGACGCCCGCCTCGGCCGCCGCGACGCGTTCCTCGAGACCGACTGGGCGACCGTCATGATCGACTCGTACGACGACGACCGGACGGCCTTCATGTTCAGGGTCAACCCGGCCGGCGTCCAGGTCGACCGCCTCCTGTTCGACGACGTCAACGAGGACCAGAGCTGGGACGCCGTGTGGGACGTGGCCACGTCGCGCGACGAGGGCGGGTGGACGGCCGAGTTCCGCATCCCGCTCTCGCAGCTCCGGTTCGCGGGCGGGGCGGCGGTCCAGACGTGGGGGCTCAACGTCCAGCGCGTCCACTTCCGCACGGGCGAGACGTCCCTGTGGGCGCCCGTGCTCCCGAGCGACCCGGGCTACGTGAGCCGGTTCGGGACGCTCGCCGACCTCCGCGGCCTCGCCCCGCCCCGCCAGCTCGAGGTCGTCCCCTACCTCGCCGCGTCCGTCGAGCGGGCGCCGGGCGACGCGGCCGACCCGTTCTTCCGCGCCACCGAGGCCACGCCGCGCGTCGGCGCCGACGTCAAGTACGGGATCACGTCGGACCTCACGCTGACGGCGACCGTGAACCCCGACTTCGGCCAGGTCGAGGCCGACCCGGCGCAGGTGAACCTGGGCGGGTTCGAGCTCTTTTTCCAAGAGCGCCGGCCGTTCTTCGTCGAGGGAACGGACGTGTTCAGCCTCCGGCCCCGGCGCTTTTTCTCGAACAACCGGCCTAACCTGCTTTACACCCGGCGGATCGGGCGCGCTCCGCAGCGCCGCCAGTTCGTGCCGGCCTCGGTCTCCGACGCCGCCACCGACGGCGGCGCCGTCTACACCGACGCCCCGCAGCAGTCGACGATCCTCGGCGCGGCCAAGCTCTCGGGCCGCGTCGGCCGGTTCTCGGTCGGCGTCCTCAACGCGACGACCGGGAACGAGTACGGGCGCTACCAGGCGTTCGACGGCGCGGGCGGGGCGGTCGGGGGCGACGACCGCGTGCTCGTCGAGCCGCTCGCGAACTACCTCGTCGGCCGCGCGCGCGGCACGTTCGGGCAGACGATCGCCGGCGGCCTCCTCACGTCGGTCGTCCGCGACACGGGCGACCCGGCGCTCGGCGCGCTCCTCCCGACGATGGCGACCGTCGCCGGCGCCGACGTCGAGCACCGGCTGGGCGACGAGTGGCTCGTGAACGGCCAGCTCGCGGGGAGTCTGGTGACGGGCAGCGCCGACGCCGTCGCCCGCGTGCAGCGGGCGTTCCCGCGCCTCTACCAGCGGCCCGACGCCGATCACCTCTCGCTGGACCCGGCGGCTAGGTCGCTGGCCGGCTTCACGGGCGAGGTCAACGTGCTGAAGGCGGGCGGCGAGCACTGGCTCGGCGGGCTCCACGCGGGCGCGACGTCTCCCGGCTTCGACGCCAACGAGCTCGGGTTCCAGTCCCGGGCCGACTTCGCCAACCTGGGCCTCGTGGTCGTCTACCAGGACAACGAGCCGGGCGGGGGCCTCAACCGGTGGAACGCGAACGCCTTCCTGGGCCTCGGCGGCACCTTCGGCGGCGACCGGACGGCCACGTTCGGCGGCCTCGAAGGGAGCTTCCAGACGAAGGGCTTCTGGGGCGCCAACCTCAACTCGTTCGTCGGCGCGCGGACCGACGACGACCGGCTCACGCGCGGCGGCCCGCTCGCGACGAGCCCGGCGGCGGCCGAGGGCAGCGTCTACGCCTACTCCGACGACCGGCGGCCGGTCGCGGTGTCGGGCTTCGTCTACGGGTTCCGCGACGAGCTCGGCGGGTGGCGTCTCAGCGTGGACCCCGAGGTCGAGGTCCGCCCCGCCCCGGCCGTCTCGTTCGAGGTCGGCCCGAGCGTCTCGGTCGGCCGCAACGCGCGCCAGTACGTGACGGCGTTCGACGAGCCGGCCGCCGCGGCCACGTTCGGCCGCCGCTACGTGTTCGCCCGGCTCGACCAGGCGACGCTCTCGCTGCAGGCCCGCCTCAACTGGACGTTCACGCCCGACCTCACGCTCCAGCTCTACGCCCGCCCCTTCGTCTCGACCGGCCGCTACTCCCGCGTCCAGACGCTCGGCGAGCCCGGCCAGCTCCGGCTCCCCGTCTTCGGCGAGGACGCGGGCGGGGCGGCGGCCGAGAACGGCGACGGCTCGATCACGGTGACGCCCGGCGACGGTGGCGCGGCGTTCGACGTGGCCGAGAACTTTACGAGCCGTGCGCTCCAGGGCAACGCGGTCCTCCGGTGGGAGTACCGGCCGGGCTCGGCGCTCTTCCTGGTGTGGCAGCAGCAGCGATCCGGCTTCGAGCCCGACGGCGCCCTCCGGTTCGGCCGCGACGTGGGCGGGGTGTTCTCGGACCCGGTCGCGAACGTGTTCCTCCTCAAGCTGAGCTACTGGCTGGGAGGGTAGGGGGAATAGGAACGGGGAAATGGGAAATAGGACCGGGCAGAGGCGTTTCGAGGGACCGCCCCGCCCGAGAGCAGCGGGGCCGTCGCGAGGAAGAGGAATACCTCCCGCCCCGCCCTCGGGTCCTGGGGCGGGGCGGTCGCGCTCCTGGCGGAGCCGCGGGCGGGTCGAGCGCATTCCCCAGTTCCTATCCCCAGTCCCCAGTTCCTCTTTCCCCTCATGCGCGCCCTCCGGTTCCACGAACACGGCCGTCCCGCCGACGTCCTCCGCCTCGACGACGTCCCGCGCCCCGAGCCCGGGCCGGGCGAGGTCCGCATTCGCCTGACGCACCGGCCGATCAACCCGTCCGACCTCTCGCTCGTGCGGGGGACGTACGGGCGCTCGCGCGGGCTCCCCGCCGTCGGCGGGAACGAGGGGGCGGGGCGGGTCGAGGCCGTCGGGCCGGGCGTGGACGGGCTCGCGGTCGGCGACCGCGTGGTGAAGCTGGGCGAGGCGCCGACGTGGCAGGAGGCCGTCGTGGTCGCCGCCGAGGACGCGCTGCCCGTCCCCGACGCGCTCTCGGACGAGGACGCGGCGCAGCTCTTCGTCAACCCGCTGACGGCGCGGCTCCTGCTCGACGCCGCCCCGCTCGCGGCCGGCGACGTGCTCGTGCAGACGGCCGGGGCCTCGACCGTGGCCCGCGTGGTGACGGAACTGGTGACACGCCGCGGCGTGCGCGCGGTCGCCGTCGTGCGCAGCGACCGGCACGCCGACCGGCTCCGGGCGCTCGGCGCCGCCGTGGTCGTGGCCGACGGCGACACGGACGAGGCGCGGAGCGCGCTCGCGGAGGCCGTCGGCGAGGGCGGGGCGGCGGCCGTGTTCGACCCGGTCGCGGGCGGGGCGGGCACGCTCGCGCTGGGCGCGCTCCGCGAGGGCGGCACGCACGTCGTCTACGGGGCGCTCTCGGGCGAGCCGCTGGCGGTGTCGCCGGCCGCGCTCATCTACCGTGGCGTGACGGTGCAGGGCGTGTGGCGGACGCAGTGGGCGTCGCGGGCGCCGCGCAGCGAGGTCCGCTCGGCGCTCTCGGACCTCGCCCGGCTGGCCGCCGAGGGCGCGTTCTCGCTGCCGGTCGAGGCGGCGTTCGACCTCGCCGACGGCGCCGAGGCCGCGCGCGCGGCGCAGGAGCGCGGGCGGTGGGGGAAGACGCTCCTCACCGGCTAGGCGGGCGGGGCGGCCCCGCTATGCGTCGTCGTCGTCCCCATCGCCGTCGTCTCCGTCTCCGTCGTCTCCGTCGGCCGCGATGTCGGCGTCGGCCTCGCCGTCGACGAGTCCGATAAGGTTCTTGATCGCCCCGTGGATCGTGATCATGACGGCTACGAGCGCCCCGCCCACGAGTGCCCCGGCCCCGGCGATCACGTAGTAGAGGACGGTGTACACCGTGTCGCTCACCCCGCCCTCCTGGAACGGGATGGCGAGGACGAGGAGGACGACGGTGGCCGCGCTGAACACGGAGACGGCGATCGTGGCCGCCTGGCGGATCTGGCCGTAGAACTGGCTCTTGATCGGCTCGTCGGACGTCATGCCCAGCATGGTGAGCATGAGCGTGAGCGTCGTCGAGCTCGCGATCATGGCCGTCGAGAACAGCGACCGGGCCGTCGGCAGGACGGCTTCGAGGAGCGAGCGGGCGTTGTCGCCGCTGAGGCCGCTGAGCCCGACCGTCACCACGCCGACGCCCATGACGAGGGCGGCCACCCCGCCCCCGACGAGCGCCTGGCGGAGGAGGGTCCGGTCGATCGACGAGTGGTCGTCGTCGGAGGAGTGGTCGTCGGGCATAGGGGGGCACGGGGTCGGGGTGGGCCGCCCTGGAAGAACTGTGCCAGAGTCCGCTACCGACCGAACAGCCGCTTCAGCCCCTTGGCCGCCTCGGGGAGCACGAGCGGGACCGAGGCCAGCGACGCGAGCGTGGCCGACTGGCAGTACCAGCAGAGCGCCTTGTTCTCGGCCCACTCCTCGCGGCCCAGCGTGAGCGCGAACGCGGCGTCGCCGAGGACTTTGGCCGCGAGCGCGACCGGCAGCCACGGCGTGCGCTCGGCGCGGTCCTTCCCGCCGGCCCCGGCGAGGAGCGCCGTGATCCCGTAGCTCACGGTCATCATGAGGGCGTCGGGCGTGTCGTAGCGCTTGTAGGCGTAGTCGGAGGCGTCGACCTTGTCCGAGTTCCAGATCTTCCCCGGCAGGTCGGGGAGGTGCCGGATCACGCCGGTCTGGTAGAGCGAGACGACGACGCCGGCGAGCGCGCCGACGTTCGAGAGGGCGACGACGGCGCGACGGCGCTTGAGGTCGTCGGTCTGGGCCGTGCGGAGCTGGCGGCTGAGGGTGGTCGGGTTCATGCGGGCGGGGTGGGGAGGGGCGGTCTCACGCCGCTCGCGCGCGGCCGGTCCGCGGGCGGGGCGGGTTGGGAGAAACCCCGACTACGCCGCCCCGCCCGCGCGGCCCGCCCCGGGTCCTCCGCCCGAGCGGCCTCTGCGACGTCCCCGTTCCCGCTGGGAGAGGGGCGGCGCGCAGCAGAGCCGGCCCCGGGCGCCGATCCGGGGGCGCAGCCAGGGTGAGGGGCGGGCTGAGCCTATGCCACCTCCACACGGAGCGCGTCGCGCGCGGCGCGCAGCCGGGCCTCCGCCTCGGCCGCTGTCGCGCCCGTCACCAGGACGTGGCCGACCTCTTCGCCCGACCCCGTCCGCGGGCCGACCACGTCGCCCGGCGCCACGCGGAGGACGACCTCCTCGACGCCCGGGAGCGCGCGGCACGCCTCGGCGCCCTCGGCCCTCGTCACCCGCCCCGCCCCCGGGTGGACGATCCACGCTGCCGCCGAGCGCGCGGCGTGGGCGGGGAGGCCAGGGTTGTCGCCCAACTCCGCCCGGAGCACGGCCTCCCACGGGTCGACGCCGTAGGCGAGGCGGACGAGCGCCATCAGGTGCCCGCCCGGCGGACGCGCGGCCATCTCCCCGAACACGGGGCCGCCCGCGGTCTGGAACGCTTCGAGGTGCGTCATGCCGCGGTCGACGCCCAGCGCGCGCCGCGCGGCCTCGGCCAGCGCCCGGACGGCGTCCAGGCCGTCCGTCTCGGGCGGGGCGGGGAGGAGGCTGGCCCACGTGGGCACGACGTAGCGCGTCGCGTTGGTCCAGACCGACCCGCCCGCGCCGGTCTCGCTGCCGCCGAGTGTCTCGGCGCTCATCTCGACGCCGTCCACGAACGACTCGGCCATCCACCCCGGATCGAGCGCGTCCGGCACGTCGGCGCGCGTGCGGCAGACCGTGGCGCCCCGCCCGCCCGACCCGACGGCCGGCTTGACGACGAGCGGGAGGCCCAGCCGCTCGACGAGCGCGTCGGCGCTCAGGCCCTCCTCGGCCTCGACAACGTCGGCGCAGGCGAGGCCGGCGGCGCGGGCGGCCCGCTTCATCGCCCGCTTGTCGGTGCACGCGTGGGCCGCCTCGACCGTCAGCCCGTCCAGGCCGAGCACGGCGCGGAGGTGGGCGGCCGGGAGCACGGACCGCTCGGTGAGCGCCACGATGGCGGCGGGGCGGTGCGCCCGCAGCGACCGCGCCACGCGCCGCCACGCGTCGGGCGGGGCGGCAAAGGAGGCCTGGACGTGGCCGGCGAGGCGAGCCGCCCGGCGCGGCCCCGGCGGCGCCTCGGTCACGGCCACGGCGCCGAGCCCCAGCCGCTCGGCCGCGTCGAGCGCGCCGGCGCGGAGGCCGACCAGGACGACCGTGGTCACGCCCCCGAGCGGACGACGGCCTCGACCTCGTCGGGCCGCTTCGGGATGCCTGGCCCGAGCACGCGCGGCGCCCCGTCGGTGACGAGCACGTCGTCCTCGATGCGGACCCCGCCCAGCCCGCGCCAGCGGTCGATCTCGTCGTAGCGCAGGAACTCGGCGTGCCGGCCCTCGGCCTTCCAGGCGTCGATGAGGGCGTCGATCAAGTAGACGCCGGGCTCGACCGTCATCACATGGCCCGTGTCGATCCGGCGGCCGTAGCGGAGGAAGCTCGTCCCGAACTGCTCGCTCCGACGGACCTCGTCGTCGTACCCCACGCGGTCCTCGCCCAGCCCCTCCATGTCGTGGACGTCGAGGCCCATCGGGTGGCCCAGGCCGTGCGGGAAGAACAGGGCGTGGGCGCCGGCCTCGACCGCCTCCTCGGGGTCGCCCGCCATGAGCCCGAGCGCGCCCAACCCCTCGGCGATGCGGACGGACGCGCGGTGGTGGACGTCGCGGAACAGCGCGCCCGCTCGGCACCCGTCGATGCCCACCTCCTGCGCTCCGAGGACGACCTCGACCACGGCCCGCTGTCGGTCCGAGAACGCCCCGCCCACGGGCGCCACGCGCGTGACGTCGGCGGCGTAGCCCGAGCCCGGCGCGACGGCTCCGGCGTCGGCCAGCATGAGGTCGCCGGCCTCCAGGGCCGCCCCGCCCGGGTGCCCGTGGAGGACCTCGCCGTGCCGCGTGAGGATGATGGGGAAGCTGGGGTGCGAGCCCCGCCCGATCGCCAGCCCCTCCATCTGCCCGGCCACCTCCTGCTCGGTCCGCCCGGGCTGCGCGAGGCGCATCGCCAGCCGGTGCATGTCGGCGGCCACGTCGAGCGCCCGCTCGATCTGGGCCACCTCCTCGTCCGTCTTGACGAGCCGCTGCGCGACGACGGCGTCCACGAGCGCGCTAGAGGGCTCGACGGCGTCCGGCGCCACGCCCAGGAGCGCGGCCAGCTTGAGCCGCCCCGCCCCGCGGTACGGCGGCAGCGTGTGGACGGTCCGCCCCGCCCGCCGCGCCGCGCGGACGTCGTCGGCAAGCGCGTCGGGCGGGGCGGTGCGCTCGACGCCGACCGACGCCGCGCGGTCAGCGAGCGAGTCGAGCGGCCCCTCCCACACCACGTCGTCGAGCGTCGGGTCGTGGCCGTAGAGCTTCGCCTCGCCGGTCTCGGCGTCGAGCGCGAGCGCGAGGCCCGGCGCGTCGAGGCCGGCGTAGTACCGGAACGCGCCGTCCTGGCGGAAGGCGTACACGTTGCCGGCGTAGTTCATCGGCGCCGCGTCGTTGCCGGGCAGGACAATGAGGCCGGTGCCGACGGCTTCGGCGAGCGCGGCGCGGCGGGCGGCGTAGGTGGTGGGAGCGAACATGGGGGCGGGGTGGGCAGGCGCACGAAACGTACGGCTCCGGGCGGGGCGGCCGCTCCGCACGTTGTCAACGGCGGGCGGGGTGGGCCGGGGCTCCCTCCCGCAACGGCCCGCGGCTCTGTTCGCGGGCGCGGCATCTGGGGCGGCCACCCCGCTAGCACAAAAAAAGGGGAGCCCCAGGAACGGGGCTCCCCAATCGCCTTAAGGCGCGTCAACTCAGGTGCACATGTCACCGGGCTGCGGGTTGTCAGCCGGCGAGACGCACGCGTCGAGCGAGCCGGTCGACGTGCCGATCGACTCGCCGTTGTTGAAGATCTGGTCCGTCTGCGTCGTCCGCTGGTCGGCGGCCGTGATCGCGCGGACGTCGCCGAGATCGGCGAGGGCGGGGGTGTTGTACTGCTTCATGTTCTAGTGGCGGTTACGCCGGGAGAGAGTGAGGACGTCCCCGACGGTCCCAGGGGGACCCATCGGTTCTCGAACAGGTTACATCACGAACCCGCAGGCCTCATCATATTCTCCCCTAAGCCGCCGCGGAATTCGGGATCGTCGGGCTGTCCCGCAACCGAACCTGGGACCTGCTCCAGACGTCAGGGGGCCGTCTCCGCTCTCCTACACGTGCCTGTGGCCCTCACGCACCGCCTCCACACGACGACGCGGCTCGCGCTCCCGCGCTCGGAAGTTTTTGATTTCTTCTCAGATGCCGAGAACCTGGAGCGGATCACCCCGCCCGAACTCGACTTCGAGATCACGACGCCGCGCCCCATCGAGATCGGCGAGGGCGCGCTCATCGACTACCGCCTCGGCCTGTTCGGCGTCCGGTTCGGGTGGCGGACCGAGATCGTCCGCTGGGAGCCGCCGTACCGCTTCGTCGACCAGCAGGTCCGCGGGCCGTACCGGCGGTGGCACCACACGCACTCGTTCGTGGAGGTGGAAGGGCCGGGCGGGGCGGCCACGCGGATGGACGACGAGGTCCTGTGGGAGCTCCCACTCTCGCCCGCCGGCGAGCTGGCCTACCCGCTCGTCCGCGCCCAACTCGCGCGGATCTTCGGGTACCGTCAGCGCGCGATCCGCGAGCTCCTGGGCGGCGCGTGAACGCGGGGCGGGGTGGTGCGTCTCTCCGGTCCCGCTCCCCACGCTGCCATGCCCCGCCCCGCCCCTACGCCGCCCGGACCCGGCCAGGAGTCCGTCTGGGACTACCCCCGCCCGCCGCTCCTGGAGCCCGTCGGCGAGACGGTCCGCGTCGAGTTCGGCGGCCGCGAGATCGCGCGGAGCACGCGGGCGCTCCAGGTCAAGGAGACGAGCCACCCGCCGACGGTCTACGTGCCGCCCGAGGACGTGGCGGCCGGCGTGCTCCGGGCGCGGCCCGAGACGTCGGGGTGCGAGTGGAAGGGGCTCGCTGTCTACTTCGATGTCGTGGCGGGCGGGGCGGTCGCCGAGAAGGCAGCGTGGGCCTACCCCGAGCCGCTCGCGCCCTACGCGGCGCTCAAAGACCACGTCGCGTTCTACCCCGCGGCGATGGACGCCTGCTGGATCGGCGACGACCGCGTCGAGTCGCAGCCGGGCGGGTTCTACGGCGGCTGGGTCACGCCGCGCGTGGCCGGCCCGTTCAAGGGCGGGGCGGGCTCGTGGGGATGGTGAGTTGAACGTGGAAGGACGAACGCGCACGGGCGCCCGCCCCGCCCGGAGTTGCCTGGGGGCGGGGTGGCCTCCGCGGACGGGCTTGCGGCAGAGCGCCCCGCCCGGTTCACCCTTCCACGTTCCTCACCCCGCGGTCTCCCCCAGCCAGTCGGCGTAGAGGGCGGGGCGGCGGTCGCGGAGGAACAGGCGTCGCGCGTGCGAGCGCTCGACCTCGCTCAGGTCGACGTCGCAGATCAGCGTCTCGGCCGCCCCGCCCGCGCGCGCCACGACGCGGCCGTCGGGGGCGCAGACGAAGCTCTCGCCGGCGAACGTCAGCCGGTCCTCGGCGCCGACGCGGTTGGCGAGGGCCGTGAAGTAGCCGTTCTGGAAGGCAGCCACCTGCATCTCGGCCTCGTAGAGCCCGGCCGGCCACTCGCCCACGGCGCCGGCCTGCGGCACCACGACGACGTCCGCTCCGCCGGTTTGCGGCCCGCCGAGGGCGAGCGCGCGCATGACCTCGGGGTAGTGCCGGTCGTAGCAGATGGCGACGCCCACGCGGCCGGCGGCCGTGTCGTAGACCGGGAGGCCCGCGTCGCCCGGCGCGTAGTAGCCCTGCTCGTGGAAGCCCTCGTAGTCCGTGATGTGGACCATCCGCGTCCGCCCGAGCAGCGTGCCGTCGGCGTCGATGACCGGCGACGTGTCGAACGTCCGGTCGCCGTCGCGCTCGAACACGTTGAGGACCGCGACGACGCCGTGCCGGGCCGCCCGCTCCTGGAACGCCTCGACGGTCGGGCCGGGCACGGGCTCGGCGTGCGCGAGCGTCTCGGGCGTGGCGTGGCGCTGCGGCCAGAACGGGTGGAACGCGAGCTCGGCGTAGGCCACGAGGTCGGCGCCGGCCTCGGCGGCCCGGTCGAAGGCGTCGAGCCCGCGCGCGAGGTTGGCCGCGAGGTCGGCGGTGGCGGGCTGCTGGACGAGGGCGAGGCGCATGTTGAAACGATGAACGGTGAACGACGAACGCTGAAGGGGTGCCCACCCCGCCCGCGCGTGCAGGAGCGGGGCGAGGTGGAAAGCACAAGATGGCACTGGCCCACCGCGCCGTTCGCGGTCGGGCCGATGTCGTTCCCGCATTCCACATTCCGCATTCCTTTCGCGGTCCAGGGCGGGGCGGGGCGGTTGATTGGCCGCACGCACTCACCACCCCGCCCCCACCGACATGGAGCGCACGCTCGCCATCATCAAGCCCGACGCCGTCCAGAATGGGCACGCCGGCAAGATCCTCGACCGCATCCTCGCCGAAGGCTTCGCCGTCCGCGCGATGAAGCTGGTCACGCTGACGCAGGCCCAGGCCGAGGGCTTCTACGCCGTCCACGCCGAGCGCCCGTTCTTCGGCGAGCTCACCGAGTTCATGGCGTCCGGCCCGTGCGTCCCGCTCGTGCTCGAGCGCGAGGACGCCGTCTCGACGTGGCGCGAGGTGATCGGCGCCACGAACCCGGCCGACGCCGCCGAGGGCACGATCCGCAAGCAGTTCGCGACGTCGGTGGGCGAGAACGCCGTCCACGGCTCGGACTCGGCCGAGAACGGCGTGAAGGAGGGCCGCTACTTTTTCCCCGAGAGCGAGATCGTGCAGAACGGCGCCGCCGTGATCGACGCCTAGGCCGCCCCGCCCTTTGGGTCCGCCCCTCGGCTCCGCCCGCTGGGCCGCCGGCGCTCTCCCGGGCGCCGGCGTTTTTTGTGCCCGCCCCGCCCTTTGGGTCCGGCAGCGCGTGGGCGGACCCAAAGGGCGGGGCGGAGGAGAAACGGGGGCGGGAGGCGCGGGACGGCGGGATCTTTCGTTTCGCCCTCGCATCCGCTCTCTACTCCACCCGCCCCGCCCGATGCCGCTGTCCGCCCTGCTCGTCCTGCTCACGCTCCTGGGCTTCCAGGCAGACGCCGCTGGGGCGACCTCCGCCGCCCCGCCCGCCCCGCCGCCGTCGGTCACGACCGGCGCCCAGCGGCTCGTGAACGAAGGGTTCGCCCCGCTCGCGGCGCTCGGGCGGGGCGGGGTGGTCCGCGTCGGGCTCGTCACGAACCACACGGCGCGCGTGGACACGGCGGACGGCGGACCGGCCCACCTCATCGACCGGCTCGCGGCGGCCCCGGACGTCGCGCTCGCCGCCCTTTTCGGCCCCGAGCACGGGCTCCGCGGGACGGCCGAGGCCGGCGCCGGCGTCTCGGGCGGGGCGGACAGGGCGACGGGCACCCCGGTCTACAGCCTCTACGGCGCGTCGCGGAAGCCGACGCAGGCCCAGCTCCGCGGCCTCGACGCGCTCGTGTTCGACATGCAGGACGTGGGCGCCCGGTTCTACACCTACATCTCGACGATGGGCTACGCCATGCAGGCGGCGGCCGAGGCCGGCGTCCCGTTCGTCGTCCTCGACCGGCCTAACCCGATCGGGGGCGGGGCTGAGGGCTGGGTCATGGGGCCGCGCCACACGTCGTTCGTCGGCCTCTACCCGGTCCCCGTCACGCACGGGCTGACGGTCGGCGAGCTGGCGCGGATGGTCGCCGGCGAGGGCTGGCTGCCCGGCCTCGACGGCCTCGACCTCCGCGTGGTCGAGATGGGCGGCTACCGGCGCGGGATGCCGTGGGAGCAGACCGGCTTGGCGTGGACCCCGCCCTCGCCCAATGTCCCCGACGTCGAGACCGCCCGCGTCTACCCGGGCACGGGCTTTTTCGAGGGCACGACCGCCAGCGAGGGCCGCGGCACGCGCGTCCCGTTCACGCACGTCGGGGCGCCCTGGGTCGACGCCGACGCGCTCGCGGCGACGCTCAACGCGCGCGGGCTGGCGGGCGTCCGGTTTGAGCCCGCGGCGTTCACGCCCGTCGACCTCCCCGGCCAGGCGACGGACCCGAAGCACGAGGGCGAGCGCGTCGGCGGCGTCCGCCTCGTCGTGACCGACCCGGCCGCGTTCCGGCCCGTGGCGGCGGGCGTCCACGTCGTCGAGGCCGTGTACCGGCAGGCGCCGCCCCGCCCGCGCCGCTCGTTTTTCAAGGCCGACTGGCTGGCGAAGCTGGCCGGCACCGACCGGCTCCGCGCGGCGCTCGTGCGCGGCGACGACCCGGCCCAGATCGCCGCGTCGTGGGCGGGCGAGGCGTCGGCCTTCGAGGCCCGCGCCGAGCCGTACCGGCTCTACGAGTAGCGCCCGCCCCGCCCGCACCACGGGCGGGGCGGCGCACTCACACGCCCGCCGTGTCCAGGCCGACCAGCCGGTACGCCCCGTCGACCACGTCGAAGCGGAGCGTCGCCGTCGCCTCGCGCGCGGCCTCGTCCTCGGGGACGACTCGGCCGGCTCGGTCGTAGCCCACGCGCACCGTCGCCTCGCGGGCCACGCCGTCGCGGCGGAAGTCGCGGGCTGTGAGGGCGAGGACGCGGCCCAGGAACGGCTCGCCAAAGACGACGGCCCCGCGCGCGTCGAGCGCCGCCGCCCCGCCCGCTCCGGCGAGCGCGTCGAGCCCGCCCCGCCCCGCCCGAGCGGCCGTCTGGAACCGGGGCCAGAACGCGCGGAAGTCGGGCGGGGCGGCCGGTGCGTCCGCCGAGTCGGGCGCGGCGCGGAGGCTGTCCAGCAGCGGGCCGGCGTCGAGCGCGGAGTCGGCGGAGACCGTGTCGAGCGGGGCGGGGCGGTCTGGGCCGAGCGTGTCGACCCGGGCGCTCGGCGTCGGGGCGCGGAGCGCGCCGGGCTCGGCCTCAGTCACAGCGACGCCCTCGGCGTCCGACCCGCACGCGGCGAGCCCGACGAGGGCCGCCAGGAGCAGGGCGGGGCGGAACCGACGCGTCGGCACGGCCTCAGGCGTCGGGGATCGGGGCGGCCCGCTGGCTCTCGGGCGCGGCGGCCGGCGGCGCGTCCGGGCCGGCGTCGCGGGGCACGCCCCAGAGCACGGCCGCGGCGACCCCGAGGTAGCCGCCCAGGAGCAGGAGCGGGGCCACGACGAGTGAGAGCGTGCTGTCGACGGCGTCGGGGTTCGTCGCGTTGTCGACGAGCATGAGCACGTAGCCGAGCAGGATCAGCCCGACCGCGCCCAGCAGCAGCACGTAGTTCACCCGGTCGAACGGCATCGTCGTCACGCCGCGCGTGGGGCGCTCGGCGCGGGGCGCGGAGCGGCGCGGGGACCGGCGGGCGGGGCGCTGGGGCATGCGGGTGGGGCGGGGTGGAGCCCGAAGGTAACGGCCCGCCCCGCCCGCTCGCGTCCGCCCAGGGCGGGGCGGCCGGCCGCCGCGCGGGCCGCGCCCTGACCGACGACGCAAAAAGGCGTGCACCCGCCCCGCCGGTGCACGGCCCGAGCGGGGCGGCCCGTTCTGCCGCTCCGCCGAGCGGGGAGGACCCGCGCCCGCTCGCCGCCGGTCTAGCTTCGCCCGCGCTCCCCCCGCCCCGCCCGGGGCTCCCCGCCCGGGGTCCGCCCCCGAGACCGCCCATGCCGACGCCGCTCCTCCGCCCCGCCCGCCTGCTCGCCGTGCTCGTCCTCGCCGTGGCCGGCGTGTGGCTCGTGCCCCGCCCCAGCCTCGCCGACGCCGACGGCCAGGAGGCCCAGATCCGCAGCGCGATCGACGAGGTTCTCGCCGACCCCGACCTCCCGACGGCCTTCTGGGGCGTCGTCGTGCGCGACGCGCGGACGGGCCGCATCGTCCTCAGCCGGAACGCCGAGAAGCGGTTCCTCCCGGCCTCCAACCTCAAGATCCTGACCACGGCCACGGCCCTCGACGCGCTCGGGCCGGACCACCGCTACACGACGCGGCTCTACCACCTGGGCACGGTCTCCGAGGACGGCACGCTGGCCGGCGACCTCGTCGTCCGCGGCTCCGGCGACCCCACGTTCGGGAGCGACGGCCGCGGCGACCCGCTCGAGGACTGGGCCGAGGCGCTCGCCGAGGCCGGCGTCAAGCGCGTGACCGGCCGCATCGTCGGCGACGACGACGCGTTCGAGGACGCCCGCTACGGCGAGGGTTGGGACGTCACGCACATCGCGACCGAGAGCTACGCCCCGGCGGCCGGCGGGCTCGTGTGGAACGACAACCTCGTCGGCATCCAGATCGCGGGGACGTCCGCCGGGCAGCCGGTCCGGTTCGAGTCCGACCCGCCCGGGTTCGTCACGCTCCGCGGCGACGTGCGGACGGGCGGCCGCGGCCGCATGGACGTCGAGCGGACGCTGGGGACCGACGAGTTCGTGCTCCGCGGCGTCGTCCCGACCGGGTACCGCGGCACGCTCCAGGTGCCCGTCGCCAACCCCACGCTCTACGCCGTCTACGGCCTCGCCGACCGGCTCCGCGAGGCCGGCGTCGACGTCTCCGCCGCCGACCTCGTCGACGTCGACGACCTCGACGGCGGCCTCGACTACGGCGACGCCGAGCCGCTCCGGGTGTCGGTCTCGCCGCCGCTCCGCGAGATCGTCGAGCAGATCAACCGCGAGAGCGACAACCTCTACGCCGAGCAAGTCTTCCGCACGCTCGGCGGCGGCACCGTCCGCGCCGCCGAGGACCGCGTGCAGGCGTTCGTGACCGAGGCCGGGGCCGACGGCGACGCCCTCTCGATCGCCGACGGCTCGGGCCTCTCGCGCAAGGACCTCGTGACGCCGGACGCGCTCGCCGCCGTGCTCCGGGCCATGCGCTCCCACCCCGCCCAGCGCGCCTTTCTCCGCTCGCTCCCCGAGGGCGGCGGGTCGGGCTCGACGCTCCGCAACCGGCTGGGCGGGGTGGGGGTCCGCGCCAAGACCGGCTCTCTCCAGGCCGTCCGCTGCCTGGCCGGCTACGTCGACGGCCCCGACGGGACGCCCTACGTGTTCGTCCTCATGGCGAACAACTACACGACGCGGGGCGGCCAGATCGCGGCTGCCCAGGACCGGATCGTCCGCGCGATCGCCGCCGGCGGCCGCCTGCCGGCGGACGAGGAGTGAGGGATGAGGGATGAGGGATGAGGGATCGCGCGGGCGGGGCGGTCCTGGGAAACGTTCCACGTCCTCTTCGCTCCATGCCCCGCCCCGCCCCGCTCTGAACGTCGGGAGCGCGGGCGGGGCGGCCGGCCAGAGAGCGGGAAGATCCACCGCGGCTGAGGCCCCAGGCTTCGCCGCCGCTGCGCGGCCGGGGTGACGGAGGGGGAGAGCGCGGCGGCCTCGGAGGGCACGCCCGTGGGGCTCGGCGCCCGCCGCCGGCACCCGTAGTTTGACCGGACGCTCGCCCCCCGCGCCCGCTCCATGTCCGCCGTTTACGAAGGCTCCCTCGTCTCGCCGTCCGGCGCCCGCTACGCGATCGCCGCCGGCCGGTTCAACGACGCCATCACGCGGCGCCTGCTCGACGGCGCCCTCGACGCCTTCGCCCGCCACGGGGCCGACCCCGACGCCGTCGACGTCGCGTGGTGCCCGGGCGCCTACGAGATCCCGCTCGTGGCCCAGGCGCTGGCCGAGACCGAGCGGTACGACGCCGTCGTGTGCCTCGGCGCCGTGATCCGCGGCGCTACGGCCCACTTCGACTTTGTCGCGGGCGGGGCGGCCAGCGGGTGCCAGCAGGTGGCGCTCGACACCGGCGTACCCGTCCTGTTCGGCGTGCTTACCGTCGACACCATCGAGCAGGCGTGGGAGCGGGCCGGCACGAAGGCCGGCAACAAGGGGGCCGAGGCCGCCGCCGCCGCCATCGAGATGGTCTCGCTCCGGTCGCGCATCGCCGCCGGCCCGGACGCCTGAGCCCCCGCCGCGCCCGCCGACCGCTACGCGACCCCGCCCCGCCCCGCCCATGCGGCTCCCGCTCGCGTTCGCGCTCGCCGTCCTCGCCCTCGTGTCCTCGGCCGCCGCCCAGGACGGCTGGCGCGCCTACCCCGCCTTCAACGAGGTGACGGCCGTGGCCTCGGCGCCCGACGGCGTGTGGGCCGGGACGTCGGCCGGCGTGTTCTTCTACGGCGTCCCCGACGGCGAGATCGCGACGTACACGCCGGTTGGGGCGCTCCGCGGCGGCCCGCTCGGGGCTCTCGCCTACGACGCCGGGCGGGGCGCGCTGTGGGTGGGCTACGAGGACGGCCTCCTCGAACGGCTGGACGCCGAGACCGGCGACGTTGCCTCGTTTTTCGACCTCACGCGGGCCGACCAGTACGCCGCGCGGGGCGTCCGCCAGATCCGCGTGGCCGGCGACGTGCTCTACCTCGCCACCGACTTTGGCGTCGTCGTGTTCGACGCCGCCGCCGGCCGCGTCCTCAGCACGTACGACCGGATCGGGACGCTCGGCGCGGGGACGCCGGTCAACGACGTGGTCGAGGCGCCCCGCCCGGACGGCGGACCGGGGCTGTGGGTGGCCGCCGAGGGCGGGGCGTTCTACGCCGACCGGACCGGCCCCAACCTCCAGGCGCCGGGGGCGTGGGCGCGGGCCGATGGGTTCGAGGGCGAGGCGCTCTCGCTCGCGCTCCTCGACGGCGCGCTCTACGCCGGCGGCGGACCGGCCGGCGCGCGCGACCTGTACCGCGCGACGGCGTCCGGCCCGTGGGAGCGGCTCCTGTTCGTGGACAACCCCGTGGGCGACCTGGCCGCCGACGGCGGCCGCCTCCTCGCCGTGTCGCCGGCGTTCCTCTACGTCGTCCAGCCCGGGCTCCCGACGCGCCGCTACGCGGCCCCCGAGGTGACGGCGCTCCGCGCCGTCGCGGTCGGCCCCGAGGGCGGGGCGTGGGCCGGCGACGCCGCGCTCGGCCTGTTCCGCGTCCCGCTCGCCGAGGGCGACGGGATCGTGGCCTACGAGCCCCAGCGCGTGCTCCCGCCCGGTCCGTTCACGAACAACATCACGGGCATCGACGTGGGGCGGGGCGGCGTGCTGTGGGCGTCGACGGCGCGGCTCGCGGCGGCCAACACGGCGGCCGTCAGCCGGCTGGAGGGCGGGGTGTGGACGGATTACCTCACGCGCGACCCCGCCCTCGACATCGCCCGGACCGACTTCCGCGCTGCGTCCGTGGGGCCGGACGGCGCGTTCTACGCCGGCGCCGAGGGCGACGGCCTCACCGTGTTCACCGAGGACGGCGTGCCGACGACGTACCGCGAGGGCAACTCGTCGCTCCTGGCGGCGACCGGGGCGCCGGGCTACCTCGTGGTCCCCGACGTCGCGTTCGAGGGCGACCGCCGGTGGGTCCTCAACCAGTTCACGCCCCGCCCACTCCACCTGTTCGCCGCCGACGGCGCGTGGGCGGGGCTGCCGTACCCGGCCGGCATCCCGTCGTCGGCGTTCCCGGTCCGCCTCGCGGTCGACCAGAGCGGGTACAAGTGGCTGGCCCTGGGCGGGAGCGGCCTCGCCGTCTGGGACACGGGCGCCGACCCGGCCGACCCGCGCGACGACCGGGCCGTGCGCTACACGCCGGCGACCAGCGACCTCCCCGCCCCGACCGTCACCGACGTGGCCGTCGACGGCCGCGGCCGCGTTTGGGTCGGGACCGAGCGCGGCGTGGCGACGGTGGCCTTCCCCGACGCCGCCTTCGGGGGCGACCCCGGCCTCTCGCGGCTCGTCATCGCCGACGGCGCCGACTTCTTCCTCCGCGACGTGGCCGTCAACGACCTCGAAGTCGACCCCTCCGGCCGGGTGTGGATCGCGACGACGTCCGGGGCCTTCCTGGTCAACGAGGCCGGCAACGACGTGGCCCGCGAGGTGACGGCGGCCGCGAGCCCGCTCCCCTCCGACGACGTCCTCGCCATCGCCGTCGACCCCCGCTCGGGCCGCGTGTTCATGACCACGGCCGAGGGCCTGTTCAGCGTCGCCGGCGACGCGACGCTCCCGGTCCCCAACTCGGACGGCCTCCGCGCCTCGCCGAACCCGTTCCGCCCCGCCCAGTCCGCCGACGGCGTCCTCGTGACGGGCTTGGCCGGCGCCACGTCGGACGTCCGCGTGATGACCGTGGCCGGCGACGTGGTGTGGGCCGGCGAGGTCTCGGGCGGGGCGTTCCGCTGGGACGGCCGCGACCAGCGGACGGGCCGGCCGGCCCCGTCGGGCGTCTACCTCGTGGCGGCGGCCGCCGAAGACGGGGAGACGGTCTACGGCAAGGTGGCCGTCATCCGGTAGCCGCCCCGCCCGCTGGGTCCGCTCTGCGGGCGGGGTGGGGGAGCCGGGCGGGGCGGGCCTTCAACCATTTTCAACCGCCCGCGTCTGGCGCCCCGTTCCGGCGCGCGTAGTTTGGGCTCCCCGTGCCTGCACGGACACGGCGGCTATAGCTCAGTTGGTTAGAGCGCCTGGTTGTGGTCCAGGAGGTCGTGGGTTCAATTCCCACTAGTCGCCCCGCGGCCTGTGCCGCTGCCCTCTGCGGGCACCCCGCCGCGTTCATCTAGGGGTCTAGGATGCCACCCTTTCACGGTGGTCACACGGGTTCAAATCCCGTACGCGGTACCCCGCGCCGCCGGCGGGGGCAGAGGGGCGGGGCGGCTCAGGCCGCGAGCGAGTGCACCTCGCCGTTCCAGTCGGCCGCGAACCGGAGGAACCCGTCCAGCGTCGCCGGCAGCTCGGCCAGGCGCACGAGGCCCATCGACCACGAGGGGAACAGGCGGCCCGGACCCACCTCGACGTGCGAGGCGCCGACGACGTCGGCGAGGGGGCCGCGTGCGAGGACCTCGACTTCGGTGTGACGCGGGTCGCCGTCGATCAGCTGGAGCAGCGTGTCGAGCGCCTCCTCCGGCCCCTCCAGCCACTGCACGAACTCGCCCGGTACGCCGGGGATGGCGTCCATGTGTCCCCGCAGCAGGAGGCCCGTCACGTCGAGCCGCCGGTTCCGGCGCTGCGCGGCCTCGATGATGTCGTTGAGGTCGGAGGCGAGGAGGCCGGGGCGTTCGAGCGAGCGGTACAGGAGGGCGTGCATGGGGGTCTAACGAGCCGCCCCCGCCGAGAGTCCCCCCTTGCCCCCGCTCAGGCCGTCGCCTAGGTCGCCATAGTGGCCGCCCGCACGCCGGCTCGGACGGCCAGGAGCAGGGCGACGGGGAAGAACGGGGCGGGGAGGGTCTGCGGCAGCCCGGTCCACGCCAGGGCTGCGAGCACCGTCACGACCGCCGCGGTGCCGAAGTAGACGCGCCACGCCGCCCGCCCCGCCCCGCCCACCGCGAGCGTCACGGCGGCCAGGAGGTGCGTCGGCCACGCCCAGAGCACGTTGAGGTTTGGCCCCGTCACCTGATGGTCCGTGGCGGTCCACAGGAGGAATCCCACGAGGCCGGCGAAGCCGACGGCCCCGAACAGCACCGTGTCGCCCCACCGCCCCGCCCGGCCGTGCGCGCGCCACCCGCCGACGGCCGTCGCGCCCAGCCCGAGCGCGAGGACGCCCCACCCCGCCCACGTCGGCACGGGCGGGGCGGGGCGGGGGAGGCCGGCGCCCGGGACCCAGAACAGCGTGTCGCGCGAGGCCACGAGCGGGCGGCCTCCGACCGTCGCGCGGTCGAGCTGCGCGGCCAGTTCGAGGGGCAGGAACGCCTCCTCGCGGGCCGAGGCGACCTGGTCGGTCGGCAGCCCGAGGCCGAAGTTCGCGCCGGTCCCCACCGTGGGCGCGCCGGCCCAGTAAGGGCGGAGGAGCGCGCGGAACGTCTGCGGTCGCTCGGCCGGCGGCAGCCTGAGCCCGGGCGACCCGGCGGCGACGAGGGCGGAGTCGACGTTGTCGAGGAGCCGCGTCGAGCAGTTGTCCCAGAAAAAGTCGTAGCGGTAGGCCCGATTCTGGGGCAGCGCGTTCTCTTCCAGGCGAGCGTAGAGCGCACGCGCGGCCTCGGGCGAAAGCCGCAGCCGCTGCTCGATGATCGGACGTTCTTCGAGCTGGTACTGCTGGAGCACCGCCCAGAACGGGGCCGTGTCGAGCACGTAGTCGAGCCGGCCGCCGAGAAAGCGGAGGACGAAAAACGACTGGTCAAAGTCGAACGTCCCAAAGTTGTACGTCTGGTCGATGCCGGCCGCGTCGTCGCGGATGCGGAGCGCGCTGTGCCCGAACAGGCTGTAGACCTGGCGCCCGGGGAGCATGGTCAGCATCGAGACCTGGACCGAGTCCGAGAGCCCGGGCGCGAACGCGGACGGCGCCGGCGCCGCGCCGTACGAGACGGCCGCGGGCGGGGCGGCGGGCTGCGCGCCGAGCGGGGCGGCGAGCACGAGCACGAGGGCCACGAGGCCGGCGAGACGGGCGGGGGGACGCATGGCGCCAAGCTACCGCGCGCCTCGCCGCCGCCCCGCCCTCAGGCGCCCGGCCGTGCGGTGCGGGCGCCCCGCGTCGACCGCTCGTAGCGGAAGGCCTCCAGGTCCTCCGGCGCGTCGACCGTCTCGACCGCCCCGTCGCAGTCGCGGCAGCGGAAGACGACGGCTGAGGGCCGCGGGTGCGTTCCCGTCGCAAAGCGCATGGCGCCGAGCGCCCCGTAGAGCCGCTCGGCCTCGACGCGCGGGTGCTCACGGTCGTGGCCGCACCCGCACGCGATCCCGCCCGCCGCGAGGGCGGGGCGGGGTGGGGCCGGCGCCCGCTCGCGCTCGCGGACCCGGAGCCGGCGGAGCGCCTCGGCCGCCTGCCGCCCCTCGGCCTCGTCGTCGCGCGCGGTCCACACGGCCACGGCCTGGTCGAGCGACCACGGCCCGCCGCCCCACACGGCGAACACGGCGAGGAGCGCCAGCACGAGCGCCGCAAACGCGAACGACTGGTCCGCCACGCCCGACGGGAGGTGGAGGAGCGCGGCGCCGGCGAGGACCGGGATCTGGACGAGCGCGGCGAGCCGCGTCAGCAAGCCGGCCGCCAGCAGGAGGCCGCCGCAGACGTGGGCGAGGCCGACGTAGTTGAGGACCACGAGCGACCCCAGCGTCTCCTGGCTCGGCCCGGGCACGAGGCTGAGGTACGCGCTCGGGTCCGCGAGGAACACGACGCCGCGGACGAAGAGGCCGGCGCCGAGGTACACGCGGACGACGTCGAGGGCGCGGCCGCGGTGGGCGTCGGCCCAGGTGGCGAGGGAGTCTAGCATGAACGTATGGAGAACGTTCCCATCTCCTTAGAGACCTAGTGCCTATTGGTTCCGTCTCGTACCCGATCCGCCGCAGGAAGAGGACGACGACAGGAGATTCCTGAGCCTCCGCCCGCCCACCGCGCGGGGCGGACCCGGCGGGCGGGGTGGCCGGGCCGCCCGCCCGGTAGCTTGCCGCCGCTCCCCACCCCGCCCATGACCCGCCGCGAGAAAGCCGCCGCCGTCCTCGACCGCCTCCGCGCCGACATCCCGGCGCCCGAGACGGAGCTCCGGTACCGGACCGAGTTCGAGCTCCTGGTCGCCGTGATCCTCTCCGCGCAGTGCACGGACAAACGCGTCAACCTCGTCACGCCGGCCCTGTTCGAGGCCTACCCCGACGCCGCGGCGATGGCCGAGGCCGAGGCCGACGAGATCTTCCCCTACATCCGGTCGGTGTCGTACCCGAACAACAAGGCGAAGGCGCTCGCCAAGACGGCCCGGATGCTCCGCGACGACTACGGCGGCGAGGTCCCGCGCGAGCACGCCGAGCTGGTCAAGCTGGCCGGCGTCGGGCGGAAGACGGCGAACGTGGTTGTGGCCGTCGCCTTCGACGAACCGGCGATCGCCGTCGATACGCACGTGTTCCGCGTCTCGAACCGGATCGGGCTCGTCAAGGACCGGCCGACGCCGCTGGCTGTCGAGAAGGGGCTCCGCCGCGTGATCCCGCGCGACGCGTGGGGCGAGGCCCACCACCTCCTCATCCTGCACGGCCGCTACACCTGCGAGGCGCGCGCGCCCAAGTGCGGCCGCTGCCCGCTCGTCGGCCAGCCCGACGGCCCTGACCTCTGCGACTACTACGCCGCGCTGGAGCGCCTCCCCGCCCCGCTCGACGGCCTCGACCCGACGCGCGGCCGCTACTACTCGAAGACGGCCCGCCGCTACTTCGACGAGCCGGCCACAAAAACCGACCGCGCCGGCGTCGAACAAATCGCTGACCCGTGGACGGGCTCGATGAGCGTGTTCGACACGAAGACGGGCCGGACGACGAAGCGCGTCAAGGACTACCGGGTTTGAGAGAGTGAAGAGTGGTGCGGACTGGGTGCGCCAGATTTGTTCCGCCCCGCCCCTTTCAGACGTGGGCGGGGCGGTAAGAGCAAGGCCGCCGTCGACTGGAAGCGGCGGCAGTCCCCCTCCTGGACACCGCGCAGCGTCGGCGCAGCCAAGAGGGGCTAGGGGTGGTGGATGACGCGAGCTGGGCAGTCCTGAACAGCGCCGCCCCGCCCGCCGCCGCCCCGCCCGACGGCGGGCGGGGTGGTCGTGGGTGGCGAGACGGGTCGAACCACCGCCCCGCTCGGCGTCAGGCCACCCCGTTGCATGCAACGGCGCTACCGGGGCGGGGCGGTCGGATCTTGCCGCTCGCCGCTCGCCGCTCGCCGCTCGCCGCTCGCCGCTCGCCGCTCGCCGCTCGCCGCTCGCCGCTCGCCGCTTCTGGACGGGCGGGGTGGGCATCTTCCGCCTTCCGCCTTCCGCCTTCCGCCTTCCGCCTTCCGCCGTGTCCCTGCTCTCCGACTTCAAGGCGTTCGCGCTCCGCGGCAACCTCGTCGACCTCGCCATCGGGTTCACGGTCGGCGCCGCGTTCACGACCGTCGCCGAGTCGCTGGTCGACGACCTCATCATGCCGCCGCTGGGCCTGATCCTGGGCAACACCGACTTTTCGGACTACTACCTCCTGCTCCGCGCCGGCGACGCCGCCCCGCCCCCGTACGAGACGCTGGAGGCGGCCCAGGCCGCCGGCGCGGTCACGTTCAACTACGGCGCGTTCCTGACGAGCCTGCTCACGTTCCTCGTCGTGGCCGTCGCCGTGTTCGTGCTCGTCCGCCTCGTGAAGCGGGCCGGCGACGCGGTCGAGGACGAGTTCGGCGAGCCCGACACGCCCGACACGCCGGACACCAAGAAGTGCGCGTACTGCCGCGAGAACGTGCCGTACCAGGCCAGCCGGTGCCCCAACTGCACGTCGTTCCTGGGCACGGACGGCGGCCCGCTGACGCCCGACGCCGCCGTCCTCCCCGCCGGCGCGGGCGGGGCGGCGTGATGAGGGATGAGGGATGAGGGATGAGGGATGAGGGATGAGGGATGAGGGATGAGGGATGGTGGGCCGGGCAAAAGTTCCGGCCGTTTTCCGCCCCGCCCCGTGGCTCCCCGCCCCGCCCGCCGTCATCTTCGCCCGTACCCCGTACCCCGTACCCCGTACCCCGTACCCCGTACCCCGTACCGCCCGTGCCGAACAAACACCTGCTCCTCATCCTCGACGGCTACGGCATCGCCGAGGACTCGTCCGTCTCCGCCGTCGACGCCGCCGAGACGCCGTTCCTCGACGGCCTCTTTGCGCGCGCGCCGCACTCGACGCTCGAAGCGTCGGGACGGGCCGTCGGGCTGCCGCCAGGGCAGATGGGGAACTCCGAGGTCGGCCACATGAACCTGGGGGCCGGGCGCGTCGTGGACCAGGACATCACGCGGATCGACAAGGCCGTCGAGGACGGGTCGCTGGCCGAGAACGCCGTGCTCCGCGCGGCTGTCCAGCGCGCCCTCGCGAACGGGACCAAGCTCCACCTGATGGGGCTCGCCTCGACGGGCGGGGTCCACTCGCACCTCGCGCACCTGCTCGCGCTCCTCAACCTGGCGGCGAAGGAGGGGCTGAAGCCGGAGTGCGTCGTCGTCCACGCGTTCACGGACGGGCGCGACACGGACCCCGAGGGCGGGGCGGGGTACGTCCGCCAGATCCAGGATGGCATCGCGTCGGCCGGCGTCGGCGTCGTCGGGTCGGTCGTGGGTCGGTACTGGGCGATGGACCGCGACAAACGCTGGGAGCGGACCGAGAAGGCGTACCGCCTGCTGACCGAGGGCGCGGGCGCGGCCTACGCCGACCCCGTGGCGTACCTCGAGCGGAGCTACGCCGACGGCGTCACGGACGAGTTCGTCGAGCCGGGCGCGCTCGCGGGTCCCGACGGGCGGGGCGGGGCGCAAACCGCCGGGGCGGGCACGCGCATCGAGAGCGGCGACGCCGTCGTCTACTTCAACTTCCGGTCCGACCGCGGGCGCCAACTCACGCAGGCGCTCACCGACCCCGACTTCGACGGGTTCGACCGCGGCCCCCGCCTCGACCTCCACGTCGCTACGATGACGGCGTACAGCGCCGACTTCGGCGTGCCGGTCGCCTTCGAGAAGGCGAACCTCGCGGACACGTTGGGCGAGGTCGTCTCGCGCGCCGGCCTCACGCAGCTCCGCGCGGCCGAGACCGAGAAGTACCCGCACGTCACGTTCTTCTTCAACGGCGGCCGCGAGGTCCAGTACGACGGCGAGAGCCGGATCCTGGTCCCCAGCCCGAAGGTGGCGACGTACGACCTCCAGCCCGAGATGAGCGCGCCCGAGCTGTCCGAGCGCGTGGCCGCCGCGATCCACGACGACGCGCCGGACCTCGTGGTCCTCAACTTCGCCAACCCCGACATGGTCGGCCACACGGGCGTGTTCGAGGCCGCCGTCGCCGCCGTCGAGGCCGCCGACGCGGCGGCGCGCGTGGTCGTCGAGGCGGCCGCCGAGCGCGGCTACACGGTCGAGGTCATCGCCGACCACGGCAACGCGGACAAGATGCGCAACGCGGACGGCTCGCCCAACACGGCGCACACGACGGCGCTCGTCCCGCACCTCATCCTGCGCCCCGGCTTCGACGGCCCGATCCGCCCCGGCAAGCTGGGCGACGTGGCCCCGACGATCCTCGACCTCATGGGCGTCGAGGCGCCGCCGGCGATGACGGGGACGTCGCTGGTGGGGGAGGGGGCGTAGCGGCCCGGGGAAGGGGCAAGGGGGTGCGCCGCCCCGCCCTCGCCCGCGGCGGGCGGGGTGATCGTTGGGGGCGGGAGGCGGAGTCAGCCGCTCCGTTTTCCAGCCGGCGCCACCCCCCCCTGGCGCCGCCCCGCGCGACCTGCGGACCGCCCCGCCCCGGCATGCGCAACCTGCGGGCCGCCCCGCCCGTCTCGCGCCACCCCGCCCGACGGCCGCGCACGACGGGCGGGGCGGCGTCTGCCCGTCCCTCTCTCCCCGTTCCCCGTGCCCGTCGCCGACTACGAGATCCCGTTCCTGCACCCGCTCCTCGTGCACTTCCCGCTCGTCCTCGTGCTCCTGGGCGGGGCGGCGGCCGGGCTGTACCTGCTCCTCGGGCGCGGCGTGTGGCGCCGCGCGGCGCTCGCGCTCTTCGTGCTCGGCGCCAGCTCGGCGTGGGCCGCCGCCGAAACGGGGCACGCGCTCTACGACGCCGTCGAGGGCGACCCCGTCGTCGAGGCCATCGTCGGCCACCACCAGAGCGCGGCCGCGTGGACCGTGTGGACGTCGGCGCTCGCGGCGGCCGTGTTCGCCGCGCTCTCGGTCGCCGCCGTCCTGCGCCGGGCGCCCGCCCCGCCCGACGACGAGGCCGCCCCGCCCCGCCGCCGGTGGTGGCCGGAGCGGGGCGGCGACCGGCAGGCTCGTCGTCCGCGGCGCGAGCCGCTGTGGGGGCGCGTGCTGGGCGCCCTGCCCGCCGTCGTCGCGGCGGCGCTCGTGGCGTACACGGCGCACCTCGGCGGGCTCATGGTGTGGGGCGTGCCGCGCTGAGCGGGGCGGGGGCGTCGGCCGCCCCGCCCGCGCCCCAACGCAGCGGAGCCGGCGACTGCGGGGGCCGCCGGCTCCGCCGGTCCGTCGGGGGGCGGGGTGGCGCCCGCTACCGCGCCACCGTCACGCGCTGCGTGCGGACCTCCCCGCCCGCCACGAGGCGGACGACGTAGACGCCGCTCGGGAGCGCGCCCGCGTCGAGCGCCGCCCGGTGGCGGCCCGGCGCGAGCGTCGCGTCGACGAGCCGCGAGACCTCGCGGCCGAGCAGGTCGAACACGGACACCGTGACCGCCCCGCCCTCGGGGAGCGCGAAGGCCACCGCCCCGCCCGTTCCGACCGGGTTGGCCCCGGCGAGCGTCAGCTCGACCTCCGCCGGGAGGTCGGCACGGACGGCGGCGAGGAGCGCGGCGAGGTCGCCCCCGGCCGTGCGAGCGTTCGAGCTGTAGCCCGTGCGCCCAAAGACCTGGTCCTCGCTGACGTAGACGACGGCCGAGACCACGCGGCCCAGGACGCCCGCGACCGGCGTGCCGACTGGGGCCGCGCCCTCGACGAGCGCGATCGCGCCCGGACCGTCCGGAATCACGCCCGCCGGGAGGCCGACGTCGCCGTTCTGGGTCGCGTAGACCAGCCGGTCGCCGATCACAGCGTCCGGGCTCGCCGAGTACGTCACGGTCTCGGTGAACGGGTCGAACGTCACGAACGAGCACGTCGAGAGGTCGACCGGCCCGTCCGCCCCGCTCAGGAGCTCGGCGAACTCGCCGAACGCCGGGTCCGTCCCGTCGGCGTCGAAGTCGCCGAACCCGAGCGGGGAGGAGGCCGAGCAGGCCGCGGCCTGGGCGCCGCCGCCGAGCGCGAGGCCGACGAGCACCGGGTCGTGGTCCGACGCCCGGAACGGGGTCGGCTCGTAAAAGCGCGGGTCGTTGAAGTCCGTGTCGTAGTCGAGGAGGTCGGGCTCGTCGGCGTTGATGTGCCAGACCGTCGCGCCCGTCACCTGCTCCGCGAGCGGGAGCGAGGCGAAGGCGTAGTCGAGGGTCCCGAACTCGGCCCCGAACAGGTACGAGTAGGCGAACTCGCCCTGGGCGCGCTCGACGAGGTCGACGTAGTCGTCGGCCGTCCCGAGCTCGCCGTCGGCGCCGGCGCGGAGGGCGTCGATCGGGTCCTCCTCGTCGTAGGCGTTGAAGTCGCCCACGATGAGGACGTCGGCGTCGCCGGAGCCCGTCGGGTCGCCGGCCAGCCACCGGGCGAGCTCGCGGGCCGCGACCGTCCGCGTCCCGTTGCAGGCGCCCTGGAGCGGGTCGTCGTTGCCGGCCCCGCACGAGCCGCCCTTCGAGCGGAGGTGGACCACGGCGACCGTGAACACGCCGTCCGCGTCGGTGAACGTCTGGGCCACGACCGGCCGGTTCTTCTGGTTCTCCGACCCGCCCGGCGGCTTGGTGAACGCCGGGTCGTCGAGGACGGCCACGTCGCCGATGGGCGTCACGCGGGCGGGGCGGTAGACGATGCCCGACCGGATAAAGTCGGTCCCCGTTACGCCCGTCTCGACGTAGGCGTAGGCCTCCCCGCCCTCGGCGGCGTTGAGCGCGTCGACGAGGTCGTCGAGCGCCGAGAGCTCGCCGGCCTCGTCGTTCTCGACCTCGATGACGCCCACGACGGCGGCGTCGAGCCCGCGGATGGCGGCCACGATCTTGGCCGTCTGGCGCGCGAGCTCTTCGGGGTTGTCGGCCCCGCGCGACGTGGGGAAGCCGCCGCCCTGGCCGTCGCCGTTGAAGTAGTTGAGCACGTTGAACGAGGCCACGCGGACCGCCCCGCCCACGCTCTCGGGCTGCTCCGGGCGCGGGTTCGTCACCGTGAACCCGGCCGGCGCCGTCGGCTGGAGGCGGTAGAGCCCGAACCGGAAGTCGATCACGCCGGCCGCGTCCTGGACGATGTCGCCACCGCGGAAGCGGTTCGTAAGCGTGAACGGCTGCCCGTTGGGGTGGCGCGGCACATCGGCGTTCTGGATCGCACGGCCGTCGTCGAGCGTGATCACGCGGAGCGCGTTCTCGGCGTCGACCTCGGCGGCCTCGGGACCGGGGTCGAGGAAGGCCGTCGGCTGGAAGAGCCGGTCGCGGCCGTCGCGCGGCAGCGCGAGCACAACCTCGCCAAAGCGGTCGAAGTTGAAGTAGTCCGAGATGGCGAGCTCCTGCGGGAGCACCGCGCCCATCCCCTCGAACCGTTCGAGCGCCGCCCCGCCCGCGAGCGGGAGCGTAACGGCCGCCGGCGTCGGCTGGGCCGCCGTCCCGACGACGGCGACCTCGGTCACGGACCCGACCTGGGTGAGCTCGAAAAACTCGCCGGCCGTGCCCGTCACGCGGACCACGTCGCCGGCCGAGACGTCGGGGACCGGCACCGAGGCGTCGCCGGTAAAGACGAACAGGCCCTCGGACGTGGCCGGGTCGCTGTCGGCGTCGGCGTCCTCCTCTTGGAGGTAGAACCCGCCCAGGTCGAAGGCGTCGCCGTCGTCGGGCTGGAAGTCGCCCACGACGACCGCCTCGACCGTCACCGTCCGCCCGTCGAGCGGCGTCGCCGCCCCGCTCCCCTGGACGTCGTGGATGAACGTGAGGAGGATGGCGCCCGGGGCCGTCGACGGGCAGTTCGTGGCGTCCTCGGCGTTGGCCGCGCCGGGCGACCCGCAGCGCGGCGCGAAGTCGGCCGCGTTGTCGTCGGTGTCGGCGCCGTCGGGGAGCCGCGAAAGGGCCACGAAGTCGGCGTCGCCCGGGTCCGTCCCCGCCCCGCTCCCCTCGGTAAAGCCGGGGACCGAGCCCTCGTAGCTGAGCGCGTCGACGACCGCCCCGCCCCCGGCGAGCCGGAGGGCGACGGCGTCGGGCGCCCCGTTCTGGATCAGGTTCGTGCTCGGGTCGACGTCGAGGTCGCAGTTGGCGACGGTCTCCGCGTTGGCGCAGACGACGAAAAACTCGCCCGGGAGGAGGTCCGTGGCGGGCAGCCCAATCGTCTTGTAGACCGCCGCGCCGCCGTCGTTGCCGTTGACGAGGACGAGCTCGTAGGCGCCCAGGCTCGCGGCGGCCGCGCCGCCGTTGAACAGCTCGACGTACTCGGCGGCGTCGGTCCCCGGCTGGTCGTAGTCGACCTCGTTAACGACGAGACGCGGCTCGCCCGACGGGGGCGGCGGGCCGTCGCCGCCGAGGAGCACCTGGCCCTCGTTGAGCGACCCGAACGACGACGCGGTCGGGCCGACCCAGGCGAAGTCGCCGTAGGTCGAGCCCGTCCCGATGAGCTGGAGGCTCTCGCCGATGGGCGTCGACGGCGCCTCGGACACGCCGATGTCCGTGCTCGTGAGGCCCGCCGCCGGCCCGTCCGCGGCGGTCAACGTGCCCTCGTAGGACAGAAACTGGACGACCGCGCCGTCCGCGTCGACGAGCGCGATCGCGTCGGGCGCCCCGTTCTGGATCCCGTTCGACCCGTACTCGACGGCGACGACTCCCGCCCCGTCGCGCTCGTTCGGGATGGCGCCGCCGACGACGGTCGTCGAGTAGGCCGAGCTGTTCGAGCCATTGTAGAGGACGAGCGTCCACCCGGCGAGGTTGGTCCCGGCCGGGCCGGCGACCTCGATCGTCTCGCCGACGTCGGTGCTGGCGTTGTCGTAGTGGATCTCGTTGATGAACACGGCCTGCGCCTGGGCAGAGCCGAGGCCGAGCGTGCCGGCGAGGAGGAGGAGGCGAGCGAGAGGAGCCAGGCGCATGGGCGGACGCGGGGGCGGGGTGGGAGAGAGGCCCAAGCCTACTCACAGCGCGCGCGTTCCGCCGCCCCAACTGGGTGTTCCTTCTGTAACCGCCCCGCCCGCGCGCGTGGCGCCTCCGGCTTACGGCCGCCCCGCCCCGCCCGCGACCAGCCGCTCGTAGAAATCCAGCGTGCGCCGCGCGACGGCGGCCCACGAAAAGTGCTCGACCACGCGCTGCCGCCCCGCCCGGCCCATCGCCTCGGCGCGGGCGGGGTGGGCGAGGAGGTCGCGGATGGCCGCGGCGAGGTCGCGGGCAAAGCGGTCGGGGTCGCGCGGCTCGGCGCTGTCGGCGTGGGCGTCGAGGGGCACGAGCACGCCGGTCTCGCCGTCGACCACGATGCCGGGGATGCCGCCCACGGCCGAGGCCACGACGGCTGTCTCGCACGCCATGGCCTCCAGGTTGATGATCCCGAACGGCTCGTAGACCGACGGGCACACGAACACGGCGGCCCCGGCGTAGAGGGCGATCGTCGTCTCGCGCGGGAGCATCTGGTCGATCCAGACGACGTCCGGCACGTGCGCGCGCGCCGCCTCGACGGCCGCCGCCATCTCGGCGCCGATCTCGGGCGTATCCGGCGCCCCGGCCGCGAGCACGACCTGCGTGTCGCTCGGCAGGTGCCGGAGCGCGCGGACGAGGTGGACGATCCCCTTCTGCCGCGTCACGCGCCCGACGAACAGCACGTACGGCCGCTCCGGGTCGACCCCGTGCTCGCGGAGCAGGGCGGGGCGGTGGACCGGCCGGTACTCGTCCGGGTCGATCCCGTTAGGGATCGTCTCGACGGCCGCCCCGCCCACGTCGTACAGGCTTTCCACGTCGGCCTTCATGGCGTCCGAAACCGCGATCACGCCGTCGGCCGCGGCGTAGGCCGCGCGCTCGATCCACGACGACACGTCGTAGGCCGACCCCAGCTGCTCGCGCTTCCACGGCCGGTGTGGCTCGAACGAGTGCGTGGTCAGCACCAGCTTCGCGCCCACGAGCGGGGCGGCGAGGCACCCGGCGAGGTGCGCGTACCACGTGTGCGCGTGGACCACGTCGGCGCCCTCGGGCACGCGCCCCGCCATCACGAGGTCGCGGCCGAGCGCGTCGAACAGCTTGCCGTGCCGCCCCGCCCCGCCCGCCGCCCCGCCCCCGAGGCCGGGCGGGGCGGCTACGCCGCGGACGTGGAGGCTCCCATCGTCGACGTCCTGCTCGCCGAACGCGAGAACGTCGACGCGGTGCGCGCTGTCGTCCAGCCGCGCCAGCTCGCGCGCCAGGTACTCGACGTGGACGCCGGCGCCGCCGTAGACGTGGGGCGGGTACTCGTTGGTGAGGAGGCAGACGTGCATGGGCGGACCCAGGGGGCGGGGCGGGGTGGTCGGTGCAAGATGCACCACCCCGCCCGGGGCTCCCCCCGCTCCCTGCCCATCGCTGTGCTCAGGGACAGTCCGAGCGCCCGCTGAGCCGAGGCGATGGGCGCTCGGACGGGGGGAGCGGGGCGGGGCGGCCCGCGCGGTGTAGCGCCATAGCATGCTACGGCGCTACAGGATGGCACCCACCGAGGGCGGGGCGGCTAGCCGTGCGTCCTCTTCTCACGCGCCCGCGCCGCCCTCTTCGCCGTCGCCTCCGGCAGGGCGGTGTTCTAGGCCGACGTCGCCGCCGCCGTCCGCCCCGCCCCCTCGTGCTCCAGCACGAGGACGCCCAGCGGCGGCAGCGTGAGGACAACCGACGCCGGGCGCCCGTGCGCCGGGACGGGCGTCGACTCGACGCCGCCCAGGTTGCCCACCCCGCCGCCGCCGTAGGTCTCGGCGTCCGAGTTCAGGCGCTCGGTCCAGCGCCCTTCCTCCGGCACGCCGATCCGGTAGTTGTCGCGGGGGACCGGCGTCGCGTTGAGGACGAACAGGAGTTGCTCGCCGCCCCGCCCCGTACGCAGGTAGCTCACGACGCTGTTCTCGCGGTCGCCGAAGTCGACCCACTCGAACCCGCCGGGCTCGTCCTGCCAGAGGGCGGGGTGGTCGCGGTAGAGCGCGAACGCGTCCTCGACCCAGCGCTGGACGCCGGCGTGGAGCGGCTGCTCAGACTGGGACCAGTCGAGGGCGTGGTCGTGGCTCCACTCGCCGCGCTGGCCCCACTCCTGGCCCATGAACAGGAGCTTTTTGCCCGGGTGCCCAACCTGGTGGCCGTAGAGGAGGCGGAGGTTGGCCGCCTTCTGCCAGTCGTCGCCGGGCATCTTCCCCCACAGCGAGCCCTTGCCGTGGACGACCTCGTCGTGCGAGAGCGGGAGCGCGTAGTGCTCGGCGTGGGCGTAGACGAGCGGGAAGGTCAGGTTGTGGTGGTGGTACGTCCGGTTGACCGGGTCCTCCTCGAAGTAGGCCAGCGTGTCGTGCATCCAGCCCATGTTCCACTTGTAGAGGAAGCCGAGCCCGCCGTTGAACGTGGGCTGCGAGACGCCGGGCCACGCCGTCGACTCCTCGGCGACGGTCATGGCCGTCGGGTTGTGGGCGAACACCTCCTCGTTGACCGTCTTGAGAAAGTCGATGGCCTCGAAGTTTTCGCGGCCCCCGTGCGCGTTCGGCGTCCACTCGGTCCGCGAGTAGTCGCGGTAGAGCATGGACGCCACGGCGTCGAAGCGGAGCCCGTCGATGTGGTACGCCTCGACCCAGTGCCGCGCCGACGACAGCAGAAAGTTGCGGACGCCGGGCTTGGCGTAGTCGAACACGTACGTCCCCCAGTCCGGGTGCACGCGCATCCGCTCGTCGCCGTACTCGTAGAGCGGCGTCCCGTCGAAGTGGACGAGGCTCTGCGGGTCGGCCGCAAAGTGGGCCGGCACCCAGTCCAGCAGCACGCCGATCCCGCGCCGGTGCAGCGTGTCGACGAGGGTTGCGAAATCCTCGGGCGAGCCGTAGCGGAACGTGGGCGCGAAAAAGCCGGCCACTTGGTAGCCCCACGACCCGTAGTACGGGTGCTCCATGACGGGCATCAGCTCGACGTGCGTAAAGCCCAGCCGCTCGACGTGGTCGGCCAGCGGCTCCGCGATCTCGCGGTAGCCCAGGCTCTCGCCGTGCGCCTTGTGCTGCCATGACCCGAGGTGGACCTCGTAGATCGAGACGGGCTCGTTCAGCGTCTCCGGCCCCTTCCGCGTGCGCATCCACTCGTCGTCCGACCAGTCGAAGTCCAGCGTCGTCACGACCGACGCGAGCCCGGCCACCCCGCTCCCGCCGTCGGCCGGCGGCTCCAGGGCGAAGGCGTACGGGTCCGTCTTGTCGGCCACGTAGCCCTCGCGCGCGACGCGGTACTTGTAGCGGGCGCCCGGCTTGGCGCCGCGCACGAACGCGCTCCACAGCCCGCCGCCGACCTCCTTGAGCGGGTGGGCGCCGGGGTCCCAATCGTTGAACTCGCCCACGACGGCGACGTAGTCGGCGTGGGGCGCCCAGGTCGCGAACCACGTCCCGGTCTTGTTGGGGTGGGCGCCGAGGCGGGTCTGGGCGTCGGACATCCGGCCGCTGTCCCAGCGGGCGACGTCGTCTTTGGTGAGCTTGGGCATGGGCGGGGCAGTGGGTCGGTAAGTCGGTCAGTCAGTGGGCCAGTCCAGCGGGCGGGGCGATGGTCCTGGCAACCGCCCCGCCCTCGGCGGCCATCGGGTAGGGACACCATGCATGGTGTCCGTACGGGCGGGGTGGGCGAGGGGTGCTGCCACCCCGCCCAGGCGCGGCACCGTAGGGGCGACCGGCGGACGGGCGCGGCGGCAGAGGAAAAGAGCGGGGCCACCCCGCCCCGCTCGGGCGGATCCGGCGGGCGGGGCGGGGCGGCTAAGCGCCCGGGTCCGCGAGCAGCCGGCGGAAACCGGCGAGCGGGACGGGCGCCCAGTCGGGGCGGTTGTTGAGCTCGTAGCGGACCTCGTAGGCCGCCTTCTGGACGAGGTACGCCCACAGCAGGTCGGCCCGCGCTGCCGCCGGCGGGCGGAAGGCGGCGTCGCCGGCGGCGTGGTCGTAGGCGTCGAGGAAGGTGCGTTCGGCGGCCTGCGTGAGCGCGTCGGCCCAGACGGTGACCTCGGCGGCCGTGTCCGCGTCGTCGTCGCGGCGGCGGAGCGCCGTCTGCACGGCGTAGCCGAACGAGCGGAGCATGCCGGCCACGTCGCGGAGTGCGTCGTCGCGGCGGCGGCGCTCGGCGAGGAGCCGGGCCGGCTCGCCCTCGAAGTCGAGGACGTAGAACTCGTCGGCCGCGCGCAGCGTCTGGCCCAGGTGGTAGTCGCCGTGGACGCGGATCTGCTCGCCACGCCGCGCCGGGTCGCCCGCCCCGCCCAGGCGCCCGGCGGCGCGGTTCCAATCGTCGGGGGCGGGGCGGTCGAGGTCGGCGTCTGAAGCGTCGAGCAACTCGCGCGTCTGCGCCAGTTCCGTCCGCGTGCGGTCCACGAACCGCTGGGCGTCCTCGGCCTGGGCGGGGCGGGGCGCGACGTCGGCGCCCTCGCCGCTTGCGAGCGCCTCGTGGAGCTCGGCCGTGCGGACGCCCAGCGTCCGGGCCGCCTCCAAGAGCTCCGGCGCCGTATCGTCGAACCACGCCGCCCACGCGCCGGCGTCGTCGGCTGGGGGCGGGGCGGTCCCGGCGAGGCGGCCGAGCGTCTGCCCGGCCTTGTCGACGGCGTAGGCGAACCCGTCCTCGGCCGGCGCAACGGCCTCCTGGACGATCGCCATCGCCGCCGGCTGCGCCCCCGCGCCCTGGTACGTCGCCGTGCCGAGCACGCGCGGCACGAACCGGACGCCGGTTCGGCTGAGCTCTGTGAGCAGCTCGACCTCGGGGTTCGTCCCCGACTCCAGCCGCCGGTACAGCTTGACGAACAGCGCGTCGCCGCGGTCGGTCGTCACGATCGCGGCCGAGTTGGACTGCTCGCCCGTCAGCGGCGTGGCCTCGACGGCCTTGGCGTTCTTCAGCTCGTCGGCCACTTCGCCGGCGTAGAGGCCCAGGAGCGAGCGGCCCTTGCCGCCCCGCCCGAGCCACGTGACCAGGTCGCGCCAGAAGTCCGGCCCGACGGTCGCGTCGTAGAGGAGGGCGCGGCCCTTCGGCCCCTCGACCCAGGCGACGGCCGCCCGGGGCCGCTCGTCGAGCACGCGCTGGGCCGCGTCGCCCGAGACCGTCGACAGCGGGAGCAGGTAGCGCTCGCGGTGCGCCCCGCCCTCGCCGCCGACGGCGATCTGGACGAGCGCGAGGTAGGTCACGTCGTGGCCCGCCCCGCCCGACGCGCGGGCCATGCGCACGGCGTCCTCGACGCGCGCGGCGCCCGTCCGCTCGCCCTTCGACCCGAACCACCGCTGGCCCTGGAGAAAGTCGGCGAGCCGGCCTTCCAGCACCTCGACGGCCCGCTTGTCCGACATCGTCCGCACGAGCAGGTTCTCGACGCCCTCGGCCACGCGGAGCGTGGGGAGGTCGTCGGGCGCCGCCCCGCTGGCTGCGCCGACCTGGCGGTTCTCGCGCTCGGTCGCGGGCGGGGTGGTCTCGGCCGGTGTGAGGGCGAACCAGAAGAAGCCGTACGGCCCGAGCGGGAGGTGGTACGGCTGGTCGCCGACGACCGGGAAGCGCGACCGGCTAAACAGCTCGACGGGCTCCAGCCCCGCCCAGTCCGCGTCGGGCGGCAGCATCGCCGACTGCGCGAACCGCGACAGGTTGGCGACGACCAGGACGCGCTCGCCCTCCCACTCGCGCTCGAACGCGAGCACCGCCTGGTTCTCGACGTCGAGCACGCGGAACCCACCCCGCCCGAACGTCTTGCCGTGCTGGCTGCGCACGGCCAGGAGCCGCCGCATCACGTGGAGGAGCGAGTGCGGGTCGGCCTCGGCGTCCTCGGCGTTCACGAACTCGTAGGAGTACGGCCCGCGGTCGATGGCCGGCATAAAGAGCCGGTGGTGCGGCGCCCGGCTAAAGCCGCCGTTCTTGTCCGGGCTCCACTGCATCGGCGTGCGGACCCCGTTGCGGTCGCCCAGGAACGGGTCGTCGCCCATCCCGATCTCGTCGCCGTAGTAGAGGACGGGGCTGCCGGGGAGCGACAGGAGCAGCGCGTTGAGCAGTTCGATCTGCCGGCGGTCGCCGCCCAGGAGCGGGGCGAGCCGCCGCCGGATGCCGACGTTGATGCGGAACCGGGCGTCGGCCGCGTACTCGTGGTTCATGTAGTCGCGCTCCTCGTCCGTCACCATCTCGAGCGTGAGCTCGTCGTGGTTGCGGAGGAACGTGGCCCACTGCGCGCCCTCGGGGATGTCGGCCGTGAGCTCGAGCATCTCGACGAGCGGCCGGCGGCTCTCGCGGCGGAGCGCCATGTACATTCGCGGCATGATGGGGAAGTTGAACGACATCTGCACGCCCCGCCCGCCCGCGAAGTAGGGGAGCGTGTCCTCGGGCCACTGGTTGGCCTCGGCGAGCAGGACCTTGCCCGGCCCGAACCGCTCCTCGATGGCCTGCCGCAGCTCGACGATGTAGTCGATGGTCTCGGGCAGGTTCTCGCAGCTCGTCCCCTCGCGCTCGAACAGGTACGGCACGGCGTCGAGCCGGAGCCCGTCGACCCCGAGGTCGAACCAGAAGGCCATGACCTCCTTCATCTCCTCGCGGACCGCCGGGTTGTCGTAGTTGAGGTCCGGCTGGTGCGAGAAAAAGCGGTGCCAAAAATACTTGCCCGCCTTCGCGTCCCAGGTCCAGTTCGAGACCTCGGTGTCGGTGAAGATGATCCGCGCCTCGCTGTACTTGTCCGTCGTGTCGCTCCAGACGTACCAGTCATGCTTGTCGCTGTTCGGGTCCCGCGCCTCCTGGAACCACGGGTGCTGATCGGACGTGTGGTTCAGCACCAGCTCCGTCACGACGCGCATGCCCCGCCCGTGTGCGTCGTCCAGGAACGCCTTAAAGTCGTCGAGATCCCCGTGCACCGGGAGAACCGTGAAGTAGTCGGCCGTGTCGTAGCCGTCGTCGCGGAGCGGGCTCTGCAAAAAGGGCAGCAGCCAGAGCGTGTTGACGCCCAGCCGTTCGAGGTACGGGAGCTTCTCCCTCAGCCCCGCGAAGTCGCCGTAGCCGTCGTCGTTCGAGTCGAAAAAGGACCGGACGTGGAGCTCGTAGATGACGGCGTCGCGGTACCAGGAGGGGTCGGTGAGGAAGTCGGAGGGCACGGGCAGTGGGTCGGTGAGTCGGTCGGTCAGCGGGGCGGAGGGCGGTCGGCCACCCCGCCCCCGCTCGTTCGGGCGGGGCGGCGTAGCGGCGCTGTACGCAACGCCGTCTGGCTGTCTGGGTGGGGCGGAGGGAAAGGGCGGGGCGGTCGCCGGAAAGAACGGCGGTCGGCGGCTGGCCGCCCCGCCCCGCCCTACTCCAGCGTCTCCACGCGGAAAATGTGGGCGGGCTGTTCGTGCGGGCGGAGCTCGACGAAGTTCGCCGCGCCCTGCCACGTAAACGACTGCCCCCCGAGAAGATCACGGACGCGGAACGGCCGGTCGGCCGGCAGCCCCAGCGCCTCCAGGTCGAGCGTCACCCACCCCGCCTGCGCGTCGCGGTAGTCCAGGTTGACGACCGTCAGGATGAGGTTGTCCGGGGGCGGGGTGGCGCCGTCGCCCGCCCCGCCCGCGTCGGGTGCGGGCGCGTCTCCGCGGTCCTCGACCTGGAACGGCGCCTGCTTCGAGAACGCCAGCAGGTGCGCGTTGTCGGTCTCGTGGAACCGGACGTTCCGCATGTGCTGGAGCGCCGGGTTCTCGCGGCGGATCCGGTTGATCCGCTTCATGAGCGGCTGGAGGCTCGACGCATCGTTCCAGTCCCACGTCCGCACCTCGTACTTCTCGCTGTCGAGGTACTCCTCGCGGTCCGGGTGCTGGCGACCGTCGACGTGCTCGAAGGGCGGGCCGTAGACGCCGTAGGCCGACGAGAACGTGGCGGCCAACACCAGCCGCGCGGTGTGGGCGGGGCGGCCGCCGTCGCGCAACTCGTCCGTCAAGATGTCCGGCGTGTTGGGCCAGACGTTCGGGCGGTAGACCTCGGCGACGTCCGTCTGGAACAGCTCGCGACCGTACTCGACGAGCTCCTCCTTCGTCGTCCGCCACGTGAAGTAGGTGTAGGAGTTGTTGAAGCCGCGCTTGGCGAGCCCATACATCGTCTTCGGCTTCGTGAACGCCTCGGCCAAGAACACGAGGTCCGGGTGCTCGTGGCGGAGCGTGCCCAGGCACCACTCCCAGAACGCGAGCGGCTTCGTGTGCGGGTTGTCCACGCGGAAGACGCGGACGCCCTCGCCGATCCAGAACTCGAACACGGACCGGAGCTCGGCCCAGAGCGCGCGCCAGTCATCGGACTCGAAGTCGATGGGGTAGATGTCCTGGTACTTTTTGGGCGGGTTCTCGGCGTAGCGGATCGTCCCGTCGGGCCGGTGACGGAACCACTCCGGGTGCTCGGTCACGTAGGGGTGGTCGGGCGAGGTCTGGAAGGCGATGTCGAGCGCGACCTTCAGGTCCAGCGCCTCCGCCTTCTTTACGAACCGGCGGAACGCGTCGAGGCCGCCCAGTTCGGCGAGCACGCTTTTGTGGCCGCCGTCCGCCCCGCCCACGGCCCACGGGCTGCCGACCTCGCCGGGCTCGGCCGTGGGCGCGTTGTCCTTCCCCTTGCGGAACGTCTCGCCGATGGGCGAGATGGGGGGGAGGTAGACCACGTCGAACCCGCGCTCCGCGATCAGCGGCAGGCGCTCGGCTGCGTCGTCCAGCGTCCCGTGGACGGGCTCGCCGTCCGGCCCGGGGTCGGCCGCCGAGCGCGGGAAGAACTCGTACCACGCCGCGAACCGCGCCCACTCGGGGTCCACGCGGACGCCCAGCCAGTCGCTCTCGACCGCGCCGACGGCCGGGTCGTGCTCGGCGGCGAGCCGCAGGACCTCGGGCTCCAGCGCCGCCTCGACCTCTCCGCCCTTGAACCGCTTGATGACGCCGTCCAGCGCCCCGCCCTCGTTCCGGGCGTCGAGCAGCGCCGCCCCGTCCAGCAGCTCGGACTCCAGCTCCGCCCGCCCCGCCCCGCCCTCGACGCGGCGGCGGAACTGGTCCTGCCAGGTCCCGAACGTGTCCAGCCACGCGCGGACGCGGTAGCGGTAGGCGCCGAGCTCGGTGCAGGCGAAGTCGGCCACGTACTCGTCGTTGTAGCGGAGCCGCATGGGCGCCGTTTGCACCGCCCCGCCTGCGGCGTCCGCGTGCCCGTCGTAGGCCCACTCCAGGACCGCCGCCACCTTTTCGTGTCCGTCCACGACCACGCCGGCCACGACCTCGACGCGCTCGCCCTGCGCCCGGGCTACGGGGAACCGGCCGCCGTCGACGCGGGGCGACAGCGTTTCGAGCGCCACGCGCGTCCACGCCTCGGGCTCGGGGCTCGGCGGGCTCCACGCGAGCGAGGGCTCGGCCGTCGCGCCGGCTTGGGCGGGCGGGGCGGGGTCGGCAGCGGGCGGCATCGGCGAGAGGGGCGGGTGGGGGAGGGGCGCCTTGTTCTTATCGGCGCCGGCCCGCAAGGGTCCGCCCGAGGCGGCCGTCTGCGTCGAGAGCCGGCGAAAAGCGGGCGGGGCGGCGAACCCGGACGCTCCGGGCGGGGTGGAGAGGGCCGGAGCCCCCCGCTCTGCCCTCGGGGTGCCTCCGAGTCGGGGCGGGGTGGAGCCGCCCCGCCCCCCACACCCCGCCCGTATGCAGACTGCCCCGTCCCGAGCGCTCGCGCCCGCCACGTCCGTCGATGGCCACCTCCGCACGGTCCCCGGACGGCCGTACCCGCTCGGGGCCACGTGGGACGGCGTCGGCGTCAACTTCGCGCTCTACAGCGCCCACGCCGAGGCCGTCGAGCTCGTCCTGTTCGAGAGCGCCGACGACCCGGCGCCGGCGGCGTCGCTGTGGCTCCGCGAGCGGACGGGGCCGGTGTGGCACGGGTTCGTGCCGGGCCTCCGCCCGGGCCAGCTCTACGGGTACCGCGTGCACGGGCCGTACGACCCCGAGCGGGGCCACCGCTTCAACCCGAACAAGGTCCTCCTCGACCCCTACGCCCGCGCCATCGGCCGCCCGCTCCGGTGGGACGACTCGCTGTTCGGGTACGTGATCGGCGAGGACGACCTCTCCTTTTCCCACGCCGACAGCGCCCCGTTCGCCCCGCTCGGGGCCGTCATCGAGAGCGGGTTCGAGTGGGGCGCCGACCGCCCGCCGAAGGTGCCGTGGGAGGACACGGTCATCTACGAGACGCACGTAAAGGGTCTGACCATGACGCACCCCGACGTGCCCGAGGCGCTCCGGGGGACCTACCTCGGCGTTTCGTCCGAGCCCGTCGTCGAGCACCTCAAGGCGCTCGGCGTCACGACGGTCCAGCTCCTCCCGGTCCACGCGAAGCTCCAGGACCGGCACCTCGTCGAGCGCGGGCTGGCCAACTACTGGGGCTACAACACGCTGAGCTTCTTTGCCGCCGAGCCCGAGTACGCCGCGAGCGGCCCCGTCGTGGCCGCGCGCGACTTTAAGATGATGGTCCGCGCGCTCCACGAGGCCGGCCTCGAAGTGGTCATCGACGTGGTCTACAACCACACGTGCGAGGGCAGCGAGCAGGGGCCGACGCTGTCGTGGCGCGGCGTCGACAACCTCGCCTACTACAAGACGAGCCCCGACGACACCCGCTACTACATGGACTACACGGGCACCGGCAACACGCTCGACGCCGGCAACCCGCACGTCCTGCAGCAGGTCATGGACAGCCTCCGGTACTGGACGACCGAGATGCACGTCGACGGCTTCCGGTTCGACCTCGCGAGCGTGCTGGCCCGCGAGCTCTACGACGTGAACATGCTGGCGTCGTTCTTCCAGATCATCCAGCAGGACCCTGTCCTCAACCAGGTCAAGCTGATCGCCGAGCCGTGGGACGTTGGCCCAGGCGGGTACCAGGTGGGGAGCTTCCCGTGGCAGTGGACCGAGTGGAACGGGCGCTACCGCGACGTGGCGCGGCAGTTCTGGGCCGGCGACCCGGGCCACCGCGGCGAGCTCGCGACGCGGTTCACGGGCTCCTCCGACCTCTACGAGCGGTCGGGGCGGCGGCCGTTTGCGTCGATCAACTTCGTGACGGCCCACGACGGGTTTACGCTGGAAGACCTCGTGAGCTACGAGCGCAAGCACAACGAGGCCAACGGCGAGGACAACCGCGACGGCCACGAGCCCAACCACTCGACAAACTCTGGTATCGAGGGGCCGACGGACGACCCCGACGTGCTCGCCCGCCGCGAGCGCCTCAAGCGGGCGATTGCCGGGACGCTGATCCTGTCGCAGGGTGTGCCCATGCTCCTCGGCGGCGACGAGCTCTCCAAGACGCAGGGCGGCAACAACAACGCCTACGCCCAGGACAACGAGGTCAACTACTACGACTGGGACCTGGACGCGCGCGAGGCCGAGTTCCTCGACTTTGTCCGCGACGCGCTCGCGTTCCGCGAGGCCCACCCGCTCTTCCGCCGCCGCGAGTTTCTGACCAGCGAGCCCGACGCCGAGGGCGTCAAGGGCGCCTTCTGGTGGCACCCGGCCGGCCACGAGATGACGGGCGACGACTGGGGCGACGAGGACCTCCACGGGTTCGGCCTCCTCCTCCGCGGCGACCGGATCGACGAGGTCGACGCCCGCGGCCGCCCGCGCACCGACGACACGCTCCTCGTCGTGTTCAACCGCGGGGGCGGGGCGGTCGACGTCGCGCTCCCCACCGCCGAGGCCGGCGACCCCGCCGGGTGGGTCGCCGCGGCCCCGTTCGACGAGGCCGTGACCGCCCCGCCCGAGGGCGGCCGCTTCGCGCCGGGCGGGGTGGCGACCGTCGGGCCGAACGCGCTCGCGGTGCTCCGGGCGGTGGAGGCGTAGGCCGGCGGGGCCGTCGATGAAGGCGGACCGCCCCGCCCGACTGCCCCGCCCCTCGGGTCCACCCGTTGAGTTCGCCCCGCCCGCGGCTATGGGCGGGGCGGTGGCGTTCCGGCCGGGGTGGCCGGGGGCGGGGCGCTACTCGCCGCCGAGGCACGGGAGCACGGCCCAGAACGTCGCGCCCCGCCCTGGGCCGTCGCTCGCGCACCCGACGGTGCCGCCGTAGCCCTCGACGATGGCCTTGACGATGGCGAGCCCCAGTCCGCTGCCCGACTCGGCCTGCACCTCGGGCGCGTCGGCTCGGAAAAAGCGGTCGAACAGCCGCTCGCACGTTGGCCCGTCGAACCCGGCCCCGGTGTCCGCGACCTCCAGCCGCGCCGCCCCGCCCGCGTGGCTCAGGCGGACCGCGACGCGCCCGCCCGGCGGCGTGTACTTGACCGCGTTCCCCACCAGGTTGTCGACGACCTCGGCGAGCGGGGCGGCCTCTGCGCGCACGCGGACGCCGGCGGCCACGTCGACCGACAGCGCGACGCCCTTCGCCTCGGCCTCGGCGCGTGCCCGCTCCGCCCGCCGCGCGACGAGTTCGCCCAGGTCGAGGCGCTCGCCCGGCGGCTGCGGCAGCGACTCGGCGCGTGCGAGCTGGAGGAGCCCGCGGACCGTCCCCGTCATCTCGGCCACGTCCTCGACCACGCGGCCCAGCGTCTCGCGGTACGCCTCGGGCTCGCGGTCGCGGCGGAGCGCGACCTCGGCCTCGCTCCGCAGCGTGGCCAGCGGCGTGAGCAGCTCGTGGGCCGCGTTCGACGTGAACCGCCGCTCGCGCTCGACCGACGCCTCCAGCCGCGCGAGGAGCCCGTTGAACGTCTGGGCCAGCGCCGTCAGCTCGTCGCGCGTGCGGAAGCTGGACGGGAGCCGGCCGCCCAGCCGCGCGCCGTCGGCCGCGAGCCGCCCGGCCGCGTCGGTGAGCACGGCGACGGGCCGGAGCGCCCGGCGCGCGAGCCACCACCCCGCCCCGAGCGCGAACAGCACGCTGAGCGCCACGCCCAGCGCCAGCGTCCGCCCCAAGTCGCGGAGCTCGCGGTGCCGGCTCCACTCGACGCCCGAGACCTCGGCGTAGCCCACGACCGCCCCGCCCGGCGCCCGGAGCGGGGCGACGAGCGAGCGGACCGGCTCGCCCGCCCACTCGCGGCTGAGCCGGAGCGGGCCGCCCGCCGACGGAAGCTCGACGCCCAGGGGCGGCATCGAGGCCACGTTCGCCGACGCCGAGGCGACCGCCCCGCCCGGCGTCAGCACGCGGACGAACGTCGCGCTGGGGCCGCCGAGCCGCGTGGCGACGGGCGCCGCCCCGCCCAGCGCGCTCGCGTCCACGCCATCGGCCCCGACGCGCAGGAGCGGCACGACGGCCTCCAGCTCGTGGTCGAGGTGGCGGTCGAACGAGCGGTGCGCGGCGGCGTGGAACCCGACGTAGCAGAACACGGCGAACGCGCTGAGCAGCAGGAACAGCGTCAGCGCGTACCACAGCGCGAGCCGGGCCGAGATCGGGAGCGCGGAGAGTCGGGTCACGGGGCGGGGCGGCGCTTAGGGGCGGGGCGGCCTCTGGGGGCGGGGCGGTTCGGGGGCGAGGCTAGGGCGCCGGCTCCGCCCGGCCCTCTGCGGGCGCGAGCCGGTAGCCCACGCCGCGGATCGTCTCGACGCGCGGCGCGCGCGCGGCGCGCGAGGCGCCCTCGGCGTCGGCGAGGCGCTGGCGGAGCCCGCTGACCGTCACGTCGAGGGCGTTGTCGGTCACGTAGAGCGCGTCGCCCCAGACGCGCTCGGCGAGGACCGTCCGCGAGAGCGCGTCGCCGGCGCTGCGCAGGAGCACCTCAAGCAGGGCGTACTCCTTGGGGCGGAGCGTGAGGACGGCCTCGCCGCCCGGCCCGTCCATTGTCGCGCGGCGGCGCTCGGCGTCGATCGTGAGCGGGCCGACCGAGACGGTCCGCTCGACGTCCGAGAGCGGCGGGCGGCGGAGCAGCGCACGGAGCCGGGCCACGAGCTCCTCGAAGGCGAACGGCTTGGGGAGGTAGTCGTCGGCGCCGGCGTCGAGGCCGGCCACCCGGTGCTCGACGTCGGCGAGCGCTGTCAGCATGAGGACCGGCTGGTCCTTGCCCGCGGCCCGGACGCGCTCGACGAGCGTCTTGCCGTCGCCGCGGGGCAGCCGCCAGTCGACGACGAAGGCGTCGTAGGCGTTGGCGAGCGCGAGCCGCTCGCCGGCCTCGGCGTCGGCGGCGAGGTCCACGCGGTAGCCCTCCTCCTCCAGCCCGCGCTGGACGGCGCCCGCCAAGCGGGCCTCGTCTTCGATGAGCAGGATCCACATGGGCGGGGCGGTCTGGGGCGGGGTGGACTGGGGGCGGGGCGGTCGGGCACCTTACCACCGTTCCGCCGGCGTCCCCGGGCGGCCGGCCGCCCCGCCCCGCCCGCAGGACGCGGTGGGCGCCTTCACCGAGTCTTGGGCGTTCACCTTAGCGCCTTTTAAGGCCGTTCGCCGCACGTCCTCGCGCCGCGCCCGTTGGAAGGACCGCACCCGCCCCGCCCGCATGGACCGCCGCCTCTTCCTCCGCAACGCCTCCGCCGTCGGCGCGCTCGCCGGCCTGAGCGCCCTCACGCCGGCCTGGGCGCGCCCGGCGCTCGCGCCGGGTCCGGCCCGCGCCGCCGGCCTCGCGCCCACGCGGCGCGCGGGCGGGCTGGTTGAGTACGACCTGACGATCGACCGGACGCCGGTCACGTTCAACGGGCGGACGGGCTCGGCGGTGACCATGAACGGGAGCGTGCCCGGCCCGCTGCTGCGGTTCACCGAGGGCGACGAGGCCGTGATCCGGGTCCACAACCGGCTCGACGAGCAGACGTCGGTCCACTGGCACGGGCTCATCCTCCCGAACGCCATGGACGGCGTGCCGAAGGTGAACTTCCCCGGCATCGAGGCCCGCTCGACGTTCGAGTACCGCTTCCCGATCCGCCAGTTTGGGACGTACTGGTGCCACAGCCACTCGGCGTTCCAGGAGCAGCAGGGCCACTACGCCCCGCTCGTCATCGACCCGGCCGGGCCGGAGCCGTACGCCTTCGACCGCGAGCTGATCGTGGTCCTGTCGGACTGGACGTTCGAGGACCCCCACGACGTGCTCGCCACGCTCAAGAAGCGGGCGAACTACTACAACTTCCAGCGCCAGACCGTCGCCGGCCTCGTGGGCGGGGAGGGCATGGACCCGGGCGCCCGGCTGGACTGGGACCGGATGCGGATGGACCCGACCGACATCGCCGACATCACGGGGGCGACGTACACGTTCCTCATGAACGGGCAGGCCCCCGACCCGGGGTGGTCGGGTCCGTTCCGTCCCGGCGAGCGGGTCCGCCTCCGCTTTATCAACGCGAGCGCGGGCACGTTCTACGACGTCCGCATCCCGGGCCTCGACCTCACCGTCGTCCAGGTGAGCGGGCAGCACGTGCAGCCGGTCACGGTCGAGGAGTTCCGCATGGGGATCGCCGAGACCTACGACGTCGTCGTGACGCCCGGCGACCGGGCCTACACCGTGTTCGCCGAGTCCATGGACCGCTCGGGCTACGCCCGCGGCACGCTCGCGCCCCGCCCGGGCATGACGGCGCCGGTCCCCGAGCGGCGCGAGCGGCCCTCGCTCACGATGATGGACATGGGGATGGACCACGGCGCGATGGGCCACGAGGGCGCCGCCGCGGGCGGGGCGGCGCACGCGGGCATGGACCACGGCGCCGCCGGCCACGGCGCGATGGCGATGGGCGGGGCGGCGGCGGGCGCGATGGCCGCGGGCGACGTGGCCGAGCCCGGCCTCGACCGCACCGGGCTCCGCCCGCCGGGCACGCTCCCCGAGGTCACGCCGCACGGCCCAGACGACCACGGCGTCGCGAATGCGATGGCCCCGGACCAGACGCGGAGCCGGCTCCACGAGCCCGGCGTCGGGCTGGGCGACGACGGCCGCCGCGTGCTCGTCTACACCGACTTGCGGGCGCTCCACCCCGAGCCGCGCCGGGCGCCCGACCGCGAGGTCGAGCTCCACCTGACGGGCAACATGGAGCGCTACATGTGGGGGATCAACGGGAAGACGTACGCCGAGGAGCCGCTCATCCCGATGGTCTACGGCGAGCGCCTGCGCCTGACGATGGTGAACGACACCATGATGAACCACCCGATGCACCTCCACGGCATGTGGATGGAGCTCGAGAACGGCCACGGCGACGTGATCCCGCGCATCCACACCGTCGTCGTGAAGCCGGCCGAGCGGCTCTCGCTCCTCATCGACGTGGACGCGCTCGGGCCGTGGGCCTTCCACTGCCACATCCTCTACCACATGGACCTCGGCATGTTCAGGGTGGCCATGGTCCAGCGGCCCGGCGAGGTGCCGCCCGAGGCGCTCGCCGCCTCGTACGCGCCCCAGGGCTAGCCGCCCCGCCCGACCACCCCGCCCGGGCCAGTAGCCGCCCCGCCCGCCCCGCCCGGCCGCCCCCCGAGGGCGGGGCGGGAGACCCGACGCCCCATGCCCCGACGCCTCGCCCTCGCCGCCCTCCTCGCCGCCGCCCCGCTCGCGGCGGCCCAGACCCCCGAGGGGGACGGCGAGGCCAACGCGCCGCCGTTCCCCGAGTACCCCGACTTCCGGCCCGGCGCCGTCGCCGCGGCCGACCAGAAGCTGTACAGCCTCGCGCTCCTCGACCTGTTCGAGGTAGCGCCGGCCGGTGAGGGCGTCCCGGCCCGCGTCGAGGGGTTCTACCGGATCGGGACCGACTACAACAAGGTCTACCTCAAGGCCGAGGGCGAGGGGCTGGTCGCCGAGGGCGAGGGCGGGGTGGAGGCGCAGGTCCTCTACAGCCGGCTCGTCACGGAGTACTTCGAGGCCCAGGTCGGGCTCCGCCTCGACACCGAGTTCGGCGACGGCGACGTGCGCGCCCGCCCCCAGCTCGCCGTCGGCCTGGAGGGGCTGGCGCCCTACTTTTTCGAGGTCGAACCCGCCCTGTTCGTGTCGGCCAAGGGCGACGTGTCGGCCCGGCTCGAGGGCTCGTACGACCTCCTCGTCACGCAGCGGCTCGTGCTCCAGCCCGAGGCCGAGGTGAACCTGGCCATCCAGCGCGTCGAGGACTGGGGCGTCGGGACCGGCCTGAACGACATCGAGGTCGGGCTCCGGCTCCGCTACGAGATCCAGCGCGAGGTGGCCCCCTACGTCGGCGTGAGCTGGCTGAACCGTTTTGGCGAGGCCCACGACATCGCCCGGGCCGAGGGCGAGCCCACGTCGGAGGCCTTCGTCGTGTTCGGCCTCCGCCTCTGGCGGTAGCGAGCGCCCCCCGACCGACCACTTTCCCCACCCGACTCCCCTGCCGATGACCCGCACGCTCTTCCTAGGCGCCGCCCTTCTCGCCGCGCCCGCCGCCCTCGCCCAGCAGCACGGCGACATGGACCACTCGCAAATGGACCATAGCCAGATGGACCATTCCCAGATGCAGGGGACGAATCACGGCTCGATGGATCACGACGCGCTCATGGCGCTCCACATGCGCATGATGGCTGACCCCGAGATTCACGCCGCCATGCAGGCCGACCCCGAGATGCAGGCGCTCATGGCCGGGACGATGCCGGCGACGGACCACGGAGGCATGGACCACACGACGCCGATGAACGCCGACGCCCGCGCCGCCGCGATGGGCCAGATGCGCGAGCGGATGGCGGCGCTGTCGCCCGAGGAGCACGCCGCGTTCATGGCCCAGATGGAGGCCGCGCACCGGCGCCTCCTCGCCAGCCCCGCCGTCCACATGCGCGCGATGGCCGACCCCGAGCTGCGCCGGATGATGGAGGCCATGCCAGGCGGGATGCCGGGCATGGGCGGGGCGGACCAGGGTTCGATGGACCACGACGGGATGGACCACGGCTCGATGAAGGGCATGAATCACGGCCAGGTGCAGGGGGCGGACCACGCGGGCACGGACCACGCCGCGGGCGTCGCCATGCAGCGCCGGAACGCCGGCGCCCTCCGCAACGACGACGAGCGCCCCGCCACGCCGACCGTCGGGCCGGAAGCGTTCGACGCCTCCGCGACTGCCGACCGCTTCCACGCCGCGCTCGCGGCCGGGGACCGCGAGGCGGTCAGGGTCCTCCTGCTCCCCGACGCCGTGGTCCTCGGGGGCGGTCAGGCCGAGGCCCGGAACGAGTACCTCGGCGGCCGCTTTGCCCGCGACGCGGCCCTCCTCGCCGGCGCCCCGCCCGAGCCCCTGTTCCGCCGGACGACCGTCGCCAGCGAGTCGGCGTGGGTCGCCTCGGCGCAGCAGGTCGGCGACGCCCAGATAGCCGAGCTCCTCGTGATGAAGCAGACGCCCGAGGGCTGGCGGATCTCGGCCGTCCACTGGTCCTCGGCACGTTAGGCTCCTCCTGAGTGGGACCCCGCCGTCCCGCACGGCGGCCGGGTCCGGCCCCTCTGGTTTACGGACCTCCCCGCCCTCGCCTCCGGCGCCGCCGTGACCGTCGGGTCTGGCCGCGCCACGCGTTCAGCGTGGTCCGCTCGTGCCTCCCGAGGGCTTTGGTGGTGATCGTCCTGCTCGGCGTTCGGGCGGGGCGGGAGAGGTCGCGGCGCTACCGCAGGGCACGCTAGGGGCGGGGCGGTCTCGGGGGGGCGGGGCGGCGCGCGTCGGCCTCTGCCAGCTCAGTGGCCCGTCGCCGCCCCGCCCGGACGCTGCGGCCCGCCGGCGTTGCATGCAACGCCGCTACACGACACCGCCCCGCCCGTGGTGTGGGCGGGGCGGCCATCTTCGCTGACCGCTGACCGCTGACCGCTGACCGCTGACCGCTGACCGCTGACCGCTCGAACCTGAGTGGGTTTTAAGGGCTCCCCGCCGAACCATCGGCCCGGGCGCTTGTGAGACGGAAGCCTTTCCAACCCACCCCTACGCTTCCATGCGCACCCAGGACATCCTCTCCAAGCACCCCAATCCGTCCCAGAACCTCGACCAGATCGTCGCGCTCGTCAACTCGGCCTTTGCCTGCGAGCAGTGCTGCACGTCGTGCGCCGACGCCTGCCTCGACGAGGACGGCGACATGGACCTCCGGTACTGCATCCGCACCAACCTCGACTGCGCCGACATCTGCGCCACGACCGGCCGTGCGCTCTCGCGCCAGACCCAGCCCAACGTGCAGCTCCTCCGCGCTCAGCTCGAGGCGTGCCGGATGGCATGCGACGCCTGCGCCGACGAGTGCGAGAAGCACGCCGATATGCACGACCATTGCCGCGTGTGCATGGAGTGCTGCCGCGAGTGCTCCGACGCCTGCCGGTCGCTCCTCCAGGCGATGCCCCAGGGCGCAGCGGCGTAGCCCGCCCGTCGGGTCCGCCGACGACGTGGTTCTACACGGTGGAGGCGGACCGTCGTCTAGCCCGTTGCGGAACGGGGAGGGCCTGGAACACCACGCTCTCCCCGACCTGGGGCTACCGGACGAGGATCTCGACCGCGACCGGGTTCCCCCCGCGCACAATCGGCTGATCCGGCGACCCGGCGCCCTGGAACTCGAACCGGCCGATCTCGCCGGAGTCGTCGTGGAGCATGACGTAGAGCGGGCCGGGCGGGGCGGCGTCGAGGTCGACCGGGACGCGCTCGGTCGTCCCGTGTTGGACGAACGAGCGGCCGACGACGCGCGAGACGTCCGCCCCGCCCTCGGCGGCCTCGGGGTGCACCACGACCCAACTGTCGGAGGCCACCTTCACGGAGTCCACGATGAGGACGTCGCCGACGAACCGGGCGCCGTCGGCGAAGAGGGCGGGGGCGCCGGGCACGGGGCCGGTCCGGGCGTCTGAGCCGCCCGTCACCGGGGGGACCGACGGCGGGACCGGCTCGGTGTCGAAGTCCGAGCGTTCGAGGTCGCCGATAAGCGCCTCCATCTCGGCGATCTCGCGCCGCTGCGCCAGGATGATCTCGTCGGCGAGGCGGCGCACGCGGGGGTCGGAGATGTTGGCCCGCTCGCTCGTCAGGATGGCGATGGAGTGGTGCGGGATCATCGCCTTCATCCATGAGACGTCGTCGACCGTCGTCTGGCTGCGGGCGAAAAAGAGGCCCGCCACGAACAAGACCGCCGAGCCTACAAAGATGGCGACGTTGGCTTTCTTGTTGTCGTACATGTTGAGCATCCACGACAGCATCACGATGGCCATCATCGAGCCCATAAATACGGCCATCCAAAACCGCGTCTGGCTCCACCACGCGTCGTCGAGCGTGTAGATGGTGGCGTACATGAGTCCGAACATGATCACCGTGGAGGTGGCGATCATGCCGAAGAAGCGTTTGTAGGACATGCTGGCGTCGGGGGAGCGAGTGCAGAAGGGCGTCAGGGTCCTACTCCCCTCGCCCCCTGCGGGATCGGGAAGCAGGGGCACCTGAGCGGCTTTTAAGGCCGCCGCGCAGGGCGCGTCGAGGGACCACCCCGCCCCCACGATTCTGGGCGGGGCGGAGACGCTGGCTCGGCTCGGGGATCCGTCAGGCAGCCTCGAAGACGGGCTGGAACCCGGCGTCCTCGACGGCCTGCCGGACGGCCTCGCGGTCCGCCCCGCCCGAGAGGCGGACGACGGCGGGGCCGTCGAGCGTGAGCTGTTCGACCTCGACGCCGGGCGTGCGGTCCAGGGCCTTGGTTGCCGAAGCGACGCAGCCGCCGCAGGTCATGCCGTCGATGCCAAAGCGGAGGGTGGTTTCGGTCGGCGTGCTCATGACGGGTAGGGAAGAGGAAAAACGGGCGGGGTGGTCAGGCCGCCGCCCCGCCCACGGCGGGCGGGGAGAAGCGGCGGAGGCGGAGCGCGTTCGTCAGCACGAAGACCGACGAGAGGCCCATCGCGGCGGCGCCGAAGACGGGCGAGAGCAGGATGCCGAGGGCGGGGTAGAGCGCCCCGGCGGCGACCGGGATGAGGACGACGTTGTAGGCGAAGGCCCAGAACAGGTTCTGCTTCACGTTCTTCAGCGTGGCCGCCGACAGCGCCCGGGCCTCGACAAGCGCGCTCAGGTCGCCGCGCATCAACACCACGTCGGCCGCCTCGATGGCGACGTCCGTGCCGGTCCCGATCGCCACGCCGACGTCGGCCTGGGCGAGCGCGGGCGCGTCGTTGATCCCGTCGCCGACGAAGGCGACGCGGGCGGGGCGGCCGCCCCGCCCGGCCTCGGCCTGGAGGTCGGTCACGGCCTGCGCCTTGTCGGCGGGCAAGACCTCAGCGAGCACCTCGTCGATCCCGAGGCGGGCGGCGACGGCCTCGGCGGTCGCTCGGTTGTCGCCCGTGACCATGGCGACGCGGAGGCCGGCGCGGTGGAGCGCATCGATGGCGGCCGGCGTCGTCGCCTTGACCGGGTCGGCGACCGCGAGCGCAGCGACGACGCGGCCGTCGACGGCGGCGTAGAGCGGCGTCTTGCCCTCGGCGGCCAGCCGCCCCGCCCCGCCCGCGAGCGCGGCGGCGTCGTAGCCGAGGCGCTCCATGTAGCGGTCGGCGCCGACCTCGACGCGGCGGCCCTCGACCGTCCCGCTCACGCCGAAGCCGGGGACGGCCTCGAAATCGGACGCGGGCGGGGTGGCGAGACTTTTCCGGTCGGCGGCGCGGACGATCGCGGCGGCGACGGGGTGCTCGCTCGGCACCTCGACGGCGGCGACGAGCCGGAGCAGGGCGTTTTCGTCCAGGTCGGCGTCCGGGGCGAGGACGACGTCGGTGAGCGTCGGGCGGCCTTCGGTCAGCGTCCCCGTCTTGTCGAGGGCCACGACGTCGGCCTCGGAGAGCGTCTGGAGCGCCTCGCCCTTGCGGAACAAGACGCCCAACTCGGCCGCCTTGCCGGTCCCCACCATCACCGAGACGGGCGTGGCGAGGCCCATCGCGCACGGGCACGCGATGATGAGCACGCTCACCGCCGCGACGAGGGCGTACGTCAACGACGGCTCCGGCCCGACGGCCAGCCACACGCCGAACACGAGCGCGGCGACGACGAGCACGACCGGCACGAACACGGCCACCACGCGGTCGGCGAGCGCCTGGATGGCGGGGCGGCTGGCCTGCGCCTCCTCGACGAGCTGGACGATCTGGGCCAGGACGGTGTCGGCCCCGACGTGTGTCGTCTCGACGAGGAGCGCGCCGGCCTGGTTGACCGTCCCGCCGACGACCGCCCCGCCCTCGGTTTTTTCGACGGGCACCGGCTCGCCCGTCACCATCGACTCGTCGACGTAGCTCGTGCCCTCGGCCACGACGCCGTCGACGGGCACCTTCTCGCCGGGGCGGACGCGGACGACGTCGCCAACGGCGACCTCGCCGATGGGCACCTCGGTCTCGGCGCCGTCGCGGACGACACGGGCCGTCTCGGCGCGGAGCCCCAGGAGCGCGCGGACGGCGTCCGACGTCTGGCCCTTGGCCCGCGCCTCGAACCACTTGCCGAGCAGGATGAGCGTGATGATCGTCGCCGACGCCTCGTAGTAGACGTGGACGGCGCCAGCTGGCAGCACGCCCGGCAGGAACGTGGCCACGACCGAGTACCCGTAGGCCGCCGACGTGCCGAGTGCGACGAGCGTGTTCATGTCGGGCGAGCCGTGCCGCGCCGCCGCCCACCCCGCCCGGTAGAACCGCCAGCCCGGCCCAAACTGGACGGCCGAGGCCAGGACGAAGGCGATGAGCCACCGCGTCTGCATCGGCACGAGCCCGTCCACAAAGTCCATCCCGCCGGGGATGACCATGGGGACCATCTCGAGCAGGAACAGCGGGACCGTGAGACCGGCGGCCCACCCCAGCCGGCGCCGGAGCGTCTGCCGGGCGCGGGCGCGGGCCTCGTCCTCGGCGCCCGCCGCCCCGCCCTCGGCCGCCTCGACGACGTCGTAGCCCGTCCGGCGAACGGCTTCGTAGAGCGCGTCGACGTCGGTCCCGGCGGCGTAGCGGACGCGCGCCCGCTCGGTCGCCAGGTTGACCGACGCCTCGACCACGCCGTCGGCGCCGGCGAGCGCCTTCTCGACGCGGCCCACGCAGGCCGCGCACGTCATGCCGCCCACGCCGAACGAGACCTCCTCGGTCCGCACGTCGTAGCCCGCGCGCTGGACGGCCTCGGCGAGCGCGAGGGGCGTCGTCTCGGCGGCGTCGAAGGAGACCGTCGCCCGCTCCGTCGCCAGGTTGACGGTCGCCTCCTCGACGCCGGGCACCTTCTGGAGCGCCTTCTCGACGCGGCCCGAGCATGCGGCGCACGTCATGCCCTCGACGCCTAGCGTCGCCTGGGACAGCCTGGCCACGTCGGGCGTCGGCCCGGCGGCGCCGTCGCCCGAGGGCGGGGCGGCGACGGTCGCGCCGTGGGCGGACGGGCGGGGGCGGACGGGGGGCGGGGTGGGCATCGGGCGGGGCGGCCCCGAGCGGGGCGGCCGGCGGTGGATCTATCTGAACGCGCCGCCGGCGCCGTTGGCCGTGAACGGACGGTGCATCCTCCCCTACCTGAGCGCCTTTTAAGCTGGCCCCGCCCGCTCAGTCCGCCCCGCCCCGGTCTGCCGGGCAGGCTAAAGGTCGACGGGCTCGACGACGCGCTGGCCCTTGGGGCCGTCGGAGACGAAGGCGGCCGGGGCCTCAGGCGAGTGGTAGAACAGGAGGAGGTGGCCGGCTTCTGCGGCCTCGGCCGCGAGCCGGTCGCGCCACGCTTGCGAGGCCGCGCCGTCGACGTCGTACTTGGCCTGGAACCGCCGCCCCACCTGGCCCGGCGTGCCCAACACGTCGCCGCCGAACACGGCCTGCATGTCGCCGGCGTGGAGGCGGACGAGCTGGTGCGCGCCCGTGTGGCCGCCCGTCACCTCGATCCCGACGCGGCCGAGGTCGGCGTCGCCCTCGACGTAGACGAGCTGGCCCGCCCGGTCGAGCGTGTCGAGCACGAGGTCGCGCGCCCGGGCCGACTCGCCGGCGTAGCCCTCGGCGGTCGCCTCGGCGTGCTGGACGACGTAGTCGGCGGCGGGGAACGTGGGCCGCCAGCCCTCGGCGCCGGCCCGGGTCACCGCCCCGCCCGTGTGGTCGAAGTGGAGGTGCGAGAGGACAACGCGGTCGACGTCCTCGGGCGCCACGCCGCGCCGGACGAGGCTGTCGAGGAGCACCTCGGTGCCGCGCCCCTCGGCCCACGACCCGAGCCCCGTGTCGACGAGCAGCGTCTCGTCGGGCGCCCTCACCAGGAACGGCGTGACAGAGACGAACAGGGTGCCCGGGCGGGGCGGGTCGCCCTCGGCGTACGGCACGAACCGCTTGTCGAGGCCAACGGTGAATCGGCCCTCGGGGAGCGCGTCGATCTCAAGGTCGCCGTAGGTCATGGGCGGGGCGGGGGATGGGGTTCAGGAGTGACTCGGGCGCGTCCGACGCAGAGGGCGGGGCGGGCTCGGAGGCCAACTCGCCACCCCGCCCTTCCTTCCGCGGGCCGGACGAACATCGTGTCTGAACCTCACCCCGCCCCGCCGCGTGGCGAGCGCGGGCCGAACGCGGGGGCGGGGCGGAACCGCCGGGGGCTCCGCCCCGCCCGGAGCGCGTCGTCGTCGTGGGCGCGCGTCAGCCGCCGTAGCCGAAGAGGCCCATAAACTTGGTCGCAAAGGGGACCGACCCCTTCATCTTCACCTTCCCCTGCATCATGGCCATCATCGGGTTGAGGTCGCCGTTCTCGATGGCCACCCAGTCCTCGGCCTTCGCCGTCAGCTTCAGCGTGGGGTCCTCGGGGACCTCGCCGTCGATCACGTCGAGCTCGCCGTGGTGGACGTAGAGCGTGACGTCGCGGGGCTCGTCGCCCGTCAGGTGCATGTGGACGCGGTCGTCCATGGTCTGGGCCTTGTCGCCGTTGAACCGGTCGGGGTACGAGGCGAGGACGTCGTCGAACGAGCTGTAGCGGGCCATAGGACGGGCGGGGTGGCGTGTGGGGAGGGCGCAAGATAGGGCGCACCCCGGCCGTCCCGGGCCGCGGAACTGCCCTGGCGGGGGCGCGTGGCTGAGGCTCGCCCCCGACGCCCGCCCCGGCCCGTGCCCGACGACCACACGACCACGCTCTCGACGCCCCGCGGGCTCGTCGCCATCACCGGCCGCGCCGGGGCCGCCCGCCGCGCGGCGGCCCACCGCGAGTTCCTGGCCGACCACTGGGCCGAGCTCTCGGCCGCCGCCTTCGAGGGCTACCGCCGCCACGGCGCCGGCGCCGTCGTCCTGTGGCGCGACGCGGCCCCGCGCCGGTTCCGCCCGCGCCCGTTCGAGCCCGAGCGGCTGTGGTACACGACGCAGATCCACGCCATCCCCGGCACCTCTAGCGAGGACTTCGACGGCTGGGAGGCCCGCCAGCTCGAGGCCTACGACCCGCAGGCCGAGGGGCTCGTCGTTTTCGTGGAGGGCGGCGCGCTCGCCGGCTACCGCGTCGCCGGCGACCCCGCCCCGCCCGACGCCCTCCGCCAGTCGCGCGCGCGGATGAACTGAGGAAAGGGGAAAGGGGAAAGGGGAAAGGGGAAAGGGGAAAGGGGAAAGGGGAAAGGGGAAAGGGGAAAGGGGAAAGGGGAAAGGCGCGCGCGGGCGGGGTGGCGTCGGTTTTGTTCCGCTCCGCCTGCTTACATCTGGGCGGGGCGGTCATGGAAGTCGCCGAGGCCCACGAAAGGCGGCGGCAGTTCCCCTCTGGTCAGGAGGGGTTAGGGGTGGTTGTCGGGCGGGCGGGGCGGTTCAGCCCGACGCCGCCCCGCCCACGCGTTGCGGGCGGGGTGGGTGTCCTGCCCCGAATGCGGACACCACGCGTGGTGTCCGGGGAGGGCGGGGCGGTCCCAGACGGCACCCCCCGAAGTCCACCACCCCGCCCACCGCGCGCGACGCCGTTTCAGAGGGGCGGGGCGGTCAGGCTGCGCGTGGCGGCCGCCCCGCCCCGCGCGTTGCGGGCGGGGCGGTCACCTTCCGCTCGCCGCTCGCCGCTCGCCGCTCTGGAACGGCCCCCGCCGGCCGGCCGTCTACTCCGCCTTCTCTCCCGAACCCTTTCCCCGCCCTCATGGCCCGCTTTTTCTGCGCCGTCCACGCCCCCGACGCCACGCCGCGCGCGTTCGCCCTCGTCGAGCAGCTCCCCGGCGACGACGCCCCCACGTACGCCGTCCGCGACCTCCGCCGGCTCTCCGGCGACGACCCCACGCAGACGGTCCTCGACGTCGTTGCGTCGGAGCCTCAGTACGCGGCGCAGACCACGTTCGTGCTCACCGGCGGGCAGCGGGCCGTCGACGCCCTCCACGAGCGCGGCCCGAGCGGCGTCGCCGTGAACCTGCTCGACGGCGGCTCGGCCGACGCCGACGCCCTCGACGTCCCGCTCCAGGTCCTCGTCGACACGTTCGAGTGGCTCTACCGGACCGACGCCGTCGACGTCCCCGGCCGCTTCGACGCCGCGAGCGACGCCGTCGACGCGCTCTACACGAGCGCCGACCTCGACGCCGCCGCGCCCGACTCCGACCGCGACCCCGACGGCGACCTCACCGACGACGACGAGTCCGAGACGCTGGCCGGAACCGAGGTCGAGGGCGACGGCCCCAAGCCCGCCGTCATCGAGCAGTCGGGGGGCGAGGCCGACGTCTCGACCGAGGTCATCCGCACGCCGATCACGATGGACGACGCGAGCGCCGCGGCCGTCGACGCCGAGCGCCGCGTGGGCCGCGTGGCGGCGTCCACGAACGGCCCGGCCCCCGACCTGGGCGACCACGCCGACGTGGCGATCGCCCTCGCGCTCGCGTGCTGGTACGGCGAAACGTCCCGCGACGAGCTTCCGGCGACCGACAAGCTCGACGAGGCCCTCGCCGCTCGCAACCCCGACGACAACGCCGCGAACCGCGGGCAGCAGGAGCCGGCCGGGCGCAGCTAACCGCCCCGCCCTCGGAAATCGCCCCGATACAGAGCCGCCCCGCCCGATCTGCTCGGGCGGGGCGGCGTGCGTTCGAGAGCGTGGTGGGGCTGGCCGCCCCGCCCTCGGCTAGGCGTCTCGCTCGACCTCGTCGCGATCCAGCTCGACGTCGGTCTCGTTCGAAAAGTGGCGGGCGACGTGGTCGCCGTCGAAGACGAAGGCGTTGACGATCGTGAACGTCCCGCGCTCGCTCTCGATCTTGAGAAAGTCGAACGCGGCGTCGTCGGCCGTCTGCTGGTGCGTCCGCTCGGCCGAGGAGATCGTGCCGTGGTAGTCGAAAAACTGGCGGTAGCGGTCGCGGACGGCGTCGCGGCCGTCGGCGACGCCGTCGAGCCAGATCAGCTGACCGGACTCGGCATAAAGCTCGGCGAGAGCGTCGGCGTCGCCCTTCTGGACGAGGTCGGCGTGGCGGGCAGAAAGGTCGGAGGGGGACATGGGGCGGGGTGGAGGTGAGGTGAGAGCGGGCGGGGCAGCATCAGACACCGCCCCGCCCGGGCTAGGGGAGGGGAGAGGACAGGTGGTGGTCCGGGGGCGGGGTGGCCGCCTGCCGGACCACCTCCCACACGACGTGGGCGAGGTCGGGGAGGATGAGGCGGTCGAGCGCGAGCGCGCACGCGTCCGTCGAGCCGGGACAGCAGAAGAGGAGCGTCTCGGCCGGACCGTCCGCGTGCCCGTAGACACCGGCCGTCGCTCGCGAAAGCATAGCGGCCGCGCCGACGGTCTCGAACGAGAGCGCGCGGAACAGCTCTCCGAACCCGGGGAGCGCCTTCTGGATCAGCCGCTCGGCCACCTCGACCGTCGTGTCGCGGCGCGAGACGCCCGTCCCGCCCGTCGTTACGACGACTTCGACCTGGCCGGCGAGGTGCAGGAGCACCTGGCGGATGGCCTCCCCGTCGTCGGGGACGATCCGGTAGAACTCGACCGGGTGCCCAGCGTCGCGGAGCCGCGCCTTGATCGCCTCCCCGCTCGCGTCGTCGTCCTCGTTCCGCGTGTCGGACACGGTGATGACGGCGCACGAGACGGGCGTCTCGCGGGAGAGCTCTCTGTGATCGGCAGCGGACACGGGCGGACGCGGTGGGCGGGTCCGCTCTCACCCCCGACCCTCACGCGCCGTTCCGCCCCGCCCCGCCCTCGGCGCCGTCCGCGGGCGCCTCGCCGAACCACCGCGGCGGGTCGTAGCCGTGGCCGCCCCACGGGTGGCACCGCCCGATCCGCCAAACGGCCAGGACCACGCCGCGGGCGGCCCCGTACCGGCGGAGCGCCTGCACGGCGTACTCCGAGCACGTCGGCGTGTACCGGCACGACGGCCCCAGCCACGGCGAGATCCCCATCTGGTAGACGCGGACGAGCCCGACGAGCACGAGCCGCGGGAGACGCCACAGCGCCCGCCCCGCCCGAGCGAGCGGCGTGTGTGGAGCGGGCGGGGCGGGGTGGGGCATGGCGGCTAAACGCCGGGGCGGGGCGGTCGGTGCCCGTCCCGCCCGGCTCAGTTCGCGCGGGCGGGGTGGCCGAGCCCCGCTCGGGCCGAGGCTCCGCGCGAGTAGCTTTGCCGCCCCACTCCCGCCCTTTCGAGTCCGCCCGTGTCCGACGCCGCCCCGCCCGACCCCGCCGCCGCCAAGCGCGCCGCCGGCCTCGCCGCCGCCGCCCTCGTCGAGGACGGGATGCGGCTGGGGCTGGGGACCGGCTCCACGACCGCGTTTGCGATTGAGGCCATCGGCCGCCGCGTCCGCGACGAGGGGCTGGACGTGGCCGGCGTGCCCACGTCCTACGACGCCGAGCGGCTGGCACGTGCCCACGGCGTCCCGCTCCTCGCCCTCGCCGACCTCGATCTCGATACGCTTCCAACGGCCCAGGCCGGGCTCGACCTCGCCCTCGACGGGGCCGACGAGGTGAGCCCGGCCGCCGCCCTCATCAAGGGGCGGGGCGGCGCGCACGTCCGCGAGAAAGTGGTGGCCGCGCTCGCCGCCCGGTTCGTGGTCCTCGTGGACCCGTCCAAGGAGGTCGAGCGGTTGGGAACGACGGCACCGGTCCCCGTCGAGGTGCTCCCGTTCGCCGAGCCGGCCGTCCTGCGCGCGCTGCGTGGGCTGGGCGCCGAGCCCGCGCTGCGGATGGGCGAGCGGAAGGACGGCCCCGTCGTGACCGACCAAGGCCTGTGGATCGTCGACGCCCGGTTCCCCGGCATCGACGACCCGGCCGCGCTCGGCGCCGCCATCGGCTCCGTCCCCGGCGTCCTCGGCCACGGCCTCTTCGTCGGCATGGCGACCGACGTGCTCGTGGGCGAGGCGGAGGGCGGCGTCCGTCACCGGGTGCACCAGCGAGGGCGCTGACGGGCCGCCCCGCTCGGGCGAGCCACCAACGCAGACCGCCCCGCCCGTGTGGTACGGGCGGGGCGGCGAGAAACCTGCGGGGCGTGTGCGCCTAGCGGAGGCGGAACGTCACCGGCACGGCGAACCGGACCTTGACGGGGCGGCCGCGCTGCTGACCCGGCTTGAACTTGCTGTCGCGGACGGCCTTCAGCGCCGCCTCGGCGAGCAGGTCGTTCGGCGAGCGGAGCACGACGGGGTCGACGACGTTGCCGCGCTCGTCGACCACGAACTGGACGACGACCTGGCCCTCGACGCCGGCCCGGCGGGCGAACTCGGGGTACTCGACCCGGCTCTGGAGGTCGGCGAGACCGCCGATCAGCTCCGGCTGCACCTCGGCGACCTCGAAGATCTCCGGCTCCGTGGGCTCGGGCTCCGGCGGCGGCGGCGGCGGCGGGGCGGCGGTCGGCGGGGGCGGCGGGGCGGCCTTCGGCGGCGGCGGCGGCGTCCTCGGCGGCGGCGGCGGGGCCTCGTTGAGGTCGAGGTCGATCTCCTCGATCACGTCGTCCTCGACCTCGACCTCGTCGGGCACCTCCTGCGGCGGGGGCGGGGCGGGCGGCGGCGGCGGCGGCGGGACGTACTCCTGCGTCGGGGGGATCTCCTCGAGCTCGATCACCTCGGTCTGGTCGGAGTACACCTGGACGTCGTCGCCCTCGGGGAGGCTGACGGTAAAGGCCAGGATCGTGAGGCCGAGCGAGAGCAGGAGCCCGATCTGGAGGTAGATCGGGTACTTCCGCTTGAGGTCGGCGGACGGTTCTTTGTAGAGGGCCATGGCAAAGGGGAGAAGGGGCGGCCGGGCGCGCGCCTCGCCGGGTAAAGTAGGGACGGACGGCGCGGGTGGCACGGGCCGCCCCACAAATCAGACGGCGCGGCGCCCGCATACCCTGTAGACACGCCCGCCCCGTCGGCGTTGCTCTACCCGTGGCACGCGGAGTGTGAACGGGTGGAGGAGGAGGAGTCGTGTGCAGACGGCGCCGCCCCGCCCGTACGGGCTCCAGGTGCGGGCGGGGCGGCAGGCGAACGCCACGGGCGTGGCTACTCCATCGGCACGCCCGCCCGCGCGAGCGCGCTCACCCCGCCCGCGTTCACGACGCGCGCGAACCCGAGGTCCTCCAGGATCCTCGCTGCCCTCCCGCTCCGTGTGCCCGACGCGCAGTAGACGTAGACCGTCTGGTCGCGGTCGAGCCCGGCGACGCGGTCGCGGAAGCCGGGTGCGAGGACGTCGACGTTCTGGGCGCCGCGGACGCGGCCGCCCGCGTACTCGTCGGGACGGCGGACGTCGAGGAACGTGGCGCCAGCGCGGGCGGCGGCGGCGACCTCAGCCGGCTCCGCCCGCCCGCCGCCGCCGGTAAACCACCGGAACGCGACGACGAGGGCGACGACGAGAAACGCGACGGCGGCAAGACGGAGCATGGCGGGGCGGGGCGGGGCGCCTGGTTACGACTGGAGCGTTGCGTCGAGCGAGATCTCGGCGGCGCGGAGCACCTTCGAGAGCGGGCAGTTTTCTTTGGCGTCGTCCGCGATCCGCTGGAACTCGTCGTCTGAGACGCCGGGGACGGTCGCCGTAAGCGTGAGGTGGATCGTGTCGATCTCGAACCCGCCCTCGACCTGCCGGACGTGGACCTCCGCCGTCGTGTCGGCCGACTGCGGCGGGTGGCCGGCCTCGGAGAGTGCGTGGGAGACGGCCATCGTGAAGCACCCGGCGTGGGCGGCGCCGAGGAGCTCCTCGGGGTTCGTCCCCGCCGTGCTGTCGCCGAACCGGGTGTCGAAGGAGTACGGGACCTCGTCGAGCGCGGACGTCTCGGTCGAGAGCGACCCGGAGCCGTCGGAGAGCGAGCCGGACCAGTGGGCGCGTGCGGAGCGGGTGGGCATGGGGGCGGGGTGGGGTGGGAGGGGAGCCTCCGTACTGGCGCCGGCCAGAGCGGGTTCACGCAGACGGCGTGGACCGTCCGTCTCCTTAACTTCCGGTTCTGAGGAACGGGGGGGGCCGTGAGCGCTTATAACGTGTCCCCTCTACACAACCTCCCCCCCTTCAGAATGGCATACTCAGACGACCGCCCGCTCGTGACCGGCACCTTCCGCGATTCCAAGAGCGCGGACCAGGCCTACGACCACTTCCGCCAGCGCGGCTACACCGACGATGACATCCACGTCATCATGTCGGAGGACACGAAGGAGCGCTACTACGACCGCAACCCGGACGAGGTCAAGATCGAGCAGGGCTCGAAGGCCATGGAGGGGGCCGGTGCAGGCGCGGCCATCGGCGGCACGACCGGCGGCATCATCGGCGCGATCGCCGGTGTCGGCGGCGCCGTCATCCTCCCGGGCATCGGGGCCGTGGCGGGTCCGCTCGCCGGCGCGCTCGCTGGCGCTGGTGCGGGCGGGGCGGCGGGCAGCCTCGTCGGCGCGCTCGTCGGCGCTGGCATCCCCGAGGACCAGGCCAAGGTGTACGAGAACGACGTAAACGAGGGCGGGATCGTCCTCGGCGTCCACCCGCGCGACAAGGACGACTACAACTACGTCACGGAGCGCTACAACGAGTACGGGGCCAACAACGTCTACGGCGGCCGCAACGCGGCAGGCTAGACGGGACAGCCGTACGGCACTCTGGGGAGGTGGAGCGATCCACCTCCCCTTTTTTGTGCCCAAGCCGCTCGTTCAGCCGACCCCGCCGGTCCGTAGGGCGGGGTGGGGAGCGCCGCCCCGCCCCGCCCCTTGCGACCCGCGGGCGGGGCGGGAACGTTGTCCACCGGCCTACTGCCACCGTTCGACGGCTTCGCGGAACCGGGCGGCGGCGGCCTCCACGTCCGGCGCCGTCGTCACGGCCGTCATCACGGCGACGCCCCAGGCGCCGGCGTCCAGGCACGGCCCGACGCGCTCGGGCGTGACGCCGGCGATCGCGATGACCGGGATGCGGACGGCCGCCGCCGCGCGTGCGAGTCCGTCCAGTCCTTTTACGCTGGCCGGGTTCGCCTTGGAGCCCGTCGGGAAGACCGGCCCGAAGCCGACGTAGCTCGCCCCAGCGGCTTCGGCCGCGCGCGCGGCCTCGGCCGTCGTCGCCGTGGCCCCGATGAGGCCGCCGCCCCGCCCGTCGAGGACGGCGCGGGCGTCGGCGACGGGGAGGTCGAGCGCGCCCAGGTGGACGCCGGCGGCGCCGGCCGCGAGCGCGAGGTCGAGGTGGTCGTCCACGAGGCACGGGACGCCCGCGGCCCGGCACGCGGCGACGGTCGGGAGGAGGCCCGCGAGGCGGTCCCGCGTCGTCCCCGTCTTGTGGCGGAACTGGACCGTCTCCGCCCCGCCCGCCGCGGCCTGCCGGGCGAGCTCGGCGTGGGACCACCGCTGCTGGAAGTGGAAGTCCGTGAGGACGTGGAGGCGGCCGACGGGCGGGGTGGGGGTCATCGGGTCAAGATCGCGTGCCCTCCGCCGTCCAGGGCGGCCGCCCCGCCCGCGGCGGGTGTATCTAGCGGACCGCTCCTCTGACGCCTATGCCCCAGCCGCTCCGCGTGCTCGTCGTCGACGACGAGACCGACGTCCAGTTTCTGTTCACGCAGAAGTTCCGGCGCGAGGTGCGCCAGGGGCTCCTCGAGCTCGTGTTCGCCGAGAGCGGCGAGGAGGCCCTGGAGAAGCTCCGGGGCGGGGAGGCCGCCGACGTCGTCGTCCTGCTCTCGGACATCAACATGCCGGGGATGAGCGGGCTCGACCTGCTCGCCGAAGTCCAGGGCGAGTTCCCCGACCTCGACGTCTACATGGTCACGGCCTACGACGACGGCGAGCTCAAGACGACGGCGCTCCAGGGCGGCGCGCGGGGCTACCTCACCAAGCCCATCGACTTTTCGACGCTGAAGGAGGAGGTGTTCGGGATCGAGTAACGAGCCGGCGGGCGGGGTGGAGGGGGCGGGCGGTGCGGCCTAGCCCCCGGCGCTCCTCGACCCCGACCTGCTGACGTACCGGCATGCTGTTTCTCGCCCTCGCGGTCGCCTGTAGCCTCTCGATCGCCGTCCTGCTCAAGGTGGCCGAGCGGCGCGACCTCGACCGGACCGCGCTCCTGACGGCCAACTACGCGGCCGCCGCGGCGCTCGCGCTCGGCCTCCAGGGCGCCGCCCCGCCCGCGGCGCTGACGGCCGGGCTGGTTGGGCTCGGCGTGGTGCAGGGCGTGCTCTTTATCGCCGGGTTCTGGTTGTTCTCGCGGGCCATCCGCGACGCCGGCATGGGGCTCGCGGCGGGCGTCATGCGGCTGTCGGTCGTCGTCCCGTTTGTCGCGTCGTGGCTCGTGTGGGGCGAGGTGCCCCGCCCGCTCCAGCTCGTCGGGCTCGCGCTCTCGGGCGGGGCGTTCTTCCTCGTCGCCCGCCCCGCCGCCGAGCCGCCGGGAAAACTCGGCCCGCCCGCCCCGCCCGACGCGGACACTGGCCGCCCCGCCCCGCCCGCAGAGCGGATGGGGGCCGTCGCCGTGCTCGGTCTCCTGTTCGCGGCGGGCGGGGTGGTCGACGTCAACATGAAGCTGTTCCAGGAGTCGTTCGCCGGGCGCGTCGCGCCGGCCACGTTCCTGCTGTTCGTGTTCGGCGTGGCCTTCGCCGTCGGGCTCTCGGTCGTCGTGTGGACCGGCGTGCGGGCGGGGCGGTGGCCGCGCGGCGAGGTCCTGGGCTGGGGCGCCGTCTTGGGCATCGTGAACTACGGGTCGGCCGAGTTCCTGCTCCGCGCGCTCGACCAGCTGCCGGGGCCGGTCGCGTTCCCGGCCAACAGCGTGGCGATCGTGTTCGGGGCCGCCCTCATCGGCCGGTTCCTGTGGCACGAGCGGCTGTCGGCGGCCAACGTGGCCGGCATCGCCCTCGCCGGCGTGGCCCTCGTCCTGCTCGCGGGCTAGGGCGGGGTGGAGGAGAAGGGGCGGGGATGAGAAGAGGCGGGGGCGTGCTTCCTCCGTTCCTCTTCTCCTCGCCCCGCCCCGCCCGCGCGAACCCGGCCGCCGCGCCCTTCGTACGCCGCGCCATGCCCACCGACCCCGCCGCCCCGCCCGCCCGCCGCCGCCTCGCCGGGTTTGTGCTGGGCCTCGTGATCGCGGCGCTCGTCGCCGTCGTCGTGGCCCTCGGCGTCGCGCTCGGGCGGGGCGGGGGGATCGACGAGGAAGAGGTCGAGTCGGCCATGCTGTCGACGCTCCAGTCCGAGGCGTCCGAGGAGTTCCTGGTCACCGGCCGGCTCACGTCGAGCCTGTCGGGGTCGAGCGCGCGGCGGTGGAGGGTCCGCCTGCTCGACATCGAGACCGGGCGGGCCGAGGTCGGCATCCGCGTGCCGGCGACGATGACGTACGGGTTCTCGCTGACCGACCTCCGGCCCGGCGACATCGACTTCCAGGAGGGCGGGGTGGTCGAGGTCCGGCTCCCGCCGCTCTCCGTGTTCTCAGTCGAGCCCGAACTCGAGGAGGCCAGCGTCGACATCGACCTGAGCGGGCAGGCCCGGCTCACGCCGTCGCTCACCGAGCGGACGCTTGAGCAGACGCTCCGGCGCGTCCGCCCCGCCCTCCGCGAGCAGGCCGAGGGCCACCTGCAGACGTCGGACCAGCCGGCGCTGAACACGGCCCGGACGCTCTCGCGCATGCTCTCGACGCCGCTCGAAGCGGCCGGCGTCGACGTCGCCGGCGTCCGCTTCCGGTTCGTCGTCGCGCCGGGCGACACGCTCGACGTGTCCGGCGAAGGCCAGCGGCGGGCGGTGCCCGCCGAGACGCGATGAGGTGGCCGTGGTCCCGCCGCGCCGGCTCGCGGCCCGCCCGTGAGGTGCCGGCTTACGTCGACACGCCCGGCGGCATCGTCGCCGCCGACGGCACGCGGTTCCACACGACCGAGCCGCTCCTGCGCGAGTACGCGGGCGGGGTGATCGACGCCGTCGGCCTCGACGTGCTCGTGCGGCGGACGGGCGTGTGGCTGCGGTCGCCGCAGACGCTGGCCGTGTGGGTGCTCCCGGCGCTGCTCGCCGTCGTGCCGTGGTGGTTCGCGCTCTCGCTCGCGCTCGCCCTCTACGCCTCGTGGACCGTCGCGGCCCCGGGCCTCGTCTTTCCTGGGCTCGCGCGCGCGGCGGCCGTGCTGGAGCACCCCGTCGTGCAGGGGCTCGTCTACGTGGGCGCCCTCAGCGCGTTCGCCGCCGCGGGCCACTTTGCCGCCGTGTGGACCGGCGTAGCCGGGTTCGTCGCGCTCCGGCTGGGGCTCGTGGGCGCCGCTGTCCGCCCCGCCCTCGCCGGCGTCGTGGACGCGCTCTACCCGCTGCCGCCGGCCGACCAGACGCTCCGCGCGTTCATCATCCGCGAGGGGCTCCGCCGCGGCGTGACGCTGCCGGGCATCGGCGAGGTCGAGCGCCGGGTCCGCAACTTCTGGGGCCGCGGGGAAGACTAACGGCCGGCGGCGCGGGCGGGGTGGCGCGAAGCGGCGTCTCGAAGCGGCCCGGGCGCCGCCCCGCCCGCGGCTGTCTTCGCCCCCGCTTCGCTGCGTGCGGGGGCGGGGCGGGGTAACTTCGCCCCTCGCCCTGCCCACGGCGCGTTCCGGGGAGACATCCCGGCCCGGCGCGGGCATACACCTTTTGTATCCCACAGGGACCCCTATGGCAGACGACGCCTCCAGCGCCAACGCGGCGCCCATGTACGAGTTGATGTACGTCATCAACCCGGTCCTCAACGAGGAGCAGACGAAGGACATCGTCCAGCGCGTGACGGCCTACCTCTCCGACAACGGCGCCGTCGTGGCCGGCGTCGACGAGCGCGGGAGCCAGCGGCTGGCGTACCCCATCGAGAAAAAGCGGAACGGCTACTACGTCGTCGTCTACTTCCGCCTCGCCGACGGCACCGCGCTCCCCAAGGTCGACCGCGCGCTCCGGATCAACGACGACATCATGCGCCACCTCGTGCTCCGCTACGACGCGAAGATGGAGCGGTACTACAACGAGCAGAAGGGCGGCGCCGTGGCCGCCGCCGCCTAGCCCCCTACCGACATGGCAGACGACCAGACGAACGCCGCCGACGGCGCCCCCGCGACCGACGGCAACCCCGCGCAGGACCCCGCGACCGGCGGCGCCCCCGCCGTCGAGACCACGCAGCTCCCCGAGACCGAGGTGAGCACGGCCCTCGAGGGCGCCTCCGTGCCGACCTCGGCCGAGGAGCCCACGGCCGTCGAGCAGGCGGCCCAGCAGATGGGCGCCGAGCCGGCGCCGCGCGCCGTCTCGCCCGAGGTGGCCGCCCGCCTCGTGGCCGCCTCGAACCCCGACGACCTCCAGCGCATCGCCGCGCCGGGCTCCGAGGGGACCAAGATGGTGTGCCCGTTCAAGTCCGCCGGGATCGAGTACATCGACTACAAGGACACCGAGACCCTCAAGCGCTACGTGAACGAGCAGGGCAAGCTGCTCCCGCGCCGCATGACCGGCGTCTCGGCCAAGTTCCAGCGCCAGCTCACGACGGCCGTCAAGCGCGCCCGCATCGTCGCGCTGCTCCCGTTCGCCGCCGACAACGTCAAGTAGCGGCGGGCGGGGCGGCCGACGAAACGCGCCGCCCCGCCCCCGCCAGCCTCCCCACCCCATGAAAGTCATCCTCACGGAGGACCACGACACGCTCGGCATCAAGGGCGACCTCGTGGACGTCAAGCCCGGCTACGGCCAGAACTTCCTCATCCCGCGCCAGCTCGCCGTCGTCGCCACCAAGAGCGCGACGAAGCGGTACGCCGAGGAGCGCCGCCAGTCGGCCCACAAGGTCGAGGCCCAGCGCGAGCAGGCCGAGAAGCTGGCCCAGCGCCTCGACGGCACCGAGATCGTCATCCCCGTCCAGACGGGCGAGGACAACCGGATCTTCGGGACGATCACGACCCAGCAGGTCGTCGACGAGCTGAAGGAGCAGGGGTTCGACATCGACCGCCGCAAGGTGACGCTGTCGGAGGACCCCCGCGTGACCGGCGTCTACCCGGCGACGGTCCGGCTCCACCAGGACGTCTCGGCCAAGGTCACGGTCAACGTCGTCGCCAACCAGGACTCGCTCTAGCGCGTCCTCGGCGTAGTCCAGCGCGGGGCGCCTCTCCGGGGGCGCCCCGCGCTGCGTAAGGCACGGCCCGCGCCGCGCGTTCGTTGAGGGGCCACCCCGCCCCGGCGGACAGCCCGTCTCTGCGCCCCCCGTTTCCCCTCCCGCTATGCGCGCCCTCCTGACCGCCTGCGCCCTCGCGCTCGTCACCCTCGCCGCGCCGGCCAGCGCGCAGGGCCGGCTCGGCGCCCCCGTCCGCACGCAGGACGTGGTCGACTGGAGCGTCCGCGTGCAGCAGGCCGAGCGGGGCGGGGAGGCCCGCGTCGTGCTCGATGCCGAGATCGAGCCCGGCTGGCGGCTCTACGCCGTCGACTCGCCGGTCGGGCGGCCGCTCGCCGTCACCGTCGGCGCGCTGCCGGCGGGCGTCGAGGCCGCCCCGCTCCGCCAGGCCCGCCCGCAGGAGGGGTACGACGAGGCGTTCGGGAGCGACTACACGTACTTCGCCGGGCGCGGCCGGATTGTGCAGCCGCTCCGCCTGAGCGCGACCGCCGCGCGCGGTCGGCACGAGGTCCGCGGCGCGGTGCTCTACGCCGTCTGTGACGACTCGATCTGCCTGCCGCCGGCGCGCGCCGCGTTCCGCGTGCCGCTCCAGGTCCGGTAGCGACGCGCGGGCGGGGCGGCTAGCGGGCGCTGCCCCGGACCTCGGCCGTGCCGACGGCGCTGTCGGAGCGCAGGACGAACCGCCACGGGCCCGGGGCGGGGCGGAGCGCACGGTGCCGGGCGGCCGTGTCGCCGCGTGTGACCGCCCCGCCCCAGACCTCGGCGCCGTCAGGGTCGAGGAGCGCCCACGCGGTCCGGCCGCGCACGACGGCGAGGCTCAGGACGACGTCCAGCGTGTCCGCCCCGCCCGGCACGCTGAGCGTGTCGGTGAGGAGCGGGCGGCGGGAGAGGACCGCGCGGTCGATCTCGTAGCGGGCGGGGAGGTCGGGCGGTCCGCACCCGGCGACGACGAGGGCGGCGAGCGCGAGGGCGGGGCGGAGGATCGGCACCGGGCAGAGGCAGGGGGCCGGCGTCGGACGCCGGGCGGGGCGGCGCCGGTCCCGCTCTGGGCTGGGACCTCGGCGGCGGCGGCGGCGTAGCCCGCGCCCCCGAATCCCCCCGCCCCGCCCGTGCCTGCCGCCCCGCTCGACGTCCTTGCCCTCGCCGCCCACCCCGACGACGTCGAGCTCTGCGCCGGCGGCACGATGTGCGTGCTCGCCGATCAGGGCTACCGGACCGGCATCGTCGACTTTACGCGCGGCGAGCTGGGCACGCGGGGGACGCCCGAGGAGCGGGACGCCGAGGCCGCCGCCTCCGCCGAGATCCTGGGCCTCGCCGCCCGCGACAACCTGGGCCTCCCCGACGGCGACATCCAGAACACGCGCGAGAACCAGCTCCGCGTGATCCGGGCCGTCCGCCGGTACCGCCCGCACGTCGTGCTGACCACGGCCGAGACCGTCCGCCACCCCGACCACGGCGACGCCACGCGCCTCAGCGTCGACGCCCTGTTCTACTCCGGCCTCGCCAAGATCGAGACGACAGACGACGACGGCGCCCCGCAGGAGCCGTGGCGCCCGCACCACGTCCTCCACTACATGCAGGCGCTCGACTTCGAGCCCACGTTCGTCGTCGACGTGTCGGACGTGTGGGAGCGGCGGATGGAGGCGCTGCTCGCGTTCAGGAGCCAGTTCTACCAGCCCGGCGGCGAGGGCGCGGACGACGGGCCGCAGACCTACATCTCGAACCCCGGCTTCCTGGAGTGGGTCGAGGCCCGGGCGCGCGTTTACGGCTACCGCATCGGGGCGACCTACGGCGAGCCGCTCCTCTACCGCCACGGCCCGGTCGGCGTGACGGACCTCATGGCGACCCTGGGCCGCGAGCGCCCGTTCCGGTAGGACCGCCCCGCCCGCCCCGCCCGAGTTGAGCGGGGCGGGAGAGGACGTGGCGGAGCGCGGGCGGGGCGGCACCGCCCGCGCCGGCCCGCGTTCCACGCCCGATGCCGACGCTCCCCCCGCACGCCGCCCTCGCCGCCGCCCTCCGCGCGCGGCTCGCCGCCCCGCTCCCCGGGCACGCCGCGCACGCCGAGATGGCCCCGTTCCCGGCCCGCGCGACGGCCGAGACGCTTTCGACCGAGCGCAACGAGGGCCGCCCCGCCGCCACGCTCGTCCTGCTCTACCCCGGCGCGGGCGGGGCGGCGTCGGTCGTGCTCACGGTGCGCCAGGCGTCGCTGTCGTCGCACGGCGGGCAGGTGTCGCTCCCGGGCGGCTCGCTCGACGCCGGCGAGACGCCGGAGGACGCCGCCCGCCGTGAGGCGTGGGAGGAGGTCGGCGTCGACCCCGCCGCGCCCGATGTGCTCGGGCGGCTCACGCCGCTCTACATCCCGCCCTCGCGGTTTTCCGTCTGGCCCGTCGTCGCGTCGGTCGACGCGCGGCCGCCGTTCCGGGCGCACGAGGCCGAGGTCGCCGCGCTCGTCGAGGCGCCGGTGGCCGCGTTCCTCGACCCGACGCTCCGGCGTCGGTCGCGGCGGGACGCCCCGCTCGGGACGTTCGAGGTCCCGTTCTTCGATGTCGGCGGCCTCGAAGTGTGGGGGGCGACGGCCATGATGATGGCCGAGTTTGCGGCCGTCGTCCGCGAGGCAATCGAGGCGTGAGCCGCCCCGCCCCGCCCCGCCCCGCTCTCGCCGCGCGGGCGGGGTGGGGCTACGCGTCGAGGTACCGCCCGGCGAAGTGGGCCGGCGTTAGGACGGGGACGCCGCCGTGCGCGGCGGGGAAGTCGCGCGTGTTGCCGGTGACGACGCAATCGGCCCGGCCGTCGACGGCGAGCTCGAGGAAGCGGTCGTCGTCGGGGTCGGCGCAGACGGCCAGCCGCGTGGTGACGGCGACGAGCTCGGCGGCGTCCGTGATCTGAAGGGTGAACAGCTCCCGCCCCTCAGGGCGGAGGTAGCGGTCGAACTTCTTCCTCTGGATAAACCGGGACGAGAACTCAGCGAGCGTCTTCGTCGAGGCGAGGAGCCGCCCATGATCGATGATCCAATCGACCACGCGGGGGGGTACTCGGCTGGATGAGACCGGCGCTGATGAGGACGTTGGTGTCGACGACGCAGCGCGGGCGGCTACTCATCGTCGTCGAAGTCCCCCCGCAGCAGCGCCTTGAATCAACCCGGGTTTGCCGGAGACCGGATTACGTGAGTGCCGCCTCGGTGACCTGAGTCTCCAAGCGGCGGTAGAAAGCGTCTTCGTACTCGGCTGGCGGAAGGTAGCCGAGAGGCTCGAGCAGGCGCCGCTCGTTGAACCACCACACCCATTCCAGCGTGGCGAGTTCGACGTCTTCGAGGCCGCGCCACGGCCCGTTGCGGTGGATCTCCTCGGTCTTGAACAAGCCGATCACCGTCTCAGCCAGGGCGTTGTCGTAGGAATCTCCCTTGCTTCCGACCGACGGCTCGATGCCCGCCTCGGAGAGCCGCTCGGTGTAGCGAATGGACAGGTATTGAACGCCCCTATCGCTATGGTGAACGAGGAGATCGTCGCCGACCGAGCGCTCGCAGATGGCCTGCTCCAGCGCGTCGAGCGCCAAGTCGCTCCGCAGCGAGTTCGACACGCGCCAGCCGACGATGCGCCGCGAGAACACGTCGATCACGAAGGCGACATAGACGAAGCCGCGCCAGGTGGCGACGTAGGTCAGGTCCGACACCCAGAGCTGGTTGGGGCGCTCGGCGGTGAAGTCGCGCTCCACCAAATCGAGCGGGCGCTCGGCCAGATCCGCCGGTACGGTCGTGCGGACACGGCGGCCCCGCGTGACGCCGCGCAGACCCATTGTGCGCATCAGCCGGGCGACGGTGCAGCGGGCGACCACGAAGCCTTCGCGTTTCAACTGCTTCCAGACCTTCTTTGCGCCGTAGACCGAGCGGTTCTCGTCCCACACGCGCTGGATCTCAGCACGCAGGGCCTCGTCGCTCTGTGACCGCGCCGAGCGCAGGGCCGGATCGGACTGGCGGGCTTTGGCGGCGTAGTAGGTCGACGGAGCGATCGGCAGAACCTTGCAGATCGGCTCGACTCCGTAGGCCTCGCGGTGGTCGTCGATGAACGTGATCATCGTCTCGGTCGGCGGTCGAGCTCCGCCTGTGCGAAATACGCGGACGCCTTGCGGAGGATCTCGTTGGCGCGGCGCAGCTCGCGGTTCTCGCGCTCCAACTCCTTCAGCCGCGCTCGGTCGTCGGTGGAGGGGCCGGCGCGACGGCCGTGGTCGCGCTCAGCCTGGCGAACCCAGTTGCGGAGCGTCTCGGCGGTGCAGCCGATCTTCTCGGCCACCGAGCGGATGGCGGCCCACTGCGAGGGGTGGTCGTGCTCGTGGTCGAAGACGAGGCGGACGGCGCGCTGCCGGACCTCGGGGGAATAGCGGGTGGACTTGCTCATGGCTCCAAGTTGTCAAGGATGGGAGCCTCCGGCAAACCCGGGTTGATTCACCTCGTTCATCTCCTCGGTCCACCCGTTCGCTTGGGCTTCTGCCGAGAGCTCGTCCATCGTCCGCTTGAGCGCCTCTGCCTTTTCTCTCCTCGTCCGCCCCGCCCTCTCGAAGTAGGCGTCGATAAAGTGCGCGATCCACTCCTGCGTTGCGGGTGGGGCGCTGCGGAAGGCGTCGGCGGTCTCGTCGCGGACAGGGATCGGAAGCGTTGTCATGGCCGGGCGGGGCGGGGTGGCACAGGATAACGCGCCCGCCCGCCCCGCCCGTGCCGCCCCGCTAGTCCCGCACGAGGACGGCCCACGACGTCGGCAGCGCGTCCGTCGAGACCGCCCCGCCCTCGGCCTCGACGCGGGCGCCCGTGAGCGCGTCCGTCCACGCCGCCCCGCCCAGGCGGACGGTCGCGGGGGCGGGGCGGTCCGGCGTCTGGGGCACGACGACGGCGAGGGCGCCGCCCGCGCGCTCGAACGCGACCCAGCCGTCGCCCTCGACCTCGACGCCCCGGTAGTCGCCTTCGAACAAGGCGGGGCGGTCGCGGCGAAGGCGGAGGAGGCGGGCCGTGACGTACGGCTTGGCGTCCGCCTCGCCGGTGTGCAGCAGGTCGCGGACGTCGTCGGGGGCGGGGCGGTCGAGGAGCGGCGCGAGCCGGTCGAGCGTGGCCGCGCGCTCGGCGTAGTCAACCGGCCGGCGGTTGTCGGGGTCGACGAGCGAGAGGTCGAGCCGCTCGGTCCCCTGATACAGGTCGGGGACGCCCGGGATCGTCAGCTTGAGGACGGTCTGCGTGAGCGTGTGCCGGAGCCCCAACGCGGCGAGGCGCTCGGCGAGCGGGGCGAGGACGTCGGCCACGGACTCGTCCGCGACCGCGCTGCGAGTGAACGCTTCGAGGTCGCGCTCGTAGGCTGCGTCCGGATTGATCCAGCTGGTCGAGAGCTTGGCTTCGCGCGCCGCCTTCTGGACGTAGCCCCAGAGGCGGTCCGCGAGGTCGGCCCGGTACGCCTCGGCGTCCTGCGACGGCGGCGGCGCCCAGAGCGCGGCGAGCGTCTGGAGCACCACGTAGCGGTCGAGCGCGCTCGGCCCGCGCGCGCCGACGAGGCCCGCGGTCGCCCGGTCCAGCGCCTCGACCGCCCCGCCCCAGTCGTCGGCGACGGCCGCGAGCGCGACGAGCCGGGCGCGCGTGTCCTCGCCGCGCTTGTGGTCGTGGGTGGCCGTCGCGAGCAGGTTGAGGGGGAAGTGGCCCGCCCGCTCCCGGTTGCGCGCGTGGAAGTCGCGGGCGGGGAGGGCGCCCTCGTCGGGCTCGCCGCCGACCTCGTTGAGCGCGAGCAGCCGCGCGTAGCGGTAGAACGCCGTGTCCTCGACGCCTTTCGCGGCGACCGGCGCCGTGTACTGCTGGAACCGCCCGACCCACGCCCACAGCCGCTCCGCGAGCGGGGGCGGGGCGGCCTCGGCGGCCTCGCCCGACACCGCGCGCTCGACGAAGTCGTACACCGACGGCTCCGCGGCCGGGTTGCGCGCCTTGGCCCGGGCGACCGCCCCGCCCGCGACGGCCCGGGCCTCGGCGGCGTCGTGGGGGAGGTACGTCCGGTAGCGGTCGAAGGCGGCGACGACCTCGACGAGCGCCTCGCGGAGCCCGCCGAGCGTGAAGTCGCGCGTCCGGTAGTCGAGCTCGGAGATCCGGTTGAGCCCGGTGGCGAGGCGCACGAGCTCGCCCGGCAGCGACGTGTCCATCACGATCCGCTTGCTCTCGTAGACCGTCTCGTCCCACGGCTCGGCGTCGGGGACCGCCCGGCGCCACACGCGGTCGAGGACCGCCAGGCCGTCGGCGTCGAGGCCGAGGTGGGCCAGGTCGTTCATGACCTCGTAGCCCGTCGTCCCCTCGGTGCACCAGTCGTCGGGGAGCGCCTCGCCCGGCCCCAGGATCTTCTCGACCCAGACGTGCTGCGCGCCCAGCTCGCGGAGCGCTTCGAGGTACCCGGCCGGGTCGAACATGCCGTCGACGTGGTCCACGCGGACGCCGTGGACGGCGTCCATCGCCAGCAGCTCGCCGAGCAGTCGGTGGGACTCCCAGAACACCTCGGGCTCCTCCATGCGGAGCGCGACGAGCCCGTTGATGTCGAAAAAGCGGCGGTAGTTGATCTCGTGGCCCGCCGTCTTCCACGACGCGAGCCGCCACGCCTGGCGCTCCAGGAGGTCGTGGAGCGCCCCGCCCTCGAACGACGCGAGCCCGGCGGCCACGTCGGCCCGGTCGGCGAGCGCGAGGAGCCGGAGGCGCAGAGCCTCAGCCTTTTCCACCTCATCGGGCGCCACCCCGCCGTAGGCGTCGGCGAGGTCCTTGAGGTCGAAGTAGACGTCCTCGCGCTCGTGGGCGGGGAGGGCGGCGTCGAGGAGGGCCGCGTAGGTGGCCGGGCTCAGCGCGAAGCGGTCGTCGTAGTAGGTCGCGTAGAACCGGCCGTCGTCGTAGGCGAGCGCGATGTCGCCGCCGTCGAGCGCCTCGCCGTAGGGCGCCCCGAGGAACGGGAGGAGCACCTTGCCCCGGAGCCCCGGCTTCAGCGGGTCCCAGTCGATGTCGAAGGTGCTCGCGTACTCCGAATGCGGGCCGTAGGCGAGCACGTCCTGCCACGCCCAGTTCCGCGGCCCGACGCCGGCGTGGTTGGGCACCCAGTCAAGGACGATGCCGAGCCCGTGCTCGGCGCACGTCGCGGCCAGCCGGTCGAACCCGCCCCGCCCCCCGAGCGCGTCGCTGACGCGGTTGTGGTCGACCACGTCGTACCCGTGCGTCGAGCCCGCGCGCGCTTCGGTGATGGGCGAGAGGTAGAGGTGGCTCACGCCGAGCCGGACGAGGTACGGGACGACGGCCTCGGCGTCGGCGAACCCGAACTCGGGGCGGAGCTGGAGCCGGTACGTCGCGGTCATCGAGAAGGGCGGGGGAGAGGGCAACGGACGAACCTGGAGGGCGGGGCGGCGGGGAGCCCGTACGTACTCGCGTCGGGCGCAGCGAGTCCCGCGGGCGGGGCGGTCAAAGTGGCGGGGCCGCCTCGCCCGGCCGCCCCGCCCTAGACGCGCGCCACGAGCGCCCCCGGCCGCGAGAACACCACCGCCCCGCCCTCGCGCCGGGGCGGGGCGGGGTCCGGCGCGTGGGCCGCGCTCTCGGTCGACAGCACGACGTGGGCGCCGCTCGGGAGCCCCAGCGCCGCCCCGCCCACGAGGTCGACCAGCGCGACGTGGCCGCCGCGGCGGAGGACGAGGGCGCCGTCGCCGGCGGCCTCGACGGTCGCCTCGGCCGGGTCGCCGAGGGCGGGGCGGAGGGCGAGGAGCGCGCGCGTGAGGGCCAGCGTGTGAGCGTGCCCCGGCGCGTCGCGCTCGGACCAGTCGAGGACGGCGGACCGGAACGTGCCCTCGGCCTGCGGGTCGGGGACCTCGCCGGAGAACCCGGGGAAGTCGGCGAACTCGCGCTTGCGGCCGGCCGTCACGAGCGGGCCGAGCTCGGCGTTGTGGTCGGAGAAGAACGGGAACGGCGCCGACGTGGCCCACTCCTGCCCCATGAACAACAGCGGCGTCTCGGGCGCCACGAGCAGGAGCGCCGTCGCCGCGCGGAAGGCGGCGGCCGATACCTCGTGGTGGAGGCGCGCGCCGGTCGGCCGGTTGCCCACCTGGTCGTGGTTCTGGACGCACACCACGCACTGCTCGCGCCGCACGCCCTCGGCGCTCGTCCCGCGCCGCTCGCCCGTCCGCCGGGTTGGGCGGCCGTCGTAGAACCAGCCGCGGCGGAGCGTCTCGGCGATCTCGGCCGTCGTCGTGCCGGCAAAGTCGGCGTAGTAGCCCTCGGTGTCGCCGGCGAGCACGTTGCGGACTTGGTGGTGGAGGTCGTCGGCCCAGACGGCGTCGAGGCCGTAGCCGGCGGGGCGGGGCGTGACGAGGCGGGCGTCGTTCCGATGGTCCTCAGCGATGAGGAGGCGGGGCGGGGTGAGGCCGTCGACGAACGCCGAGAGCTCGGCTAGAAAGTGCGGGTCGGAGTCGTCCACGAGCGCGTGCGTGGCGTCGAGGCGGAACCCGTCGAGGTGGTACTCCTCCAGCCAGTGGCGCGCGTTGTCCAGAAACAGGTCGCGGACGCCGCGCGAGCCGTCGTCGTCCAGGTTCATGGCCTGCCCCCACGGGGTCTCGTGCCGAGGCGTGAACACGGGCCCAAAGGCGGCGACGTAGGCGCCGTCCGGGCCGAGGTGGTTGTAGACCACGTCGAGCAGGACGGCCAAGCCCTCGGCGTGGGCCGCGTCGACGAGCCGCCGCAAATCGTCCGGCCGGCCGTAGGCGTGGGCCGGGGCGTAGAGCGCGGCGCCGTCGTAGCCCCACCCGCGCTCGCCGGGAAAGTCGGCGAGCGGCATGAGCTCGACGGCCGTCACGCCCAGCTCGCGGAGCGCCCCCAGCCTTTCGCGGACGCCGTCGAACGTGCCCTCCGCCGTGAACGTGCCGACGTGGAGCTCGTAGACGACGAGGCTTTCGAGGCCGGGCGGGGTCCAGCTGTCGTCGGTCCACGCGAACGCGCCCGGGTCGACGACCTCGCTCGGCCCGTGGACGCCCTCGGGCTGGAACCGCGAGGCCGGGTCCGGGAACGGGTCGCCGCCGTCGAGCGCGAGCCGGTAGCGGTCGCCGGCCGCCGCCCCGCCCACGAACGCCTCGTGGTACCCGTCGCCCGTCGCATCGAGCGGCACGCTCCGCTCGCCCAGGACGACGTCGACGCGCTCGGCGGCGGGCGCCCACACGCGAAAGCGGACGCCGTCGGGCTCGACGAGGGCTCCAAGGCGGGGGGGCGTGTTCATGGCGGGCGGGGCGGGGTGGGGAAGGGGCCGCCTCGAATGCGCCACCCCGCCCGTTGGGTCCGCCCGTTGGGTCCGCCCGTTGGGTCCGCCCGTTGGGTCCGCCCGTTGGGTCCGCCCGTTGGGTCCGCCCCGCTCGGCGCCTCGGCCGACCGCCCCGCCATCCTATGGGGACACCATGCATGGTGTCCCTACGCCTCCGCTGGCGTGGCGTGTAGACAAGCGCGAAGGGCGGGGCGGCCACCCCGCCCGTCACCCATCACTCGTCGCCCTCACCCCGCCCCGTCGTCTCGGTCAGGTTGCGGAGCCACTCGGTCGGGAGCGCGTCGAGCTGGTCGCTCGTGAGGCGCCACGCCCAGTTGCCCGCGGCCTCGCCCGGTGTGTTCATCCGGGCGTCCGAACCCAAGCCGAGCATGTCCTGGACCGGAACCACGGCGAGGTCGGCAACCGACGCCCACGCGGCCCGCACGAGGCGGCGCGGAACAGACTCGGCGCTCGGGCCGAGGTAGCGCTCGACGTGGGCGCGGACCTCGGGCGGGGCGGCCGCCCACCACCCCGCCGTCGTGTCGTTGTCGTGGGTCCCGGTGTAGACCACCTGGCGGCGGCGGTGGTTGTGGGGGAGGTACGCGTTCTGCGCGTCGCCGCCGAACGCGAACTGGAGCACGGCCATGCCCGGCAATTCGTGCCGCGCGATGAGGTCGCGGACGCCGTCGGTGATGAGGCCGAGGTCCTCGGCCACGATCGGGAGCGGGCGGCCGGCGTCGGCTTCGAGCGCGTCGAGAAGGGCGCTCCCCGGCCCCTCGACCCAGCGCCCCTCGACCGCCGTTTCCTCGCTCGCGGGGATCGCCCAGTACGCCTCGAACGCGCGGAAGTGGTCGAGGCGGACGCGGTCGACGAGCGCGAGTGTCCGGCGAAGCCGCCGGCGCCACCAGCGGTAGCCGTTCTCGGCCATCCGGTCCCAGCGGTAGAGCGGGTTCCCCCAGCGCTGGCCCGTCGCCGAAAAGTAGTCGGGCGGCACGCCGGCGACCTCGCGGGGCCGCCCCGCCTCGTCCAGATCGAAAAGGTCGCGGTCAGCCCACACGTCGGCGCTGTCGAGGGCGACGTAGATCGGCAGGTCGCCCAGGACCTCGACGCCGGCCGCCCGGCACCGCTCGCGGAGGGCCGCCCACTGGCGCTCGGCGACGAACTGGTCGAACCGCTCGCGGTCGACGGCCTCGGCGTGCTGGCGTCGGGCCTCGGCGAGCGCGCGCTCGTCGCGGTGCGCGAGGGCAGCGGGCCACTCGGTCCACGCCGCCCCGCCCTGGTCGGCCTTGATCGCCACGAACAGGGCGTAGTCCTCCAGCCACGCCGCCTCGCGCTCGGCGTAGTCCTCGAACGCGCCGCGCAGCGCCGCCCCGCCCGCCCCGTCCTGGAACCGCTCGTAGGCCGACGCGAGCAGCGCCTCTTTGTACTGGCGGGCGGCGGCAAAGTCGACCCGGTCGTCGGGGAGCGAGGGCGGGGCGGCCAGGTCGGCGTCCGTGAGCAGCCCGTCGTCGCGCAGCCGCTCGGGGCTGATGAGGAGCGGGCTGAGCGCGAACGTCGACGGGCTCGCGTAGGGCGAGTCGCCGTCGCCGGGCGGCACGAGCGGGAGCACCTGCCACACGCGCTGGCCGGCCGCCGCGAGCGCGTCGACGAACCGGGCCGCGCCGTCACCCACGTCGCCCACGCCGTAGGGCGACGGCAGGGACGTGACGTGGAGGAGCAGGCCGCTGGACCGGGACACGGGCAGGCCCCGGGGCGGGGCGGTAAGGGGGGCGGGGAAGATCGCTCCGCCCCGCCTGCTGGAGCCGCCCCGCTCCCAACGGTGAAACGGGGCGGGCGGGGTGGAGCGACGGCAACCCGCCCTGCTCGGGCGGGGCGGACGGATTTCTACGCGGCGTTCGGGCAGCGAGCCGCCCCGCCCGCGCCGTCAGTGTTACCGCGCCGCCGCTTCGCGCAGCCGGTCCTCAGACAGGTCTTCCTGCCGGCCCTTCCAGAGCGGCGCCCCGTCCGGCCGCGCGCGGCGGTCGCAGTAGACCTCCAGCTTGACGCCCTCGGGGTCGTGGACGTAGCACTGCCACGCGATCTGCGCCTCCTGGAGGTCCGTCTCCACGCCCATCGCGCGGAGCCGCTCGACGAACGTTAGTAGCTCGGCCTCGTCGTCGACCTCCCACGCGAAGTGGTCGAGCCGCGTGGTCTCGCCGAGGGTCTGCTTCGACGCGTCGCGCGACTGGCGGAGGACGAGCCGGTGGTGCATCCCGTCGTCCGCCCCGCCCGGAATCGGCTGGTCGTCTGTGAGGAAGGCGTAGTGGCTCTCGTCGTCGGACGTCCGCTCGCGGACCGTGAGCCCCAAGGCTTCGGTGTAGAACGCGGTCTGTCGGTCGAGGTCGTTGACGTCGAGGCGGAGGTGGCCGAGGCGAGCGGGCATAGCAGAGCGGACCCAGAGGGCGGGGTGGTGAGGGGCGTCCCCTACCGCCCCGCCCGCGCGCTGATCCCCCCGACCAGGCCTCTACGCCAGGAGCAGCGCGAGCGCGAGCGGCGCCCACACGCCGGCGACGATGAGCGCGAGCGACGCCACCTGCTTCCAGGCGATGGGTTCGGTGGGCGGGGCGGGGGGACGCGGAGCGGACATGGAGGCGGGGCGGGGGGGCGAGCGTGCCCGTAGACGTATCGACCGCCGACGGGCTGCGCTCAACGCAGCGGATTCACCAAGCCGTCATGTCCCCGTCGGCCGCCGGCTCGGCAGACGGGTTCCGGTCGGGGTCGGCCGAGTCCGTGGGGCGGGGTGGAGCGGGCCGTCGGGCGGGGCGGGGGAGGAGTCCCCCGCCGGACGCCGCGCGGCGTCGGCGCCGCCAGGGCACGTCGTTGGGGGCGGCGGACGTGGGCGGGGCGGCCAGAGCTTGGCGACTCTTCCACCCCGCCCTGATCCCATGCGCCTCCCCGCCCTGGCCCTCTGCCTCGCCGCCCCCGCGCTCGCCCAGACGGACGCCCGCCCCGCCCCCGACGACCCGGCCACGTGGACGCAGACCGCGAGGGGCGTCCGCCTGCTCGGCGGGTCCGCGTCGATCTCGCGGCAGGGGGACTTTACCACGGCCTCCGTCGCCCCGCGCGTCGGCCTGTTCGTGGCAGACGGGCTCGCGCTGGGCGTCGACCTCCAGCTCAGCTACCTACGGTCCGAGTCCTCCTTCTACACCGTCTCCGGCTTCCAGGAGTCCACGTTCTCGTCGACCGTGCTCGGTGTCGGCCCGAGCGTGACCTACTACGTCGGGGGCGGGCGCCCCGGCATCCGCCCGTTCGTCGAGGCCGATGTGTCGCTGGCCTACCAACGGTCGAGCGTGACGACGGAGGGCATCAGCTTTGCTCCCGAGATCGGCCTCGGCGGCGGGACGAATAGCAACTTCAACGTCGGCGGCGGTCTGGGCGCCGGCGTCTCGATCCCCGTCGCCCGGAACGTGGCCCTCCGTGCCCAGGCGTTCTACCGGACGTTCGACTTCGAGTTCGACGACAACTCCTCGACCTACGGCCTCTCGGCCGGCTTCACCACGTTCCTCTACTGAGCGGGGCGGGGTGGCGCGGCTACGAGGCCGCCCCGCCCTACAGCCGCGCCGCGAGCGCCTGGGCGGGGTGGAGCGCCCGGCGGCCCGTGGTGTGCTCGATCTGCTCGCGGCAGCTCGTCCCCGCCGCGACGACCACGCCCTCGGGCGGGGCGGCGCGGACGGCCGGGGCCAGCCGGTCCTCGGCGATCGCGACGGAGACGGCGTAGTGCTCGGCCTCGTAGCCGAAGGCGCCCGCAACGCCGCAGCACCCCGCCCCGCTCTCGGTCACGGCGAGGCCGGCGGCGCCGAGGCACGCGCGGCTCGCGCCCATCGACGAGAGCGCCTTCTGGTGGCAGTGGCCGTGGACGAGCGCCGCGTCGGCCGCCCCGCCCGCCGTCTGCCAGTCGAGCGCGCCGAGGCGGTCGGCGTGCGCCGCGCACCACTCCTCGAAGGTCATGGCCGCGGCTGCCACGGCGGCGGCGCGCGGGTCGTCTTGGAGGAGCCGCGGGATCTCGTCGCGGAGCGTCAGGACGCACGACGGCTCCAGGCCGACGATCGCCACCCCGCCCTCGGCGTAGGGCGCGTAGGTCTCGACCAGGCGCCGGGCGAGGCGCGTCGCGTGCGGGACGAACCCCTTCGACAGGTACGTCCGCCCGCAGCAGCGGTAGGCCGGCACCTCGACGCGCGCGCCGGCGGCCTGGAGCACGCGGAGCGCGGCGCGCGGGATCTCGGGCTCCTGGAAGCGCCCGAACGTGTCGACGTAGAGGGCCACGCGCGGGGCGTCGGGGTCCGCTCCGAGCGAGCCGTCGGGGGCGGGGCGGTCGCGCGCGGCCGAGAACGGGCGCGTGGCGAACGACGGCAGCGGCCGCTCGCGCGCGATCCCGAGCCGGTCGAGGGCGGGGCGGGCCAGCGGGCTCGCGTTCGCGCGGTTGACGACGTGCGCGAGCGGGCCGGCCAGGCGCCGCGCGAGGACCGGAAGGTGCGCGAACAGGCGCGTCCGCGCGCCGGGCCGCTCTTCCTTCCACTTCTGCTCTTGCCACGCCGTCTTCAGCGCCGCCATGTCCACCGACGCCGGGCACTCGGACTTGCACGCCTTGCACGACACGCACAGGTCGAGCGCCTCGGCGACCTCGGGGCCGGTCAGGCGGCCGAGGTCGCCGGTCAGCGCTTCGCGCAAGGCGTTCGCGCGGCCGCGCGTCGAGTCCTTCTCCTCGCGCGTGACCATGAACGGCGGGCACATCGTCCCCGCCCCGATCTTCCGGCACACGGCCGACCCGTTGCACGCCTCGACGGCCGACGCGAACCCGGCGTCGACGCCGCGCGGGTCGTGGAACGCGAGGCCGGTCTCGACGCGGGCGGGGTGGTAGTCCGGCCCCATCCGCAGCGCCTCGGTCAGCGGTGGCACGTCGACGATCTTGCCCGGGTTGAGGCGGCCGTCGGGGTCGAACGCGCGCTTGGTCGCCTGGTAGGCCGCGTAGAGGGCCGGCGTGTAGAAGTCCTCGGCGAGCGCGCCGCGCGCGCGGCCGTCGCCGTGCTCCGACGCGATGACGCCGCCGTACTTTTTGGCGAGCGTCATCGACGCCCGCGCGATCGCCTCCAGCGCCTCGACCTGGGCGGGGCGGCGGAGGTCCAGGAACGGGCGCACGTGGAGGCAGCCGGCGCTCGCGTGCGCGTAGACGACCGCGTCGACGTTCTCGGCCGACATGGCCTCTTCCATCTCGCGGATGTAGGCCGGCAGGTGGCGGACCGGGACGGCCGCGTCCTCGACGATCGCCGCGGCCTGGACCGGCAGCCGCGCGCTCATCGCCAGCCCCAGCCCCACCTTGCGCACGGCGTAGACGTCGGCCATGTGCGCGTCCTCCAAGGCCTCGGTGATCACCGCCCCGCCCCCCAAGTGCCGGCGCAGGCGGTCGAGCCCGTCGCGCGTCTCGGCATCCGAGCCGCCGCTGTACTCGACGATGAGGAGCGCCGCCGGCAGGCTCCCGTCCGCGTTCCGCTGGACGAAGTGGAGCTTCGGGGCGTACTCGGTCACGTTCAGCGCCCGCTCCAGCGCGATCCGGTCGAACAGCTCGACGGCCGTGGGGCCGGTCTCCAAAATGCCCTCGACGGCTTCGAGCGCCTCGCGCCGCGTGGCGTAGTGGACGACGCCCAGGACCGCGTGCGTCGGCCGCTCGACGAGCCCCAGCGTGATCTCGGTTGCGATCCCGAGCGTCCCCTCGCTGCCGGCGAGGAGGGCGGCGACGTTGCGCGTGCCGTTCCACGGTCGCCCCGGCCCGCGGTCGACTTCGGGCGCCTCGAACATCCGCTCCAGGCGGTAGCCGCCGGCGCGGCGCCAGTGCTCCGGCGTGTCGCGGCGGACGGCCTGCTCGTGGACCTTCAGGAGCGCGTCGAGGCGCCGGTACACCTCGCCCTCCGCCCCGCCCGCGCGCATTTTCGCCGCCCACGCCTCGGGCGAGAGCGGGGCGAACGAGACCGGCGTGCCGTCGGCCAGGAGCGCCCGCGCCGACTCGGTCCAGTCCACGACCGAGCCGTACTGGATGGAGTGCGTGCCGGTCGCGTTCGTGCCCAGCATGCCGCCGATCGTGGCCCGGTTCGACGACGCCGGGTCCGGCCCGACCTGGAGGCCGTGCGTGCGCGCCGCCGCGTTGAGGTCGTCCAGGACCACGCCCGGCTGGACCGTCGCTGTCCGCGCCTCGGCGTCGAGCGACACGATCTCGCGCAGGTGCTTGGTCGTGTCGACCACGAGTCCGGCCGAGACGGCGCTCCCGGCGAGGCTGGAGCCCGACCCGCGCGCGACGACCGGGATCCCGAACCGCCCCGCCTCCTCCAGCGCCGCCTGGACGTCGTCGGCGTGGCGGGGCACGAGGACGCCGAGCGGGGGCTCGCGGTAGAGCGAGGCGTCGGTGGCGTAGAGCGCCCGGCTGAGGGCGTCGAGGCGGAGGCTGCCCGCGATCCGGGGGCGGACGGCGGCGGCAAAGTCCTCCAGGCGGGCGGCGTCGGTGGGCATGCCGGAGTGTACGCGCCGCCTCGCCCGTTCGTGCGCGGGCGGGGCGGGGCGGCGGCTCAGTTCCCCTCCTGGACAGGAGGGGCTAGGGGTGGTGGACGGGGCGAGTGCCCGGCCCTATGCCAGCCCAGACGTATCGTCATGGAAGACGCCAACCACGGCACCCAATGGAGCGACAGCACAACAGGCCACGGCTAAAACCCATCCGCCAGGACCTCCGAAACCGCGCGACGCCTGCCGAACGAGCTCTGTGGTAGATGGTCAAGGGGCGGCAACTGAAAGGGCGCAAGTTCCGCCGCCAACACAGCGTCGGACGCTACGTGCTGGACTTCTACTGCCCCGCCGAATGCCTCGCCGTCGAACTGGACGGAGCTGTTCACGCCGACCCTGCCCGCGCGGAACACGACGTGGCGCGCCAGCGGGCGCTGGAAGCATGGGGTGTCCGCGTCCTCCGGTTTGAGAACCGCGCGGTCCTCCAGACGCCGGACGCCGTGCTGGAAGCGATCGCTGAGGCATTCTCTCCCGGTGGTGCTTGCCCGGTCCACCACCCCTAGCCCCTCCTGTCCAGGAGGGGAACTGGCCCCGCCCGCCGCCCCGCCCGGAGCCGCTGAACACGGGCGGGGTGGTTGCCTGCGCCCGCCCCGCCCTCGGCGCCCGCCCCGCCCTCGGCGCCCGCCCCGCCCGCGCGATCTGGGGCGGGGCGGCGGGCGGGCCATCCCGTATGTTCGGCCTTCGCCCACCCCGCCCCTGTGTCCACGGAGCCCGCCCGCCTCAAAAAGACGCTCACGCTGTTCGACGTCTACGCGATCAGCACCGGGGCCATGTTCAGCTCCGGGTTCTTCCTGCTCCCCGGACTCGCGACGGCCAAGGCCGGACCGGCGACGGTGCTCGCGTACTTCCTGGCCGGGGTCCTCATCCTGCCCGCCATGTTCTCCGTCGCCGAGCTGTCGACGGCCATGCCGCGCGCGGGTGGAGCGTACTACTTCCTCGACCGGAGCCTCGGGCCGCTCGCCGGCACCGTCGGCGGGCTGGGGACGTGGCTCGCGCTCATCCTCAAGAGCGCGTTCGCGCTCGTCGGCATGGGGGCCTACCTCGTCTTTTTCGTCGAGGACATCCCCATCAAGGCGCTCGCCGTGGGGCTGACGGTCGCGTTCGCGCTCCTCAACATCTTCGGGGCCAAAGAGACCAGCGGGCTCCAGCGCGTCTTCGTGACCATCCTCGTCGTGGTCCTCTCGTTCTTCGTGGTCCAGGGGATCGGCGCGGTCGTGGATCTGGGCGGGGCGGAGGTGTCGCGGCAGTTCACGCCGTTCCTCCCGTTCGGGGCCGAGGGGCTGCTCGCGACGATCGGGCTCGTGTTCGTGTCGTACGCCGGGCTCACGAAGGTGGCGTCGGTCGCCGAGGAGGTCCAGGACCCCGACCGGAACCTCCCGCTCGGGATGTTCCTCTCGCTCGCGACGGCGACGGCCATCTACTGCGTCGGCGTGTTCATCATGATCGCTGTCCTCGAGCCGTCCGAGCTCAGGAGCGACCTGACGCCCGTCGCGACGGCGGCCGAGGCCTTTTTCGACTGGCTCCCCGGTCGCTGGGGGCTCCTCTTGATCGTGATCGCCGCGATCGCGGCGTTTGCCTCGACCGGGAACGCGGGCATCCTCGCGGCCAGCCGGTACCCGCTCGCGATGGCTCGCGACCACCTCGTCACGCCGCGGCTCGCCACGCTCGGCCGGTTCGGGACGCCGGTCCCGGCCATCGTGCTCACGTCGGTGCTCATGATCTTCGTCATCGTGGCCCTCGACGTCGAGGGGATCGCCAAGCTCGCGAGCGCCTTCCAGCTTCTCGTCTTCGGGCTCCTCAACGTGGCCGTGATCGTGATGCGGGAGTCGCGGATCCCGAGCTACGTGCCGGGCTACCGGAGCCCTCTCTACCCCTACGTCCAGATCGTGGGGGTCGTGGCCCCGATCTTCCTCATCGCCGAGCTGGGGCTGCTCGCGATCGAGCTGTCGCTGGCCGTCGTGCTCGTGGGCATCGCGTGGTACGTCCGGTACGTCCGCCCGAACGCCGAGGTCGTGCGCGAGGGGGCCATCTACCACCTGTTCGCGCGGCTCGGACAGCGCCGCTACGAGGGGCTCGACGGCGAGCTCCGCACGATCCTGAAGGAGAAGGGGCTGGCCGACGAGACCCCGTTCGAGCACCTCGTCACGCGCGCGGCCGTCGTCGACCTCGACGAGGAGCGGTCGTTCGAGGACGTGGCCCACGACGCGGCGGTCCTCCTGGCCGACCGCGCGCGGCTCTCGCCGGCCCGGATCGTGCAGGGCTTCCTCGACGGCTCGCGCACGGGCTCGACGCCGGTCTCGGGCGGGGCGGCGCTCCCGCACCTCCGGCTCCCCGAGGTCGACCGGCCCGAGCTGGTCATGGTGCGGAGCCGGCCCGGGCTCGTCGTGTCGGTCGACACGACGGGCGACGCGCGGCCCGACGCGGCCGAGCGGGTCTTTGCCGCGTTCTTCCTGCTGAGCCCCGAGGAGCCCCCGGGCCGCCACCTCCGAACACTCGCTAACATCGCGAGCCGGATCGACGAGGAGCCGTTCCTGCGCGAGTGGCGCCGCGCGGCGACCGAGCAGGACCTGAAGGAGGTCCTCATCCAGAACGACCGCTACCTCGGCCTTACCGTCGACCCCGCGGGGCCGACGGCGGAGCTCGTCGGGCGGGCGCTGAAGGACGTGACGTTGCCGCCGGGCGTGCTCGTCGCGCTCGTCCACCGCGAGGGCCAGATCGCCGTCCCCGGCGGCTCGACGGTCCTCGAAGCGGGCGACCGGCTGACGGTCATCGGCGAGGCCGCCGGCATCCGCGCGCTCGCCGACGCGTACCGCCCCGCCCCGGCCGCGCCCTAGCCGCCCCGCCCCCGGCCGCCCTCGGGCGGGGTGGCGCGCCCTGTCACCGGGGCGACCCGCCGTTTCCCGCCCCGCCCGATCCGGGCGGGGCGGCCCCACCGCAGCCCCCGAGCCGGTACGCATGAAGACCGTCGGCGCCCACCTCTCCTACTTCCTCCGCGACACGTCGGTCCGCCGCAACGTCCGGTCGCTGATGAAGGTGGTCGCGTTCGTGGCCGCCGTCGTCGTGGTCTTCGCCATCACGTTCCACTTCGTCATGCTCCACGAGGGCGAGGAGCACTCGTGGGTCACGGGGTTTTACTGGACGCTGACCGTGATGAGCACGCTCGGGTTTGGCGACATCACGTTCGAGAGCGACCTGGGGCGTCTGTTCAGCATCCTCGTGCTCGTCTCGGGGATCCTGCTGCTGCTCATCGTCCTCCCGTTCGCGTTCATCCGCTTTTTCTACGCGCCGTGGCTGGAGTCGCAGGTCCAGATGCGGGCGCCGCGCCGCGTGCCGCCGGGGCTGGCAGGGCACGTCGTGATCTGCGCCTACGACTCCATCACGCCCGGGCTCATCCGGCGGCTGGAGGGCGAGGGCGTCCCGTACGTGGTCCTCGAAGAGGACCCGACGACGGCCGCCGAGCTCTACCTCGACGGGGTCTCCGTGGTCGCGGGCGGGGTGGACAGCCGGGCGACGTACGAGGCGCTCGCGCTCGACCGCGCCCGCCTCGTGCTCGCCAACCGCGAGGACACCGTCAACACGAACATCATCCTGACGGTCCGGGAAGTGGCCCCCGACGAGCCGGTCGTCGCGATCGCGAGCGCGCAGGAGTCGGTCGACGTGCTCGAATTGAGCGGGGCCACGCACGTCCTCCCGCTCAAGCAGTGGCTGGGCGAGCAGCTCGCGAGCCGGGTCAACGCGCTCCACGCCCGGTCGCACCCCATCGGCCACTACGAGGACCTCCTCGTCGCCGAGCTCCCGGTCCACCGGACGCCGCTCGCGAACCGGACGGTCCGGGAGACCCGTCTCCGCGAGGTCTCGGGCGTGAGCATCGTCGGGGTCTGGGAGCGCGGGCACCTCCACCCCGCCCGGCCCGAGACGCCGCTCACGGACGCGAGCGTGCTGGCCGTGATCGGGACCGAGGCCCAGTTCGAGGCCCTCGACGATCTCCTCGTCATCTACAGCGTGAACCCGAACCCCGTCGTCGTCATCGGCGGGGGCCGCGTCGGGGCGGCGGCGGTCCGGTCGCTCCGGCGGCGCGGGGTGCCGGTCAACCTCGTCGAGCGCGAGCCCGAGCTGTGCGCGCGGCTGGCGCCCGAGTGCGGCCGCGTCGTCGCCGGCGACGCGGCCGACTACGACCGGCTCTGCGAGGCCGGCATCCTGGAGGCCCCGTCGGTCCTGCTCACGACCAACGACGACGCGATGAACATCTACCTCGCGTCGTACTGCCGGAAGCTGAACCCGGACCTCCGCATCGTCAGCCGGATCACGTACGACCGGAACCTCGAGTCCATCCACCGGGCCGGGGCCGACTTCGTGCTCAGCTACGCGACGCTGGGGACCCGCGCCGTCCTCTCGGTGCTCAAGGGCCGCGAGCTCGTGGTGCTGGGCGAGGACGTCGACCTGTTCTCGGTCCCGGTCCCCCGCTCGCTCCGCGGCAAGACGCTGGCCCAGACGGAGATCGGGGCGCGGACGGGGCTGAGCGTGATCGCGCTTCACCACGGCGACGAGGCCGCGACGGACCTCTCGGCCGACACCGTGCTCGCGCCGGGCGCGGAGCTCCTGATGCTGGGCGGGGAGGCGCAGCGGGCGGAGTTCGCCGAGGTCTTCGGCGACGCCTGAGCGGGGCGGGGCGGCCGGAGCGGGGCGGTTCTGGAGGCGCGCCACCCCGCCCGGCCCGAGACCCCTCACCCTGGCTGCGCCGACGCTGCGCGGTGTCCCTCCTCAGCCGCCCAGCGACGCCAGTACCTCGCGGATCGTCTGGACGTCGCGCGTCTGCTGGAGGTGCGGCCGGCCCGTCACCATGCGGCGGGCACCTTCGGGTGCGAGGGCGGGGCGGGCGCCGTCGCGGCGCTGGAGGACCTGCCGCGAGGCCTCGACCACGAGGTCCGTGCCCAGCCCGAACACGCTGCCCACGACGTAGACGTACTCGACGTCCGGCGGGAGCGGCATGGCCGGGTTGTCGACGGCGTACGGCAGGCCCGGGTCGCCCGCGTTGATCCCGACGACCGCCCCGCCCACGGCGCCGTCGGCGTCGACGTCGAAGTCCTCGAACTCGTCCGTGTCGGCCTCGTCGCCGCCGTAGAGGTAGCGGCCGGCGCCGAGCGCCGAGCACGGGTAGACGGCGCGGAGGTCGCGGATGGCCTCGGTGCGCGCGCCGGCGAACGCCTCGGTCAGCACGCTGAGGAGCGAGCCGCCGCCCTCGCCGTCGCAGAGCCCGGCGCCCAGGTTGCTCCCCTGGTGCGGCGTCCCGTAGGTCACGGCCGCCGAGACGCGGTGGCCGTCCGGGCGGTCGGGCTCGGCCCACCACCGCGGGCGGCCGTCGGCGTCGCGGCGCTGGAGGTACTCGCGGACGGCCAGCCCGCCCATCGACTGCCCGACGAGCACGACGCGCTCGGCGCCCGTGGCGGCGAGCACCTCGCGGACCGCCCGCCCGAGCGCCGCCCCCTGCTTCACCACGCCGGCCTCGTTGCTCTCGGACCGCCCCGCCCCGCGCCGCGCGTAGGGCGCGAGCGTGCCGGCGGCGGGGTCCGCGACGGCCTCGAAGTTGACGAAGAACAGGCGCGAGTCGACGCGCTCCGGCGCCCCGCCCCCGACGGCGACGGGCGTCCGGTCCGGCCGCCGCCGCGTGGGGACGATCTCGGACACCACGACGTCGCTCGCCGTGTCCGTCCGCTCGCTCGCGTTGAGGTCGGCGTGGACCGTGTAGGGGAGGCCGTAGCCGTCGGCCGCGAGCGCCGTCGCCACGTCGCGCCACGCGAGGTCGGAGTAGGACAGGCCGTGCACGAAGAGGACGGGGTCGCCCGCCCCGCCCGGCGCGGGCGCTTCGCCCTGTGCGAGCGCCGGCGGGGCGGCTCCAACGAGGGCCGACACGACGAGCAGGACGACAATGAGGCGCACGGGCGGGGCGGGCAACACAAACGGAGCGGTGCAGGCGGTCCCAACGGGCGGGGCGGGGCGCGATTGCCGGGCTCAGCCGCCCCGCCCGATCCGTACGTTTTGGGGCTCCCCCTCCGACGCCGTGCCCACCATTTTTACCCACGCTGTCGCTGCGCTCGCGCTTGGCCCGTCCGTCCAGCGGGCCGTCCGCCCGCTCCGGCTGTGGGCGCTCGGCGCCGCCTGCGCGGTCGTCCCAGACCTGGACGTGCTCGCCTTCCGGCTCGGCATCCCGTACGAGCACCCGCTCGGCCACCGCGGGTTTTCGCACTCCCTCGTGTTCGCGGCGATCCTCGCCGCCGTGGTCGTCGCCGTGTTCTTCCGCCGGTCGGCTCACCGGGCGGCGTTGGGCGCCTACTTTTTCGCCGCGACGGCCTCGCACGGCCTCCTCGACATGCTGACGGACGGCGGGCACGGCGTGGCCCTGCTGGCCCCGTTCTCGAACGACCGGCTGTTCTTCCTGTGGCGTCCCATCGAGGTGTCGCCGATCGGGATCGACGGGTTCGTCAGCGCGCGCGGTCTGGAGGTGCTGGCGAGCGAGGTCCTGTGGGTGTGGGGACCGGCGCTCGCCGTCGCGGCCTTCCTGCTCGCCGTCCGCCGGCGGGCGCCGGAGACGGTGTGAGGCGGGCCGCCCCGCCCCGCCCGACCTACGCCGCCTCGACCAGTTCGCGGACGCGGGCCTCGGCGGCCTCGTAGAGCTCGTCCGCCGTCCGGGCCGGCTCGCCGTGCCACTCCGTCGTCTGCGCCCGGGCCTTTGCGGCTAGGCGGAGCGCGCCGTCGACGCCGTGGCGGCCGGCCGAGAACGACGTCTGCCGGCGCCGCCCCGCCCCGTCGATCCAGTACGCGGTGACGTAGGGGACGCTCGAGGCCGAGAACTCCTTGACCGTCACGCCGATGCCGGTCACGCCGGTCTGGGTCACGGCCCGCCGGTTCCGGCGCCGCGCCTCGGGCGTGAGCATGTGCGACGCTTTGGAGGGCGGGGTGGGGCCGAGCCGTTCGATCTGAGCCTCACGCCACGCCTGGGCCGCCGCGAGCGCCCCGTCCGTGCCGCCGTGGTCACGGTCGCGGAACCGCCGGTCGATCTTCTCGCCATCGCGCTGGAGGCGGACCCACCACGAGGCGACGTGGTCGAGCCGGGTAATGTTGAAGAGGTCCATGTCGGTGTCGGTCGTGGTCATGGGTCGGGCGGGGCGGCGGGCTCCGGCGGCACCGCCTCGTTTGGGGCGGGGCGGCTAGGCGTCGACGCCCACCGCCGCCGGGGCGCCCTCGACGCGCTCCGCCGCGCCCCGCTCCGTCACGCGCGTGCGCTGCATGACGATGGGGAGGCGCCGCCCGCTCCCGAACGCCTTCGGGCTCACGCGGAGCCCCGGCGCCGCCTGCCGCCGCTTGTACTCGCTCCGGTCCACCAGGCGCGCGACGCGGTCCACGAGCGCCCGATCGAAGCCGGTCTCGGCCGCGATCGCTGCGGGCGAGGCGTGCCCCTCGACGTAGCGGACGAGGACCGCGTCGAGCACGTCGTACGGCGGCAGCGAGTCCTGGTCCGTCTGCCCCGGGCGGAGCTCGGCCGACGGCGGCTTTGTAATCGTGCTCCGCGGGATCACGTCCCGCCCCGCCCGCGCGTTGACGTGCTCGGCGAGCCGGTACACGTCGGTCTTGAACACGTCGGCGAGGACGGCCAGCCCGCCCGCCATGTCGCCGTAGAGCGTCGAGTAGCCGACGGCCACCTCGGACTTGTTGCCGGTCGTGAGCAGGAGGTGGTCGAACTTGTTCGAGATCGCCATGAGCGTGACGCCCCGCGCCCGGGCCTGCACGTTCTCCTCGGCCACGCCGTCCTCGGTCCCCTCGAAGAGCGGGGCGAGCATCGCGCCGAAGGCGTCGACGGCGGGGCGGATCGGGACCTCGTGGAACGCGATGCCCAGGTTCTCGGCCAGCGCCCGGCTGTCGTCGACCGAGCCCGACGACGAGTACGCCGAGGGCATCGTCACGCCCACCACGCGGTCGGCGCCGAGCGCCGCGACGGCGATCGCGCACGTGACCGCCGAGTCGATCCCGCCCGAGAGCCCGACGAGCGCCTTGTCGAACACGCCCGGCCCCGTCTTGGCCACGTAGTCGCGGACGCCGAGCACGAGCGCGTCGTGGACCTCGGCCGTCGCGTCTTCAACAGGCACCTCCACCGCCCCGCCCGGCGCTTCGGTGTCCCACACGTGGAACGCCTCCTCGAAGAGCGGCGCGTGCCACAGCACCCCGCCCGCGGCCGACTGCACCTGGCTGCTGCCGTCGAAGATCAGCTCGGTGTTGGCGCCGACCTGGTTCACGTAGACGAACGGGACGCCGCGCTCGCGGCAGCTCTCGCGGATGAGCTGCTGCCGCTCGGCCGGCTTGCCCGCCGCGTAGGGGCTCGCCGAGAGGTTCACGAACAGGTCCACGCCGAGCGCGGCCAGCTCGGCGATGGGGTCGGCGGCGTAGAGGTGGTAGGGCACCTGCTCCCCGTCGGCTCCGCCGGAGTGGTTCCACATGTCCTCGCACAGGTGGACCCCCAGCCGCACGCCGCCGTGCTCGATCACGCGGCGCTCGGGGCACGGCTCGAAGTAGCGGGCCTCATCGAACACGTCGTACGTCGGCAGCAGCGTCTTGGAGACGGCGTCGCGGACCGCCCCGCCCGCGAGCAGCAGGGCCGAGTTGAACAGCCGCTTGCCCACGGGCGTCTCGTTCCGCACCGGCGCGCCGACGAGGAGCGCGAGCCCGTCCGGCGCCTCGCGCGCGAGCAGGGCGACGGCGTCGTCCACGTCGTCCAGGAACGCCGGCCGGTCGAGGAGGTCCTGCGGCGGGTAGCCCGTCACGCACAGCTCGGGGAAGACGGCGAGGTCGGCCCCGGCCCTGGAGGCGCGGCGGGCGTCGCGGAGGACGCGCTGGACGTTCCCGGCGAGGTCGCCGACGGTCGGGTTGATCTGGCAGAGGGCGATGCGCACGGGCGGGGCGGTCGGGCGGGGGGAGCGCGTTGGACGCGCCGGGCGGGGCGGGGTGCCGGGACGGATGATGCGGCCGCCCCGCCCGGCGGTGGGCGGGACGGCGTCGTAGGGGCGACCGCCGGTTGCCCTGGCACCGGGCAGGGCGGGGATGTCACCGGGCAGCGCGGGGCGGGGCGGCGCTATCGAAGACCACCCTGCCCTCTGGGTCCGCTCGGCCCGGACACGACGCGTCGTGTCCCTACGAATGCCATTGTCGGGCGGGGCGGCTGCGCGACCGCCCCGCCCGCTGCTCGCCGCTTATGATCGGGGCGGGGTGGCCGGCGCGCCCGGCTGGCCGTCGCCGGGCGGGGCGGGCGCCGGCGGGCTCGCCGCGTTCGACGGCGCGTGGTCGTTCGTCGTCGGCGTGTCGAGGTCGGCCTCCTCCATCGCGTCGCGCCACAGCGCTTCCGATCCCGGGTCGGGGTCGACGAGCGCCACGAGCGCGTCGCCCAGCTGCGGCGTGATGTCGGCGTCCTCGGCGTAGACCCGGACCTTCTCGCCGCGGACCACGAACAGCGGCGTGAACGCCCCGTCGTCCGACGCCTCGCGCAGCCACCCCGCCCCGCCGTCGGCGAGCCGGAGCACGCGGATCGCGGCGCCCGCGTCGAACCGCTCGTCGAGCGACGAGTAGGTCGCGTCGGTCGAGAACAGCGGGCGCCCGCGGAGGTGGCGCGGGATCTCGTTGGCCGCGCTCTGCGGGCCGTCGGAGCGGACCGGGATCTGGAACACCTCGTTCGACTCGAACACCTCGCCAAAGTGGAGGGCCGCCAGCGAGTTGACCTCGTCGTTCGGGGTGACCGCCAGGAGCCGCCCGAGCCCGCTCAGGTCGAGGTCGTCGATGACGCCCTCGGCGAGCACGTTGGCCCGCTTGGCCGGGAGCCCCGCCCGGACCGCGAGCCGCACGTTCCGCGCGTTGGCGTCGATAAGGAGCGTCCGCACGCCCAGGTCCTGGAGCGCCTTGGCCACGCGGCGGACCCACGGCTGGGCGCCCACGAACAGGATGCCCTGGGGGTCCGGGAGCGCGAGGCCCAGCGCCCGCGCCAGCGGCGAGATCGTCAGGCCGTACACGGCCACCGTGCCCACGATGACGAGGAACACGATGGGCACGATGCGCTCGGCCTCGGCCGGAAAAAACTCGGCGAGCCGGAACGCGAACAGGCTCGCCACCGCCGCCGCCACGATCCCGCGCGGGGCCAGCCACGACAGGAACGCCTGCTCCTTCCACGTGAGGCCCGTGCCGAGGCTCGACAGCACGACGGCGAGGGGGCGCACGACGAGCATGAGCGCGCCGAGGAACAAGAGCGGCCCCGGCGCCAGCATGACCTCGAACGCCGAGGGGTCGAGCCGGGCCGAGAGCACGATGAACAAGAGCGAGATGAGGAGCACCCGGAGGTCCTCCTTGAACTCGACGATCCGGCGGACCGAGACGTACTTCTGGTTGGCCATGAAGATGCCCAGCAGCGTCGCTTCGAGGAGCCCGGCCTCCTCCTGGAGCGCGTTCGAGATCGCGAACGCGGCGATGACCACCATGAGCGCCACCGGGTTCTGGAGCCAGTCGGGCACGAGGCGGCGCCGGAGGAGCAGGACGAGCAGGCCCGCCGAGAGCGCCGCCACGCCCACGCCGACCACGACCTCGTAGGCGATCCCGGTCGCGAGCGCGCTCCACGGGCTCGCGTGCTCGCCCCCGACGGCCTGGGCCGGCTCGCGGAGCAGGATGACGGTCTCCAAGACGAGGACGGCGAGGATGGCCCCGATGGGGTCGATCGTGATCCCCTCCCACTTCGCGATCGTCCCCACGCGCCCCGCCGGGCGGACCTGTCGGAGCAGCGGGAGCACGACCGTCGGACCCGTCACCGTCAGGAGCGCGCCGAGCACGATCGCCACCTCCCACGAGAACCCGGCGAGGTAGTGGGCGCCGACGGCGCCGAGCACGCCCGTCACGCCCACGCCGATCGTGATGAGGTTGATGACCGACTTGCCCACCTCACGGAACTCGTCGAACCGGAGCGTGAGCCCGCCCTCGAACAGGATGATCCCGACGGCCAGCGAGACGAACGGGAACAGCCACTCGCCCTGGAGCGCCTCCTGGGGCAGGAAGCCGGTGACCGGCCCGGCCAGGAAGCCGGCGCCGAGGAGCAGGAGGATCGACGGCAGCCGGGTCCGCCACGCGACCCACTGCGCGCCAATGCCGAGCACGACGACGGCGGCGATCGTAACGAGGGGCGTGGACATGAGGCGGTCCCAGGGGGCGGGGTGGCGGGCCGCAGAAGCTACGGTCTGCGCCGCCCCGCCCCGCCCCCGAGGACTGCGCCGCGCGCGAAGGGCGGGGCGGCGCGCGAGGCGGGGCCGCGCGTGAGCGGACGCATGGTTCGTGGTGCGTGAGGGAGCCCCCAGAAGCAACGTCACGCGTCACGGACCGAGCCAACCTCGCGCCGGTGCGTTGCGCTCCCACCCAGCCCCCGTGCAACGGGACGGGCGGGGCGGCGTCAGCCCACGAGGGCGGGGCGGCGGTCGGCCCACGGGCGCGCGGCCTCGAGCTGGGCCGCGAGCCGGAGGAGCCCGGCCTCGCTCGCCGGGCGGCCCACGAACTGGACACCGACCGGGAGCCCGCGCGGGGCGCCCGGGAGCGGGGCGGTCTGAGTGAGCGGGACCGACATGGCGGGGAGGCCCGCGAGGTTGGCCAGTTGCGTAAACGGCGTGTCCGCGAGCCGCTCGATGATGAGCTGCTCGACGAACCCGCTCTTGAGCAGGAGCCGCCCCGCCCGCGCCCGCGCCGCGGCCCCGGCCAGGAGGCGCTCGGTGGCCGTCGGCGCCTGCGCCCCGACGTGCGGCGCGAGCACGGCTGTCGTCGGCGTGAGGTAGAGGTCGTACCGTTTGTGGAAGCGGCCGACGGCGCGCGCGTAGACGTTCCACCCGTCGAGCGACGCGGCGTACTCGGCGGCCGAGACGCGCTCGCCGACCTCGGCTAAGAGCCGCGTGACCGGCTCGACGCGCCGCCGGGCGCCGGGCGCGATCGCCTCGGCGCGGCGGACGGAGGCGGCGACCTGCCCGAAGTACATCATGAAGTAGCTCCGGGCGAGCGCGCGCCCGTCGACCTCGGGCGCGGCCTCCTCGACGTCGTGTCCGAGCTCGGCGAGGAGCGCCGCGGCGTCCTCGACGGCCTCGACGCACGCCGGGTCGACGTCGGTCCCCAGCGGCGACCGCACGGAAAACCCGACCCGGAGCCGCCCCGGGTCCTCGCCGACGGCGTCGGCGAACGGGCGGGCGGGGCGGGGGAGCGCGACGGGGTCGCCCGGGGACGGGCCGGCGACGGCGTCGAGGAAAGCGGCCGCGTCGCGGACCGTCCGCGTGACGGGGAGGCTCGCGTTCGCCCCGTGCCACACCTCGCCCACGGTCGGGCCGTCGGGGACGCGCCCGCGCGAGGGCTTGAGCCCGAACAGCCCCGAGTACCCGCTGGGGATGCGGATCGAGCCGCCCCCGTCGGACGCGTCGGCGGCCGGGAGCACGCGCGCGGCGACGGCGGCGGCGGCGCCCCCGCTCGACCCGCCGGGTGTCCGGTCGGGCGCCCACGGGTTCCGCGTCGGGCCGTACGCCTCGGGCTCGGTCACGCCCATCAGCCCGAACTCCGGCGTCGTGGTCTTGCCCAGGAGCACGAGCCCGGCCGCCCGGTAGCGCTGGACGAGCGTGGCGTCGGTCGTGGGCACGTGGTGGCGGAGCGCGTCGGACCCCTCGCGCATCGGCATCCCGGCGACCGGGTGCAACAGGTCCTTGACGGCGAACGGGACGCCCTGGAACGGCCCGGGCGGGGCGGCCTCGGCCCGGCGGCGGACGGCGGCGGCGGGATCGAGGTGCGCGAACGCGCCCAGGTCACGGGCCTCGGCCCGCGCGAGCGCGGCGTCGGCGAGCTCGGCCGCCGAAACGTCGCCGCGGCGGGCCAGGGCGGCGAGGCCCGTGGCGTCGAGGTCGTCGTACTCGGGGAGGGGGAGGGGCATGGGCGGGCGGGGCGGAGCGTTCGGAGCGATAGCTTACCCGCCGTCCCCGCCCGGTGTACCGATGCCCCCGCCCCTGAGCGCCCGCCCCGCCCCGCTCGCCGCGCTCCTCGTCGCGCTCCTCGCCGCGTGCGGCCCCACGCCCGCCCCGCCCGCCGACGGGGGCGGGGCGGCGGCCACCCCGCCCGAGGCGGACGTCGCCCTCGTGTCGCTGGAGTCGAAGCGGGGCGGGGCGGCGGACGTGGGGACGGCCCGGCGTGACACGGCGGCCCGGCCGCCGCTGCCGGACGGGTTCGTGCGCCTCCGCGACGTGGCGCCCAGCGTGGCCCAGGAAATCCGGTACACGACGGCGTTCAACTTCGTCGGCGAGCCGATCGACGGCTACGACGCCCCCGAGTGCATTCTGACGAGCGAGGCCGCCGACGCGCTCGCCGCCGTCGCCGACGACCTCGCGCGGCAGGACCTCGGGCTCAAGGTCTACGACTGCTACCGGCCCCAGACGGCCGTCCGCCACTTTGCCCGGTGGACCGGCCTCCGCGACACGACGATGAAGGAGGCGTTCTACCCGACGGAGCCGAAGGGGTGGCTCTTCGCGCGCGGCTACATCTCGACCCGGAGCGGCCACAGCCGGGGCTCGACCGTCGACCTCACGGTCGTCCGCCTCCCGGCCGAGGACGCCGTGCGCACGTCGTTCCCCGCCCCGCCCGACCCGCTCCCCCGGTGCGACGGCGCGTGGGGCGAGCGGCTCGACGAGGGCGACCTCGATATGGGGACGGCCTACGACTGCCTCTCGCCGCTCGCCGCCACCGACAGCCCGGGCCTCTCGGCCGAGGCCCGCCGCAACCGCGACCGGCTCCGGGCGGCCATGGGCCGGCGCGGGTTCCAGAATTACTCCAAGGAGTGGTGGCACTTCTCGCTCCGCGGCGAGCCGCACCCGGGCACGTACTTCGACTTCCCCGTGCAGTAGGGATTCTCGAGACGTAAGGGCGGGGCGGGGCGGGCCGTGACACGACGTCGGGCCAGAATGCGTGGGAGGAGGAGGGAGAGGCGCCGAAGCTCCCCCGTGCCCGCCCCGCCCAGGCAGCCCACAGCTGCGGAGTCACCTGATGCCGAATGCCGATGCCCGCCCCTACTTTGGAGCGTTCCACCCCTGTCCCGATGGAACCCGCCGTTCTGGACGTCGACGCTCCAGCCCGCGACCTCGTCATCGCCCTCCGCGCCGACTCGCGCGCCGCCGACCGCACGCCGGACGTCCTCACGCGGCGGCTCTACGACGACCTCCGCCGGCTCGCCAAGGCGCACCGGGCGCGGTGGCACGGGAACCACACGCTGAACACGACGGCGATCGTCCACGAGGCGTACCTCAAAGTCGCCGGGGCCGACCCGTTCGAGGGCCACGGCCACTTTCTCGGCGTCGCCAGCCGGGCCATGCGGCAGGTGCTCGTGAGCTACGCCGAGTCGCAGCGGGCGCTCAAGCGGGGCGGCGGCCTGGTGGCGGCCTCGCTCGACGCCGCCCCGCCCGAGGCGCTCCTCACCGAGCCCCAGATCGAGGAAATCCTGACGGTCGACGGCGCGCTCCGGCGGCTGGCGGCGCTCGACGAGCGGGCGGCCCGCGTCGTCGAGTCCCGCGTCTTCGGCGGGCTCTCGATCGACGAGACGGCCGCCGCGCTCGGCGTCTCCGAGGCGACCGTCACGCGCGACTGGCGCCGCGCGCGGGCGTGGCTCCGCGGCGAGCTCGGGGCCGCCCCGCCCGACGCGATCTCGACGCTGGCGTAGGGCGGGGCGGAGACGGTTCCTGGCGAGGCGGTGCGGCTTTTTCAGCGCCCGCCCCGCCCGGCGGCATGGCCGTGAACTGGGGCAAACGGGCGCTCTTTTTTGACCACGCCAGAGGGTGCAGGCTAGCTTCTGAATGGCGGCGTCTGGAACGGGACGTGCGCGTGCGGGAGTTGGCTCCCGTGTTTGCCTCGTGGCCGGTGCCGACGTCGCTCGATCCCGCATGGTCCTCCGTTCCACGCCAGGGGGCGGGGCGGTGTCCGCGACGTGCACGGGAGGACCCGGCCGCCAAAGCCTTACACTCTAGCAATTGACTGTGGCCCCATGACCCCCGACCGCTGGCGACGGGTGTCCCGCCTGTTCGACGCCGCCGCCGACATCGACGTGCAAGACCGGAGCGCGTACCTCGACCGCGAGGTCCGCGCTCCCGACGGCGGCCCCGACCCCGCGCTCCGCGCCGAGGTCGAGCGACTGCTCGACCTCGACGGCGACGCGGGCGACGGCGTGCCCGTCTACGGCGACGGCCTGTCCCTCCCGCCGCCGGAGCGGGCCGGCCCGTGGCGGCTCGTCGAGCGCGTCGGCGAGGGCGGGATGGGCGAGGTGTGGCGGGCCGAGCGGGCCGACGGGGCCTACCGCGCCGAGGCCGCCGTCAAGCTGGTGCGCCCCGGGCTCGCGCCCGACCTCGTCGCCCGGTTCCGGGCCGAGCGCCACGTGCTCGCCCGGCTCGACCACCCCGCCATCGCCCGCCTCCTCGACGGCGGCACGGCGTCGGACGGGCGCCCCTACCTCGCGCTGGGCTACGTCCGCGGCGAGCCGATCACGGACTACTGCGACCGCCGGCAGCTCGGCGTCGCCGAGCGCCTGGCCCTGTTCGGCGAGGTCTGCCAGGCCGTCGCTTACGCCCACCGGATGCTGGTCGTCCACCGCGACATCAAGCCGTCGAACGTGCTCGTCGAGGAGACCCCGGGCGCGGACCCGGAGGGCGCGGCCTCTGGGGGCGGTGCGGCAAGCGAGACCTCTGGGGGCGGGGCGGGGCGCGTCAAGCTCCTCGACTTCGGGATCGCCAAGCTGCTCGACGAGGCCGCCCCGTTCACGGCGCCCGTGACCGCCGCCGACCGGCGCGTGATGACGCCGCAGTACGCGGCGCCCGAGCAGGTCCGCGGCGAGGACGCCACGACGGCCACCGACGTCTACGGGCTGGGCGTCCTGCTCTACGAGCTCCTCACGGGCCGGCGCCCCTACGCCGCCGACGGCCGGACCCGGGCGGCCGTCGAGCGGGCCGTCCTGGAGGCCACCCCGCCCGAGCCGTCGGCGACCACGGCCGAGGGCGGGGCGGAGGCCCGGGCCGCCGCGCGGTCGACGGACCCCGCCCGGCTCCGGCGCCGGCTCCGCGGCGACCTCGACCGGATCGTGCTCAAGGCGCTCCGCAAAGAGCCCGAGCGCCGGTACGACGGGCCGGCCGCGCTCGCGCGCGACCTCGAACGCCACCTCGCTGGGCTCCCCGTCGAGGCCCGGCCCGACTCGGTCAGCTACCGCGCTCGGTCGTTCGTCCGCCGCCACCGGCAGGGCGTGGCGGCGACCGCGGCGGGCGTCGTGCTCGTAGCCGCCCTCGTGACCGGCTACACGCTCCGCCTGTCGAGCGCCCGCGCCCAAGCCGAGGCCGACCGGGCGGCGTCCGACGCCACGGTCGACTTCCTGATCGGCCTGTTCGAGGAGGGCGACCCGCTCGAGGCCCGCGGCGACACGGCGACGGTTTACGACCTCCTCGACCGGGGGACGGCCCAGGTCCGCGCGGCGTTCGCCGACCACCCGCGCGAGCGGGGCCGGCTCCAGGTGGCGCTGGCCCGGATCCACCGGAACCTGGGCGACTTCGGCCGCGCCGACTCGCTGTACCGGGCCGCCGGCGCGCTTGCCCCAACCGGCACCCCGCTCTGGACCGAGGCCCACCTGGGGCTCGCCAGCGTGCTCAAGATCCGGGGCGACTACGACGGCGCGGAGCGCGTCTACCGGCGGGCGTTCGCGGCCGCCCCGCCCGAGGACCGGCTCCACGCGCTGGGCGGGCTCGCCAACGTGCTCCGGCTCCAGGGCGACCTCGCGGCGTCGGACAGCCTCTACGCGCTCGTCCTCGACGCGCGCCGCACAGACGGCGACTCGGCCCACCTCTCGACCGACCTCCACAACGTCGGCGTGCTCCGGGCCGATCTCGGGCGCCCTGACGAGGGCGCCCGCGCGCTCCGCGAGGCGCTCCGCATCAAAGAGCAGGCGCTCGGGCCGGACCACCTCCACACGGCGCTCACGCTCAATAGCCTCGCCGTCGTCGAGCAGGATCGGGGCCGCCCCGCCCAGGCCGAGGCCCTCTACCGACGCGCGCTCGCCGTCTACCGGACGCACCACGGCGAAGCTCATGACGACGTGGCCGCCGTGCGGAACAACCTGGGCGCGCTCGCCCAGGAGCAGGGCGACCTGGACGGCGCGCTCCGCGAGTACCGCGCGGCCCTCGGCACATGGCGCACGACGCTCGGCGACAGTCACCCCTACGTGGCCGTCGCGCTCGTCAACATCGGGTCGGCGTACCACGACGGCGGCCGCTACGCCGACGCCGAGCGGTACTACCGGGACGCTCTCGCCCGCGACCGCGCCAGCCTGGGCGACGACCACGTCGAGGTCGGCGTCGACTGGGCGCTCCTCGGTGCCCTCTACCACGACGCCGGCCGCGACGCCGACGCCGAAGCCGCCTTCCGCGAGGCCGCCCGGCGGTTCGACGCCGCCTACCCGCCCGGCCACCCGGACGCCGTGGGCGCGCGCGTCGGCCTCGCGCGGGCGCTCGACCGGCAGGGCCGGCGCGCTGAGGTCCCGGCCGCGCTCCGCGGCGTGCCCGCCGCCCCGCCCGGCCTCGACGACGAGACGGCCCGCGAGCTTCGGCGGCTCCGCTTGTGAGGGCGGGGCGGGGTGGGAGGGATGCGGGACGGGGGAAGAGGGGCAGGCAGAGGGTGCCGTCTTGGGCCGCCCCGCCCGTCGCCTCCGGGTCCGCTAGGCCCGAGCCTCGGGTTGAAATCTTTCCCTTCGGGGACTCGGGGCAGGCTGTCGCTCTACTCCTCAAGATGATCCTCACGATGACAGGTGCGGAAAACTCAGCGGCTCTGCCACGGGAGAGGGACACCGCGCAGCGTCGGCGCAGCCAGGGTGGGGCGCGCCGGCTGGCCGGAGGGCGGGGCGGCGGCCCCGGAGCACGAGGGGGGTGCGGCGGGCACCCTCTGCCCGTCCCTCATCCCCCATCCCTCAATCCCTCCCCAAATCCCCCCGCCCCGCCCGCTAGCTTGCGGCCATGCCCGCCCCGCCCGCCGCGCCGCTCGCCCAGGTCGTCCCGCTCACGCCCGTCGACGGCGTCTACACGTACCGCGTGCCGTCCGAGATGGACGCCGAGGCCGTGCCCGGCGCCCGCGTCGTCGTCCCGTTCGGGCGGCGGACGCTCACGGGCGTCGTGGTCGAGCGCTTCGGCGACGACGACCTGGACCCGGAGACGACCCCCAAGCTCAAGCCGCTGTACGACGTCCTCGACGGCCGCCCCGCCGTGCCGGCCGACCTGCTCGCGCTGACCAAGTGGGTGGCCGACTACACGCTCTGCACCTGGGGCGAGGCGCTCAAAGCCGCGCTCCCCAGCGGAACCGGCGTCGAGAGCCGCCGCGTCGTCCACGGCCTCGCCCCGCCCGACGCCTGGGACGAGCCGCGTGGGCGGAAGGTGCTCCGCGCGCTCCAAGAAAAAAACGGGGCCGGGTTGCCCGTCGCCCAGGTGGCCGGCGTGCTCGGGCGTAAGACGGTTCCCCAGAACCTCCTGCGGCGCCTGGAGGCCGCCGGCGCCGTCCGCCTCGACGACGAGGTGCAGGAGGCGCGGGCGCGCGCCAAGACGGCCCGCCACCTCCGCCTCGCCACCCCGCCCGCGGGCGGCAACAGCAGGACGGTCCGGGGCGCCCGGCAGACGGCGCTCCTGGAGCACCTCGCCGGCGTCGGCGAGGGCGGGGCGGTCCAGGCCGAGGCGTTCGCCGCGACCGGCGCCACGTCGTCGACGGTCAAGAGCCTGGAGGCGCGCGGGCTGGTCGAGGCGTTCGACGCCGAGGTCGAGCGCCGCGCCGACGGCCTCGACGGGCCGGCCCCCGAGGCCGCCCCGCCCGTCGACCTCCACCCCGCCCAGGAGGCGGCGACCGACGCCATCGCGGGCGCGATCCAGGCGGGGCGGGGCGGGACGTTCCTGCTCCACGGCGTGACCGGGAGCGGCAAGACCGAGGTCTACCTCCGCACGCTGCGGGCGGCGCTGGACAAGGGGAAGACGGCCATCGTGCTCGTCCCCGAGATCGCGCTCACGCCCCAGACCGTCCGCCGCTTCCGGGCGCCGTTCGGCGACGCCGTGGCCGTCCTCCACAGCCGGATGAGCCCGGGCGAGCGGCTCGACGCGTGGACGCGCATCCGCGACGGCCGCTACCCCATCGTCATCGGCCCGCGCTCGGCCGTCTTCGCCCCGCTCGACAACCTCGGCGTGATCGTGGTCGACGAGGAGCACGAGGCGAGCTACAAGCAGTTCGACCCCGCCCCGCGCTACCACGCCCGCGACGTGGCCGTGATGCGGGCGCACCGGGCCGGCGCGGTCTGCGTGCTGGGCAGCGCGACGCCGTCGCTGGAGTCGGTCGCGAACGCGAACGCGGGCAAGTACACGCGGCTCGAGATGCCCGACCGCGTGCCGGTCCGCGGCCCCGACGGCACGACGCACGCGCCCGCCCCGCTCCCGCCGGTCCGCGTGATCGACCTGGGCCGCGAAAAGCAGGTCCGCCGGCTAAAGGGCGCCCTCAGCCACGACCTCCGACTCGCGATCGAGGCGCGACTGGGGCGGGGCGAGCAGACGATCCTCCTCCAGAACCGGCGCGGCTACGCGCCCGTGGTCACGTGCGAGGACTGCGGGTGGACGCCCACGTGCACCGACTGCGCCGTCTCGCTGACCGTCCACCGCGACCGCTACGGGAAGCTCTCGGACCAGCTCCGCTGTCACTACTGCGGGCTGACGGAGCGGCTCCAGCCCGCGTGCCCCGAGTGCGGCGAGCGCGACCTCCGCCTGCTCGGGCAGGGCACGCAGCGCGTCGAGGAGGAGATCGCCGAGGTCTTCCCCGAGGCCCGCGTGCTCCGCATGGACCTCGACACGACGAGCCGCAAGGGCGCCCACCGCAAGATCCTCGACCGCTTCGGGCGGGGCGACGCCGACATCCTGCTGGGCACGCAGATGGTCGCCAAGGGCCTCGACTTCCCGCGCGTCACGCTCGTCGGCGTGGTCGACGCCGACACGGGCATGCTCCTGCCCGACTTCCGCGCGTCCGAGCGGACGTTCCAGCTCTTGGCCCAGGTGGCGGGGCGGGCGGGGCGGCACGAGCTCCAGGGCGAGGTGCTGCTGCAAACGCGGAACCCGGACCACGCGGCCATCCGGTTCGCGCTCGCCCACGACTTCCACGGGTTCGCGCACGTCGAGATGGCCGAGCGGCTGGCGCTGGGCTACCCGCCGTACGGCCGGCTGGTCGGCGTCGAGGTGAAGGGGCCGGAGCAGCGGTCGACCGAGGCGCTCGCCGAGCGGTGGGGCGTGGCGCTCGGGCAGGAGGCGCAGAAGGTGGCCGGCGTCGAGGTGCTCGGCCCGGCCCCCGCCCTCGTCGGCCGCGTCAAAAAGTGGTGGCGGTACCACCTGCTGGTCAAGGCCCCGCGGACGCTCCCGCCGTCGGTGCTCGCCGCCGTCGTGCGCGCGGTCCGCGACCGCGTCGGGGCGCCCGGCGGCCACCGCGTCAACCTCGACGTGGACCCGGTCGGGCTGTACTGAGGACGAGCGGGCGGGGTGGCGACCGCCCCGCCCCGCGTGCGCGGTTCCGCCGGGGCGGGGTGGGGAGAGGGACGAGGCAGGCCACAGGCGGGGCGCCCGGGGCGCCGTCGGGCGGGGCCGGAACGTGCGCGGCGGCGGACCCAGGCGGGCGGCCGCGCGGGTACAAGGGCTTTTCCCTTCCCCCACCCTTATGAAACGCTTTCTCCTCCTCGCGGCCGGCCTCATCGCTGTGCCGGCGGTGGCCCAGACGCCCCCGACGACCACCCCGCCCCAGACGTCCCAGACCGGGATGATGGACCAGACCGGCATGATGGACGACTACCGGGCGTCGTACGAGTCCGACCTGGACCGGCTCGGTCAGGACCTCGACGTGCTCGGCCGCTCGGCGGACGACGAGACGCGGGCGGATTACGACGATCTCCGCCGGTCCTACGACGAGCTCCGCACCGACTTCGGCTCGTCGGACGCCGCGATGTCGGACCCCGAGGCCGCCCAGCGGATGCGCCAGGACTACGGCCGCCGCTACGACGAGCTCGCCGGCAACGTGTACCGCTCGCAGCTGTCGTCGGCCCCGAACCGCAGCGCCTACCTCCGCACGGCGTCCGACCGCCTCGACCAGTACGACGACCAGATCGGCGACCTCCGCGGCCGCTACGACCGGGCCACGGGCGACGCGCGCTCCGACGCCGCCCGCGACCTGATCTCCCTCCGCCGCCAGCGGGACCAGTACCAGCGCGAGCTGGGCACCGTCCGCGGCATGAGCCGGCGCGGGTTCGACGCCGCCGCTCGGCAGCAGGCCACGGACCGCCTGGGCCTCGTGGACGCCGGGTTCTACTCGGCCCGACGCGACGCCATGATGCGGCCGATGACCGCGATGGGCGGGGCGGGCGCTCGCCCCACCGGGTCCGGGATGTAGCCCCGCGGTGTTTGCCGGTACGTTTCGCGGGCGCTCCCCAGTGGGGCGTCCGCGCTGGTTTGTAGGCGGTGCTGCGGCCCCGCCCGCGATCGCCGCCCCGCCCCGCGCTCTTCTAGCCGGGGCGGGGCGGGGTCGTGCCGGAGGGGAGCATCCTTTTGGACGGGACTGCGTAGGAAGGCGCTCTGCCCACCTGCCCCCGACCGCCCCGCCATGAGAAGCACCGGAGCCATCGCCCTCCTCGTCGTCGTCCTGCTCGTCGGTTTCGCCGGCTGCGCCGGCTGCGGCACGTACAACAGCCTCGTCCAGGAGGACGAGCAGGTCGCCGGCGCCTGGGCCGACGTCGAGGCCGCCTACCAGAGCCGGGCCGACCTCGTCCCCAACCTCGTCAACACGGTCCAGGGCCAGGCCGACTTTGAGAGCGAGACGCTCCAGGACGTGATCGAGGCGCGGAGCCGGGCGACGTCGATCCAGGTGTCGCCCGACGACCTCGACGACCCTGCCGCGCTCGCGCGCTACCAGGAGGCGCAGACGGCGCTCGGGGCCTCGCTCGGGCGGCTCCTCGCCGTGTCGGAGGCGTACCCGCAGCTCCAGGCCAACGAAGGCTTCCTCCGCCTTCAGAGCCAGCTCGAAGGGATCGAGAACCGGATTCGGACCGAGCGGATCGACTATAACCAGGCCGTCGCCGACCTCAACGGCCGCGTCCGCTCGTTCCCGTCCAACCTCGTCGCCGGGATCGCCGGCGTCGACCGCCGGACGCCGTTCGAGGCGACCGAGGGCGCCGAGCGTCCCCCGGAGGTGCAGTTCTAGAGCGCCTCCGGGCGGCTCACCTCGCGCCGCCCCGCCCTCGCTCTGCTGCTCGCCCTCGTGAGGCTTGACGAGCACCGCGCTCTCCGCCACGCCGCGGTCCAACCTCGGCCGCTGTGCCCGCAGGGCCGGTCCGGCTCGCCGCCCACCGCTCCTCGTCCGCCACCCCGCCCCGCCCGTGATCCGCCGTCTCGCATTCGCCGTCGTCCTTTTCGCGGCGGCCGCCGCCAGCGCGCAGAACGGGCGGCCCTACGAGGCCCGGTACGACATCCCCGCGCGGCCGACGCCGCCCCGCCTCGTCAACGACTTTGCGGGCGTGCTCTCGGGCGGGGAGGCCGAAGCCCTGGAGCGGAAGCTGACCGCGTTCGCCGAGTCGTCGGGGAGCCAGATCGCCGTCGTCGCCGTGCCGACGACGGGCGGGGTGGCGCCGGCGGACTACGCGACGGACGTCCTGCGAGCGTGGGGCGTCGGGCGGGCCGGCGAGGACGACGGCGTGGTCCTGCTCGTGGCCGTCGAGGACCGCGACGTGTTTATCGCGACGGGGTACGGGGCGGAGACGGCGCTCACGGACGCGATCTCGTCCGACATCGTCCGCAACGTGATCGTCCCCCGGTTCCGCCAGGGCGCGTTCTACGCCGGCATCGACGCGGCGACGGACGCCATCGCGTCCGCGCTGTCGGGCCAGTTCGCGGCGCCCACGGCGCGGGAGCCGAGCGGCGACGGCGGAGCCATCCAGTCGGTCCTCTGCTTCCTGTTCGTCCTGTTCATCGTCCTCGTGGTGATCTCGTCGCGGAAGGGGCCGCCCCCGTCGTCGCGCGGCTCGGGCGGGGCGGGGCGGCGGCGGCGGAGCGGGCCGGGGATCATCGTGCTTCCGGGCTTCGGCGGAGGGTTCGGGGGTGGCGGCTTCGGCGGCGGGGGCGGGTTCGGCGGCGGCGGCTTCGGGGGAGGCGGCGGGTTCGGCGGCTTCGGCGGCGGCTTCGGCGGCGGGGGCGGTGCGGGCGGCTCGTGGTGACGGCGCGGCGGGCGAGGGCACAACGCCGCCCCGCCCCGGCGCGGCCGCTATCTTCGGGCATGGACCGTCTCGCCGCCCTCCGCACCTTCCTCCAGGACGACCCCGACGACCCGTTCACGCGGTTCGCGCTCGCCCAGGAGCACGCGGGGCGGGGCGAGACCGACGAGGCGCTGGGCTACTACGAGGGGCTCGTCCGCGAGCACGCCGACTACGTCGGGACCTACTACCACCTCGGCGCGCTCTACCGCGCCCTCGGCCGCGACGACGACGCCCGCGCCACGCTCCGCGCCGGCATCGCCGTGGCGACCGCCGCGGGCGACCCCCATGCCCGGGCCGAGCTTCAGGGCGCTCTCCTCGAGGCCGAGGGCCTGGGATTCGACGACTAGATGACGCACACACGCACCTGGCTCGCGCTCGCGGCTGTCCTCCTCGCCCCGCTCGGCGCGTCTGCGCAAACGGCGGGCGTCCACGTCGTCGAGCCCGGCGAGACCCTGTTCCGCATCTCGCGGTCGTACGGGCTGACTGTCGAGCGCCTCCGCGAGCTCAACGGGCTCGAAGGCGACGCCATCTCGGTGGGCCAGCGGCTTCGCGTGGCCGACGGCGCGCCTGCCCAGGCCGGTCCGCCGCCCCGCCCCATGCCCCAGCCGGCGGCGACCCCGCCGCGGCTCCCGACGGCCGCCCCGCCCGCGGTCGCGGCCGCCCCGCCCGCGGTCGCGGCCGCCGCTCCGGCCGCTGGCGTCCACGTGGTCGAGCCCGGCGAGTCCCTGTTCCGCATCGCCCTCCGCTACGACACGACGGTCGACGAGCTCCGGCGGCTCAACGGGATCGAGGGCGACCAGATCCAGGTCGGCCAGCGCCTCGCCCTGGGGGACGGGGCGGCCGCCTCGACCGCCGCCGCTCCGGGCGGGGCGGTCGCCTCGGGCGGGGCGGCCGTCGTTCCGGGCGGGGCGGCGCCTGTCGAGCCGGTCCGCTTTGGGACCGCCCGCCCGTGGTCGGTGAACGAGACGACGGTCCCGGCCGACCTCGTCCACTTTGCCGAGCCCGGCGAGACGTTGTACTCGATCGCCGCCTCGCTCGGGCTCTCGGTCGACGAGCTCGCGGCCGGCAACGCGCTCACGACCGCCCCGCTCGCGCCGGGCACGGCCGTGTACCTGACCCGGCCCGTCGACCCGGCCGAGGCCTCCCGCCGCGCGCTCCCGCCGCCGTTCGCCGAGGGCCTCGCCCTCGTCTACCCCGACGTCATGGCGGGGCGGCGGACCGAGAGCGGCGAGCCCTACGACCCCGAAGCCTTTACGGCGAGCCACCGCGAGGTCCCGCTGGGATCGGTCCTCCTCGTGACGAACCCGGCGACCGGCCGGAGCACGTTCGTCCGCGTCACCGACCGCGGCCCGGTCAGTCAGTCTTATCTCGTCGAGCTCTCGGCGGCTGCGGCCGACGTCCTCGGCCTCGACCCCGACGACGCCGACCGCGTCGAGCTCCGCCGCATCCCGTAGGACAGTCGGGCGGGGTGGAGGCGGCGCGGGCTGCCCTCTGCTCAGGCGCCTCGGACGAGCCGTTGGCCGAGGCTCTCGGGGAGGCCCCGCTCGCGGACCCGCGCCACGGTCCGCGCCACGTCGTAGTGCGCCCGGACGTTCTCGTACGTGAACGCGTCCGTGTCGAAGAGCCCGAACGACAGCCGCGGGTCGCCGTCGCGCGGCTGCCCCACGCTCCCCACGTTGATGAGGTAGCGCCGGCCCGGCCGCACCTTGAACGCCCCGACGGTGTCGGAGACGACGGCCGGCACGTGCGAGTGACCGACAAAGCAGACGGCCGTGTCGAACGCCGCGAACTGGTTGCGGACGGCGTCGAACGCGTCGAGCCGGGTCCACAGAGCCGGCTCCAGCGGGGCGGCGTGGACGAGGGTCGTCCCCTCGTACATGTCCACGAGCGGCAGGCCCGCTAGCCACGCGGCTTGGTCCGGGCTCAGGAGCTCGCGGTGGAGGCGGATCGCCGTCTGCCCGTCGCGGGGGAGCCGTGCGAGCTCCGCGTCGTCGGCGAAGGCCGCGTCGTGGTTGCCGAGGACGGTCGCTGCCGACCGCGCGCGCACGAGGTCGACGCACACGCCGGGGTCCGGGCCGTACCCGACGACGTCGCCCAGGCACACCACGGCGTCGGCCCCCCGGCGGTCGACCTCGGCGAGGGCCGCTGTGAGAGCGGCCGCGTTGGCGTGGGTGTCGGAGAGGACGGCGAGGCGCACAGGCGGGGCGGGGCGGGGCGGGGCGGGGCGGGGCGGGGCGAAAGAACGGGCGGGGCGGGCGGGGCGGAGCGGGGCGCGCGGAGTCCCCGGAGACTGCACATACTCTTGGCGGAGGAGTCCCCGTAGGGAAGTCACCGTGTCCTCTACCTTGGCCGCCCCGCCCCCGGGTCTCTGCTAAGGCCCTCGATCGTCTCCATGTCGCTGCCCCCCCACAAGATCGCGCCGGCCGACCTCGCGCCGGGAGCACGGCTCCCGGTCGAGGAACCGTTCTACGCCCGGGGCGACGACGGGGTCGACCTCCGCGGGCTGCTCGACGTCCTCCTTCGGGGCAAGTGGATCGTCCTGGGGGCGTTCCTCATCGGCGTTGTACTGGCCGGGGTCTACAGCCTAGTCACGCCCTCGCGGTACAGCTCCTACGCCGTCCTCCTGGTCCAGAAAAAAGAGGGAGACTTTGGAGCGATCCTCCCGAAGCTCCCCAACGCCGTCGGCGGCGGTGCGTTCGGGAGCGAGCGCAACCTGAGCAACGAGCTCCTCGTGCTCCGGCAGTCGTACCCGCTCGCGCTCTCGGTCGCCGAGCGGCTCCTCCAGCAGAAGCGGATCCCGGGGACCGACCGGCCGCTCACGATCTTAGAACCGGCCGACGGCGACGCCGCCCCGCCCTCGGCTCGGGAGGTCGCGTTCCGGCTCCAGGGGGAGTACGTGACGAGCGAGCTCGAAGAGCCCGACGCCGACGCCATCCGTGTCGGGGTGGAGAGCACGGACCCCGAGGAGGCTGCTTTCGTCGCCAACCTCTACGCGGCCGCCTTCCAGGACCGGACGCAGGAGTCGAGCCGGTCCGGGATTACTGAGTCGCGAGAGTACCTCGAGCGGCAGGTGGCCACGCAGGAGGACCGGCTCAAGGACGCGGACGCCGCCGTCCGCCGCTACCTAGAGACCGAGGGAGGCATTGCTCTTGACGAGGAGTCGAGCCGGATCGTCGAACGGATTGCCGACCTCCAGGCTCAGCGTGACGAGGCCGGAATTGAGGTCGAAACGCGACGGGCATCGATCTCTGCGCTCGAAGAGGAGCTCCAGCGGATCGAGCCGAACCTGGCCGGCCGGCTTGGATCGGGCCTTGATGCCGAGCTTGAGGCGGCGCAGGAGCGGCTCGTCGAGCTCCAAGGCGACCTCGACACATTCTACTCTGAGAACCCCCGGCTCCGCGAGTCGGCCGCGCCGGGCGAGCGCGTCTTGCAGCTCCGCCGCGAGGTCGGCCTGGCGCGCGACCGGATCCGCGAGATCTCGGAGCGGCTCACGGACCAGTCGCTGGCGACGGCGACCGGCCCGGGCGACCAGCGCTCAGGGTTCGAGCGGGCCGCTGAGCTCCGCTCGCGGATGGCCGACGAGCGTGTGTCGCTCGACGAGGCGATCGCGCAGCGCGACCAACTCGCGGCACGGCTGAGCGACTACGAGGGCGAGCTCAGCCGGGTCCCAGAGCAGCTTGTCGCACTCGCTCAGCTCGAGCGCGAGCGGGAGGCCCGGGAGCAGCTCTACGGTGGGCTCGAAGTGAGCCTCCAGGAGGCCCGGCTGGCTGAGGAGTCGCAGCTAGGCTACGCCCAGGTCATTCGCCCCGCCTTTGTCGCGGCGTACCCGTTTGCGCCCCACCGGCTCCGCAACGTGGCGCTGGGGGGGCTCCTCGGGCTCGTCATCGGGTGCGTCGTCGCTGTGGGGAAGGTTCGCCTCGATCACCGGATCCACCGGCCGGACGACCTCAAGGCGCTCGGTGCCCCCGTCCTCGCGACAATCCCGAGCACGACGGACTTGATCCAGCGCGACTTCGGAGGAAAGGAGGCGGTGGACGTCGGAGGCCGCGAGGTCGACGCGCACCTCGTCTCGCTCCTCAACCCGATGGCCGCGGCCAGCGAGGCGTACCGGGCGCTCCGCACGGCGGTCCAGTTTAGCCGGCCCGATGTGGTCGTCAAGACGGTCCTCGTCACGAGCTCGAACCCGTCGGAGGGGAAGAGCACGACGGCGGCGAACCTCGCCGTGGTTCTCGCCCAAGCGGGGCGGCGCGTGCTGCTCGTCGACGCCGACCTCCGCAAGCCGACCGCGCACAAGAAGTTCGGCGTGCCGCGCGAGCCCGGCCTCGTCCAGCACCTGTTCGAGAGCGGGCCGGTCGACGTGGCCTCGCTCCCCGAGGTGGCCGACGACCTCTGGCTGCTCCCGGCCGGCAAGCTCGTCCCCAACACGTCCGAGCTCTTGGGTTCGAAGCGGATGCGCGACGTGATCGAGGACCTCCGCGACCAGTTCGACGTGGTCGTCTTCGACACCCCGCCTGTCCTCGCGGCGACCGACTCCGCGCTCCTCTCGACGCAGTGCGACGCGACGGTGGTCGTGTGCCGGGCGGGCCAGACGAACGACCACGACGTAGAGGCGGCGCTGGAGGCTCTTCGCGGCGTGGGGGCGAGCGTGATCGGGTCGGTCCTCAACGGGTTCGACATTGCCAAGTCGTATGGCTACAAGAGCAAGTACGCGAGCCGCTACGGGAGCGACTACGCTTACGGCTCTCCCGCTGCCTAATCCATGCTACTCCGCCCCGCCCTCACGGCGCTCGTTTTGGCCGCGGCCCTCGCCGCCCCCCCCGCCCTCGCCCAGACGATCGGGCGCGTCGAGGGTCGCGAGGCTACGACGGGCGGGTACTACGTGAACGCCCGTCCGGGGGAGCCCACGACGCGCGTCTACGTCTGGGGCGGGGTTCAGAATCCCGGCGTCTACGAGGTAGGAAGTGGGTTCGACGTCCAGGGCGTGCTCTCGCTGGCCGGCCTGTCCGTCGAGGCCGAGCAGGAGCCGGGCGACCCCGAGGTGTACGTCCGCGTGTACCGGCCGAGTGAAGGCCGACTGCTCTACAACGCGCCGGTCTCGCAGTTCGTCGTCGAGCCAGAGGCCCACCCCGCCCTCACCGAAGGAGACGTGCTGACGGTGGGTGTCGAGGCCGTTGCACGCGTCGATGTGTGGGGGGCCGTTCAGCAGCCGGGGCTCTACGAAGTCGGACCGGAGGTCGACGCGCAGGGGATCCTGTCGCTGGCGGGTGGCCCGCTCCTGCCGCCTCTGTTCAACAACGACAAACGGGAGGTGACCGTCCGCTACGTCCGTCCCGGACTTGAGGAGCCGCTGTTCGAGGGGGCGCTCGACGCCTTTGCGCGCAGCCGGGTATCCCTCCCACCCCCCCAGGACGGCGACGTGATCGAGGTGGCGGTTCGCCAGCGGTCGGGGACCACGTTCCGCGACGTGATCGGGATCGCGGGCGGCGTAGCCGGGCTCGTCACTGCCGCCGTCGTCATCGTCTCGCAGCTCTCCGGCAGCAACTAGGCCGCCCCGCCCATGCGCATCCTCGTCACCGGCGGCGCCGGCTTTATCGGCTCGGCCCTCGTCCGCCACCTCGTTCGGGAAACCGACCATTCGGTCGTCAACGTCGACGCGCTGACGTACGCGGGGCACCCGTCGACCGTCGCGCCGGTCGCGGGCAGCGACCGCTACGCGTTCGAGCACGTGGACGTCGCGGACGCCGCCGAGGTCGCCCGCGTGTTCCGCGAGCACGCGCCAGACGCCGTCGTGCACCTCGCGGCCGAGAGCCACGTCGACCGCTCGATCGACGGCCCGGCCGACTTTGTGCGCACCAACGTGGTCGGGACCTACACGCTCCTCGAAGCGGCCCGCGCGCACCGCGACCGTCTCTCGGGCGGGGCGGCTGACGCCTTCCGCTTCGTCCACGTCTCGACAGACGAGGTGTACGGGACATTGGGCGAGAGCGACCTGTTTACCGAGACGACGCCGTACGCCCCGAACTCGCCGTACTCGGCGACGAAGGCCGCCTCGGACCACCTCGCCCGGGCGTGGCACCACACGTTCGGGCTTCCGGTCGTGACCACGAACTGCTCCAACAACTACGGGCCGTACCAGTACCCCGAGAAGCTGGTCCCGGTCGTGATCCTGAACGCGTTGCGCGGCCGGCCCATCCCGGTTTACGGGAGCGGCCAGAACGTCCGCGACTGGCTGTTCGTGGACGACCACGTGCGTGCACTCGTCCGCGTGCTCGAGCGGGGCGCGCCGGGCGAGACCTACAACGTGGGCGGTCACAACGAGCGGACGAACCTGGACGTGGTTGAGACTCTCTGCGGGCACCTGGACCGGCTGGCGCCGGAGCGCGCGCCGGACGGCGGTTACGGCTCGCTCGTCGAGCACGTCCGTGACCGGCCAGGCCACGACTTCCGCTATGCCATCGACGCCGGCAAGATCGGGCGGGATCTGGACTGGACGCCGGACGAGACGTTCGAGAGCGGGATGGAGCGGACGGTTCGGTGGTACCTCGACCACGCCGACTGGTGCGAGACCGTCCTCCGCGACCGCTACGACCTGGAGCGCCTCGGCGCCGCGGCGTAACGTCGCCCCCGCCCGCCACCCCGCCCGCGGGCGGGGCGGCTCACCCCCGACACGGCTCGACCCCGACATGAAAGGCATCGTCCTCGCCGGAGGCTCCGGCACTCGCCTCTACCCCATCACGCAGGGCGTGAGCAAGCAGCTGCTCCCGGTCTACGACAAGCCGATGGTGTACTACCCGCTGACGACGCTGATGCTGGCCGGCATCCGCGACGTGCTCCTGATCTCGACGCCCACGGACCTCCCGCACTTCCAGCGGCTCCTGGGCGACGGGGCGGGGTGGGGCATGTCGCTCTCGTACGCCGAGCAGCCGTCGCCGGACGGGCTCGCGCAGGCGTTCACGATCGGCCGTGACTTTGTGGGCGCGGACCGCGTGGCGCTGGTGTTGGGCGACAACATCTTCTACGGGGCGGGGCTCCAGGACATGCTCGGCCGCGCGGCCGAGCGCGAGCGGGGTGCGACGGTCTTCGGGTACCGGGTCTCGGACCCCGAGCGCTACGGAGTGGTCTCGTTCGACGACGACGGGCAGGCGGTGTCGATCGAGGAGAAGCCCTCCGTGCCGCGCTCGCACTACGCCGTGACGGGGCTCTACTTCTACGACAACGACGTGCTGGACGTCGCGGCCGGGCTCGCGCCGTCGGCGCGGGGCGAGTACGAGATTACCGACGTGAACCGGGTCTACCTCGAGCGCGGCGACCTCGCCGTCGAGCGGATGGGGCGGGGCTTCGCGTGGCTCGACACGGGGACGCACGAGAGCCTACTCCAGGCCGGCAACTTCGTCGAGACCATCGAGCAGCGGCAGGGGCAGAAGATCGCGTGCCCCGAGGAGGTGGCCTTCGAGCAGGGGTGGATCTCGGCCGAGGATGTCGAGCGGCTGGCCGCCCCGCTCGCGAAGAACGCGTACGGGCAGTACCTGCTGCGCTTGGCCGCCGAGGCGGAGGTGGTGGCATGAGCGCGTCCGCCCCGTCCAGCGTTCACCCTGACGCCGCTCTCCACTCTCACGCCCTTGTCGACGATGGTGCCACTGTTGGCGCGCGTACGCGCGTGTGGGCGTTTGCGCACATCGCGGCCGGAGCCGCCGTCGGTGCCGACTGCAACGTGTGCGACCATACGTTTGTCGAGGGCGGCGCCATCGTAGGAGACCGCGTGACGGTGAAGTGCGGCGTGTACCTGTGGGATGGTGTTTGCGTGGAGGACGACGTCTTTATTGGTCCGAGTGCTGTGTTTACGAACGACCTCCTACCTCGGAGCCGGCGCCGACCCGAGCAGTACGACCAGACTGTTTTATCCGAAGGATGCAGCATCGGCGCAAACGCGACAGTCTTGGCGGGTCGGCGGGTCGGACGGTGGGCGCTTGTCGGGGCGGCGGCGCTCATCACGCGGGACGTGCCAGACTTTGCGCTCGTTGTTGGGAGCCCCGCGCGCATCGTGGGCTGGGTGGGCCGAGACGGAACGCGGCTGGCGTTTGACGAGAGGGGTCGCGCGCAGGACCGAGAAGGGACTGCCTACGCGCTAGACAACTCGCGCGAGGCGGTGCGCGAGCTAAGCCCAGAGGAGGTGGAATGAGCCGCCCCGTCCCCCATGCGTCGGTCCAAGACTGCGTCCTCATCGACCTCCCTAAGATGACGGACCCCCGCGGGAACCTCACGTTCATCGAGGGGGGAGGGCACGTGCCTTTCGAGATCCGGCGCGTGTTCTACGTCTATGACGTACCAACCGGGACCAATCGAGGGGCTCACGCACACCGCAGCCTCCACCAATTCATCGTCTGCCTCTCCGGCAGCCTGGACGTCCGTGTCGACGATGGAGAGGCGGAGGAGACTATCCACATCAACCGGCCGTGGCGGGGTCTCCACATTCCTCCAATGATTTGGGCATCAGAGGTCAACTTTGACCCCGGGTCCATCTACCTCGTGCTTGCGTCGGACCATTACGATGAGGCCGACTACATCCGCGACTACGACAACTTCCTCCACGCCGTCCGTGATTGATTCCAACGTTCCGTTTCTCGACCTCCACGCGGCCTACGACGAACTCCGCGGCAACCTCGACGCCGCCTACCGGCGCGTGATGGAATCGGGGTGGTACGTGGGCGGGGCGGAGGTCGAGACGTTCGAGGCGGAGTTCGCCGCCTACTGCGGCGCCGAGTACTGCGTCGGCGTCGGGAACGGGCTCGAAGCCATTCACCTCCTCCTCCGGGCGTACGGAGTAGAGGAAGGCGACGAAGTGATCGTCCCATCGAACACGTACATCGCGACGTGGCTCGCGGCCACTTACACCAATGCGAGGCCGGTTCCGGTCGAGCCTGACGCGGCCACGTACAACCTGGACCCCGCCTGCCTCGAAGCCGCCATCACGCCGCGGACGAAGGCGATCGTCGCCGTGCACCTCTATGGGCAGCCGGCGGACATGGACCCGATTCGGGAGGTGGCCCGCCGCCACGGCGTGCCGGTGATCGAAGACGCCGCGCAGGCCCACGGCGCTCGCTACCACGGCCGCCGCGTCGGAGCGCTCGGCGACGCGGCCGCCTTCAGCTTCTACCCCGGTAAGAACCTGGGCGCCTTTGGCGATGCCGGCGCCATAACGACCGACGACGCCGACCTCGCCGACCGTGTCCGCGTGCTTCGTAACTACGGGTCCCGCGAGAAATACCGCAACGAGGTCGTCGGCTTCAACTCGCGCCTCGACCCGCTCCAGGCGGCGTTCCTCCGCGTTAAGCTCGCTCACCTGGACGCCTGGAACGCACGTCGCTCTGCAGTCGCTGATCGTTACCTCGACGGCTTGAGCGACGTGGGCGGGGTGGTCCTGCCTTATGTGCTGAGCGGGGTGGATCCCGTATGGCACCTGTTTGTCGTCCGCCACGCCCGGCGCGACGCGCTCGCAGCCCACCTCGCGGGGCGGGGCGTTCAGACACTCGTCCATTATCCGGTCCCGCCGCATCTCCAGCCGGCGTATGCGGATCTCGCAATGGGGGAGGGGAGCCTCCCTGTGGCGGAGGCGGTCCACCGCGAGGTCCTAAGCCTTCCGATTGGCCCCCACCTGAGTCCCGAGGGTGCGGCACGGGTAGTCCAGGCGGTCCGGTCCTTCGGATGAGCACCGAGCAGCCGGTGGCCGCGGCCGCGCCGAGTCAGATTGAGGAGGAGGGCCAGCCGCTCTCGGACGAGCCCACGTATCGGTCTATCCTCCGCGCGACATCGATCGTCGGGGGGGGGAGCCTAATTACGATCCTCGTCGGGCTCGCCCGGGCAAAGGGCGTCGCCCTCCTCATCGGTCCGGCGGGCCTGGGGATCATCGGGTTGCTGACGTCTGTGATGACGACGGCGACGACCGTTCTCGGGCTGGGGCTGGCCAGCAGCAGCGTCCGCTCAGTGGCAGCGGCAGTAGGAGACCCCGCCGCCCTCGGTGCGATTCGCCGTGCACTCTGGCGGTCCAATGTTCTGCTCGGCCTCGTAGGCCTCGCCGCCTTGTCCCTGCTGAGCGTCCCCATCGCGCGGTACGTCTTCGGCTCGGGTGCCCGGGCGGCCGACGTGGCGTGGGTGAGCGTCGGCGTGTTAGCCGCTCTCGTGGCTGGGGCGCAGATGGCCCTGCTCCAGGGGCTCCGGCGGACCGGCGACCTTGCGCGGGCGAGCGTCACCGGGGCGGTCGTCGCCGCTGCCGCCGGGCTGACGCTGCTGGCGATCTTCCGGAGCGACGGAATTCGGTGGTTCGTGATCTCAACCCCAGTAGCCACTATGGGGGCTGCCTTTTGGTTTACACGCTCGCTCCGCCCGGTGCGGGGTGCCGCCGCCCCGCCCGGGGCGGCTGTGTGGTCCCAGTGGCGCGCCATGATCAGCCTCGGCTGGGTGCTGATGGTGGCCGGCGTCGCGGGCGGGGTGGTCGATCTCTTCGTCCGGTCGGTCCTCGCCCGTCACCTCGGCGTCGACGCGGCCGGCCAATACCAGGCAGCCTCCGCCATCTCGATCCAGTACCTCGGGCTGATTCTAGGAGCGATGGCAGCCGACTACTATCCGCGCCTCGCTCAAGTCGCGGACCGCCCAGAGGCGTTCCGGGCGGCCGTCAACGAGCAGCTGGAGGTGGCCGTGCTGCTGGCTGGACCTCTTTTGCTCGCCGTGTTAGGGCTGGCCCCGTGGGTCCTCACCGCCCTCTACTCGTCCGACTTCCGCGCCGGCGACGACCTCCTGCGTGGGCTCGTGGTCGCCGACGTGCTGAAGATGGCGACTTGGACGATCGGGTTCGCCCTTCTCGCGAGGGGGCGGTCTGCAGCGTTCCTCGCTCTCGAGCTAACGGGGCAGGCGGTGTTCGCGGGTGCCACGCACCTCCTCGTCCCCCGCGTGGGATTGGTCGGAGTGGGGGCCGCATTCTGCCTCTATCTCGTGTGGAGCGTCGCCATCGGCTGGGGAGGCGTCCGCCCGTGGCACGGCGTGTCCATGCACCGTCGGCCGGCCTTCTACCTCGCCGCCCTCCTCGGCGCGGCTATTCTAACGGCGGGGGCCTCCCAGGTATCCGACGGGGCGTCAGCTGCGGTGGGGCTGGCGCTGTCGGCCTTGGCGGCCTCGTTCGCGATCCACCGCTTCCGCGAGATGGATGCGATGCCCTCTGTCGCAGGCCGTCTCAGCCGGCTCCTCAGTATGGTCCGCAGACCACCCCGCCCCGAATGAGCCGCACCATCCCCGTCACCGTCGTGATCCCGAACTACAACTCGGGGGCGTACCTCGTCGAGTGCGTCGAATCCATCAATAGAGGCACTCGGCCGGAGCAGATCGTGATCGTCGACGACGTATCTACCGACGGGTCCGACGAGGTGGCCAGCCACCTCGCTTCCGAGTACGGCAACGTCGAGGTGGTGAGGAGGGATGAGAATGGCGGGGCGGTCGAGGCCCGCCGGACCGGCGTCAAACGAGCTGCGTGTGACTGGATTGCGCTCGTCGACGCTGACGACACAGTAGAGGAGGGAGCCGTAGCCGCGGCCTTCGACCGAGTCCTCGACACGGGGTGTGACCTATGCGTCTGGCAGTTGTGGAAGACTGATGGTGAGCGCCTGTGGCACCTTGTCCCGCTCGACCCGGCTGACTTTCCGATGACGGGCCGGGAAGCGGCTCGCCGAACGCTCGGAGGTTGGCAGATGCACCCCCTTGGCCTCGCCCGAAAATCACTTTATGCCGACGCATACGCTGGCTTCCGCGAGCCCGGCTACAACGCGGACGAGCTTCTCACACGCCGGGTGCTCTTGCGTGCGACGGCTGTCGGGCTGTGCAACAAAAAGTACTTCTACCGGCTCAACCCCTCTTCGACCTCGGTAGGCCTCCACCGGCACCGGGTCGACGTGCTGGACTCGCAGAGGTGGCTCGTTCGGTTCACGATCGAGAACTTCAGCCGTCCTGACGTCATTCGAGCAGTCGAGGTCGCTATCGGGACGGGGTGGGCCACCTACCAGCAGCGCCGCGCGCTCGGCACGTCCGAAGTGCGTCGGAGGATGTCAGGGCTGATGACGGAACTGGGCCATCACATGCAGTTGCGCGACTGGCCTCGCATGCGGCCGGGCCACATCGTTGCCTACATTTTCCTCCGCACCTGGAGCCGACTCCCCACCGGGGGAGTCAAAACATGAGCGAACTGCCTTTCCTCGGCGGAGAGGGCGAACTGCCCCTCGTGAGCGTCGTGATCCCTTCGTACAACCACGAAGCGTATGTAGCACGGTCCATCCAGAGCGTGCTCGACCAGACGTATCCCCACATCGAACTCGTCGTCGTCGACGACGGGTCAACGGATGGGTCGTGGGAGGAGGTCCAGCGCGTGCAAGAGGCGACCAATCGGCGATTCGAAGCGTTCCAGAAGGGAAACGGGGGCGTGTCGTCGACGCTGAACTACGGAATTGCACGGACGCGCGGCAGCTTGGTAGCTGTACTCGCGTCAGATGACTACTTCCTCCCCTCGAAGATCGAGAAGCAGGTCACGGCCCTCGCGGCCCTTGGCCCAGACTACGGACTGATCCACACGTCAGCGTACAATGACCACATGGACGGGCGGCTCATCGACATCACTGGGCTGTATCCGGCGGCGAAGGGCGCCCAATTCTTCGAGCTCGTGTCGCTCCAGGTCACTGCCGTCGCCCCATCCGTACTGTTCAAGAGAGAGGTGTATGAGGAGGTAGGAGGGTTTGACGAGTCGCTCGTTGCGGAGGACCTCGATTTCTATGCAGCGATTGCCTTTCACGGGCACAAGCTCCATTACATCCCCGAGCCTCTGGTGGTCAAAACGTACACGGGAAGCAATCTGGGTCTGAACGTGGAGGGGAACTTTGAGGCTCACCTGAGGACGGTCCATAAATACGAGTCCCACTTGGATGCAGAGGAGTATTCTGTAGCGCTCGCCAACGTGTACCTCTCGAAGGGCCGCTCAGCGGCCGGCTCAGGCCGCCGCCTTTTGGCACTCGGGGCCTACCGGGAGGCCGCACGGCTCCAGAAAAGTCCGCGTCCCTACGCTGAATGGGTAACCCGATCTGCCCGCAGCCTCACGCTCGGTCTGCTCCCGGCGTCGCTCCGTTCGTGGCTCCGAGGCCTGCGGGCGGTGAGGTCACAACCGCTCCTATGACTGTACTGTTCGTCAACTGGGAGGGGCCGAACACACGGTACCTCGAGTCTCTCTTCCTCCCGCTCCTAACCGGAGCCCTTCGCGGCGGCGACCAGCTCCGCGTGCTCCACTTCGGGTGGGATCAGGCGCACCGCGAGGATGAGGCGAAGCGGCTCGCAGCCAAGGCTGGCGTGGACCTCCGGTTCGTCTCCGTGTGGCGGCGCCCGCTCGGGCCGGCCACGTTGGCGAGCGTCGGGCGGGGGGCGCTCGCCGTCGCTAGCGAAGTGCGGCGACACAGGGTCGACGTGGTCATGCCGCGGAGCAACCTGTGTGCAGGGATGGCGCTAGGCGCCCGCCGCCTCGCCCCACCCGCAGGCCTCCTTTACGACGCGGACGGCTTAATGGCCGACGAGCGTGCCGACTTCGGGGGCTGGAGCCGGGACGGGAAGGCGTACCGGCTCCTCCGAGCCTTCGAAGACAGGGCGGTCGCCCAGGCTGACGCCGTCGTTACGCGGACCGAATGGGCAGTCGGTGTCCTGGCTGAGCGGGCGGGGCGGGACCTCGGCGGGCGTGCCTTCGTGGTCTCGAACGGCCGCGACCCCAACGTCTTCGCGCCGGGAATGGAGAGCGACCGCTCGCGGACGCGCCAGGAACTCGGCGTGGCGCTCGCTGCCCCGCTCCTCGTCTACGCCGGCAGTATGGGACCTCAGTACCGCGTTGGCGACATGATCGCGCTGTTCAGCGCCGTCTGCCGCCGCCGTCCCGATGCTCGGTTCTTGCTCCTGACGGGGGAGCCGGACCTGGCCCGCCCGCTCGTTGAGGCGAGCGGGGTGGGCGGGGCCGCCATCGTGCGGCGCGTTCCTCCGCTGGAGGTCCCGCGCTATCTCGCGGCAGCCGACGTCGGCCTCGCCCTACGTACCCCCTTCTTCTCGCAGCGCGCCGTGGCTCCGGTCAAAATCGCTGAGTACCTCCTGTGCGGGGTGCCGACGGTGGCCTCTGCCGGGATTGGAGAGGGGGTGGCCGTCGAAGGCGTGGGGTTCCTCGTCGCGGGGGGGCGGGGGGACTGGATGGAGCTCGCTGCCGACTGGATCATATCGGACGTTATCTCAAAACGGGAAGCATACCGCGGCCGGGCAAGAGCGCGGGGCGTTGAGCGGTTCAGCCTCGACCGGAGCACGAGCGAGTATCGTCGAGCGTTCGATGCCGTCCGCCCCGCCCACTCCAACTAGGGATTGGCAGTCGGATTTACCCGATCCTACCGATTGGTGTCGGAGCCGTCCATTTACATTGCTGGTGTCCTTCGGCGTTGGTGCAGGTAATCCGCTGTGCGAACTCAAACCATCCTGCTCCTGCTCCTCATCGCGCTTGCGAAGCTCGCCGTCGTCATCTTCGTCCATGTATGGTCGGTCGACGTGGGGATGGGAGGGTTGAGCCCCATCATACTCGGAGGCGACGACGGAATTACGTACCGGCGGATCGCGGGCCACGTAGCGGAGACCGGGCGGCTTCCGGGGGCGCCGAACGTGTGGCCACTCGCCATTGGGCTTCTCATGCACTGGATGGGCCTCCGGGGCTTGTTCCTGTTCAAAGCATTCCTGTTTGTCGCCTCGGTCCTCGTCCTGGTCTATGGGCTCCGCCTCCTCGACCGGCTGTCGTGGGAAGCTACGCGGCAGCGGCCATCCGTTCGGTCTCAGGCTGTCACATTGGTGCTTCTCGGTCTGTTCCCTACGGTTGTGTATTACGGCTCGTTCTCGATCTACCGCGACCTCATGATCTACGCGTCCTATCTCGCGTGCGCGTACTACGGGTACGAGGTGTTCGTCCGGAGGGCGCGGGGTGGCATCGGGCTCGTGATCTCATTAGGCGGCCTCTTTGCGTTCCGGTGGTACGCGGCCGTCGCGTTCGTCGCAGGAACGGTTGCGTGGTTAGGCGTCGTGGGGCTCCGGCAGAGCCGGCGGAAGGGGGCCATTCTGGCTTCGGGGGCGGCCCTCGGCCTCCTGATGCTTGCCTTGCTCGTGCGTATGAACTTCTTTGCCGACTTCATGCACTACCTCCGTTTTCGGCAGACTTTTGAGGCGATGGAGGGAGGGTCGACGTTGGGTATCGATTTCGCGTCGGCCACTACTCCCTGGGGATTCCTCGCTCTCTACGCGTACAGCTTCGTGTCGAATGCGGTCGGGCCGCTCCCCTTCCAGGTGAACAGCCTGTCGACGCTGGTTGGGTTCGTGTTTGAAGTCCCGGTTATTGCGTACGCGCTTTACCGCGTCTTCCGGGGGCAGGTACGCAAGACGCCGGGAGGTCGGTACCTCCTCCTCCTCGCACTCGCCTGGTTCGGCCTGATCGCGATCTACAACGACAACCTCGGGACGGCCCTCCGGCTCCGGGTTCTTGGCATGCAGCTCGTGTTCCTCGTCTTCGCGTGCGAACTGTGGGTAGCCCAGCTCAGGCGACGGAGCCTTACTGCGCGCCGGCAGGCACGGCCCGCGGCTCTCGTGGCTCAGGTGGTATGACCGGCGCGGCCTCAGCGGACCGGGGGAGCCCCGCCGCCCCGCCGCCGGACCGCTCGACGGGCCGGCTCCTGATGCTGACGCGGTACGGCGACCTGGGGTCGAGCAGCCGGGTCCGCGGGAGCCAGTTCGTCCCCGCCCTCCGCCGGGCGGGGTGGCGGGTGGAGCGGGCGGGGCTGCTCGACGATGCCTACGTCCGCCGCCTCTACGAGACGGGGGGGCGCCGGCCGGACCGGCTCGCCTGGGCCTACCTCCGGCGGGCTGCCCGGCTCCTCGGGCGCGCGGACCACGACTTGATCTGGGTCGAGAAGGAACTGCTCCCGTTCGTCCCGTACGCCGCCGAGCGGGCGCTTTTCAGGGGGCGGCCCTACGTAGTCGACTACGACGACGCTACATTCCACACGTACGACACCCACCGCCGCGCGGCTGTCCGCCGCGTGTTCGGCCGGAAGGTGGACCGTTTGATGCGAGGTGCACGGACGGTCGTTGCGGGAAACGGCTACCTTGCCGCTCGGGCGAGGACGGCCGGAGCTCGGCACATTGAGGTGCTCCCGAGCGTAGTCGACCTCGACTGCTACGGGCCGGTAGCGCCCTTGCCCGAAGGGCCATTTACTATCGGGTGGATCGGGTCCCCCGGCTCGCAGCGGGTGCTCCACGTCCTCCGGGACGTCCTCGCTAGAGAGGCTGCCCGCCCCGATACGCGCGTAGTCCTCGTCGGTGTCGAGGGGCGCCCGCTCGGTGACGTCCCGGTCGAGGTCCGGCCGTGGAGCGGGGCGACGGAGGTGGCTGAGATGGGGCGCTTCCACGTCGGAATCATGCCGCTCCCGGACGAGCCGTGGGAGCGGGGGAAGTGCGGGTTCAAGCTCGTCCAATGCATGGCCGCCGGGCGCCCGGTCGTCGCCTCGCCCGTCGGCGTTAACGCCGAGATCGTGACGGACGGGTGGAACGGGTTCCTCGCCGACGGCCCCGACGCGTGGCACGCGGCGTTCGATCGGCTCCGCGCCGACCGCTCCTTGGGCCAGACGATGGGGGAGCGGGGCCGCGCCCGCGTCCGCGACGGGTACTCTCTCGCGAGCGTGGCCCCCCGGCTCGACGCCACGCTCCGAGAGGCCGCCGGCCTCACGCCGGGCGCCCCCCGACTTGACCCTACGCCATGACCGCGCCGTTCGTCGCCCGCCACCCCGCCCCTCGCCTCGGCCGTCCTACGGCGGGGCGGCAAACCGTTGCCTTCGTTGGGAACCAGCCTTTTGCGCTGGCCCGGTTCAGGACCCTCCTCGTCCGCGACCTGACGACAGCCGGGCACCGGGTCGTCGTGTTTTCGCCGGGGTGGGACTGCGACCCCGCGTCGCGCGACGTTCTGCAGGCGGCCGGCGCCGAGACGGCGCCGATCGCGTTCGACCGCTCGAAAGGGAGCCTCACCTACGAGGCCCGCTCCGTCCTCTCGATCCGCCGGGCGCTCCGCGGCCTCCGCCCCGACGCCGTCTTCTCTCACTTCGTCAAGCCCGTCCTCTACACGGCGGTCGCGACGGCCGGGCTCGGGATTCCCCGCCGGGTGGCGATGATCGAGGGGCTCGGGGTCAGCGGTGGCGGGAACGGGAAGCGGCGGCGGGTCCTCGCAGCCGCCTACCGCGTGGCCGGCACCGCCTACGACACATTGTTCGTCCTCAACGCCGAGGACGAGGCGTACTTCCGCGACGATGTCGGGCTGCGAGCGGACCGTCTGCGGCGGGTCGAGGGGATGGGCATCGACCTCGACCAGTTCGCACCCGCCCCGCCCCCGGGCCGCCCCGCTCCGACGTTCCTCTACGTCGGTCGGATGCTAGAGCAGAAGGGGGTGTGGGACTTCGTCGAGGCCGCGCGCCGCGTGAAGGCCGAGCACCCGGGCACCCGGTTCGTCATGCTGGGCGGGGCGGACGACAGCTACGACGCCGTTTCGGAAGCGGAGCTCCGCCGGCGCACGGACGCCGCTGGCGTCGAATGGCGGGGCCACGTCGACGACGTCGAGGGCTGGCTCCGCGAGGCCGACGTGTTCGTGCTCCCGTCGTTCTACCGCGAGGGCTACCCGCGGAGCATCATGGAGGCCATGGCGACCGGCCGCGCCGTCATCACGACGGACAACCCCGGGTGCCGCGAGGCCGTGGCTGACGGCGTCAACGGGCTCGTCGTGCCGCCCCGCGACCCGGCCGCCCTGGCCGACGCCATGCAGTCGCTCGTGGGCCGCCCCGCCCGCGTGGCCCGGATGGGGGAGGAGGGGCGGCGCTTGGCCGAGGAGCGCTACGACTACCGCCGGATCAACGCGATCGTCATGGGGGCTCTTCTGGGAGAGCCGGTCCGCGAGCCGGTCGCGGGCGGGGTGGGGCGGTGACCGTTTTCGTGACCGGAGGGACTGGCGCCGTCGGCCCGGCCGTCGTCCGCCGACTCGTCGCGGGCGGGGCGGACGTCCGCGTGCTCACGCGGGACGCGGCGGCGCCGCTCCCGGCCGGCGCCGAGCGTGTGGCCGGGTCGCTCGCCGATGCCGACGCGCTCGCGCGCGGCGCCGACGGGGCCGACGCTGTGGTCCACCTCGCGGCTCTCCTCCACGTGGTCGACCCGCCGCCCGAGCTGGCCGACGAGTACGCGCGCGTCAACGTAGGCGGGACCGAGCGACTGGCGGCGGCGGCCGAGCGCGCTGGCGTGGCCCGGTTCGCGTTCGCGAGCACGATCAACGTGTACGGTCCGAGCGCCGGCCGCGCGCCCTGGACCGAGGCCGATCCGACGGCGCCCGAGACGCCCTACGCCCGCACCAAGCGCGAGGCCGAGGGCATCGTCGCCGACCTCGCGGGCGGGGTGGTCCTGCGCCTCGCCGCCGTCTACGGGCCGGGCATGCGGGGAAACTACCGGCAGCTCTTGGGCGCTCTCCGCCGCGGGCTCCGCGTGCTGCCCGGGACGGGCCAGAACCGGCGGACGCTCGTCCACGTCGAGGACGCCGCGGCGGCGTTCGCTCTGGCCGCCACCACCCCGCTCCCGAGCGCGCTCTACAACCTGACGGACGGCCGCGTTTGGACGTTCAACGCCGTCGTGCGGGCGATGCAGCAGGCTGTTGACCGTCGGCCGAGCGTGCTCTACGTGCCCGCCCCGCCCGTGCGCGCGGCGGCCGCGGCGGCGTCGGCCGTCGCCGCGCGCCTGGGCCGGGACGTCCCAGGCGCGTCGGCCGTCGACAAGATTACCGAGGACGTGGCCGTCGACGGGCGACGCCTGATCGATGAGACCACCTACCGCCCCGCCCACGCCGACCTGAGGGCGGGGTGGGCGACTCTCCTGAGCGCGCCGTGACGCTCGTGTTCCTCGCCGCGGGCGCGGCCGCCGCGTCGTGGGCGCTCGTTGGCGCCGTGCGGCGCCTCGCGCTCCGGCGCGGCGTCCTCGACGTCCCCAACGAGCGGAGCTCACACACCACGCCGACGCCGCGCGGCGGTGGCCTCGCGCTCGTGCTCTGCGCCGCCGCCGCGTGGGCGCTCGCGCTCGCCGCTGGCGCCCCACCCCGCTCGGTTTTCGGGCTCGGCCTCCCCGCCCTCGCCGTCGCGGCGCTGGGCGGGGCGGACGACGTCCGGCCGCTCGGGGCGGGCCTCCGGCTGGCCGTCCAGGTCGCCGCCGCCGCCGCCGCCGTCTGGGCGCTCGGCGCGTGGACCGCCGTCACGCTTCCTGGCCTCGGCGCCGTCCCGCTCGGCGCGGCGGGCGGACTCGTCGCGGGGCTTTGGGTGGTCGGACTGACCAACGTCTACAACTTCATGGACGGGATCGACGGGATCGCCGGTCTCCAGGCCGTCGTCGCGGGTGCGGCGTGGGCGGCTGTCGGCGCGCTTGGGGGCGGCCTCGTCGCGGGGTGGACGGGCGCGGCCATGGGCGGGGCGGCGCTGGGCTTTCTCGTCCACAACTGGGCGCCGGCGCGGGTGTTCATGGGCGACGTAGGGAGCGCTTTTCTCGGTTTCACGTTCGCGGCCCTGGCTCTCGTCGGCAGCGACCCACGCCTGCCGCTAGCGGCGCTCGCGTTCGTGTGGCCGTTCGTGTTCGACGGCGGGTTCACGCTCGTGCGCCGCCTCCTCCGCGGAGAGAACGTGTTCGCGGCGCACCGCTCGCACCTCTACCAGCGCCTCGTCGTGACCGGTGCGGGGCACCGCGCGGTCGCCGCCCTTTACGGCGCGCTCGGTGCGGTCTCGGCCGCCGCGGGACTTGCCTGGTTGGGCGGGGCGGTATGGTTGTTGATCGGAGTGGGTGCGGGCGTGCCCATCGTTCTTTTCGCAGCGCTCCGCGCTACCGCCCCCCCCCAGCCGCCCGTGCCGGGTGCGTCTCATTCCCCTCAGCTGGAGCCCGCTGGCCCCCCGGGCGGGGCGGTGTGACGTGGGCCACACCTGTTTGACCTACGGGCCGGGAGCGCAGAGATAAATTGGTGAAGCCGGGGCGGAGCGGTGCGGCACGTGTAGGAGAAGATGCAAGCGCATGTGCGAAAAGCGTCTGCCCCACGCGCCAAGAGCGCGCCGGCCCCAGCGCCGGACCCCCGTCCACCCGGTTTCCACATGTGGCGCCGCCCCGCCCCCGAGCGGCCCCGGTACTTTCGCGTTCCCCCCCACCGTCATTAGGACCCGCTGTCCCTGGGTTCTGGTCCCCTGCATGACACGACTCGTTCTAAAGTCCTCCCTCGACTACGGGGTGTGGCTCCTCGCCGCGCCCCTCGCGTTCGTGCTCCGGCTCGACGCGGGCGCGTTCGCGTTCGGGGCCGACGTGCTGACGTACACGGCGGTGGGTGGGCTGCTCAAGGCGGTCGTCCTCATCGGGATGAACCGGCGCGTCCGCTCGTGGCATCGGGTTGGACTGCGCGACATGGTCCCCCTGCTGGTGGCGGTCGTGGCCGTTGCTCTGGTGGAGTTCGTGGCCGCCGCCGCCAGCGTGGGCGACGTGTTCGTCCCCCGAAGCGTCCCGCTGATCGAGGCCATGCTTGCGATCCTAGGCCTCGCGGGGCTCCGGTTTGCGGCGCGGCTGTACTACGAGGAAAGGGGGATTCTCCAGAGCCGCCGCCGCGGTGAGCGCGGCCGGCGCGTGATCGTGGCCGGGGCCGGCGACGCTGGCGTCGCTGTCGTACGTGAGATGCTTCGCCACCCGAAAGCCGGCCGGTGGCCGGTCGGGTTCGTTGACGACGATCCGTCGAAGCTGCGCAAGAGGGTGGCGGGCCTCCCCGTGCTCGGGGAGATCGACGAGTTGGCCGTCGTCGCCGACCGCGTCGATGCCGACGAAGTTCTGATCGCCATGCCGTCGCACGACGGCGGCGTGGTGCGGCGCGTGGTTGAGCGGGCGAGCAAGGCGGGCCTTCAGCACCGGACGGTTCCGGGGCTCCTCGACCTCGTCAGCGGCCGCGTCTCGGTCTCGAACATCCGCCGCGTCGACGTCGAGGACCTCCTGGGGCGGAAGTCCGTCCGCCTCGAGACGGGTCCCATTGAGGCGCTCGTTTCAGGCCGGACGGTCCTCGTGACTGGGGCGGGCGGGTCGATCGGGTCCGAGGTCGTGCGTCAGATCGCCCCGTTTGCGCCCGGCGAGATCGTCCTCCTCGGGCGGGGCGAGAACAGCGTGTTCCGGATCGACGGCGAGCTGGCCCGGAGCCACCCCGCCCTCGCACGGCGGCCGGTAATCTGCGACGTCCGCGACGAGCGGTCGCTCCGGGCCGTGTTCGAGGCGCATCGACCCGAGGTCGTGTTCCACGCCGCGGCCCACAAGCACGTCCCGCTCATGGAGGCCAACCCCGAGCAGGCCGTGTGGAACAACGTCGGCGGCACGCTCGCGCTCGCGCGCCTCGCCGTCGAGTTCGGGGTCGACACGCTCGTCAACGTCTCGACGGACAAGGCCGTCAACCCGACGAACGTGATGGGCGCCTCGAAGCGCGTGGCCGAGATGGTCGTCGCCGACGCCGCCCGGCGGTGCGCGGGGTGCACGATGGTGTCGGTCCGGTTCGGGAACGTGCTCGGAAGCCGGGGAAGCGTGGTCCCGCTGTTCCGCGACCAGATCCGGCGGGGCGGGCCGGTGACCGTGACGCACCCCGACATGGTCCGCTACTTCATGACAATCCCCGAGGCCGCCGGTCTCGTGCTCCAGGCCGGCGCCGTCGCCGAGAGCGGCCGCGTCTACGTGCTCGACATGGGCGAGCCGGTGCGGATCGCGGACCTCGCCCGCGACCTCATCCTGCTCTCGGGGCTCGAGCCCGGACGCGACATCGACATCGAGTACACCGGCGCGCGCCCCGGCGAGAAGCTCTACGAGGAGCTCCTGCTCTCAGAGGAGGGAACGGAGCCGTCCCCGCACGAGAAGATCTTCGTCGCCCGGAAGTCGCGGCCGGCCGGCGACATCACGCCGCTCCTCGACGCCCTGTTCGAGGCCGCCCGCTCTGGCGACGGCGACGCCGTCCGCCAGGCGTTCCGCGGCCTCGTCCCGACCTACCGCCCCGAGGCGGCGGCTCCGACGGGGAGCGGGGCGTCGGCCGGCGGGCACTCGGGCGACGGGCAGGTGGGCCGCGGCGTCCCCGTCGTCCGCGCGCTCTGACGGCGGTCCCCACCCCGCCCGCGCCAGCGGGGCGGGGACCGCTCGCCCGGAGCCGCCCTGCCCGCGCGTCGGCCCAAGACGACGAAAGCCGCCCGGTCCGAAGACCAGGCGGCTTTGCGTGGGTGCCCGGGACTGGACTCGAACCAGCACGGCGGTTAAGCCACACGCCCCTCAAGCGTGCGTGTCTACCAATTTCACCACCCGGGCGGGGTGGGCGCCGAGGCGCGAAAGAACAAGGCCGAAGATGAGCCTGGGTGACTCCGGTAGGGCTCGAACCTACGACCCGCTGGTTAAAAGCCAGCTGCTCTGCCAACTGAGCTACGGAGTCGCTGGAGGGCGGACGCCGGCTCCGGCGGGCAGGTCGACCAAGGTAGGCCCCGTCCCGGGTCGGGGGCAACGGGGGCGTGTGGAGCGGACGCAAAGACGGCTGCCCCGCCCCGATCTGCCTGCCACGCCGTGCGGCGGGCGGGGCGGACCCCGCTAGCTTCCCCGACTCAGGCTTCCACCCCGCCCCGTGACCGTCCACGACACCTCCCTCCCTGGCGTCTTCGTCATTGAGCCCCGCGTGTTTGCCGACGCCCGTGGGTTCTTCCTCGAGCAGTACCACGCTGCACGCTACGCCGAAGCCGGGATTGCTGCACCGTTCGTGCAGGACAACCACAGTCGGAGCCGGCAGGGCGCGATTCGCGGCCTCCACTTCCAGAAGCGGCACCCGCAGGGGAAGCTCGTCGCGGCCGTGCGGGGGGCGATTTGGGACGTCGTTGTCGACCTCCGGGCCGGGTCGGCCACGTTCGGGGAGTGGGAGGCGTTCACGCTCTCCGACGAGGCGCCGCGCCAGCTGTGGGTGCCGCCCGGCTTCGGCCACGGGTTCGCCGTGCTCTCGGAACAGGCCGACGTGGTCTACAAGTGCACCGACGTCTACCGCCCCGGCGACGAAGGCGGGGTGGTCTGGGACGACCCCGGGCTCGCCATCCCGTGGCCGGTCGACAAGCCGCTGCTCTCGGACAAGGACCGGGCGTACCCGCGGCTCGACGCGCTCGGCGCCGACGACCTCCCGCAGGTCGCGGTCTCGTGAGGGCGCTCGTGACCGGGGCCGGCGGCCAAGTCGGCGCCGAGGCCGTGCGCCTGGGCGGGGCGGGCGTCGTGGGCGTAGGGCGGGGCGGCCTCGACGTGACGGACCGCGACGCCGTGCTCCGCGCCGTCGAGCAAGCCGAGCCCGATGTCGTCGTCCACGCGGCGGCGTATACGGCCGTCGACCGCGCTGAGGCCGAGGCTGACCGCGCGTACGCCGTCAACCGTGACGGGGCGGCCCACGTCGCTGAGGCGTGCGCGCGTGCGGGCGTCCCGCTCGTCCATCTCTCGACGGACTACGTGTTCGACGGGACGAAAGGGACGCCGTACGTGCCCGACGACCCGCCCGCCCCGCTCGGCGTGTACGGGGCGTCAAAGGCGGCCGGCGAGACGGCGGTCCGCGAGAGGCTAGACCAGCACCTCATCCTGCGCACGGCGTGGGTCTTCAGCGGCCGCCCCGGCTCGTTCGTGTCGACCATGCTGCGCCTGGCGTCCGAGCGCCCCCGCCTTGGCGTCGTCGCCGACCAGTGGGGGCACCCGACGTGGGCGACGGCCCTCGCGCGGGCCTGCCTCCACGCCGCGGCGCTCGCGGCCGAGGGCCGGGCGCCGTGGGGGACGTGGCACGTCGCCGGCGCCCCGCTCACGACGTGGCACGGGCTGGCCGAGGCCGCCGTCGCCGCCGGCGCCGAGCGGGGCGTGACGCCGGCCGTGCCCGTCGACCCCATCGCGACGGCCGGCTACCCGACGGCCGCCCGCCGCCCCGCCCGCGTCGAGTTGGAGATCGCCCCGTCGCTCGCGGCCCTCGGCCTCGCCCCGCTCGACTGGCGCGACGGGGTGGGGCCATCAGTGGACGAGTGGGCGGCGGAAGGCGGAAGGCGGAAGGCAGAAGGCGGAAGGGGAGCCGGGGCGGGGCGGTAACGCTGGTCCTCTTCCTCCTGGGCGAGAGAGGGCGGGGCGGTTTAGAAAGCCCGCCCCGCCCAAAGCGCTGGGGGCGGGGCGGAGGCACTTTCCCCAGTCCCCATGTCCTGATGCCCCGCCCCGCCCGCGGCTACGGGATCTCGACGCGCGCCCCGCCCTCGGCGAGCGAGCGACGGGCCGCCTCCAGCACGCGGACGACGGCGAGGCCGTCGTCGCCGTCGGTGAGGGCGGGGCGGCCCTCGCGGACCGACGCCACGAACTCCTCGACTTCGAGCCGCAGCGGCTCAGCCGGCGCGATGCGCGGCACGACGATGTCGCCCGAGCGGACCGTCAGCGCGCCGGCGAACGAGGCGTAGCCGGCCTCGGCGCTCGGGTCAATCCCCTTGTCGTAGACGCGGACCTTCTCGGCCGGCTCCATGTCGTCGACCGTCGCCATCTTCTCGCTCCCCACGACCGTCGTCCGGCGGACCTTGTGGGGGTCGAGCCAGGAGCAGTGGAGGTGCGCGATCTGGCCGCCCTCGTACGTCACCGTCGCGAACACGACGTCCTCGACGCCGGGCTGGAGGAACGCCTGCCCCTGCGCCGCGACGGCGACCGGGCGGCCCGGGAGGAGCGCCTGCGCCACGGCGAGGTCGTGCGGCGCCAGACTGTCGAACGCGTTCTCGCGGTCGCGGACCACGCCCAGGTTGACGCGCATGCTGTGCACGTAGCGGATCTCGCCGAGCGCGCCGTCCGCCGCCAGCCGCTCGACGTGGCGGAAGGCGGGGTGGTACCGGAGGAGGTGCCCGACCATGAGGCGGAGCCCCCGCTCGCGCGCCTCGCGGACCAGCCGCTCGGCCTCGGCCGCCGTCTGGGCCAGCGGCTTCTCGACGAACACGTGCTTCCCCGCCTCCAGCGCCGCCAGCGCCACCTCGTAGTGGAGCGGCGTCTCGACGGCGACCACGACGGCCTCGACGGCGGCGTCGGCCAGGAGCGCGTCGACGTCGCGGACGGCGCGGGCGCCGGGCGCGAGGCGGGCCGCGGCGGCGAGCGCGGGGTCGCGCCGGTCGCACACGGCGACGACCTCGGCGCCCGGCAGCGCGGCCGTGTTGCGGAGCAGGTTCAGCCCCCACCGTCCCACGCCGACGTGCCCGATGCGGACGGCTTCCGAAAACGCGAACGAGGACACGGGCGGGGCGGGTAACGGGGAAAGGGACGGGCGCCGGGGCGGGGTGGCCGCCCCGCCCGCTACGCGGTGCGAACGAACGCCGCGACGGCCTCGGCGACCGAAGCGACTTGGCTCGCCGTCAGGTGCGGGTGCATGGGGAGCGAGAGGACCTCGGCGCAGGCCCGATCCGTCTCCGGCAGGTCCGCCGCCCCGCCCGCGTAGGGCGCCATCCGGTGGAGCGGCTCGGGGTAGTACACCATCGTCGGCACGCCGCGCGCAGCGAGGTGCGCGCGGAGCCCGTTGCGGAGCGCGGCCGGCACGCGGACCGTGTACTGGTGGAACACGTGGCACGCGCCCGCAGCCCGGGCGGGGCGGACGACTTCGTCTAGCCCGTCGAGGTGCGCGTCGTACAGGGCAGCGGCGGCGCGGCGGGCGTCGGTGAACGCCGGGAGGTGCCGGAGCTGGACGGACAGGATCGCGGCCTGGAGCGCGTCGAGCCGGCTGTTTACGCCGACGCGCGTGTGGTGGTACTTCCGCTCGGCGCCGTGGTTGGCGATCGCCCGCACGCGCGCGGCGAGGTCGGCATCGGTCGTGAGGACTGCTCCGCCGTCGCCGAACGCGCCCAGGTTTTTCGACGGGTAGAACGAGAGCGTGCCCACGGCCCCGGCCGTCCCGGCGGCCTGGCCGTCGCGCGTCGCCCCGAGCGCCTGCGCCGCGTCCTCGACGATGGGCACGTCACCGGCGGCGTCCCGGATGGCCGCGAGGTCCGCCATCTGCCCGAACAGGTGGACCGGCACGACCGCCTTCGTCCGCTCCGTGACGGCGTCGGCGACCCGCTCCGGGTCCAGGTTGAACGTCTCGGGGTCGATGTCGGCGAAGACGGGCCGCGCGCCCAAGAGCGCCGCCGCCTCGGCCGTCGCGACGAACGTGAACGCCGGGCACACGACCTCGTCGCCCGGCCCGACGCCCAGCGCCATGAGCGCGACCTGGAGCGCGTCCGTCCCGTTCCCGACCCCGAGCGCGTGCACCGCCCCGCCCTCCGCCAGTCCCGCGACGTAGGCGGCGAGCTCGGCCTCGAAGGCGGCCACGAACGGCCCCCGCACGAACGCGCCGCGGTCGAGCACGGCGGCGATGGCCGCGTCGATCTCGGGACGGAGCGCGGCCACCTGCGCGCGCAGGTCGACCATCTGGAGATCCATCGAGGGCGGGGCGTTCCGGGGCGGGGCGGGCAAAGGTAGCGAGGGCAGGGGACTGGGGACGCGCGGGCGGGGCGGTGCTCGTTTTGTTCCGCCCCGCCCAGGCGCGGGCGGGGTGGCGGACGATGCGGGCGGGGCGGTCCCGAACGGCGCCGCCTCGCCCACGGGCGACCGCCGGTCGCCCCTACGGCAGCCACCCCGCCACGGTACGGGCGGGGTGGCTCCGCTGCCCGCTCACCCGCCGTTCTCCCTCAATTGCTCCGGCGCCACCGCCCGCGCGTCGCGGGCCGGCACGCCAATCCAGACCCGCCCCGCCCGCGCGTCGCCCGTGAGCACGGCGCCGGCGCCGACGACGGCCTCGACCTCGACCTCGCGGCCGGGGAGCAGCACGGCCCCCACGCCCAGGCGCGCGCCGTCGCGGACCGTCGGCCCGCCGAACCGAGCCTTGCGCGCTTCGGTCCGCCCGAGGAAGGCGTCGTTGCTCGTGAGCACGCCCGGCGCCACGAACACGTCGTCGCCGAGCATGGTGTAGGCGCAGAGGTAGGCGTTCGTCTCCAGCTTGCACCGGGCGCCGACCGTCGTGTCGTTCTCGACCGCCACGCCGCGCCCGACGATGGTCTCGTCGCCCACCGCTACGCGCTCGCGGACCGTCGCGAGGTCGGCCACGAGGACGCGCTCGCCCAGGCGGCAGCCGCGGTAGATCACGGCGCCGGTCCCGACGAGGCACCCGTCGCCGATCTGGGCGGGGGGGAGGTCCCCGCCCTCGGCCGTCGTCGCGCTCCGCGCCGCCCGCATCGGCCGCTTGCCGACGACCGCGTGGTCGTCGACGCGCACGCCGGCCCCGAGCCGGGTCCCCTCGTGGAGCACGACGTGGTGCCCGATCTGGCACCCCGCCCCCACGTCGACGCCCGGTCCGACGACGCTAAAGTGGCCGACATCGACGCCGGCGCCGAGGTGGGCCGAAGCGTGAACCTGAGCGGTGGGGGCGACGGACATGGCGGGGCGGGGCGGCGGACCCCGGGGCGGGGCGGGGCGTACGGACGGGGCGTTCCCAAGCTACCCCCCGCATGCCCGCCCTCCTCCTCGCGCTCCTCGCCCCGACCCCCGAGGGCTACGGCGTCGGCCTCGAGCCGCTCGTCTACCTCAGCGTCCTCGTCCCCATCCTGCTCCTCGCCGCCATCTGGTGGTACGGGAGTCGGAACACGGTCTAGGACCGCCCCGCCCGGCCGTCGGGCTAGAAACGCCGCGCGCCGCGCCCGGGACGGTCCCAGGCGCGGCGCGCAGTTGGTTGGGGCGGGGCGGCCGCCTAGCTCTGGTCGAGCTCGCGGAGGTAATGCTGCGCCCAGCTGTGCCAGGACTGGCCTTCGTCGATGGCCTCGAAGGCGGCTCGGGCCTCGTCCACGTTGCCGGCCTCCATGTTGGCGATGCCGAGCTGGATGTAGTACAGCGAGCGGTCGTCCTGCCCCTCGCTCTGGGCGAGAGCGGTCTCGGCGTACGGGATTGCGTCGGCCCCGCGGTTCATCGTGTTGAGGGCCTTAGCGTAGTAGAACGCGATCTGGTCCGTGTCGTAGCCGGCGAGCCGGGCCTGCTCGAGGAGCGCGTAGGCGTCGATGGCCTGGGCCTCCGTGACCTCGTTGGCCTGGAGGATGGCGATGGCCTCCTCGACCTTCTGGTTTGTCGCCTCGGCTTCGGACGCCGCGGCCTGAGCCGCCTGCTCCTGCTGCTGCTGGGCGGCGTTCGCTGCGCGCGATTCGATCGCGCCGTTGATCTGGTCGAGGTACCGCTGCGTGGTCCGCACGACGTCGTCGGCGTTCGCGGCGTCCGAAGCCTCGGCCATCTCGACGGCGGATTCGAGGGCCGACCGGGAGTCTTCGAGGCGGCCGAGCTGAGCGAGCGCCTGGCCGCGGCCGAGCGCGGCGACGGCGTACGCGTCGTTGTAGAGGAGGGCCTGGTCAAACTGGGCCAGCGCCTCGTCGTAGTTCTGGGCGGTGAGGGCCGCGCGGCCCTCTTCGTAAAACTCGCGGGCGCGGTCCGGGTCGGGCGCGACGACGGGTTCGGCGGCGACCGAGTCGGCCATGACGGAATCGGCCACGACCGAGTCGGCCGGGACGGCCACCGTGTCCGGGGTCGACTCCTGCGCGGAGGCGGGGACCGTGAGCGCGAGCGCGAGCGCGGGGGCGGCGAGGAAAGACAGTCGGGACATCCTGGTGGGGGAAAACGGGCGGGGGCGATGGACGAAACTACAGAGACCGTACCGTGATGAGAACGGCCGTTCTCGCGCCCTTCGTGCTCCTCCCGTGTCTGCTCCACTAGACGGCCGCGTCCACCCCGCCCCTAGAAACCGCCTCTGGTCCCCGCCCCGCCCGATCAGGCGGGGCGGGGTGGTTCGGGGAGCGAAGGCAACCCTCCGAGAACCCTCAGAAGTTGGGCGAGATGCCGGCCTCTTCGCTGAACCGATCGATCACGTCGACCGCCTCGTCGGGGTCGTCCGTGACCGTGAGCAGGTCGGGGTCGCCGGCCGAGATGTAGCCGCCGTCGAGGAGCGTGCTCCGGATCCAGTCGAGGAGGCCGCCCCAGTAGGACGTGCCCATGAGGACGACCGGAAACCGGGCCGTTTTCCGCGTCTGGATGAGCGTCAGGCTCTCAAACAGCTCGTCCATCGTCCCGAACCCGCCCGGGAGCACGATGTAGCCCTGCGCGTAGCGGACGAACATGGTCTTCCGGGCAAAGAAGAACTCGAACAGGAGGTTCTTGTCGGGGTCCACGTAGGGGTTCGAGCCTTGCTCGTGGGGGAGCGCGATGTTGAGCCCGACCGACGCCCCGCCCGCCTCCTGCGCGCCTTTGTTCGCGGCCTCCATGATGCCCGGCCCGCCCCCGGTAATGACGGCGTAGCCCCGCTCGGCGAGCGTCCGCCCGACGGCCACGCCCAGGTCGTAGTACGGCGTCCCCGGAGGCGTCCGCGCCGACCCGAACACGGACACGCTCGGGCCGACCGACGAGAGCCGCCCGAACCCTTCGACAAACTCGCTCATGATCCGAAACACGCGCCACGTGTCCTCGGACCGGCGCTGGTGCCACTCGGCGAGCTCGCGCGGGGTCATCGGCCGGTCGGCGTCGAAGGGGGTCTGGACGGGCGTGGTGTCGGACATCGGGGGCGGGGCGGGGGGACCTAAACAGACGCGGCCCCCGCCGGAGAGGGCGGGGGCCGCGAAAACTAGCCCGCCGGAGCGGGCGGGGCGGGTCCTAGTTGTACTCGGACTCGACCTGCTGGCGGTACTGCTCGTTCGGGTAGATCGCGATCTCGACGCGGCGGTTGGCCGGGTCGGTGCCCGGGATGCCGGCGAGCGGCTCGCTCTCGCCCACGCCGTACGCCTGGAGGCGCGAGGCAGCGAGGCCCTGGCTGATCAGGAAGTTCTCGACGGCCTGGGCGCGGGCCTGCGAGAGGTTCTGGTTGAGCTGCGTCGGCCCGTCCGTCGAGGCGTGCCCGACGACGACGGCGTCGTGGCCCGGGTAGTTACGGAGGCTCGAGGCGAGGTCGCGGAGGTCGGCCTGGACGCCCGGGCGGAGCGTGGACTCACCGAGGTCGAACAGGAGGTCGTTGTCGAACCGGACCGCGATCCCGGCCGTCTCGCCATCGTCGCCGGGGATCGGCGTCACTTCGGCGTTTTCGAGGTCGTTGTCGAGCTCCTCGGCCTGCTTGTCCATCTGCCGACCGACGACGGCGCCGGCCGCCCCGCCTACGGCGGCTCCGATGATGGCGCCGCGGGCCGTCGAGCCCGTGATCTTGCCGATGACGCCGCCGAGGACGGTGCCGGCGGCCGCGCCGCCGATGGCGCCCTTGCCGGTGTTGTTGAGGCTGGAACAGCCGGTCTGTGTGATGCCCAACAGGAGGGCAAACGCGAGCGCCGCGTAGCGGATGCGGAACGTGTACATGAGTGGGGGGAGGTGACGGGGGGGAAGTGTGAGCCTCGAACAGGGTCTCACACCTGCCCCAGAGCCAAGTTCCATGCCGCCCCGCCCGGACGCGCCAAATCGGCCCGCACGGGGCTTCCGGCGCCCTCGGCCCTAGACACCGCCGTCGCGGCCGGTGGGCGTGGGCGGGGCGGGGCGGCCCCTCCGGCGGCGGTCGGGGCGCCGCCGTCCGAGTTAGGTTGGGCACTCCGTTCCCCCCACCCCGCCCCCTCTACCCCGTGAAGCTCATCGTCCCCATGGCCGGCCGCGGCACGCGCCTCCGCCCGCACACCCACGTCACCCCCAAGCCGCTCCTGCCCGTCGTCGGGCGGACCATGGTCGAGCGGATCGTCGAGACGTTCGTGGACTCGCTCCCGCGCGACTTCGACGAGGCCGTGTTCGTGCTCGGGCCGGACTTCGGCGACGAGGTCCGCGACCAGCTCACGGAGATCTGCTCGCGGTTCGGGATCGAGGCCTCGTTCGGCGTCCAAGAGACGGCCGAGGGCACGGCCCACGCCATCGCCCAGGCCGGCGACAAGCTCGACGGCGAGTGCGTGCTCGTCTTTGCCGACACGCTCTTCACCATGGACCAGGCCCCCGACCTCGACGCCGACGCCGTCGTCTGGGTCATGGAGGTCGAGGACCCGTCCCGGTTCGGGGTCGTGGTCAAGGACGGCGAGCAGATCACCGACTTCGTCGAGAAGCCGGAGACGCCGATCTCGAACGAGGCCATCGTCGGCATCTACTACGTGAAGGAGGGCGAGCGGCTGGGCCGCGAGATCCAGCACCTCATGGACGAGGACGTCCGCGGCAAGGGCGGCGAGTTCCAGCTTACCGACGCGCTCGACCGGATGCTCAAGGACGGCGCCACGTTCAAGACGGCGCGCGTGACCGAGTGGCTCGACTGCGGGACGATCCCGGCCATCAAGAGCACGTCGCAGATCGTGCTCGACCATGAGGGCGAGGCCCGCACCGAGGGGACCGTCGAGAACAGCCAGATCATCGATCCCGTCTTTATCGCCGAGGGCGCCGTCGTCCGTGATTCGGTTGTCGGCCCGTACGCGGCCGTCCACGGCGGAGCGACCATCGAGAGCTCGGCCGTCCGCAACACGATCGTCTTTGGCGAGGCGTCCGTCGAGGGCTCGTCGCTCGACGGGTCCATGGTGGGCCACCACGCGGCCGTCCGCGGGTTCGCCGGCGAGCTCAACATCGGCGACCACGCGACGGTCGGCGTCGAGTCGTAGGCCGCCCCGCCCTTTGGGTCCGCCCGTCGTCTTCGTTCTACCACCCCGCCCGAGCACGTCGGGCGGGGTGGTTGTGTTTGGGGCGCCGCTCGCGAAGAGCGGGGCGGGGCGGCGGCGTGAATACAGGGCGGGGCGGTGGCACGACTGTAGTCACGTGTTACGTTCGTAGGCACGCCACCCCGCCCCCGCCGTCATGCCCACCCCGCCCGCTACAAACAAGGCCGAAAGCGCCACGGCTACTATCACGTTCCGCAAGATCGGCAACTCGATCGGCGCCACGTTCCCAAAGGAGGTCGTGGAGGCCGCCGGGATCGACGAGAAGAGCACCTGGCACGTCGTCCAGACGGCGGACGGCTTGCTCTTAAAGAAGTACGACGAGGACTTCGAGCGCGGCATGGCCGCCTACCGGAAGGGCGCCGAGCAGTACAAGAACGCTCTCCGCGAGCTCTCGAAGTGATGACCGAGCCGATCTGGATTTCCCGAGACCTCGCCGAAGCCATCCACCAAGAGCAACTCCGCGAGCACGGTGGTCGGTTTGGCCTCCGCGACGAGAACCTCCTGGAATCGGCGCTCGCCCGTCCCCGGCAACGGTGGGCGTACGAGGACGACGTGGACCTCGCAGATCTCGCGGCGGCCTACGGCTTTGGGATCGCGAAGAACCACCCGTTCGTCGACGGCAACAAACGGACGGCGTTCATGACGCTCTACTCGTTCTTGGGCTCGAACGGAGTCTGGATCGAGACCGTGGAGCCCGAGGTCGTCGCCGTCATGCTCGGCGTGGCCGCCGGCGAACTCGGCGAGCCCGAGCTCGCCGCGTGGTGCCGTGACCGCGGCGTCCCGGTTTCGGAGTGACTTCGCGCGTGCCGGGGACGCCGCCCCGCCCAGGTGCGTTCACGACGGGATGAGCAGCTCCACCCCACCCGACCCCGTCCAGCTCCACCCCCCCGACGCCGACCGCCGGCTCGGGTTTGGCGCCGTCCGCCAGCGCCTCGTCGGCTACGCGCGGACGCCCTACGGCCGCGACCGGCTCGAAACGCTCGCGCCGTCTGCCGACGTCGCGCTCGTGCGCGGGCGGCTCGAACGGTCGGGGCAGATGGCCGAGCTCGTCCGCTCCGGCGAGCCCCCGCCGCTCCGCGAGGTCGACCGGCTGGAGGCCGTGCTCCGGCGCGTCCAGCCGAAGGACGCCGCGGCCGACGGCGCCGACCTCCTCCAGGTCGCCCGTGTGCTCGAGACCGGGCGCCAAGTCCACGACTACCACCACCGGCGGCGCGAGGCGGCGCCAGCCCTGTGGGAGATCGCGGCGCGCATCGCTGTGCTGAAGTCGCTCGAAGAGCGGATTGGCGACACGATCGGCGACGACGGCCGCGTCCGCGACGACGCGAGCCCCGAGCTGCAGCGGATCTCGCGCGAGCTGGCCGCGCGGCAGAGCCGGCTCCGGTCGTCGCTCCTCTCGGCGCTCCGCGACGCGACCGCCAAGGGATACGCGACCGAAGACCAGCCGACGATCCGCGGCGGCCGCGCCGTCATCCCGGTCCGCGCCGAGGCCAAGCGGAAGGTGGAAGGGTTCGTCCACGACGTGTCCTCGACGGGGCAGACGGTCTACATCGAGCCGGCGTCGGTCCTCGACCTCAACAACGAGATCCGCGAGATCGAGCTGGAGCGGGGCCGCGAGGTCCGGCGGATCCTGCAAGCGCTGAGCGGCCACGTCCGCCACCACCGCCGCGACATCGAGCGGACGCTCGACGCCGTCGGTCACCTCGACGCGCTCGCCGCCGTGGGGCGGCTGGCCGCCGACCTCGACGCGCTCGTCCCCGAGGTCGGCGCGGGCGGGGCGCTCCGGCTGGTCCGTGCGCGCCACCCCGCCCTGCTCCTCCGCGTCCGCGAGGCGCGGTCGCTGCCCGACGCCGAGCGCCCGCCGAACGTGCCCGACGCCATCGTCCCGCTCGACCTGGAGCTGGGGGGCGGGGCGGCGAACACGCTCGTCATCACCGGCCCGAACGCCGGCGGCAAGTCGGTCGCGATGAAGACGGTCGGGCTCCTCGCGCTCATGGCCGCGCACGGCCTGCCGGTCCCGGCCGACCCCGGCACGCGGCTCCCGCTCGTGACGCGCCTGTTCGTGGACCTGGGCGACCAGCAGTCGATCCAGGACGATTTGTCGACGTTCACGAGCCACCTCACGAACGTCCGGCGGATGCTGGAGGCGGCCGACGACCGCTCGCTGTGCCTGATCGACGAGGCCGGCACCGGGACCGACCCGGCCGAGGGCGGGGCGCTCTCCGAGGCCGTCCTCCAGCGCCTCACGCGGCGCGGCACGCTGACCGTCGCCACGACGCACATCGGCGCGCTCAAAGCGTTCGCGCACAACGCCGACGGCGTCGAGAACGGGTCGATGGAGTTCGACCGCGAAACCCTCTCGCCGACCTACCGCTTCCGCGCCGGCGTCCCGGGCTCGTCGTACGCCTTCGAGATCGCCGACCGCGTGGGCATCGACCGCCCGGTCGTCCGCGACGCTCGCGACCTCGTCGGGGCGGGGAAGAGCCGGCTCGAAGACCTGATCGCCGAGTTCGAGGAGCGGTCCACGCAGGCCGCCCGCGAGCTCGACGAGGCGCGGGCGGGGCGGCGCGAGGCCGAGCGCGTCCAAAAGGACTACGAGCAGCGGCTCGACCGGCTCCGCGCCGACGCCGACAACCGCCGCGCCCAGGCGCTCGCGGAAGCCGAGAGGATTCTGGCCGAGGCCAACGCGACGGTCGAGAACACGGTCCGCGAGATCAAGGAGGCCGGCGCCGAGCGCGAGCGGACGCAGGAGGCGCGCGCCAAGCTGGACGAGGCCCGCGCGCGCGTCGAGCGCCGCACGAAGAAGGTGCAGCGCAAGCAGAAACAGCGGGCGCCCGTCTCAGCCAAGCCCGCCCCGCCCGCGGCGGCCGGCCCGATCTCCGTCGGCGACCGCGTGCGCCTGGACGACGCCGACGCGATCGGCGAGGTGCTGGAGCTAAACGGGAAGGAGGCCGTCCTCGCGCTGGGCGCGCTTACGAGCCGCGTCAAGCTGGACCGGCTGACGAAGGTGGGTGGCCCGACCAAGCAGACCGTCCGCGTGGGGGCGGGGCGGCGGGCGCCCGGGCGGGGGCGGCGCGGCGAGGACACGGGCTCCGTCGCCGTCTCGACGGCCGCCACGCGCATCGACCTCCGCGGCGCGCGCGTCGACGAGGCGCTCGGCCGCGTGCAGCGGTTCGTGGACGAGGCGCTCGTGGGCGGCGTCCCGTCCGTCGAGATCCTCCACGGCAAGGGCACCGGCGCGCTCCGCCAGGCCATCCACGACCAGCTGGCCGGCCGCCCCGACGTGGCCGCCTTCGCCGCCGCCCCGCCCGACCAGGGCGGCGACGGCGTGACCGTCGTCGAGCTGGCCTAGCTCGCCCCGCCCCGCACCGCAGGAGCGGGGCGGCCGACGTTGGCGTGGGCGGGGTGGCGGGCGCCCGGGTCAGGGCGCGGGCGGACGGGCGTCGTGGGCGGCGCGGATGTCGTCGCCCAGGCGGGCGAGCGTGTCGGCGCTCGCCAGCCGCTCGGCGGCGGGGAACGCCTCGCGCTCCTCGAACCGGATGTGGCCGGCGAGCGCGTCGGCAAAGGCGTCCAAGCGGTCCCACGCCGCCGGCGCGGCCTCGGCGGCCTCGGCGAGCGCGCGGATCGCCCGGTGCTCCCTGACCATCTGCGCGGCGAGGTCCGGGGCGCCCCGCTCGAGGACCGGGAGCACGTAGGCCTCTTCCTCCTCGAAGTGCGGCACGAGGTGCCCGCGCCAGAACGTGCCGACGTCGGCCGCGAGCGGGGCGGGGTCCTCGCCCGCGCGCCGCGCACGGCGGAGCCGGGCGACGAAGGCGAGCCCCTCGTGGTGATCGTGCGAGAGCGGTTCGAGGGCGGCGGAGCGGTTCATGCGGCCTCGGCGTCGAGCGTGGGCCAGAGCCCGAGCTTGACCTGGAACACGCCGGCGATCTGCTCGGCCCGCCCCTTCATAACGTCCGCGCGTGGGCCGGCGAAGAGGGCGTCGACCGTGCCGTGGAACCGCTCGACCCAGTGCGCAAAGTGCCGGCGCTCCAGCCCCGGCATCCGCGCGTGCGGGTCGAACGGGCGGCCCCGGTACGCGCCGGTCTGGAACACGACCGACGACCAGAACGAGATCATCTTGGGCAGGTGCGCCTGCCAGTCGAGCCCGGCGAAGTAGGTGCCGAGTGTGGGGTCGGCCTCCATGTCGCGGTAGAAGGCGTGGACGACGGCGGCGACGTCGGCCTCGGTCTCGATGTCGGGGAGGTGGGGCATCGGGTCAGGCGCGGAGGAGGACGAGGAGGAACCGGAGGTCGGAGACGGCGCGGACGGAGTGCGGCGCGCGGGCCGGAAACCGGATCGCCTCGCCCGCGCGGACCGTGTGGGTCGCCCCGCCGAGCGCGACCTCGGCCGCCCCGCCCAGTACCGTAAAGAGCGCCTCGTGCGGCGTCGCGTGCTCCTTTAGGCCGTCGCCCTCGGCGATGGAAAAGAGCGTGGCCGAGCCGCCGCCGGCCTTGAGGAGCACGCGGCTGGCGACGGCGTCGGGCGCGTCCGGCGCCAGCCGGTCGAGCGGGGCGACGGTGGAAGAGTCGAGGGACATGGTCGGAGAAAAGGTAGGGGGACACCACCCCGCCCTCGGCGGGCGGGGCGGGTCGGGGCGGGTCAGGCGGGGACGACGTGCATCGTCCCCTGCATGACCATGTAGTGGCCGGGGAACGTGCAGATGTAGGTGTAGTCGCCCTCGGCCGGCGCCGTGAACTCGACCGTCACCGTCTCGCCCGGCGCGGACATGGCCGTGTGCGCGATGATCTGGTCGTCGAAGCCGGACGGGATGTAGTCGGTGTCGACCGCCGACATGGCCGCCTGCCCGATGTCGTTCACGCTCGCGTTCTGCTGGAGCACGACGACGTTGTGGCTCATGGCCTCACTGGTCGCCGTGTTCTCGAACGTGAGCCGGACGGTCTGGCCGGGGTGGACGGTGATCTCTTTTTCGGCGTACTCCATCAGTTCGCCGACCGGCGTGATCGTGACATCGGCGGCGGGGCCATCATAGGGGGCGATCTCGGCGGCGGCCTGGGCCGGCGCCGTGGCCTCCGGCGCTGTGGCCTGTGTCGGGGGCGGGGCGGCGTCGGGGGCCGGGGCGTCGGCGCAGGCGGAGAGGGCGAGGCCGAAGGTGAGGGCGAGGGCGGGGAGGCGGGTCATGGGGATGAGGGTGTGGATGTGGGTGTAGAGGCAGACCGGCGCTGGGCAGGGGGCCGCAGCAGGGAGGTCGTAGGGCGGAGTGGCCGGAAAGGGCGGGGAGGTCAGGAAGGGCGGGGCGGTCAGAGCGCGGAGACGCGGGACAGGATCTCCGGGTGCTCGTCGCCGCTCACCTCGAGAAGGCCGACGGCCCCCTTGTTGAAGGCCCGGAAGAGCGCGTGGTCCACGAGCGTGTAGCGGCCGGGGACGTCGACCAGGAACTCGACCATCGTCGAGCCGCCGGCCGGCACGCCCGTCGTCTGGACGTTGCCCTGGCTCACGGCCGTCCCGCCCTCGCCGTAGACGCGGTCGAACATCTCGCCGATCACGTGGAAGCTCGACGTGAGGTTGGGGCCGCCGTTGCCGACGAAGAGGCGGACGGTCTCGCCCACCGACGCCTGGAGCGCGTCCTCGCCCGTCATCGAGCCCACGCGCCCGTTGAAGACGACGTACTCGGGCTCCTCGTCGCGGGCCTTTTCGAGGCTAAACGGCTGCACGCCCGGCTCGCCCGTCGCGCCGGCCGTGTAGAACTCGCTTTGCATCACGTAGAACTCCTTGTCGACCGGCGGCAGGCCGCCCTCGGGCTCGACCAGGATCAGGCCGTACATCCCGTTGGCGACGTGGAGCCCGACGGGCGCCGTCGCGCAGTGGTAGACGTAGAGGCCGGGCTTGATGGCCCGGAACTCGAACGCCGTCTCTTGGCCGGGCACGACGAGCGAGATCTCGGCGCCACCGCCGGTCCCAGTGACCGCGTGGAGGTCGATGTTGTGGGGGACCGTGCTGGAGGCGGCGTTGGCGAGGTGGAACTCGACGAGGTCGCCTTCGCGCACGCGGACGAATGGACCGGGGACCTCGCCGTCGAACGTCCAAAACGTGTACTCGACGCCGTCGGCCAGCTCCTTCGTGAGCTCGACCGTCTCCATCTCGACGACGACGCGGGAGGCGTAGTCGCGGTCGATCGGCGGCGGGACGTTGGGGGCCTGCGTCAGCACGGCGGTCTCCTGCCCCACGATCTCGGGGAGCGTGATCTCGGCGGTCTCGGCGAACGCGACGTCGGAGGCGACGCCGTCGGCGGAGCTCCGACCGACGCCGAACGCGGTCAGTCCAACGAGGACGATCACGGCGACCGCCGCGAGGACGAGGAGGAGGGGGCGGGTCATGGGGGCGGGGTGATATAATCGAGACCAAATGGTCCTGATTAGGTCGAAAAAAACTCAGCGGGCCTCCAGCGCGAGGCGGAACTTCCCGTCTCGGACTTGGGCGGCCGTGTCCGCCAGCGTCGCGCCGGCGAACATGGCGCGGACGCGGGCGCGCATCGGCCTCCACTGAGCGTGGAGCGGGCACGGCCGGAGGTCGTCGCAGCCGGGGAGCCCGAGGACGCACTCGGTAAAGAGGGCGGACCCGTCGACGGCGAGGACCACCTCCTCGATCGTGGTCCGGTGGGCGGGGCGGGCGAGGGCGAGGCCGCCGGACGGCCCGCGCATCGAGGTAAAGACGCCGGCGGCCGTGAGGTCCTGGACCGTCTTGGCGAGGAACGAGCGGGGGATTCCGAGCGCCTCGCTGATCTCTCGGACGGCGACGTACCCCGTGCGGTCAGCCGCCGCCAGGTAGAGGGCGGCCCGGACGGCGTACTCGCAGCGTTGGGAGAGAAGCATGGCGGGCGCTTTTAATTCGGACCGTGAGGTCTTGATTGCATCGATCCAACCTGCCGACCCCCCGGCGGATCCAGCCTCGCGGCGAGTTCACGGGCCGGCGGGCCGCGAGTCCAGAAATCCACCCCGCCCGTGACCGCCCCGCCCGTGGCCCCGCCCGTCGCGGGCACCCGTAGGGACACGAAGCGTCGTGTCCGACGCGGGCGGACCCAAAGGGCGGGGCGGTCCTGGACGGCGCCGCCCCGCCCGCGCCTCCTGAGGGCGGGGTGGCGTACCGCGCCCCCGATGCGAACGTCACGCGTGGTGTCCCCGCGTTCCTGCCCCGTCCGTTACGCCCGCCCCGCCCACGGGCGACCGCCGGTCGCCCCTACGACACCACCCCGCCCGCGCGTTGTGGGCGGGGCGGTGCATGTTGCGCCCGCTGCCCGCTGCCCGCTGCCCGCTGCCCGCTGCCCGCTGCCCGCTGCCCGCTGCCCTACGCCCCCGACTGCACCGCCCGAGCCGGGTCCACGTGCGCCGCGCGGCTGGCCGGGTACACCGCCGCGAGCGCGCACAGCCCGACCGCCGCGACCGCCACCCCGCCCACGTCCACGAGCCGGATGGCGACGGGGTAGGCGTCGATCACGAACGAGCCGGCCTCGGCCAGCTTCACGATCCCGAACGCCTGCTGCGCGAGCGAGATCGAGAGCCCGACGGCCAGCCCGATGCCCGTCCCCACCCCGCCCACGAGGAGCCCTTCGAGCAGGAAGATGCGGCGGACGTCGCGGCGGCTCGCGCCCATGGCCTGGAGCGCGCCCAGGTCCCGCCGCTTCTCGATCACGATCATGGTCAGCGCCCCGACGATGTTGAACGCGGCGACCACGATGATGAGGCCGAGGATGGCGCTGGCCGCCCACTTTTCGAGCCGCATCACGCTGTAGAGCGAGCCCTGGAGGTCGGCCCACGTCTGGACCCTGAACCGGCCCGGCGCCGCCGCGTCCAGCCGGCCCTGGAGCGCTTCGGCGAGGGCCGGCGCGTCGTCGAGGTCGTCCAGGCGGAGGTCGACGCCCGTCACCAGCCCGGGCGTCCCGAACAGGCGCTGCGCCTCGTCGAGCGCCACGAACACGTGCGTCTCGTCGTAGGTCGGCTCAAGCTCGAACGTCCCGCGGACCGTGAACGCGCGCTGGTCGGGGAGCCCGAACGGATACTGCACGACGGCCCGTTCGAGCGCCTGCGCCGAGAGCAGCGTGACCCGGCTACCGGCGACGGCCGCCCCGCCCGCGTCCGCCTCGCCTGGGTCGGCGGCGTAGACGCCGGAGCGCGCCGCGAGCGCCCCGCCCATGACCACGCCCGCCGCCCCGCCCCGCCGTTCGAGGTCAAACGATCCGTCGCGGACCGAGCGCTCGACCTCGGCGTCGAGCGCCCGCGCGTCCACGCCGCGCACGACGACGACCTGGTTGAGCGTGCCGCCGCCGTCGGTCGTGAGCAGCGCCTTGCCCTCGACGTAGGGCGCCGCGCTGACGACGCCGGGGAGCCCGCGCGCGAGGTCGACGAGCGAGTCCGGCGACTCCAGCCCGCGCCCGTCCGCCGCCTCGACGCGGACGTGAGGGTCGTAGCTCACGAGCAGGTCGCGGACCACGTCGTAGAACCCGTTCATCACGCTCAGGACCACGACGAGCGCGGCGACCCCGAGCGCGACGCCGGCGACCGAGATCCCGGAGATCACCGAGATCAGCGTCACGCGCCGCCGGCTGGCGAGGTAGCGACGCGCGATGAGCAGGCGGTAATCCACGGCGTAGGCGGAGGGACACGGCGCGCCGTGTCGCGTGTGGGCGGGGCGGTCCTGCCAGGCTGCGCAGGGGCGGGGTGGTCAGGCGAGCCCGCCCCGCCCGACACGCCGCGCCGCGACGGGTGCCCGCCCCGCCCTCACTGCCCGTCTGCCGCCCCGCCCGTCTGGACGGGCGCGGGGCGGGGGGGGACGTCGGCGTTCGGGACCACGGGCGGCGGGACGACCGGCGTCGCGGCGCCCGACGGCGGGGCGTCCGGCAGCGTGATCCCGCGCCGTTCGAGCTCGAGGAGCGCGGCGTCGATCTCCTGCTGCTGCGCGAGCAGCCGGCGCTCCCACTCCTGGAGGTCGGCGAGCGTCTCGGCAATCGCCCGCTCGCGGACTTCGAACGGGGCCATTTCGTAGTAGCCTCGGTCCTCGAAGTAGCCGCGGAACAGGAAGTTGTGCTTGCCGGCCTCCATCAGCTCGGCGAACCGGAACGCGCCCAGCGTGGCGAACCCGGCCGCCTGGTTAAACCGGTCCGTGATGGCGCGGACGTCGGCCGAGACGGTCTGGAGCTGGGCGGCCCCCGCCTGGAGCTGCTGGGCCGTCTCGAGGAACGTCTCGTACACGTCGTCCTCGTTGAGGAACCGGGCGACGGTCCCGCCGCCGGTGTTGACCTTGGCCAGGATCTGGTCCACGCTCTGCGAGGCGTCCTCGGCGACGGAGACGAGCGCGTCGGCGCGGGTCGTGAACGTGCGGAGCGTGTTCTGGAACTCCTCGGTCGTGGCCACGGTGTTGTCGTAGAGCGCCTCGTCGTAGAGGAACTGGCCGAGCGTGCCCTGCCCCGAGCGGATGTCGCTCGTGATGTCGGTGAGGTTGAGGGTCAGCGAGTCGAACCGGCTGACCGACGCGAACAGCCGGTCGGTCACGGCCGAGATCGCGAACGGGTCCACGCCTTCGAGCACCCCGTTCGTGGCCACCTCAGGGAGGTCGGGGCTGCCGGGCGTGAGCGAGACGATCACGTTGCCCACGAGCCCGTCGGTCTGGATGGCGGCCCGGCTGTCCTCGCGGATCAGCGGGCGGACCTCCTCGTCGACCTGCATGAACACGGTGATTGGCTGGCCCGGCGCGTTCGGGAGCTGGATGCCCGTCACGCGGCCGACGCCGTAGCCGCCGTAGAGCACCTTGGCCCCCGGCAGGAGGCCTCCGATGTTGTTGAACTGGGACCGGAGGCCGAACGAGCTCCCGAGCAGGTTGCCCTGGCTCGCGATGACGAACATGAAGCCGACGGCTCCGAGGAGGCCGACGATGACGACGAGGCCGAGGCGGGCTTGACGAGACATGAGGGCGGGGTGGGGGACCCCGGGCGGGCGCCCGGGCGGGGCAGGGTACGGTCGGGCGGGGGGGCGGGCAAGTCACGCGGCCGTGCCGCCCCGCCCCCGCGCCGGACGGGGCGGGGCGGCGGGCCTCAGGCGGCGCCGTACGCCTCGGTCCCCTTGAAAAACTCCTCGACGACGGGGTTGTCCGAGCGGCGGACCTCCTGGAGCGTCCCGTTCGCGACGATGCGGCCCTCGCTGAGAAAGTGGGCCTGGTCCGTGATGATCTCGGCGGCGAGCAGGTCGTGCGTGATGGCGATCGACGAGATCCCGCGCGTGTCGCGGAGCTGGACGATGAGCTCGGAGACGACGCGGACGCTGACCGGGTCGAGCCCCGTCGTGGGCTCGTCGTAGAGGATGATGTCGGGGCGGAGGATGAGCGTCCGGGCCAGGCCGACCCGCTTTTTCTGGCCGCCCGACAGTTCGGCCGGGTACTGGTGCAGCGTCTCCGGCAGGTTCACGTCTTCGAGGCTCTCGTCGATGAGGTCGTCTTTCTCGCCCCGGTCGAGCGTCGTTAGGCGGTCGAGGAAGAACCGCATGTTCTCGTAGACCGTCATCGAGTCGAAGAGGGCGCCGCCCTGGAACAGGTACCCCAGCCGCGTCCGCTTCCGGTCGAGCTGGTCCTGGTCCAGCAGGTCGACGCGGTCGCCGAGCACCCAGACCTCGCCCGCGGTCGGCGTGAGGAGCCCGACGACGTGCTTGGTCAGCACGCTCTTGCCCGTCCCCGACCCGCCCAGGACGACGGCGCTCGTCCCGCGCTCGACGGCGAGGTTGACGCCCTTCAGGATCTCCTTGGGGCCGAACGACTTGTACACGTCGCGGAGCTCGACGACGACGTTGTCGGGCGGGGGCGGGGCGTTGCCCGTGACCGGCTCGCCGTCGAGGCCGCGGTCGGTGCCCTGGCCGCCGCCCCGCCCGTCGCCGTCCGCTCCGCCCTCGGTGCGCGGGGCGGGAACGCCGGCGCGCGGGGCGCCCGTGGGCTCGTCGCCCGGGCGCGTCTCGGGGCCGTCGCTGGCCTCGCCCTCCGGCCCGAGCGGGTCCGGTCGGGCGTCGGCGGCCCGGCCGGTCTCCTCGTCCCGGTGGCGGTCGGCGCGGCGCGAAAAGAGGGACATGGGCGGGGTGGTTCAGGGATTGACGGTTCAGGGGTCGAGGCACCGGCCGGGAGGGCTCCAACCCTGAACCCCGAACCGACCCACCCTGAACCCCTACGACGAGCCCGAGATGTCGCCGAAGATGAGGAGCGAGGCGCGGACGATGACGACGTCGGCGATGAGGATGAGCAGGCTCGATACGACGACGGCCTGCATGGCCGCCCGGCCCACCTCGCGCGTGCCGCCCCGGACCGAGTAGCCCAGGTAGCAGCTCACGATGCCGACGATGAACCCGAACACCGACGTCTTCATCGTGTCCACGATGACGTCGACGAAGCGCATCGTGTCGAAGGCGGTCGCGATAAAGACGCGGTAGTCCATGCCGCCCGAGAACACGGACTCCAGGAAGCCCCCGAGCAGGGCCAAGAGGTCAGTCAGGACCGTCATGACGGGGAACATGATGACGCACGCCAGCACGCGCGTCACGACGAGGTAGCGGAACGGCTTGAGGGCCGCGACTTCGAGCGCGTCGATCTGCTCGGTCACCTTCATCGATCCCAGCTCGGCCCCCATGCCGGCGCCCAGCCGCCCCGCCAGCACGAGGCTCGTGAGGACCGGCCCGATCTCCTTGATGACCGACAGCGCGAGCATCGACGGCAGGAAGCTCTCGGCCCCGAACCGCGCGAGCGTCCCCCGGCTCTGCATGGCCAGCACGATCCCGATCGAGAAGCCGACGACGCCGGTCAGCGTCAGGCTCTTCGCGCCGACCTCGTCCATCTGCGCCGTGAGCTCGCGCCACTCGAACGGCCGACGCCAGAACTGCGAGAAAAAGCGGCCGACAAACTCGAAGAGCCGCCCCGCCTCGCTCAGGAACCCCTCGAACGGGCGGGACTCCTGGCGCTCGCGGGCGGCCGCCTCCTGCTGGGCCACCTTGTCCTCGATTTCCTTGTCCTGGAGGATCTTCTCGTTCTGCCGCGCCCGCCGCCCCGCCCGGAGCCGCTGCGTGAGCGATTCGTCAGGCGGGCCGTCCGGGCGGCCGGCGGGCGGGGCGGGAAGGCGGGGCGGGGACTCCATGGGGGGAAGGTAGCCGGGGCGAGGAGGGGGAACGGGGGCGGGGCGGTGACCCGGGCGGCTCGGCGGCCGCCCCGCCCCGTCTCCCCGCCCTCTTCTCCTCCGGGCGGGCGCCTCCGGGCGGGGCGGCGCTACCAGGAGATCTTGGCCTGGGCGCCGGCCTCGACCCCGGTCTGGTCGCCGTAGGCGCCCTGGAGCGCGAGCCAGCGGCGGAGCTGGTACTCCAGCGTGGCCTGGTAAGAGTCGGTGAACGCGTCGAGCCGCGCGTTGTCGCCGTTGTTCACGGGGAAGCTGCCCGACATGAAAAGCCGGTCGCTGAGGTACTTGCCAAGTCGGATGACGACCTGGTTCTGGGCGTTCACGTCGATCTGGAACAGGTCGAGCGGGACCAACCCGCCCCCGACCGACTGGAGCTGGTTGCGGAGGAACCCGGCGCCCACCCCGCCCGCGCCGACCTCGCCGGAGAGCTGGCCCGTCGCGATCAGCGAGATGAGGTCGGCCTGGGGGAGCGGGGGGTCCGAACTGAGCGTGATCTCGGGGTTCTCGTTGAACGGCCCCTGCAACGTGAACACGATCGTCGCCGCGCTGCCCTGCGCGCTGCCCTGGAGGCGGACGTCGGACTCGGCGCGGACGTCGAGGACGACGGCGAGCGGGTCGCCGTTGAACGTGAGCGTCCCGTTCACGATCTCGAAGTCGCGGCCCGAGAACGGGAACGGGTTGACCGTCCCGCGGACGAGGTCGATCTGGCCGAACAGCCGGGACGACTCGGCGAACGACGGCTTTACGGCCTCGACGTTGCCCTCGAACTCGATGTCGAACTGGAGGTCCGGCGCGTTCGAGCGGAGCCAGACGTTCTGCCGGATCTCGGCCGTGATGTCGTAGTCGAGCGCGTCGACAAAGCGGTTGACGGCCGTGTCGCGGGCCGTGATCGTCCGCCCGAACGTGGCCTCGAGCTCGAGGAGCTGGGCGTCGGTCAGCTCGACGGCGTCGACGTCGTTGGCCGTCAGCTCGTTGGTGAGGTAGATGTCGCCGGACTCGAGGGCGACGGCGCCCCGGAGCACGGGCCGGTCGATCGTGCCGGTGAGCCGGATGGGCTCCGAGCCGCGGTCGAGCGTGAGCCGCCGGAACGTGGGCGTGTCGAGGGCGACAAAGTCGTCGGGCACGATCGTCAGGTCGAGCTCGCCCACCGACAGCTCGCGGAGCCGGACCGAGCCCTCGACGGACAGGGCCTGGCGGGCGCCGTCGAGCACGCGGACGTCGTTGAGCACGATCCGGTCGTTCTCGAACCGGAGGTCGGCGCGGACCGGCTCGAAGACCTGGCCCGTCGCCTCGATCCCGAGCCGGCCGCCGCGGAGCAGGGCCGTCCCGTCGAGCCGCGGCGCGCCCTGCGTGCCGCTCACCGCGAGGTCGAGCCGGAGGTCGCCGCCGAGCGCCGTGATGCCGCGGTCGGCGAGGAACGGCTGCGCCCACGCGATCGGGAACGCGTCGGCCTGCGCGCGGAGGTCGACGCCGGCCGCCGCGGGCGGGGCGGCGGCCGAGTCGCCCGGCGCGAGCGAGAACGCGAGCGGGAGCGTGCCGGCCACCGTGAGCGCCTGGCCGTCGACGTGCGTGAGCACGGCGTCGAGGTCGAGCTGGCGGTCGGCGTAGGCGACCGTCGCGGCCAGCGAGCCGACAAGGTCGTCCCGCGACGTGAGGCTGTCGAGCGCGACGGTCCCGTCGATGAGCGGGGCGGCGGCCGGGCCGGAAAGCACGAGCGTGGCGGTGAGCCGGCCGCCCAGGCCGTCGTAGCCCAGGAGGTCGGTGACGCCGCCGATCTCGACGTCCTCGGCGGTCACGATAAAGTTCTGGTCGCCGTTGAAGTCGATCTCGCCGTCGGCCGCGATCTGCTGGCCTCCGCCGTCGGCGGCCAGCAGCAGCCCGCGCACGTCGACGACGCCGTCGGCGGCCGTGATGCGGGCGGGCTGGAGGAGCGCCCACGTCTGGCCGTCGATCGTGAACTGTCCCCGCTCCAGGAGCACGGTGGGCGGGGTGGCGCCGGCTTCGAGGCGGGCGAAAAAGTCGAGGTCCCGGCGCTCGTCGAGCAGCACCGAGCCGTCGAGCGTGACCTCGCCGTCGTCGAGGGCCACGGTCGCCTCCCCCTCCTGGACGAGGAACTGGGGCGTCGAGAGGACCGAGAACGACGCGTCCGCCCCGCCCGCGAGCGCGGCCAGCCCCAGCGAGTCGGCGGCGGCCCGGTCCCACGTCAGGTCGAGGTCGGCGTCGATCCCGGTCGCGGCGTACTCGCCGACCACGAGCTGCTGGGCCTCGACGGTGCCCGTGATCGCGAGGGGGTCGCCCGGCGCGGCCCGCGCGGCGAGCGCGAACGACCCGCTCTCGAGCCCGAGCGTGCCGCCGGTGTACGACGCGATCGGGGTCAGGCTCTCGATCTCGCCCGCGAGCCGGAAGTCCGACGCCGCGCCCGCGTCGAGGAGCGCGAGCGTGCCGCCGCCCGTGAGGTCGGCCACGTCCGAGTCCAGGAGCAGCGTGTCCACGCGGAGCACGCCGCGGTCGAGCGCGAGCTCGGCGCGGAGCGTGTCGACGGAGACCGGCCCGGCCACCGACGACCCGCCGGCCAGCGACGCCGTCAGCGACAGCGTCTCGGGGTCGGTCCCCCGAAGGTCGACGTCGAACGTCGTCGTGAGCCGGAGCGGCTGATCGGGCGGGAGGTCCAGGAGCACGGCCGCGTCGAGCGCGTCGGTCCGCCCGCGGAGCGAGAACGTGGGTGTCTCGTCGAACGGCCGGCCCTGGAGCGCGGCCACGACCGCCCCGCCCTCGGCGAGGTCGAGCGTGAGCGTGGCCGCGACCGCCCCGTCCACGAGGTCGAACACGACGCGGCCGTCCTCGACCTCGGCCCCGTTGATCGTCGACGGGCGGAGCGTGACCACGCCGTCGCCGCGGGCCGCCTCCAGATCGGCGAGCCCGCTGACCGAGCCACTCAGGCACCCGTTGAGGTCCGAGCGCGGAGCGGCGGCCGCGAACCGCGACAGGTCGAGGCCCGAAAAGCACGTCTCCTCGAACGCGAAGCTGGGGTCGCCGTCGAACGGGCGGCCCGTGACGGCAACGTCGAACCGGCCCTCGGGCGTCCCGATCGTCCCGTCGAGCGCGAGGTCGCCGCGCGCGAGGCGGAGCGTGAGGTCGGCGTCGTCGAGGAGCCGGGCGCCGTAGCTCGACGGCTCCGTGATCTGGACTCGCGCCGTCGCGTCGAGCGTCGCCGGGTCGATGCCGGCGCCCGTCGCCGTGAACGTGCCCGTCAGGTCGCTCGCCTGGTCCGGGTTGCCCGTGAACGCCGCGAGGTCCAGGTTCCGCACCGTCCCCGAGAGGTCGTACGCGAGCGGGGTGGCAAACGGGCGGACCGTCCCGGCGGCCGTGACCGCCCCGCCCGCGCCCAGGTCGGCGGCGAGGTCGACCGTCGCGACGCCGCGGCGGAGGCCGAGGGCGAGGCGGCCGCTCTCCAGCCGATAGTCGCCGTAGCTCGACGGGCGGAGGCTGGCCGCGAGGTCGATCCGCGCCGTCTGCGGGTCGAGGCCCCGGCCGTCCAGCGTGAACGAGCCCGTCACGTCCGAGGTCTGCGACGGGTCGCCGGTGAGCACGGCGAGGTTGACGTCTTGGAGCCGGCCGTCGGTGACCGTGTACGCCAGCGGGTCAGCGCCCAGGTCGGCCGTGCCGACCGCCGCCACGAGCCCGCCGTCGGGCAGCACGGCGGCCGCGTCGAAGGCCGCGCGGCCGTCGGCGACGTCGGCGTCGAGGTCGAACGCGCGCAGCCGGAGCCGCCGGTCGCCCAGGTCGATCTCGGCGCGCGAGAGGCCGAGGGCGACCGACCCCGAGAACGTGTCGAGCGACGTGCCGCGCCCGATGACCGCGAACTCGCCCGCGAACGCGTCGGACCGCCCCGCCCCCGGCAGCAGCCGCCCCAGGTCGACGTCGTCGGCCCGCCCGGCGACGCGGAACGAGGGGATGTCCTCGAACGGCCGCGCGCGGCCCTCGGCCACGAGGTCCAGGCCGGGGAGCGCGCCGTTCACGTCGAACGTGACGCTGCCGGCCTCGAAGGCGCCGTCGACCACGAGCCGGTCGACCTGCCGCCCCGCCACGCGGCTCTCGCGGAGCGAGACGTCGAACGGCCCGGTCAGCGTCTCCAGCCCCTCGCCCCGGAGGTCCAGGCGGAGGTCGCCCGTGATGTCGGCCGCGAGTGCCTCGTTCCGCGTCAGCACCGACGGGTCGAACCGGCGGAGCGTGCCCTCGGCGCGGTAGCCCACCGGCCCGTCAGGCTCGCGCGAGAGCTCGCCGTCGAGCGTCAGCGCGCCCTCGCCGAGCGCGGCGTTGAGCGCGAACGTGAGCGCGCCGCCGTCGGAGTCGGCCCGGAGCCGGATGCGCGGGTCGCCGTAGAGCTCGACGCCGGCGAACGCGCGGGCGTCCTCGAGCGCGAGCGGGGCGGCCTCGATGTCGGCCTCGAAAACAGGCAGCGCCCCGTCCTGGAACACCAGCCGCGCCGCCCCGCCCACGTCCGTGCCGGCCCGGCTGCGGACGTCGAGCTGGGTCAGGGCCACCTCGTCGGAGGAGAACCGCCCGGCCGCCGCCACCCGCAGAAGGCCGGCGTCGCTCGGGGCCACGGCCTCCAGGCGGAGCGCGTCGAGGGCGCCCTCGACCGTCCCGTCGCGCGAGACGAAGTCCTGGACGTCGGCGCGCAGGTCGCGCACCGTGTGGACCGAGTCGCGCTCGGCGTTCAGCCAGTGGACCTCGGCCCGCCCGCGCCGCACGCGGACCCGGCCGAGCTCGACGGCGAAGCCGCCCGACGACGACGTGTCGGCCGCCGGCTTGAGCAGGTCCGACACGTTGAACGTGCTGTCGGCCCGCTGGCGGACGTAGACCGACGGCCCGGCCACGTACACGTCGCTCGCCGAGAACGTCCGCCGGAGCAGCGACGCCAGGTTGTAGTCGATCGTCAGCGTGTCGACGGCCACGACCGTCTCGCCGCCCCGCTCGATGTCCAGCCCGACGAGCCGGGCGCCGGTCAGGAAGGTGCCGTCCAGCCGCTCGACCGACACCGTCGCGTCGTCGGCCAGGAGGTTCTGGATCTGCTCGACGGCGACCGTCTGGACGCGCGCGCGACCCGACTCCGTCTGGAGGTACACCACGACGCCGACCACCGCCACGACGACGACCGCGAGCACCACGAGCGCGGCGACGCCCAGCCGGCGCCCGAGCGACCACCGCCCCGCCCCGCCCTCGCGGTCGGGCGGGGCGGGCCGGGCCGCTTTGGAGGCGGCGCCGTCGCCGAGCGACGAGTCGGAGCGGGTCGGTTGCGTGGGCACGGGGGCGTGAACGGGCGGGGCGGCGGTTCAGTAGGTCCGGGGCCGATCTGCCGGTGGGTCGGCGGCCTGGGTGGGGAGCGGGCGGCTCGCTGGGCGGGGCGTCCCGTCCGAACGGTACGCACCGGCGGGGGCCGGGCGGGGCGGCCCCGCTCTGCGGGCGGGCTAGAACGTCTGCCCGAGGCTGAGGTGGAACTGGAGCCGACTGAAAAAGCTGGGCGCGAGCGCCTCCTCGACGTCGAACGGCTCGTCGCTCGCGTTCAAGAAGCCGTTCTGGTCGAACACGCGCTGGGCTTCGGCGAGGCCGGCGTCGGTGTCGAGGTCGTCGGGCGAGAGGCCGGCGAGGCCGGCCGCGAGCAGGAGCGCCGGGCCGGACTCGGCCGGGCGGCGGTCGAAGTACGACGGGTTCAGCTTCACGCCCAGCGCCACGCTGATAAAGCCGACCGGCGTGAGGTACTGGAGGCCGGCCCCGGCCCCGACGCGGACCCCGCCCTCGTCGCGGTACAGGGCCAGGACGTCGTCGAGCGCGCCGGGGACGCCGGGCGGGACGGGCTCACCCGGGTCGTAGAACGCGGCCGGCGTAAACAGACCGTCCAGCGCGCCGGCCGGCGCGAACACCTGGCCGGCGTCGACGAACACGTTGGCCCCCCACTGCGGGCCGATCGGGAGCGGGAGGTTGAGCTGGACCGACGCCGACGCCTTGCCCCGCCCGCCGACGCCGGTGTACGTCGCTGCGATCTCCGCCGAGTCGATCCGGGCCAGGTCGAAGTCGAACACCTTCGGCCCGAGCAGCCCCTCGCCCCACCCGCGGACGTCGTTCGTGCCGCCGGCGTAGAACAGGCGGTCGCGGAGAAGGAGGTAATCGCGGATGTCGCCGACCTCCGTATCGCCGTACGGGGCTAGCACCCCGCCCGTGGCCCGGACGACCAGCCCGACCCGGTCGGTGAACGGGTAGAGCGCCGTCGCTGAGAGCCGGCCCCGCCCGAACGAGAGGCCGCCGACGGGGCCGCCGGCGACGGCCGCCGAGGGCCGGAGCACGAACCCGCGCCGCGGCGCGAGCGGGTCGTCGACGACGCCGTAGGTCCCGCCCAGTTCGAGCGACGCCACCCGCGACATGAGCGACGTCGAATCGCTGACGAGCACGTCCTCGGAGAGCAGGCCGAACCCGCTCACGCGGCTGTCCAGGAGCGTCCGCGAGTTGACGGTCGCCGTCAGCGAGGCGGTCTGGAGCGTGTTCCGGGTAAACAGGAGCGCCGTGCTGGCCTCGACCTGGTTCGACCGCTCGACCCGGTCGTTCCGCTGCCGGTACAGGCCCGAGACCGTGGCCGAGAGGCGCCGGTCGAAAACGTACGGCTGCTGGAGCGTGAGCGTCGCCTGGAAGTCCGAGATGGCCGTGGCCGGGTTGGCCCCGACCGTCTCCCCGCCCAGGCCGGTCCGCCACACGAGGGCCGGCGTGAGCGTCCGGGCACCGCCGAAAAAGTTGCGGTGCGTAAACTGGCCCCGCCCCGTCACCCCGCCCTCGGTCGCGTAGCCGGCGTAGCCCGTGACCGAGCGGACGTCGCCCTGGCGGACTTGGACGACCACATCGACCGTCGAGTCGCGCGGCTGGCCCTCGGCGAGGTTGACGAGGGCGAGCTGGAACAGGCCGAGCCCGAAGATCTGGCGCTGCCCCTCGATCAGCTCCGACGCGTCGTAGAGGTCGCCGGACTCGAACGGGAGCTCGCGGAGCACGACCCGGTCGCTGACCGAGAGCGGCCCGCCGATGGGCTCCAGCCGGACGTCGCCGATCCGCGCGCGCGGCCCGGCGTCGACCTTGACGCGGACGTCGGCCCGGAGCCCGGTCGAGTCCGCGAACCGCTCGGCGCCGGCGTAGGCGAACGCGTAGCCGCGGTTGGCAAACCACGAGGTCGTCTGGCGCTGGAGGTCGGCCAGCGACGACTGGTCGAGCCGCGTCCCGCTCCGCAGCCGGATGCTCTGCGTGTAGTCCTCCCAGTCGTCGCGGAGCGACGGCGGGAGCTGCGCGGTCACCGGCGTCTGTCCCGGCCCCGCGAACGTGACCTCGTCGAGCACGAGCGGCGGCCCGCGCTCGATCAGGAAGGTGACGTCGACGGCGTTGTCCGACGTGTCGAGCTGGACGTCGTAGCCGACCGACGCGCGCGGGAACCCGCTCTCGGCGTAGTACCGCCGAACGCGGACGGCGTCCTTGGCCAACTCGACTGGGCTGAACGGGTACACGTTCTCGTCGCCCCGCCCCAGGAGCGAAGCGGCGAACCCTGTAATCTTCCCGATGACCGACACCTGGGGCTCCGTCGTCGCGATCACCTCGCGCACGTTGTCCTCGAGGAGCGGCCCGAGCCCATCGAACGAGATCGACGACACGGTCGTCCGGTCGTTGACGAGCGAGAGCGGGGCCTGCGCCCGCACAGTGGCGGGGGCCAGGGCGGCGAGCGCGAGCAGGAGGAGGGCGGGGCGGACGGCGGGCACGCGGGGGGCAGTCGGGGGGAGGGCGCCCCGGGCGGGGCGGCGGGCGGGGCGGGGGCGCCTCACGACGGCGGCCGGACGACCGGGGCGGGGTCCGAGCGGCCCAGGGCGTCCGGCGCCCGGCCGTCGCCGGCGGCCTCCCGCCCCGCCCGGCGCAGGAGGCCGCCGGAGGCCCGCGCGCGGCGCCGCCGCGTGGCGCCCATCTGCGTCCACAGCCGGCGGATCCGCGAGCGCCGCGGCCGGTGCCGCCGCTCGTGGAGGGCGGCCACCGACGCGCCGACGACGAGGATGAGGCCCGAGAAGTAGACCCAGAACACGAACGCGAGCACGAGCCCGAACACGCCGCCGAGCCCGCCGAGCGCGCCGGCCTCGGGACCCTGCGCCGCGTAGCGGTCGAAGTCGGCCAGGTAGGTCGCGTAGAACGTGAACCCGCGCTTGGCCGCCTCGAACACGACGGCCCCCACGGCCGCCCCCCACAGCGCGCTCCGCCACGGGGGGTGCGGCCGCGGCACGTAGTAGTAGAGCTGGACGAGCATGCCCACCGTCAGCACGTAGGGCACGACGAACAGGAGCACCCGGGCCACCACCCCGCCCGCGGCCTCGGCGAGGGCGGGGTCGAGTCCGACCTCGCCGGCGACCGCCCCGCTCCGCGACTGGATCACGGTGGCGACGGCCGTGATGGCGAGCGAGAGCAGGAACAGGACCCCCACCTGGACCATCATTCGGAGGTCGAAGGCGTACCCCCCGAAGAGCGACCGCATCTGGTGGCGCCGCTCGCCCATGGCCGCCCCGACCACGTAGCGGAGCGTGGCGAACAGCGTCACGACGGTGAACAGGAAGACCGCCGCGCCGACGATCGTGAGCTGGCCCGACGCCTTCTGGAGCTCGAACACGAGCGCGACCAGTTCGTCGCTCTGGCCCGGCGGCAGGAACGTGCGCAGGAACGAGGCCACGGTCGTGAACGAGTCCTGCCCCCGCAGAATGAGCCCGAACACGCCGGCCGCCAGCAGGAGCAGCGGGAGCAGCGTGACGAGCGTCTTGAACGAGATCGCCTGCGCCCACAGGAAGATGGGGTCCGTCATCAACACCTTGAGCAGCCCGGACCCGTAGTACTTGGACGGGCCGAGCGCGCGGCGGGCGTGATGGGAGGCGGTGCGGAGCATGGCCGGGGAGAGTACGAACGCTCACACGGGCCGGCCATCAGGGGCGGCACGGTCGCCGCCCCGCCCGGCGGGCCTACGGGCCGGGCGCGCCTGCGGGCGGGGCGGGGAGGCCCGGCAGCACGAGGTCGACGAGGGCCGGCACCGCCAGCGCGCACCACGCCGTCGCGAGCACCACGAACACCACGTTGAGCACGGCGCCCGCCCGCATCATCTGGCCGATCTCGACGCGCCCGCTCCCGAACACGATCGCGTTGGGCGGGGTGGCGACGGGGAGCATGAACGCGCACGACGCCGCGAACGTGACCGCGACGAGGACCACGAGCGGGTCGGCCGCGAACGGGAGCGCGGCGAGCACGGGCAGGAAGGCAGCGGCCGTGGCCGTGTTGCTCGTCAGCTCGGTGAGGACGACGACGACGGCGACGACGGCGCCCACGACGAGCAGGGGCGGGAGCGCGGCCGCCCCGCCCAGGCGGCCGCCGATCCACACGGCCAGGCCGGAGCCGTCGACGGCCGCCGCGAGCGAGAGGCCACCGCCGAACAGGAGCAGCACGCCCCAGGGGATCGTGACGGCGGTGGGCCAGTCGAGCAGCCGCGCCGCCCCGCCCGCAGACTCCGCCCCGCCCGCTTCTGCGGAGCGAGGGCGGGGCGGGGCGGACCGGCCGGCCGGGGCCGCGAACAAGACGAGCGCGCCGAGCAGGGCCACGCCGGCGTCGCTCGCGCCCGGCACGAGGGCGCCCCACAGCGGCCGCGTCGTCCACAGCGCGGCGACGGCCGCGAACACGGCGCCGACGCGGCGCTCGGGCGGGCTGGCCGGCCCCAGCTCGGCGCGCGTCGCGCGCACCCACGCCGCGAACGCCGCCGCGCGCTCGGGCGCCACCCCGCCCACGCGGGCCGGGAACCGGAGGAGGACGGCGTAGACGACGGCCAGCCCGAGGAGCGCGAACGGGAGCCCGACGGCGAGCCACCCCGCGAACGAGAGGTCGACGCCGTAGGCCTCGGCCACGAAGCCGGCCAGGAGCGCGTTCGTCGGCGTCCCGATCAGCGTGCCCATGCCGCCGACCGAGCACGCGTAGGCCACGCCGAGCAGGAGCGTGGTGTCGAACGCGCCCGGCGCCCCGTCCTCGCGGAGCGTGGCGGCGGCCGACGACGCGATGGGCAGCATCATGACGGCCGTGGCCGTGTTCGAGATGCCCATCGAGAGGAGCCCGGCCGTCGCGATAAAGCCGGCCAGCACGCGGCGCGGGGCGCCGCCGACGCGGTCGAGCACGGAGAGCGCGACGCGGCGGTGGAGCCCCCACCGCTCCATCGCCTTGGCGAGCAAGAACCCGCCGAGGAACAGGAGCACGATGGGGCTCGCGTACGGCGCCGCCGCCTCGTCGACCGACGCCACGCCGAGGACCGGGAACGCGACCACGGGGACGAGCGACGTCGCCGCGATCGGCAGCGCCTCGGTCATCCACCACACGGCCATCGCCAGCCCGACCGCCGCCACGCGCCACCCCGCCCCGCTCAGCCCGTCGGGGGCGGGGAGGAGGAGGAGGGCGACGAGGAGCGCCGCCCCGCCCCAGAGCCCGATCCGGGCCGGCGTCCAGCGGCTCACGACGCGGCCCCGCGGGCGGGGCGGTTATCGGCGGGGCGGGCGCCCGCCGGGGGCGCTCCGCAACGCCTGCGGCGGGCGGGGAGGAACGCGGTCATGGTCACCGGGAGCGGGGCGGTCGTCGCCGGTCCGCCTACGCCGACGCCTTGCGCTCCTCGTAGAGCGGGGCGGCGCCGTCGGTGATCGTCGCGGCCGTCACGCGGCAGATCGTGCCGGCGCGCGTGTCCGGCGCCTCGAACATGAGGTCGAGCATGGCGTCTTCGAGGACGGACCGGAGCCCGCGCGCGCCCGTCTTGAGGTCGATGGCCCGGGCCACGACGGCGTCGAGCGCCTCGTCGTCGACCACGAGCTCGATGCCGTCCATGGCGAACAGCTTCTGGTACTGCCGCACGAGCGCGTTCTTGGGCTCGGTCAGGATCCGCCGGAGGTCGGCCGGCGTGAGCGCGTCGAGCGCCGTGAGGACCGGGAGCCGGCCGATAAGCTCCGGGATGAGCCCGTACCGGAGGAGGTCGTCGGGCTCGGCGTAGCGGAAGAGCGTGGGGTCTTTCGGGTTGACCGGCCGCGGGCCGCCGTCGTCGAGCTGGAACCCGATCTGGCCGCGCGAGAGGCGCCGCGCGATCTGGCCGGCGAGCCCGTCGAAGGCGCCGCCGCAGATGAAGAGCACGTTCCGCGTGTCGAACTGGACCAGCGACTGCTCCGGGTGCTTGCGGCCGCCCTTCGGGGGCACGCCCGCGACGGTCCCCTCGAGCATCTTAAGGAGCGCCTGCTGCACGCCCTCGCCCGAGACGTCGCGCGTGATCGACGCGTTGTCGCCCTTGCGCGAGAGCTTGTCGACCTCGTCGACGTAGATGATCCCGTGCTCGGCCCGCTCGACGTCGTAGTCGGCCGCCTGGAGGAGGTGCGAGAGGATGGACTCGACGTCCTCGCCGACGTAGCCGGCCTCGGTGAGCGCCGTCGCGTCGGCGATCGAGAACGGGACGTCGAGCACGCGCGCGAGCGTCCGCGCGAGCAGCGTCTTGCCCGTCCCCGACGGCCCGAGGAGCAGGATGTTCGACTTTTCGACCTCGACGTCGTCGTAGGCGTGGAGGTACTCCTCGGACTCGATCCGCTTGTAGTGGTTGTAGACGGCGACCGAGAGCGCGCGCTTGGCCCCGTCCTGCCCGATCACGTGGGCGTCGAGGGCCGCCTTGATCTCGCGCGGCCGCATCCGCTGCGGCCGCCCCGCCCCGCCCCGCCCGACGCGGCTGGCGGCCGGCACGTAGGGCTGGAGGTCGCCCCGGACGATCCCGGAGGCGTCGTGGATGCAGCGGTCGCAGATGTAGACGTCGGGGCCGGCCACCATCGAGGTGACCTCGTGGGCGGTCCGGCTGCAGAACGAGCAGCGGATGACGTCGTCGCCTCCAATGGGCATGGGCGCGGGAGCAGGGCGGCCCGCCAATCTAGGACACGCCGGGGGAGCGGAGGGGCCGCCCCGCGCAGCAGGTAGAGCAGGTAGAGCAGGTAGAGCAGGTAGAGCAGGTAGAGCAGGTAGAGCAGGTAGAGCAGGTAGAGCAGGTAGAGCAGGTAGAGCAGGTAGAGCAGGTAGAGCAGGTAGAGCAGGTAGAGCAGGTAGAGCAGGTAGAGCAGGTAGAGCAGGTAGAGCAGGTAGAGCAGGGGGCGGGGCGGCGGCCGAAAAGTTCCGCGGCGCTCCCGCCCCGCCCGGTGGCGTGAGCGGGGCGGGGTGGGCACCTTGCTCTTCCCGCTCTTCCCGCTCTTCCCGCTCTTCCCGCTCTTCCCGCTCTTCCCGCTCTTCCCGCTCTTCCCGCTCTTCCCGCTCTTCCCGCTCTTCCCGCTCTTCCCGCTCTTCCCGCTCTCCTCTCCGATTTCCCCGACGCCTCGCTTGACGCCGGGCGCCCAGGGTTCACCTTAGGGGGTCCCGCTCCCTCCGCAGCCCGCCCCGCGCCCGTGCCGCTCCCCGCCCCCTTCGTCGAACGCCTCGAGCAGATCGTCCCCGCCGGCCGCTTCGACGCGGTCCTCGCCTCGTTCGAGGCGCCCGTCTCGACGGGCTTCCGCGTCAACACGCTCCTCGTGCCCGAGGACGAGACCGTCGAGGCGCTCCGCGGCGAGAGCGTCCCGGTCGAGGCCGTCGCCGGCGTGCCCGGCGCGTACGCCGTCCCGTCGGAGGGCCGCGCGGCGCTGCTCGCGTCGCGGCCCTACGCCGAGGGCCACGTCTACGTCCAGAACGTGTCGAGCCAGCTGCCGCCCCACGCGCTCGCCGCCCGCGAGGGCGACCGCGTCCTCGACCTGTGCGCGGCGCCGGGCTCGAAGACGGGCCAGCTCTCGGCGCTCGTCGGCGCCGAAGGCGAGGTGACGGCTGTCGAGAAGGTGCGGCCCCGGTTCTACAAGCTGAAGGCCAACGTCTACGCCCAGGGCGCGACGAACGTGCTCCCGTGGATGGGGAACGGGGCCGTCTACTGGCGCCGCGAGCCCGAGGCGTTCGACCGCGTGCTCGTCGACGCGCCGTGCTCGACCGAGGGCCGGTTCCGCACGCACGACCCGGAGACGACGGCGTACTGGAGCCCGCGCAAGGTGAAGGAGATGCGGTCGAAGCAGGTCAAGCTGCTGTGGGCCGGCATCCAGGCGCTCAAGCCCGGCGGCACGCTCGTCTACTCGACGTGCACGTTCTCGCCCGAGGAGAACGAGGGCGTCGTCGCCAAGGCGCTCCGCACGTTCGGCGATGCCATCGAGGTCGTCGACGCCGGCCTGCCGACGACCGGCCCGGTCGCGGCGCAGGCGGTCCCCGGGCTCACCGAGTGGCGCGGGCGGCCGTTCCCCGAGGCCGCCGCGAACACGCGGCGCGTGCTCCCGAACGGCCTGCTCGAAGGGTTCTTCGTGGCCCGGATCGCCAAGCACGCCTCGACGGTCGACCAGAACGGGCAGAACGGGCACAGCTAAGCCGCCCCGCCCGCACGCGCCGCGCTACCGTCCGAGCGGCGCCGCCCCGCCGCGCCCACGATTCCGCACGGGCGGGGCGGGATCGAGCCGGTCCGCGTCGAGTCCGTCCAGGTCCAGGTTGATCCTATGGCCGATCCGGTCGGGGCGGGGCGGGGCGGTCTCGGCCGCGAGCGGGTCGTCGGTCGCCGTGACGATGGCTTCGAGGTGCTCGATCCGACGCTGGAGCCGCGCGAGGTCTTGGGGCGCCCCCGGCGGGAGGGTGCGGGCGTCGAGCGTCTCGTCGAGGAGCGTCCGCAGCCGGGCGTCGGTGGCTTCCTCTCCCATCAGCTCGCGCGTTCGGCGGTCGACCCACGCCTGGCCGGTGTGCGTCCCGAACACGCTCGCGGCGTGCTTCGTGAGCCCGAAGCCCCAGCCCAGGAGCGGCCAGAAAAACCACAGGTACCCCGGCGAGGTCAGCAGGTTGACGGTCACGAGCACGGCCATCGTGACGGCGAACTTGGCCAGGTGCGCGTAGAACGCCCGCTCTCTGCGGGCCTGCCGGCGGGCGTCGGTCTCGGCAAGGTCCGTGGGCATAGCGGGGTAGGCGGTGGCCGTGCGCGTACGGCCCGCCCCGCCCCCGAGGTTTCACCCCGCCCTCACACGGGCGACGTGGCGCCCGGCTCGGGCGGGGCGGCCTGGTAGCCCGGCCCGACGAGCACGCGGAGCGCGGCGGGGACCACCTCGAACGTGATCGGGTCGTTCGTCCTGAGCTCGCCGTCGACGTTGAACCACATGCCGGGCGTCGAGGTGACGGCCACGCGCTCGACCTGGTCAAACACGATGCCGTCGTCGTTGAGGTAGTCGCCGGCGGCGGCGCGCGCGAGGAGCCGGGCGACGTCGAGGCCGGTCCCGGACCGGACCAGGACCACGTCGAGGAGCCCGTCCTCGGGGCTCGCGCGCGGGGCCACGGGTCGCCCGCCCCCGGCCGTCCGCCCGTTGGCGACGACGATGTTGAAGGCGTCGACGGTCTCGGCCGGGCCGCCGCCCCAGGTCACGTGCGTGCGGTAGCCGTCGAGGGCGGGGAGGGCCTTGACGCCGCCGACGAGGTAGGCCAGCGGCCCCCACGTCGCCTTGAGGTCGTCGGTCAGGATCTCGTCGACGGCCCCGCTGAACCCGCCGGCGCACGCGTTGACGGCGTACTGCGTCTGACCCTCGCCGTCGGGGTGCGACACGCGGATGAGGTCGAGCGTCCGCGTGGACGCGTGGCCGAGCGCCTCGACGGCGGCGCCGACCGGCTGTTTCAGCGGGAGCCCGAGCGTCCGCGCGAAGTCGTTGCCGGTGCCCAGCGGGAGCACGCCGAGGGCGGGGCGGTCCTCGGCTGAGCCGCCGGCCTCCATGAGCCCGTTCGCGACGAGGTGGATCGTCCCATCGCCGCCGGCGGCGACGACCACGTCGTGCCCGGTGCGGGCGGCGTCGGCGGCGGCGGCGATCGTGTCGTCGGGGTTCTCGCAGGCCACGAGCTCGACGCCGCGGTACGTCCGCAGCGCGTCGACGTCGGCTCCGGGCGCGCTGCCGGCGTTCGAGTTGTAGAGGACGAGCATGGGGCGGGGTAGGGTGGAGCGGGTGAACGTCGCGGGCGCCCCGAGGTGCCGGCGCCCCGCCACCCCGCTCCGGGGGCGGGGCGGGGGCGGGGCGGATGACGGCCCGCTGGCACCGCCCCGCCCGACGTTGCGGGCATGACTCGCCGCTCCGCCACCCCGCCCGATGCCGGTCTGTCCGAGACCGCCCCGCCCGGCGTCTCGCCCGCGACTAGCCGCTTTTTCCTCTGCTCCTACTGGCCGCTCGTCAAGACGCTCGGCGGGCGCCGGGCCGTCGAGGCGTACGGGCTCCCGCCGTACGCGAACGGGATGAGCCGGCGCGAGCCCGACTTCGAGCATGCCCGCCCCGCCCTCACGTCGTCGAGCCGCGGCCGCGGGTTCGTCCCGCGCCTCTCCGTCGGCGACGCCGTCGTGTTCACAACGACGAAGGGGCGGTGGGGCGGGGGCGCCGGCGCCCACTGGCGGCTCGTCGCCGTGCTCGAGGTGAGCGACCGCTTCGGGACGCACGCCGAGGCGGCCGCGTGGTACCAGGCCGCCGGCCTCCGCCCGCCCGGCAACCTCGTCGTCGACGGGAACCCGCCGCTGCCCGCCCCGCTCACGCTCCACCACGGCCGCGTCCACGACGGAGGCTGGGACGCCGTGTGCCGCGAGCGCGCGGCGGCGTGCGGCGTCGTCCTCGCCTGCCGGACCCGGCTCCTCGACCTCTACGACCCGCCCGCCGTCACGCAGGACGACTGGCTCGCCGTGTTCGGCGGCGTGCCCAACACCCGGACGCCGCCCCAGATTTCCGAAGCCCAGTTCGACCGGCTCCTCGCGCTTACCGACGCGCGGCGGGCGGCGCCGGCTCGGCCGCCCCGCCCCGCCCATCGGGCGGCGTAGTCGGGCGTTCGGCCGCGCCCGTGGGCGGGACGGCGGGGCGGGGCGGGGGCGCCCAGTCGGCGAACGACGGGCGCGGGGCGACCGGCCACGGGGACGGAATGACGGGCGGGGTGGACGCGGCCATGACGGGCGGGGGGAACGGAGGGGAGGGATCGGGCGGGACGGCGGGCGCGTCCATCAGCGGCGGCGTCCGTCGCGTTTCTGGGACGGCGGGAGAGCCGGCGGGGGCGGCCCGTAGCTTGACCCGCCCGCCTGCACGTCCCATGCCACGCCTCCCCGCCCTCGTGCTCCTCGCCCTGCTCGCCACCGGCGCCCGCGCCCAGACCGAGGCGCTCGCCTACGACGGCGGGTGGACCGAGCGGACCGCCGGCGAGGCGCTCGTCTCCCTCCCCGACGGCTACGACGCCGACCCCGAGGCGCGGTGGCCGCTCCTCCTGTTCCTCCACGGGGCCGGCGAGCGGGGCGACAGCCTCGCGCTCGTGGGCGTCCACGGGCCGCTCAAGGAGCGGCGGGCGGGGCGGGACCTCCCGTTGGCTTCGCCGACCTCACGGTTTGTCGTCGTCGCGCCGCAGGTGCCCGAGGGCCAGCGGTGGACGACCGGGCGCGTGGTCGCGGCGCTCGACGACGCGCTCGCGCGCTACCGCGTGGACGCCGACCGCGTCTACCTCACGGGCTTGTCGATGGGCGGGTACGGGACGTGGGAGGCGATCGAGAAGGTGCCCGAGCGGTTCGCGGCGGCCGTCCCCGTGTGCGGCGGCGGCAACCGGCTCGGGATCGGGGCGGCTCGCGACGTGCCGGTGTGGGCGTTCCACGGGGCCATGGACACGGTCGTCCCGGTCGGCGCGTCGGTCGAGATGGTCCGCGCGCTCCGCGAGGCGGGCGGGGCGGTCCGGTTCACGGTCTACCCCGACGCCGGCCACGACGCGTGGACGGAGACCTACGCCAACCCGGCGGTTTACGAGTGGCTGTTGCAGCACCGCCTGAGCGACCGGGCGGGGCGGTAGCCGGGAAACGCCCGCCCCGCCCACGCCGGGGCGGCGCTACACCTGGAGCGAGTACCCGGTGATCAGGAGCGCCAGGGCGGCGAGGAGCCCGGCCGTCACGGCCGCGTGGTACGCCTTGTTCGCCGTGACGGCGAGCGAGGCGGTCGCGAGGGCGGAGGCGAGCATGACCCACGGCGGCGCCCGCTCCCACGAGCCGTAGTTGAACCCGTAGTCCAGGGCGATGTGGACGAACAGCAGCGTCCAGAGCCCGAAGACGTACCGCCGGTTGCGGACGTAGTACGCCAGCAGGTCCGGCTCATCGGCGTCGCCGTCGGGGAGGGCCGCCGCGCACACGAGGACCAGCAGGAGCGGCGTGACGAGGTGGAACGCGAACCGCCAGAGCGACCGAAACGTGTCGTAGCCGCCGATCTCGGTGAAGATCCACCAGTAGAGGACGACGAACAGGAACGTGATCACGACCCAGGCCGCCGGGAGCGCGTGCCACTGCCGCCCCGCCCGAACCGAGCGGTGCACGCTGAACACGAGGTCGGCGAGTCCGAGCCCGACGAGGATGCCGACGAACGGGAAGAGGACGGTGAGCCGATCCACAAGCAGGAGGGCGGACCCAGAGGGCGGGGCGGTCCGAGGATAGCGCCCGCCCCGCCCCCGGGGCTTTCCCGAACCGACCCCCGTCGGAAACCGCGGGCGGGGCGGGGCGGTGCCCGGGGCCTGCCGCCCCGCCCCGACGCAATCGGCCCCTATGCCCGAAGGTCCCGAAGTCCAGCGCGCCGCCGACCGCCTCCACGACGCCCTCGCCGGGCGCGAGATCCGCGCCATCGGCGCCCGGACGAAGGCGGCCAAGGCGTGGCTGGAGGAGCACCCCGACGCCTTCGTCGGCCGCCGCGTCGAGCGCGTGACGGCCCACGGCAAGCACCTCCTGGGCACCGTCGAGGGCGACCTCTTTTTCCACTCGCACTTCCTCATGTGGGGCCGGTGGCACGTCGTCGCCCCGGACGACCCGGCCGTCGAGACGCGCGACCGCCGCGAGCGCGGGCGGATCGTGACCGACGACGCGGCGGCGCTCCTCTACTCGGCGCCCCAGTTCGACGTCGGCCGCGGCGACCCGTACGACGTCCTCCCCGCCCTCCCGCGGCTCGGCCCGGACGTGCTCCCCGAGGGCGGGGCGGCCTTCGACGCCGACGAGTTCCTCCGCCGCCTCGACCCCGACCGGACGATCGGCGCCGCGCTCCTCGACCAGACCGTGGCCGCGGGCATCGGCAACTACCTCCGCGCCGAGATCCTCTACGTGTGCCGCATGGACCCGTGGCGGCTCGTGGGCGAGCTCGACGACGCCGAGCGCGCGTGCCTCGTGCTCGAGGTGCCCCGCCTGTGCCGGCTGGCCTACGAGCGGGGCGGCCAAACCGTCCCCGACGCCGCCCGCGAGCGGCAGGCGGCCGACCGCGACCTCCGCTACTCGCCGCACGCCCATGCCTGGAACACGCGGCACTGGGTGTTCCGCCGGACGAACCTCCCGTGCCTGACGTGCGACGACTACGTCCGCCAAAAGCACCAGCTCACGCGCGAGTGGACGGACGACGAGACGGGCGAGACGGTCGAGAAAAAGCGGATCATCTACTTCTGCCCGACCTGCCAGGGCACGAGCCTCGCGCTCAAGCCGCCCCGCCCGCACAAGGACCGCCGGCCGCCGGATTCGGAGTGGGCCGCGCCCGACGAGGAGACCGACCCCGAGGGCGTCGATGCCTGACCGCCCCGCCCCGCCCGCCGCGTTCGGCGCCTTCGCCCAGGCGCTCGGCGACATCGCCGCGCTCCCCGGCCGCAACGACAAGGCCGACCGGCTCGGCGCGCTCCTCGCCGACCTCGACGACGACGACCTCGCGCGTGCCGCGCGGTGGGCCGCCGGCCGCGTGTTCCCGCTCAGCGACCAGCGGACGGTCAGCGTCGGGTTCGCCGCGATCCGCAAGGCCCTCGCCGCCGCGAGCGGGGCGGACGACGACGCGCTCCGGGCCGCGCTCGTCCGCCTGGGCGACCCCGGCGACGTGGCCGCCGAGGCGCTGGCCGAGCGCGCCGCTGGCCGCCCCGCCCCGCCCGAGCCGCTGACGCTGGGCGGGGCGGAGTCGTTTTTCGAGGACCTCGCTGCCACCCGCGGGTCGGGCGCCAAGACCGAGGCCGTGGCCGGCGTGCTCGGGCGCGTGGGGCCGGAGGAGGCCCGCTACCTCGTCAAGCTGCTCGCCGGCGACCTCCGCATCGGGATGCTGGAGGGCGGGGTGGAGAACGCGCTCGCGCGGCTGTACGAGCGCGACCTCGGCGCCGTCAAGCGCGCCAACATGCTCACGGGCGACATCGGCGAGACGGCGGTCCTCGCGCGGCACGACCGGCTGGGCGAGGCGACGATGCGGCTGTTCCACCCGATCAAGTTCATGCTCGCGACCGCCGCTGAGGAGACCGACGAGCGGACACTGGCCGAGGAGGTCGCCCGCCAGATCGCCCCGCCCTTCGCCGTCGAGGACAAGTTCGACGGCATCCGCGCGCAGGCCCACGTCGAGCCCCAGGCGCAGGCCGAGGCCGCCGACGCGCCCGGCGTGGACCGCCCCGCCCTCCACGGCGAGGTCGTGGACGCGGGCGGGGCGGTGGTCCGCGTCGCCCTCTTTTCGCGGACGCTCGACGCCGTCACGCGCTCGTTCCCCGACCTGACGGCCGCCCTCGCGGCCCTCGCCGCGGACGTGCCGGGCGGGGTGGTCCTGGACGGCGAGGTCGTCCCGCTGGGCGAGGGCGGCCGGCTCGCGCCGTTCCAGACGTTGCAGAAGCGGCTCGGGCGGAAGCGGGTGCCGCAGGCGCTTCGGGACGAGGCGCCCGTGGGCTACGTGGTCTACGACGTGCTCGCGTGGGACGGCGAGCCCGTCCTCGACCTCTCCTACCGCGAGCGTCAGGCGCTCCTCGACCGGCTCGGGCTCGGCGCGGGCGGGGCGGTCCGCCGCTCGGCCGTCCAGGCGGTCGAGGACCCGGACACGCTAGACGAGCTATTCGACGCGGCGCGGGCGCGCGGCAACGAGGGGCTCATGGTGAAGGCGCTCGACGCGCCGTACGTGCCAGGCCGGCGCGGGCGCGACTGGCTCAAGGTCAAAAAGGCGCTGGCCACGCTCGACGTCGTCGTCACGGCCGTCGAGGTGGGGAGCGGCGGGCGGCGCCACCTGCTCTCCGACTTCACGTTCGCCGTCCGCCGGAGCGAGAGCGACGGCACGCTCCTCAATGTGGGCAAGGCGTACTCCGGCCTCACCGACGCCGAACTGGCCGCGCTGACCGAGTGGTTTAAGGCCCACACGCTCGAAACGTTCGCCCACGGCAAGGTGCGGACGGTCGAGCCCGAGGTCGTGGTCGAGGTCGCGTTCGACAACGTGCAGGTCTCGAAGCGGCATAAGGGCGGCTACGCGCTCCGCTTCCCGCGCATCGTCCGCCTGCGGGACGACAAGCCGGTCGGGGAGATCGACACGATCGAGACCGTCGCCGCGCTGGCGGGCGGGGCGGGGCGGTGAGTGGGAGCGGCGGTACTATCTCGCCTGCTTCCCCTGGTTGCGCCCGAAAACGTCGCCTCCGCGGGGGGGACGGCCCCGCCTCCGCCGCCGATGGTGGTGGGGCGGGAGGGCTGGGGAAGGTCCTCCCACTCGTCCCTCCGCGTCTCGTCTTGTCCGTACCGCCTCGTTGAACCGCCCCGGGTTTGCCGGAGTCGAGGAGCGACGGCTTGGGTTCAGCGCCAGGAGCGTCGGTCTCCCGTGGCGCCCTTTCCGATGGAAGGGGCGCCGCGAGTTCCGGGGCCGCGCCAAACGCGGAGGTCGTTGACGGGAGACGAATGCCTACATGCCCCGACCGCTGCCAGCGAAGCGACCGCCCCGTCTAGCGCGCTCCGGCCGACGCCATACCGCCTCGGGCCGCTCCGTCAGACAGCCTCTACAGTAGGCCGTCGCACTCGGCGGACGTGTGGCAGGTGGCGATGTCGTCGATCCGGATGAACGACGTGGTGCTCAGGTCCCACTTCGACGTGCCGCCACCGTTGAAGACCTGGATCAGCGCCTCGTCTATCGTGTGGTTGTTGTCCATCCACAGGATGTCGCCCCTGCTGGCCTTCGAGTTGCCAAACCCAGCCGGGTCGTCGTTCTCCTTCAGCCACACCTTGAGACGGCCGTCGTTATTGGCCTTGGTGTTCATGCCGACGTAGATCCGGACCACGTACTGTTTGCCAGCCGTGACGTCGAACCCGGTGTCCACGTACTCGCCGGTGCAGCTGAGCTGGCCCTTGTAGTAGATGTACGCGTAGAGGCGAGCCGTGTTGGGGCTCGACGTCCGGTCGCCGCGCCACATCATGCGCGCGCTCCAGCCCTTGCCGTCCCAGCCCGGATCGCCGCCGGTGTTGCCGTCGCCGCCCGCCATTCCGGGCAGCTTGCCACCGTTCGAGCCCTTGGGGGGCGGGGTGAAGTCGAACCCCGTCTCGAACTGGACACGGTACTGGATGTAGTAGCCGGAGCGCGGACGGATCGGCACGCGAATCTTGCCGCCGGTCCCATTGCCGTGGATACCGGGAGGGAGCCGGAAGCGGAGGGCGCCGTCGTGGACCTCCAAAAGGTTACCCCTGGAGGTCCAGTCGTTGCTGCGGGTCCACGAGAGGCCGGAGCCGAAGTCGCTCTCCGCGTCGCTCTCGCGGTACCGCTGGCCGTCGCTGTAGTCGTCGAAGTCGACGTAGAGCCGGCTCCCAGCGGCCGCCCCGAGAGCGCTGGCTGGGCGGGCGGGGCCGCACTCGGGGCGCTCGCCGGCCGCTGCGAGAGCGCTGGCCGAGGAGGCTGAGACGTCGGGAGCCGTCGTGTCGCACGACGTGAGGACGAACGCGGAGGCGAGCAGCGCCGAAGCGAGAAGCCGGAGGTTACCAGTAGAGCGCGTCATGAGAGCGAGAGGGGGGGACGGCACGTGGCACGCGGGAGAGTCAAGTTCCGCCCCAGGTCTCGGCGACAGACGCAGGACGTCGGATCTGGTCGAGGCGAGGGACCCGCCCTCGGTCGTGGTGACGGGCGGGGCTAGCGCTGGACGCGGCCGGACCCCGCCCCGCCCGCGAGCGCCTCGACCTCGGCCGCCGTCGAGAGGTTGAGGTCGCCGGGGATCGTCTGCTTCAGCGCGCTCGCGGCCACGGCGAAGTTCAACGCCTCCTCGGCGTCCGTCTTCGTGAGCAGCCCGTGGACGAGCCCGGCCGCGAACGAGTCGCCCCCGCCCACGCGGTCGACGAGCCGGAGGTCGTACCGGCGCGACCGCTTCGCCTCCGCGAGCGGGGCGGCCCGCCCCGCCCCGCCCAGGAGCATCGCGCTCCACCCGTTGTCGGACGCCGAGATCGATTCGCGGAGCGTGATGGCGACGGCGTCGAACCCGAAGTCGGCCTTGAGCTTCTCGGCGAGCTGGGCGTAGCCGGCCTCGTCGAGCTCGGCGTCCTCGGCCGCTTCGGCGCCCGAACCCTCCGTCGTCACGCCGAGCGAGCGGTCGGCGTCCTCCTCGTTGGCGATGCAGACGTCGACGTGCTCCATGAGCGGCCGCATCGTCGCCTGGGCCTCGTCCGTCGTCCACAGCTTCGAGCGGAAGTTGAGGTCGCACGAGACCGTCGCCCCGGCCGCCTTGGCGGCCCGGCACGCCCGCTCGACGGCCGCCTTCGGCTTGGCCCCGAGCGCCGGCGTGATCCCGGTCCAGTGGAACCAGTCGGCCCCGTCGAACGCGGCGTCCCAGTCGACCTCGTCCGGGTCCATCTCGCTCACCGCCGAGTGCGCTCGGTCGTAGACCACCTTCGACGGCCGCTGGCTCGCGCCGGTCTCCAAAAAGTAGATCCCCACCCGGTCCCCGCCGCGCACGACGAACCGCGTGTCGACGCCGAACCGGCGGAGCTGGTTGACCGCCGCCTGCCCGACCTCGTGCTCAGGGAGCTTGCACACGAACCGGGCGTCGTGGCCGAAGTGGGCGAGCGAGACGGCGACGTTGGCCTCCCCGCCCCCGTAGGTCGCGTCGAAGCGTTGGGCCTGGGTGATGCGGGTGAACCCCGGCGTCGAGAGCCGGAGCATGATCTCGCCAAACGTGACGACAGTAGACATAGGGACAGAGACAGAGAAGAGGGAAACAGAGGAACCGCCCCGCCCCCGCCTGCGCGGGGACATGCCCGGAGGCGGGGGCGGGGTGGTCAGGCGGCGTCGACGGAGGCGCGGAGGCGCTTGGCGTTGGCGGTCAGCCGCGCCCAGTCGCCGGCGGCCACGGCGTCGGTCTCGACGAGCGCCGACCCGGCCCCGACCGCGACGGCCCCGGCCCGGAGCCACTCGGACGCGTTGTCGAGCGAGACGCCGCCGGTCGGCATGAGCTTGAGGTGGGGGAGCGGGGCGAGCACGCCGCGGATGAACCCCGGCCCGAGCGCGCCGGCCGGGAACACCTTGGCCACGTCGGCCCCGGCCTCGGTCGCCTCGTAGATCTCGGTCGGCGTAAAGCACCCGGGCATGGCCGCGGCGTCGAGGTCGTGGGCCGCCTCGATCACCTCGCGCCGAAACACGGGGCTGACGACGTAGCGCGCCCCGGCCTCGATGGCCGCCCGCGCGGTCTCGGCGTCGGTCACCGACCCGGCGCCGACGAGGACCGACCCGCTCATGGCCTCGGTGACGGCCCGGATGCCCTCGATGGCGTTGGGGACCGTCATCGTGACCTCGAAGCAGACCACCCCGCCCACCTGGAGCGCCTGGGCGATCTGGACGAGCTTCTCGGGCTCGTCGGTGCGGACGACGGCGACGGCTCGGTCGCGCTCGATCCAGCGGACGACGTCGGCGCGCGTGGCGGCGGTGGGGCGGTCGGTGGCAGGGTTGATCGGCATATCGGTACGTCGGCGGGGCGGCCCCGCACGGTGGGCGGGGCGGAATGGCCGCGGGTTACGAGCGGGGCGGGGTGGCCGCGTCCCAGAGGCCGCGGAGGTAGGTGGCGCCGAGGGCGCGGTCGTAGAGGCCGTAGCCGGGGCGCACGTCGGAGTTGTCGCGCTCGGTCCAGATCTGGCGCCCGTGGTCGGGCCGGAGCGGACCGTCGAAGCCGGCGCTCTTGAGCGCGGCGACGACGGCGGCCAGGTCGACGTCGCCGTCGGGGTGGGCGGTCTCGGTAAAGTCCCGCCCCGCCCCGTCCGCCCCGCCCGGCGTGGGGACGTGGGCGACGTTGCGGAGGTGGGCAAAGTGGAGCCGGCCCCGCCCCGCCAGCCGCGCGGCGTCGGCGGCCAGCCCCGGCGCCTGCTGCGGGTCGGCGCCGAGCGAGCCGGTGCAGAACGTGACCCCGTTCGCCGGGCTGTCCACGAGGTCGCAGACGCGGCCGAAGGCGGCGGCGCTCGTGACCACGCGCGGCAACCCGAAAAGAGGCCACGGCGGATCGTCGGGGTGGATCGCGAGCTTGACGCCGGCCGCCTCGGCGGCGGGCACGGCCCGCTCCAGGAACCACCCGAGGTGGTCCCACATCCGCTCCGTGTCGACCTCGGCGTAGGCCGCGAACAGCCGGCGGAGGTCGTCGGGCGAGTGCGCGTCCATCCAGCCCGGAAGGCCGCCGGACGCCAGCGCCGTCTCGACCTCGGCCAACTCGCCCTCGAAGTAGGCCAGCGCTTCGGACCCGTCGGGGAGCGGGCGGTGGAGGTCCGTCCGCGTCCAGTCGAACACGGGCATAAAGTTGTAGCACACGACCGGCACGCCCGCCCCGCCCACGGCCTCGACCGACGCGCACCAGGCGTCGGCCAGTCGGTCGCGGTCGTCAGTCCCCAGCTTGACGCCCTCGGGGACCGGGATCGACTCGATGCAGGTCAGCGCGAGGCCGGCGTCCTCGACGCGCTCGCGGAGCGACGTCACGGCGTCGGCGGTCCACGCCACGCCGGGCGCGACGTCGTAGAGCGCGCTCACGATGCCCCCGACGCCCGGGATCTGGCGGATGGCGTCCAGCGTGACGGGGTCGGACTCGCCGTACCAGCGGAAAGAAAGGTTCATGTCTAAAAGCCCCCGTAGGCTGCGAATCCGCCGTCGATGGGGAGGACGGCGCCGGTGATAAAGCGGGCGGCGGGCGAGCACAGGAAGACGACGGCGCCGGCCACCTCGTCCGGCTCGCCAAAGCGGCCGGCCGGCGTGTGCGCGACGATGTCGGCCCCGCGCTCGGTGAGCGAGCCGTCGGCGTTGAGGAGGAGGTCGCGGTTCTGGTCAGCCACGAAAAAGCCCGGGGCGACCGCGTTGACGCGGACCCGGCCCTCGGTCTCTTTGGCGAGGTCGACGGCCATCCAGCGCGTGTACTGGTCCACGGCCGCCTTCGCCGTCGAGTAGCCGACGACGCGCGAGATCACGCGCGTGGACGTCATCGACGACACGTTGACGACTGCCCCGCCCCCGGGCTCGGCCACGTGCTCGGCGATCGCCTCGCCGAAGGTCTGGGTCGGGAGCACGGTCCCGAGCAGGTTGAGGTCGACCACGCCCCGCCAGGCCTCCGGGTCGAGGCGGAACGGGCTGTCGCCCGGCGCCAGCGTCGCGCCGGCCACGTTGCCGCCGGCCGTGTTCACGAGCGCGTCGACGCGGCCAAAGCGGTCGAGGACGGCGTCGCGGGCGCGCTCGAGGGCGTCGACCTCGAGCACGTTGGCCTCGACGCCGAGCGCCCGCTCGCCGGTCGGGTCCATCTCGCGCGCCGCGGCCTGCGCCTCGTCGGCGTCGAGCCCGAGGAGGACGACGCGGGCGCCGGCGGCGAGCAGGCCGCGCGACATCCCGCTGCCGAGCGTGCCGTAGCCGCCGGTCACGACGACGACGCGGTCGTCCAGGCGGAAGGAAGGGGAGGGCGGGGTGGGCATTCGGGGCGGGGTGGGGGAGGGGCGACGCGCGGGCAGGGCGGCGCTAGTAGCCGAGGAGAGACGGGAGCCAGAGCGACAACCCGGGGAACGCCGTCACGAGGGCGAGGGCGATGAGCATGGCGATAAACAGCGGGAGCAGCGGCCGGACCACGCGCGCGATCGTCGTCTCGGCCACGCCGACGCCCACGAACAGCACGCTCCCGACGGGCGGCGTGCACAGCCCGATGCACAGGTTGAGCACCATCACGATCCCGAAGTGGACCGGGTCCATCCCCAACTCGACCACGACCGGCAGGAAGATGGGCGTGAAGATGAGGATGGCCGGTGTCATGTCCATGAACACGCCGACGAACAGGAGCACGACGTTGATGATCAGGAACACGGCGATCGGGTTCTCGACGGCCGTGACCGTGCTGGCGATCGCCTGCGGCAGGTTCACGTAGGCCATGATCCACGACATCGCGATGCTCACCGCGATCAGGAGCAGGACAATCGCCGTCGTCGCCGTGGCGTCGAGCAGGATCTGGGGGAGGTCGCGGAGCGTGATGCCGCGGTAGGCGAACGCGAGCGCGCCGGCGTAGAGGACGGCCACGGCCGCCGCCTCGGTCGCCGTGAACACGCCGCCCACGATCCCGCCGATCACGACGACGAGCAGGAACAGGCTGGGCAGCGCCGCTACGAACCGGCGTACGATCTCGCCGAACGCCGACCACTCGCCGGTCGGGTAGCCGCGCCGCCACGCCGTGACGCCGGCCACGGCCATGAGCATCCCGCCCACGAGCAGGCCCGGCACGTAGCCGGCCAGGAAGAGCGCCGCGATCGACGCCCCTCCGCTCGCCAGTGAGTACACGATGAGCACGTTCGACGGCGGAATGATGAGCCCCGTTGTCGCGCTCGTGATGTTGACGGCGGCGGCAAAGTCGCGGTCGTAGCCCTCGTCCACCATGCGCGGCCCGACCGTCGCGCCGATGGCGGAGGCGGCGGCGACGGCGCTCCCCGAGATGGCGCCGAAGAGCATCGACGCGAGCACGTTCACGAACGCCAACCCGCCCGGGAGCGGGCCGAGGAGGGCTTTGGCGAAGTCGATGAGCCGGGCTGCGATCCCGCCCTGGTTCATGAGCTGGCCGGCCAGGATGAAGAACGGGATGGCGAGCAGCGTGAAGCTGTCGAGGCCCGTCGCCATCCGCTGGGCGACGGTCGTGAGCGCGGCCGTCGGGCCGATCGACAGCATCATGGTCGCGACCGTCGCCAGCCCGATCGCGAACGCCACGCGGACGCCGAGCGCGAGCAGCACCACGAACACGCCCACGAGCACGGCGATGGCCGTGCCGTCCGCAGCGAGGGCGGCCGACGCCTCGGGGGCGGCCTGGAGGAGCGCCCACGTCATCGGTCGTCCTCGCGGATGGGGAGCTCGGACCCCGGCGTCGCGTCGGGCCGGCTGGCGGCGGCGAACGCCTCCGCGCTCGACCCGTCCGGGTCGGGGCCACCCCGCCCGTGCCCGCGCAGCACGGCGACGTAGAGGCCGATGGCGTGGAGCGCGTAGAAGCCGATGACGGCGCCTGCGAGCGGGAGCACGGTGTAGACGGCGCCCAGCGACACGCCGAGTGCGGCCGAGCGCTGCCCCAGCAGCGTCGTCAGGCGAACGAGGTTGCCGCCGCCGTAGAGCATCACGCCGACGGCGAATGCCAAGACGCAGCCCTGGAGCACGACCCCGAGCGAGGCCCGCGCCTTTGGCCTCGCGTCGAGCGCGCGCGGGAGGAGGTCGATGGCGAGGTGCATCCGCTGGCCCACGGCGTAGGCCGCGCCGAGGAGGCCGAGCCAGACGAGGAGGAACCGGGCCAGCTCGTCGGTGAACCCGCTCGGGCTGCCCAAGACGAACCGGGTCACGACCTGCCACGTCACGTTGATCACGCTCGCGCCCATGAGCACGACGCAGGCCCACGCGAGCACGCGGTCGACGGTCCCTTTCAGACCGCCCGCGGTGGTGGCGCGGAGGAGGGGCGCGCTCACTCGGCCTCGGGGCTCGCGGGCGGGGCGGGGCGGGACTCGACGGCCTGGATCTCCTCGATGAGCGCGCGCGTCGGCGCGTCGACCTCGGTGAGCATGGCGGCGACGAGGTCGGAGAACGGGACCCGGTCCTCGGCGCTCATCTCGATCACCTCGGCCCCGGCCTCGCGGACGGCCGCGAGCGCCTCGGCCGTCGACGCGCGCCAGAGCCGCTCCTCCAGCCTCGCGCTGGCCTCGGCGGCCTCCTCGACCCACCGCTTTTCCTGCTCCGAGAGCTCGTCCCAGATGGGCGCCCCGATGACCAGCACGTCCGGGACCGCCGTGTGCTCGTTGAGCACGAAGTACGGGGCCACCTCGTAGTGCCGCGACAGGTGGTAGCTCGGCGGGTTGTTCTCGGCCCCGTCGACGACGCCCTGCTGGAGCGCCGTGTAGAGCTCGCCCCACGAGATCGGCGTCGGGCTCCCGCCCATCGCGCGGACCATCCGCATGGACGTCGGGCTCTCCTGCACGCGGATCTTGAGGCCCCGGAGGTCGTCTGGCGTCCGCACCGGCCGCTCGACGGTGTAGTAGCTCCGGGCGCCGGCGTCGTAGTAGGTGAGGCCGCGGAAGCGGAACGGCTCGGTCGAGTCGAGCACGTCGGCCCCGACGTCGCTGTGGAAGAACGCCAGCCGGTGGGCCTCGTCGCGGAACAGGTAGGGGAGCGAGAACACGGCGAACTCGGGCGCGAACCCTTCGAGCACGCTCGCCGACACCTTCGTCATCGCGAGCGACCCGATCTGGAGCAGCTCCAGGCACTCGCGCTCGCTCCCCAACTGGCCCGACGGGTAGATGGCGAGCTGGAGGCTCCCGCCGCTCGCAGAGTCGACGTGCGCGGCCATCGCCGTCATGGCGAGATGGACCGGGTGGTCCGTGCTCAGCCCATGGCCGAGCCGGAGCACGCGCGTGCCCTCCCCGCCCGTGGGCCCGGAGGCACACCCGCCGACGAGCGCGAGGAGGAGGACCCACCTCACGCGAGCACCCCGTCGGTGCGCGCGTGCGCCGCCCCGCCCGCTGTGGCGGGGGCGGGGCGGTCGAGCCGGTACGCCCGCCGTGGGAGGTCGTAGGCGAGCGCGCGGCCGACCTCACGGGCCTCGGACAGCCCGAGCTGGTGGCGGGCGACGAGCCGCCCGAGGTAGTGGGCGTCGACGCGCCGGGCAAGGTCGTGGCGGGCGGGGATCGAGCAGAACGCGCGCGTGTCGTCGTTGAACCCGGCCGTGTTGTAGAACCCGGCCGTCTCGGTCGTCCGCTCGCGGTAGCGGAGCATGCCCTCGACCGAGTCGTGGAACCACCATGCCGGCCCGAGGACGAGGCCCGGGTAGTAGCCGGCGAGCGGGGCGAGCTCGCGGGCGTAAGTGCTCTCGTCGAGCGTGAACGCGATCAGGCGGAACGGCGGCCGCCCCGCCCCGTCCGCGGCCGCCGTGTCGCGGTCCGTCCCGCCCGCGAACTCGGAGAGGAGCGGGCGGAGCGCGCGCGTGAACTCCGTGGCGACGGGGATGTCGGCGCCCTTGTCCGCGCCGAACCGCTCGAACAGGGGCCGGTCGTGGTTGCGGAGGGCGCCGACGTGGAGCTGCATCACGAGCCCGTCGTCGGCGCTCATCTCGGCGAACGCCATGAGCATGTGGGCCGTGAACGCCGCCTCGTCCTCGGCCGTCGCCGCCCCGCCCAGGGCGCGCGCGAAGACCGCGTCGCGCTCGGCCTCCGGGAGCCAGCCCGTCCGCGCCGTCTCGGCGCCGTGGTCCGTGGCGACGGCCCCGAGCGCGGCGAAGTCGGCGCGGCGCCGGCGGAGCGCGGCGGCGAACGAGTCGTAGTCCTCGATCGCCCCGCCCGCGAGTTCTCCAAGCCGCTGGACGTGGTCGGACCACCCCGCCCGCGCGATCTGGACGAGCGCGTCGGGCCGGAACGTCGGGATCACGCGGCGAGCGCCTGCGCTACCGTCGGCGGCGCCGTTGGGCGGGGTGGGGCGGTTCCAGTCGTCGGCATCGAGCGCCCGGTGGTGCTCCAGCGCGCTAGAGGCCGCGTCGGTCGTTGCGAGCGTCTCGATCCCGAACCGCTCGAACAGAACGCGCGGCCGGTACTCGGGCGAGGCCAGGCGCTCGGCGATTTGGTCGTAGATCCGGTCCGCCGTGTCGGCGCTCGGGGCGACTTCGACGCTGAACAGCTCGTGGAGCTCGTACTCCATCCACGCCCGCGTGGGCGTCCCGGCGAACGCGTGCCAGTGGGCGCAGAACAGGCGCCACACCTCGCGGGGGGCGACGTCAGCGCGCGAGCCGTCGGCGCGGGGGACGCCGAGCGCGTCGAGCGGGACGCCCTGGCTGTGGAGCATCCGGAACACGTAGTGGTCCGGCGTGATGAGGAGCTCGGCCGGCTCGGGGAACGGGCGGTCCTCGGCGAGCAGCGCCGGGTCGACGTGGCCGTGCGGGCTCACGATGGGGAGCCCGGCCGTCTCGTCGTAGACGGCGCGCGCGGCGTCCCGCTCCGCCCGATCAGGTGGGAAAAAGCGGTCGGGGTGGAGACGGAGGGCGTCAGCCACGGGTGGGGCGGCGGATGGGGACAACTTGACGGTTTCAACTTTCTGACATGACGCGCCGTCCTGTTCAATCTGGGAGCGGGGTGGCGGGCCAGGGCCACCGCAAGGGTAAGGACAGTCCAGAGGGAATACGAGCCCAGGCTTCAAAAAATCCCTTCCGAGGCCGCCCGTCTTTCCTTGACACGTCTCGGCCGCGCGTCTATCCTCCGATTGAAATCCGAGGCGACATCGTCCGGCTGATTCTCTCAAAACCTGAAACGTTCAAGCATGGCCAAGCGTGTGACCGTCCTCGACGTGGCCGAGGCCGCCGGCGTCTCCACGGGGACCGTCTCGGCGGTCATCAACGCCCGGAGCTCGGTCCGCGACACGACGCGGCAGCAGGTGATGGACGCGATCCGGGACCTCGAGTACCGCCTGCCGCGGTCCTCCCCGCTCGCGCGCCGCGCGTCCGAGGACGGGGCCGAGCGGCCGCGGAGCGTCGGCGTCATCATCAAGGAGGCCGACAACCCGTTCTACGCCGACGTGCTGCTCGGCGTCCGGGCCGCGTTGGAGGAGAGCGGGGCGCACCTCCTGCTCGGGACGTCGGAGGGCAGCTTCGAGGAGGAGGGCCGGCTGATCCAGGCGTTCCGCGAGCGCCACGCCGACGGCGTCATCGTGGCGCCGGTCCTGGACGAGCACGTCGACCTTTCGCACCTGTTCACGCTCCGGCGGACCGGGTTCCCCTTCGTCCTGCTCGGCGACGTCCACGGGCTCCAGGCCGCGAGCGTGACGGTCGACAACGTCAAGGCGTCGAAGGCGGCCGTGCGGCATCTGATCGAGGGCGGGCACGAGCGGATCGTTCACGTCTCGGGGCCGCAGTACTCGCAGCACAGCCGGGACCGCGTGGCCGGCGTCAAGGAGGCGTTCAGCGAGTCGCCGCTCCAGTTCCACGACGACGTCGTGGTCCCCGGCGGCGCGCGCCTGGAAGACGGCTACCGCGTGGCGCTCGACGTGTTCGGCGGCGACGCGGGGCGGGGCGGCGAGCGGCCCACGGCCATCACCTGCTTCAACGACCTCGTCGCGATGGGCGCGCTCCGGGCGCTCGCCGAGCTCGGCCTGAGCGTGCCCGGCGACGTCTCGGTCGTCGGCTACGACGACATCCAGATGGCGGCCTACCTCGCCACCCCGCTCACGACCGTCCGCGTGCCGACGCGCGAGATGGGCCGGCGCGCCGCCGCCCTCCTCGACCTCCAGCTTTCGTCGGACGCGCCCGCCCCGCCCGAGCGCGTGGTCCTCGACGCCGAGCTCGTCGAGCGGGCCTCGACCCGTTCTCTGTAGCCGCTCGTCCCGTTTCATTCGCCTGTTCGGTCTTCGGCGCTCGCGGCACGCCCGCATCGGTCGAGGCGGCGAGTGACCAGTAATCCGCGACGTTCTCCCTACCCCGCCCCTTCTGTGCCCACCTCCTACGAATCCCGCTACGCCGCCAGCCCCGACGCCGTCAAGGCGTACGACACCCAGCGCTTGAGGGACGAGTTCCTCATCCCGGACCTCATGACCGAGGGCGAGATCCGCCTGACGTACACGCACTACGACCGCTTTGTCGCGGGCGGGGCGGTCCCGACGGGCTCGGCCCTGACGCTCGAGGCCATCGACCCGCTCAAGGCGGACTTCTTCCTGGAGCGCCGCGAGCTCGGCGTCATCAACGTGGGCGGGGCGGGGACCGTCACGGTCGACGGCGAGGCCTACGCCATCGGCCACAAGGAGGCGCTCTACGTTGGGCGCGGCGCCCGCGACGTCTCGTTCGCCAGCGACGCCGCCGACCGCCCCGCCCGGTTCTACCTCAACTCGGCGCCGGCGCACGCGGCCTACCCGACGAAAAAGGTGACGGCCGACGACGCCGAGGTCGTCGAGGCCGGCGCGGCGGAGACGAGCAACAAGCGAACGATCCGCAAGCTCCTCGTGTCGAGCGTGGTCGACGTGTGCCAGCTCCAGATGGGGATGACCGAGCTGGCCTCGGGGAGCGTCTGGAACACGATGCCGGCCCACACCCACGACCGCCGGATGGAGGTCTACTTCTACTTCGACGTGGCCGAGGGCCAAGCCGTGTGCCACTTTATGGGGCCGCCGGACGAGACGCGCCACCTGTGGGTCCACGACCAGCAGGCCGTGATCTCGCCGCCGTGGTCGGTCCACGCCGGTGCCGGCACGGGCAGCTACACGTTCATCTGGGGCATGGCCGGCGAGAACCTGGACTACGGCGACATGGACGTCGTGGACGTCGCCGACCTCCGCTAGTGCGCCCGCCCCGCCCCGCCCTCCTGGTTGCCCTCGGGCTCTTCGTCGTCGCCTCCGCGTCGGCGCAGGGGGTGCGTGGGGACGGGCGGGGCGGGGTGGAGGCCGTCCGAGAGCGCGTCCGCGACGGCGACGCCGCGCTCCGGCCGGCGTACGAGCGCCTTCTGGCGGAGGCCGACGAGGCGGTCGGCACGGCGTTCGCCTCGATTTTGGACAAGGACGCGACGGCGCCGAGCGGGGACCCGCAGGACTACTACAGCCTGGCCCCCTACTGGTGGCCCGACCCAGACACGCCGGACGGGCTCCCCTACGTCCGCCGCGACGGCGAGCGGAACCCCGAGGCGCGGGCGCTCGATGACCGGGCGCTCTCGGCTGTCCTCGACGCGGTCCCGACGCTCGCGTGGGCGTGGTACTTCTCGGGCGACGACCGCTACGCCGCCAAGGCCGGCGACCTGCTCCGCCTCTGGTTCGTGGACCCCGCCACGCGGATGAACCCCAACCTCACGTATGCCCAGGGCATCCGGGGCCGGAGCGACGGGCGGAAGTTCGGGATCATCGAGACGTCGGAGATGCCTGAGGTCGTCGACGCTCTCGCCGTGCTCAAGACGGGTCCCGCCCTCTCGGCTGCCGACTGGGGCGGGGTCGACGCTTGGCTCGCCGACTATCTCGTCTGGCTCCGCACGAGCGAGCTTGGGATCGCGGAGTCGAACTGGCTCAACAACCACGCGACGGCCTACGACGCCCAGGTCGCGGCGATCGCGCTGTACCTAGGCCAGGACGAGACTGCCCGCGAGGTGCTGGCGGCGTTCCCCGCGCGCCGGATCGACCGCCAGATCGAGCCGGGTGGCATCCAGCCCCAGGAGGCCGCGCGGACGAAGTCGTTCGGGTACTCGGCCTCCAACCTCCTCCACGCCTTCAATGCCGCGGCGCTCGCGCCGCGCGTCGGCGTCGACCTGTTCGGTTACGAGTCGGTCGAGGGCCGGAGCCTGCGCCGCGCGCTCGACTACCTCGTCCCCGTCGTGGAGGGCCGAGACAACTGGGCGTTCCCCCAGCTCCCGAACGCCTGGGACGACGGCGAACGGCGGCTCGCCGCGCTCCTCCGCCGGGCGGCCCTTGCCTACGACGCGCCGGCCTACGAGGCCGCCCGCGAGCGGCTCGACCCGGACCCGACTGCCCGCTACCACTTGCTGTTTCCCCACCCCGCCCGATGAGCACGACCCTCTTTGACCTGACCGGCACGCGCGCGCTCGTGACCGGCGCCACACACGGGCTCGGCATGGCCATGGCGCGCGGGCTCGGGCGGGCCGGCGCCACGCTGGTCATCAACGGGCACTCGTCGCAGGAGAAGATCGACCGGGCCGTCGAGAGCTACGGCGAGGACGGCATCGAGGCGCACGGCTACCTGTTCGACGTCACGAAATCCGACGAGGTCGAGGCCGCCGTCGAGCGGATCGAGTCCGAGGTCGGACCCATCGACATCCTGGTCAACAACGCGGCCGTGATCGACCGCGTCCCGCTCCTCGACATGAGCGTCGAGGCGTGGGAGAAGGTCGTCGGCACGGACCTCACGGGCGTGTTCGTGATGACGCAGCCCGTGGCCCGCCGGATGGTCGAGCGGGGCGGCGGCAAGGTCGTCAACATCTGCTCGATGATGAGCGAGCTCGGCCGCGACTCGGTCGGCGCCTACGCCGCCGCGAAGGGCGGGCTCAAGATGCTCACGCAGTCGATGGCGACCGAGTGGGGCCGCCACAACATCCAGGTCAACGGGATCGGGCCGGGCTACTTCGCCACGACCCAGACCGCCCCGCTCCGCGAGCCGGGCCACCCGTTCAACGAGTGGATCGTGAGCCGCACGCCGGCCGGCCGCTGGGGCGACCCGAGCGACTTGCAGGGCGCCGCCGTCTTTCTCGCCTCTGCCGCGAGCGACTTCGTGACCGGCCACGTCCTCTACGTCGACGGCGGCATCCTTGCCACGATCGGCCGCCCCCAAGACGCATGACGCTCCGCCCCGCCCCACTCCTCTTCGCTCTCACGTTGCTCCTCGCCGCCGCCCCGCCCGTCGCGGCGCAGGGCGGGGCGGCGCAGGTGTCCCTCCGCGTGGAAAATCCGGCCGCGACCGAGCGGCCGGACGAGATCGTAAGCGTCGACTGGGAGGCGTTGCAGCGCCGGCTCCCCGCGGCCCGCGCCGGGCGCGTCCGCGTGCTCGACGCCGAGGGCGGGGAGGCGCCGTCGCAAGTCCTCGATGACGACGGCGACGGGACGCCGGACGCGCTCCTGTTTCTCGCCCCCTTCTGGCCCGGCCAGGCGCGCACGTTCACGGTCGAGGCCGCCCCGCCCGCGCCCGTCGAGGCGCGCGCGCACGTCCTGCGCGACGCCCGGCGCGACGACCTCGCCTGGGAAAACGACCGCGTCGCCTTCCGCACGTACGGCGCCGGCCTGAGCGCGCTCGAAGACCTCGTCAGCAGCGGCGTCGACGTGTGGACCAAGCGGACCGACGCCCTCGTGGCCGACCGCTGGTACGCCGAGGGCGACTACCACACCGACACCGGCGAGGGCGCCGACTTTTTCTCGGTCGGCCGCTCGCTCGGCGCCGGCGGAACCGCCGTCTGGGCGGGCGGCGCGCTCCACCCCGCCCCCAACTTTACCGCCCACCGGATCCTGGCCGACGGCCCGCTCCGCGCCGTCGCCGAACTCACGTACCCGACCTGGGACGCCGCCGGGCGCGCGGTGACCGAAACGCGCCGGATCACGGTCGACGCCGGGCAGCCGGTCTACCGGCAGGAGAGCGTATTCGAGTCCGACGGCGAGGCGCCGCTTCAGACGGTCGTCGGGCTCGTCCACCGCCCTGGCATGGTCACGTCGACGCGCGGGGCGGGGCGGTGGACGTGGCTGAGCGGCTGGGGGCCGGTCGGCAACGAGGGCCACGGCGACCTAGGCACGGCCGTCCTGGTCCGCACAGACCGCGTGGCGGAGCACGCCGAGGCCGAGGACCACAGCCTGCTCGTGACCGAGGCCGAGCCCGGCACGCCGTTTGTCGCCTACGTCGGGGCGGGGTGGACGGCAAACGACGTGGGCGGGGTGGAAGAGTGGTGGGCGACGCTCGACGACGCCGCCGAGCGGCTGGCGCACCCGCTCCGCGTCTCGTTCCCCGACGACGCCCTCGACGCCCAGGCCGCGCTCGACGCCGCCGCCGAGCGGCTGCGGCCGTTCCTCGACCGCCCCGCCCGCGCGGACGAGATCCCGCGCTCGATCGACGCCGACGGCGCGCTCGACGTGTCGCCCTCGCGCGAGTGGACGAGCGGGTTCTACGCCGGCACGCTCTGGGAGCTCTACGACGCCACCGGCGACCCGGCCTTTGAGGACGCGGCGCGCCGGTGGACCGCCGTCGTCGAGCCCGAGAAGACGAACGCGGGGACGCACGACATGGGCTTCAAGATCTACCCCACGGCCGGCGCCGGCCTCCGCCTGACGGGCGACGACGACTACCGCGACGTCGTGGTCGAGGCGGCCGAGACGCTCCTGACGCGGTTCGACGCGAACGTGGGCGCCACGCGCTCGTGGGACTGGGGGAACTGGAAATTCCCGGTCATCATCGACAACATGATGAACCTGGAGCTGCTCTACGCCGCTTCCGAGCTGACGGGCGACGACAAGTTCGCCCGCGCCGCGACCGAGCACGCGCGGACGACTCTAGCCAACCACTTCCGCCCCGACGACTCCTCGTACCACGTCGTCCAGTACGACTCGCTGGGCGGGGAGGTGCTCTACAAGGGCACGCACCAGGGGTTCAGCGACGCGTCCGCGTGGAGCCGGGGCCAGGCGTGGGGGCTCTACGGGTTCGCGATGGCCTACCGCGAGAGCGGGGAGGCCGACTTTCTCGCCCAGGCCCAGAGCATCGCTGACTACGTCCTGGCGCACCCGCAGCTCCCGGGCGACGGCGTCCCGTACTGGGACTTCGACGCGCCGGCCCTCCCCGACGAGCCGCGCGACGCCTCGGCCGCCGCCGTCCTCGCGTCGGGGCTGTACGAGCTGGCCGGGTTCGTGCCCGAGCCCGAGCGCGGGCGCTACGTGGCCGCCGCCGACCGCATCCTGACCAGCCTCGCGACCGACTACCGCGTCGCCGACGACTACGACCAGCCGTTCCTGCTCGACCACAGCGTGGGCAGCGTGCCCGACCAGTTCGAGGTCGACGTCCCCATCGTCTACGCCGACTACTACTACGTCGAGGCCCTCCAGCGCCGGCTGCGCCTCGACGAGGGCCGCCCCGCCCTCGGCGCCCGCTGATCCCACCCCGCCCATGTCCGTTTCTCCTGCTCGCCTCTCGCCCGTGCTGACGACCCTGCGGTTCCGCTCCGCCCTCGTGGCGGTGGCCCTGGCGTTCCTCGCCCTGTCAGACGCCCAGGCCCAGCGCGTGGTGACGAACGTCAACGCCGACTGGGACTACCTCGAAGAGGCCCACGCGGACGTAGCGGACGCTCTGGCGGCCGACGGCTGGGAGCCCATCTCGCTCCCCCACAGCTGGAACGTGTGGGACACGACCGACATCGTCCCCGGCTACCGCCGCGACGCGAGTTGGTACCGCCGCACGATCACCGCCCCGCCCGGAGCGGACCGCCGGACGATCCTGTACTTCGAGGGCGCCGCCATGACGGCCGACGTCTACGTCGACGGCGCGTACGCGGGCGGCCACGTCGGCGGCTACGTCGGGTTCGACGTCGACCTTACCGACCACGTCACGCCGGGCGCCGAGCACGAGGTGATGGTCCGCGTGTCGAACGCCTATGACCCCGACCTCATCCCGTCCCAGAAGGCCGACTATTTCCTGTTCGGGGGGCTGACGCGCGACGTCTGGCTTAAGAGTGTGCCGGAGACCTACATCGACCGCGCCCACGTCCTCACGCCGACGGTGAGCGCCGAGGAGGCCGAGGCTACGGTCCGCGTGCGCCTCGCCGGGGGCGGGGCGGCCGACCTCACCGCAGCCGCGCGCCTCGTCGACCCGGACGGCCGGACCGTCGATACGGCGCAGGCCCCGGCCGCGGGCGGGGTGGTGGACCTCGCATTCGACACGGTCGCCCGCCCCGCCCTGTGGTCGCCCGACCGCCCCGCCCTCTACTCGGTCGAGGTGGACCTGATGCGGGGCGGGGAGACCATCGACTCGGTGACGGAGCCGCTCGGGTTCCGGTGGTTCTCGTTCGAGCCCGGCGGCGCGTTCTTCCTCAACGGCGAGCGGCTCCTGCTGCGCGGGACGCACCGCCACGAGGAGCACGCCGGCTACGCCTCGGCCATGCCCAACGCGCTCCACCGGCGCGACATGGAGATGATGAAGGAGGTCGGCGCCAACTTCGTGCGCCTGGGCCACTACCCGCAGGACCCGGTCGTGTACCAGGCCGCCGACAGCCTCGGGATCATCCTCTGGGACGAGCTCCCGTGGAACCGTGGCGGCGCGGGCGGGGCGGCGTGGCAGGCCAACACCGAGCGCCTGCTCCGCGAGCAGATCGACCAGAACCTGAACCACCCGAGCATCCTATTCTGGTCGCTCGGGAACGAGATTTACTGGCTCCCCGACGTCCCCGGCGGCGACGACCCGGACCTTCTGCGCGCGACGGTCGAGCACCTCGACTCCGTCGCCCACGCGCTCGACCCGTCGCGGATGACGGCCATGCGGAAGTACTACGACGGCGACGACCTCGTCGACGTGTTCTCGCCGTCGATCTGGGCGGGGTGGTACTCAGGCGTCTACACGAAGTACGCCGAGGCCATCGAAGAGGCCCAGGCCGAGTACCCGCGCCTCCTCCACATGGAGTACGGCGGGTCCAGCCACGTCGGCCGCCACACCGAGACGCCCATCGACGGCGAAGGGCTCGTGGACCCCGACGAGTTCAGCGAGGCCGTGAACCAGGTGGCCGTCGCGAACATCGCCCAGAACGGGGACTGGAGCGAAAACTACATCGTGGACCTGTTCGACTGGCACCTCCGCGTCTCGGAGACCATGCCGACGTTCTCGGGCAACGCGCAGTGGGCGTTCAAGGACTTCGGGACCCCGCTCCGCCCCGAGAACGACCTCCCGTTCGTAAACCAGAAAGGGCTCGTGGACCGGGCGGGGCGGCCGAAGGACGCCTACTACGTGTTCAAGAGCTACTGGACCTCGGCGGCCGAGGGCGACGACCCGTTCTGCTACATCGAATCCCCGACGTGGACCGAGCGGACGGGGCCGGCGGGTGAGCCGCGCGAGACCAGCGTCTACTGCAACACGGACGCTGCACACCTCTATCTGAACGGGGAGAGCCTGGGCATGCATGAGAAGGACATCGCCGCCTTCCCGGCGTCGGGCCTCTCGTGGCAGGTCCCGTTCGTGGAAGGCCCGAACGAGTTGGTGGCGGTCGGCTTCGTGGGCGGGGCGGAGGTCACGCGCGACTCGCTCGCGGTGTCGTACGCGACCACCCCGCCCGGGACTGCCAGCGACCTCGTGCTCTCGACCGCCCCGCTCGCAAACGGGAACGTGCTCGTCGTGGCGACGATGCTCGACGCCGAGGGGCGCCGCGTGCTCGACTACGAGGAGCCGGTCTACTTCAGCCACGACGGCGACGGCGAGATCCTCGTCGACTGGGGGACGCCCACGCGCAGCCAGCGCGTGTCGATGGCGAACGGGCGGGCGGCCATCGAGTTCGTCCCGACGACCGGCGGCCGGGCTGTGGTGAGCGTGCTGAACCAGGACTTCAAGGGGACCTACCTCGTGGTCCCGGCCCCCGAGGCGACATCGTCACGGCGCCCCTGACGGAGCCGCCTCGCCCTCTGCATGCGAGGAGGGCGGGGCGGGGCGGTGATTGAGGAGTGTGTTGAAACGTTCATTTCAAGGTTGAATGCTGTTTCCAGCCTCTGAGAGCGTGGGGGGAGATAAATGCCTCCTGTGGACTTGACTTGAGTTTTCGGAAGCCCTACCATGAAGGCTCTTGCGGTCCAGTGAATGTTCAAATTCGTTCAGAAGCGTCCGCCTTTGGCTTGCCACTCTCCCTAATACCTCCCCGCATGGAAGGCTCTGCGTCTCCCGCGAAGCGCTTCCAACGTTGGGGCGCGCCCTTGTTGGAGCTCGAGGTCAACTCCCCCCCTGGTGCGGACGCGTCGAGCGTTCGGGGGCCTCTCCGGGCACACTCGCTGCCCTTCTCGACACGGGCTCGTTACTCATGCACCGCCCCGCCCCTCCAGGCCGCTACGACACCGTCGAAGGCGAGTGTCGGGTCAGCGGAAGCGGAGCCGGGCATCGCTAGGCAGACTCCACGTCGTTCATCCTCCATGATCCGAACCCTCCTCCTCCTCGCCCTCCCGGTCTTGTTCGCCGCGCTTGCGGTGCCGGCCGCCGCCGGCCCGCTCCCGGCCGTGCTGACCGGGACCGTCACCGACGCGGAGACGGGAGACGTGCTCATCGGCGCCACCGTCCGCATTGAGGGGACCTCCCTCGGCGACGCGACGGACCTGCTCGGCGAGTACCGGATCGCGCGCGCGCCGAGCGGCCCGCAGACGGTGATCGTGACCTACATCGGGTACCGCGAGCAGCGCGTCGAGGTCAACCTCCCAGAGGGGGGTACCCAGGAGCTCGACATCGCGCTGGAACTGGACGTGATCGAGGGCGAGGGCGTCGAGATCACGGCTCAGGCCGAGGGGCAGGTGGCGGCGATCAATCAGCAGCTCCAATCAAACCAGATCGTGAGCGTCGTCTCGGCCGCCCGCCTCCAAGAACTGCCGGACGCCAACGCCGCTGAGTCGGTGGGCCGCCTCCCGGGTATCTCGATCCAGCGCGACGCGGGGGAGGGGCAGAACGTGGTCATCCGCGGCCTGTCGCCGAAGTACAACAACGTGACGGTCAACGGTGTCAAGCTCCCGTCGACCAGCTTCGACACCCGGGCCACCGACCTCGGCTCGATCTCGTCGGAGATGCTGGCTGGCGTCGAGGTGTACAAGTCGATCACGCCCGACCAAGATGCCGACGCGATCGGTGGGTCGGTCAACTTCCGGCTCCAGGGGGCGCCCGACAGGCTCCGCACGCGGGCGCTCATTCAGGGCGGGTACAACGACCTTACGGGGTCGTTCGGGCAGTACAAAGCAAACGCTTCGGCCAGCAACCGCTTCCTCAGCGACCGCCTCGGCGTGTTCGTCCAGGGCAACCTGGAACGCGCGGACCGCAGCTCCGAGCGGATCACGGCCGACTACCTCGACCAGGCCAACAGCGACGACGCCAACGACCGCACGCTGCTGATCGACAATGTCGACCTCCGCAACCGTGCGGAGACGCGTGACCGCTACGGGGCCAGTCTCATTCTGGACTACCGCCTCCCGGTGGGGGCGGTCCAACTCACCAACTTTGTCAGCCGGCTGGACCGGGACTATGTCTCGCGCGACAACACCTACGGGCCGGTCGAGTCCGAGGTGACCTACGACATCCGTGACGCCCAACTCCAGACGGATGTCCTGAGCACGGCACTCTCGGGCAACTTTGACCTGGGTGAGGTCGCGGAACTCGACGTGACGCTGAATCGCTCGGTTTCAGTGCTGGAGACGCCGTACGACAGCCGTGCCCGCTTCCGCGAAAACTCGGCGTTCATCGCAGACTCGCTGGTTCGGGATCAGGGGCCGCAGGCGGTCCCTGAAGCGGCGCGAGGCGACGTCGACAACACCTTCTTCGAGCGGCTGGACTTTTCTGAGGAGCGGGGCCGCGAACGTGACCTGGGCGCCCAGGCGAACCTGAAGGTCCCGTTCGCGCTCGGCTCCTGGGTCTCAGGCTTCGTCAAGACCGGCGGCAAATACAGGTCGAAGCACCGAAACAACGACAACACCCAGCGCTACCTCCACCTGTACTACGGAGGCGAGATCGGGGGGCTCGACGAGCTCGCCTCTCTGTTCCCAGACGCCCAGCGGTCGGCGGGAGGGCAGGTCGGGCTCCGGTCGTTCGTCGACGAGGCGAACTCGGGCCAGGACATTCTCGGAGGCGACTTCCAGGTCTCGCAGACGCCCCTGCTCGACCTCGCGCGGCGCACCCAGAGCGAGCTCGACGATCAGATGATCCAGGCGATCTGGGGCGACTTCCAGGACTTTGACGTCGTCGAAGACGTGTTGGCCGGCTACGTTATGACGGAGCTCAACTTCGGTCCGCGCGTGTTGCTCTTGCCGGGCATCCGGTACGAGCGGACAAACACGAGCTACGAGGCCTTCTTCGGCCGGGTCCCGCAGATTGACACGGGTGCCGAGGCCGACCAAGTGGTACTCCGCGACACGAGCTCGGAGCAGAGCTACGGCAACTGGTTTCCGATGGTCCAGCTCCGCGTCCGGCCGACGGACTGGTTCGACGTCCGGGTGGCCTACACGCAGACCCAGGCGCGGCCGGACCTCGATGACACGTCGCCCCAGCTCCGCATCCGGGACGCCGGTTCGGGCCTGATCACGAAGGGGAGCCCTGGGCTCCGCCCAGCGCAGGCCCAGAATGTCGACGCTTACCTCTCCTTCTACTCCAACCGCATCGGGCTCTTCAGCGTCGGCGCGTTCTACAAGCGAATCGAGGGGGTCATCTACCAGGCCGACATCCAGCTTCAGGACGAGTCGACGGCGGCGGCGAACGGCTATGCCCCCGAGTTCGTGGGGTACCGCGTCCTTGAGCCGCGCAACCTCGACAGCCCGACGACGGTGCGCGGCATCGAGGTCGACTGGCAGGCTAACCTGCTGTGGCTACCGGGCGTGCTCAACGGGGTCGTGTTCAACGCCAACGTCTCGCGCATCTTCTCCGACACGGAGATCCAGCGCGTTCAGGCGACGACCGTCGCTGAGCCGCCGTTCTTCATCCCCGTCACCACGTTCACGAACGTGAACCAGGAGGTCCGACTGATCGACCAGCCAGACTGGGTGGCGAACCTCTCGCTGGGGTACGACCGCGGACCGTTCTCGGGTCGGGCATCAGTGCTGTACCAGAAGGGGAACCTGACGGGCTACGGCAACAGCGACCGCACGCTCTCCTTTTTCGACACCTACGTCCGGTGGGACGCCCAAGCGAGCTACCGCGTGCTCCCGTCGCTGAGCCTGTTCGCTCAACTCAACAACCTGAGCAACCGGCCGGACGTCGCGCTCCAGAGCACGGGGCGCTTCCTGAGTGAGGAGGAGGTCTACGGCCGCTCGTTCAACCTCGGGCTCCGCTTCCGCCCCTAAACACATGCTCGGCCCCGCGACCGGGCCGGGCCAGGACGTCCATCCTGGTCTTGTGGTCGCGCCCTTCAACCCCACCCTACTGCTGCCATGCGTACTGCTACTCCCATCCCCACCCACAGGCTGAGCCTGTTCCTCATCGCCGTTTTCGCGCTGGCGCTCACGTCCGGCGCGGCGGCTCAGTCGCCGCTCGTGGTCGAGCCCGGCCCAGGGACGCTCAACGCGGCCATCGAGAACGACACCGACCGACCAGCGGACCGCGTCTACGTCCTCCAGCGCGGAGCCTACTACGGCGTCACGCGCGAGATCAACAACCAGGGCTACACGCTGCGCATTCGTGCGGCCGACGGCGACGGCAACCGGCCGGTGGTCCATCCCGGCATCAACGCCCAGGGCAAACCGGTCGCCAGCCGTTACTTCAACCTCGCGCGGGACACCTACTTCACAGGCATCTACTTTCTGGCGGTGAACCCGCAGGGGGGCGAGAACGCGACCTCGTTCGCGCTCAACGCGGAGGGGATGCGGTTCGTGGTAGACGACTGCGTATTCCAGGGCGGCGGGTCGCGCCTGATTGAGGTCAACGTGGACGACACGAAGCTGTACTTCACCGACAGCCAGTTCCGCAACCTCATTCGCAACGATGGGAGCTCGAACGGGCGCCCCATCGACTACCGGACGGTGACGGGCGATTCGCTGGTGGTGGAGAACACGTCGTTCCTGAACATCTCGGGCTACCTCGTCCGCTACGACGGCCCGGTGCTCGAGAACGCCATCTTCAACCACGTCACGGTCTACGGGACCGGCCGAGACCTGACGACGAACGCGTTCGCCACGCAGGCCATCAACTTCCGGTTCACGAACAACCTCGTCGTTAACCCTTACGGGTTTGGCCAGGCGCCGCCGGAGGAGGGCGAGGTGGCTGACGGCGTGGTTCGGATCGACTCGCTCGACGCCGACATCGCGAGCGGGTTTACAGAGGCGGACCGGAGGATCGTGGTCGAGAACAACGGGTACATGATCACCGACGACCTCCAGGCATTCTACGACGCGCGCACGGCATCGGGCGACCCGCTCGTGGCTTACGCGCTCATCGACGACGCTCTCTTGGAGTACGCTGCCGCGAACCCAAGCGTGGTCCTCAATGAGAACGAGACGTACGACATCGACTTTACCAATCCGCCGAACCTCGACGACTACATCGCCTTTCTGAGGGCCTTCCGCAACGGCGCGACCGACCCAGGGACGTGGACGTTTGGGTCGGACGACCTTTTCCCAGCCGACCAGCCGCCGCCGGAGGACCTTTCGTACCCGGCCTCGAACCCGGCGTACACCGCGAGTCAGTTGGGCTTCCCGCTCGGCGACCTGAACTACTTCCCGCCGGCCGTGAAAGCCGCGTGGGAGGCCGCCGGGGGCATGGCGACGGACGCGGATGATGACCCGAGCCAGGGAGGCTTCGTGCTTCGCGGCACGGCGCCGAACCCGTCGGCTGGCGTGGCATCGCTCCGGATGGACCTGGACCAGGCGGCCTCGGTCGCGGTCGAGGTGTTCGACGTGCTGGGCCGGCGCGTCCTTTCGGTGCCGTCCACGACGGTGCCTGCCGGGCAAGGCCACACGGTGCGCCTAGATGGGTCGTCGCTGCCGTCGGGCCTTTACGTGGCGCGCGTCGCCGCCGATACGGGCGGGGCGGTCCGCGTCCAGACGGTGCGGTTCACAATCGCCCGGTAGCTGCACCCGGCCCGGCCGTTCTTCGTGAGCGGCCGGGCCACTTCATTCACGGCCGGGCGCATCGTGCGCCCGGCCTTTCTTGACTGCTATGTCTACGGCTCGCCTGCTGTCTCTCGTTGTTCTCGCTGGTGCGGCGTCGCTGTCGGCGCGCGCCCAGAGCTGGGAGTCCGAGGCTGTCCGCACGGGGCCGGATGGCCGGCTCCAGTACGCCTCTGACGTGGAGGGGAACCGCGTCCCAGACTTTTCCCGAGCCGGATATGGCGGCGGCGGCGTGGCCCTGCCCGAGGTGCCGACGGCGCGCGCGGTGGCGCCCGTGGACGGCGACGACACGGCCTCGGTGCAGGCAGCCATCGACGCGGTCGAAGCGCTTCCCCCGAACGCGGACGGTCTCCGCGGCGCCGTCGAGCTGGCGGCGGGCACGTACGAGATCTCTGGGACGCTCGTGATCGATAGGGGCGGGGTGGTCCTCCGGGGAGCGGGCGACGGCGACGACCCGGCGTCGAGCACGGTCCTGGTGCGGAGCGGGGCGAACCAGGACCCCGTCGTCTACGTCGGGCGGAGCGCGTCGGCGGGCGGGGACGCGCTCATCGGGCGCGTGTCGGCGCGCGCGCCCACGTTGGTCGCGGACGACGTGGTGCCCATTGGGGCTCGGACGTTCGAGGTCGCCAACCCGGAGCGGGTTCGAGCCGGCGACCCGGTGGTGCTCTTCCACCCCGCCACGGCCGCGTGGGTGGCCGCTGTGGACGGAGGCGGGACGGCGTCGGACCCGGACTGGGAGGTCGACGAGTACCCGATCGCGTACGCTCGGACGGTCCTGGCGGTGGACGGCGCGACGGTCACGCTCGACGCGCCGGTGTTCTACCGGCTCGACCGCTCGGTCTCAGAATCGTTCTTGTACCGCCGCGACGTGTCGGGCGTGACCAAGGAGGTGGGTGTGGAGGACCTGCGGATCGAGATCGAGACGCGGGGGCCGTCCGACGAGACGCAGGCGCGCAACGCGCTCGTGTTCGCGCTCGTCGAGAACGGCTGGGTGACAGGCGTGACGGCGCGGCACTTTTGGCATGCCGGGGTGTCGGTCCAGAACTCGCGCTACGTCACCGTCCGGGGCTGCCAGGCGTTGGAGCCCCACTCGCTCGTGAGTGGCGGGCGGCGCTACAACTTCGAGGTGGAGAAGTCCCAGCTCGTTCTGTTCGAGGGGAACCGGGCGACGAAGGCTCGGCACGCCTACGTGGGCAACGGGACGTCGCTGGACTCGGGCATCGTCTTTTTGGACAACACGTCCGAAGACGCCTCCACGTCGAGCGAGGCTCACCGGCAGTGGGGGATGGGCTTCCTCTACGACAACCACGTGGAGATCGGCTCGCGCGGGACGGGCACGAGCGACCGCCGGATTCACCTGGGCAACCGGGGCGACTACGGGTCTTCACACGGGTGGGCGTGTGCGAACTGCGTGGTGTGGAACGCGGACATGAACGGGGCGCTCGTGGTTGTGGAGAAGCCGCCGACGGCTCAGAACTACGCCATCGGCGTGTCGGGCACGGTGAGCGCCGACGGCCCCTTCCTCCGCGACACCGACCCGTACATCGAGGGCACGAACCGGGACGGCCTGATGCCCCGCTCGCTCTACCTCCGCCAACTCGATGACGCCGGCCGGCCGGTGGCGTCGGAGCCCTCGGGCGGGGTGGGGACCCGGTTCCTCCCCCCCGCCCCGAACCCGTCTCGGGGGAGCGTGCGCCTCGCGTTCGAGCTGGCGGCGCCGGCGCCGGTCCGGCTGTCCGTGTTCGACGTGCTCGGGCGGGAGGTGGTCGTGGCGGCGTCCGGTCCGTACGGCGTCGGGCGCCACGACGTCGTGGTGCCGGCCGGCCGGCTCGCGCCGGGCACCTACCTCGCGCGGCTGGCGGCCGGGGCGGACGCGGTCGCCGCGCGGTCGTTCACCGTCGTCCGCTGATGCCGCCCCGCCCCGCCCGTGATCCGGGGGTGGGGCGGACCCCTCCTATCCACCACCCCGCCCGGCGCTGTGTGCCCGGCCCTCTGCTGACCATGTCCCGACCCATCCTCCTCGTCCTGTCCTTCCTCGTCGCTGGCGCAGCGGCGGCGCAAAGCACGCTCGTGACGACGCCGTCCGAGCTTCGGTCGGCGATCTCGGGTGCCCAGCCCGGGGACACCATCGTCATGGCCGACGGGCGGTGGACGGACGTGGCGATCTCGTTCAACGCAGACGGCGCCGAGGCCGACTCGGTCCGGCTCGTCGCCCAGACGCCGGGGGGCGTGATTCTGGACGGGTCCTCGTCGCTGCGGATCGGGGGGGACTACGTCGTGGTGGACGGGCTCCGGTTCGAGGGCGGGGCGCTCGGCGGCGGCCACGTCATCCAGTTCCGCGACGGGGGGCGAACGGCCAACCACAGCCGCCTGACTAACTCGACCGTCGTCGACGTCAACCCGTCTAACCGGAACGTCGAGTACAAGTGGGTCTCGATCTACGGGACCCACAACCGCGTCGACCACAACTACATCGCGGGGAAGACGAACGTGGGGACGACGCTCGTGGTCTGGCTCGAGCCTGCGTCGCGCCACGAGCCGACGTACCACCGGATCGACCACAACCACTTCGGGCCGCGCCCGCCGCTGGGCCAGAACGAGGGCGAGACGATCCGGATCGGGACGAGCACGAAGTCGATGCAGGACGCCTTCGTGACGGTCGAGCGCAACCTGTTCGAGCGGTGCGACGGCGAAGCCGAGATCATCTCGAACAAGAGCGGGAAGAACGTCTTCCGCGGCAACACCTTCTTGCGGTCGCGCGGGGCGCTCACGCTCCGCCACGGGAACGGTGCGCTCGTCGAGGGCAACGTGTTCCTCGGGGAGCGCGTGGACGACACAGGCGGGGTCCGGGTGATCGGGGAGGACCACGTGATCGTGAACAACTACTTCGAGCTGCTGGCGGGGACCGGGTTCGAGTCCGCCATCGCCCTCATGAACGGGGTCCCCAACTCGCCGCTCAACCGCTACTTCCAGGTCCGCAACGTCACGGTCGCCTACAACACGATCGTTCGGGCGCGCGACGCGCTGACGATCGGGGCCGGGGCGGACTCGGAACGGACGCTGCCGCCGGAGGGGGTCCGCTTCCACAACAACGTGCTCCTCTCGCAAGGGGAGACGATTGTAGACCTGAAGGCGGAGCCGGTGGACATGACGTGGGACGGGACGGTCTACTGGGGTGGCTCGCTGGGCATCGACGAGCCGCAGGGTGTCACGCGCGCCAACCCGCTCCTGCAGCCGGGTGACGGCGTGCTGTGGCGCCCGCTCGACGGGAGCCCACTGTTCGACGCGGCGGCCTCGGTCCCGGGCCTCGACCTCGCCACCGACGTGGACGGCCAGCCGCGCGACGCCACACCCGACATCGGGGCCGACGAGCGCTCGGACGCGCCGGTCCTCCGCCGGCCCCTCACGGCCGAGGACGTCGGGCCGCGCGAGCGCCCGTCGTCCGGCGGCGGGTCGGGACCGACGGCGAGCGGGGAGGACCCGGCGGGCGGGGCGGCCCTCGCGCTCGGCCTCCCCTACCCGAACCCGACGCTGGAACGGGCGACGGTGCCGGTCCGGCTCGCCGCGGCCGGCCACGTTGCCGTGCGCGTGTACGACGTGCTCGGCCGCGAGGTGGCCGTGCTCGTCGACGGCCCGGTCGCCGCCGGTGAACACCGCCTCGCGTGGGACGCCGCGCGCGTGCCCGCCGGCCGCTACCTCGTCGTCGCGCAGGCCGGCGCCGACGTCGCCCGCCGGGCCGTCGTCGTGGCCGGGCGCCGCGACTGACGCCGCCCCGCCCCGCCCAGGTAGGGCGGGGTGGTCCCAGACCCCCCTGTACCATGACCCGCCCCGCCCCGCTCGCCGCCGTTCTCCTGGTCGCGCTGGCGTCGAGCGCCGCCGCGCAGGAGGCGTGGACGCCCGAGATCCTGTCGGACGCCGTCCAGGACGAGCACTACCTCCCCGACTTCTCCTATGCCGGCTACCGCTGGGGCGAGGAGCCGCTGCCCGAGCGGTTCGACGGCCACGCCGTCCTCGACGCGGCCGCCTACGGCGCGGTCCCCGACGACGGCGACGACGACACGGCGGCGCTGCGGGCGGCGTTCGCGGCGGCCCACGACACGGACGGGCCGGTGCTCGTGCGCCTCCCGGCGGGGCGGCTCGTGCTCACGGACATCCTGTACATCGAGCGGAGCGACTTCGTGCTCCAGGGCGCCGGGGGCGGGGCGGACGGCACGACGCTCTACATGCCCGCCCCGCTCGGCGCGCTCCCCACGCCGGCGCCGATGGCCGAGCTCGAAGAGTACCTGCTCGCCAACGACAAGCGCCAGCGCGAGCGGGACCGCGGCATCGACGAGCCATTCTCGCTCTACTCGTGGTCGGGCGGCTACATCTGGACCAACACGCCGGGCGGGCGCGGCAAGCCGTACCTCGCCCGCTACGACCGCGAGCCGGCCACGCTCGCGACCGGACTGAGCGGCGTGCGCGGCACGCACGTGGTCACGGCCGAGGGCGGGGCGGACGTCGCGCCGGGCCAGATCGTCCAGGTCAACTGGTTCAACCGGGAGGGGCCGGACGGGTCGCTCCTCGACTACCTCTATGCCGGCCGCGCCGGCGACCTGGCGATCGGCGAGCGCCACTGGGAGAGCCCTGACATGCCGCTGACGCGCCAGGAGGTGACGGTGCTGGCCGTCGACGGGGACCGGGTGACGATCAAGGAGCCGCTCCTCCACGACCTCCGGCCGGCGTGGACGCCGACGCTCACGGCGTGGGAGCCGATCACCGAGGTGGGCATCGAGGGCATCCGGTTCGAGTTCCTCTACGACGAGTACAACGTCCACCACGTCGAGCCGGGTAACAACGCCGTCTACCTCACCAACACGGCCCACTCGTGGGTCCGCGACGTGGACGTGGTCAACGGCGACAGCGGGATTTTGACCGACGTGTGCTCGAACGTGACGATCGAGGACGTCGGCGTCTACGGTCGGACGTACCACTACGGCGTCCACATGGGCGACTGCTACAACGTGCTGGCACGCGACGTGTACGTGGCGGCGCCGGTCGTCCACACGTTCACGTTCAACACGGGCTCGCGGATGTGCGTCTACACGCACTCGACGGCCACCGACGGCCCGGTGCTCGACCAGCACAGCGGGCTCAACTACCAGAACCTGTTCGACGACCTCGTCCTCTACCTCGACGACCCGGAGCACGGGCCGATCACGGGGGGCGGGGCGAGCTACTGGAAGCCGTCGCACGCGGCCTACCCGGTGTTGTGGAACGTCCGCTTCGAGTTCCTCTACCCCGAGCCCCTCTACTCCGGGGGCGGGGCGGTCGCCGTCGAGGGCCTCGACGACGGGCCGGCGGCCCGGATCGTCGGGATGCGCGCGAACCGCCCGATCACGCTGAGCTACGGCCCGGACGCCTACGTCGAGGGGCTGAACCGGCCCGAGATCGCCGTCCCGTCGCTCTACGAGTACCAACTCCGCCGGCGCCTCGCGCACGAGGCGGCCGACCGCTCCACGCCATGACCACCCCGCCCCGCCCCGCCCTTTCTGTTGGGCTCGCCCTCGTGCTGGCCCTCGCCGGCTGCGCGCCGGGCGGGGCGGCGTCCGACGACGCGGGCGGGGCGGTGACGCTCGCCGACCTGGAGCGCGAGCGCGTCCTGTCCGCCGCCGACGCGTACCTGGACGAGCCGCCGGTGACGGTCACGGCGGCCGTCGCGGAGCGGAGCGCGGGCGGGCGCCACGACTTCTACTCCGAGGGCGACTACTGGTGGCCGGACCCCGACGACCTCGATGGTCCGTACGTCCGCCGCGACGGGCTCACGAACCCGGACAACTTCGTCGCCCACCGCGACGCCATGCGGCGGCTGAGCGTGATCGTGCCGGCGCTCGCGGCCGCGTACCGCCTCACGGGCGACGACCGCTACGCCGCCCACGCCCGCCGCCACCTCGACGCCTGGTTCGTGGACGAATCGACGCGGATGACCCCGAACCTCCTCTACGCCCAGGCCATCAGCGGCCGCGTGACGGGGCGGGGCATCGGCATCATCGACACGGTCCACCTCGTGGAAGTCGCCCAGGCCGTCCGCGTGCTGGAGGCGGAGGGCGGGGTGGACGCCGAGGCCGCACGGCCCGTCAAGGCGTGGTTCGCGGACTACCTCGACTGGATGACGACGCACGAGTACGGGACCGACGAGCGCGACCACGGCAACAACCACAGCAGCGCGTGGGCGCTCCAGGCGGCGGCGTTCGCGCGCCTCGTCGGCCGCGACGACGTGCTGGCCGACGTCCGGCGCCGGTTCAAGACGGTCCTCCTGCCGGACCAGATGGCGGCGGACGGGAGCTTCCCGCAGGAGATGGAGCGGACCAAGCCCTACGGCTACGCGCTCTTCAACCTCGACATGCTGGGAATGGTCGCCGAGATCGCCTCGACGCCGGACGACGACCTGTGGACGTTCGCGCTCCCGGACGGCCGGGGCATGGAGCGGGCGCTGGACTACATGGCGCCCTACGTCGCCGACAAGTCCGCGTGGCCGCTCCCCCCGGACGTCATGTACGATGATGCGTGGCCGGTCCGCCACCCCGCCCTCCTGTTCGGCGGGCTAGCCCTGGACGAGCCGGCGTACGTCGCGCTGTGGACGACGCTGGAGGCGGACCCGACGGAGGCCGAGGTGGTCCGCAACTTCCCGGTCCGGCAACCGCTCCTGTGGGAGCCGCCGAGGCTGCCATTGCCCGCGGCTTCTCAAGGGTAGAGAGCACGGAAGACTGTCGGTCGATCAGGCGGCCAGCCGGAGCGTGGTTCCGCTCAGCTCGTCGACCGAGAAGCGGGAGTACCACTCGCGGAAGCGAGGTGCGAGCTCCCCGTCGAGCACCCGCGTACGTTCCTGCAAGAGCAGGTGCGTTCTGCGCCGCGCCCGTTGCATCTGCTAACGCTTGACGAACCGCTTCGAGACGATCTGGTCGTAGCGAAGCGAAGGCAGTCGACAGGGCGGGTAGGTCTCTCCAAAAAATTTCTCCGAGCCGCGAGGGCCGATTCTGGAGGTGGCGTGGCGAGTCTTGTGGGTTCAGCCATCCCAGCCGATGATGGCCCACGACGACTTCGCCAACGAGGCCACCGCCTCTCTCGAAGGCCGCGTCCGCGACGCCTCAAGGACGTGCTGGAGCAGGTCATGGAAGAGGAGATGACGACCCAACTCCGAGCCGAGCACCGCGAGCGGACCGAGCGCCGATCCGGCGAGCGGAACGGCCACTAAGGCTGCGCGCTCACAACCACCGCCGATCACATCGAGCAGATCCGCATTTCCCGAGTGCGCGAGATGCCGTCCCTCACCGAGTCTCGGAGGACTGGGCCGCTGGTACCTGAACATGGACCCCCTCCACGCCCTGTTTTACCAACCCGCAGGACTCGCTACTTGACCGGGAGCCACCCAGTGCCGGAAGGCCGGAGCCGGTCCGGCCTTGGGAGGTAGACGGAGGCGATGCCGCCCGCCCCGCCCGTGGCCGCCCCGCCCTCACCCGTCTCCACCCCGCCCATGACCTTCAACCAGCATCTCGTCGCTGCGCAAGACACCTTCCGCGACTGGATCGGCCGGGCCGACCGGGCGGGGCGGACCGTCGTGTTCTGCCACTTCGACGCCGACGGGCTGGGCGCCGGCGCGCTCTTCGGGCGCGGCCTCCCGCTGCTCGGGTTCGAGGACGTGGTGGTCGTGCCGTCGGGGCGGAGCGAGTCGGCGTTCTCGGACGAGGCCCGCGACCGGCTCCGCACGCTCGCGCCCGACGCGCTCGTCGTGACCGACCTGGGCGTGAACGAGCGCGGTACGCTGGAGGCCGACGGCGTGCCCGTCCTCTACGTCGACCACCACCGGCTGAGCGGCGAGCCTGAGGGCGGGGCGGTCGTGAGCGGCTACGACTGGGACCCCATCCCGTGCTCGGCGTGGCTGGCCTACGAGCTGCTGGAGGGGGCCGCGCCGGACGTCGACGAGTTCCGCGAGCTGGACTGGATCGCCGCCGTCGGCGTGATCTCGGACCTGGGCGAAAAGGCGCCGTGGCCGCTCCTAGCCGACGCGAAAACGCGCCACACGGCCAAGTGGCTCAAGGAGACCGTCGCCCTCGTGAACGCCGCCCGCCGCGCGCCGAAGTTCGACGCCTACGCGGCGCTCGACGCGCTCATGACGTTCGACGGGCCGAAGGCGCTGGCGACGGCCGAGACGCCCGAGGCCGAGCGGCTCCGCGAGGCCCGCGACGTGGTCAAGGCCGAGGTCGCCGAGGCCCGCAAGGCGGCGCCCGTCTTTTCAGACCGCCCCGCCCGGGGCGGGGTGGCGCCCGACGACCTCCGGTTCGCGCTCGTCCGCGTGCACAGCCCGGCGCAGGTCCACCCGCTCATCGCGCAGCAGTGGCGGGGGCGGCTGAAGGGGTACCCCGTGATCTGCGCGAACACGGGCTACCTCGACGGCCTCGTCGCGTTCTCGACCCGGTCGTCGCGGACCGACGTCTCGCTCCCCGAGGTGTACCAGGCCATCGACACGGGCGCGTGGAACGGGCGCTGGGGCCACGGCCACGACCAGGCCTCGGGCGGCCACCTCCCGCCGGACGTGTTCAACGGCGTCCTCGACGCGCTCGGGTTCGAGCCCGACGCCCACGTCCCGGACGCGTAGCCCGCCGCCCCGCCCCGCCCGCGTTCGGCGGGCGGGGCGGTGGTACCCTCCGGCCTCCCCGCCCGCTTTGCCTCCCCGCCCCGCATGGCCGATTGGTTCGTCGCCTCCCCCCAGAGCCTCCTCGCCGTCGTGCTCTCGACGCTTGGCGTCTACGTCGCGCTCGTGGTGCTCGTCCGACTCGTGGGGCTCCGAAGCTTCTCGAAGATGACGAGCGTGGACTTCGCGCTCACGATCACGACCGGCGCCGTGCTCGCGTCGACGCTCCTCAACCAGAGCCCGCCGCTGCTCCAGGGCGTCGTCGCGCTCGCGGCGCTGTTCGCGCTCCAGGCGGCCGCTTCGTGGGGCCGCCGGCACGGGCTCTCGGTCCTCGACAACGAGCCGCTCGTGCTCATGGCCGGCGCCGAGGTCTTGGAGGACAACCTCAAGCGGGCGGGCGTGACCAAGGCCGACCTCCGGGGCAAGCTCCGCGAGGCGAACGTGCTCACGCTCGACCAGGTCCGGGCCGTCGTCTTCGAGACGACCGGCGACATCTCGGTGCTTCACGGCGACCCCGACGGGCCGGCGCTCGAAGCCGGCCTCCTGCGCGGCGTCCGCGACGCCGACCGCGTGGCGACCGTCGAGCGCGACGGGCGGGGCGGTGGCTGAGGGCCACGCCGTCATCCGGTGGACGCGCCGGCTGGCCCCACTCGTGGGCCGGCCGCTCGTTCATGTCCAGATGCCGACGTCGGGCTGCTCGCGCCGGACGAGCTGGCGGCTCACGAGCGCCTCAACGCGCTCGGCCCCGACGTCATGGCGCCGACCGACGCTCTGGAGCCGGGCGGGACCTTCGACCGCGCCGAGGCCGCGCGCCGCATCCGCGGGCGGGGCGGGGATCCCGTCAATCCGGTGATCCTGGACCAGACGATGGTGGCTGGCGTCGGCAACATCTACGCGAGCGAGGGCCTGTTCCTGGCCGGCGTCGACCCACGCCGCCCCGCCGAGAGCGTGACCGACGCCGAGCTCGACGCCCTGTGGGACGCGGTTTGCCCGATGATGTGGGGCGGGACGACGCGGTGGGGGCGGACGCAGACCACCCCGCCCGCGATGCAGGAGCGGGGCGAGACGCACTGGGTGTACCAGCGGAAGGGGAAGCCGTGCCTCGTGTGCGGGACGCCGGTCGAGCTCGTGCGCCTGCCGCCCTATGACCGGGCGACGTACCTCTGCCCCGTCTGCCAGGCGTAGGGCCGCCGCGGCTGCCGGAGGGCGGGGCGGGCAACGACGGCGGCCGCGGCGATCACAACGAGGAGCACGGAAAAGGGAACGAGGAGCATGGCGAGCGGGGCGGGGTGGTCCTTCCAAGACACGGTCGGGACGCCGCCGTTGCCTCACCCCGCCCGCCGGCGCTCCCTCAGCGCCGAGCCCAGCGCGCCGAGCGCGCACGCCCCGCTCAGGACGCCGAGCCCCAGCGCGAGGCCGCCCTCGCCCCCGACGTGCGCCGCGTACGCCACCCCGCCCGCGCCCGTCGCGCCGACGGCGTAGGCCACCTGGCGGAGCCCGGCGTAGACGCGGTCCGCCGCCCGGAGCGCGTCGGGCGCGCGGACGGCGAGCGTGCCGGCCTCGGCCGCCGTGAGAACGCGGTCGAGGCGGGCGGGGAGGGCGAGCGCCGTCCGCAGGGCGCTCTGCGCGCGGTCGGCCGCCACCCCGCCCACGTCGAGGTCGCCGACGAGCGGCTCGATGTGGGGGCGGAGCACGCGGAGCGGGTTAGCGTCCGGGTCCAGCGTCGTGCACAGGCCGATAAGGAGGAGCGCCGTCCGCTCCAGCAGGATCCAGTCGCGCGGCACGCGGAAGGCGCTCGCGAGGTCGCCGACCGAGACGCCGAGGTCGGCCATGTCGCCGAACGTGTCGGCGTGGGTCTCCATCGCGAACTCGAGCGTGAGGTCGCCCAGGCGGAACGCGTCGGGGTCGACGCCCTGGAGCACGCGCTCGTGGACCCGCTCGACGAGGGCGAGCACGGCGGCGTCGGCCGCTCCGCCCCGCCCGCGCTCGGCCACGAAGCCCATGAGCCCGAGCGCCGCCGTCACGCGGCCCGCGTCGCGGGCCAGGACGCCCGCGATCATCTCGGCCAGCCCGCTCCGCATCTCGGTCGTGAGCCGGGCGACGGCGCCGAAGTCGAGGAACACGAGCTCGAAGGGCCGCCCCGCCCCCGACGAAGCCGCCCCGCCCGCGTCTCCCTCGCCGACGACGGGCGGAGTGATCGGGAGAGGGCTTGGCGCCTCGCCTCCTCGCTCGCCGGCCGGGGGCGGGGTGGGGGAGAGCGGCCCCAGCCCGTCGCCCGCGGATTCGTCGCCCGAGGGCGGGGCGGCGTCGGCCTGGTCGCTCGCGGGCGGGGCGGGGAGGGGCTGGACCAGCAGGTTACCCGGGTGCGGGTCGGCGTGGTAGAGTCCGTCGCGGAAGATCATCCCGCCGTAGGCGTCGAGGATCCGCTCGGCGAGCGCCGCACGGTCGACGCCGGCCGCGTCGAGCGCTGCCAGGTCGCCGGCCTTGACGGCGTCCATGTACTCGGTCGTCAGCACGCGCCGCGCCGACCGCTCGCGGACGACGGTCGGCACCGACACGCCCGGCCCGAGCACGGCGCCGATGGCCTCGGCCGACCCCGCCTCCTGCTCGAAGTCGAGCTCGGCCAGGACCGCCGACTCGATCTCCCGGAACTGCTCGCGGAGCCCGCGGACCCCGAACCACCGCCCGACGACGCGCAGGATCGTCTCGATGGCCTTCAAGTCGATTCGGGCGATCGCCTCGATGTCGACGTGCTGGACCTTGACGGCCACGTCGCGCCCGTCCGGCATCCGCGCGCGGTGGACCTGGGCGAGCGACGCGCTCGCGACCGGCGCCTCGCCAAACGACGCGAACAGCGCTTCGGGCTCGTCCCCCAGCTCCTCGCGGATGCGCGCGCGCACGGCGTCGGGCGGTCCGGCGGGCACCCGGTCCTGCAGCCCCTCCAGCTCCTCGCGGAAGGACTCGGGGAGAAGCTGCGTGAGCACGCTCGCCAGCTGGCCCGCCTTGATGAACAGGCCCCGCAGCCGCAGGACGGCCTCGCGCACGCGCCGCCCGTTCCGCCGGTGGAGCGCGGTCCGGCGCCGCCCCGCCCACCCCGGCCCGCGGACGCGGGCGACGGCGTCGAACCAGAGGTAGCTGAGGGCCACGCGGAGCGCCGCCGCGTACGCCCGCGTCTGACGGAACCGCCGCCGCGCCGGGCGGGCGACGGGGATGGCGCCAGGCGAGGCGTTCGGGGGCGGGGCGGCGGTCTTGGCGAGCATGGGGCCGGAACGGGCGGCGCGCGCTCGGGTGCCGCCCCCGCAGACTCTTGGCCCCGACAGCCCGCCCGTCGTGTTACACGCCCGCCGCCTCGACGGCCGCTCGGAGTTTCGCCGCGACCGCCGCCAACTCGCCGTGCGAGACCGGCTCCTCCGCCTGCGGCGCCAGGTCGCCGACGTCGTCGAGCGGGATCAGGTGGACGTGCGCGTGGGCCACGCCGAACCCCTCGACGACGGCCCCGACGCGGCGGGCGTCCATCGCCTCGCGGATCGGGCCGGCCAGCCGTCGCGCCCGCTCCCACAGCGCGGCGTACACGTCGGGCGGGAGCGCGAACACGTCGTCGCCCCCGTCGGCGGGGACTTCTTTCGGGATCAGCAGGACGTGGCCGGGCCGCGAGGGCCGCGTGTCGAGGAATGCGAGGAAGCCGTCGTCCTCCCACACGCGGTGGGCCGGCGCCTCGCCGCGGACGATCTGGTCGAAGATGGTGTCGGGCATGGAAAGTGGAAAGTGGAAAGTGGAAAGTGGGCGGGGTGGCGCTGGATTTGTTGCGCCCCGTCCGTTTATACCTGGGCGGGGCGGTGGAAGTGGACGCCGACGCGGGCCGCGAGCGGCGGCAGTCCCCCTCCTGGCCAGGAGGGGATAGGGGTGGTGGACGACGAGGGCGGGACGGTCCGGGATGCCACCGCCCCGCCCGATGCCGCCTCGCCAAGCATCACGCGCCGTGCCCGGACAGGCGACCGCCGGTCGCCCCTACGGTACCCGCCCCGCCCACGTCGCGGGCGGGGTGGCGCATCTTCGCTGCCCGCTGCCCGCTGCCCGCTGCCCGCTGCCCGCTGCCCGCTGCCCGCTGCCCGCTGCCCGCTGCCCGCTGCCCGCTGCCCGCTGCCCGCTGGCGTGGGTGGGGCGGGGCGGTCATCTTGCCTTCCGCCTTCCGCCTTCCGCCTTCCGCCTTCCGCCTCCCCGATGCCCCACCCCGCCCCCGTCGTCCGCACGCCCGATGCCCAGTTCGCCGGGCTTCCCGAGTGGCCGTTCGCTCCGACGTACCTCACGTTGGAGGGGCTCCCCGGCGCGCCCATCCCGCTCTCGGTCCACGTCGTCGACGAGGGGCCGCGCGACGCGGCCGAGACCGTCCTTCTGCTCCACGGCGAGCCCTCGTGGAGCTACCTCTACCGCCGGATGATCCCGCCGCTCGTGGCCGCCGGGCACCGGGTGGTCGCGTTCGACTTCGTCGGGTTCGGGCGGAGCGACAAGCTGACCAGCGTCGGCGCCTACACCTACGAGCTCCACCGGCGGACGCTGCTCGGCGTGATGGAGGCGCTCGACCTCCGCGGCGTCACGCTCGTGGTTCAAGACTGGGGCGGGCTGGTGGGGCTGCCAACCGCCGCGCTCGACGTGCCCGACCGCGTGGCCCGGCTCGTCGTGATGAACACGTTCCTGCCGACCGGCGAGGAGACGCCGTCGCTGGCGTTCCGCGCGTGGAAAGCGGGCGTGGGCGTCGTGCGGACGTGGCTGCCCGTTGGGCCGCTCATGCGCCTCGCGCTGCCAGCCAGCCAGCGCCGGTTCGTCCCGGCGTACACAGCCCCGTTCCCGACGCGCGCCTCGAAGGCCGGTGCCGTCGCGTGGCCGCTCCTCGTGCCCACCGAGCCCGGAGGGCCAGTGGCGGCCCACATGACGGCGGCGCGCGAGGCGCTCTCGCGGTGGGACAAGCCGGCGCTCCTCGTGTGGTCGCCGCAGGACCCGATCCTGGGCGGGGTGGCTCGCCATTTTGAACGTTTGATCCCGACCGCTGGCCCGGCCGTTGAGGTCCGGGGCGGGCACTTTCTCCAGGACAAGAGCGGGGCGGAGATCGCAGGCTACGTCCTCCGGTTCATGGAGCAGACCCGGCCGGGCAGGCCGACGTAACGCACCGGGGGCGCCGGGCGTCGGCCGGTCCAGAGCGCCGCCCCGCCCGCAGCGGGCGAGGGCGGGGTGGACAACGATCGGACAACGCCCCGCCCCGCCCCCAGTGCCGCGCGGGCGGGGTGGGCATCTTTCGACCTACCGACTCACCGACTCACCGACTCACGCCGGCTCCGCCTCGACCTCGGCCCCGTCGCCGCCGTCGAAGCGGACGCCGACGAGGCGGCTCACGCCCGGCGTCGGCATGGTCACGCCGTACATGCGGTCGGCGGCCTCCATCGTCAGCTTGTTGTGGGTGACGAGGATGAACTGGGTCGAGTCCGCGAACGAGCGGATGAGGCGCATAAAGCGGCCCACGTTGGCGTCGTCGAGCGGGGCGTCGACCTCGTCGAGGATGCAGAACGGGGACGGCTTGACGAGGTAGATCGCGAACAGGAGCGCCGTCGCCGTCAGCGTCTTCTCGCCGCCCGAGAGCTGGGCCAGCGAGACCGGCCGCTTCCCCTTCGGCCGCGCCGTGATGGCGACCGGCGCCTCCAGCGGGTCGTCGCCGTCGAGGCGGACGTCGGCCGCCGCGTCGCCGCCGAAGAGGTCGGCAAAGATCTTCTGGAACGCCTCGCGGACGGCCCCGAACGTCTCGTCGAACCGGCGCCGCGCCGTCTCGTTGATCTCGCGGATCGTCTCCAGCAGCGACGCCTCGGCGCCGGCGAGGTCGGCCCGCTGCGCGGTCAGCGTTTCGAGCCGGTCCTGCTCCTCCTCGTAGCTCTCGAGCGCGAGCGAGTTGACGGCCCCGAGCGCCCGGATTTTCTCCTTTAGCGTGGGCACCTCGGCGCGCGCCGCCGCTGGCTCGAACGGGGCCTCCTCGCCCAGCCGGTCGAGCTCGTCCGTGGCGTCGTCTAGCGTCGTGCCGTGCTCGTCGGCCAGCCGTTCGAGCGTCGTCTCCTGCCGCGTCGCGATCTCGACGAGGCGCCGCTCGGCGTCCGCGAGCGCCGTCGTCACGCGCTCGCGGGCGGCGCGGAGGTCGCGGAGCGCGCGCTCGCCGTCGGCGATCCGGGCGCGGGCGTCGAGCACGGCCCTCTCGGCGTCCGCCGCGGCGGTCTGGAGCGCGTCCGTCTCGCGGCGGAGCGCGCCGATCCGCTCGCCCCGCCCGCCGTCGTCGGCGTCGCCCGTGGCGAGCCCCGCCTCCAGCCGCTCGGCCTCGGCGGCCCGCTCGGCCTGGCGCCGGGCGACCTCGTCCAGCGACCGCGCGGCCCGGTCGCGGTCGGCGCGCGCCGCCTCGACGGCCGACTGCGCGCGGGCGTGGGCGAGGCGGGCGTCGCTCCACGCCGCCTCGGCCGCGGCGCCCTCGCGCGCGGCGTCGTCGGCCGCCGCCTCGGCGCGGGCACGCGCGGCCTCGGCCGTTTCCGCCCCGCCCTCGGCCTCGGCGACGGCCGCGTCCAGGGCGGGCGGGGCGGGGAGCGCACCGAGGGCGTCCGTGATCTCCTGCACGCGCTGGTCGAGGCGGGCGGCCTCGGCGCGCCGCGCGGCGGCCTCGGCCTCGCGCGCCGCCTCGGCGGCGGCGGCGCGGGCGCGGACACTGCGCGCCGCGTCCCGGTCCTCGCGCGCCGCGTCGCGGGCGCGCTCGGCGTCCGCTCGGTCGGCCTCGGCGCGGTCGCGCGCGTCGCGGGCGTCGGCCGCGGCGGACTCGGCGGACGCCAGGGCGCGTTCGGCCGCGTCCAGCGCCTCGGCTGCCCGGTCCTGGCGCTCGCGCGCCCCGAACCGCCCCGCCCCCTCCTGCGTCGCCGGGCTCCCCCCGTGGACGGCCCGGCCATCGGCCCACGCCCCGTCCGGCGTGACGAGCCGCCCCGCCCGCGGCGCCCGCTCGGGGAGCGCGTCGACGAGGAACACGTCGCCCAGGAGCGCGGCGAGGAGTGGCTCGAACCGGGTCTCCGACACGCGGACGCGGTCGAGGAGCCGCACCGCGCCGGGCGGGGCGGCGGGCGGGGCGGGCGCCTTTACGCGGTCCAGCACGAAAAACGTGGCGCGGCCCTCGTCGGCGTCGCGGAGCGCGCGGACGGCGGCCTCGGCCTCGCGGGCGGTGCCGACGACGAGCGCGTCGGCGTAGGCGCCGAGCGCGGCGTCGAGCGCGGGCCGGTCGGCCTCGTCCGCCCCGACCACGTCGGCGACGGTCGGGGCCGTCCACCCCGCCTGCGCGCGCAGGAAGGCGACCGCCCCGCCCGCGCCCTCGCCCGAGGCGACGAACGCGCGGAGCAGGTCAAGCTCGGCGCGCGCCGTGTTGCGGGCCGTGCGCGCCTCCTGGAGCGCGCCCTGCGCGGCGTCGAACGCGGCCCGCGCGGCGTCCCGGGCACCCACGCGCTCGGCGAGCGTGGCGCCGGCTCGTTCAAGCTCCGCCTCGGCCGCCTCCAGGTCATCGGGCGGGGTGGGCGGGGCGGCCTCGGGCGGGGCGGCCTCGGGCGGGGCGGCGCCGTCGGCGGGCGGGGCGGCGAGCGCGGCGCGGGCGGACTGGGCACGCTCGCGGTCGGCCTCCAAAAACGCGCGGCGGTCGGCGGCGCGGTCGCGGGCGGACTGCGCCTCGCGGAGCGCGCGGGCGGCGTCGCCGGCGTCGGCGCGGGCGGACTGGAGCGCCTGCCGCGCGGCGGCGGCCCGGTCGGCGGCCTCGGCGCGGGCGGCCTGGGCGGCGTCGAGGGCCGCCTGCGTCTGGACCACCCCGCCCTCGGCGGCCTCGATCTGAGCGGCGGCCCGCTCACGCTCGGCGTCCAGGTTGCGGGCGCGCGTTTTGTCGGCCTCGCGTTCGCGGGCGATCCGGTCGAGCGCACGGCGGGCGGCGTCACGGCGCTCGGCGGCGACGCGCGCCTCGGCCTCCAGCCGCTGCACCGTCTCGGCGTGGGACTGGAGCGCCCGGGCGCGGTCGGCCATCTCGCCCTCGCGGTCGACGAGGGCGGCGCGGGCCGCTTCGAGGTCGGCCTCGCCCCCAGCGAGCTGGGCGCCGAGCCCCTCGGCCTCGGTTCGCTGGGCGCGCGTGCTGGCGTCGAGCGCGTCGCGCTCGGTCTGGAGGCGGGCCACGTCGTGGGCGGCGAGCGCCAGCTCGATCCGCCGGAGCCGCCCCGCCAGCCGCTCGTGGCGGGCCGCCTTCTGCGCCTGGCGCGAGAGCGAGCGGACCTGCTTCTCGACCTCCTCCACGATGTCGTCCAGCCGCGTGAGGTCGGCGCGCGTGGCGTCGAGGCGGCGGAGGGCCTGGGCGCGGCGGCGCTTGTACTTGGTCACGCCGGCGGCCTCCTCGAACAGCCGTCGCCGGTCGTCGGCGTTCTCGCTCAGGATGTCCTCGACCATCGAGAGCTCGATGACCGAGTACGCCCCGGCGCCCATGCCCGTGTCCATGAACAGGTCGAGCACGTCGCGGAGGCGGACGACGGTCCCGTTGAGGAGGTAGTCCGAGTCGCCGTTGCGGTAGAGCCGCCGCGTGACCGTCACCTCGGCGTACTCGGTCGGGAGCACACCGCGGTTGTTCTCGACCGTCAGCGAGACCTCGGCCATCCCGAGCGCCCGCTTCTCGGCGGCCCCGTTGAAGATGACGCCCGACATCGACTCGCTGCGCAGGAGCCGCGCGCGCTGCTCGCCGAGCACCCACCGCACGGCGTCGATCACGTTCGACTTTCCACACCCGTTCGGCCCGACGATCGCCGTCACGCCCGGCGAGAACGACACGGCCGTCTTCTGGGCGAAGCTCTTGAAGCCGTGGAGCTCGAGCCGGCTGAGGTACATGCGGGCGCGTCGGGGGGAGCCCGAAGATACCGACCGCCCCGCCCTGCCCGCCGTGGGCGGCGTCAGTCGGCGCCCGGAACCGGGCGGTACACCGCCTGCGAGCCCCGGTCGAGGCCGCCGACCGCGCCCACGCCGGCGCCGATCAGGCCGAACGCGGACGTGATCAGGGCCGCCCCCTCGGCCGGTTCGAGGGGACCCGTGTCGCCGCTCGCGACGACGAGCGCGCTCAGGGCGAGCCCGACGCCCGCGCCCGCGAGCAGGCCGAGCCCGGCCCCCTCCGCCCCGCCCCGCGCCCGGTCAACAAAGCGGACGGAGAGGAGGTCGGCCGTGGGCGCCGAGCGGGCGGCCCCGGTCTGGGGATCGGTCCACGTGGCGAGGTCGGGGGCGAGGTGGAGCGCCCGCGCCCGTGCGCGCTCCCCGTCCGCGAGGACGACCGTGGCGTCTGCCGTCCGGGCGCGGTCGTTGACGTCGGACCGCCCACCGGCGGACGCGAGCGGGGCAGGCTGGATGTGGGTGCACCCGGCGAGGGCGCACACGGCGAAAACCAGGAGGCCGGCGGGGGCGGGGCGGAGCAGCGGAGCGGGCACGGGCGGGGTGGAAGAGGGGCCGCATCGTACCGCCCCGCCCCGCGGCCTCCCTGGTGCAGGAGGACTACCCGGTCAGTCGTCTTCTGGTGTGGACGGGTCCTCGTCGACCGCCTCGTCGCCGTCCTCGACGCGGGGGTTGGCCTTGAGGCGGTCCGACATCTGTCGGCCGACGTAGGCGTTGCCAGCCTCGGCGACGCGGGCCTCGCCGTCGTCGACCTCGGTCGCAGCCGGGGCCGCGTCGCGCTCCAGGTCCACGCCCTCCACCTGCTGGTCGGCTTCGGGCTCGCGGGCCTCGGGCGCGCGCGACTCGTCGGACGGGCGGCGGTTGGCGTCGGGCGGGGTGGCGTCGGCGGGCATGGCGGGAGCGTCGGGCGGGGCGGGAGGGGAGGCCGGTCCAACCCGCCCCGCCCGCTCGGGTTCGGGCGGGGGCGGGGCATGGGGGAAACCCTGGGTGCCCCCGCCGGGCCAATCCGTGGCGCGCCGTTTGCGTTGTCTCTGCGGCTCACCCCTCCGTCCCCACATGAACCGACTGTCACTCACGCTCTTCGGCCTCACCGCCGTCTCTGTCCTCGTCCTCACCCTGCTCCTCGTCGCCTGCGGCGACCCGGCCTACGCCGCCACCCCGCCCCCGGCGACGGCGGCGCCCGCGAGCGGGGCGCCGGCCGACTCGACCGTTCCCGCCCGGCAGCGGCTCGAAGAGGCGCTCGCGCGGTACCAGCAGGTCGCCCAGGGCGGCGGCTGGTCGACCGTCCCCGACGGCGACCTCGTCGAGCCCGGCGACACGGCGGCGACGCAGGTGCAGGCGCTCCGCGACCGGCTCGCGGCGTCGGGCGAGTTGGGCGGGGCGGACCCGGCCGGCGACGTCTACGACGGCGCCCTCGTCGGCGCCCTCGCCCGGTTCCAGGCGACGCACGGGCTCGCGGTCGACAGCCTCCTCGGCGGCAACACGCGCGCGGCCCTCAACGAGAGCGCGGACCGGCGCGTCGAGCAGATCCAGTCCACGCTCGCGCGGTGGGACGAGCTCCCCGCCTTCCCGACCGGGCCGGACGCCCGCTACGTGGTCGTCAACGTGCCCGAGTTCCGGGTGCGCGCGTTCGAGGGCGGCCGCGAGGCGCTCCAGATGGAGGTCGTCGTCGGCGCGTCGTACGACGGGCGCGAGACGCCGCTCTTCCACGACAAGATGGAGCACGTCATCTTCCGCCCGTACTGGGGCGTTCCGGCGTCGATCGCGAGCGAGGAGCTGGTGTCGCAGGGGCCGTCGGCGCTCGAACGCAAGGGGTTCGAGATCGCCGCGAACTACCACGCCGACGCCGACGTCTACCCCATGACGTGGGCCAACCTCCGGCGCGTGAGGGACGGCGAGCTCCGCCTCCGCCAGACGCCCGGCCCCGACAACGCGCTCGGGCTCGTGAAGTACATGTTCCCCAACCAGCACGCCGTCTACCTCCACGACACGCCGGCCGACCACCTGTTCGAGGAGGCCGACCGCGCGTTCAGCCACGGCTGCATCCGCCTGGAGAGGCCGGCCGAGTTCGGCGCCTGGGTGCTCGGCCCGCAGGGCTGGGACGAGGCCCGCGTCCGCGAGAACATGACGACGGGCGACCGCGAAAAGGTGGTGCTCGACGAGGAGATCCCGGTCTACATCGTCTACCTGCCCGTCTGGGCCGACGCGGGCGGGGCGGTCCACTTTGCCCAGGACGTCTACGACGAGATCAACTAACGAGAGGGACCGGTGGCACGCGAACAGGAGACACGAGACGAGACGGCAGAGCACGCCGCCGCGGCGCCCGACGGCCCTGCGCGGCCCGAGGGCGCCGCGGCCACCCCGCCCGAGGTGCGGCCGAGCCGGCTCCGCCCGGCGTTCGCGGTCGTGGCCGTGCTGGTAGCCGTCGCCGTGGCGTTCGCGCTGACGTCCCCGCCGCCGCCCGTGCTGCCGGCGCGCGTGGCCCCGGCCGACCCCGCCCCGGCTGGGTTGTTGGGGAGCGGGGCGGCGTTCGCCGTCCGCGCCGGCGACGTCGTCGTCCCGTTCGACACGCTCGCCGTGGTGGTGCTGCCCGGCGATACGCTCGCGCTCGAAGCGCTCTACGTCGCCGGCGAGGCCGAGGCGACGGCCTCGGGCGGGGCCATCCGGCGGACCGGCCCGCGCGCGTGGACCTGGACCGCCCCGCCCACGCCGGGCCTCTCGCAGGTCCGCGTGGCGGACGCGGGCGGGGAGGCCGTCGTGCTCCAGGCGCTCGCGCTGACGCCGTTCGACCACACCACGGACCGGATCGGGGCGTACGAGATCGGCGACTACCAGGACGAGCCGATGGGCGGCGATTCGGCCTACGACGAGCCGCTCGGGTTCGTAGCCGTGACGGCCGAGACGCGCGACGTGCCCGTCTCGCCGAACTTCACGCTGGGCGACTTCCTGGCGAAGCAGGCGTCGGGGTGGCCCAAGTACGTCGCGCTCAGCCCGCACCTGCTGATCAAGATGGAGCGCCTGCTGGCGGCCGTGAACGAGGCCGGCGTCCCCGCCCGCGACCTCACCGTCATGTCCGGCTACCGGACGCCGGCCTACAACGCGGCGATCGGCAACACGACCGTCTACAGCCGCCACCTCTACGGCGACGCCGCCGACGTCTTCGTCGACGAGGACGGCGACGGCCGCATGGACGACCTCAACGGCGACGGCGTCGTGGACCAGGCCGACGCCGAGTGGCTCGCGGCGCTCGCCGACGGCGTCGAGGCCGTGCCCCACAACGCGAGCCTCGTGGGCGGGGTGGGCATCTACGGCCCCGCCCCGCACCGCGGCCCGTTCGTCCACGTCGACACGCGCGGCTCCCGCGTCCGCTGGTAGCGGGCGGGGCGGCCGCCGGGGCTACTCGTTCTCGTCGGCGCCTGGGGCGGGGTGGGGGAGACCCTCCGACCTGCGGGCTCGGTCTGAGAAACGGTTGGGTAACCGACGTGGAGTCTCCTGCCTCACTGGCGCGAGGCCGGGAGGGGGGCGTTCAGGCCGGCCGCCCCGCCCGCATCGACAACCACCCCTGTCCCCTCCTGGCCAGGAGGGGGACTCCGCTTCTACCGAACAGCCTCTGAGTCGCTGCCTGGTTCTGCGTTCCGAGCCGGCTGTAAGGCCGCCCCGCCCCCACGCTCCTGCCTGGGCGGGGCGGCCCCCGGCTGCCGCCCCGCCCGCACACGGCACGAAACAAAGAGTAGCGGGTGCGCCCCGGCCGTACCGAGTACCCTGTACCGAGTACCTCCTCCATCCTGCCATGCACGTCGTCGCCCCCGACCCCGTCCGCGCCGTCCTCAACCAGCCGCCGCCGCTGGAGGACTACAACCCGTACCCCCAGGACGCCGCGCTGCGCGAGGCCGTCGCCCGCGAGGGGGCGGGGTGGGCCGACGGCGAGGTCGACGCGTTCGGCGCCCGGTGCGGGAGCGCCGAGGTGCTCACGTGGGGTCGGCTCGCCAACGAGCACCCGCCGGTCCTGCGCACGCACGACCGCTACGGCGCGCGGCTGGACACCGTCGAGTTCCACCCGGCCTACCACGACCTCATGCGGCTGGGCATCGGGGCCGGGCTCGCGGGCCGCCCGTGGACCGACCCGCGCCCGGGTGCCCACGTCGCGCGCGGGGCGGCCCTCATGCTCCGCCACCAGGCCGACGAGGGGACGACCTGCCCCATCACGATGACGTTCGCGGCCCTCCCCACGCTCCGGCTCCAGCCCGAGATTGCCCGCGAGTGGGAGCCGCGCCTGCTCTCGACCGACTACGACGAGCGCTTCCGCCCCGCCCCCGACAAGCGCGGCGCGACGGTCGGCATGGCGATGACGGAGCGGCAGGGGGGGACCGACGTCCGCGCCAACGTCACGCGCGCCGAGCCCGAGGGGCGGGGCGGCCCGGGCGAGCCGTACCGGATCACGGGGCACAAGTGGTTCTGCTCGGCGCCCATGAGCGACGCCTTCCTGGTGCTCGCGCAGGCGCCGGGCGGCCTCTCGTGCTTCTGGCTCCCCCGGTTCACGCCCGACGGCGACGTCAACGCGGTCCGGCTCCAGCGGCTCAAGGACAAGCTGGGCAACCGCTCGAACGCGTCGTCCGAGGTCGAGCTGCACGGGGCGTGGGCGCGGCTCGTGGGCGAGGAGGGGCGGGGCGTGGCGACGATCATCGAGATGGTCCGCCACACGCGGCTGGACTGCGCGCTGGGCAGCGCGGCCACGCTCCGCCGGGCGCTCGCCGAGGCGGCCCACCACGCGGCGCACCGGCACGTGTTCGGGCGCCCGCTCGCCGAGCAGCCGCTGATGCAGAACGTGCTCGCCGACCTCGCGCTCGAGAGCGAGGCGGCGACGGCGTTCGCGCTCCGCCTCGCGCGCGGGTTCGACGCCGGCGAGGCCGAGGCGCCGTTCACGCGGCTCGCCACGGCCGTCGCCAAGTATTGGGTGACCAAGCGGGCCGCGGCGGGCGTGGCCGAGGCCGTCGAGTGCCTGGGCGGGAACGGCTACGTCGAGGAGTCGGGCATGCCGCGCCTGTACCGCGACGTGCCGGTCAACGCGATCTGGGAGGGCTCGGGGAACGTCCAGTGCCTCGACGTGCTGCGGACGGCGCAGAAGGCGCCCGAGGCCGTCGAGGCCGCGCTCGCCGAGATCGCCCTCGCGCGCGGCGGCAACCGGCACCTGGACACCCACGCCGGGCGCCTCGCCCGCGACCTGGCCGCGGCGGCGGCCGACCCGGGCGGGGCGGAGGGACAGGCGCGGCGGCTCGTCGAGGCGCTCGCGCTGGGGCTCCAGGGCTCGCTCCTCGTCCGCCACGCTCCGCCCGCCGTCGCCGACGCCTTCTGCGCGGCGCGGCTGGGCGGCGGCGGCCTCGCCTTCGGGACGCTCCCGCCCGAGGCCGACGCCCGCGCCGTCGTGGAGCGCGCGTGGCCGCCATTGGCGTGAGCCGGTGGATTCGTAGGGCAGCGGACCCCGCTAGATCCGTGCGTGCCCGCCCCGCTCGCGTGGGCGGGGTGGGGGCCGTTCCGGGGGGTATCCTGGAGCCGCCCACCCCGCCCTCACGCACGGGCGGGGCACCTGCCAACTTTCTGACCCATTGACTCACCGGCCTACCGAGCGAGCCCGTGTCTGACTACGACTTTATCGGCAAGCGCGTCCGCGTCCACCTGTACACGCGCGAGGGGCAGCTGCTGGCCGCCATCGAGGGCCGCGTGGCCGACGCCTCGGCCGGCGTCGTGGTGGGCCAGGACGGGGCGGGGCGGGACATCCGCAAAGACCTCGTCTACGTCGTCGGCATCGAGCCGGGGCGGGGGGCAGACGGCGAGCCGGTCCCGTACAAGAACTCGGCGGGCGGGGAGGGCGAGGGGTGGTTCGCGGTCCAGGACGTGACCGTCATCCCCGACGCCGGGCCGGCCCTCTCGGCCAACTAGCCGCCCCGCCCGCGCAGGCTCGTCGGGCGGCGTGGAGGGGCGGGGTGGCGTAAGGCGTTTGATGACCTACCTTTCGGGCGTCAGGACCGGCTCCACCCCTATGTCTCCGCCCGCTTCCTCGGCCGAGGTCGACCGCCTGCTCGCGGCGCTCCGCGAGGGCGACGGCGGCGCGTTCGACCGGCTGCTCCCGGTCGTCTACGAGGAACTCCGGGCGCTGGCCCGGGCCGTCCGGCGGGGGCCGTCGTGCGAGACCGTGAACACGACGGCGCTCGTCCACGAGGCCTACCTCCGGCTGGCCGGCGGCGGCGGCTCGTCGGACTTCGAGGGGCGGAGCCACTTTCTGGCCGTCGCGGCCAAGGCCATGCGCCACGTGCTCGTCGACCACGCCCGGCGGCAGGGGGCGCAGAAGCGGGGCGGCGGCCTCGCCCGCGTCGAGCTCTCCGAGACGCTGGCCGACGGGGGCGGGGCGGCGCCGGACGCCCACGTGCTCGCGCTCGACCGCTCGCTCGATCAGCTGGCGGCCCTCGACAGCCGGAAGGCGCGAGTCGTCGAGTGCCGGTTTTTCGGCGAGATGAGCGTCGACGAGACGGCCGCCGCGCTCGGCGTCTCGGCCGCGACCGTCCAGCGGGACTGGCGGCTCGCGCGGGCGTGGCTCTACCGGGCGCTCTCGGACCCCGTCTAGCCGCCCCGCCCGCATGGACCCCGCCCTCACAGACACCGACCGCGCCCGCTGGCTCCGCGTCGAGGCCCTGTTTGACCGGGCGCTCGGCCTCGACGGCGACGCCCGCGCTGCGCTCCTCGACCGCGAGGCCGGCGGCGACGCCGCGCTCCGGGCCGAGGTCGCGTCGCTGCTGGCGGCCCACGACGGCGCCGGCGCCTTTTTCGAGCGCGCGGTCCGCCGGATCGCCCCGCCCGACGTGTTCGCGCCGGGCGCCCGCGTCGGGCCGTACCGCGTCGAGGCGCGCATCGGCGAGGGCGGGATGGGCGTCGTGTACCGGGCGGCCCGGGCCGACGGCGCGTTCGAGCGGACCGTCGCGCTCAAGGTGCTCCGCTTCGGAGGCGGCGACGTCCGACGCTTTCTCGCCGAGCGCCAGACGCTGGCGCGGCTGGACCACCCGGGCATCGCCCGGCTCTACGGCGGCGGCCTGGCCCCGGACGGCCGGCCTTTCTTCGCGATGGAGCTGGCCGCGGGCGAGCCGATCACGGACTACGCCGCCCGCCGCGGGCTGGGCGTCGAGGCGCGGCTCGACCTGTTCGCCGACGTGTGCGCGGCGGTCCAGTACGCCCACTCGCGGCTCGTCGTCCACCGCGACCTCAAGCCGTCGAACGTGCTCGTGTGCGACGGGGGCGGGGCGGCCTGCGTCAAGCTCCTCGACTTCGGGATCGCCAAGGCGCTCGACGACCCGGACGTGACGGTCGCCGGGTCGGCCCCGCGGACGCCGACCTACGCGGCGCCGGAGCAGGTCGCGGGCGGGGCGGTCACGACGGCGACCGACGTCTACGCCCTCGGCGCCCTGCTCTACGAGCTGCTCACGGGCCGGCGCCCCCACGCCGGCGCCACGCGCGCGGACGTCGAGCGGGCGGTGCTCAGCGACGCGCCGCCCCGCCCGAGCGTGGCCGTCCGCGCCGCCCCGCCCGAGGGCGCCCCGGCCCGAGCCGCCCCGCCCGGGGCGCCCGAGCGGCTCGCGCGCCGGCTCGCGGGCGACCTCGACCAGATCGTGCTCAAGGCGCTCCGCAAGGAGCCCGAGCGGCGCTACGACGGGGCCGCGGCGCTCGCCGCCGACGTGGCCCGCCACCGCAGCGGGCTCCCCGTCGAGGCCCGGCCCGCCACCGTGCGGTACCGCGCGGGCTCGTTCGTCCGGCGCCACCGGCTCGGCGTGGGCGGGGCGGCGGCCGGCGTGCTCGTGCTGGCGGCCGGGCTCGCGCTCGCCGTCTGGCAGGGCCGCGTGGCGACGGCCGAGCGGGACCGGGCCGAGCGGGCGGCGGCGTTCATGGTCGGGCTCCTCGGCGAGTTCGACCCGAACCAGGCCGGCGCCGAGCGGCTCGACGCCGGCGACGTGCTCGACCGCGCCGTCCGCCGCGTCGAGGCCGACCTCGACGGCGAACCGGCGGTCCAGGCCCGGCTCTACGACCACGTCGGCCAGATCTACCAGACCTACGCCCGCTACGACGACGCCGGCCGCCTGCTCCGGCGGGCGCTCGACGCCCGCCGCGCGCTCTACGGCCGCGCGCACCGCGAGGTGGCCGAGAGCCTCAACCACCTCGCCTGGCTCGCCTTCGCGCAGGGCGACTACGGCGCGGCCGACTCGCTGTACGCGGCGGCCCTCGACGTGGAGACGGCGGCCGAGGGGCGGCGGACGCCGACGGCGGCCGAGGCCATCGAGGGCCGCGGGCTCCTCCGCCGGGCGGCCGGCGACCCCGACGGCGGCGTCCCGTTCGTCCGCGAGGCGCTCGCCATCCGCGAGGCGACGCTCGGGGCCGAGGCCCCCGAGGTGTACGCCTCGGTCAGCGCGCTCGCTACGCTCCACCACGTGGCGGGTCGCCCCGCCCAGGCCGCCCCGCTCTTCCGTCGGGCCATCGAGGGGCGGCGGCGGGCGCTCGGCGCCCACATCCTCACGGCCCAGTCGCTGAGCGACTACGGCGCGGCCCTCGCCGACCTGGGCGACGTGGGCGGGGCGGCGGCCGCCCACCGCGAGGCGCTCGCCGTCCGCCGCGGGCTCCTGGGCCGCTCGCACCCGCACGTGGCGCAGAGCCTGAGCCACCTCGGGTGGGCGCTCCAGACGCAAGGCCGCTACGCGGACGCCGAGCCGCTCTACCGCGAGGCGCTCGCCGGCCGCCGCGCGCACCTCGGGCCGGACCACGCCTCGGTGGGCAACAGCCTCCTCTTGCTCGGCGAAATCCGCCTGCTCCAGGGCGACGCCGGCGGGCTCGACGAGGTCGCCGACGGCGTCGCCACGCTCGCCCGTGCGCTCGGGCCGGACCACCCGACGGCGCTCGCGGCCGAGCGCCGCTGGATCACCAACCTCGACCGCGCCGGGCGGGGCGGGGCGGCCCGCGCCCGGGCCGCGCGCCTGCTCCCGCGCCTCCGCCGCGTGCTCGGGCCGGACCACGAGAAGACGCGGGAGTGCGAGCGGCGGGCCGCCGACGTCGAGGCCGCCCCGCCCGCACCCTCGTCTGACTCAGTGTAGGCCACCCCGCCCCGGGCTCCGGGCGGGGCGGAGGCTTCACAAACCGACGATCTCGACGCGCCGGTTCTGCTCGCGCCCGGCCGCCGTGTCGTTCGAGGCGATGGGCTGGTCCTCGCCCATGCCGACGGCTTCGAGCCTCGACGGCGAGACGCCGCGGCCCGTCAGCCACGCCGCGACGGCGTCGGCGCGCTGCTGGCTGAGGCGCCGGTTCGTGTCCGCCCCGCCCGAGGCGTCCGTGTGGCCCTCGATGCGGACGCGGAGCCCGGGGGCGTCTTCGAGGGCAGCGAGCAGCTGGGTCAGCTCGGCCGTGGACGAGCCCGTGAGCTGGGCGCTCCCGCTCTCGAACAGGATGCCGCGCGCCGTCACGCGGCCGCCGGTCGAAAGCGCGCCGTAGCCCGTCTCCTGGCCGCCGGAGCCCACGCGCAGGTTGTCGATGTACACCGTCTCTTCGGCGTAGGAGCCCGAGTATCTCTGGACGAAAAAGATGAGCTCCGAGCCCGGCGCTAGCTGGGCGTTTGGGATGTTGACCACCCGCGTCTCGTCGAGGTAGACCTTGAGGTAGGTCCCGTCCATCGTCGCGCGGACGGGGACGTAGCGCTCGGCTAGGGGCGCGTACCCTCCGAACGCGCCCGTACCACTGGAGCTGCCATCGGGAGCGATGAACCCGGTCTGATGCGGGACGCGGCCCGTGCCGCTGGCGATCCGGAAGGCGGTCATGTCCATCCAGGCCACGGCCTGCTCGCACGAGCGCATCCCGTCGAGCCGGCTGTACTCGTCGATCTTCGTCGTCGTGATGCAGAGCGCGGCGTTGGGCTCCATGTAGACGTCGAACTCGATCGTGAACAGGTCCGGCCGCTCGCCCATCGGGACGCCGAACATGGACTCGCGCAGCACGCGGAGCACCTTGTTGCCGCGGTCCTCGACGACGTCCATCTCGCCTTTGATGAACCGGATGGAGCCGGGGACGTTGCCGGTCCGCGTGCCCTCGAAGTCGTCCTCGAAGAGCGTGCGGGCGCCGGGCTCGAAGTCGAAGCCCGTGTTCGTGACGCCGGGGCGCGGCGGGCCGGCCGAGCCGGGCGCGCGGACGATCGCGCCCTCGACGTCGTCGGCGTCCACCGGGTTGCCGTTGCGGTCGACGGGCGTCCCGTCGCGGTCAACCAGGACCACGTTCTCGCCGCGGCCCGTCGCTTGGCGAACGCACGCGTCGTCGTCGAACGCGCAGCGGACGGCGTCCTCGCCGGCCGCGAACGCTCCGTCGATGGCGCCGTTGACGGCCCGGTTGGTCCGGTTGTCGATCTGACGGTTGAGGGCGCGCTCGGCGGCCTGGCCCGCGCGGTCCATGATGCGGTCGCCCGCGGCGCAGCCGGCCAGGGAGAGGCCGAGGACGGCGACGAGGAGGAGCGGGGCGGGGCGGTGGCGCATGGGCGGGGTGGTCGTGGGGGTCCACCCTCTACCACGGAGTTTGCGGCCCCGGCCGGTCACGCGAGCCAAGAACCGCCCCGCCCGTGCGGGGCCGCCAGGGCGGGGCGGCGGACCACCCCGCCCGCGCTACGCCTCGCCGGCCGGTGCCCTCGGGCGGGGCGGTTCTGAACGCCGCCCCGCCCTCAGCGAGCCCTTCCGGCGGAGGCGCCGACTTCCTCGCCTCTCGCGAAGACCGTCCCGGGATCGAAGTCGTGCCCCTCCGGCCACGTTACCGTCCCCGCCTCGACGCGGACCTGGGCAAAGTAGCCGGGGTCCGCGAGGCGCTGGAAAAAGTCGCTCCGCTGGAACGGCCGGGTGTCGAACAGTCGCTCCTCGCCGGACGCGAACCGGACGTGCAGAACCCCCTCATGGGCGGGGCGGGCCGAGACGATGGTGCGGAGGGCCATCAGCGGAGGGGGTCGATCTTGAACACGGGCTCGCCGGCCGCCGCCAATGCCCAGTTGGCTTCGAGCTCTTCAGCGTGGATCTCCATCCAGGCCTGGGCCAGCTTCAGCTTACCGCGGGGGAGGGTTCCGTCGAGAACCTCGCCGTCCGGGATGCGCAGGGCGGCCTCCTCCCCCTGGTACTTGACGTGGACGTGGGGCTCGTGGTGCTGACCCTCGTCGTAGAAGTACAGGTAAACGACGAGGCCGTAGTAGCAAGGAGACCGCAGGCATCGGTCCGAGGCGCGGGCGGGGCAACGTACACCCACCCCGCCCGCGCTACGCCTCGCCCGCCGGCGCCATCGGCACGTCCGCGCCGTCGCCCTCGGGCGGGGCGGGGCGGCCGCGCGAGGTTTCGAGCGCCACCCCGCCCCCAGGCGCGGCGACGACCATGACCGTGTCGCCGTCGGAGACGAGGCCGGCCAGGATCTGCTCGGCCAGCTTGTTGGCCACCTGGCGCTGGAGCACGCGCTTGAGCGGGCGTGCGCCGAACGCGGCGTCGAACCCCTCGGCCGCGACGGCGTCGGCGGCCGCGTCGGTCAGCACGAGGCGGAGGCCGTGCGACTTCTCGGCCATCCGCCGCGTCCGGTCGAACTGGATGGCGACGATCTGGCGGATCTGGTCGCGGCCCAGCGGGCGGAACACGACGGTCTCGTCGATCCGGTTGAGGAACTCGGGCCGGAGCCGCGTGCGCAGGAGCGCCAGGAGCTCGTCGCGGAGCCGGTCGAGCTCGTCTTCCGTCACGTCCTGGCCCTGCCCGAGCTGCTGCGTGATGAGCTCCGACCCCAGGTTCGAGGTCATGATGATGAGCGTGTTCGAAAAGTCGACCACGCGGCCCTTCGAGTCCGTCAGGCGGCCGTCGTCGAGCACTTGCAGGAGCACGTTGTAGACCTCGGGGTGCGCCTTCTCGAACTCGTCCAGGAGCACGACCGAGTACGGCCGGCGGCGGACGGCCTCGGTCAGCTGCCCGCCCTCGTCGTAGCCCACGTAGCCGGGAGGCGCGCCGACGAGGCGCGAGACCGTGTGGCGCTCCTGGTACTCCGACATGTCGATGCGCACGAGCGCGTTCTCGTCGTCGAACAGCTGCTCGGCGAGCGCCTTCGCCAGCTCGGTTTTGCCCACGCCCGTCGTTCCGAGGAAGATGAACGAGCCCAGCGGGCGGCTCGCCTCCTGGAGCCCCGCCCGGCTCCGGCGGACCGCGTTCGCGACGGCCTCGACGGCCTCGGGCTGCCCGACAACGCGCTTTTCGAGCTCGCGCTCCAGGTGCAGGAGCTTCTCGCGCTCGGTCGCCAGCATCCGCGAGACCGGGATGCCCGTCGAGCGCGAGACGACGTCGGCGATGTCCTCGGCGTCGACCTCCTCCTTGAGCATCGCCCCGCCCTCCTGGACCTCGGCGAGCCGCGCCGTCGTGGCGTCGATGGTCTCCTGGAGCTCGGGGATCTGGCCGTAGCGGATCTCGGCCACGCGGCCGAACTCGCCCTGGCGCTCCAGGTCGGCCGCCTCGGTCTTGAGCCGGTCGATCTCGGCCTTCGACTCCTTGATCGTCATGACCAGGTCGCGCTCCTGCTCCCAGCGCGCGCGGAGCCGGTCGCGCTCCTCCTCCAGGTCGGCCAGGCGCGCCGAGATCTCCTCCACCCCGCCCTCGTCGCCCTCGCGCTTGACGGCCTCGCGGGCGATCTCCTGCGTGCGGACCTCGCGCTCGACGCGGTCGAGCTCCTCGGGCGTCGAGTCGATCTCGAGCCGGAGCCGCGACGCCGCCTCGTCGACGAGGTCGATGGCCTTGTCGGGCAGAAAGCGGTTGGTGACGTAGCGGTCCGAGAGCTCGGCCGCCGCCACGATCGCCCCGTCCGTGATGCGGACGCCGTGGTGGAGCTCGTAGCGGTCCTTGATCCCGCGCAGGATCGCGACGGTGTCCTCGACCGACGGCTCGGCCACGAGCACCATCTGGAAGCGCCGTTCGAGCGCCTTGTCCTTTTCGAAGTACTTCTGGTACTCGTCCAGCGTCGTCGCCCCGATCGCGCGGAGCTCGCCGCGCGCGAGCGCCGGCTTGAGGATGTTGGCCGCGTCCATGGCGCCCTCCCCGCCCCCGGCGCCCACGAGCGTGTGGATCTCGTCGATGAACAGGACGACCTCGCCGTCCGAGTCGGCCACCTCCTTTACGACCGCCTTGAGGCGGTCCTCGAACTCGCCGCGGTACTTGGCGCCGGCGATGAGCGCGCCCATGTCGAGCGCGAGGATGCGCTTCGAGCGGAGCCCCTCGGGCACGTCGCCCTCGACGATGCGGATGGCGAGGCCTTCGGCGATCGCCGTCTTGCCCACGCCGGGCTCGCCGACGAGGACCGGGTTGTTTTTGGTGCGGCGGCTCAGGATCTGGAGCACGCGGCGGATCTCCTCGTCGCGGCCGATGACCGGGTCGATGCGCCCCTTGCGAGCGGCCTCGTTGAGGTCGCGGGCGTAGCGGTTGAGCGCGTCGTACTTGGACTCGGCGTAGGGGTCCTGCACGCGCTGCCCGCCCCGCACCTGCTGGAGCACGCCGAGGAGCGCGTCCTTGGTCACGCCCTGGCTCTGGAGCGCGTTCGCCACCCCGCCCTCGCCCTCGGACATCGCCATGAGCAGGTGCTCGGACGCGACGTACTCGTCGCCCAGCGCCTCGGCCTCCTGGAGCGCGGCGTCGAACGCCTTGTTGAGCGCGTCGCCGACGTACTGGCCGGACACCGACGCGCCCGTCACGGTCGGGAGCTTCTCGATGGCCCGGTCGGCGAGGGCCGAGAGCGTCTCGGCGTTGGCCCCGAGCCGCGAGAGGAGCGTGGGCACGAGGCCGCCCTCGTCCTGGAGGAACGCCTTGAGCAGGTGGGGCGGCTCGAGCCCCTGGTTGTTCTCGGCCTGCGCGATCTCGAGCGCGGCCTGGACGGCCTCTTGGGCCTTGACGGTAAACTTCTGGAGGTTCATGGGCGGGGTGGTCGGTCCGGCGGTCAGAGTGGCGGACGCCGGCGAATCAGAGTCGTTTCCCCTCCATCGGCGAAGGCCGTGCCAGGGGCGGGGCGGCTGCCACCATGTCAGCCGTTATTGGGAAAGAGTCGGCGGCCCCGTCTGCGCCCCGCCCGCGGGAGCGGGGCGGGACCGCGCGCCACCCCGCCCCGGCGCCACCCCGCCCCGCCGAGGCGGACTCGGGCGGGGCGGAATGTCAGGTGGAAAGAGCGCGGCGATTTAGGAGCGGGGCGGCCTGCCGATACCCGCTCCTCGCGTAGCGCCGTCACGCCCATGAGCCCACTCTCGATGAGCAGAGCCGACGTTCACCCGACGCTGATGGGCGTCCGGTGGGTGGCCTCGGCGGCCGCGGTCGCGATCCCGTTTTTCTGGATCACGTTCTACCTCCAGGACCCGAGCTACGACGACCCGTTCGTCGGGCGGCTCGCTCTGGCCACGCTGCCGCTCGGGCTGGTCGTTGCGACGTTCGTGAGCAGTCGGGTACAGCGGCGGCCGGGCCTGGTCGTCGTGCCGGTGGCCTACGCCGTCGTCGGGTACTTCGGGTGGGTCTCGCTCCGCAACGGGTACGACGGGCCGTGGGCGGTGGGGCAGATGTTCCCCACGTTCGCCTGCGCCCTCGTGGTGGGGTTCATGAGCGACAGCGCCCGGCGCACGGGCTGGCTGCTGGTGGGGCTCACGGCCCTCAACTCGGCGTTCGTTCTCCTCACACCCGAGCCCGGGATTCAGCCGGCGCTGGCCGTCGGAGCCTTCGTCTTTATCGGGATCAGCACCTACGTCATGGCCGCCGCGCGGCTCCGGGCGATCCAGGAGCTGTCGGAGACGAGCCGCCAGGTGGCGGCCCACCAGCGCGAGACGGAGGAGAACCGGCGGGTGCTGCGGACCCTCCTCGACGCGCTCCCCGACGCCATCTTCGTCGTCGACCGCGAGGGCCGGTTCGTCACCGCCAACGCCGTCAGCGTCGCTCAGTCGACAGTCGATGCCCTCTGTGACCTGGTCGGGAAGCGGGCGCACGACGTGTTCTCGCCGGCCGTCGCGTCGCTGATCCACAGCGGGCGGCTCCCGGTCCTCGAAACGGGCCGCGCCATCTTCGACACGGAACACGTCTACCCCGACGTGGGCGGGGGCGCCCGCGTGGTCTCGACGACGCGCGTCCCCCTGTACGACCGCGAGGGCGGGGTGGTCGGCGTCGTCGGGATCACGCGCGACGTGACCGAGCAGCACGAGGCCCGGGCCGCGCTCCTCGCCGCGAAGGAGGCGGCCGAGGCGTCGACGCGGGCGAAGAGCGAGTTCCTGGCCAACATGAGCCACGAGATCCGCACGCCCATGAACGGCGTCGTCGGCATGACGTCGCTCCTGCTCGGCACGGCCCTCGACGACGAGCAGCGCGAGTTCGTCGAGACCGTGCGCACGAGCGGCGACGCGCTCCTCACGCTCATCAACGACATCCTCGACTTCTCCAAGATCGAGGCCGGGCACCTCGACCTCGAAGCCCACCCGTTCGACGTGCGGCAGGCGGTCGAGGACGCGCTCGACCTCGTCGCGCAGCGCGCGGCGGCTACGGGCGTCGAGCTGGCCTACCACGTCGAAGACGGTGTCCCCCAGCAGGTCATCGGGGACATGACGCGCGTGCGTCAGGTGCTGGTGAACCTGCTCTCGAACGCGGTCAAGTTCACGCACGAGGGGAGCGTGTGCGTCCGCGTCTCGGCCGCCCCGCCCGAGGCCGCCCCGCCCGAGGCCGACGTGCTGGGTGAGGGCGGGGCGGTCGCGCTCCGGTTCGCGGTCGAGGACACGGGCATCGGGATCGCCGCCGACAAGGTCGGAGCCGTGTTCGGGAGCTTCACGCAGGCCGACGCCTCGACGACGCGGGAGTACGGGGGGACCGGGCTGGGGCTCGCCATCAGCCGGCGGCTCGTCGAGCTGATGGGCGGCGAGATCGGGGCCGAGTCGGAGGCCGGCGTGGGGTCTACGTTCACGTTCTCGGTCGCCGTCACGGTGGTGGCAGGCGAGCGCCAGGCGTTCCTCCAGCGCGAGCAGCCGGCGCTCGACGGCCGCCGCGTGCTCGTCGTCGACGACCACGCCGTCAACCGCGAGATCCTGACGCGGGTGGTGGAGCGCTGGGGCATGACGGCGGACGCGGTCGCCTCGGGCGGGGCGGGGCTCGCGGCGGTGGCCGAGGCGGACGGGGCGGGGCGGCCGTACGACCTCGTGCTCCTCGACATGCAGATGCCCGAGATGAACGGCGTGGAGACGGCCCAGCACCTCCAGGCGCGGCGCGCCGAGGCCGGCGACGGCCCCGCCGTCGTCCTGCTGACGTCGATCAACCGGGACGCCTCGCTCCGGGAGCGGGCGGCGGCGGCCGGCGTCCAGGCCGTGCTCTACAAGCCGACCAAGCCGGCTTCCCTCCACCGGACGGTCCTGGGCCTGTTCGGGGGCGGCTCCGACGGGCCGGACGCGGCGCCCGAGCGGCGGACGGCGTGGGTGGCTCGGCCGGGCGGGGCGGCGGCCGGCTCCGCTGCGCGGCCCCTCCGCATCCTGGTCGCCGAGGACAACGCGGTCAACCAGAAGGTGGCCCTCCGCCTGCTCGACCGCATCGGCTACACGGCCGACGTCGTCGCCGACGGCGCCGAGGCCGTCGACGCCGTCCAGCGGCAGGCCTACGACGTCGTACTCATGGACATGCAGATGCCCCACGTGGACGGGCTCGAAGCCACGCGCCGCATCCGCGCCGACCCCAACATCCACCAGCCCCGCGTCATCGCGCTCACGGCGAACGCGATGCGCGGCGACCGCGAGCTGTGCCTGGACGCCGGGTGCGACAGCTACCTCTCGAAGCCGGTCAACCGGGAGTCCCTGGCGGCGGCCATCGCGTCCGTCGCGGCGGGGCCGGCGGCCTCCGAGGCGGACCCGTTGCCCGCGTAGCGCCGGCAGGACCACCCCGCCCTCACACCCCGCTCAGCCGCCCCGCCCGGTTGCCCTGCCGCGCGAGGGCGGGGCGGTCTGCCCCGCTGCGCGTGGGCGGGGCGGTTTCTATAGTCCCGCCCCGCCCGGCCGATACCCGACGGGCGCCCCTCCGCCGCCATGCCGCTGCCCCCCGCCCTGCCACCCCGCCCCCACCACGAAGCCGGGGGGAAGGCCCTCGCCGAGTTCCGGTGGATGATGGGGATCGGCGCCGTCGCGAGCGTCGCCTTTTGGCTCCCGTACCGGCTCCTGGACCCGACGTACGTCGACCCTCTCGCCTACCGAGTCGCGTGCGCCGCGGTTTGCTCCGCGGTCATCGCGCTCACCCTCGTCTCCGCCGGCGTCCGCCGGAGGATCTACCCCGTCTCGGTCGTCGTGGCGTGCGGCCTGGTCGCGTACTTCACGTGGCTGGGAGTCCTCAACGGGCTGGACGGACCGTGGACCATGGGGATCTTCGTCGTGGGGAGCGGGCCGGCCATCATCATCGCACTGTACTCCCCGTCGACACGGTCCGTGTGGGGCGGGGTGGGGGCGCTCGTGGCGACCATGGCCGCTACGCTCGCCGTCGCCGGGGCGCCGGTCGGCGAGGCTCTCCTCCTCGTGTCGAACTTCGCCGTCATCGCCTCGCTCATCGCGATTACCGGGGCTGTCCACGTCCACGTGACGCGGGCGCTGCGGCGGAGTCGGGACGGCGTGGCCGCGCGGGAGCGGCTGCTGCGGACGCTCGTCGACGCCATCCCCGACGCCATCTTCGTCCGCGACGCCGAGGGCCGGTGCGTGGTGCGGAACGTCGCCGACGCCCGGCTGATCGGGCACGACGACCCGGCCGAGACAATCGGGCTCACCGTGTTCGACACGCTCCCCGCCCCGCTCGCCGCCGAGGTCGCGGCGGGGGACCAGGCCGTGATGGCGTCCGGCGAGGCCGTCCACGACCAGGAGGACTTCTACACAACCTCGGACGGCCGCGAGGTGTGGCTCTCGACGACGAAGGTCCCGCTCCGCGACGAGGGCGGGGCGGTCGTCGGGCTCGTCGGCGTCTCGCGCGACGTGACCGAGGCGAAGCGGGCCGAGGCCGCGCTCGTCGCCGCCAAGGAGGCCGCCGAAGACGAGCGGCGCGAGGCCGAGGAGCAGCGGGTCCTCCTCAGGACCGTCATCGACAGCCTCCCGGACTACGTCTACGTCAACGACCGGGCGGGGCGGTGCGTCACGCGGAACGCCTCGTGCTCGGCCATGCTGGGGTACGACCACGTCGAGGACGGCCTGGGCACGACGCCGTTCGACGTGCTCCCCGAGCCGGTGGCCCGGTACGACTGGGAGCGGCAGGTCCACGTGATGGAGACGGGCGAGACGCTGAGCGACGAGCAGTCGCTGACCATCGCCGGCGAGGAGCGGTGGTTCCACACGTCGAAGGTCCCGCTCCGGCAGGCCAACGGCGAGGTCGCTGGGCTCGTCGGCATCTTCCGCGACGTGACCGAGGCGCGGGCCGCCGAGGCCGCGCTCCGCGAGGCGAAGCGGGCGGCCGAGGCCCGCGAGCGCGAGGCGGAGGGGCAGCACGCGCTGCTCCGCGCGGTGATCGACACGGTCCCCGACGTCGTCGTCGCGATTGACAGGGACGGCCGCGTCCTCGCGGCCAACGTGGCCAGCCTCGCCGACGCGACGGTCGACTCGGTCGAGGCCGCCGTGGGGCGGTCGGTGTTCGAGGTGTTTGTCGGCTCGATGGCCAAGCAGATCTTCCGGAGCCGCCTCCCCGTGTTGGAGTCGGGCGAGGCCATCCTCGACGTGGAGCACCCGCTCGCCCGTCCCGACGGCGAGGAGCGGACAGGGCTAACCTCGCGGGTCCCGCTCTGCGACGGGGGCGGGGCGGTCGTCGGCGTGGTCGGCGTCACGCGCGACGTGACCGACGAGCGCCGCGCGCGGGCTGCCGTCGAGGACCAGAAGCGGCTGCTCCAGGCAACCGTCGACGCGCTCCCGCTCTCGGTCCTCGTCATGGACGCCGACTTCCGCGTCGCCCTCGCCAACGCCGACGCCAGCCGGTACAATCCGGTCGCGGCGCCCAGCGACATAATCGGGAAGCGGGCGGCCGACACGCTCCCCCCGGCGCTCGCCTGCGACATCGAAGGCCGGATGCAGGCCGTCCTCAAACGGAACGCGCCGGGCTGCCCGTTCGAGCACCCGCTCCTCAACGGGACCGGCGACCGGCGTACGGCCGAGACCACGCACGTCCCGCTCCGCGACGCCGCGGGCGGGGCGGTCGGGGTCATCGCCGTTACGCGCGACGTGACGGTCGAGCGGGAGGCCCAGAGCGCGCTGGTCGCGGCCAAGGAGGCGGCCGAGGCGTCGACGCGGGCGAAGAGCGAGTTCCTGGCCAACATGAGCCACGAGATCCGCACGCCCATGAACGGCGTCGTCGGCATGACGTCGCTCCTGCTCGGCACGGCCCTCGACGACGAGCAGCGCGAGTTCGTCGAGACCGTGCGCACGAGCGGCGACGCGCTCCTCACGCTCATCAACGACATCCTCGACTTCTCGAAGATCGAAGCCGGGCACCTCGACCTCGAGGAGGCCCCCTTCGATGTGCGGCAGGTGGTCGAGGACGCGCTCGACCTCGTGGCCCGGCCGGCGGCCGAGAAGGGCGTCGAGCTCGTCCACCTTGTCGATGCCGAGGTCCCGGCCGCCGTCGTCGGCGACGCGACGCGCGTGCGGCAGGTGCTGGTGAACCTGCTCTCGAACGCGGTCAAGTTCACGCACGAGGGGAGCGTGTGCGTCCGCGTCACGGCCGCCCCGCCCGAGGCCGCCCCGCCCGAGGCCGCCCCGCCCGAGGCCGCCCCGCCCGAGGCCGCCCCGCCCGAGGCCGACGCGCTGGGCGAGGGCGGGGCGGTCGCGCTCCGGTTCGCGGTCGAAGACACGGGCATCGGGATCGCCTCTGACAAGCTCGACCACGTGTTCGGGAGCTTCACGCAGGCCGACGCCTCGACGACGCGGGAGTACGGGGGGACCGGGCTGGGGCTCGCCATCAGCCGGCGGCTCGTCGAGCTGATGGGCGGCGAGATCGGCGTCGAGAGCGAAGCCGGCGTGGGGTCCACGTTCGCGTTCACCGTCCCGCTCGGCGTCGCGCGCCCGCCCCGCCCGCTGGCCCGCCGGGACGCCACGCTCGGGGGGCGCCGCGTGCTCGTCGTCGACGACAACGGGGTGGGCCGCGGGGTCCTCGCGCACCTTGTCGCCCGGTGGGGGGGCGAAGTCGAGGAGGCGGCGTCGGGGCCGGAGGCGCTCGCCGCCGTCGACCGCGCGGCGGGGGCGGGGCGGCCGGTCGACGTCGTCGTCCTCGACACGCAGATGCCCGGGATGAGCGGGCTCGACGTGGCCCAGGCGCTCGCCGCGCGCCCGGACGGGGCCGACTGCCCGGCCGTCGTCATGCTCACGTCGATCACGCGCGACCGCGCGGTCCGCGAGCAGGCGCTCGCCGCCGGCGCTTGCGCCGTGCTCTACAAGCCGGTCAAGCCGGACGCCCTCTTCGGCGCCCTCACCAACGCGCTCGCTTCGCCCTGCCCCGACGACGACGGTGGGGTGGGCGACGCCCCAGATGTGGGCGATACCCCGGACGCGGGCGGCACGCTCATCGTCCGGGCGGAGCGGGCTCCGCCCACTGTCCGCATCCTGCTGGCCGAGGACAACGTGGTCAACCAGAAGGTGGCCCTCCGCCTGCTCCAGCGGCTCGGCCACACGGCCGACGTGGTGGCCGACGGGGTCGAGGCCCTCGACGCGCTGGCCCTGCGCCCCTACGACCTCGTGCTCATGGACGTGCAGATGCCGCGGATGGACGGGCTCGAAGCCACGCGCCGCATCCGGGCCGACCTCCCGCCCGACCGCCAGCCCTACGTCCTCACGCTGACGGCGAACGCCATGCGCGGCGACCGCGAAACGTGCCTGGACGCCGGCGCCGACGACTACCTCACCAAGCCCGTCACCCTCGACGGCCTCCGCGACGCGCTCGCCAAAGCGGCCGGTCTGGGCCGCCCCGCCCCCGTGGCGGCGGCGTAGGGCGGGGCGGCGCGCGCAGGACGACCGTGCGCCTGGACCGGCGCGCGCGCGGACGCTGCGGACCGCCCGCCCCGCCCAGGAAGCGGGCGGGGTGGGACGCGGTCCCCGCCCCGACCGCCGCGGGATGGCGCTTGGCTTTCGCGCCTCGGATCCCGCCCCGCCCTTTACCCGGGGGCGAGGCGGGCCGATAGGAAGGGGACACCGACCCCGGCTCCATGTCCCTCTCTTCGCCCTCCGGCGACTTTGCTCAGTTCGGGTTCCCGGACCCGACGCCCGAGTTCGTCCTCATCACGACGGCCGGCGACGGCGACGGCCGCGCGCTCATCGACGGCGTGGTCGTGATCCCCGGCCTCCCCGTCTGCCGCGTCCGCATGCGGACCGACGAGGGGCGCGTCCACCGCGACGGCCCGGGCCGGCGGGCGCTCGTCGGCTACGTCCGCGCGGCGCTCCACGAGGACGTTGTGGCGGAGCTGCCGTGGAACTGAGCGGAGCGAAGTCGGCCTCCAGCTAGAGGCGGCGCTCGCGGGCGGGGCGGGGCGGGATCGGCCTCCCCGCGAGCACTGGAGCGGGCGGGGTGAGTCAGCGCCCGCCGTCGTCGTACGGGTCGCCGTACGCATCGTCGTAGCGTCCGTCGTCGTCGTCCTGCGGGCCGTCCGCCGCCCCGCCCCCGGAGCCCTTGAGGGCGGACCGGAGGTCGACGCCGCCGTTGGGGTCGAAGTCGAGCGTGCGGATGGGGAACGGGATCGTCACGCCGTTCGCGTCGAACGCCGCCTTGATGGCCTTGATGGCCCGGGACTGCGCGTCCAGGAAGTCGGTCTGCTTTCCGAACGAGACCCAGAACCGGAGCGTGAAGTTAATCGACGAGTCGCCGAACTCGCTGTAGTAGAGCTGGACCGGCTTGTCGCGGGCGATCCCGTCGAGCCCCTCGATGGCCCGGACCGCCACCCGCTCCGCGTGCTCGAGGTCGTCGCCGTAGCCCACGCCGCACGCCACGTCCACGCGCCGGTCGAGCCGGGCCGAGTAGTTCACGATGGGGTCCCCGAACACCTTCGCGTTGGGGACGATCACCTTCTGGCCCGCGAACGTGTCGATCACCGTCGACCGCAGCGAGATCTCCTTGACGGTGCCCATGAACCCGTTGGACTCGATGATCTGGCCGACCACGAACGGGTTGCGCACGGCCATGAGGACGCCGGCGATAAAGTTGGCCGCGATGTCCTGGAACGCGAACCCCAACGCCAGCCCGACGATCCCGGCCCCGGCCAGGAGGGTCGTCACGACGCCGCTGAGGCCGATGACCCGGAGCGCCAGGAACAGCCCGACGGCGAGCACGGCCACGTAGGCCAGCGTGCTCAGCAGCTCGACGACGTTCCGGGCCTGCGGCGCGTGGTCCGTCACCCGGAGCAGCAGGGCCGACACGACGCGCCGAGCGAGCCGGGCCAGGAACGCGGCCGCGACGACGATGAGGACGGCGACGAACAGGTTCGGCAGGAGCACGACGAGCCCCTCGTACCACTCGCCCAGCTTGATCCACAGCCCCGACGCCGCGTCGCTCACGTCGAGGGGCTGGAGGACGAGCGAGTCGACGGCGGCCGAGTCGGGGGCGGGCGGGGCGGTCTGCATGGGGCGGTCGGGGGGGGGCGGAAGCTACGGAGCGCCCGCGGCGTCCTCCATCCCCGCCTCGGCGGCCCGGTCGAGAGCCTGCACGAACGCCTCGACCGGCTGCGCGCCCGAGAGCGCGAACTGTCCGTCGAACAGGTAGAGCGGGACGCCCGAGATCCCGGACTGCGCGGCAATCTCCTGGCTCCGCCGGACGTCAGCCTCGAAGCGGTCGTCGCCGAGCAGCGCGCGGGCGTCGGCGGCGGGGAGCCCAGCGTGCTCGGCGATGGCTACGAAGTCCTCGGCGTCGTTCAGGTCGCGGCCGTCGGAGAAGTAGCCCTCGAACAGGGCGTCGGCCGTCTCGAAGGCGCGGTCGTAAGTGGCGCCGAGGAGCACGAGGCGGTGGGCGTCGGTGGTGTTGGGCGCCCCGGCCAGCCGGTCGAACCGGAACGCGAGCCCGGCCTCCCGCCCCGCCCGCGTGACGTGGTCGAAGGCGGCGCTCATGGCGTCGGCGCCGCCGAACTTCTGCTCGAAAAACGGCTCACGCGGGGCGCCCTCGCGGGGGAGCCCGGGCTGGAGCTGGAACGGCCGCCACCGCCGCTCGACGCCCAGGTGCGGCCGGGCGTCGAGGGCGGCCGCGAGGCGCGCCTCCCCGATGTAGCACCACGGGCAGGCGATGTCAGCGAACACGTCGAGGGTCATGGGGGATGGGGGATGGGGGATGGGGGATGGGGGATGGGGGATGGGGGATGGGGGATGGGGGATGGGGGATGGGGGATGGGGGATGGGGGATGGGGGATGGGGCGGGCGCCGCGAAAAGTTCCGGCCACCCCGCCGTGTGTCGTAGGGACGACCGCCGCCCCGCCCGAGGCCGCCCCGCCCGCGTAGCACCATAGGGACACGACGCGTCGTGTCTGGGGCGGGCGGGGCGGTCTTGGACGGCCCCAGCCCTGTGACCCCAGCCTCGTCCGGCCGCCCCGCCCGTCTGAGCGGCCGCCCGCCGTGGGAGCAGCCAGACCCGCCACCGCACGTCGGCAGCGGGGGCGGGGTGGTCGCTACGCCGCCCCGCCCCGCTCGCCGAGGCGGCGCTCGGCGTGCGCCAGCATGGCCGGCGTGTCCACGTCCTGCCAGAACCCGTCGCCCACGTCGAGCGCCGCCATCCGGCCCCGCTCGGCCAGGCGGCGGACGCCGTCGGAGAGCGCGGCGTCGCCCCGCTCGCGGTCGACGGCGGCGAGCGCGTCCGGGAGGGCGTCCGTGCACACGAAGACGCCCGTGTCGACGGCGTCGAACGCCTCCAGCTCCTTCCCGATCGCCACGACGCGGCCGTTCGCCGTCTGCACCTTGGTCGCGTCGTCCATGTCGAAGACCGTCTCCAGCTTGTAGTCCACGAGCAGCGTCGCGCCGTCCGGGGCGGGGCGGTGGTCGCGCACGAGGTCCCACACCTCGTCGCCCACGACGTGGTCGGCCATCGTGAGCACGAACGGGCCGTCGAGGTGCGGCCGCGCGGCCAGGACCGAGACGCCGTTCGAGTCGGCGTACCGCTCGTTGACCACGAACGCCAGCTCCAGCGGCCCGTCGTAGGCCGCCTCGACGCCTGCGCGCACCTCGTCCGGCTCGAACCCCAGGACCACGACGGCTCGGGCGCACCCCGCCCGTTCGAGGCCGCGGAGCGTCCGCGCGGCGAGCGGGACGCCGGCGACCGGCGTGAGCGGCTTGAGCGCCGTGCCCGCGTCGACGCCGGCGAGGCGCGAGCCGAACCCGGCGGCGAGGACGAGCCCCGCCCGCCCTGCGGGCTCCCGCCCCGCCCCGCCCGTGCCCGCCGGGGCGGGGTGGCCGGCGGCGCTCACGAGGCGTCCGCGTTCTCGTAGATCTCGTCGTTTTCCGAGAGGTGCGTGAGCGGCTCCTCGCCCATCATCACGCGGAGCGTGTTCTTGAGTCGGACGTGCTGGATGAACAGGTCGTGCTCGGGCACGTGGCCGACCTCGACGTGCGGGCTCTTAAAGTAGAACGAGAGCCACTCCTGGACGCCCGACCGCCCCGCCCGCGAGGCCAGGTCGAGGAAGAGCGCGAGGTCGAGCACGATGGGCGCCGCCAGGATCGAGTCGCGGCACAGGAAGTCGACCTTGATCTGCATCTTGTAGCCCAGCCAGCCGAAGATGTCGATGTTGTCCCAGCCCTCCTTCTCGTCGCCCCGCGGCGGGTAGTAGTTGATGCGGACTTTGTGGTAGAGGTCTTTGTAGAGGTCGGGGTAGACGTCGGGCTGGAGGATGGAGTCGAGCACGCCCGTCTTCGTCACCTCCTTGGCGCGGAAGCTGTCGGCGTCGTCGAGGATCTCGCCGTCGCGGTTGCCCAGGATGTTGGTCGAGAACCAGCCGTTGACGCCGAGCATCCGGGCCTTCATGCCCGGGGCCAGGATCGTCTTCATGAGCGTCTGGCCCGTCTTGAAGTCCTTGCCCGCGAGCGGGACGCCCTTCTCCTCGGCCAGCTGCTCCAGGGCCGGCACGTCCGCCGAGAGGTTGGGGGCGCCGTTCGCGTACGGGACGCCCTCCATGATGGCGGCGTAGGCGTAGAGCTGGGACGGCGAGATGGCCGGATCGTCGTCCGCGAGCCCCTTCTCGAACGCCTCGACCGTCTCGTGGCACGGGGCGGGGCGGAGGTACACCTCCGTCGACCCGCACCACACCATGACGGCGCGCGCGGCGCCGGTCTCGTCGAGCCGCCGGCGGATGTCGGCGCGGAGCGCCTCGGCCCACTCCTTCTTGGTCCCCTTCGGCTTCACGTTCGGGCCGTCGAGGCGGCGGACGTACTGCTGGTCGAAGGCGGCCTCCATCGGCTTCACCGTCCGCAGGAAACCCTCCATGGGCGCCAGCTCGTGCTTGTCGATCACGCCGGCGTGGAGCGCCGCGTCGTAGGCGTCGGCCGCGTGGACGTCCCACGCCCCGAACTCCAGGTCGCCGAGCGGGGCGATGTCGCAAAAGTCGCGGATGAGCGGCGTCCGGTTCTCGGACCGCGCGCCCAGCCGGATCGTCTGCATCTGCGAGAGCGACCCGAAGGGCTGCCCCGCCCCCTGCCGCACCATCTCGACGCCGGCGACGAAGGTGGTGGCCACGGCGCCGAGGCCGGGCGTGAGCACGAGGAGCTTTCCTTCGTGCGGGGTGACGGCGTGGTGAGCCATGAGAGCGGGGTGGAGGGGGAGATTGCCTGCCCGCGAAGCTACGGCCGGTGCCGTGAGCCGCCCCGCCCTCTCCGCCGCGGGCGCCCGCCCCGCGCCGCCGGGGGCGGGGTGGGAGCGCCGTCCGCCCCGCTCGGCCCGAAACGTTCACGGGCAGACCCCGGCTTCTAAACGGACGATTCCCGCACGGGCGGGGCGGGCCGAGATCGAGGGCGGGGCGGCCCCGGCGTAACCCGCTTCTCCGAGCGCCGTACGGGCGCCCCGAACCGCCGCCCCGCCCCATGGCCAAGGCTCCGCTCCCGGTGCGTCTCGCCGCCCCGCCCCTCGTGCCGTCTAGTGTCGCGTTCCTGCGGCTGGTCTGGCGCGAGCTGGCCGCCCCGCCCGTCGTGGACGCGGCCTTCCCAGGCGTCCGCCTGGCCGACGTGCCCGTCACGCTGGGCGGGTTGGGGGACGGCGCGCTGTCCGTGGCGGGGACGCTGTCGCTCCACCGGACGGCAGCGGGCGCGCACCGGCTCGGCGTGGAGTTGCCGCACCCGCTGTTCGGCGGGCTCCGGCTGCCGGTGCGGCGGCGCGTCTACTCGCTGGACGACGTGCTTGACGTCCGGTGGGAGCCGGGGCGCTGGGGCGGCACGCTCCGGCTGACGCCGATGGAGCGGGGCGGCCTCCGCGACCTCCCGGGCCGGCCCCGCGGCGCCGTCTCGTTCGGCGTCGGGCGGGGCGACCGGGCGCGGGCCGAGGCGTTCGCCCACGCCGTCGCCGTGGCAGACCTGCCGGCGTAGTGGCGGCGCTGACACCCGGTTGCCGAGTAGTTGCGACACGCCCACCCCGCCCTCTTCCTCTGGGTGAGGGGCGGGGACACGGGCGGGGTGGCGAATGCCTTGCAAACTCAGCGATTCCGTGTCAGAACCGAGACGAGGGAGCGGCGGCGACGGGCGAAAACGAACGGAGGGACGAGCGTTTGTCTGCCCGTCCCTCCATCCCCGATCCCTCCCTCATCCCCCGGCTACAGGTCCTCCCAGTACTCGGCCGGCATGTCCTGCGCGAGCGCGAGCGCGCCCTGGGCGCCGCTGTAGAGCGGGTCGTCGACGGTGCGGACGCGGGCGGGGCCGGTCTTGGCGAGCTCGGCTTCGAGCATCTCGGCGAGCCCGCGGATCTGGCCCCCGCCGCCGGCGAGGTACACGTTCTTGCGGACGGTCTCCTGGAAGTCGGGCTCGTAGCGCGAGAGGAGGTCGGCGGCCGCCTCGACGAGGGCCGGGACGATGCTCTCGCACGAGGCCCGGAGGTCGTCCGTCACGTCGTAGTCGCCGAGCGTGGAGGCGTCGGCGCCGCGCGCCGAGACCTTGCCCTCGGGCTCGCCGACGAACGCCGAGGCCTCCTTGACCTGGCGGAGCGTGGTCTCGCCAAAGCGGACGGACGGGTACCGCTCGCTGAGGCGCCGCGCGAGCTGGCGGTCGATGGCGTCGCCGGCCAGCGTGAGCGTCCGCTGGTCCTCCTCGGTCGGCATCGTCCCGTGCATGACGCACAGGTCGGCCGTGCCGGCGCCGATGTCGACGATCATGGCGCCGTCGAGCGCGTCGATCCCGTAGGCGACGGCGAACGGCTCGGACACGATCATGAGCGCCTCGGCCAGGTCGCCGACGACGTCGCGGACGGCCGCCTTGCTCGCGTGGAGCGCCTCGGCCGGCACGCCGATCGCAGCGCGGACAGGCTGGTCGTCCTCGGTCTGGACGGCTTCGAGCAGGTGGCGAATCAGCTCGCGCACGGCCTCGTGGTCGCGCTCGGAGCCCTCGCGGATCACCCCGCCCTCGAGCGGGCGCACGAGGTCGAGCGACATCCGGTGGCGGACGGCGTCCGCGCCGTAGAGGACCTCTTTCCCGAGCATCTTGCGGGAGACGAAGTCCTTGGGCCAGCCGACGTAGCTCTCGACCCACGTCGTCTTCTCGTTCGAGGCGGCCGCCGCGCTCCGCGACGTGCCCAGGTCGATGCCCACGTGGAGCGGGGCGGAGGTCTTATCGGTCTTCTTCGCGGGGGGCATCGGCGGCGGCGGGTGGGGGGGAGCCCTGAAGGTACGTGAGGACGCCCGCTTCGAGCGCGGCGGCGATCGCGTCGCGGTAGGCCGCCGTGCGCAGGCGGTCCTCCTCGGCGGGGTTGCTGAGCGCCGTGATCTCGGCCAGGATCGCCGGCGCCTCGGTGTGCAGGAGCACGGCGAACGGGGCCGGCTTGGCGCCCCAGTCGGCCCGCGACACGAGGCCGCCCTGGTCCACGAGCGCCCGCTGCACCGACTCGGCGAGCGCCCGCGACTCCTGGAGCTTGACGGCCATGCCCGCTCGGCGCACGGCCGCGTTGAACTCGGCGACCGAGAACCCGCCGCCCGCGTTGCCGGCCCGCGCCAGCGCCCGCGCCGCCGAGTCGGCCTCGACGCCGAAGTAGTACGTCTCGACCGGCGCCAGCGCCGGGTCGGGCAGCGCATTGACGTGGACCGAGACGTAGAGGTCGGCACCGGCTTGGTCAGCGAACGCGACGCGCTCGGCCAGCGACACGGCGCGGTCGTCGTCGCGCGTCAGGAGCACGCGGTAGTCGCCGCCCCGCTCGAGCCGGTCGCGGAGCCGCCGGGCCACGTCGAGCGTGACGGCCTTCTCCTCCAGCCGTCCCGGGCCGACGGCGCCGGGGTCGTAGCCCCCGTGGCCGGGGTCGACCACGATCGTCCGCACGTCGAGGCCCAGCACGTCGGCCACGCCGCCCGAGCCGGCGGGGCGGGGCGGGGCGGGGTCCTCCAGCGCGCCCGCGTCCGCGGCGGGGGGCGAGGGCGGGGCGGGCTCGGGCCGCGCGAGCGCCCACGCCCCCACGGCGGCGAGCGCGACGGCGAGCGCCGCGGCGACGGCCACCCACGCCCGCCCCGCCCCGCCCCGCTCGGGCGGCGGCGGCGTGGGGGCGGGGCGGCGCCGGCGGGGCGGCGGCGTGCCGGTCCGGTTGGTCTCGTAGACCTCGCGGAGGATGGCCTGTTTGCCGGGGCGGCGCCCGGGCGGGGCCTGAGCCATGAGTGCACGGGGCGGGGGGACCGTCCCCGCAGTCTACGCCGCCCCGCCCGGGCGGGGTGGGCTCCGGGCGGACGGGGTGCGGGCGGGCGGGCGCTCTGGGCGGGGCGGGGTGGGGTGGGGTGGGCGCACAAACCCGGCCGCCCCGCCCGCTCAGGCGCCGCCCCGCTCCGACCGTTCGAGCACGTACTGGAAAATGAGCGGCGCCACGATCGTCGCGTCCGACTCGACGATGAAGCGCGGCGTGTCCGGGCCGAGCTTGCCCCACGTGATCTTCTCGTTGGGGACGGCGCCCGAGTACGACCCGTAGCTCGTGGTCGAGTCCGAGATCTGGCAGAAGTAGGCCCACAGCGGCGTCCGCCGGTCGAGGTCCTGCTCCAGCATGGGGACCACGCAGATCGGGAAGTCGCCGGCGATGCCGCCGCCGATCTGGAAAAAGCCGATGCCCGCGCCGTCGGCGTTGGCCGTGTACCAGTTGGCCAGCCACGTCATGAACTCGACCCCGTGCTTGACGGTGTGCGGGCTCTTGACGTCGCCGGCCAGGACGTGCGCGGCGAAGATGTTGCCCGTCGTCGAGTCCTCCCAGCCCGGCGTCACGATCGGCAGGTCGGCCTCGGCGGCGGCCACGAGCCAGCTGTCTTTGGGGTCGATCTGGTAGAACTCCTCCAGACGGCCCGAGCGGATGATCCGGTAGAGCACCTCGTGCGGGAACAGACGCTCGCCTCGCTCCTCGGCCCCGCGCCACTCGTCGACGAGCGCGGCCTCGATGCGGCGGAACGCCTCCTCCTCGGGGATGCACGTGTCGGTCACGCGGTTCATGCCGCGCTCCAGGAGCGCCTGCTCGTCGGCCGGCGTGAGGTCGCGCCAGTTCGGGAGGCGCTCGTAGTGGTCGTGCGCGACGAGGTTGAACAGGTCCTCTTCGAGGTTCGCGCCCGTGCACGAGACGATGTGGACGTGCCCGCGGCGGATCATGTCCGCGAGCGAGAGCCCGATCTCGGCCGTCGACATGGCGCCGGCGAGGGCGACGAGCATCCGCCCGCCGCCGTCGACGTGGGCGCGGTACGCCTCGGCGGCGTCGACGAGCGCGGCGGCGTTGAAGTGGCGGTAGTGGTGGCGGAGGAAGTCGGAGACGGGGCGGTCGGACACGGCTCGGGCGGGGCGGGGTGGTCGGGGAGATGCGGACGGTGGCCTCGGGACGTTCACGGGAGCGCGGGCGGTCCGCCGTCGTAGCTTTTTCGCCGGCTCTCCAGGCCGCCCCGCCCGCTCCTGTAGCCTGCGCCGCCCCGCCCGAGCTCACCCCCCGCTTTCCGGCAGGTCGCCTCGCTCCCGGCGCACAAACGGGGGGTGCATTCCCACCGCCCCACGCGCGCCTCGTTCCCGACTCGGGCGGGGCGGTGCCCCCGCCCGAACCGCCCCGCCCCGCTCGCGTCCGAGCGCCCCGTCACCCCGCCCCGCCCGCCGTTGCAGATCGACGCCCCGACCGTTTCCGAGACCGCCCCGCCCGAGGCCGCGTGGGCGCCCGCCGACGCCGTCGGCCTGTACCACATGGGCGCCTGGGGCGAGGGGTACTTCGGGGTCAACGACGCCGGCCACGTCGTCTGCCGGCCGGACCCGCGGCGCGAGGGCGAGATCGATCTGGCCGCCGTCGTCGACGAGGTGGTCGCCGGCGGGCTGCGGCTCCCGGCTGTCGTCCGGTTCCAGGATTTGCTCGACACGCGTGTGCGCCAGCTCAACGAAGCGTTCCAGGCGGCGATCGCCGAGGCCGGCTACGGCGGCGCCTACACGGGCGTCTACCCGGTCAAGGTGAACCAGCTCCGCGAGGTGGTCGACGAGATCGTCGAGGCGGGGCGGCCGTACGGGTTCGGGCTCGAGTGCGGGTCGAAGACCGAGCTCGTGGCCACGCTCCCGCGGCTCGAGTCCGACGACACGCTGTGCCTGGTCAACGGATACAAGGACGCGGCCATGCTCGGGCTCATCCTGACGTTCCAGCGGCTGGGCCGGCGCGTGCTCCCGATCGTCGAGAAGACGGCCGAGCTCGACCAGTTCCTCGCGCTCGCCGAGGCGGCCGGGCAGCCGGCCCGGTTTGGGCTCCGCGTCAAGCTCTCGGCCGTGGCCCCGGGGCCGTGGACGAAGTCGGGCGGGACGCTCTCGAAGTTCGGCGTCTCGCTCCCCGAGGTCGTCGACGTCGCCGACCGCCTGCTGGCGACGGGCCGCGCCGACGCGCTCCGGCTCCTCCACTTCCACGTGGGCAGCCAGATCGGCGACGTGGGCGCGCTCAAGACGGCCGTCCGCGAGATCACGCGCGTCTACGCCCACCTCACGAAGCGCGGCCTCGAGATCCCGTACCTCGACGTGGGCGGCGGGCTCGGCGTGAACTACGAGGCGCTCCCGCTGGGGGCGGGGCGGGGCGGCGTCGACTACTCGATGCAGGAGTACGCCAACGCCATCGTCTACGCGGTGGGCGAGGTGTGCGAGGCCGAGGGCGTGGCCCCGCCCCACCTCGTGAGCGAGAACGGCCGCGCGGTCACGGCGCACCACTCGGTCTTGGTGGTGGACGCGCTCGAGCAGACCGAGAAGCCGGGCGTCGCCGACGACTTCGCGCTCCCGGCCGACGCCCACCCGGTCGTCCGCGACCTCGACGCGCTCCGGGCGTCGGCGGGCGGGGCGGTCGGGCTGGGCGAGCTCCTGGAGGTCGTCCACGACGCGACCGAGGCCCGCGAAAAGGCCGAGGCCCTGTTCCAGTACGGCTACCTCGACATCGGGCCGATGGCGCTCGCCGAGCGCCTGTACTGGACCGTCTGCCGGGCCGTCCACGCCCGCGTCGAGGCGGCGGACCCGGACTGGACCCCGCCCGAGCTGGAGGCGCTGGGCGACGCGCTCGCCGACCAGGTGCTCTGCGACTTCTCCGTCTTCCAGTCGCTCATGGACCACTGGGCGCTGGGCCAGCGCTTCCCCATCGTCCCCATCGCGCGGCTCGACGAGCGGCCGACGCGGCGCGCGCGGCTCGTCGACATCACGTGCGACTCGGACGGCGAGGTGGCCCGGTTCGTCTCGCCTGAGGGCGACAAGCACGCGCTCGAAGTCCACGACATCGGGGGCGAGGGCGGGGCGGGGCGGCCGTACCGGCTCGGCGTGTTCCTCGTCGGCGCCTACCAGGACATCCTGGGCGACGCGCACAACCTGTTCGGCGGCGTCGCCGAGGCCCACGTCTACCTCGACGAGACGGAGCCCTCGGGCTACTACGTCGAGGAGACGCTGCCGGGCACGACGGTCGAGCAGATGCTGGCCCGCGTCCAGTACTTCCCGTCCGAGCTCCAGACGCGCGTGCAGGCGTTGCTCCGCGAGAAGACGAAGGGCGGGGTGGTCCGCCCGAAGCAGGCCCAGGCCATCCTCGCCGACTACCGCGCCCTGTTCGACGCCTCGACGTACCTCGATGCGAGCGACGGGTGACGGGTAACGAGTAAAGGGCAAAAGGCCCTTCGCCGCCCCGCCCGTCCTCCTCCTGCCCGTCACCCGTCACTCCTCACTCTTTACCCGTTTTGCCTGACCCCTTGAAGATCGGCCTGGTCCAGATGTCGATGACGACGGACCGCGACGCCAACCTCGCCCGCGCCCAGGACCTCGTGCGCGAGGCGGCCGGGCGGGGCGCCGGCGTCGTGTGCCTGCCCGAGCTGTTCCTCTCGCCGTACTTCTGCAAGACCGAGAGCCCGGAGCCGTTCGCCTGGGCCGAGCCCGTGCCCGGGCCGACGACCGAGGCGCTGGAGCCGCTCGCGGCCGAGCTCGATGTCGTCGTCGTGGCGAGCCTGTTCGAGCGGCGCGCGCGCGGGCTCTACCACAACACGGCGGCCGTGATCGACGGGCCGCGCGGCTACCAGGGCAAGTACCGGAAGATGCACATCCCGGACGATCCTCTGTATTACGAGAAATACTACTTCACGCCGGGCGACCTGGGGTTTTTGAACTGGGAGACCTCGAAGGGCGACCTCGGCGTGCTCGTCTGCTGGGACCAGTGGTACCCCGAGGCCGCGCGGCTCACGGCGCTCCAGGGCGCCGAGATTCTTTTCTATCCGACCGCGATTGGTTGGCATCCGGGCGAAAAGGACGAGCACGGCGAGGCGCAGCGCGAGGCGTGGATCACCGCTCAGCGCGCCCACGCCATCGCCAACGGCGTCTACGTGGTCGCCGTCAACCGGACGGGCTTCGAGCCGGTCACGCTCGACGACCCGGACGCGGAGCGGGCGGGGCGGGGCATCGAGTTCTGGGGCTCGTCGTTCGTCGCCGGGCCGGACGGCCGCGTCCTGGGCCAACTCGGGCAGGACGAGGAGGGCGTGCTCGTGGTCGAGGCCGACCTCGGCGCCATCGGCGACCAGCGCCACGGGTGGCCGTTCCTCCGCGACCGCCGCGTCGACGCCTACGGCGGCGTCACCGAGCGCTACGGGCGGTGAGGGGGACGAGGTACCGGGTACGAGGTACGCCGCCCCGCCCGCACCGAACGCCGCCGGTACGGACGGCCCGCCCCGCCCCGCCCATGCGGCGGGCGGGGCGGCCTCAGGCCGTACCCGGTACCCCGTACCCCGTACCCCTGACGTGTCTATGACCCCCACCCCGCCCACGCCCGGCGCCCTCGGGTACCGCCGCCCCGCCGAATGGGACCGCCACGAGGCGACGTGGCTGACGTGGCCGCACTGCCAGGACACGTGGCCCGGTGTCGTGCTCGCCGAGGCCGTCGAGCCGGCCTACGTCGCCATGATCGACGCGCTCCGGCACGGCGAGGCGGTCAACGTGTGCGTGCTCTCGGACGACCACGCGGCAACCGTGGCCGACCGGCTCCGCGCGGGCGGGGTGGCGAGCGGCCACGGCACGCCGGTCCGCCTCCGCGTCGTGCCGACCGACGACGAGTGGGTCCGCGACTACGGCGCCCTCTTCGTGCGCGACGGGGCGGGGCGGCGGATTGCGACCGACTGGGTGTTCAACGCCTGGGGCGGCAAGTACGACCGGACCGAGCGGAACAACACCGTCCCCGCGGCGATGGCGGCCGCCTACGACGCCGAGCGCGTCGCCTTCCCTGTGGTGTTGGAGGGCGGGTCGGTCGAAGTCAACGGCGCGGGCCTCGCGCTCACGACCGAGAGCTGCCTGCTCAACCCGAACCGGAACCCGGGGCTCGGCAAGGCCGACATCGAGCGGCTCCTGTTCGACGGCCTGGGCGTGACCGAGACGGTCTGGCTGGGCGACGGGATCGCCGGCGACGACACGGACGGCCACGTCGACGACATGACGCGGTTCGTGGGCGAGCGGACCGTCGTGACGGCCGTCGAGCCGGACCCGGACGACGCCAACCACGAGCCGCTCGCCGAGAACCTCGCGCGCCTCAAGGCGTGGCGCGGGCGGGACGGGCGCGGCCTGGAAATCGTCGAGCTGCCCATGCCGCCGGCGCTCTTCCACACGCCCGAGAGCGGGGCGCCCGGGGGCGGGGCGGCCGAGCGGCTGCCGGCGAGCTACGCCAACTTCCTCGTGGCCAACGCGGCCACGCTCATGCCGTCGTTCGGCGTGCCCGAGGACGACCGGGCGGCGGCGGTCCTGGAGCGCGTCCTCGACCGGCCGGTCGCGCGCATCCCGGCGCGGGACCTCGTGTGGGGCCTGGGTGCGTGCCACTGCCTCAGCCAGGACGTGCCGGCGGGGCGGTAGGGGAGGGGCGTCCGGTGTCGCCCCGCCCCACGGCGCGGGCGGGGTGGCCACTGCCCGCAGATGCGGACACCACGCGTGGTGTCCCTACGAATCCGCCCCGCCAGCGTGCCCGCCCCGCCCACGGGCGACCGCCGGTCGCCCCATACGACAGCCACCCCGCCCGCGGCATGGGCGGGGTGGCGCATCTTGCGCCCGCTGCCCGCTGCCCGCTGCTTTCACCCGTCCGTCAACCGTTGGGCGGGGCGGCGGGATAGCTTGTCGGAAACGCTTCCGTCCCGCCCTCTAGCCCCGCCGTCCGATGCCCCAGTCCGTCATCCTCTCCGCCGCCCGCACGCCCGTCGGCTCGTTCGGCGGCGCGCTCTCGACCGTCTCGGCCCCCGACCTCGGTGCCGCCGCCATCACCGGCGCCCTGGAGCGGGGCGGGGTGGACAAGGACCAGGTCCAGGAGGTCATCCTGGGCAACGTGGTCACGGCCGGCGAGGGGCAGGCGCCCGCGCGGCAGGCGGCGCTCGGCGCCGGGCTCCCGCAGTCCGTCGCGTGCATGACCATCAACAAGGTGTGCGGGAGCGGGATGAAGGCGGTCATGCTGGCCGACCAGGCCATCCGCGCCGGTGACGCTGAGGTCGTCGTCGCGGGCGGCATGGAGAACATGAGCCAAGTCCCGTTCTACCTCCCCAAGGCCCGCTACGGCTACGGCTACGGCGACGGCAAGCTCGTCGACGGCCTGTTCCACGACGGCCTCCGCGACGCCTACGACGGCGTGGCGATGGGCGTCGCGGCCGACCAGTGCGGGGTGACCTGCAACGTCCCGCGCGACCGCCAGGACGCGTTCTCGGTCGAGAGCTACCGCCGCGCCCAGGCGTCGACGGAGAATGGGGCGTTCGCCCAGGAGATCGTGCCGGTGACCGTCAAGGGCCGCAAGGGCGACACGGTGGTCGACACGGACGAGGAGCCGGCGCGGACCAACTTCGACAAGATCCCGTCGCTCCGGCCCGTGTTCTCCGAGGAGGGCACGGTCACGGCCGCCAACGCGAGCACGATCAACGACGGCGCCGCCGCGCTCGTCGTCGCCTCGTCCGAGTGGGCCGAGGCGAACGGCGCCACCCCGCTCGCGCGCATCGTGGCGTCGGCCCAGCACAGCCAGGCGCCGATGGAGTTCACGACGGCGCCCATCGAGGCCGTCCGCAAGGTGCTCGACCGGGCCGGACTCACGATGGACGACATCGACCTGTTCGAGGTCAACGAGGCGTTCGCCGTCGTGGCGCTCGCGGCCCAGGACGCGCTCGACATCCCGGACGAGAAGCTCAACGTGCGGGGCGGGTCGGTCGCCGTCGGCCACCCCATCGGCGCGTCGGGCGCCCGCATCCTGACCACGCTCCTCCACGCCATGAAGGAGACCGACGCCAAGCGCGGCCTCGCCGCCATCTGCATCGGGGGCGGGGAGGCGACGGCGATGATCCTGGAGCGGGACTAGGGACTGGTGACCAGGGACTGGGGGAGCCCAGTCCGAGCACCCTTCCAGTCCCCAGTCCCTTGTAGTCCCAGTCCCCCCACACCATGAACCTCTCCGTTATCGGCGCCGGCACGATGGGCAACGGCATCGCCCACGTGTTCGCCCAGGCCGGCCACGACGTCACGCTCGTCGACCTCGACCACGACCGGCTGGGCGCCGCCCGCGCCACGATCGACAAGAACCTCGGGCGGATGGTCGCCAAGGAGCGGATCACGGCCGAGGACCAGGCCGCGACGCTCGACCGCCTGAAGGCCGAGACCGACCTCGTCAAGGGCGTGGCAAACGCCGACCTCGTGGTCGAGGCGGCGACGGAGAACGCCGAACTCAAGGCCCGCATCTTCGACCAGCTCGACGACGCCGCCCCGCCCACGGCGATCCTCGCCTCGAACACGTCGTCCATCTCGATCACCCAGATCGCCGCGGCGACCGACCGGCCGGAGCAAGTGATCGGGATGCACTTTTTCAATCCGGTCCCCGTCATGAAGCTCGTCGAGGTCGTGCGCGGGCTGGCGACGTCGGACGAGACGTACGAGACGGTGCAGACGCTGGCCGAGAGCCTGGGGAAGACGCCGGTCGAGGTCAACGACGCGGCCGGGTTCGTCTCGAACCGCGTGCTCATGCCGATGATCAACGAGGCCATCTTCTGCGTCCAGGAGGGCGTGGCGACGCCCGAGGCCGTGGACACCGTCATGAAGCTGGGCATGGCGCACCCGATGGGGCCGCTCACGCTGGCCGACTTTATCGGCCTCGACGTGTGCCTCTCCATCATGGAGGTCCTGCACCGCGAGCTGGGCGAGGACAAGTACCGGCCGTGCCCGCTGCTGCGCAAGATGGTGACGGCGGCTCGGCTCGGGCGGAAGTCGGGCCGCGGCTTCTACGACTACGCCGCGTGACGGCCACCCCGCTCCCGCTGGCGCTCGCCGTGGCCGGGGCCGTCGTCTACCACATCGCCCAGAAGTCGGTCCCGGACCGGGCGTCGCTGTTCGTCGTGGTCGGGCTGGCGTACGCCGTCGGCGCGGCCGTGTGCGCGGGCGTCGTGGTCTGGGGCGGGGCGGACGTGGCCGGCGGCGTGCGCGTGGCGTGGCGCCAGGCGGCGGGGATCGGGCTGGGCGCGCTCGGCGTCGAGGCGGGCTACCTCCTGGCCTACCGGGCGGGGTGGCCGATCTCGACGGCCTCGCTGGGCGTCAACGCGGCCGTCGCGGCGGTGCTCGTGGCGATCGGGCTGCTGGCCTTTGGCGAGGTGCTGACGGTGCGGCAGTGGGCCGGCGTGGCGGCGTGCGCGGTCGGCCTGGTGCTCCTCACGTCGCGCTAGCCGCCCCGCTCGCGCGGCCAGGGCGGACGCGGGGGTCAGTTCCGCCCCGCCCGGGCACACGGGCGGGGTGGAGCGCGTGCTCACGTTCCATTCTCTTGACCCCGCCCCGTCCATGCCCCACGTCGTCTTTATCACCGGCGCCTCCGCCGGGATCGGCGCCGCCTGCGCCCGCGCCTTCGCCGCCGCCGGCGACCGCGTCGTGCTCGCCGCCCGCTCCGAAGACCGCGTCGCCGCGCTCGCCGACGAGCTCAACGCGGCGCACGGCGACGACACCGCGCTCGCCGTCGCCCTCGACGTGACCGACGCCGAGGCCCACGCGCGCGTCGTCGCCGACCTCCCCGCCCCGTTCGACGCCGTCGACGTGGCGGTCCTCAACGCGGGGCTCGCCAAGGGGCTGCGGCCGGTGTGGGAGAACACCTCTAGGGAGGTCGACCAGATGGTGGACACGAACGTGAAGGGCGTCCTCAATGGGATCCGCGCGCTCGTGCCCGACATGCTCGCGCGCGGGCGGGGCCACGTCGTCACGATCGGCTCGACGGCCGGCCACGCCGTCTACGCGGGCGGGGTGGTCTACTGCGCGACCAAGCACGCGCTCCTCGCCATCAACGAGGGCCTCAAGGTGGACCTCCACGGGACGCCCCTCCGCGCGACGGCCGTCTCGCCGGGCTTGGTCGAGACCGACTTCTCGCTCGTCCGCTTCGACGGCGACGCCGAGCGGGCGGACGCGGTCTACGCCGACACGAACGCGCTCACGGCCGACGACGTGGCCGACGCCGTCGTCTACTGCGCGCACGCGCCGGAGCGTGTGAACGTGGCCGAGCTCCTCGTCACGCCGCGCGTGCAGTCGGGGTACACGATGACGGCGCGGGGGGAGGAGGCCGAGGGGCTGTAGGAGCCGCCCCGCCCGTCGCGGCCCGTCCCTCGTGCGCGCCGGGGGCGGGCGGTGTGCCCCAGACTGCGCCCGCCCCGCCCCACGTCTTGCGGGCAGGGCGGTGTGCCCGATGCGGACACCACGCGTGGTGTCCCTACGGATCCGCCCCGCCCGGGCGCCGCGGCCCGACGGCGTTGCATGCAACGCCGCTACGACGGCCGCCCCGCCCCCGGCGCGGGCAGGGTGGTGCATTTTGCCCCCGCTGCCCGCTAGCTGTCGAAGGCGTAGGCCATCAGGTCCGCGGGCGTCTCGAACGGCTGAGCGTCGGGAATTGTCACGGCCGAGATCGCGCGGAGCGTGGCCTCGGCGGGCGCGCCGACCGACTGGCGGAGGTCGGCTCGGAGCGCCTCGAAGAGCGCCTGGCCCGCCTCGGCCCCGGCCGCCGGCAGGAGCACGATGAGGCGCTTGCGGTCGTCGTCGGTCAGCAGGTGGGCCGCGTTGGGGAGCGAGCGGCCGACGGCCGCCGCCACGTCCGCAAAGTGGGCGGCCTCGGGCGCCGCGGGCTCCATCCGCACGGCGACGACGAGGAACGGGGCGTCGGCGCTCCGGGCCTGGAACGCATCGGCGAGGGCGCTGCGGAACGCGGCGTCGGGACTTTCGGGAGCCGGCTCGGGCGGGGCGGGAGCCACTGCGGGCGGGGCGGGGGCCGGCGGCGAGCTCTGACCGTCGCCGCTGGAGTCGGCGAGGTAGCCTTGCTCCAGGAGCGCGTCGGCAGGGTCGACTCCGGGCAGCCCGTCGCCGGCGTGGAGGAGGGCGGGGTCGACGGCGGGCGGGGCGATGACGGCGGCCGGGGGCGCGGGCGCGGCCTTGGCACCCGCCCCCTGAGGACTCACCGCCCCGCCCGAGCGGGCGCCGTCGGCCGGCGCGTCGAAGACGACTTCGGACAGGAACGGCGTCCCGACCCGCTCGTCGTCGGGCGGGGCGGCGTTGGGCGCTGGGTCGAGCGTGAGCTCCCCGTCCTCCCCGACCCGGACCACCCCGTCGGCCACGCGGCGCACGACGTCGAGGGCCTCGTCCGAGGCGCCGTCGGCCGGCGCCCCGAGCCCGACGACGAGCGTCGACCCCAGCGCGCGGAGGCTCGCGGCGAGGCCCGCAAACGCCTCCTCCAGGCGCTCGGCCGAGTCGAACTGGACGAGCGGCGTCGCGTCTTCGACGACGACGCGGGCCGGAGACTGGGAGCGGACGAGGCCGATCAGGCCGCGGTAGGCCGCTTCGAGGTCGTCCGACCCACGTTCGGCGAGCGCGGCGGCCGTTGGGATGCGGAGGGGGTGGAGGAGCCCCGAGCCGTGGGCCGCGGCGAGGTCGAACCCGACGCCCCGGCCGGTCTCGGCGAGCTCGTCCGGCGAGCGGGGCGATAGGAGGAGGCACGCGCCCCCCCCGTCGACGGTCGCCCGGGCGGCCTGGAGCGCGGACCGCCCCGCCCCGCCGGTGCCCACGAGGAGGTACGTGGCGCCGGCGTCGAACCCGCCCCACTGGCGGTCGACGGCAGGGAGGCCGGAGGGCGAAAGTGTGAGGACGGAGGACATGGGCAGGGGAGGGGTCCGCGTGACCGACGACAAACGCCGTACCGCCGGGCGGGGCGGGGTGGACCCGCGCCCGGGCGCGCGGGAGGTGGGGTGGGGCGGGAACCTTCGACCGATGCCGGGGCGACTTCGTAACGCGGCCGGCACAGCGCCGCCGTCCGTACGTTCACCGCCCCGCCCCCGACCCTTGCGACCGATGGACGCCGACCTCGTTTCGATCCAGGAAGCCCGCGACGCCGCGCAGGCCGCCGCCGCCGCCCAGAAGCAATTTAAGACCGCCACGCAGGACGACGTGGACCGCATCGTCGCGGCGTGCGTCGAGGCCGGCGCTGCCGAGGCGAAGCGGTTGGGCCAGCTGGCCCACGACGAGACCGGGTTCGGGAGGCCCGAGTCGAAAGAGCAGAAAAACTTGTTCGCCACGCGCACGCTGGCCGCCCAGATGGACGGGATGCGGACGGCCGGCATCGTCGGCAAGAGCGACGACGGCAACGTCTGGACCGTTGCCACGCCCATGGGCGTCGTCGCGGCGCTCGTGCCGTCGACGAACCCGACGGCGACGGCGTTCTACAAGGCACTCATCGCGCTCAAGGCCCGGTGCGGGATCGTCATGAGCCCGCATCCGCGCGCGGCACGCTGCACGGCCGAGGCGCTCGACGTGATCGCCCAGGCCGCGACCGACGCCGGCGCGCCCCCCCACCTCCTCGCCTGCCTCGGGCGGACCGACGCGGGCGTGACGATCGCGGGGACCGACGCGCTCCTCGAACACCCGGACGTCGACGTCATCCTGGCGACGGGCGGCGGGGCCATGGTGCGCGCGGCGTACTCGAAGGGGAAGCCGGCCTACGGCGTGGGCTCGGGCAACGTGCCGGTCTACGTCGACCGGAGCGCGAACGTCGAGAAGGCGGCGGCCGACGTCCTCACGGGCACCTCGTTCGACTGGGGCACGCTGTGTTCGACCGAGCGCTCGGTCGTCGCCGACAGCCCCGTCCGCTCGCGGATGCTCGACGCGCTCCGCGAGCGGGGCGGGCACGTGTGCTCGGACGAGGAGACCCGGAAGCTCCGGGCCATCATCAAGCCCGGCGGCCGGTTCAACACGGACCTCGTGGGCCAGAGCCCGCGCCGGATCGCCGAGATGGCCGGCTTCTCGGTCCCCGACGGCGCCCGAGCGCTCGTCGCCGAGGTCGACGCCGTGGGGCCGGACGAGCCGCTCTCGATGGAGACGCTCTCGCCCATCCTCTCGTTCTACGTCGCCGACGGCTGGGAGGCCGGGTGCGAGCGGTGCCTCGAAGTGCTCGAGTTCGGCGGCATCGGCCACACCCTCGCTCTCCACGCCACGAGCGACCGCGTGATCGAGCAGTTCGCGCTGAAAAAGCCGTCCATGCGCATCGTCGTCAACACGGTCGCCGCGCTGGGCTCGGTCGGCATGACGACCGACCTGTTCCCGGCCATGACGCTCGGGCCGGGCACGCTGGGCGGCTCGATCACGAGCGACAACGTGACGCCGCTCCACCTCGTCAACCTGAAGCGGGTCGCGTTCGAGACCGCCCCGCTCAACGACGACCACGGCGAGCCGCTCGCCGAGGGCGCCGCCCCGCCCCGCTCGGCCGCCCGTTCCGAGCGCGCCCGCTCGGAGCGCGCCCGCCCCGCCCGCGCCACCCCGCCCCGCCCCGAGCGCACGAACGGCGCGGCCGCGCACCCGTCCGGCGACGGTTCGTGGATGGACGAGATCGAGGCGCGGCTCGTCGCCCGCGCGGGCAACCAGGAGGTCGGCGCAGCCAACCGAAAGGTGGGCGCAGCCACCCGTCAGGATGGCGCAGCTACCCGCGCCGAGCGGGGCGGGGTGGGAGAGGGGCCGCCCCGCCCGGAGGAGCGGGGCGGGGCGGACGCGCTGCCGCTGCCGGAGGGCGAGATCGACGCGCTCGTCCGCCGCTTCCGGTCGTAGCGCGGGGCGGAGGCGCTGCTCGGCGTCCCCGTCCTCTCCTCCTCGACGCGCGGGCGGGGCGGGGCGGTCGGGCGGCGTAGCTTGGCCTCCCCCCGGACCGCCCCGCCGTGCGCCTTCGCCTCTTTGCCCTCGCCTGCCTCGTGCCCGCGCTCGCCGCGTGCGTCCCCTACGCCGTCGGGACGACGCCGGCGACGACGCCGGCCCGCGAGGTCCGCCCCAGCGTCGTGTTCCAGATCGCGTCCGAGGACCGCTCGCTCGACGAGGACGACCGGCCGGGCGGCGCGCAGCTCATGATCGGCAACGGCGCGCGCCTCGGGCTCGACGACCGCTCCGACGTGGGCTTCCAGATCCTCGGCCTGGGCAGCATCGTGGCGACGTACCAGCGCCAGTTTCTGGGAGCGCCCGGCGCCGACCGCGGGGCGGCCTTCATCGTCGGCGGCGGCGTCGTCGGGACGAGCCACCTCCACATCGAGGGCACGGTCGTCGCCTCGCCGGGGCCGCTGTCGTTCGCCCGCCGCGTGACGCCGTACTTCGGCGCCCGCGTGCAGGACCTCACGCCGTTCTCGGGCGACGCGCTCAACACGCAGCCGGCGGTCGGCGGCTTTTTCGGCGCCCGGCTCGGGTGGCCCGACCTCGCGGTCAGCCCCGAAGTCGGCGTGTTCTACAGCCCCACCCCGCTCCGGGGAACGGAGAACGTCGTTGTCGTGCCGTCGGTGACGCTCCGCGGTGCGCGGCTGGCGAAGGCGCTCGGACTGTAGCGGCGGGGCGGTCGCGGACCGGCGAGGCCACCCCGCCCGCACGCGGTCCGGGCGGGGCGGCGCACCGTTCGGCGGACGCCGCCCGTTGCTCTGCTTCCCCGAGTGCCCTCTCTCCGGCTCTACCGCCATGCGCCCGCTCTCCGTCTGCGTCGCCGTTCTTCTCTTCGCCCTGGTCGGGTGCGCCGACGGCCGGGTGCCCGCCGAGCCCGGCGCGGCCGAGTCCGACGCCGTGCTCACCGGCGAGGTGTTCTACCTCCCCCGCATCGCGCTGCCGCCCGACGCCGTCGTCCACGTCCGCCTGGACGACGCGGGCGCCGCCGAGATGCTCGCCGAAGAGACGATCGCGGTCGAGGGGCGGTCGGTTCCGGTTTCGTTCACGCTCCGCTACGACCCCGCCCGCATCGACTCCAGCCGCCGCTACGTCGTCCACGCCGAGATCCGCGACGGCAGCGGCGCGCTCCAGTGGGTGACGGACCCCGACGTGCCCGCCCTCACGCAGGGGGCGTCGGCGGACGGGCTCAAGGTGCGCGTGGTGCAGGCGGGGGCCGCCGACTCCTCGGCGGTCGCCAGCGCGCTCGTCGGCCCGACGTGGCGGCTCGTGCAGATCGAGGCGCACGATGGCGGGGCGGTGGCGCCCGGCGCCGACGAGACGCTCACGCTCACGCTCGGGGCGGACGGTCGCTTCAACGGCCGCGCCGACTGCAACGCCTACTCCGGCCGCTACGAGGCCGAAGACGGCGGCCGCATCGGCTTCGAGCAGACGGCCGCCACGCTCGCCGCGTGCCCGGGGCCGTCGCTGAGCGGCCGCTTCCTGGCCACGCTGGGCCAGACGGAGCGCTACGCCGTCGACGGCGACCGCCTCCGCCTCCGCACGGGTGACAGCGCGGCCCTCGTGTTCGAGCGGGGCGAGTAGCCCGCCCCGCCCGGCCGCCCCGCCCGCGGTCCCGTACGACGCGTGGGCGGGGCGGCGTCTGCCCCTGCGTTCTGCGGGCGGGGCGGCTCCCTCCCAGACCGCCCCGCCCGCAGTGCGCCGCGGTGCCACGCCGTTGCATGCAACGGCGCTACGCAGGCCGCCCCGCCCCTGGCTGCGGGCGGGGCGGGCATCTTCCGCCCGCCGCCGCTCCGTACGTTCGGTCACCCCGCCCCGCCCCGGCATGACCCCGCTCGACCGCCTCCGCGAGACCCTTCGCCACCGCATCCTCGTCCTCGACGGCGCGATGGGGACGATGGTCCAGGCGCGCGGGATCACCGAGGACGACGTCCGCGGCGAGCGCTTTGCCGACTGGCCCGAGTCGCTGGCCGGCGCCAACGACCTGCTCGTCCTCACGCAGCCCGACGTGGTCCGCGAGATCCACGCGGCGTACTTGGCGGCCGGCGCCGACGTCGTGACCACGAACACGTTCAACGCGCAGGCCGTCTCGCTGGCCGACTACGGCCTGGGCGGCCTCGCGCACGAGCTGAACCAAGCGGCGGCGCGGCTGGCGCGCGAGGCGTGCGACGCGGCCGCCGTCGACGGCCGCCCCCGGTTCGTCGCCGGCTCGATTGGGCCGATGAACCGGACGCTCTCGCTCTCGCCCGACGTCGAGGACCCGGGCTCGCGCGCCGTCACCTTCGACGAGGTCCGCGCGGCCTACGCGACCCAGATCGCCGGGCTCGTCGAGGGCGGGGCGGACGTGCTCCTCGTCGAGACCATCTTCGACACGCTCAACGCCAAGGCCTGCGTCGTGGCGCTCCGCGAGCACCGGCGCGCGCACGGCTCGCTCCCGCCGGTCATGCTCTCGGGGACCGTCGTGGACCAGTCGGGGCGGACGCTCGTGGGCCAGACGGTCGAGGCGTTCTACCACTCGCTCGCGCACGCGCCGGAGCTGCTGTCGGTCGGCCTCAACTGCGCCCTCGGGAGCGCCCAGATGCGGCCGTTTATCGAGGAGCTGAGCGGGGTGGCGCCCGTGTTCACGAGCCTCTACCCCAACGCCGGGCTCCCGAACGAGCTCGGCGGCTACGACGAGGGGCCGGCGTTCATGGCCGAGCAGGCGCGGGCCTACGCCCAGGACGGCCTGCTCAACCTCGTCGGCGGCTGCTGCGGGACCACGCCCGAGCACATCCGCGCCATCGCTGACGCCGTGGGCGGGGCGGCCCCGCGCGTGCCCGCCGCCCCGCCCCGCACGTTCCGCGCGGCCGGGCTGGAGACGCTCACGGTCCGCCCCGACACCAACTTCGTCAACGTCGGCGAGCGGACGAACGTGACGGGCTCGCGCCGCTTCGCGCGCCTGATCCTGGAGGGTGACTATGACGAGGCGCTCGCGGTCGCGCGGCAGCAGGTCGAGGCGGGGGCGCAGATGATCGACGTGAACCTGGACGAGGGGATGCTGGACGGCGAGGCGGCGATGGAGCGGTTCCTGCTCCTCGCCATGTCCGAGCCCGAGATCGCCCGCGTGCCCGTCGTCGTCGACTCGTCGAAGTGGGCGGTCATCGAGGCCGGGCTGAAGTGCGTGCCGGGCAAGCCGGTCGTCAACTCGATCTCGCTCAAGGAGGGCGAGGACGCCTTCCGCGAGCAGGCCGAGCGCGCCCGCGACTACGGCGCCGCCGTCATCGTGATGGCGTTCGACGAGGACGGCCAGGCCGATACGGTCGAGCGCCGGATCGCCGTCTGCGAGCGGGCCTACCGCATCCTGGTCGACGAGGTCGGCGTGCCGGCCGAGGACGTCGTGTTCGACCCCAACGTGTTCGCCGTGGCGACGGGCCTGGAGGAGCACCGCCGCTACGCCATCGACTTTCTCGAAACGACGCGGTGGATCAAGGAGCACCTGCCCCACGCCCGCGTCTCGGGCGGGGTGTCGAACCTGTCGTTCTCGTTCCGCGGCAACGACGTGGTCCGCGAGGCCATGCACTCGGCGTTCCTCTACCACGCCGTCCGCGCCGGCATGGACATGGGGATCGTGAACGCGGGGCAGCTCGCGGTCTACGACGACATCGAGCCCGAGTTGAAGGAGGCCGTCGAGGACGTCCTGTTCGACCGCCGCGACGACGCGACCGAGCGCCTGGTCGACCTCGCCGAGACGCTGCGCGGCACGAGCCCAGAGCGCGAGGCCGCCGCCGAGGCGTGGCGCGACGCGCCCGTCGAGGAGCGCCTGGCCCACGCGCTCGTCAAGGGCATCACGGACTACGTCGACGCCGACACGGAGGAGGCGCGCCAGGCCTACGACCGCCCGCTCGACGTGATCGAGGGGCCGCTCATGGACGGCATGAACCGCGTGGGCGACCTGTTCGGGGCGGGGAAGATGTTCCTCCCGCAAGTGGTCAAGTCGGCCCGCGTGATGAAGCGGGCCGTCGCCGTGCTCACGCCCTACATCGAGGCCGAGCAGGTCGAGGCGACGGCCAAAACGCGCGTGCTCATGGCGACGGTCAAGGGCGACGTCCACGACATCGGCAAAAACATCGTGGGCGTGGTCCTGGGCTGCAACGGGTACGAGGTGATCGACCTGGGCGTCATGGTCCCGTCGGCGCAGATCGTCGAGGCCGCCCGCGAGCACGCCGTCGACGTGGTCGGGCTGAGCGGCCTCATCACGCCCAGCCTGGACGAGATGGTGGCCGTCGCGCGAGAGATGGAGCGGGCGGGCCTGAGGCTCCCGCTCCTCATCGGCGGCGCGACGACGTCGAAGGTCCACACGGCCGTCAAGGTGGCGCCGCAGTACGGCGGCCCGACGGTCCACGTCCTCGACGCCTCGAAAAGCGTCCCCGCCGTCTCGGCGCTGACCTCGGACGACGGGCGGGGCGGCTTCCTGGCCCAGGTCGCCGCCGACTACGAGACGACGCGCGAGCGCTACGCGGCCCGCCAGCGGTCGCAGGCGCTGCTGCCCCTGGAGGACGCCCGCGCGAACGCCTTCGAGACCGACTGGCAAGCCGTCGACCGCCCCGCCCCCGCCCGCCTCGGCGTCTTTTCCGTTGCGCCGACGGTCGACGAGCTGCGCGAGTGGATCGACTGGGGGCCGTTCTTTATCGCGTGGGAGATGCGCGGCGCGTCCTACCCGGCCATCCTCGAGGACCCGGACAAAGGCGAGGCGGCGCGGACGCTGTTCGAGGAGGCGAACGACCTCCTGGACGAGATCGAGCGGGGCGGCCTCTTCACGCCGCGCGGCGTTTTTGGGTTGTTCCCCGCCCACGCCGACGGCGACGACATCGTGCTCCACCCCGCCCCGCCCGACGCGGGCGGGGCGGTGGGCGAGGGCGGGGCGGTCGTGCTCCACACCCTGAGGCAGCAAACCCAAAAAACGCCGGGCAAGCCCAACCGCGCGCTCGCCGACTTCGTGGCGCCGGCCGACGCGGGCGGGGCGGGCGACCACGCCGGCGCGTTCGTGGTCGCCATCCACGGCGCCGAGGCGCTGGCCGACGCCGCCCGCGCCGACGGCGACGACTACCGCGCGATCCTCGCGCAGTCGCTCGCCGACCGGCTCGCCGAAGCGTTCGCCGAGTGGCTCCACGCCTGGGTCCGCCGCGAGGCCTGGGGCTACGCGCCGGGCGAGCGCCTGGACCACGACGACTTCGTCCGCGAGCGGTACCGCGGCATCCGCCCCGCCCCCGGCTACCCGGCGCAGCCGGACCACACGGAGAAGGTGACGATTTTCGACCTGCTGGACGCCCGCGAGCGGACCGGCGCCGACCTCACCGAGCACCTCGCCATGACGCCGCCGGCCGCCGTCTGCGGCGTCTACCTCGCGCACCCCGACGCGTCTTACTTCAACCTCGGCCCCGTCGGGCGCGACCAGGTCGCGGACTACGCGGCGCGCAAGGCGGTGCCGGTCGACGAGGTCGAGCGGTGGCTCGGGCCGGTGCTGGCTTACGACCCCGAACCGGCCGCCGCCGCGGCCTGAGGGCGGGGCGGTCGCCGGGAACAGACGGAGGCGCGGGCGGGGCGGCTAGTCGCCGCCCAGGAACGACTGGAGCCGGAGCCCGTCGCCGTCGTCCCAGAACGTGGCGCGGTAGCCGACCGGGCTGATCGCCTCGCCCGTCGGGACGAACCCGGCCGCCCCGCCCGGGAGCCCCACCTGCCACCACCCGTCGAGGGGCGGGGCGAGGACCGGGAGGACGATCTCGCTGACGAGCGCGACCGGCGCCCCGCCCGGCGCGTCCAGGACCGGCACGTCCTGCCCGACGACGGCCACGTGCGCGAACGGGTCGAGGTCCGAGGGCCAGAGGCCGGAGACGAAGGGGACCGTAAAGGCGCCGTCCTCCTCCACGCTCCCCGCGCCGAGCACCGCGCCGAGCACGCTCCACACGGGCGCGCCCGACGGCGGGCTCCCCGAGAACCAGAGGCGCCGGAAGGCGTCCGCCCCGCCCCGCCCGCCGTCGAAGGCGACGCGGGCGCCCGGGGCCACGAGCGCCAGCAGCGCGGCCGTGTCGCGCCGCGCGACGACGCCCAGGAGGTGCTCGCGGAGGGCGGCGAAGGCGGGATCCGCCGCCCCGTCGTCGACGGGCGCGAAGTCGCCCCGGTAGACGGGGAGGTCGGGCGGGGCGGCCCCGCCCGGCTCGCAGCCCGAGGCGGCGGCGAGGAGGACGGCGAGGGCGAGAGCGGGGTGAGCCAGCATGGGCGGTGTACGCCGGCCGGCGGAGATCTTTCCCGCGTTCTCCTCCCCGCCCGCCGCCCGCGCCCGCGCACCTTGGGCGGCCCACCCCGCCCACGCACCCCTCACGCAGATGGACCTCCAGCCCCTCCTCGACGCCGCAAAGTTTGACGACGACGGCCTGGTCGCCGCGATCGCCCAGGACGACGCGACCGGCGACGTGCTCATGCTCGCCTACATGAACCGCGACACGCTCCGGCAGACGCTCGAGACCGGCGTGATGACCTACTGGAGCCGGTCGCGCCAGAAGGTCTGGGTCAAGGGCGAGACGAGCGGGAACACGCAGGCGGTCAAGGCGGCCTACGTCGACTGCGACGGCGACGCGCTCCTGTTCCGCATCGAGCAGGCGGGCGGGGCGGCGTGCCACACCGGCCACCGCTCGTGCTTCTACCGCCGCGTCGAGGACGGCGCCCTCGAAGAGACGGACGTGCCGGTCTTCGACGCCGGCGCGGTCTACAAGTAGCCGGGCGGACCCGCACGCGGCCCGCGGGGCGGGGCGGGGGCGGCATCGGGCGAGGCCGGACCGGCGCTCGGGGCGCCCCGCGGGAACGACGGCCCGCCGGACCCGTGAGCCCGGCCCACCGACTCCACCCCGCCCATGTCCCGCTACAGCCACCTCGGCCAGCTCTTCGTCGCCGGCGAGTGGCGCGACGGCGCCGACGGCCAGACCGCCCCGACCACGAACCCGTACACCGACGAGACGCTCCTCGACGTCGCCCAGGCGACCGAGAGCGACGTCGACGACGCCTACACGGCCGCCGCCGCCGCGCAGGAGGAGTGGGCGGGGTGGCTCCCCACGGAGCGGCAGGCGGTGCTCGCGAAGGCCGTCGAGGTCATGGGCGACCGCCACGACGAGATCATCGAGTGGCTCGTGACCGAGTCCGGGAGCACGCACGTCAAGGCCAGCGCCGAGTTGGGCAACGCGGTCGGCATCACGACCGAGGCCGCGACGTTCCCGCTGCGCATGGAGGGCTCGCTGTTCCCGGGGACGGTCGCGGGCAAGGAGAACCGCGTCTACCGCGTGCCGGTCGGCGTCGTCGGCGTGATCTCGCCGTGGAACTTCCCGTTCCACCTCTCGATGCGGAGCGTGGCGCCGGCGCTGGGCGCGGGCAACGCGGTCGTGCTGAAGCCGGCCTCGAACACGCCGGTCACGGGCGGCACGCTGCTCGGGGCCATCTTCGAGGAGGCCGGCGTGCCGCCGGGGCTCGTGGGCGTGGTCCCCGGCAAGGGGTCGGAGATCGGCGACGCCTTCGTGGCCCACCCCGCCCCGCGCGTGATCTCGTTTACGGGCTCGACGCCCGTCGGGCGGGGCATCGCCGAGCTGGCCGGCAAGCACCTCAAGCGGGTCGAGCTGGAGCTGGGCGGCAACAACCTATTCGTGGTCCTCGACGACGCCGACCTCGACCAGGCCGCGCGCGCGGCGGCGTTCGGGAAGTTTCTCCACCAGGGCCAGATCTGCATCGCCATCAACCGGATCGCCGTTGCCGCGTCGGTCCACGACGCGTTCGTCGAGCGCTTCCTCGACGTCGTGCGCCAGCTGCAGGCGGGCGACCCGCGCGACGAGGCCACGTTCGTCGGCCCGATCATCGACGACGACCAGCTGGAGTCGGTGCTCGACGTGCTCCAGCGGACGGTCGACGCCGGGGCCACGGTCGCCTTGGGCGGCGAGCCCGAGGGCCGCGTGGTCCCGCCGACGGTCCTCACGGGCGTGGCGCAGGACATGCCGGCGGCCGAGGAGGAGATCTTCGGCCCCGTCGCCCCGGTCCTCTCATTCGAGACCGACGACGAGGCGCTGGCGATCGCGAACGCGACCGACTACGGCCTCTCGGGCGCCGTGTTCACGGCCGACATCGAGCGCGGCGTGGCCTTCGCGCGGCGCGTCAGGACGGGGATGATCCACGTCAACGACATGTCGGTCAACGACGAGCCGCACGTGGCCTTCGGCGGGCGGGGCGCGAGCGGGCTCGGCCGGTTCGGCGGCCAGTGGGCGCTCGACGCCTTCTCGACCGTCCAGTGGGTGTCCGTCCAGCACACCCCGCGCGACTACCCGCTGCCCGGCGTGGAGTAGGGCGGGGCGGGGGAGAGGCGAGAAGAGGAGTAGAGGGGGAAGACGAGAAGAGGCGGGGCGTGTGTCCTCCAGTCCTCTTCTCATCCGGCCCTCTTCTCCTCCAGTCCTCTTCTCCTCCCGCGCCGGGCGGGGCGGCCGTCCGCGTACTTTGCGACCTCGCGGTCCCGTTCGGCCTCTCCCCACCCCGCCCCGCCCGATGCGCCCTTCGCTCCTGCTCGTCGCCCTCCTCGTCATCGCCGGCTGCGCGTCCACGGAGCCGGCGGCGCCCGCTGCCCCGCCCGCCGCCGCCCCGCCCGTGTCGGAGAGCCGCGTGCCGGCGCGGGCCACGGCGGCCGCCGAGCTCACGCTCGAGAAGCTGTTCGCGTCGCCGGAGTTCGCGGCCGAGTCGTTCCAGGGCGGCCGGTGGGCCGAGAGCGGGGCGCGCCTCCTCTACGTGGACCAGGACCGCGAGGCCGGCACCTCGAACCTGGTCGAGATGGACCTGGAGAACGACGGCCGCCGCGTCCTCATCGACGGGAGCGTGCTCGCTAAGCCCGACGGCGAGGGGCTCGTCCAGATCGAGGACTACGCCTACTCCGCCGACGGCTCCAAAGCCCTCCTCTACACCGACTCGGAGCGCGTGTGGCGGCTCAACACGAAGGGCTATTACTACGTGTTCGACCTGGAGACGAACGCGCTCCGGCCGGTCGCCGACCGCTCCGAAGGGCTCCAGATGTTCGCCAAGTTCGACCCCGCCGCCCAGCGCGTCGCGTTCGTCCGCGACCGGAACCTCTACGTCGTCGACCTCGCCACGGGCGATGAGCGGGCGCTGACGACGTCCGGCGGCCCGGGCGCCGTCATCAACGGCACGTTCGACTGGGTCTACGAGGAGGAGTTCGGGCTCCGCGACGGGTTCCGCTGGAGCCCCGACGGCCGCTACATCGCCTTTTTTCAGCTGGACGAGAGCGCGACGCGGGACTTCCAGATGACCGACTTCCGCACGCTCTACCCCGAGACCACGAGCTTCCGCTACCCCAAGGCCGGCGAGGCCAACGCCGAGGTCCGCGTGGGCGTCGTCGACGTGGCGACCGGCGAGACCACGTTCTTCGACACGGACACCTGGTTCGAGGGCGGCGACGAGACCGAGTACCTCGCCGGCATGGGCTGGACGCCGGCCCTGGACGACGGCCGCGCCGACGTCTGGATGCTCCGCCTCAACCGCGACCAGAACCACGCCGACCTCCTCTACGGCGACCCCGAGACGGGCGACGTGGAGCAGGTCCTGGAGGAGGAGAACGACAGCTACATCGAGGTCGAGACCGGCTTCTCGGACGTCGCGACCGGCACGATCACCTACCTCGACGACGGCGACCACTTCGTGTGGCGCTCCGACCGCGACGGCTACGGCCACCTCTACCTCTACGACAACGACGGCGCGTTCGTCCGCCAGGTCACGCGCGGCCCCTGGGACGTCACCGACTTCCACGGCGTCGACGAGGCCGAGGGCGTCGCCTACGTGACGACGACGGCGGCGTCGCCGCTCCAGCGCCACCTCTACCGCGTCCCGCTCGGCGGCGGCGAGCCCGAGCAGGTCACGAGCGGGGCGGGGTGGCACAGCGTCGACCTGTCGCGCGACTTCGACTACTTCACCGACACCTACTCGACGGCCACCGCCCCGCCCACGACCACGCTCTACCGGACGAGCGGGGAGGAGGTGGCGGTGCTCGTCGACAACGAGGACCTCGCCGAGCGGATCGCGGCCTACGGCCTCCCGGCCCCCGAGTTCACGACGGTCCCCGGCGCCGACGGCGAGCCGCTGAACGCGTACGTGATCCGCCCGAGCGACTTCGACGCGTCGCGCGAGTACCCGCTCCTCATCCACACCTACGGCGGGCCGGGCTCGCAGGAGGTGACCGACCGCTGGGCCGGCACGGAGCGGCTGTGGCACCAGTACCTCGCCGAGACCCACGGCATCCTCGTTGCCGGCGTCGACAACCGGGGGACGGGCGGCCGCGGCAAGGCGTTCAAGACGGAGACGCAGAACCGGCTCGGGATCCTGGAGGCCGAGGACCAGATCGCCGCCGCCCAGCACTTCGGCGCGATGCCCTACGTGGACTCCGACCGCATGGGGATCTGGGGGTGGAGCTACGGCGGATACCTCACGCTCCTCGCCATGACCTATGACGACGGCCCCGAGACCTTCCACGCGGGCGCGGCCGTGGCGCCGGTCACGTCGTGGCGCCAGTACGACACGATCTACACCGAGCGCTACCTCTCGACGCCGCAGAAGAACCCCGGGGGTTACGACCTGGGCAGCCCCACGACCTACGCCGACCGGCTCGCGCCGGGCCAGGACCTCCTCATCGTCCACGGCGACGCCGACGACAACGTCCACGTCCAGAACAGCTACGCGATGGTCGACGCGCTCCAGGCGGCCGGCAAGCAGTTCGACCTCATGATCTACCCGGGCCGGAACCACGGCATCTACGGCGGGGGCACGCGGCTCCACCTGTACACGCTGCTGACGGACTTTTTCGCCGAGTCGCTGGGCGGGGCGGGGCCGGTGGCGCAGCGCTAGCCGCCCCGCCCGCTGGGAACAGGCGGGGCGGCGGATCGTCTGTGACGTCCCTCACCAGCCTGTACGGCCGGTACGTTATGAGACGTCCGCTCGTGCTCGCCCTCCTCGTCTTTGCCTCGCCCGCGCTGGCGCAGTCGGGTGGCGCCGTGAGCGCCGAACTGAAAGCGCTCGCCGACGCGGATCAGGCCGACCGGCAGGCGAACATGGATGGGACGATGCCGTGGAGCGTCGTCGCGGCAGCGGACTCCATGCGCCTCGCACGTGTGGAAGCGCTCACCGGGGCGGGGCGGCTCCGCACCGGCGCCGACCTCTACCACGCGGCGCTCGTGTTCCAGCACGACATCACGCCGTACAGCCTCTACCGGGCTTACACGCTCTCCCGGCGGGCGTACGAAGAGGATGGCAACGAGGATGCTCGATGGCTGGTGCCCCGTGCGTACGATCGATGGCAGCAGTCGATTGGCCGGCCCCAAGTCTACGGCACGCAGGCGTTCGGCTCTCCCCGAGACACGACGGACCACGACCCAACAGACAACAGCGGGGCAGAGCTTGTGTGGTCGCTCGGGAACGCGGACCTCGACGCCGTCTCTGACGAGGAGCGAGCGCGGTGGGGCATCCGCCCGGCGGCGGCGGTCCGAGAAATGATCGAGTGCCTTAACACGACCGGCGACTTTGAGCGGTGCGACGCCGCCTGGAAGGGCGAGTAGCGCCCGCCCCGCCCACGTTCCACGCCGTCTTCCCACCCCGCCGCTAGGGCGGGGCGGGGCGGGCGCCTACCTTGACGGGCTCCCCGCCGCCCCGCCCCCGTTCTGCCCGTGATCGTAGCCCTCGACGGCCCCGCCGGGTCTGGCAAGAGCACGACGGCCCGGCGCGTGGCCGAGCGGCTCGGGTGGCTCTACCTCGACACCGGCGCCATGTACCGGGCCGTCGGGGTCGCCTTCCGCGACCGGGGCCTCCCGTTTACCGCCGCCGCCGCCCGCGACCTCCTGCCCGCCCTCGACGTCCGCCTCCGCCCCGCCCCCGACCGCACGCGCGTCGCCCTCGACGGCGTCGACGTGACCGACCGGATCCGGACGGCGCAGGCCGCCGAGGACGCCAGCCGCGTGAGCAAGCTCGCGCCCGTCCGCGAGGCCATGGTGGCGCTCCAGCGGACCGTCGCCCGCGAGACCGACGCGGGCGGGGTGGTCGCCGAGGGCCGCGACGTCGGCACGGTCGTGTTCCCCGACGCCGACGTCAAGTTCTTTCTGGTCGCTGACCTCGACGCCCGCGCCCGCCGCCGCCTCGCCGACTTTGCCGCGTCCGACGCGGGCGGGGCGGGATCCGGCGGCGACCCCGCGGCGTTCGAGAAGGTCCGCGCCGAGATCGCCGAGCGCGACCGGCGTGACGAGAGCCGGGCACTCGCCCCGCTCCGCCCCGCCCCCGACGCCCGGCGCCTGGACACGACGGCGCTCTCGGTCGAGGACCAGGTCGACGAGGTGCTTCGCGCCGTCCGCGACCGCTAGCGCAGGCGATCCGACCCGTTTTCCCGTTTATCCCCTCCCGCGCCGCGTCGGCTTGCCGACGAGAGGCCGCGACGCGGGACGTTTTTCTCACTCCTAAACCCCACCGCGGCGCCCCTCGCCTCTCGCCCGTCTGGGCGGTCGCCGTTGCTCCCCTTTATGGCTAACGAACCCAACACCCCCGAGACGTCGGACGACGCCTCCACCCCCCAGGCCGACGGCGCCCCCGAGGCGGCCCCCGACGTCACCCCGCCCGCCTCCGACGACGGCGAGGGCGGCGGCCTCCTCAGCACCGTGACGCACGCCGTCGAGTCGGCCGTGGAGACCGCGGCTGACGCGGCCAAGACGGTCGCCGACACCGTGGCCGACGTCGTCACCGACCTCGTCGAAGGCGACGAGGACGCCCCGCAGGGCGGCGCCCCGTCCGGCGACGGCGCGTCCGGCGACGGCGCCATGGGCGCGCCCGTGCTCGGCTACACCGGCAAGGACCTCGGCCGGACCATCTCGATCGACGACCTCAACGCCGCCGACGCTAAGAACGCTGGCGTCTCCGGCATCGGGGCCTCGGCCAAGGTCATGGACCGCGGCGCCGAGCCCGACGAGATGGAGACCCTCTACGGGTCGTCCATGTCGGCCGTCGAGGCGGATCAGATCGTGACCGGCAAAGTCGTCGGCCTCACCGAGAAGGAGGTCGTCGTCGACATCGGGTTCAAGTCGGACGGCGTCGTCGCCAAAAACGAGTTCGGCGAGGTGCCCGAGATGGGCGACGAGATCGACGTCTACGTCGACCGCCTGGAGGACCGCCGCGGGCAGCTCACGCTGAGCTACGCGAAGGCCAACGACAAGCTCCGCTGGAACATCTTCGAGGGTGCTCTTGAGAGCGGGGCGGTGATCGAGGGTGAGATCGTCAAGCGCATCAAGGGCGGCATGATCGTCAACCTGCTGGGCTCGGAGGCTTTCCTTCCCGGCTCCCAGGTCGACGTCCGCCCCGTGCGCGACTTCGACGTCTATCTGGGCAAGACGATGGAGTTCAAGGTGGTCAAGACGAACCCGGGCAACGGGAACGTCGTGATCTCGCACAAGGCGCTCATCGAGAAGGACCTCCAGGAGCAGCGCGAGCACATCCTCGACTCGCTCGAAGTGGGCCAGGTGCTCGAGGGCCAGGTCAAGAACATCGTCAACTTCGGCGCCTTCGTCGACTTGGGCGGCGTCGACGGGCTCCTCCACATCACGGACATCTCGTGGGGCCGGGTCGGCCACCCGTCCGAGGTGCTGGAGCTCGACCAGAAGCTGAACGTCGTCGTCCTCGACTACGACAAGGAGCGCCAGCGGATCTCGCTGGGCTACAAGCAGCTCCAGAAGCACCCGTGGGACGACCTCGCCGAGCGCCTCGTCGAGGGCATGGAGATCGAGGGCCGCGTGGTGTCCGTCACCGACTACGGCGCCTTCGTCGAGGTCGAGCGTGGCATCGAGGGGCTCGTCCACATCTCCGAGATGTCGTGGACGGAGCACGTCAAGCACCCGACTCAGAAGGTCCAGCTGGGCCAGACGGTCAACGTGAAGGTGCTCAAGGTCGACGAGGACTCGAAAAAGATCTCGCTCGGCATGAAGCAGCTCGAGCCCGACCCGTGGGAGGGGCTCCTGGAGCGGTTCCCGGTCGGGACGATCACGCGCGGCAAGGTCCGCAACATCACGACCTTCGGCGCCTTCGTCGAGATCGAGCCCGGCATCGACGGCCTCGTCCACGTCTCGGACTTGAGCTGGACGCGGCGCGTGAAGCACCCGTCTGAAGTGGTCAAGAAGGGGATGGACCTCGACGTCATCGTCCTCGACATCGACATCGCCCAGCGGCGGATCTCGCTCGGCCACAAGCAGGTCTCGACGGACCCGTGGGCGAAGGTGGCCGAGGTGTACACCGAGGGCGCCGACGCGGTCGGCGCGGTCGCGGAGATCAACGACGGCGGCGTCGTCGTCGACCTCCCGCTCGACGTCGAGGCGTTCGTCCCGGCGAGCCACCTCCAGCGCTCGGGCCGCCCGATGGACTCGTACCAGATCGGCGACGAGCTCGAGCTCCAGGTGATCCGCATGGACCGCGAGGACCGCGAGTTGGTCATGTCCGAGACGGCCAAGGTCCGGTCGGCCGAGCGCGCCGAGCGCAGCGCCGAGAACCGGGAGCGCCAGACCCAGCAGCGCGAGGAGCGCCGCCAGGTCGAGTCGTACGGGAGCCGCCAGTCTGGCCCCGCCACGCTCGGCGAGATCTCGGGTCTGGAGGCGCTCCGCCAGCAGATGGCGGAGGCCGAGGCCAACGCGGTCTCCGACGAGGACACGAACGAGCCGCCCGTCGTGGGCGGCAAGGCCACGTCGCAGCTCGAAGGGACCGTCGGCGAGGCCAACCGCGTCGTCGAGCAGACCGACGAGACGGCCCCCCGCGGGTCTGACGAGGTCACATCGCAGCGCCAGCCCAAGGGGGCGGCTCTGCCGTCGGCCGAGAACTCGGAGGCCACCTTCAAGTCCGGCGGCCAGCCGGCGGAGGGCTCGCTCGCGAGCGCCGTCGAGACGGCCACGGGCCAGGAGACGCCGACGACCGCTGTCACGACCGAGCCCGACTTTGTCGGCCCGAACGTGGACTCGGTCGACGACGTTGACGTCCCCGAGGTGCTCGAGAAGCCGGCCGGCGAGGTCGTCGCCGACGCCCTCGGCACCGACGACGCGCCGGAGCCGGACACCGAGCTCGGCGGAGCGTCCGCGACCATAGAGGGCGACCTCGACGCGCTCCGCGGCGAGGACACGGACGAGGACGACAAGGCGTAACCGCCCCGCCCCGCCCGTCGGAACGGCGGCGGCCCCTCCGGGGGCCGCCGCTTTTTTGTTGGGGCGGGGTGGCGTCGCAGGCCGCCCCGCCCCCGCGCGCTCGGCGGGCGGGGTGGTGCCGGAACGTCGGCGTTCCGCCCGCCCCGGACACGGCGAGCCGTATCCCTACGAGCGCCCCGGGCGGGGTGGGCGTCGTCCCGCCCCGCCCTCCGTCGTGGCGGCGCTGGGGCGGAGCGGCTCCAGGTGGGGGAGCCCCTGCCGCGCCTCGGCGTAGGAGGCGGCTCTCCCCCCGCCCCGCCCTTGACCCTCGACGCCGACCACCTCCGCGCCCTCTCCGACCTTGCCGGCCCCGAGCGCGCGTTCCTCACCGTCTACCTCGACGCCGACGACGAGCGCTCGGTCCTCGACGAGCGGTTCGCGCGCGTCCGCTCGCTGCTGGCCGACCAGCCCGAAGAGACCGAGCACTTCGAGCAGAACCTGGCCGTCGTGGGCAAGCTCCTGGACGGCCAGAGCGCCCCGGCGGGCGGGGCGGTCGTCGCGTTCGCGGGGTGGGCCGCCGACCTCGCCAAGGCGTACCCGCTCCCCGAGCCCGTCGGCACGCGCGTGTGGATGGGCGACGCGCCGTACGTCCGCCCGGCGTACGAGCTCCTGGAGGAGCACGAGACGTTCGCCGTCGCCGTCGTGGACAACACGTCGGCCAAGATCTACTACGTCGCGCCGGACGAGGTCGACGAGGAGGGGAGCGTGCGGGGCGACGTCAAGAACCGGGTCAAAAAGGGCGGGTGGAGCCAGAAGCGCTACGCGCGGCGCCGCGAAAAGCAGATCGAGCAGTACGCCGCCGAGATCGCGGGCGACCTCCAGGCGCTCGACCACGAGCGGCCGTTCTCGCGCCTCGTGCTCCTGGGCTCCGACGAGCCCGTGCGCGCCGTCGAGGAGGCGCTCGCCACCCCGCTCCAGGACAAGCTCGTCGGCACGCGGGCCGTGTCGGCGGACGCAAGCGAGGACCAGCTTTTGGACACGGCCGCCGAGGTCGCCGAGGCCGGCGAGCGCCAGGACGAGGAGGACCTGTGGGTGGCGATCCGCGAGCAGGGCGTGGGGCCGGGCCTCGCCGCGTTCGGGGCGACCGACGTGATGGAGGCGCTCCGCCAAGCCCGCGTGGAGGCCGTGCTGGTGGACCGCGAGGCCGAGATCGCCGGCACCAAGTGCCGGACCTGCGAGCACGTCGCGCACGGGACGCCCGACACCTGCGGCGTGTGCGGCTCGAGCGACGTGTTCCGCGTCGACCTCGTCGAGGCCATGACCGAGCAGGCCGTCCGCACCGGGGCCGAGGTCGACTTTACCGACCCGTTCCCCGCGCTCACCGACGCGGGCGGGGTGGCCGCGCTCCTCCGGTACTCGCTGGACGAGAGCCACGGCGAGCAGGAAGAGCGGGAACGCCTGGAGCGGGTCGAGCGGGAGCTCGCCGAGCGCGAGGCCGCCGCCCCGCCCGCGGGCGACGGAGCGGCTGCGGAGACCGCGCCGCCTGTGGACTCCGAAACGGTGCCGCCCGCAGAGCCCGTGACCACGGAGCCCGTGGACGTAGAGCCGGTGGCCGCGGAGCCGCCCGCCCCGCCCGTCGAGCCCGCCCCGCCCGTGGCCGAGCCCACTCCGCCCGTGGCCGAGCCGCCCGTGGCTGAGCCCGCCCCCGAGCCCCAGCCAGCGGCGGACCGCAAACGTGCGGCCGACCGCGCTCCCGCCGCCCCGCCCGCTGCTGAAGAAGCGCCTGCAACGGCGCGCAAGCCCGCCTGGGCGATGCTCGGATGGATCCTCCTCGCCCTCCTGGTGATCGCGGTGATTGTCCTCCTCGCCGTTGGCTAGGGCCGCTGACGCCGTCGCGGTCGACCGTGCCGCCCCGCCCGCGCGTCCGGGCGGGGTGGAGGAAGTGTCCGCCCCGCCCCCGGCGGCCTAGCGGAGCCAGCGGGTGGGGTTGACGGCCTCCCCGCCCTCGAAGAGCGCGAAAAAGAGCTGGCTCCCGCGCCGCGAGCCGGCCGTCCCCGCCCGGCCTACGGCCTGCCCCGCACGGACCCGCTGGCCCTGGCGGACCGAGACGCCGGAAAGGTTGCCGTAGATGGTCGTGTAGCCCCCGTGCGAGACCATGACGAACGTGCCGTAGGTGGCCATCGTCCCCACGCGCTCGACGACGCCGTCGAAGACGGAGCGCGCGGGCGCGGCCGGCGCCGTGGCGATGTCGATCCCGATCGAGGACACGGCCGTGCCGTAGACGGGGTCCGTCCGCTTCCCGAACGCGCCGACGACGGTGCCGCTGGCGGGGCGGGGGAGGCGCCCGCGGTTCTGGCGGAACGAGCCGGTCAGGTCGACCGCCCGCTCGGCGGCGGGCTCGGGGCGGGGCGCAGGCCGCGCGGCGGGGCGGGGCGCCGGCCGAGGCGCAGGACGCGGGGCGGGGCGGGCTTCGGCGATGGGCGCCGACGGCTCGGCGGCCGGTGTCGGGGCGGGGCGGGCGGCCTCGGGCTGCGGGCGGGGCGGCGCCGGGCGCGGGGCGGCGGGCTCGGCGGCGCGCTGGGCGGGGCGGCGGCGGAACGACTCGGCCTCGGCGGCGCGGCGTGCGGCCTGGTCGGCGCGCCGCTGGACCTCGGCCTGGCGGGCCGCTTCGGCGACGCGCTCGGCCTCGGCCTGGCGGGCGGCTTCGGCTTGTCGGGCTGCCTCGGCTTGGCGGGCGATCTCGGCGCGGCGCTCGGCTTCGGCGCGCTCGGCGGCCTCGCGCTGACGCCGGGCCTCCTCGGCGCGTGCGCGCTCCTGGGCGACGAGGTCGCGTACGAGCCCGGCGAGTTGGTCGGCGTCGCTCCGCCGCTGGTCCAACTCGGTCTCGAGGCGGCCCCGCTGCGTCCGCAGCTCGGCGACGAGGCCAGCCCGTTCGCGGCGGCTCGCGGCGAGCTGGTCGCGCTCGGCGCGGCCCTGCTCCAGGAGCCGCTCGGTCGCCGCGAGCGAGGCGCGCACGTCCTCCTCGCGCGACCGGAGAACGGCCGTCTTCCGGCCGATCTGCTCGACTTCCCCGCGCCGCTGCTTCGCGAACTGCTGGAGGTACCGGGCGCGGACGATCATCTGGTTCACCGAGCCCGCGGCCAGGATGAGCGCGAGGCTGTTCCGGCGGCCGTGCATGTAGGCGTGCCGCGCGCGCGCTCGGTACGACGCCTTGGCCGCGTCGATCTCGGACTCGAGCCGCTCGATGGACCGCTGGAGCTCGCGGGTCTCGCCGCGGATCGAGGCCGTCTGCGTCTCGTAGCCGTCGACGAGCTGCCGGCGGAGAATGATCTCAGCGTCCAGCCCTTCGAGCGCGCGGAGCTCGGACGTCTCCTGGCTCCGCGCCTGCCGGACCTGCCCCTCGACGCCCCGGACCTGCTCGCGGAGGCTCGACAGTCGCGCCTCGGTTTCGGCCCGGCTCTGCCCCCAGGCCGGGGCGGCGACGAGCGCGGTGAGGAGGAGGAGCGGGGCGAGGCGCATCGGGGGGCGGGGCGGCGTCCGAATCTAGCGAGCGGGGCGGGGGAGACGCTCCCGTTCCACCCCGCCCGGTTACTGAATGGGGAACGCCTCATAGTCCGCCGGCCGCTCGAACCGGAGCCGGAGGTCGGGCGGGTTGACGGCGAGGCGCCGGTGCTCCAGCGTGACCGTGGTGCCGCCGCCCCGGAGGCGGACGCGGCGCGGGAGGACCACGCCGTCGACCGTGTCGAACGCCTCGGCTTCGACGCCGCCCACCGACCGCCCCGCCCCGTCGAACTCGCGCACGCGAACGACCCGCCACAGCGCGGGGTCGACGGTGATCTCGCGGGCGGCCCCGCTCGGCAGGCGCCCGACGAGCCGGTAGAGCCCGTCCTGCGCCGTGAGCGACCACGCCACGCCGGCGTCGGGCACGAGGAGGCCGAGCGCCGCCTGCGCCAGCCGCTCCGACGACCCGGCCCCCGGCACGTAGCGCTCGGCGGCCGCGGCGGGGCCGTAGAACAGCTGGCGGTTGATCCGGTCGGCCGCGTAGAACGAGTCGGGCGTGGCCAGGCCCCGCCCGGCGACCACGCCGAGCGGCCCGCGGACGACCACGGCGACGCTGTCGGCGAGCCGGGCGCGGAAGCTGAACGAGGCGCTCTGGCTCCCGTCCGGGCCGTCGACCACGAGGTCGCCGTCGGCCGCCGCGCTCTGGACCGGGGCCACGGACGCGGCGACGGCCCCGATGACCTGGTCGACCGAGTGGTCGGGGTAGCCCGCGGCCGTCGCGTCGGGAGCGTCCCGTACGAGCGGCCCCGTCGGGCCGCAGCCGGCGGCGACGAGCGCGAGCAGGACGAGGGCGGGGCGGACCCCGACGGTCGGCGCTACGTGGGGCATGGGCTAGCCGTCGGTCGCGGCGAGGACGCGGTCGAGCCGCGCGCGGAGGTCGTCAGCGTCGGGGGCATCACCTTGCGCGTCGAGGGCGGCGCGAGCGCGCTCGGCGGCGCGGCGGGCGTCGGCGGGGCGGCCGGCGGCGAGGTACGCCTCGGCGGCCGGCGTGGCGACGGCGGGGACGGCGGGGAACAGGAGGAGGGCGTCGTCGGCGACGGCGCCCGCGCGCGGGTCGCCCGACGCGGCGAGCGCCTGCAAGGCCCGTGCCCAGACGTCGAGCCGCCGCGGGTCGGCCTCGACCGTGGCCAGGAGCGCGTCGACCGACTCCGCCCCGCCCTCGGCGGTTTGGCCCGCGGCGGCCTCGCCTCCGACCGCCCCGCCCTCGGCTGCGGGCGGGGTGGCGTCCGCCGCGGCGTCGGGGCGGGGCGGGGCGGCGAGCGCGGCGACGCGGCGGCGTGCGGTGGGGTCGTCCGGGGCCAGCCGCTGGGCGGCCCGGGCCGCGTCGAGGGCGGCCTCGGCGTCGCCGGCCCGCTCGTACAGCGCCGAGAGCCGGAGTCGGGCCGCCGCCGTGTCGTGGAGGCGGACCCCGGCGGCGAGCGCCTCGCGCTCGGCGTCGCCCCGCCCCGCCCGGGCGTAGAGGCCGGCGAGCGTTTCCCACACGGCCGGGTCGTCGGGCGCCAGCGACCGGGCCGCCTCGGCGGCCTCGACCGCCTCGACCGGCCGCCCCGCCCGGTCGAGCGCGCGCGCGAGCCCGAGGCGGATGTCGGCGGAGGCGGGCGCGAGCGCCGCGGCGCGCTCGGCGTAGAACAGGGCGTCGGCGGCCTCGCCGCGCGCGAGCGCCACCTCGGCGCGGGCGTCGTAGACCGCCGGGTCGTCCGGGCGGAGCGCGAGGACCTCGTCAAGCGCGGCGGCGGCGGCCCCGTCGTCGCCGACGGCGTGGAACGTGAGCGCGCGGACGAACCGGCCCTCGACGTAGGCCCGCTGCTCGGCGGCGTCGCGGGGCTGTGCGGCGGCGGCCCCGGCGGCGCCGAGGACGAGCGCGAGGAGGGCGGGGCGGGGGAGGGGCATGGCGCAAGATCGCTGGGGCCGGCGAACGCGGACCGCCCCCGGGTTCGTGCGGGCGCCCCACGGCGTTCCGTCCTGCGATGAGGGCAGCGGCGAGCACAGACGTGCACGCCCGCGGCCGGCGCGGCGTCAGGAACGGCGGCGGCGGCCGCCCACATGATCTCCCGCCCCGCCCGAGCGGGGCGGTGCAGGACGAGCCCGAAGGCGCTTCAAATCGCTAGGCGTTCCCGTCCACACGTGCGACAGCGGCCGAACGGGGCGGCACATGCGAACACAGGTTGCGACTCGTTTAGGGGCGGCAACGCCGGGACGAACGTCTGGAACGGCTCTTGATACTCTCTCGCCGGCCGCCGTCCGGCCGCCCCGCCTCATCCACCCGCTCACACAATGACCCGACTCTCCCTCCGCGCCCTCGGCGCCCTCGCCCTCTTTGCGTTCGCTCTCCCCGCCCTCGCGCAGACGACGCCTGTCGGCACGTGGCGGACGATCAACGACGATACTGGCGAGCCTCAGTCGCTCGTCCGCATCTACGAGCGCGACGGAGAGCTCTACGGCGAGATCGCCGGCCTCCTCCCCGAGGGCCGCGTCTGCGAGGACTGTGACGAGGAGTACCGCGGGAGCGACATGAAGGGCGTCGAGATCCTCCGCGACTTTGAGCGCGACGGCGACACCTGGAAGGGCGGCCGGATCACGGACCCCCAGAGCGGGAAGACGTACAAGGCGAAGATGGAGGTCGAGCGCGACGGGCGCCTCAAGGTGTGGGGCTTCGTCGGGTTCGACTCCCCACTCACGCGGCGGACGCAGTACTGGGAGCGCGTTCAGTAACGCCCCGCTTTACGTCCCCGACGGCGCCCCCGGCACACGAGTGCGGGGGGCGCCGCCGTATTATGTGGGCGGTCGGCGACGGTGCCGGCCCGCAGCCGACGCGCGCCTTCCCAACGTCGTCCCCCACCGCGTTCCTCCGAGGAGACTCCCCGCCCAGGGCGGGGCGGTCATGAGCGCGCTCGCCGGGCACGTCCTGGTCCTCAACCAGGACTACCAAGCGCTCTCGGTGTGCAGCGTCGAGCGCGCGGTCGGGCTCGTGTTCCTCCACAAGGCGGAGGTCGTCGAGAACCGGACGGACCGGGCGCTGCGGACGGCCCGGGCGTCGTACCCGTGGCCCAGCGTGGTCCGCCTCAAGCGCTACGTTCGCGTCCCCTACCGGAAGGTGCTCCTGACCCGGCGCAACGTGCTCCGCCGCGACCATCACCGCTGCGTCTACTGCGGGGCCGCCGACCGCCTGACGATCGACCACGTCGTCCCCAAGTCGCGGGGCGGGGCGGACTCGTGGGAGAACCTCGTCGCGGCCTGCACGCCGTGCAACAACCGGAAGGGGAGCCGAACGCCGGACGAGGCGGGCCTCCAGATGCGGAAGCGCCCCTATCGTCCGAGCCACGTGATGTACATGCGCGACTTTATCGGGACCGGCGAGGAGGCGTGGAAGCCGTACCTGTTCGCGGCGTAGCGGGGAAAAGGGAAAAGGGAAAAGGGAAAAGGGAAAAGGGAAAAGGGGCGCGCGGGCGGGGGGGTGCCCGTTTTGTTCCGCCCCGCCCGCTCACATCTGGACGGGGCGGTGATAGGGGAGGCCGCTGTCAACGGGAGGCGGCGGCAGTCCCCCTCCTGGATAGGAGGGGCTAGGGGTGGTAGATGACGCGGGCGGGGCGGTCCCGAACGGCGCCTCCGCCCCGCCCGTGGCTGCCCCGATGCACCCCCCGTTCGCGCTCCGGTCGCTGCGCTCCCCCGTCGCACGAACTGTCCCCCTTGAACAAGGGGGACAGCCCATGCCGCGCGGAGCGGTGGCGGCCTTGGCGGGGGGTGCGTTCGCCAGACACGAGCGGGCGGTGCCCGACCACCCCGCCCCCGCACAGTGCTGGCGGGGTGGGGCATCTTCTGCCCGCTGCCCGCTGCCCGCTGCCCGCTGCCCGCTGCCCGCAACTCCCCGCGAACTCGGCCGCGGCGGGCAACCGAGGGGCGGGGAGGCCGTTGTCTCGCCACCCAGCCCTTCGGGTCCGCCCCGCCCGTCTATGAACTTCCTCTCGAACCCGGTTGCTGCGCGCCTGCTGTGGGCGCTCCCGCTGCTGCTCCTCGTCATCGCCGTGGCCACGTTCCGGGCCGGGATGGAGCAGCGCGCGGTCGACGCCGACGGGCAGACGGTGCAGGCCGAGGTCGTAGGCCTCAACCTCCGCGAGCGGAGCGAGATCACGGCGGGCCAGGTCGACCTCCGCTACACCCCGCCCGGGGCGGCGGCGCCAGTCGAGCGCCGCGTCGAGCTTCCGATCATCCTGCTCAAGGAGATCGAGGCCGACCAACTCGACGTCCCCGAGGGCGAGGCCATGCGGATCCCCATCGTGGTCTCGCCCGAGACCGACCAGATCGTGCTCGGCAACCACCGGCGCGGGACGTGGCTGCTCACGCTGAGCCTGTCGGGGATGGCGTTGATCGGGACCGTCGTGTCGGGCCTGCTCGTGGGCGGGTGGAACCGGCTGCTCGCCCGCGAGGGCGACCCCGCCCTCCGCGACCCGGCGCTCACGCCGTAGCGCGCGCCCTTCTAGCCGTCGGTGGTCCGGCGGGGCGGCGACTCGGGGAGCGCCCCACGGGCGGGGCGGAGCGTGGCGACGGTCAGCTCCGGCCGGCAGTTGATGCGGACGGGGACCGTCGAGAAGCCGACGCCGCGGTTCACGTAGAGCCGGTTGCCGGACGCCCCGATCGAGTCGGCCGCCCACCCGTCGGCGATCGTCTCGCCCTCGCGGACGATGTCGAGCCACGAGCTGTGCTCGCCGGGGAAGACGCGGACTTGGCCGCCGTGCGTGTGGGCCGCGAACGCGAGTGGGGCGGCCTCGGCGGGGATCTGGCGGTACGACTCGGGGTTGTGCATGAGGACCAGCCGGGCGGCCCCGTCGGGGACGGCGGCGAGGGCGCGGTCGGGGCGGCTGTTCTCGGCCCACACCGACCCGATCCCGGCCACCCACAGCGGATCACCGCCGCCGGGCGCCGGCACGGCGACGGCGTCGTTCTCGAGCACCGTCGCGCCGGCCGCCCGGAGCCGCTCGGCGAGGTATTCGGCGATCGGCGGGCGCTCGTCGCTGTCCTTCTTCATCAGCGAGTAGTCGTGGTTGCCGAGCACGGCCACGACCGGGATGCCAGCGGCGAGGGCGGGGCGGAGGATCTCAACGACCTCCTCGGCCTTCGTCGAGTCCGGCTTGTAGAGGAAGTCGCCGGCCACGAGCAGGAGCGCGACGCCCTCGTCGACGGCGTCCTCGACGGTCTCCTCCATCATGCCCACGTTGTCGAGCCACATCCCGTACTGGAAGTCGGCCACGAGCGCCACCTTTTTTCCGTCCCACGCGGGGGGCAGGTCGGGGACTTCGGCCACGAACTTTTTGTCGTCGAGGAGGATCCGAGGCTCGATGAAGATGCCGTAGACGGCGAAGAAGAGGAGGAACAGGCCGAGGCCGGCCAGGACGCGTCCGAACATGCGCGGGCGGGGTGGGGTGAGCGTTCCCGAAGATCGCTCACCGGGGAAGCCCTGCGGCCCCCCGGGACCGCCCCGCCCAGAGGTGCGGCCATCCCGGACGCGTGACCGGCCGAGACCGCGTGCTCCTCACCCTCCGCCCGCGTGGTCGGCGGGATCTGCGAGGGCGGGGCGGACGCTTCTCCGCCCCGCCCCAGCACGCGGACGCTTCTCCGCCCCGCCCCAGCACGCGGGCGGGGCGGGGTGGGCGCGAGATGAGTCGAGACGACCGGGGCGGGGCGGGCTACTCGCCCGGGATGCCGGGTTCCGTCATGCTCCGCACGTCGAGCACGGCGTCGATCCGATCGGCCGGGATGAGGTCCATCTCCTGGAGCACGTCGCGGACCGAGCGGCCCTCGGCGGCCGCCTTTTTGGCCACCTTCGAGGCCGCGTCGTAGCCGATGTCGCCGTTAAGGGCCGTCGCGATCGACGGGTTCTTCTCCAGCAGCTCGCGGGCGCGGTCGCGGTTGGCCATGATGCCGTCGAGGCACCGCTCGCGGAAGGCGTCGAGCGCGCCGGAGAGCGCCTCGATGGACTCCAGCATGGCGTGGGCCATGACCGGCATCATCACGTTGAGCTCGAAGTTGCCGTGCTGGCCTCCGACCGTGACCGTGACGGCGTTGCCCATGACGCGCGCGCACACCATCATCAGGGCCTCCGACATCACCGGGTTCACCTTGCCCGGCATGATCGACGAGCCCGGCTGGACGGCCGGCAGGCTGATCTCGGCGAGCCCGCTCGTGGGGCCGGACGAGAGGTGGCGGACGTCGTTGGCGATCTTCATGAGCGACACGGCGACCGTGTTCAGGGCGCCGGCCGCGCTCACGTAGGCGTCCTTCGCCGCCTGCGCCTCGAAGTGGTTGTCGGCCTCGCGGAAGCTGAGCCCCGTCATCTCCGAGATGGTGCCGATGGCCGCCTCGGGGAACGCCTCGGGCCGGTTGATGCCGGTGCCCGTCGCCGTCCCGCCCAGGGCGAGCTCGGCCAGCTCGTCCGAGGCCCGGCGCACGCGCTCGACGCCCTTGCGCACCTGGGCCGCGTAGCCCCCGAACTCCTGGCCCAGGCGGACCGGCGTGGCGTCCATGAGGTGCGTCCGCCCCGACTTGACCACGTCGTCGAACTCGGCGGCCTTGGCCTCCAGGCTCGCGGCGAACCGCTCCAGCGCCGGGACCAGCTCGGTCTCGATCCCGACGCGCGCCGCCACGTGCATGGCCGTCGGGATGACGTCGTTCGACGACTGCCCCATGTTGACGTCGTCGTTCGGGTGCACCGCCCCGCCCTCGCCCGAGTCGGCGCCGGCCAGCGCGCGGCCCGCGACGGTCGCGATGACCTCGTTGGCGTTCATGTTCGTCGACGTGCCCGAGCCCGTCTGGAAGATGTCGAGCACGAACTCGCCGTCGAGGTCCCCGCGGCGGACCTGCTCGGCCGCGTCGGCGATCGCGCCCGCCGTGGCCTCGTCGAGCAGGCCGAGGTCCTGGTTGGCGCGCGCCGCCGCCGCCTTCACGGTCCCCAGCGCCTCGATAAAGCGGCGGGGGAAGCGGAGCGACGAGATGGGGAAGTTGTCGCGGGCGCGCTGCGTCTGGGCGCCGTAGAGGGCGCTAGAGGGGACCTGGACGGGGCCGAGCGAGTCGGTCTCGGTGCGGAAGTCGGACATGCGGAGGAGGGGAGGGGGCGGGGTGGTCGGACGAGTGCGGGCCGCCCCGCCCGCGGCCGCACAGATCTCTACCGGGCGGGGCGGGCGCGGTTCGGGGGATCTCAACGAACTTGCCCCGCCCCGCCCCGTGCCAGCCCCGCCGCGAGCAGAGCGCCCGCCCCGCCCCTGCCGGAGCGGTCGGGCGGGGCGGCCGCTTCTTTTCTTTCCCCGTCCTCCGTCCTCTTGGACCCGATCCGCACCGTCGCCGCCATGCAGGCGGCCGCCGACGCCGCCCGTGCCGCCGGCCGCCGCCTCGCCCTCGTCCCTACGATGGGGGCGCTCCACGAGGGCCACCTCGCCCTCGTCCGAGACGCCCGCCGCCGGGGCGACCACGTGACCGTCTCGGTCTTCGTCAACCCGACGCAGTTCGCGCCGGGCGAGGACTTCGACGCCTACCCGCGCACGCTCGCCGCCGACCTCGACGCGCTGGAGCGCGCGGGCGGGGTGGACGCCGTCTTCGCGCCGACGGCGGCCGAGATGTACCCGTTCGGGCTCCCGCCCACGACCACCGTCTCGGTCGGCGCGCTGGGGCGGCACCTGTGCGGCCCGCACCGGCCGGGCCACTTCGAGGGCGTCGCGACGGTCGTGGCCAAGCTGCTCCTCGCGTGCCGCCCGCACCTCGCGGTGTTCGGCCAGAAGGACGCCCAGCAGCTGGCCGTGCTCCGGCGGATGACGGCCGAGCTCGGGTTCGGCGTCGAGGTCGTCGGGCACCCGGTCGTGCGCGAGGCGGACGGGCTCGCGCTCTCGTCGCGGAACCGCTACCTCGGTGCCGACGAGCGGGCGCAGGCCATCGTGCTGCACCAGGCGCTCGTGGCCGCCGAGGCCGCCGTCGAGCGGGGCGAGCGGTCGGCGGCGGCCCTCGAAGCGCTGCTCCGGCGCGAGGTCGAGGCCGCCCCGCTCGCGCGCGTCCAGTACGCCGAGGTCGTCGACGCCGAGGCGCTCCAGCCCGTCGACACGCTCGCCGCGCGCGGCCCCTCGGGGGGCCGGTACCTTGCGGCGCTCGCCGTGTTCTTCGGCGACACCCGCCTCATCGACAACACCACGCTCATCGTGAGGGATTAAGGGGTACGGGATGGAGGAATGAGCAGAAACGGCGCGACCACGAGCGCCCCCTCATCCCTCTATGCCTCCATCCCCCATCCCTCCCCGCCATTCATGACCGTCACGATGTTTAAGGGGAAGCTCCACCGCCTGACGGTGACCGAAGCTGACCTGTACTACGAGGGCTCGATCACGCTCGACCGCGAGCTGATGGAGGCCGCGCGGCTGCTCCCGTACGAGCGCGTCCAGGTCCTCAACGTGAACGCCGGCACGCGGCTGGAGACCTACACGATCCCCGCCCCGCCCGGGAGCCGGACCGTGTGCCTGAACGGCCCGGCCGCGCGGCTCGTGGCGCCGGGCGACCAGGTCATCGTGATCGCCTACGCCGACATGACGCCCGACGAGGCCGCGGCCCACCGGCCCCGCGTCGTCCTCGTCGACGCCGACAACAACCCGACCGAGATCCTCGACCTGGACGGCTCGGACGTGGCCGACCCGAGCGAGCCGGCCGTCACGAACGCCATCGACGCCGACGGTTTGTGGTCGCCGCGCCTCGGCCGCACCGTCTCGACGCGCGGCGCCGTCCGCCGGTCGTAGGACTGTGCGACCCCCGTTGGCACGGCGCGTGCGGGGCGGGGCGGACGCGCCCCCCGACGCCACCCCGCCCCGCCCTATGAAGCCGCTCACCGCCCTGCTCGCTGCACTTTTCTTGGTCGCCCTCGCGGCGTGCGTGGGCGATCCTGCCCCGCCCGCGGGAGCGTCCGAGCCGTCGTTCACGGCCGACGCCGGGCCAGAGGCGGCGACGCCGGACGCAGACGTGGCCTCGGCCGTCATCACCGGGGTCGGCGGGTCCGGCGTCTCGGGGACCGTCACGTTCCGCCCCGTCGACGGCCTGCTCCGCGCCCGCGTCCGCATCGAAGGGCTGACCGAGGGTGAGCACGGGTTCCACGTCCACGAAGGCACCTCCTGCGCGCCGGACTCGGCGGGGACGCCGGGCGGGGCGGCGGGCGGCCACCTCAACCCGCTCGTGAGCCTGCACGGCGCGCCGTCGTCGGTCGTCGTCAGCCACCACGCGGGCGACTTGGGCAACATCACCGCTGGCCCCGACGGGGTCGCCGCCGGCGTCGTCGTCGACTCGCTCCTGTCCTTTTCGGGGCCGACGTCGGTCGAGGGCCACGCCGTCGTCGTGCACGCCGGGCGCGACGACCTGGAAACCCAGCCGGATGGGGCGTCCGGCCGCCCCGTCGGGTGCGGCGTCGTCCGCAAAGGGCCGCTCCCGACACCCTGGGCCACCCCGCCCGCGGCCGTCCCGCCCGACGCCTAGGGCGGCTGAGGGCGGGACGGCGTGGTGCGATCCCTGAGTTTTGGCGCGCTGCGGGCTCGGCGACGGGCGCGGCGCGTAGGACAGGTGGCTCTTCTCCAGAACCCTCCCCTCCGCACATGCGCTCATTTCCCCTCCCCGCCCTCCTCGCCGCTGGGCTCTTTCTTTTCCCCGCCTGCCAGACCACCGAGGAAGTGGCCGACGAGACGGCCGACGTGGCTACGGACGTAGCCGACGAGACCGCCGACATCGCCGTCGACGTCGGGGACGCCGTCGCCGACGCGGCCGGTGACACGTGGGACGCCGTGACCGGCCTGTTCGAGGACGACGCCGAGACCACCGCCGCCGCCATCGTCCGCCCGACGTCGGACGCCGGCGCCAGCGCCCAGGGCACGGTCCGCTTTCGGGAGAGCGGCGACGACCTCATGGTGGACGTGAGCCTCAGCGGCCTCACGCCCGGCATGCACGGCATCCACATTCACCAGAACCCGGCGTGCTCCGCAGCCGACAAGGACGGCGACGGCCAGATGGAGCCGGCCGGCGCCTCGGGCGGCCACTGGGACCCCCTCGGCACGAACGACCACGGCGCCCCCACCGACGATTCCCAGAACAAGCACAAGGGTGACCTGGGCAACATCTCGGTCGACGCCGACGGCACCGTCGAGACCACGGTCACGGTCGGCGGCTACGGCCCGGACGAGTACCCGGTCGCTGGTCACGCCATCGTGATCCACTCCGGCCGCGACGATCTCGAAACGGACCCGGCCGGCGACTCGGGCACGCCGCAGGGCTGCGGTGTGATCGAGGGGCGCATGTAGTCCCCGCCCGTCTCGTCTGCTCCGCGCCCGCTGCCCCACCCGGCGGCGGGCGCGTTCGTTTACGGCACGGCGTGGGCACGACCGCCCCGCCCCAACGAAAAACGGCCCTCCCCGAGTGGGGAGGGCCGTCGGTCCTGGAGCGAGACACGGGACTCGAACCCGCGACCTCCACCTTGGCAAGGTGGCGCTCTACCAGCTGAGCTAGTCTCGCACGTCGGCCCGGCATGCGGTGCCGAGCGAGCGCCCAAAGTACGCCGCCCCGCCCGCGTCTGTCAACGCGGGGGGCGGGGCGGGGCGGGCGTCTTCACCGGGTCTCAGCCGGTTCGCCGGGCGGGGAGGGCGCCGGAGCGGGCGGGGCGGAGCGGGGCGTGCGTTCTTCCCGCTCCCTGCCCCGCCCCGATGGACGACGCCCCGCGCTCCTGGACCACGCTCGCCTCCCGGACGCTCCTCGACCGGTGGTGGCTGACGCTCCGCGAGGACCGCGTCCGCCTCCCCAACGGCCACGTCCTCGACGAGTACCACGTGGCCGAGTACCCCGACTGGGCCTGCGTGCTCGCGCTGACCGACGCCGGCGAGGCCGTCCTCGTCGAGCAGTACCGCTACGGGATCGACCGCGTCCTGCTCGAGCTCCCGGCCGGGGCCGTCGATACGGGCGAGGACGTGGCCGAGGCGGCCCGGCGCGAGCTGCTGGAGGAGACGGGCTACGCCTCGGACGACTGGGAGCGGCTGGGGCGGCTCGCCGTCGAGCCCGGGCGGCACACGAACTACGGCCACGTCTACGTGGCCCGGGGCGCCCGGCGCGTCGCGGACCCCGCGCCCGACGAGGCCGAGGACCTCCGCGTCCGGCTCGTGCCAGCCCGTTCGCTGCCGGACCTCGTGGAGTCGGGGCGGATCGCCCACGGCGTCCACGCCGCCGCCGTGTTTTGGGCGCTCTCGAAAGGGTGGCTTTAGGCGCGGGCGGGGTGGGGGAGGGGGCCGCGCGCCCTGAACCCCGCCCGGGCGCACGCGTTGACCCGACCCGTTCCCACCCCGCCCCGCGCTTCCCATGCAGAAAGAACAGAACACGATCCTCGTCAGCGTCAACACCGAGGACCACGACGACCAGGACGCGCTGATGACCGAGATCGGCCGGAAGGTCGGCCAGGGCTGGACGGTCATTCAGGCCATCCCGATCTCGGGCGGGGACGCCGGCCCGGGCGGAGCTTCGGAAGACTTTATGCGCTACCAGGTGACGGTCGAGCGCGAGATCGACTCCGACAACGTCGTCGTGGACGCCGACCGGGGCGGGGCGGCCGACCTCAAGGACGTCGGCCAGGTCTCGGCCGCCTTCGACGAGCCGCTCACCACGCCGGACGACGACGCCTAAAGCTGACGTGCAGGGAGGTACGGGGTACTCGGTACGAGGACCGCGCGCGCCGAGGTCAGATCGGGCCGTACCTCGTACCCGGTACCCACCCGAAGGGTGCTCTAACGCAGAGCCGCCCCGCCCTCGACAGAGAGGGCGGGGCGGCAGTCGGGTGGGGCGGCCTCAGCGGGCCACGACCATCCGGCGCGTCTCGGCAAACGTCTCACCCTCGACGCGGACCATGTAGAGGCCCGGCGCGAGCGTGCTCGTGTCGACGGACACCGTCGCCGGCGTCCCGGCCCCGACCGAGCCCTCGTAGGCCCGCGCCACGCGGCGCCCGAGCGCGTCGTACACGTCGGCCGCCACGCGCTGGGCCGTCGCCGCGTGGACGTCGAGGCGCACGGGGCCGACGGCCGGGTTCGGGTAGGCCGGCCCCACCGTCGTCTCACGCTCGGCGACCGCCTCGCCGGCCGTCGCCGCCGGCGAGACGACGACCTCGAACCGCTCGGACCACGGGGCCGCCCCGCCCGTCTCGAACGCGTACGACGTCTGGCCCCGGAGGTCGACCGCGTCGCCCGTCTTGAGGTCGTGGAGCCGGGCGCCCCAGCCCGCCGGGAGCGTGGCCACGTCCCAGCGGAGCGTGAACGCCCCGCCCTCGGACGCCGCGAACGCGATCGGCACCGCGCGCGGGGCCGAGAGCGCCGTCGGGAGCGAGAGCACGCGCTGCCGTCGCAGCTCGCCGTCGCGCTGCCCGACCGGCGCGACGAGCGCGAAGGCTTCAGTCGGCGGCGTCAGCTTCGACCCGTCGTGGACGTCCCACCCGGCCTCGGCGCCCTCGACGAACCGGACGTGCGCCGAGGCGTCGGCGACGGCCGCCCCGCCCTCGAGCGTGCCCGAGAGTTCGAGGCTGAGGCGGGCGGCGGTCGTGGCCGTCTGGCGCCGGGCCGCGGCCTCGACCGGGGCGGCGGCCGTGGGGTCGACGGCCGCCGACGTGGTCACGACCGTGAACGAGCCACGCGGCGCGTACACCTCGGCCACCGCCCCGCCCCACACCGGCAGCACGTCATCGGTGCCGTCGGGGCCGGAAAAAAGATCCTCGTAGGTGCCGCGGGCCGGGTCCCACACCGCCACCGTCGTCTGGAGCGCCCCGCCCGCGACCGTCACCCCGCTCAGGCGGAGCGGGTACGGGTACGGGTTTCCAATCAGGTAGACGCCGCTGTCCGTCGGAGCGCTCACCTCGCGCTCGTAGGGGCCGCTCAGGAGCGCGTCGTCGATTGGCACGCCCGTTGTCGTGAACGCGAACGCCTCGCTCTCCAGGGCGTGGCCCCAGCTCGTCCCCCCGCCGTCGGCCGCCGACGGCGCCGCCTCCTCGTCGAACCAGTGCCAGAAGAACCCGTCCCCCGGCGCCAGCGCCTCGTCCGTCGACGCCGGCGCGACGAAGCCGCCGCCCGCGTTGTCGAACGCGGTGAGCACGTTGGGCTGGGCGCCCGGGTACTGGGCGGGGTGGTCGCCCCCGGCCACGCCGCGGACGAGGTTGATCGCAGCCAGGTCGCCGACCGCCTTGGGCTCCCCGTCCGCGCTCACAACGGGGACCGAGACCAGGCGGAGCCCGGCGCCGTCCTGGACCTCGGCCGTCCGGTCCACCGTCACCTCGCGGCCGTTGCCGGCGCCCGGCGTGGCCGCGCGCGGGTGGAGCAGGGCCGACGCGAACGGGCCGCCGCCGCCGGCGAGGTCGAGCCGCTGGAGCGACGCGCCCTGGGCCTCGACGTACTGGACCGCCTGGCCGAGCCGGGCCAGCAGGTCGTCCGACCGCCCCGCCCCCTCCGGCCCGAACACGACGGCGTCGACGAGCCCGCCGGCGCCGGCCCGCGAGCCGACCGCGACCTCGTGGTCGTAGACCGCGACGGCCCCGACGCCGGCCTGGACCTCGCCCAACGCCGCCCCGCCCTCGGCTCCGCCGACCACGAAGAGCCCGTCGGCGCCCGTCGTGTGGCTGCTCAGGTCGACGGACGCGTACACCGCCCCGCCCCCGTCGACGAGGGCCAGGTGGAGCCCGTCGAGCGCGAGCCCAGAGTCCGCGCTGCGGAGCTCCACGAACGCGCCGGCGCCCGCCGCGTCGACTTCGACCTCGTTCACCACGATCAGACGCGGCGCGGGCGGGGCGGGGACGATCTCGCCGGGCTCCACGGCGACGGCGTAGAGGCCGTGGTGCTGGTAGCCGCCCTCGACGCCGAACCCGGCCTCGAACGTGACGACGACGTCGCCGTCGGCGTAGTCCCCGGCCGGCGTGCGGACCACGAGGCGGACGGGCTCGCCCGGCCGGAGCCCGTCGGCCTCAGCCGTCGTCGGGTCGTCGGCCCAGACCGTGAGCGCGGCGCCGGCCCCGCCCCACCGCCCCGCCCCAACGCACCGCCCGTCGGGGGCGAGGACCGACAGTTCGTCGCCGACCTCGAGCGGAGCGCCCGCCCGGGAGAGGGCGGGGCGGGCCGGAATGAGGAGGGTGGCGCCCGAACCGGTCCGCCCGGCGCAACCCGCGGCGTCGGGCGGGGTGGGCGAGGACAGGAGGAGGAGGAGGGCGAGAAACGGGGCCATGCGCACGACTCGAATAGTGGACGGCCGGTATCGCCGCCGCGCCGCACGGCGAGAGCATTTCGAGAACAAGGACCCCGACGGTGGACCTGCCGTTACGGTCCGCCGTCGCCGCACGCCCGTCTAGGGGAGCCCGGTACGGCGTGTGCGTTATTCCTCCCCGCCCGATTGCGTGCGGCCCGGGCCGCATGCTAGGCCCCACGTCCGTATTGTTTGTCTCCCTAGTCTGCCCATCCCATGGCCGCTGACCGTCCCCGCCCCACCCGCCCGCCTGGCAGCGCCCAGGGCCGGAAGATCGAGGAGGTCCTCGACGTGCTCTACCGGCGGCGGTGGATCATCGCCGGCGTGTTCCTGCTCGTCGCCGTGGGCGCCGTGGCCTACGTGTCCTCGCAGCGCCCGCTCTACACGACCTCGGCGCTCGTCCTCATCGACCTCGACCGCGCCGCGGGCGGGGCGGAGACGTCCCCCATCGGCGAGACGACCCCGTTCGTCCGCGACAACCGCTCGGTCTACACCGAGCTCTTCGTGCTCAACCAGTCGCGGGGCATCCGCGAGCGGGTCCAGGAGCGGCTGGGCGGCGACAACGGCCAGCTCCCCCCGGGCAACGTGGACTTCGAGCTTGCCGACCGGAACGTGTCCAGCGGCATCCGCATCAACGCCGTCAGCTCGGACCCCGAGGCCGCCGCGGCGCTCGCCAACGCCTACGCTGAGGAGTACGTCGCGCAGACCCAGATCGCCAGCCGGGGGTATCTCACGACCACCCGCGAGTTCCTCCAGGAGCAGTCCGACCGCCTCCGCGGCGAGCTCGACGAGGCCGACGCCACGCTCGAAGGACGCATGACGACCCCGGCCGTCATTGGGTCGAGCGCCCTCGTGAGCCGGCTCTCCGCGCTTCAGTCCCAGCGCGACGCGGCCCAGATCAACCTCCAGACGCGCCGGAACAAGCTGGCCTCGATCAACGGCCAGCTCCGCGACATCACGCCCGGCCTCGCCGATCGCGTCTCCGACGCCACCGACCGTCGCGTGGCCGAAATCGAGCAGTCCCTCTCCGAGCTCCGCCAGCGGCTCCAGCCGTACGAGCGGCGCGAGTCGGCCGGGCTGGCCATCGATGAGTCTGCCGCGCGCGCCATCCGCGGCCGGATCTCGGAGCTCGAACGGGAAAAGCGCGAGGTGACCGGCCAGTTTGTCGGCCAGGCCCTCGACGCGGGCGGGGTGACTGCCCCCGAGCAGGCCCTCTCGCTCATCGCCAACCTCAAGGAGCAGGCGACACAGGAGCGGATCGAGATCCAGGGTCTCCAGGGCCAGATCGCCCAGCTCGGCCGCCAGATCGGCCAGATCGATAGCCAGCTTGGGCGGGCGCCTTCGCAGGCCGTCTCGCTTGAGCGGGCGCAGCAGGAACGCGCCGCGGCCTCCCAGACCTACGCCAACGTCGCCTCGCGCCTCCAGCAGGTGACGGTCGCCGAGGAGTCGGAGCCGGGCTACGCCCGCGTTCTCAAGGGGGCGTCTGTGCCCTCCGCGCCGATAAGCACGACGCCGTTCAAGACGCTCGGGCTCGCGCTCCTCGCCGGGCTCGGCCTGGGGATCGTGCTCGCCGTAGCCCGCGACCGGGTCGACAACCGGGTATACAAGCCCGAGCACGTCTCGGCGCTCGGCGTCCCGGTCCTGGAGGCGGTCCCTGACCTGGCCCCGACGATCAAGGAGGCGCTGGGGTCGGACGCCCCGGTCGAGGTCCGGGGCCGCCCCGTCGCGCCCGAGCTCGTCACGCTCCACGCCCCGCTCTCGCCGGCGTCCGAAACGTTCCGCCACCTCCGCACCGCCGTTCAGTTTAGCCGGACCGACGCCGTCGTCCGTACGGTCGTGGTCACGAGCGCCGGGGCCGGCGAGGGCAAGTCGACGACGTCGTCGAACCTCGCGGTCACGTTTGCCCAGGCGGGGCGGAAGACGGTGCTCATCGACGCAGACTTCCGGCGGCCGCGGCTCCACGAGGTGTTCGGGAGCCCGGTCGACTACGGCCTCGCGCAGGTCCTCGGCGGCCGCTACGCCGACGCCGAGAGCCTCGCGTCGCTCCTCCCGGAGGCGTTCTCCGGCCCCGTCGACAACCTGTTCGTCATCCCCACCGGGGCCGTCGCGGTCGAGAATGAGCTCGATGGCCCCGGCGACGGCCGCGCGACCGTTGCCAACCCCTCGGAGCTCCTGGGTTCGCCCGAGCTCCGCGACCTCCTCCAGGCGCTCCTCGACGTCGTCGACGTTGTCGTCATCGACACCCCGCCCGTGCTCGCGGCGACCGACGCCGTGCTCCTCTCGACCCAGGCCGACGCCACGCTCCTCATGACGAGCTCCGGCAAGTCCAAGGTCGGCGACGTCCGGCAGGCGCTGGCCCACCTCGACGACGTGGGCGCGCGCGTCGTAGGCGCCGTCCTCAACCGATTCTCGCTCGACAAGGCGCTCGGCTACGCCTACACCTACGGCCACTACTCGAAGTACGGGGCTTACTCCAACTACGGCCCCTACGGGTCGGGCCGGGGCGCATCGCGCAGCCGCCCCGCCCGCGAACCGGACGCCACGACCACCCAAACAGACAACGGACAATGAACCGACCCGCCGCCGCACGCTTCGTCGCGTCGCTCGCCTTCCTCGTCACGATGGCGCCGTCCTCGGCCGCCCAGATCGGGGCGGTCAACGAGATCATCAACCAAGGGACATCGTTCTTCCAGTTTGTCGAGGAGGGGGCGCCCAGCGTCGAGGTCTACGTCCTCGGCGGCGGCGCACGGAACGGCGTCTACCGGCTCCAGAGAGGCATCTCCCTCACGGAAGCCCTCGCCCTCGCAGGGGGCACGGCCTCGACCGACTCGACCGAGCGGGCGATCTCGACCTCGATCGTTCGGGTCCTCCGCATGCAGGGGGGCACGCGGCGCCCGATCTACGAGGCGACGGCCGAGCAACTTGTGCTCGAGCCCGAGATCCACCCGAACCTTGAGACGGGCGACGTGATCGAGACTGAGGTCGAGTACGAGGCGATTCCGGAGCCGTTCACGTTCCGGGACGGCCTTGAGCTCGTGAGCCGGCTGGCGTCCGTGGTCTCCGTGCTTCTGCTCCTGTACTTCCGAATCGACGGGCTCGGCAACTAGGCAGACGCCTAGAGGCTCGGCCTTCTGTGCCGTGTTAACGTCCCGGCCCGCGCGCAGCGGGGGCCTAAGAAAAGAGCCTCCACCCCGCCGTCAACGAAACGCACTCGGGAGGCTCACCAAACGCGGCGGCCCCTTTCTGGCATAGGACGTGAAGGCTCCCCACGTCCCGCCCCGCCCGTCGCCACCCCTCTCCGCCCGACGCCTTCTCGGTCCCGATGCCCTTTTTCCTCCTCGCAACGATCGGAGCCGTCGTCGCCTTCGGGGTGACGGCCGTGGCGACCGTGCTCGTCCGCCGGGCCGCCCTCCGCTGGGCGTGGACCGACGCGCCCGACGGGCACCGGAAGCTCCACAGTGTGGTGACCCCGTCGGCGGGGGGCATCGCCATCTTCGCCGGCGCCGCGGGCGCGACGGCGTTCGTCCTGTGGGCTGCCGGGCAGGCCGGCTTGGGCGGGGCGGCGGGGCTCCACCCGATCGCCTACGTCGGGGCGCTCGCGATGGTCGCCGTCGGGGCCTACGACGACGTCCACGGGATGGGGTTCAAGCCCAAGTTCGCCGTCGAGGTTCTGGTTGCCTACGCGCTCCTCCACGGAGGGTACCGGATCGACCTCAGCGCGCTCCCCTTTATCGGGTCCGACGTCTATCTCGGCGCGCTGTACTCGATCCCGCTGACCATCTTGTGGGTGGTCGGCGTGATCAACGCGGTCAACCTGATCGACGGGATCGACGGACTGGCGTCGGGCGTGGTCGCGATTGCGTTCGCGAGCATGGCGCTCGCGTTCGGCATCCGGGGTGACCTTACGCTCGTGCTCGTGGCGCTCGTGTTCGTGGGGGCGCTGGCCGGCTTCCTCGTCCACAACTTTAACCCGGCGTCGATCTTCATGGGCGACTCGGGGAGCCTGTTCCTCGGCTACGTCCTGGCCGTCTACACGCTGTCGAGCCCGGCCAACAGCGACCCGGCCCTGGCGCCGGTCGTTCCGCTCCTGGCTCTGGGGTTCCCGCTCCTCGATACCTCGCTCTCGATGGCGCGGCGTGTGGCCGAGCGGCGCGGGATGTTCGCCGCCGACCGTGACCACATCCACCACCGGATGGCAGACCGGATGTCGGTCCCAAAGGCAGTCGCCGCGCTCTACCTCGTGTCTGCCGGGTTCGGCATGCTGGCCGTCGTGGCAAGCTCGACGGGCGGGGTGGGCGTCGCGATGACGGTCGCGGCCGCCGTGGCGCTCGCGGCCGGCCTTATCGTCCGCCTGGGCTACGTCCGGCTCCCCTATGACAGCCCGCAGCTCGTCGAGGTCGACCCGAACGCCTCGGCGCCGGCCTCCGTGACGCGGCCCCCCGACGTGGCGGCCCCCGATGTGCCGGCCGCCGGCGCGCCCGAAGACGAGGATGCCGAACAGGTCCCCGACCTAGCGCCCCACTACGGGTAGGCCGCCGCCCCGCCCCTCCTGCGGCCCGGCCGTAGAGTACCTTTTCGTCAACGCCCTCCAACGCTCACCGATCGCATGGCCGTTTTGTCCCCTGACCTCCCCATCATTGTGTCCGACGCCGTGGCGACCGCCGATCTGGGGGGCGAGTCCGTCCTTCTCGACCCGGTGTCGGGGCGGTACTTCGGGCTCAACGAGGTGGGCACCCGGATCTTCGAGTTGCTGAGCGAGCCCCGGTCCGTGTCGGACCTGGTCGACCTCCTGGTGCAGGAGTACGAGGTGGCCCCGGCGCAGCTCCGGGCCGACGTCGAGCAGTTCGTCGGTGAGATGATGTCGCGCGGGTTGGTTGAGACCCCGTCGTGACACGCGTGCCGACCCCCAAAGCACCTGACCGCGGGCCGCTCGCCCGGACGCTCTCGGCGGCCGGGCGGGCGCGTCGGCTGCCTCGCGCCTCGTGGGGGGCGCTGGCCCGCGTGCTGCCGATGCTCCTCGTCGTGCGGATCGCTCTGTGGGCACTGCCGTACCGAACCGTGGTTCGGCTTTTCGAGCCCTCGGCGGGCGGTGCGGCGTCGGCCGACAAGGTCCCCCCGCAGCAGGCCTCGGCGCTCCTGCGCACCGTAGCGTGGGCGGGGCGGACGCTCCTGGCCGACCGGCCGTGCCTGACGCAGGCGATCGCCGGCCGCTGGCTCCTCGCCCGCAAGGGCTACCCCTCGACGCTCCGCCTCGGCGTACGCCGGGACGAGGACGGAATCGGCGCTCACGCCTGGCTTGAGGTCGACGGCCGGATCGTCCTGGGCGGCGGCGACTCGTCTGTGGTGTACAGCCCGTTCCGCCCCGCCCGTCGCCGCGACGAGGTTCAGGACGCACTGGCAGCGGAGGAACGATGAGCGCAGTCGCTGGAGTCGTCCGGTTCGACGGCGCCCCCGTCGCCGCCTCAGACGCCGAGCGGATGGCGGCCACAATGCGCCACCGCGGGCCAGACGCCGATGGCGCGTGGTCCGACGGCGTCGCCGCGCTCGCGCACCGCGCGCTGCACACGACGCCCGAGTCGCTCCACGAGCGGCTCCCGCTCGTCCGCGGCCCGCTCGCGCTCGTGGCCGACGCCCGCGTCGACGACCGCGACGCCCTCGCGAGCCGCCTCCGGCGGTCGCTCCACGAGCTCGGCCTCCCCGCCCCGGGCGCGCCGCTCACCGACGCTGACCTCCTCCTGGCCGCCTACGCGGAGTGGGGGGAAGACTGCCCGGACCACGTGCTCGGAGACTTTTCCTTCGCGGTCTGGGACGGCCGGCGCCGGCGCCTGTTCTGCGCGAAGGACCCGTTCGGGACGCGGCCCCTGTACTACGCCCACCGCCCGGGGGAGTGGATCGCGTTCGCCTCGGCTACGCGGCCGCTGGGCGAATTCGTCTCGGGCGAGCGGGACGAGGTGTTCCTGGCTGACCGCCTCCTTGGGTATCCCGGAGACCCCGCGCGGACTCCGCTCCGCGGCGTCCAGTCCCTCCTCGGGGGGCACGCGCTCTCCGCCGACCATCGTGGCGTGCGCATATGGCAGCACTTTACGGTCCGCTCCGACCCCGGAGTGGGGGCGGGGTGGAGCGACGAGGACTACGCGGCCGGATTCAGGGAGCGGTTTGAAGAGTCGGTCCGCGCCCGCTCGCGGTCGGCGTTCCCGGTCGGGGCAGACCTTAGCGGCGGGCTCGACTCGTCGTCCGTCACCGTCGTAGCTCGGGACATCCTGCGCGAAGAGGGGAGAGGTCCACTTCACACCTTCTCGACCGTCCACGACGACATCCCCGAGCTCGACGAGCGCGAGTATATCCAAGCCGTTGTGGACCAGGGCGGGGTGGTATCACACGTCTCGCAGGCCGCCCCGCTCAGTCCGATGGCTGCGCTCGACGAGATCGTCCCGCTCGTGGACGACGACCTCATGCTGGGCGCCCACTTTACGATGTGGGCCAACCTCAAGGCCGGGCGTGCGGCCGGCGTGCGGACGGTGCTCAGCGGGTACGACGGCGACACCGTCGTCATGCACGGGCGGCCGCGGCTCCGCGAGCTCGCCGACGCCGGCGACTGGGCGGCGTTCGGGCGCGAGACGCGGGCGCTCGAGACCCGCTACAGCCGAGCCTCGCACCGGCAGCCGTTCGAGGACGTCCTGGCCTCGGCCGCTGAGCTGTTCCTCCACTATGGGGTCGGCGCGCTCGACGTGGCCGCCGAGGACACGCCGCCGTGGGCGTTTTTGCGGCAGCTCCGGGGCGCTCAGCGCGAGGCGCGGGCCAACCCGCGCGGGATCGCGAAGCGCGTGTGGAAACGGGCCGTCACGCCCGGTCCGGTGCTCCGGCTCGCGCGTGCGTGGAAGCGCCCGGGAACGGGGCAGCTCAGCGAGCGGGCGGTCGAGATGGCACAGCCATTTGCGGACCTCGCCAGCGTCCGCGAGCGCGTGGGGCGGGCGATGTCGGAGACGGACCCGTTCACGTTCCAGAGCGTGGCCGGCGACCACCGGGCCGGCCTCGAGCGGCTGTCGCTCGGCCGGACGGGCGGGCTGTTCTCGCTCCTCGCGGGGGCGTGCGGGATCGAGGTCGCCCACCCGTTTTTCGACCGGCGCCTCGTCGAGTACAGCCTCGCGCTCCCCGCCGATCAGAAGCTCCGCGACGGCTGGACGCGCTATGTGCTGCGGCGGGCGATGGACGACGTGCTCCCCGAGTCGGTCGCGTGGCGCGTCGGGAAGGCCAACTTCGCGCCCGCGTTCCACCACGCGTGGTTCAGCCTCGACGGCGACCGCGCGCGGTCGCTCCTCGACCGCCCCGGCGACGGCGCGGCCATCGTCGACATGGGCCGACTCCGGCGGGGGTTCGAAGAGAATGCGTCGGGGTCGCTCGACGAAGTGGGCGCAACGGTGCTCGGCCTGACGGTCCTCCACTGGGCCGGCGCGGCGGGCGAGGACGTAGTCGGAGACGAGGCAGCCGATCCCACCCCGCCCCGCCCGCAGAACGACTAAGGTGTCCTCCTGGAACGTGCTTCAGGGGGCGGGGCGGGCTTGTCGTGCATAGACTTAGCGATCGGGTGTCCGTGGTCCCTCGTCCTCGACTCGACGTTTCAGGTCGAGACGAGCGGGGGGGAGCTCAGCGCCTGCGCCACGTCCGGTCTCAGCCGGGGGGCACTTGCGGCGGCTGAGCATTCCCTGCCCGCTTTCGGTATGATTGTAGAGGTCCGGCACCGCAGCGGGACCTTCACCTTCGTCTGTAGCCTCTCCTGTGCCGACTTACACCGCCTACGGGCTCACGCTCGACTCTGAATTCCCTTTCCCCGAGCTCGTCGAGGTCGAACCGACTGGCCCCCCCGACGTCGAGCTCGTGTACGGCACGGTCCGGTGGGACGCGAGCGGGGGCGGCGACCGCATCGCCGGCCAGTTCGAGGACGTCGCCCGGTTCGAGCTCACGGGCGGCCGTCGGATCGTTGTCGAGGAGCTCCGCGAGGCCGACGAGGAGGCGATCCGGGCGCGCCTGCTCGGCGAGATCTTCGCGACGCTGCTCCGCCAGCGGGGCCACCTCGTGCTCCACGCTTGCGCCGTCGCCGGGCGGGGCGGGGCGGTCTGCGTCATCGGCGAGTCGGGGTGGGGCAAGTCGACGCTCGCCGAGGCGTTCCACCAGCGGGGCTACGCGCTCCTCACCGACGACGTGGCCGCGTTCACGACCCGGCCCGGTCAGCGGCCCGAGGTGGTCCCGTCCTACCCCCAGATCCGGCTCCGCGACGACGCGGCCATGTTCTTGGCCCCGGGCGGGGACGGCCTGACGCCGATCTCGCGGAACGGGCCGAAGCTGGCCCGCTCCAACGTCGAGATGGCCGACGACCCCATTCCGGTCGCCGCGGCGTACTTCCTGGAGCCCGGCTTCCGGGAGCAGACGGCGATCGTGGACGTCCCGGCCCAGAACGCCGTCGTCCAGCTTATCGCACACACGCGGGCGCGGACGCTCATCCACACGAACACGCCGGCGCTCCTGACCCAGCACCTCCAGCAGTGTTCTGACTTTGTTCGGACCGTCCGGCCCCGGCTGCTCCAGCGGCGGCACTCGTTCGAGGCGCTCGGCGAGGTCATGGCCGCCGTCGAGGCCGATGCCGGCGTCGGCCCGCTCGAGGCCCGCCCCACCCCGCCCCGCCCGACGTCATGAGGAAGCCCGACCTGTCCCGCGAAAACGTCCGGGCGTGGGCCGTGCGCGCGCGCGCGACGGTCGACCTGCTGTGGAGTGCCGCCCCGCTCTGGACCGTCCTGTGGCTGGCGCTCCTCGCCGTGCAGGGCGTGCTCCCCGCCGCGCTCGTCGCGCTCACGAAGTGGGTCATCGACGCCATGAACATGGCCGTCGGGATGGGCCGGTCGTGGGACACCGTCGAGGTCGTGGCCGTCCCGACGCTGCTCATGGGCGGCGTCTTCCTGCTCCAGCGCGTGCTGGGCGGGGTGATCCAGTGGGTGTCGGTCGCCCAGTCCGAGTACGTCGAGGACTACGTGACGAACCTGGTCCAGCAGAAGGCGTCGACGGTCGACTTCGAGTTCTACGAGGCGCCCGAGTACCACGACCTCATGGAGCAGGCGCAGAGCCAGGGGACGACGCGCGTGCTCCAGCTGATCCAGAACGGGGGCTCGCTGCTCCAGACGAGCGTGACGCTGTTTTCGATCGGCGTCATCCTCATCGGGTACGGCCTGTGGATCCCGCTCGCGCTCATCGTCAGCGCGGTCCCCGTCCTCGCCGTCGTGCTGTACTACAACCGCCAGCAGCACACGTGGTGGACCGGCGCCACCCCGCGCCGGCGCCGCGCGCAGTACTACGGCATCCTGCTGACGACGATGCAGTCGGCCGCCGAGGTGCGGATGAACCGGCTCGACGGCCCGCTCATCCGCGGCTACCGGGCGCTCCGCGAGCGGCTCCGCTCGGAGCGCCTCGTGCTCGTGCGCAACCAGGCGCTCGGGCGGTTCGGGGCCGCCGTGGTCTCGCTCCTCGTGACCGGCGTCGTCATGGGCTGGGTCGTGTGGCAGGCGTTCGCGGGCGACGCCACGCTGGGCGACCTGGCCGCGTTCTACCAGGCGTTCACGCAGGCCCAGACCGTGACTGGGACGGCGCTCACGAGCGCGGGCGCGGTTTACGCCAACTCGCTGTTCCTGCGCCACCTGTTCGACTTTCTCGACCTTGAGCCCCGCGTCGTCGACCCGCCCGACCCCAAGCCGTTCCCGGCCCAGCTTGCGGAGGGCGTCCGCTTCGAGGACGTTACGTTCTCTTACCCGGGCACGACCCGGAACGCGCTGGAGGGTTTCTCGCTTGAGATCCCGGCCGGCAAGACGGTCGCGATCGTGGGCGAAAACGGGGCGGGCAAGAGCACGTTCATCAAGCTCCTGTGCCGGTTCTACGACCCGGACCAGGGCCGCGTGACCGTCGACGGGACGGACCTCCGCGAGTTCGCGCTCGCCGACGTCCGCCGGCGGACGGCCGTCCTTTTCCAGTTCCCCATGCGGTACCAGATGACGGCCGAGCAGAACGTGCGCCTGGGCGACCCCGACGTCGACCCCGAGTCGCCCCGGTTCCGCGAGGCCGTCGTGGGCGCCGGCGCCGACGCGCTCGTCGACCGCCTGCCGAAGGGGGAGGAGACGCTGCTCGGGCGGTGGTTCGAGGGCGGGGTGGAGCTCTCGGGCGGCGAGTGGCAGCGGGTCGCGCTCGCGCGCGCCTTCTACCGCGAGAGCCCGCTCGTCATCCTCGACGAGCCCACGAGCTTTATGGACTCGTGGGCGGAGAACGAGTGGCTCGACCGCTTCGACCACGTCGCCGGCGACCGGACGGCCCTCATCATCACGCACCGCTTTACAACGGCCATGCGCGCCGACATCATCCACGTGATGAACGGGGGCCAGATCGTCGAGTCGGGGACCCACGACGAGCTCGTCGAGCAGCGCGGGCGCTACGCGGAGTCGTGGGCGACCCAGACGCGCCAGGCCGGGTTCGAGGGGCGAGGCGACGGCGCCCCGGCCCGTGAGCTCGCCCCGCCCCCGGGGCCGAACGCGTGAGACCGCCCGCCACCCCGCCCGCCCCGCGAACCGGGGGCGGGGTGGTCGGCGGATTCCATGTGTGCCCCCTCGGGAGAGATCTGCGAAATTCCGCGTCGCGCTCCTCGGCCGGCCGTTAGTCTGCTCACGCCGTCGGTCGGGCCGTTCCCACTCGCTTTCCTTATGCCCCTCTCTACTCTCGACCCCTCCGCCTACGAGGTGGTCCGCCTCGCCAGCCGCGCGGACCTTTCCGCCGACCGCGCCGCTGACCTCCAGGCGGCCGGCGAGCGTGTGGACTCGTGGCGGGACGTGCTCCTCGTGGCGGCCCACCACCGGGTGCTCCCGCTGCTGTACGCCCACCTCCAGCCGTGGGCGCCCCAGAACGTGCAGGACGAGCTTCACAGCTACGTGAGGCGGCGGGCGATGAGCGTGCTGTTCCTGAACGCCGAGATGGCCCGGATCGCCCGGAGCTTCGACGGGGCGGGCGTCCGGTTCCTCACGTTCAAGGGGCCGGCCTTGGCCGAGGCGTACGGCGGGACGGCCCGCCGTCCGTTCGTCGACAACGACCTGCTGATCGACCCCGCGGACTTCGACGTTGCCGCGCGGCTGCTGGGCGAGCTCGGGTTCCAGACGCGGCCGCGCTCGCCGTTCCAGCGGGCGGGGTACCTCCGGGTCAACGGCGAGTACACGTTCGGCCGCACGGCTGGCCCCCTCATCTCGACCGTCGACCTGCACACGCGGCTGGTCCCCGTGGGGTACCCCTACCACGGCCCGTTCGACGCCTTGTACCGCCGGTCCCGGATGCTCCACCTCGCGGGCGAGACCGTCCCGACGTTTGCCTGGGACGACCTGTACCTGGCTCTGGCCGTCAACGCGCTCAAGGATCAGTGGAACCGGCTGCGCCTTGCGACCGACCTGGCCGAGACCGCCCGGTTCGTACCCGACTGGGCGGCCCTCGAAGAGCGGGCGCGCCAGACGCGCTGCCTCCGCGCGCTCCACATGGCCGTGCTCGTGTCGACGGACGCCGTCGGCGCGGAGTACCCCGCACGTGTCATGGCCGCCGCCCGCGCCGACGCCCGTGCCGCGCAGCTCGCCGACCGCGTGCTGCGCCGGCTGCCGCTGGCCCACGCGGAGCCCGTGATGGAGGGGAGGGACCGGATCCGGTTTACGCTCCTCGCCCCGGACGGCGTGCGCGGCCAGCTCCAGTACCTCGCCTACGTCGGGCTCCGCCGCGTGGTGGAGCCGCTGGTCTCGGTCGAGGGCGACACCGCCTGAGACCGGGGCGCCCCGGGTCCACCCCGCCAGGCGTCCGGGTTAGCTTGGCGGCGCCGGGCTCACGGCCTCCCGCTCCCCCCGCCGACCATGCGCCCGCTCCTCCTCTTCGCCCTCCTGCTCGCCGGCGGGGCGTTCGTGCTCGCCGGTCCCCCCGCCGCTCTGGACGCCGCCCCGCCCCGCCCCGCCCCCACGCTGACCGGGCTCGGGAATCCGTTCCCGGACGTCTACCCCCGCGGCGAGTTGGACGGGAAAGGCCCGGTCCACGACCTGGCCGTCGTGGACGGGCGGGTCTACCTAGCGCACGGGTCGACCAACTCGGGCGTCCCGAACCGGCCGGTGTACTACGACGTCGAGGTCGAGGCGTGGGGCGTCGACGACGCCGTGCTGCACCAGGAGGGGATCTACAGCCTGGAGGTCGGGCCGTCGGGGCGGCTCTACGCCTCGGCCGACGACGCGATCGGGCGTCCCGCCGTCCTCATGATCCGCCGCGAGCGCGACGGGACGTGGACGGAGCGCGTGGCGGACCCGACGGAAAACCACAGCCGGCACACGTTCGAGTGGGCCGACCCGGCCACGGGCGACACGCTCGTGTTGGTCCAGAACGGGGCGCCCCACTTTCCCGACGTCTCCGTCAGCTACGACGGCGGCGAGACGTTCGTGCAGTACGGGTACGAGCCGCCGGCCGAGGACGTCAACCCGCTCCGGCGGTACACCTTCTTCCCGTTCCAGGGCGCGCTCTACGCGACCTCGTTCCAGCCCCGCGACGTGCCGGGGTACCCGGAGCAGAAGCCGCGGCCGTACCTCATCCGCTACACGGGTGACCGAGACCAGCCTTTCGCCGTCGTCTTGGCCGAGCGCGACGACGTGTTCCCCGGCTCGGGGAGCCAGATCGACGCGGTCGTCGAACTGGGGGACCACCTCGTCGTCGCGAGCGGCCGGTTCTACGCCGGGACCGCCCTCGAACGCGGACACATGAAGGAGCTCGCGGTCCCCGAACGCGCGCGCGACCTCGTCCGCGTGGGCGGGGTGGTCTACCTGCTCGGCTCCGACATCGGCGCGGGGACGTCGGCGCTGTACGAGACGCGCGACGGTGAGACGGTGCGCGAGGTGGCCCGGTTCGACCGCCCGTTCGTGGCCGTCGAGCACGCGGACGGCGCGTTCTACCTCGCCGAGAGCGGGGCGGAGGCCGAGAACACGCTCTGGCGCTACCGCCCCGCCCCATGAGCGAGCACGAGCCGCGCCGCCGCCGGTCCCGCTCTGGGTCCCGCTCCCGCTCCGAGTCCCGGTCCCGCTCCGGCCGCTCGGGCTGGGGGCCGGCCGACTGGGCGCACCTCCGCCGGGACCGGCGGATCACGGCCCAGCGCCGCCGCGCGCTCCGCCGCCGGTGGGCGGGGCGGCTGGGCGTGGGCGGGGCGGCCGCGCTCGCCGCGCTCGCCGCCGTGGGCGCCTCGGCCCGGTGGGTCCGCCCGGCGGGCGGGTGGGTGCCCCAGGTGGCGGCGCTCCTGCTGCCTGCGCTCGGGCCGGCGCTCGGGCTCTCGGCCGTGGCCGCCGGCGCGGTCGCCGTCCGGTCGCGGCGGCCGGTCTGGGGCGTCGGGGCCGTCGCGCTTGCGGCCGCGGCCGCGGCCGTGTGGGTGCGCCACCCCGCCCCGCCCCCGGCGCCGGGCGGGGCGGAGGGCCTCCGCGTGATGACGCTCAACGTCGGGCGGACGTCGTCGGAGGCCGCTTACCGCGTGGCCGACTACGTCCAGCGCACGGAGCCCGACGTCGTGTTCCTCCAGGAGGCCGACGCGCGGTCGATCGTCGTGGACGGGCAGCGCCTGCGGATCTACCACCCGACCATCGAGGCCATCCTCTCGTCGGGGGCGTACCGGGTGGGCGGCGGCGTCGACACGCTCGTCGCGCGGGAGCGGGGGCCGGCCAACCGGCAGGTGTTCCTGACCCGGCTCCCCGTGCTCGCCCACGAGGCCGGCGAGCTGGGGCCGCCCAACACCGAGCCCAGCGTGTACGCCCGAGCCGAAGTCTCGTGGCGCGGCCGCCGCGTCGCGCTCTACAACGTACACCTCCGCCCGTTCAACCCGACGGCCGAGTGGTCAGTCGAGCGGATGACGAGCCCGGCCGTGTGGGCCGAGACGCCGGGCCGGCTCCGGGAGTTTTTCGCGGTCCAGGGGGAGGAGGCCGAGCGCCTCGCGGCGCTGATCGAGGCCGACCCGCTCCCCGTGGTCGTGGCCGGCGACTTTAACGCGACCGCGGACCAGTGGAGCCGCGCCCGGCTCGCGCGGCACACGCGCGAGGTGCTCGGGCGCCGGCCGTGGGCGGCGACGCGCCCCGACTCCGTCCCCGTCGCCCCGATCGACGGCGTCCTCGTGGGGGCGGGGTGGAGCGTGCGCGCCGCCTCCGTCGGGCCGCCCGGCCTTTCGGACCACCGCGCGGTGTCGGCCGAGCTGGTCTACTCGGGCGAGTAGCGGCCCGCCCCGCCCGCCTGAGCGTAGGTCCAGCGGATGGCGAACTGGAGCAACTCGGTGACCGACTCGAACCCAAGCTTCTCTTTGGCCCGCCGCCGGTAGGTCTCGACCGTCTTCCGCGACAGGTTGAGGTGGTCGGCGATGTCGTCGGGGCCGCGGCCCTGCCCGAGCAGCTGGAACACGGCCATCTCGCGGTCGGTGAGCTCGTCGAGCTGGGCCGACGACGCGGCGCCGTCGCCGCCGACGGCCGACGACGACGAGCCCCCGAGCGCCACGCGGGCGAGGATGCGCGAGGCCGCCCGGCGGGCGAGGTAGATGTCGCCGGCGGCCGCCGAGCGGACCGCGTCGAGCACGGCCGAGGTCGGCTCCGTCTTGCGGACGTAGGCCATGGCCCCGGCCCGGAGCGCGCGCTCGGCGTAGACGGCCTCGTCGTACATCGAGAACACGACGACGGCCAGCCCCGGCCGCTCGGCCCGGAGCGTCTGCACGAGGTCGAGGCCGTGGGCGTCGCCGAGCGAGATGTCGACGACGGCCACGTCGGGCCGCGCGCTCCGGGCCAGCTCGAACGCCTCGGCGGCCGATCCCGCCCCGCCCACGAGCGCCATGTCGGACTGGCCGCCGACGGCGTGGCCGACGGCGTCCCGGACGGCCGGGTGGTCGTCGACCACGATGACGGACAGGGTGCGGGGGGTCTCGAGGGGCATGGGCGGGAGGACGGTCGGGGAGAGGAGGAAAGACTACCAATGACTGTGCCAGATGCAGTGCAATTCCGCTCACCCGCCGCCGCCGTCACGCGCCCCGCCGGCCGCCCCGCCCGCGGCGAGCGGGAGCACCAGGCGGACCTCCGTCCCGGCCCCGGGGCGTCCCTCGACGGTCAGCGATGCGCCGACGCTGCGCGCGCGCCACGCCATGTTCTCCAGGCCCAGCGACCGCGACCGCGGGGCGCCGGCGTCGAACCCGACGCCGTCGTCCACGACCTCGACCACGAGGTCCCCGCCGTCGCGGCCCAGGCGAATGCGGACGGTCTCGGCGTGGGCGTGGCGGAGCGCGTTCGTCGTCGCCTCCTGGACCACCCGATAAACCTGGAGCGCGACGGCCGGATCGTCCACGTCGGCGTCGCCGTCGCGGCGGAACACGCACCGGGCCGGCCCCAGCGCGTCAACGTGCGCGGCGAGGTCGGCGAGCGCGCCGGCCACCCCGCCCGCGTCGAACGGGGGCGGGGCGAGCCCGAGGCCCACGTCGCGCACGCGGTCCAGCGCCTCAGCCGCGTAGACCGCGATGCGCCCGGCCGTCTCGGCGTCCTCGCTCGGGTCGGGGCGGGGCGGGGCGGCGATCCCCTCGCTCAGCATCCGCACAGCGGTCAGGAGCGGGCCGATGCTGTCGTGGAGGTCGCGGCCGATCCGCTCCCGCTGCTCTTCGAGCGCGCCGGCCACGGCCCGCCCCGCCCCCGTCCACTCGATGTCGTCGTGGAACACGACGACGGCCCCGCCCTCGGACCCCGCCGCGGGGTCGAGCGCCGCGGCGTTCCCCTCGCCGGCGGCCTGGAGGTCGCTGAGCGCGCGGCCCCGGAGGGCGTCGCCGCCGGCGACGCCGAAGAGGAGCGCGGCGGCGCGGTTAGCGTACGTGACGCGCCCGCCGACGAGGACGACCGTCGGGGCGGGGTGGACGTCGAGCACCCGCCACCCTGCTCCATCTGCCGCCTCGCCGCCCCGCCGCTCCAGGTGCGCCCCGAGCACGTCGGCCAGGGGCGCGAGCGCGTCGCGGTACGCTTCGGCGGGCACGTCGCCGGCGTCGACCTCGACGCGGAGCCGCCCGGCTAGCAGGCCGTCCGTGAGGACGGACACGTCGAATGGCGTCGTGGCGGTGCCTGTCGCCGTGTCGGGCGGGGCGGTCCACGTTGCCGGCGGCCGGAGCGCGTCCACCCCGCCCCCCGGGGCGGGGGTAAAGGAGACCGCACGGGCGCCGAGGGCGCGTCCGAGCACGTCCAGGGCGGCCTCGACGCCGGCCTCCGGCGTCGTGATTAGAAAGCGGGCTGTCTGTCCCAGTGCACGGTGAGCGGCGTGGAGTGGGGCGGGGCGGGGGAGGGAAGGCAAGCGTCGGAGGGGCGGGGGGCGGGGAAGCCGGTCCCGTGTGGCGAGCCGGCCACTGTCCCGCAACAAGCGGGCCGCCACCGGCCGTACCTGCGGCCGATAGGCCCCGGACGCGTTCCGCTCTTGTGACGTCTCGGCGGTGTGTTTAGAAAGCGAGGCGAGCGCTCGATCACCCTATAAACACCCGCCTTTGCCATGCGCTTTGCCCTCGTCACCGCCGCCCTCGTCGGGGCCATGTCCATGCTCCTCGCCGACCCCGAGACGGTCGAGCGCGGCACCGAGGGCGCGGGCCGCTACCTCGACGGCCTCGTCGGCGGCTACGTCGAGGTCCAGCGGGTCAAGGCCGTCGAGGCGCTGGAGCGGGGCGAGCACGAGGCGGCTCTTACGTCCCTCCGCGACCTGGCCGAGGCGGGCGACTCCGAGGCCGCCGGCATCGTGGCCGAGTGCTACCAGACAGGCCAGTGCGGCGTGCCGGCCGACCGCCGCGAGGCCGAGCGGTGGGGCCGGCACGCCGCCCCGCCCTCGGACGCGAGCGGGGAGGAGGGGTAGCGGGCGGGGCGGAGGTCTGGCCTGCGAGCTCGATGTCTCAGCCGGGCACCGGGCAAATCCCGAAGCGGGACAGGGCGGCGAATCGTCACAGAAAACTACCCCGGCGCCGATGGCCTCGCATGTAGAATGAGGACTGGCCCCCTACTTGCTCTCCTGGAGGCTCACGTCACCGCCTCCGCCTCTCTCTTAGGATTATGAACATCGCCGTCGTCGGAACTGGATACGTCGGGCTCGTCTCGGGCACCTGCTTTGCCGAGATGGGCAACCAGGTCACCTGCGTCGACATCGACGCGGGCAAAGTCGACAGCCTCCGCGACGGGCGGCTGACGATCTACGAGCCCGGCCTTGAGGTCTACTTCGACCGCGGACGCCGCGAGGACCGGCTCCGCTTTACGACCAGTCTCGCTGAGGCCCTCGAAGAGGCCGAGGTCGTGTTCCTCGCGCTCCCCACCCCGCCCGCCGAGGACGGCTCGGCCGACCTCCAGTACGTGCTCGGCGTGGCCGACGACATCGGCGGCCTGCTCGCCGCCAACCCCGACTGGGGCTACAAGGTGCTCGTCGACAAGAGCACGGTGCCCGTTGGCACGTCGCGGCGCGTGACCGACGCCGTCGAGGCCCACGGGCTGACGGCCGGTGAGCACTTCGACGTGGTCTCGAACCCCGAGTTCTTGCGCGAGGGCGTGGCCGTCGACGACTTCATGAAGCCCGAGCGCGTCGTCGTCGGGACGTCGTCGGAGAAGGCCGGCGAGGTCATGACCCGGCTCTACGAGCCGTTCGTCCGCCAGGGCAACCCGATCCTCCTCATGGACGAGGAGTCGGCCGAGATGACGAAGTACGCGGCCAACTCGCTGCTCGCGGCCAAGATCACGTTCATGAACGAGATCGCCAACCTCTGCGAGCGGGTCGGCGCCGACGTCGACGAGGTCCGGCGCGGGATCGGGACCGACAGCCGGATCGGGCCGAAGTTCTTGTACGCCGGCATCGGGTTCGGCGGCTCGTGCTTCCCCAAGGACGTCCAGGCCCTGCACCGGACGGCCCGCGAGGAGGGCTACAGCTTCGAGATCCTCGACGCCGTGCTCCGCGTGAACGACGAGCAGCGGAAGTCGCTCATCCCCCGAATTGTGGAGGCGCTGTCCGACGACGGCCGCCTCGACGGGAAGACGATCGGAATGTGGGGGCTCGCCTTCAAGCCGCACACCGACGACGTCCGCGAGGCGCCGGCCCACGTGCTCATCCGCGAGCTGACGGCGCTCGGGGCCGACGTGGTCGCGTTCGACCCCGAGGCCGTCGAGACCACGAAGGCCACGTTCGAGCGCGAGCCGCTCTCCGGCGACGGCGCCCTCGCGTACGCCGAGAGCGCCTACGAGGCGGCCGACGGTGCCGACGCACTCGTCGTCGCGACGGAGTGGCCCGAGTTCCGGCGCCCCGACCTCACGCGCGTCCGCCGCTCGATGACCGGCGACGCCCCGCTCGTCTTCGACGGCCGCAACGTGTTCGACCCGCAGGACATGGCCGATGCCGGCTTCACGTACCACTCGATCGGCCGCCCGCATGTGCCGCCGGTGGCCGTGGGCGACGAGGCCGGGGTCGGGCGGGGCGGCGACGCGCTCGCGTCCTAAGCCGCCCGTCCTCCTCCGCACGCGGGCGGGGCGGTACTCCCACCCCGCCCGCCTGACCGCCCCGCTCGCGATGGCTCGCCGGCCCTCGATCCTCTTTGTCAACCAGCACTACTGGCCCGACGTCGCGTCGACGGGCCAGCACCTGACGGACCTCGCCGAGCACCTCGTGCGCGCGGGCTTCGACGTGGGCGTGCTGTGCGGGCAGAGCGGGTACAAGGGGCAGCTCGACGCGCCCGCCCACGAGGTCCACAACGGCGTCGAGATCACGCGCCTGCGGACGACCTCGTTCGGGCGCGCCCGCCACCTCGGCCGGATCGTCGACTACGGCGCGTTCTACGCCCAGGTCCTGGCTCGCCTGCTGACTGGCCCGCGCGTGGACCTCGTCGTGTCGCTCACCACCCCGCCCCTGCTCTCGTTCGCGGCCTCACTGGCGAAGCGGGCGCGGGGCCAGCGCTACGCCATCTGGTCGATGGACCTCCACCCCGACGCCGAGGTCGCGCTCGGCATGCTGGACGAGGGCGGGGCGGCGGCCCGGGGCCTCCACGCGCTCAACGACGCGGGCTACCGCGGGGCCGACCTGGTCATCGACCTCGGGTTCCGCATGAAGGAGCGGATCGAGGCGAAGGGCGTGCGGCCCGAGCGGCTGACGACGATCGAGGTGTGGAGCGACGGCGACGAGGTGTACCCGGTCGCGCCCGCGGACAACCCGCTCCGCCGCGAGCTCGGGCTCCGCGACGACCAGTTCGTGGTGATGTACTCGGGCAACGCCGGGCTCGCCCACCGCTTCGATGAAGTGCTGGAGACGATGCGCCGGATGAAGGACGACGACCGCGTCTTCTTCCTCTTCGTCGGCGGCGGCCCGCGTAAGGCCGAGATTGAGGCGTTCGCCCAATCACACGGGCTCCGCAACTTCCGCTACGCGAACTACTTCCCCCGCGAGCAGTTAGCCGAGTCCCTCTCCGTCGGCGACGTGCACCTCCTGACGCTCCGCGAGGCGATGGCGGGAATCGCTGTCCCTGGCAAGCTCTACGGCATCCTCGCCGCCGGCCGGCCCGTTGTCATGGTCGGGCCGGAGCGCTCGGAGCCGGCCCGGACCATCCGCGAGGCCGGCGTCGGCGTCGTCGTCGACCCCGCCGCCGACGGCGGGCGGGGCGGGGCGGACCGCCTGGAGGCCGCCCTCCGCACGCTCGCCGACGAGCCCGCCGAACGCCGCGCGACGGGCGAGCGCGCCCGCGAGGTTTTCCTGAAGCACTACGACCGGCCCATCCTTTGCGACGCCTGGGCCGAGGCGCTCCGCGCCCAGATCCCGACTCCCGTCTCTGTTTAACCGACCCGCCAACTCTACACCCATGTCCTACGCCAGCGACCACACGCCCTCGCAGACGCCCGTCCTCGTGACCGGCGCCGGCGGCTTTATCGGTCACCACCTCGTCAACTACCTCAAGGACAAGGGCTACTGGGTCCGCGGCGTCGACGTGAAGCGGCCGGAGTTCGCCGAGACGCGGGCCGACGAGTTCGAGCTCCTCGACCTCCGGCGGTGGGACAACTGCCTCCAGGCGTGCCGCCCCGCCCAGACCGGCGAGATGGCGGGCACGCCGATCGCCCACGTCTACGCGCTCGCGGCGGACATGGGCGGGATGGGCTTCATCTCGGCCAACCACAGCCTCATCCTCCACAACAACGTCCTCATCAACACGCACACGTTGGAGGCCGCCCGCCAGAATGGGGTCCAGCGCTACTTCTACACGTCGAGCGCGTGCGTCTACCCGGAGCACCTCCAGACGACGGCCGACGCGGCCGCGCTGAAGGAGGACGACGCCTACCCGGCGGCCCCGCAAGACGCCTACGGCTGGGAAAAGCTGTTCACCGAGCTCCTCTGCCACTACTACACGGGCGACTACGACATGGAGACTCGGACCGTCCGGTTCCACAACGTCTACGGCGAGCTCGGGACGTGGGAGGGCGGCCGCGAAAAGGCGCCGGCGGCCATGATGCGGAAGACGGCCTACGCCAAGCTCCTCGGCGGCAAGGAGGGCGAGCCGGGCGGCACGCCGACGGTTGAGATCTGGGGCGACGGCGAGCAGACGCGCTCGTTCATGCACGTCGACGACTGCGTCGAGGGCGTCTACCGGCTCATGATGTCGGACTACCGCGAGCCCCTCAACCTGGGCCGTGACCGGATGGTGACGATCAACGAGCTGTGCGACATCGCCGCCGACGCCGCCGGCGTTGACGTCGTCCACGAGCACGTTGACGGCCCGATGGGCGTCCGCGGCCGGAACTCGGACAACTCGAAGCTCCGCGAGGTGCTCGGGTGGGAGCCCGAGATCCCGCTCGAGGAGGGCGTGGGTCGGACCTACGCCTGGATCGAGGACCAGCTCCGCGCCAAGCTCGACGCCGAAGGCCGCCTCCCCGCCGGCGGCGACGGCGCCGCTCAGACGGCGGCCGCGCCTGCGCAGTCCTAAGCGCTGCCCTGACCCGCCCCGCCCCGCCCACAACGCGGGCGGGGCGGTCTCCCTCAGGTCCTCCTCAAACAGTTCGTGTCCGCTCCGCCGCTCGTCTCGATCCTGATGCCCGCGTACAACGCTGAGCGGTGGCTCGCGGAGTCCATCGCGTCGGCGGCGGGGCAGACGTACCCCAACGTGGAGGTCGTCGTCGTCGACGATGGGTCGGAGGACGGGTCGGTTGAGGTCGCCCGCTCGTTTGAGGAGCGGGGGGTGAGGGTCATCGAGCAGGAGAACAAAGGAGCGTGCGCTGCACGCAACGCCGCCCTCGAAGAGTCGAACGGGGACTACATCAAGTTCCTGGACGCCGACGACGTGCTTCTGCCGGGCGCCGTAGCCGCCCAGTTTGCCGCCCTAGAGGGGGAGCCCGACGACGTGGTCCCTTTCGGGATGGCCGTCCGGTGCGACGCTGCCCTCCGCCCCCTGGCGGGGCGGCCGCCCTCAACGGACCCCGAGGGGCGGGTTGGGTCTGAGAATCTCGGGGAGAGGCTGGCGTGGTTGCTGGAACGCAACATCCAGACGTCTCGGCCGCTCCACGCGCGCCGCTTGTTGGAGCGGGTCGGGGGGTTCGACACCCGGCTCGACGGGGGGCAGGAGTACGATCTGCACATGCGGATGGTCGTGGACGGCGTCCGGTTCAAGTTCGTGCCCGAGGTGGGCGTTTTGAACCGCGACCACGCGAGCCCGCACAGGATCACGAATTCCAAGTCGAGGGGGAATGAGTACACCAGAGACTGGTGGGACGAAGTCCTCCGGCTGTTCGACGGCGAGTACCCGCCCCCCGTCCAAGACGCCTGGATTAGATCGTTGTGGAAGAGCGTGGTCCGCGACACGATTCGAGGCAACCCATCGTCGGCCAAGGAAAAGGCCGAGAGGGCTCTGGAACTAGACCCGACGCTCGACTTCGTCGAGAGCGACGTTAGGAAGAAGCTGTACTCGGTGATGCACCCTGCGACGGTCGAAAAGAACATCTTTTACTTCAAGAACAAGCTGCCGAGCCGGCTCCGGCCCTAGCTGGATTCCAGGAGCGAGACGACGCCGAGCCCACACCGCGCGTCCCAACGCAGAGAGGCTGCCACGACCGTTCTCCGCCCCGCCATCACCCCCGACCCTATGCCCCGTACGCTCATCACCGGCGGCGCCGGTTTCCTCGGCTCCCACCTCTGCGACCGCTTCCTGGCCGAAGGCCACGAGGTCGTCTGCATGGACAACCTCATCACGGGGAACCCAGACAACATCGCCCACCTGATCGGCAACCCGGGCTTCGAGTTCGTCAAGCACGACGTTTCGACCTTCATCTACGTCGCGGGCGAGGTCGACAACGTGCTCCACTTTGCGAGCCCGGCGAGCCCCATCGACTACCTCAAGCTGCCCATCCAAACGCTCAAGGTGGGGTCCTTGGGGACGCACAACGCGCTCGGACTCGCCAAGGCCAAGGACGCCCGGTTCCTGCTCGCGTCCACGTCCGAGGTGTACGGTGACCCGCAGGTCCACCCGCAGCCCGAGACGTACTGGGGGCACGTCAACCCGGTCGGCTCGCGCGGGGTGTACGACGAGGCCAAGCGGTTTGCTGAGGCCATGACGATGGCGTACCACACGTACCACGGGCTCGAGACGCGCATCCTGCGCATCTTCAACACCTATGGTCCGCGCATGCGGCTCGACGACGGCCGCGCGCTGCCCGCGTTTATGGGGCAGGCGCTCCGCGGCGAGCCCATCACCGTCTTCGGCGACGGCTCGCAGACGCGGTCCTTCCAGTACGTCGACGACCTCGTCGAGGGCATCTGGCGGCTCCTCCACTCGGACGAGTCCGACCCTGTCAACATCGGCAACCCGGACGAGGTGTCGATCAAGGAGTTCGCCGAGGAGGTCGTCGCCCTCACCGGGTCCGACTCGACGATCACCTACGAGGACCTCCCCGCCGACGACCCGCAGGTGAGGCAGCCCGACATTACGCGCGCCCGCGAGATCCTCGGCTGGACGCCGAGCGTGGACCGCGCCGAGGGGCTGCGGCGGACGCTCGCGTACTTCCAGGAGCAGGTCGAGGCCACCGCCTAGCCACCCCGCCCCGCCCACGTACGTCAACAGGAGCGGGGCGGCGTCACCCTCAACATTATGTGCGGGATCGCCGCCCAGTTTGCCTACCGCTCCGGCGCCCCCGACCCGGCGGCGCTCACCGCCGCGTGCAGCCGGATGGCCTCGCGCGGCCCCGACGCCGACGGCTTCTGGGCGAGCGACGACGGCCGCGTCGGGTTGGGCCACCGGCGGCTCTCGATCATCGACCTTTCGCCGGGCGGCGCGCAGCCGATGCAGGTCGGGGGCGAGGGCGGGGCGGTGACCGTCGTCTACAACGGCGAGATCTACAACTACGAGGCGCTCAAGCGCGGGCTCGAAGCGCGCGGACACCGCTTCCGGTCGACGTCCGACACGGAAGTCCTGCTCCGGCTCTACCAGGAGGAGGGCGAGGGGTTCGTCGAGCGCCTCCGCGGCATGTTCGCGCTCGCGCTCTGGGACGCCGAGCGGGGCGGCCTCCTCCTCGCCCGCGACCCGTACGGGATCAAGCCGCTCTACGTCGCCGACGACGGCCGCACGCTGAAGGCGGCGTCGCAGGTCAAGGCGCTGCTCTCGATGGGCGGGGTGGATACCGAACCGGACCCGGCGGGCCACGCGGGCTTTTTCCTGTGGGGCCACGTCCCCGAGCCGCACACGCTCTACCGCGGCGTCCGGGCGTTCCCGCCCGGCCACACGCAGTGGGTCGACGGCGACGGCGCGCGGCCGCCCCGCCCGTTCGCGTCGATCACGGACACGCTGGAGCACGCCGAGCGGAGCAGGCCGCCCGCCGGCGACCCGGCGACGATCGTCCGCGAGGCGCTGCTCGACTCGGTGCGGGCGCACCTCGTGGCCGACGTCCCGGTCGGCGTGTTCCTGTCGGCCGGGCGGGACTCGACGGCGCTGGCCGGACTCGCGGCCGAGGCCGGCGGGCGGCTGCGGACCGTCACGCTCGGGTTCGAGGAGTACGCCGGTACGCCGGACGACGAGGTGCCCCTCGCCGAGTCCGTTGCCCAGTTTTACGGCGCCGAGCACCAGACCGTCCGCGTGGGCGCCGACGCGTTTCGGGCCGCGTTCCCCGGGTTCATGGACGCCATGGACCAGCCGACGCTGGACGGCCTCAACTCGTACCTCGTCAGCCAGGCCGCCGCGCAGAGCGGGCTGAAGGTGGCGCTCTCCGGGCTGGGCGGCGACGAGTTGTTCGGCGGCTACCCCAGCTTTGCCGAGATCCCGCGCCTCGTCGGCGCGCTCGGGCCGGTGCCCGGGAGCGCCGCGCTCGGGCGCGGGCTCCGCGCCGTCTCCGCCCCGCTCCTGGCCCGGCTGGGCGGCGAGCGCGTCCCGCCGAAGCTGGCCGGCGTGGTCGAGTACGGTGGCGACTACGCCGGCGCCTACCTCCTCCGGCGTGGCCTGTTCATGCCCTGGGAGCTCCCCGAAATCCTCGGCCCCGACCTCGCGCGGGCGGGGTGGGAGGCGCTCCAGCCGCTCGCGCAGTTGGGCGAGACGGTCGGCCGCATCGAGACGCCGCGGCTCCGCGTGACGGCGCTCGAATCGGCCCACTACATGCGCTCGCAGCTGCTCCGCGACACGGACTGGGCGAGCATGGCGCACTCGCTCGAAGTCCGCGTCCCGCTCGTGGACTGGGCGCTGCTCCGGCGGCTCGCCCCGCTCCTGGCCGCCCACCCGAGCGTGGGCAAGCAGACGATGGCGGCCGCCGCCCGCCCCGCCCTCCCGCCGGCCATCACGGACCGGCCGAAGACCGGGTTCACGACGCCCGTCCGCCAGTGGCTCGTCGAGAGCGGGGAGGTGTCGGCGGCCGACCGCGGGCTCCGCGGCTGGGCCAAGTACGTGTACCGGCGGCAGACTGAGGCCGCCCCGCCCGCATCGGTCCCCGTGGGCGGGGTGGCCGCGTGAGGCTGCTCGCGCTCGTGACCGACGCCTGGGGCGGCCGCGGCGGCATCGCCAAGGTCAATCGGGACTTTCTGGCCGCGTTCGCCGAGCACCCGGCGGTCGATGAGGTCGTCGTCTTGCCGCGCGTGATCGTCGAGGCGCCCGGCCCCACCCCGCCCGGCGTCGACTACCGGACTGAGGCGGCGGGCGGGGCGGCGGCGTTCCTCCGCGCGTTCGGGGCCGTGCTCGCGCGGGGCGGATACGACGGCGTCGTCGGCGGCCACCTCAACCTGACGCCGCTCGCGGCCGTCGCCGCGATGCGCGCGCGCGCGCCGTGGTTCTTTATCGTCCACGGCGTCGACGGGTGGGGGCCGGAGCACTGGCCGCAGTCGTACGGGGCGGGGCGGGAGGCCGCCGTGCGCTGGGCCGTTCAGCGCGCCGACGCGTTCGTGTCGGTGAGCGACCTCACGCGGCAGCGGTTCTCGCAGTGGATGGGCGTCCCGGCCGAGCGCGGCGTGGTCATCCCCAACAGCGTCGACGTGAGCGCGTTTGGCGTCGGCCCCAAACGCACCGACTTGTTGGAGCGCTACGGGCTGGGCGGCAAGACGGTCGTGATGACGCTCGCCCGGCTCTCGGCGGCCGAGCAGTACAAGGGGATCGACGAGACACTCGAGGCCCTCCCCGCCCTCGTGCCCGAGTTCCCGGACCTGGCCTACCTCGTGTGCGGGAGCGGCGACGACCGCGAGCGCCTGGAGGCGAAGGCGCGGGCGCTCGGGCTCGCGGACCGCGTCGTGTTCGCGGGCTACGTGGCCGAGGACGAGAAGGCCGACCACTACCGGCTGGCCGACGCCTTCTCGATGCCGGGGCGGGGCGAGGGGTTCGGGATCGTCTACCTCGAGGCACTCGCGTGCGGCGTGCCCGTCGTGGCGTCGTCGGCGGACGCGAGCCGCGAGGCCGTCCTGAACGGCGAGATCGGCACGATCGTGGACCCCGACAGTCCGGCGTCCGTCGTGGACGGCCTGCGCACGGCGCTCCGCCAGCCGGCGGGCGTGCCCGACCGGCTCGACCACTTTTCGGCCGCCCGCTTCGCCGACCGCTGGCGGTCCGTGGTCGACCGCGTATTTCTTCCCGCCTAGAGCACCCTTCGGGTGGGTACTCGGTACGAGGTACGGTCCGATCTGACCTCGACGCACGCGTACCCCGTACCGAGTACCCGGTACCCACCCGCATCTTGCTCTAGGGTGTACACCTGCGGTTTCCGGTCGGGCCGCCCCGCCCGCGTCTCGTCCGTGAGGAGCGGGGCGGGGTGGAGGCCGCGCGTTGGCGCCGGGTTCGTGCGATCCTCGCTCGGCCGCCCCGCCCCGCCCGCCGCATGGACGTTCTCGACGCCGCCCTCGACGCCGCCCTCGACGCCGCCCTCGACGCCGCCCTCGCCGGCGGGGCCGCCATCCTCCCGCTCTACGGCCGCCCGCTCCCGGTCGACCACAAGGCCGACGACTCGCCGCTGACGCAGGCCGACACCGCGGCACACCGGGCGATCGTCGGCCGGCTCGAGGCGACCGGCCTCCCCGTCCTCTCCGAAGAGGGCGATCCCGAAGGCGCCGACCGCCGCGACTGGCGCCGGTTCTGGTGCGTCGACCCGCTCGACGGGACGAAGGAGTTCGTCAAGGGCGCCGCCACCTCGCCCATCACGTCTGGCGAGTTCACGGTCAACGTCGCGCTCATTGAGGACGGCGCGCCTGTCCTGGGCGTCGTCCACGTCCCGGTCCACGGCGTCACCTACTACGCGGCGGGCGGGGCGGCGTGGAAGCGGACGGGCGGGGCGGAGCCGGTGCCGATCTCGACGCGCCGGGCGCCCGAGGGCAGCCTCACCGTTGTCGCGAGCCGGGACCACGCGGGCGCCGAGGTCGACGCGATCCTCGCCCGCGTCGAGGCCGACGGACGCGCGGTCGAGGCGGCGTCGATGGGGTCGTCGCTCAAGTTCTGCCTCGTCGCCGAAGGCCAAGCCGACTTCTACCCGCGGACCGTCCCGACCTTCGAGTGGGACACGGCCGCGGCGCAGGCCGTCGTCGAGGCCGCCGGCGGCGGCGTCGCCACGCGCGACGGTGCCCGACTAGCGTACAACAAGAGCGACCTCCGTAACCCGTCCGTCTTCTGCTGGGGCGACTCCGCCCTCGACTGGCGGCGCTGGCTGGCCGACTCGTGACGCCGCCCCGCCCCGCGCGTCCAACGTCGAGGGCGGGGTGGTCTGCGCGGCGGCGAAAGAACCCAGCAGCCATGCTCGTGCGGAGGCCTGGATTCGGTGAGGCTGCCGCCTCGTAAACCGTAGGGTAGGGCAAGGGTGGGGGCGCATCCGAGACGCAGAAAACGACGCGAGCGACCGCGATGGTCTGGCCCCATCTAGTCGTCCCCCTCATGCCCGCCCGCCGCCCCGCCCCTAGCTTGTCCCGCCCCGCCGCCCCCGTACGCATGGACCGCCCCGCCCGCACGTCGCACCTCCGCGCGCTCGAAGCCGAGGCCATCTACGTCATGCGCGAGGTGGCCGCGCAGTTCGAGCGGCCGGTCCTGCTGTTCTCCGGCGGCAAGGACTCGATCCTCATGGTGCACCTGGCGCAGAAGGCGTTCCACCCCGCCCCGATCCCGTTCCCGCTGCTCCACGTGGACACGGGCCACAACTTCCCCGAGACCATCGCCTTCCGCGACCAGCTCGTCGAGCGGCTGGGCCTGCGGCTCCACGTGGGGAGCGTCCAGGAGGCCATCGACGCCGGGCGCGTGGTCGAGGAGACCGGACCCGAGGCGAGCCGGAACGGGCTCCAGATCGTCCCGCTCCTCGACGCCCTCATCGAGCACCGCTTCGACGCCGCCTTCGGCGGCGGCCGCCGCGACGAGGAGAAGGCCCGCGCCAAAGAGCGGTTCTTCTCGCACCGTGACCGCTTTGGCCAGTGGGACCCCAAGAACCAACGGCCCGAGCTCTGGAACCTCTACAACGGCCACAAGAACGTGGGCGAGACGTTCCGGGTGTTCCCGCTCTCGAACTGGACCGAGATGGACGTCTGGCAGTACATCGCACTCGACGGCGTCGAGGTCCCCGACCTCTATTTTGCCCACGAGCGCGAGGTGTTCAGCCGCCGCGGCACGCTCCTCGCCACGACGGACTTCGTCGAGCTCCAGCCCGGCGAGACGGCCGCGCGCCGGTCCGTCCGGTTCCGCACGATCGGCGACGCCACGTGCACCGGCGCCGTCGAGAGCACGGCCGCCACACCCGCCGAGATCGTCCGGGAGGTGACCGCCGCGCGCCAGACCGAGCGGGGCGGCCGCCACGACGACAAGCGCTCGGAGGCGGCCATGGAGGACCGCAAAAAGCAGGGCTACTTCTAGCGGTTGCGTATCGCGTGTCGCGTGTTCCTCCGCACGTAGCACCCCCACGCAACACGAGACACGCAACAGGCCCCGATGCAGACCGACCGCCCCGCCCCGACCGCCCCGCCCGCCGACGGCGGCGACGCCTACCTCGACATGGACCTCCTCCGGTTCACGACGGCCGGGAGCGTCGACGACGGGAAAAGCACGCTGATCGGGCGGCTCCTCTACGACTCGAAGTCGATCTTCGAGGACCAGCTGGCCGCCGTCGAGGAGGCCTCGCGCGCGCGCGGGATGACCGGCGACGACAACGTGCCCAACCTGGCTCTTTTCACCGACGGGCTCCGGGCCGAGCGCGAGCAGGGCATCACGATTGACGTGGCGTACCGCTACTTCGCCACGCCCCGGCGCAAGTTCATCATCGCCGACACGCCGGGCCACGTCCAGTACACCCGAAACATGGTGACGGGCGCCTCGACGGCCGACCTCGCCATCATCCTGCTCGATGCCCAGCGCGGCGTCCAGACGCAGTCGAAGCGCCACGGCTTTATCGCCTCGCTGCTCGGCATCCCGCACGTGGTCGTGGCGGTCAACAAGATGGACCTCGTGGACTACCGCGAGGACGTGTTCGACGCCTTCCGGCGCGAGTACCTCGACTTCGCGGCCAAGCTGGACGTGAAGGACATCGAGTTCATCCCGGTCTCGGCGCTCCGCGGCGACAACGTGGTCGAGCGAAGCGAGCGGACGCCGTGGTACCAGGGGCCGACGCTGCTCCACCACCTGGAGAGCGTGAACGTGGCGGCCGACCGGAACCTCCGCGACTTCCGGTTCCCGGTCCAGACCGTGATCCGCCCCGACCCGTCGTTCCGCGGCTTCGCCGGGACCGTCGCGAGCGGGGCGGTCCGGCCCGGCGAGGAGATCCTCGCGCTCCCGGCCGGCACGCGCTCGCGCGTGGCCTCGGTGACCACGTTCGACGGCGACCTCGACGAGGCCCGCGCCGGCGAGGCCGTCGTGGTCACGCTCGAGGACGAGATCGACGTGAGCCGCGGCGACATGCTGGTCCGCCCGGGGAACCTCCCCAGCGTCGAGACGGCCGTCGAGGCCATGGTCTGCTGGATGGACGAGGAGCCGCTCCAGCGCGAGCGCCACTACCTCCTCCGCCACACGACGCGCGAGGTGAAAGCGTTCGTCGACGAGCTCGTCTACCGCGTCGACGTCGACACACTCCACCGCGAGGACGCCGACACGCTGGGCCTGAACGACATCGGCCGCGTGCGCGTGACGACGGCCGCCCCGCTCTTTTTCGACCCGTACCGGGTCAACCACGAGACGGGCGCGTTCGTTCTCATCGACCCGTACTCGAACGCGACCGTCGCCGCGGGCATGATCCGCGGCGCGGCCCGGAGCCCCGACGAGGTGGCCGAGCGTGCGGCCCGCCTCGAACGATCGGCCAACGCCGCGTCGGCGTCGGGGGCGGGGCGGTCGGTCTCGCCGAACGTGACGTGGGAGGGCCTGAACGTCCCCCGCGAGGACCGCGAGCGGCGCCAGGGGCACGAGGCCGCCGTCGTCTGGTTCACAGGCCTCTCGGGCTCGGGCAAGTCGACCGTCGCGCGCGCGCTCGAACGCGAGCTGTTCGAGGGCGGGGTGGGGACCATGCTCCTCGACGGCGACCAGGTACGCCACGGGCTGAACGGCGATCTCGGGTTCAGCCCCGACGACCGCCGCGAGAACGTCCGCCGCATCGGCGAAGTCGCCCGCCTGTTCTTCGAGAGCGGGGCGGTCACGCTGTGCACGTTCGTCTCGCCCTACCGCGCCGACCGCGACCGCGTGCGCGCGCTGGTCCCCGGCGGCCGCTTTTTCGAGGTCCACGTCGACGTGGACGTCGAGACCGCGAAGGCCCGCGACCCGAAGGGCGTCTACGCGAAGGCCGAGCGGGGCGAGATCCAGAACCTCACCGGCGTCTCGGCTCCTTACGAGGCGCCCGACGCCCCCGAGATCACGCTGCGCACGAAGGACATGAGCGTGGACGAGGCGGTCGCGGCCGTCCGCGCGGCGCTCGTGGCGGCGGGCGTGGTGCCAGAGTAGGACGCTGCCCCACCCCGCCCCCATGAACACGGCAGACCAACGGACCGCCCTCGTCACCGGCGGCGCCGGCTTTATCGGCAGCCACCTCGTCGACCGGCTGCTCGCCGACGGCTGGTCGGTCGTGGCCGTCGACAACTTCGACCCGTTTTACGACCCCGCCGTCAAGCGGGCGAACATCGCGGGCCACCTCAAAAGCGAGCGGTACCGCCTGGTCGAAGCCGACATCCGGGACCTCGAGGCCCTACGGGGCGGGGTGGGAGAGGGGCCGGTGGACGTCGTCGTCCACCTCGCGGCGAAGGCCGGCGTGCGGCCGTCGATCGAAGACCCGTCGGCGTACCAGTCGGTGAACGTGGGCGGCACGCAGGCCGTCCTCGAGTTCGCCCGCGAGCGGGGCGTCCCGCAGGTCGTGCTCGCGTCGTCGTCGAGCGTCTACGGCGTGAGCCCGGACGTGCCGTGGGGCGAGGGCGACGCCGTGCTCCGCCCGATCAGCCCGTACGCGGCGACGAAGGTGGCGGCCGAGCTCTTGGGCCACGTCTACGCGCACCTCTACGGGATGCGCGTCGTCGTCCTCCGCTTTTTTACCGTCTACGGCCCGCGTCAGCGGCCTGACCTCGCCATCCACAAGTTCGCCCGGCGGATGCTCGACTGCGAGCCGATCCCGCTCTTCGGCGACGGCTCGACGCGGCGCGACTACACCTACGTCGCCGACATCGTCGAGGGCGTCGTCCGGGCGATGGCCTACGACGGCTCGCCCTACGAAGTGATCAACCTGGGCAACAACCGGACGGTCCGCCTCTCCGAGCTGGTCGAGGCGCTGGAGCGGGTGCTGGGCGTCGAGGCGCGCGTCGAGCGCCACCCCGAGCAGCCCGGCGACGTGCCCCAGACCTGGGCCGACCTGGAGCGCGCGCGGCGGCTGCTGAACTACGACCCGCAGACGGGGATCGACGACGGCTTGGCCCACTTTGCCGCGTGGCTCCGTCGCCAGCGGGAGGCAGTGCCCTCCGGCAGGTAACTGCCATCCGCCACCCCGCCCCGCGCTCGTGTGCGTGGGGGCGGGGCGGCACAACGGCACCCCACCCCGCCCCTACACGAACCGCGCCCGCTCCTCGGGGCTCGGCAGCCGGCACGTCTCGCGCGTCCCAAACCACCGATAGCGGTTGGCCGCCACATAGCGGTACACGGCGTCGCGGGCGGGGCGTGGCACGGCGGCGAGCGCGTACAAGGCAACCCACGGGGCGCCCAGGCCGCGGAGCACGCGGAGCGCGGCCGTCGACCGCTCGTGGATCCCGTCGCGGTCGGCCAGGACGACGGTGTCGAGCAGGGCGTCGGCGTCGCGTCCGTGCGCCTCCAGGTACGCCCGCGCCTCGTCGGACTGGAGCGAGGCGAACGCGAAGCGGCCCGCTGGGTCGTGGCGGATGATGAAGTCGACGGCCCCGTTGCACAGCGAGCACACGCCGTCGAACAGCACGACCGCCCCGCCCGCGTCGATCCGCGCCTGGACCGGGTCGGGCGGGGCGGGGCGGGGGGCGCCGGCGGTGGCGGCGGGCGGGGCGGGGCGAGCGGTCACGGCGCGGGCGGGGTGAGGCGCGTCAACGTCGGGCGTCCAGGCGGGTTGCGCGGGTGTGCCACCGCCCCGCCCGTCGCGGACGGTGGACCAGCCTCCGCCCGGCGCGCGTTAGCTTCGAGACAGCCCGCTCTCTCGAGGTTGCCGCGTCGACGGCGGGGCGGGCGCCGTCGCGCGGGCGAACGCTCGGCCGCCTCCGAAGTCCCGACCGCCCCGCCCTCACGCGGGCGACGAAATTGACCCCGGAACGCGCTCCCGCCGTTCGGGTCTGGTCCGCCCCGCCCGCTGAACTTCTGCCCCGTGCTGAAACGCCTCCTCACCCAGACCCACAGCGTCCCCCTCTTTCAGGGCGACCAGTCCAGGATCCACCACGACGTGCCGATGCGGCGGCTGGCCTTCCAGGGCGCCGTCGGGGCGGTCCGCGAGCGCCGAGCCCTCGCCGACGTGCAGGAGTTCGTGCAGTTCGTCGGCTTCCCGCGCTCGGGGCACTCGCTCATCGGGTCCGTCCTCGACGCGCACCCGCGGGCCGTCGTCTCGCACGAGTTGGACGCGATGGGCCTGCTCCGGGCGGGGCTCTCCGAGCGGATGCTCTACGCGCTCGTCCTGGAGAACTCGGCCGCGTTCAGCCGGAACGGCCGCTACTGGAACGGCTTCTCCTACGTCGTCCCCGGCCAGGACGGGGGCGGGGCGGGGCGGCCCACGGTCGTCGGCGACAAAAAGGGGGACTGGGCCGTCCGGTGGGTCCAACAGGAGCCCGACCTGCTCGACGCCGTCCGGCGGCGCCTCCGCGCGCGCTGCCGGTGGGTGCTCGTGACGCGCCACCCGCTCGACAACATCGCGACCATGTCGCTCCGCAAGGGGCGGACCTACGACCGGCTGCGGATCGCCTCTGAAAGCTCCGCCGCCTTCAAAGCGGAGCTCAAGGCGGCGCAGGCCCGCGGCGACATCGCGGCGTCTGCCCTTGACGCCATGATCGACGACTACGAGGAGCTGTGCGGGGGCGTCGCGCAGATGGAGGCCGCGATCTCCCCGGACGACTGGCTGCACGTCGTGTACGAGCAGTTTACGCGGGAGCCCGAGGTCGAAATCCGCCGGCTGTGCCAGTTCCTCGACCTCGACCCTGAGCCCGAGTACCTCGCCGCCGCCGCCTCCATCGTCCACGACAGCCCCAACAAGAGCCGGCGCTCCGTGACGTGGACCGACGCCCAGCTGGAGCGCGTCCGCGCCCTCACGCGCCGCTTCTCGTTCCTGGTGGACTACGACGCGTCGGACGACCCGTCCCCGCCCGCCCCGCCCGGTGCCTCGGCGGCCGCCGCCCCGCCCACGACCGCCCCGCCCGATGGCCGCTGAGACGCCGCTCGGTCCCCGCCGGTCCCTGTGGAACCGGGTCCGCCACCGCCGCTTCGTGCCCCGGCAGATGGAGCGGGACAAGGCCGTCCGCGCGCGGCTCGGCCTCGACACCTTCGTCGCCGACTGGGACGCGCTCGTCGCCCGCCCCGACCCTGGGCCGGTCGTGCCCCGCCGCCTGTGGACGATGTGGGACCAGGGCGAGGCCGCCGCCCCGCCCCTCGTCCGCGCGGCCCTCGACAGCTGGCGCGAGGTGAACCCCGGCTGGGACGTGACCGTGCTCGACGCGGACACCGTGGGGGACTGGATCGAGATGCCCCAGTTGCCCAAACACGTGACGCGCACGGCCAAGTCCGAGGTCGTCCGGCTGCGCCTGCTGAGCCGCTACGGTGGGGCGTGGGCCGACGCGACGGCCATCTGCCTGCGGCCGCTCGACGACTGGGTCGACCGGGCCGCGGCGAGCGGGCGGTTCGCGTTCGCACGGCCGCAGCCGGCCCGCCACCTCGCGAGCTGGTTTCTGGCGTCGCAGCCGGCGGACCCGGTGTTCGAGGCGTGGCGCCGCTGGTGCGAGCCTTACATCACCGCCCCGCTCAAGCCGGCCGCCTACCTCTGGATGCACTACACGTTCGAGTGGCTGCTCCGCGAAGACCCCCGCGCCGCCGCCGCCTGGGCCGGCGTGCCGCGCCTGAGCGCGCGCGGCCCCCACGTACTCCAGCGCGCCCTCGACGGCCACCTCGACGTGTCCGACCTGCCCACGCCGGCCGAGGCGGCGCGCCTACCAATGGTAAAGATGAGCTTTAAGAAGGGCTACACGCCGGGCGGGGTGGCCGACGTGCTGGCGGGGTGGGGGCTGACCGCCCCGCCCACGGTCATCGACCGGGCGGGAGAGACGGCCTCCAACGGGGGCGGGGCGGCGGCAGCGGCCGGGTGAGCCCGTGTTAAGAATCGGCGGCGCGGGACGCATGCGGATCGGGTGGGGCCAGGGCGTGTAGGACAACTCCTTACCCCGCAGGCGCCGCGCGACCTGCGGCGCCCGCCCGACTCCGTGACCCACTCCGACGCCGCCTCCCGAACCCTGCTGATCTCGTGCGTCGGGGTGGAGAGCGACCTCCCGCTCCTCCCGCACTTTCTCCGGCACTACCTCGACCTCGGCGTCGCGCCGGAGCGGATGCACATCGTCCTCAACGCGCTGACGGCCGACGCGCCCGGCCTGGCCGAGGCCCGGGCGATCCTCGCCGAGCACGGCGTCGACGGCGGCGAGGACTGGATCGAGCCGTACACGAGCGACGCGATGTGGGACAAGCGGCGCGAGGTCCAGCGGCGCGTGGCGTCGCCCGAGGACTGGGTCGTGAGCGCCGACGTCGACGAGTTCTGCGAGTTTCCCGCCCCGCTCGGCGAGGTGCTCGACTACTGCGAGCGGCGGGGCGCGAACTGCGTCCAGGGCGTGTTTATCGACCGGCTCGCTCCGGGCGGGGCGCTCGCCGAGATCGAGCCGGCGCCGTCGCTGTGGGACCAGTTCCCCGTCGAGGCCGACGTGATCTGCACCATCCGGCAGCACGAGGGGGACGGCGACAACTACAAGTTCGGGACCGTCAACGTCATGCTCTGCCGGGGCGACGTGCTCCCCAGCCGCGGCGGCCACGCGCCGCTCAAGGGCGAGGACGCTGTTCCCGTCTCGTTCCTCCTGGGGACGTCGCTCGGCCGGATGCCGGGGATCACGAACTCGGCCGTCCGGTTCGCCATCCCGTTCCGCGTCCACCACTTTAAGTGGACCGAGGCGCTCGCGGAACGCCACCAGCGCCGGCTCGACACGCCCGGCGCGAGCTCGGCGGGGAGCGCCTACGGACGGCTCCTCCTGGACCGCCTCGCCCTCTGGGGCGGACGGATCGGGCTGGGCGACGTTCCGGTCCGCCACCCCACGCTCGCCGACCGTGTCCCGTGGCGCGTGCGCACGAACGCGCTCCGAGCCACCGTCGCCGCCGACCGCGGCGTCGCCTTCGCGCGCCGGGCGGCCGGCGCCGTCAAGCGGAGGGTGGCCTAGCATCGCCGCCGGGCATCCGATCCGCACCGACCGCCCCGCCCCCGCCAGACCTCCTCGCCTCCGGCGAGGGAGACCCCACTCCATGAGCAACCGAGTCGCACCATGATGGAAACGTTCAACGGATGGACCGGCACGCAGCTGACGGAGGGGACCCGGGCGGGGCGGTTCCACGCGCACGCCTACTACGACATCCCCGTCTTCGACGCCGACAGCCGGCTCGTGGCGGGCCATCAGGTCGGCTTCGCCGAGCGGCAGCCGACGCCCAACGATGCCATCGAGATCGGATACGTCGACACCGAGGGCGACCGCGCGTGGACGCCGGTCGGCGAGAGCCGCGCGTGGAGTTGGCAGCAGGGGGCCATGACGCAGTGGGTTCCGGGCGGCCGCACGCTCGTCTGGAACGACCGCGAGGGCGACGGCTTCGTTGCGCGCACGCTCGACCTGGACACCGGGCAGGACAGGACGCTCCCGCGCCCGGTCTACGCCGTCGACCCTACGGGACAGTTCGCGCTCTCGCTCAACATGGCCCGGCTCGACCACGTCCGCCCCGGCTACGGCTACCCGGGCGGGGCGGGCGCCCGCCTGGACCAGCGGCGCCCGGCCGACGACGGCGTGTGGCGCATGGACCTGGAGACGGGCGACTCGCGGCTCGTCCTCTCGCTCCGTGACGCGGCCCGGCTCGTCGCGCCGCTGCTGTCGCCGAAGGAGCGCCTCAAGCACTTTATCCGGCGCTACGTCTACTGGTTCAACCACGTGAAGATGTCACCGGACGGGCGGCGGTTCACGGTCAAGTTCCGGTTCCGCCCGCGCGATTTTAGCCGGTGGAAGTGGAACGGGCGGATGGGCATGAGCCTCACGTGCGGCGTCGACGGGAGCGACCTCCGCCTGCTCTCGTGGGCGACGTCGCACGTGATCTGGCTCGACGACGAGCGGCTTTACCTCTGGAACGAGGCGGACCGAGAGCTCGCCCTCTACCGCGACGCCCCCTCCGGCGGCCAGCGGGTCGAGCGGATGGCGCCGGGCCTCGTCGACTACAACGTCCACATGCGCCACTTCCCGGAGACGACGGATCGGTTCGTGTTCGACACGCCCTACCGGGAGGAGGTCGACGTGTTCGCGTACGACGCGAGCAGCGGAGAGCAGGAGCAGGTGGCGCGGTTCCAGAACCACCGGCCCACGAGCGGCGCGTTCCGGTGCGACCTCCACCCGAACCCGAGCCCCGACGGCGAGAAGGTGGTCGTGACGTCGCTCGACGACGGGGGGCGGCAGATGTACCTCCTGACTCGCTAGTGCAGCGGCAAGAGGTCTCGTGCGCCCCGCCCCGCCCGGTCCGCCACCCCTGGCTGCGCCGTCGCTTCGTGGTGTTTAGGAAGGAGACTCCTCCCACCCCGCCCCGCTCAGTTGGAACGCTGATAAAGTAGAAGACCTCTTGATCGTGATCTAGGCTCCGCTCGGGCGGGGCGGCCCGTCTTTGTACGCGGCTCGCGCCCGACCGCCCCGCCCCTGCGTGTAGCGTCGCCGTCTCGGCTTTCATGTTTACTCCCCCCATCTCCGTCGCCTTGAGCGGCCATCCCGACCGCACGGCTGTGGGCGGGGCGGCCGCGCGGTCGGAGGCACCACCCCGCCCCTGATGGAGCGCTCCCTAGAGGAACAGGCCGTCCCCCGCGTGAGCGTGCTGATGGCCGTCTACAACGGCGAGCAGTACCTCGCTGAGGCGCTCGACAGCGTGCTCGCGCAGACGCTCTCCGACATCGAGATCGTCGTCGTGGACGACGCGAGCACGGACGGGACGGCCGCGATCCTCGCGGACTACGCCGCGCGGGACGGCCGCCTCGTCGTGCTCCGGAACGAGGAGAACCGGAAGCTCGCGGCCTCGCTGAACCGGGGGCTCGCCGCGTGCCGCGCCCCGCTCGTCGCCCGCGCCGACGCCGACGACGTGAACATGCCGGACCGCCTCGAAAAGCAGGTCGCCTTCCTTGAACGCCACCCCGAGGTCGGCGTCCTCGGCAGCGGGTTCCACAGGATAGGTCCCGGCGGCGAGTACCTTTACAGCAAGGGCTACGCGGAGGACCACGAGACGATTCGTGCCCGGCAGCTCTTCTCCGGAAGCCTCCTCCACCCGAGCGTCGTGTTCCGGGCCGACGTCGTCCGAGGCGTCGGCGGGTACGACGAGAGCTACTGGACGGCCCAGGACACCGACCTGTGGGCTCGGCTCCACGACCGGACTCGGTTTGCGAATCTCCCCGACACTCTCGTCCACTACCGCACGCACGGGACGTCGGTCGTGAGGACGCGGGGAAAGGCTGGGCTGCGGCTCAGCCTACGCGTGTCGCAGCCCCTCCTAGAGGACCGGCTGGAGCGCACGCTCACCGACGAGGAGGTCGCGGCCGTGGTCACGCTGTACCGGGGGCACCACGCGCTCAACCCTGCAGGCGTTCGCGTCGGGCTCCCCCTGCTCCGGGAAGTGCTCCAGCGAGTGCGCCAGACCGAGCCGCCCGCGGCCGCCCAGTCCCTGCGTCGGGAGGCCGCGGCGTCGCTGCTCGCGCAGGGGGGAAGGCACGGCCTGCGAGACCCCAGAGCTCTGCGGGCGCTCCTCTGCTCGGCGGCGGCACTCGACCCGCGCCTTCTCGCGTCCCGCCGGATGGCCCGGCTTCTCCCCCGTGCCATCGGATTGCACTCCGCGGAGCCGCCCGCCCGCTGACGGGCGGAGCCCAGCCCGCTGGTGGTCTAGGCCCGCGAATCGGTCGGCGCGCTCTCGTCAGAGTGTGGAGGCGCAGCGCGCGAGCGGGCGCCGACAGCGTAGCGCGCCGCTCGTCGGACGCGCCACCGGACCGCGTGGGCGGCCCGGTACGCGAGTCCCGTCCACCCCGGCCGAGACTGGTACGGGATCTCCGCGAGCTCCGGCCACCCCGCCCGGGCTACGTCGTCGGCGAGGCGGTTCGCGAGCCGGTACGCGACCGGCAGCCGGGCCATCGCGTCGACGACCCGGCGGTCGATGAACGGGACAAGCGGGGTGGTGGTCGGCGAGACGCCGTAGAGGTGGGGGCTGGCCCAGCACCCCATCCGGTTCTCCCAGTAGACCTGGCCCAGAAACGAGAACGGGTCCGTCCACGAGACCCCCTCGAACCACGCCTCGAGCGCCTCGACCCGCTCGGCGAGGGGGGCGTCGTCGTAGCGGTCGAGGACCATCGCGGCGTCGATTGGGGTCTCCGGCGTCAGGGTCCGCTGCATCCGGCTCGCCCGTCCGAGCTCGCCGCCGAACCCGGCCAGGAGGGTGCCGCCCGGTGGGAGGTGACAGCGGACGCCCTCGTAGAAGTCCTTTGCCTTGCCCGCGCTGCCGGCGTACCCCGTCCGTTCGAGGTAGACCTCGCGCGTGCTCCCGATCGGTTTGAGAGGAATGACGTGGTGGGGGAGCCGGAGCCGGCGCGCGATGGCTCGGCCCGCGGCGGTGTCGACGGGCTGAGCCGGGTGGTCGAAGGTGTAGAGCGAGGTCCGGTCGGCGACGCCTCGTGCGGACGCCAGGATCATGCGCGAGTCCCGCCCCGCCGTGATCCCAATGCGGATCGGCCCGATCGACGCCGCCGCCTCGACGTTCCGCCGAACGCCGGCGGCGATCTCGTGGACGAGCCCGGCGGTCTCGTCGCTGGAGACGGGGACTGGCGCTTCCTGCCAGTGGTGGCGGACCGCCCCGCCCGTCGCGAGGTCGGCGTAGTGGTTGGGGACGAGACGCTGGACCTCGGGGTCGCTCGTCCGCCCGGCGTAGAAGAACCCGCTGCTGGGGGTGGGCGGGGCGGGGCGGCGGAACTCCCGCCCGTGCGCCCACGCCAGGAGCGTCCCCGTCGAGGCCGCCCCGCCCCACCCATAAACGGCCGCGAGCGTCCCGCCCGGGTCGAGGTAGAGCCGCTCGAACCCGTCGTCGGCGGCGAGCACGCAGGCGAAGCGGCCGCCGTGGGCGTAGACGGCGTCCTCGACGGCCGTCGCGGTGTCCGGGCGGGGCGGCTCAGGGAGCGTGAGCGGCGTGTCGCGGACGGCCCCGTCTGGCGTGACCGCGAACCCGATGAGGGCGCCGACCGTCCGGCCGTCGGGGTCGAGGACGAAGCACACCGGGAGGTCGGTCGCCAGCGTCCAGCGCCCGACGGTGTGCTCGGCCCACCCCTCGGGGACGCGGGAGAGGGCGGTGCCCAGGACGAACTGCCCCGCGTACAAGCGGGCAGGAGGAGGGAGCACAGGGACGAGGGGCTGGTACGGGCGGTCGCTTCTGGAGACCCGTACGGGACGACAGCGTACCCGTTCGCCCGGCTCTTCAGCGAAGGACCTCTTTCAGGGTCTCCCTGCACGCGTGCCGCCATCCGTCTCTACGGTCTCCGTCGTAATCCCTTGGCACAACGCGGAGGCCTCTGCCCCCGCTGTCCCCGCGCCGGCGCAGACCGCCCCGCCCGACATCGTCGTGATCGTCGTGCGTCGACGGCGGGTCGACGGACGGAACCGCCCGCGCGCGTGGGCGCCCTCGCCTTCGCGGAGGTGCGCGCCCTCGCGGGCGGGGCGGACCTCGACGCCGCAAGGCTTTGAAGGCAATTTGGGGGCTGTACCCGTGCGGCGCGGAGGCCGTGAAGATGTTCTACGACCGCAGCCTCCCCGCCCACTACGTGCCGCCGGTCTCGGCGTCCAACGCGCGGCCCTACGTCTGGGCGTACCGAGTACTCGGGTTCCGGTGGGCGGGGCGGGTGCGGTCAGCGTTCCGGGAGTAGCGCGCGGGCTGCCCCGCACAAGCCGCCCCGCTCTACGCCGCCCCGCCCGCGCCGAGCCGCGCGAGCAGCGCCCGGTCGTTCCGCCGCTGCATCTGCAGGAGGGCCAGAAACACGCCGTTCAGGACGACGGCCTCGAAGGCAAAAAAGTAGACCGGGCTGCCGAGCAGGCAGGCCACGGCGATCGCGCCCGTCCGGTAGTTCGAGCTCAGCAGGTTCCACCGCCGGAGGCCCGCGAGGTGCGTGGCCCGGTACGCCTCGGCCACGCGCGCCGCCCCGCCCGGTGCGGCTGCCGCCGCCGCGAGCCGCCGCCGGAGCGGGGCGGCCGCAGCCGCACCCCGATACTGGATCTGGAGGTAGAGGAGCTGGAGCCGCCCGAGCGCCCACGCCACGCCCGTGGCCCCACGCGTCTCCTCCCGGTACTCGTCGGGCGTCGGGACGCGGGCCGACTGCTTGCCTTGGACCCAGAAGTCGTAGGCGTAGCGTTGGCCTTCGTAGGCGTTCGCCTGCACGGCGTGGCTCGCGCCAGCGGCCGCGGCCCACAGCCACACCCACGACCCCTGCGTTGCCGACGCGGCGGCGGCGAGGCTCGCGTACACGAGCACGAACGTGCCGTGGTCGCACAGGCCGTCGAGCACCTTCCCGATCTCCGATGTCTTTCCTGTTAGCCGCGCGAGTTGGCCGTCGGCGCCGTCGAGCACGTGCCACACGACCATGAGCGCGAAGCCCAGCACGACAAACGGCCACTCGGTGTAGCGGGCGTAGGCGACGGCGGCCCCGGCCCCGAACGCGAGCCCGGCCAGCGAGACCGCGTTCGGCGAGACGCCCCACCGCGCGAGCGGCGCCACGAGCGCCCGGCTCAGCGGGTGGACAAAGAGCCGGTTCGTCGGCTCCTCGATCTCGCCCGTCCGCTTGACGGCGACGGTCTCCTCGGTCATGTACGGGCGCCAGCGGGGCGGGGTGGGGAGGGGGCGACCCGTGCCAGGTGGCGGGCGACGAGGACGAGGCCGGCTCCAATAAACACGTAGAAGCTCAGGAGCCGCCACACGAGCAGCGTCGGCGCGACGAGCGCGGCGGGCACGAGCGGCGGCCCCAGGAACAGGACGTACAGGCCCTCGACGCCGCCCGCCCCGCCCGGCGTGGGCACGACGAGTGCGCCCAGTTGGAGCGCCGCTGAGCGTGCGAACACGAGCGCTTGATCGACGCCCGGGTACACGCTTGCGATGACGCACACGGCGAGCGCGTACCGGCAGATCCAGGGCACGAGCGATACGGCGAACGCCTTCGCGTAGAACCCACCGGACCGCGAGCGGAGCGACCGCGACCGGGCCTGCATGTCGGCCATCGCTCCGCGCGCGCGCTTCGCAAACCGGCGGAGCCAGCGGAGCCGGAACAGGCGCTCGACCCACCCCGCCATCCGGTCCGGCCGGACGAGCGTCCCGTAGGCCAGCACGGCCACCCACGCGAGGTAGCCGACGAAGAACGCGAGCAGGGCGGCCGTGCCCGCCGTGCCCAGAGCCTGCGGGAACACGTCGAGCCAGACGGCGGCGACGAGGAGCACGGGGATGGTGAGCGCGAACCACACCTGGTCGACCAGCATCGCGAACAGGACGACCGACGTGGCCTCGCCCAGCGGGAGCTGCCGGTCGCGCGCCATGAACACGGCCAGAAACGGCCCGCCGCCCACGGCCGACGGCGTGACGTAGGCGAAAAAGTCCCAAACGATCTGGTCGCGGACGCCCCGGCGGAGGCCGATCTGCCCGTCCGACACCACGCGGAGCCGCCACGCCCCGAACACGACGCGGAGCACGACGGTGCCGACCGCGGCGACCAGGAGCCAGGGGCGGGCGTCGCGGAGGAACGGCCGGAACGCGACCGGGTCGAACGTGGCGTAGCCGATCACGCCAAACACGACGGCGCTCAGTGCCACCGACCACGCGAACGGCCGGAGCGACACGCTCGGGGCGGCGGGGACGTCGGCCGCCCCGCTCTCGACGGGGTCGCCCTGGGCGGGCGGGCGGGCGGTCTCGTCGAGGGTGTCCGGCAGCATGCGGGCGGGGCGGGGGAGGCGGCCGGCGCGTCCACCTCGGGCGGGGCGGGGGGAGCCGAGCGCGTCCCGGAGGATACCGCCGCGGCGTTCGCCCCACGGCGCCGGCCTCGCCTCGGCCGCCCTGGCACTCACCCCGCCCGCGGCGTGGGCGGGGCGGCCCCCCGATGCGGACACCACGCGTGGCGTCGCTCCGAATCCAGCTCGGCCCGTTCCCTGGGGGCGGGGCGGTGATCGCCGGCCCGCGGCCCCGCCTGCGGACCGCCCCGCCCGTGCGCCGTGGCCCGACGGCGTTGCATGCAACGCCGCTACGTCGGTCGCCCCGCCCATGCCTGGGCGGGGTGGTTCAGCTTCTGCTCGCTGCTCGCTGCTCGCTGCTCGCTGCTACACCATCCCCGCCCGCTTGCGGATCACCCACTCCGCCGTCAGCAGCGCGACGGCCAGGGCCAGCAGCCACGGGAGCCCGACGAGCGGCGTCTCGTCCTCGCGCACGAGCGGGCGGTCGGCGAGCGCGCCCCGCTCGCGGAGGCCGGCCACGAACGAGCCCAGCGTGTCCAGCCCGACGACCGCCCCGCCCGAGCGCGCGGCCACCTGGCGGAGCAAGGCGGGGTCGGCGCCGGGCTCGCGGAACTCGGCCGCGAGCGCGCCCACGCCGAACGAGCCGCGGTCGGTTCCTAGCTCTACACCGCCCCGCTCGGCCTCGGCCGTGAACGTGTAGGTGCCGGCGGGGCGGACGCCCAGGTCTACGACGTAGCGCCCGTTCCCCACCGGCCGCATCGCCTCGCGCTGGACGTCGCCGGACGGCGCGCGGACGGCGACCGTGAGGCGGGCGTCGCTGATCGGTTCCAGGCTCTCGCCGTACGCCTGGCCCGTGAGCGTCACGCGGTCGCGCTCGCCGAAGAGCGCGCGGTCGGGGCGGACCCGGACGCGCCGGCGGTCCTGGGGCGCGGTCGTCCAGCGGACGAGGTTGTCGAGGAGCCGGTCGTAGGCGCCGCGGAGGTCGCCCAGGTCGTCCGGGAGCGTCCGCCAGCGCCACGTGCCGGCGCCGAGCACGGCCGCCGACCGCCGGGCGCCCGCGCGCACGGCGACGAGCGGGACGTCGAGCGCCGCCCCGCCCCGGCGGACGCCGGCCAGCGACCGCGCGCCCGGCGCGAGCGTCCACCGCGACGTGGTGACCGCGACCGGCGGGAGCGCGGAGAGGCGCGACGCGTCGACGCCCAGGCCCTCGAAGACCGGGTGGGCCTCGCCGGCCGGCGTCGGCGCGAGACCGGCTTCGGCGAACCCGGCGCGGACGGCCGCCGGCGCGGCCGGGAGCACGTCGCCGAACGCCCGCGCGAGGAGCGAGAGGTCCGTCTGCCGCGTGAGCACGAACAGGACCGGCAGCCCGCTCGCCGCCAGCCGCTCGGCCGTCTGCCCGTCGGCGGCGGGGCCGGGGTAGCCGGCCAGGACGAGGAGGTCGAACGCGCCCAGCCGGGCGGGGAGGGCGCCCTCGTAGAACAGGCCCGGCGCCCGCTGCGTGCGGACCGTCACGTCGAGCGAGCGGTCGGCCTCGAGCGCGGCGCGGAGCGCGGCGAGGTCGGGGTCCGGCGCGCCGGCCACGACGAGCACGCGGCGCCGGTCGTCCAGCACGCGGACCTCGACGACGGCCGTGTTGTTGCGCGTCGTGGCCTCGCCGGCCAGCGGCCCCACCGCCACCGTGTACCGGCGGACGCCCGGCGCGGCCGGCGTCACGGTCAGGTCCACAACGGCTTCCGCCCCGCCCGCCGGCAACTCGACCGCCCCGCGCGTTAGGACGCGCCCGTTCTCGGAGATCGTCACCGGCGCCGTCTGCCCCGCGTACCCGCTCGCCCGGACGCCGACCTGGACGGGCAGCGGCGACCGCGCGTAGGCCACGTCATTCGTCACCGCCCGCGCCAGGCGGACGTCGCGGCCCGAGACGCTGTCGCCGGCCACGGCCGTCCAGATCGGGACCGGGAACCGCTCGGCGAGGTAGGCCGGGTTCCGCCCGTCGGTCACGCGCCCGTCCGACACCAGGACCACGCCGCGCAGGTTGCGCCCGGCAAAGTCGGCTTCGACGCGCCCGAGCGCCGCCGCGATGTCGGTCCGCTCGCCCGCGAAGCGGAGGCTGTCGCCCGGCAGCGCCCGCCCCGCCGGCGCGGCCTCGGCGCCGAAGCGGTAGAACCGGAGCGCCGCGTCGGCCGGGAGCCCGTCGAGCGCCGCGCGGACGGCGTCGGCGGGCGGTCCGGCTCCGAGCGTGAGGCTCTCGCTGTCGTCGACGAGGACGGCCAGGAGCGGCGCCTCACCCGTCCGCGTGACGCGGCGCCACACGGGGTCGAACAGGAGGAGCAGGACGAGGAAGAGGGCCGTGAACCGGAGCACCGGGAGCACGACGCGCCGCCACCCGGTCGCGGGCGGCGTGCTCCGCCCGTAGCTCCACCACGCGAGGGCGCCCGCGCCGAGCGTGCACGCGGCGAGGAGGACGGGCGAGTAGGCGAGGGCGAGGTCCAGGGCGGCGGCGCGTCGGTACGTCGTCGGGTCAGTCGGTCAGCGAGTCGGTCGATCTACGCCAGCGGAGCGCACTGGGACCGCCCCGCCCCTGCGGCGTCTTACCTGGAGCGGGCGGGGCGGCTTCGGGCCGTTCAGAGCGGACGCCAACGCGCTTCGTCAAGTCGGATTGCACACGGGCGGGGCGGGCACCTTGATCCACTGATCCACTGATCCACTGATCCACTGATCCACTGATCCACTGATCCACTGATCCACCGGCTCACTGGCCGACGGACAGCCGCTCGCCGCCGAAGGCGGCCGGCAGGAGGGCCGCCGGCGTCGTCACCTCGGGCGGGTCGGTCCCGCGCCAGACGACGACCTCGGCGTCCGGGGCCAGCTCGGCGATCACCTGGCGGCACCCGCCGCAGGGCGTGCCGCCGGGCGCCCGCACGCACGCGACGTAGAGCCGGCGGACTGGCCCGAGCCCGGCCGCCCGCGCGGCCACGAGCGCCGTCCGCTCGGCGCAGAGCCCGCGCGACCAGTCGCCGTCGAGCTCGACGTTGGCGCCGACCACGAGCTGGCCCTCGCCGTCCTCGACCGCGGCGCCGACGGCGAAGTCGGAGGCCGGGACGTGCGCCCGGTCGGCGGCCGCGAGCGCGAGCGCCGCCCCGCCCGCGACATCGGGCGGGGGCGGGAGGCGGAGCGTGAGGCGGACCGCCGCGCCGACCACGGGCGCCGCCCCGCCCTCGCGGACGGCGAGGTCGGGGGCCGCGAGCCGCCACGGCCCGTCGGTCCAGTCCTCCAGCAGCGCCCGCTCGCCGCGCGTGAGCGGCCGGCTGAGCGCGGCGGCGACGGGCGCGGCGCCCGCCGTGGCCGCGAGCGCGAGGGCGCCCTGGAGCGCCGAGATCGTGAGCGGGAACGAGGCGTTCTCGAGGCGCGGCGCGGCGAGCCAGCCTCCGCTCTCGAACAGGACGGCCGCGCCGACGGGCGCGCGGGAGTAGGGGACGTGGGCACGCGCGGCGACGGCCTGGGCGTGTCCGCGGAGGCGGTCGGGACCCGCGGGCGGGTTCTGCGGCATGGGCGGGCGGGGTGGGGCCGTAGCTTACGACCGCGGGCGGGGCGGCCCGGGGGCTTAACTCCGAGAGCGGTTCCGCCACGTGTCGGTCAGGGCGTGGCAGTTGGGGCACAGCAGCGCGAGGTTCGCGAGGACGTTGTTCGTCCGGTCCCCGTCACGGTGGTGGACTTCTAGCGGGGTGGGCTCCTCCTGCCACCTTTGGCCCCCGCACCGCTCGCACGCGGCCCCTCGTTCTTTGATCAGGTGGGGCTTCGCATGGGTAGCCCTTGTGTAGTCCGACCAGTCCTTCTGTCATTCGCCTCGGCTCCATGCTCGACCCGTAAAGTGGGAAGCGTCCAGCCCGAGTCGCTGGAGGGTCCGCTTGGCGTTCGCGTAGTTCCCACCGGCCGGGCGAAGCCCGAGCCGGCGGAGGATGCCGGCGATGCTCTTGGAGGCGCGAACGGCGGCCACGAACTCGGCGTCGGTGTATCTTTTCGTGGCCATCGAGCGGGGGCGTGGTGGAACTGGCAGACACAACGAGCTTAAGCCTCGTCGCCTCACGGCTTGCGGGTTCGAGTCCCGCCGCCCCCACCCCGCCCTACGTCGCCGCGCGGTCTGTGGCCTCCGTCTCTCGCCGCTCGGGCGGGGCGGCCGCCCGGTCCTCCACGGCCGCCCGCTCGCCGGGCCGCTCGTCGCCGCCCCGCCCGGCCGCGTAGTAGTCGGCGTTGATGGCGCGGATGGTCCGGTTGGCGCGGGCGACCGTCGCGTCCTGCTGGCGGTCGCGCCAGGCGGCCTGCGCGTTGGCCCGCTCGACGGCCCGCTCGACGTGGGGCTTGTGGATCGAGACGTAGTCCTCGGGCGACGTGTGGACGACGAGCCCCTGCCGGACCTCGGTCTCGTTGTGGACCCGGACGGACCCGACGTGGACGCTCCGCTTGCGGAGGTAATCGGTCCGGCTCCACTCGAGGTTGAACGCCGAGATCCAGTCGTCCGACGGGTCGCCCGAGAGGCGGAGGACGAGGGTCGTGATGTGGTCGCCGGCGTGGGAGGTGGCGAGGGCGTCCTCGTAGATGCCGAGGATGCGGACGTGGTCAGTAGACATGGGGGACGTGGTGGCAGCAGACGCACAAGATGACGCCCGCCCCGCCCGCGGGCCGTGGGGGCGGGGTGGGAAATCGCAACCTGAGGCCGTTCCTCGAACAACCCTCAGCAAACTCTCGGCGCCCCGCTAGCCGCGCACGCCGCCCCGGCGGCGGGGCGAGGGCGGTGCGGCGGGGCGGGGCGGCTCGACGGCCCCGAGCCGGCCGGCCGCGTCGGCGACGTAGACCGAGGCGTAGCCCCAGCCGACCGCCCGCTCGGCGGCCGCCGCCGCGGCGGAGCCGACGAACGCCAACGGCGTCCCCAGGTCGGCGGGCAGGGTCTCGGCCGCGAGCGAGTCCGGGGCCACGCGGAGCGCCCCGGGCGGGGCGGCGTCCGTCCCCAGGTCGACGACGAGGCCGCCGGCGCGGACGAGGGCGTCGACCGTCTCGGCCCCGGGCCACGCTACGGTCTGCGCGAGGTCGTACTCGGCCAGAACCGGCGCGGCGGCCGCGAACACGGCGTCGCCCGAGGTCGGCGCGGCGCGCCCGCGGACCGTGCCCTCGCCGTCGAGGACCACGGCGAGCGGCGCGCCCCGGTACCCGAGCGCTTCGAGCTCGGCGGCGGGCGTCTCCTCGAGGATGACCGCGAGCACGGCCGCCCCGCTCGCCTCCAGGTCGCCGGTCGCCTCTCCGAGCGCCGCCCACGCCGCCGCGTCGCCCGCCGCCGCGAGGTGGACCACGACGGGCCGGCCGGCGAACGCAGCCAGCGGCACCGGCCCGGTCGCCGACGGGAGCACGAGGTCGCGGGCGCCGCTGTGCGCAGCCCCGCTGGTGAACTCGGCCGCCCCGCCCGAGGGCTCCGGCCCGCACCCCCACGCGAGCGCGGCACACGCGAGCACGAAGCACGCGGCGAGCGGGGCGAGCAGCCTCGGGCGGGGCGGTGCGGGGTGGGTCACGGAGGGGGCGGGCGTCGGGGAACTCGCTGGGGCGGGGCGGGCGGGTTAGGCGGCGGCCTCGGCCGCCGACCGGAGCGCGGCGACGCGGATGTTGTGGTGGCTCTTGACGTCGATGGCCTCGCCGTCCTTGATCAGGAGGGCCTGCGGCGTCTCGTGCTGGACGCCCAGCTGCTCGGCGAGGTAGTCCGACACGTCGCGGGCGTACTGCACTACGACGGCGTAGAGCGGCGGGTCGCCGTCGCCTTCGAGCCCGACGAACTCCATCTGGCCGCGGGCCGAGATCGGGCACGCGATCGAGTGCTTGAGGAGGTACACCGGGCCGTCGTGGGACGCCTGGAGCATGGCGTCGGCGTCGGCGGTGGACGTGAGTTCTTGGACCTGGGCCATGAGAATCTGCGGGGATCTGCGCGAGGGAGGGGGCCGTACCGGGGGCCGCAACCACAGCGCTGCCCCGGCTCCTGGAAGCTACGGCGGCCCCTGGGCTACCGCAGGGGCTGCTCTCGTAAGGTTTTTCCCTACCCGATCCGATGTCCAAAACCCCGCCCGCTGACGCCCCGACCGCCCCGCCCCCGACCGGCGCCGAAGACGTCCGCTGGACGCTCGACGACCTCTACGCCTCGGCGGCCGACCTCGACGCCGACCTCGCGACGGCCGAGGCCGAGGCCGCCGACCTCGCCGGCCGCCTCCGCGGCCGCGTCGGCGAGCTGGGCGCCGCCGAGTTGGCCGGGGCGCTCGCCGAGCTCGCCGACGTCCACGACCGGGCGGGGCGGGCCTACACCTACGCCTACCTCGCGTGGAGCACGGACACCGAGGACCCGGCGCGCGGCGCGCTCCTCCAGCGGGTCCGCGAGGCGTACACGCGCGTCGGCCAGGAGCTCGTCTTTTTCGACGTCGAGTGGGCGGCCGTCGAGCCGGACCGGGCGCGGACGCTCCTAGAGAGCCCCGAGCTCGCGCCGTACCGGCACTACCTGGAGCTCAAGACCGAAGCCCGCGAGCACGTCCTCTCCGAGCCCGAGGAGAAGATCCTGGCCGAGAAGGCCGTGACCGGGTGGAGCGCGTGGAACCGGTTCTTCGACGAGACGCTCGGGGCCGCCCGGTTCCGCGTCCGCGGCGAGAGCCTCCCGCTCCAGCAGGCGACGGTCAAGCTCTACGACGCCGACCGGAGCCTCCGCCGTGACGCGGCCAAGGCCGTGACCGAGGGGCTCGTCACGTTGGAGCGCCCGCTGACCTACGTGTTCAACACGGTCCTGGCCGACACGGCGTCGAGCGACCGGCTCCGCCACTACCCGTCGTGGATCGCGAGCCGGAACGAGGCCAACGAGATCGACGGCGCCTCGGTCGACGCGCTCGTCGAGGCCGTCACGGGGCGCTATGCGCTCGTCGAGCGGTTCTACGCGCTCAAGCGCCGGCTGCTCGGGCTCGACCGGCTCTACGACTACGACCGCTACGCGCCGACCGGCGAGGCCGACCGCTTCGTGACCTGGGACGAGGCGCGCGAGCAGGTCACGGCGGCCTACGCCGGCTTCGACGCCGAGATGGGCGGGGTGGTCGAGCGCTTTTTCGACGGGCGCTGGATCGACGCCCCGCCCGCGCCGGGCAAGCGGGGCGGGGCGTTCAGCCACGGGGCCGTGCCGAGCGCCCACCCGTACATCCTGATGAACTACACGGGCACGCTCCGCGACGTCCAGACGCTGGCCCACGAGCTGGGGCACGGGGTCCACCAGTACCTCGCGCGTGACCAAGGCGTGTTCCACGCCGACACGCCGCTGACGACGGCCGAGACGGCGAGCGTCTTCGGCGAGATGCTCACGTTCCAGCGGATGCTCGAGACGACGCCGAGCCCGAGCGACCGCCTCGCGCTCCTCGTCGGCAAGATCGACGACACGATGGCGACCGTCTTCCGCCAGGTGACGATGAACCGCTTCGAGGACCGCATCCACACGCACCGCCGCGAGCGGGGCGAGCTGACGCCGGACGACTTTGCCGGGCACTGGATGGCGACGCAGGAGGCCATGTACGGGAACGCGGTGACGCTGACCGAGGGCTACCGCCACTGGTGGAGCTACATCCCCCACTTTGTCCACACGCCGGGCTACGTCTACGCCTACGCCTTCGGCGAGCTCCTGGTGCTCGCGCTCTACGCGCGCTACCAAGCCGAGGGGCCGGGCTTCGCGCGGAAGTACCGGGACCTCCTGGCCGCGGGCGGGTCGGACTGGCCGCACGTGCTCGTGGGCCGGCTGGGCATCGACCTCCGCGACCCGGGCTTCTGGGATCAGGGCCTCGACGCCGTCGAGGCGCTCGTGGCCGAGGCCGAGCGGCTGGCGGTGCCCTCGGGCGACGGGCAGTAGACGGGGCGGGGCGGCGACGCCGCCGGCTGCCCGCTCTTGCGGCGTGGGCGGGGCGGTCTCCGAACGGTCAACGTGCCCGCCCCGCCCCAGCCCGTGCCCGCCCCGCCCGTACGTTTCGGGGCGGGGCGGGGGCGTGTAGATTGCTCGAGGCCGCCCGCTGCCCGCGCTCGCCCGTCGTCGTCGGCCCGTCGGCGGCAGGAAGCCCGCTGGCCGTTCCCACTCCTCCACCGCTCTCCGTCGTGACCAACCCTGCCCCCACGCCGACGCCGCCCCGCCCGTCCGCTCCCGGGCTGCCCGACGATGCAGACCCGACGCGGGCGCCGAGCGGGGCGGGGTGGCCCGCGAGTTTGCCCGCTGGAGGCGACGGGGCCGCGAGGGGCAACCCGGCCCCGGAGGACATGGACGACCTGCTCGACCTGTTCCAGTTGGCCCCGCCCAGGACGCCCCTGTTCGTCGAGGACGACGGGGCCGGGGGTGCGCTGAAGCCGCCCCGCTCGGCGCGTCCGCTGGTAGGGCGGGCCGCCGACGACCGCCCCGCCCTCGTGTGGTCGGGCGCGGAAGGCGGCGCCTCGCCCCCAATGCGGGACCGGCCCGGCGTGCCGGCGCCGCTGGCGTTCGCGGGCGACACGCCAGTTCTCCAGGTCGCGGCGCGGATCGTGGACGCCCACGCCGGCCGCTACGACGCCGCGGCCCACGCGTTCGACGGCTCCGTCGGCAGCGCGCGGCGGCTGGCGTCGGCGGCGCGCGACGTGCGCCTGGCCCTGCTCTCGTTCCGGGACGTCCTGCCCGGTGCGGCGGTCGACCGGCTCGTGGCCGAGCTCCGCCCGCTCGTCATCGACCTCGACGCCGCCCTCGACTACGACCGTGCGGCGGCCGAGGCGGGGCCGCGGGCGGGGCGGTTCCAGGCGGCACGGCGGCGCGCGCTCGCGTCGGCCCACGGCGCCCTTGCGGGGCGGGAGGCGTGGAGCGCGCGGGCGGGGCGGCTCGTGGCGCGGCTCGACGCGCAGGACGCGGCGGGCGTCCGGTCGGGCGACGACGCGCCCGCCCCGCCCGTCGACTTTGTCGAGCCGGGGCGGGGCGGGGCGGGGCCGTCGCGGCTCCGGCACGTGTTGGGCTCGGCTCTTTGGGGCCGCTACGAGGCCGTCCGCGCGTTCGAGGACGCGGGCGGGGCGGACGACCCGCTCGACGTGGCCGAGCACGTTGCGTCGGCCCTCCGCGCCCTCCGGTTCGCGCTCGGCCTCGCGGCCGGGGCGACAGACGGGCCGGCCCACGACCTCGCCGCTACGGTCGCCGCCGCCGAGGCCCGCGTGACTGCCGAGCGCGACCGCCGCCGGACGGCCGGGCTCCTCGGCGTGCGCGGCCCGGCGCCGGCGGCCGTCCGCGAGGCGTGGACGGCGCTCGCGGCCCCCGACGTCCGGCGGCAGCTGGCGGACGTGGCGGCGGGGATCTGACGGGGCGGAGGCGCGCCAGCACGCGAATCTCCGAGCCGCCCCGCCCACGGCAGGCAGGGCAAACGGGGCGGGGCGGCCGCGTTCTCGCGCCGCGCTGCGGCGGTGTGGAGCCGGTGTAAATCCGTCGGTTGTTTCACCGTCTTCAACGAGACGCGATACAGGACTCTAGCGCCGGGGCGTAAAGTTCGGGACGGCCCGGGAGACCCGGGCGCCAGGCTCCCCCCCGGCCCCCTTCCCATGACCCCGTTCGAGTACCTCCGTCGATTCCGACCGGACCGAGCGACCCTCACGGGAGAGGCGTTCGAGTTGGGGGCGCTCGCGGTCGAACCGGGCAGCACCGTGGGCGTCGTGCTGATGGGGCTCGGCGGGCCGTCGCGCCCCGAGGAGGCGGTCCCGTTCCTGTACAGCCGGCTCATGGACCCGGCCGAGGTCGAGCTCCGCGTCCCCCAGTTTGCCCGCCACCGCACCGCCCGCCTGCTGGCCCGTCGCCGCGGGCGCCGCCTGGCCCAGGCGTTCGAGCTGATCGGCGGGGCGAGCCCGCTCCGGCGGCACGCCGAGGAGCAGGCCCGGGCGCTCCAGCGGGTCCTGAGCGAGGGGTACGACCGCTCGGCGGGCGTCGACTTCCGCGTCTACGTGGCCATGCGCCACGGTGAGCCCTCGATGGAGGCGGCCCGGGCGCAGATGGCCGAGGACGCCGTGACGAAGGTGGTCCTCCTCCCGCTCCAGCCCCACTTTTCGGCGGCCACGACAGGCTCGTCGCTGGCCTACTGGAGCGCCCTCGAAGACGAGCCCGCGGCCGACCACTGGCCGACCACGCTCGTGCGCGACTACGCGGGCCACCCGAAGCTGGTCCACGCCCTCAGCGAGCGGATCGACGAGGGGCTCCAGCGGTTCCCCCGCGAGGTCCGCGACCGGGTCCAGATCCTGTTCGCCGCGCACGGGGCGCAGCGGCGGCACCTGACGGCGCTCGACGACCCGTACTGCTGCCAGGTCCAGGCCACGGTCGAGGCCGTGCTGGAGGCGCGCGCCGAGCCCGAGCGGTCGGTCGGCGTCGCCTTCGAGACGCCGCTGGGGGCGGGGCGGCCTGTAGGACCGACGGTCGACGACGCCCTCGACGACCTGGCCAGCGACGGGTCCTCGGCCGTCCTCGTCGTCCCCGTCTCGTTCATCTCGGACCGGGTCGAGACGGCGTTCGACCTCGACGTCACGGCCCGCGGGCGGGCCGCCGGGCGGGGCGTCTCGCACTTCGAGGTGACGAGCGGGCTCAACTGCCACGCCCTCCTTATCGACGCGCTGGCCGAGAGCGTCGCCGGCCACGTCCGCCCGGCGTCGGACGGCCCCAGAGCGCCCGTCCCGCCCGCCCCGTCGCGCTCGACGTGCGCCGTGTGCGGCCGCGCCGTGCCCGCCCGCGAGTGGCCTGACGTGGCCCCCCACCTTACGCCCCGCCAGCGGACCGCGGCGTGATGAGCCAGCCGTCCGACCACCTGCTCCGCACGCTCGCCGCGGTCCCCGTCCCGTCCCGCGTGGTCGACCTGGGGAGCGGGGCGGGGGAGACCGCCGAGGCGCTCGCCCGGCTCGGGTTCGAGGTGTGGGCCGTGGACCCCGACGCCGCCCACGTCGAGGCCGCCCGCGCCCGCCTCGCCCCGCTCGTCGGCGACGCCGAGGCTGCCCGCCGCGTGACGCTCGCCGACCTGAGCGCGCTGGGGTTCCCCGACGCGTGGGCCGACTGGGCCGTTCTCGCCGCCCCGCCCCCGGCGGCGCTCGACGCGGCCGTCGCCGAGGCCGCCCGCGTGCTCCGCCCCGGCGCCTGGCTGTGGGCCGCGGCCGCCGTCGAACCCGGTCAGCTGGACGGGGCCGCCGAGCGGGCGGGGCTCCTGGTCGCCGAGGCCTCCGTCCGCGAGGGCGGGGCGGCCCGCGCCGTCTACCGGCGCCCCGGCGGGGCGGCGTAGGGCGGGGCGGCTACGCGACGCGCAGGACTTCGAGCAGGACGGCCGCAAAGTGGCACACGCTCCCGGCCAGCACGAACAGGTGCCACACGGCGTGGCCGTACGGGATGCGCCGGTTGAGGTAGACCGCGGCGCCGGCCGTGTACGCCACCCCGCCCGCGACGAGCCACGCGAGCGTCGAGCCGGGGAGCGCCTCGCGGAGCGGGCCGGTGGCGACGACGACGAGCCAGCCCATCGCCACGTAGAGGAACGTGGAGATCACCTGGAAGCGGCCCGTGTAGAACAGCTTGAACACGATGCCGGCCAGCGCCAGCGCCCACACGACCGCGAACAGCGACCACCCCCACGGCCCGCGGAGGCCGCCGATGAGGAACGGCGTGTACGTCCCGGCGATGAGCCCGTAGATCGCGCAGTGGTCGGCGGTCCGCAGCCGCGCCCGCGCGCGCTCGAACGGGATCGCGTGGTACAGCGTCGACGCCGAGTAGAGCAGGACGAGCGTCCCCACGAAGACCGACGCCCCGACGATCGTCCACACGTCGGCCGTCAGGGCGGCCAGCGTGATGAGGACGGCGCCGGCGCCGACGCTGAGAAGTACGCCGAGCCCGTGGGTGACGGCGCTCGCGACCTCCTCGCGGAGGGAGTAGGGCGGGGTGGACATGGCGTCGGTACGCGCGCGGGGAGCGGCGGTTGCTCGGGCCGGTGGGGCGGCGGGGTGGTGTGTCGGAGCAGACCCCGCAAACGTTACGCCACCCCGCCCTCGTGGCGCGAGGGGCTGACGCTTAAAGGCTGTTGGGTAGCCGGCTTCGAGTCTCCTCCCCCCAGCGGGGGGAGGCCGGGAACCGTCAGGTCGGCGCAGCCAGGGGGGACCCGGGGCGGCCGCCCCGCCCTCGACGGCCGCTCCGACGCCTATCACCCTCCCCGCCCTTTGGGTCCGGCCCTCCCCCGGTGGGGGAGGGCCGGACCTCTACCAAACAGTCTCTTACTGATCGATCGCCTTACTGACTCATCGACCTACCGCCCTACTCTCCCCCCGAGCCGCGCTCGACTGGCGCCCACACTGGCTCCGCCACGCCGGCCGCGTGGTTGACCCACCGCGCGAGCGTGAACAGGAGGTCCGAGAGCCGGTTGAGGTAGTGGAGCGCGTCCTGCGACACCTCCTCCAGCGCCGCCGTCTCGACGACCAGTCGCTCGGCCCGGCGCGCGACGGTCCGCCCGAGGTGGAGCGCGGCGGCGGCCGGCGTGCCGCCGGGCAACACGAAGTGTTTGAGGGCGGGGAGGTCGGCGGTCAGCGCATCGATGTCGGCCTCGAGCGCGGCCACGTGCGGCGCCTCGATCCGCGGGACCGGGTACGTGACGTCGCCGGGCGAGGCGAGGTCGCCGCCGAGCACGAACAGCTCCTCCTGGAGCCGCGCGAGGAGCGCGTCGGCGCGGTCCGCCCCGCTCTGGTCGCCGAGCGCGGCGCGGGCCATCCCGAGCGCGGCGTTGGCCTCGTCGACCGTCCCGTAGGCAGAAATCCGGGGGTGGCTTTTGGCCACACGGCCGCCGCCGAACAGGGCAGTCGTGCCGTCGTCGCCGGTGCGGGTGTAGACTTTCAAGGGGGAGAGGGGAAAAGGAGAAGGGGGAAGGGCGGGGCGTGAACGTTCATAGGGAGCAGCGTCCTGGCGAGTGGCGCCACCCCGCCCCGTGCGTTTCTCGCTCCTCGCCTCTCACGTTCCACTTCCCAACGCTCCAAAGTACCGGATGCGGACGCCGGCCGCGTCCGTGTCGACCTCGGCCTCGACCCCGAACACGTCGCGCAGAAGGGCGGGGCGGAGGACGTCCGCCGGCGGCCCGTCGGCGACGAGCCGGCCGCCCGCGAGCACCCAGAGCCGGTCGGCAAAGCGGGCCGCCAACTCCAGGTCGTGGACCGCCGCCACGACCGTCCGCCCCGCCGCCCCCAGCGCGCGGACGCGGGCCAGCAGGTCCAGCTGGTGGCGGACGTCGAGGTGCGCCGTGGGCTCGTCCAGGAGCAACAGCCGGGCGTCCTGGGCGAGCGCCTGGGCCAGAAACACCCGCTGCTGCTCGCCGCCCGAGAGCTCCGGAACCGGCCGGTCCGCGAACGCCGCCAGGTCGACGGCGGCGAGGGCCTTGGCCACGCGGCGTTGGTCATCGCCCCCGAGCGCTGCCAGCCACCCGAGGTGCGGGGCGCGGCCCAGCCCGACGACCTCAGCGACCGTAAAGTCGACGGCGAGGTCCGCCTGCTGCCGCACGAGGGCCACCTCGCGCGCCCGCTCGCGCGCCGGCCACGCCCGAACGCCCCGCCCGCGCAGCGCGAGCGTTCCCGAGTAGGGGAGGAGCCCGGCGGCGGCGCGGAGCAGCGTCGTCTTGCCCGCCCCGTTCGGCCCGACGAGCCCGACCCGCTCGCCCTCGGCGACCGCGAACGACACGTCGCGCAGCACCGACCGGTCGCCCAGCGAGACGGACAGGTCGTGGGCGGCAAGGTGGGGCACGGGCGGGGGCGGGGTGGAGCGGAGCGCGGCCGCCCCGCCCTCAGGTCCACACGGCGCGCGAACAGGCGGACCCAACGGGCGGGGCGGGCCGTTACCGCGCGCCCGTCGCTCCGGTTCGCCCGCCGCCCATGCCCCGCCGCCCCGCCCCGCTCGCGCCGCTCCTGGCCGCCCTCGCCCTGCTCCCGCTGCTCGCCGCCTGCGACGGGGCGACCGTCGAGGAGCAGCGCTTTTTCGAGGACCAGGCGTTCTCCCCGCCCTCCGGCTACACGCGGACCGACGCGAGCGGGGCGGTCGTCGCCGAGGACGCGGGCGACTGGCGGATCGGGCCGGCCTACGGGGGCCTCGTCCAGACGATCCAGGTGCCGTACCCCAACCCGCTCCCGTTCCGCGAGACCGGCGTGTACCAGGTCAACGTGGTCTCGGGCGTGGCCGGCGGGCTCGCGCTCTACCGGCTCGACGGCGACGGCCGCCTCCGCCTCATCGGCCAGCCGTGCGACGACGCCGTCACGTCGACGATCTGCACGTTCACGTTCCAGGGCCGCGAGGTGTCGCCGGTCGGCGACGACGCCCTCACGCGGCTCCTGCTCGTCGACGGCCGGAACGGCGTCGTCAGCTACGGCGATGTCCAGCCGGCGGAGTAGGGCGGGGCGGGGGAGGTACAGAGGCGCCACCCCGCCCGAGCCTTTCTGCGAGGTGGCCGAAGCCGCCCCGCCCCGCCCGAGCAGACGGCGGGCGGGGCGGTGACGGGCGCGCGACGCCCGCCCCGCCCTCGGACCCTCACCCGCCGGTCCGCTGCTGGAGGCGCTCGAAGTAGCGCTTGATGAGGTCCTGGTAGTCCGACGCGTACCCGCTCTCGAGCGCCCGGATCAGGTCGCGGCGGACGCGCTCGGCCGGCCGCTCGGTCCGGGGCGGGGCGGGGCGGTCGGGGTCCGGGCGGGCGGTCCCCGTCTGCGCCTCGCGCTGCTCCTCGCGGCCCCGCTGGTTGACCGACTCCTCGGCTTCGAGGAGCTTCTCGAGGATCTGCTGCTGGCGCGGGGCCGTCCGCCGGTCGGCGCGCCCGCGGCGCAGGTCCTGGGCCGCCTCGCGCATCTGGTCCTCGACGCGCTTGAGCGCGCTCCGGTCGCCGGGCTCCAGCCCCGCCCCGCCCCCCTCGACGGCGCGCTGGAGCTGGCGCCGGAGGGCTTCCTGCTGCTCCGCCATCTGCCGCATCCGCCGGCCCTCCCCAGGCGAGAGCCGCTCGCCGGCCGACTCGTTCAGCATCTGCTGGATGCGCTGGTTGAGCCGCTGCTGCTGCTGGCCGATCTGCTGCATCTTCTGCGGCATCCCCTGGCCCTCCCCGCCCTGCTGCTGGCTCTGATTCTGGAGCTGGTCGAGCAGGTTCGAGAGTAGGAGTGCGAGCTCGTTCAGGTGCGACATGGCCGTCCGCTGGTGGGCGGCGCCCTGGCGCGACTGGCGCTCGGCGAGCTGCTCCAGCGCGCCGGCCATCTCGCGGCGCGCGTTGCCGGCCCGCTCGTCGATGTCGGGGCCGAGCTGGGGGACTGAGAGGGCCACGCGGCGGAGTGTGTCGGTGACGGCCGCGAGCCCGTCGCGGAGCTCGCCCTGGCGGCGAGCGACGGGCACGAGGGCGGGGTTGCGCGCCGGGATCGCCTGCGTCTCGCCGGCCAGCCGCTCCTGCTCGCGCGACAGCGTGAGGACGTCTTCGAGCGAGCGGCGGAGGGCGGCTTGGTCCACCTGGGCCTGCTGGCCCTGCATCTGGGCGCTCTGCTGGCGCATCTTCTGAGCCATCTGGCGGAGCTGCTTGGACATCTCCTCCTGCCCCTCCTGGGCGTCCTGGAGCTGGTTCTGCTGGAGCTGCTGGGCGTTCTGCTCCATCTGCTGCGGGAGCCCGCCGTCCTGCTGCATCTGCTCCATCATCTGCTCCAGGGCCTCGGTCGGCGCGCGGGGCACGTCGTCGGCCGCCTCGCGCGCGTTCTCTAGCTGCTCCTCCAGGGCCTCGGCGTCCTCGGCGGCCCGGCGCTGCTCCTCGGCCAGCCGCTCGCGCTCGGCCGGCGTGTTCGGGCGGGGCGGCGTCGGCTCGCCACCCCGCTCCGGCTCGTTCTCGCCGGGGGCGGGGCGGTCGGGGCGCATCGCCTCGGTCTCGCGGGCCAGCCGCTCCTCGGTCTCAGCGAGGTCCTCGGCGCGGCGCGCGGCCTCCTCCATCTCGACGGCGGCCTCGAGCCGCTTCATGAGGCTCATGGCCCGTTCGAGGCGGCGGCGGAACTCCTCCTCGGTTTGGGCGGCCTCCTCGGACTCCTGGAGCATCTCCTGGAGGTCGAGCCGCTCCATCGCGTCGCGGAGGCGTTCGAGGGCGTCGCGGAGCTCGGGCGTGTCGAGCTCGTCCATCACGCGCTGCATCTGCTCGAACCGCTGGCGCGTGGCCTCGTCGGTGAGGTCCTGGCGCTGCATCTGCTCGGATAGGCGCTGCATCTGCTCGCGGAGGCCCTGCGCCTGCTCGCCCAGCTCGGACTGCTCGCGCAGGAGCTCCTCGACCTGGCGGCGGTCCTCCCAGTCCGGGTCGAGCGACTGGCGGAGGTCGTCGCGGAGCCGGCGGAACCGCTCGCCCGACTCCTCGGCGGTCTCCTGGAGCTCGTCGAGCGCCTGGGCCGCCGAGTCGCGGTCGGCGTCGAAGGCGTCGAGGCGGTCGGCGAGCGTGGGGTAGCGGAGCGTAAAGGAGGGCGTCCGCGCCGCCTTGCCGCCCCGCCCGTCGTTGTCGCGGACGGTCCCGTAGAGCTCGACGGTGGCGCCGGGGCGGATGCCCGGCAGGCGGAGGTCGAGGGCCACCTCCTGGTCGAGCGGCCGCGAGCGGACCGGGAGGCGGAGCCGCCGGAGCGGGCCGGCCACCCCGCCCTCGGACGCCGCCACGCGGTAGACGAGCGCGCCGCCCGAGAACCCGAAGTCGTCGGTGACGCGGAACACGAGGCGCCGGGCGTCGCCCGAGAGCGGGTCCTCGGCGCCTTCCAGGAGCGCGATCTGCGGCGGCCCGTCGCTCAGCGTGCCCAGCGAGTACGTCGCCGCGTCCGCGTTCTGGAGCCCGTTTCCGGCCTCCAGGCGCACCGAATACGTGCCGCCGCCGCGGAGCCCGAACCCGCCCGACGCCTGGTCGCCCTCGACGCGGAGCGGGACCCGCTGCGTGCGGCCGTCCTCCCACGCCACCTGGAGCCACGCCGCCTCGGGCCGCGTCCCGCCCAGCCGCACGCGGACGCGGACGCCCGAGCCCACGAGCCCGGTCACGTCGCCGACGCCCTCGGGCAGCCGCCGCGCCCGGCGCCCGCTGTACGCGGGCGGGGCGACCGTCACCTGGACCCCGCGCACGAGCGGCCGGTTCTCGACCGTGATCTCGTACCACCGCGAGCGCACGCCGTCGGCCAGCACGCGGTAGCGCATGTCGGCCCGGACGTCCTCGACGGTGTAGGCGAACGCGCCGTCAGCGTCAGCTTGGAGGCGGACGGTTTCGGTCGCCCGCTCGTCGGCGCGGCCGACTTCGAGGCGCGCCGTGAGCGGCAGCTCGCGCCCGGCGGCCCGGACGGCGACGGGCAGGCTCGCCCCGCGCGACACGGCCGCGTCGCCCGGCGACACGTCGAGGCGGAAGGGGGCGGGCGGGGCGAAGTAGACGCCCGGCGCGAGGAGTCGGGCCGCCGCCCCGCCCACGGTCGACGGCGCGCCGAGAAAGAGGGCGGCGAGCAGGAGCGCCGGAACCGCGGCCCACCGGGCGGTCCGCCACGCCGGCCCAAAGGCGTGGACGCGCTCGAAGGGGACGTCCCGGACCTCGCGGCCGAGCGCGTCGAGGGCCGCCTCGTGGAGCCGCCCCGCCCCGCCCGAGGCGTGGCCGTCGGCGAGGTCGAGGAACGTGGCGAGCCGGTCGTCGACGCCGGCGTAGTCGCGGCCGGCGCGGCGGACGACGGCGCGCTCGTCGAGCCCGGGCAGCACGCCGGCCCCGCGCAGGAGCGGCACGACGACGAGCGCGGCCGTCAGCCCGGCGAGGAGCGCGGCGAGCAGCCAGAACACGGCCGTCCGTAGCTCGACGCCCAGCCAGAACCCGGCCTCGGCCGCGACCGCCACCAGGGCCACGGCGGCGACCACCCCGCCCGTGACCAGCACGCCCTGGGCCACGGCCGCCGCCGTCAGCCGCCGGCGGGCGTGCCGGATCCGGCGGCGGAGCGCGTCGGCGAGCGGGGTGGACATGCGGGGCGGGGCGGGGCGGCCGGAAGGTAGCGGACCGTCCCGCGCGAACGGGGCGGGGCGGTGGGCGATTGCCCAGCACGTAGGGGCGGCGGGTGGCGGCCCCGGTGGTCTCCACCCCGCCCGCACGGCACGGGCGGGGCGGTGAATCGGCCGGGGCGGCCGGGTACGATCCGTCGAATCGTGCGGTCGGGGGGATCACCCCGCCCGTGTCGCGTGGGCGGGGCGGTCGCGGGCGGGGTCCCGAGCGGGCGACCGCCGGTCGCCCCTACGATGTCGGCTCGTTTGTGGGCGGGGCGGCGAACGCTGGCGGCGGGCTTCCGTATCTAGGCTGCCCTTCACACCTGCTCCCCATGCGCGACACGCTCGCGGTCATCCTCGGCGGCGGCGCCGGGACCCGGCTCTTCCCGCTCACCGCCCACCGCTCGAAGCCGGCCGTCCCGCTCGCCGGGAAGTACCGGATCATCGACATCCCGATCTCGAACTGCATCAACAGCGAGCTGCTGCGGATGTTCGTCGTCACGCAGTACAACTCGGCCAGCCTCAACCGGCACGTCTCGCGGGCCTACCGCTTCGACCGCTTTGGCCACGGGTTCGTGACGATCCTGGCCGCCGAGCAGACGCCGGACTCCGAGCAGTGGTACCAAGGCACGGCCGACGCCGTGCGCCAGTGCCTCCAGCACATCAACGCCTACCCGCACCGGCGCGTGCTCGTCCTCTCCGGCGACCAACTCTACCGGATGGACTTCAACACGTTCTCGGACCACCACCGCTCGACGTGGGCCGACCTCACGGTCGCGACGGTCCCGGTGACGGCCGACGAGGCGCCGGCGTTCGGGATCCTCAAGACGGACGCCGACGGGGTCATCACCGAGTTCCGCGAGAAGCCGGCGCGCGACCAGCTCGACGGCCTCGACAGCCCGGTCTCGGAGCGGATGCGCGAGCAGGGCCGCGTGTACCTGGCGTCGATGGGGATCTACATGTTCGAGCGCGACGTGCTCCGCGAGGTGCTCCTGGCCAACCCCGGCGAGACCGACTTCGGCAAGGAGATCATCCCGGCCGCCATCCGCTCGCGGCGCGTGGTGAGCTACCCCCACGACGGCTACTGGTCCGACATCGGGACCGTGCGGTCGTTTTACGAGGCTAACCTGAACCTGGCCTCGAAGGTGCCGTCGTTCGACCTCTACGACGAGGACGCGCCCATCTACACGAACTCGCGGATGCTCCCGCCGGCCAAGATCCAGGACTCCCGTGTCGTCGACTCGATGATCGCCGAGGCGTCCGTCGTGACGCGGGCGACGGTCGAGGGCTCGGTCGTCGGGATCCGGTCGTACGTGGGCGAGGGCGCCGCGCTGCGGCACGTGGTCATGCTCGGGGCCGACTACCTCCCGTGGCGCGACCCGGCGCGGCGGCCCGGCGTGGACCCGCCGCCGAGCCCGGGCATCGGCCGCGGGAGCGTGGTCGAGAGCGCGATCATCGACAAGAACGTCCAGGTCGGCGCCGACTGCCGGATCACGAACGAGGACGGCGTGACCGACGCCGACGGCGACGGCTGGTACATCCGCGACGGCATCGTCGTGCTCCCCAAAAACGCCATCGTCCCCGACGGGACGGTCATCTGAATGCGGAATGGTGAATGCGGAAGGCGGAAAGGGGGCGGCCCGTGGGTTCGAACCCCGCCCCTCGCCGCCCCGCCCCCGAGTTTGGGGCAGGCACCTTCCGCATTCAACCTTCCGAATTCCACATTCTAAACTGGCTGTGCGCCACGGGCGGGGCGGCGAACAAGGGTTTGGTCTCGGCCCACGTCTCGCGGAACAGGTCGGAGCGGCGGTAGGCGTCGAGGGCGTCGGCGCTGTCCCAGTGGCTGAACGTGGTGAGCACGTTGGGGAAGCGGGCGTCCTCCCACAGCTCGAGGTGCCGGCACCCGGGCGCGGCGGCGATCCGCGGGCGGGCCTCGCGGAAGAGGGCGAGAAAGTCGCCCAGCCGGTCGGGCCGGAACGTCATGCGGACGGTGCGGAGCAGGGGCGGGGTGGCGATGGGGGCGGGGGGCTGGTGGTCGGCGGGGGCGGCGTCGGTCGCCACCCCGCCCGCGCGCGTCTGCGGACGGGCCGGTCGCACGGGCGGGGCGGGGTGGGGTTTCCGCCCCGCCCGCGGCGGGCCGAGGCCCGGGCGGGGCGGTCGGATCGAGGCGCGGGCGGGGCGCGTAGCTTCCGCCCCGCCCACTCCCACCCCGCCCGTGCTCCCTCGGCGCCGCCCGGACCCCCGCCCCGACCGCACGAACGACGAGTGGGTGGCCGCGCTCGGCTCGGACGGCCCCGAGGCCGAGGCCGCCCTCGCCGACCTCCGCCCGGTCCTCCTGCGCGCCCTCCACGTCACACTCGCGCCGCGCGTGGACCGCGGGGCCGACGCGCTCGCCGAGGACCTCGTGCAGCGGGCGCTGCTCCACGTCCGCGACCGGGTCGGCCAGTTCCGCGGCGACGCCCGGTTCACGACGTGGGCGCAGAAGGTGGCCGTGCGGATCGCGCTCTCCGAGCTCCGCCGGAAGCGGTGGGAGAACGTCTCGCTCGACGCCGTCGTGGCCGACCCGCCGGCGGCCCCCGAGCCCGGCGCCGACGAGGTGATGGAGCAGGGCGAGGCCGCCGCCCTCGTCCGCCGCCTCATCGACGAGGACCTCACCGAGCGACAGCAGACGGCGCTCAAGGCCGTCCTCGCCGGCATGCCGATGGACGAGGTGGCCAGGCGGCTGGACACGAACCGGAACGCGCTCTACAAGCTGCTCCACGACGCCCGGCTCCGCCTCAAGCGGGCGTTCGAGGACCGCGGCCTGGGGCCGGACGACCTTCTCGACCTCTAGGCCACCACGTGCTGCGGGCGGGGCGGCCCGCGCGCCGCTGTAAGACCTCCCCGCCCGCCGGCGTCTACGGCACACCATGACCCTCACCCCCGACGTCCTCCGCTTTCTCGTCCGGCGCGTGTTCAACGCGCACCCCGGTGAGATCCCGTGTGGCGACTGCTACGTCCACGTCGACCACTTTGCGGAGATGGAGCTGGCCGGCCTGGACGCGGCGGCCGCCCTCCCGCTCGTTGAGGAGCACCTGCAGACGTGCCCCGGGTGCCGGGAGGAGTTCGCGTGCCTCGTCGCCGTGCTCCGCGACGCGTCGCAGGCGCCGGAGCGGGCCGAGCCGTAGGGCCGAGACCGCCCCGCCCATGCCTACGCCGCTCGCTGACCTCGCCGTGCTCACGCTCGTCGTCGCCCACGGGACCGACGCCGACCTGGACCCGCGCGAAACGCACGTGCTCGTCGAGCAGCTGGGGCGGCTCTCGACGCTCCTCGACCCCGACGTCCACAGCGGGGCTGACCTGAGCGCGGTCGTAGAGGCGGCCGTCAAGGTTTACGGCGACCTCAGCGTGGTCGGACTGGACACGGTCGTCGCCCGGTTCCGCGACGCCGTCGGCCCGCCGCTGCTGGCCCGCGCCCACGCCGCGCTCGTCCGCGTGGCCGACGCCGACGGCGTGGTCCACACGATGGAGCGGACCGTCCTCCGGCACATTGCCCAGGCGTGGGGGTTGGAAGAGCCGTAGGCGGTGGGGATCCGTGGGGCAGGGCGGGGTGGTCGGCTTGGGCCTCGTTGCCCGCGATTCGCCCTTGCGCTCGGCGGGCGGGGTGGGCACCTTTGCGCATTCTCCACTCCGCAGTCCAGCCGTGCACAGCCGCCGCCGTTTTCTCGCCTCCACGCTCGCCGCCGGCGCCGCGCTGCCCGTCGCCGCGCTGCCCGCTCCGCTCGCGGACCACCGCCCCGCCCCCGGCGCCCCGCCGGGCGCCGTGCCCATGCCGGAGGCCCAGAGCCGGCCGGTGACGGTCGGCGAGATCGCGGCGGCCGAGGCCGTCTTCGGGCTCTCGTTCACGCCGGACCAGCGCGAGCTCATGCTCGACGACGTGAACGACCGGCTGGAGCAGCTCGCGGCGATCCGCGCCGCCGAGCCGCCTAACAGCGTGCCGCCGGCGCTCGCGCTCGACCTCGGTCTGAGCGGGGAGGCCCGCCCCGCCCCGGGCGCCGGCGCGTCGGTCTCCATGCCGGCCGCTGTTCGGCGCCGGCCGTCGGACCAGGACCTCGCGTTCGCGTCGATCCCCGAGCTGGGCGCGCTCCTCCGGGGCGGGGCGGTCACGGCTGTCGGCCTCGCTGAGCTGTTCCTGGACCGGCTCGCGCGGTTCGACAGCCGGCTCCAGGCCGTCGTGACGCTCACGCGCGAGCGGGCGCTCGAGACGGCCCGCGCGCGCGACGCCGAGCTCGCGGCGGGCATCGACCTCGGTCCGCTCCACGGCATCCCGTACGGCGCCAAGGACCTGCTGGCCGCCCGCGGCTACCCCACGACGTGGGGCGCCGAGCCGTACCGCGACCAAGTGATCGACGAGGACGCCGCCGCCGTGAGCAAGCTGGAGGCCGCCGGCGCCGTGCTCGTCGCCAAGCTCACGCTGGGCGCGTTGGCCTGGGGCGACGTGTGGTTCGGGGGGACGACCAAGAACCCCTGGAACCCGGACGAGGGCGCGAGCGGGTCGAGCGCCGGGCCGGGCGCGGCCGTCGCCGCCGGGCTCGTCCCGTTCGCCATCGGGTCCGAGACGCTGGGCTCGATCGTCTCGCCGTCGACGCGGAACGGCGTGACCGGCCTCCGGCCGACGTTCGGGCGCGTGCCCACGCGCGGCGCGATGGCGCTCTCGTGGAGCATGGACAAGCTCGGGCCGATGGCGCGGTCGGCCGTCGACTGCGCCCTCGTGTTCGACGCCCTCCGCGGGGCCGACCCCGAGGCGGCCCGCCCCGCCCTCGCTCCTGACCCCGCGTTCCCGTTCGACCCCGCCTCCCCGCTCGGCGACCTCCGGGTGGGCGTCCTCGCCGGCGCCTTCGAGGCCGACGGCGCGGGCGGGGCGGCCGACCGCGCGACGCTGGCCGTGCTGGAGCGGCTGGGCGTCGACGCCCAGCCCGTCGCGCTCCCGTCGGGCGTGCCGGTCGACGCGCTGCTCCTGATCCTGGAGGCCGAGGCCGCCGCCGCCTTCGACGGCCTCACGCGCTCGGGCGGCGTCGACCGCCTCGTGCGCCAGACGCGCGACGCGTGGCCCAACGTGTTCCGCCACGGCCACCTCGTCCCGGCCGTCGACTACCTCAACGCGAACCGGCTGCGGACCGTCCTCATGCGCGAGATGGCCGCGCTGTTCGACGGCCTCGACGTGCTCGTCACGCCCAGCTTCGGGAACGCCGGCCTCGCGATCACGAACCTGACGGGCCACCCCGCCGCGGTCGTCCCCAACGGCTTTTTCCCGGTCGAGGGCTCCGCGGACCGCCGGAGCCCGCACTCGGTCACGTTCCTCGGGCCGCTCTGGAAGGACCACCTCCCGCTGCGCCTGGCCCACGCGGTCCAGGAGGCGACCGACTTCCACACGCGCCGGCCGCCGGTGAGCTAGAGCACCCTCCGGGTGGGTACGGGGTACTCGGTACGGGGCAGGCTCGAAGCAGACGGGTCGGGCCACGTACCTGTACCTCGCACCCTGTACCCTTCTCAAGCGTGCTTCGGGAGCCCTGCGTCTTTTCCCGTGGACGCGCCGCCCCGCCCGCGCCCGCCTCTCCTCGCAATGGGGCGGGGCGGGGCGGTCGGCACGGAGTGTGAGCGGGGCGGTGGGTATCGTTGGTCGTCCCCTTCCCCCCGCTGCCATGTCCCGCCACCCCGCCCGCGCGTTCCGCGCGCCTGTCCTCGCCGCGCTCGTCGCCCTCACGGCCTTGTCCGGCTGCGCCACGCTCGCCGGCACCAACTACTACTCGGTCGAGGAGGAGTGGCAGCTCGGGCAGCAGCTCGAGACCCAGCTGAGACAGGAGCTCCGGCTCGCCAACGACCCGCTCGTGACCGGCTACGTCCGCGAGATGGGCCAGCGGATGGTCCGCGCGGCCGGCGTCGACAACCTGCCGTGGCGGTTCTACGTCGTCCGCGACGACGCCGTCAACGCGTTCAACGTGCCGGGCGGGCTGGTGTACATAAACACGGGGCTCATCGCGAACGTGGGGAGCGCGGGCGAGCTGGCCGGCGCGATCGCGCACGAGGTGGCCCACGGCGTCGAGCGGCACGGGACCCAGCGGCTCTCGAAGAGCAACGAGACGAACGCCATCGCCGGCATGGTCCTCGGCCGCAACCCCGGCGCCGTCACGCAGATCGCGGCCCAGATCGCGGCGCAGGGCGCGTTCGCCTCGTTCTCGCGCGCCGACGAGCGCGAGGCCGACGCCGTCGGCGTTCGCGTTATGGCCGAGGCCGGGTACGACCCGGAGGGGCTGGCCCAGCTGCTGGAGCGGCTCGCGGCCGAGGAGCGGGGCGGTGGCATCGCGCTGCTCCGGTCCCACCCGCTCTCGTCCGAGCGGATGCAGACGGTCCGCCAGCTGGCCCGGCCGTACGACGGCCGCGACCTGCGCCTGACCGACGGCCGGTTCTCCGCCGTCCGCCGCCGCGCCGCGCAGCTGTAGGGCCGCCGCCCCGCCCTCGCTCCTACCCACGCCCCGCCCCGCCCGCTCTGTTGTGGGCGGGGCGGTCCGCTCTCTGTCGGTTGCGCCGGGCGGGGCGGGGGAGCCATCTTCCGCGCCGCTCACCGTGCACCATGCCCCTCGACCTCGCCCGCGTCCAGGCCCTCGTCTTCGACGTCGACGGGACGCTCTCGGACACCGACGACCACCTCGTGGCGCAGATCGCCGGCGTCCTCGACGCGCTCCCGCTCCTGAGCGGGCGCCGGGCGGCCGAGCTCGCGCGGCGCATCGTGATGGGCGCCGAGAGCCCGGTCAACGCGGCGTACGGGGCCATCGACCGCTACGGCCTGGACGACGAGCTGGCGGCGCTCAAGGGCCTCCTCACGCGGGCCATCGCCCAGCGGAACCGGGCCGAGCGCCACCCCGCCGAGGCCGCCGACGAGGTGCCCCACGACCTCGTCCCGGACGTGGCCGAGATGCTCCGCGCCCTCGCCCCGCGCTACCCCATGAGCGCCTTCTCGACGGGCGGGGAGGTCCGCATCCGGGCGTTCCTGGCGCACCACGGCGTGGCCGACCTGTTCGCGGCCGTCGTCGGCGCGCAGACGACGCCGCGCATGAAGCCCTACCCTGACCCGCTCGTCTATGCCGCCGAGGCCATGAACGTGGCGCCCGAGGCGTGCCTCGTGATCGGCGACACGACGGTCGATATGGAGACGGCGCGGGCGGTGGGCGCGCAGGCCGTCGGCGTGCTGTGCGGGTTCGGGACCGAGGACGAGCTGGTCCGCGAGGGCGCCGACCTCGTGCTCGCCACGACGTCCGACCTGCTCGCCGTGCTCGCGCCGGCCCGCGACGCGCTCGGCGCGAGCGCCGACCCGGCCGCCCCGCCCGCGCACGCCACCGTGCCATCCCGGCCCACGCGGGCGGGGCGGGGGGGAGAGTCCTGACGGGACGGCCGGGCGGATCGTAGGGGGCGGATTGCCCGTTAGGACGGGTGCTCCCTCAAGACCGAGCCGGCCGTGTCGCTTCACCCCGCCCCCGCTTTCCTGGAAGACCGCCGGCTCCGCGCCCTCCTGGCGACGGGCCTGCTCGACACCCCGCCCGAGGATCGCTTTGACCGACTGACCCGGCTCGTGTGCCGGGTCGTCGGCGTGCCCATCGCGCTCGTCTCGCTCGTCGACGACGAGCGCCAGGTGTTCAAGAGCCAGCAGGGGCTGTCCGACCCGTGGACCGCGGGGACCCCGCTCTCGCACTCGCTCTGCCAGCGGGTGGCCCGGACGGGCCGGCTGTACCAGCTCGACGACGCCCGCGCGGGCGAGACCTGCGACCACCCCGCCGTGACGGAGATCGGCGTCGGCGCCTACCTCGGCGTCCCGATCCGCGACCCCGACGGCTACGCGCTGGGCTCGCTCTGCGCCATCGACCGCGACCCCCGGGCGTGGACGGCCGACGACCGCGCTACGCTCCGCGACCTGGCCGACATCGTCGAGAGCGAGGTGGCCCTCACGCTCGCGCTCGACGGCCGGACGGAGTCCGAGGCCCGCTACCGGGGCGTCGTCGAGAGCGTCCGCGACGTGGTCGTGCAGGCCGACGCCGAGGGCCGGTGGTCGTTCCTGAACCCGGCCTGGGAGACCGTCACGGGCCACGCGGTCGCCGAGAGCCTGGGCCGCCCGTGCCTCGACGTGATCCACCCCGACGACCACGCCGAGGTGGCGCGGAACTTCCGGTCGCTCCTCTCGGGCGCCGTCCCGTACGTCCGCCACGAGTGCCGGCTGCTCCGGGCCGGCGGCGGCGTCCGCCACGTCGAGGTCCACGTCCAGCTCCTCCGCAGCGAGGGCGGGGCGGTCCGGGGGGCGGCCGGGACGATCACGGACGTGACCGATTCGATCCGGTTCGAGGCCGAGCGCGTGGCCCGCGAGCGGACCGAGGAGATGCTCCGGATCAAGGAGGCGTTCTTGGGCAACATGAGCCACGAGCTCCGAACGCCGCTGACGGGCATCCTCGGGTTTGCCGAGGTGCTCGCCGAGGAGGTGGGCACGGAGCAGCGCGAGGCCGTCGACATCATCGTGCGGAGCGCGCAGCGGCTCCAGGGCACGCTAAACTCGGTCCTCGACTTGGCCCAGCTCGAGGGCGGCTCGTTCACGTTCGAGGCGGCGCCCGTCGACCTCCGAGGCGAGGCCGCCGAGGTGGCCCGGCTCCTGGCCCCGCTCGCCGAGCAGCGCGGCGTGGCCCTCGACGTGGTCGGCCCCCCGGTCCGGGCGCTCGCAGACTCGGCCGCGCTCCACCGGGTCCTGAACAACCTGGTCGGCAACGCGATCAAGTTTACCGACGAGGGCGGGGTGGTGGTCGAGGTCGGCGTCGACGACGGGCGCGCGTGGCTCCGCGTGGAGGACAGCGGGATCGGGATCGACCCGGCGTTCGCGCCCCGCCTGTTCGACGAGTTCGCCCAGGCCTCGACCGGCTACGCGCGGACCCACGAGGGGAACGGGCTGGGCCTCGCGATCACCAAGCGGCTCGTGGATCTCATGGGCGGGACGATCTCGGTCGAGAGCGAGCCCGGAGTGGGCAGCGCGTTCACAGTCCGCCTCCCGGCCGCCCCGGTGCCGGCGTGGATCGTGGGCGGGGTGGGGGGACCCTCGTCCTCTTGAGCGCCGTCGCGGGCGGGTACTGCATAACTCTGTTCCGATGACCGTGGTAGGCCAGTCGCTCTCGGTCTCATGCGCGCTCTGAAGGTTCGCAGTGCGCCCGCCCCGCCCCGGCGCCCGCTACGAGGTTTCCTCTCCCTGGCCTGTACACGTGGGAGAGGAGCGGGGTGGCGAGTGCTATGCGAACTCAGCGACCCCGTATCAGTCCACCTCGAACCGGACCACTCGCTCGCCCGCCGTCACGAACAGCGACCGTCCGCCTCTCCCGAACGCCACGTTCGACGCGAGGGGCTCCACGTCGACGCGCTCCTGAAACTCCCCCTCGGGCGAGAACACGTACACCCCGCCCGGCCCGCCGCCGACGACCGTCCCGTCGCTGGCCACCGCCAGCCCGTCCGGCATCCCCGTCTCGTACGTTGCGTCTGGTGTGTCCAGGAGCGTGCGCGGCGGACCGAACGTGCCGTCGGCGCCCACGTCGAACGCGACGTAGCGGCCGTGCGGCGGTTTCGAGTTGGTCGCGTAGGCGGTCCGACCGTCAGGCGAGAAGGCGATCCCGTTTGGCGCGTGGAGCGCGTCCGAGGCCAGAGTCACGGCGCCGGTCGCGGCGTCGACGCGGTAGATCCCGCACACGTCGGTCTCGCGGCGCGGGTCGTCGAACGTGTCGTCGAGCCCGAACGGCGGGTCGGTAAGGTAGGCGGCCCCCGAGGCCGGGCACACCGTGACGTCGTTGGGCGAGTTCAGACGCCGCCCGCGCACGCGCGTTACCAAAGGCCGCCGGGTCCACCGCTCCTCGTCGAGCACGAACACGCCGCGCTCGCCGTGCGAGCACAGCAGGAGGCGGCCGTCGGCGTCGAGGGACAGGCCGTTCGCCCCGTGCTCCTCGCCAGGCGGGTGGGGGTTGGAGGTGCCGGACGGACGGAGGAACACTTCGCGCGTCCACGCCCCGCCCTCGCTGACGGGCGGGCGGAGCAGGAAGATGGTGTTTGCCTTGACGTCGCTCACGAGGAGGCCGTCTAGGCGGTCCACCCAGAGCGGCCCCTCCACCCAGCAGAAGTTCTCGGCGACGACAGTTGGAGTGTGCAGGACCATGTCAGTCGAACCGGCAGGGCGTCGTGGCGTCGCGCTCCGAGTCGAACTGAACGATCATCAGGACGGCCGGCTCGTCGCCCGCCGTGCCGGAGCGGTGACCGCTCTTGCCGCCCCGCTCGACCGTCCCCTGGTCCTCGCCGAACGAGATCTCGCCCGGCCCGAACGTGCGCCGCTCGCCGTCCATCGACTCCACCCACCAGGCGCCGGAGAGCGGGACGATCCACTGGGGCGCCGGGTTCTCGTGCCACGTGCCGGTCCAGCCGGCCGGCTGGACCGTGAACAGGACCGTCATGCCGTCGTGGTGCTTCTCCCCGAGCCACTGCGGGTCGGCCGGCGGCGAGATCGACTCCAACTCGAACGCCGTCATGTGGCAGAGCCGCTGCCGGCTCACGCCGTCGTCGTCGGTGTAAAGGTGCCAGTAGGGCACGCGCGGGCTCGTCGGGTCGTCGCTCATGGGTCGGGGATTCAGGTGTCGCTGCGCGTGTGGGACGGTAGATGTCGAAGCTCGGTCACGCTGTAGGCGTTCCGCCGCGTTCGGGAAGGTGCGCGGTCAGTGGTGGCGGTAATGTGGTGGAGACCCGACAAGTGAGGGGGTGACGGAGAACGGGTGCGTAGGACAAGGGGGAGCTAGGCGTTCGGTCAGCGCGTCGTCCAGGCTTTCTCGTTCTCGTACGCCCGCTGCTGGACGTCCTGCTGTCGCTCCGTCTCTGCGTGTTCTTGCTGCGCCTCGACCCGTGCCCCCTCGCCGGGCCGGCCGCGCGGCCGGCTCCTCAACTCCGCCACCCGATCCTCTTTCCCGTACAGGACGACTTTGTCGCCGACGTGGAGGCGGTACGAGCCGCGGGGCACGGCGGCGGCCGTCTCGTCGGGGCGCAGGATGGAGAGCACCGTGACGCCCTCCTCCGGCAGGTTCAGCTCCCGGAGCGTTTTGTTCGCCAGCCACGTGCCCTCCTCGATCTCGAACTGGACCACGCGAAACCCTTCGCGCAGGCGGAGCAGCGCCTCGTAGTCGCGCACGGTGAGGGTGGTGTAGCGCCGCAGGACGTGCTCGATCGCGTGGTCGAGCGCGCGGCTAAACCGTCGGTTCTTGAACAGTGCGAACAGGCCCACCACGCCGGCCACGAGGAGCACTACCCGCCGGAGCACGACGGTCGTGCCCGACGGTTCAGCAAAGGAGGCGATGCCCGTGCCGAGGATCGTCACCAGTCCCGCGCTGTGCAGGAGCATCAGGGTCATCACGATCCGCCGCCGGGCCGGATGCTTGGTGATGTTTTCTGCCTCCGAGGTGGTAAAGCCCGTGCCGGTCGAGACCGAGCGGGCCTGGAAGCGCGCCACGTCCTCGGACAGGCCCGTCAGCATGAGCGCCTTGGCGGCGATCTGGTTGATGAGCACCGAGAGCGTGACGAACAGCAAGAGCGTGAGCAGGGCTCCCATATGATCCCGGCCACCCGTGTCTGTTTGGGGTCCGTATCGAGGAGGCTTCGCGGACCCTCCCCGACGCACGGAACCGAGCGCCCGAGACGGACCCGCGCCTGGCGCGCCGGGCTAGGCCGACGCCTCGCAGGACTCGACCATCTCGCCGCTCGTGCCGTCGCTGTTGTGGCGGAAAAGCGTGCCCTCCGAGCCGACGCCCGCGCCCTGCGTCCACCACTCGAGCTCGTCGCCCACGTAGCGGGAGCCGCTGCCCGACACCGCGATCGTCATCGGGAGCGTCTGGCCCTCGTACTCCACGACGGCCGTCTCGGTCGTCGGGTAGGAGGCCTGGATCGTGCTCCCGCTCTCGCACGTGTACATCGTCTGCGGGGCGGCCGCGGCCGCGGGCTCCGCCGTCGGCTCGGGTGTGAGCTCAGCCGTAGTCTCGTTGCTGGGAGACGAGCACCCCTGAACGGCAGCGATGAGGAGGACGGTTAGGAAAAGACGCATGGGGAGTAGAGAGCGGGCGGCAGGACGGGTAGGCGCTCTGCCGCGAGAAGTAACGGGGATGAGGTTGTGTAACGTGACGGGAACACAACGGCTCCGCCGGGGCCGCTAGCGCCCCTCTTCGGCGGGCGCCCGAGGGCGGGGCGTGTGTTCAGTCGTTTGCGCCGGATGGCTCGCGCAAACGGTCGATCCAGGCCGCTAGCGCCACGAGGTAGCGGCCGAGGTACGTCCGCGTCGTCTCGTCAGTTAGCCGCCCATCGGCGTCGAACTTCTCGTGAGCGCGCGCGACCAGGACCTCCGGCTGCGGCATACAGAACGAGTTCGTGAACTCGAACGCCTGCCGGAGCTGGCTCTGCCCGCGCGCCGACCCCGTCATGCCCGGCGACGCCCCGATGATGCCAACCGGCTTGCCCCCCAGCGGCGCCGACCGCGGCGGCCGCGAGGCCCAGTCGACCGCGTTCTTGGTCACCGCCGGCACGCCGTGGTTGTACTCCGGCGTGACGATAAGCACACCGTCAGCGGCGCGGATAGCCTCCTTAAGGGCCGCCACGCGCTCCGGGTCGCCCTCGGCCTCCACGTCTGCGTTGTAGAGCGGGACGCCCCGGAGGTCGAAGACGTCGATCGTCATGTCCTCCGGTGCGAGCTCCTGCGCCGCCCGCAGGAGCGCGCGGTTGTAAGAGCCCGTGCGGAGGCTGCCGGCGAAGCCGAGGACGCGGGTCGGTGAGGGAGCGCTCATGGGCGGGGTGGGGTCGGGCGGTAGGAGCCGGGGGGAGGCCAGACGGTAGAGGCCGGGCGGGGTGGGGACGTAGGGGCCGCGAGGGCCGTCAGGCCGGAGGGGCCGACTCGCGCTCCAGCCCCGCCCGGTCCCAGTCTGCTAGGTCGGCGGCGGCCTCGTAGGTGCTCTGTAGGAACTCCATGAGCACGGCGTCCGGGTCATCGGCCGTCCGCACGGCCTCGTAGGGCAGCACGAACTCGCCCAGGTCGTCGTGGAAGTACGCCGCCGCGGGCTCGACCGCCCACTCCGAGAACCCCTCCGGCTGCGGGTACGCGTAGGCGTAGAACGCCGCCTCGCCCAACCCCGCGCCCGCCCAGAAGCCGGCGCTCGAGAGCTCGCGCGAGTACGCCTCCTCCATCACCCAGTCGGCGCAGTTGGGGACGCCGCCGGGGTGCGTCGGCGCCTCGCGGCCGGAGAACCGCGTGACGGCGAGGTCGAAGGCGCCCCAGAAGAAGTGGACCGGGCTCACCTTGCCCAGGAAGCGGGCGCGGAAGTCGGTGAACACGCGGTGGGCCTGGACGAGCACGCGCCAGTGGCGCTGCGCCGCGTCGGCGTCGTAGGCCGCGTGCTCCGTGTCGTCGGGGAACGGCGTCGCGTCCTCCAGCTCGACGGGCCGGGCTAGGATCTCGACCTCAATGCCCAGGTCGGCAAGCGCCTCGGTAAACGAAGCGTAGAACGCGGCGACGGTCATCGGGCGGAGCGCGAACGAGCGTCGCTCGCCCTGCGTCGTCGAGATGCTCAGCCGGTGGTCGACGAAGTCGAACTCGACCTCGAAGCCGCCCTGCGAGGGGACGAGCCCGGTCGAGAGCCCGCGCGCGGTGACGTAGAGCGGGACGTGCCACGAGTGGTTGACCCACGGCGTCCCCTCCATGCGGACCTTGCCGACGACCTGGGTCCAGCGGTGGAGCGTGTCGTACGTGTCCTGCCAGTCGTCGAGCGGGAGGGGCGGCCAGGTCATAGGTCGGTTGGAGGTGGGGGAGCGTGAGTTAGGAGCGCCAGACGGGCCGGGCTCGTGCAGGACCGGGTGGTCTGCGGCGTTATCGGCGCTCAGACGCCGTCGGCGTTCAGGCCGGGCGGGGCGGGGTGGTCGTTGGGCGGGCGGCCCCGCCGGCCACCGCGCGCGGGACCCCTCGCCATGGCACTAGTCACCGGGCTCAGCAGGCGAGGTAGTCCAGGAGCTCGCGCACGAACTGGACCTCGTCGTCCACGACCGCGTGCGTGCCGCCGGGGTAGACGCGCTTGGTCACGTCGCCGCCGAGGTCCGTCAGGACAGTGGCCGAGCGCTCCAGGCGCGCGAGCGGGATGTGCGGGTCGCGCTCGGCGCAGCCCAGGAACACGCTCGTGCCGGCCAGGTCGCCGTCGTACTCGAACGCCTTGTCGGGGTAGGCGCCGCCTGCGCCCGCAAGTTCTGGGCGGGGTGAGGCGTCGTCGGCCTCGGCCGTGCCGATGAGCGCGCCCGAGAGCGCGACCACCCCGCCCCAGCGCCGAGCGTGGCGCGCGGCGTACTCGGCGGCCAGGCACGCGCCCTGGCTGAACCCGCCGAGCACGATCTGGGCGTCGCCCACGCCGAGCGCGCGGGCGTCCTCGACGGCCCGCTCGACGGCCGCGAGCGCCCCGCTCAGCGCGGGCTCGTTGTCGGCGAGCGGGGCCAGGAAGCTGTTCGGGTACCACTGCGGCACCCCCTGGATCGTGCCCGCCTGCGGTGCGAGCACGCTTACGCCGGGCCGCGCGACCGCCTGCGCGAGCGGTTCGAGAGACGTCGCGGTGGCCCCGCGGCCGTGGCAGAGCACAAGGACCGTGTGGGGGGAGTCTGCGGAGACGAGCGTGTGGACGCCCGCGTCGGTGTGGGGGTCGGCGGTCATCAGTAGGGGAGGGAGAGGGGGGCGAGGCGGGCTTCGATGGCGGCCCGCTTGGGCTCGTACTGGGGCGGGAGCTGGAGCGAACGGCCCAGCTCGGCTTCTGTCTCGTCGGTGGCGAATCCGGGCGGGTCGGTCGCGACCTCGAAGAGGATGCCGCCGGGCTCACGCGTGTAGACGGAGTGGAAGTACTGACGGTCGATCTGGGGCGTCGGCTGGAGGCCCATCCCCAAGAGTACCTCGCGGACCTCGAGCTCGGCCTCGTCGTCCGGCACGCGGAAGGCGATGTGGTGGACGGTCCCGCTCCCGTTTCGGCCCGCGCCCTCGACGGCCTCGCACGAGAGGTCGACGTAGCGGGCATAGTCGGCGGTGTCGTTGACGAACCGGATCCGGCCGTCCTCCTGTCCCTGCTCACGGTAGCCATAGGCTTCCGTCAACACGCGCGCCGTCGCCTCGGGCGCGCGTGAGCAGAGCGTGACGCTGTGGAAGGCACCGAGCGCTTGGTCCACCGGAACGGGGCCGTCGGCCCACTGCCCGTCGGCTCCGTCGGTTTCGATCATCTCCAGGGTCAAGCCGTCTGGCGCGCGGAGCCGCAAGCCCGACTCGCCAAACCGCTCGAACCGCTCGCCCACGTCCTCGCCCGCCTCGGCGAATACGCTTTGCCACGCATCGATCGCGCCCGGCGCCACGGCGTAGGCCGTCGCTGTCGTCTCGCCCGGTCCCGGGCGGCCCGGTGCAGCGCCCGCCCACGGGAAGAACGTGAGCACGGAGCCCGGGCGGACATCGCCGTCGGCGTAGTAGAGGTGGTAGGTGCCGGGGTCGTCGAAGTTGACCGTCTTCTTGACGAGCCGGAGGCCGAGGCGGCCGGCGTAGAAGTCGACGTTGGCCTGGGCGGCGCCCGTAATGGCGGTGACGTGGTGGAGCCCGGTGACGGGGGAGGACATGGTCTAAGCAGGTAGGACAGAGAAGAGCGGGCGCCCCGGCATGGAACGCCCGCCGATGCGCTCAGCGGAGCGGCTAGCTCGCGGTGAGCTTGTCGGTGTACTCGACCAGGCGGCGGGCCTGATGCCGAACCGCCGCGAGCGACTCGTCCGACACGCCCGAGCCGTCGGCCGTCACGGTCGCGCCGTAGGGGTTGCCGCCGGCCGCGAAGATGGCGTCGTCGGTGTAACCCGGCGGCACCAGGATGCAGCCCCAGTGCATCGCCGTGATGTAGAGCGTCTGGAGCGTCGTCTCCTGGCCGCCATGGGGGTTCTGGGCGCTCGTCATGGCCGTGAACGTCTTGTTCGCAAGCCCGCCCTTCTGCCAGAGCGGCCCGAGCGTGTCGATAAACGATCGCATCTGGCTCGTCCCGCCGCCGAAGCGCGTGGGCGACGAGAGGACGTAGCCGTCGGCCCACTCCATGTCGTCGGGCGTGGCCTCGGGCACGTCGGAGGTCTTCTCCTGCTGAGCCTTCCAGGCATCCTGGGCGTCGATGACGCCCTGGGGCACGGTCTCGCGCACCTTGCGGAGGCGGACCTCGGCGCCGGCGGCCTCGGCGGCCTCCTGGGCGGCCCGGGCCATCTGGTGGTTGTGGCCGTAGGTGGAGTAGTAGACGACGGCGATCTTGCTGGGCATGGGGCGAGGAGTTGTGAGACGGGAACGACGCCGGCACAAACGCTGGCGTCGTCTTCCCTCCAACACAGCGAGGCGTGTCGCGGTCCCGTCCGATCCCCCAGATGCCGTGTCCCGTCGTCCAGAAGTGGCGGGGTGGGACCAGGAACGGGGAGGACGGTGCGGGATACCAAAGGACCTCCACTAGATCGTCGTCCATGGACCCGCTCTCCCTCGCGCTCGCCGCCACCGACGTCCGCAGCGTGGCCCACGTCGCCGCCGAGCTGTCGGGGCCGTGGGCGCTCCAGGCCTCGCCCGAGCCGGGGCAGGCCGACCTCGTGCTCGTCTCGTCCGGGACGGCCGTCGTGGAGGCGGCGGGCGGGACCGTCACGCTGGACGCCGGCGCGGGTGCCGTGCTGCCGCGCTCGGTGCCCTACGTCGTGCGGTCGCCGCGTGGTGCGGCGACGGCGGCCGTAGCCATCGACGCGGTGACGGGCGCGTGCCCTGCCGAACGGTTCGAGCGCGTGCGCCACGACGCGCAGGGCCAAGAGAACGGCGCGCCGTCCGACGGCGTGGCGCCCGACCACGTCGTGCTGGGCTCGCTCCTGATCGAGGACACGGCGGCCAGCCCGCTCATCGCGGCGCTGCCCCCCGCCCTCGTGCTGCCGCCGGAGGCGGCCCCGTGGGCGAGCCAGACGCTCGCCCTTATCGCCGACGAGTCGCAGGCGGGGCGGCCGGGCGCCTCGGCCGTCGCGGCACGACTCGCCGAGGTGTTCCTGCTCCAGACCGTCCGCGCCTACGTCGAGGGGCTCCCCGAGGTCTGCCCTGACGGCGGCGACCGGTCAAGCTGGCTGCACGCGCTCGCCGACCCGGACCTCGGGCGGGCGCTCCTGGCGATCCACCGCGCGCCCGAGCACCCGTGGACGGTCGAGGCACTCGCGGCCGAAGCGTATATGTCGCGCACGACGTTCGCGACGCGATTCACCGAGGCCGTCGGGACGCCGCCGCTCCGCTACGTCGCGAGTTGGCGGCTCCACAAGGCGGCCCGGTCGCTCCGGCGCGGCGCGGCCGTGTTCGAGGCGGCGGCCGACGCCGGCTACGGGTCCAAGGCGTCGTTCTCGAAGGCGTTCAAGCGCGCCACGGGCGTCTCGCCGAGCGAGTACGGCGGCGACGGCGCGGCCGGGTTGCCCGAGATGGGGCCGTACCTCGACGCGGTAGAACTCGCGCCTTCGGTGCGACGTGGCGCGACGTCGAGTTCGTAGAGCGCCAGTGGCCGGGCCTTCCCGCGCACGGCGACCTCAACCCTCGTCACGCTCGCGCCCTCTCGGACCTTGTCGTGGCGGGTAGATCCGCGTAGGCAAGGTCCGCGGCGGCGTCGGGCGCGCGCGTCCTGTGCTGGAGCACCCCCGAACGCCCCGCCCCGCCCGAGAGCCAGCGGTGGGCCGCCCGCTACTCCGGGCCGTCCGAACCGTCGAGGAGGGTCGGGGCAACGGCGGTCCCGGGCGGGAGGAGGACGCCGGCGAGGAGCCGGAGCTCGGCCTCGGCCCGCCGCGCCTGGTACACCGCCTCGACCCGGCGCGTGCGGACGTCGACGAGCGTGAGCTGGATCTGGCGGAGGTCGACCGGCGTGATGAACCCGAGCCGGAGCTGGGCGAGCGCCACGCGGACGTTCTCGCGGGCGACCCGCTCGTTGAGTGTCTCGAGATCGGCGAGCGCCCGGAACCCGCGGGCCGTCGAGGCGAGCCCGGCGGCGCGGGCCGCGTTCGCCAGCCGCTCGCTGGCCGTGAGGAGCTCGGCTTGGCGGAGGTCGATCCGCGCGTTCTCGAGCCGCCGCCGCCGCTCGCCGCCGTCGTAGATCGGGAGCGACGCCGTGACCCCGTACCGCAGGTCCGGCCCCACCGTCGGGGCGAGCGCGGGCGGGAAGAACCCGCGGTCGAACACGGTCAGCCCGACGCCGCCCGCCGCCCGCACCGTCGGCCGGTAGTCCGAGCGGACCTGGGCGACGGCCTGGGCCGCCACGGCCTCGGCCGCCTGGAACGCCGCGACGCGGCGGTTCCCCGCGCCGGCCTCCGCCACCAGGGCGTCGAGCGCGGGCGGGGCGCCGAGCGCGAGCGTGTCGGTCACGACGACGGCCTCGGGGTCGGGGAGGGCGAGCAGGCCGCCCAGCTCCGCCCGGGCGCCCGCGAGCTCCACCTCCTCGCGCAGAAGGAGCGCCCGGTCCGCGTTGTAGTCCGCCAGAGCCAGGGCCGCGTCGATCTCGGCGGACGTCCCAATGCGGACTTCGGCCTGCGCGATCCGCAGCCGGTCCTCAGAAACGGCCACGGCCTCGGCGCGCGCGGCCGCGAGGTCGGCCTGGCGGGCGGCGTCGAGGTAGGCCGCGGCCACGTCGAGGGCGAGCGCCTCGGCGTCGGCGTCGGCGAGGAGCGCGAGGCGGCGGGCCTCGGCCTGGAGCCGCCGGTACGTCGCCGCCCGCAGCCCGCCGTCGTAGAGCGTATAGCCCAGCGTGAGACCCGCGTCGAGCGCCGTCGACGACCGCGTGCCACCCGCCCCGCCCAGGCCCACGCTGTCCGCCCCGCCCCCGCCGAACGTGCTGCTCCGCGAGCCGGCGAGGCCGGCCGTCGCGTCGAGCGTCGGGAGGTAGCCCGCGTTCCCGCGCGTCACGTTGTTGACCGCCCGCGCGCCTTCGAGCACCGCGACCGCGCGGTCCGGGTTCTGGAGGAGCGCAACCGTGACGGCCTCGTCGAGCGTGAGCCGGACGGCGCCGGCCGGCGCGGCAAAGTCCGGGAGCGGCGGCTGCGTGGGGAGCGTGGCGCCGTAGAGCCGGAGCGAGTCGGGGAGCGGCGGGATCGAGTCCTGGCGGAGCGACGGGAGCTCCTGGGCGCCGGCCGCCCCGCCCACCATGAGCAGGGCGAGAGCGAGCGCAGCCTTTATGCCGAGCCACCCCGCCCGGTACCCTCCGCTTTGCGGCCGGTCGCGGGCGGGCATTCGCCCGCCCGGCTCCCAGGCTCGAAAAGCTGTCCTTATCAAAGGGGACAATCTGAGCGCCCGCTGAGCGGAGCCGAAGGCGCAGCGATGGGCGCTCGGACGGGGGGTGCGCCGCGCACGGTCGCGCCCGCCGCGAGCGGGACGGGGCGGGGTGGGCGCACGGAAGGCCTCTCGCATCTCGGTCTCGCTCACGATGCCTCCGCTGAGCGCTCGTCCGCCGGGGGCGGGGCGGCCTCGGCCGGCGCCCCGTCGCCGCCCGCCGCCCCGCCCGCGCGCATCGGCGGGTCGTCGGGGAGGTCGCCCGTCGCGCCGTCGCCGGCCGCCCCGCCCGTGGTCTCCGCTCCGTCCCCGGTCTCCGCCCCGCCCTCGGCCAGCGGGTCGTCGGTCTCCTCGCCCAGCGACGGGTGGACGTCCGCGCTCGCTAGGTAGGTGTAGAGCGCCGGGATGACGTAGAGCGTGAGGAGCGTGCCGACCAGGAGCCCGCCGATGACGGCGAGCCCCATCGGCACCCGGCTCTCGGCGCCCGACCCGAGCGCGAGCGCGATCGGGAGCGTCCCCAGGACGGTCGAGAACGCCGTCATGAGGATCGGCCGGAACCGGGCCGCCGACGCCTCCTCGGCCGCCTCGCGACGGTCGAGCCCCTCAGCCCGCTTTTGCTTGGCGAACTCGACGATCAAGATGCCGTTTTTCGTGACGAGCCCGATAAGCATGACCAGCCCGATCTGGCTGAACACGTTGATCGTGCTCCCGAACACGTACAGCGCCCCGAGCGCGCCGACGAGCGCGAGCGGGACCGTCAGGAGGATCGTCACCGGGTCGCGGAAGCTCTCGAACTGGGCCGCCAAGACGAGGTAGATGAGGACCAGCGCGAGCCCGAACACGACGAAGATGGACCCGCCCGCCTCGCGGAAGTCGCGGCTCTGCCCGTCGAGGGCCGTCGAGAACCCGGCCGGCAGCGTCTCGTCGGCGATCCGCTCCATGGCCTCGATGGCGTCGCCGAGCGAGACGCCCTCGGCCGGCTCCGCCGACACCGTCGCCGCCGTAAAACGGTTGAAGCGGTACAGCTGGGGCGGGGCGGCCGACTCGGTCAGCGTGACGAGGTTCGAGAGCGGGATCGGCCGGCCGTCGGCGCTGCGGACGAAGATGCCTTGCAGGTCGTTGGGCGTCGCCCGCGCCTCGCGCTCGAGCTGGCCGATGATCTCGTACTGCTCGCCGCCGCGCGTAAAGTACCCGAACCGGCCTTCGGAGAGCGCGACGGCGAGGGCCTGGGCCACGTCGAGCGGGGCGATCCCGAGCGCCTGCGCCCGGTCGCGGTCGACCTCGACCTGGAGCTCGGGCTGCGTAAACTCGAGGTCGGCCCGCGCAAACTGGAACGCGGGGTCCTGCGTCGCCCGCTCCATGAACGCCGGGAGCGCGTCCTGGAGGGCGGGGAGGTCGGGCGCCTGGATCACGAGCTGGACCGGCGAGCCCCGGCTCGACGACGTCGAGATCGTGGCCGGCTGGCTCACGTTCACGCGCGCGCCCGGCAACGTCTTGACCGCCCGCTGGACGGCGTTCGCGATCTCGTCCTGGCTCCGCTCGCGGCCGTCGGGACCGACGAGGATGAGGTTGGCGAACGCCGAGTTGACCGAGCCCGACGACCCGAACCCGGGCGAGGTGACGGAGATGAGCGCCTCGGTCTCGGGCACCTCGCGCTGCAAGAGCGCGATGAGCTCGTTCGTGTAGGCGTCCATGTAGGCGTAGCCCCGCCCCTGCGGCGCGTTCGCGAACAGCCGGATCTGCGAGCGGTCCTCGGCCGGCGCCAGCTCGCTTTCGAGGTGCGTAAAGAGCCACCACGTTCCCAGCCCGGCCGCCGCCATGACGACGAGCGAGAGCCACCGGACGTCGAGAAAGTGCTCCAGCGTGGTCCGGTACGCCCCGTTCAGACGCTCGAAGGCCGGCTCGGTCTTCCGGTAGAGCCACGGCTTTCGGTCGCGCTTTTTGAGCAGCTTCGACGAGAGCATCGGCGTGAGCGTGAGGGCCGCGAACGACGAGATCACGACGGCCGCGGCGATCGTCAGCCCGAACTCGCGGAAGAGCGCCCCGATCACCCCGCTCTGGAAGATGATGGGGAGGAAGACGGCGACCAGCGCGAGCGTCGTCGCGATGACGGCGATGTAGATCTCCTTCGTCCCGGCAATCGCGGCCGGGACCGGGTCCATCCCGCCCTCGATCTTGGCGTAGATGTTCTCCAGCACCACGATCGCGTCGTCGACCACGAGCCCGATCGCGAGGACGAGCGCGAGGAGCGTGAGCACGTTGATCGAGAACCCGGCGAGCGCCATCACCCCGAATGCGCCGACGAGCGAGACCGGGATGACGAGGACGGGGACGAGCGTCGTCCGCCAGTCGCGGAGGAAGCCGAAGATGACCAGGACGACGAGCCCGAGCGCGATAAAGACCGTGTTGCGGACCTCGGCGATCGAGGCCCGGATGGGCTCCGTGTTGTCGAACCCGATGCCCAGCTCGATCCCGTCCGGGATGTCCTGTTCGATGCCCTCGATGCGGTCGTAGAACTCGTCGACGATGTCGATGGAGTTGGCGTCGGCGAGCGGGCGGAGCACGACGCCGACCATGGCGATCCCGTCGCGCTTGAGGACGGTCCGCTGGTTCTGGGCCGCCAGCTCGACGCGGCCGACGTCGGAAAAGCGGACGAGCGTGGTCCCGTCGTTTTTGAGCACGAGGTTCTCGAACTCCTCGGTCGTCGCGATCCGCGTGAGCGGGCGGATCGTGAGCTCGACCTGGTCGCCCTCGATGATCCCGCCCGGGAGCTCGACGTTCTGCTCCTCGACGGCCCGGCGGACGTCGCCCGGCGTGAGCCCGTAGGCCGCGAGCCGCACCGGGTCCATCCAGAGCCGCATGGCGTACCGCTTGTCGCCCCAGATGTCGACCGAGGCCACGCCGTCGATCGTCTGGAGCCGCTCGGCGAAAAAGTTGTCGGCGACCTCGGAGAGCTCGAGGAGGTCGTGCTGCTCCGACGACAGGTTGAGGAAGACGACGGGCTCGCCGTCGGCGTTCGACTTCGAGATGACCGGCTCCTCGGCCTCGTCGGGGATCCGGCCGCGCGCCCGGCTCACGCGGTCGCGGACGTCGGCGGCGGCGGCGTCGAGGTCGGCCCCGAGGTCGAACTCGACGCGGACCGTGCTCCGGCCCTGGTTGCTGGTGCTCGTGATCGAGCGGATGCCGTCGATGGCGTTGACGGACTCCTCGATGGGCTCGGTCACCTGGCTCTCGACGACGGCCGCGTTCGCGCCCCGGAGGTCGGTCCTGACCGAGATCACCGGCGTCTGGACGATGGGGTACTCGCGGACCCCGAGCTCGAGGTACCCGATGGCCCCGCCGATCAGGATGACGAGCGAGAAGACGGTCGCGAGGACCGGCCGCCGGACGGAGACGTCGTAGAGCGAGGCCATCGGCTAGGCGGGGCGGGGGAGAGGGGCGGGGTGGCCCGCGGACGTCGCGGCAGGAGAGTCGCCACCCCGCCCCGCCCGCGGGCGGGGCACGGCGCGCGGGGCGCCGGGCGGGGTGGAGGAGCAGGGCGGGGCGGGGCGGCTCACTGGACGGCCTGGTACTCGCGGGTCCGCTCGGGCGTGCCCGCGGGGCGGACGCGCGTCGGGTCGAACGCCCCGCCCGGGCGGACCGGCTGCCCCGGGCGAACCTGGTTCAGACCCGACGTGAGGACGGCGTCGCTCGCGGAGAGCCCGCTCGTGACCTGGACCCGGTCGGCCGTGCGGACGCCCGTCGTGATGGCGCGCGGGACGGCCGCCCCGCCCTGGAGCACCCACACCGTCGTGCTGTCGGCGCCCGTCGTGACGGCGGCGGCCGGGATGAGCAGGGCGTCGGGGACCTCGTCGAGCACGAGCTCGACCTCGGCGAAGGCGCCCGGCTGGAGCACGTTGCCCGGGTTGCGGACGCGGGCGCGGACGGTGAACGCGCGCGTGGCCTGGTCGACGGCCGGCTCGGTCGCGTAGACCGTCGCCACGAACGGGTCGGGCTGGCCCGGCACCGAGAACCGGACGGGCTCGCCCTCGCGGACCTGCCCGAGGTAGCGCTCGGGGACCGTGAACTCGAGCCGGAGCTGGCTCGTCACGCGCAGCGTGGCGACGCGGTCGCCGGGCGAGAGGTAGGCCCCGGGGCTCACCTCGCGGAGCCCGATCGTCCCCGAGAACGGGGCCACGATCCGGCGGCGGCGGACCTCGGCCGAGAGCTGCGACAGCTCGGCGTCGAGCACGCGCGCCTCGCTCTCGGATTCGTCGAGCGCCTGGCGGCTCAGGCCGCCGATCTCGAACAGCTCGCGCCGCCGCTGGGCCTGCACCGAGGCGAGGTCGCGGCGCGTCCGCGCCCCCTCGATCTGGGCCTGGAGCACGTCGGTGTCGAGCGAGACGAGCGTCTGGCCCTGGCGGACGGAGCTGCCCTCGCTAAAGTTCAGGGCCGTCACGCGGCCCGCCACCTCGGCCCGGAGGTCGACGGCCTCCCACGGGAGGAGCGTGCCGGTCGTCGTCACCTTGTCCTCCAGGAGCTCCTGCGAGACCGGGGCGACGGTGACGGCGAGCGTGTCGCCCCCGCCCCGCCCGCTGTCCGCCCCGCCCGACGGCGGCTCCGCCTCGGCCTCCCCGCCCACAAAGCGGGGGACGAGCAGGAGCGCGACGGCGACGACGGCGACGCCGACCCAGAGACCGATCTTTTGGGGGCGGGTAAGGGCCACGGGGGCGGGGTGGGTGGGGTGGGGCGTACCGCCGCCGTCGGCGCGGCGTTCGGGGGCGGAACGTCCCAGGGTAGCGGTTTGGGCGGGGCGGGGGGTCAAGTTCTCAATTCGTCACCCGTTCCTCGTCCCGCTCAAAATTCCTCGCCCTCGAAGTCGCCGCCCCGCCCGCGCTCCTCGCGGCGCGCCTCCTGGCGGCCGAACTGGTACGAGAACGTGAGGCCAATCTGCTGGGCGCCCCAGTCGCGCTCGAACTGCTGGTAGAGGGCGGGTTGGTCGAGCGTGTACGAGAACCCGGCCAGCCCGAGCGGGTCGCGGAGCTGGAGCGTGAGCGCGGCCCGGTCGTCCAGGAGCTTCTGGCGGAGGGCGACGTCGATGAACGTCCGGGCGCCGACCCGGCCCTGCTCCGTGTCGAGCGGGGCGGAGTAGCGGGCCGTCGCCTGGAGGTCGAGGTCTCCCAGCCCGGTCCGGTCGCCGAGCCCGTAGCTCGCGTTGAGGCGGCCGCCCCAGCCGAACGCGTCGTTCGAGAGGTCGGCGTCGGCCGTCGTGCCTTCGGTCTGGAGCCGGAACGCCTCCAGGCTGAGGTAGCCGCCCAGCCCGCCCACGTCCTCGAACGACGTCACGAACTCGGCGCCGTACGAGTCCGACGTGTCCAGGTTCTCGAACGTCCGCACCGTCACGCCGTCGTCGCGGACGGTCGAGATCCGGCGGATGATGTCGGTCGTGCGGCGGGCGTAGGGCGTGAGCGAGACCGAGCCCCAGCCGGTCACGTGCGTGACGCCCAGCTCGAAGGCGTCGACGTACTCGGGCTGCAACGCCGGGTTGCCCTGGCGGACGTTGAGCGGGTCGTCGAACGACGGGAACGGGTTCAGCGACCACGTCCGCGGGCGGTTGATCCGGCGGCTGTAGCTGGCCTTGAGCGTCGTCGCCTCGGACGGGGCGAACGAGAGGAAGGCGCTGGGGAAGAGGCTCGCGTAGTCGTTGTCGAACGCCTCGTCGGTGGTCAGGAGGAAGAACGTGGTCTGGGCCTGCTCGAACCGGAGCCCGGCCTGCGCCCCCCACGGCCCGCGCTCGGCGGCGACCTGGGCGTAGAGCGCGTGGACCGTCTGGTCGTAGTCGAACTGGTTGTTGACGTCGGCGTCGGGGACGTACGCCCCGCCCTCGGCGAGCGACTCGGACACGAGCGTGCTCGACTGGGCCTCGAACTCGCCCTTGTAGCCGGCGTCGAGGCGGAAGGCGCCGAGCGGGCGCGTGTAGTCGACCTGGAGCGAGAGCTCGCGCTCGGTCTCGTCCTCGTCGACCCGCTGCGGGGCGTCGAGCGCGCCCGCCCCGCCCAGGAGCGTCGCGCTGTAGCGCTGGTCTTCGCCCTCGTCCGAGACCTCGCCGCGCCCCTCGACGGTCAGCCGGTGGCCCTCCCCGAACGTCTGGAGGAGGCCGAGCCGGGCGTCGAACGAGAGGCCGTCGTCGAGCTCCTCGGAAATCCGCTCGTACTCGAGGAGCGGGTCGCCCGAGGCGCTGCGGCGGAGCGTCGTGTTGGTCTCGACCTCGTCGCCGCCCCGCGTCCCGACCTGGAACTGCGACGTGAGCGTGGTGGCGCGCGAAACGCTGTAGTCGGCCGAGAGGTTGACGAGGTGCGACGTCCGCGTCCGGTCCTCGACCTCCTCCTGGTCGAGCGTGGTCGCGGCGGCCTCGTAGCGGTTGATGCGGAAGCTGGTCCCCGAGCCCGCGCGGGCGTCGTTGCGGTAGCCGTAGGTGCCGGCCAGCGACCACGGGCCGCGTCCGTACGTCAGCGCGACCGTCCCGTCGTAGCCGCCCTGCGTATCGGCCCCGGCCGTGACCGTGCCGCCGAGCCCGAGGTCGGCGTCGTCCTTGAGGACGATGTTGATGATCCCGCCCACGCCGTCGGGCTCGAAGGCCGCCGACGGGTTCGGGATCACCTCGACGCGCTCGATGGAGCCGGCGGGGAGGCTCGCGAGGTACGACGCCACAAAGTCGCCGGAGACCGGGGCGGGGCGGCCGTTGACGAACACGGCGACCGAGCCGGCCCCGCGCAGCGACACGTTCCCGTCGATGTCGACGTCGACCGAGGGCAGCGTGGCGAGCACGTCGACCGCGCTCCCGCCCTCGGCCACGGGGTCGTCGGCCGTGTCGTAGACGGTCCGGTCGATCCGCGTCTGCACCTGGGGCCGCCGGCCCGTGACCTGGACCTCGGCGAGCGCCTCGGCGCTGGGCTCCAGCCCGACCGTCCCCAGGTCCGCCCCGCCCGCGCCCACCTCGACGTCCGCGCGGCGCGCGTCGTCGTAGCCGACAAAGCTGACGACGACGTCGTAGGTGCCCACCGCGAGGTCCGTCACGCGGACGTTCCCGTCGATGTCGGCCGCCGCCCCGCCCGCGAACGTCGAGTCCGCCCCGCCCGCCGGGTACAGGGCCACCGTCGCGGTCGGGAGCGGCTGGTCGCTCTCGGCGTCGACGACGCGGGCTGTGAGCGTGCCGGTCTGGGCCGCCGCGAGCGGGGCGGCGGCGAGGAGGAGGGCGGCGAACAGCAGACGGGCCATCGGGCGGGGGCGGGGTGGGGGAGAGCGTATGACGGAGCGGGGTGGAGGATTCGGCGTCCGGCACGAGGTGCACGGGCGCGTCACGAGCGACACCGTGGTGCCCACGAGCGCGCCCCGCCCATGCTGCGCCTCCGCCTAGATTGAGCGCATGGAGACGCCCGCCTCCCCGCCCCGCCCCTGGTCCCGCCGCGCGGAGGCCGCCGCCGTGGCGTGCTTCTGGCTCGTGCTCGGCGTGCTCTCGGTCGTCCGCGAGGCGTTCCGGCCGTGGCGCGAGGACCCGCTGGGGGCGGCCGAGGCGTTCGGGGCGATGGCCGAGTACGGGCTGTGGGCGCTCGCGACGCCGGCCGTGGTCTGGCTCGTCGGGCGCTACCCCGTCGGGCGGGGCGCGTGGGCGGGGCGGCTGGCGGGGCAGGTGGTCGTGGCCGCCGCCGTGGCCCTCACCGTCGAGGCCGTCACGCGCGGGCTGCTCCGCCCCGCCCTCTCCGGTCCCCCGCGCCCGGGCCGGGAGTGGTCGCTGGGCGGGGCGGTCGGGGGCCTGTGGTTTTTGGACGAGCTGGTGATCGCGCTCGCGCTCGTCGCGGCTGGGTACGCGCGCGCGGCGCTGGTCCAGGTCCACGACAGCCAGGTCGAGGCCGAGCGGCACGTGGCCGAGCGGGCGCGGCTCGAGGCCCAGCTCGCCGAGGCCCGGCTCTCGGCGCTCCGCATGCAGCTCCACCCGCACTTCCTGTTCAACACGCTCAACGCCGTCTCGGCCCTCGTCGAGCGCGACCCGGCCGGCGTGCGGACGCTCGTCGCCCGGCTCTCGTCGCTGCTCCGGCGCGTGCTCGACGCCCCGCCCGACCTCATCCCGCTCCGAGACGAGGCCGCGTTCCTCCGCGACTACCTCGACGTCCAGCGGGTCCGGTTCCAGGGGCGCCTCGACGTCGAGGAGGCGTGGGCGCCGGGGACGCTCGGCGCGCTCGTGCCGCCGCTCGTGCTCCAGCCGCTCGTCGAGAACGCCGTCGGCCACGGCGTCGGCCGGATCGAGGACGGCGTGGGGACGATCCGCGTGGGCTCGCGCCGCGACGGCGACCGGCTCGTGCTGACCGTCGAGGACGACGGCCCGGGCCTGGGCGGGGCGGACCTGACCGGAGCGGACGTGGGCGGGGCGGGCTCGGGCGGGACCGGCCCGGGCGGGGTGGGCCTGCCGAACACGCGGGCGCGGCTCGACGCCCTGTTCGGGGCGGACGGCCGGCTCGACCTCGCCGCGCGCTCGGGCGGCGGCGTCATAGCCCGCGTCGTGGTCCCGTTCCGCCTGGCGGCCGGGGGCGACGGCCAGGCCGCACTCGCGCCGCCCGTCCCGACCGGCCGTGGCTGAGCCGCTCCGCGTCCTGGTCGTCGACGACGAGCCGCTGGCCCGGCAGCGCGTGCTCGACCTGCTCACCGCCGAGCCCGACGTGGAGGTCGTCGGGACGGCGGGGACCGGGCGGCAGGCCGTCGCCGCGCTCGCGGGCGGGGCGCAGACCGCGGGGGCGCAGACCGCCGGGGCGGTCGACGTCGTCTTCCTCGACGTCCAGATGCCGGGGCTGAGCGGGCTCGAGGTGGCCCGCGAGGTCGGGCCGGAGGCGATGCCGGCGACCGTGTTCGTGACGGCGTACGACCAGCACGCGCTCGCGGCGTTCGATGTGGCCGCGGTCGACTACCTCCTCAAGCCGTTCGACGACGACCGCTTCCGGCAGGCGCTGGGCCGCGCGCGCGAGGCCGTCCGGCTCCGCGAGGTCGACGCGCTCCGGGGCCGGCTGGCGGTGCTCCTCGGTGCCGAGCCCGGAGCCGCCCCGCCCGAGCGGCCGGCGTACCTCGAGCGGATCGCGGTCGAGGGGCGGGGGCAGGTCCGCCTCGTCCCGGTCGCCGACGTCGACTACGTGGTGTCCGACGGCCCGTACGCCGAGGTCCACGCGGGCGGGGAGGTCCACGTGATCCGCGAGACGATGCGGGCGCTGGAGGAGCAACTCGACCCGGCGCTCTTTTTCCGCGTCCACCGCTCGACGATCGTCCAGGTCGACCGCGTCGAGGCGCTCCTGACGGCGCCGGGCGGGGACTACGCGGTGCGCCTGAGGGATGGGACGCGGCTGGGCCTCAGCCGGTCGCGGCGCGACGCGTTCGCGCGGCGGCTCGGGGTGGGCGGGGCGGGGTGACGGGGGCGTCGGACAGGACTGCAGGGGCGAGCGCTCTGATACCGAATCTTTGAGTTCGTGCGCCATCCCCCACCCCGCCCAAGCGGCCTCTACGGCGTCCTCTCTCCCGCTGGGAGAGGGACGCCGCGCAGCGTCGGCGCAGCCAGGGTGAGGGGCGGGTCGTGAGAACAGCCGAAAGGCCGCACGCAGCCGCCCCGCCCCAGGATGATCCGCCCCGCCCCCGCACGGCAACGGCGCCCCGCCCGGGCGGGGCGGCTACCAGTCGTTCTCCTCCTTCGCCACGTCCGCCTCGACGGGCACCGGGTACTCGCCCGAGAAGCACGCGTGGCAGTAGCGCTCGCGCCCGTCGTGGGCCTCCTCGACGGCGTCGAGCATGCCCTCGACCGAGAGGTAGCCCAGCGAGTCTACGCCCAGCCACTCGGCAATCGCCTCGACCGAGCCGTGGGCGTTGGCGGCCAGCTCGCCGCGCGAGGGGAAGTCCATGCCGTAGAAGCACGGCCACATCACGGGCGGCGACGCCGAGCGGAAGTGGACCTCGGCCGCGCCGGCGTCGCGCACCATCTGGACGAGTTGCCGGGCCGTCGTCCCCCGCACGACCGAGTCGTCGACCATGACCACGACGCGGTCCTTGAGCACGCCCGCGACCGCGTTGAACTTGGTCCGCACGCGCTGCTCGCGCGCCTGCTGGCCGGGCGCGATGAAGGTGCGCCCGACGTAGTGGTTGCGGATGAGGCCGATGTCCAGCTTGCACCGGCGGCCGGTCTTGTTCGACTCCGACACGTAGCCGATGGCCGCCGTGTTCGACGAGTCGGGGACCGACATCACGAGCGGCCGCTTGCCCTCGCCCTTGGGCACGAGCGGGACCGGCGCGTCGTGGGCCAGCCGCTTCCCCATCTTCCGCCGGACCTTGTCGACGGTCGCCCCGAACACCTTCGAGTCGGGCCGCGAAAAGTAGACGTACTCGAACACGCACTGGCTGACGCCGTGGCGCCGCGGCAGGCACACGCCGTTGAACCCGGCCGTCGCCGCCCCGCCCTCGCCGCCGGCCGGGCCGGGGTAGAGGGCGCCGTCGCCGCCCGCCCCGCCCGCGGCGTGCTCGGCCACGCGCTCGACGCCGGCCCGGTCGATGACCAGGATCTCGCCCGGCGCGACGTCGCGGACGTACTCGGCGCCGACGATGTCGAAGGCGCACGACTCCGACGCCACGACCCAGGCCGGCGTCGCGCGGCCCGGCGCCGGGTCGAGCCGGCCCAGCGCGAGCGGGCGGAACCCGTTCGGGTCGCGCGCCGCGATCAGCGCGTCGTCGGTAAGGATGACGAGCGAGAACGCGCCGCGGCAGGCGTGGAGCGCGTCGACGATGCGGGCCACCGGCCCGGTCTCCGTGCTCTGGGCCGCCAGGTGCAGGATGAGTTCGGTGTCCGACGACGAGTTGAACAGCGTCCCCCGCTCGACGAGTCGGTCGCGGATGGACCGCGCGTTCGAGAGGTTCCCGTTGTGGGCCAGCGCCAGGTTGCCCTCCTGGTAGTGGACGACGAACGGCTGGATGTTGGCCGGGTTCGTCGCGCTCCCCGATGTCGAGTACCGCGTGTGGCCGATCGCCGCGTCGCCCACGAGCGTCCGCTCGAACACCTCCTCCTCGTCGAACACGTCGAGCACGAGCCCGAAGTCCTTCTCGACCGGCATCACCTTGCGCCCCTTCGACTCGTCGTAGACGCTCGTCACGATGCCGGCCGACTCCTGGCCCCGGTGCTGGAGCGCGTGGAGGCCGAAGTACGAGAGCCGGGCGGCGTCGGGGTGGTTGAAGACGCCGAAGAGGCCGCAGTGGTCGCGCGGTTTGTCCACAGGAAACGCCGGGGGCGGGGTGGGGGAGGGCCAGGTTAACCGCCCCGCCCGGCCCGCGGGTGCGCGCCCGGGGAAAGATTCAAGCGGCTCGCTCCGCTCGCGGGACTGGGGACCAGGGGAATGAGGGACTCGGGGAACGCGCCGCGCGAACGGAGTCAGAGACTGTTTGGTAACCCGCTTCGAGTCCCCTCCCCCGGTGCAGGGCTGGTAAGTTCTGCGCATGACCCTGCTCGACCACCTCGCGACCGTCCCCGACCCGCGCCGCCCCCAGGGGCTCCGCCACCCGCTCCACGCCATCCTCGGCGGCGCCGTCATGGCCACGATGAGCGGCCACCACGGCTACCGGCCCATCAGCCGCTTCCTCCGCGACAACGCCGACGCGCTCCGCGAGCACCTCGGCTTCAAGCGCCACGCGCTCCCGTCCCACGTCACCGTCCGGGCCGTCTTGCAGGCCGTCGACCCCGCCGCGCTCTCGGCCGCCTTCCGCGCCTGGGCCACCGCCCGGCTCCCCGACGGCGAGGTCCTCGCCGTCGACGCCAAGGCCGTCCGCTCGACCGTCTCCGGCCACGGCGCCGCGCAGCAGGACTTCGTGGCGCTCGTCTCCGCCTACGGCGTCCGCTCCGGGCTCGTCGCCTCGGCGACGGCCTACCGCAACGGCGAGACCAGCGAGATCGCCGCAGCGCAGGACTTGATCGCCGACCTCGCGGCAGCGCTCGACCTGACGGACACCACGGTGACGCTCGACGCGCTGCACTGCTCAAAAAAACGCTCCGCGCGGTCCGCGACGCCGGTGGCGACTGGCTCGTCAAACTGAAGCGGAACTGCCGCCGGCTCTACGCTGAGTGCGAGGCGCAGACCGACGGCGAGCCGCTGTCGGTGAGCGACACGACCGAACGGACGCGGGGCCGCGTGGTCCGGCGGGTGGTCGAGGTCTACGCCCCACCGGCGTGGCACGACGATTGGCCCGAGGTCGGACGTGTGGTGCGGGTGACGCGCTCAGGCGTGCGCGACGGCGAGGCGTACGAGCGGACCGGGCTGTACGTGACGAGCCGGACCGACGGAGCCGCCCGGCTGGCGGAGGTCGTCCGGTGGCACTGGCACGTCGAGAACCGGGTCCACTGGTGCAAGGATGCGCTCCAGCGAGAGGACACCGGGGGTGTGCGCTCGAAAGCCGGTGCGGCGGTGCTGTCGCTGATCCGGGGCGTGACGCTGTCGGTACTGCGGCACAACGGGGAGTGGTCGCCGACGGCGGCACGGTCGCGGCTGGCGAGCCGGGTGCGAGAGATGCTCTCGATCCTCAGAACTTAACAGCCCTGCCCGGTGGGGGAGGGAGAATCCTATCAGACGGTTTTCCAAAGGGCGGGGTGGACCATTCCGGGCAATTCACCACCCCGCCCCTGCCACGAGCGGGGCGGGGCGGCCATCTTGCCAGTCCCCAGTCCCCAGTCCCCAGTCCCCAGTCCCCAGTCCCCAGTCCCGCGAGCCGCAGGCGAGCCCCTACAGCTCGATCAGCAGCGCCGCCAGCAGCACGCCGAGCGCGTCGGCGGCCAGGTCGCGCCACGAGAACAGCGGGTGGACCTCGCGGTTCGCGTCGGCCGTCTCCTTGAGGAGCCCGAGGCCCAGCGCGACGCCGGCCGAGACCGGCAGCGCGCCGTCGTCCGACAGCCCCGCCTTGTTTACGAGGACGTACTGGCCGCCCAGCGTGAGCAGGAAGGACGCGCCGGCGTGGAGCGCCTTGTCACGGCCGAGCCAGTCGTCCGCCGGGCGGGGCGGTGGGGGCGCCGCGCTCGCCGGGGCGGGGCGGCCCGTGGTGTCAGCCAGCACCTGCGCTGCGGCGCCTGGGGCGCCGACCGCCCCGCCCGCGAGGAGCGCGGCGAGAAGCACGGCGCGGGCGGGGCGGCCGGGCGTGCGCGCTCGGTCGTTCGCCGGTCCCGCCCCGCCCCGGCTCACGTGTCCGGCCGGAGCGCCGGGTCGACCTCGATCCGGTGGCCGTCCGAGAGCAGCGCGCGCATCGAGACGGCGGCGCCGCCGAACAGGACGAGCCCCGCGAGCACCATCACGAGGAGGCCGGCGAGCGGGGCGGACCGGAACCGGACCGACAGGTTCTGCGACGCCTTGCCGGCGGCGACCGACACCACGCCGGCTCGGTCGGGCGTGAACTCGAACGCCGCCGAGCCCGGCGTGAACGTCTCGCTCACGGCCGAGATCGCGCCCGGTCGGTACACGACGGTGACCGAGTCGACGGGCTCCGAGAACGTGACGTAGACGGGCTCGCCGACCGTCGGGGCCTCGGGCTCGACCGAGACCACGCTCTGGGCCAGCGCGGGCGGGGCGGCCAGGCTCGCCCCGAGGGCGACGAGGAGGACGGCGAGCAGGCGGGCGGGGTGGCGCATGGAGGCCAGGTTAACACCGCCGCCCCGCCCCCCGCTACTCCGCCCCGCCCCCCGCTACTCCGCCCCGCCCGGGCGGTCGGCGCCCCGCCCACATCGACTGCGGGCGGGGCGGTCGACGCGAAAGAGCCAGCCTGCCGTGCAGAGAGCGGGGTGGGCCAACGCACGGGCACCGCCCCGCCCGCCTAGAGCTAACGTGCGGGTAGGTACAGGGTACGGGGTACGTGTGCGCCGAGGTCAGATCGGTCCGTACCTCGTACTCGGTACCCTGTACCCACCCGAAGGGTGCCCTAGTGCTCGAACTGGGCCACGGCCGGCTCGGCTGGCTCCGGCGCCGAGTCGCGCGACGTGAAGTAGGTCGCCACGGCCAGCGTGCCCACGATCCAGGCCAGCGGGATCACGACCGGGAACCAGTCGACGGCGCCCAGCGGATAGGTCGATCCGTAGAGCGGGCCGTCGACGAGGTCGATCCACAGGTTCCACACGATGACCGTCGCCAGGATGGCCGGGATGACGAACTTGAGCAGGACGTCGAACCACGCGCCGAGCTGGAGCGCGGCGTGCTCGTTCACGAACGCCCGGAGGTTCGCAGCCCCGAACACCCACCCGAGCAGGATCGTCTCGATCAGCCCGACGGTGAGCAGGCTGTAGCCAAACGCCCAGTGGTCGAGGATGTCGAGGAAGTTGAGGCCGACCGTCCCGTTCTCGCCGAGGCCCGGGTCGACGATCATCGGGAGCGTGGCGATGAGCGAGCCGACCACGCCCGGCACGGCCACGCACGCGAGGGCCGTCGCGCGCCGGGCGCCCGTCTTGTCGATGATGGCCGAGGCCATCCCCTCGACGAGCGAGATCGCGCTCGTCACGCCGGCCATGACGATGAGGAAGAAGAACGCGAACCCGAACGCCTTCACCGCGAACGGGAACGCCGAGATCCCCTGCGGGATGACGAAGAACGAGAGCGAGATCGACGACCCGGCCGGGTTGAGCGAGAACGCGAAGAGCATCGAGAAGATGGCGATGCCGGCGATGTACTCGAACCCGCAGTTGAGCAGGCTCACCATGAACGAGTTGTTGACCTGGTCCGAGTCTTTGGGCAGGTAGCTCGCGTAGGCCGTCATGGTGCCCAGGCCCAGCGAGAGCGAGAAGAACATCTGGCTGAAGGCGCCCTTCCACACGTCGGGCTTCGAGATGCCGGAGAGGTCGGGCGTGAACAGGTACATCACGCCGTCCGTGCCGCCCGGCAGCGTCACGCCGCGGACGATGAGGACGATCATGAACAGCCACATGAGCGGGACCGCCACGCGGACCGTCTTCTCGATCGTCTCGGTCCCCTTCCAGAGCGCGAGCAGCGTCATCGCCCAGATGGCGATCACGGCCAGCATGGGCCACCACGTGGCGAGGATCTTGAAAAAGTAGACCTGCGCGTTCGGCCCGGACGTCGGCTCCAGGAACGGCTCGAACGGGGCCGTCGCCCCGGGCTCCATGAGCCCGCCGAGCGCCGCGACCATCATGCACAGCGCCCACCCCAAGAGCGCCACGTAGTACATCGTGATAAAGAGCGCGCTCGTCAGCGACCACCACCCGACGAACTCGCCCCGCTTGCCGACGAGCGCTCGGAGCGCCATCGGGAAGCTCCGCCCGGTCCGCGTCCCGATCGAGAACTCGGCGATCATCACCGGGATGCCCATCACGAAGAGGGCGATGAAGTAGGGGAGGTAGAACGCCCCGCCCCCGAACTGGTAGGCGTTGGAGGCAAAAAAGACGATGTTGCCGAGCCCGATGGCCGAGCCGCTCGCGGCGAGCACGAACCCGAGCTTCGAGGACCAGATGCCGCGGTCGGCGGCGTCGGACGGGGGCGGGGTGGAGTCGGCCACAGGCAGCGTGTTGTCGGAGCGTGAAGCCCGAAGCTAGCACGCCGCCCCGCCCCCGGCGGCCCGTCGTCTGCCGCCCCGCCCCGGCGCCGAGGGCGGGGCGGGCTCCCGGCCGGTCTCGGCGGGCGCTACCGGGCGGGGCGGGCGCTACCGGGCGGGGCGGGGCAGGAGGCCCTCGCCCTCTAGGATCTCGCGGGCGACGGCCAGCCGCGCCGGGACCAGGTCGGCGGCGCCCGGGCCGGTGGCCTCGGCGTTGAGCGCGAACACGACGTCGCCGTCCGGCCGCTCGACCCATCCGATGAGCCAGCCGAGGTCGGGCCGCCCCGCCCGGAGCGCGAGGCCCGTCTTGGCCCGCAGCCGCACGCCGGCCGTGTCGACGAGCACCGGCGCCAGGTCGCGGACCGCCGCCTGCGTCTCGGGCGAGAACGCGAGGGCGCCGCGGCGGAGGCCGTCCACGAACGCCACCTCCTCGTCGGCCGAGACCGCGAGCGGGCCAAGCAGCCAGAACGTCTCCACGGAGTCGCCGACGAGGCCGTTCCCGTAGGGCTCGCGCGCGAACGCCGCCCGGTACCGCCCCGCCCCGACGCGGCGCGCGACGCGCTGGTAGAGCCAGACCGTCGAGTTTCGCATCCCGTCCCGGAGCGATTGGTCGCGGTTCCACGCCGGCACGCTGCGCTCGACGCCGTCCCACACGAACGTCGAGTCGGGGTCGCCCACGACGCCCGTTTCGAGGGTCACGAGCGCGTTGTAGAGCTTGAACGTCGAGGCCGGCACGAACCGCTCGGCCGCGCGGTCCGGGTTGTAGCGGCTGGTCCGCCCCGGCGGGTTGCGCCCCGGCGGGTTGCGCCCCGGCGGGTTGCGCCCCGGCGGGTTGCGCCCCGCTCCGGGCTCGTAGAGCACGAACGTGCCCGTGAGGCCGCGCCGCTCGAACGCCCCGCCCCAGTCGGCGCGGACCGTGTCGGCCACCCCGCCCGCCGCGGCGTGAGCCGCGGGCGGGACGGTCGCCGGCTCGGGGCGGGGCGGCGACCCGCAGGCGGCGAGAATCAGGGCGGTGAGGAGAAGACGCACGGCGGGCGGGGCGGGGTGGAGGCGACAAGCTCGTCACCCGTCACCCGCTCAGGAGCCCTCGGGCTCGGGCACCGGCAGGACCTCGACGCGGACCTCGCCGATCCGGTTGTCCTCGACGGCCGTGACCCGGAGCCGGAGCCGCTCGTAGTCGACCTCGTCGCCGGCCGAGGGGATGTCGCCGACGAGGTGGAGGATGAGGCCGCCCAGCGTCTCGAAGTCGAACGCGCCCGTGTCCAGGTCGACGCCGACTACCTCGGCCAGGTCGTCCAGGTCGACGCGCCCCTCGGCGCGCCAGACGCCGGGCTCGACGGCGTAGACGAGCGTGTCGTCCTCGGGGCTGTCGAGCTCGTCGCGGATCTCGCCGACCACCTCTTCCAGGAGGTCCTCGAGCGTGACCAGCCCGGCCGTCCCGCCGTACTCGTCGACGGCGATCGCCATGTGCGTGTTCGTCCGCTGGAAGTCGGCGAGCATGTCGTCAAGCGGCTTGGTCGGGGGCACGTAGAGCGGCTTCCGCGCCAGGGCCACCCAGTCGGGGACGGTCGCCGCCCCGCCCTCGCCGTCGACGTGGGGGAGCAGGTCCTTGGCGTAGACCACGCCGAGCACGCTGTCGAGGTGGTCGCGGTAGAGCGGGAACCGGCTGTGGCCGCTCTCGCGGATCATGTCGAGCGCCTCGTCGAGCGAGGCGTCGGCGCTCAGCGCCGTCATGTCGACGCGGCTGACCATGACCTCGCGGACGGTCGTCTCGCCGAACTCGACGATGGAGTGGATGAGCGCCCGCTCCTCCTCCTCGAGCGAGCCCTGCGCCTCGCCCACGTCGGCCATCGTCTTGATGTCGCTCGACGAGAGCGGCTCGGCCTCGGACCGGAACCGGGCCTGGAGCCCCGAGGCCATGTTCGCGAGCAGGTCGGCGAGCGGGGCGACGGCGGCGACGAGCGGGGTGAGCAGGCCGGCCACGCGCTCGGCGAACCACACGGGCTGCCGGCTGGCGACCAGCTTCGGGGCCACCTCGCTGACGACGAGGAGGACGAACGTGAGCCCGACCACGTTGGCCACGATCGCGGCCGTCGGGCTCCACCCGAACCCCGTCGCCGCCGCCAGGACGAGCTGCGTCGACAGGATGGCCGCGCCCACGTTGACCACCGTGTTCAGGAGCAGGACGGCCACGAGCAGCCGCCGCGGCCGGTCCAGCAGCCGCGCCACGCGCGCGGACGCCGAGGACCCCGACTCGAGGAGCCCCTCGCGCTCACCGGGCGTGATCGAGAACAGCGCCACCTCGGACCCCGAGAACAGGGCGGAGAAGACGAGGAGGAGCACGAACACGCCGATCTGCACGGCCAGCGCGACGGGGCTGGGGAGCGCGTCGGCGAGGAGGGCGGCCGCGAGGGCCGGACTAGAGGCGGGGTCCAAGGCGGGAGGACCGGGCAGTGCGACGGTCGGCCCGGGGCGCGGGTGCGGCCCTGGGCGGGGTGGGGCAAACCAACCTAGCGCCGAGAGGTTCGGGCGGGGCGCCCGAACAGACGCCGGGCGGCCGCCCGGAGGCCGCCGCCCAGCGAGAGCGCGTGTCCGGCCGGATCAGAAGGGGAGGTCGTCGTCGGGCTCGAACGAGTAGTCGTCGCCGCCGCCGGCCGGGGCCTGCTGCTGCTGGGGCCGGCCGCCGCCCTGCGGGCGCCCGCCGCCGTTGCCCTGGGCGTTGCCCTGGGGCTGGCGCTGCGGGCGGGGCGACTGGTCGTAGCCGTCGTTCGAGTCGTAGCCGCCGCCGCCGCCGTCGCGGCCCCCGAGCATGGTCATCTCGCGGACCTTGACCTCGGTCGTGTACCGCGAGTTGCCGTCGCGGTCCTCCCACTGGCGGGTCTGGAGCTGGCCCTCGAAGTAGACCTGGGAGCCCTTCTTGAGGTACTCGCCGCAGATTTCGGCCAGCCGCGCCCACGCGACGACCGTGTGCCACTCGGTGTTTTCGACCTGGTTGCCGTCGCGGTCCTTGTAGGACTCGGACGTGGCCAGGCGCATGTTGCAGACGGCCGTGCCGCTGCCGGTGTACCGGAGCTCGGGGTCCTGCCCGAGGTTGCCGATGAGGATGACTTTGTTGACTCCGCGTGCCATGAGGCTGGGGGGTGCGGGGGCGGGGTGGCGCTCCCTGGAACATGAATCCGCCGGTCCGTACGTCGGCCGGCCGTTCGGGCGCCGCGGTCGGTCGACCGCGGCGGGCAAGGATAGACACCGCCGGGGCGGCGGGGTAACCGTGCGTCGGCGAAAATACCGAGCGCGGGTGCCAGCGGCGCGTCACCACGCGAGTCCCGCCGCCCCGCCCGGTGCCGCCCCGCCCGGACCCGCCCCGCCCAATGGCAATCGCGCGGGCGGGGTGGGGATCTTGGCCCGCGGTCCGCCGACATTCCGGCCGTCTCCCGCCCCGCCCGCGTGCCGTGACCGGGCGGGGTGGGCATCTTCCGCCTTCCGCCTTCCGCCTTCCGCCTTCCGCCGTGCCCACGCCGTTCCCCTACGACCTCGACGCCCTCGGGTTGAGCGACGCCGACCGCGCCGCGGCCCACCCCGCCCTCTACGCCGACTTTGTGGCCATCGTCCGGCGGCTCCGGCGCGAGTGCCCGTGGGACCGTGAGCAGACCCACGACAGCGTAAAGCACCTGACGATCGAGGAGGCCTACGAGTTCGTCGACGCCGTCGACGCCGGCGACCCGGCCGAGATGCAGAAGGAGCTGGGCGACCTGTTCCTCCACGTCCTCTTCCACGCCCATATCGCCGAGACCGAGGGGACGTTCGACGTGGCCGACGTGATGCGGGCCGAGATGACCAAGCTCGTCCGCCGCCACCCGCACGTCTTCGGCGACGAGGTCGTGGGCGGGGCGGGCGACGTGGCTCGCACCTGGGAGGCCGTCAAGCGCGCCGAGCGGGCCGAGGCCGCGGGCGGGGCTGCCAATGGGGGCGGGGCGGAGGCGCCGTCGGCGCTCGACGGCGTGCCCGACGCGCTCCCAGCCCTGCTCCGCGCCGAGCGGGTCCAGGCCAAGGCCGCCGCCGTCGGGTTCGACTTCCCCGACGCCGAGGGCGCGTGGGCCAAGGTCGACGAGGAGGCCGCCGAGGTCCGCGCGGCGGAGACGGCGGACGCGCTCGAGGACGAGGTGGGCGACCTCCTGTTCGCCGTCGTCAACTACGCCCGGCTCCGGGGCGTCGTGCCCGAAACGGCGCTCCGCCGGACGGTCGCCAAGTTCTCGCGGCGGTTCCGCCACGTCGAGGCCGCCCTCGCCGAGCGCGGCGCCCGCCCCGCCCAGGCCGGGTTGGACACGATGGACGCGCTGTGGGACGAGGCCAAGGCCGCCGAGCGGCGGGGCGCGGCCACGGAAGGCGCCGCGGGTGGGGCGGGGTGAGGCGGGCGGAGCTAGCGCGCCCGGAGGTCGGGGAGCGCGTCGACGCCGAGGAGTGCCGCCGCCGCCTGCGACGAGTCGGCGGCGACGACCGTCCGCCCCAGCGGCTTGACGAGGCGGGCGTAGAACTTGACTGAGAACAGGATGAGCGGCCGCGTGGCGACGATGACCGTCGTGCTCCCGTCGAGCGCCTCCCGCGTCCTCCGCTCGACGTCCAGCATCGTCGGGACGTCTTTCGGGACGAGGTCGACGCTCTCGGCGAAGCGGACGTCCCAGACCTCGGTAAACCCGGGGCGCCAGTCGGCGTGGCTCGTCAGGGCGAGGCTGAGCGCGACGATGTCCGGCGCCTGCACGCGGCCCGTCGGCTGGGCGATGCCGTACTCGTGGAGCGGGAACACGGCCGTCTCGGCGTCTCGAGGGGTCACAGGGCCGGTGGGGCAGGGGGCGGGGCGGGGGCGGACGGCCCGCTAACGGGGGCGCGGGGCGTCGCCGGGCGGCGTCGGCTCTGCCCAAACGTACTCCCCGACGAGGCGTGATGCGTTCGCTGAAGCCCGCTGGTCTGATTGTTGTGCCGCAACACATTAAGAGTCCGAGGTGTAGCCGTCAAACCCAGGGGAAGACGGGCGGGGCGGGGCGGAGGGATTTGGCCTGGGCCGTAGGTTCCCGCTCCAGCCGCCGATACCCCCGGCGCCCCGGGACCTGCACCGCGTGCGGGTCCCGTTTCTGTGCCGCCCCGCCCGCGAACCTCGCCCCGCCTGTGACGCTCCGCCTCCCCGCCTCCTTCTCGCCCGCCGTGCTCCGCGAGGAGTGGTTCGGGAACGTCCGCGCCGACCTGCTGGCCGGCGTCGTCGTGGCCTTGGCCTTGATCCCCGAGGCCATCGCCTTCTCGATCATCGCCGGCGTGGACCCGAAGGTGGGGCTCTACGCCTCGTTCACGATCGCGGTCACGACGGCGTTCGTGGGCGGCCGGCCCGGGATGATCTCGGCGGCCACGGGCGCCATGGCGCTCCTCATGATCACGCTCGTCCGCGACTACGGGCTCGAGTACCTGTTCGCGGCGACGATCCTGACCGGCGTCATCCAGTTCGCGTTCGGGGCGTTCCGGCTGGGGCGCGTGATGAAGTTCGTGCCCAAGGCCGTCATGGTCGGGTTCGTGAACGCGCTCGCCATCCTCATCTTCATGGCGCAGCTCCCGCAGTTTGCCGGGGCGGGGTGGCCGATGTACGCGTTCGTGGCCGCCGGGCTGGCCATCATCTACGGGGTCCCGCGGCTCACGACGGCCATCCCCTCGCCGCTCATCGCGATCGTCGTGCTCACGCTCGTGTCGCTCATGACCGGATTCGGGCTCAAGACGGTCGGCGACATGGGCGCGCTCCCGACCGAGCTCCCGTTCTTCTCGCTCCCGGCGGTCCCGTTCGCGCTGGAGACGCTGGAGATCATCTTCCCGATCTCGTTTGCGCTCGCGCTCGTGGGCCTGATCGAGTCGCTCCTGACGGCGCAGATCGTCGACGAGCGGACGGACACGGGCTCGGACAAGAACCGCGAGGCGCGCGGCCAGGGCATCGCCAACGTGATCACGGGCTTTTTCGGCGGGATGGCCGGGTGCGCCATGATCGGGCAGTCGGTCATCAACGTGTCGTCGGGCGGGCGGGGCCGGCTCTCGACGTTCTCGGCCGGCGCCTTCCTGCTCGTGTTCATCCTGGTCCTGGGCGACTGGCTGGTGATGATCCCGATGGGCGCGCTCGTGGCCGTCATGATCATGGTCTCGATCGGGACATTCGACTGGGGCTCGATCCTCGCCATCCGCCGCGCGCCCAAGGGCGAGACGGCCGTGATGCTGGTGACCGTCGCCACGGTCGTCTACACGCACGACCTGTCGATCGGCGTGCTCGTGGGCGTCGTGCTCAGCGCGCTCCTCTTTGCGCGGGCCGTCGCCGACCACGCGTTTATGGAGGTCCGCGAGAGCTCGGGCGGGCGCGAGCACACGTACGTCGTGACCGGCCAGCTCTTTTTCGTGACGGTCAACGGCTTCCTGGAGTTCTTCGACTACGACGAGGACGTCGACCGCGTGGTCCTCGACCTGTCGCAGTCGCACGTGTGGGACGGCTCGGCCGTCGCCGCCATCGACAAGGCCGTGCTCCGCTACCGCAAGCGCGGCGTCGAGGTCGAGGTCGTCGGCCTCAATGAGCGGAGCGCGTCGCTCCTGGAGCGGCTGGGCACGCACGACAAGCCGGGCGCCGAGCTCGCGCTCCACTAGCCGCCCTGCCCCGGGCAACTCTGGGCGGGGTGGATCGCCTAGGTCCCGCCCCGCCCGCTGCGACAGACGCGTCGGTGCGAGGTGGGGCGGGGTGGATCAGACGCCGGCCGGCTCGCCGGTCTCGACCGGGCCGACCTCGCGGTAGTGCGCGAACCCGTCGTTCACGTACGCCACGTCGTAGCCGCGCGAGGCCAGGAATGCGCCCGCGACGGCCGCCCGGGCGCCGCTCTGGCAGTGGACGTAGAGCGGGGACCCGTCGGGGACCTCGTCCAGCCGGTCCGCGAGGCGGGTGTGGGCGATGTGGGCGGCGCCGGGCACGTGGCCCGCGTCGACCTCGGCTTGGCGGCGGACGTCCAGCACGGCCGCCCCGCCCGCACGGCCAGCGACGGCCTCGAAGTCGACTTCGGGGATCGCGGCCGTGTCGCCGCCGCCGTGGGCGTAGGCCGCGAGCGTCTCGTACGTGGCGTACGCCACGACCCGGTCGAGCCCGATCCGCACCAGCGCCCGGACGGCCTCGCCCACCCCGCCCTCGGGGACGACGAGCACGAGCGGCGTCTCGGGGTCGGTCACGTACGACCCGACGACGGTCGAGAACGTGGACCCGAGCGGGGCGTAGAGCGCGCCCGGCAGGTGCGCCGCCATAAACGCCGACCGATCCGGCCGCGTGTCGACGACGACGGCCCCCGCGGGCGGGGCGGCCAGCTCGTCCGGCGCGAGCGCGCGCGGCGTCGGGAGCGCCGCCAGCGGGGGGACGCCGTCGCGGTTCTGGGCCTTCATCCGCGCGAAGTACAGCGGCGGCTCGGGCTGGCCGTCCAGGATGGCCTCGACGAACGCCGGCTCGCCGCGCCGCGCCGCGTCGATGGCGCCGTTAAAGCGGCGCTCGTACCCGACCGTCGACTGGGGCACCGCCCCGAGCGCCTTCCCGCACGCGCTGCCGGCCCCGTGGGCAGGCCACACCTGAACAAAGTCGTCGAGGTCGAGAAAGCGTTGGACGGAGGCGTAGAGCTGGCGGGCGGCGGGCTCCTGCGCGCCGGCCTGGCCGGCCGCCTGCTCCAACAGGTCCGGCCGGCCGAGGTCGCCGACGAACACGAAGTCGCCTGAGAGGAGGCCCATCGGCGCGTCCGCCCCGCCCCCGTGGTCGGTCACGAGGTAGGCCAGGTGCTCGGGCGTGTGGCCCGGCGAGTAGACGGCGCGGACCTCGACGTTCCCGACGGCGAACGTGTCGCCGTCGCGCAAGAACGTGACGTCGTCGCGGCCCTCGGCCCAGTCCGAGCCCCACCCCGCGCTCTCGCCCTCGGCCGAGAGGTAGAGCCGGGCGCCGGTGCGCTCGGCGAGGTCGCGCGCGCCCGAGAGGAAGTCGGCGTGGATGTGCGTCTCGGCGACGTGCGTGATCGTCAGCCCCTCCTCGGCGGCGAGCGCGAGGACGCGGTCGACGTCGCGCTCGGGGTCGACGACGAGGGCCTCGCCCGTCTTCTGGCAGCCGACGAGGTAGGCGTACTGGGCGAGCGAGGGGTCGTGGATTTGGCGGAGCAGCATGGGTCTTTTGAGGTCGGGCGGGGCGGGGTGGAGTCGGGCAGACAGTGGCGGCCACCCCGCCCGGCGGGAGGGCGGGGCGGGGAGAGGACTAGTGGGGCAGGCGGTCGCGGAGGAGGGCGTAGGCCCAGGTGCCCGCGAGGGCGGCGGCGAGCGCGGCGGCCATGACGGTCACGCCCCCGCCCAGGAGGGCGAACAGCGGGCCGGGGCACGCGCCCAGGAGCGCCCACCCCGCCCCGAACGTGAGCCCGCCCATCCAGTAGCGGGCGCCGGGCACGCGCGAGCCGCCCCACGCCTTCGGCTGGACGGCGATGGGCTCGCCGTGGATCGTCGTGACGCCAAACCGGCGGATCGCCCAGAGCCCCAGCGCGGCCGTCGCGACGGCCGAGCCGATGACGCCGTACATGTGGAAGGACTCGAACCGGAACATCTCGTAGATGCGGAACCACGAGATCACCTGTGCCTGCGTAAACACGAGCCCGAGCGCGGCGCCGAGGGCGCCGTAGAGCGCGAGCATGAGCGGCGCGTTCCCCTCGGCAAGCGCGCGCGGGCGCAGCGCCGCGGGGACCTGCTCGGCGTCGAGGCACTCGCCGGGGTCGGACGAACCCAGCGTGGGGGGGAGGCTGGCCGCCCGGCGGGGTGCGCCGTCGCCGCGGTCGAGCGGGGTGGGGATGTCGGTGCGCATGGGCTTATCCGAGAAGGGCGGGGAGGAGGAGGTGGACGACGGCGAGGCCGCCCACGAAAAAGCCGACGACGGCGACGAGCGACGGAACCTGGAGGTCGGCGAGCCCGGAGATGGCGTGGCCGCTCGTGCAGCCGCCGGCCCACCGGGCGCCGAACCCGACGAGGAACCCGCCGCCGAGCACCATGAGCGCGCCGGCCGGCGTGGCGAGCCCTGCCCACGAGATGAGTTGGGCCGGGACGACGCCGGCGAGGTCGGTCACGCCGAGGTCCGCGAGCGCGGCGACGGTGTCGGCGGAGAGCGCGAGCGGGGCGGCTGGGTCCGCGAACACGCGGAGGCCGAGAAAGCCGCCGACGGCGATCCCGAGGGCGAAGACCAGGTTCCACGTCCCGGTGCTCCGCCAGTCGTAGCGGAGGAACGCGGGGCGGGCGCGGCCCGCCGGGAGGGCGGCGCAGGCGTGGCGGAGGTTAGCGGACAGGCCGAACACCTTGCCGCCGACGACGAGGAGGGCGGGGACGATGAGCCCGATGAGCGGGCCGGCGACGTACCAGGGGAGGGGGGAGACGGCGTTCATGGGGCAGCGCACAACTGGTTGGTTGATCGTACAACTGACCGGTTGTCCACTTGTTCTCGAAGGGACGACAAAGACCCCCGTCCCTAGCTTCCGGCTCGCCCCGACGCCCCATGCCCGACGTCCCGCTCGTCCCGTCCACGCTCCTCGATGCCGCCGCGGCCCGGTTCCGCCTGCTCGGCGACCCAACGCGGCTCCGCCTCCTGCGCGCGCTCTACGACGCCGACGAGCGGACGGTCCAGGAGCTCGCGTCCGACACCGGGCAGAGCCACGCCAACACGTCGAAGCACCTCCGCCAGCTCGCCGAGGCCGGCGTGGTGGCCGGCCGCCGCGACGGGCTCCACGTCCATTACCGGATCACCGACCCCACGCTGAGGGCGCTCTGCGACCTCGTGTGCGACGCGCTCACGGACGAGGAGGACGGGCCGGCGTCGTAAGCGGCGGCGAGCCGCCCCGCCCCGCGCTCGCCACCCCGCCCAGGGTGGCCGCTCGTCCCCGCCCCGCTCCCGTCAAAGGGGCGGGGTGGGTGCGCTCGACCTGTCCCTTGCCTGCCTCCACGACTCCGCCTACAGCGCCTCCTTGGTGCTCGGGAGCCGGTCGCCCGTCGCGTCGCGGGCGACGGCGGCGCGGAGGGCGCGGGCGGCGGCCTTGAACACGGCCTCGACCTTGTGGTGGTCGTTCCGCCCGCGCAGCACGTCCAGGTGCAGCGTGAGCCGGGCGTGCTCGGCCACGCTCCACCAGAAGTGCTCGACGAGTTCGGTCGAGAGGTCGCCGACGGTGTCGCGGCGGAAGTCTCCCTCGAACACCAGGTACGCCCGGCCCGAGAGGTCGACGACGGCACGCGCGAGGGCCTCGTCCATCGGGACCGTCGCCTCGCCGTAGCGGGCGACGTAGGTCTTGTCGCCGAGCGCCTGCCCGAGCGCGCGCCCGAGGCAGATCCCGACGTCCTCGACCGTGTGGTGGTCGTCGACGTGGAGGTCGCCCTCGGCCTCGACGGTCAGCCCGAACTGGCCGTGGCGGGCGAACAGGTCGAGCATGTGGTCGAGGAACCCGACGCCGGTCGCGTTCCGGTAGGTGCCGCCGTCGAGGTCGAGCGTGAGGCGGACGGTCGTCTCGGCGGTCTGGCGCTCGACGGTGGCGGTGCGGGCGGGGAGGTCGGGCATGCGGCGGAAGGCGGAAGGCGGAAGGCGGAAGGCGGAAGGCGGAAGATGCCCACCCCGCCCGGCCCCGGCACGCGGGCGGGGCGGAAGACGGCCGGAAGCTCGGCGACGGGCGAGGCGGTCGCGGAGGGCGCCGCCCCGCCCGCCGCGGCGCGGCCTGACGACGGGCACCCGTAGGGACACGACGCGCCGGGTCCGACGCAGGCGCACCCCAAGGGCGGGGCGGTTCTGGACGCCGCCGCCCCGCCCGTGGCGTGGTGCGCCGCCGGGCGAATGCGGACACCACGCGCGGTGTCCCTACGAATCCGTCCCGCCCAGCGTGCCCGCCCCGCCCAGTGTGCCCGCCCACAGCATGGGCGGGGCGGGCATCTCTGCCCGCTGACACCCGACCTGTCAGCCGGCCGCCGCACTCTGTAGCGGGGCCGACCGTTTCGTACCCTGTGCCCGCCCCCGAACCGACCGCCCCGCCCGTGCCCGCCGCCCCGACCGCCGCCCCGCCCGTTGCCCCCGGATACCAGCCCGAGGCCGTGCGGCGCGCGCTCCGCGAGCACTTCGGGTTCGACGACCTCCGCCCCGGCCAGGCCGACGCGCTCCGGCCCGTCCTCGACGGTCAGGACACGCTCGTCGTCATGCCGACGGGCGCCGGCAAGAGCCTCGTCTACCAACTCGGCGCGCTCCTCAAGCCCGACGGCGTGACGGTCGTGGTCTCGCCGCTCATCGCGCTCATGAAGGACCAGGTCGACGCGCTCACGCGGCGCGGCGTGGCCGCGGCCTACGTCAACTCGTCGCAGACGGCCGACGAGCAGCGCGACGTGCTCGCGCGGCTCCGCCGGGGCGAGCTGGCCATGATCTACGCGGCGCCTGAGCGGCTCCGCGTGCCGTCGTTCCAGCGGTCGCTGCGCGAGGCGCACGTCGCGCTGCTGGCCGTCGACGAGGCCCACTGCGTGTCGCAATGGGGCCACGACTTCCGCCCCGACTACCTCAACATCGCCGCCGCCCGCGAGGCCATGGGCAGCCCGCCGTGCGTGGCGCTCACGGCCACGGCCACGTCGCGCGTCCAGGACGACATCGCGGCCCAACTCCAGCTCCGCCACCCCGCCCACCTCGTCACCGGTTTCAACCGGCCGAACCTCCGGTTCGAGGTGAAGCAGACGGCGACCAAAAAGCAGAAGCGCCGCGTGCTGAAGCAGTTCCTGGACGAGCACCAGGGCGAGGCCGGGCTCATCTACGTCGGCACGCGGAAGGACTGCGAGGCCGTGGCCCAGTTCGTCCGCGACGAGACGGGCCGCCCGTGCGAGGCCTACCACGCCGGGCTCCCCGACGCCGAGAGGAGCCACGTCCAGGAGCAGTTTATCGCGGGGCGCCTCGACACGGTCGTCGCCACGAACGCGTTCGGGATGGGCGTCGACCGCGGCGACGTCCGGTTCGTGGCCCACTGGTCGATCCCCTCGAACCTCGAAGCCTACTACCAGGAGGCGGGGCGGGCGGGGCGGGACGGGCGGCCCGCGACGGCGCTCCTGCTCTACGCGCCGCAGGACCGCCAGCTCAAAGAGTGGTTTATCGAGCAGGGCGCGCCCACCGTCGACGACCTCCGCCGCGTCTGGGGCTACGTCAAGCGCGCCGCCAAGAACGCGGCCCCGCCCGAGGACGGCGAGCGCGCCGAGACGGACGGCGACTTCCTGCTCCGCATGTCGGACGCGCTCGGCATCCACGGGGCCAAGCTCCCCAACGTGCTCAGCCGGCTCCGCCGGGCCGGGGCGCTCGCCGAGCGCGAGGACCGGATGGGGGCGGGGCGGTGGGTGCCGCAGGCGTGGGACGCCACGGCCGTCAGCCAGGCGCTCAAGTCCATCGAGAAGCACAGCGGCGACCAGTCGGCCAGCCTCCTCGGCATCGTCCGCTACGCGCAGTCGTCGGACTGCCGGCGCCGCACGATCCTCGACCACTTCGGCGACGACGCGGCGACGGACGTCGACCCGGCCGAGTGCTGCGACGCCTGCCGCACGAACGCCCGCCTCAAGGGCGACGCGCCGGACGAGCTCCCGGACTGGGACGCGCTGCCCATGAACTCGCGCGTGGCGCTGGGGCTCTTGGACGCCGTCCGCCGCCTGCGGTGGCCGGTCGGCCGCGTCACGCTCGCCAAGATCCTGGCCGGGTCGAAGGCCAAGGGCATGGACAAGTACGAGCGGCACCCGTACTACGGCCGGCTCCAGACGATCGGCCAGGGCGCCGCCGACGGCATCTACAAGGACCTCCTGCTCAAGGGCTACCTCCGCATCGGCGGCGACGAGTACCCGGTCATCGAGCTCACGCCGCTGGGCGACCAGGCGCTCGACCACCGCGAGGCCATTGACGTCGAGGTCCCCGCCTTCGGCTCGGGCCGTCGCTCGGGCGGGGCGGCGCGGTCCTCGGGCGGCGTAGAGGCCGACGACCTGAGCGCCGAGGACGAGGCCCTCTTCGAGACCCTCCGCGCGTGGCGGACGGAGCAGGCGACCGAAAAGGCCGTCCCGCCCTACGTCGTCTTCAACGACAAGACGCTCCGCGCGCTCGCCGCGCACCGCCCGACGACGGACGCCGAGATGCTGGCGGTCAAGGGCGTCGGCCCGGCCAAGTGGGACGCCTACGGGGCGGACGTGCTGCGGATCGTGGCGGAGGCGGCCTGACCGCCCCGCCCGGGGAGCGCGTTTCTCCACCCCGCCCCCGCGCTCTGGGCGGGGAGGCTCGTGCAGGAGCGAGGGGCCTTCTGCTTTATCGGCGTACAGACTGGGCAGGGCGGGAAGAGTCCCCCTCCTAGCCAGGAGGGGATAGGGGTGGTTGTCGAATCGAGCGCCGGTCTCCCCCTCCACGCGAGAGACCTCTTGCCGCTGCACTCTGGGGCCGTGCGAGGCGGGAGGCACCCGGGGCGGGGCGGCGAGCGGCACCGCCCCGCCCCCGCGTCCGCCGCTGGCGCGGGCCTGGACCGGGCGGGGTGGCGATGGCACTTCTCCGCCGGCCGCGCGTCCCCGCTGCCCGCGCCCACACCCGCCATGCCCGACGACCGCGCCGCCGCCCTCCGCCGCGCCCTCGACCGCTTTCCCGCCTCGGTCTTCCACTTTGACCCGCGCATCCGCGAGGGGTGGCTGTCCGACCGCTACTTCGTCCGGGCCGCCGCCACGCTCGACCAGGCCGGCCGCGATCCGCACGTGACGATGCAGGTGTTTTCCAAGCGGGCGGGCGTCGTCGCCGGGGCGTTCGAGGGCGTGCGGCTGATCGAGACGCAGCTTGCCGACGGGTACGCGCCGTCGTCCGTGGCCGTCGACACGCTGCTCGACGGCGACTCGGTCGAGCCGTGGGAGACCGTGATGCTCCTCCGCGGGCCGTACCGGGCCTTCGCCCACCTCGAAACGCCGCTCCTGGGCACGCTCGCCCGCCGCTCGCTCGTGGCCTCGAACGTGCGGCGCGTGATCGACGCGGCGGCCGGCAAGCCGGTCATCTTCATGGGCGCCCGCCACGACGACTGGCGCGTGCAGACGCCGGACGGCTACGCCGCGATGGTGGGCGGGGCGGGGAGCGTGTCGAGCGACGCGGGCGGCGCGTGGTGGGGCGGGCGCGGGGCCGGGACGATGCCGCACGCGCTCATCGCGGCGTTCGGCGGCGACGTGGTCGAGGCGACGCTCGCCTTTACCCGGTACGTCCGCGCGCACGAGCCGAGCGTGGGCGTGGTCAGCCTCGTGGACTACCGCAACGACGTCGTCGCCGACGCGCTCGCGGTCGCCCGAGCGATGCGGGAGGCGTTCGGGGACGGCGCGCTCAGCGGCGTCCGCGTGGACACGAGCGAGAAGCTCGTCGACCGCTCGCTGGCCGAGCGCGCGCGCCGGGAGCCCGACGCGGCGCTCACCGGCGTCAACCCGCCCCTCGTGCGGCGGCTCCGCGAGGCGCTCGACGGGGAAGGCTTCGAGGCGGTCGGCATCATCGCCAGCGGCGGGTTCACGCCGCACAAGATCGAGCGGTTCGAGCAGGCCGGCGTGCCGGTCGCCGGCTACGGAGTCGGGTCGAGCCTGCTCGGGCACAACAAGGGCGAGGCCGACGGCCTCCTCGCGTCGTTCGACTTTACGGCCGACGTCGTAGAGCTCGACGGTCGGCCGGAGAGCAAGGTCGGCCGCGAGCTCCGGCCCAACGACCGGCTGGTCCCCGTCGAGTGGGCCTGACGGAGCGCGGCGCGGGCGGGGCGGTCTCGGAGGGCGCTGCTGGAACGTCGGCAGACGAGCGGGGCGGGGCGGTCAGTCTCCGGCGAGTCGGGCGAGCGCGTCCCACACCGCCCCGCCCACGGCCGGGTCGGCGGCCTGGCCCGGCGGCGCGGCCTCGTGGGGGCCGCGGAACCGCCCGCGCGTGACCCAGCGGCCCGTGCGCTGGCCGTAGCGCGGGGCCGTCGCGAGGAGGAACGGGCTCTCAGCGCCCTGCTCCGGCGAGAGGTAGAGGGGCGACGCCGCCTGCGCGAGCAGCCCCACGACGCCGCCCACGCCCCCGAACACGCCCGTGCGGACGACGCCCGGGTGGCAGGCGTTGGCCGTCACGCCCGCGCCTTCCAGGCGCCGCGCGAGCTCTAGCGTCCAGACCGTGGCGACCAGCTTGCTCTGGGCGTAGGCGCGGATCGACGAGTAGCGCTCGCGGCCCGTGCCGCGGAGCACCTCGGCCACGCCCTCCGGGCTCGCCGCCGGCAGGCGGGCCGCCTTCTGGGCCTCGCTGGAGACGGTGACGACGCGGGCGCCGTCGTGATCGGCCGCCGTGCGTTCCAGGAGCGGGCGGAGCGCCTCCGTGAGCACGAACGGCGCGAGCGCGTTGACGGCCACCGTCATCTCCGCCCCGCCCGCCGTCCGCTCCCGCGACGGCCGCACGAGCCCCGCGTTGTGGACGAGCACGTCGAGCCGGTCGGTCGCCTCGCGGACGCTGTCGGCCAGGCGTCGGACGGCGTCGGGGTTCGCGAGGTCGGCCTGGAACGCCTCGTGCGGGGCGCCGACGTCCATCCTGGCGTGCGCCCGCGCGAGCTTGTCGCCGTCTCGGCCGTGCAGGAGCACGCGCCACCCCGCCCGGCCCAGCTTCTGGGCGAGCGCGAGCCCGACGCCGCCGTTGGAGCCGGTGACGAGCGCCGTCGGCCGGTCGGCAAGGTCGACCGCGGGGGCGGGGCGGCGAGAGGGTTCGAGGCGCGGGTCGGTCTCCACGGGCGGGGCGGCGGGCGGGGCGGTCTAGGACGGCGCGGGCGGGGCGGAGTTGCTCTGTGTGGGTTCGAGGTTGCTTGGTTCGGGCGGGGCGGTGGACAACGCGGGGACAACCACCCCGCCCCGCCCTTGACACTGCGGGCGGGGCGGCCGTCATCTTTGCTGAACCCTGAACCCTGAACCCTGAACCCTGAACCCTGAACCCTGAACCCTGAACCCTGAACCCTGAACCCTGAACCCTGCCCCGTGCCGCGCGGATGTCACAGCGCCCCCGTTACCTTGGTCCCGAACGTCCCCCCACGCACGCTATGGCAGAAGTTCAGAACCGCCCGGTCGCCGCAGACACGTACACCGGCGCCGACATCCAGGTCCTGGAGGGCCTGGAGCCCGTCCGCAAGCGGCCCGGCATGTACATCGGCGGCACCGGCAAGGCCGGGCTCCACCACCTCGTCTGGGAGATCGTCGACAACGCGGTCGACGAGGCCACGAATGGCTACGCGACCCAGATCGAGGTCGTCCTGCACCGCGACGGGCGGACCGTCTCGGTGAGCGACAACGGCCGCGGCATCCCGGTCGACAAGCACCCGACGAAAAAGGTGCCGGCGCTCCAGGTCATCCTCACCACGCTCCACGCCGGCGGCAAGTTCGACGGGTCCAGCTACGTCACCTCGGGCGGGCTGCACGGCGTCGGGTCGTCGGTCGTGAACGCGCTCAGCGAAAGCCTCGTGGCGCAGGTCAAGCGCGACGGCAAGCTCTACGAGCAGCGGTACGCGCGCGGGCTCCCGGTCTCGAAGCTGAAGACGCTCCGCCAGAACGTCCGCGGGAGCGGTACGACGATCACGTTCACGCCGGACCCCGAGATCTTCGAGACGACCGACCTCGACGCCGAGACCATCAAGGGCAACCTGGAGGTCAAGACGTACCTCAACGGGGCGCTCCGGATCGTGTTCAAGGACGAGAAGGCCGGCGAACGCGTCGAGTACCACCACGAGGGCGGCATCGTCGAGTACCTCGACCACCTGGTGAAAGAGGCCGAGACGCGGCGCGTCCACCCCGACCCGTTCGTGATCCGCCAGGACGAGCTCGCCGACGGCCTCCGCACCGAGATCTGCTTTGTGTGGACCGAGGCGCCGCGCGAGCAGATCACGTCGTTCGTCAACGGCATCCCCACGCGCGACGGCGGGACGCACGAGCAGGGGCTGAAGGACGGCGTGACCAAGGCCGTCCGCAACTACATCGAGACGCACGACCTGGGCCAGCGCAAGCTCGAGCTCACGGCCGACGACGTCCGCGAGGGGCTCGTCGCCGTCGTCAACCTGTACCACGTCGACCCGCAGTTCCAGGGGCAGACGAAGGAGAAGCTGAACAACCCCGAGGTGCGAAGCGCGGTGAGTGGCGCCTTCCGCACCGAGTTCGAGCAGTACCTCAACGCCCACCCCTCGACGGCCGAGGCGATCGTGGCGCGCGTGATCCAGGCGGCCAAGGCGCGGCAGGCCTCGCGCGCCGCGGCGTCGAGCGTCCGCCGCAAGAGCGCCGTCAGCCACCGGCTCAACCTCCCGGGCAAGCTCGCCGACTGCGCCTCGACGGACCCGTCGGAGAGCGAGCTGTTCGTGGTCGAGGGCGACTCGGCCGGCGGCTCCGCCAAGCAGGGCCGCGACCGGACCACGCAGGCCATCCTCCCGCTCCGCGGCAAGGTCCTCAACGCCGAGCAGGCGACGAAGGCCAAGGTGCTCGCCAACAAGGAGCTCTCGAACATCGTCGACGCCCTGGGCTGCGGCGTGGGCGAGGACCTCGACCTGACCAAGCTTCGCTACCACAAGCTGATCTTGCTGATGGACGCCGACGCGGACGGCCTCCACATCGCGACGCTCCTGCTCACGTTCCTCTACCGCTACCTCCGCCCGCTCGTCGACGGCGGCTACGTCTACGTCGCGCAGCCCCCGCTCTTCCGCGTCGACGCGCTCAAGGAGACGCACTGGGCGCTCGACGAGGCCGACCGAGACAAGATCGTCCGACGGATCCAGAAGAAGAACCCCCGCACGACGATCGAAGTCCAACGCTTCAAGGGGCTGGGCGAGATGATGCCGCAGACGCTCAACGAGACGACGCTCGACCCGGCCAAGCGCCGGCTCCTCCGGGTCACGATCCCCGACGACGCCCGCGTGGCGACGGAGCTGGCGATCTCGGACCTCATGGGCAAGGACGCGGCGCCCCGCTTCCGGTTCATCATGGAGCAGGCGGCGACCGTCGAGGACCTCGATGTCTAGGCCGCCCCGCTCCGATGACGGCCGCCCCGCCCAGGGCGACGACCGCCCCGCCCGCGACGCCGGGTGGGGCGGGAACAGCCGGGGCGGGGTGGTGCGTGATTCGGCGTACTGGCTGAGCCGCCCTGTCGCCGAGCGGCTGGCTGAGGTCGAGCGCCTTCGGCGGGAGCGACACGGGCCGGAATACGGCAACCTCCAGATGGACACGTCCCATTGGGTCGTCTGGCAAGACGGCCGGGTCGTCGACGGCTCCGACTGGCGCGTGCGGGGGGATGACCCGGTCTGAACGCCTCGGTCTAACCGCCCTCGCGGGCGGGGTGGGGCTCGCGCTCACGAACGTCCTCGCGTGGGCGCTCGGGCGGGGCGTGGGCGTGTGGCGGCCGGCGCTCTCGGGGCTCCTGATGGTGGTCGGGCTGGCGCTGCTGGCCGTTGAGGTCGTCCGCGCGCGGCGGGACGCGAGCGAGGGCGGGGCGGGGGAGTAGGGCGGGCAGCCCGGGGCTCAGCCGGCGGCGTGAGCGGCTTGGATGGCGATGTAAATCCCGTAGCTAAAAGCGGCGACCATGAACAAGCCGAAGTAGAAGACCAGGGCGACTGTCATCGAGAGTCCGGCTAGGGCAAGCGTGCCCGGGTGGCGATCGTCCACGAACTGCGCCACGCCCCACACGGCGTAGACCAGGTACAGGACGAAGCTGAGCATTCCGATCCACGACAGTCCCGTCAACGCCATGAGCGGGGTGAGGACGAGGGCGCTTGGGAGGACGACGGCGGCCTCGACGTAGGCGGCGAAGACGGCGTATTCCGCGACGGTCCGACCCCGGTCGCCGAGGAGCCACCGGAGGAGCCCCGCGAATGGGAGGATGACGAGGACGGAGAAGTACGCGCCGTAGGTGTAGAGCACTCGCACCACCTCCGACATCACGCTGACGACGTCATCCATCTCCGACGTCATCTCGTCTCCGGCTGGCATCTGCGCTTCCATCTGCGCCCGCATCACCGCCTGAAGCGGCTCGTCGAGGAGCCCCGCGACCACAGCGTACACCGCGTACAGCACGAACAGCAGCGTGATCGGGTGCGTGTACGTCTGCCGCCGGCCCTCCACGAACGCCCGCGCGACGTACCCGGGCCGGAGCACCACGTCGAGGAGCGTCCGCCCGAGCCCGCGGTCGAGGTTCAGCCGGCGGACCCGGAAGTCGTGCCACAGCGAGCGGAACGTGAGCCGGTCCGCCACCGACTCGTGTTGGCCGCAGGCGTGGCAGTAGGCGCCGACCCGCCCCGCCCCGCACTGGAGGCAGTCGACGTCCCGTTCGGGGACGGGGTGGCCTGCCGTGGCGGCGAGGGCGGGCGGGGCGGTGTCGATCAAGGCGCTCTCCGTGAGTGGCCTGTGAAGATGCGGGGCGGGGCGGCCCGCGTCAAGGCGCCGCCCCGCCCGCGCCTCCGCTGGGCGTGGGCGGGGCGGTCCCTACCTTGACGTTCCCACCCCGCCCGGAGCCATGTCCGCTGTCCGCCCCGCCCGCATGACCGTCGAGGAGTACCTCGCCTTCGACGCCGCCGCGCCCGAGGGCGAACGCTACGAGTACTGGGACGGCGTGGTCGTTCCTGTCCACGGCTATGACGAGACGGGGACGGTGGCGATGGCCGGGGCGAGCCCGGCGCACAACCAGGTCGTGCTGAACCTCTCAGCCGCCCTCCACGGACCGATGACGCAGCGCGGGTGGCGGGGCGGGGTAGGCGATCAGCGCGTACGGACGGAGGCCGGCCGGTACAGCTACCCCGACCTCGTGTTCACGTGCGACGAGCCCCAGTACACCGACGACAACCCTGCCGTTCTCCTCAACCCGACGCTCCTCGTCGAGATCGTCTCGCCGTCGACCGTGGGGCGCGACCGCGGCGCGAAGCTCCGGGCGTACGCTGGGATCGAGAGCCTCGTCGAGTATTGGATCGTCGAGGTCGACGCCGCCGCGGTCACGCGGATCGTGCCCCAGCCCGAGGGCGGGGCGCTCCGGTTCGTCGAAGGCCTCGACGCCGTCGTCGAGAGCGCCGCGCTCGGCCTCGCCGTCCCGCTCGCCGACGTGTACCGGCTCGTCGACCTTCCTTGACGCCGCCCCGGCCGCGTGCGCCGGCCGCGGGGGCGGGGCGGAGGCGGCGGGCAACGGCTCCACCCCGCCCCCGGCCCAACCGCGGCGGGGCGGGGCGGCCGCCTCCAGGCTTCTGTGCCGGCGCGCCCACACGCAGGCGCTCCTGCGCGCGCCCCGAGCGCACCGGGATTTCCGCCGGGGCCGGCACGCCCGGCGCTAGTTTCACCGTTGACCGAAACCCGCGCCACCCCGCCCCGCCCTCGTGGACCAGAGCCGCATCAGGAACTTCTGCATCATCGCCCACATCGACCACGGCAAGTCGACGCTGGCCGACCGCCTCCTCGAGGCGACCGGCACGCTGACGTCGCGCGAGATGCAGGCGCAGGTGCTGGACTCGATGGACCTCGAGCGCGAGCGCGGCATCACGATCAAGAGCCACGCCATCCGCATGGGGTACCAGGCCCCGGACAAGGAGCGGTACGTGCTCAACCTCATCGACACGCCGGGCCACGTCGACTTCACCTACGAGGTGAGCCGCGCGCTCAACGCGTGCGAGGGCGCCATCCTGGTCGTCGACGCGGCGCAGGGGATCGAGGCGCAGACGATCTCGAACCTCTACATGGCGATCGGCCAGGACCTCGAGATCATCCCGGTCCTGAACAAGGTGGACCTGCCGAGCGCCGAGCCCGAGCTGGTCGCCCAGTCCATCACCGACCTCATTGGCGGCGACCCCGACGACGTCCTCCACGTGAGCGCGAAGACCGGGCAGGGCGTCGAGGCCGTGCTCGACCGGATCGTCGAGCGCGTGCCGGCCCCGACCGGCGACCCCGACGCCCCGCTCCAGGCGCTCATCTTCGACTCCACGTTCGACACCTACCGCGGGTCCGTCGTCTACGTCCGCGTCAAGGAGGGGACGCTCCGCAAGGGCGACGCCATCGAGTTCATGGCCACGGGCGCCCGGTACTTCGCCGAGGAGATCGGCCACCTCAAGATGGGGATGGAGCCGGTCGCGGAGCTTGGCCCGGGCGAGGTCGGCTACCTCATCGGCTCGGTCAAGGACGTGGCCGACACGCGCGTCGGCGACACCGTCACGCACCAGAAGGGCGGGGCGGACACGCAGCTCCCCGGCTACCGCGACGTGAAGCCGATGGTGTTCTCGGGCATCTACCCAACCGACTCGGCCGACTTCGAGGACCTCCGCGCCGCCCTCGAGAAGCTCCAGCTCAACGACGCCGCGCTCACGTACGAGCCCGAGACGTCGGCGGCGCTCGGGTTCGGGTTCCGGGTCGGCTTTCTCGGCATGCTCCACATGGAGGTCGTGCAGGAGCGGCTGGACCGCGAGTTCGGGCTCGACATCGTGACCACGATGCCCAACGTCCGCTACACGGTCGAGCTCTCGGGCGGGGAGGCGGTCGAGGTCGAGAACCCGTCGGAGATGCCCGACCCCGGCCAGATCCACGAGGTCCGCGAGCCCTACGTGAAGGCCGAGATCATCACGCCGACCGAGTACGTGGGTGCGCTCATGGGGCTCTGCCAGGACCGCCGCGGGACGTACCTCACGCAGGAGTACCTCACGACGGACCGCGTGAACCTCAAGTACGAGCTCCCGCTCGCCGAGATCGTCTTCGACTTCTACGACAAGCTCAAGTCGGTCAGCCGCGGCTACGCGTCGTTCGACTACGACTTTATCGACGAGCGGGCCTCGAAGCTGGTCAAGCTCGACGTGATGCTCAACGGCGACACGGTCGACGCGCTGAGCACGATCGTCCACCGCGAGAAGGCCTACGACATGGGGCGGCGGCTCTCGACGAAGCTCCGCGAGCTCATCCCGCGCCAGATGTTCGACGTGGCCATCCAGGCGGCGCTGGGCAACAAGGTCATCGCCCGCGAGACGGTCAAGGCGCTCCGCAAGGACGTGACGGCCAAGTGCTACGGCGGCGACATCTCGCGCAAGCGGAAGCTGCTGGAAAAACAGAAGGAGGGGAAAAAGCGGATGAAGCAGGTCGGCGCCGTCGAGGTCCCGCAGGAGGCGTTCCTGGCGGTCCTCTCGATGGAGTGAGGTAGGGACATGGGGACTCGGGACCGGGGACTGGAGCGGGGGGGCGGGGCGGGGTGGCTCCGCTCCGCGGCCGTCGTGCTCGTCCTCTTCTGCCTTCCCTCTCCGGGGTCCCCTGCCCCCCACGCCCAGAACGTGGTCGACCTGCTGCAGCGCCAGCGCAGCGCCGCGCGCGCGGCCGAGGCGCTCGCCGAGATCGGCCCGCGCGTGCCGCCCCGCCCGCCCCGCCCGGGCGGGGCGGGGGACCCCCACCTGGCGGCCTACGCGGCGTCGCGCGAGCGGCGGCAGGCGGCGTCGGACCTCGCGCGGCGCGCCCACGAGGCCCGCGCCGACAGCGCCATCCGCGTGGCCCGGATGGCCACGCTCCGGTGGGAGAAGGTGCGGCCGCGGGAGCAGGGGCCGTTCCTGGAGCAGTACGGCGAGGCGTTCTGGCTCTCGGCGCCGACGGGCGGGGCGGCCGCCATCGACACGACGTCGACGGCCGTGCTCCGGGGCCAGCTCCAGGCCGCCTTCGGCGACCCCACGCGGAACGGCGACGCCCAGAAGCGCTACGGCTACGGCGGCTCGGACCACGTCCAGTTCGAGTACTGGTTCGCCGTCAACGACACGATCCCCGTGCTCGTCCTCGACCTCGACGGCCCGTTCGGGCGCGGCCTCATGATCGCCGCCGACGAGGAGCAGGCGGCGTTCCTCCCCGCCCTCAAGGCCGACCTCGCGCGGCGCCTCGCCGCCGAGCGCCGGCCGGTCCCGTGGCTCGACTACTACCACTCGTTCGCGCGGCGGACGTGGTACCGCACGGGCTACAACGGGACCGAGTTCTACGTCCGCGAGGTGCGGCCGCCGCGGTGGGCCGGGGCGGCCGGCGACCGCTGGATCATCCACCGCTAGGGCCGCCAGCGTCCGCCCCGCCCGCACCCTGGGGCGGGGCGGCCCGTAGCTTCGACCGCCCCGCCCCCCACGGTCCGCCCTCCGGGTCCGCCCCGAGGGCTCGCCCCCTACCCGCTTGGCCACGACCACGACCCGACAGAACCGAAAACGGACGCCGCGCGGGGCGGACGGCCGGCGGCGCGAGGCGCCGGCCAAGCCGACGATGAAGGAGAACCTGTGGTTCTGGGCCAAGGCCATCGTCATCATCCTGCTGCTGCGGACGTTCATCTTCGAGCCGTTCCGCATCCCGTCCGAGTCGATGGAGGAGACGCTGCTCGTGGGCGACTTCCTCATCGTCTCGAAGCTGAACTACGGGCCGCGGACGCCGAGCACGATCGGCATCCCGTTCACGGGCGTCTACCTCCCGGGCGTCGAGCTCCCGCAGACCCGGCTGCCGGGGTTTTCCGAGCCCGAGCGCGGCGACGTGGCCGTGTTCAACTACCCGTCCGCCGTCGACGTCGAGCGCGGGGCGATTCCCGAGTCGACGCCCGTCGAGCGGCGGGCGCCCTACATCAAGCGGATCGTAGGGACGCCCGGCGACACGGTCGCGGTCCTCGACAAGGTCCTCCACATCGGCGGCGAGCCGGTCCCGCTCGGGCCGACGCTCAAGCAGCGGTGGCGCGTGACGGCGACCGGCGCCACGCGCCCGAACGCGCGGCAGCTCGCCGAGCTCGGCGTGACGCTCCTGCCCGGCAGCGACCGCCGCGACGGCGCCGCGATCGCCGAGCCCCGCGAGTACGACGTGTTCGCGACGCCGGTGGGCGTGGCCGCGCTCGAGGCGCTCCCCGAGGTGGCCCGCGTCGACCCGTTCGTGCTCGACGAGTCCTGGCGCGACCCGACGTTCGGGAAGAACCCCGACCACGTCCCGCCCTTCGTGGTCCCCGGCCGCGGCCTGACCGTCGTGCTCGACGAGCGGACGCTCCCGACCTACGCCGAGGCCATCGTCCGCTACGAGGGCCGCGACCTCACGCAGGGCGAGGGCGGGGCGGTGCTCATCGACGGCGTCCCGTCCGCGACCTACACGTTCGACCAGGACTACTACTTCGTCATGGGCGACTTCCGCGACAACTCGGTCGACAGCCGCTACTGGGGGTTCGTGCCCGAGACGCACCTCGTGGGGAAGGCGCTGTTCACGTTCCTCTCGTTCGAGCGCTACCTCCCGCCGATCCCCCGGCTCCGCCGCTTTTTCCAGCCGATCCCGTAGCGCCGCGCTGGGAAACGAGTGGGAACGAGTGGGCGGGGCGGCCCCGTTCCGTCGGCCCCCGACCGGACCCCGCCCGTGCTCGACGCCACCCCGCCCGACCGTTCGCCCGCCCCGCCCCGACCCGGGAGCGGGGCGGTGGGGGAGGCCGCCCCGCCGCTCGCCGCTGGCGACGGCGCGCCCGGCCCGAACGGGGCGCCTCCGGTGGCGCCGGGCGCCGACCGCCGCCAGGATAGACCTGCCGCGGGGCGGGGCGGGGCGGCCGAGCTGTGGGCGTGGCTCCGCGTCGTGGGCGGGGCAGTCCTCGTGGCCGTGCTCCTGCGCGCCGTCGCGTTCGAGGCGTTCCGCATCCCGTCGACGTCGATGGAGGACACGCTGCTCGTGGGCGACTTCGTGCTGGTCTCGAAGCTCCACTACGGGCCGCGCCTCTTCGGCGCGCGCCTGCCCGGGTTCGACGACCCCGACCGCGGCGACGTGGCCGTGTTCAACTACCCGCCGGGGCTCGACCCCGAGCCCGCGCGGCGGACGCCCTACATCAAGCGCGTCGTGGCGCTCCCCGGCGACACGCTCGCGATCCGGGCCAAGGAGGTCCGCATCGGGGCCGAGGCGCAGCCCGCCCCGCCCGTGGGGCGCCAGCTGTGGGAGGTCCGGCTGTCCCAGCCGCTCCCGCCCGACGCGCTCCTCGGGCTCGACGGCCGCATCGAGCGCCGGGCGGCCGGGCTCTGGCTGATCGAGGGGACGGCGGGGCAGGCCGACCGGCTCCGGGCGCTCCCCGGCGTCGACGCCGTCTATCCGCTCGTCCGCCCGCTGGGCGACGGGAGCGCGGCCTTCCCGGCGGCCTTCCACTTTAGCCTCGACGACTACGGCCCGATCGTCGTCCCCCGCGCCGGCGCCACGGTCCGTCTCGACGACGCCTCGTGGCCGGTCGTCCGCACGGTCATCGAGCGGTTCGAGGGCCACCGCGCCGAGCGCACGGCGCGCGGCTTCCTCGTCGACGGTGTCCCGGCCGAGACCTACACGTTCGCCCAGGACTACTACTTCGTCCTGGGCGACAACCGCGACGACTCGGCCGACAGCCGGACGTGGGGGTTCGTCCCCGAGGACCACCTCATCGGGAAGGCCGTCGCCGTCTACTTCTCGTGGGACGAGGCGGCCGGCGCGCCCCACTGGGACCGGATCGGGACGGCGGTGCGCTAGACGTCGGGGAGGTACGGGGTACCAGGTACAGGCCTGCTCCCTAGTGCAGGATCAAGAGGTCTTCTGCTTTATCAGCGTTCAGATTGAGCGGGGCGGGAGGAGTCTCCCTCCTGGACACGGCGCAGCCAGGAGGGGACACCCCGAAGGGACGGCGTAGCCAGGGGTGGTGGACGATGCGGGCGGGGTGGCGAGCGCCGCGCGGGTGGAACCGCCCCGCCCACGCCCAGGGCGCCCGCCCCGCCCTCAGGCCGCCTCGGGCGGGGCGGCGTCGTAGTGCGCGCGGATCTTGCGGGCCACCGACGGGCCGGTGACCGCGGCGATCTCGGCCTCGCCCGCGGCCTTGACCGCCTTGAGGCTCCCGAGCTCGGTGAGGAGCTTTTTGGCCGTCTTCGCGCCCACGCCCGGGATGTCGAGGAGCTCGCTGCGGAGGTCCTTGATCCGCCGCTGCTTCCGCTGCGCCGTCACCGCGAAGCGGTGGGCCTCGTCGCGGACGCGCTGGATGAGGCGGAGCGACGACGACGTGCGGGGGATGATCGTCGACTGGCTCTCGCCCGGGAAAAAGACCTCCTCCAGCCGCTTGGCCAGCCCCACGACGGGGAACTTGCCGTACACGTCGACGCGCTTGAGCGACTCGACGGACGACGAGAGCTGGCCTTTGCCGCCGTCGATGATCACGAGGTCCGGCCACGGGCCGTTCTCCTGCAGGAGCCGCGCGTAGCGGCGCTCGACGACCTCGCGCATCGACTGGAAGTCGTCGGGCTTGCCGTCCTCGACCGTCCGGATCTTGTAGGTCCGGTAGTCGCTCTTACGTGGCTTGCCGTCCTGGAAGACCACGCACGACGCGACGGTGCCGGTGCCGCCCAGGTGCGAGATGTCGAAGCACTCGATCCGGCGGGGCGGCTTCTTCAGGCGGAGGTCGCGCTGGAGCGCCATCACCGAGCGCGGGATCCGGTCCTCGTCGCGCTTCTCCTTCTGGAGCTGCCACTCGCCGAGGAGCAGGCGCGCGTTGGCCTCGACCATGTTCATGAGGTCGACCTTCTCTCCGCGTTGGGGCACACGGACTTCGACCCGTTTGCCTCGCGCGTCGCGGAGGTACTCCTCGACGGCCGACGGCATGGCGAGCTCCGACGCCAGGTACACCTCGTCGGGGAAGAACGTGGCGCCGGCGTAGTGGTCGTCGACGAACCGCTGCATGAGGTCGGCGTCCTCGGCCCCCTCGATGCCGCGGAGCACCTTGTGCTGGCGGCCCACGATCTTCCCCTCGCGGACCTTGAACAGGACGCCGACGGCCACGTCGTCCTCGCGCTCGACGGCGAGCGCGAACAGGTCGCGGTCGACCTGCTCGTCGGTCACCACCTTCTGCTTTTCGCTGTACTTCTTGAGCGCGGCGATCCGGTCGCGGTACTCGGCGGCCTCCTCGAACTTCTTGTCGGCGGCGAGCGAGGCCATCTCGTCCTGGAGGAGCGCCCGGAGCTCGCCGGTCTTGCCTTCGAGGAGCGTCTTGATCTGCTCGATGGTCGTGTTGTAGTGGGCCTCGGTCTCGTAGCCCACGCACGGCGCCGCGCACCGCTGGATGTGGTAGTCCAGACACGGCTGGAACTTGCCGGCCTCGATGGCCGCCTCGCTGAGGTGGAGCGAGCACGACCGGAGCTTGAACAGGTCCTTGATCGTCTTGAGGACGAGCTTCATCGCCTTGGCGTCCGTGTACGGCCCGTAGTAGAGCGAGCCGTCGCGGCGGACGGTGCGTGTGGGGAAGACGCGGGGGAAGCGCTCGTTCTTGACGCAGATGAACGGGTAGCTTTTGTCGTCCTTCAGGAGGACGTTGTAGCGCGGCTTGAGCCGCTTGATCAGGTTGTTCTCGAGGATGAGCGCCTCGGCCTCGGTGTCGGTCACGATGACCTCGACGTCGACTACCTTTTTGACGAGGGCCTGGATGCGCCCCTCGCGCGGGCGGCCGTCCTGGAAGTAGCTCCTGACGCGGCTGCGCAGGTTTTTGGCCTTGCCCACGTAGAGCGTCGTGCCCTCGGCGTCCTGGTGCTGGTAGACGCCGGGCGACGTGGGCAGGTGCTTGAGCTTGTCGGCGAGCGCTTCGGTCACGGGGCGGGGCGGGCACGGGGCGGGGCGGCCACCCCGTCCGCAACCAATCTGGCGGGCGGACCCAACGGGCGGGGCGGGGCGGAGTGGCGTACGCGGGACCGCCCAGGTTCGTGCCCGCCGGTGACGGCGGCGCGTCACGCCACCCTGCCCGCGTCACGACACTCGGCGCGGGCGGGGCGGAAGGCTACGCGAGCAGGAAGTCCGCCACCCCGCCCGCGAACGTCGGCACGTCGACGCCCTGGATGGGGTGGTCGAGGCCGGGGAGGATCTGGAGCCGCGCGTCCGGGACCGCGCGCCAGAGGCCGACCGCGTGGCGGACGTCGAAGTAGCGGTCGCGGTCGCCGGCGGAGACCAGCGTGGGGCACGCGATCCGGGCGAGGTCGGCGTCCTCCAGCCAGGCGTCCGGGAGGCCGCGCGTGAAGGCGACGAGGTCGGCCACGAGGCCGCGCCACCCCGCCCCGTGCGTCTCCTCCAGGCGCCGCGCCCAGAACGGGGTCGCCTCGGCCATCCGCTCCGGGGCCATCGGCCCGACCATCGCCTCGACCTCGGCCTGGTTCCACTGCACGTTCGCGCCGTGGACGGCGAGGCGCCCGACGAGGGCGGGGCGGGCGAGCGCGGCGGCGAGCGCGACCGCCCCGCCCATCGAGAACCCGAACACGCGGGCGGGGCGGTCCAGCGAGTCCAGGAGCGCGACGGCGTCGGCCGTGTAGGTCTCCCACGTCGGCGGTCCGTCGGGCGGGGTGGCGGCGCTCCGCCCGTGGCCGGCAAAATCGAGCGCGTGCACGTGGAACGTCCGCTCCCACACGCGGACGAGCCGGTCGGTCTCCAACTCCGTCGAGCCCAGCGCCCCGTGCAGGACCACGAGCGGCGGGCCGTCGTCGGGACCCGACACCTGGACGGCGCGGTCGCCGGTGTCGGTCGCCAGCGTCGTCCACGCCGGGGCGGGGCGGACGCTCTGGACCAGCTCGACGAGCACGCCGGCCGTGTCTTTGGGGTGGAGGAACACGATGCGTTTGCCGTCGGCACCGGGCTTGGGGGCGTCGGCGAGGGGGCGGAAGCCCGCCGCGCGCACGCGCTCCATCTCGGCCTCCAGGTCGCCGACCTCGAAGGCGAGGTGGTGGACGCCCGGGCCACGCTTCGCCACGAACGTCGCCACGGGCGAGTCGTCGCGGGTCGCCTCCAGGAGCTCCAGCTTGGGCGCCGCCCCGCCCTGGCCGCCGTCGCCGAAGAACGTCGTCGCCACGCCCTCGCGCTCGACCGCCTCGGTCTTGTACGGCGCCGCGTCGAGCAGGCGCCGGAAGACGGCTTCTTGTTCGGGGTCCGACAGCGCGATGCCGACGTGGTCGAGGGTCATGGGATTTTTGGGGGGAGAGAGGGACGGTGGAAAAACGGGGCGGGGCGGGAAAGGTTGGCGCAACCGGCCGGCAACCGGCGCCCGTAGGGACACGACTCGTCGTGTCCGGGGTGAGCGGGGCGGCTTGGGCAGGCACCGCCCCGCTCAGTGCCGCCCCGCCCATGTCAGGCGCCTCGGCCGCGGCCGCCGTGGCCGAGGTGGGCGGGGCTGTTCTGGATGGCGTCACCGCCCCGCCCGCCGCCGCCCGTGCGCCGCGCCCCGACGGCGTTGCATGCAACGCCGCTACGTCGGCCGCCCCGCCCACGCCTGGGCGGGGCGGTTGTCGTCGCTGCCCGCTGCCCGCCCGAAACCCCCCGGCGGGCGGGGCGGTCCAAGCGCCATGCTCCTCCACGCCGGCCACGAGCCCCGCCCCGCCCCGCCCGCGAGCGCCGCGGAGCGGGCGGACGTCCAGCGGCAGCAGCGCGTGGCGATGGCGGCCAGCCTCGTCGTCGCGGTCGTCATGCTGGTCGGGAAGCTCGCGGCGTACGGGCTAACGGGCTCGACGGCCATCTTCTCCGACGCGCTCGAGTCGGTGGTCCACCTGTTCGCGACGGCCGTCGCCGGGTTCAGCCTGTGGTACGCGGCCCAGCCGCCGGACCGGGCGCACCCGTACGGGCACGGCAAGATCGCCTACGTCTCGGCCGGGCTGGAGGGCGCGCTCATCCTGGTCGCCGCGCTCGCGATTGGCTACGAAGCCATCCGGGCGCTCATCGTCGGGCCGGAGCTCCAGAACCTGGGCGTGGGCCTCGCGATCACGGCCGCGCTCGCGCTCGTCAACCTCGTGCTCGGCGCGACGCTCGTGCGCGTCGGGAAGCGGACGAACGCGCTCGTCCTCGTCGCCAACGGCCACCACGTCCTCACCGACATGTGGACGAGCCTGGGCGTGCTCGCCGGCGTCGGCCTCGTCGTCGTGACCGGGATCGAGTGGCTGGACCCGGTCGTCGCGCTCCTCGCCGGCTCCAACATCCTGTGGACGAGCGGGCGCCTCATCCGCGACGCCTACGGCGGGCTGATGGAGCGCGCCGACGACGCCGAGACGGCGCGCGTCCTGGACGTGCTGGCGGCGGCCGAGGCCGAGGGGCTGATCCAGGGCCATCACCACGTCCGCCACCGGCGCGTGAACGACCAGGTGTGGCTGGAGCAGCACCTCCTGCTCCCCGACGCGCTCCGCCTCGACGACGCCCACGAGCGGGCGTCCCAGGTCGAGGCCCGGCAGCGGGCGCTGTTCCCCCAGAGCCGCGTGCAGATCACGTCGCACCTCGAACCCACGTCGCACCGCCACTCGGCCGGCGTCCCCCACGACGACGTGGCCGACTCGCTCGCCGAGCGGGCGTAGGTTCGACCGCCCCGCCCGCGACTCCACCACCCCGCCCGTCCCATGCGCATCGCCGTTGTCGGCGGCCTCGCGGCCGGCCCCGCCGCCGCCGCCGAGGCCAAGCGCCAGGCGCCGGACGCCGAGGTCGTGATGTTCGAAGAGGGCCGCCACGTCTCGATCGGGACGTGCGAGATCCCGTACTACATCGCCGGCCACCTGGGCGGGGCGGACGCGCTCGTCGTGAACACGGCCGAGAAACTCGAACGCAGCCGGGGGTTCGAGGTCCGCCTGCGCGAGCGCGTGACGGCGCTCGACGCCCGGGCGGGGCGGCTCGTGGTCGACGCGCTCGATTACGGGGCGCAGCGCGAGGAGCGGTTCGACCGGGTGATCCTGGCGACCGGCGCCCGCGCGCGGCGGCTGGGCGTGCCCGGCGAGGACGCCGCGGGCGTGTTCGTCATCCGCGACTTGGAAGACGCCCAGGCCGTCCGGCTCTGGCTGGAGACCGAGTCCGTCCGCCACGTGGTCGTGGCCGGCGGCGGCTACATCGGGGTCGAGATGGCGGAGGCCGTCCGCGACCGTGGCCTCCAGGCGACGATCCTCGACCCGTCCGGCCGCGTCCTCAACAACACGGTCGCGTGCGAGGCCAGCGACCTCATGGACCGGGCCGTCGCCGCGGCCGGCGTCGCGGTCCGCGCTGAGAAGCCGACCGAGATCCTCGCGGACAGGGCGGGGCGGGTGCGCGCGGTCCGCACGGACGCGGGCGAGCTCGTCGGCTGCCAGATGGTCGTCGTGTCGATCGGCGTCGAGCCGCGGACCGAGCTCGCCGTCGCGGCCGGCGCCCGCGTGGGCGAGATGGGCGGGCTGGCCGTCGACGACCGCATGAAGACGTCGCTCGCCAACGTCTGGGCCTGCGGCGACGTAGCCGAGGTCCCGCGCGCGCCGGACGGCCGGCGCGTCCTGTGGCCGCTCGCGCCGACCGGCCGGCGCTCGGCGCGCGTGGCGGCCCGCAACGCGGCCTCGCGCGGCGGCCGGGCCGACACGTTCCGCCCCATCGCGGGCGGCGTCGCGGTCAAAGCGTTCGGGATCGAGGTGGGCTCCGTCGGCCTGTCACTCGCCCAGGCGGCGGACGCCGGGCTCGACGCCGTCGCCGCCGACGTCCGCCACTGGACGCGCACGGCGGCCTTCCCCGGCTCGTGCCCCATCGACGTCCGCCTCGTCGTCGAGCGCGGGGCGGGGCGGCTCCTGGGTGGCCAGATCGTGTCGGCCGAGGGCGCCGCGCTCCGGGCCGACGTGCTCGTCCCGCTCGTCCAGGCCGGGGCCACGGCGCGCGAGTTGGCTGAGGACCTCGACTTGGTCTACAACCCGCCGGTCGCGCCGGCGGTCGACCCGTTGAAGGTTGCCGCGAGCGTGGCCGTGCGCCGGGCGGGGCGGTAGGGTTCGCCGCCACCCCGCCCGCTACGAGCGGGGCGGGAAACACGGCCGCCCCGCCCCTACCACGCCACGCGCCGCTTTGTCGGCTCCGCCCTGGCCGGCGCCTCCCGGCGCGGCGCCGGCCGCCGACGGACCACCACCCCGCTCGCCGCGGGCGGGGCGGCGTAGGCTGGCGGGGCGTAGGCCGGGGCCACGGGCGGGGCGGGGCGGTCGAGGGTCGCGTAGCGCTCGCCGCCGGTGCCCGCGAGCGCCGTCCCCGCGAAGTAGAAGGCGAGGATGTCGCGGTAGGACCGGCCCGCCAGCGCCTGCCCGCGCGCGCCGTACTGGCTCATGCCGACGCCGTGGCCGAAGCCGCCGCCCGTGAACACGTACGCGCCCCCGTCGCGGGCGACCTCGAACCGCGTGCTCCGGATCGTCTTGGCGCCGAGCACGGCGTTGACCGCGCTGCGGAACTGGCTCCCCGAGATCGTCGGCCGCCCCGCCCCGTCGAGCGCGATCTCCTGGACGCGTCCCGTCCGCGACTGGCGGACGACCGAGAAGCCCGTCACGCGCCCGCCGAAGCGGTCCGAGAGCGCGGCGTGGAGGCGGCCCGCGTCGACGGTCGCCTCCCACGCGTGGTGCGGCGAGGCGGCGTCGTACGGGTCGGCCACGCCGCGGAGGTAGGGGAGCGGGGCGCCGTTCCAGACGGCCTCGTTGTCGGCCGTGTGGCCGCCCGACGACGAAAAGTAGGGCGTCTCGGCGAGCGCGCCGCCGTAGCGGAGCACCTCGCCCCGCGTCTCGGCCGCCGCCCGCCGCGAGGTCTCGGTCTCGGCGCCAGCGCCTCGGTACACCTGCGAGCCCGTGTGGTCGTCGAGGTCGTAGGCCCCAGCCGCCCCGCCCCGGCGGAGCGCGTAGGTCCGCGCGATGACGGCCTGCGCCTTGGCCCCCTCGATCTCCCGGAACGGGTACTCCGACGCGACCACGCTCGACACATAAGCTTCGAGTGGGGTCTCGTTGACGAGCTCCAGGCGCCCGCCGGCCGCCGTCGCCTCCAGCGCTCCGGCGTAGCGGCGGTCCGTTCGCCCCGCTCGGACGCGGACGCCCGGGCCGGCGACGACCACGCGGCCGCCCCGCCCGCGCAGGCCGCCGCCCTCGACCTCGACGCCCGACGCGCGCGGCACGACGCGGAGCGCGGCGCCCGGGCCGAGCGTCCCCACGGTCCGGCCGTCGACGACGACGGCTAGCGGGGCGGTGTCGGCCGACACCTCGACCGCGCGCGGCGCCTCGCGGGAGAGGACGCGGACGCGGACCGCCGGCTCTTGGGCCAGGGCCGGCCCGGCGGACAACACGAGGGCGACCAGGAGCGGGGCGGTGAGGCGGAACGGCATGGGACGGGAGGGCGACCGGGCGGCGCCCTCGGTGGGGGACAGGTGGCAGTGTACGGCGCGCGGCGCGGCGGCCGGCACAGCGAATCCCCCAGGCCGCCCCGCCCGGCGGTCCTACAGGCTGAGCCGGTCGCGGAGCTCGCGCGAGCGCGAGCGGCTGGCCGTCACCTCGTGGCCGCCCGTGAGAACGATCTTGTACCGGCCCGAAAACCAGGGGACCATCTCGCGGACGCACGTGAGGTTGACGAGCGCGCTCCGGTGGACACGCATGAACCGTGCCGGGTCGAGCCGCGCCTCCAGCGCGTCGAGCGTGAACCCGACGAGATGCCGCCCGATGCCCGCCCCGCCCTCGCGGCCCTCCTGGCGGACGTACAGGTTCGTGATGCCGTCCGACACCTCGGCCGCGATCACGTCGCCGGCCGAGACCACGACCAGCCGGTCGACGCCCTGGACCGTGAACCGCTCGATCGGCGGCCCCGTGTCGCCGTCCGGGGGCGGGGCGGCGGCCTGCTCGTCGAGCGTGTCGAGGAGCGCGGCCAGCCGCTCGTCGCGCTCCTCGCTGTCGCCCCGGCGGTCCTCGACGCGGGCGAGCGCCTCCTCCAGCCGCTCGGCGTCGATCGGCTTCAGGAGGTAGTCGGTCGCGTTCGCGCGGAAGGCGCGGAGGGCGTACTCGTCGTAGGCCGTCGTGAACACGACGTCCGGCCGCCGCTCCGCCGCCACGCGCTCGACCACGTCGAACCCGTCGACCTCGGGCATGCGGACGTCGAGGAACGCGAGGTCGAACGGGCGCTCGGCTTCGGCCAGCCGCTCCAGGGCCTCGACCCCGTCGGCGGCTTCGACCGGCGCCTCGATCCGGCCGTCCTCGACGAACCCGTCGAGCAGGCGGCGGAGCCGGGACCGGGCCGGGGCCTCGTCGTCGACGATCAACACGCGGAGGGCACTCATGGGCAGCAGGGGCGGGGTGGGGGAGAGGGGCGGGCGGGACAGGCCGCGCGGGCGGGGCGGCGAGTCACGGGACGACACGGGGCGACACGGGCGCGAGCACGTCCCCAACCGCCCCACCTCGCCCGTTCGCGTCTTCGTTCGCGCCCGGCGCCTCAGGCGGGGCGGCCGGCGGGGCGTCAGGGCGGGGCGGCGCGAGCGGGACGACGAGCGAGGCCAGCGTGCCCGGGTCGCGCGGGGCCAGCGTCAGGCGCGCGCCGTCGCCGTAGAGCTGGCGGAGCCGGTCGGACACGTTGCGCAGGCCGACGCCGTAGAACGCCGTGGGGTCCGCGGCCGCGCCGTCGCCCGCCGCCCCGCCCGCGTCCGCCCCGCCCGCAGGCGGCGGCGCCACGGCGAGCCCGGCGCCCGTGTCGCGGACGTCGACCACGAGCGCGCCGCCCTCGACGCGTGCGCGGACCGAGACGCGGCCGCCACCCCGCTTCTGCTCGACCCCGTGCTTGACCGCGTTCTCGACGAGCGTCTGGACCGCGAACGCCGGCACCTCGGCGTCCGCCGCGCCCGCCTCGACGTCGACCTCGACCTCAATGGCGTCGCCGAACCGGGCCTTCTCGACGGCCAGGTACCGGCGCACCAGGCGGAGCTCGTCGCGGAGGGGGACGAGCGCGCGGCCGCTCGCCGTAAGTACGTCGCGGAACAGGCCGGCCAGATGCTCGACCGTCCGCTCGGCCTCGTCCGGCCGCTCGCCGATGAGCGCGGCGACGGTGTTGAGGGCGTTGAACAGGAAGTGCGGGTTGATCTGGGCGCGGAGCGTGGCGAGCTCGGCCTCGGCCGTCTGGCGCACGAGCGCCCGCTCGCGCTCGAGCAGCCGGAGCCGCTCGACGGCGAGGGCGAGCCCGCCGGCCAGCGCCTTCAGCCGGTCGACGTCTTCGGTGTTGTAGACCGTGAACCGTCGGGCCTTCCGACCGAGCACGACGAGCCCGACCGCCCCGCCCTGCCCCGTCGTCACGGGCACGGCGAGGGCGGCGCCCAGCCGGTCCAGCCGCTCGGCGTAGCCCCGCGGCAGCGCCGACTCGTTGAGCTCCTCGTTCCACGACCACACGCGGCCCTCGTCGCGGACGCGCGCCCAGACCTGCTCGAGGTCGGCCTCCTCGAACGTCGGCGCCTCGGGCCGGAACCGCGCCCGGACCCACCGCTCGGCCGGCGTCCCGGCCCCGGCCAACAGGAACACGACGGCCGAGCGCGCCCCGAGCGCGCGGCCTACGGACTCGACCGTCTCGGCCGCGAGCGCGTCGACGTCGACGGCGAACCGGATCCGGTCGCCCAGCCGGTCCAGCCGTCGCCGCGCCCGCTGCCGCTCGGTGCGGAACGCCCGCTGCACCTGCTCCCGGACCATCGGCGCCGTCCGCTCGGCGACCAGGAGCAGGACCACGACGAGCACGCCGAGCGCGACCGGGTGGGACCCGCCCGGGAGCACGGCGTCGAGCGCGAGCGAGCCCAGCGACACGGCCACGAACGCGCCGGCGAGCACGGCCACGGCCGAGAGCCCGCGCAGCAGGAGCACGTCGAACTGCCCGTAGCGGAGCGTCGAGAGCGACACGAGCGCGACCGGGAGCAGCGAGAACAGCTGGAACGCGACCACGAACCACGCCGTCGGCACGTCCTGCGGCCCCGGCGCGACGCGCGCGGCGACGAGCGCGGCGCCGGCGACCGAGAGCGCGAACACGAACGCGCTCCCCGCCCGGCTCCACCGCGGGGGCGGGGCGGCGTCGGGCGGGGCGGCCGCCGGGCGCCCGAACGAGAGCGCGGTCGCGGCGGCCACGTAGACGCACACGTAGAACAGGATGGGGATCGCGAACGCGTCCGGCGGGAGCGGCCCCACGTGCCCGACGACGGTCGCCAGCGTCACGCCCACGCCGAGGACGGCGGCCGGCACGACGAGCACCCACCGCCCCGCCCCCAGCCCCGCCGCCTGCCGCGACGAGCGGATGCCCTGGTCGAGGAGCAGGAGCGGGTAGGCGATCCACCCGCCCAGCGCCGCCAGCGTGAGCGCGTCGAACGCGACGCCCGCGAGCGCCGCCCCGCCCGAGGCCGGTCCGGCCGGCGGCGGCCCCCAGACCTCGACCCACAGCAGGCGCACGAGGTTGCCGGCCACCCACACGAGCGCGGCCCCGATGAGCAGCTGCGAGCGCCGCGCGCGCGGGCTCCGCGGCGCGAGCGGGGCGACGGTGAGGTAGGCCAGCAGGTGCAGGAACGCGGCGACGGCGAACCCCCACCCGGCCGCCGCCCACAGCCGCCCTTGGACCGGGTACAGGAACGTCGGGTACCGCTCGACGCGAACGTCAAGCGCGCGCTCGACGCCGCCCCGCTCGACGCCGTAGGCGAGCACGGCCCCGGTCGCCCGCTCGACGTCGCGCTCGACGCTGGCGGCCGAGGCGACCGGGCGGAGGTCGAGCGTGAGCAGGCGGTCCCCCTCGCGGAGCCCGGCCGCCGCCGCCGGCCCGCGCGGGAACACGTAGGCCGCCCGGACCGCCCCGCTCGCGGTGGGCGGGGCGGCGTCTTCCCAGCGGACGCCGTCGAACCCACGCGGCGGGCTCTCCTCGAGCCCCAGCCCGACCGTCCCCGTGTACTCGACCCACGCGCGCCCGATCTGGGCGAGCGGGTACAGGGCCAGCGCCGCGAGCGCCACGGCGAGCGCCCGGACGAGCAGACGGTGGGCCGGCGGCGACATGCGGGGAATCTAGACCGCCCCGCCCCCGCGAGGGGCGGCGGCCTCGCGCGCGCTCCATGGGCGGGGCGGGGTGCGGACCCGTAACGACAACGCGCCCGGCCCCACCGAAGGGGGCCGGGCGCGCAGGCCTTGGGAGCGCGTCGGGGGGTTAGCTCCGCGTGATCCGGCCGCAGGCGACCGGGAGCGTGGCCTGGCTCGGGAGGCCCGGGAGCGTGCCGACCGAGGCCGGAAGCTCGTCGTTCGTCCCGTGGATCACGATCACGTAGTCGTCGAGGTCGACGATCCCGTCTGCACCGAGCGTGCCGATGGGGTCGCTCGTGTCACTGTCGTCCTTGACGAGGGCGGAGCGGAGCGCGACCACCGAGGTCGACTCCGAGTAGTCGATGGAGGTGCCGGTGGGGAAGCCGGAGACGTTCTGCGCCTGCGTCGAGATGTCGTCGTCGAGCGGCAGGAGGATGGCGCCGTAGCGCGGGAGCCCTTCGAGCACGTCCACGAAGCCGTCCGCGTTGGCGTCGTCGGCCATCGTCGGGCACACGGCCTGAGCGGTCACGGTGCCGCCCGGCGCGCCGTGGATGTGCTGGGGGTGCACGGTGGCGTCGAGATCGTCGGCGTCGATCTCGACGGTAAAGTCGTTGTCGTCCATCGTGAGCTCGGCGGTGCCGGTCACGCCGCTGTTGTTGAGGGCGGTAAACTGGACGTCGTAGGTGGTCTCGTCGTCGTCGTTCGAGTCACAGCCCGAGAGCACGGGCAGGGCGACGAGGGCGGCGAGGAGCGGAAAGGCGAGTGTCTTCACAGGGAGGGGGGACCCAGCGGGTCTGTGGTGGAGGGGGTGTCCCAGGGCCGCACGGAGCGGATCGGGGGATTCGAGTTATCAACGTGGAGCAGGGGCGCGGTGTTGAAGAGGGCGTCTGAATTCCCTGAGATCCGCCCCTCGTGACGCCGCTCAGAGGGGTGGGGACGCCGTTGTGCCCCACCCCGCCCGCACGAGGGGCGCCGCCGCTCGGCGCCGGCCGGTCGCCACCCCGCCCGGACGGACGGGGCGGGGCGGGCGCGCACGTCGGCGGGGGCGGGGTGGTCGCCTCGCGGCCGAGGACGTAGAGGGCACGCAGCCCGGAGAGCCCACCGAGACCCGCATCCCGTACCGAGTACAGCGAAGCCATCCCGGGTTGACAGGGTAGCTTCGGCCATGCCCGCCCCGCTCTCCGTCGACCTCCGTCGCCGCGTCCTCGACGCCGCCCGCTCGGCCACTGCCCCCGTCGTCGCCGCCCGCTTCGGCGTCTCCGTCTCGACCGTCCACCGGCTCCGCCACCTCGACCGCATTCAGGGGTCCGTCGAGCCTCGGCCCCACGGCGGTGGCCATACCCCGCTCGTGACCGACGACGACCGCCCGCTCTTCGACGGGTACCTCGCCGAGAACCCTTCGATGCCGCACGCGACCATCGCCCGCCGGTTCGAGGCCGACACCGGACGCGCCATCAGCCGCCAGACCGTCCAGCGGATGCTGGGTCTGTGGCGGGTCACCCGAAAAAAAAGTCCATGATCGCCTCCCAGCGCTTCCGCCCGGATGTGGTCGCCAAGCGCGAGGCGTTCTTGGCGGAGGTCGCGGCGATCCCAGCCGAGCGGTTGGTTTTCGTCGACGAGTCGGGGATTCAGATCGGCGCGCGGTCGGCGTACGGGTTCGCGCCCATCGGCACGCGGTGCGTCGAGGTCGCCCCTTTCCGGGTCGGCAAGCGGGTCAACCTCATCGGGTGGATGGCCGCGACGTGCGGGTCGGTGCGGGCACACGAGGGGTCCGTCAAGGCCCCCCACTTCGAGGCGTTCGTGGCCGAGAGCCTGGTGCCGTGCTTGGAGGAGGGCGACGTAGTGATCTGGGACAACGCCCGGATCCACAGCCCGGCTGCAATCGCACTCGTTGAGGCCGTCGGTGCCCGCGTGCTCCCGCAGCCGCCGTACAGCCCGGATCTCAACGCGATCGAGCCGATGTGGTCGAAGGTGAAGGCGATCGTCAAGCAGAAGCTGGCCGACGCCCGGGACGCGCTGCTCGACGCGCTCGACGAAGCCGTTTCCGCGGTCACACCATCGGACGCCTCCGGGTGGATCGCGCACTGCGGCTACGCCTTCCTACCCGACTGAGCTACGCTGTACCCTCCCGAAGTCCGCCCTAGAACACGTAGCCTACGCGGACGCCCACGTCGGGGAGCCGGTCAAGCGCGTCGGTCCCCAGCGAGAGCGTGACCGGGCCGATCGGCGTCCGCGCCGACAGGTCGAGGCCGACGCCCGCGAGCACGCCGTCGGCGTCGACGATCGCGTCGTCGTCGCCGAAGACGCGGCCGGCGTTCGCGAACAGGCGCGCGAACAGGGCGCCCGCCTGCGCCTGGATGCCCGCGACGGCGAGCCAGGCGTTGGGGCCGGTCAGCGACTCGGGGTCGTGGCCGTAGAGCGGGAGGAACGTGCCCGGCAGGACCGTCACCGTCTGCATCCCGCCCAGGAACGTCCGCCGGTTGAGCGGGAGGCCCTCGCCCGAGCCGCGGGCGTAGGCCGCGCGGCCGACGAGCGAGACACGTGGCGAGACGGGCACGAACCCCTCGACGTCGAGGAGCGCCCGCGTAAACCCGCCCGTGCGGACCTCGACCAGCCCCAGCGACGCGGCCGGCACGCGGGCCTGCTCCGAGATCCGGTCCGCGAACTCCGTCGCGTCCAGCCGGCCCCGCCCGCCCTCGACCTGAGCGCGGACGCGGACGCCGCGCGTGGGCACGTTCAGCCGGTCCAGCGTGCGGACCTCGGCGAAGGCCGTGCCCGAGGCCCACCGCTCGCCCAGCGCCACGCCCTCGGGGTCGAGCACGATGGGCACGCCGTCGGGGCCGGGGAACACGGCGTTGGCGTCGACCGAGAAGTCGGTGACCTCGTTCCGCCCCACCCCGCCCCCGACGGAGGCGCCGACGAGCACGCTGGGGAGCGGCGCCCACGCGCCCACGAGCGCCGCCTCGGCCACGCGCTGCGAGAGCGTCGAGCGGTCCTTCTCCTCGCCCAGCAGCACGACGTCGACCGGCGCCTCGGTCACGCCGACGCGCGCGCCGGCCTCGACCGACGACGTCAGCCCGAGCGGGGCGGTGTAGGCGGCGAGCGCCTGCGACTGGCGGCCGAGCCGGAGCGCGAACGCCGAGCGGTCGCCCCAGCGGAGCCGGTGGCGGAGCGCGAGCTGGGCCAGCAGCTCGCCCCCGTTCTCGTCGTCGTAGCGGAGCCCGAAGCCCAGCCGGTCCGGCGGGTCCTTCGGCACCAGGCGGACGTCCAGCACGGCCGCCCCGCCCCGCCCGTCCGGCACGACGCGCGGGATCACGTAGTCGTAGCTCCCAGTCGCCACGAGGCGACCCACGAGCCGGTCGACGTCGTCCGGCCCCAGGTCGGCCGGCAGCGCGCGCGCCGTCAGCCGCTCGGCGAGCCGGAGCGCCGGCCCCTCGACGCCCCGGAACCGGATGGCGCCCACGCGGACCGCCCGGGGCGCGGGCGGCGGCGGGGGCGGGGCGGCGCGGCCTACGTCGTTCTGGGAGAGGAGCGCGCGGATCTCGGGGAGCGCCGCCGTCGCCACGCGGCGGCCCTCGGCGATCCACGGGGCCGGGTCCGTCAGGCCGGCCGACACCACGGCCGCCACGTCGGGCTGGATGAGGACGTCGGTGGCCTCGCGGTCGCCGATCGCCCGGCGGCGGCGCGTCGTGCCGGTGACCTTCTCGAAGAGGACCAGCAGGTTGACGGTGTTGCCGGTCGGCGACAGGCGGAGCCGGCCGGTCTCCGGGTCCACGTCGCTGCTCACGTCGACGCCGATGACGAGGTCGGCCCCGAGCGCCTCGGCCTCGGGGACCGGCAGCATGTGGTCCGGCCCGCCGTCGAGGTACACGCCGTCGCCGTAGCGGATGGGCCGGAACGCGCCCGGGAGCGACATGCACGTGCGGATGGCGAGCGGGAGGTACCCCGCGTCCAGCGTCACGTCCTCGCCCGTGACCAGGTCGATGGCGTTGCACGCGAACGGCCGCGGGAGGTCCCGGAAGTCGGTCACGCCCTGGACGTCCCACGTCAGCCGCGCGAGCAGCTCGAGCAGCGGCTGCCCCGTGAGGAGCCCCTCGGGGAGCACCGGCGTCAGCCCGCGCGTGGGCACGTCGATGAGCGTGGGGCCAGGCACGAGGGCCTCGCCCAGGCTCAGCGCGCCCGGGCCGCTCGGCCCGAAGAGGAGGGCCGGCACGTCGAGGTCGAGCACGATCCGCTCGATGTCGTGGCCCGTGTAGCCGACGGCGTAGAGGCCGCCCAGGAGCGCCCCCATGCTCGTCCCGGCGACGACGTCGACCGGCACGCCCTCCTCCTCCAGCACCTGGAGCACGCCGATGTGGGCGAACCCCTTGGCCGCCCCGCCCGAGAGCGCCAGGCCCACCGTCGGCCGCTCGGCGGGCGGGGCGGGAGTGGCCGTCTGAGCCGCCACCCCGCCCGAAGCGACGAGGGCGAGGGCGAGAAACAAGCGCGTCATGCGGGGTCGGGCGGGGCGGGCGCCTCGTCGCCGTCGGCGGGGCGGGCGTCGTGGCGGTCGGGCGTCTCGGCGTCAGAGCCGTTGCGGGCTGAGTTGTCGCGGGCCGAGCCGTCGCGGGCGGGGCGGGCGTCGGAGGCGACGTGGAGTGTCCGCGTGGGGAAGGCGAACTCGACGCCGTGCGCCCCGAAGGCCCGGAGGAGCCCCAGGTTGATGGCCTGCTGCGCGTCCATGTACCGCGCGTAGTCGGGGACGAGGACGTAGTAGACCACCTCGAAGTCGAGCGACGAGGCCCCAAACCCCCTGAAGTGGGCGCGGTCGAACCGGACGGGCGGGGGGACCGGAGCGTCGGCCTTGGGCGGGTCGCCGCCGAGCGGGGCGGCGCCCTGGGTGTCGTCGTCGGAGCGGAGCCCTTCGATCACCTCGCGGACGCGGCCGGGGACCGCGGCGATCTCGTCGGGCGGCGTGTCGTACGTGACCCCGAACGTGAGCACGACCCGGCGCTCGGTCATCCGCTGGTAGTTGCGGATGCGGCTCGCGAGGAGGTCCCCGTTCGAGAACACGATCTGCTCGCCCGAGAGGCTCTGGATCCGGGTCGACTTGAGCCCGATGTGCTGGACCGTCCCCATCTCGTCGCCGACCGCGAGCGTGTCGCCGATGACGAACGGCTTGTCGAGGACGATCGAGAGCGAGGCGAACAGGTCGCCGAGGATGTTCTGGACGGCCAGGCCGATCGCGACGCCGCCGATCCCGAGCCCGGCCACGAGCGTCGTCACGTTGATGCCGATGTTGGCCAGGAACATGAGCGCGATCACCGACCACACGGCGATCTGGGCCAGGATCCCGATGGCCTGCATGCTGGTCACGGCCGAGGCGTCGGCGTCCAGCTTCTGCGCCCGGTAGCGGTCGAGCCAGATCTCGATGAGCCCGGTGATCCACCGGCCCGCCTGGAGCAGCGACGCGAGCGTGAGCAGCGTGGCCGTCCACGTGAGCCCTTGCTCGTTCCACCCGACGAGGCGGGAGGCGAGGTAGAGCGTGAGCGCGAACAGGAAGTACCCCCGCGTGCGCTCGAGCACGTTGTCGACGGCCTGCGCGAACCAGGCGTTGGTCCGGCTCCGGGTGTCTCGGCGCAGCTGCCAGCGGATGGCGGCGCGCGTGACGGCGAGCAGCAGGCCCGTCGCGAGGAGGGCGGCGGCGAGCAGCAGCCAGTCCTCGACCGGGACGCCCAGGACCATACGGTCCAGGTGCTCCGCGTCGAGAAGCTGGCGTAGGACCGAGCGGAGCATCGTCTCGTGGGGGCGGGGTGGCCGAGTCTACGGCCCGCGGCGGGGCCGGAACGCTCGTCGCCCCGCGGAGCCGGCGACCGCTCGCCGGTCCGCCCCGCCCTCCCAGTCGCGGACGGGCAGTCGAGAACCGACGGGCGGGGCGGCGCTCGATGCGCTCCACCCCGCCCGGTGCCGCCCCGCCCCCGCATCGTGCAAAACAGACGGGCGGGGCGGTCGACAGGACCACCCCGCCCGGAGCGGACGGGCCGCGCGCGCGGCCTACGGGACGCGGCCTACTGGAACACGAGCGAGCCGCCGTCGACGCCGCGCAGCGTCAGGCGCCCGCCGCCGACGTCGTAGCGGCCGACGTTGTTGAGCACCTCGAAAAAGTCGCCCGACACCGACGGCTCCGGGCAGGCCGCGAGCGTCGAGAGCCCCTGTGACAGGCGGAGCGCTCCGTCGGGGTCGACCTCGAACGTGCCGCCGTAGCGGTTGCAGTCGGCCTGGCCGCTGTAGCGGCTGTCGGTCCCGAAGGAGATCGTGAACGGCGCTGTGCCCTCGTACGAGAGGGCCACCCCGCCCGGCTTCTGGATTTCGAGGAGCCGCCACGACGGGCCGATGAGCGCGCTGTTCACACCGGTCTCAGTCACCTGCGCCACGCGGATCTCGACGTCGTCGGAGGGCGCGCCGTTGGTGAGCACCGGGTACGACGTGTCCGTCGTCCACAGGGCGGTGCCGTCGGCGTCGTAGATCTCGGCGCGGACCACGTAGCGGTTGCTCGGCTGGATCTGCGAGGCGTCGTAGCGGAGCGAGAACGGGATGGGCACCTGCCCGCCGTCCGTCTCCACGCGGTTTTCGGCGACCGCCTGGGCCTGCGCGTCGCCCCGGTTCACGTCGATAAGGCGGACGGCGACGACGGCGTCCGGCGGGAGCGCGATGCGCGGGAGGTAGGTGACGGTGCCGGAGAGCGTCGCGTTGGCCGTGGAGCCCGCCGTAGAGCGGAACCGGAGGAGCCGCTCATCATCCGCCACGAGGGACAGCTGATCGCCCTCGACCAGGACACGCTCCGCGCGGTCCAGCGCGTCGAGGAAGCCGGCCTCCTGCGTCATGTCGATCGGCGGGCAGGCCATCCGCGTCGAGCCGACCTCAGAGAGCGTGAGGGCGCCGTTGGAGCCCAAGTCGTACGTGCCGAAAAAGCGGTTGCAGCCCGTCGTGCCGAAGACGCGGCCGTCGGGCTCGAACGTGATCGTGGCCTCGGGTCCCGCGGCGGCGACGGTGCCGACCGACGTAAGCTGCCACGTGGGGCCGACGACCCGGTCCGCGGCGTCGCCCATCGCGCCCGTAGAGGCGCAGCCGGCGGCGAAGAGGCCAAGTAAGAGGAGAGAAACAAGCAGGCGCATGGGACGGGAAACGTTGAGAGAAGGGAGCGGGCCGCGGGCGGCGCCCAGGCCGGAGACGTGACGGCGTGTAATGGGAGCGCCGCAAGGGGAGTTTCTGAGGCCGCTTGCGGCTGACCCTTCTTCTCCACGCATGGGCGCCCCGTTCACGACGCCGCCACGCGCCGCCCCGCCCGGGCGAGCCGGGCCGGGTAGGATCGTTAGGGACACGACCTGTCGTGTCCGCCTCGGGCGGTGACGGCGCCCCGCCCGTGACCCGCCCCGCCCGAGCGAGTGAGCGGGGCGGGGCGGGGCGGTACCATGCGCCGTCCTGGGGAGCGCGCTCGCCGTCACTCTCGCGCTTCCAACGGTCGAACGTTCGCGCGGCCGCGCCGTACCGGAGGCGTCGGCGCAATCCGCCCTGGCGCCCCGGCCACCCCGCCCGACCTCCCACGCCACAGCGGCCCCGACGCCGCCCCCGATGAACCGGCCCCTCTACATCCTCCTTTTCCTCCTCGCGGCCGCCCCGCTCGCCGGGTGCGGCTCCGAGTTCGGGGCGGCGCCCGCCGACGACACAGACCACGAGGAGCACGGCGACGCCGAGCACGACGACGGGCACAGCGACGACGGGCACGACTCCCAGGGCGAGATCGCGCTCACCGAGGCGCAGGCCGCCGCGGCCGGAATCGAGACGGCCGCCGCCCAGGCCGGGCCGCTCGCGGACGAGCTCCGCGTACCGGCCCGGATCGTCCCGACCGAGACGGGGCAGGCCCAGGTCGGCGCGCTCGTCGACGGCCGCGTCGTCCGGCTGCTGGCGGCCGAGGGCCAGGCGGTCCGCCAGGGCGCCGCCGTCGCGGCGATCGAGAGCCCCGAGGTCGCGCGCCTCCAGGGCGAGTACCTCCAGGCGCAGGCCCGCGCGACGCAGGCGGAGCAGCAGCTTGCGCGGTCGCGCCAGCTCGCGGCCGAGGACCTCATCTCGGGTACGCTCCTCGAACAGGCCGTCGCCGACGCCCGCGCGACCGAGGCGCAGGCGGCCGCGCTCGCCGGCGAGATCCGGTCCCACGGCGGCACCGCGCCGTCCGGTCCGGGCGGGGTGACCGGGCGCGTGACGGTCGCGTCGCCCATCGCGGGCGTCGTGTCGGCGCGGCAGGCCGAGCTCGGCGCCTTCGTCCAGGCCGCCGCCCCGCTCTACGAGGTCGTCGCGCCGGGCCAGGTCTACGCCGACGCGAGCGTGGACCCGGCCGCCGCCGCCGCCATCGGCCAGGGCGACGCGGCCGTGATCGAGGCCCCGGGCGGGCGGCGCTACCGCGGCACCGTCCAGTTCGTCGGCGCCGCGGTGGCCGGCGAGACGCGCACGGCCACTGTCCGCCTCCGCGTGGCGAACGCGACGGCCGAGCTGCGGCCCGAGACGTTCGTGACGGTGGCCTTCGAGGTGGAGGCCCCGGCGGGCGGCGCGGGCGGGGCGGTCACGGTCCCCGCCGAGGCCGTCGAGCGCGAGGGCGGGCAGGCGTTCGTCTACGTGCCGGTCCCGGGCGAGCCGCGGACCTACGCTCGCCGCGCCGTCGCGCTGAGCGGGGCGACTGGCGACCGCGTCGAGGTGACGGCGGGCCTGGAGCCCGGCGAGCGCGTCGTCGTCGACGGCGTGTTCGCGCTCAAAAGCTTCCGCAGCCGCGGCGAGCTCTCCGGGCACAGCCACTGACGCCGGACCGCCACTCCGCCCCGCTTCGAAACCGGGGCGGGGCGGTGCCCGCTCCTCCCGACCTCGCACGACGCCGGTGAACCGGATCGCCCCGCTCCTCCTCGCCGCCGCCGCGGGCGTCGTCCTCGCGTGGCGCCGCGGGCAGCGCACGGCCGCCCCGCCCGCGCTCGGCCCCGACGCCGTCCGCGCCCTCTACGACCGCGCCGCGCCGACGTACGACCTCGTGGCCGCGGCCTACGCCCTCGTCGGCGCAGACCGCTTCCACCGCCGCGCCGTCGAAGCCCTGGCGCTCCGGCCCGGCGACACCGTCGTGGACCTCGCGTGCGGGACGGGCGCGAACCTCGGCCGGCTCGCCCGCGCCGTCGGGCCGACCGGCCGCGTCGTCGGCGTGGACCTCTCGCCTGAGATGCTCGCCCGCGCCCGCCGGCGGGTTGGGCGGGGTGGGTGGGCGACCGTCGAGCTGGTCGAGGGCGACGTGCGGCAGTTCGCGTTTCCCGCCCCACTCGGCGGCGTCGTCTCGACGTACGGGCTCGAGTTCGTCCCCGAGCACGACGCTGTCGTCGAACGTGCCGTGGCGGCGCTCGCGCCCGGCCGGCGGATCGTGGTCGGCGGCCTGCGCCGCCCCGCCCGCTGGCCCGAGTGGGCCGTCCGCCTGGGCGCGCTCGTCAACCGCCCGTTCGGGGTCACACGCGCTTCCGAGGGTGTCCGGCCGTGGCGCTCGGTCTTCAGGCACGCCCGCCAGGTCGCCTACGAGGAGACGCTCGGGGGCGCCGTCTACCTCGCCGTCGCCGCCGCCCCGCCCGCCGCCCCGCCCGCGCCGTAGGCTGCGGCCGCTCCCGCCCCGTCCCCGTTTCGCCACCCATGCCCGCCCCGCTCCGCCTCGACCTCCCGGTCCTCCTTCCTGATGCCCCCGACGCGCAGGACGCCTGCGTCGGCCGCCTGACCGACGCGCTCGGGGCGACGGCCGGCGTCGAGCGCGCCCACGTCGTCCCGCCCGAGGGCGGCCGCCCCGCCCAGCTCTGCCTGCACTACGACCCCGCCGTCGTCGCGCTCCCGCGCCTCCGCCGCGCGGCCGAGGCCGCGGGCGCCCGCGTCACGGAGCGCTACGGGCACGTGCTCTGGGCCGTCGACGGGCTGGGCCACCAGCGCCGGGCGCGGACCGTGACGGAGCGGTTGCAGCAGGCGCCGGGCGTCGTCGAGGCCGAGGCGAATGCGACCGGGCCGGTCCGCATCGAGTTCGACCGCGAGGCGACGGGCGAGGCCGAGCTCCGCCGCGCCCTGGCGGACCTGGGCGTGACGGTCACGGCGACGGAGCCGCCCGAGGTGGCCGCCGCCGAGGGCGGGGTGGGCGCCCACGCGGGCCACGACCACGGCCCGGGTGAACACGCCGCCCCGCCCCGCTCCGACGACGAGCACGCGGGCCACGACCACGCGCCGGGCGCGCACGCCCACGCCCACGGTGGCATCTTCGGCGAGCGGACCGAGCTGGTCTTCGCCCTCCTCGCCGGCGTCTGCGTGGGGGCGGGGTGGGCGCTGGACGTGTTCACGGGCGTCGCCGAGGCCGTTCCGTTCGCGCTCTTTCTCGGCGCCTACGCCTTTGGCGGGTGGTTCACGGTCCGCGAGGCGTGGGACTCGATCCGGGCGGGGCGGTTCGAGATCGACTTCCTCATGATCGTGGCCGCGGCCGGCGCTGCCGCGCTGGGCGAGTGGTTCGAGGGCGGGCTGCTGCTCGCCCTGTTCTCGCTCGGCCACGCGCTCGAAGGCTACGCGATGGGCCGCGCGCGGGCGGCCATCGAGGCGCTGGGCGAACTGGCCCCGGCGACCGCCCGCGTCCGGCGGGGCGGGGTGGAGGCCGAGGTGCCGGTCGGTGACCTCCAGGTGGGCGACACCGTCGTGGTCCGCCCCGACGAGCGGATCGCGGCCGACGGCGTCGTCGTGCGCGGCACGAGCGCGGTCGACCAGGCGCCGGTGACGGGCGAGAGCGTGCCGGTCGACAAGCGGCCGGCGTCGGACCTCGACGCGGCCCTCGCTGCCGACGAGCCGGCCCCGGAGCACCGCGTGTTCGCGGGCACGCTCAACGGGGCGGGCGCGCTCGACGTCGTCGTCACGCGGCCGGCCGGCGAGACCACGCTGGCGCGCGTGGTGCAGCTCGTGGCCGAGGCCGAGACTGAGCGCTCGCCCACGCAGCGGTTCACGGACCGCTTCGAGAAGGTGTTCGTGCCGTCCGTGCTCGTGCTCGTGGCGCTCCTCATCGTCGGCCCGCCGGCGCTGGACGCGCTGGGCGTGATCACGGAGTCGTTCTCGGTCTCGTTCTACCGGGCGATGGCCGTCCTGGTGGCGGCGAGTCCGTGCGCGCTCGCGATCGCCACGCCGTCGGCCGTGCTCTCGGGCGTGGCGCGGGCGGGGCGGAGCGGCGTGCTCGTCAAGGGCGGCGGGCCGCTCGAAGCGCTGGGCGGGATCGAGGCCGTCGCCTTCGACAAGACGGGGACGCTAACGGAGGGCGAGCCGCGCGTGACCGACGTGGTCCCGGCGGCGGGCGCGACCAAGGCCGAGCTCGTGGCAGCCGTCGTCGCCGTCGAGCGCCTGAGCGAGCACCCGCTGGCCCGCGCCGTCGTCCGCGACCTGGGCGACCGCGCAGCGGGCGGGGCGGCCTCGGGCGGGGCGGCCGAGGACCTCCAGAGCGTGACCGGCCACGGCGTCCGCGCGACGCTCGGCGGCGAGCCCGTCGAGGTCGGCAAGCCCGCCCTGTTCACGCTCGACGGGGGCGCCGCCCCGCCCGCGGCCCTCCTCGACGACGACCGCCGGCTCAAGGCCGACGGCCGCTCGACCATGCTCGTCCGCCGCGGCGCACGGTTCCTCGGTGTCGTCGGGCTCATGGACACGCCGCGCGAGAGCGCAGAGGGCGTCATCCGGCGGCTCCACGCGCTGGGCATCGAGACGACCGTCATGATCTCGGGCGACGCCCAGGTCGTCGCCGAGTCGGTCGCCCGCGCCGTCGGCATCGACGAGGCGCGCGGCGACCTGCTCCCGGCCGACAAGGTCGAGGCCATCAAGCGGCTCCGCGAGCGGGGCGGGGTGGCGATGGTCGGCGACGGCGTCAACGACGCGCCGGCGCTCGCGAACGCGACGGTCGGCATCGCGATGGGCGCGGCGGGCTCCGACGTGGCGCTCGAGACGGCCGACGTGGCGCTCATGGCCGACGACCTCGCGCGGCTCCCGTTCGCGGTCGGCCTGAGCCGCAAGACGCGCGGCATCATCCGCCAGAACCTGTGGCTGAGCCTGGGCATGGTGGCCTTCCTGGTGCCGGCGACGATCTTCGGGCTCGGCATCGGGCCGGCCGTGGCGCTCCACGAGGGGTCCACGCTCGTCGTCGTGTTCAACGCGCTCCGGCTCCTGGCCTACCGGGAGTAGCCGCCCCGCCCCGGGCGGCGGGCGGGGTGGAGCCGCCGCCCCGCCCGGTGTCGCGGCCGGCGCTACTCCCCAGCGAGGTCGTCCACGGCCCGCAAGCCCGCCTCGGCAACGCGCACGTCCTTGGCCCCGTGCGCCCCGCCCACGCCGACGTCCCCCACGACGACGCCATCGACGTAGATCGGGAGGTCGCCGTCTATCGCGAGCACGTTCTCGTCGAGGTGCCGGACGTCTTCGGGGATGGTGCCGTCCTGGATTCCGCGAGCGATCTCAGCCATCGTCCGCTTCTGCGAGCAGGCGGTGTACGCCTTTTTGTAGCTCGCGCGGTAGCGTGTGGACGCCGGCTCGGTGGTCCCGCAGGACCGCCAGCGTCTGGCCGGAGCGGTCGACCACGGTGACCGTGACAGCCGAGCAGTCCCGCTGAGCTTCTGAGAACGCGGCGCTCACGATGAGCTGAGCCATGCTGGCCGTCAGCAGGGGGACGTGGTGCGGAGACGGTTGCGCCATGATGGGGCGGGGTGGGCGTCCCGTCGTAGCCCTGACGCACGCCTCGGGTTGCACGGGCTCCAGCGGGGCGGGGTGGAGGAGCAGGCGGGACCGCCCCGCCCACCCCGCCCGCGTGTTACGTCCCGCGCGCCGGGCGGGGCGGCAAAAACGAGGGGCCGCCCCGCCCGCGGCGAGACGGCCCCCCAGGAGACCCCGCACGAAGCCCGCTAGTTGAGCGGCGGGACCGCCCCGCCCGCGCCCTGGGGCGGGGCGTTCAGCACCTCGCGGAGCGTGATGTCGAACTCGAGCGCCGCGTTCGGCGGGATGCCGCCTTGGCCGCCCGGCCCCGGCGCCCCGGCCTGGCCGTAGGCGAGGTCCGGCGGGAGGTACACCGTCCGCGTCTCGCCCGGGCGCATGTCGAGGATCGCGTCGCGGAAGCCGGGGACCACGTTGCCGACCGGGAACTGGACCGGCTGGCCCTCGGGCGACTGGTCGAAGACGGTCCCGTCGGCGAGGCGGCCCGTGTAGTCGACCGAGACGACGGACTGCACCGTCGGCTTGGCCCCCTCGCCCTCGTCGGTGATCGTGTAGAGGACGCCGCTCGGGAGCCGCTGGATGCCCGGGCGCTCGGCGACCTGGGCGAGGAAGGCGTCGGCCTGCGTCCGGTTCTGGGCCAACTGGTCGAGCCGCTCGCGGGCCTGCGGGTTCGACCGCGCCTGCGACCGGAGCTGCCGCATCTGGATCGAGTCCTGGGCCGCCGCCTGGGCTGCCTGGAGCTGCTCCGGCGTGAGCCGCGACTCGGCGCCCTCGAACGCCTCGCGGGCGCCAGCGAGGAACACCTCGGGGTCGATGTTGACGACGGTGTCGGCCCCGACCTGGAGCCCGAACTGGACGCCCTCGGCGTAGGCCGGGTCGCGGGCGTTGCGGAGGCCCGTGTTGAACCCGTCCTCGAAGCTCGAGAACTGGAGCGTCGAGTCCTGGCCGCGGAGCTGGCCCGCCGCCTGGAAGCCGGCGTCGTAGGCGATCTGCGCGACGGGGTCCGCCCCGGCCAGGTTGTCGAGGTCGGTCGTGCCGGCCGCCGGCGACGACGAGGCGGTGCCCTCGCCGCAGCCGACGAGCGCGGCGGCGAGCGCGAGGGCGCAGAGAGGGGAGCGGAGCGTCATGCGTCGAGGGGGTGAGAAGCCGGCAAGCTAGCCGCCCCGCCCGCGGGTCCGCATGAGCCTTCCGGGAAAGAGGGCGCACGGCCCCGCCCCGCCCTCCTCAGGCGAGGGCGGGGTGGGAGCCCCGGCGTCGGGCACGACCGAGGCTGCGTCGAGCGCGAGCCGCCTCGGACCGTAGCCGTCGACTGCTGGACCGGCGGGGCGCCCATCTGGCCCGTCCGGCATCCCGGGCGCCGGTCGCGCGTAGGCGCCAAGCGCCCGGTCGGGCGCGCCCCTTCCCACACGCCGTCCGAGCCGATGAGCCTCGCCACCCGCGCGGTCTACCCCACGCAACCGGGACCCCTCCGCCAGCACCTCGACCGCCTCCTCGCCGACGCCGACGACGCGGGCGCCGCCCCGCCCGACGACCTCGTCGCCCTCGTCGTGCCCGACTCGAACCGGGCCTCGGGCGGGGCGGCCTCGGCGGCGGCCTACGCCCGGCTCCGCGGGGCCGACCTCGACACGGTCGTCCTCATCTCGCCCAGCCACACGGGCGCGTTCGGGCGCCTCTCGATCTGCAAGACCGAGCAGTACCACACGCCGCTCGGGCCGGTCCCCATCAACGACCACCTGCGCAACGAGCTCTGCGACGAGGACGACGACATCTACCTCGACGACACGGGCCACTACCACACCGAGGGCGCCGACGTCCAGCTCCCGTTTCTCCAGATGGTCCTGGACGAGGGGTTCAGCGCGGTCCCGATCGTGATGGGCGAGGAGAGCCCGGCGTACTGCCGCGAGCTGGGCGCGGCGGTGGGCGAGGTGATGTACGCCAAGCAGGCCGTCGTCGTCGGCTCGTGCGACGTGCTCTCGGGCGGGGCGGAGGCGCTCGGCCGGCTCCGCACGGCCATCGAGGCGTTCAACGAGAGCGAGCTCATGCACCTCTTGGGGAGCGAGACCGTCCAGGTCGAGGGCATGGGCGCGCTCGTCACGACGCTCATCGCCGCCCAGCGCCGCGGGGCCACGCGCGCCGAGGTCCTCGCGCTGGAGCCGCCCTCCGACGACGCGCCCGGCGTCCTCGCCTGCGCCCTCTGGCGCGCCTGACGCCGGTGGAGGATGCCGCCCCGCCCGCCCCGCCCCGCCCGGCCGTCGCGCTCGTCGGCGCCGGCGCCGTCGGCCGCGCGCTCGGGCTCCGGCTCGCCGCGGCCGGCCACGCCGTCGCCGGCGTCGTCAGCCGGACGCGCGCCTCGGCCAGCGCGCTCGCGGACGTTCTCGGCGCGCCAGTCGCGTCGGACCGACTCGCCGACCTCCCCGCCGCCCCGCTCGTCGCGCTGTGCGTGCCCGACGGCGAGATCGCCGGCGTCGCCCGCGCGCTCGCTGGGCTGGACCGCGCGTGGGGCGGGGCGGTCGTGCTCCACACGTCGGGCGCCACGCCGGCCTCGGCGCTCGGCCCGCTCGCGGCCGAGGGCGCGCGGACGCTCTCGTTCCACCCGCTCCAGACCGTCTCGGGCGGGGCGGGCGCGGCCGTGTTCGACGGCGTCACGGTCGGCGTCGAGGGCGGGGCGGAGGGCGTCGCCGCCGGCGCCGCGCTGGCCGAGGCGCTCGGAATGCGGCCGCTCGTGGTGCCGACCGCGGCCAAGCCGCTCTACCACCTCGCCGCGGCCACGGCCTCCAACCTCGTCGCGGCGCTCCTCGCCGTCGCCCAGGAGGTCCTGGCGTCCATCGACGTCGGCCGCGACGACGCCGCGGCGATGCTCGCCCCGCTCGTCCGCGGGACGGTCGAGAACGTGCTCGCGTCGTCGCCTGAGGCGTCCCTTACGGGGCCGGTCGCGCGCGGCGACTTGGAGACGCTGGAGGCCCACGGGCGCGCGCTCCGCACGCGCCTCCCGCACCTCGTCCCGGCCTACGCCGCGCTCTCCGTCGAGGCCGTTCGCCTGGCGGTGCGGGCGGGGCGGCTGCCGGCGGAGCGCGCCGAGGCCGTGCTCGCGCTCCTGGAGCAGATGGCCGCCCCGCCCCGCCCGGACGGCGCCGTGCCGGACGGCGGCCCGTGAAAACGCCGCGGCGGCCGTGTGGACGTGGTGTGGCGGAACGGAGGATCGTCGGTGCGGCGGACCCCGGGAACGTTGCCCGGTCGTTACCCTTTCCTCCCGCGCTGTCCCACCGACCGCGTCTCGCCCTGCGGGCCGCGACTGTATGAGTGAAACCGCTGTTTTTCATGACGACGTCTCCACCGGCCTCACGGCCGAGGACGTCTCTGACCTCGTCGCCCGGAGCGTGAGCCGTGACTCGGCTCCGTCGTTCCAGGCCCTCCTCGCCGCCTCCGTCACCGCCCTCGAGCGGACGGCCGAGCCGTTGGAGGTGGCCGAGGCGTCGGCGCTGAACCTGGCCCAGCGCGAGCACGTGGCCGACGTCGCGGCCGATGTCGAGGCCGTCGTCGCCGCGCTCCGGTCGGGCGTCTCGGCCGAGGCCCGGTGCCTCGCGCCGGCTCCGCCGACAGCGGCCCAGCGCGTCCGGTCCGTGCTCCGCCCCGCCCCCGGGTGGCTCCCGCGGCTCCGCGAGCGAGCCGGGAGCCTCGCCATGCCCGCCCCGCCCCCCACACGCCCGTGGGTGACGGCCGCCGCCGCCGCCGTCGGCGCGCTCGGCCAGACGGCCGAGCACCTGGCTCTCCTGGGCGCCGCCCAGCCGGCCGAGTCGTCGGCGCGCATGCTGGCCGACCGCCTCGCGGCCCGGCTCCGCGCGCACCGCGACACGCTCCTCGCCGACGTGGCCCGCGTGGTCGACTAGCGGGAGGGATGGAGGGATAGGGGATGGAGGCATGAGGGCGGCCACCCCGCCCCGCGTGCGCCGCCCGACGCTGGGGCGGTCAGGCGCGGTCTCCGTCTCCCGTCCATGCTTCGAGGGCGGGGCGGGTGGATCTTCCCGTCCCTCGATCCCTCCACCCCGCATCCCTCTTGATGGCCCTCACCGAGCAGGAGCAGATCCGCCGCGACCACCTCGACGCCCTCCGCGAGGCCGGCGTCGAGCCGTACCCGGCCGCCGCCCCGCCCGTCACGCACCGCGCCGCCGAGGTCCTGGACGCCTACGACGACGCCGCGAACGACCCCGAGACCGACGGCACCACCCCGCTCCGCGCGACCGTGGCGGGGCGGATGCTGACCAAGCGGGTCATGGGCAAGGCCGCCTTTTTCCACCTCGCCGACGAGAGCGGGGCGGTCCAGGTGTACGTCCGCCGCGACGACCTTCCCGAAGGCGAGTACAACGCGGTCTTTAAAAAGCTGCTCGACACGGGCGACTGGGTCGGCGTCGAGGGCGAGGTGTTCCGCACGCGCATGGGCGAGGTGTCGGTCCGCGCTGAGCGGCTGGTCCTGCTCGCCAAGTCGCTCAAGCCGCTGCCCGTCGAGAAGGAGATGACGGACGAGGAGACCGGCGAGACGCGCCGGTTCAACGAGGTCTCGGACCCCGAATTCCGCTACCGCCAGCGCTACGCCGACCTCGCGCTGCACCCCGACGTCCGCGACGTGTTCAAGGCCCGGCACACGATCACGCGCACGCTCCGCGACTTCCTGGACGGCCAGGGCTACGTCGAGGTCGAGACGCCGGCGCTCCAGCCGCTCTACGGCGGCGCCGCGGCGCGCCCGTTCACGACGCACCACAACGCGCTCGACATGCCGCTCTTCCTCCGCATCGCGGACGAGCTGTACCTCAAGCGCCTGCTCGTGGGCGGCTTCGAGGGCGTCTACGAGATCGCCAAGGACTTCCGCAACGAGGGGCTCTCCCGGTTCCACAACCCGGAGTTCACCATGCTCGAGCTCTACGTCGCCTTCCGCGACTACGACTGGATGATGGGGCTCGTCGAGCGGATGCTGGAGGCCGTCGCGCGCGCGCTCCACGGATCGCCGGACGTGCCGTACGCCGCGGGCGGGGCGGAGCACACGCTGTCGTTCGCGGCGCCCTTCCGGCGCGTCCCCATCTTCGACGCCATCGAGGAGGCGACGGGGCACCGGCTCTACGACGGCGAGCGCGTGGCCGACCGCCCCGCCCTCGTCGCTGCGGCCCAGTCGGTGGGCGTCGAGACGGACGACGCGATGGGCGTGGGCAAGCTGATCGACGAGATCTTCGGCGCGGCCGTTGAGCCGACGCTCGTCCAGCCCACGTTCGTGACCGACTACCCCGTCGAGCTGTCGCCGCTCGCCAAGCGCCACCGGACGAAGCCGGGCCTCGTCGAGCGGTTCGAGCTTATCGCCGGCGGCAAGGAGCTGTGCAACGCGTTCTCCGAACTGAACGACCCGCTGGAGCAGCGCGCCCGCTTCGAGGACCAGGTCCGCCTGGCGTCGGCCGGCGACGACGAGGCCGTGAACGCCGTCGACGAGGACTTTCTCCGGGCGCTCGAGTACGGCATGCCGCCGGCCGCCGGCCTGGGCATCGGCGTCGACCGCCTGGCGATGGTGATGACGAACCAGCCGTCGATCCGCGACGTCCTCCTGTTCCCGCTCCTCCGCCCCGAGGGCGGCCCCGAGGGCGGGGCGGACGCGGCCTGAGCCGCCCCGCTCAGGAACGGCGGCGGGCGGGGCGGTGGAGCCTGGTCGGGGCGGGCGAGCCACCCCGCCCGCGCGCAAGGTGAGAGCAGATCGAGTCGCCTTCACCGTCGGGCAGCGCGCCCGCTCTGGCGGCCTGCGCGCCCTTGCCCTCTGGCACCGACGACCGTTCCGGCCCTGGGGGACGGCGTCACTGCCCCAGCGCGAGGGCGAGGAGGCGCCGGTTGAACGCGGCCTCGACGGCTAGCTGCGCCCGCTCGGTCCGGGCCTCGACGAGCCGGGCCTGGAGGAGCGAGACGGCCTGGAGCGTCGTCGCGCCCGCCGCGTACCGTGCCCGCTCGGCGGCGAGCGCGGCCTCGGCCGCCTCCACGCGCACGGCGGCCACCTCGGCGCGGGCGGCGGCGGCGTCGACCTCGACGGACCGCTCGCGGACGTCGAGGGCCACGGCACGGCGGACGTCCTCCTGGTCGGCGCGGAGGGCCGTGGCGCGGGCCTCGGCGCGGCGCACGGCCGTGCCGGCGGCGCCCCGGTCGAGGACGGGGAGCGAGACGGTCAGGCGCAGGGCGCCGGCCCGGTTGTCGCCGAGCTGGCCGGGCAGGGCGGTCCCGGCCGCGCTCGAATAGTTCGTCCCGACGTAGGCGCCGACGGCGACCGTCGGGAGCCGCCCCGCCCGCGCCGCGCGGCGGTCGGCCTCAGCGGCGACCACGGCGGCCTCGGCCGCGCGCACGTCGGCGCGGACGGAGAGCGCCTGGCGGACGAGGTCGCCCACGAGCGCGGCGGGCGGGGCGGCGCCTGGGGCGGGCGCCGGAAACGCGTAGTCGCCGGCCGGATCGAGCCCGAGCACGCGGACGAGACGGGCCTCGGCGAGCGCCCGGTCGCGCTCGGCGGCGAGCACGTCGCCCTGGGCCGCCGCGACGCGCTCGCGCTGCTGGGCCGCCTCGTAGCCCGGCCGCTCGCCCACCTCGACCTGGGCCTCGACTTCGGCGAGCAGGTCGCGCTGGGCCGCGAGCGCCTCGGCCGCGACGGCACGCGCGGCGTCGGCGCGGGCGACGGCGCGGTAGCCCTCGACGACGGCCTCGGCCGCCCGCTGCTCGGCCCGCTCGCGGTCCAGGACCGCTGCCTGGAGCCCGGCCTCGGCGGCGCGGGCGTCGGCGCCGCGCGCGCCCCCGTCGTAGACGACGTAGCCGGCGTCGACCCCGATGTCCACCGACTCGATCGTGGCCTGCGTCAGGCTCCCGCTCGTGTTGTCGAAGGCGAGCCCGTAGCGCTGCCCGCCGCCCGCGCGGAGGTCCAGCGACGGCCACCGCCGGGCCTCGGCGGCGTCGACCGCCACGCGGGCGCCCTCGACGGCGGCGTCGGCGCGGAGCACGGCGACGGCCTGCGTGCGGGCCGTCTGGAGCGCGTCGTCGAGCGGGACCGGCGTCTGGGCCGCCAGCGGCGCGGCGAGGAATGAAAGGGCGAGGAGGGCGGGGCGGTGCATAGCGGGCGGACCCAAGGGGCGAGGCGGTCTGCCCGCCGAGGTCCAACCGCCGTGCCACGCGTCTCCGCCCCGCCCGTGGCGCCCAGGGCGGGGCGGACGTGTGCGCCGGCGCCCACCGGCTGTGCGCGGGCGCACGCCGCCCCGCCCGTCGCCTGCTCCCGTGCTCCGCCCGCCGAGGGCGGGGCGGCTACGTGCTTGAGTCGGCGACGACGCGGCCGTCGAGGAGCTCGACCACGCGCCCGCCCGCGGCCGCCCACCGCTCCGAGTGCGTGACGTGGAGGACGGTCACGCCGTCGCGCTCGTTGAGCTCGCGGAGCGCGTCGACAACCGCCCCGCCCTGCGCCGCGTGGAGGTTGCCCGTGGGCTCGTCGGCGAGGAGCAGCCGCGGGCGCCCGGCGAGGGCGCGGGCCACGCCGACCAGCTGCTGCTGGCCGCCCGAGAGCTCGGCCGGGTAGCGGTCGGCCTTCGCGTCGAGCCCGAACCGGGCGAGCACCTCGGCCACGCGCCGGGTCCGCTCGGCGGCGGGCACCTTCTGGTAGCGGAGCGGCTCGGCCACGTTCTCGGCGACGGTGAGATCGTCGAGGAGGTGGTACGCCTGGAACACGACGGCGACGGCCTCGCGCGCCAGCGCCGCCCGCTCGCGGTCGGACATCGCGCCCACGTCGCGGCCGTCGAAGCGGTAGGTCCCGGACGCCGCCCGGTCGAGCAGGGCGAGCACGTGCAGCAACGTCGACTTCCCCGAGCCCGACGGGCCGACGACGGTTACGAACTCGCCGGGCGCCACGTCCAGGCTGACGCCGTGCAGGACGGTCTCGGCGCGGCGGCGCGTGCGGTAGGCGTAGGTCAGACTGCGGAGCGAGACGAGCGGGGTCACGGGCGGGGCGGTCACGGGCGGGTTGGGTTCGGTTGCCGCCCCGCCCTTGAAGACGAGGCGGGCGGGGCGGCTGAGCGGGGCGGGAGCAAATGCCCGCCGCCCCGCCCCCGCAGGGCGGGCGGGGCGGGGTGGAGGCTACTCCGAGCGGAGGGCGCGGATGGGGTCGGCCGTCGCCGCGCGGAGCGCCTGGGCGCCCACCGTCGCGAGCGCGACCGCCAGCAGGAGCGCTCCGGCGGCGAGGAACGGCACCGGCCCCAGGTCGACGTGGTAGGCGAAACCGTCCAGCCAGCGGCGCATGAGCACCCAGGCGGGCGGGGCGGCGACGGCGAACGCGACCGCCACGAGCACGACGACCTCCCGGGACAGCAGCGCGACGAGGGACGCTACGCTCGCGCCGAGCACCTTGCGGACCCCGATCTCCCGGGTCCGCTGGGCCGCCGTCAGGGCGGCCATCCCGAGGAGGCCGAGGCACGCGATCAGGACGGCGAGCCCGGCGAACACGCGAAAGGCATTCGCGACGCGCCGCTCGGCCGTGTAGAGGCCGGCCAGGTAGTCGTCGAGAAACGCGTAGCGGAAGTGCGTGTCCGGGAACGTCGCCTCGAACGCGGCCTCCACCTCCGACAGCCCGCCGGCGCCCGCGTCCGGCGCGAGCGCGATCCCGGCCCAGTGCGTCCACTGCGGCCAGTAGAGCAGCACCGCCGGGTCGATCTCGCTGTGGAGCGATCCGTGGTGGAAGTCCTCGACGACCCCGACGACTCGGAGCGGCCCCAGCCCGTCCGCCCCGCCCGCTCCGCGGATGAGGGCGCCGACGGCGTCCCCGGGCTGCCCGTAGCCCATCCGCTCCGACAGCGCCCGGTTGACGAGCACCACACGGCTGTGCGGCTGGACCTCGTCGCCCGCGCGCAGCGGCCGGCCAGCGAGGAGGCGGAGCCCGAACGTCTCGGCGTAGGCCGCGTCGACCGGGACGGTGCGGAGGCTCTGCGCGTCGTCCGCGCCGTCCCAGGTGTAGCGCTGGCTGAGCCGGCCGTCCTTGGCCGGGCCGCCCATCGCGTACGTCACCGTCCGCGCCGACGGCAGCCGGCGCACGGCCTCCCGGAAGCGGGCGCGGGCCGGCTCGCCGTCGGGCACCCGGACGAGCAGCCGGGCCTCGCGCTCGAACCCGAGGTCCTTGCCCTGGACGTAGCGCATCTGCTGGAGCACCACGAACGTCCCGAGCAGGAGCGACGCCGTCGCCGCAAACTGGAAGACGACCAGGCCGCGCCGGAACGCCACCCCGCCCACGCGCCGCCCTCCGCTCGCCCCGCGCAGCACCGCCGACGGTCGGTAGCCCGAGAGCACCACGGCCGGGTAGAACCCCGCCAACCCGCTCACCACGACGGCCACGGCGACCACGAACAGCAGGGCCTCGGGGCGGAGCAGCGCGATCCGGGACAGCTCGATCTCGAACACGCCAGCGGCCGAGGGGAGCAGCGCGAGGGCGGCCAGCCAGCCCACGGCGACCGCCCCGCCCGTGAGCACCGCCGTCTCGCTGAGGACCTGTGCGGCGATCTGCCCCCGCGTGCCCCCGATGGCCTTGCGCACGCCGATCTCGCGCGCCCGCGCCACGCCCTGCGCCGTCGCCAGGTTCACGTAGTTGACGACCGCCAGGAGGAGGACGAGCGCGCCGACCAGCCCCAGGCCCCACAGCGACACCGGGTCCATGACGTAGCTGCCCGGCGCGGCGCCGTAGCGCGTGTCCGTGTGGATGTCCCGCAGGGGCTGGAGCACGAACCGCTGCGCCGCCCGCTGCTCCGCGCTCTGATGCGAGACCCGCACCGCGTTCAGGCGGCGTGCGACCTCAGCCGGCGAGGCGCCCGGTTCGAGGACGAGGTAGACCGAGTGGCCGTCGGAGAACCCCCACTCGTCGTAGGCCGGCGCGCGCGTGGCGAGCGACGCGAAAAAGGAGGCGGCCAAGTGCGTCTCGGCCGGCGGGTCGGCCACGACGCCGACGACCTCGAGGTCCTGGTCGTCCCCGTAGCGGACGGTCTCGCCGACGGCCGCCCCGCCCCCGAAGAACCGCCGCGCCGTGGTCTCCGTCAAAACGACCGTGTCGGGTTCGTCGAGCCGCTCGGTGCCCCCGGCCACGACGGCGTAGTCGAAGACCTCGAAGTAGTCGGGGCCGACGAACGCGACGCCGTCCTGGTCGAAAAAGCGGCCGGCCGCCTTGACCGAGCGCGTCCCGTAGCCGGCGTCCACGTCCGCCGCGCGCGCCACGCCGGCGACGCCCTCGCGCAAGACCGGGACGAGCCCGGTCGGCGTCTGCGCCTGGTACGACGCGCCGTCCTCGTCCCACTCGGGCCAGAACGCGCCGACGCGGTACGTCCGCTCGGCCTGCGCGTGGAAGGCGTCGAAGCGCAGCTCGTGCGAGACGAGCGCGTAGATGCACAGGATCGACGCCACGCCGACGGCGAGCCCGAACCCGTTGATCGCGGCGGTCCCCTTCTGCCGGCGGAGCACGCGGAGGGCGGCGGTGACGTAACGGTTCAGCATGGCGCGGAGGGGACGACCACCCCGCCCCCGCAGGGCGGGCGGGGCGGGGTGGCTATTCGGAGCGGAGGGCGCGGACGAGGTCGAGGCGGTTCGCCCTCCAAACCTGGGAGCCGACCGCGAGCCCGGCGAAGGCCGCGACGAGGAGGACGGAAGCGCCCAGCAAAGCCGGCCCCAGCCCGACGCGCCGCCCGAACAGGTCGAGCCAGGCGCCGTTGAGCACGACGGCCAGCGGGAGGGCCACGACGACCGCCCCGCCCAGGAGTGCGGCGAACTCGCGGCCGATCAGCCGCGCCACGTCGGACGGGCGGGCGCCGAGCACGCGGCGGACCCCGACCTCGCACGTTCGCCGCTGGACGGCGTAGGCGGCGAGCGCGAGGAGCCCGAGCGCGGCGACGGCCAGCGCGAGCCCCGCCACCAGGCCGACGACGCCGGCCGCCTCGCGGAGGAGGGCCTTGTCGCCCGTCGCTGCGAGCTCGTCCGCGTAGCGCCCGGCGCGGAGCGGGGTGGACGCGCCGAGTCCGGCGGAGGCCGCCTCCAGGGCGCCCGCCACCCCGCCCTCGCTGCCAGGGCGGACGCGGAGGAGCGCCCACCGCAGCCGCGCCGGGTCCGCCACGAGCACGGCGGGGCGGACGCCGAGCGCCGCCGTGCCTGCCTGGTAGTCCGCGACGACGCCGACCACGTCCCGCCGGAGGCTGTCGAGCGAGACTGGCGCGCCGACGGCCTCGTCTGGGCTGCCGAAGCCGAGCGCTCGGGCCGCCGTCTCGTTCAGGACCACGCCCCGCCCGGACGGCCCCTCACCTTCGACGAGCAGGAGCCCGAGCGTCCCGACGAACGCAGGGTCCACGGCGTACGTCGTGCCCTCCACGCGGTCCGTCTCCGCCGAGCGCTGAAGCCACACGTCGGGGAGCCCGTCGAAGCCCGGCGGCCGCGATGTGGCCGTCGCCCCGACCACGCCGGGCTGGCTCCGCGCCCACGCCGTCACGCGCTCGGCCGGAACGTCGCCCAACGGGACGACGAGCGTGTGGGCGGTGTCGAACCCGTAGTCGGCGTCGGTCAGCAGCGACGCCTGGCGCGCCACCGCAAACGCCGTCACGACAAGGACGACCGCGGCGACAAACTGCGCCACCGCCAGCCCCTTCCGCACCCACAGCTTCCCGCCGGCCGTCGCCGCCCCGCGAGCCTTGACGGCGACCGCCGGCTGCACGCGCGAGAGGAGCAGGGCGGGGTAGAGCCCGGCCGCCCCCGCCACGAGCACGACGAGCACGACAGCGGCTCCGATCAGCGCCGGGTCCAGGAGCGTCCGCCCACTCAGGGGGGACCCATCCAGGGCGACGAACGAGAGCCCGTTGAACGCGGGAGCGAGAGCGGTCCCAAAGACCAGGGCGAGGCCGCCCGCGAGCGCTCCGACGACGAGCGCTTCGGCGAGAAACTGGGCGACGATCGTGCCACGCCCCGCCCCGAGCACCTTCCGCACGCCCACATCCTGGGTCCGCCCGAGCCCGCGCGCGACGGCCAGCCCGGCGTAGTTCACACACGCGACGGCAAGGAGGAGGAGGGCCAGCCCCGCCAGCACGTAGGCGACGGCGGCGGGCAGGGCGGTCCCGAGCGGCGAGAAGAACAGGCGGCCCGAGAGGTTGATCCGCGTGAGCGGCTGGAGCTCCAGCGCCGCCAGCCGCGCCCCCGCCCGCTCCGGCAACGCGCGCCGGGCGAGGGCGTCGAGCCGCGCCTCCGACGCGTCGGGATCGGCCGCGTTGTCGAGGACGACGTAGGCGTAGACGTCGCGCGCGCCGAACGCCTCGTCCCACGGCGTGGGCGGGGTGGGGCCGAGCGTCGAGAGCGAGGCGATGGCCTCGAGCGGGAGGTGCGTCCGTCCCGCCGGCTCGGCGAGGACGCCGGTAACGGTGAAGGCGGCCCCGTCGCGGCCGGCGACCGCCCGCCCCATCGGGTCCGCGTCGCCGAACAGGCGCCGCGCCGCGTGCTCCGAGAGGACGAGCCGGCCCGGCGCGGCGAGGGCCGTCTCCGGGTCGCCTTCGGCGAGGCGGAGCGAGAACACGTCGAACAGGGCGCCGTCGGCGTAGACCCCGCCGAGGTCCAGCCCGCCGGCCGCCTCGTCGCCCTCGGCCGTCGCCAGGTAGAACCTGCCGACCACCTCGGCGACGGCCTCGACGCCAGGGACCTCGTCGCGCGCGAGCGCGGGGACGGCGTCCGGTACCGAGGCGAAAAGGCGGGGGTCGGGGTCGAACCCGCTCTGTACCGTCGATACGACGCGGTAGGTCCGGTCGGCCCGCTCGTGCCACGCGTCGACGGCGAGCTCGCCCCGCACCCACGCCAGGACGAGGAACGCGACGGCCAGCGCGAGCGCGAGCCCGACGACGTTCAAGGCCGTGTAGCGGGCGTCGCGGCGGAGGCCCCGCAGGGCAACGATAAGGTGAGAGCGAAGCATGGGGGCGGGGTGGAGGGGACGTTGCGAGGGCGGGGCGGCTACTCCGAGCGCAGCGCCCGCGCCGGGTCCGCCGTCGCCGCGCGGACCGTGTGGACGCTCACCGTCAGCACGGCCACGGCCAGCGCCACGAGGCCGGCGACGAGGAACGGGGCGGGCGTGAGCGCCACGCGCTCGGCGAACCCGTCGAGCCACCGCGAGAGCCCCCACCACGCGACCGGCACCGCGACGGCCAAGCCGACGAGGACCGGCCGCGCAAAGTCCGCCGTGAGGCGGCCGACGACCTGCCCGACCGTGGCGCCGAGCACGCGCCGCACGCCGACCTCCTTCCGCCGCTTCTGGACCGCGTGGGCCGCCAGCCCGAACAGGCCGAGGCACGCCACGACCACGGCGAGCCCGGCGAACAGGGCGAACGCCCGCGCGAGCTGCTCCTCGGCCCGGTACTGCGCGTCGACGGCGGCGTCGAGGAACGTGGGCGCGAACGGGTCGCCGGGCACGCGGCCCTCCCACACCGCCCGGAGCCGGTCGAGGGCGCCCGCCGCGCCCGGCGCGAGGCGGATGGCGGCCCACTGCGCCTGCCCCGCCTGGTCGAAAAAGACCTGGGGGCGGGGCGGGGCGGCCAGGCCGTGGTGGGCGTAGTCGGCCAGGACGCCGACGACGGTGCCGGGGTAGCGGCCCGACGTCTCGACCTCCTGCCCGACGGCCTCCTCGGGCGTCCACCCGAGCGCGCGCGCGGCCGACGCGTTGAGGAGCACGGCCGTCTCGCGGTCCGTCTCGATCTCGGCCGAGAGGTCGCGGCCGGCGACGACGCGCAGCCCGAGGGCCTCGGCGTAGTCCGGGTCGGCGATCACCGTCTCCATCGTCTGCGTCCCGCCCGCCCCGCCCCGGGCCGAGACGTTCTGGCTCTCCCAGCCCGCCTCGGTCGGCGGCGCCCCCGTTAGGGCGACGGCCTCGACGCCGGGGACGCGCGCGAAGGCGTCCTTCAGCGCCCGCACGTCCGCCCCGCCCACGACGTTCGTGGGGACGAGGACGACGTGCTCGCGGTCGAACCCGGGGTCCTGGTCGCGGAGGTGGCCCAGCTGCGATCCCACGACGAGCGTGGCGACGAGGAGCGCGCCCGAGACGGCAAACTGGAACACGACGAGCCCGCGCCGCAGCCCGGCCCCCCGGCGGTCGGTCGCGAACGAGCCGCGGAGCGTCTCGGCGGGGCGGAACGACGAGAGCGCGAGCGCGGGGTAGGCCCCGGCCAGGAGCCCGACGGCCGCGACGACGGCGAGCCCGGCCGCGAGCGGGGCGGGCGCGAGCAGGTCGGAGAGCGCCAGGCCTGCGTCCGTCAGCCCGTTGTAGGCCGGGAGCGCGAGCGCCACGAGGGCGAGGGCCACGGCGCCCGACGCGAGGGCGAGCGCCACGGCCTCGGCCAGAAACTGCGCCACGAGCCCGCCCCGCCCCGCCCCGACCGCCTTCCGCACGCCGACCTCGCGGGCGCGCTCGACCGACCGGGCCGTCGCCAGGTTCACGAAGTTGACGGCGGCGACCGCGAGCACGAACAGCCCGACGAGCGACAGGACGCGGAGCAGGGCGGGGTGGCCGGTCCGCACGTACGGCGGGTTCATCCGCCCGTCCTCAGCGAGGTAAACGTCGTGGAGCGGCTGGACGGCGGCGGCGGCGGCCATGCCCTCAGCCCGCATGCCCTCCCCGATCCCGTCGTCCAGCGCGCCCTGAACGCGGCCGGCGAACGCGGCGCGGTCGGCTCCAGGACGGAGCCGGGCGTAGACGCCGAGGTCGAACGACTGCCACTGGTCTGGGTCGTACCAGTCCGCCGCGTCGAGCGTAGCGAACGAAACGAGCGCGTCGAACGCGAGGTGCGACCGGCCGGTCTCGTCGAAGACGCCGGTGACGGTGTAGGGAAGGTCGGCGCCCACGTCGAGCGTCTGCCCGAGCGGGGCGGCCTCGCCGGTGAGCCGGAGCGCGGCCTCCTCGGTGAGGACGACCGATCCGGGTGCCGCGAGCGCTGTCTGGGCGTCGCCCGCGATGAGGCGGTAGCCATTGAGGACGTCGAGGACGTCGGCGCTGGCGAAGATGGCGTCGGCGCGGACGTTCCCCACCGGCCGCTCGACGCGGAACCCCGCCCCGTACCGGACGGTGGCGACGGCCTCGGCGGCCGGATCGCGCTCGACGGCGGCGAGCAGCGGTCGGGGCACCGTCGGAGCTTTCGTGACCTCGCCGCCCGCGTCCGTCATCTCGATGCCGACGCGGACGACGCGCTCGCCGCCCGCGTGCTGGCGGTCGGCCCCGCGCTCGGCGGCGACGTGGAGCGCGATGAGCGCGCAGCAGGCGAGGCCGAGCGCGAGCCCCAGCCCGTTGATGAGGGCGTCGGCGGGGCGGCGCCGGAGGGCGCGGAGGGCGGTGCGGAGGACGAGGGGCATGGAGGCAGGGGCGGCCGGCGAGGAAGCGCGACGTCGGGGCGGGGTGGCGGAGAGAGCAAGGCCCGGACCACCCCGCCCCGCCCACTCCAGGGGCGTTCTGGGGGCGGGGCGGTGTGCGGACGCGCACAGTCGGCGGGCGGCGGCGCACGCTCCCCCGACGGCGGGCGGGGCGGCCGGCTACGTCGCCCGTAGCACCTCGGCCGGGCGGACGTGGACGAGCCGGGCCGTCTGCACCGAGAGCGTCGCCGCCGCCAGTAGGAAGACCAGGGCGTTCGACAGGACGAACGGCGCCGACCCGAGCGCGACGTCGACCGGCGCTAGGCGGAGCGCCGTGCTTAGCCCGAGGTAGCACAGCGGGGTCGCGACCAGCGTAGCGACGACGAGCATCCCGAGAAAGCCGCGGTTGACCAACAACACGATGTGCGCCGCCGACGCGCCCAGCGCCTTGCGCACGCCCACCTCGCGCGTGCGCCGTGCCGCGCCCTGGGCGGCCAGTCCGAACAGCCCCATGCACGAGATGAGGAGGGCGAAGGCGGCCAGGTAGGTGATGAACCGCGAGACGCCGCGCATCGACTCCCTGGCGAATGCGTCCGCCTGAGCGTACGAGGCGTAATCGACGCCCGGGAACCGGCGCTTCCAGCGCGCCCGGAGTGCGGCGTCGAGGTCGGCGGCGGCCCCGGCTTCGACGCGCAGGGTCAGGGACCGCACCTGAGCCGCGTCGGCCAGGCTGAAGACGACCGGCCGCGCCGTGCCCGCCATCGGCGCCAGCAGGAAGTCCTCGACGACGCCGACGACCGACAGCGGCCGCCCGTCGAGCTCTACCTGCTGCCCGACAGGGGCCGCCCACCCCTGCTCCTGGACGAACGTGCGGTTGACTACGACGGACCGCTCGCCGTCGGCGAAGCCCGCGCCGAACGCACGCCCCGCGGCCGCCTCGATGTCCAGCGTGGCGAGGTACTCCGGCCCGACGCTGAAGTGGGCCGCCTGCGCCTCCTGACCCTGGACGCGGACCGTGGCGGGGGCTCCCGGAGACCCGACGGGGTTCGCGGCCCCGGCCACCCTGCGGACCGGGTGGAGCGCGGACGCCTCCCGCCGGAGCCAGTCGGTCTGCTCCGGCCCAGATGTCGCCACCACCAGGAGGTTGTCCTGGTCGTACCCCCAGTTGCCCCCGAGCAGCTTGTCGTCGAGCGTGGCCGTGAAGAGCGCCAGGCAGATGGTGACCAGGGCCAGCGTAAACTGGACGACGGTGAGCGTCCGGGTGAGGGCCTTCTTCTCGGCCAGCCGAGCGCGCCCCCCCAGGATCGCCGTGGGTTGGAACGCTGAGACGTAGACGGCCGGGTAGAGCCCGGCCACGAGCCCGAGGAACAGGGGCAGGCCGGCCACGACGGGCCAGAACGCCGCGACATCCGAGATGTCGAGCGGGTTTGGCCGGTTGAGCAACCCGTTCAGGAAGGGGACGGTGATCGTTCAAGCCACCAACAGCCCACCCAGCACGGCCAGCGAGCACAGGACGAGGCTCTCAATCAGGAACTGCTGGACGAGCTCCCGGCGGCTGGCCCCCATCGCCTTGCGGACGCCGATCTCCTTGAGCCGACGCGCCGCAGCGCCCAGCGAGATGGTGATGGTGTTGAAGCACGCCACGAGCAGCATCAGGAGCGCGATGAGGCCGAACATCACCGACTCCCACAGCAGGGGCGCCTGGAGCGCGCGGTCCTCGATCTGCCAGGCCGTCAGCCAGTCCGGGTGCTGGACGCTGTCGAGGAAGAACGTCGCGGGCCGGTCCGGGCTGGTCGCGTTCTGGACGGTGGCGTAGCGATCGAGCTGCGCCGAGACCTCGCGGGCGTCGGCCGACCGGCGGAGCAGGAGGAACGTGGCCTCGGTCAGCGACGCCCAGTCGTTCGGGGCTGCGAGGCCGGCCGCTCGCTGGAGGTCGTAGCCCGCGAGGAGGTCGAAGCGGAAGTCCGCGCGGGCGTGGAAGGGGGCGGCGACGCCGACGACGGTCAGCGTCTCGACGGCCCCGCTCGTGTCGCGCGTAGAGGGCAGCGTCACCGTGAGCGTCTGGCCCAGCGGGTCCTCGGCGCCGAAGTACTTCGTGGCCGCCTCGGCGCTCAGGACGACGCCGCTCGGGTCGGCGAGCGCCCCGCCGCTGCCCTGGGCGAGGGGGAAGGAGAACACGTCGAAAAAGCCGGCGTCGGCAAAAGACAGCGTCTCGTGGTACGTGCTGCCATCGGCGCGCACCAGGGCGGGGTGCGTCGCCACGCGGACGGCCCGCTCGACCTGAGGGAGGTCCGCAGCGAGCGCCGGCCCCAGCGGCTCGGGCGCGGTCCCCCAACGCTCCGGCCCCGCCCTGCCCTCGACCGCGTGGCCGACCAAGAAGATCCGGTCGCCGTGCGCGTGGAAGTCGTCGGCGGTGTTGATCTCGTGGAGCAGGAGGAACAGCGCGACGGCGCAGGCAACGGCCACTGACAGGCCGACGAGGTTGATGAGGGAGGCCACCTTGTCCTTCCGCAGCGCGCGGAAGCCTAGCAGCACGTAGCTCGTCGGAAGCGTCATGACGGTGTGATATGGGTAGGTAAAAACAGCAGGGTTTGGGGAGTGACCCGGTGACGCGGTGCGGGGCTAGTCTTCCGGGAGGCGAAGGACGGTTTCGCCGTCAGCGTCGAGGATGACGAGGCGCGCGACGTCGAGCGAGTCCACGATGAGTCGGATGCGGGGGCGCCCCTGCGTGTCCTGGAGACGGACCTCGGCCGTCCGGTTCTCGCTCCCGACGAACACCCGCTGCGGGGCGTCGAGCCCGCCGGCGTCTCGCATAGCCTCGTACCGCTCCTGGGCCGACGCGCGGGCGTCAGGGTCCTCCGACCGGACGCCGACGACGACGTCAATGAGCTCCTTGATCGTGAACTCCGTCGGGCGGTCCCAGACGTGGAGCCCGGCCCGCCGGCTCGCCCCGTCGTCGTCGTAGGCGAGGGCGACCGTCTGGTCCTGCTCGAACTGGTCGAACGTGAGCGCTCCGAACGCCTCGTACCCGCCGTCCGCCCGCACCGTCCGGTGGATGAGCCCGCCGGACTCGGTCTCGTCGGCGTTGTAGAACACGAGCCCTGCAGAGCCTCGGCGCCCTTCCGAGATCTCCGGCGGAAACTCCTCGCCCTGGAAGATGGGACCTGGAATGCGGTCCCCGTTCGAGACGACGACGGCGAGCCGGCCATCCGGCTGCACGACGTTTACCCGCTCGGTGATGATCACGTCGGCACGGACGGTGTCGGCCTCGACGACGCCCGCGGCGAGGTGCTGGACCCAGCAGCGCCGGCAGGGCTCGTGGCCCCGAGCACCAGGGCGAGGAGGACCGACGTGAGGGCGATGGTGGCACCCGTGAGGAAACGGACGCGGCGCTCAAGGGGGTGGGGAGACATAGGTGGGGGTAGGGCGGGGTGGCGGAGATAGCAAGGCCCGGACCACCCCGCCCCGCCCACTCCAGGAGCGTCTGGGGGCGGGGCGGTGTGCGCGGGCGCACAGTCGGCGGGCGGCGGCGCACAGGGCGGGGCGGCCTACTCGGAGCGCAGCGCGCGGACCGGGTCGCGGCGGGCCGCCCGGAGCGCCTGTGTCCCAACCGACAAGAGCGCCAGCGCGAGCGCGGCCAGCGCCGCGCCGACGAGCACGAGCGGGCTGAACGGGGCGTGGTAGGCGAATCCCTCCAGCCACCGCCGCACGAGGACCACGGCGACCGGCGCCGCGAGCACGGCCGCCACCGCGACGAGCGCGAGGTACTCCCGCGACAGGAGCGCCACCACCCCGCCCACGCTCGCCCCGAGCACCTTGCGAATGCCGACCTCCTTCGTCCGCCGCTCGGCCGAATACGCGGCCAGCCCGACGAGCCCGAGCGCGGCGATGAGCACGGCGATCCCGGCGAAGAACGCGAACGTCCGCGCCAGCCGCTCCTCGCTGGCGGAGAGCTCGGCGAAGTCGTCGGCGACGAACCAGGGCTCGAACGGGGCGTCGCCCGCGAGGCCAGCCCACGCCGCGCGGAGGGCGGCCACGCCCTCGGCGTCCCGGCCCGGCGCCAGGCGGACGGCGATCCAGGGGTAGCTCGCGGCGTCCCCGCTCCCGTTTTCGATCCCGTCGGGCCGGTCGGGGCCGATGGCGACGGCCCCGACCGGCTCGCGGAGCGAGGCAAAGTGGAAGTCGGCCACGACGCCCACGACCACGTTCGGCGTGTCTCCGAAGCCGGTCTCCACCTCGCGCCCGAGGGCGCCGTCCGGCGTCCACCCCAGCGCGTCGGCGAACGACTCGTTGACCACGACGGCCCGCGCGTCGTCGTCGGCCGTGTCCTGGAACCACCGCCCCGCCACGACGCCCAAGCCGAGCGCGTCGGCGTAGTCGGCGTCGCCGTCGACGAGCCTGTAGTTCAGCCCGAGGCCGGGCTGCTCGGGGTCGGGCTCGTTCGCCATCCCCGAGTACAGCTTGGGCGGGACGACCGAGGCCCCGGCCGCCGCGACGACCTCGGGGAGTCGGAGGAACGCCGCTTTCACGACGTCGGACTGCTGCGCCAGGGCGCGGTCGGTGATGGGGACCACGACGAGCCCGTCCGGGTCGAGCCCGAGCGGCTTCGACCGGATGTAGTCGAGCTGGCGCGCGACGGCGCCCGTCCCGACCAGGAGCAGCACGGCCGCCGCAAACTGGAACACGACGAGCCCTCGGCGGAGCCACGTCCGCGACAGGAACGCCTCGCCGGCCGTCCGCGACGCCGCCGCCCCGCCCCGGAGAACACGCGCTGCGTCGAACCGCGACAGGTAGAGGGCCGGGTACAGCCCCGCCAGCACGCCGACCGCGAGGACCGCCCCGCCCAGGCCGAGCAGGAACGGCCCGTCGAGGTCGGCCAGGGCAAGGTCGGTCCCGAACGTCCCGTTAAAGAGCGGGAGCGCGAGCGCCGCGAGCGCCAGCCCGACGAGCGCCGCGAGCGCGCTCAGCACGACGGACTCGACGAGGAACTGGCGCACGAGCCCGCCCCGCCCCGCCCCCAACGCCTTCCGCACGCCGATCTCCTTGGCCCGCCGCGCGCCGCGCGCCGTCGCGAGGTTGACGTAGTTGATGGCGCCGAGGAGCAGGATGAGCCCGGCCACGGCCGCGAACAGGCGGACGAACACGAGGCTCCCGCCGAACCCGTCCTGGGCGTCCGAGAACTCGGAGAGCCGGTACTCGCGGAGCGGGACGTTGATTAGGGCCTTGTCCTCCGACCGCTCCACCTCCGGCACGACCACGTCGAGCGCCCGCTGGACGGCGTCGGGCTCGGTCCCCGCTCGGCGGAGCACGTACGTTTGGTACATGGCGCCGCTCCACCCTGGGCTGACATCCGGGTTCTGCGCGCGCCACCCCGCGAACGACGCGATCACGTCGAACGGGAAGCTCGACAGCTCGGGCGGGTCGGCGACGACGGCGCGAACCGTGACCGTGTTCGTGTCGCCGGTGGCGAGCGTCAGCGTCCGCCCGAGCGGGGCGGCCGTCCTGAACAGGCGCTGCGCCGTCGAGGCGGTGATGACGGCCCCGTCCGGCGTGTCCAGGGCAGTGCCCACGTCGCCTGCGACGGCCGGGTACGCCAGCACGTCGAAGTAGAGCGAGTCGGCGAAGAGTAGGCGGACCTCCTCATCCCCGACCTCCGCCCCGCCCGCGTCGAGGACCGGCGTCATGTTCCACCCGCCGTAGGTAACGCTCGCGGCCTCGACCGCCGGGGCCTCGGCGACGAGCGTGCTCGCTAGGAGGTACGGCGTCGCAGTAAACGCGTGGCGCTCGCCGCCGAAGTGGTCCTCGGTCGCGACGGTCGAGACCCGGTCGGCGTTGGGGAGCGCGCGGTCGTAGCTCAGCTCCTCGCGCACGAACAGCGAGATCAGCACGCAGGCCGCGACGGCGACGGCCAGGCTCAGCCCGCCGAGGGCGGCGCTGGTCTTGTCGCGGGCGAGGGCGCGGAGGGCGAGGCGGAGGTGGTGCGTCCACATGGCGGGCGGGGTGGAGGAGGAGGAAAGGCGGGGTGACGAGTGGGCGGGGCGGCGTCGGCGAGAGAGTCCCCCTCCTGGACAGGAGGGGCTAGGGGTGGTGGACTGAACAGAGCGCCACCCGATCAAGCAAGAGCTTGACGCAGCACGAGTGCTCCTCCACAGCTTGTCGGGCGGGGTGGTGCTCGGCCCGACAACCACCCTTGGCTGCGCCGACGCTTCGCGGTGTCCCCTCCTGGCTAGGAGGGGGACTCCTCCCGGACCGCCCCGCCCGAGCCGAACCCATCGGGTTCCTCGCGACGCAGCGCTAGAGCGGCTGCGGGAGGGCGCCCTTGGCGGCCGGGTCCGGCGGGTGGAGTTCGCCGGCCAGGACGTGCTCGCTCACCACGCGCCCGTCGAACAGGTTGACCACGCGCTGCGCGTACTCGGCGTCCGACGGCGAGTGCGTGACCATGACGATGGTCGTGCCGGCCGCGTTGAGCTCGGCGAGCAGGTCCATGACGGCCGCCCCGTTCTGGCTGTCCAGGTTCCCCGTCGGCTCATCGGCGAGCAGGAGCTGCGGGCTGGCGACGACGGCGCGCGCAATCGCCACGCGCTGCTGCTGGCCGCCCGAGAGCTGCTGCGGCGTGTGCCCCCGCCGGTGCGCCATGCCGACCCGGTCGAGCGCGGCCTCGGTCCGCTCGGCCCGCTCGGCCTTCGATGCCTTGAGGTAGACGAGCGGGAGCTCGACGTTCTCGGCGACGGTCAGGTCGTCGATGAGGTTGAAGCTCTGGAACACGAACCCGAGCGCCCCCCGCCGCTTCCGCGCGCGGTCGCGTTCGGGGAGCGCGCCGACCTCGTCGCCGGCCAGCTTGTACGACCCCGTCGAGGGCCGGTCGAGGAGCCCGAGCAGGTTGAGCAGCGTGGACTTCCCGCACCCCGACGGCCCCATGATGGCGACGAACTCGCCCGGGTCGATGGAGACCGAGACGCCGTTGAGCGCCGACGTCTCGACCTCGTCGGTGGCGTAGACCTTGTGGAGGTCGTGGGTGAGGATGAGCGGGGTGGGGGTGCCTTGTCCTAGGTCATTTGTCATGGGTCATTTGGGTTGGGCGCTAGGCGCGAGATTGAGGGGCCACGACACCTGATGTGCTATGCCGAGTCTGGGGTTCGACGAGTTGGAGGTTTACAAGCTGCCCGAGCGGCTGGCGGACGCCGTCTGGGAGACGGTGGACACATGGGACCGCCTCGCGCGGCGGACGGTCGGGGAGCAGGTCGTGCGCTCGGCCGACAGCGTGGGCGCAAACATCGCCGAAGGAGCGGGGCGGGGCACGTTCAAGGACAACAGGCGCTTCGTCCACTACGCGCGCGGCTCGCTCTACGAGACCCGCCACGGGCTGCGGCGCGCCCAGAAGCGGGGCCTCCTCACGCGTGATCAGTCCGCTCGCCTCCGCCCGATCCTCGACGAGTTGGGTCCGCGATTGAACGCCTACCTGCGCTCCATCGGCCGCACCACCCCGCCCCGCCCCATAGCGGAACGTCGAGGAAGCAACGCGCCAAGGACGAATGACAAGTGACAAAGGACCAGGGACCAGCGACCTCATTCGACCACCAGCCGGTCCGCGTCGCCGAAGGCGGCGTAGGACGAGACCACGACGCGGTCGCCCCGCTCCAGCCCGCCGAGCACTTCGAAGTGGCGCGGCGTCTGGCGTCCGAGCTCGACCGGCCGGCGCACGGCCTCGCGCCCGTCGGGCGACAACACGAACACCCACTGGCCGCCGGTGTCGCCGTAGAACCCGCCCCGCTCCAGGAGCCGCGCCCGCTCCGGGTCGCCCAGTTCGAGGCGGAGGCGGACCGACTGGCCGCGGCGGAGGTCGGGCGGGGCGGGGCCGGCGAACACGAGCTCGGCCTCGAAGCGGCCGTCCGTGACCTCGGGGTAGACAGCGCGGACGGCGAGGGTGTACTCCGCCCCGCCCACGGTCGCCGTGGCCCGCTGGCCCGGGGCCACGCGCGGGAGGTAGTGCTCGTCGATGAGGGCGCGGACCTTGCTGGCGTCGAGCACGTCGACCTGGCCCAGCCGGTCGCCCCGGTTTTTGAGCTCGCCGATCTCGGCCTGGAGCCCCGACACCTGGCCCGCGACCGGCGCGCGGACCGTGAGGTTGGTCGACGAGCGGCGGACGAGGGCGAGGTTCTCGCGGAGCCGGCCGACCGAGGCGGCCATGTCGCGGGTCTGGACGCGGTGCTGGGCCTCCTGCTGCTCGGCGCCCCGGGCCGTGAGCGCGCGGCGGCGGCGGGTGTAGGCGAGCTCGTCCTGGATGGCGAGCAGGTCCTTCCGGGGCGCCGCGTCGCGGTCGACCAGGCCGGAGACGCGGGCCTCGTCGCGCTCGAGCCGCGTGATGTCGTAGTCCAGCTGGGCCAGCTGCTGTTCGAGGTCGAGGGCCGACTGGTCCATCTGGAGCCGGTTCTGGCGCAGCGCCGCCGCCTGCTCTTCGAGCTGCGACTCGCTCCCCATCACTTCGAGCGCGAGGTCGTCGTTGCGGAGCGTGAACAGGACCTGCCCGGCCGCGACCGTGTCGCCCTCCTCGACGTGCCGGCGGACGACCTGCCCGCCCTCGACGGCGTCGAGCAGGACGGTGCGGAGCGGCTGCGCCGTGCCGGTGACGGCCACGTACTCCTGGAACGGGCCGTCCTCGACGGCCGCGACCGTCAGCCGGTCGGCGTCGACGCGGAGCGTCTGCCCCTCGGGCCGGCCCCAGAGCGCCCAGGCGGCGAGCGCGCTCACGGCGAGGACGGCGAGCGCGGCCAGCGCCCGGCGCGGCGTGACGAGCCGCTTGGCCCGCCGCCGGTCGACGCCCTCGCCGTGCCCCGCCGCCCCGCCCGGAGCCGCCCCGCCCGAGACTGCCCCGCCCACGGGGCGCGTCAAGACGGACGCGGGCGGGGCGGGGCGGTCCGCGTCGGCGGCGCCGTTGGGCGTGGGCGGGAGGGTGATGGGGGCGCTCATGGACGTGGAGGGGCGGGGTGGTCTGGGGGAGTCCAAGAGGCGTGCCGAGGGCGCCCAGCTCGTGCCAGGGGCGCTGAGGGCGGTCCGGGTGTGCGCGAGCGCACAGCGGCCGTGCGCTGGGGCACGGCGCGGCCGCCCCGCCCGCCGCTCGGCCGCCGTCTGGGGCGGGGCGGTCCGGGCGCACACCGTTTGCGCGCGCTCGGGCGAACGATCTTGCCGCCATGCTCCCGCCCTCCGCCGCCGCCCCGCCCCCCGACGCCTCGGTCCTCGTCGTCGACGACAACGAGGACGTGCTGACGGCCATCCGGCTCCTCCTCCGCGACCACGTCCAGACCGTCCACACGGCGACGAGCCCGGCCGCGCTCCCGACGCTGCTCCGCGAGACGCGCTACGACTGCGTGCTCCTCGACATGAACTTCAGCCGCGACGCCTCGACCGGGCGCGAGGGGCTCCGGTGGCTCGAGAACGCGCACGCTATCGACCCCGGCGCCGTCGTGGTCATGATCACGGGCTACGGCGACGTCGACCTCGCCGTCCGCGCGATGAAGCACGGGGCGGCCGACTTCGTGACGAAGCCGTGGGCCAACGCGCGGCTGCTCGCGGCCGTCGGCGCGGCGGCCCAGCTCCGGCGCCAGCGCGAGGCGAGCGGGGCGGTCGCGGGTCCCGCCCCGCCCGCGTCGGGTCCGCCCCGCCCGGCCGTGCCCGAGGGCGGGGTGGGGGAGCTCGTGGGCCAGAGCCCGGCCATGCGCGCGGTCTACGAGACGGTCCGCAAAGTGGCCCCGACCGACGCCAACGTCCTCATTCTGGGCGAGAACGGGACGGGCAAGGAGCTGGTCGCCGAGGCCGTGCATCGGCTCTCGGGCCGCGCCGCCGGCCCGTTCGTGTCGGTCGACCTGGGCGCCGTGCCGCCGTCGCTGTTCGAGTCCGAGCTGTTCGGCCACGCCAAGGGCGCGTTCACGGGCGCCGCGGCCGGCCGGGCGGGGCGGTTCGAGGCGGCGGCCGGGGGCACGCTGTTCCTCGACGAGATCGGGAACGCGGGGCCGACCGAGCAGGCCAAGCTCCTGGCCGCCCTCCAGCGCCGCGAGGTCGTCCGCGTGGGCGAGTCGGCGCCGCGCCGCGTCGACGTCCGCGTCGTGAGCGCGACGAACGTGCCGGTTTATGAGCGCGTGGCCGAGGGCGCGTTCCGGCAGGACCTCCTGTACCGGATTAACACGGTCGAGCTCCGACTGCCCCCGCTCCGCGAGCGGGGCGCCGACCTCGACCTCCTGGCCGACCACTTTCTCGCGCGCTACGCCGGCGCCTACGGCCGCGCCGCGGCCGGCTTCACCGACGGCGCGCGCGCGCGGCTGCGGCAGTACGGGTGGCCGGGCAACGTCCGCGAGCTCCAGCACACGGTCGAGCGCGCCGTCATCTTGGCCGAGGGCGACCGGATCGCCGACGCCGACCTCCAGTTTTCGGCCGCCCCGCCCTCGGGCGACGCGGGCGGCCAGGGCGGGGCGGCGCTCGATACGCTCGACCTGGAGGAGCTGGAGCGGGCGGCCGTCCGACGCGCGCTCGCCAAGCACGGCGGCAACATCACGCACGCGGCCGACGAGCTCGGGCTCACGCGGAAGTCGCTCTACCGGCGGATCGAGAAGTACGGGCTGTGAGGCGGGTAGGCGGGTAGGCGAGTAGGCGGGTAGGGGAGTAAGCCTGTAGGCGGGCGTGCAGCCGCTACAGCGCCCTGCCTGCCTCGCCCGTACGTTTCCCTGACCTGCCTACGCGCCTCCTCTCGTCCCTGCCTACGCGCCTCCCGTGACCCTCTCCCGCGTCTGGCGTCGGTACCGCGTCCGCCTCGTCGTTCGGCTCGCCGTGCTCGCGGCGGCGGTGGGCGGGGCGGCTGCGCTCGTCGTCCGGGGCGGGGCGGCGTCGGCGGGCGGGGCGGCGGCGCTGGCGGCCGTGGCCGTGTGGGCGGGGTGGGGCGCCGTCCGCGCGGCCGAGCGGCCGGCGCGCGACGTCCGCCGTTTTTTGGAGGGCGTCCGCTACGACGACGTCTCGGGCCGGTTCTCGGCGGCCGGGGGCGACCCGCTGCTCGACGCGCTCGCGGCGGCGTTCGAGGAAGTGGGCGGGGCGTTCCGCCGCGTCCGCGCCGAGCGCGAGGAGCAGGCGGGCTACCTCGAAGCGGTCGTCCGCCACGTCGGCGTGGCGCTCGTCGCGTTCCGGGCCGGCGGCGAGGTCACGATCTTCAACCTGGCTGCGCGGCGGACGCTCGGCGTGGCCCGGCCGCGGTCGCTGGAGGTGCTCGCGCGGCGGGCGCCCGAGGCGGCGCGGGCGCTCGCCGACGTCGCCCCGGGCGAGCGGTCGCTGGTGCGGCTGGGCGGCGGCGAGGGGCGTCCGCAGGAGCTTGTGGCCTACGCGACCCGGTTCACGGTCGGCGGCGAGGCCCACACGCTCGTCTCGCTCCAGGACATCCGCGAGGAGCTGGAAGCCCGCGAGCTCGAAGCCTGGCAGGAGCTCTCGCGTGTGCTGACGCACGAGATCGCCAACTCGGTCGCCCCGATCGCGTCGCTGGCCGGGACCGCCCGCTCGCTCCTCGACCGCCCCGCCCCGCCCGAGGGCGCCGCCCCGCCCGTTTTGCCTGGGGCGGGGCGGGGCGGCCGGCTCGACGACGTCCGCGAGGCGTTGGGGACCATCGAGCGCCGGAGCCGCGGGCTCGTCTCGTTCGTCGACGCCTACCGGACGCTCGCGCGGCTGCCCACGCCCCGCCCGCGCGTGATCTCAGCGGCCGAGCTCCTGGGCGACGTGGCGACGCTGGCGCGCGCGAGCGCGCCCGGCGTGACGGTGACGGTCGACGTGGACCCGGAGCGGCTGGAGATCGTGGCCGACGCCGACCTCGTCGAGCAGGCGCTCGTGAACCTGGCCCTCAACGCGGTCGAGGCGATCGGCGCGCGGGACGGCGAGCCGAGCGGCGCGGCGGGCGGGGCGGTCGCGCTCCGGGCCTACGCCGGGCCGGGCGGCCGCGCCGTCGTCGAGGTCGCCGACGACGGGCCGGGGCTTTTGCCCGAGGTGGCCGAGCGGGCGTTCGTTCCGTTTTTCTCGACCAAGCCGGGCGGGAGCGGGATCGGCCTCGCGCTCGCTCAGCGGATCGCTCGGCTCCACGGCGGGACGCTCGCCGTGTCGTCCGAGCCCGACGTGGAGACGACGTTCACGCTCCGCCTGTAGCGCCGCCCCGCCCCGCGCGCGGGCGGGGTGGGGGATCTTTCGGGCGGCGTGCGGGCGTCGAAGCCGCTGCCGCTCCGCTGGCCCCGCCCCGGTTCCCCCACGCCTTTGATGCTCGCCCTCGTCTTTTCGGTCGCCGCCCTGTTCGTCCAGCCGGACACCACGTTCCGGCCGTCGCCGGCGCCCGCCGACACGAGCCGGTCTGACGTCGAGGAGGCGCTGGTCGAGGTCGTGGACGAGGTGCGGTCCTTGCGCGTCCAGCCGCTCTTTTCCCCGAGCTCGCTGTACTCGCCGTCGAAGGGGTTCGGGATCGCGGGCGGCGTGGGCGTCGAGGGCCTGCTCTCGGACGACGACTACGCCGAGCTCGCGGCTCGGCTGTCTGAGCGGCTCCAGGGCGTCTACGCCGAGTACCTCACGGGCGACCCCCGCCGCCACCGCCTGTTCGGGCTCGTGGGCGGGGCGGCGGGGACGACGTCGCGGAGCCGGTTCGTAGGGCACGGGCCGTCCTCGCCGGCCGGCGCCGAGCTGTTCCTGGACCGCTACGCCGTCGAGGCCGAGGCCCGCCTCGGGTGGTCGCCAGGGCGCCCGGGCCGCGTGCTCCTGGAGCCGGTCGTACGGTTCCGGGTCGACCGGCTCCGCGGGTACGAAGAGGTGGAGCCGGGCGACCTCGCGGCCGTCGCGCCGTCGGACCTCGCCCGTCTCGACGCGCTCCGCGGCGACGCTCGCGTGGGCGCCGAGGCCGGCCTCATCGCCGTTCTCGACACCCGCGACCTCCCGACGATGCCGTCGCGCGGGGTCTACGCGCAGGGGCAGGTCACCCGGTTCCAGGCGCTCGACGGGGCGGGGCTGGCGTTCACGCGGGTCCAGGCGCTGGGCTACGTGTTCCGCCCCGCCCCCATTCGGCTCCCGTTCCTCCCCGAGCGGGGCGCGCTGTTCGTCCGCCTCAACGGCGTCGTGACGCGGGAGGAGGGGGGCGACCCGCTGCCGTGGGTGTACCTCCCGGTCCTCGACGGCGACCTCCTCGTGGGCTACCCGCGGCGCGACTTCGTCGGGCGCGACGCGTTCTCGGTCACGGTCGGGGCGCGGGCCGTGATCGCCCAGCTGATCGGGGCGTTCCTCATCGAGGGCGTGGCCGAGGGCATGGCGGGGGCGGCTTACGACGACGTGTTCCGCCAGTTCACGCCGCGCGTCCGGTTTACGCAGGGCCGCGTCGCGGAGGGGGAGGGCGTCCCGCTGCGGCCGTCGGCGGCGGTCGGGCTGAACCTCCGGTTTATCGACCGCGAGCGGCCGATCCTGAGCGCGCTCGTCGGCGTCGGGCCGGGCGGCGTCTCGTTCGCCTCGCTCCGCCTCGTCTACGGCCTCACCGACTACCGCCCGCGCATCCGCTGAGCGCGGGCGGGGCGGCCGCCGCGGGTAGGCGTCGGGCGGGGCGGGGTGGTACCATCGGGTCCGTCCCCGAGCCCGCCTGCGCCGTGCCCACCCCGCCCCTGTTCGCCGCCGGGTACTCGTCCCTCCCCGCCCGCCCCCTCGGCTCCGACGAGGTGGCTGCGCTCGTCGCGCGGGCGTCGGCGGCCAACCGGCGGACCGGCGTGACGGGGCAGCTCCTGATGATCGAGGGCGACGGCCACGTCGTCCGCTACGCGCAGTGGGTGGAGGGGCCGCAGGACGTGGTCCTCGACCTGCTCACGCGGATCTCGAACGACGCCCGCCACTACGACGTCCGCCTGTCGTTCGTCGGCCCGGTCGCCGAGCGGCGGTTCCCGGCGTGGTCCATGCGCGAGCGGCGCGTCCCGCGCGAGGCGCTCGACCGCGCCCGCCTGTGGACTCCCGAAGCCTCGAACCTCCCGGTCCGCGACGCCGCGTTCGACGTGGTAGACTAGAGGGAGGTACGGGGAGGTACGGGGTGCTCGGTACGAGGTACGCGCGCCGAGGTCAGATCGAGCCGTACCTCGTACTCGGTATCCCGTACCCACCCGAAGGGCGTTCTGGAGTCCGTGCGGCGGTGGGTCGGTTCGTCAGCGGGGCGGGGTGGCGCATCGACCATCCGGTCCCGCACAACGTCCTGAACCACTGCGCGCCGTTCCCAAACGGCCCCCACCCCGCCCTCGGTGGGCGGGGCGGGGTGGAGGGCGGTGCGGCTACAGGTCGGCCGGCTCGGCCGGGTACACGTTGTCCGTCCGGTCGACGTCCGGGAGGAACTGGCCGGGGTCGATCTCGACGCGCGCCACCTCGCCCGGGGCGAACCGGAGGGCCGCCGTCGTGGCGCCCGAGAGCCACGTCTCCACGGGCACCGTCTGGTCCTCGACGCGGCCGTCGGCGTAGGTCACGCGGACCGGGGCCGGCATGGGCGCGCGGCCCTGGTCCTCGACCGTCACCACGACCGCCCCGCCCTCGCTCTGGACCGAGGCGACGGCCTGGTCGACGGTCCAGGTGTCGAAGAGCGTCGGCGTCCAGGCCCAGTCGAGGTCTTCGCCGAGCCGGTTCTCGACCGTGTTGAAAAAGTCGTACGGGTAGGCGTGCTTGTACTCCCAGCGGCGGGCGTACTCGCGGTAGGCGTCGTAGAAGGCGGGCTCGCCGTAGAGCCCGCGGAGCGCGTGGAGGAGCACGGCCGGCGTCGAGTAGCTGGCGACCACGCGCGCCCCGCCTTGGACGGCGTCGACCTCGCGCGTGCCGCCGCCGATGGGGAACAAGTCGTTGTGGCGCATCGGCGCGACGGCCTCGCCGGTGCCGGCGAGCGCGTAGTGCGACTGCCGGGCGCGGTCCCAGGCGTCGATGGCGGGGCGGGCCTCGGACGACCCGTCGAAGAAGGCGGCCACGCCCTCGTTCGTGTCGAACGACGTGAGCCCCTCGTCCATCCAGGTGTACGCCTTCTCGTTGGTCCCCACGATCATCGGGAACCACATGTGGCCGATCTCATGGTAGGTGACGCCGAAGAGCGACGGCGCCGAGCGGTCGCCGCCGATGAGCGTCATCATGGGGTACTCCATGCCGCCCGTGATGACGCCCTCGACGGCCGTCATGTGGGGCCACGGGTAGGGGAAGATGAGGTCCGAGAGGTGCTCGATCGAGAACCGCGAAAACTCGGCCGACCGCTCCCACGGGGCCTCCATCGGCCGCTCGCCGGCGGGGCGGTAGAGGGCGTTGATGAGGACGGCCTCGTCGTCGCCGTCGCCGTCCTGGTCCACGTCCGCGTGCGTGGCGTCCCAGACGTAAGCGTCCGACGTCGCGAGCGCCACGTCGCGGACACGGTCGGCCTCGAACCGCCACACGAGCCGGCCGTCGGTGCCCGGCTGCGTGGCGCGGCCGCGCTCGTCCTCGGTGATCACGTGGACGACATCGTCGGACGTCAGCGCCTCGGCGAGCCGCCCGCGCGTCTGCTCGGTGAGGACCTCGTCGGCGTTCGCGAGGCGGCCGGTGCCCCACGCGAGCCACCCCGCCGGCACGTCGAAGTCGACCGCGTAGCGGCCGAAGTCCATGTAGTGCTCGCCGTTGCCCAGGTAGGGGTCGGTGTGCCAGCCCATGACGTCGTCGTAGACGGCGACCTGCGGGTACCAGTAGCCGATGTAGGTGACCTCGCCGTCGGTGCCCTGGCGGTACGTGCCCGTCGCCGGCGGGACGGGGTAGCTCCAGGCCACGTCGAGCGCGACGCTGTCGCCCGGCGCGAGCGGGGCGGGGAGGCCCAGCGTGAGGACGGTCCCGTTGACGGCGTAGGTGCCGGGCTCGACCGAGCCGCTGTAGCTCCCCGGCGTCTCGGCGACCGTCACGTCGCGGAGGTCCGCCCCGCCCACGGCGAGGCGCGAGAGCGCGAGCCCGCCGGTCACGGCGACCGGCCGGTTCCGCGGCACGCCCGGCGCGTGGACGTTCTGGCGCAGCTTGAGGACGAGGTACGGGAGCGCGTCGGGCGAGTTGTTGTGGTAGGTGATCGTGCCCGTGGCGACGAGCGTCTGCGTTGCCTCGTCGAGCCGGGCGTCGATGTCGTAGTCGGCCCCGTTCTGCCAGTAGTTCGGGCCGGGCGCGCCCGTCGGCGACCGCGTCCCGTTGGCGACGGCGCGCTCGAACTGGGGCGGCGGCGTCACCGGGTACGGGAGCACGCGCTGGGCGGCGGCGGGGAGCGCGGCGCCCAGCGCGAGGGCGGCGAGGACGGTCAGGCGGAGGGGCATCGACAAAGTCTGCGGTGGGCGTGGCGGAACGGGCGGGGCGGGGAGGTTAGCGCCGGCGGCCGCCCCGCCCCGCCTGCGGACGCCGGCCGTCGGTGGAGAGGCCGTGGAGACGCCCCGCCCCGCCCCGCCCGCGTGGGCGCGCAGGGCGGGGCGGCGTACCTTGGCGGGGCCTGCCCGAGTGGCGGAATTGGTAGACGCGCACGATTCAGGGTCGTGTTCCCTCACGGGAGTGCTGGTTCGATTCCAGTCTCGGGCACCCTCCGAAACCCCCTTTTCTCTGCGGAAAAGGGGGTTTCTGCGTTCGCGTCGACCCGGCGCCCCCTGGGCCGTAGGGCGGGGCGGTCGCAAGAGGGCGCGCGCTAACCGCCCCGCCCGCGCGGTGGGGCGGGGGGGCTAGCGGACGCCCGGCGGCGCCGGCTCCTCCACGCCGCCGTTCGCGACGACGACCGGGGCGCCGGGGGCGGGCGGGGCGGTCAGCCGCTTTTCGGCGTCGGGCACCGTGAACAGCTCGGCCGGGTCTTCGACCGGGTCCGGCTCCAGGAGCACGTCGAGCGCTTCGGTAATCCGCTTGACGTAGTGGACCTCCAGGCCCTCGACGGCCTCGTCCTTGATCTCCTCCACGTCCTTCCTGTTCTTCTCCGGCAGGACCACGCACGAGAGCCCAGCGCGGCGCGCGGCGAGCACCTTCTCCTTGATCCCGCCGACCGGCAGCACGAGCCCGCGCAGCGTGATCTCGCCCGTCATCGCGAGGTCGTGGCGCACGCAGCGGCGCGTGTAGATCGACGCCAGCGCCGCCGTCATCGCCACGCCCGCGCTCGGGCCGTCCTTGGGGATGGCGCCGGCCGGGACGTGGACGTGGAGGTCCCAGTAGCGGAACGCGTCGGCCGGGATGCCCAACTCGTCGGCGTGCGCCCTCACCCACGACGAGGCTGCCTGCGCGCTCTCGCGCATCACGTCGCCCAGCTTGCCCGTCAGCGTCATCCGGCCCGAGCCGCGGCTCACCGACGCCTCCACGAACAGGATGTCGCCGCCGACCGGCGTCCACGCCAGGCCCGTCGCCACGCCCGGGACCTCGGTCCGCTCGGCGGCGTCGTTGAAGTGCTTCCGCGCGCCGAGGAAGCCCGGCACGTCGTCGGCCGCCACGTCGCCCCGCTCGGCGTCGCCGACCGCGACCGTCTTGGCCACGCCGCGCACGACCGACCCGATCGTCCGCTCCAGCTGCCGGACCCCGCTCTCGCGCGTGTAGCCCTCGATGAGCAGCAGCAGCGCGTCTTCGGTGATCGTGAACTGGTCCTCGCGCAGCCCGTTCTGCTCCAGCTGCCGCGGCACGAGGTAGCGCCGGGCGATCGCCAGCTTCTCAGACGGCGTGTAGCCGTTGATCTCGATGATCTCCATCCGGTCCCGGAGCGGGGCGGGGATGGAGTCGAGGTAGTTGGCCGTCGCGATAAAGAGGACGCGGCTGAGGTCGTAGTCCAGCTCGAGGTAGTGGTCGTTGAACGTGTCGTTCTGCTCCGGGTCCAGGACTTCGAGGAGCGCTGACGACGGGTCGCCGCGGAAGTCAGTCCCCAGCTTGTCGACCTCGTCGAGCATGAACACGGGGTTCGAGGTGCCGGCCTTGCGGAGCCCCTGGACGATGCGGCCCGGGAGCGCGCCGATGTAGGTCCGCCGGTGGCCGCGGATCTCGGCCTCGTCGCGGACGCCGCCGAGCGAGATCCGGTGGAACTCACGGCCCAGCGCCCGCGCGATCGACTTGCCCAGCGACGTCTTGCCCACGCCGGGCGGCCCGTAGAAGGCGAGGATCGGGGCCTTCATGTCGCCCTTCAGCTTGAGGACGGCGAGGTACTCCAGGATGCGCTTTTTGACGTCGTCCAGGCCGTAGTGGTCTTCGTCCAGGACCTTCTCAGCGCGGCCGAGGTCGAGCTTGTCCTCGGACGTGTGGTCCCACGGGAGGTCGAGGATGGTCTCGGCGTAGTTGCGGACGACGCCGTACTCGGGGCTCGCCGGGTTCGTCCGCGCCAGCTTCGTGAGCTCCTTCTCCAGCGTCTCGACGACGTCGTCGGGGAGGTCGGGGAGCCGCTCGTCCATCTTGTCGCGGAGCTCGTCGGCCTCACGGCTCGACCCCTCGGCCTCGCCCAACTCGTCCTGGATGGTCTTGAGCTGCTGGCGCAGGAAGAACTCCCGCTGCTGCTGGTCGACGTCGGTTTTTACTTTCGACCGGATCTCTTCCGAGATCTCCAGCACGCGGATCTCTTGCTCCAGGTGGTCGAGCACGAGCTGCGAGCGGTCGAGGAGCGGGCGCGTCTCGAGCAGCTCCTGCTTTTTGGCCACGTCGATCTGGAGGTTCGACGCGATAAAGTGGACGAGGAAGCCGGGGCTCTCGATGTTCTGGATCGCGTAGGCGGCCTCGGACGGGAGGTTCGGCGACAGGTTTACGATCTGGACCGCGAGCTCCTTCACCGACCGGATGCGGGCGTCGAGCTCGGCCGGATCGTCCCCGTCCGTCTCGGGCTCCTCGACGGCGCGCACGCGGGCTTCGAGGTACGGGTCGAGCTGGGTGTACTCCTCGACCTCGATCCGCCGCTGGCCCTGGATCACGATCGACACCGACCCGTCCGGCATCTTGATAAGCTTGAGGATGGTCGCCGCCGTCCCCATGCGGTAGAGGTCGTCCGGCCCCGGGTTCTCGACCTCGGCCCGCTTCTGGGCCACGACGCCGACGAGCCGCTCGCCGGCGTAGGCGTCCTTGACCAGCTTCAGCGTCGCGTCGCGGCCGACGGTGATGGGGAGGACGACGCCCGGGTAGAGGACCGTGTTGCGGAGCGTGAGGACGGGGAGCGTCTCCGGGAGGTCGGCCTCGTGCATCTGGCGCTCCTCGTCGGGCGTCAGGAGCGGGATGGACTGCTCGGGGTCGCCGGCGAGGCGGTACGGGCGGGGCGGGGTCATGCGGTGTGAGCCGTGGGGGCGGGGGGGAGGGCGGCGGAGCCCGATCTGTAAACTCGCGTGCGCCCGATGGTGTCCCGCCCCGCCCGGTTTCTCCTGCCCCGCCCCTCAGGAGGCTCCGGAGCAGGGTGCCGCGGCGGAGGCGCCGCGGCTCGGCGGCGTTGCCCGGCGGCGTTCCATGCAACGCCGCGACGGTGGCCGCCCCGCCCACGGTGTGGGGCGGGGTGGTGCATCTTGCGCCCGCGGCCCCCCGACCGCCCCGCCCCCCACCCCGCCCATGCGCGCGCTCCGACCGTCCGACCTGCTCGTCCCCGTCCTCTGGGGCGGGCTCGGCGCGCTGCTCGCCGGGCTCGCGGTCGGGCGGAGCGGGGCGGGCGCCGCGTGGGGCGTCGGCGTCGGGCTCGCCGCGTGGGCGGCGGTCGTCGCGTGGACGCTCCGGCGCCCGCTCCGCCGGCTCCGCCTGGCCCGGCGGCCGTTCCCCCCCGACGACCGCGCGTGGCTCGAAGCGCACGTGGCGGTCTACGCCGCGCTCGACCGTACGGCCCGACCGCGCTTCGAGCGCGACGTGACATGGCTCCGGGACGGGCTCACGTTCGAGGGCGCGGGCGGGGTGGTCCCCGACGACCGGCTCCGCCTCATGGTGGCGGCCGGCGCCGCGGTGCTCCTCCACGGGCACCCGGACTGGGAGATCCCGACTGAGCGGACCGTGCTCCTGGTGCCGGACACGTTCGACGAGGCGTACGGCGACGAGGAGCCGGGCCTCTACGACGGGATGGTCCACTCGCAGGGGCCGATCGTGCTCTCGGTGCGGGCCGTGGAGGACGGCTGGGCGCGGCGCGACGGCTACAACGTGGTGCTCCACGAGCTGGCCCACGTGTTCGACTTCGAGGGCTGGGAGGCCGACGGCGCGCCGTCGTTCCTCGACCCGCGCTCGGCCGACGCCTGGCGCGACCTCGTCCGCCGCGAGATGCGCCGGGCCGAGCGCGGCGACGGCGTCCTCCGCTCGTACGCGGCGACGGCGCCGGCCGAGCTGTTCGCGGTCGCGACGGAGCAGTTTTTCGAGCGCCCGGCGCGGCTCCGCAACCGGCACCCCGAGCTGTTCGACGCGCTCGTCGCCTTCTACAACGCCACCCCGCCCGACGAGGACGCGCCGGACGCGGACGGCAGCCTCATGGCGCGGCGGTGGCGGTAAGCGCGCGCGGCGCGCGGGAACTGGGAACGAGGAACTGGGAAATGGGCAGAGCGCCGCCCCGCCCGCTCAGCCTTGGCGATACCGCCCCGCCCCGCCGCTCGGGCGGGGTGGCCGGGCGTTCCGCGGCCTTGGCGCCGCGTGCGACGCCAGTTTCAAGTCGGGCGGGGTGGGAGACTGCGGGGACCACCGCCCCGCCCCAGCCCGCCATTCGCGCCGCCGCGCATGGGGGCGGGGCGGCCAGCCAGCCGCGCCACCCCGCCCCTCTGCCCGTTCCTCTTTCCCAGTTCCTAGCGAGTGCAGCGAGCTCCCTACCCCCGGTGCGCCTTGCGGATGGCGGCGTCGAGGGCGTCGAGCTGGAACGGCTTTTTTACGACCGCCGCCACGTCCTCGCTGTCGGCGGCCGCGTCGGTGTCGCCGGTCAGGAGGAGGACCGGGAGGCCCTCGTACCGCTCGCGGATGATCGAGGCCAGCTCGCGCCCGCTCATCTCGGGCATCGAGAGGTCCGTGACCACGACGTCGAACGGCGGCTCCGCCGCGAGCACGTCGAGCGCGGCCGGTCCGCCGTCGGCGTCCTCGACCTCGTGGCCCCGCATCCGCAGCAGCTTCGTCGTCACGGTCCGCACCATGGGCTCGTCGTCGACGACGAGCAGGCGGAGGCCGGCGCCGTCCTCGGCCGGGGCCACCTCGCGCGGCGTGACCGGGGCGGGGTGGCTCGCCGCGAACGGGAACACGAGGCGGAAGACCGTGCCGCGCCCGGGCGCGCTCTCGACGTCGATCCGCCCGCTGTGCTCCTGGACGATCCCCTGGCTCATCGTGAGGCCCATGCCCGACCCGGCCGAGCCCTTCGTGGTGTAGAGCGGCTCGAAGATGCGCTTGCGGATGGTCTCGGTCATGCCCACGCCCGTGTCGCCGACCGTGACCTCGGCCGCGCGCGTGTCGCGGCGCCGGGTCGTGAGCGTGAGCGTGCCCCCGGCCGGCATGGCCTGGACCGCGTTGAGGACGAGGTTCACGAGCACCTCGCGGAGCTCGGTCGGCGTGCCCAGGATGGGCGGGACCGGGCGGAGGTCGCGGCGGACCTCGATGGCGATCCCCCGCCGCCGCGGCTCGTTGTACCAGTACGGCCGGGTCAGCGTGAGGACCTCCTCGGCGATCTCGTGGAGCGCGATGGGCTCGGCCCGCTCGTCCTTCTCGTTGCGGATGTACTGCTGGATCTTGCGGACGAGCGCGGCCCCGTCCTTGGCCGCCCGCTCCAGCATCTTCAGGTGGGCCACCGGCTCCACCCCGCTCTCCAGCCGCGCGAGGTCGCTCCGCAGGAGCTCGGCGTGGCCGAGGACGGTCGTGAGCAGGTTGTTGAAGTCGTGGGCGACGCCCATCGCCATGCGCCCGAGCATCTCCATCCGCCGCCGCCGCGTCTGCTCGGCGGCCCACGACGCCGGCTCCCGGAGGACCTCGCCGGTCAGCGACACCGGGTAGCGGCCGGGCTCGATGTCGGGGAGCCGGACGGGCAGGAAGTGGAGGAGGACGGGGACGGGGATGTCGGAGCCCGGCGCGTCGAGCAGGAACACCTGGTGCGAGACGGGCAGCCCGCGCGCGGCGTCGGCCGTGTACTCCTGCGCGAACCGGGCGTCCTCGGGCGGCAGCCGCCCCCAGAGCTCGTCGTCGCCGAAGACCTCGCGCCACGGCTCGTTGCAGTCGAGGAGCTCGCCGGCCGCCGTGCTCACGGCCGAGAGCAGGTCGCTGGCGACGAAGGGGAAGGTGGTGGTTTCCATGCGCTCAAATTACGCCGCCCCGCCCCGCCCCCGGGGATGTCAGGCCATCCCCAGGGGTCGCGTCGGGGCGGGGTGGACCGGCCCGCACGACCGCCCCGCCGTGCGGCGAGGGCGGGGCGGCCGCCGTGCCCCGTCTAGCTCCCGGTGCCGGCCTTCTCGTACGCCTCGATAATGTCTTTGACCAGCTTGTGGCGGACGACGTCCTCCTTCGAGAAGTCGACGAACGCGATGCCGTCGACGCCCTCCAGGATGGACCGGGCCTGGACGAGCCCGGACTGCGCGCGGGCGGGGAGGTCGGTCTGCGTCGCGTCGCCGGTGACGATGGCGCGGCTGCCGGCGCCGAGCCGCGTGAGGAACATCTTCATCTGGCCCCCGGTCGCGTTCTGGGCCTCGTCGAGGATGACGAACGACGTGTTGAGCGTCCGGCCGCGCATGTAGGCCAGCGGCACGATCTCGACGATGTTGCGCTCGAGGTACGACCGGAGCTTCTCCGAATCGATCATGTCCTCGAGCGCGTCGTAGAGCGGGCGGAGGTACGGGTCGACCTTGTCGCGGAACCCGCCGGGCAGGAACCCCAGGCTCTCCCCGGCTTCGACGGCCGGCCGCGTGAGCACGATCTTCTTGACCTGCCGGCTCTTGAGCGCGCTGACGGCGAGGGCGACCGCCGTGTACGTCTTGCCCGTCCCGGCCGGGCCGACGGCGAACGCGATGTCCGACTGCCGGGCGCTCTCGACGAGCCGGGCCTGCCCGGGCGTCTTGGCCTTGATGGTCCCGCCCTGCGGCGTGAACAGGATGGCGTCCTGGCCGCCCCGCCGCTGGAGGCCGGTGCCCACGCGGGCGAGGTCGAGGATCGTGTCGACGTCGTTCTCGGTCAGGTTGCCGTTCCGGTTCAGGATGACCACGAGCTCGCCGATGACGCGCTCGATCTGGTCGACCTGGTCGGACGGCCCCTTCAGCTTGAGGCGGTCGCCGCGGGCGACGAGGCGTGTGTCGGCGAAGGCCGCCTCGATGCGGCGGAGGTAGACGTCGTTGAACCCGAACAGCAGGAGCGGCTCGGCGCCGCTGATCTCAATCGTGCGTTCGACGGACTCGGGGGACTCGGCCAAGCGTGCGGGGGCGGGGTGGGCTCGGGCAACGCGCGCGGCGCGGCGCGGTTCGGGCGGGGCGGGAGGGCGGGCACCGGCGGTCGGGGATCGGCGTAGGCCGCCGCATGAGCACCCCGCCCCGCCCCGCCCTCGTCGTCCCGTTCACGAAGATGGACGGGGCCGGAAACGACTTCGTCGTCGTCGACAACCGCTTCCTCCGGTTTTCAGAGGACGAGCTGGCCGCGCTCGCCCGGCGCGTCTGCCCGCGCCGCGGCGGCGTCGGCGCCGACGGGCTCCTGGCGCTGGAGGAGCCGGACGCCGAGGGCGCCCACTTCCGCATGCGCTACCGGAACGCCGACGGGTCGCTCGCGACCATGTGCGGGAACGGCGCCCGCTGCCTCGCCCGGTTCGCCGCCCGCGCCGGCCTGGGCGAGCCGGCCGGCGACGAGGGCGGGGCGGCGGCCGAGGACGAGGGCGGGGCGGTCGCGCTCGTGTTCGACACCGACGGCGGCCGCGTCCGCGCCGTCGTGCCCGCCCCGCGCCTCGCCTCGGGCGAGGTGACGATCACGCTCCCCCCGCCCCGCGACTTCGGCCCGACCGGGCTCCGCGACGGGCCGACGCCGAAGTCCAGCCGCGTCTACCGGGTCTGGACGGGGACCGAGCACGCCGTCGTGTTCGTCGGCGACCTCGACCGCGAGGACGTCGCGGCGACCGGCGGGCGGCTCCGGTGGGACCACGCGTTCCGCCCGGCCGGCACCAACGTCGACTTCGTGCAGGTCACGGGCGCCGACCGCCTCGCTGCGCGGACGTTCGAGAAGGGCGTCGAGGGCGAGACGCTCGCGTGCGGGACGGGCGCGCTCGCCGCCGCCGTCGTCGCGGCCCTTACCGACCAGCTCGACCGCCCCGCCCCCGACGGCACGGGCGGGGCGGGGCGGTACCGTGTCGCCGTCGACATGCCGGGCGGGACGCTCACGGTCGCGTTCCGCCTGGACGGCGGCGAGGTCTCGGACCTCACGCTGTCGGGGCCGGCCGACACGGCGTACGAGGGCACGCTGGAGTGGCGGGGCGGGGCGGTCAGCGACGGTCCGGGCGGGGCGGTGTGACGCGGCGGTCGGGCGGGGCGGCTTCTGTCGTACCGCATCCGTCTCTCACGCCGCCCCGCCCGGGTCCGCCGCCATGTGACTCGCCCTCGTCCTCGGTTTGCTCGTCGCCGCCGCTCCGGTCGGCGCCCAGGTCTCGTCTCCCGGCTGCCCCGGCCCGGGGCCGTCCGTCGCCGGCGAGACCACGCGGGCGCTCCAGGAGCGCCACCGCGGGCTCCTCTCGCGGCTCTACTCGATCGGCGGCGTCGCCGTCGGCCCCGAGGTGGGGGCGGGGGGGGTGCTCCAGGCGGCCACGTTCGAGGGCGGCTACCAGTTCGACAGCGGCGACGCGCTCGCCTTCGTCGGCTCGGCCGGCGTGCCGGCCTTCCGCGACCCCGTCGCGGGCACGTTCGACGCGGGCGGGGCCACGACGAGCGTCGGCCTCCAATACGTCGCCGGGCTCGGCCGATTCGTGCCGGCGTCGGCCCTCGCGCGCCGGTCCGAGCTCGGCGTCGGCCTCGCCGCGTCGGCGGTCGGGGAGAGCGGGGGCGTGGTCGCCCAGGTCGCCCCGCGCGTCGTCGTCCCCCTGGCGTCGTTCCTGAGCCTCCCGCTCGGCGTCCAGATTAGCCAGCCGCTCGGCGGCTACGAGGGCGCGCGCACGTTCGTGGGGCTGAGCGTCGGGCTCCGCACGCAGTACGTGCCCCCGAGCCGGCGCGTCCTTGACTGCGACCGCACGGGGCTGCCGCGGCGGTAGCGCGGGCGGGGCCGCTACGCCTCTACCTCCTCGCCCGCGCCCGGCCGCTTCGGCGTGCCCAGCGCGCCGGCGAGGACCGTGATGGCGACGGCCATCGAGAGCACGAGGACCCAGGGCAGCGCCGGCCGCACGGCGCCGGGCAGGCGGAGGCCGGCGAGCACGTCGAGGAGCACGAGCGCGAGGGCGACCGCGAAGACCGCCCCGCTCCAGGTCAGCGCGCGGCGGAGGGCGGGGGGGAGCGGCGGCGGCGCGGCCATCGGCGGGGGGAGAAACGCGGGGCGGGGCGGCAGTACCGCGCGCCGGGGGGACGGCGTTCCCCGTGGGGCGGGGAATGGGGCGCGCGGCGTCCCGTGCCGCCCCGCCCAACGCGAGGCACCCGTAGGGACACGACTCGTCGTGTCCGGGGCGGGCGGGGTGGTCACGGTCAGCATGCCGCTGTCCCGAGGCGGCGGCAGTTCCCCTCCTGGACACCGCGCAGCGTCGGCGCAGCCAGGAGGGGCTAGGGGTGGTGGACGACGCGGGCGGGGCGGTCCTGGATGTCGCCGCCCCGCCCATAGCGCGGGCGGGGTGGCCTGCCTGCAATGCGGACACCACGCGTGGTGTCCCTACGAAACCCGCCCCGCCCGCGTGTCCGCCCCGCCCACGGGCGACCGCCGGTCGCCCCTACGGCACCGCCCCGCCCTCGCGCTCTGCGGGCGGGGTGGCACATCCCGCTGCCCGCGTCTCACCCCGTCCTCACCGGAGCGCGCCGCCCCGCCCCGTAGCTTCCCCCGCGCTCCGGCCGCTCGGGCTGGCCCTGATCTACCGACCTACCGACCCACTGGCTATGTGGTCCGACTCCCTCCTCGACACGATCGGCAACACGCCGCTCGTCCGGTTCCAGACGCTCGGGGCCGACCTGCCCTGCACGCTGCTCGCCAAGGTCGAGTTTTTTAACCCGGGCGGGTCCGTCAAGGACCGGATCGCGGTCGCCATGATCGAGGACGCCGAGGCCAAGGGGCTCCTCCGGCCCGGCGGCACGATCGTCGAGGGCACGAGCGGCAACACGGGCGCGGGCCTCGCGATCGCCGGGATCGCCAAGGGCTACCGCTGCATCTTCACGACGACCGACAAGCAGAGCCCCGAGAAGGTCGACGTGCTCCGCGCGCTCGGCGCCGAGGTCGTCGTGTGCCCCACGAACGTGGCGCCCGACGACCCCCGCTCGTACTACTCGGTCGCCGAACGGCTCTCCAACGAGATCCCCGGCGCGTTCTACCCCAACCAGTACGACCACCCCGCCAACGCCGAGGCCCACTACCGGACGACCGGGCCGGAGCTGTGGGACCAGACCGACGGCCGCATCACGCACTTCGTCTGCGGAGCTGGCACGGGCGGCACGATCTCGGGCACGACGCGCTTCCTCAAGGAAAAGAACCCCGACTTGAAGACGGTCGGCGTCGACCCGTACGGGAGCGTCTACCACGCCTACTTCCACACGGGCGAGTTCAAGGAGTCCGAGATCTACCCGTACGCGACCGAGGGCGTCGGCGAGGACATCCTGGCGGGCAACATGGACTTCGAGATCGTCGACGACTACGTCCAGGTCGACGACGGTACCTCGATGCGGATGACGCGGCGGCTCGCCCGCGAGGAAGGGATGTTCGTCGGGCAGTCGTGCGGGATGGCCGTCGCCGGCGCGCTCGACTGGCTGGACGCCCACCGCGACGAACTGACCGAGGACGACATCGTCGTCGTGCTCCTCCCCGACAGCGGGTTCCGCTACCTCTCCAAAACGTACAACGACGAGTGGATGCGGCGGAACGGGTTCCTCCAGGAGCCCGCCGCCCTCACGCTCGACGGCGTGCTCGCGGCCCGCAAGCGGCTGGACCCCGTCATCGCCGTCGCGCCGACCGCCCCGCTCTCCGAGGCGATTGGCGTGATGACGGAGTACGGGATCAGCCAGGTCCCGGTCATCGAGGGCGGGGCGGTCGTCGGGTCGCTCTCCGAGCGCGGCGTGCTCGACCGGCTCCTGTCCGACCCCGACGCCCGCGAGCACGCGGTCCGCGACGTGATGGGCGACCCGCTCCCGGTCGTCGACCGGACGGTCCCGCTCGACCGGCTGACGGCCACGCTCGACGGCGCGAGCGCGGTTCTCGTCGCCGACGACGCGCCCGCGGGCGCCGGCGCGCCGGCGTTCCACATCGTCACCCGGAGCGACCTCATCTCCGCGCTCGCCCAAGCGGGCCGCGGCTGAGAGACCGGAGGATGAGGAGGCGAGGGACGAACAGGCCGATCCCCCTCCCGCGTCTCTCCGCCCCGCCCTCTCTCCCTCATCCCTCCCCGCCATGGAACCCGACACGCCAAACCCCCCGTCGCTCTCGATCGAGCTGGCTGAGGAGGTCGCCGAGGGCATTTATTCGAACCTCGTGATGATCTCCCACAGCCCGGAGGAGTTCGTCCTCGACTTCATCCGCGTGATGCCGGGAGTCCCCAAGGCGCGCGTAAAGAGCCGCATCGTCGTCACGCCAGGCCACGCCAAGCGCCTGCTGGCGGCGCTCGCCGACAACGTCCAGCGCTACGAGGCCCAGTACGGCGAGGTCGCCGACGTCCACCCCGAGCCGCAGGTGCGGTTTACGCCCCCGAGCGGGGAGGCGTAGCCGAAAGGCCCCGCCCCGCCCCGCCGCTTTGGCGGCATCGGGGGCGGGGCGGTCTCATGCCGCGACCGCCCCGCCCGACCGCGCGGTCGGGGCGGGGCGCACCCCGAGCGCCGCGTTCAGCCGCCGCTCGGCCTCGGCCGCCGCGCCGGGGCGGCCCGCGTCGAGGGCGGGGCGGAGCGCGCGGACGGTCGCTACGAGCGGCCCGCGCCGCGCGCACACGCGCCAGAGCGGGGCGGTCAGCCACTCGCCCTCACGCCAGAGCGTCCGGTTGCGGGGCTCGACTGACAGCGCGACGAGGAGGACCGGCGCCCCGGCCTCGGCGGCGACCTCGAAAGCGCCGCGGCGGAGCGGGAGCACGCCCGGGCCGGGCGACGTCCGCCCCTCGGGCGCCAGCGCGACCGGGACCGGCGACGAGGCGACCGCCTCGCGGAGCGCCGCGCGTGCCCGCTCGCGGCTCTCGCCCCGCCCGCGGTCGAGGTAGAGCGTCCCCAGCGCCGTCGCCATCGGGCCGACGAGCGGGAGCCGGCGGACGCCGGCCGCGGCCAGGAACCGGAGCGGGCGGACGGCCAGCAGCGCGAGCGGGTCGAGAAACGAGGGGTGGCTGAAAAAGACGAACCCGCGATGCGCCTGGAGCGCCGCCCCGCCCTCGACGCGCAGCCGCACGCCCATCGCCCCCAGGAGCGCCCGCGCGACGCCGACGGCCGCCCACTCGCTCGGCGCCGCCCCGCCCGGCCGCCCCGGCAAGCAGGCGGCGGCGAGGACTGCGACGGCGCCGACGACGAGCACCGCACCCACGGCGGCGACGCGGAGCACGCCGAGCACGGCGGCCGCGACGCTCGGGCGGGGCGGGCACGGAGCGGGCGGGGCGGGGGAAAGGTCCATGCCCCCAAGGTCGGCCGCCCCGCCCGCGACTCCCTGGTGCGGGCGGACTATCCGGGGCGGGGCGGGGGGACTACCGGCCGCCCCGCCCGAACGTGGCTCCGGAGCGGGACGCGGGCGGGGTGGAGTATCGTGTGGCGGTGGCGAGAGCCCCGGCGTGCCGCGCCCCGCCCCGCAACGTCCTGCCGTCCGCACCGGAACCGCCGAGCCATGACCGCCCGCCGACTGCCGTCGCCCCTGTGGTTCGCCGCCCCGCTCCTTGCCGTCTACGCCGCGGCGTTCGTCGTCCTGGAGGTTCTGCCGAGGGCGGACGACGCCGGGGCCGTCGCGGCGGGGCTGACCGTCGACCTCGTCGTCCTCGTCCCGGCCCTCTACTACGCCGTCCTCGTGCGGGGGCGGGGCTGGCCCACCGTGACGGTCGCCCCGATGGCCCTCGTCAGCTACGGGGCGGCGTCGGCGCTCGTCCCGCCGGAGCACCACGCGCTCCTCAGTGCGCTCGGGTACGTGCTCCCCGCCGTCGAGCTCGCGCTCGTGGGGTACGTCGGCTACAAGGCGTGGGGCGTCATCCGCGCGAAGCGGGAGGTGGACGCGGCCGGAGGCGACGTCTACGACCGCCTCCGCGAGACGCTGCGGGACGCGTTCGACGTGCCGGCCGTCGCGGGCGCGCTCGCATACGAAGTCGCGCTCCTGCACTACGCCTTCGCGGTCCGGCCGGCCGAGCCCCCAGAGCACGGGGTCGCGTACCACCGCCGGGGCGGGTACGGCGCGGTCGTCGCCGCCGTGCTCATGGCCGCCGCGCTCGAACTCGTCGGCGTCCACTTCCTGTTGCGGTCGTGGAGTGAGACGGCAGCGCTCGTGCACCTCGCACTCTCGCTCTACGGCGTCGTTTGGATCGTCGGGGACTACCGGGCCATGCGGCGGCGCCCGCACGAGCTCCGCGCCGACGGGCTCCGCCTGCGGTGCGGGCTCCGTTGGGACGTCGAAGTGCCGTGGGGCGCCGTCTTGTCGGTTCGCAAGACGCGGCGGCCGGCGCCGGGCGACGACTACCTCAGCACAGTCCCCGTCGGCGACACCGGCTACCTCGTCGAGCTCCGCGCGCCGGTCCGCGCGACCGGCCCCTATGGAATCACGCGGGACGTCCGCCGCATCGGGCTCGTCGTGGACGAGCCGGCGGCGTTCGAGGAGCGCCTTCGGGAGTGCGGGGTGGACGTCGAAGCGTGATCGGGCGGGGCGGCGCCCCTGCAGCCCGCTCCACCGCCCCGCCCCCAGGCGTCGGCAGCAGAGCGCCCGCCCCGCCCGCGAGACCGCGGCCGCCGAGGGCGGGGTGGTGAGCGGCGCGACCGTGAGGTGGGCCGCCGCCCCGCCCTACCGGTTCGCCCGCACGAACAGCCACGCCGCGACGCCCGCGAACAGCACGTGCGGCGCCCACGCCGCCACGACCGGCGCGATCTCCTGCACGTATCCCAGCGGCTCGATCGTCTTCTGGAGCGAGAGGTAGAGGAACGCCACGCCCAGCCCCAGCGCCAGCTGCGCCGCCTGCCCGCCCCGCCGCCGCTGCGCCGCGAGCGGCACGCCGATGAGGACCAGGATGAGGTTGGCGAACGGGTACGACACCTTCGAGTAGTAGCCCACGAGCGGCCGCCCGCGCTCCGTGACGCCGGCCCGCTCCAGCGAGCGGACGTAGGCCCGCGCCTCCGGCAGCGTCAGGCGGTCCGCGTCGCGCTCGGCCTGCGCGAGGTCGCGCGGGAGCACGGTGAGCGCCGTGTCCAGCGTCGCGGCCGTGCGGAACCGCTCCGCCCCGCCCCGGAACTCGCGGAGCACCACGTCGCGGGCGTGCCACGTGCCCAGCGAGTCGTCGTAGGTCATCTCCGCCGCGTCGAACCGCGCGCCGACGCCGCCCTCGGCCGAATCGGCGACCGTGACCAGCGAGACGCCGAACGCGCGGCCCTGGTCGCGGTCGAAGTAGGTCGCCGTGAGGACCACGCCCGGGCTCGCCTGCCGGTACACCTCGGCCCCGCCCCGCCCCTCGGGCGCGTCGCGGTAGTACTCGTTCTGGAACGCGTGGACGATGGCCGTGGCCCGCGGCACGACCCACCCGTTAAAGGCCAGCATCACCGCCGTCACGGCCACGCCGACGACGACGAACGGGCGCATGTACCGCCCCAGCGACACGCCGGCCATGTGGAGCGCCGTCAGCTGCATCGACTGCGCCAGCCGCGCCGTCACGTAGATGGCGGCCAGAAACAGGGCCAGCGGGCTCGTCAGGCGGACGATCTCGGGGACGTAGTGGAGGTAGTACGTCCCGAACACCTGCCCCCACGTCGCCCCGCGGTCGATAAAGTCGTCGACGTACTCGGCCAGGTCGAGCACGACGAACGTGGCGACGAGGAGCGCGAGCAGGAGCGCCGTCGCGGCGACGAACCGCCGGAGCACGTGCCAGTCGAATCGGGTCATGCGGGCGGGGCGGGGGAGGAGGAGAGAGGAGGAAAAGAGGCGAGGAGAGGAAAAGAGGAGAGCCGCCTCTTCTCCTCTATGCCTCTCCTCTTCTTCTCTCGCCCCGCTCTCCTGGGGCGGGGCGGTCTGAAGATCGGGTGAGGGGGCGCCCGTAGCACCGTCTCCGCCCCGCCCGCGGGCCTCGTGCGGAACGGGCGGGGCTAGCTTGGCGTGCCCAGAGCCCGCCCACCCCCTCACCCGCCCCGCCCGATGAAAGTCCACGAGTACCAGGCCAAGGAGATCCTCGACCAGCACGGCGTCGCCGTCCAGCGCGGCATCGTCGCCGACACCGTCGAGGAGGCCGTCGCCGCCGCCGAGACCATGAAGAAGGACGGCGTCGACCAGTTCGTGGTCAAGGCGCAGATCCACGCCGGCGGGCGCGGCAAGGGCGGCGGCGTCAAGTTCTCCGAGTCCGTCGACGACGTGCGCGAGAACGCCGAGGCCATCCTCGGCATGACGCTCAAGACGCCGCAGACGGGGCCGGAGGGGCAACTCGTCAAGAAGATCCTCGTCACGGCCGCCGAGGACATCGCCCACGAGTACTACCTCGGCGTGACGCTCGACCGCGCGAAGGGCCAGGACGTCATCATGGCCTCGACCGAGGGCGGGGTGGAGATCGAGGAGGTGGCCGAGGCCACGCCCGACAAGATCGTCAAGGTCTGGGTCGACCCGGCCGTCGGGATCCGCCCGTATCAGGCCAACCAGGTCGCCTTCGCGCTGGGCTTCGAGGGCCAGGCGCTCAAGGACGCCCGCAAGTTCGTGACGGCGCTCTACAAGGCCTACCGCGCCTCGGACGCGACGATCGCCGAGATCAACCCGCTCGTCAAGACCGACGACGGCCGCGTAGTCGCGCTCGACGCCAAGATCGACCTGGACGACAACGCCCTCTTCCGCCACCCCGACCTCGCCGACATGCGCGACGAGGCCGAGGAGGACCCGCTCGAGGTCGAGGCCGGCAAGCACAACCTGAACTACGTCAAGCTCGACGGCAACGTGGGCTGCATGGTCAACGGCGCCGGGCTGGCGATGGGGACGATGGACCTCATCAAGCTCGCGGGCGGCGAGCCGGCCAACTTCCTCGACGTCGGCGGCACGGCCAACGCCGAGACGGTCGAGGCCGGGTTCCGCATCATCCTCTCGGACCCGAACGTGAAGGCCATCCTGGTCAACATCTTCGGCGGCATCGTCCGGGGCGACCGCGTCGCGCGCGGCGTCGTCGAGGCGGCCCGAAACATCGACCTCACGGTCCCGCTCATCGTCCGTCTCCAGGGCACGAATGCCGAGGAGGGCATGCAAATCCTCAAGGAGAGCGGCCTGCCGATCGAGAGCGCGATCCGCCTCCAGGAGGCCGCCGACAAGGTGACGGCCGCCTTGGAGGGATGAGTGAGGGACAGAGGGATGGAGGGATGGGCAGAGGCTCCTCGTCCTCCCATCCCACATCCCCCACCCCGCCCGCGGTCCAGGTCGACGATGTCGTCAAGCGCTACGGCGACGTCGTGGCGGTCGGCGGCGTCTCGCTCGACGTGGCGCCGGGCTCGTTCGTGTCGCTGCTCGGGCCGTCGGGGTGCGGGAAGACGACGCTGCTCCGGCTCGTCGGCGGGTTCGAGACGCCCGACGCCGGCGCCGTCCGCATGAGCGGGGCGGACGTCACGCGGCGCCCGCCGCAGGCCCGGCCGACGGCCATGGTGTTCCAGTCGTACGCCCTCTTCCCGACCATGACGGTCGGCGAGAACGTGGCGTACGGGCTCCGCGTGACGGGCACCAAAAAGGCCGAGGCCCGCGAGCGGGCGGGGCGGGCGTTGAGGCGGGTCGACCTGGGCGGGCTGGACGACCGGCCCGTCGCGGCGCTCTCGGGCGGTCAGCAGCAGCGGGTGGCGCTCGCGCGCGCGATCGCCGTCGAGCCCGAAGTCCTCCTATTCGATGAGCCGCTCTCGAACCTCGACGCCGCTCTCCGCGAGGCCACGCGCGCCGAGGTCAAGGCGCTCCAATCCGACCTGGGCACGACGAGCCTGTGGGTCACGCACGACCAGGCCGAGGCGCTCGCCTTGAGCGACCGCGTCGCGCTCATGCGGGCGGGGCGCGTCGTGGGCGAGGGCGCGCCCGAAGACCTCTACGCCGCGCCGCCGACGGCCTACGCCGCCCGCTTCCTCGGCCGCGCGAACGTCGTCCGCGGCGCGCTCGCCGAGCGGCTGGCCGGGCAGCCCGCCCCGCCCGGGCACGCGCTCGCCGTGCGCCCCGAGGGATTGGCCGTCGCCGCGGGCGGGGCGGAGGGCGCCGTGCCCGCGCGGCTCGTCGCGCGCCAGTTCCTGGGCCACGCGTCGGAGTGGGAGGTCGAGGTGGACGCGGGCGACGCGCCCGTGCGCCTCCGCCTGTGGACCGACCCCGGGCGGGCCGTCCCCGCCGACCTCGCCGTCCGCGCCGCGTCTCCGCGCTGGGTGCCGGACGACGAGGGCAGGTAGAGCAGGTAGGGCAGGTAGAGCAGGTAGAGCAGGTAGAGCAGGTAGAGCAGGTAGAGCAGGTAGAGCAGGTAGAGCAGGTAGAGCAGGTAGAGCAGGTAGAGCAGGGGGCGGGGCGGGCATGGAAAGGTTCCGGCCGTTTCCCGCCCCGCCCGGTGGCGCGCGCGGGGCGGGGTGGGCATCTTGCTCTCCCGCTCTCCCGCTCTCCCGCTCTCCCGCTCTCCCGCTCTCCCGCTCTCCCGCTCTCCACCCCGCCCCCATGACCGACCCCGGCGCGCTCGTCCTGCGCGACACCCTCGACGGCCTCACGCCCGGCCGCATCGCCACCCTGTACCGCCGCGCGCCGCTCCTGCGCAAGACGGACAACCCCGAGGCGCTCCGGCGCTCGTTCGAGAACTCGAGCCTCGTGCTCTCGCTGTGGGAGGCCGACCGGCTCGTCGGGCTCGCCCGCGTGCTCACCGACGGTGAGCAGATGTCGTACCTGTGCGACCTCGCCGTCGAGCCCGACCTCCAGGGCAGCGGCGTGGGCAAGCGCCTCGTGGACGAGGTTCTGGAGCGGTGCAAGGGGACCGAGCTCGTGCTCCGCGACTCGGACATCTCGGCCGGGTTCTACGAACGGCTCGGGTTCGAGCACGTCGAGAACGCGTGGGTGCGGAAGGCATGACCGACGCCGCACTCTGGACCCTCGACGCCGTTCGCAAGACGCGCGCGTCGCTCCTCGACGCCGTCGACGGGCTGCCGCCCGAGGCGTGGCTCGTGGTCCCCGACGGGTTCTCCAACAACGTGCTGTGGAACGTGGGCCACGTCGCCGTCACGGCCGAGCTGCTGACCTACGGGCTCGCCGGCCTCGACCTGCCCGCCCCGCCCGCGGCCGTCGCCGCGTTCCGCAAGGGGACCTCGCCCTCAGACTGGTCCGCCCCGCCCGACATCGGCGCCACGCGCCGCCTGTTCCTCGACGGCGTCGACCGCCTGGAGGCCGACGTCCGGGCGGGGCGGTTCGACGGCGCGCCGTTCCGGTCCTACACGACCACGCCCGGCGTCACGCTCTCGGGTCTGCCCGAGGCGCTCGCGTTCAACGTGTACCACGAGGGGCTCCACGCGGGCACCGTCCTCGCCCTGCGCAAGCACGTCGGCTAGCAGACCGCCCCGCCCGACGTGGGCGGGGCGGGTACGGACGGGCCGGCGGCTCTAGCGGTCGACGGGCGGCTTGAGGAGGCCGTCGCCGATCCGGCCCTTCTTGCCGAAGACGGTGTCGAGCACGCTCTCCTTGGCCAGGAACGCCGTGATGCCGCCGATGAGCAGGTCGCCCAGGAGCCGGCGCGTGGTGGAGAACTTGAAGAGCCCGGTGACCACGCCGAGCGCGGCCCGGAACACCAGTCCGGTCACCTTGAACAGGAGGGGGACGACGAGGAGCGCGCCGAGGAACCCGAGGGCGACTTCGAGGAGGGAGCGGGTGGTAGCGTTCGAGGCCATGACGAGGGAGAGGGGAGAGGGAGCGGTACGTACTCGGGGCGGGGCGGGGCGTTTCCCGGAGGGGGCAAAGCGAGCGGTCGCAGGGCCAAGAAAATGGTCGGGCCGGCGGACCCGGGCGAGCGGACCGGGCGCGGCCACCCCGCCCACGAACGGCGGGCGGGGCGGTCGGCGTCGGCTGTGCCCGCTAGTCGTCTGCGCCCTCCGCGCCCTCCGCCCCGCCCGCGAACTCGTCGGCGAGCGCTGCGAACTCGGCCTCGAACGCCTCGGCGAGGGCGGACGGGTCCGGGGCGTAGGCGGCGTCCGCCCCGACGCCCACGCGGACGGTCCCGTTCATGCTGAAGATGCTGATGCCGAGCCCGATGTCGCCGGCCTGCGGGACCCAGAACATGATGGTCTCGACGGGGACGCCCAGCAGGTGCAGCGTCTCGGTCGGCCCCGGCACGTTCGTCATGACCGCCGAGGCCTTCTCCGAAAACATCTTGACGACCTGCCGGTGCACCCACCCCGGCGCCCGCCCGATCGTCTGGAGGATGCCGTAGACCACCATGGGCTCGGCCGAGCGCTTGATGGCGTCCATCCGCTCCTTCGTCAGGCGGAGCCGCTCGCGGGCCGAGGCCGTGCCCACGGGGAGGAGCACGAACACGAGCCCGAACGAGTTGCCCAGCTCGTGCGCCCGGTCGAGCGCGCGGACGTTGAAGGGGACGGCCGCCCGGACCTCGACGCCGTCGACCGGCTCGCCCCGCCCGGCGAAGTAGCGCCGGAGGCCGCCGGCCGCCGCCGACATCAGCACGTCGTTGACCTTGGCCCCGAGCGCGTCGCCGACGGCCTTGACGCGGTCGAGCGAGATGGGACCCGTCCACGCCGCCCGCTTCGTCGGCGTCGTGGAGCCCTTGAACACCGTTTCGGAGTCCGGTCGCATGGCGAGGAGGCCGGCGACGGCCTGCGCCCCGGCCCCCGCCGTCTGCACGCGGTCGGCGAGGTGCGACGGGCTCGTGACGAGGTCGAGCACCTCGTGGCCGGCTTCCTTCAGAGTCCCCGCGACGCGCGCGACGGCCGACGCCCGCGGCCGGCGGGGCGGGGCGGCCTCCCCGGCGTGGTGCTCGTCGGCCGCGTGGAGGAGCACGTGCATGAGCGCGATGCCGTCGCCGATCACGTGGTGGAGCCGGCCGATGATCGCGCTGCCCACCGCCCCGCCCGCGGTCTGGACGCCGTGGACGAGGTGGAACGTCCACGGCGGGCAGTCGAAGGCGAGCGGCGTGCTCATGAGCCGGCTCACGAGCGCCTCCAGCCCGGCCTGTCCGCCCGGGGCGGGGAGGCCGACCTCGATCACGTGCCGGTCGAGGTCGAACGCCTCGTCGGGCACCCACGTCGGGCTCGACGAGCCCGGCGCGTCGATCCGCATGCGGAAGCGGTCGAACCCGAGCAGCCGCTCCTCGACCCACCGCCGCAGCGTGTCGACGGACATCTCGGCGCCCAGGCCGAGCACGCCGGTCACGGTCATCGGGTTCGTCGGGCTCTCCATGCGGAGCCAGGCGGCGTCGGCGGTCGAGACGGGGCGCGGGCGCATGGGCGGGGCGGGGGAGGGGCGAATGTTACCGACGGGGCGGGGGAAGCGGCGGGAGCAGGTAGAGCGGCGAGGGCAGGTAGAGCGTCCGCCCGCCCCGCTCGCGTGCGAGGACGGGGTGGGAGCCGCGCGTGGAGGAGCAGAAAGGGACTTGACCCGCCCCGCCCTCGCCGACACGTTGCTCTACCTGCTCTACCTGCTCTACCTGCTCTACCTGCTCTACCTGCTCTACCTGCTCTACCTGCTCTACCTGCTCTACCTGCTCTACCTGCTCTACCTGCTCTACCTGCTCTACCTGCCCGCTACCCCTCCGCCACCGCAAGCTGCCCGCACGCCGCGTCGATGTCCTGGCCCCGGCTCCGCCGCACCGTCACGCGCACGCCCCGCCCGACGAGCGTGCGGATGAAGCCGTCCAGCCGCTCCTCCGACGACGGCGCGAAGTCCGTGCCCTCGACCGGGTTGTACATGATGAGGTTGACCTTCGAGGGCGCCCACGCGGCCACGCGCGCGAGGCGGCGGGCGTCGGCGTCCGAGTCGTTCGTGCCGGCGAACATGCAGTACTCGTACGTCACCGGCCGGCCCGTGCGCGCGTGGTAGTGGCGGACGGCGTCCTCCAGCGCCGAGAGGTCCGTCTTCTCGGAGCGGTTGACGGGCATGATCGCGCTCCGCTGCGGGTCCGTCGGCGCGTGGAGGCTGATGGCGAGGCCCACGGGCGGGGCGGTGCCCTCGGCCTGGTCGTCGGCCAGCTGGCGGATGCGCCGCGCGAGGCCGACGGTCGAGACGGTGATCCGCTTCGGCGAGAGCCCCAGCCCGGAGCAGATGAGGCCGGTGCTGGCGACGACGGCGCGGTAGTTCTGGAGCGGCTCGCCCATGCCCATGTAGACCACGTTCGAGACGCCCCGCCCCCACGTCTCCTGCGCGACGGCCTCCATCGCGTGGACTTGGCCCGCGATCTGGCCCGCCGTCAGGTTCTCCTGGAAGCCCATGAGCCCGGTCGCGCAGAACGTGCACCCCATCGCGCACCCGACCTGCGACGACACGCAGACCGTCAGCCGCCGCGCGCGGCCGTCCGGGTGGAGGTCGGGGATGAGGACGGTCTCGACGTGGCGGCCCGAGGGCAGCCGGAACAGGCTCTTGATGGTCCCGTCGGTCGCCTGCTGCCGGCGGGCCTCGACGAGCGTCCCGATGGCGGCGGCCTCCTCCAGCCGCTCGCGGAAGGCGGCCGGCAGGTCGGTCATGTCGGCGAACGACCGCGCGCCCTTCTCATGGACCCACTTGAACAGCTGCCGCCCGCGGAAGCGCGGCTCGCCCATCTCGACGGCGAGCGCTTCGAGCGCGTCCTGGTCGAGCGCGCGGAGGTCGGGGCGGGGCGAACCTGAGGGGCGGGGCGTAGACATACGCCAAGAAACGACGGCGCCCCCGGCCTCGCCTGCCGCCCCGCCCAACGCGCCGTGAATCCGGGCGGGGCAGGAGCCGCCCCGCCCCGACGCGCCGCCCCGCCCGCCCCGCACTCGGGCGGGGCGGAGAACTCCGGGACAACTCGCCGCCCCGCCCTGGGCGCCGCGGCCCGACGGCGTTGCATGCAACGCCGCTACGCCGGCCGCCCCGCCCACGCCTGGGCGGGGTGGTTCATCTTCTGCCCACTGACATTCGGGCCGTCTTCCGCCCCGCCCAGTTGCGCCGCCCCGCCCCGCCCGCCACCTTCCGTTCCCCGTTCCCCGTTCCCCGTTCCCCGTTCCCCGTTCCCCGTTCCCCGTTCCCCGTTCCCCGCGTGACTGACCACGACCTCGACGCCTACGACTTCGCGCTCCCCGACGCCCTCGTCGCGCAGCGCCCGGCCGACCGCCGCGACGGCTCGCGGATGCTCGTGCTCGACCGGGCGACGGGCGCGGTCGCGGACCGCCGCTTTGCCGACCTCCCCGCCCTCGTTCGTCCCGGCGACGCCGTCGTGGTCAACAACACGCGCGTGGTGCCGGCGCGGCTCGTGGGGCGGCGGCCGACGGGCGGCCGCGCCGAGCTGTTCCTGGTCGGGCGGGGCGGCGACGGCACGTGGGAGGCGCTCGCGCGGCCCGGGCGGCGGCTCCGCGAGGGCGCGCGCGTCCTGTTCGACAGCGGCCTCGGCGCCGAGGTCGTGGCGGTCGACGCCGAGACGGGCCGCCGGCGCGTCCGGTTCACGGAGGGCGGGGCGGCGTTCCCCGACGCGGCCGCCGAGGACGCCGCGCTCGACGCCGCCGGCCAGCTCCCGCTGCCCCAGTACGTCGACCGCGAGCCGGACGCGGCCGACCGCGAGCGCTACCAGACCGTGTTCGCGCGCGAGCGCGGGGCGGTCGCGGCGCCGACGGCCGGCCTCCACTTTACGCCGGCCGTGCTCGACCGGCTCCGCGCGGGCGGGGCGGCCGTCCACGAGGTGACGCTGCACGTGGGCTACGGGACGTTCGAGCCGGTCCACGTAGACGACCTCCGTGCGCACCGCGTGGCGGCGGAGACGGTCAGGGTGACGGCGGCGACGGCCGACGCGCTCAACGACGTCCGCGCTGCTGGCGGCCGCGTCTTCGCCGTGGGGACCACGACGGTGCGCGCGCTCGAATCGGCCGCGGGCGCCGACGGCCGCCTCGCCGCCTTTTCCGGGCCGACGGACCTAACGGTCACGCCGGGCTACCGCTTCCGGGCCATCGACGCGCTCCTCACCAACTTCCACCTGCCCCGCTCGTCGCTCCTGGTTCTCACGGCCGCGTTCGGCGGGCGCGAGCACGTGCTCGGAGCCTACCGCCACGCGGTCGAGGAGCGCTACCGCTTCTACTCGTACGGCGACTGCATGGTGGTTCTCTAGCGGCTCGGGTTTGGCGGGGCGGGGCGGGCACCGCGGAGGTGGAGAACCGGGCGCGGTCGAGGGGCATAGGAGGGGGCACGTTCGGCTGGCATCATCGCAGTCGCATCCTTCCCCTTTTTCTCTCCACCCCACTCATGGCAAAGACACGATCCAAAGGAAAGGCCCCCCAATTCAGCTTCGAGACGATTTCCCAGGAAGAGGCGTCCGACCGCAGGAAGCAGCGGGGCACGCGTCGGAGCAAGTATTCCCCCATCGGCGACCAGTTCGAGGACCTCGAAGAGGGCAACGTCCTCGCCTTCAGGGCGTCCAAGAACGAGGTGCAGGGCGTGCGCAACTACATGCGACGCAACTTCGACGGCGAACATCAGGTGAACAGCCGCCGCGTAGACGGGGACACGTTCGAGGTCCACATCTCGCGGACCTAGAGCGAGCGAAGTGCGGGGTACCAAGCCACGCAGCCCGAGAGGCGAGGACCCGCTCCGGGCGGGGCGTTCTCGCCGCCCCGCCCTGCTACGTTTGATGGTTTGTGCACCACCCCGCCCTCACCCTGTCCCTCTCTCAGAGGGAGAGGGGACTTTGTAGCAATGGGGGGGCGGGGTGGAGAGTGGCGCACGGACTCGGGGATCTAGCACGAGCGCGCGGTCAGCGCTGCTGCGCGCCGCACCGTCTCCGTGGTAGCACGGGCCTCTCCGCCGGCGGGGGCGGACCGCGTTCTCCGTCTACGCCGCTTTCGCGGCGCGGTCCGCCTCGCGCTGGAGCCAGAACACGAGCACGTCGTCCTCGAACCGCGGCACCTCGCTCCGCCGGAGCAGCCACGAGAGCAGCGCGTGGACTGGGCGCCCGTTCTCCAGCGCGGCCTGCGCCCCGAGCGCCACCCCGCCCTCGCCGAACATGGCGCCCGAGCGCGCCACCTGCTCGTTGAGCCCGTCGGTGTAGCACAGGAGGGCCGAGCCCGGCGGCAGGTCGAGGGTCCGGTCCTGGTAGACGGCGCCCGGGTCGAGGCCCAGGATGAGGTCCGAGTGCTCGACGATGCCGGGGCCGTCGGGCGAGGCCAGGATGGGCCGGCAGTGGCCGGCGTTCGCGTACGTCACCCGGTCGTGCTCGGGCTCCCAGCGCAGGATGAGCAGCGACGCGAACGTCTCTTCGAGGACCTGGTCGTTGATGAGCGTCTCGTTCACGCGCGTCATGAGCGCCGCCGGGCTCCGCGTCTCGCGGAGCATGACGTGGACCGTCGAGCGGATGTACGAGAGGAAGCTGAAGGCGTAGAACTTGGCCTGGAGCCCTTTGCCCATGATGTCGCCGACCGTGAACAGGTACGACCCGTCCTCGGCGCGCGTCCAGTCGAAGAGGTCGCCGCCGCCGTCCTCCTTGGGGCGCGAAAAGAATACGGCGCGGTAGCCGGGCTCCGAGGGCATGTCGCGGGGGAGGAGCCGGTCCGAGAAGTCGCGGCCGATCTTCGCCGTCAACCGGCTCTGGTAGACCTGGCTCCGCTGGACGATCTGGCCCACGCGCGTGACGAGGTGATCGACGTCGAACGGCTTCGTGAGGTAGTCGTCGACGCCCTTGCGGAGCCCCTGCTGGCGCGCGACGTCGTCGGACTTGGCTGTGAGGAAGATGAACGGGATGGCCTCGGTCGCGGGGTCGGCCTGGAGCGCGGCCAGCAGCGCGAACCCGTCCATGACCGGCATCATGATGTCGGACACGATGAGGTCCGGGGCCTGCTCCTCGACGAGCGCCAGCGCCCGCTCGCCGTTCTCGGCCACGCGGACGTCGAACTGCTTGCCCAGCCGGTACTCGAGCAGCCGCCGGAGCGTCGTGTTGTCCTCGGCGACGAGGACGGAGGGCTTGTTCGTCATGGGGGCGGGGCGGGGGGGAGGCCGTCGGGGGGAGCGCCGTCGCCCCCGGGCGACGGGAGGCGGTCGGCCGCGCGGAACAGGACGTCGAGCGCGCCGCCGGCCCGGCCGCGGACCGTGAACGTGACCCGCTGGTTCACGCCGGGGCGGGCGGGGCGGTACCCGAGGTCCTCGGCGCACGTGATGAGCATGAGCAGCCCGCGCCCGCGCTCCGACGGGGCGGGGCGGTCGAGGGCCTCTCGCTGGCGCGCGAGCTGGTCCGTGAAGTCGAACCCGGCGGACGAGTCCTCGACCGCGCACCGGACGCCGTCGCCGTCGGCCTCGACCGTCAGCCAGACGTCGCGGGAGCCGGGGAACGAGGCGTGCTGGACGAGGTTGGCGACCCACTCGTGGACGGCCAGCCGGAGCACGTCGAGCCCCTCGGCTTCGAGGACCGGGCGGAACGTGTCGGCCTCGGCCCACGCGTCGAACAGGTCGTGGACCTGGTCGATGACGCGGTCGAAGTCGTGGAAGTGGAACGACGGCACGGGCGGGGCGGCTTCAGACGGACCGGCCTCAGGCCGAGCCCGCCGGCTTCTGCGCCGGGGCTTCGGACCGGGCGTCGAGGGCGGCCTCGACGGTCGGGAACTGGCGGAACACCTTGTAGGTCCGCGTCAGCTGAACGACGACCTGGACCGGCCGGCTCACGGCCGCGAACACGACCTGGCCCCCGGCCGGCGTGAGCTGGCGGTACAGCGAGAAGATGACGCCGAGCCCGGTCGAATCGAGGATGCCGGTGCCCGTAAAGTCGAGGACGTAGTAGCGGGTGCCCTGCCGGGCGTGCTCCTGGCAGGCCGCCTTGAACTCGGCGGCGCTGCGGAAGTCGAGCGCCTTCCCGATGCGGACGACGGCCGCCGTGGGGGACGCTTTCTGAAACGTGAAGCTCATGGGGTGTGCCCGGGGGGCGATGGGTGCGCGGGGAGACCATGACGGCCGCGGCGACCGGCTTCCCTGACGAATATCGTACCACCCCGCCCGCGCGGTCCGGCGGCGGCGTCGGGGCGGGGCGGACGCGTACCGACGCGCTCCCCCGGCTCGCTGGGCGGCTGCCTCGGTTCCGAGTTGCGGGAGCGGCCTCCCGCGCAGGGGAGCGGGCGCTTGGGCGCCTCCAGGCGCAGCGGAGGGGGCTCGGGCGGGGCGGAGCGCGAACCCGCCCCGCCCGGCCGTTTCCCCGGAGCCTGCTGCGCTGCCGGCGCCCCGCCGGGCCTACGATCCGTAACCCGCCTGGGGCGATTCGACCGCCCCGCCCACGCGGAGGCGGCGGGTGCGGGCGGCTTGGCGGGACCCTCGCCGCCCGGCGCTCCGCCCACCCCGCCCCGCCCTACCTTCGCGCCGTGCGTCCCCTCCGCCCGTCCCTCGTCGTCCTCGCCGTCGCCGCGCTCGTCGCCGGCGGGTGCACGCGGGCGGCGCCGGACGGGCTCCCGCCGGGGACTGAGATTGAGGACCTCCCGGAGAGCGAGAGCTGGGACGCCTCGCTGCGCTCGAGCGCCGACGGCCGGTCGCGCCTCGAAATCGACGCCCCCTACCTCGCCCGCTACCGGCGCCCCGACACCACGTTCGTCTACCTCGGCCCAGCCCCCGAGGGCACGGGCGGGGCGGGGGCGGCCGGGCGGGGCGGGGCGGTCGACATCGCGGTCTACGACGACGAGGGCGCGCCGCTCGCCGACATCCGCGCCCGCGAGGCGTGGTACTACGAGGGCGACGGCCGCCTCGTGACCGAGGGCGGCGTGCGAACGACGGTCCGCGGCGACGGCGGGGCCGACATCCAGGCCCGCCGGCTCACGCTGGTCGACGACACCGTCGAGGCCGAGGGCGACGTCCGGGCCACGGTCCAGGGCGGGGGCGGACCCGACACGGGCGGGGCCGACGTCGAGGCCGCGCGCCTCACGACGCGGCCGGGCGGCGCGTTCACGGCGTCCGGCGGCACGACGGTCCGGCTGGGCGGCCAGGCCCAGGCGACGGTCCAGGCGCGGACGGTGAGCGGGTCCGGCGGCGGGCGCTACGAAGCGACCGGAAGCGTCCGCGTGGCGGCGTCGGGCGGGCGGACGCTCCAGGCGGGCCGCGTGATCTGGGACGAGGGCGCGGGCCGGTTCCGCGCGCCGGGCGCGTTCTCGTTCGACGGCCCCGGCGAGCGCGTCCGCGGCGTCGGGCTCGTGGCCTCGGCCGACCTCACGCGCTACTCGTTCCGCAACGTGACCGGCGAGATCGAGGTGGCGGAGTGAGGGGGAGAGGGAAGAGGGGAGAGAGACGGGGGCACTCCACCCTGCCCGCCTCGCCTCGGGCGGGGCGGGGTCCGAACCTGGATGATTGGAGTGCGGCGCTCGGTTCCGCCCCGCCCCTACGACGTCCCCTCTCCCCCCGGGAGAGGGACAGGGTGAGGGGCGGCCTGGGGCCGGCTGTTAGTCCAGGCACATGGCTTCCGGCGGCCGCCCCGCCCGGCGCCGCCCGACGCACCCGGCGCGAGACGTGGGGCGGGGCGGCCCTGCTGCTCGCCGTCTTGTGCGCGCTTGTCGCCGCCCCGCCCGCCGAGGCGCAGACGCGGCGCGTCGAGATCCTCGGCGCCGACTACACCGAGGCCAGCGTCGACTCGGCCGGGACCGTCCGGCGGCTCGTCGGCAACGTTCGGCTGCGCCAGGACACGACGCTGCTCTCGGCCCGCCAGGCGACGATCTACGAGGCCCGCGGCGAGACGGCGCTCGACGGCGACGTCCGCATCGTGTCCGGCCGCGACACGCTCACGGCCGAGGCCGTCCGCTACGACTCCAACACGAAGGTGGCCGCCGCGAGCGGGGCGGTCCGCCTGGGCGACGGCGAGTCGGTCCTGCTGGCGCCCGTTGTGACGTACGACAGCCGGGCCGAGGTGTCGGCGTTCTCGGGCGGGGGCACGATCCTCCACCGCGGCGCGCGGCTCACGGCGCCGAGCGGGACCTACAGCTCGGCGAGGCGCGTGGCCGATCTCGACGGGCCGCTCCAGATCGAGGACTCGACGGGCGTGCTGACCGCCGCGCGCGGGACCTATGACGCCGGCGGCCGCCGCGCCGACGTGGCCGGCGACGTCCGCCTCCGGCGCCCCGACGCCCGCCTCTGGGCTGACTCCGTCGTCTACTTCCGGCGCACCGAGCGGGCGCGGGCCTACGGGCACGCCGTCGTCGAGCGGATCGGCGAGGGCGGCACCGACGCCGAGCGCCCCGTGGCCCCGGCCGACTCCAGCCGGCGGACGTTCCTGTTCGGCGAGCGGCTCGTGTTCGACGGCCAGGCCGAAACCGCGAGCGTCCGCGGCACGCCCGAGGAGGCGCCCGGCGCGGCACGCCCCGCTCCCAAGGCCGCCCCGCCCGACAGCCTCGCCACCCCGCCCGGCGACCCCGCCCCGCCCGACAGCCTCGGCGTTCCGTCCGACAGCGCCGCCGCCCCGCCCGTCGTGAGCGGGGTGGAGGAGGCGCCACCCGACAGCCTCGGCGCCCTCGCCCCCGTTCTGCCCCCGCTCGCCGCCCCGCCCGACTCTGCCAGCGTGGGCGGGGTGGAGGCGCCGCCCGACAGCCTCGCGGCCCGCCTGCCGCCGCGCCCGGCGCCGCTAGCGGGCGGGGCGGACCCCGCCCGGGACCCGCTCCTCGTCGTGCTCCGCGCCGACTCGACGGGCCGCGTCGTCTCGACGCTCGCGCGCGCGCCGCGGATCGACGCCGCGCGCGTGGTAGCCGGCGCCGACACGCTCCAGACGCTGGCGGCGGCCGGCGGCGTGCGGCTGTGGCAGGCGAAGCTGTCCGCCGTCGCCGACTCCGTCTGGTTCCTCCGCCGCCCCGCCCCCACGGCCCCGCCCGACTCCGCAGGCGACTCCGCGAGCACGGGCGGGGCGGTCGACCGGCTCGGCCTGTTCGGCGCCGCGCGCCCGTCGGTCTGGGCGAGCGGGGCGCAGCTTACCGGCGACAGCCTGCTCGCCGTGGCCCGCGCGGGCGCGCTCGACTCGCTCCGCGTGCTCGGCACGGCCTTCGCCGGCAGCCCCGACTCGACGCTCGGCCGGCTCCAGCAGATCGCCGGCGGCCAGATGCTCGGCCGCTTCGAGGGCGGCGACCTCCGCCTCCTCAGCGTGTGGCCGACGGCGCAGGCCCTCTACCACCGCGCGAGCCCCGAGGGCTTGCTCGCCGGCGCCGACCAGGTCTCGGCCGACAGCCTCGACTTCCGGTTCCGTGACGGCGAGCTCCGCGACCTCTCGGGCTACCGCGGCGTCCAGGGCACGAGCTTCCCCGCCGCCAGCGTGCCGGGTGGCCTCCGCCTGCCCGGCTTCGCCTTCACGCCGGGCGGACCCGATGCGGGCGGGGCGCCCACGCGCGCGTCGGTGCTCGGCGCGGGCTGGGAGGCCGCGTGGCTGGAGGCGAACGGGCCGCCGGCCGCGTGGCTCCGACCGCCCGGCGCCCCGCCCGCCCCGCCCGAGCCCGCCCCGCCCGGCGTCACGCCCGCGACGGCCGCCGTGGGGCGGGGTGGGGGAGGCCCGTGACGGCGCGCCCGTAGCTTCGGCGCATGGAGAGCCCCGCCCCGCCCGCCGCCCCGCCCGCTGTCCAGGCTGGGCCGGACGCGCCCCTCGTGCTCCGCGCCGAGGGGCTGGCCAAGTCCTACCGCCGCCGCCGCGTGGTCGACGGCGTCTCGCTCCGCGTCGAGCAGGGAACGTGCGTGGGACTGCTCGGACCCAACGGGGCCGGCAAGACGACCACGTTCTACATGGTCGTCGGCATGGTCCGCCCCGACGCCGGCGAGGTGTTCCTGGGCCGCGAGGGCGGGGCGGAGCGCCGCATCACGCGGACGCCCATGTACCGCCGCGCGCGGCTCGGCATCGGCTACCTCGCCCAGGAGGCGTCCGTGTTCGGGTCGATGTCGGTCGAGGACAACCTTCGCGCCGTCCTCGACTTCCAGGACATCGGCCGCGACGAGAAGGAGGCCCGCGTCGAGGCGCTCATCGATGAGTTCGGGCTGGGCGTCGTCCGCCGCTCGAAGGGCAACCAGCTCTCGGGCGGCGAGCGCCGGCGGACTGAGATCGCGCGCGCCATCGCCACGCGGCCGCAGTTCATCCTGCTCGACGAGCCGTTCGCCGGCGTCGACCCGATCGCCGTCGAGGACATCATGCGCATCGTGGTCGACCTCCGCGAGCGCGGCATCGGCGTGCTCATCACGGACCACAACGTCCACGAGACGCTGGCGATCACGGACCGTGCGTACCTCCTCTACGACGGCAAGATCTTCGTCGAGGGCACGGCCGAGGAGCTCGCGGCCAACCCCGAGGTCCGGCGCCGGTACCTCGGCGAGAGCTTCACGCTGGAGCGGTACCGCCGCGGCCAGGACCCGCCGCCCGCCCCGGCCGTTTGACGGACCACCCCGCCCGCGCAGCCACCACGATGTCTCACGTCGTCTCGCTCCACGACCTCCCGCCCGCGCTCCGCGGGCTCCTCAACCGCGTCGTTCGCGAGGGCGGGGAGGTGCTCGTCACCGACGGCGAGCGGACGGTCGCCCGGGTGGTCGCGGCCGAGCGGCGGCCGGGGCTGGACGCCGGGCGGCTCCGGGTGTCCGGCGACTTCGACGCGCCCCTCCCGCGCGACGTGCTCGACGGCTTCGAGGCGTGAGGCTCCTCCTCAACACCCACGCCTTTCTCTGGTGGCTGGCCGACGACCGGCGCCCGTCTGCGGAGGCTCGGGCTGCGATTGGCAATCCGGAGAACGTCGTGTTCGTCAGCGCCGCCAGCGCGTGGGAGATCGCCATCAAAGCCGGACTCGGGCGCCTGGACCTGCCGGAGCCCCCCGCACTCCGCGTGCCCGACCGGATCGAGCGGAGCGGGTTTGCAGAGCTCGCGGTCACCGTTCGGCACACGCTCACCGTGGCGGATCTCCCGCACCACCACCGGACCCGTTCGATCGCCTTCTGGTGGCACAGTCGGCCGCCGAGGGCGCTCGCCTCGTCTCCCGTGACCCGCTCCTGCAGGCGTACGACGTCGACCTCCTGTGGTAGCTCGGCTCGTGGCGCCACCTTGGCGAGAGCCTTGCGCTGGAGCGGTGCCGCCGTGGCAAGGCCCCACCGCTCCCCTGACGTGCCGCCCCGCCCTCGGTCGAGGCGCAGAGCGGCCGCCCCGCCAAGCCGGCGTGAACGGGCACCCCCGCCCCGCCCCGCCGCGTACTTTCAGCCACGCCTGAAACCTCTTGCCATGGCCGGCCTCGTCGTCATCCCCGATCCCACCGCCTCCGACGATCGCGTCGAGGCCCTCGTCGACGCCCTCCACGGGTTCGGGTTCGACGTCCACCGGACGGGCGGGGCGGCCGTGGTCCTCGGCGCGATGGGCGTCGACGCCGACTTCGACGTCCGCCACATCAAGGTGCTCCCCGGCGTCCGCGACGTCGTCCGCATCACGAGCCCGTACAAGTTCGCCGCCCGGACGTGGCACCCCGACGACACCGTCGTCGACGTCGACGGGCTCGCCGTGGGCGGGGCGGAGCTCGTGGTCATGGCCGGGCCGTGCTCGGTCGAGGGCGTCGACCAGATCGAGGCGTCGGCGGCGGCCGTCGCCGCGACCGGCGCGCAGATCCTGCGGGGCGGGGCGTTCAAGCCGCGCTCGAGCCCGTACTCGTTCCAGGGCATGGGCGAGGAGGGCCTGCGCATCCTCCGCGAGGCCGGCGACGCGCACGGTCTGAAGGTGGTCACCGAGGTGATGACCGAACGCCAGATCGACGTCGTAGGCCGCTACGCCCACGTGTTCCAGATCGGTGCCCGGAACATGCAGAACTTCGCGCTCCTCAAGGAGGTCGGGCAGGCCGGGCTCCCGGTCCTCCTCAAGCGCGGCATGTCGGCGACCATCGAGGAATGGCTGATGTCGGCCGAGTACGTGCTCGCCGAGGGCAACCCGGACGTGATCCTGTGCGAGCGCGGCATCCGCACCTTCGAGACGGCGACGCGCAACACGCTCGACCTCAGCGCCGTGCCCGTCGTGAAGCAGCTCTCGCACCTCCCCATCATCGTCGACCCCAGCCACGGCGTCGGCATCCGCGACAAGATCGGGCCGATGGCGCTGGCCGGCGTCGCGTGCGGGGCCGACGGGCTCATGATCGAGACGCATCCCAACCCGCCCGAGGCGCTCTCCGACGGCCCGCAGTCGCTCTACCTCGACGCCTTCGACGCGCTCATGGGCCGGGTCCGCGCCGTCGGCGCCGCCGTCGGCCGGGACGTCCCCGAGCCCCGCCCCGCCCCGGTCGCCGAGGCCGCGTAGGGTGGGGCCGAGCCCGCCCCGCCCGCCGATGGCTCGGGCGGGGCGGTTCTGCGGCGCGTGCCGTCGGGGCGGGGCGGTCGGTGGGGGAGGTTGCCCGCCTTTTCTCCTCTTCTCTTCCACATCCTCCCCGCCCCCGCGTCGGAGGTGGCCCTGTTCTTGCTAATGTGGAGGCGGATCCAGACCTCGACCCCTCTCCCCCCAGATTCTATGTGTGGCATCGTCGGATACATCGGACCCCGCGAAGCGGGTGACCTCCTCGTGAGCGGGCTCCGCCGGCTCGAGTACCGCGGGTACGACTCGGCGGGCGTCGCCGTCGTCAACGGGGCGCTCGACGTGCGCAAAAAGGAGGGCAAGGTCGACGAGCTCGCCAAGCTCCTCGACGCCCGGCCCGTGAGCGGGACCGTCGGCGTCGGCCACACGCGGTGGGCCACGCACGGGCCGCCGAACGACGTCAACGCCCACCCGCACGAGGCGTCGGACGGGTCGTTCGCGATCATCCACAACGGGATCATCGAAAACTACGGGGCCATCAAAAAGAGGCTCATCGAGAAGGGGTACACGTTCGAGTCGGAGACGGACACCGAGGTGCTCGCCCACTTTATCGAGGACGTCCAGAACGAGGCCGACCTGAGCTTCCCCGAGGCCGTCCGCCAGGCGCTGACGCAGGTGGACGGGGCGTACGGGATCGTGGGCATCAGCCGCGACGACCCCGACATGCTCGTCGTCGCCCGCAACGGCTCGCCGCTCCTGCTCGGGATCGGCGACGGCGAATACTTTATCGGCTCCGACGCGAGCCCGTTTATCGAGTACACGCGGAACGTGGTGTACCTGTCGGACGGCGAGATGGCGGTCGTCCGGCGCGACGGCTACGAGGTGTTCCAGATCGACGGGGCGCCGGTCTCGAAGGAGGTCCACGCGCTCGAGTGGGACCTGGAGGAGATCGAGAAGGGCGGCTACGAGCACTTCATGCTCAAGGAGATCATGGAGCAGCCGCACTCGGTCGCCGACGCCATGCGCGGCCGCGTGCACCCCCAGGAGGGGCAGATTCGGCTGGGCGGGCTCCAGAAGGTGCTCCCGCAGCTCGTCGAGGCCGAGCGGATCGTGATCTGCGCGTGCGGGACGAGCTGGCACGCCGGGCTCGCGGGCGAGTACCTCATCGAGGCGCTCGCGCGCGTCCCGGTCGAGGTCGAGTACGCGAGCGAGTTCCGGTACCGGAACCCCGTCCTCACCGAGCGCGACGTGGTCATCGTGATCTCGCAGTCGGGCGAGACGGCCGACACACTCGCCGCGGTCCGCCAGGCGCAGGGGGCGGGGTGCCTCGCCGTCGGCCTCGTGAACGCGGTCGGGTCGACGATCGCCCGCGAGACGGACGCCGGCGTGTACCTCCACGCCGGGCCGGAGATCGGCGTCGCGTCGACGAAGGCGTTCACGGCGCAGGTGGCGGTGCTGGCCCAGATCGCGCTGCTCCTGGGCGCCGAGCGCGGCGTGCTCTCCCAGGACGAGGTCCGCCGCCACGCCGAGGCGCTCGCCGCCATCCCGGCCCAGATCCAGACGGTCCTCGACGGCGAGGAGCAGATCCGCCAGATGGCCCGCGACTACCGCTACGCCTCGAACTTCCTCTACCTCGGGCGCGGGGCCAACTTCCCCGTGGCCCTCGAAGGTGCGCTCAAGCTCAAGGAGATCTCCTACATCCACGCCGAGGGCTACCCGGCGGCCGAGATGAAGCACGGGCCGATCGCGCTGATCGACCAGTTCATGCCCGTCGTGTTTATCGCCACGCGCGACGCGACCTACGAGAAGGTGGTCTCGAACATCGAGGAGGTCGCCGCCCGCGGCGGGACGGTCATCGCGATCACGGACGAGGGCAACCGCGACCTCGACGCGCTCGCCGAGTACGTGGTCGAGGTGCCCAAGACGATCGATGCGCTGGAGCCGCTCCTGACCGTGATCCCGCTCCAGCTGCTCAGCTACCACATCGCCGTCATGCGCGGGGCCGACGTGGACCAGCCGCGCAACCTCGCTAAGAGCGTGACGGTGGAGTAGCGGGCGGGGCGGGGGAGACGAGCCACCCCGTCCGCCGCGGGCGGACCCAAAGGGCGGGGCGGTGCACGGTGTTTGGGACGGGCGGGGTGGGCGTCGTAGCGTCGCCGGCCTCACACGCCACCCCGCCCATGCGCGCGCTCCTGCTGGTTTTTGCCGTGTTGGTCGTCGGCTGCGACTCGTCGGGCGACGACCTGCTGCCTGTCGAGGGCGGGGTCCTCGTGAGCCTTGCGCCCCTGGTCCTGTACGACGACCTCCCGGTCCCCGAGCCGATCCCTCCGTCGGCCGTCATCGTTCGGACCGTAGAGGAGGCCTACTGCGTCGCAGACGAGCTTGTCGTCGAGACGAGTCCGACCGCGGAGGGCTTATCCATCGAGGTCCTAGATGTCCGCGTCAGCGACCAAGCGTGCCCCCGGATCCGCGTAGCGGCCGACGCAACTCTAGACCTCCCCGACGGCGTGGGAGACGGGTTCGAGATCGCTGTGACGGGGCCGAGGCTGCCCCGCGACGTCTACGTCCTCGTCCTCCGGGGCGGAGCGTACCGGCTGGAGAAAGACGCGGCAAACTGAAGGAAAACGGGGCGGCCACCCCGCCCCGCCCGCGGAGTCGGCGGGGAGGAACGCGCTCGGGCGGGGCGGTAGATTTAGGACCCGCCCCGCCCGGTTCTCGCCACCCGCCCCGCCCCCGCGTTCCGCCCGATGATCAATGCCGACGCCCTCGACGCCCTGCTCGCCCGCTACCAGGAGGTGCTGGCCGAGATGTCGACGCCGGAGGTGGCGAGCGACGTAGCGAAGCTGGCGTCGCTGGGTCGCGAGATGTCGGGCCTGGAGCCGGCCGTGAAGGCGGCGCGCGCGTGGCGCGAGCTGTCGGACGAGGCCGCCGGGCTCCGCGAGATGGCGGCGGCCGAGGAGGGCGAGCTGGCCGAGATGGCCGAGGCCGAGCTCGAAGACGTCGAGGCCCGGCTGGCGACGGCCGAGACGACGCTCGAAGAGGAGCTCGTGCCGAAAGACCCCGAGGACGTCCGCGACGCCATCGTCGAGATCCGGGCGGGGACCGGCGGCGACGAGGCGGCCCTGTTCGCGGGCGACCTGTTCGAGGTCTACCAGAAGTACGCCGCCACCCACAACTGGGGCGTCGAGGTAATGGACACGAGCGAGGGCACAGCCGGCGGGTTCCGCGAGATCACGTTCGCGCTCAAGGGCGCCGACGTGTTCGGGTTCATGAAGTACGAGTCGGGCGTCCACCGCGTCCAGCGCGTGCCGCAGACCGAGAGCCAGGGCCGCATCCACACCTCGGCGGCGACGGTGGCGGTGCTGCCCGAGGCTGAGGAGGTCGACGTCGAGATCCGGGCGCAGGACGTCCGCGTCGACGTGTATCGCTCGTCGGGGCCGGGCGGGCAGTCGGTGAACACGACCGACTCGGCCGTCCGCCTGACGCACGTCCCGACCGGGCTCGTGGTCTCGATCCAGGACGAGAAGAGCCAGATCAAGAACAAGGACAAGGCGTTCCGCGTGCTCCGCAGCCGACTCTACCAGCTCGAGCGCGACCGGGTCGACGCCGAGCGCTCGGCGGCCCGGAAGGAGATGGTGGGCTCAGGCGACCGCTCGGGCAAGATCCGCACGTACAACTGGCCCCAGGGCCGCGTGACGGACCACCGCCTCGAAGGCGACGACAAGAACCACGCGCTCCAGGGTGTCCTCGACGGCGGGCTCGACGAGATCGTCCGGGCGCTCCGCCTCGCCGACCGCGAGGCGCGCATGGCCGAGGCTGCGGGCGGGGCGTAGAGGACCGGGCGCGGGCGGGGCTCCTCCACGCGTCCGCCCCGCCCGAGCGATGGTCGGAGCAGCCTCGGGCGGTTCCGCCCCGCCCAAACGGCCTCTACGACGGCTCCTCTTCCATTGGGAGAGGGAGGTCGCGCAGCGTCGGCGCAGCCAGCATGGGGGCGGGGCGGCTCATGCGGGATCGCTGAGTTCGTGAGGCGCTCGCTACCCCGCCCGGCTTGAAACCCCTCACCCTGTCCCTCTCCCGCTGGGAGAGGGGACCTCGTAGGGCGGGGCGGCGCGAGACGGACGCACAACAAACCGTCAGAACCGGCATCAGGTGGCGCATCAACCGTGCGATCTGCTGGCAGGACTGAGCAGGCCAGTCCGGGGCAGCACCACCCCGCCCAAGCGCCGGCGGGCGGGGCGGCCGCCTCTACCCGTCGCCGCGCAGGCGCGCCAGCGTCTCGGGGTCGAGGAGGTCGGCCAGGCTCGTCGCGCTCGACGCCGGGCCGCTCGGCTTCCCTTTGTCGGGAGGCCCGCCCGAGCCGCCCCGCCCGCGCGAGGCGCCGCCGGACGAGGTCGCCCCGCCCTTCGCCGCCTTGGAGCCCCCGGACCGCTTCCGCTTCCGTTTGGCCGGCCGGGCCTCCGCCGACGCCTCGCCCTGAGACATTTCAGACGGGGCGGGGCGGGGCGTCTCCGTCGACAGGTCGACCGTTTTGCGGACGATCGGACCCGGCCCGAGCGAGGCCGCGGCCGACTTCCGGCGCGGGGGTGCTCCCGCCTTCCCCGTCGAAAAGTCGACGGTCCGCCCCACCTTCACTTCCGGCGCGCCCTCGGGGGCCGGCAGGGGCACGAAGCGGACGGGCTTGGGCGGGGGCTTCGACGGCGCCTTCCCCGTCGAGAGGTCGAGCGGCCGCCCCGCCCGCAGCGTGGGACGGTCGGGCGGAGCGGTGGCGGGGGCCGCGTCGGGCGGAGCGGTCTCCCCGTCCGGGCGGGGCGTGTCGTCGGCCATATCGGGGCGGGCGGGGCGGGCGGAGCGTCCGAGAAGCTACCGTGCGCTGGCGACGCCGTAGCCGGCGCGTTCGACGGCTGCGACGAGCATGGCACGCGTCGTGTCGGGCGCGGCCTCGACGACGGCGCGGCTCACCTCGACGTCGCGGACGTCGGCGCCCGGCACGCTCTCCAGCGCGTTGCGGACGGCCGCGACGCAGTGGTCGCAGGACATCCCGTCGATCGTGAGCTCTTCGGTGTGGGAGCGGGGCGGGGCGGACATGGGCGGGGTGGCGGGCGGAGGCCCGTTGTAAGCGGGCGCCGGGCACAGGTTCTGCCGCCCCGCCCGCTACACCTCCACGACGGCCGTGCGCACGGCCGGCGCGGCATCGGGGTCGGTCCACGCGACGACCACGCCCGGTCCGAGCGCCGCGACGACCGGCACTCCGCTCTCGCGCCCCGCCGGCACCGTCGCCACCGTCTGGGGCGGGGCGGCCACCCCGCCCGCCACGCGGCGGACGCGGACCTCGGCCGCCCCGCCCGCGCGCTCCAGCCACGTCACGGCCGCCGCGCCATCCGGGAGCACGACCACGCCCACGCGGCCGAGCGGGGCGCCGCCGTCGACCTGGGCCGGGGCGCCGAAGGTGGCGCCGCCGTCGTCGGAGAGCGCCACCTGCACGCGCGGGATGCCCCCGCCCTCGGTGTACCAGGCCAGCGCGACGCGGTCGCCCCGCGCCGCGAGCGACGGCCCATTGACTGGGCACCCGTGGATCGTCCACCCGTCGGCGTGGGGGATCGTGGGCTCCGTCCACGCCCCGTCCACGAGGCGGACGACGGCGACGTCGCGGACCTCTTCGGGCGAGCGGTCACGGTAGGCCACAACCAGGCCGCTCGGTGTGGCGACGGCGGCGGTCGGGCAGCAGTCGCACGTCCGCGCGTCGAGCTCGGCCGCGTCCGTGATCGCGCCGTCCGGGCCGAGCGCGGCGTAGCGGAGCGTCATGGCGCCGGCGGAGTGCCCGTGGCCGCCGCCCTGGTTCCGCCCGTCGAGCCACACCAGCCCGGCCGCCCCGCCCGCGAGCGGGGCGATCGAGACGAACCCGTGCTCGGCCGCGACGCCGTCGTCGTGCGGCGTGACCGGCCCGCCCCACGCGCCGCGGCGCCCCTGCCGCACGCGGACGTCGTAGGCGTAGGGCGAGTCGCCCTCGGGGTGCAGGACGAGCGAGTGGGCAACGAGGCCGCCGCCGGGGAGCGCCACGACGCCCGGCGTGTCGGCCCAGTTGACGAACCGGCCCCTCCCGGCGTCGGCCGTCTCCGCTCCGCCCCAGCCGTCGCCGGTCCACCGCGCGTAGCGGAGGGCGGCCGAGTCGCCGCGCGCCTCGGTCCACGACAAGAGCGGGGCGCCGTCGCCGTCCAGGCTCAGCCGCGGGGCGAGGGCGCCGCCGCCGGCCGGCACCGCGCGCTCGCCCGCGACCACGGGCGGGGCGGGCTCCGCCTCCGGCGCGTCGGCCGGCGCGCAGGCTGGGCCGACGAGGAGAGCAGCGAGAACGAGGGCGGCGGTGCGCGCCGAGAGGGAGGGCGTCGGCATGGCGGGCGGGGCGTGGTGGCGGAGGGTAACGCCGCGCGGCGCCCGGCGACCGCCCCGCTCCAAACGACGTGCGCCCGCCCCGACAAGCCGGAGCGGGCGCACGACCGATGTCGGGCGGGGCGGCTACGGCCGCGCGTTGCCCTCGACGTGGGCGTACACGGCCGCCTCCCCGCCCTCGCCGACCACGAGCACGTCGTACGGCTGGCGGAGGTCGCCCTGCTCCATGCCCGGCGAGCCGATGGGCATCCCCGGCACGGCGAGCCCGCGGGCCTCGGGGCGCTCGGCGAGCAGCCGGCGGACGTGCTCGGCCGGCACGTGGCCCTCGACGACGTACCCGTCGACGACGCCCGTGTGGCACGAGGCGAGGTCGCTCGGGACGCCCAGACTGTCCTTGACGGCCGTCAGGTCGGCCACGTCGCGCGACTCAACGCGGAAGCCCTCGCCCTCCATGTACGTCGCCCACGTCTTGCAGCACCCGCACGTCGGGCTCTTGTACACGGTGAGGACCGGGGCGTCGGCGGGCAGGCTCGCGGGGAGCACGGCGGGCGCCGCTTCGGCCGGCTGCTCGGCGGTCATGTCGACCGCGGTCTCGCCCACCTCGCAGGCGGCGAGGGCGAAGACAGCGGCGAGGGCGAGGGGCAGGCGGAACATGCGGGGGCGGGGTGGGGGAGGGGGCAACGGGCGGGGCGGGCGGGTCCTGCCCGCCCCGCCCCGGCGGGCGTCGTCTTGACCGTTCCTGCGCAGTCGAGGAGCCTACTGCTCCGTCCCCGGCGTCAGCGCCTCCTCGACCTCGGTCGTGTTGTCAGCCGTCCCCGTGGTCGGGGCGGGCTGGTCGAGCGGGACCGGCGCGTCCGCCGTGGCCGCAGCCGAGGGGAGCGCCTCGTCGCCCAGGCCGGGCTCCACGACCGGCACATCGACCACGGGCACGTCGGACACGCCGTTGCTGCGGCGGACGTCACCGTAGTAGTCGCCCCGGGGCGTGTGAACGGCCTGGGCGCCGTCGGGGCGTCCTTCCCACGTGCAGCCGGCGAGGGCGGGGAGGGCGAGGGCGGCGGCGAAGGCGAGAACGCGGAGGGTCATGGACGGGGCGGCGGCGGCGGGAGGAAAGCCGTAAACCTGCGAGGGCGGGGTGAGGTCCGCGCCTCACGTGATCTCGACACCTCCCCGCCCGGCGCCCGCGGGGCCGCGGCGGGCGCTCCTTATCATTGCGGACCGCTCCGCCCCGCCCGCCTATGTCCACGCCTCTCCTCCTGCTCGGTGCCGCCGCGCTCCTCGCCGCCGCCGCGCCCGCCGCCCAGACCGCCGAGGTCCTCCCCGCCCTCGACGGCGACCCCGTGGTCCTGGTCGTCCACGGCGGGGCGGGCACGATCACGCGCGCGGCACTCACGGACGACGACGAGGCCGCCATCCGCGCCGTGCTCGAGCAGGCGCTGCGCGCGGGTCACGCCGAAGTCGTCGCCGGCCGCCCCGCCCTTGACGCCGTCACGGCCGCGATCGGGGTCCTGGAGGACGACCCCAACTTCAACGCCGGGCGGGGCGGCGTCTTCGCCGCCGACGGGACCGTCCGCCACGACGCCTCGGTCATGGACGGCGCGACCGGGCTGGCCGGCGCCTCGACCGGGACGATGCACGTCCGCCACCCGATCCGGCTCGCGCGGGCCGTCATGGACGGCTCGCCGCACGTGCTGCTCTCGGCCGAGGGCGCCGAGGAGTTCGCGCTGCAGCAGGGGCTCGAACTCGTCCCCAACACGTTTTTCCACACCGAGCGCCGGCTGGGGTCGCTCCGGGCCGTCCAGGAGCGCGAGCGGTCGGCGTCGGGCGCCGTCATCACCGGGGGCGGGGCGGGGCCGGAGCCCGAGGCGTGGCAGATGCACGGGACCGTCGGGGCCGTGGCGCTCTCCTCCAGCGGCCACCTCGCGGCCGGGACCTCGACCGGCGGCATGACCAACAAGCGGTGGGGCCGCATCGGCGACAGCCCGCTCATCGGCGCCGGCACCTACGCCGACGACGCGACCTGCGGCGTGAGCGCGACCGGCCACGGCGAGTTCTTTATCCGCCTCGGCGTCGCCCGCGACATCGCGGCGCGGATGGCGTACCTCGGCGAGGGCGTCGACGAGGCGGCCACGCACGTGATCCACGACACGCTGGGCGGGGCGGGGGGGACCGGCGGCGTCGTCGCGCTCGACGCCCAGGGGCGCGCGTCCATGCCGTTCAACACCGAGGGCATGTACCGGGGCACGATCACGCGGAGCGGCGTCGTGACGACGGGGATCTACGGCGACGAGTGAGCGCCGCGCCGCCCGACGACCTCCGGCCCGACGACCTCCCGTACGACGCCGTCGCCGCCTCGCAGGCGCTGGCGCGGGCCGACCCCGCGCTCGGCGACGTGATCGCCCGCGTCGGCCCGCCGGTGATCCGGTACCGCCCGGCCGAGACGTTCGACGCCCTGCTCCGGTCGGTCGTCTACCAGCAGCTCTCGGGGAAGGCCGCGGCCACGATCCACGGCCGCGTGCTCGCCGCCTTCGGCGACCCGGCGGACCCGGCCGCGATCGCCGCGGCCCCCGACGACGCGCTCCGCGCCTGCGGCCTGTCGCGGGCCAAGGCGGCCGCGCTGCGCGACCTCGCCGGCCGCCGCCTCGACGGTTCGCTGCCCGACCGCCCCGCCCTCGCCCAGATGCCCGACGCGGACGTCGTCGAGGCGCTCACGGCCGTCCGCGGCGTCGGCCGGTGGACGGCCGAGATGGTCCTCATGTTCACGCTCGGCCGCCCCGACGTCTGGCCGACGGGCGATCTAGGCGTCCGCGAGGGGCACCGGATCGTGAGCGGGGCAGCCGAACGGCCCACGCCCCGCGAGCTGGAGGCGGCCGGCGAGCGCTACCGCCCGTGGCGGAGCGTGGCGGCGTGGTACCTCTGGCGCGCCGTCGACCTGCACCGCGCGGGCGGGGCGGGGTAGGGGCGGGGAGGAGAAGAAGGGTGGAGGAGGGGAGGTGCGGAGGAGACGCGCACCCGCCTCTTCTCGTCCGCTCCTCTTTTCCTCGTCGGGGTTACGTCGCGGGCGGGGCGGGGTCTACCGGGCACCGCCCCGCCCTCTGCGCCCCACGCCGCCCCGCCCGTGTACCGCCCCGCCCTGACCCTGCCGACCCGAGTCGGGTCGGCCGTCGTCCTGCTGCTCGCCCTCGCCCGCCCCGCCCCCGCCCAGGAGGCCGCCGCGTCTGACGGGGCCGAGGTGGGCGGGGCGGCGCTCCACGACGAAGTCGTCGCGTGGCGGACGTACTCGGACGACCGGGCCGCGCGCGTCCGCGTGTTCGCCTCCGGCGACGAGCGCCGGCCGGTCGTGGCCGTCGTCGACGACCGGGCCGCGAATGGCGGGGCCGTCACCGACGAGGCCGCGTTCGTAGCCGACCTCGTCGGGCGCGCGCTCGGGTTCGACCCCGTGGCGGCGACGTTCGTGTTCCGGTTCACGCCGGCCGCCTTCGTCGAGGGCGCCGCCGACGGCGGCAAGACGCTGCTCCTCCAGGCCACCTTCCGCCGGACGGCGAGCGGCGGACTGGGCTCGCCGTCGTGGCGCGTTCTCACGCCCGACCGCCTCGACGCCCTGACCGACCGCGGCCTACGGTAGGTCTCGGCGGGAAAAGGGTTCTGTCGGGAGGTTCCGTAGGCGGCCGTCGGGGAGATTCGAGGCGCGGCGGCGGGACCCGTTTGGGCCGCCGCGCGTAGACGGTTGTCTCAACGACTACCTCCCGGCACCCTCCCCCGGCTCACCGCTCCATGACCACCATCGACGCTCAGACGCTCCGCCTCGACGAGCTTTCCGAAGCCCTTCGCATCTCCCGCCAGACGCTCGTCCGCTGGACTGACCGCGGGCTGATCGACGCCGCCCTCGACTGGGGCGTCTCCGACGCCAACGAAGAAACGCGGCTCATCCAGATCACGCCGTCGACGCGCGACTTCCTGGAGGGCTTCGCCGGCGAGTACCGCGAGGACACGGTGAGCCGGACCGAGGCCCGCCGCCTGCTCAAGCTGATCGACCGGAACCAGGTCCAAAAGCTGATCCGCCAGGGGAGCATCAAGGCCAAGAAGATCAAGGGCGAGACGCGCGTGAGCGTGGGCAGCGTCGAGGACTACCTCATGACGCTGGAGGAGACCGACTAAGGGCGAGGGGTGAGAAAGGACGTGGGATGGGGGGATATTCCGCCGGGGCTTCTGCCCATTCCTCCATCCCTCTCGTCCCGACTCCCCCCCCATGACGCTCACGCTCCCCGACGGCCGCGAGGTGCGGCCGGGCAAGGTCCTCTGCATCGGCCGCAACTACGCCGCCCACGTCCGCGAGATGGGCGACGTGGCCGAGCCGCCCGCCGAGCCCGTCGTCTTCCTCAAGCCTTCGACCGCGCTCGTCGCCGACGGCGGCGAGGTGGTCCTGCCGCGCCAGTCCGACGAGGTCCACCACGAGCTCGAACTCGTCGCCGTCGTCGGGCGGGGCGGCCGGCACATCCGCGAGGCCGACGCGCTCGGGCACGTCGCCGCCTACGCGCTCGGGCTCGACCTGACGGCCCGCGACCTTCAGGCGCAGGCAAAGGCCAACAAGGGGCCGTGGAGCATCGCCAAGGGCTTCGACACGTTCGCCCCGCTCGGCCCGCTCGCCGCGGCCGAGAGCGTGGGCGATCCGGGCACTCTCGAGATCGCACTCTCGGTGGGCGGGGAGGAGCGGCAACGGGGAACGACCGGCCACATGATCCACTCGGTCCCGCGCATCGTGGCCTTCCTGTCGTCCGTGTTCACGCTCGAACCCGGCGACCTAATCTACACGGGCACGCCCGAGGGCGTCGGCCCGGTCCGCGACGGCGACCGGCTGGAGGCGACCGGGACGCGCCTCCCCGCCCTCACGGTCACGGCGCGGCGCGAGGCGGCCGTGTAGGCCCAGGGCGGGGTGGCCCAGGGCGGAGCGGCGTACGAAGGCGGCGGGCGTGCCGTTCGGAGCCCCGCCGCCCCGCCCCGTGGCGCGGCACGTCCGCCGGGGGCTGGCCCGGCGGCTCCCGTCTCCCGCCCCGCCCGTCGCGTGTCCGTGCGCCCCGTTTTCCTCGCCGCCCTGGTGGCGCTCGTCGCGGGCGCCGCCGCCGCGCAGCCGGTCCGCCTGGAGGCGACGGTGGTCGACGCCGAGACGGGCGCCCCGCTGGCCGGCGCGACGGCGCAGGTGGCGGGGCAGGAGGGGGGCGCCTCGGCCGACCGCGACGGCCGCCTGTCGCTCGCGCTGCCCGCCCCGCCCGACACGGTCGTCGTGCGGTTCGTGGGCTACGCGACGGCCCAGGTCGTCGTCACGGCGGACGAAGCCGCCGCCGCCCGCGCCGAGGGCGCAGGCCGCCAGGACGCAAACCGCCAGGACGCAAACCCTCGGGGCGGGGCGGTCCGCCGGACGATCCGCCTGTCGCCGGCCCCGTTCGTGCTCGGCGAGGTGACTGTCACCGACGAGCCGCCCGGCGAGCGCCTGTGGCGGCGGCTCCTGGCGCGGCGCCAGAGCCTCGCGGCCCGGCTCGGCCAGTACGGCGCCGAGGCCTATGGCCGCCTCCTCCTCACGCGCGACGGGCCGACCGACGTCCGCCCGTTCCCGTTCGCGCTGACCGAGACGCTCTCGAACCTGTCGTGGGGGCGGGGCGGCGGGCTCCGTGAGGAGGTCGTCGCGCGGCGGCGGCTGCCCGAGGGCGGCCCGTTCGAGTGGGCGCGGATGAACCCGGTCCCCGACCTCTACTTCGAGGACGCGCTCGCGCTCGATGGCCGGTCCATCCCCTCGATCACGCGGCCCGACGCGCTCCGCTACTACGCCTTCCGCCTGGGCGAGACCGTCGAGGCCGACGGCCGCCGCTACCTCGACCTCGCCGTGATCCCGCGGCGGGGCGGGCTCGTCGCCGGCCGCGTCCGCGTGGTCGACACGCTCCTCGTGATCGCCGAGGCCGACCTCCGCCTCGACGCCGCCCGGACGGCGGCGCCCGTCGACGCGCTCGACGCCTCGTACCGCTGGCGCTACGAGCCGGCCGACGCGGGCGGGGCGCTGGGCGACTCGGCGTGGCTGCCCCGGCGGTTCGAGCGCGAGGGGGCCGTCACCGTCCGCGTCCCCGGCACCCGCGTGCCGACCGTCCGCTTCCAGCAGACGTCGGTGCTCGACCTCGTGCTGCCCGGCGCGCCCGGCGAGGCGGCCGACCTACGCCGCCGGTACCGGAGCCCGCGCGGCGTGTACACGGGTGCCGGCGTCTACCGGGCGGGGCGGCGGGCGCTCCCACTGGACAGCCTCGAGGTGGCCGTCGACACGTCCGACCGCGTCCGCCGGTCGACGCTCGCGGAGCTGCTGCGGCCGCAGGAGGGGATCGGGTTCGGCGGCATCTTCGCCGGCGTGAGCCGCCTGCTGGGCGCCGGCTTCGATGTCGAGGGCGACGACGACGGGTAGGGCGGGGCGGTCGCCTTCGACGGCGAACTCGGCGTGATCGTGGACCCAGATGCCGGGTCGTCCGTTGTGGAAGGCACCCGCACCACACTCTGTCGGCCGATAAGGTGTCCCAGGCGGGTTGGACCACTTTTCGCAGGCCCGGTTCAATGAGCGCTGGCGCGGCGTCGTTGACGCCGCGTTCGCCCGCCGCCCCGCCCTCACCGCTGCCTACGCCCCGCCCGTGCGCGAGATCTTCCGCCAGCTCAACTACCTCCTCTCGGCCCGCGAAAAGCGGAACGGGGGGCTCCTTTTTCTCCTCATGCTGGGCGGGGCATTCTCCGAGGTGGTTGGGGTGGGAGCGATCCCTGCGTTCCTCGCGGTCATCGTGATCCCCGAGAAGATCCTCGAGTACGGTCCAGCCCGCGCGGTCTACGACACCCTTGGCATCGGGTCGTCCCGCGAGATGATCCTGTGGGCGGCGGTCGGGCTGATCATCGTGTTCGTGGTCAAGAACCTGTACCTCACGTTCCTCGCCTACGCAAAGGCACGGTACTCGTCGAACCGACAGGTCGGGGTGTCGAACCGGTTGTTTCGGGCGTATCTGAGCTCGCCGTACACGTTCCACCTCCAGCGGAATACGGCCGAGCTGCTGCGGAACACGAACTCGGAGGCGTCGGCTATCTCGAGCGTCGTCCTGACCCTGTTCATCTTTGGGATGGAAGGGATGGTCCTCGGGCTCATCTTTACCGGCCTGCTCGTCGCCCTCGGCCCGGTCCTCACGCTCGTGACCTTCGCCACATTCGGCGTGCTCACCTACCTGTTTTGGCGGGGGACGCGGACGAAGGTCAAGGAGTTCGCCAAGGAGGAGCAGCGGCACCGGAAGCAATCGGTGATGGCCGTGAACCAGGGGCTCGGCGGGTTCAAAGACGCCCGGGTCCTCGGCCGCGAGGACTACTTTCTCCAGTCGTACCGGGAGAGCACGGTGTTCAAGGCGAAGGCCGCTCAGTACAAAGCGTTCATCCAGGCCACGCCGCGCCTGTTCCTAGAGACCATCGCCATCTCTGCCCTCCTCGGCGTCACGGCGTTCTACGTCATTCAGGGGCAGGACATCGAGCTCGTCGTTCCGACCCTGACCCTGCTCGCGGTCGCCGTCATCCGGCTCATGCCGTCGTTCACGAAGATCGCTGGGGCCGTTAACTCGCTCCAGTGGCAGAAGCGGGCGATGAACGCCGTCTACGGCGACCTCATCGAGCTCGACGCCGTGAAGCCCATCGGGCGGGGCGGGGCGCCGGTCCCGTTCGAGCGCGAGCTCCGCCTGGAGCGGGTGAGCTACCAGTACCCGAATCAGGAGGGGACGGCGCTCGATGACGTGACGCTGACGGTCCCGAAGAACTCCTCCGTCGGGTTCGTCGGGCCGTCGGGGGCGGGCAAGACGACGGTCGTCGACGTGGTCCTCGGGCTCCTCGACCCGACCGCCGGCCGCGTCACGGTCGACGGCGCCGACATGCGCGAGCACATGGCAGGGTGGCAGCGGAAGATCGGGTACATCCCCCAGCAGATCTTCCTCACCGACGACACCGTCCGCCGGAACGTGGCATTCGGCCGTGACGACGCGGAGATCGATGACGCCCAGGTGTGGCGGGCGCTCGAGGCGGCCCAACTCCGCGAGACGGTCGAGGCGCTCCCGGAGGGGCTCGATACCCACGTCGGCGAGCGGGGCGTCCGACTGTCGGGTGGCCAGCGCCAGCGGATCGGGATCGCGCGAGCGCTCTACCATGAGCCTGAGGTCCTCGTCATGGACGAGGCAACGAGCGCGCTCGACAACCAGACCGAGCGGCAGTTCGTCGAGGCCCTCGAAGGGCTCCAGGGCGAGCACACGATGATCGTGATTGCCCACCGGCTGAGCACGGTCCGGGGCTGCGACACCCTGTTCATGCTCGATCAGGGACGCCTCGTGGCCGAGGGCAGCTACGACGACCTCATGTTGACCAGCGAGGTGTTCCGCCGGATGGCAGGTGAGCCCGCCATCGCAGTCCCGGTCGCCGGCTAAATGACCGGCCGAACGCGGGCACGCTGCCACCGCCTAGGACGGAGTGCATCGCAGCCGCGCCGGCCTGCATTCGCGCCGGTGCGCACCCGCGGGCGGGGTGGTTCTGCCAACGGCGTCTGTACCAGACCGAGTGACTAGACGCCCCGCTCCGGCCGTTTTCCCTCCGAGGGAGCGGTGTTCCCGTGTAAAGACAGGAGCTCAGAAGTGCGGGGTGGTGAGCGCACGAGAGCAGTCTCCCGCCCCGCCGGCGAGGTCGCAGCCCGAACAGGTCACGGCCTCGATGTGGCTTCCGCCTCACGCGCAGCTCTCAACGACTTGCATAGGGCGTAGGCCGTAGCCACCATCACACTGGTGACCACGAGCTCGCCGCCTTCTTCGAAGGCTGACATTACAAACTTGAGCTTGAGGTCCAGCCCGTACTCGTCGACCCACAAGCTTCCTACTCGGTGGAGCGCGTCGGCGCCCACGCCGAAGAAGGCGAGGGCGGCGACCGCGGCGGCCGTCATCCGTGCGACGTAGCGTGCGCGGGCGTCGCTCCGGGTGTAGGCCACGCCGGCTACGCCCATGAGGGGCACGGCCCAGCTGGCCAAAAACACGATCTCGCCAAAGTCCCTGGCTCGCATTCCGTACGCGGGCTCCAGCCCGAGGGGGGCGACCAGAACCAGTCCCATGCTCTCGTGGAGTGTAGCCACGTCGTCGATGAGGACGGCGGCAAATAGGGCCGCGAGCGCCGCGAAGACGGGCTGGCGCCGCTCGCGGTACAGCCACACCCCGCCCACGACGATCAGGAGCAGCTTGACGTGCTGGTACCTCTCGCTCAAGTTGGGGTCCTGGTTGAGGCTAAACCACGGGTGCTCCACGAGCCCGGCTTCGTACGCCGCCGCGATCAGGATGACGACCACGTCGACAGCGACGAGGACGGCTAGCAGCGCGTAGTTCGGCGCCAATCGCGCCGGTACAAGGGCACGCGAGGGAGTCGCTGGGTGCGACGGCGTGAGAGTCTGGGAGGGAGGCACGGGAGTGAGTAGCGGGCGGAGCGGGTCTATTAACGTAATGCCGCCGTCCTGGTCCGCCCCCTGCAACCTAGTCCGGTAGCTCCCGCCCCGCCCTCGTGGCGGGCGGAGGATGCGTGTAAGGGTTTGCCCCGGCGCGGGAGGCGGCCTCGGCTCCACCCACTGCGTCTAGCACTGCGTCTAGGCTCGCCACGTGATCGCGCGGAGGGTCGGGCGCCCACCGGGGATGTAGAGCGGGCCGGGCAGGGCGGGGACTTCAGCGACCCCGCTTCGCCCCATAGATCACCGCCTCGTAGAGGCGGAGGAGGTGGTCTGCAGCCACATCGAGGTCGAACTCCGCCTCCACCTTCTCCCGCGCCGCCCGTGCGACGGTAGCCCGCGTCTCGTCGGGGGCATTGATGAGCGCCCGCATTCGCCCCGCCACCGCGTCCAGGTCGCCCTCGGGTGCGAGGAGCCACTGGTTCTGCTCAGGCACGACCTCGGGAATCCCGGAGTGCGTCGTGCTTACGGCGGGGAGTCCGAGGAAGGCGGCTTCCATGAGGACCGTGGGTACCCCTTCCCGGTCCCCGCTCGGCGCGGTCTTGCTCGGGAGGAGAAGGGCGTCGGCATGGTCCATCGCTGCGCGCGTTTCGTCGTGGGGGAGGGGGCCAGCGATGTCCACGCTCTCGTCAAGTCCGAGGTCCCGGACGGCGCGGGCTACATCGTCGGACAGGGGGCCGTCCCCGATCATGCGGAGGCGCTGGTCGGGATGGTCACGGGCTACGTCTGCGAAGGCGGCGAGGGCTCCAAGCGGGTCCTTCTTCGTCGTCAGCCGCCCGACGAACACCCACTCGCGGACGGACCCTTTGCGGAGCCGGAACGGGTAGTCATCCGCCCGCTTCCCGACCCGTACGACCTCGACGCGGGATGGGTAAGCTCCCTCGCAGACGAGGTGGTCGGCCATGAGGTGAGAGACGGCCGTGATGGCAGCGGCGTTCTCGAACACGTACTGGTAAGGCTCCCGGTAGTGGTCGGTCGCGGTGGTGGAGAAGGCGTCCCGGCCGTGGAACGAGACGACGGCGGGAATCCCGAGCCGCTGGGCGGCGGGAAGAAGGAAGGCGCCAGTCGTTCCATAGTGAGCGTGGACTACGTCCGGTCGGACTTCCCGGAGGAGGGCAGTGACCCGCCGGCGCAACTCGGGCCAGCGAGCGCGGCGGGGGTGGCCAACGCCAGCGGCCGCGAGACCCCGGTGGAGGAGGTAGCTGGGGTGGCGCTGCCCCGGCCACGGAGCGTGGTAGACGCGGGGGAAGGGACGGTCGGGCCGGTCATGAACGTTCATCGTGATGACGTGGCCCTCTGCCCCTCGGGCGTCGAGGGCGGTGACGTAGTCGTAGATAAACGTCTCCGAAAGGGGAGAGAAGTCGCGGCAGAGATGGGCTACGCGCATAGGGGGCTCGTCATGTGGTTCCGCACCTGAGTAAGGGGGGAGCATCCGCCCCGCCCCCAGCGGGCGCGGCGTCCGTAACCCTTTGGCTGCGGATTCTACGCGGACGCTTGAGCTAGGCGGTCAGGTAGATCCGCGAGGGCGCGGAGCGTTGGGCGCCCGCCGGGGATGTAGAGGGGGCCGGGGGAGCCTGGGGCAGCGAGAGCGGCCTCGACGCGGCGGCCAAACGCGGCGCCCGAGAGGTGGTCTTCATAGTACACCGCCGCCGCCGCCGACATCGCGGCGCGCTCCGCCTCGGGCATGGCGAGCGCTCGCTCTACGGCGTCGCGGATGTCGCCGTCCGAGAACAGGACGGCCTCGCGGTCGGTCAAGGCCGGGCGCATAAAGTGGCCGTAGTTCGTGATAGGGACGGTCCCAGCCGCCATCGCCTCGACGATGTTGTGGGAGTGGGGGATGGCGACGCCGGGGGCGGCGACGAAGAAGGACGCGAGGGCGAGGGCGCGGAGGAACTCGGCGTCGGCAACCCGCCACCCATCGGGTTGCACGGCCTGGTCGGCGGCCGCGCCCGCGGCGATGTCGTCGGGAGTCCCCCGGGGGACCCCGTCGACGAGGGGGGCGTCCGCGGGTGCAGGGATGGCCGTCATTAGGCCGTCGAGCTCCGCCAGGAGCGGGGCGCGCGGGGTGAGCCCGAACACGTCGACCACGGGACCCGACGAGTAGCTGCCGACCGAGTTGTTGCCCAAGAACAGGACGCCGACCGACCGACGGCGTGCCCGGAGCGCGGCGAGGTTGGACGGGCGGTGGTCGCCCCGGTCGTACACGAGCGGGTGCATCGTATAGGGCGCGACGAGGGCGTCAGCGGGGGCGCCGTAGAAGTCGTAGTCGACGGGGAGCACGGCCCGCCAGGGTCGGTCTGGGACGCGGGCGGGGCGGTCCGTGACGTAGAGCGTCCGGGCGGGGTCGGCGCCCCGCCCCCGGCCGAGGCGGCCGCCGGGGAGGGTCCGCGTGAGCCGGCCGTACTTGTTCTCGACGTGCCGGTAGGCCGGGCGCGCGCTCGTCCAGACCACGTAGCCGGCCTCGTGGAACGTGCGGGCGATGGTGTAGAGGTACCGCTCGACCGCCGTTTCGCGGAGGTCGATGACGACGGCGAAGCCGGAGCCCGGCCCGTCGGGCGGGCCGCCGGGGGCGGGGCGGTGGAGCGCTTCGATGGCGGCGCCGCGGGTCCAGGCGCGGGCATAGCCGAGGCGGCGGCGGAGGCGGAGGGCGAAGGACATAGGGCGGGGCGGCATCTGCGTCGAGGGAGCAAACTACGTGCCCGTGGATCGGGGCCTCGGTCGCCGCTCGACGCGGACCGTCCCGGCGCGCCCCGGGTCTAGCGACCGCCCCACCCCGCCCAACCGGCGACGCGGTCCACCGTCCGCCGGCGGACGGCGCCGTACACGCGGACGGCGAACCCCGGTAGCCCCGGCCGCCGCTGGTACGGGAACTGTTCGAGCTCCGGCCACCCCGCCCCGATCAGGTCGTCGGCGATCCGGCTCTCGAGCCGGTATGCCGCGGGGAGCCGGGCCATCGCGTCGACCACGCGGCGGTCGATGAACGGGACGAGCGGGGTGGCGCCCGGGGCCGTCCCGTAGAGGTGGGGGCCGGCCCAGCACCCGAAGCGGTTTTCCCAGTACGCCTGGGCGAGGAAGGCGAACGTGTCCGTCCACGTCACGCCGTCGAACCACTGCTGGAGCGCCTCGACCCGCTCGGGCAACGCCGCGTCCTCGTAGCGATCGAGCATCATCTCGGGCGTGATCGGGGTGTCGGGCGTGAGCACGTACTGCATCCGGTTGCCGCGGGCGATCTCGCCGCCGAACCCGGACAGGAGCGGCCGGCCAGGCGCGAGGTGCTCCCCGACGCCGACGTAGAAGTCCATCGCCTTGCCCCAGTGGCCGGCGTAGCCGGTTCGCACGAGGTACTCCTCCTGCGTGGCGTCGCTCGGCGTCTCGATGGGGATGACGGTGTGGGGCAGCCCCATCTTCCGCGAGATCGCCCGGCCGACGGCGACGTCGGCCCCGGAGCTCGGGTGGGCGAACGTGTACAGGTGGAGCGCGTCGCGGACCTCGCGCGCGCACGCGAGCAGCATGCGCGAGTCCCGGCCCGCCGTGATCCCCATGTGGACCGGCCCCCGCGACGCCGCCGCCCGGATGGTCCGCCGGATCCCGTCGGCGATCTCGCGGACGAGCGCCGGGGTCTCGCTGTCGGGGGCGCAGACCGGCGCCTCATTCCAGTGGTGGCGGACCGCCCCGCCCGCGGCGAGGTCGGCGTAGTGGTTGATGACGAGGCGCTGGACCTCGGGGTCGCTCGTCCGCCCCGCGTAGAAGAACCCGTCCCGCGGGAGGGGCGGGGAGGGGGCGCGGAACGTCCGCTCGTGCGCCCACGCCAGGAGCGTCCCCGTCGAGGCCGCCCCGCCCCATCCATAAACGGCCGCGAGTGTCCCGCCGGGGTCGAGGTAGAGCCGCTCGAACCCGTCGGCGGCGACGACGCAGGCGAACCGCCCCCCGTGGGCGTAGACGGCGTCCTCGACGGCCGTCGCGGTGTCCGGGCGGGGCGGCTCGGGGAGCGTGAGCGGCGTGTCGCGGACGGCCCCGTCCGGCGTGACCGCGAACCCGATGAGGGCGCCGACCGTCCGGCCGTCGGGGTCGAGGACGGAGCACACCGGGAGGTCGGTCGCCAGCGTCCAGCGCCCGACGGCGTACTCGGCCCACCCCTCGGGGACGCGGGAGAGGGCGGTGCCCAGGACGAACTGGCCGGCGTAGAGGCGGGCGGGCGGAGGGAGCATGGGGCGCGGGGTGAGCCCCGTGCTAGCGAATGAGAGAAACGTTACCCGAGCGCCCTCCCCGCCGGACCCTACCATAGGCGCTCTCCCTGGCAATCTACCCACGCGCATGGACCGCCCCGCCCCGACCGTCTCCGTCGTCGTCCCGTGCTACAACGCCGAGAGCACGGTCCGCCGCGCCGTCGCCTCGGCGCTCGCGCAGACCGCCCCGCCCGACGCCGTGGTCTGCGTCGACGACGGGTCCTCGGACGGGACCGTCGGCGTGCTCCGCGAGCTGGCGGCTGAGGACGGGCGCGTCCGCGTGCTGACGGGGCCGAACCGGGGCGCGTGCGCGGCGCGGAACCGGGGGCTCGCCGAGGCGACCGGGACCTACGTTCAGTTCCTCGACGCCGACGACGCGCTCGACGCGGGCAAGTTCGACGCGCAGGTCGAGATCGCCGAGCGCGCCGGCGCCGACTTCGTCGCCGGCGCGAGCCGGTACCAGGCGCCCGGCCGGGAGCCCCGCGTCGACCGCCCGCGCGCGGGGAACCCGTGGGTCCGCCTGATCGAGAAGGAGCTGGGGAACACCGCCGCCAACCTGTGGCGCCGCTCGGCGGTCGAGGCCGTCGGCGGGTGGGACGCGGCGTGGCCGAGCAGCCAGGAGGCCGACCTCATGGCTCGGCTCCTCAAGAATGGGGCGGCCGTAGCCTACGACCTCGAGCCGCGCGCGACGGTCTACGGCCAGGAGGGGTCGATCAGCTTCGCGTTCTCGGGGCCGAACCGGGAGCGCTACGCCCGCGTCCGGGCCGACGCGCTCGCCTTCGCCGAGGCGCAGGGCCTCGTGGGCGGGGCGGACCTCGACGACGCGCGGGAGGCCCTGTTCAACGCCCTCCGCTGGCTCTACCCCTCCAATCCTGAAGCGGCGCTCGAAACCTACCGGCGCGCGCTGCCGGCGCGGTACGTGCCCCCGGTCTCGGCGTTCAACACGAGGCCCTACGTGACGCTGTCCCGGCTCGTCGGGTTCGACCGGGCGGAGCGGCTCCGGCGAGCGCTTGGGCGGGGGGACAAGTAATAAACGGGTAAGCGGGGTGGGCGCCGGGACCCAGGCCTCACGACCCGCGGACGAGGCGCTTGAGCGGGTCGAGCGTTCCCGTCGCAACGAACAGGGGGCGGACCGCCTTCCACGCCCGCTTGCGGAGAGGGAGAGGGTTGATCGGGACAGAGAGGGTCCCGGGCCACATCGTCCGGATCATCTCGCGGTGGAGTCGGTAGGGCGGCTTCCGGTGCTTGGCAGGGACGCCGAGGAGCGTGGAGTAGTACTCTCGGGAGTTGGCGGCGTCGAACGTCTCGTGGTCCAGGTCCCGCTCGAGCTGGTCGGCCGCCTGCCACCGCCCTACCCGCTGCTCAACGTGGAACAGATTGAGGAGGTCGTACCCGTGCGAGGAGCGGGCAGCGCGGGTAGCCCACTCGGTGAACTCGCGGACAGCGAAGGGGTTGCCCTTCGTCATCCTCCTCGCCATCGCCCGCGCGAGCTCCTCGGGGGTGCGGTAAGGCTCGGGGTCGCGCCACGGGTGCAGCCACCAGGTGGTCGAGTTGCAGTTGGACTTGACCAGGACGCGGTCGCCTGGGACCGCCTCGTTCATGGAGTACGAGATGGCCCCCCACACGTCGTGTGGAACGGACGTGTTGGACATGTACAGAGACCGGTAGCTGGCGATGGCAGGGTCGTCGGACGTCAAGAAGTCGTTTACGCTGAGGCAGTCGACGACGTGGTGGTCGAGCCCCAGGCTGCCGAGGACTTCCGCCGGCGTCACCACGTCCACGTGCGTCCGGTCGATCTCGTAGTGGACGAACGTGTAGAACGCGACCCGGTCGGTGACCCCGCGGCACGCCGCGAGGAGGAGGCGGCTGTCGACGCCGGCCGTGACCGCGGCCGTGAGCGGGAACCGGCGGGTGGCCCCCGCCACCATCCCGCGCAAGATGGCGGTCCCCCGCTCGACGCCGCTCTTGAGCGTCCGGGGCTCGAGTGGTGCCGTAGGCCAGAAGCGGCGGGGCGCTCCCGTGCCGAGGTCCAGGACGTGGTTCGGGAGGAGCTGTCGGACGCCAGCGTAGCGGGTCCGGTCGCCGGGCCACCAGACCTGGGGCCAACGCTGGAAGTGGTCGGACTCGACGAACTCTGCGACCGCCTCGGGGTCGTCTTCGAGCTCGACGGCGTGCCCGAGGAGCGGAGTGTCCGAGGCGCACCACACTCCGCCCTCTCCGTGGGTGTAGACCACTTGCCGAAGCCCGTGCGCGTCGTTGAAGAGGAGGGCCTCGTCGGCGTCGGCGGCAACGAGCGCCCACCGCCCGCCGAGCGGGTCGGTCTCGGCGAGCACCTCGGCCGCCCGGCCGACCCGTCCGAGCAGGCTGTCGAGGACGTCGGCGTCGTCGCGGGCGGGGTGGTGCGGGTCGATGGCGTAGCCGAGGAGCGTGAGCTCGACGCCGCCCCGCTCGCGCTGCGTGACGGCCAGGTCGGGGTGGGCATGGAGAATCCGGCCGCCGGCGACCTCGACCCGCTGCCACGCATCGGGGAGGCCGTCGACGGGGCGGGGGCCGAGGAGGAACTGGCGGCGGTAGAGGAGCGGGTGCACGGGGCGGGGCGGGGGCAGGGCAGCGGACCAGGGACGAGGCCCGGCCGTGGAGGGTCCGTCAAGATCGGGCTCGGGCTAAGGCTTCACGCCTCCGGCGCGATACAGGGGCCGAACCTGGTCCGGCCCGCCCTCGCGGCATGGTACTATACCCGCCCTTCCGCCCCGCCCGTACACGCCGTCTTGAACTACCGCAGCATCGCCCAGCTCAGCGACCGGGTCCTCGCGTGGTCGCGGTCGCTCCCGCGCGACATTGACCTCGTCGTGGGCATCCCCCGGAGCGGGCTCCTCGTCGCGAACCTCATCGCGGTCTACCGAAACATCCCGCTCGCCGAGCTCGACGGGTTCCTCGACGGGCGCGTCCTCGCGACGGGGTACACGAAGGCCGGAACGCTGAGCTCGAAGGGGGCCGAGGGCGAGGGCGAACGGCGGTTCCTCGACTTTCCCCGGAAGGTCCTCGTCGTCGACGACAGCGTGGGGTCGGGGAGGACCCTGGAGAGGGTCCGCGCCCGCATTGAGGCGGCTGGCCTATCCCACGAGGTCACGTACGGGGCCGTCTACGTCGCGCCCGACCAGGAAGACAGCGTGGACACCTACGCCGAGGTCCTCCACTTTCCGCGGGCGTTCGAGTGGAACGTCCTCAACCACAAGGCGATCATGCACCGGGCGGCCCTCGACATCGACGGCGTCCTCTGCCACGACCCCCGAAAGTCCGAGAACGACGACGGCGAGCGCTACCGCGAATTTATTCGCACGGCGCGCCCCCTGTTCATCCCCGATCGCAAGGTGGGGTGGCTCGTGACGAGCCGGCTCGAGCGCTACCGGGCCGAGACGGAGGCGTGGCTCCGCGAGCATGGCGTGACGTACGACGAGCTCGTGATGATGCCGTACCCGGACCGCGACACGCGGATGAGGATGAACACGTACGGCGCGCACAAGGCCCAGGTGTACCGCGAGTCCGGCGCCCTCCTCTTTATCGAGAGCGAGCTCCGCCAGGCCGTCGAGATCGCCGAGCTGTCGGGGAAAGACGTCCTGTGCATCGACACGATGCAGATGGTCCGCCCCGGCGGGATCCCCGCGGCCCGCCCCGCCCAGGCGCTCGCCCCGCAGAACCCGAAGGGGCTCGCGCGGCGCGTGGCCCACCAGGTCCTCCCGGAGCCGGCGAAGAGCGCGCTCCGCAAGGCCCGCCGGAACGTTCGCCGCGCGGTGCGCCGGTAAGGGGGCGGAGGCCAGCCGGAGCGGTCGTCGACCGCTCGTCAGCGCCGAACCCCCGCCCTTCCATGAGCGGCTTCCTCTTTAGCCTCCGCCCCCTCCCCCCGGCAGTGCGCGACCGCGCGGCGGCCTCGCTCACGTTCGTCGACGGCGACCGCCCGGCCCCGTTCGAGGACGGCCCGCTCGCCGCCCTGTCCGTCCGGTCGGACAGCGACGCGCTGTGGGGGCCGGCCTGGGACCCCGCGACCGGCGTCCGAGTCTGGCTCGGCGGCCGGCTCGCGCTCGACGAGCCCGAGTGGGCGGCGGCCGAGCGGCTCCCGTACGAGGGCGGGGTGGCGTGCCGCGCGGTGCTCGACGAGTTCCTTCACGCGCCGGAAGCGTTTCCGTCGCGTCAGGGCGGGGCGTTCGCCCTCGCCGTCTGGGACCCCCGGGACGAGAGCCTCCACGTGGCCACCGAACGCATGGGGTACGTCCCGGTCTACGCCTGGAGCGCGGCCGACCGCCCCGCCCTCGGGTCCCACCCCGACGTGCTCGCCGCCGCCGTCGGCGCGGCCGACCTCGACCGGACGACGATGGCGGAGACGCTCGCCTACGGCCGCGGGCTGGCGCCCCACACGTACTACCGAGACGTCCGCGAGCTCGACCCCGGGACGGTCACCGCGTGGCGGGGCGGGGGAGCGCCCCGGACGCGCACCTACTGGCGCCCCCAGTATGCCGCCGACCCAGGGGCGACGGCCGACGCCCTCGGGGAGGAGCTGGCCGGCGCCATCACGGCGGCCGTCCGCCGCCGGACGCTTCCGCGCCTGGGCCGCCCCGCCCTCATGCTCAGCGGCGGGGCCGACTCCCGCGCCGTCCTCTACGCGGCCCACGACCCGGCCCGCGTGACGAGCGTGACACTCTACGGCGAGCCCAACGCCGAGCTCGACCTGTCGCGGGCGCTGGCCGAGCGGGCGGGGTCGACGCACGTGGCGCTCCGGCGGAGCTTCGAGCACTACGGGCTGGGGGCGGCCGACGCCGTCCGCATCACGGGCGGGATGTGGAACGTGCTCGACGCCCACTACACAGCGTTCATCCCCGAGATCGACGCGATCGGCGCCGAGACCACCCTCACGGGCTGCTACGCTGACTACCTGTTCAAGGGGCTCACGTCCGACCGCCGGAAGCGGACGCTCTTCGGCCGGAACCTCCCGCTCTACGAGTTCCGCCCGTACGGGGACCGATGGTACTCGCCGGGGCGGTCCGTCGCGGAGCCGTGGCGGGCCGCGGTCCGCGAGCGGCGAGCGGCGCACTTTGCCGGCCTCGATCGCGACGACGTGTCGGACGCGGGGCGGTGGGCCTACGAGCTCCGCCGAATCCGCCCGGTCGTCCGCGAGGCCGACGCGTCCTCACGCCTGCTCCTCCAACGCGCGCTCCGCTGGGACCCGATCTTCGCCGACCGGGACCTTATCGACCTCTACCAGCGCGTGCCCCCGAGTCTCAAGCTGAACGGGCAGGTGTGGGAACGGGCGGTCGCCCGGATCTGCCACGGCGCCGGCGACGTCATCGACAACAACACGCAGGTACGGATCGGCGTGTCAGACACCCGAAAGATGCTCGGCTTCCTCTACGGCGTCGCCTACCGAAAAGCGTTCCGCCGGGACCTCGATGGAACCCCCCTCGACGGGACGGTGAGCCGCGGGTCGTGGCCGAACTTTAGTCATTACGTCCGCCGCTCGGACGTCCTCCCCCGTCTCTGGGAGCGCGCCGCGCCCGAGACGAGCGAGATCTTAGACGACCTACTCGGCGTCTCCGTCCTCGACCGTCCGCTCCCCGAGTGGTCGGAGCGCGTCGGGGAGCACCCGACCCTGCGGATCGTCACGCTCAAGCTGTGGCTCGATCAGCACTACGGGGCGTCGGCGTGAGCAGTCCCCTCGTCTCCGTCCTGGTCACGGCGTACAACGCCGAGCCGTGGCTCGCCGAGACGCTCGAGTCGGCCCTTGGACAGACGTACCCGAACGTGGAGGTCGTCGTCGTCGACGACGGGTCGACGGACGGGACGCTCCGCGTCGCGCGGGGCTTCGAGGGGCCGCGCGTACAGGTCGTCGGGCAGGCGAACGCGGGCGCCTGCGCCGCCCGGAACCGCGCCCTCGCCGAGTCGAGCGGCGACCTTGTCCAGTACCTCGACGCGGACGACCTGCTGGCCCCGGACAAGATCGAACGCCAAGTGGCCCGGCTCCGCGACGAGCCGGAGGGGACCGTCGCCTCCGGCCCGTGGGCACGCTTCCGCGAGCGGCCCGGCGATTTGGGGCGGGGCGGCGAGGCGGGGTGGGAGGACTACGAGCCGGCCGTCGACTTTCTCGTGCAGTCGTGGAGCCCCGGGGGCGGGATGATGCCCAACTTCGGCTGGCTCACGCCCCGCCCGCTCGTCGACGCCGCTGGCCCGTGGGACGAGAGGCTCCGCAAAAACCAGGACGGCGAGTTTTTCGCCCGCGTCCTCGCGCAGGCGGCGAAGGCCGCCTTCTGCCCCGGCGCGTGGGGCTACTACCGCTCCGGGGTCACGACGAGCGTGAGCGCCCGCCGGGGCGCCGACGTGGCGGAGTCGCTGTTCGCGGCGGCCGAGGGGGCGTCGCGGGCCGTCCTCGGACGACTCGACACGGACGCGGCCCGCAGCGCCTGCGCGAGCCTGTGGATGGGGGTCGCCTTCCAGACGTACCCCGTGGCACCGGACGTCGGCGCCCGCGCCGAGGCCCGCGCCGTGGCGCTGGGCGGATCGGACGCGGAGCCCGGGGGCGGCCGGGCGTTCCAGGTCGTCCGCGACGCGCTGGGCTGGAAGGCAGCCGTTCGCTTCCAGCACGTGTGGTACCGGCTCCGGTACGGCCGGTGAGCACCGCCCCGCCCCGCCCCGCCCGGATCGGGATCGTCACCGGCGCCCACCTGTGCCGGAACCCCCGCGTGGTCAAAGAGGCCAGCGCGCTCGCCGCGGCCGGACATGACGTCGTCGTGATCGGCCCGGCCCTCGATGACGCGCTCGCGGCCGAGGACCGCGAAATCGTCGCCGGGGCGGGGTGGCGCCACCGCTACGCCGTCGATGTCCGGGCCGATGCGGGGTGGCGCGGGCAGCGGGCGCGGCTCGTGCGGCGGGCCGGGGTCGAAGCCACGCGCCGGCTCGGGATCGAACGGCCCGAAGCGCTGGGCTACGGGGTCCGGTCGCTCCTCGGCGCAGCCCGGGACCTGGGCGCCGACCTCACGATCGGGCACCAGGAGGTCGGGACGTGGGTCTGCGCCCGGCTCGCGCGGGCGGGGCGGCGCGTCGGCGTCGACGTCGAGGACTGGTACTCGCGCCACCCCACGCCGGACCAGCGGGCGGCCATTCCGCTCGGCCTGCTCCGCGACGCCGAGCGGACCGCGCTGGGCGGGGCGGCCTACGCGACGACGACCTCGCGCGCGCTCGCCGACGCGCTCGCGGAGTCCTACGGCGTCGCCGCCCCGCGCGTCGTCTACAACGCGTTCCCGTGGGCGGACCGGGAGGCCCTCGACGGCCGCGCGCTCGACCGCCCCGCCCCCGATGGCGCCGCCCGGCTCTCGCTCCACTGGGTAAGCCAGACGATCGGCCCCGACCGCGGGCTCGACCTCCTGTTCGACGGGCTCCGCCACGTGCCGACGCCCGTCGACGTCCACCTCCGCGGTGGGCTCCCCGACGCCCACGCCGCGTGGCTCCACGCGGCGTTCCCGTCGGACGTCCACGGCCTCCACGTCCACCCGCTCGTGCCGCCGGGCGAGCTCCTGAGCCGGATCGCGGAGCACGACGTGGGGCTCGCGCTCGAAACGTCGGGCACGGTGAACCACGACCTCACGGTCTCCAACAAGATCCTCCACTACCTCCTCGGCGGTCTCGCCGTCGTGGCGACCCGGACGACGGGGCAGGAGGAGGTGGCGGACCAGGCGGCCGAGGCCGTCGCGCTCGTCGGCCAGGGCGATGCCCGCGCGATGGGGGCGGCCATCGCGGCGCTCGCCGCCGACCCCGACCGGCTCCGGCGGTCGAAGGCCGCCGCGCTGGACGCGGCGCGGCGTAGGTTTTGCTGGGAGCGGCAGGCCCCGGCCGTCGTCGAGGCCGCCGCCGTCGCCCTGGCTCACCCCGCCCCCTCCTTGAACCCCCCTCTGTGAAACGGGTCCTCCTGATTTCCCCGCACTTCCCGCCGTCGAACCTGGCGGCCGTCCACCGGGCGCGGCTGTTCGCGCAGCACCTCCCGGCGTTCGGGTGGGAGCCCATCGTCCTCACCGTCCACCACGACGACTACACCGAGGAGCTCGACTGGAACCTCGCCGAACTCGTCCCCGAGAGCGTCCGCGTCGAGCGGGTCCGGGCCGACCGTGAGCCGGTCCGCATCGGGGGCCGCCGGCTCGTCGGCGACGTCGTGCTCCGGTCGTTCCGGTCGCTGCTCCGGCGGGCGATCGAGGTCGTCGACGCCGAGCCGGTCGACTTCGTCTACGTCCTCATCCCTTCGTTCTACGGCGCGCTCCTCGGGCGGGCCATCCACGAGCGGCGGGGGGTCCCGTACGGGATCGACTACATCGACCCCTGGGTGGAGCCGAACGCCTACCCGCTCGGGAGCAAGATGTGGACGACGCAGCGGCTGGCCCGTGTGCTCGAGCCCGTCGCCGTCCGCGACGCCGCGCTTATCACGGGCGTAGCCGAGGGGTACTACGAGGCCGTCCTCGACCGGAACCCCCGCCTCCGCCGCGCGACGACGGCGGCCATGCCGTACGGCGGGGAGGCCCGCGACCACCGGGAGGTCGAGGCGATGGGGATCGAGCCGTGGCTGTTCGAGCGCGACGGCCGGTTCCGGCTCCTCTACGCCGGCGCCCTGCTCCCCCAGGCCGTCGAGCCGCTCCACCGCGTGTGCCGGGCGATCGCGGCGCGGCCCGATCTGTTCGACGACGTCGAGCTGTTCTTCGTCGGGACCGGGTCGTCGCCGGACGACGCCGAGGGCTATCAGGTCCGGCCCGTGGCCGAGCAGTACGGGCTGTGGGGGACCGTCATCAAGGAGCACCCCGCGCGGATCCCCTACCTCGACGTCCTGGCCCACCTCGACGCGACCCGCGGCGTGTTCATCCTGGGCAGCACCGAACCCCACTACACGCCGTCGAAGGTGTACCAGGGCGTACTCTCGGAGCGCCCCGTGCTCGCCGTGCTCCACCAGGCGAGCACGGCCTGCGACGTGATCCGCGGGACGGGGGCGGGGCGGGTGCTCGCGTTCGACGGCGAGGACGGGCTGGACACGATCGAGGACGGCTTCGCCGACGCCTTCGCTGACTTCCGCGCGTTCGCTGACACCTTCCGCCCCGCCGACGTGGACCGGGAGGCGTTCGAGGAGTTCTCGGCCCGCAACGTGACGCGGACGCTCGCCGAGGCCCTCGACCAGGCCGTCGCGTAGCGCCCACCCCGCCCTTTGCTGCGGGCGGGCGGACCGATCTCGTGCCACCCCGTCTGTCCGTTCGACCCTCGGCGGCGGCGGCCCGGGACGTGCGGACCCGCCCGGCGCGCCCTCGCCGTCTCCTCACGCACGCGGGGCGGGGCGGGGCGTAGCCTGCGCCGCCACCCCGCCCGCCCATGAAGCTCGGCGTCCTTGCCACGCACCCGATTCAGTACCACGCCCCGCTGTACCGGGCGCTGGCGCGGGAACTGGACCTCCACGTTTACTTCGCCCAGCGCCAGACGGCCCAGGGTCAGGCCGACGCCGGGTTCGGGGTCGCGTTCGAGTGGGACGTCGACCTCCTCGACGGCTACCCCCATACGTTCCTCGAGAACCGGGCGGGGCGGCCGAGCACGGACACCTTCGGGGGGAGCGACACGCCCCAGATCGCCGACGCCATCCGGGCGGGGCGGTTCGACGCCTTCCTGGTCACGGGCTGGAACAACCGGAGCTTTTGGCAGGCCATGACCGCCTGCTGGCGGATTGGGACCCCGCTCCTCGTCCGCGGCGACTCGCAGCTGGTCACGCCGCGATCGTGGGCAAAGCGAATCGTGAAAGAGGTGGCCTACCGCGCCTTTATCCCCCGGTTTGACGGCTACCTCGTCGTCGGCGAGCGGGCGCGGGCGTACTACCTCCACTACGGGGCCGACCCGGCGCGCATGCACTTCGTGCCGCACTTCGTGGACAACGACTTTTTCCGCTCGGGCGCCGAGGCCGCCGACGACGGACGCCCGCTCCGGGCCGAGCTCGGGTACGGCGCCGACGCGCAGATCCTCCTGTTCGTGGGGAAGTTTATCCCGAAAAAGCGGCCGGTCGATGTTGTTCGCGCCGCCGCCGCCCTTCGCGAGCGGGGCGGGAATGCCCACGTGCTCCTGGTTGGGGCCGGCGAGTTGGAGGGCGCCCTCCGGGCCGAGGCCGACCGGGCCGGCGTCCCTACGCACTTTGCCGGGTTCAAGAACCAGACGGAACTGCCCGCCTACTACGCGGCCGCCGACGCCCTCGTGCTCCCGTCGGACGGGGGCGAGACGTGGGGGCTCGTCGTCAACGAGGCGATGGCGTGCAGGACGCCCGCGGCCGTCTCCAACGCCGTCGGCTGCGCGCCCGACCTGATCGACGAGGGCGCGACGGGGGCCACCTACTCCATTGAGGGCGGGGTGGCCGCGCTCGCCGACGCGTTGGAACGGCTCTTGCCGCTCGCCGGTGAGCCCGCGACGCGCCGGGCGCTCGACCAGAAGATGGAGACCTACTCGCTCGACCAGGCCGTCCGCGGGACCATAGAGGCCGTCCGCGCCGTCTCCCGCCCCTCCCGATGACGACTGCCCCGCCCGCCGCCCCGCCCCGCCCCGCCCCGCCCGACCTGGACGGGACGCGCGTCCTCGTCACGCTGGGCGGCATCCCGCTGTGGGGGCAGGAGCGGGGCAACATCCAGGTGTTCGAGGCCCTCCGCGACGTGGGCGTCGACGCCCTATTCGCGACGCACCACAGCTACGGCCACGAATCGATCCAGCCGGCCCTCGACGGCCTCGGTCTGGAGTGGACGACAGCGTTCTACCCCGGGCGCTGGGTGCGGGGGAAGGGGGCGGGGTGGCTGGCCGGGCGGTTCCGCGAGGCCCTCCAGAGCAACCGCGACCTCCTCCGCGCGGCCCGCGCGTACCGCCCGACGCACGTCCACACGATGAACGAGCGGTACGCCGTCGACTTCCTCCCGGCGTTCAAGCTCCTCCGCGTCCCCGTCGTTTACCGCGCGGGCGACGCCCCGAGCCAGCACCGCCGGATCTTCCGGTTCGCGTGGCGGCGCCTGATCGCCCCGAGCGTGAGCCGGTTCGTCGCGATCTCCGGGTTCGTCCGCGACGCGCTCGTCGAGGCCGGCGTCCCGCCCGAGAAGATCACCGTCATCTACAACTACCCCCCCGAGCGGCCGCCCCGCCCCGAGGGGAGCGACCTCCCCGCCGACGTGACGGCCCCATACTCCGGCCGCACGGTCGCCTACGTCGGTCAGATCACGGCGGACAAGGGCGTCGACGTTTTGGTGGATGCCGCGCTCGCGCTGTGCGCCGAGCGCGACGACGTCCGGTTCCTCCTCGCCGGCAACTACTCGTGGAAGAACCCGTTCGCCGACGCGCTCCGAGACCGCGTCGAGGCCGCCGGCCTGTCGGACCGCGTCCGGTTCCTCGGGTCGGTCGCCGACGTGCCCGGCCTCCTCGCCCTCGCCGACATCCACACGGCCCCGTCGGTGTGGGAGGAGCCTTTGGGTAACGTGGTCGTCGAGGCCAAGCGGGCCGGCGTTCCCAGCGTCGTGTTCCCGTCGGGGGGCATCCCCGAGCTCGTCGTCGAGGACGGCCGCGACGCCGTCCTGTGCCGTGCCAAGACGGCCGAGGCGCTCGCTGACGGCCTCCGCCACTTTCTCGACCTCCCCGCCGATGCTCTCGCCGACGCGGGCGGGGCGGCCCGCGCGTCGCTCGAGGCACTGGGCATCACGCGCGAGGCGTTCACCCGCGCCTGGGCCGGTGTGTTCGCCCAGACCTGACCCGACTCCTCTATGCCCATCAGTCCTGCCGCCGCGCTCCCGCCTCCGACCGCCGAGGCCCCCCGGGCGCCCCGAGGGCTCGGCCTCTCGCCCGAGGTCATCGGGCTGTTCCTTGCGTTCTCGCTCCTCGGTTTCGCCACGGCCAACCCGCTCCTGACGGTGGCCTCGGTCGCGCTCCTCCCGTTCCTCATCGCTCTCACGTGGGTCCCGGGTGAGCCGCCCGTGCTCGCGTTCGCCGTTGCGTTCCAGTGGATTCAGGCGACGATGCGCGTGTTCCACGCCAACATCGTCGGTGCAGACGTAGACGACTTGGTCTCTTACCCCCAACTCGGAGTGTTCGCCGATGTGGAAACGGCCATATGGCTCACCCTAGCTGGGATCCTCGTTCTCGCCATCGGGATCCGCGTCGCCACCTGGACCCTGCCCCCGCCCAAGATGGCGGCCGTGCTCCGCGAGGCCGAGGGGTTCTCGATCTCGCGGGCCTTCTGGCTCTACCTCGGGACCACGTTCACAGTGACCGCTCTCGTGGGGTCGGTGGGGTTCATGAGCGGGTTCAAGCAGATCCTGTTCGCCGTCGAGGAGCTCAAGTGGGCGACGTACTTCTTCCTCGGCTACCTCGTCCTCGTTCGGCGCGAGGGGTACGGCTTCTTTTTCGCCGCGTTCGCCATCGAGTTCATCTCGGGGATCGGGTTCTTCTCCGGCTTCAAGGAGGTCATCTTCATCACGGTCGTCACGTACTTCGCCGTGCGGAGCCGGGTGACGATGGGGACCGTTGCCGGGGCCGTCGTCCTCGCCTTTGCCCTGGCCGTTCTGGGGTCGGCGTGGACGGTCGTGAAGCCGGAGTACCGGGCGACAATCTCGGGCGGCAACACGAACCGCCAGGGGTCCGTCGTGGGCCAGGAGGCGCAGGTGTCGATCCTCGTCGGCTTGGTCTCCGACCTGGACCGGGAGGACCTCGTGGAGGGGATTGAGCCGCTGGCCGAGCGGGTTGCCTACGTCGACTTTTTCGGCTACGTCCTCGGCTACGTCCCGACGGTCGTCCCGCACGAGGACGGGGCGCTGTGGGGGGCGGCCTTCAAGCACGTGGCGACCCCCCGGATCCTGTTCCCGAGCAAACCCCCGCTCATCTCTGACTCCGAGGTGACGAACCAGTACACGGGGTTGGGCGTGGCTGGTGAAGCGCAGGGCACGTCGTTCAGCATCGGCCACATTGGGGAGAGCTACATCGACTTCGGGCCGCTCTGGATGTTCGTCCCGCTCTTCCTCATCGGCGTCGGGCGGGGGCTCATCTACCGCTTCTTCCTCCGACGGGGCGACACGCGTCTCATGGGATACGCTTTCACGATCGCGGTCTTTTGGAGCGGGTACCACCTCGAGGTGTCGACGGCGAAGCTTCTGGGGGGCACCCTTATGCGGTTCATCGTGCTCGCGCTGGTGTTCCGGTTTGCGGCCCCCACCATCGCGCGGTGGCTCCGACGCGACAACGCCAGCGAGGCCGAAGACGAGGCCGTCTCGCTCCCCGTGCGTCGGGCGTGGGCGTAGCGCGCGCGGTGAACGGCAACCCCATCCGCGCCGTCCACGCCGTCGGCGACCTGTGGGTCTCGTCGGGCGGTCCGAGCCGGAGCGTGACGGCCGTGTGCGACGCGCTCGCGCGGGGCGGGGCGGCGGTCGACCTCGTCACGTCGTGGCCCGACCCGGCCGTCCCGATCGTGCGCCCAGCCGAGGCCGGCGTCCGTTTCCGAGCCGTGGCCGACGGCGCGCGGAGCGGCCTGTGGCAGGGGGCGAGGTCCGCGTTCGGGCGGGCCGTCGCGGAGGCCGCCGCCCCGCCCGGGGTGGCCGTCGTCCACGACCACGGCCTGTGGCTCCCGACGAACCGGGCGGCCGCGCTGGCGGCCCGGGCGGCGGGGCGGCCGTTCGTAGTGAGCCCGAAGGGGATGCTCTCGGACCGGGCGCTCCGCGTGAAGCGGGCGAAAAAGCGCCTCGCGTGGCACCTCTACCAGCGCCGCGTGCTCGGGCTCGTCGACGCCTTCCAGGCGACGTCCGAGGCCGAGGCCGCCGACGTCCGCCGAGCCGGGTTCCGCCAGCCCGTGGCCGTCATCCCACACGGCGTGGCCGTGCCTCCGAGCGCCCCGCCCCGCCCCGCCCGGGCGGGGCGGCGGACGGCCCTGTTCCTCTCGCGCGTCCACCCGATCAAGGGGCTCCCCGACCTCGTCGAAGCCTGGGGCCGCGTGCGGCCCGACGCGTGGCGGCTCGTGGTCGCCGGACCGGACGAGGAGGGCCACCGTGCCGCGCTCGAACGCCAGGTGGCGGCGGCCGGGCTGGGCGGGGCGGTGTCGTTCGCCGGCCCCGTCGAGGAGGCGGCTAAGTGGGACCTCTACCGTGAGGCTGACCTGTTCGTGCTCCCCACGCACAGCGAGAACTTTGGGATCGTCGTGGCCGAGGCGCTCGCGGCGGGCGTCCCGGTCCTAACCACGAAAGGCGCTCCCTGGCAGGCGCTCGAGACCGAGCACTGCGGGTGGTGGACCGACGTCGGCGCCGAGCCCGTCGCCGCCGCGCTCCGCGAGGCGACGGCCGCCCCGCCCGAGGCGCTCCGCGCGATGGGGGAGAGGGGGCGAGCCTACGTCAGGCGCGAGCTCTCGTGGGAGCGGGCGGCCGACGAGCACCTCGCGTTGTACCGATGGCTGCTGGGTGAGGGGCCGCGACCGGACTCCGTCGTCTAAGGCAGACCGAGCGCCCGCGTCGGAGGTCGTCAGGAGCGGGCGCCGACCTGTCGGCGGGCCGCCTCTCGGCTGCAAAGACGTGCGCGGGCGGGGTGGCCCGGAGTTTGGTGGGGCAGGGGCAGAAGTCACGGGCGCTTGGCGAGACCCAGCCGATCCCGCCCCGCCCCACCAGTAATTTGGCGACGGCCCATCGCCCCGCCCTTCCCGACCGCCCCGCCCTCATGTACGTCCTCGGCATCAACGCCTACCACGGCGACGTCGCCGCCGTCCTCCTCCGCGACGGCGCCGTCGTGGCCGCCCTCGAAGAAGAGCGGTTCACGCGCATCAAGCACTACGCCGGCTTCCCGACGCAGTCGATCCAGCGGTGCCTCGAGATGGCCGGGATCGACGGAGCGCAAGTCGCGCACGTCGCCATCAGCCGCGACCCCAAGGCGAACCTCCCGCAGAAAGCGCTGTTCGCGCTGAAGAAGCGGCCGTCGCCGCGCCTCGTCCTCGACCGGCTCAAAAACCAGCGGGCCGTCCGCGAGGTGGAGGGGCCGCTCGCCGAGGCGCTCGGCGTGAGCTCCGACGCGCTCCCCCCGGTCCACAACGTCGAGCACCACCCCGCCCACCTCGCGAGCGCCTTTTTCTGCTCGCCCTTTGACGAGGCCGCCGTCGCGGCCATCGACGGCTTCGGCGACTTTGTCTCGACGTCGCTCGCCACCGGCCGGGGCAACCACCTCGACGTCTTCGACCGGACGTACTTCCCGCACTCGCTCGGGATGCTGTACACGGCCGTTACGCAGCACCTCGGGTTCCTGCACTACGGCGACGAGTTCAAGGTGATGGGGCTCGCGCCGTACGGGAATCCGACGCGCGTCGACGAGGTCCGCCAGCTCGTCAACCTCGTGCGGGGCGGGACCTTCGAGCTCAACCTCGACTACTTCCGCCACTGGTCCGACGGCGTCGAGATGGAGTGGGACGAGGGCTACCCCTCGCTCGGCCGCGTCTACGCCGACGCGATGTGCGACGTGCTCGGCCCCGCCCGCGACCCCGACGAGGAGCTCACGCAGCACCACGAGGACCTGGCCCACTCGCTCCAGGTCGTCTACGAGGAGGCCGCCTTCCACATCCTCCGCGGCCTCTACGGGCGGACCGGCATGCGCAAGCTCTGCCTCGCCGGCGGCTGCGGGATGAACAGCGTGGCGAACGGGAAAATCCGGGACAACACGCCGTTCGACGAGGTCTACATCCAGCCGGCCGCCGGCGACAACGGGACCGCCCTCGGCGCCGCGCTCTGGATGTGGCACCAGGAGCTGGGCAACCCGCGCCGGTTCGTCATGGAGCACGCCTACTGGGGGACCGAGTACCCCGACGCCGACGTCGAGGCCATCCTCGACGCCGCCGTCCCCGGCCGCTCCGACGACGACTGGCGCTACACGGCCACCACCTACAACTCGCCCGAGGAGACCGTCGAGGCGACGGCCGACCTACTCGCCGACGGCAACGTGATCGGCTGGTTCCAGGGCCGCATGGAGTGGGGGAGCCGCGCGCTCGGCAACCGCTCGATCCTCGCCGACCCGAGCCGCGCCGACATGCGCGACCTCATCAACCTCAAGATCAAGTTCCGCGAGCGGTTCCGGCCGTTCGCCCCGTCGATCCTGGAGGAGCGCCTGGAGGACTACTTCGTCGACCCCGCCCCGGACCCGTTCATGCAGCAGGTCTACCCCGTCGAGCCCGACAAGCGCGAGGGGCTCCCGGCCATCACGCACGTCGACGGCTCGGGCCGCCTCCAGACGGTCGCCGCGGACGAGAACCCGCTCTACCACCAACTGATCGGCGCCTTCGCTGAGCGGACCGGGACGCCCATCCTGCTCAACACGTCGTTCAACGAGAACGAGCCCATCGTCGACACGCCCGAGCAGGCGTTCGCGTGCTTCCACCGGACGCGCATGGACGCCGTCGTGATCGGCAACACGGTCGTCCAGCGCGTGCCCATCGAGGAGCCGGCTGTCGCCGGGTCGTGACGGCCTCCGCCCCGCCCGCCCCCACCCCGAACCCTATGGCCCCGCCCCGCCCCACCGCCAAGATCAAGGGGAAGACGCCCCCGCAGATGTTCGAGAGCGTGGGCGCCTTCGAGCGAGCCCACAGGCCGCAGGCCGCTACCCCGTCGGGCGGGGCGGCCAACTTTTTCGTGGTCCCCCGGTTCCACGCCTGCATTCAGACCACCCCGTCGGCCGTCGACTTCTACTTCGACGTGCTCCACCCGCGGCAGAGCTGGCGGACGCTCGCCATCCGAACGGTCTTCAAGGCGGCCATCTCGAACCGGGTCGTCCGAAGCGGATTGGTCCGGGCCGGCCTCCTCCACAGCGTGTACGCCGCCCCGCCCGTCTCCAATGTGCGGTGGGCGGACTTCGAGGTGCTTCTCGGGGAGTGGCAGTTTTCGGGCGCCTTCTGCGACCGGCTCGGAACCGTCTCCCACGTCTTGACGCACGACCGGAATGCCGACCGCCTGCGGAACGAGGTCGACGCGCGCCGCGAGCTCGCCGGCGTCGTCAGCCTCCCTCGCCTCCACGCGGCCTCGCTGGACGGGGACGCTAGGGGATGGATCGAGGACGTCGTGTACGAGTCGCCTCCGGCCGACGACCGCCCGCTCGACTGGGCGCAGCGTGCGATGCTCCGGGCCTACGACGCCACACGGGAGACGGCTCGAGTGGGCGAGTACCTCGACCGGCTCCAGGCGGAGACCGACGAGCGGTACGCGGCCGCCCCGCCCGAGGTGAAGCGGTCGGTCGACGCGCTCCTCGACCTCGCGCGCCGCTCGGCGGACGAGGCCGGCGTTCGGGAGCTCGCGCTCGCGCGGTGCCACGGCGACCTCAACTGGATGCAGATGGTCGGCCCGCTCGACGCCCCGGTGCTCATCGACTGGAGCGAGTCCGAGGTGTGCTCCGTGTTCCACGACCTCGTCTACAGCTCGATCCGGTACGGCCGCTGGCGGAACTACCCCGCCAAGGACTACCCCGACATGTACGCGGTCCTCCGGGACGCCCTCCGCGACGAGATGGCCGGCGTCCCGGGCATCTTCGCCTCCGCCCTCGTGCTCGCCGAGGTCGGTGTCAAGCAGCACGTCGACCACGTCCGTGAGCTGGGGTCGTGGGGGGCGTGGCGGAACCACGTGCGCGAGCTGTTCGACTCGATCGGCGAGCCCGAGCGGCTCGACGTGCCTGGGGGCGCGCGCGTAGAGACGAGCCTCCGACGCGCCGTCTGAGGCCCGCCCCGCCCGCCACCCCGCCCTCACAGACGCCGGGGCGGGGTGGTTTGCGGCGGAACAGGGCGGCCGGCGTGAGGCTCAAGCTCCTGGAACAGGTACCACCCCCCGACTGACCCGATTCTCCTCATGCTCCCTGATGCCCCGGCGGTCTCCGTCGTCGTCACCTGCTCCGGATCGCGCGCGCGCGTCGAGAGGACGGTCCAGTCGGTCCTAAGTCAGACCTACGCCCCCACGGAGGTCCTCTGCGTGAGCGTTGGGCCAGACGGCGAGTGCCCCGCTCTAGACGCCCTTCCGGCCGAGCACGCGGTATGGTGGAGGGTGGTGGGGGAGGGGGCGGCGGTAAGCGACTCCCGCGCCGTCGGCTTCGGCGAGGCGCGTGGCGACTACGTCCAGTTCCTCGACGCGGGGGACGTGATCGAACCGGACAAGCTGGCCCGCCAGGTCGAGGCGGCCCAGGAGACGGGGGCCGATCTCGTCGCGGGGAGCTACCGCCACGTGTCGAGCGGCGGCAAGGCGGCGCACAGGCGGGCGGGCGGCGAGCCCCCGTGGCTCGCCCTCTTCCACGACCGCCTCGGTTCCACGGCGTCCAACCTGTGGCGTCGGGAGGCCGTGCGCTCGGCCGACGCGGTTCCGGCGCCCCGGTCGCGGGACGCCTGGGTGCGGATGCTTACGGCCGGCGCGGTCGTGGCGTACGCCGACGAGGAGCAGACGACGGTGTACGCCTGGTCGAACACTGAGGCGGAGCGCGCAGCGCTAGAGCGGGACGTGCGCGAGCTGACCGCTGCGCTCAACCACTGCCGGACCCACGGGATCCTCAGCCCGGAAGAGACCGAAGCCGCTCGCGAGGCCGTATTCGCCCACGTCCGCCGGCTCGCCGACGTGGACTTCTCCGCCGGCACGGCCGCGTACCGCCGAGCGTTCCCGGACGGCTACGTGCCGTCCGTGTCCAAGGCCAACACCTGGTCGTACGTCGCCGTGCTCAAGGCGGCGGGGTTCGGGGCCGCCGAGCGCCTCCGGCGGGTCAAGCCCGTGCTCGACCGCGAGGTCACGGGCCGGTACCGGAGCCTGGCCAGCCTCGAAAAGGCGTGGCGGCGGTACTCGGGCGAGAGGCCGTCGAAGGCGCAGTCCTGGGCGCGCACGGCCCGCGTCCTGGCCGCCCCCGAGAAGGTCCTCCTGTTCTACCCCGAGGTGCCCCGGCCGTACGCTGTGCTGTACAAGCTCGCCGTCCTCGCGGGGTACCGGATGACCTCGGACCCCGAAGGCCCGTGCGACGCCGTCTTCCTCTGGGACGACGAGACCCGGTCCGCCGTCGGCCCCTTCCGCAACGACGAAGCCGCGATCAACCTCCGCTGCACGGACATCAGCAAAGAGCACGTATCGGCGGTTTTCGAGGGCGCTTTCGGGTACCCGGTCGAGGTGGACCCGACGACGTACGAGGGGCGCGTCGTGAAAAAGTCGGACGAGAATGCGACCCACGACGGCGAGGTCATCGACTGCCCCATCTCGGCGGACCTCGTGTTTCCGGGGTACGTGTACCAGAAGGCCATCGACAACCGGCGGGACGACGCCGAGGGGTTCTACGAGTACCGGGTCCCCGTCTTCCGCGGGGGGGCTCCGGTGGTCTACGTCAAGTACAGGCCGGTCGGCGCCCGGTTCAAGGCGTTCGACGGCGCTGAGGTCGTCGCCCCCGAGTCCGTCTTTAGTGAGGAGGAGCGGAGCCAGATCGTGGCCTTTACCCAGGCCCTCGACATGGAGTACGGCGAGCTCGACGTCCTCCGCGACCGGGCCGACGGACGGATCTACGTGGTCGACGCCAACAAGACGCCGAGCGGCCCGTCGCGCGGGTTCGATCTGGAGCAGAGCGTTAAGGCGCTGCACGCGCTGCTGCCGGCGTTCGAGGCTCTCATTGCGGAGTCGGCGCGGAGGCTCCCTCGGGCCGCGAAACCAGGCGGACAGGCGCGTCGGCAGAACGGCCCGCTCGCGCGAGTTCTCTCGGGTGTGCAGGGGGCGGTGGGGGCGGGGCGGCGACCGTAGCGGGGCCGGACCGCCCCGCCCGCGGGGCAACAGGTCGCTCGCGCCTATGCGAGGGCGGGGTGGCCGGTCTAGGCCGGACCTGAGGCGCCGCCCCACCCCCGGCTCACGTCTAGCGTGTCGCTCGGTCTCGGAGGGCGCGGAGCTTCGTCCCGACCTTTGCCCGCGACCGCGCTCGGTTCACGGCCCGCTCGGCCCGGGCACGAACCCGGTTCACGGCCGGGACCCGGTGGCCGAGCCCGTCCTTGACCATGAACTGGCACGGACGGCACCCCCCGCACGGCTTCCCGTTCCGGGGTTTAAAGCAGAACCACGTATGAGCGTCGAGGAGCGGCGACAGGCCGGCCGCCTCGGCGGCCTCGAACGCGGCGGCCTTCGTGGTGTCCCAGAGCGGGAACGCGAACCGGCCGAACAGAACCTGAACCGGCTCTGGGGCATCGTCGGACAGCGCGTAGGTAGGGCCGCCCGGACCCTCGACCCGCCCGACGCTGTCGCCGAACATGGGGCGGAGCCGGCCGCCCCCGTAGATCGACAGCTCGACGCCGGTCCAGTCGGCGGCCTTCGCAAGCCGGGGGAGCCAGTCGTACTGGGTCCCGATGCTGTGGTCCTCCCGCAGCGTCCGCCACGCGTCCGTGATTTCGGGGTCGGGGGGGACCGCCCGGAGGTCGACGTAGCGGGGCGGCTCGATGCGGGCGTAGGCCTCGGGGTACCGACGCTCGAGCGCGAGCAGGAGCCCGTTCATGGCGCCGAGCTCCATGTGGGCCGACCCTCGGTTTCGGTCCACGACGTACACGGGGCGGACGGGCGTCTCCTCGAGGAGCGCCCTCTGGAGCACGCGGTACGTCGAGTCCCAGCCCCCCGTCCACAGCGTGAGGTCGTCCTGGGGGGAAAGGTCGTTGAGGTGGGTTGGGTTGAAGGGCGGCATACGGGGGGAGAACAGGTGGGAGGAGCTACGAGCGGAGACCAGCGGACCGGAGCAGCCGTCCGACAAGGGCGCGGGCGGGGCGGGCCTGGGCGGCGGGGCGAACATACGCGACGCCCGAGGCGGGAGAAGCCGGGGCGGTGGAGCCGTTCCGGCCCTCGCCGGTCCCATTCTTCGACTAGGCCGGGGCACTCCCAGCGGAATGAGAGGGGACCCTCGTCCTCATGGAACCCGAGGCGTACAAGCCGTGACCTAACCCCAAGAGCCTAACCCATGCCCGCAAACCATCGAGACGCTGCTCGTCTTCACGTCCTCGCCGCCCGAGCCAAGAGGGAGAACCCGGCCCCGTCCCAAGGGCTCGTGGCCCGCGCTCGGGAGGTGTACCGATTCGGCTACTGGCGGTCGGTCCGGGTGCGGGGGGTGCCCAGAGCAACACGCGAGTACGGCCGGGAGGCCGAGCACCTCTGGGGCGTGTCGCTCCGGCGCCAGCTGGCCGAGCAGGTGTGGCTCGCGCTCCGGTTCGGGTTCGACGCTGATGTGTACTACCGCTACCGGCTCTACCTGCTCGGCGACCTCCGCGACGCGGTCCTGTTCATTCCGACTCCTACGAACGTTGCTCTCCGCCACCGTGTCCGGGGAGTCCTTGGCTACGACGTATCCATCGGCGACAAGCGCCAGTTCGCGGAGCGGTGCTGCGAGGAGGGGCTCCCGACCGCCCCGATCGTCGCGGAGTTCGATGGGGGCGACGTCCGGTGGGGGCCGTCCGCCGAGGGCGGGGTGGAGCGGCTGCCCGCGCGGGACCTCTTCAGCAAACCGGCCGATGACCTGGGCGGGGCGGGCGCCGCCCGATGGGTGTGGGATGGGGCGGGGTACGTCGGCGAGGACGGCGAGCGGCTTGCGGCGGCCGACCTCGTCGCCCACCTCCAGACCCTCTCTCAGGGGCAGCCTCACGTCCTCCAACCCCGGCTCGTAAACGTGCCGGACCTCGATGCCCTCAGCCCGGGCACCCTCGCCACCGTCCGCGTGATCACAGCCAAGGGGCCGGGCAGCGACCCCGAGCATGTCGGGTCGTTCCTGCGGATGGCGATGAAGGACCAGCCGGTCGACAACTTCGATCAGGGCGGACTGGCGGCGCCGGTCGACGCGGAGACAGGCCGGCTCGGCCCGGCCATTCGGAAGGACCTCCGCTTCGCTGCGCGGGACTACGACCGGCACCCGACCACGGGCCACGCGATCGTCGGAGCCCGGGTGCCCCAGTGGGAGGAGGTGCTGGCCCTCGCCCTGGAGGCCCACCGCACGCTCACGGACGTCTCCGTCGTCGGCTGGGACGTGGCCGTGACGACGAGCGGGGTGGTCCTGGTCGAGGCCAACACGGCCCCCGACGCTCGCTTCCAGCAGACTGGGCTGCGCCCGCTCGGGACGACGGCGTATGCCAGGGTCTACCTCGACGTCCTCGACGCGGGCTAGGGCGGGCGGGGTGGCGGTCCGGCCACCCCCCCGGGCCTGCCCCCGTCAGGCGCCCCGCCCGCCCCGGGCGGGCGGATGGCCAGTCGAACGACGTGGCCTCGCCCTGACGGAGCGCGCGGTCCAGGTGGAGACGGAATATACTACCGCTGCCGGTTCGATTACTTCTGCGACGCCGTCCTATTTTTTACGTCTATAGAAAGCGGAGCGGACTTGTGATAGAGTCTGGTGTCCTTTAGCCCACACCCGCCTCGTGGCGAGTTGTATTCGCCACCTCGCCCATTCCGCCTCTGAGAACCACCCGCTCCACTGGGCGGCGCGGAACCACTCGGCTTGATAGATGGCGAAGGTTGGCCCCTGTCCTGACCGGGTCAGGTATTTGTGACTCCAGGGTTTGCGCCCCGTCGTAAAGTGAAGGGCGGCTATGACTGAGACTGCGGGCGGGGCGGCACGCGTGACGTGGCTTCCAGCCTGAACGTTCCACTCGCCCGGGAGCGGCGCCCATCGACTTCCGCCGGCAGCAGCCGACAAGACGGCGTTGAGGCCGCATTGATCTACAGTCTTGTAGAGGTGTCCATACTCACGGAGCTCAGCGATGACGGCCTGCCCTAGCTGCTCGGCTCGCCAACGCGAGAAGTCCATGACCATCACGCCCGAGTTGTTGTAAGGAAGAAAGGGGTCGAGTCCACGCTCAGCGTAGCTCCGTCTCCCCCGCCCGACCGGGGAGCCGGTGTTCGGGGCAGCGGCGGCTGGAGAGGGCCGCCCAGTAGGATCCCTGAGTGAGACGTCGAGGAGAGCCCCGGGGTCTCGGAACACGAGGACATCGCCGTCGAACCATACCGCCCGCCCGACATCGCCGAGGATGTCAGGGGCGAGCAGACGGAGGTAGGCCGTAGCCGTGATCCGGCTGTTCCCTCCGAGACCGGCGATGGCGCTGAGGTCTGGGGCCACGCGGTGCACGTCGAGCGTCACGCCGCGTGCGGCGGCCTGGGCCGCCGTGTGACCGAGCGCCCGGTCGAGGCGCCCGGCGACGGCCGGGGAGAGGCCCCCGTCGAGGACGTGGAGGGCGAGGCGCCGACCGGGGTCCGAGGCCGCGGCGAGCGAGGCGGCCATGACGGCGGTCGGGAGGGCGAACCCGTCGTCGGTCGCACACACCACGTGCACCGGGGGGGCGAGGGCAGGTGCGGTCGTCGTCATGTGGGGCGTGAGCTTGATCGCTGCGTGAGGTGTCGGTGCCGGCATCGGCTGAGCGAGTTTACCACGTATGCCTACGGCGGCCCGCGCCGACCGCCTCGACGTCTCCGTCACACCGGCCACCGATTAGGAGATGGGGAGGCTGTAGAGGGTGAGCGCCCCGGTCCAGTCGTTGCGTACGAGGCCCCTGACGCTCCGGCAGACGGTCCCTGTCATACCAAATCCGGCTACTCTGTTGAGGTATGGTCAGCGCCGCCGGGCCACCAGTGATACAGCGTCCGGCTCTGGATCCTGGCCGGCTGGTCGGTGAGCGACACGCACGTCTCGCCCAGTACCGCTTCCAGATCGGCGAGACGCTCGAACACCCGGTTCGCCAGCCGCTCGTCGGTCAGCTCCCACAACCGCTCGGCGGGCATCAACTCTGGGCTGTACGGCGGCAGGTGCTCGAAGGCGAGCACGCCGTCGGCCTCCAATGCGAGCGTCTCCGCCGACATGTGCCACCCGGCTTGGTCGAGCACTAGAAGGACCGCCTGCTCGCGGCTTCGCAGGAAGGCAGCCGTGATCTCGCAGAACATCGCCGAGTTGACCGAAGGCGCTAGCCAGAACTCGCTCTCGCCCGTCTCGGGGCACACGAAGGCGTAGACGTAGAGCCACTCGTAGCGCGGACGGACGGCGACCTGTGGACGCTCGCCGCGGCGCGCCCACGTCCGGCGCAGGATCGGCTTGAGCCCGACCCGGTGCTCGTCCATCGCCCACACCTCGACCGAGCGCTCGGCGCGGGCCGCCTCAACCTGCGCGACGAGCTTGTTTTTTGAACGCCGCTTGCGCGGCCGGATCTGCGTTGTCGTGGTGCGGGCGCGGGGTCTGCGCCGAGAAGCCGAGGCGGACGAGCCACTCCCAGCCGCGCTGGTCGTGGACGTGTTCGCGCCCGGTGGCGGCCTCGATCCAGCGGGCGACCTTAGGTCCGCTCCACAGCCCGCCGTCGGGCGCGGTGCCAGAGGCGAGCGCGGCGTCGAGATCTGCCTGCTGCGCCGTGGTCAGCATGGCCGGTGCGCCGGGGTGGTCGTGGCGACGGTCGCGCATGGCCTCGGGTCCGCCGTCGTTGTAGCGGTGGATGAGGGAGCGGACCCAGAGCGGGGTGTAGCCGGTCACCTCGGCAATGTGTGCCGTGGATCGGCGCAGGGTCTTGAGCCAGATGACCTGCCAGCGGGCGCGCTCGGTGGCGTCACGGCAGGCGCGGAAGCGAGCGCGGACCTCCGCGTCAGGCAAGTGGTCGGTGAGCGAGAGCGTCCGAGACATGGCGAGCCGGAGGCGAGTGGACCGCTCAGACCGCGCGACCAGAAAGAAAGCTCCCGGATCTGGTATCACACGCCCCCCCCACCCCCGGGCGGGCGGACGGCGGCGGACCAGTCGAACGACGCGGCCTCGCCCCCCCGGAGCGGGCGGTCCAGGTGGAGCCGGAGGACTGGCGCGCGCCAGTCCCCGTCCTTCGTGTACGAAGGAACGACCTCGACGCGGCCCACCTTCACGGCCGTGCCCGACCGGGGCGTCACGCTCACGAACGACGGGTCGAGCGGCCGCCACAGGAGCTCGGTCGGGACGTCCACGAACACTTCCCCGCCCCGCCCAGTGAACGAGGCGCGGCCGCCGTCCTCGCTCGTCCGCCCGCTCTTTGCGTCGGTGACGCGGTCAAGCGTGGACATGGCGAAAAAGAGCTCGAGGTTGAGGAAGTATCGGTCGTGGATGTTGAGCGACACGTCCTCGAACGCGACGCGGAGCTTCGAGGGGTCGCCTTTGAACCCCGCGAGGTTTCCGCCCCCGTTCGACCCGCGGAAGAGGGTGTTCGTCGTGTTGTTGAACGAGCTCCGCCGGATCGTGACCTCGCGGCCGACGGCGTCGTCCGAGACGCCCACCTTGGCGATGAACTTGTGGGGGGCCACCTCGTGGATCTCCTCGAACGTCACCGTCTGCACGTTGTCCCACTCTGGGCGTCCCCGGTGGGTCGCGTTCAGCTTCAGGGTAGAAGCGCTCTTGCCAGTTCCGCCGAGTGACCGATCCGAGCGGATGTCGCGGTAGGTCGACCGGGTCACGTTCAGCGTGCCGAACAAGCCGCCTCGCTCCTTCGAGCCGAGGTCGTAGAGCACGACGTGTTCGATGACGTTGTTCGGGTAGAGCGCGCGCTGGTAGCCGTTCCCGCTCTCTGCGAACACGTAGCCGAAGCTGCTACCTGGGTCTGTCACGATCCGAGCTGGGTCCTCATGCGAGACCCCCCGGATCGCGATGTTCGGCCCGAGGCCACTAAAGGCTCCGATGGCGGCCTCTCGGAAGTCGAGGTAGATCCCGGTAACGGTCGTGCCGAAATTAGTCGGCACCGTCCCGTCCTCGCGCGTGAAGTAGCCGTCGTCGCCGGCGAGGTCGGCCGGGTCGTGGGCATCGCCGCCCCGGATGCCCCACATTCCCCGACCCCGCCGGGTCGGGCTCACGGCGCCGTCCTCGAACACGAGGTTGTCGACCGTTCCGTACCCCCACGCCACGTGGTCCCACGCGAACCCGTGCAGCGTGAGGTTGGTGTAGGAGCCGTTCGCGTTGTAGAGGACGTGGTTCCAGAGGCTGTTCCCGAGGCGGACGTTCTCGACCGTCCACGTGTTGTTGGCGTTGCCGAGGAGGCCGTTCGAGATGAACCCGTCGACGGCCACGTTGCGGACCGTCAGGTGCTGCCCCTGCGGGATGTAGACGCCCTTGTGGTTCGTCGAGACGAAGCCCGCGTGGCCTGGCGAGTTGCGGCCCCACTCCTCGAGCTCGGCGTACGACGCGTAGTCCTCGGTCCACGGCTGCTGGTTGTTTTCCCAGTTCCCGTCGAGGACGATGTCTTCGATGCCCGCCTCCATCACCCCGTGCCCCACCCAGAGCGACGTCGGGCGGCCCTTGAGGACGAACTTGGCGTCGGGCGCGAGGTAGGCCGGGTCCGACGAGTTCTTCAGCATGCGGATGTGGCGGAACGCCTCGCCGTCCATCGTGCGGAGCCGGGTGTGCCGGGGCCGGACGCGGACCGGGCGGTAGGTGTGGCCCAGGTCGTTCGTCACCGTCTGGACTTCGGTCCCGCCCTCGCCCCGCAGCGTGACGCCGTTGGGGACGATGATCGACCCGAAGGTGTCGTAGACGTCGGGGAACGAGAGCCGCACCTCGCGGACGGCGCCGGACCGCTCCCCGTTCAGGGCGTCCGCAACATTCATCACGTGGGCCAGGATGGGCTGGACATCCGTCGAGCCGGTCCAGCTTGGGCCACGCGCGGCCGGCCGCGCGCCGAACCACTCGACCCGGAGGACGGGCTCCGAGCGCACGCGCTCGAGCCGCACGTCGCCCGTCGTGTGGCGGTACGAATACTGGACGGTCCGGTCCCGGCCGATCCGGGCCTTGTACAGGTTCAACCGGCCGCCGTCGCCGTAGAAGAAGCCCGGCGCGAGCGTCCGGCTCAAGCCGTGAGCGTGGCCGTGGAGGTAGTGCCCGGGGATCCGGAGCCAGAGGGAGCCGCGCTCGTCGAGGACATCGAGAGAGAGCGACCCGAACACGACGTCCTCGCCGCGTGGGACGCCCTCGAACCGCTGGTCGTGGCGGTACCTGTGCGCCTCCATCACCACCCCGCTCGCGTGCTCGTCCGGCACGAACACCGTCCCGCCGTCCGGGGCCGCCCCGCTCGCCGTCACGTCGAACGTGCCGCCGCCGCCGTCGCCCTCGGCGTAGTAGCCGCCGACCTCGACGGTCTGACCCGGCTCGAGGCCGCGGAGCGCGAGCGCGTCCGCGAGCGTGGCCGCGGCGATCCGCTCCGACGGCGGCGGCGGCGGCGGCGCAGGGCGGGGCGGGGGCGCCCCCTCCGGCGCGCCGTACACGAGGGTCGCCGCGTCCGAGAGGTGGACTCGGTAGCCCCGCCCGGGCTGGAGCGCCGTGAGCGGCTCCGCGTTGTTTGCTTCGGGGTACGTCCGGCCGTCGACGTCCTCGACCCGCGTCATCGAGGCCCCGAGCGAGGCGAACGCCTCCTCGACGTCCATCGGCCCCGTCCCAAAGTAGGGAACCCAGCTCCATCCCCGCTCCAGAGGCAAGGCCGACTGCGGCTCGATGCGCTGCCCCCGGACTTCGACCGTGACGGGGTTCCGGACGTAGACGAGGTGGGCCTGCGTCCACCGCCACTCCGTAAGGTCGCGGACCCCGTACTTGGGCGCGAACACGGCGCCCTCGCCGTCCTTGATCAGGAAGATCTGGTCGAGCTGGTCCCCGAACAGGTCTTCGAGGTCGTGGCTCTCCGGCGAGACGTAGAGCGAGACGAAGTTCGGCCCCGGCTCCAGGTCGATCCGCTGCGTGACTTCGGCGCCCACGTCGGGCGGCGCCTCCTGCGACGTGTACGCTGAGGGTTGCGCGCGCGCAAGACCCGAGACGCACAAGGCGCACACGAGGGGGAGCAGAACGCGGAGGTAGAGCGGGGCGGCGGGCACGCGGGGGGCGGGGCGGGGGGACATAGATGCAGAGGGAAGCGGGGGGCGGTATCAGCGCCGGCGGCCCCGAGTCGAGTCACCCCGCTCAGATGCAACGGAGGTGCAACGTGACCTCGCATTGTCGGCAGACGACAGCCCCATGAACTTCCATCCGGCAACCCCCTAAACACGCTACTCCGGCAGAACGGCGGGAACGGGTGCCCCGCCCTAGAGCCGCTGGGGCGACTGGATGCGTAGCCGCGGGGAATGCCTGTGTGATCGTTCAGTGCTTTCGCTGAGGCCGCCGCCCCGCCCCGCTCCAATAGGGTACACTCCCGTACCCCGAGTCCTAGCGGTCTCGGCCGAGTGGTGGGGACCACGAAAGGCCGGCGACGGCGAAACGATTGACCTGCTTGACGACGATGGCGGCCCGCGCCGCGAGTGTGGTGGCTATGAGCGTAGCTGCCCTGTACGCCCCCTCCGCGATGGCGCAAGACGCTCCACCCCGCTCAGAGACAACGCACGCCGCCGAAGCGTCCGCGAGCGCCGAAGCCTTTTTTCCCCTCCTGCCGGGGAGCGTGTTCGACTACGCGAGCGAGGGGGGCGCTGCCCTCCGCCGGTCCGTCACGGGAGACACGCTCGTCGGGGCGACGTCCTACGCGAGCGTCGTCGACTCGGCATGGGCCGCACCCACGTCGCCTGCCCGCGTCACCCGGTACCTCGCGCGCTACGACGCGGGCTCCGCGCGCGTCGTCGTGTGGGACGGGAGCCGCGAGCGCCCGTCGCCGCAGCTCGCGCCGTGCCCGCTGGGCGGGGCGGGCGCCGTCGACTGCGCCGCGGGCGGGGCGGGTGACCGCCGGCAGGTCACGGTCGGGGAGGGGGCGCTGGCGATCGCGCCGGGGCACGAAGTATCGACTCGGACCTACGCGTCCGAAGCCGGCTTCGGCGTGCTCGTCCTCGCCGAGGGGCTGGGACCCGTCGTCATCGCCGGCCCCGACGGGACCTACGTTCTCCAGTACGCCCACGTCGGCCTGAGCGAGGTGGGAACGCCGCTCCGCTCGGACCGCCCCGCCCACGGTGCGCCGGCGGGGCTCCGCGTCCGCGCGTGGCCGAACCCGGCTGCGGGGCCGGTGACGCTGCGGGTCGAGGGGGCCGCGCCGGGACCCGCGACGGCCGAGGTGTTCGACGCCTTGGGGCGCCGCGTCCTCGTCGTCCCGCTCCCTTCGAGCGGGGCTGTGCGGGAGGCCGTCCTGGACCTGGACCTGAGCCCCGGCGCCTACGTGGTCCGCGTGCAGGGCGGGGCGGGGGGCGGGGCGGCCGTCCGGTTCGTTAAGCTGTAGCCTGCGCCGTTCGCACGCGGAACGCACGGCGGCGGCGGATCTGAACGGGCGTCCGGTGGCGTACCCTGTGCCCGCCCCGCCCCCGTGCGCACGAGCGCCTTGGCGGCCCCCGTTGACACGCGATCCGTCCCGCCCCGCCCGCTGTATGGGCACGTGCAAGGTTCGGCCCGCCGCTTGCCCTCTCCGCAGGACCCCCAGCCATCTTCCGCCATGTCCGAGAGCCCCCTCCAGCAGTTCCTGTCCCGCGTCGAGGACCGCACAGCCGTCGTCGGCATCGTCGGCCTCGGGTACGTCGGGCTCCCGCTCGCCGTCGAGGTGGCCCGCGCCGGGTACCGCGTGGTCGGGCTGGACGTCGATCCCGAAGTCGCCGCGGCCATCAACGCGGGCGAGAGCCACATCCAGGACGTCCCGTCCGAGACGCTGGCGCCGTACGCCGAGAGCGGCCAGATCGAGGCGACGACCGACCCCGCGCGGCTCGCCGACTGCGACGCGGTCTCGCTCTGCGTGCCGACGCCGCTCAACAAGATCAAGGACCCCGACCTCTCGTACGTCCTGGCGTCCACGCGGACGGTCGCTGACCACCTCCGGGCGGGGCAGCTCGTGGTGCTCGAGTCGACGACCTACCCGGGGACGACGGACGAGGTGCTCCGCCCGCTCCTCGAGGAGTCCGGGCTCGTCGTGGGCCGCGACGTGTTCCTGTGCTACTCGCCCGAGCGCGTCGACCCGGGCAACGAGACGTGGCAGACGAAGAACACGCCCAAGGTGATCGGCGGCGTGACGGACGCGTGCGCCGAGGCCGGCGTCGCCCTCTACGAGACCATCTTCGACGCGCTCGTGCCGACCGAGAACGCGCGCGCGGCCGAGCTCGTGAAGGTCTACGAGAACACGTTCCGCATGATCAACATCGCGCTCGCCAACGAGCTCGCGCAGGCGTGCGACCGGCTGGGCCTCAACGTGTGGGACGTGATCGAGGCGGCGGCGACGAAGCCGTTCGGGTTCATGAAGTTCACGCCCGGCCCCGGGCTGGGCGGCCACTGCATCCCGCTCGACCCGCACTACCTGTCGTGGAAGATGCGGTCGCTGGCCTACAAGACGCGGATGATCGACGTGGCGAGCGAGATCAACGCCGAGATGCCCTCGTTCGTCGTCCGCAAGGTGGCCGACGCGCTCAACGACGTGGCCAAGCCCATCCGCGGGAGCCGCGTGCTCGTGCTCGGCGTGGCCTACAAGCGCGACATCGACGACCTCCGCGAGAGCCCGGCGTTGGAGATCCTCCGGCTGCTTCAGGAGAACGGGGCCAACGTGGGCTACCACGACCCGTTCTGCCCCGTCATCGCCGACGACGGCCACACGACGCTGACCGGCCTCCCGCTCCACAGCGTGGACCTGACGGAGGAGGCGCTCTCGTCGGCCGACGCCGTCGTCATCGTCACCGACCACACGACGGTCGACTACGCGGCCGTGCGCCGGCACGCCCCGCTCATCGTCGACACGCGCGGCGTTCTCCGCGGCGTCGAGGGTCCGGGCCGCGTCATCGGGATCTCGGGCGACGGCGTGTTCGCCGACAGCGTCCCGTCGCTGGCGTAGCGTTGCAGGGCGAGGGCGGGGCGGTATCCTAGAAGTCCTGCGGCCTACCCCACCCCGCCCGTGACCTGGATCGCCGTCGCGGTCCCCGTGCTCGTCGTCGCCTTCGTCCTCACGGCGTGGCCGCACGAGGCGTGGGTCCGGGCAGGGCGGCTCGCGCGCCGCGCCGACGGGTCGACGAGCGCGCGGCGCCAGGCGACCGAGCGGTCGGAGCGGCGGCGCGTGCTCGTCCGCGGCGTGGTTTTTCCGGTCGTGGCGGCGTTCCTCGTGGGCGGGGCGGGGGTCGCGCTGCACGAGTGGGTCCCGTGGAGCGCGACGGCGGCCATCTTCGGCACGGCCACGCCCGAGACCGACCTCGTGGCGCGGAGCCTGTTCGAAGACGTCGAGGCCCGCGCCCGCGAGGCCGCCGAGCAAGCGGCGAACCGGGTCCCCGACGAGTTCCGCGTGCCGGGCCAGATCGGCGTCCGCGAGTGGCTGTTCCAGCACTTCCCGCTCCACCCGATCTGGCTCGCGTTCGTCGCCGCCGCCGTCGTGTGGCTGGTCCGGTGGGTGCTCGCCGAGCGCGCGCGCTACCTCCGCGGCCTCCGCAGCCGGATGCGGGCGTACCAGCGGCACGACCTCCGCCGCCTCCGCCGCCCGGCCGACGCCGCCCCGCCCGCGTAGCGCGGCGCCTGGTCAACAACTCCGCCCCGCCCACCGAGGGCGGGGCGGGTGCGTGGGATCTGGGGGCGGGGCGGCCTCATTCACGACGGCCCCCGCCGCCCCGCCCGTGCTCTTCCCGATCAGCGACGACGACCGCCTCCTCGACGGGCCGGCGTGGGCGACCATCCTGCTCATCGTCGCGAACGTGCTCGTGTTCGGGCTCCAGCTCGCCGACCCGGCCGTCACCTACGGGTGGAGCGCGGTGCCCGAGGAGATCACGTCGGGCCGCGACCTTGCGAACGACCGGCCGATCCCAGGTGTGGACCCGGCCGCCGAGGTGCGCACGCCGGCCGACATCCCGCAGCGGCCGGGGCCGGGACCGGCGCCGTGGATCTACCTCACGGTCCTCTCATCGATGTTCATGCACGGCGGCTACGCCCACATCGCCGGCAACGTGCTCTACCTCTGGATCTTCGGGGACAACGTGGAGCACCGCTTCGGGACCGGCCCGTTCCTCCTGTTCTACCTCGCGAGCGGCGTCGCGGCGACGGCGCTCCAGGTGGCGCTCGGCCCGCACGGCCTCGTCCCGACGCTGGGTGCGAGCGGGGCGATCTCGGGCGTGCTCGGGGCCTACCTCGTCCTCTTCCCGACGAACCGAGTCTACGCCCTCTTCTTTTTCCGCGTTGTGTCGGTCCCGGCCGTCGTCGTGCTCGGGCTGTGGGTCGCGTTCCAGTTTGTGAACGGGTACGGCGCGATCGCTTCGGCCGAGCAGATGGGCGGCGTTGCGTACGGTGCCCACGTAGGCGGATTCGTAACCGGCGTGGTGATCGCGCTCGTGCTCCGCGCTCGGGGCCTCCGCGAGCAGCCCAACGCGCTGGCACGGGCCGAGGCGGTGGGGCGCCGGCGGTGAGACGGGGCACGAGGATTGCGGAGGGACCCGTTTGTGTCTAGACACTGTATGTCCGATCTTCCCGGAGGCTTGTTCTCCCGGTCTGCCCCGCGCCGATGCCCCTTCGCCACGCTTTTCAGGTTTTCGCCGCCGTCGCCCTTGTGGGCGCCGCCGTCCCGTCGGCGCTTGCGGCCCCGCCGGACGGCCCCGCCCGCGCGGCGTTCGAGCAGGTCGGCGACGTGCCGCAGCCGTTCCGGCTCTCGACGGCCCGCCCAAACCCGTTTGCCGCCTCGTCGCGCCTCGAACTGACGATCGACGAGCCGACTACGCTGACGGTCGCCATGTACGACGCGCTCGGCCGCCGCGTGGCGCTCCTCCACGAGGGCTACACGCGCCCCGGGACGTACACGCTCCGCATCGACGCGGGCGACCTCCCGCCGGGCCTCTACATCGTCCGCGCCCAGGACGGGCGCGGCGCGACGGCCACGCGCTCGGTCGCGCTCGTCCGGTAGATCGCCCCGCCCGCCGTTACGCTGCGCCGGCCTCCAGAGAGGCCGGCGCTTTTTTGTGGCCCAGAGGGGGGGCGGGGTGGCGCTAGGTTCCGGCCGCCTCGCCTCTGCCGCTCGTGTCGCCGCTGCCCGCCCCGCCCGCTCTGGACGTCCAGGCCGCCCCGCCCGTCGCGGGCGGGGTGGAAGACGCGGCCGCGCCGACCTGCGCCGCGTGCGGGGGCGGGGTGGTGGGGCCGTACTGCCACGCCTGCGGCGAGCGCCGGCCGCGGGCCGAGGACGAGCGGTTGGGGTCGTTTCTGCGCGAGCAGTTCCACGAAGCCACGAGCGCGGACGGGAAGCTGTGGCGCTCGCTCAAAGCGCTGTTCGTCCCGGGCAAGCTGACGGTCGAGTATTTCAGCGGGCGGCGCGGGCTCTACGTCCGCCCGATCCGCATTTTTCTGGTCGCGAACGTCGCGTTCTTCTTCACCCTCAGCGCGTTCGGAGCCACAAGCGCCTTCCTGGGGAGCGCTGACGGCCAGCGGGAGATGGGGCTCTATGGTGAGTGGGCCACGTCCCGCCTCGCGGCAGGGTCGGAAGCGGCTGGCGTTGAGCAGGACGTGTACGACGCGGCCTTTGACCAGAAGAGCGGGACGCTCGCGACAACGCTCATCGGCCTCTTCGTTCCAGGCTTCGCGCTGTGCCTCGCCCTCGCTCTGTTCTGGACGCGCGCATCGGGGGTCCGGTACCTCGTGTTCTCGACGCACTACGTCGCGTTTGCGATGGCGGGGACGCTCGCTCTCGCCCTCGTCTGGGTACCCCTGGTTTTCGTGGGCAACTGGCTCGGGTCAGGCCCGCTCGTCCAGTGGGCAAGCCGCAGCATGGACCCCGTCGTCATGACGATGGTGTTCGCGTACCTCGTCGCCGCTGTGCGCCGTGCCTACGCCGTGCGGTGGTGGCAAGCTGGCCTCGTCTCGGCCGTCGTAGGGTTCGGCCTGTCGCCGCTCGTCACAACCGGCTACCGCCTCGTCCTCTTCCTCGTCACGCTCTGGACCGTCGACGTGCCGGCGCCCTGACCGCCCCGCCCGCGCGGGCGGGGTGGGGGAGAGGCCGGCCCGAAACGCGACCGCCCCGCCCACGGAACGCGGGCGGGGCGGCAGATCAAGAGAGCGGGCGGGGATCGGCCTCCTCCTCAGAGTCGTCCCTTTACACCTCCTCAAATTCGGACGCACCCACACCCCGCTCTTGACGAAGGACTCTGGCGATCAGGACCCGGTCGTGCGCGTTCGGTTGGGCGTAGTAGAAGACCGTTACACGCCGCCGGTTCAACGCGAAGCTCCGGAGAGCCGGCGCCAGCTCTGGCCGCCTCCGCCCCAGGTGGGGGAATGCGCTCAGTCGCTCGAAGCTGTCGAACACGTCGTCGACAAGCTCGTCGCCGGCCTCCTCGTCGTATGCCCTAGCGAACTCAGCGAGGTCGAGCAGGTCGGCGACCGCTCGTTCGTGGAGGTCGTACGCCCTCAAGCTTCGGCCCCGGCGGAGCCGCCGGGGGCGGGGCGGTCGCCGCGCTCGACCTCGCCTCGGAGCTGGGCCATCCGGTCTCGCATAAGCGCCTTCATCTCCCCACGTGTCACGCGGACGGCGGGGCTGGCGAGGCCTTCTCGGACGAGCCGCCGGAGCTCTGCCGTCTCCTCGTCCCGCTCCCTCTTCTCTTTCAGAAGCCGTAGCCCCTCGCGGACGACTTCGGACGCAGAGCTGTAGTCGCCGCCCCGCACGAGGTCTCGAACGTACGCGTCGAGCTGGGAGGGCAGGGAGACGTTCATCGGAGCGGGAAGGCGTGGGGGCCGTAGGATAGAGTGGAGCGCCGGCAAGCGCCAACGCCCGTCCGAAACGCGACCGCCCCGCCCACAGAACGCGGGCGGGGCGGCAGATCAAGAGAGCGGGCGGGGAGCTAGTCGTCCGACTTTTCCTCCTCGGCCTCGGGCGCCTCGGCGGCCGCCTTCTTCTTGCGCGGCTTCTTGGTCTTGAACGCGAGCTCCTCGCCCTCGCCCTTGTAGTCGACCGTGATCTTGGCGCCCTCCTCGAGGTCGTTGGTCAAGATGGCCTCGGCCATCGGGTCCTCGACGTACTTCTGGATCGCGCGCCGGAGCGGGCGGGCGCCGAACTGGGGGTCGAACCCCTTCTCAACGAGGAACTCCTTGGCCTTGTCCGTCAGGTCGATCTCGATGCCGAGCTCGTTCACGCGCGCGAAGAGGTCCTGCTTCATCACGTCGATGATCTCCAGGATGTGGCTCTTCTCGAGCGGGTGGAACACGATGACGTCGTCGATCCGGTTGAGGAACTCGGGGTTGAACACGCGCTTGAGCGCGTCCTCGACCGTCGACTTCATCTTCGTGTAGTCGAACGTCTCCTCGGACAGCGAGAAGCCGATGCCCTTGCCCAGGTTCTTGATGTCCCGAGCCCCGATGTTCGAGGTCATGATGATGATCGTGTTCCGGAAGTCGACCCGGCGGCCGAGCCCGTCCGTCAGGATGCCGTCGTCGAGCACCTGGAGCAGGATGTTGAACACGTCCGGGTGCGCCTTCTCGATCTCGTCGAGGAGCACGACCGAGTACGGCTTGCGACGGACCTTCTCGGTCAGCTGCCCGCCCTCCTCGTAGCCCACGTAGCCGGGAGGCGCACCGACGAGCCGCGACACGGAGAACTTCTCCATGTACTCCGACATGTCGATGCGGATGAGCGCGTCCTGGGTGTCGAAGAGGTACTCCGTGAGGCGCTTGGCCAGCTCCGTCTTGCCCACGCCCGTCGGGCCGAGGAAGATGAACGAGCCGATGGGCCGCTTGGGGTCCTTGAGGCCGGCGCGCGTCCGGCGGATGGACCGCGCGAGCTTGAGGATGGGCTCGTCCTGGCCCACGACCGACCCCTTCAGCTCCTGCTCCATGTTCAGGAGCTTAGCGCCTTCCGACGTCTGGACGCGGTCGACCGGCACGCCCGTCATCATGGCGACGACGGCCGAGATGTCGGACTCCGTCACCGGGTACGTCTCGTCCTCGGCCTGACGCTCCCACTCCTCCTTCACGTTCTGGAGCTCCTCCTGGAGCTTCTTCTCGCGGTCGCGGAGTTGGGCGGCCTCCTCGAAGTTCTGGCTTTTGACGACCTGGTTCTTCTCCTCCTTGACCGTCTCGATCTTCTCCTCGAGCTCGACGACCTCGGCCGGCACCTTGATGTTGGCGAGGTGGACGCGCGCGCCGGCCTCGTCCATCACGTCGATGGCCTTGTCGGGCAGGTGGCGGTCGGTGATGTAGCGCTCCGAGAGCTTGACCGTCAGCTCGATGGCGCCCTCGTCGTACTCGACGTTGTGGTGCGCCTCGTACTTGGGCTGGATCTGGGTCAGGATTTCAACGGCCTCCTCGGGCGTGGCCGGGTCCACGAGGATCTTCTGGAAGCGGCGGTCGAGCGCCCCGTCCTTCTCGATAAACTGGCGGTACTCGTCGAGCGTCGTCGCCCCGATGCACTGGATCTCGCCGCGCGCGAGCGCCGGCTTGAACATGTTCGACGCGTCGAGCGAGCCCGACGCCCCGCCCGCGCCGACGAGCGTGTGGAGCTCGTCGATGAACAGGATGACGTCTTGGTTCTTCTCGAGCTCGTTCATGACCGCCTTCATCCGCTCCTCGAACTGGCCGCGGTACTTGGTCCCGGCCACGAGCGCGGCGAGGTCGAGCGTCACGATCCGCTTGTCGTAGAGGATGCGCGAGACCTTGCGCTGGACGATGCGGAGCGCGAGGCCCTCAGCGATCGCCGTCTTGCCCACGCCGGGCTCGCCGATAAGGACGGGGTTGTTCTTTTTGCGGCGGCTGAGGACCTGCGCGACGCGCTCGATCTCCTGCTCGCGCCCGACAATGGGGTCGAGCTTGTCCTCCTCGGCGAGCGTGGTCAGGTCGCGGCCGAAGTTGTCGAGGACCGGGGTCTTGGACTTTTCTGCCATCTCTCGTTTGCTGCTGGAGGAGCGGGAGCCGCGGCCGCGGCCCGAGGGCTCGTCGGCCGAGGCGCGGGGGGAGGCCTTGCCGCTGAGGATCGAGTCGAGCTCAGCGCGGACGGCGTCGTAGGTGACGGAGAACGCTTGCTGCAAGATCTGGGCCGCCACGTTCTCGTCGTCGCGGAGCAGGGACAGGAGCAGGTGCTCGGTCCCGATCACGTCGGACTTGTAGAGCTTCGCTTCGAGGTAGGTGATCTTGAGGACCTTCTCGGCCTGCTTCGTCAGCGGGATGTTCCCGACCGTCAGCGTGCCGCCCGTCGAGCGGACCGTGTCCTCGACGGCCTTTTTGAGCTTGAACAGGTCGCACCCGAGGTTGCGGAGGATCTTGACGGCGATCCCCTCGCCCTCGCGGATGATCCCGAGCAGGAGGTGCTCGGTCCCGATGTAGTCGTGCCCGAGCCGGATCGCCTCCTCGCGGGAGTACGAGATCACGTCGCGGACGCGGTTGGAAAAGTTGCCTTCCATTAGAGTCGGTGGGTCAGTGTTCAGTGAGTCGGTAGGTCAGCGCGTCCGGTCGTCAGTGGTCGGGGCGGGGCGGTGCCGCCGGGGCGAACACTGACTCACTGAGGACTGACGGACTGATACACTGGATCAGGCGGCGAACGAGGAGCCGCAGCCGCAAGTCTGCGTCGCCTGGGGGTTGTCGAAGACGAACCCGCGGGCGTCGAGGCCGTCGTGGTAATCGACGGTCGTGCCCATGAGGTAGAGCCCGTGGCGCTTGTCCATGAACACGGTGACGGGGTCGTCGGCCGCGGCGTCGAGCGCGAACGTGAGGTCGTGCTCGCGGTGCTTGTCGAACCCGAGCACGTAGCTCATCCCCGAGCAGCCGCCGCCCTTGACGCCGACGCGGAGCCCGAACTGGGCCGGGATCTGCTTGTTGGCGACGATCCGGCGGACCTCGGCGAGCGCCCGCTCGGAGAGCGTGACGGGGGCGGGGAGGGCGGGCGGGGCGGCGGGCTCGGCCGGCGCGGTCTGTACGGTGCTCATGGGTCCCGGGGGGTCTGTGGGTCGAATCAGAGAACGGCGACCGCTGTTCCGTCCGTGCGGCGGGCCGTGTGGAATCTGCGTCCGCCTTCGAGCAGGCGGGCCGCCCTGCGGACCTGTCCTCGGGCTCTGCCGTCGGGGCCGCCCCGCTCGTCGGTCGGAAGGTACGGGACCGCCGCCCCGTCTGACGCCGCCCGGGGCGCGGGGCTTACCCGCCCCGCCCGCGGCGTCAGCGGGCGAGCACGACGGCCGCCTTCTGCGCCTCGGTCGTCCCGCCGGCCACGTCGACGGCCTCGACGAGCACGACGTAGATCCCGGCCCGGAGCGGCCGGCGCGCGTCGTCGCGGCCGTCCCACACGAGCCGGGCCGTCGAGCCGCTGAGGCGGCCGGGCTCGAGCTCGCGGACGGACCGGCCGCCGCCGTCGAACACGCGGGCGCGGACGAGGGCGGCCTCGGACCCGAGCGCGTACGTGATCTCGGCGGCCTCGCCCCGCTCGGGCGCAAACGGGCTCGTGACGACGAGATCGCCGCGCGGGGCGGGGCGGTCGGCGAGCCCGACGCTGTTCTCGGCCGAGGGCGTCCCGCCCCGCTCGGCCAGCGACGAGGACCAGTTCGAGGCCGCGTTGGATGCCCCGGCCGGGTCGCGTCGCTCCAGCGCGACGCCCGCCGCGTCATCCAACTCGGGCCGGTGCCACGCCGGGTTGTAGGCGACGGAGTCGAGCGCCGCCCCGCTCGCGCGGAGGACGACCGCTCCGCCCGCGTTCGGCAGGCTTGCCGCCCCGCCCACGTCGAGGAGCGCGGCGTCGGGGAACGCCGTGCGGAACACGGCCGGGTCGCGGACGAGCGCGAGGTACGCGCCCGGCGCGAGCGGGGCGGGGCGGTCGACGAGCGGGCCGCCGTCGTTCAGGGACAGGTCGGCGAGGTCGACCGTGCGGTCGTCGGTCGCGTTGAACACTTCGAGGTACTCGCCCGCGCTCCCCAGCGCCGGGTCGTACATCACCTCCGTGATGACCACGCTGCCGGGCGGGAGCGGCGGGCCACTCGGGGCCGACCGCGCGTTGGGGGCGCCGGGCGTCCCGCCGGCCGGGGCGGTCGAGGTGGCAAAGTTGTCCCGGACCGAGGGGCCGTCCGCGTCGCGCCGTTCGAGCGAGGCGTCCGCCCCGCCCCAGGCCGACGTGTAGGCGACGGCGTCGAGCTCCGCGCCGTCCAGGATGAGGGCGGGGCGGTCGCCGCTGTTGTTGAGCGTGGGGAAGCGGTCGACTTCGATAAACGGGACGCCGGGGTAGGCGGCGGCGAACGCCTCGCCGTTGCGGACCAAGACGGCGAACGCGCCGGGCGTGAGCGCGAGCGGGGCGGCGACGGGCGCCGACACGTCCCCGTCGTCGGCGACCGCCACCCCGCCCAGGTCGACCGTGCGGCCGGAGCGGTTGAGGACTTCGAGCCACTCGTTCCCGGGCGGCTGCGGCGCCGGCGGGTCGTACATCACCTCGTTGATGACCACGTCGCCCGGGCTGGGCGCTTGCGCGAGGGCGGGCGGGGCGGCGAAGGCGAGGCAGAGGAGGAGCGTCGAGCGCATAGGCGGTCCCAGAGGGCGGGGCGGGGTGGCGTGCCGCCAACCTAGGGCGCCGGGGCTAAACGGCGTCCGGCTGCCGCAGGCGGCGCGCAGAGGGGCGGGGCGGCCTGCCCAACTTCTCCGGCTCAAGCCCCGTCCCACCCCGCCGTTGCATGTAACGCCGCTCCGCTTGTCTTTGGGCGGGCGGGGAGGGCGCAACCTGGCAAACCGCGGCCGGTGGTCGCACCACCCGCACATCACTCGTACTCCTCTCCCATATCGAACACGTACGGGACGAGGGCCGCCGTGTACACGAACCCGACCCGGGACGACGTCCCACTATAATCGAGCAGGTCCCCAGGGCCATGCACTTCGGCGAGGCACCACCGTCCGGCGGCACCGTCAGTTTTGGGCGCGCAGGCTTCGAGCCGGATCACGTCTTCGCTCGCTCGCTCGACCTCGAACAGAGTGCGGTAGTCGGTGCTCGGCCCCGCCCGGGCGCTGAGGGCGCTGAACGACGGTCCGACGGCCCAATCCGTCTCGTCCCAGACGATTTCGAACCCATTCGGGGCTCCAGTCCCCCGGGCATCGGCCGTGATCGGCGCCACGGGCTTCAGAAACCTCAAGTCCCGTCGAGGCATGTCCAGAAGCGCGTAGGAGACATCAGGGGCATCGACGAGTACCCAGCACAGGGCTCCGTCGTCGGTCGCCCTGTCGCACGAGCGGACCCAGACCAGCGTCCCATCCTCGACAGGCATTGAGGAGGAAGTGGAAACGGCTTCCTCGGCCCCCTCAGCTTCTACAACGGCGTACAGGTTGACGAGCTCCGCCGTCGGGGCGGCCGGCTGTGCGCGGGCAGCCGCGGCGACGAGGGTGAGGGCGGCGACGAAGGCGAAGTGGAGCACGGGCCGACGTCAGCTTCGGGAGGTGAGGTCGCGAATGCACACCTCGGTCATCAGCCGGGCCGCGAGCGGCAGCGCCGCCTCGTCGAGGTCGAACCGCGCGTGGTGGAGCGGGTACCGCGTGTCCGCCCCGCCCGCCGAGCCCACGCGGACCATGGCGCCCGGGACGCGCTCGAGGTAGTACGCGAAGTCCTCCCCGCCCATGCTCGGGAGCGCCAGGTCGACCGCCGCCTCGGCCCCGAGCACGTCGACGGCCGCCGTCCGCGCCGCGACCACCTCGGGCGCCGTGTTGACGACGGCCGGCAGCGAGGGCTCAAAGTGGACGTCGACGTCGGCCCCGTAGACGGCGCCCAGCGCGCCGGCCACGCGGCGGACCTTTTCGCGGAGGAACGCGAGCGTCTCGCCGTCGACGCATCGGAGCGTCCCCCCGAACTCGACGCGGGCGGGGATCACGTTGAGGGCGTCGCCGCCCTGGAACCGGCACAGCGTGAGCACGGCCGCCTTGCGCGCGTCGGTCACGCGCCCGACGAGCTGGTACAGCTCAGTCGCCACCTGCGTCGCCACCCAGACCGTGTCGACGGCCTCGTGGGGCCGCGCCGAGTGGCCCGACTTGTCGCTCGCGACCGTGACCACGAACGGGGCGCACGCCGCCGTCAGCGGCCCCGAGCGGAACCCGAAGCGCCCGACCGGCAGCGTGGGCTCGAGGTGGACGGCGTAGGCGGCGGCGACGCCGTCGAGCACGCCGTCGGCGATCATGCGCGGTCCGCCCGACGGCATCCGCTCCTCGCACGGCTGAAAAAACACCCGGACCGTGCCGGCGATCTCGTCGCGCCGGCGGCTCGCGAGGAGGGCCACGCCGCACCCGATCGCCATGTGCCCGTCGTGGCCGCAGGCGTGCATCACGCCCGGCGTGCACGAGCGGTACGGGACGTCGGTGGCCTCCTGGATGGGGAGCGCGTCCATGTCCGCCCGGTAGGCCACGGTCGGCCCCGGGCGCTCGCCCTCGACCTCGACCATGAACCCGGTCCCGGCGAGCGGGGCGGAGGGTTCGAGGCCGCGCTCGACGAGCCACGACCGGAGGCGCTCGGCCGTCGCGCGCTCCTCGAACCCGAGCTCGGGGTAGCGGTGGAGCTCGCGGCGGAGCGTCGACAGCTCGCTGCGGAGATCGAGGTCGGCGAGGGCGGGGCGCGTGGCGTCGGTGATTTGCACGGGGTACCGGGGGGGCAGCGAAACGGCGGGGCCCCGCCAGAACCGGACCAAGCCGCCCACGAGGCGTGGAGCGGGGCGGCGGCGGGCGGGGCGGTCTGCCAACCCGCGGCCGCGCCGTTTGGGTCCGCCCCGCCCGCGGGCGTCCCGGTGGGCGGGGCGGCGCTGCGACCCTGCACCACCCCGCCCTGGGCTCGCCCGGCGGCGCCCGGCGGCGCCCGGCGGTGTGCCCGACGGCGTTGCATGCAACGCCGCTACGATGCCTGCCCCGCCCTCGTGCGGTGCGGGCGGGGTGGTGCATCTTCCGCTGCCCGCTGCCCGCTGCCCGCTGCCCGCTGCCCGCTGCCCGCTGCCCGCTGCCCGCTGCTACGCCGGGGCCGCCTCGACGCTCTCGCGGAACTCGTCCGCGAGCGAGGCGACGACGTCGGGGAGCCGCTGCGTGGCCGCGTACGTCCGCCGCTGGCGCTCGTAGGAGGCGCCGCTTTCGAGCACCCGGTGGACCCCGCGGAGCTCAGCGAGGCACCCCAGCCGGTCGGCCACCGGCTCCAGCTTGGCGACGAGGTCGGGGAGCTGCTCGCGGAGCGGGGCGTGGTCGCCCTCGTTGTCGCGGATCACGTCGGCGTCGAGCCCATGCCGGCACGCCCGCCACTTGTTCTCGCGTAGGATCCAGGGGTCGAGGAGCCGGAGCGGGGCGCCCGTGTCGTACCGCTCGCCTAGCGCGACGACGAGGCACTGCGTGAGCGCTACGAGCGCGGCCAACTCCTCCATCGTCGACGGCGAGTCGCAGATGCGGACCTCCAGCGTCCCGAAGTTCGGGTGCGGCCGGATGTCCCACCAGATCTCGCGGATCGTCTGGATGGCCCCGGCCCGCACGAGCGTGTTCATGAAGCTCTGGAACTCGCCGTAGTTGGCGAGCCGGTACGGGAGCCCGGCCGTCGGCATGCCCTCGAAGATCTTGGACCGGGCCGAGGCCAGGCCGGTATCCTCGAAGTCCGTGAACGGGCTCGACGCCGAGAGCGCGAGGAGGTGCGGGAGGTAGCTGGACAGCGCGTTCGAGACCGCGATGGCCTTCTCGCCCGACGACACGCCCACGTGCACGTGGAGCCCGTAGATCAGGAGCCGCCGGGCGGGCCACTGGATCCGGTCGACGAGCCCCTGGTAGCGGTCGTTCGGGAAGATCTTCTGGTCCCGCCACTGCCCAAACGGGTGCGTCCCGGCCGACGAAAACGCGAGGCCGAGCTCGGCCGAGTGCGCGTAGAGCTCGCGGACCGACTCGGACAGGTCGCGGACGCAGTGCCCGACGTCGGTGCAGATCCCGGTGATGACCTCGACCGTCGACTGCGTGAGCTCCTGCTTGATCTTGGGGTGGTCGCGCCCGACGCGGTCCAGCAGCGCAACCGACCCTTGCTTAAGGTTGAACGTCGACGGGTCGACGATCTGGAGCTCGACCTCGACGCCGAGCGTCGGCTCGGGCGAGCCCTGAAAGGGGATCGGGGCCAGCGCGTTGGCCGAGGAGACGTCCATGAAACGGGGCGGGGCGGACCCGGGGGGCGGGCGCCAAGAAACGACCGCCCGCCGACAAACGACAACCGGGGGGATCCGTGAGTCGGTAAGGGGACCCGTGGAAGATCAGTGGGGCAGCCGGCCGCGCCATCCCGCCCGAACCCGCCACCCCGCCCGGTGTCGCCGTGGGGGCGGGGCGGTCTGCTGGGCCACCCCGCCCAGCTCTGCCGTGCCGACGCGTGCAACGGCGCCATGCTCGTCCTGGGCGGGCGGGGCGGAGAGCCCGTCCGCTACGCGCCACCCCGCCCGATGCGGCCCACCGACCCACCGACCTACTGGCCCGCGTGCTCCGGGAACAGCTCGCGGAACCGGGCGATCATGCGCCGGGCCTCGTCGCGGAGGGCGGCCTCGTCGCCGTCGGCATGCTCGCGGGCAAAGGCGGCCGCGGCCGCGTCGGCGTCGTCGCCGGCCGACTGCGCGAGCGCCCAGTAGTCGTCGGCCCGCGCGAGGGCCGTCTCGAAGGCGTCGGCGTCGGCCTGCGTTGCGGGGTCGTCGAGGAGCGGCTGCGCGAACAGGGCGCGCGCCTCGATCTCGCTCAGGCTTCCCTCGCCGAACCCGGCGTGCGTGGCGTCGTCGTCCTCGGGGCCGACGCGGAAGGCGGGGTGGTGGAGGAGCGCCTCGAAGTCGAGCGTCTCGTGCCCCGTCTCCTGCGCCATCTCGACCTCTTCGGGGAGCAGCGCCTGCCAGTGGATCTCGGCCGTCTCGAGGAGCCCGTCGAGCCCCATCCAGTCTTCCTCCGACGGGTCCTCGCCGACGAGCTGGGCCGCGAGCGACGCCCGCTGGTGCGCCCGGTCGGCCGGCGGCATCGAGAGAAAGGCCCACAGGACCCGGGCCGTTTCGAGCAGCGCGACCGCGTCGTCGGCGACGGCGTCGGGCTCGGCGCGGAGGCGGAAGGCGTCGGCGGCGTCGAGGCCGTAGAGCGCGAAGAGGGGCTCGGCGAACAAGGCCAGCGACTCGAACTGGACGCCCGTCTCGCCCTCGACCAGGACCCGCGTGAGCCGCGCCTTGCGCTGGGCAAAAGCGTCGGCGGCGGCGCCGTCGAGGGCGGCCACGGTTTCGGGGTCGAGCGGTGCGCCGGGCGCGTCGTCGTCGAAGTCGTCGTACATCGGGGGGGCGGTCGGGGGAGGGGCCGCTAGACGCCCGCCCCGCCCGGCGGGGTTCCAGGCCGCGGCGTCTTCAAGGCCGCCGGAGCCCACGCGCGATGGCGTCCAGCGCCGCCTCGGGGTCGTCGGTCCGGCCGGTCCGCACGGGCGACGTCTGGAGCGTCGTCGAGCGCGTGGCGGTCAGCCAGTGGAACCGCTCGGACGGCGGGAGCAGCCCGAGCGGGGCGGCCGCCGCCCCGCCCGCGGCGACGGCCGCGAACGCGGCGAGGTAGCGGGCGAGGAGGCCGGCGTCAACGCCCGGCCACCGCGCGGCCACAGCCTCGGCCGTCGTCACGAAGCGGACGTTGAGGAAGCGCGCCTGCCGCGCCTGGAGCACCACGCCGACCGCTTCGGCGTCCCCCGTCACCACGCGGGGCACGACGCGGACGAGCGCGTAGTCGTAGGCGACGGTCACGGGCAACGGGCAGGAGGCGGGCGGGGCGGTCGTGGGAGCGGCAGGGCGGGGCGGACTCCCCACTTACCGGCGGTACGCGAGCGGCGTCGTGTCCGGCCCGGCCGCCTGCGCCCGGACGGCCTCGGCGACCCAAGCGCGCGGGGCCGCGAGACGCGCACGGAAGTAGTCGAGGTAGGCCCGCCGCCCCGCCCCGGCGGACGCGAACGGGGCGGGGTGGCCGGGCGGCGCGTGGAGCAGCAGCTCGTCCGGGACGTCGTCGAGCACGGCGCCGAGGGCGCCGTCGGTGAGGAGCGGGGCGAGCCGGGCGTCGGCGGCCTCGATGTCGCCGGCGAACGGGAGCAGGACGTGGTCGCGGATGGCCGGGAACGGCGTCCGCGCCCGGGCCTCGTCCACGCTCGCCCAGTCGTGGTGGAAGTAGAGGGCCGCGCCGTGATCGATGAGCCAGAGCTCGGGGCCGCCCGCGCCTGGCGCGACCAGGAGGTTCGGGTTGCGGGCGGTCCGGTCGATGTTGGTCGTGAGCGCGTCGAGCCAGACGACGTCGGCGGCCGTCTCGGGGGCGACGAGGTCGCCGGCCGCGAGCGGGTCGAACGGGAAAGCGCCCTCGATGAACCCGAGCCCCACGTTGAGGCCCGTGCTCGCGCGCAGGATGTCCTGGATCTCGGGGTCCGGCTCGGACCGTCCGAACGCCTCGGCCAGGTCGACGAGGGCGAGGTCGGGGAGCGGGAGCCCGAGCGTCTGCGCGAGGCGCCCCACGACGACCTCGGCCACGAGCGCGCGCGCGCCCTGCCCAGCGCCCCGGAACTTGACCACGTACGGCCCCGCCGCCGTCTCGACGACGGCCGGCAGCGACCCGCCCTCGCGGAGCGGCGTGACGTAGCGGAGGGCGGGGTGGACGGCGAGCACGGGCGACAGACCGCCCCGCCCCACCCGGGGTTTCGGGGAAGGGGAAGCGCGGGCGGGGTGGCGGCGGTTTTGTTCGGCCCCGCCCGATGCCACCCCGCCCAACGACCGGCACCCGTAGGGACACGACTTGTCGTGTCCAGGGCGGGCGGGACGGCCCAGTCCACCGCCACCCCGCCCGCCGCGGCCGCGCCCAACGACGCACATCCGTAGGAACGCGATGGGGCGGGGCGGGGGTGGTTCTGAACAACGGCGACGGCCCCGCCCGTCAACCGTTTGGGCAGGGCGTCGTGCCTCATGCGGACACCACACGTGGTGTCCCTACGGTGACCACCCCGCCCGTGCGTGTCGTGGACGGGGTGGCGCATTTTCAGCCCGTTGCCCGCTTTCTCCCGACTTCCGCCCCGCCCCGTGGCGCCGGCGGGGCGGGGCGGCCATCTTCCCGTACCCCGTACCCCGTACCCCGTACCCCGTACCCCGTACCCCGTACCCCGTGCCCGACCGCCCCGTCCGCGTCCTCTTCGTTTGCCTCGGCAACATCTGTCGGAGCCCGCTCGCCGAGGGCCTCTTCCAACAGAAGGTGGTCGACGCCGGGCTCGCCGGCCAGATCGAGGTGGACTCGGCCGGGACCGGGAACTGGCACGTCGGCGCCCCGCCCGACGAGCGGATGACGGCCACGGCCGCCACCCACGGCGCCGACCTCTCGCGACTCCGCGCGCGGCAGTTCGAGCGGGCCGACCTCGACGAGTTCGACCACGTGTTCGTCATGGACAAGCAGAACCTCCACGACGCGCTCGCCCTCGACCCCGACGGCGACCACGGCACGCGCGTCCGCCTGTTCCGCGAGTTCGACCCCGAGCCCGGCGACTACCAGGTGCCCGACCCGTACTACGGCGGCGGCGACGGCTTCGAGGAGGTCTACGCCATCGCCGACCGGACGACGACGGCCATCCTCGACCGGCTCCGCGGCGTCTACGGAATCTGACCGCCCCGCCCGCGCGCCGCCGTTCCGCGGGCGACGGGCGCCCGCTGCGACGCCCGCCCCGCCCTCGGCGCGGGCGGCGCACCCTCACCGCCCGCTGCCCATGATCCCGCCGGACCTCCTCCCCGACATCGAGCCCCACACCGGCGCCGTCCGCTCGGCGACGTCCGTCGGCGGCGGCGACGTGTCGCGGGCGGCCCGCCTCGACGCCGAGCGCGGCCGGTTCTTCCTCAAGTGGGGGCGGGGCGACGCCGGGCAGACCTACGCCGCCGAGGCCGAAGGGCTAGCCGCCCTCCACGCAGCGGCCGAGGGGACGGGCCTCACCGTTCCCACCCCGCTCGCGTCGCGCGGCGCCACCGAGGGCGGGGCGGCCGCCGAGGGCGGGGCGGCCGGCTTCGTGCTCCTCGACTGGATCGATCCCGCCCGCCCCGCCCCGGCCGACTGGCGCGCGTTCGGGGCCGCCCTCGCCGCGCTCCACCGAGCGCCCGCGCCGGGCGACGGCCGCTACGGGTGGGACGCCGACAACTGGATCGGGAGCAAGCCGCAGCGGAACGGGTGGGACGCCTCGTGGCCCGCCTTCTTCGGCGAGCGGCGGCTCCGGGCGCAGGCCGAGACCGTGCGCCAGCGCGGGGCGTGGGACGCGGCGTGGGACCCGCTCCTCGACCGGCTCGTCGCGCGGCTCCCCGACCTGCTCCCGGCCGCCCCGCCCCCAGCCTTATTGCACGGCGACCTGTGGGGCGGCAACGCGCTCGCCACCTCCGGCGGCCGCTTTGCGCTCATCGACCCGGCCGTCTCCGTCGGCCACGGCGAGGCCGACCTGGCCATGACCGAGCTGTTCGGCGGGTTCGACGCCCCGTTCTACGACGGCTACCGCGAGGCCCAGCCGCTCGAACGGGGCTACCCGGAGCGCCGCGAGGTGTACAACCTGTACCACCTCATCAACCACCTCACGCATGGACCGAGCTACCGGCGCCCTGTCGAGTCCGCGCTGCGCCGGTTCGGGGGGGCGTAGCCGAGCGGCGGCGGCGGGGACGGTAGGCCCGATTCATACGCCGACGCCGCCACAGCCGCGCGAGCCCCCAGCCGAGGCCGATCCCGACGAAGTCGGCCCACAGGTCCCGCGTCTCCAGGCCCCGCCCCGGCACGATCTCCATCTGGAACCCTTCGGTGCCGACGGCGACGAACACGGCCGCGATGACGATGTAGACGGCGAACCGGGGGAGCGCCCACGCCCACAGACCAGCGAAGCCGGTAAAAAAGACGACGTGGGCCGCCGTCGTGATGATCGGGCCGAGCGCGGGGAAGACGCGCCCCGGCAGGAACAGACCGAGGGCGGCCAGAACCGACCAGGCGGCGGCGATCGCGAGGCGGGTGGGGCGGAGGGGCATGGCCTTCGAGAAGAGCGGGCGACCTCTCCGGCGGCGGAGGGGCAAAAGAGGGGAATCCCCTACAACCCGCGACCCGCCGCTCTGGTCCGCCCGCGGCCGGATGCGCAGACAATCCGCACGGCCGTCGCGCTCGGCTCAGGCGGAAAGCGCCTCCAGTGAAAACGACTCAAGCGAGTCCAGCACGACGTCCGCCCCGCCCAGTTCATCCATTCCGTAGCGGCCCGTCGCGACGGCCACGGCGACGCACCCGCCGGCCCGGGCGCACGCGATGTCGAGTGGCGTGTCGCCGATAATGACCACCTCGGCCGGGTCCACCTCGCGTCCCAGCGCCCGCCCCGCCCGCTCGACGGCGACCGCCGGGAGCGCGTTGCGGTCCTCGGCGTCGCTCCCGAATGCGCCGAATGGGAACTCGGCCTCGCCCAGCCCGATCCGCCCGACCTTGGCGTAGGCCAGCTCGCGGAGGTTGCCCGTCAGCAGCCCCAGCGGCACGCCGTCCGCGGCCAGGCGGCGGACGAGGTCGACGGCGCCGGGGAGCGCCTCGACGTGGGCCGTCGGCAGGCACTCGCGCATGAGGTCGCGGTAGACGTCGCCGAACGCGCCGTGGGCGTCGTCGAGGTCCGAGACGTCGAGCCCGGCCTCGCGGGCGGCCGTCAGGATCTGGCGGAAGATCTGCGGGTCGGTCTTCCCCGAGAACGAGACGTCCGACGTGTCGAGCGTCCCGCCGACGACGCGCTCCAGCGCGCTCTCGATGCACCGCCGGCCGACGCCGTTCGACTGGAGGAGCGTGCCGTCGATGTCGAACAGGAGAACGGGCATGGCCGGGGCGGGGTGGGGGAGCGCACAGGCTACGCGGCCGCCGGGCGGGCGGGGGTGAAGAGGGGTGGAGGTGGAGCCATGGTGCTGACTCCGCCCCGCCCGGTGGTAGTCGCTCTAGAGGTCGCGCCTCCTATCGGATCGCTGACGTCCTGCCTCATGCTCCGACACCTTCCCGCCCCGCTCAATACACCGGCCGTCGCGCCGTCGCCGCCGCCCAGACCACCGCGAGCACCGCCCCGCCCACGGTCACGAGCGCCGACGGGAGGAGGCCGAGCGTCGTGCCCGGCACGCCCGCCGGGAGCCCTTCGAGCCCGTAGCGCAGGAGCGTGACGCCGTGCGTGACCGGGTTGGCGAGCATGACCCAGCGGAGAGCGTCGGGCGCGCCCGAGAGCGGGAAAAAGGCGCCCGAGAGCAGCCAGATCGGGATGAGCACCACGTTCATGACTGCGTGAAACGCCCGCGTCGTCTTGAGCCGCCACGCCATCCCGAACCCCAGCGCCGTGAACGTGGCGCCGACGAGGCCCGCGGCCCCGACCGCCACGAGCGCCCCGCCTACGCCCGGCCTCAGCCCCACGAACGGAGCCAGGAGCCCGATGAGGACGGCCTGGAGGAGCGCCAGCGTCGTCCCGCCCAGGACTACGCCGAGCACGATCGCGAGCCGTGGCTGCGGCGCCACCAGCGCCGCCTGGAGCACGCCCGACTGCCGGTCCTCGACGACCGAGATCGTCGAGTAGATGGCCGTAAACAGCACGGCCAGCACGATCATGCCCGGCAGGAGGTACTCGAGGTACGAGGCGTCGGAGCCGGGGACCGAGACGGCGTCCTGGAACCCGAACCCAAAGAGGACCCAGAACAGGACCGGCTGCGCGAGCACGCCGACGAACCGGGCGCGGTCGCGGACGAACACGAGCACCTCGCGGCGCCAGAGGGCGAGGACGGCAGCCGTCATTCCGTTATTGGATCCAAAGGAAGAGGGTCGATAATCGCCGGCGGCACCGTTCCGCTCGCCTCGTCGTGGTGCCGCCCCGCCCCGCCCGCGCCGTCGCCGCCCATGCCGGGCGGGGTGGACGTGCCCGCCCCGCCCCCGGCGAACGCGCCGCCGACGGCGGCCGCGAACACGTCGTCCATCGACGGCTCCTTGAGCGCCGCCGCGCGGACGTCGGGCCGCGCGTAGAGGGCGGGGAGAAGGGCGCCCGGGTCGTCGGCGGCGACGAGTACGCGCCCGCCCACCGCGCGGGCGTCGAGGCGCTCGTGCCCGAGCCGTGCCGCGAGCGCCGGGGCGTCGTCGGTGTCCAGCCAGAGGGCGTCGCGGCCGAGCGCGGCCTTGAGCGCGGCCGGCGTGCCGAGCGCCACCAGGCGGCCGGCGTCGAGGACCGCCACGCGGTCGCACCGCTCGGCCTCGTCCATGAGGTGCGTCGCCACGAGCTGCGCCGAGCCCTCGGCCTGCGGTGCGTGGTCGCGGCGGAGGCCGTCGAGCGTGTCCCAGAGCGCCACGCGCGCGAGCGGGTCCAGCCCGCCCGTCGGCTCGTCGAGGAGGACGAGGGCGGGGTGGTGGAGGAGCCCCCGCGCGAGGTCGGCCCGGCGCGCGAGCCCGCCCGAGAGCGTCCCGACGCGGGCGTCGGCGCGGTCGGCCAGGTCCAGCCGCCCGAGCAGGTCGTCGATCCGCGCCCGCGCCTCGCCCCGCCCGAGCCCCGCGAGCGCCGCCTGGAGCGCGAGCGACTCGCGGACCGTAAGGGCGTCGTCGAGAGCCGGGCTCTGGAACACGACACCGATCCGCCGGCGGACGGCCGCCGGATCGCGCCGGGCGTCCGCCCCACCCACCGTCACGGTCCCGGCATCGGGCACGAGGAGCGTCGAGACGGCCCGCATGAGCGTCGTCTTGCCGCTCCCGTTCGCGCCCAGGAGCCCGACGCGCTCGCCCGGCGCCACGTCGAGTGTCACGCCGCGGAGCGCCGCCACGTCGCCGTAGGCGTGGGCCAGATCGCGGACGGAGAGGGCGGGCGGGGCGGTCACGAGCGGGATGGGGCAGAGGGGAGCCGGTGGGCGGGGTGGCCGTCGCCCCGCGCTAGAGCGCCTGCCGGAGCAGGAAGTCGAGCACGACGAGGACGAAAAACGCCGGGATGTAGGCGATCGAGGCCAGCAGCAGCCGCCGCGCTCGCTCGTCCGAGGGCTCCGAGGAGAACGAGAACGCCGGCAGCGTGAACGCCGTCCCCAAGAGGGCCATGCCGCCCAGGAACAGCAGCCCGGCCGGCCCCACGACGGCCGGGAGCACGCCGGCTACGAGGAGCAGGAGCGTTGAGACGAGCACGATCCGGGCCGTCCACGCCGCCCCGCCCCGGGCCGAGGGCAGCATGCGGAAGCCGGCGCCGGCGTAGTCGTCGCGGTACATCCAGGCCAGCGCGAAAAAGTGCGGGAGCTGCCACAGGTAGAGGATGGCGAACAGCGCCCAGCCCGTCGCGTCGAGCGCGCCCGTCGCCGCCGCCGCCCCGCCCAGCGCCGGGAGCGCGCCGGGGACGGCCCCGACCAGCGTGTTGTGGACCGTCCGCCGCTTGAGCGGGGTGTAGACGAGGACGTAGAGGGCGACGGTCGCAAGCGCGAGGCCCGTCGTGATCGCGTTCGTGGTCGCCCAGAGCACGGCGCCGCCAAAGGCGACGGACCCCAGCGCGAAGACGACGGCGGCCGGGACGCCGAGCCGGCCGGCCGGCAGCGGGCGCTGCGCCGTCCGCGCCATGCGCGCGTCGTGGTCCCGTTCGAGGACGTGGTTGAGCGCGCCCGCCCCGCCCCCGGTCAGCGCCGTGCCCAGCATGAGCCCGACGAGCTGCGCCCACGCGATCGGCCCGGGCGCCGCCAGCACGTAGCCCGACGCTGCCATGACGACGACGAACGCCGTGATGCCCGGCTTCGAGAGCTCCTTGTAGTCCGCGAACAGCGTCGAGGCCGCCTCGGCGTGGGCAGCCGGTGTCGTCGCAGAGCTAGCCGGGGACGGCCTCATCGTGTGCGGGCGTGGGGTGGAGCTAGGAAACGGGCGGGGCGGGGGGAGTTCCGTCAAGAGAGGGAGGAAAGGGAGCGTGGGCGAGTGGAAAACGGAGCGTGGAGCGTGGGGGCTCGGCGCGGCGTCCCTGCGCTGGACCTCCGCCCCAGTACTTTCGTGGAGGGCGTAGGGCCGGCGCTCCCTCGTCCGGCGTACCCGTTTTCCATTCTCCACTTTCAACTCCCCATCCATGCCTCTTATCGCCTCCGTCTCCGGCATCCGCGGCGTCTTCGGCGACGGCCTCGACCCGGCCGTCCTCACCCGCTACGCCGCCGCCTTCGGCGCGTGGGTCCGCCAGCGCCGGGCGGGGCGGGGCGGCTCGGGCGGGGCGGAGGGCGACCCAGCAGGGCGTCCGCGCGTCGTCGTCGGGCGCGACGGCCGAATCACGGGCGACGTCTGCGCGCGCATCGTGACGGCCACGCTCCAGGCCGCCGGCTGCGACGTCGTCGACGTGGGCCTGGCGACGACGCCGAGCGTGGCGATGGGCGTCCTCAAGCACGAGGCGGACGGCGCCATCATCTTGTCCGCCAGCCACAACCCGGCCGAGTGGAACGCGCTCAAGCTGCTGGACCGGACGAGCGAGTTCCTCGGCCCGGACGAGGGCGCCGAGGTCCTGGCGCTCGCCGACGAAGACGTCGCCGCGCACACCGTCGGGGCGTACGAGATCGGGACGTATGAGACCGACGACGTGCTCGGCTACCACGTCCAGAAGATCCTCGACCTCCCGTACGTCGACCCCGAGGCCATCGCCGGGCGCGGGTTCAAGGTCGTCGTCGACGGGATCAACTCGGTCGGCGCGTTCGCCCTCCCCGCCCTCCTGGACGCCCTGGGCGTGACCGACGTCGAGGTCCTAAACGCCGACGTGACGGGCCGCTTCGCGCACAACCCCGAGCCCCTCCCCGCCCACATCGGCCAGATCCTCGACCGCGTCCGCGAGAGCGGGGCGGACCTGGGCGTGATCGTGGACCCCGACGCCGACCGTCTCGCGTTCGTCCAGGACGGCGGCGTCTTCTTCGGCGAGGAGCTGACGCAGGTCGTGGCCGCTGACTTCCTCTTGGCCAAACGGGGCGGGGCGGTGGCCACGAACCTCTCGTCCAGCCGCGCGATCGAGGACGTGGCGGCCCGGCACGGCGCGACGGTGCACCGCTCGCCGGTCGGCGAGATCCACGTCGTGCGCGCCATGCAGGCGAACGACGCCGTGATCGGCGGTGAGGGCAACGGCGGGGTCATCCTGCCCGACCTCCACTACGGCCGCGACGCGCTCGCCGGCGTGGCCCTCGTGCTCCAGCACCTGGCCGAGACCGGGCAGTCGCTGTCGGACGTCCGCGCCGGCCTCCCCGACTACGCCATCGCCAAGCACAAAGTCCAACTCACGGACGACATGGACGCCGACGCGCTCCTCGCCGCCCTCGCCGAGCGCTACGCCGGCGGCCGCGTCTCGACGGTCGACGGCGTGAAGGTGGACCTCGACGAGGGCTGGGCGCACGTCCGCAAGTCGAACACGGAGCCCATCCTCCGGGTCTACACCGAGGCCGGGTCGCCCGAGGCGGCCGACGCGCTTGCGGAGCGGTTCAAGGCAGAGGTGCTGGGCGAGGCGTAACCACCCCGCCCGTGTCGCACTCGCGGGGGCGGGGTGGTCCGGGCCGCCCCGCCCGCCCTTACGGCGCGGGCGGGGCGGGCTCCGTCTCGAACGTCTCCCGCACCGTCTCGTCCTCCACCCCGCCCGCCTGCCACGTCCGCTCGGCGACCTCGACGTGCCCGTCGCGGCCGAGGGTGAGCGCCGTGCTCACGCGCGTGCCATAGCCCTCGGCGACGATGAACGCCGGCGACAACACGCGCTCCCACGCGAGCCCGACGCCCGTGTCCGGCAGCGACTCGTCGGGGGCGGGGCGGTCGTCGCGGAGCAGGTCGAGGAGCGCGTCGGGCTCGACGGGGTCCGACTCCAGCGCCGCGCGGAGCGCCTGCCGCCCCCTCACCACCTTCGGCCAGGGCGTGTCGAGCCGGTCGTTCGACAGCCCGTACACGCCCGGCCCCAGCTCGGTCGGCGCGTCCACGCGCGTCGAGACGGCCCACGTCGAGGCGCCGTCGCGGAGGACGAGGTTGAACCCGTCGTAGGCGTCGCGCTCGGCGTGCACGCGCGCCGCGGCGTCCTCGGCCGTCTCCGCCCCGCCCAGGAAGTCGGCCACGAGGGCGCCGCGGGAGCGCTGGGCGGGGCGGGGGTTCCTCGGGTCGCGGACGTTCGTCAGCGCCGCCCACCGGCCGTCGCGCGTGACGCCCATCCAGGTCCCGTTTGCCTCCAGGTCCCGCCCCGCCAGGACGGCCGGCGCGTCGTTCCACCAGCCGAGCGGGGCGGCGGGGCGCGTGGTGAACTCGTCGCGGTTGGCGGCCACGACGAGCCGGTGCCGCGGGTGGGCGTCGAGTGCGAACAGCAGCAGGCACATGTCGAAGGTGGAACGCGGAATGAGGAAGGCGGAAAGGGCGCCTGGGGGCGGGGCGTGGGCGGCCTGGAGCAACGTGCAGGTTGGTCCAGGGGACTCGGGACGAGGTACCGCGCGCCGAGGTCAGGTCGGACCGTACCTCGTACCCGGTACCCCGTACCCGCCCGGAGGGCTACGCCGCGACCGCCGCCCCGCCCCGCCCGGCCGACTCCGCCACGGCGTCGGGCGCCGCGAGCGCCTCGCTGGCGAAGACGACCAGGCCGATCCAGATGAGGTCCGTCACGAGCAGGTGGACGATCTGCATCCAGACCGGCGCGAGCAGCCACACGTTGAGCGCGCCGATCGCCATCTGGACCACGAACAGCCCGAGCACGGCCCACCCGATCTGGCGCGGGCGGGGCGCCCGCGTGAGCGCGACTGTCACGCCGAGCACGGCCAGGACCACGAACGCCATCGTCGGGTGGAACACGCGGGCGGCCACGAGCGCGGCCACGACCGGGTGCTCGGCCGGGTCGAGCCCGCCGCCGAGGACCAGCGTGTCGCCCAGCGCCGTCACCGCCCCGCCCGCGCCCAGCACGAGGACGGCGGCGAGCGTCGCGCCGACGCGGGCCGTCCGCGCCGAGAGGTCGAGGCGGGGGACGTCCTTGCCCTCGGCCCACCACGCCGTCAGCGTGAGGGCGCCGAGGAGCAGGAACGTGTTCGTGAGGTGGGCCGCCATCCACGCGGCCCGCGCGATGGACGGGTTGTAGGCCACGTACTCGAACAGGACGAGGCCGGCGCCGATGGCGCCTTCGAGCACCATAAACACGACGGCCACGACGGACACCGTCCGCACAGCCGCTCCGCGCGGGAACGCCCGGAACACGAGCCACGCGAGCACGAGGACGGCCGGGAGCGCGAGCCCGCTCGTGACGCGGTGCCCGAACTCGATGACCGTGTTGAGCGCCGGCGCCGTCGGCACGAGCTCGCCGTTGCACAGCGGCCAGTGGTCGCCGCACCCGGCACCGGCGCCCGACGCGCGGACGAACCCACCCCACAGGATCACGAGCACGGTGTAGCCCAGGACGCCCCAGGCAAAGCGGCGGACGGTGCGGAGGCGGCGGTCCATATCCCGGAGGGCGGGGTGGGGGCGGGGCGGGAGAACGGGGGCGGGGCGGCCAGGAGCCCCCGCGCCGTGCGAACCTATGACCAAGCCGCCGCCCCGCCCGGCGCACGGACGGGCGGGGCGGCGCCGTTCCCGCCCCTCGGTCCGTTCCGAGCGATCTTCCCGGTCGCGTCCCGTCCGCGTTCTGCCCCGCCCTTTGGACCCGCCCATGCGCCTTCTCCTCCCCGCCCTCCTCATGAGCTTGCCCCTCGTCGCCGCCGCCCAATCGGGCGGGGCGGACGCCGCCCCCACCGACGACAACCCGCTCCTCCAGGAGTGGACCGGCCCCTACGGCGGCGTCCCCGCCTTCGACCGGATGGACCTCGACGACCTCGAGCCGGCGCTGGACCGGGCCATGGCCGAGCACCTCGCCGAGATCGACCAGATCGCGCAGGACCCCGCCCCGCCCACGTTCGAGAACACGATCGTGGCGATGGAGCGGGCGGGGCGGGAGATCGACCGCGTGTTCACGTACTACGGCATCTGGTCCTCGAACCTGTCGAGCCCCGAGTTCCGCGAGATCCAGGGCCGCCTGGCCCCGCGCCTCGCCGCGTACTCGACGGAGATCACGCAGAACGAGGACCTGTTCGACCGCGTCCGCGCCGTCCATGACGCCCGCGAGACGCTCGACCTGCGGCCGGACCAGCAGCGGCTCGTCGAGCTCGTCTACGACGGGTTCGCGCGGAACGGGGCGGGGCTCGACGGCGAGGCCAAGGAGCGCTACGCGGCCATCGACCAGCGCCTCGCCGAGCTCTACACGCAGTTCGGCAACAACGTCCTGGCCGACGAGGAGGGCTACGTGACCTACCTCGACGCCGACCAGCTCTCGGGCCTCCCCGAGTCGTTCGTGGCCGCCGCCGCGGCGGCGGCTGAAGAGCGCGGGCGGGGCGGCGAGTACGCGGTGACGAACACGCGGTCGTCGATGGACCCCTTCCTCACCTACTCCGACGAGCGCGACCTCCGCGAGACCGTCTGGCGGACCTACTACGACCGCGGCGACAACGCGGACGAGCACGACAACAACGCGCTCATCGCCGAGATCCTCGCGCTCCGCGACGAGCGCGTCGGGCTCCTCGGCTACGACGACTACGCCTCGTGGCGCCTGGAAGACCGCATGGCCAAGACGCCCGAGCGGGCGATGGACCTGCTCCTCGCCGTCTGGCCCGCCGCCGTGGCCCGCGTCGAGGAGGAGGTGGCCGACATGCAGGCCGTCGCGGACCGGGAGGGCGCCGACATCGAGATCGAGCCCTGGGACTACCGCTACTACGCCGAGAAGGTGCGCCAGGACCGCTACGCCCTCGACTCGGACGAGGTCAAGCAGTACCTCCAGCTCGACAAGCTGACGGACGCGCTGCACTACGTGGCCGGCGAGCTCTTCGGGTACGAGTTCACGCCAGTGCCCGAGGAGAGCGTGCCGGTCTTCCACCCCGACGTCTCGGTCTACGAGGTGACGGACCGCGAGACGGGCGAGCACATCGGCCTGTGGTACCTCGACCCGTTCGCGCGCCAGGGCAAGCGCTCCGGCGCCTGGGCGACGACGTATCGCAGCCACACGACGGTCCACGGGCCGGAGACGGTCTTGGCCTCGAACAACTCGAACTTCGTTCAGGGCGCCCCCGGCGAGCCCGTCCTCATCTCGTGGGACGACGCCGAGACCCTGTTCCACGAGTTCGGCCACGCCCTCCACTTCCTGGCCTCCAACGTCGACTACCCGACGCTGAACGGAGGCGTCCGCGACTACACCGAGTTTCAGTCGCAGCTGCTGGAGCGGTGGCTCCTGACCGACCCCGTGGTCGAGACCTACCTCGTGAACGTGGAGACCGGCGACCCGATGCCGGACGACCTCGTCGAGAAGATCCGCCGGGCGGCCACGTTCAACCAGGGGTTCGCGACGACCGAGTACCTGGCGTCCTCGCTCGTCGACTTGAGGCTCCACACGCTCGACGACCCCAGCGACGTTGACCCGGACGCGTTCGAGCGCGAGACGCTCGCCGAGCTCGGGATGCCGTCCGAGCTCGTCATGCGCCACCGGACGCCCCACTTCGGGCACGTGTTCTCGGGCGAGGGCTACTCGGCCGGTTACTACGGCTACCTCTGGGCCGACGTGCTGACGTCGGACGCCGCCGAGGCGTTCGCCGAGGCCCCGGGCGGGTTCTACGACACCGGCGTGGCGGCCCGGCTCGTCGAGCACCTGTTCGCGGTCCGCAACGCCGTCGACCCTGACGAGGCGTACCGCGCCTTCCGCGGCCGCGACGCCGACATCGCCCCGCTCATGCGCGACCGCGGGTTCCCGGTCCCCGACGGCGACTAGCCGCCCCGCCCCCAGCTCGCCCGCCGCCCCGCCCCGCCCGCCGTCTGGCGCGGGCGGGGCGGCTCAGTCGAGGCGGAACGAGAGGCCGACGCCGACGACGAGGTCGTCCGCGGCGTCGGTGAGGCCGGCGTCGAAAAAGGCGTCGACCTGGACGTCGTCGCTGAGGAGGACCGTCAGCCCCGCGCCGCCGGAGACCGGCGTGTCTCCGCCGCCGTCCAGGAACGGGAACGCCCCCACCTCGGCGTACCCCGACAACGGCCCCCCGAACGAGCGCGAGAGCGAGGCGACAGCGTTGAGCTGGGTCGACCCGTTCCCCGTCGTCACGCCCGGGACAAGCGTGAGGCCGACGTCGCCGAGCGGGACCCCGACCGGCACGTCGAGCTGGAACGTCAGGCCGTCGTCCCCTTCGGTCGGGACCGTTAGCTCGGGGATAATGGCGACCTCGAACGACCGAGTGGGGACGGCCACCTTGACGCCGGCCGTGATGGTGCGGAAGCCGACCTCGGGATCGAAGGCCGCGCCGTCCTGATCGGCCGCGTCGAACGCCGACGTGGACAGGCGCACTTCGAGCGCGGACGTGGCCCCGTACCGGAGGGCGACGGGGGCGGAATAGGTGTCCGCCTCGCCGTTCAGCGTGGCTTCAGGCGCGCCGACTTCGACCTGGAACACGCCGGCGTCGACGAGAGTGGGGCTGGACCCGAACCCCGGTCGGTCCGTCGAGATTTGGGCCGACGCGGCGCCAGCGGCGAGCGGGAGCAGGAGCAGGGTGGTAAGCCGGAAGGGCATGAAAAGGTGCCGGGCGAGCAGGGGAGGGGTCACGAAGGGGCTCGCGCCAACGCGCCCTTGCCCGCCCTCGGACTGCCGACGCGGGGCTACGGGTTCCTCGGCGCGCGAGGCTCCCGCCTCGCGTGTGCCGCCCCGCCCCGCCCGCGCTTAGTGCGGGCGGGGTGGCCCCTGTTTGAACCGTCACCTCGCCCTCACGAGGGCGGGGCGGTAGATGCAGCCGGCCAAGGAGGAGGGCACACACCCGGCGTCGACCGCCCCGCCCGAGCCTCCGTCAGGACGCGGCTCGCCGCGCCTAACACGCCGCCCCGCCCACGTCGTTCGGTGGGCGGGGCGGTTTCCCACGTCGACCGCCCCGCCCGCGTTGGCTGGGGCGGAGCGGGCACAAAAAGAAGGGCGGCCCCCCGGAGGGAGCCGCCCAGCCTGGCGAGCCAGAGGGGGGACGTTTAGAAGTCCATCCCGCCGCCCATGCCGCCCATCCCGCCGCCGGCGGGCATAGCGGGCTCGGCGGGCTCAGGCTTGTCGACCACGACCGTCTGGGTCGTGAGCAGCAGGCTGGCCACCGAGGCGGCGTTCTCCAGCGCGGTGCGCGTGACCTTCGTCGGGTCGACGACGCCCATGCCGATCAGGTTGCCGTACTCCTCCGTCCGGGCGTTGAACCCGTAGTCGTCCTTGCCGTCCTTCACCTTCTGGACGACCACCGAGCCCTCGAGCCCGGCGTTGTTGACGATCTGGCGGAGCGGCTCCTCGAGCGCCCGGCGCACGATGCGGACGCCGATCTTCTGGTCCTCGTTGTCCGTGTCGACGTTGTCGAGCGACGGGAGGGCACGGATGAAGGCGACGCCGCCACCGGCGACGATCCCCTCCTCGACGGCCGCGCGGGTCGCGTGCAGCGCGTCCTCGACGCGGGCCTTCTTCTCCTTCATCTCGGGCTCGGTCGCGGCCCCGATCTTCAGGACGGCCACGCCGCCGGCGAGCTTGGCGAGCCGCTCCTGGAGCTTCTCGCGGTCGTAGTCCGACGTCGTCGACTCCGTCTGAGCGCGGATCTGGTTGATCCGGGCCTTGATCTCGTCGTCCGAGCCGTCGCCGTCGACGAGCGTCGTGTTGTCCTTCGTGATTACGACGCGCTTGGCACGGCCAAGCAGGTCGACCGAGGCGTTCTCGAGCCGGAACCCCTTCTCCTCGGAGAGCACCTGGCCGCCGGTGAGGACGGCGATGTCCTCGAGCATGGCCTTGCGGCGGTCGCCGAAGCCGGGGGCCTTCACGGCCGCCACGCGGAGCGTGCCGCGGAGCTTGTTCACGACGAGCGTGGCGAGCGCCTCGCCGTCGATGTCCTCGGCCACGAGCAGGAGCGGGGCGCCCATCTGGGCCACCTTCTCCAGCACGGGCAGGAGGTCCTTCATCGCCGAGATCTTCTTGTCGTGGACGAGCACGAGCGCGTCCTCGAGCACGACCTCCATGTTGTCGGGGTCGGTCACGAAGTACGGGCTGAGGTAGCCGCGGTCGAACTGCATGCCCTCGACCGTGTCGAGCGACGTGTCGGTCCCCTTGGCCTCCTCGACCGTGATCACGCCGTCCTTGCCGACCTTGTCCATCGCCTCTGCGATAAGGTCGCCGATCTCGTTGTCGTTGTTGGCCGAGATGGACCCGACCTGGGCGATCTCGTCCTTGCCGCCGACGTCGCGCGAGAGGCTCTTAAGGTTCTCGACGACGACCTGGACGGCCTTGTCGATGCCGCGCTTGAGGTCCATCGGGTTGGCGCCCGAGTTGACCGAGCGGAGGCCCTGGTTCATGATGGCCTGGGCGAGGACGGTAGCCGTCGTCGTCCCGTCACCGGCGACGTCCGACGTCTTGGAGGCGACCTCCTTGACCATCTGGGCGCCGACGTTAGCGATCTTGTCTTCGAGCTCGACCTCCTTGGCGACGGTCACACCGTCCTTGGTGACGGTCGGGGCGCCGAACTTCTTCTCGATGATGACGTTGCGGCCCTTCGGCCCGAGCGTCACCTTGACGGCGTTGGCGAGCGCGTCGACGCCCTCTTTGAGCTGGTTGCGGGCTTCCGCGTCGAATGTGATTTGCTTAGACATTGGGTTGGGTTGAGTGGTTGTCTGGTTCAGAGTTCAGGGTTGAGTGCGCCGAGCGGCCGGCGCAGGCTCGGGGCGGGTTGACTCTGAACCCTGGACCCCGAACCTCCTCAACCCGATCAGCCGTTGACGACGCCGAGGATGTCCGACTCGCGCATGATGAGGACGTCGTCCCCGTCGAGCTGGATCTCGGTGCCGGCGTACTTGCCGTAGAGGACCGTGTCGTTCTCCGAGACGGTCATGTCGACCTTCGTCCCGTTCTCGACCTTGCCCGGGCCGACGGCGACGACGGTGCCGCGCATGGGCTTCTCCTTAGCGGTGTCAGGGATGTAGAGGCCGCTGGCGGTCTGGGTCTCCGCCTCCTGGGGCTTGACGACGACGCGGTCGCCGAGGGGCTTGATCGATGTGGCCATGTGGACTGTAGGTTGGTGCGACGAAAGGGGCGCGGCGGGGCCGCGATGCAGAGGGTAGCACTCTCGCAGGGAGAGTGCTAAGGGTTCCACGCGCACCTCGCCCCAGCGATCCCCAGCGGCCGTTAAGAGCACGTCAAGCGTACCGCACGGCGCCCGTCCTGCCGCCGTAGGTTTCGGCCATGACGCCCCTCGTCCCCGCCCCGCCCCGCCCGTGGGCGCTCGCCTCGGTCGCCGTAGTGGCCCTCCTCGGCGTGGTCCTGGCCGCCCCGCTCCTGGGCGGGGCGGGCGCCGCCGTCCGGTTCGCGTTCTCGCACGTGTGCCACCAGATGCCCGAGCGGTCGCTGTGGGTCGGGGGCGGGCCGGTCGCGCTGTGCCACCGCTGCCTGGGCGTCCTCGCCGGCCTCGCGGGCGGACTCGTCGCCGCCCCGCTCGTGCCCCGCCTCCGGGCTCTCGGCCGCGTGCGGGCGGGGCGGTGGCTCGCGCTGGCGGCCCTGCCGATGGCGGTCGACTGGCTCCTCGGCGCGACCGGCGTGTGGGCCAACACGCCCGCGTCGCGCCTGGCGACGGGCGCCCTGTTTGGTGTGACGGCCGGGCTCTTCCTGGCCGAAGCGCTGCTCGCCCGGTCGGCAAGCGCGAACCGGACAGAAGAGCCGGCCTGCCCGCCCCGCCCGTCGTTGTCTCCCTCACCCTCCCGTTCCTGATGCCCACGAAATTCCCCTCCATCGCGATCGGCGCGGCCGTCTACGCCGTCCTCTCGGTCCTCCTCACGTTCGTCTCGCAGACGGGCGGGTTCATGGCGCAGACGATCGGGGGGTGTGCCATCTGTCTCGCCGCGCTCGCCGGCCCGCTCGTCGCCGTGTGGCACTACACGAGCACGTACTCGCTGACGGTCCCGGCCGGCACAGGCGCCGGTCTCGGCGCGGGCGCGGGCGCACTGGGCGGCGTCTTGAGCGGGGTCCTCACCCTCGTGCTCCAGGCGATCAACCTCCTCCCCAGCGCCGAGGAGCAAATTGCGCGGACGCGCTCGATGATGCTGGAGCAGGGGGGCGACCCCGCGCAGGTGGACCAGCAGATAGAGATGATGTCGGGGTTCACGGGCAACCCGGCCGTCGGCATCGTGGTGGCCGTCGTCATCGGCGCCGTCGTGGGCGCGATTGCCGGAGCCATCGGCGCGTCCGTCTTCAAAAAAAGGGGGGCGCGGATGGACGACCCGGCCGTCTAGCCCCGCCCGCGCCTTTCAGGGGCGGGGTGGCGCCCGCCGCGCGGGCCGAACAGCGTCTGGAGCACGAACGCGTCGCGCGCCGCCTGCGGGTCGCGGAGCCGCGCGCGCCAGTCCGGCCGCCCCGCCCGCCGTGCCGACTGGGCTTCCGGCGGGGAGGGGCGGAGGCCGTGCGGGTCGTGGCGCCGACGGGCGGCGCCGGACGCCGGGGCGCCGCCCCGCTCGAACCGCTCCTCGGAGAACGGGCTCGACGTCCCGAACCCGTGCGCCTCGTGGTCGACCGGGGACGCGCCGCTGAACGAGCCGCGGACGGCCGAGAACTCCGGCGTCGGCGCGGCCGGGCGGAGCGGCGGGACGGGCAGGGGCGAGGGCGGGGCGGCGCGGTCGACCTCGACGGCGATGGGCTCGCGCTCCGACACGGGCGGCGTGCCGGGGCCGCGCGGGCCTTCGGGCTCGCCGGCGGCCTCGGCCAGCGCCTCCTCCATCTGCAGCATGAACGACTGGAACGGCGTCGGCGCCCGCTCGCCCTCGGCCTCCTGCATCTGCTCCGGGGCGCGCTTCGCGTTCGCCCGCTGCCGGCCGCGGAGCAGGTAGTACGCGGCGACGGCGAGGAGCGGGAGGAGCTCGATGAGCGTTTGCATGCGCCGCGTACGGCGGGGCGGGGCGGTGGGTTCGGGGAGGCCCACTCTGTGAGCGGGAACGGGGACCGGGGAACAGGGGACGGGCAGAGAAAACTGCGGGCGGGGCGGTGGCACTTCCCGAACCCCGAACTCTGAACTCCTCAACCTCTGCCCACCTACAGCAGCCGCGGCTGGCGGACCTCGGCCTGGAGCGCCTCGATCACGCGTCGGTTCGCGCGCGGGAACGCGTAGTCGTCGAGGCTCTCCGGCTGCACCCAGCGGATGGGCTCGCCGGACGCCGAGACCGGCTCGCCCCCGGCCAGCCGGCACCGGAAGGCGTGGAGCGTGATGCGGAAGTGCGAGTAGGCGTGCTCGACGCGAGCTAGCGCGCGGCCCACCTCGACCTCGACCCCCAGCTCCTCGCGGACCTCGCGGCGGCACGTCTCGGCCAGCGTCTCGCCCGGCTCCTGCTTGCCGCCGGGGAACTCCCAGAGCCCGCCCAGCATGGCGTCCTCGGGCCGGCGCTGGATGAGGAGCCGCCCCGCCCCGTCCGCCGCGACGGCGACGACGACCGTGTGGTGGGGGACCGGCTTCGCCTTCGACGTCACCGGGTAGCGCTCCGGGGCGCCCTCGGCGTAGGCCGCGCACACACCGTTTAGCGGGCAGTTTGGGCAGTTGGGGGAGCGGGGCGTGCAGAGCAGGGCGCCCAGTTCCATCACGGCCTCGTTGAACCGGCCCGGGTCGTCCGTGTCGAGGAGCTGGTCGGCCAGCGTTTGGAGCGCGCGGCGCGTCGGGCCGGCCTTGGCGTCGGCCTCGACGGCGAAGACGCGGGTGAGGACGCGGATCACGTTGCCGTCCAGGACCGCGAGCGGGCGGCCGAACGCGAGCGACAGCACGGCCGCCGCCGTGTACGGGCCGACGCCAGGGAGCGCCCGGAACGCGGCCTCGGTGTCCGGCACCGCCCCGCCATGCTCCGCCACGACGACCCCGGCGGCGCGGTGGAGGTTGCGGGCGCGGCTGTAGTAGCCCAGCCCCTCCCACAGCTTCAGCACGCGGTCCTGCGGCGCGGCCGCGAGCGCGGCGACCGTCGGGAAGGCCTCGACGAACCGCTCGAAGTACGGCGTCGCCGTCTCGACGCGCGTCTGCTGGAGCATGACCTCGGACACCCAGACGCGGTACGGGTCGCGCCGGCCGTCCGCCCCGCCCTCGCGCCACGGCATCGGGCGGCGGACTCCGTCGAACCACGCCGGCAGGCTTTCGCGGAACGCCTCCTCGACGGCCGGGCCGACGCGGGCGACGAGCGCGCGCTCCAACTCCTGAGATCGTGATGCCACGGGCGGGGTGGGGGAGAGGCCGCCCCGCCTACGCCGAAGAGCGTGAGCGGGCGGGGCGGCTGGATTCGCAGGCCACGAGCGCCCGCGTCGACGTTGGGGAACCGGAGGCTCGGCGTTCCGCCAAGCGGCCGCTGACGGGCGGGGTGGGCACCAGAGTCAGCCGAGCACTCCGGTCCGAGGTCTCTCTCCTGACCCACCGACCCACTAGCCTACCGACCCACTGGTTTCAGGGAACGATCTCGACGAGGAGGACGACCTCGCCGGGCGCCACGCCGGTCCGCTCGAACACGACGGGGAGCGAGCCGCGCTCGTTGGGCAGCGTGCGCCACATGAACGAGCGGTCGACGAGCCAGCTCAGCGCCGGCGCCTCGACCACGCGGTAGGTCGCCTCCGCCCCGCCCACGCTCGCGGGCAGCGCCACGATGAGCGTTTCGCCGGCGCGGACCTGCGCGCGGAGTGTGTCGGCCTGGACCGCGCCGGCCGCGTACCGAGCCGGCGCCGCCGCGCGTTGGGGCGGGGCGGCGGCCACGAGAAGGCCCGCGGCGAGCAAGAGTCCGAATCGGAGAGCAGTCACAGCCGAACAGCGAGTGTCCTGGAAGATACGTCTGGCCTCGGCGGCGCTCCTGGCGGCGGCCGCCCCGCCCGCGGCGGCCCAGGACGCGTGGACCGTCCGCACGGCCGGCGCCGACTCGGTGTGGACGGTCGCGGGCGGGGCGGCGGCGGCGCTCGACACGCTCGCCGCGCGCGGCCACGCCGCCGCCCGCGTCGACTCGGTCCGCGGCGCCGACGTCTACGTCACCGCCGGTCCGGTGAGCCGCGTCGCCTCGGTCGAGATCGTGGGGTCCGAGGCCGCCCCGCCCGCCGACCTCGTGGCGGGGTGGGCCACGCGCGAGGGCGCCGTCTACTCCGCCCGCCGGTTCGAGGCCGACCTGGGCGCGGCCGCCCGCGCGCTCGCCCGCCTGGGCTACGCCGACGCCGTCCTCGTCCCCGACGTCACGGCCGGCGAGGGCGGGGCGGTCCGCGTCACGGTCCGCGTGGACGAGGGGGCGCCCGCCGACGTGGCCGGCGTCGAGCTGGTCGGCGCGCGGCGGCCGTCGCGGGCGTTCGCCTCGCGCGTGGCGGCCGTCGGGCCGGGCGCTCTGCTGGCCGACGTCGACCTCGGCCGCGTCCGCGCGGTGCTCGACGCGACGCGGCTCTACGACGAGGTGGGCGAGCCGGTCGTGGCGCGCGGGGCCGATGGCCGCGTGGTCGTGCAGGTGCCGGTGCGCGAGGCGGCGCCGGGCGCGTTCGACCTCGTCGTGGGCTTCCTCCCGCCCTCGGACGGCGAGCCGGGGCAGCTCGTCGGGAACGGCCGCGTCAACCTGCGGAACCCGTTCGGCGGCGGCCGCGCACTCGACGTCGAGCTCGTGCGGAACCCCGGGCTGGCGTCGTCGCTGGACGTCGCCGCGCGCGACCCGTTCGTCTTCGGCACCCCGCTCGCCGTCGGCCTGGGGTTCGAGGGGACGTCGCGCGGCGAGCCCGTCCCGTTCTCGCGCCAGCGCTACGCGGCCGAGCTGGGCTACGCGCTCGCCCCCGGCCTCTCGCTCGTCGCCGGCCTCACCGCCGAGACCGTCCGCCCCGGCGTCGTCGCGGACTCGGCCCTCGCGGGCGGGGCGGTGGTTCGCCGGTCGGACGCGCTCTACGTCGGCGCCGGCGTGACGCTCGACCGGCTCGACGCCCCGCGCAACCCGCGCCGCGGCCTAGCCCTCCGGCTCTACGCCGAGCAGGGCCGGCCCCGCGCGGCGTCCACGGACCCGACGGTCGTCCTGGAGGCGCGGGCGCGGCGTCGGCTGGACGCGGCCGTCCGCGGCTACCTGCCCACGTTCGCGCGGCAGGTGGCGGTCCTCGGCCTCGACGCCCGCGTGGTCCAGGGCGGCACGCCGACCGCCGAGGCGCCCGACGGGCTCGACGAGGGCGACCTGTTCCGCATCGGCGGCGCGGCCACGCTCCGCGGCTACGACGAGGAGGCGTTCCGCGGCCGCGCCGTCGGCCGCCTGCTCGCCGAGTACCGGCTCCTGTTCGACGCCGACTCCTACGGCGTTGCCTTTTTCGACCTGGGCTACGTCGACCGCCCCGCCCTCGGCGCCGCCCCGCCCGAGACGCGCGTGCTCCCCGGCTACGGCCTGGGCGTCCGCGTGCGGACCGGGCTCGGGCTCGCCTCGGTGAGCTACGCGCTCAGCCCGGACGTCCCGCTCGGCCGCGGCAAGGTGCACGTGGGCCTGGCGGTGGGGCTGTAGGGAAAAGGGAAAAGGGAAAAGGGAAAAGGGAAAAGGGAAAAGGGAAAAGGGAAAAGGGAAAAGGGAAAAGGGAAAAGGGAAAAGGCGCGCACGGGCGGGGCGGCGGCGGTTTTGTTCCGCCCCGCCCGCCCGCATCTGGGCGGGGCGGTCATGGAAGTCGCCGAGGCCCACGAAAGGCGGCGGCAGTTCCCCTCCTGGTCAGGAGGGGCTAGGGGTGGTTGTCGGGCGGGCGGGGCGGTTCAGCCCGACGCCGCTCCGCCCAACGACAGGCACCCGTAGGGACACGACTCGTCGTCTCCGGGGCGGGCGGGGCGGTCCTAAACAGCGCCCCCCTGCCCGCATGCCCCGCCCCGCCTGACGGCACCGCCCAACGGCACCGCCCAACGGCGTCGCCCGACGGCGTTGCGTGCAACGCCGCTACGACGGCCACCCCGCCCTCGCGTTCTGCGGGCGGGGCGGTGGGATCTTGCGGCCCCTTCCGCCCCCGCTCCCCATGTCCCTCACCGAGGAAACCATCTCGTCCGAGCCCGTCTACGACGGCACGCTCCTCCACGTCCGCCGCGACGAGGTCCGACTCCCCGACGGCGCCACGTCGGTCCGCGAGTGGATCAAACACCCCGGCGCATCGGCCGTGGTGGCGATTGACGGCGAGGGCCGCGTGGTCCTGGTCCGCCAGTTCCGGTACCCGCCCCGCCGCGAGTTCCTCGAGGTGCCGGCGGGGAAGTTCGACCGCGACGGCGAGTCGCCGCTCGACGTGGCGCAGCGGGAGCTGGAGGAGGAGACCGGGCTGACCGCGGCGGCGTGGACGGCGCTCGGGCGGACGTTCCCGGGCATCGGCTACAGCTCCGAGACCATCCACCTGTTCCTGGCCGAGTCGCTCTCCGAGGGCGAGCGCGGGGGCGACGACGATGAGTTCCTGGAGGTCGTCCGCCTCCCGTTCGACGAGGCCGTCCGCCGCGCCGAAAGCGGCGAGATCCTCGACGCCAAGACGTCCCTGGCGCTGCTTCTCGCCGCCGCCCGCCGCCGCGACACATAGCCACCCCGCCCGCCTCGCCTGCGCCTCGCAGAAGCGGGCGGGGCGGTCTTCACTGGGGATTGCGCGCCGCCCCCGCCCCGCCCGTTGCCGCGAGCGGGCGGGACGGACTAGCTTGGATCCCGCTCCGCCCCGGACCCATGACTTTCTTTTACATCCTCGTCGCCGTCATCCTCCTCGTCGCGCTGCTGATGGCGCTCGTCGTCCTGCTTCAGAGCGGGAAAGGCGGCGGACTGGCCGGCATCGCCTCGGGCGGACAGACGACGCAGATCCTCGGCGCGCGCCAGGCGCCCGACTTTCTCGAGCGGGCCACGTGGAGCCTCGGGGCCACCTTCCTCGTCCTCTGCGTCATCACGACGTTCTTCATCCCGCGCGTGGGCGGCGCCGGCGAGAGCATCCTCCAGGAGCGGGCCGGCGAGCTGCCCGTGGCCCCGGCCCCCATCGACGCGCCGCTCCCCGAGGCCCCGGTCGCGGACCCGGCCACGCCGATGAACCCCGATGTCCGCCCCGGCGCGGAGCTGCCGCCGGCCGACCAGTAGGCCCCGCGCCTTCGCCTGCAAGGCCGCGCCCGTCAGGGGCGCGGCCTTTTTTTGTGGCCCGCCACCCCGCCCCGCCCTCGGGAGCGGACCTCCCCGCTCGGGCGGGGCGGCAAAAAAAGCGGGGTCCCGCTCGGTGCGAGCGGGACCCCGATGTGCGACGCGCGCCGGCCTGTACGCCGGATTCTGTCCGGGCGGCGGCCGTCGCCACCGCCGCCCTGGGCCGCCATCTATCTGGGACCGCCGTCGCCGGCGGCCTCGAGCGGCCTACCCGCGTCCTCGGGCGGGCACCCTTTCCCGCTCGGCCCCGACCGCGGGCGGTCGGGTCGGGCGGGGCGGACGCTGTGTGGCCTTGCACCCCGTGGGGTTTGCCTAGCCGCGGCCGTCGCCGGCCGCGCTGGTGGGCTCTTACCCCACCGTTTCACCCATCACCTGTGCCGCGCGCCGCGAGCGGCCCGGGCCATCGGCTGGTCTGTTCTCTGTTGCACGTGCCGTCGCGCCACCCCGCCCGTCTGCCGAAGCAGGCCGGGGCGGGGCGGGCGCCTTCCCGTTAGGAAGCACAGTGCCCTGCGGTGTCCGGACGTTCCTCCCCGGGCGTGCGCCGCACGCGGCCCGGCCCGAGGCGGCGGCCCGGCCGACGCGTGCCCCTAACGTACGAGCGGGCGCCCGCGGTGTGCAGGCGCCCGCTCGGCGTGCGTCGTCCGGCCCGGGCGGGGCGGGCGTGCTAGGCCGCGGCCTCCTCGAAGAGCGCCGTGTCCACGATGATCCGCCCGTCGTGCTCGGAGACGATGATCCGGTCGCGCTGGCGGACCTCGACCTGGCGCTGCGGGGGGACCGTGTAGCCGGCCGCCGCGCCGCGCTCGATGGGGACCACGGCGCGGCCGTCGCGGACGCGCGTGCGCAGGCGCTCGTAGGCGCGGAGGTAGCGGGCGTCGATGGCCTCGGCGGCCTCGGCCCGCTCCGTCTCGTACACGTCCTGCTCCGCCTTCGTCTCCTTGACCACCTGCTCGAGCTCGGCCTGCTTTTCGCGGATCCGCGCGTCGAGCTCGGAGAGCTCGTCGTCGGCGCCCTCGACGGTGCCCTCGCTCTCGATGTCGAGGTTCTCGTAGCGCTCGATCTCCTCGTAGGCGTTCTGGATCCGCTGGCGGTGCGCCTCGATCTCCTTGGTGAGCGCGTCGTACTCGCGGTTGTTGCGCACCTGGAGCTGCTGCTCCTCGTACTTGCGGATGAGCCCCTCGCTCTCGGCGATGTCCAGCTTGAGCTTCTTTTTCTGGACGTCGGCCTCCTTCTTGTCCTGGTCGATCTGGCCGAGCCGCGTCTGGAGCCCGGTCCGCTCGTCTTCGAGGTCGCGGATCTCGTCGGGGAGGTCGCCGCGGAGCTTCGTGAGCTGGTCGATCTTGGAGTCGATCGTCTGGAGCCGGACGAGGGCGCGGAGCTGGTCTTCGATCGTGGTCGTGTCGGTGGCCATCGGCGGGGCGGTCGTGGGTGGAGCACGGCAGACTACCCGCCGCCCCGCCCGCGGGTTTTGAGACCGGGGCGAATTCGGGGGCTCGCTCCGCTCGCAGGACTGGGGACTGGGGGTTTAGGGATGGGCAGACCCGAGGGCGGGGTGGACAACTCGGGGACAACTCCCCCGCCCCGCCCTCCACACCAAGGGCGGGCCGGTCATCTTGCCAGTCCCCAGTCCCCAGTCCCCAGTCCCCAGTCCCCAGTCCCCAGTCCCCAGTCCCCAGTCCCTACCCCACGAACGTCTTCATCGGCGACGTCCGGTGCCGCGTCGTGGCCACGTCGAGGGCGGGGAGGGCGGCCCGGAGGTGGCGGGCGACGAGCCCTTCCGTCATCGCCTCCGTCTCGTAGTGCCCGGCGTCGACGAGCGCGATCCGGGGCGCGCCGTTCGGCCCGAGCGCTTCGAACCAGCGGTGGTACGTCACGTCGGCCGTCACGTAGGCGTCGGCGCCCGACGCGAGGGCGGCGCCCAGGAACGACAGCCCCGAGCCGCCGCACACCGCTACGCGCTCGACCGTCGCCGCGTCGTCGCCGACGTAGCGGAGCGCGCCGGCCCCCAGCCGCTCGGCCACGCGCGCCAGGAATGCCGGCAGCGGCTCCGGCGCGGGGAGGCGGCCCACGACGCCGTACCCGTGCCGCGTCGCCGGCGTCTGCACCTCGAACACGTCGACCGCCGGCTCCTCGTACGGGTGCGCCGCGGTGACCGCCTTCAGCACGCGCCCGACGCCCCACGACGGCACGACGGCCTCGATGCGCACCTCGTTGACCGCCTCCTCCGCCCCGCCCGCGGTCCCAATGGCGGGGCGGGCGTCCGGCCCCGGCGTAAACCGGCCGACGCCGCCGGTCGAGAAGCTGGCACCCGAGTACGCTCCGATCGCGCCCGCCCCGCCCGCGTCGAGCGCCGCGCGGACGGCGTCGGCGGCATCGGTGGGCGCGAACACGACCACCTTCCGCATCACGCCGTCGAGCGGGGCGAGGACTTCCGGGTCCTCGACGCCCAGCGTCTCGGCGAGCGCGAACGACACGCCGCCCCACGCCGCGTCCAGGTTCGTGTGGAGGGCGTAGTACGAGACGCCGGCGCGCACGAGCCGCCACGCGAGGCCGCCGACCGCGTCGCCCTCGGTCACGCGCCCGAGCGGCTTGAACAAGAGCGGGTGGTGCGTGACGACGAGCTCCGCCCCGCCCGCGGCCGCCTCGTCCACGACGGCCGGCGTGAGGTCGAGGGCGACGAGCACGCGCGACACCTCGGCGTCGGGGGCGCCGACCTGGAGGCCGACCCGGTCGAAGTCGGCCGCGCTCCCGGGCGGCGCCCAGGCGTCGAGAACAGAAACGATGTCGCGGACGGTGGGCATGGGAGGAGGAGAAGAGGTCGGAAGAAGAGGGAGAAAGACGCGGGCGGGGTGGTCGGGGCCTCGCCTCCCCGCCCTCTTCTCCTCGACACCTCCTCTCTTCTTTTGCCGTTGGGCGGGGTGGTCAGGCCGGCGCGCGCCCCGACAGGCGGACGCCCTCGGCCTCGTCGACGCGGAGGAGGAGCAGGGCGCCGATCACGAAGAACACGACGACCGAGCCCACGCCGATCCGCTGCGAGTCGAAGGCGACCGTGAGCTGGCCGAGCAGGAGCGGCCCCATGAACGCGGTCAGCTTGCCCGAGAAGGCGAAGAAGCCGTAGAACTCGGTCTCCTTGTCGCCCGGCACGAACCGGCCGAGCAGCGAGCGGCTGGCGGCCTGGTTCGGCCCGGCCGCGATGCCGAGCAGGATGCCGGCCGCCCACAGCGCCTCGGGCGTCTGCCCCAGGACGGCGACGAGCGTGGCGACCGTGAGGGCGCCGAGCGAGATGAGGATCGTCGTCTTCCCCCCGATCCGGTCGTCGACGAACCCGAACACGAACGCGCCGGCGCCGGCGGCGAGGTTGAGGGCGATCCCGAAAAAGAGGATCTCCTCGAACGTGAAGCCGAACGTGCCGGCCGCGTAGATGCCGCCGAACGCGAAGACCGTCACCAGCCCGTCGTTGTAGACGAGGCGCGCCACGAGGAGCCGGATGATCTGGCGGTACTGGCGGATCTCGCGGGCCGTGTCCGCGATCTCGCCCAGCGTCGAGCGGAGGAGGCCGCGGCGCTCGGGCGGCGCCTCGGGGCGGGGGTCGCGGAGCGTGAGGAAGGCGGGGACGCTAAAGAGCGCGAACCACGCGGCCACGAGCAGGTTCGTCGCGCGGACATTCGCGCCGGTCGCCTTGTCCAACCCGAACGGGGCCACGTCGGGCTGGACGAACACGACGAGCGCGACGCCCATGCACAGGAGCCCGCCCACGTAGCCCAGCGCCCACCCTAGCCCCGACACTCGGCCGATCCGGTCGGGCGGGGCGATCTCGGGGAGGAACGCGTTGTAGAACACGTTCTGGAGCTCGAATGCCACGTTCGCGACCACGAACACGCCGAGCGCGAACGCGACGTCGCCCCGCTCGGGGAAAAAGAGCACGGCCGTCGCCGCGATGCAGAGCGCGGTCGTCACGAACAGGAGCCGCTTGCGTGTGCCGGTCGCGTCGGCGTAGGCGCCGAGGAGCGGCGAGAGCACGGCGACGAGCACGGCCGTGACCGTGACGGCGAGCGACCACTGCGCCGTCCCGTCGGTCTCGTTCGCCGCGATCCCCTGCGTGAAGTACGTCGCGTAGATGAAGGTCACGACGAGCGTCGTGAACGCCGAGTTGGCGAAGTCGTAGAGCGCCCACGCCCACACGGTGCGGGACGTCGAGGCGGGCGGGGCGGTCGTCTCGGCCATACGGACGTGCGGGGGCGGGGTGGAGCCGCCAAGCTAGACCGTCCCGCCCAAGCGCCCTGGTGCGGGAGGACTATCTTTCCGCCCCGCTCCAGACTGGACCCAGGCTGGCGAGCGGGACGCGCCCACGTAGCTCAGTCGGATAGAGCGACTCTCTCCTAAAGAGTAGGCCGCAGGTTCGATTCCTGCCGTGGGCACCCACCACCCCGCCCCCCGATGGCGACACGACAACGGACACGGCGCCGCACGGGCGGGGCGGGGCAGGGGGCGCGCCGGTGGCCTTGGGTCGCCGCGCTCCTCGCCGCCGCGGCGGTCGTCGGGCTCGTGGCGCTCCGGGAGGGCGGGGAGGGCAGCGCGGCGCCTGTCCTCCGGCCCGAGGTCGTCGCTCAGTACCCGCACGACACGCTGGCCTTTACGCAGGGGCTCCTGGTCGAGGGCGGGGCGGTCTACGAGAGCACCGGGCTCTACGGCCGGTCGTCGCTCCGCCGCGTGGACCTGGCGACCGGCCGCGTCGTGGCGTCGCGGTCGCTGGGCGACGGGGACTTTGCCGAGGGGCTCGCCGCCCTCGACGGCCGGCTCTACCAGCTCACGTGGCGCCAGGGGCGTGTCTACGTCGCCGACGTCCAGACGCTGGCCCCGCTCGACACGCTCCCGCTCGCGGGCGAGGGCTGGGGGCTGACCGAGGACGGCCGGCACCTCATCCTGAGCGACGGGTCCGACCGGCTCCGCGTCCTCGACCCCGCCACGCTCGCCGTCGTCCGCACGGTGGAGGTCCGGGACGGGGGCCGGCCGGTCCCGCGGCTGAACGAGCTCGAGTACGTGGACGGCCTCGTCTACGCGAACGTGTGGCAGACGGGGCGGATTGCGGCGGTCGATCCCCAGAGCGGCGCCGTCGTCCGGTGGCTCGACCTCGGCACGCTCCACACGCTCCACACCGGGACCGGCCGGGACGTCCTCAACGGGATCGCCCACGACCCGGCCACGGGCCACCTCCTGGTGACGGGCAAGCTGTGGCCGAGCGTCTACGCCGTCGAGGTCCCCGCCGAGTAGCCCGCCGCCCCGCCCGTCACGCGGCGTCCGCCCGGACGTCCAGCCACGCCACGAGGTCGGCGATCACGCGGTCGCGCTCGTCCTCGTGCAGCGTCTCGTGGTAGAGCCCGTCGTAGAGGCGGAGCGTGACGTCGCCGGGCGCGTGCTCGGCCAGCCACTCAGTCCCCGCCGGGTCCGTGATGACGTCGGCCGTGCCGTGGAACAGGTAGAGTGGGAGGCCGAACGCCTCCGGCCGCTCGCGGACCCGCTCGGTCGCCTGGACGATCGCGTTCCCCAGCCGCGCGCGGACGCCCCGGACGATCGTCAGCGGGTCCTCGCGGTACTTGCGCTCGACGGTCGGGTCGTGGGACAGCTTCGAGAGGTCGACGCGCGTGGCCGGCGCGTTCGGGAACCACCGCGCGACGTACGGGGCGACGGCCCGCAGCACGGGCGGGGCGGCGACGGAGAGGGCGGGGGAGGAGAGGACGAGCCCGGCCAGCCTGTCCGCCCCGCGCTCCTGGACCGTCCGGGCCGCGGCCAGCCCGCCCATCGAGTGGCCCATGAGCACGACCGGCAGGCCGCCCGCCGTCTCGGCCGCCCCGCCCAGCAGCGCCTCGACGTCGCGGGTGTACTCGTCGAACGAGGTCTCGACCTGCCCGCGCTCGCCCGGCGACTGCCCGTGCCCCCGGAGGTCGACGGCTTGGACCGCAATCCCGCGTACCATGAGCGCGCTCGCGAGGTAGGCGTAGCGCCCGCTGTGCTCGTGGAGCCCGTGGACGAGCGCCACGACGAGCCGCGTCGGCCGCCAGTCCGGCACCCAGCGCCGCGTAAACAGGGAGAGGCCGTCGAAGGTCTGGAGGGTGTCGGTCTCGTGCGTCATCCGTGCGGACCCTGGGGGCGGGGTGGGACTCTGGAGCGGAGACGCGAGTATACCGGGCCGCCCCGCTCCTGGACCTGCCCCGCCTCGCCCGTGACCGTCCTCGAATCCACGCCCGATGCCGACGCCATCCTCGAGTTCGTCGACGAGCAGGTCCGCAGCCTCCGCGACGGCGGCCTCGAGCCCCGCTCCATCCTCGTCGGCCCCGACGCGTTCGAGGCGCTCAAGACGGCCGTCGCCGCCCGGTTCGGCCGCGAGCGCGCCAACGTCGAGCAGTACCAGTGGCTGACAGTCGTCGTGGACCCGTTCCGCGGCGGCGCCGTCTGCGTCGTCCCCGCGCCCCGCGAGGTGGCCGATGGCGTCCGCGCCGAGCGAGTGTGAGGAGCAGGTAGAGCAGGTAGAGCAGGTAGAGCAGGTAGAGCAGGTAGAGCAGGTAGAGCAGGTAGAGCAGGTAGAGCAGGTAGAGCAGGTAGAGCAGGGCGGAGCGGCGGCCGAAAAGTTCCTCACGACTCCGCCCCGCCCACGCCACGAGCGGGGCGGTCATCTTCCAGTCCCCAGTCCCCAGTCCCCGCCATGAAAGCCACCTGGAACGGAGCCACGATCGCCGAGAGCGACGAGACCGTCGTCGTCGAGGGCAACCACTACTTCCCGGCCGACGCGCTCAACCGCGAGCACGTCGCGCCGAGCGACCACCACACGACGTGCCCGTGGAAGGGCAAGGCCAGCTACTACGACGTCGTCGTGGACGGGCAGACGAACGCGAACGCGGCGTGGACGTACCCCGAGCCGAAGGAGGCGGCGGCCGAGATCCGCGACCACGTCGCGTTCTGGAAGGGCGTCGAGGTGTCGGAGTAGGCGCGCGGCGCGTCCTGACCACCCCGCCCGGAGCCCGCGAGCGGGGCGGGGCGGCGGGTTGCCGTGAAGACCCGGAGAGGGGTCGGGCGATCCCCGAGAGGTCCGGCACCGGGGGCTACCTTCTGCGCGTTCAGCCGTCTCCAGGTCCCCGGCCGATGCGCCTCCTCCGCCACCCGCTCGTGCTCCGCACGGTCGCCGCCCTCCTCCTAGTGGGGACGGGCGCGGCGTGGGCGCCAGCGGCGACGGCCCAGGCGGCGCGGCCGCAGGCGCTGCGGTCGCTGCTCGGCGACGCCGACGCGTTCCGCTCGGCCGTCGCGGCCTCGCGGGACGCCGACTTTGGAAAGGCCGTCGACGCGTTCGCCGAGGCGTACGCCGAGGCCGCCGGCGACGCCGTCTCGCCCGAGGCCGTCCGGCAGCTCCTCGCGGGCCAGGGCGTGGGCGACGACGCGCCGGTCCCCCGCGACGTCGTGTTCGTCCCGGGCGGGGCGACGACCCCGCTCGCCTCCGCCTCGCCCGGCGTCCTGGGCGACGCCCCGCCGCCGCCCGTGGTGGGCGGGGCGGTCCGGTCCACCCCGCCCGCCGCGCGGTCCGCCGCGGGCGGGGCGGCGCACGCGGTCCAGGCACGCGGCCCGTAGCGGCGCGGCCCCGCTCGCGGGGCTCCCGACCGTCTCAACGCCGATGGGCCGTCCCGATGGGGGGCGGCCGCTCCCTCCCGACTCAACCGGCGCCGCCGTGCGCCTCCCCCTTATGCAAGGCTACGGATTCAAGCTGTTCGCCGTCGTGGCGCTCGTGCTCATCTCGCTCTGGCAACTGTTCCCGACGATCCAGAACGCGCTCAACGACCGCGAGCTCGCGGCCATGAGCTCCGACGAACGCGAGGTCTACGAAAAGGAAAACTATGAGGACCTCCTCGAGACCCGCGAGTCGTCGCTCAACCTGGGCCTCGACCTCCAGGGCGGCATGCACGTCGCCTTGGAGATCGGGACCGGCGCGCTCCTCCAGGAGCTGGCCGGCAACCGGGCCGATGACACGTTCGAGCGGGCGATCGAGATCGCGAACGAGCGCGCGCAGGACGGCGGCAGCGACTTTGTGACGCTGTTCGCGGACGCCGTCGAGGAGGTCCGCCCGAACACGCGGCTGGCCCGCTACTTCCGCAACACCGACGCCGGCATCACGGCCCGGTCCTCGAACGCCGACGTCGTCACCTACCTCCGCTCCGAGGTTGACGAGGCGCTCGGACGGGCCGAGGAGATCATCCGCCAGCGGATCGACCGCTTTGGCGTGACCGAGCCGCTCATCCAGCGTCAGGACGGGAGCCGGATCGTCGTCGAGCTCCCGGGCGTCGACGACCCCCAGCGCGTGCGCGACCTGCTCCGGGGGACGGCCAAGCTCACGTTCCACCTTACGCCGCCCACGCAGGAGCTCCAGCAGGCGGCCCTCCGCGTGCTCCAGTACTACGGCGAGGGCGGGGCGGAGACCGCCGCGACGACCGACGCCGACACGACCGGCACCGCCATCGACACGACGGCGGCCGGCGAGCGCGTGGCGGCCGCCGGCGACTCGGCCGGCGCCGTCGACCTCGCCCAGGTCACGGGCGGGGAGGCGCCCTCAGCGAGCGGCAACTCGCTCGCCGACGCGCTCCGGCTGATCCAGGTCCCCGAGGGCTCGCCCATCTTCGGGCAGGTCGTCGCCCGCGACACGGCGACGGTCCGCCGCCTGCTCGAGGCGCCGGGCGCTCAGGCGCTCCTGCCCGCCGGCGTCCGGCTCCTCTACACGGCCAACCCTGAGGGCGTCACGCCCGAGGGCGAGGACGTGTACAACCTCATCGGGATCAACGAGCGCGTCGAGCTCACGGGCGACGTGATCACCGACGCCGGGCCGGACTTCGACCCGTACACGAACGCGCCCCAGGTGTCGATCACGATGAACGGCGTCGGCGGTCAGCGGTGGAGCCAGATCACGGGCGCCAACATCGGCCGCCCCGTGGCCCTCGTCCTCGACAACCGCGTCTACTCCGACCCCGTGATCCAGAGCCGGATCCCCAACGGGCGGACGCAGATCACGGGCCAGTTTTCGCGCCAGGACGTCGAGGACATCGTGACCGTCCTGAAGTCGGGCGCCCTCCCCGCCCCGGTGCGCATCGTCGAGGAGCGGACGGTCGGGCCGAGCCTGGGCGCCGCCTCCATCCGGGCCGGCACGCGGGCGCTCATCGTGGGCTTCCTGGTCGTCGGCGTGTTCATGGCGTTCTACTACCGCGGCGCCGGCCTCATCGCCAACATCGCGCTCGTCCTGAATCTCCTGTTCATCTTCGGCGTGCTGGCGTCCTTCAGCGCCACGCTCACGCTCCCGGGCATGGCCGGCATCGTGCTCACGATCGGCATGGCCGTCGACGCGAACGTGCTCATCTTCGAGCGCATCCGCGAGGAGCTCGACTCGGGCAAGACGATGCGGGCGGCCGTCGACGGCGGGTTCGCCAAGGCGCTCTCGGCGATCGCCGACGCCAACATCACGACGTTCCTCATCGGCGTCATCCTGTTCTCGTTCGGGGTCGGCCCGATCCAGGGGTTCGCGGTCACGCTCATGGCCGGCATCCTGACGTCGCTGTTCACGGCCCTCGTCGTGACGCGTCTCGTCCTCGACTACCTCGTCCAGTCGCGCGGGACCCGCGTGGCCTTCGGCTGACTCGGTACAGGGCGCGGGGCACGAGGGAGGCCCTCGTCCCGCGCCCGTACCCCGTACCTAGTACCCCGTACCGAACCCTGCCATGCGCATCTTCGAAAACCCCTCGCACGACTTCCTCAGCGACTTCCGCGCGAGCTACATCACCTCCGGGATTCTCCTGGTGATCGCCATCGTCTCCCTGTTCTACCCGGGCCTGGAGGCCGGCATCGACTTCACGGGCGGGACCGAGTTCGTGGTCGAGTCGGCCGAGCCGATCGCCCCAGTCGCGGCCCGCCAGGCGCTCGACGGCGTGCTCGGCGACGGCGTCGAGGCCAAAGAGTTCGGCGACCCCCGGACGCTCCTCGTCCGCACCGGGCTCGGCGGCGACCCCGACGCGCTGGAGGCGGCGCTGACGACGACGCTCGCCGAGTCCTTCCCGGGCTCGGCCCCGGACATCATCGGGACGAGCTCGGTCGGGCCGCGCATCGCGTCCGACCTCAAGGAGAAGGCGATCTTCCTCGTGCTCGGCGCCCTCTTCGTCATCCTCCTGTACATCTTCGTCCGGTTCGACTGGCGGTTCGCGGTCGCCGCCGTGCTCACGCTGGCCCACGACGTGCTCATCGTGCTCGGGCTGTTCGCGCTGCTCCACAACGTGACCCCGTTCTCGCTCCAGATCGACCAGGTCCTCATCGCGGCGCTGCTGACGATCGTCGGCTACTCGATCAACGACACGGTCGTCGTGTTCGACCGCATCCGCGAGTACACGGCGCTGTTCAAGACCGAGCGGTTCGACGTCGTCGCCAACCGGGCCATCAACACGACGCTCTCGCGGACCGTGCTCACGTCGGGGACGACGCTGCTGACGGTGTTCATCCTGTTCCTCATCGGCGGCGAGGTGCTCAAGGGGTTCTCGCTGGCGCTGCTCGTCGGGATCGCCGTCGGGACGTACTCGTCGATCTTCGTGGCGAGCCCGCTCGTCGTGTGGCTCCGCGGCAAGTACGCGCCGGCCGTGCGCGGCACGCGCCGCGCGGCGGCGGCCTAACCGCCCCGCCCCGCCCGCCGTGGGCGGGGCGGGCTCTGTTGGACCGCCCCGCCCGGCGGAGTCACGCGGGCGGGGTGGCGGCCCTAGCTTCCGTCCGCCCCGCCCGCCTCTCCCCGGACCCATGCAGATCGACCGCGCCACGCGCTCCGGCGTCACCGTCCTCACGCTCACCGGCGACGCCCTCGGCGGGCCGGGCGGGGCGGCGCTCCACGACGCGCTCCACGAGGCCCGCGGCGACGGCCCGCTGTGGGCGGTCGTCGACCTGGACGGGGTGCGGCACATGAACTCGTCCGGGCTGGGCATGCTGATCGGCGCGCTGACGACGGCCCGGAACGCGGGCGGCGACCTCCGGCTCGCGAACGTCGGCGACCGCGTCCGCACGCTCCTCGAGGTCACGCAGCTCGCGGACACGTTCCAGTCGTTCGGCTCCGCCGACGAGGCCGTGGCAAGCTTTGAAGGGATGGAGGGATAGGGGATAGGGGGATGTGCAGAGCCGCTCCGCTCCGCCGCCCTACCCCCATTCTCACCCCACCCGCCGCCTGAGAGTCGGGCGGGGTGGGGGCCGCGACGCTCATCCCTCTATCCCTCCCCATCCCCTCATCCCTCCCCTGTATGCCCGTCTCGATCGTCATTGGCGCCCAGTGGGGCGACGAAGGAAAAGGGAAGGTCGTCGACCTGCTCGCTCCGCAGATGGACGTCGTCGCCCGCTACCAGGGCGGGGCGAACGCCGGCCACACGATCAAGTGGGGCGACGAGACGTTCGTGCTCCACCTGATCCCGTCCGGCATCTTCCACGACGGCGTGACGTGCGTGATCGGGAACGGCGTGGTCATCGACCCGGCCGCGCTCGTCGACGAGATCGAGCAGATCGAGGCGCTGGGCTACCCCGTCGAGGGCCGGCTGAAGATCAGCCACAACGCCCACCTCATCATGCCGTACCACAAGGCGCTCGATCAGGCCAAGGAGCGGTGGCGCGACGCCGAGGCCATCGGGACGACGGGGCGCGGCATCGGCCCGGCCTACGTCGACAAGTTCGCGCGGAACGGGATCCGCGTGGTCGACCTCCTGGACCGCGACGGGCTGCGGAAAAAGCTGACGGCGGCCATCGAGGAGAAAAACGAGATCCTGTCGCAGATCTACCAGAGCGAGCGGCTGGACGTGGACGCGATCGTCGACGAGTACGTCGAGTTCGACCGCCTCATCGACCCGTACGTGACCGACACGGCGGCGTACCTCCAGGACGCCCTCGCGGACGGCCAGCGCGTGCTCGCCGAGGGCGCCCAGGGCGCGCTCCTCGACGTCGACCACGGGACGTACCCCTACGTCACGTCCAGCCACCCGACGTCGGGCGGGTGCTGCACCGGGCTCGGCGTGCCGCCGACGGCCGTCGACCGCGTCATCGGCATCGTCAAGGCGTACTCGACGCGCGTGGGCAACGGCCCCTTCCCGACCGAGCTCCTGAACGAGACGGGCGAGCGGCTGCGCGAGCAGGGACACGAGTTCGGGGCGACGACCGGGCGGCCGCGCCGCTGCGGCTGGCTCGACCTGGTGGCGCTGGGCTACACGAGCCGCCTCAACGGGTTTACGGAACTGGCGGTCACCAAGCTCGACGTGATGTCCGGGCTCGACGAGCTCCGCGTCTGCACGGCCTACGAGGTCGACGGCAAGCGAACCGAGCGCTTCCCGACCGACCTCCGCACGCTGGAGCGCGCGCGGCCGGTCTACGAGACGCTCCCCGGCTTCTCCGGCGACCTCTCCGCCGCCCGCGAGATGGGCGACCTGCCCGACGCGGCCCGAGACTACCTCCAGTTCGTCTCCGACCGCGTCGGCGTGCGGATCACGGTCATCGGGACCGGACCGAAGCGCGAGGAGACGCTCGTGGCATGAACGATGAACGCTGAATGGCGAACGATGAAGTGAGAGCTTGCCACCCCGCCCCGTTGTAGCTGGGCGGAGCGGGCGCCCCTTCATCATTCGGCGTTCGTCGTTCAGCGTTCCTATGCAGGCCTACCGGACCAGCACGAAGCTCAAGCTCGGCCTGATCGCGGCGGCCGTCGCGATCGGCGTGGCGTCGCTGCTGTTCACGCAGCGCCTGGCGGGGCGGCTCGAAGCTCAGGACGCGGCGGCCGTCGAACTGTGGGCCGAGGCCATCGCGTTCCAGGGCCGGGCCGGGCTGAGCGCCCAGGGCGCGGCGCCGTGGGACGAGCTCGCCGCCGCCGTCGAGGCGTCGGGCCGCCCCGCCCCGGAGCGCGCGCGGCTCGCGGCGGCGCTCGACTCGCTCCGCGACGGGCCGCCGTCGGACGGGCTCGACTTCGTGTTCTCGCAGATCGTCGAGCCCCAGCGGTTCAGCGTCCCCGCCGTCGTCACGGACGAGGCCACGACGACGGCGCTCCTGTGGCGGAACGTGGCCGACGACGCCGACCACGTGGCGCTAGCCCGCGAGATGGACGCGCTCCACGCGCCGATCCCGGTCGAGGTGTCGCCCGGCTTCGTGCAGCTCGTCCACTACGGCGAGAGCCCGCTGGCCCGGCTGATCCGTCTGTTCCCGGTCGTCCAGCTCGCCGTCGTGGCCCTGTTCATCGGGGTCGGCTACCTCGGGTTCTCGTACGTCCGCCGGAGCGAGCAGTCGAGCCTGTGGGTGGGCATGGCGCGCGAGGCGGCCCACCAGCTGGGGACGCCGCTCTCGTCGATGATCGGGTGGATCGAGCTGCTCCGCCTGGGCGACAGCGTGGCGCCCGAGACGGTCGCCGACGAGCTGGAGCAGGACGTCGAGCGGCTCCGCCGCGTGGCCGACCGCTTCGAGAAGATCGGGTCGACGCCCGACCTCACGCCGACGGCCGTGGGCGAGGTCCTGGAGCGCGTGGCCGACTACATCCGCCGCCGCGTGCCCACGAGCGCGCCCGTCGCGATCACGGTCGACGTGCCGCCCGACCTGACCGCCCCGCTCAACGGCGAGCTGTTCGAGTGGGTCGTCGAGAACCTGCTCAAGAACGCGCTCGACGCCCTCGACGGGGCGCCCGGTCCGCACCGGATCGCCATCGCGGGCCGCGCCGAGGGCGGGGCGGTCGTGGTCGATGTGGCGGACACGGGGAAGGGCATGGACCGGGCGACGGCCCGCCACGTGTTCCGTCCGGGGTTCTCGACCAAGCGCCGCGGGTGGGGGCTCGGCCTCAGCCTCGCCCGGCGCATCGTCGAGAGCTACCACGGGGGGACGCTGGCGGTCCACGAGACGGCGCCGGGCGCGGGCACCACGTTCCGCATCACGCTGGCACGGCGGACGTGAGGGAAAAGGGAAAAGGGAAAAGGGGCGCGCGGGCGGGGTGGTGCCGTTCTTGTTCCGCCCCGCCCCTTTCAGAGATGGGTTGGGCGGTGAGAGGCGAGGCCGACGTCGATTGGAAGCGGCGGCAGTTCCCCTCCTGGTCACTGCGCAGCGTCGGCGCAGCCAAGAGGGGCTAGGGGTGGTTGTGACGAGGGCGGGGCGGTCGAACAAGGCGCTGCCCCTGCCGCCCCGTCCGGCAACCGGCACCCGTAGGGACACGGCTTGCCGTGTCTGGGGCGGGCGGGGCGGTCTGGCCCAGCACCACCCCGCCCGTGGCGTGGCGCCTCGCCGGGCGAATGCGGACACCACGCGTGGTGTCCCTACGAACCCGTGCCCAGCGTGCCCACCCCGCCCCGCCCTCGCGTTCTGCGGGCTTGCCCGCTGCCCGCTGCCCGCTGCCGTCAGAGGCTCGCCGCCCACTGCCCGATCTGCTCGAACGCCTCCTCGCTGTCGGTCACCGCCGTAAAGATCATCGACCGGCGGCGCCACGTGACGATGTAGGCGCCCTCCAGGCGCCGCGTGTCCACGGGGACGTCCTCGCCGAGCAGGGCGTAGGTCGCGTCCGGGAGGTCGAACGACGCCCGGACCTGGTCGAGCGTGATGTAGTCGTAGGCGTAGACGTAGGCCGTCTCCCCGCCGGCCCCGCTGTAGCGGAACCGCGGCACGACCACGTCGCGCGCGCTGGGCGCCCCGCCCCCGGTGCTGCCCACCACGGGGAGGTCAACGCCCACGAGGGCGAGGGCGGGGAGGTCCGGCGGGGGCACGTCCCACCCGAGCTGGTCGAGCACGAACGCGCGCGCCTCCTCGGGGCGGGTCGTCTCGACGGCGGCCTGGTACGACGCCGTGGCGTCGACGAACGAGGCGAGAAGGTTGGCGCCCTCGTCCGCGGTCGGGACCCGGAGAAGGGCGTAGGCGATCGCGAGCCCGACGGCCACGAGCGCCACGAGCGCGGCGACGCGGCCGCGCGGGATGGGCTCGGGCGGGGGCACCGGCGACGGCCGCGTCTGCGTGCGGTCGAACGCCGGCAGCTCGTCGACCGGCGTCGGGTCGCGGGGCGCGTCGGGCTCCACCTAGGCGGCGGACGCCGAGCGCGTCCGGGTCCGGGGGGGCGGGGCGGGGGCAGCCTCGAACACCACGCTCACCGGCGCCCCGCGGACGACCGACAGCAGGGCCGCCGCGTCGCCCCTGTTCACGGCGATCTCAAGGTGGCCCGAGCTCCCGAACAGCGTGAGCGGCTCGCCGGCCGCGACGTGCCCGTACGACGGGGCGTGCCGCCGGAGCACGCTCGAGCCCACGTACGCCTTGAACCCGCCCCGCCCGGCGAGCGCCTCGCGCGGGATGTTCGTCGTGCAGTTCCCGAAGCGGTCGACGTGGAGGACCATGCCCTCGACGCCCTCAGCGTCGACGCGGGGGAGCGGCCAGTGGAGCGGGGCGAGTGGGCCGGCCGGGCTCCCGATGTCGTCCAGCGCGGCGCCGGCAGCGAGCGCGGCCGCCACCGGCCCGAACACGTCGCGCCCGTGGAGGGTGTCGCTGGGCACCGGCGTCCGCCACGCGCCCGGCCGGTCGAGCACGACGGCCTCCACAGGCGGGCCGTCGGCGAGGAGCGGGAGGAGCCCGTTGTCCGGCCCGACGAACCGGCACGGCGTCCCGCCCACGACGAGCCGCGCCGCAATCGCCCGGCGGAGCGTTCCGACGCCGGGGTCGACGACGGCGAGGTGGACCGTGCCGGCGGGGAAGAACGGGGCCGCCCCGCGGAGCACGAACGCGGCCGCCATCACGTCCTGGGCCGGCACCTCGTGCGTCACGTCCACCGCCCGCACGTCGGGGGCGGCGGCCAGCATGGCCCCCTTCATGGCCGCGACGTAGCCGTCGCGGAGGCCGAAGTCCGTGGTGAGGGTGACGATCAACGGGGGGCGACCGGGCAGCGTGAACGGCGGAAGCTACGGGGGCCGCCCCGCCCACGCCAGGGCCGCCCCACCCCGCCCAGGCGCCCAGAGCGGAGCGACGGCACTCGGGGGCGGGGCGGCGCTCCGGGGCCACGCGCGGCACGGTATCTTCTCGCCCGCCGCCCCACCCCGCCCGCGTGGCCCCCGACCCGACGCCTTCCCCCCCGACCGACGCCGACCGTGCCCAGCGGGCGGTCGGCGAGTTCGTCCGCCTCTGGGGCGAGATGGCCTCGCACTGGGGGATCAACCGGACGATGGCTCAGATCCACGCGCTCCTCTACGCGCTCGACCGGCCGCTCGACACGGACGAGATCATGGACCGGCTCGAGATCAGCCGGGGCAACGCGAACATGAACCTCCGGGCGCTCCTCGACTGGGACCTCGTCCGCAAGACGCACCAGCCGGGGAGCCGGAAGGACTTTTTCGTCGCCGAGTCCGACGTGTGGTCGATCACGACGACGATCATCGAGGAGCGCCAGCGGCGCGAGATCGAGCCGGTCCAGCGGGCGCTCGACGGCGTGGCCACGAACCTCCGCGCGGGCGGCTCGCTCTCGGACGACGAGGCGGCCCTCGCCGACCGGATCGACGCGCTAGGCGAGATCATGACCGTTTTCGAGGCGTTCACGAACGCGCTCCTCCCGCTCGTCCGCGGGCGGAGCTCCGACAAGGTCCGGCGGATCACTCAGTTCGCCTCGAAGCTCCGGCGGGGGGCGTCCTAGCATGGCGAGCACGGCCGACATCGGGCGCCGCGGCGAGGACGCGGCCGTCGCCTTCCTGGAGGCAGCGGGCTGCCGCACGCTGGACCGGAACTACCGCTTCGGCCGCGAGGAGATCGACGCCGTCGTGTTCGAGCCCACGCCCGCCGACGACGGCGGCATGATCGTGTTCGTTGAGGTCAAGGCCCGGAGCGGGGCGGGCTACGGCGCCCCCGAGGCGGCGGTCGACGAGGCCAAGCAGCGGGCGATCCTCCGCGTGGCCGAGGCCTACATGCACGAGCGGCGGCTCATCCCGTCGCCGGTCCGGTTCGACGTCCTCGCGGTCCACTTTGGGGACGGGGAGCCGCGCATCGAGCACTTCAAAAACGCCTTCGGTTACTTCACCTAGCCGAACGGCGGCCGTTTGCACGGACTCCACCCCGCCCTCGTCATGACGCCGCCCCGCCCCGCCCTCGCTTTGGTCCTGGTCTTGGCCCTCGCCGGCTGCGCATCCTCGGGCGGGGCGGCCGGCGACCGGGGCCTGCGGTCGGATCAGGTCCGCCTGGGGACGCCCATCTCGTCGTCCTCGACCGTCGGGACGCGCGACTTCGTGCTCCGCGCGTTCGCCGACTGCAGCGCCGAGCCGTGCCACGCCGAGTCGTACCGGGTCGTCTTCTCGAACATCGGCCAGAACGCGCTCAACTCGACGTTCCCCGGCGTCACGTTCGAGGTCGACGGCGTGCCGTATCGCTTCAGTACGGGCGAGACTGGGGTCGACATCCTCCCCAACACCTACGGCGAGTTCCTGACGATCGGCATGCCGCGCGCGCTCTTCGAGGACATCGCGGCGGCCGAGGCCGTCCGCGTGGTGCTCGGGCAGCAGGAGTTCCTGCTCACCCCTGGCGACCGCCGGACGCTGACCGACCTCGTTTCCCGGACGACGACCTCGTCTTAGCCCTGCGTTCGGATCGGGGGCGGGTCGCCGTTCCACCGGGCCTCCGCAGGGGCGTCCTCTTCCTCCGGCTCCGCCGCCTCGGGGCGGGGCGGCTCTGTAGCGCTCGGACGCTCTTGCCCTTCGGCGCCGGCGGGTGCGCCGTCGCCAGCCTCGTCCTCTGAGGCGGGGCGGGAGGGCTCCTCCGCGTTGCCTGCCTCGTCGTCTTCGGGGGGCGGGGCGGCGTCCGCGTCGGGGGCCGGCGGTTCAGCGTTCTCGGCGTCGGGGTGGTCCGTGGGGGCGGGGACCGGCGCGGCGAGCACGTCCTCGACGGCTTGTTCCAGAGCCTCGACCTCCTCCATGTCGATGTCGCCCTCGCCGCGCCACGCGATCCGCCCGTCGCGGGCAACGAGGAAGGCGTAGACGTCGCTCTGCGTCTTGAGCTGGAGCTCCTTGCGGAACCCCTTGGGGTCGACGTAGAGCGGGACCGTCCGCTCGCGCTCGCTCTCGCCGTCGACCTGCCCACGGATGCCCATCGTCGCCAGCTTCCCGAACATCTTCAGCTTTTTGCTCACGATCGGGAGCTCCCAGACGCCCACGCGGTCGCCGTGCACGTCGGCTAGGCGGTCGCCGAGACGCGCCCACTGGTCCGCGAGCGGGTCGAGGTCGTCGCGGAACAAGACAACGAGGAGCGTGGCGTCGGCGGGGAGGTCATCGGGGAGCCGGACCTCGTCGCCGCTGCCGAGGCGCCGACCGACCGACTGGGGAAAGTGGCTGGCCGGGGCGGAGCGGGAGAACAGACCCATAGGTGGAGGTTCGGGGCGGGGCGGGCTTCAATCTAGCCGCCGCGTGGGCGGGGCGGGGTGGGGCCGCCCCGCCCCGCCACAGGGCGGGAGAGCAAAAAAAAGCGGGGAGCCCTTTTGGGCTCCCCGCGGATCTAGACCGTTGCTGTTCGGCTCAGGTGCACATGTCGCCCGGCTGCGGGTTCGGGGCCGGCGAAACGCACGCGTCGAGCGAGCCGGTGGAGGTGCCGATCGATTCGCCGTTGTTGAAGATCTGGTCGGTCTGCATCGACTGCTGGTCGGCGGCCGTGACCGTGCGGATGTCTCCGTAGTCGGCGATAGTGGGGGAGGTGTAGGTCTTCATAGGGGGAAGGGCGCTGGAGAGATGGATCCGTCCTGGCGTTACCCGGAGGGCGGTCTGAATAAAGTTGGACGGTTGGCCTGCTGGAAGGTTCTGTGATCACAAGATCTTAACAGCAGGGCCGCCCCGCCCCCGCTAGCGCGGCGCCTCCGGCGGCGTCACGTAGACGGCCACGAGCGCGCCCGGCGACAGCGTGTACCCGTTGCGGACGGACGCGGTCGCCCGCACGTTCGAGGCGGCCTCAGCCGTGCTCACCACGAGAACGCCGTTAGCTCCCATCGAGGCCGCTTTGCGCCGGGCGAACCGTTCGACGGCATCGGTCGCGCCGTATCCCGATCCGACGCGGGCGATGTCGTCCGGGGGCACGATGGTCTCGATCACCTCGTACTCGCCCGGGATGTCGTCCGCCGAGCGGTACACGACGACGTCGTCGGCCCGGAGGGCGGGGCGGCCGTCGGGCGGGGCGGCGGTCGCGCACGCGCCGAGGGCGAGGGCAAGGCCGAGGGAGAGGAGCGTTCTCATGACGGGCGGGGTGGGGTCCGCCCGGAGAGTACGGCTAATCGTCGTAGTTGTCGATCTGAGCGCGCTGGAGGCCGCCCGAGAAGTCGATGTAGCAGGTCTTGGTCTCGGTGTAGAAGTCGTAAACCTCCCAGCCGCCCTCGCGGTGGCCGTTGCCCGTCGCCTTGACGCCGCCGAAGCTCATGTGCGCCTCGGCCCCGATCGTCGGGCCGTTGATGTAGGTGATGCCGGCGTCGATGTCGCGGAGCGCCTGGAAGGCCCGTGCGATGTCGCGCGTGTAGACCGCGCTCGACAGCCCGTACTTCACGTCGTTGGCGACGTCGATGGCCTCGTCGAACGACGACACCTTGATCACAGAAAGGACCGGCCCGAAGATCTCCTCGCGCGCCACGCGCATGTCGCGCGTCACGTTCGTGAAGAGCGTCGGCTGGAAAAAGAAGCCGTCGTCCAGGCCGTCGCCCGTGGCAGCCGCCCCGCCCAGCGCGATCGACGCGCCGTCCTCGCGGGCGACGTCCATGTAGCCGGCCACCTTGTCGAGCGCCTTCTGGTTGATGAGCGGCCCCACGTCGACGCCGGCGTCGTTGCCGTAGCCCAAGCGGAGCTCTTTGGCCTTGGCGATCACGCGCTCGACGAGCTCGTCGTGGACGTCCTCGTGGACGATGAGCCGCGATGTGGCCGTGCAGCGCTGGCCGGTCGTGCCGTAGGCGCCCCAGATGAGGCCCTCCATGGCGAGGTCGAGGTCGGCGTCCTCCATGACGATGGCCGGGTTCTTCCCGCCCATCTCCAGGCTCACGCGCTTGTGGTCGGCCGCGGCCCGCTGGGCGAGCGCGGCGCCGGTTTCGGACGAGCCCGTAAACGAGATGGCCGCCACGTCGTCGTGCTCGACAATCGCCTGGCCCGTGGCGCCGGCGCCCTGGACGAGGTTGACGACGCCCGGCGGCACGCCGGCGTCTTCCATCACCTTCACGAGCAGCATCCCGCTGTGCGGCGCGTCCTCGCTGGGCTTGAACACGACCGTGTTGCCGCTCAGGATGGCCGGGAACATCTTCCACGTCGGGACGGCGACCGGGAAGTTCCAGGCCGTGATGAGCCCGCACACGCCGATGGGCCGGCGGACCGTCATGTTGAACTTGTTGTTCATCTCCGACGGGACGGTGTGGCCGAAGAGCTGGCGGCCCATCGTCATCGCGTAGTAGGCCGTGTCGATGGCCTCTTGGACGTCGCCCTTGGTCTCGAAGTGGGGCTTGCCCATCTCGCGCGTCATCTCGAACGCGATCTCGTTTTTGCGCTCGGTTAGGAGGTCGCCCACGCGCTTGAGGATCTCGCCGCGCTTGGGGGCCGGCACGAGGCGCCACGTCTCGAACGCCGCCTTGGCCGCCGCGACCGCCGCCTCGACGTCCGCCCCGCCCGAGAGCGGGAAGCGGCCGACGAGGTCGCTCGTGCGGGCCGGGTTCCGGCTCTCGAACGTCTCGCCGCTCTGGGCGTCGACCCACTGGCCGCCGATGTAGTTCTGGAAGGTCGTGTCGTCGGCCATGGCGTGTGGAAACCCAGTCGGGCGGGGCGGGGTGGAGGGGAAACGGGCGGCTAACTTAGCCGGCCGCCCCGCCCGCCTCCGCGAACGCCCGCCCAATTCCCCGCCGTGGGCGGGGCGGTCGGGCCGCCCGCCGGGTCCCCTCTTCCTCCCGCCCCGCCCGTTATGGAGACCCTCGCCCGCCCCGCCCCCGCCGCCGCCGAGCGCATGGCCGGCCGCCTGAGCCGCCGCATCCGCGAGGTGCCGCCGTCGGGCATCCGTCGCTTTTTCGAGATCGCGGCCACCATGGACGACGTGATCTCGCTGGGCATCGGCGAGCCCGACTTCGTCTCGCCTCAGCCCATCATCGACGCAGCCAAGACGGCGCTCGACGCTGGGCGCACGAGCTACACGGCGAACCTGGGCCTCGCCGAGCTCCGCGAGGCGATCTCGGGCGAGATGGCCCGGCTCTACGGGCTCGACTACCACGCCGAGGACGAGGTGATCGTGACCGTCGGCGCGTCGGAGGCCATGACGATCGCGATGCTCTCGCTGCTCGACCCCGGCGACGAGGTGCTCATCCCCGAGCCGTGCTTCGTGAGCTACGGGCCGCTCGCCGAGTTCGCGGGCGGGGTGGTCAAGTGGGTCCCGACGCGCGCCGAGAACGACTTCCAGGTGACGGCCGAGGACATCCGCTCCCGCATCACGGACAAGACGAAGCTCCTCTTCCTCGGCTACCCCAACAACCCGACCGGCGCCGTGCTCCGCCGCGACGTCCTGGAGGAGATCGCCGAGGTGGTCGTCGAGCACGACCTGCTGGTGCTGTCCGACGAGATCTACGACCGGCTCGTCTACGGCGAGGCCCACGAGGACGGCCACGTCTCGGTGCCCACGCTGCCCGGCCTCTTCGAGCGGACGATCCTCATCGGCGGCTTCTCGAAGGGCTACGCCATGACGGGCTGGCGGATCGGCTACGCGTGCGCGCCCCAGCCGATCCTGTACCAGATGTACAAGGCGCACCAGTACGTGATCATGTCGGCGCCGACGGTCTCGCAGGTGGGCGCCCTCGCCGGCATCCGCGACGCGCAGCCGGCGGTCGAGGACATGCGCCGGGCCTACGACGACCGCCGCCGCGTCATCGTCGACGGGCTCCGCGCGGCCGGCTTCCCGACGTTCGAGCCCGAGGGCGCCTTCTACGCCTTCCCCGACATCACCTCGACCGGGCTCTCGTCCGAGGACTTCGCGCAGCGGCTGCTCCAGGAGGAGCACGTGGCGGCCGTGCCGGGCAGCGCGTTCGGGCCGAGCGGGGAGGGCTACCTCCGGTGCTCGTACGCGACGGCCATCGACCAGATCGAGGAGGCCATCCACCGGATCACGGCGTTCGCGGACCGCGTGCGGAACGAGTAACCCGCCCCACCCGGCGGGCTCGCTCCGGGGGTGGGGCGGCCGAACGCGACGGCCCGCCACCCCGCCCGCGGCGGGCGCGTCGAGGGCGGGGCGGGGGAGGGCAGCTAGCCCAGGGCGGGCGCGGGTACTCCTAGGCGCCGGTTATTTGCGCGGCCCGTCCTGCGGCCGTAGCGTGGTCCACCGCCGCCTGCCCGTCGCCCATGCTCGCCCGACTGCTCGTAGCCTGCGGCGTCCTCGCGCTGGCGCCCGGCGCCCTCGCCCAGGCCGTCGTCACCGGCCGCGTCGTCGACGCCGAGACGGGCGCGCCGCTCCCGGGCGTCCACGTCTACCTCAGCGGGACGACGACGGGCGACGTGACGGACCGGGGCGGGGCGTATGAGATCGCCGGCGTCCCGGCCGGCGAGCACGAGCTCGTCGCCACGTTCGTCGGGTACGCCCCGGGCGTCCGCCGCGTGCGGGGCGGGGCGGTCGTCGACGTCCGGCTCCGGCCCCGGGCCGAGGCGCTGGGCGACGTGACGGTCGAGGCCGACCGCTCGGCGTGGCTCCGCCAGCTCGCCGCGTTCGAGCAAGCGCTCGTCGGCGAGTCCGAGGACGCCCGAGCTGTCCGGCTCCTCAACCCCGAGGTCCTCTCGTTCGACGTCTCGGACGACGGGCTCCTCCGCGCCCGATCCGAGGCCCCGCTCGTCGTCGAGAACCGGGCGCTCGGCTACCGCGTGGCCTACGACCTGACCACGTTCGAACTCCTCGGCGACGCCGTCGCGTTCCACGGCTACGCCCGGTTCGAGCCGCTCGACGCCCGCGACGACGCCGAGCGAGCGCGGTGGGACGCGGCGCGGCGGCGGGCCTACGCCGGGTCGTTCGCCCACTTTGTCCACGCGCTCGCGGCCGACCGGCTTGGGCGGAGCGGGTTCCGGGTGTACCGCACGAACGCGCGCCACCGGCTGCCGCCGTCCCGGTCGACGGGCGAGCACCGCCTCGACCGGGTCGAACGCGCGGCCGACGTGCTCCGCCCGCTGGGTCCCGGCCTCGCCACGCTCACGGCGGACCCCGCCCTCTACCTCCGGGTCGACTACACGGGCGAGAGCGAGGAGCGGGCTTACCGGCAGAACGAGAACCGCTCGGTCGACCCCCGGACGGCCCGCCGCCGCTCGGGCGACCAGATCTCGTGGATCGAGACGCCGGGCGGCGAGGCCCGCGTCGACCTCCGCACGGGCGGGCTCACGGGGGCGGGGCGGGGCGTCTCGCCGCTCGACGTGAGCGGGTACTGGTGGTGGGACGAGCGGGCCGCCCGCTGGCTCCCCGCCGACTACCGCCCCGCCGCCGATTTCTAGCCACCCCGCCCGATGCGCCGTCTCCTCCCCGCCCTCGCCGTCTTGCTCCTGTGCGCCGACGCCTCGGCGCAGCGCGTGGTGGGCGTGGTGACGTCGGGCGACGCCGCCGTGCCCGGCGCGACGGTCCGGCTCGTCTCGGGCGCCGACACGGTCGCCGCGACGGCGGCCGACGCCGACGGGCGGTTCCTCATCCGCGCGCCCGGGGCGGGGCGGTACCGGCTCGTGGTCACGGCCGTCGGGTACGGGCCGGCCACGGGCGAGCCGTTCGCGCTGAGCGCCGACGCTTCGCAGGTGGTCGACGTTGATCTCCGCCCGGCCGTGGGCGACCTGGGCGGGGTGGCGGTCGAGGCGGGGCGGCGGACGCCGGCGCAGACGCTGAACGGCGTCGGGTTCTACGAGCGCCGCGACCGGGGGATGGGCCGCTTTTTCGACCGGCGCCAGATCGAGGACCGCCGGCCCCGAAAGCTGACGGACCTGTTCGCGGTGCTGCCGGGCTTCGTCCCGCTCCCCCAGGAGGGCGACGTCCGTATCTCCTCGATCAACTCCATCGTGCGCGGGACGAACTGCCGCCCAACGATCGTCGTCGACGGGACTGTCCTCCGGTCGTTCGGGGACCCCATCGGGTCCGGGAGCGGACTGCCGACGAACCCGCTCTTCAACCTCGACGCCGCGCTCGGCATTGACCAAGTCGAGGCGGTCGAGGCGTACGCCCACAACGGCATCCCGGCCCAGTACGGCGGGACGATGAGCCCGTGCGGGGCCGTCCTCATCTGGACCCGCTCCTACGCCGAGGCCGCCGACCCGGGCGACTCCGTCGCGCGGCCGCCTGGCCAGTAGCCGTCCGCCCCGCCCCGCCCAAGGCGTAGGCCGCTGCCCCGCTGGCACCGGGCGCCCTCCGTAAAGCGGCAGCGACTGCGACGAGCAGGGCGACAAGGGAGAGTGATCCGGCCAAGGCACAGGGCGTGGCCTCGACAAGGGGCGCAAACGGACGGAAAAAGGCGGACTCGCAAGAGGGGAGGTCAGACCCACGCTCCACCCCGCCCCCGGCGTACGTCGGGCGGGGCGGGAGCTTGCGCGGTCTGGCCTCACATCAAGTCTGGGGCCGAGGCGTGTGGCAGCCCGGAGCCGGCAGGCTGGGGGGTGGGGGGGGCCTCCCGATCAGCAGCTCCGGCTCTTGGGGCGGCCTCTGTGCGGCAGAAGGACAGTCCATCGTGCGATTCCAGTCTGGTTCTGCAGAACGGCTACGTACGGCTACGTGAGGTACGGCCCCACGGCGGCCATCGGCAGAGGCCCACGTGTGAAGGGGGACCGGCCCAGTACTACGACGGCCGCGAAAGACAGACATTGGTCAGGAGTCGGCCCCGCCGCACTCCTCCGTACCGTCCTCGTCCCGCTCGCCAGGCGCTGAGCAGGCGTTCGCGCTCCTCCATCGACCGACGTGTCTACGACTTCTCCCTCCAGCGAACGGCAGACGTTCTCCTGGTTCGTCTTCGGCCTGATGGCCAGCGTCACCTTTGTCGGGATCCTGTCCGAACTGGTGCCGTCGGGCATCCTGCCGCAGATGACCGAGGGGCTGGGCGTCGAGGAGAACGACGTCGGCTTCCTCGTCGGCATCTACGCGCTGGCGTCCGCCATTGCCGCCATCCCGCTGGTCAGCGCGACGCTGTCGTTCAACCGGAAGACGCTGCTGCTGATGCTGCTGGTCGGGTTCTCGGCGTCCAACGTCGTCGTCGGGCTCGTGTCGTCGTACGGGGTCATCCTCGCGTGCCGCGTCGTCGGCGGCATCTGCGCGGGCGTGATGTGGCCGATGATCGCGGCCTACGGCACGCGACTGGTCCCGGAGAACATGGACGGCAAGGCCATCACGGTCATCATGTCGGGGAACACGCTGGGCATCAGCATCGGCTTGCCGGCGATGACGACGATCGGCCTCACGTTCGGCTGGCGGAGCGTCTTCCTGGTGCTGGGTGCGGTCACGGCCCTTACAGCGAAGCCATCCCGGGTTGACAGGGTAGCTTCGGCCATGCCCGCCCCGCTCTCCGTCGACCTCCGTCGCCGCGTCCTCGACGCCGCCCGCTCGGCCACTGCCCCCGTCGTCGCCGCCCGCTTCGGCGTCTCCGTCTCGACCGTCCACCGGCTCCGCCACCTCGACCGCATTCAGGGGTCCGTCGAGCCTCGGCCCCACGGCGGTGGCCATACCCCGCTCGTGACCGACGACGACCGCCCGCTCTTCGACGGGTACCTCGCCGAGAACCCTTCGATGCCGCACGCGACCATCGCCCGCCGGTTCGAGGCCGACACCGGACGCGCCATCAGCCGCCAGACCGTCCAGCGGATGCTGGGTCTGTGGCGGGTCACCCGAAAAAAAAGTCCATGATCGCCTCCCAGCGCTTCCGCCCGGATGTGGTCGCCAAGCGCGAGGCGTTCTTGGCGGAGGTCGCGGCGATCCCAGCCGAGCGGTTGGTTTTCGTCGACGAGTCGGGGATTCAGATCGGCGCGCGGTCGGCGTACGGGTTCGCGCCCATCGGCACGCGGTGCGTCGAGGTCGCCCCTTTCCGGGTCGGCAAGCGGGTCAACCTCATCGGGTGGATGGCCGCGACGTGCGGGTCGGTGCGGGCACACGAGGGGTCCGTCAAGGCCCCCCACTTCGAGGCGTTCGTGGCCGAGAGCCTGGTGCCGTGCTTGGAGGAGGGCGACGTAGTGATCTGGGACAACGCCCGGATCCACAGCCCGGCTGCAATCGCACTCGTTGAGGCCGTCGGTGCCCGCGTGCTCCCGCAGCCGCCGTACAGCCCGGATCTCAACGCGATCGAGCCGATGTGGTCGAAGGTGAAGGCGATCGTCAAGCAGAAGCTGGCCGACGCCCGGGACGCGCTGCTCGACGCGCTCGACGAAGCCGTTTCCGCGGTCACACCATCGGACGCCTCCGGGTGGATCGCGCACTGCGGCTACGCCTTCCTACCCGACTGAGCTACGCTGTATCGCCGTGCTGTCGTTCTTCGTCTTGCCGTCGGTCGAGGGCGAGAAGCTCAACAGGAGCAACTCGCCCCTGGCGATGCTCAAGATGCCCTCGATCCTGATCGTCCTGCTGCTGACCTTCCTGTCGGTCGCGGCCCACTACGGCGTCTACACCTACATCAGCTTGCTGGTGGAGTTGATCGACTTCAGGGGCGGCATCGGCGTGGCGCTGCTGATCTTCGGGGTCGGTTCGGTGCTCTCGGTGATCGTTTCTGCGAAGTACATCGACGCTTATCTGCGCCCGCTGATCGTGATCATGCTCGCCATCGGTGGCATATCCATGGCCCTGTTCCTCGCCTTTAGTGGGACCGTCGGCGTGTCGCACGTCGCGTTTTTCCTCTGGGGCCTGGCCTTCGGCCCGCTCGTGACGATGTACCAGACCGCTGTCAGCAAGCAGGTCGAAAAAGCCAAGGGCGTGGCCACGTCGGTGCAGTCCAGCGTCTTCAACCTGTCCATCATGATCGCGACGTGGATCGGCGGGTTGCTGCTGGTCAACTTCCCCGAATCGGGTGTCCGGTACATCATCTACATGTCGCTGATCTGCTTCGTCCTGGCTACCGTCGTCGCGTTCCTATCGAAGCGGACGCTCCAATCGTCCCCCTCTCCCGTCCCATCTACCACCTCGTAAGAGAGAGCACCATGAAGAAGTTCACCAACGCCCGCATCTACCGTCAGCACGACGAGGTCAAGGAGATCCTGGTCGATAAAGGGGTCATCAAGCAGATCGGCACGAATCTGCCCAAGGCCGACGAGGAGATCGACCTCAAGGGCCGGCTCGTCGCCCCGCCCTACGTCGACTCGCACCTGCACCTGGACTACGTCTACACCGGCGGCACCGCGGCCTCCAACAACGACGGCGGCACCCTCTTCGACGGCATCGAGCGCTGGCACGAGGTCAAAAAGACCCAGACGCTGGAGGACGCCCGCGAGCGCGCGCTGCGCGGCATCCGCGAGGAGGTCTCGAAGGGCGTCCAGTTTATCCGCACGCACGTCGACGTGGACGACCCCAAGCTGACCGGCCTCAAGGCGATCCTCGAGCTGCGTGAGGAGCTCAAGGACAACGTGACGATCCAGATCGTCGCCTTCCCGCAGGAGGGCATGTTCGCCTACAAGGGCGGCGACGAGATGATCGAGGAGGCGCTGAAGATGGGCGCGGACTGCGTCGGCGGCATCCCGCACTTTGAGTGGGCCTACGAGTTCGGCCAGGACTCCGTCCGCAAGACGGTCGACCTGGCGGTCAAGTACGACAAGCTGATCGACGTGCACTGCGACGAGACCGATGACCCGATGAGCCGGCACGTCCAACTCCTCAACGCGCTGGTCATGACCGAGGGCATCGGCACGTGCTCGACGGCCAGCCACACCTGCTCGTTCGGGTCGGCCAACGACGCCTACGCGTTCCGCATGATGGGGCTCTTCAAGAAGTCGGGCATGAACTTCATCTCCAACCCGACCGAGAACGCCTACCTCCAGGGCCGCCAGGACACCTACCCCAAGCGCCGCGGCCTCACGCGCGTCAAGGAGATGTGGGAGAGCGGGATCAACGTCTGCTTCGGGCAGGACTCGATCAACGACCCGTGGTACCCGGCCGGCAACGGCAACATGATGAACATCCTCGACAACGGGATCCACCTGGCGCAGACGATGTCGTTCGACGAGCTGGACCGGTGCCTGGACCTTATCACCTACAACGGCGCCAAGACGCTCAACGTGGAGGACCAGTACGGGATCGAGGAGGGCAAGCCGGCCAACTTCATCGTGCTCGACGCCGAGACGCCCTTCGAAGCCGTCCGCCAGCGGGCCGACGTGCTGGCGTCGATCCGCAACGGCGAGTACCTGTTCAAGCGCCCCGACCCGAGCTACGACATCGGACTCGACCTGTACAGGAAGACGAAGTAGAAGGGGCGCTCATATCAGCTCTGGAGGTTTCTGCCTCACCCGAGCCGCCCCGCCCGCGTCGTCCACCGCCCCTAGCCCCTCCTGGCTTCGCCAACCTGGCGGTTGTCCAGGAGGGGAATTTTCTGGCCCGTCTCGGCGCCCGCCCCGCCCGGCAGTAGCGGCTTGGCGGAGCACTCAGAAACGGTTGGGGAAAGGGTCTTTCTTCCCCATCGGGAGAAGGATGGGCGTCGGAGCGGCCGTCGAGGGCGGGGCGGCCGCCTTGGATCCTCTTGGCTGCGCCGACCTCGCGGTTGGCTGCGCCGGCCTTGCGGCTCCCGTGTCGGTGAGACCCCAACGCCGAGGCCTCTTCGTGACGGTGCGCGACGTTTCCGTACCCGTTGCTAGAGGAACGCGCCGCTTGACAGAGCCACCCTGAAGCTCTTCGTGACCAGGCACGATCCCCGCCCCGCCCCCTTGAGAGGATGGCTGCGCTGTCGCCCTGCGGTCCTCGCGCGAGCGGGGTGGGGACGGTCCGGCAGGCGCGGCGACTTGAGCGCCCACCCCGCCCGGAGAGCCCGTGCCGAGCGCGGCCGACGTGCAGACGCCGCTCTCCACGGGGACGCGCCTCCCAAACCGTCTCTCGTTGTGTTCGTCCGGAAGCACCGTTCGAAACCTCGGGCGGGGTGGCAGGGCTCATAGGGCGGCAGGTGAGACAGCGGGCGCTCAACGTGACGCGCTCTCCCAGACGGCTGCTCTGCCTCGCCGTGAACTCTCCGACGCCGCGCCCGGACGGCCGCCCCGCCCAAGAGACCACCGCGCCCGGCGCGGGGGCGGGGCGGGGTGGCGGTAGCTTCTCCGGCCGACCCGCCACCCCGCCCGCCCCGCCCATGTCCGACCTCCCCGCCCGCGTCGACGCCCTCGGCCGCTACCTCGACGTCGACGGCCGCCGCGCGCGGCTCGACGCGCTCCGCGCAAAGCGCCTGGAGCCCGGGTTCTGGGACGACCCCGCCGCCGCCGCCGCCGTCGAGCAGGAGATCTCGGGCGAGGAGGACTGGGTAAAGAGCTTCGACGCCGTCGCCCGGCGCCGCGACGACGTGGCGACGCTGCGCGAGATGCAGGCCGAGGAGGACGACGCGGACCTGGGCGCCGAGATCGACCGCGAGGAGGCCACGCTCGCCCGCGAGCTCGACGCCATGGAGCTGCGCGGGATGCTCTCCGGTCCCGACGACGCCCGCACCGCGATCCTGACGATCAACAGCGGGGCCGGCGGGACCGACGCCCAGGACTGGGCCGAGATGCTCCTCCGCATGTACACGCGCTACGCTGAGCGCCACGGCTACACGCCGACGCTCCTGGAGTACCAGGAGGCCGAGGAGGCCGGCATCAAGAGCGCCTCGCTGCGCGTCGACGGCCGGTTCGCCTACGGCTACCTCCGCGCCGAGTCCGGCGTGCACCGGCTCGTCCGCATGAGCCCGTTCGGGTCGGGCGACAAGCGGCAGACGTCGTTCGCGTCGGTGTTCGTCTACCCCGAGATCGACGACGCCATCGAGGTCGACGTCAACCCGGCCGACCTGGAGCTCCAGACGTTCCGCTCGGGCGGCAAGGGCGGCCAGAACGTGAACAAGGTCGAGACCGGCGCCCGCTACGTCTGGACCGGGACGCTCTCGAACGGACAGGACGAGCGGGTCGTGGCCGAGTCGACCGAGCAGCGGTCGCAGATGCAGAACCGCGACCGGGCCATGCAGATGCTGAAGTCGCGGATCTACGCGCTCGAGCAGGCCATCCGCGAGGCGGCCAAAAACGCCGAGGAGGCGGGCAAGAAAAAGATCGAGTGGGGCAGCCAGATCCGCTCCTACGTGTTCCAGCCCTACACCATGGTCAACGACCACCGTACCGAAGTCAAGGACCCCGACGTGCAGGGCGTGATGGACGGCGACCTGGACGAGTTTATCAAGGCGTACCTGCTCCAGGAGACGGGCAAGACGGCCGGCGAGTAGCTCGCCCCGCCACTCGTGCGGGCGGGGCGGCCGCCCCGCCCCCGCGAGGCACGGCGGAAGGGATTGGGGCGGGCGGGGTGGCGGCGTAGCGTGAGGCGACTCCGCCCCCACGTCCATGCGCTACCTGCTCGCTCTGTTCGCCGCCGCCGCCCTCGCTGGGTGCTCGCTCGCCGGTGACGACTACGACGATTACCTCGACGACCGCGCCCGGCTCGTCGCCGACCTCGACCGCTTGATCGGCGCGGCTGAGGCCGATGCGCCCGGCGCTTGCCGCGTCGTCGCCGTCGGCGCCAAGGCGTGCGGCGGCCCGGCGGACTACCGCGTCTACTCGACGGCCGCGGACGCGGAGGCCGTCGAGCGGGTGGCCGCCGAGATCACGACGCTGGACGAGGACGCCAACCGGCGGTTCGAGCTCATCTCCGACTGCTCCGTGCCGCCCGAGCCCCGCCCCGCCCTCGTCGGCGGGCGGTGCGTGGCGGCCGAGTAGACCACCCCGCCCGGACGCCGCGGCCCGACGGCGTTGCATGCAACGCCGCTACAACGGCCACCCCGCCCCGCGCACCGTGGGCGGGGTGGGGCACCTTCGCTGCCCGCTGCCCGCTGCCCGCTGCCCGCTGCCCGCTGCCCGCTGCCCGCTGCCGAGGGCGGGGCGGCGGTGTTACCCTCTGTCGCACCTGCCACCCCGCCCCCGGCCATGCGCGAACGGTTCGACTTTCTCGTCATCGGCTCCGGCGTCGCCGGACTATCGTTCGCGCTCCGCGCCGCCGCGCACGGGACGGTCTGCGTGGTGACCAAGAAGGAGTCGGCCGAGAGCAACACGAACTACGCCCAGGGCGGGATCGCCGCCGTCATGGACGCGGCCGACGACGTCGAGGCCCACGTCCAGGACACGCTCGTCGCCGGCGCCGGGCTGTGCGACGAGGACGTCGTGCGGATGGTGGTGACCGAGGGGCCGGACCGCATCCGCGACCTCATCGACCTGGGCGCGCAGTTCGACCGCGACCCCGACGGGGCGCTCCACCTGGGCCGCGAGGGCGGCCACTCGGCCCACCGGATCGTCCACGCGGCCGACATGACCGGGCGCGAGGTCGAGCGGGCGCTGCTGACGGCCGTCCGCCGGAGCCCGCAGATCGAGGTGCTCGAGTACCACTACGCCGTCAACCTCCTCACCGAGCACCAGCTCGGCGCCGACGTCGCGGGCGGCGAGGGGCTCCACTGCTTCGGGGCCTACGTCCTCGACAGCCGCGCGGGCGTGGTCAAGACGGTCCTGGCCCGCGCCACGCTTCTCGCTGCGGGCGGGGCGGGGCAGGCGTACCAGCATACGACCAACCCGCCCGTGGCGACGGGCGACGGGATCGCGATGGCGTACCGGGCGCGCGCGACGGTCGCCAACATGGAGTTCGTCCAGTTCCACCCGACGAGCCTCTACCTGCCCGGCGAGGACTTTGGAGGCCGCTCGTTCCTCATCACCGAGGCCGTCCGCGGCGATGGAGGCCTGCTGCGCAACCTGGGCGGCGAGCGGTTTATGCCGGCCTACGACGACCGCGAGGAGCTGGCCCCGCGCGATGTCGTGGCGCGGGCCATCGACGACCAGCTGAAGAAGAGGGGGGAGGACCACGTCTGGCTCGACATCAGCCACAAGCCGGCCGAGGCCGTCCTCGCCCACTTCCCGAACATCCACGAGACGCTGCTCGCGTACGGGATCGACATGACGCGCGGGCCGATCCCGGTCGTTCCGGCGGCCCACTACACGTGCGGCGGCGTCGTCGTCGACCACGAGGCGCGGACGTCGATCGCCGGGCTCTTCGCGTGCGGCGAGGTCACGTGCTCGGGGCTCCACGGGGCCAACCGGCTCGCGTCGAACTCGCTCCTCGAAGCGCTCGTCTACGCCGAGCGCGCCGTCGAGCCGGCCCGCGCGCACGCGGCCGGGGCGGGGTGGGAGGAGCGCGTGCCGGACTGGGACGAGTCCCGCGTCGAGAACGCGCGCGAGTGGGTGCTCGTCAGCCACAACCGGCAGGAGCTCCGGCGCGTGATGCAGAGCTACGTCGGCATCGTGCGCTCGGAGCTGCGGCTTGGGCGGGCGGCCCGGCGCGTCGGCCTGATCTACCAGGAGACCGAGGAGTTCTACCAGCGGACGAGGCTGTCGGCCGAGCTCTGCGAGCTCCGCAACCTGGCGGCCGTCGCCCACCTCATCGTGTCGTGCGCCCAGCGGCGGACCGAGAGCCGCGGCCTCCACTTTATGGCCGACTTCCCCGAGCCCGACCCGGCCCAGCGTCACGACACGGTCTACGACTACGCGCCGGCCGCCCCGCCGGCGTGACCGCCCCGCCCCGCCCACGCTGGCCGGGACCGCCCCGCCCCGCCCGAGGCGCGCGAGCGGGGCGGTCGGTCCGTCCCCGCCGAGCACGGGCGGGGTGGTGGGCGCTCGCTCTGGCCGTCGCGTCCGCGAGCGCCGCGTGCGGGCCGGCGGCGCCCGGGGTGGAGGTCGCCATCCCCGACGCCGAGTACGTGGGCGCGGCGGCGTGCGGGTCGTGCCACGCCGACGTCGCGGCGGCCTACGAGGGCCACGGGGGGACGGCGTCGATGCAGCGGTGGACGCCGGCCCGCCGCACCGAGCCGGTGTTGGAAACCCCGGTCGTCGACCCCACGACGGGTTTCGAGTACCGCGTGGTCGAGGTCGAGGGCGCGCTCGCGCAGGAGGAGCGCCAACTCGACGGCGCCGGCCGCGAGGTGGCCCGGCTCGTCCGCCCGATGGACTGGATCGTCGGGAGCGGGACGCTCGCGCGGACCTACTTCGCGCGGCGCGGCGACCGCCTCGTGCAGCTCCCGCTCACGTGGTACACCGGCGGCCCGGGCGGGGCGGGGCGGTGGGACCTCAGCCCGGGCTACGAGGACGGCGCCCCGCGCTTTGGCCGGACGATGCCCGCGCGCTGCATGTACTGCCACAACGCCGTCCCCACGCTCGTCCCGGGCGTCGAGGACGCCTACGCCGAGATCCCCGAGGGCATCGGGTGCGAGCAGTGCCACGGCCCGGGCTCGCTCCACGTGGACCGCTGGCAGAACCCCGCCCCGCCCCCGCAGGCCGAGCGGGGCGGGGCGGACCCGACGCTCGTCGACCTGGGCGCGCTCCCGCTCGGGCTCCGCCTCGACGTGTGCCAGTCGTGCCACCTCCACGGGACGGTCGACGTGTACCGCGAGGGCGAGTCGGCGTTCACGTACCGCCCGGGCCGGCCGCTGAGCGCGCACGTCGGCCTGTTCACGGTCCCGGAGCTGGTCGACCGCGAGGGCCTCGACGTGGCCTCGCACGTCGACCGGATGAAGGCGAGCGCGTGCTTTGTGGAGACGCAGGGGACGCCCCGGGCGCTCGAGTGCACGTCGTGCCACGACCCGCACCGGACGTTCGAGGCGCGCGGGCCGGGCGCGACGACGGCCGCGTGCCGGTCGTGCCACGCCCCGCCCGCGCTCCAGGCCGCCGTGCCCGCTGCGCTTCGCGCCGAGCACGCGCCGAGCGCCGACTGCGTCGCGTGCCACATGCCGCGCGTGGGCGCCGCGGGCGTCCCCCACGCCCAGGTCGTCGACCACCTCGTCCGCGTCGTCGGCGACGGCGGCGGCGCCACCCCGCCCCTCGCGCTCGGGCGGGGCGGCGTGGTCCTCCCGCTCATGGACGTCGACCGCGACGGCGACGAGGGCGGGCTCTACGAGGGCCTGGCGACGCTCCAGTACGGGACGCGCGCGTCGGACGCGGCGGCGGTCGGCGTGGGCGCTCAGTTCGTCGAGATCGCGCTCGGACGGCTGCCCCAGCCGGCGGCGCGCGGCGACGCCCAGTTCCTGCTCGGCGTCGCGCGGCTGAACGCCGGGCGCGTGGGCGACGCGCTCGCCCCGCTCGCGCTCGCCGCCGAGGCCCCGGGCGGGGCGGACCGCGCGCAGCGCCTCGCGACGCTCGCCCGCGCCCTCGCCGACGCGGGCCGAGCCGACAGGGCCGCCGCCGCGTTCCGCCGGGCGCTCCAGGCCGGCCCGCGGCGGCCCGAGACGCACCGCGAGCTGGGCCGCTTCCAGCTCGCCCAGGGCCGCCCCGCCCGCGCTGCCGACGCGCTCCGCGCGGCGCTCGCGCTCGACCCGTGGGACGCCGAGGCGTTTCTGCTGCTGGGCCTGGCCTCGGGCGGGGCGGACCGCGACGGCGCCTGGCGCGAGGCGGTCCGCCTGGACCCGGCGCTCGCGGGCGTCCTCGCGAGCGGGCGCGTCGCCGGCTCGGCCGCTAGGTTGTGGACCGCGCCCGGGGTCTACGGGTGGCCCGCGCAGAGCGGGTGGCCCGGTCTGGGCGCCGCCCCGCTCACCGTTTACTCGTCGAGCGGCACGCCCGTCGCGCGGGCGCCGAGCGGGGCGGGGTGGGACGGCCGGGGCCTGGACGGTCGGCCGCTCCCGCCGGGCGTGTACCTCGCGTCGGCCGGCGGGCGCGTCGTCCGGTTCGCCGTCGCAGCCTCGCCCCGCCCGTCGTCGTAGGGGGGTGCCGGCCGGAGCGGGGCGGTGAGAGAAACCCGTGAAGCGGGAGCGGGGTGGCCGTGCGGGGCCGCCCGGGTGGATCCAGACGGCGGGGCGGGCGTTGACCGGATTGCGAACGGGAGGCCCCCCGCCGTACCTTGCGGGCCTCCCCAGAGCCTCCGCCCCCGGGCGGAGCGAGCGAGGGGGGTAGGCGCGCGCTCCGGCCGCCCCGCCCCCCGGCGAGTTCGGCGCCACGCCGGGTCCCACCCCCGGCCGACCGCCCTGCAACGCCCGTTCCGCCGAACGGGCGTTTTCCGTCTACCCCGACCCCGTGTCCGACTCCCGCCCCGCCCCGACGCCGCAGACCCCGGCCGGCGCCCCCGCCCCGGGGGCTCCGCTGGAGGACCGCGTCCGCGCGCTCGCCGAGGAGGTGGTCGGTAACACCGACCTGTTCGTCGTCGACGTCGACATCCGGGGCTTCCAGGGCAGCCGCGTCGTCTCGGTCTACGTCGACGCCGAGGGCGGGGCGGGCGCCGACGACCTCGCCGCGCTCAGCCGCTCGCTCTCGTTCCTCCTCGACACCGAGGACCTCGTCAAGGGTCGCTACCGCCTCGACGTCTCGACGCCCGGCGTCGACCGTCCGCTGGCCGACCGCCGTCAGTATGCCCAGCACGTCGGCCGCACGCTGGCCGTGACGTGGGAGCGGGGCGGGGAGGAGGAGACGGCCGAGGGCGAGCTCGTCTCGGTCTCCGACGACGGCATCGACCTCGCGGGCACGCCCGTCCCGTTCGACGCCGTCCGCGAGGCGCGCGTCGTCCTTCCCTGGTAGCGCCCGCCCCGCCCCCATCCCACCCCGACCTATGCAAAGCACCGTCCTCGTCTCCTCCTTCGCCGAGATCGCGCGCGAGAAGGACATCGACCGCGACACGCTCCAGGTCATCATCGAGGACGTGTTCCGGGCGATGATCAAGAAGCGCTACGGGGCCGACGACCCCGAAGCGTTCCAGATCGTGTTCAACCCCGACAACGGGGACTACCAGATCCTCCACGTCCGCGAGATCGTCGAGGACTACGACCTCGAAGACCCGGTCTCGCAGATCGAGATCACCGAGGCCCTCGGCATCGACGAGGACTACGAGGTCGAGGACGAGCTCGCCGAGACGATCCGGATCGAGGACTTCGGGCGCCGCGCCGTCCAGGCCGCGCTCCAGACGTTCCGCCAGCGGATCCGCGACATCGAGAAGGAGAACATCTTCAAGGAGTACTCCGAGCTCATCGACGAGATCATCGTCGGCGAGATCTACCAGACCCGGCGCCGCGAGGTGCTCGTGCTCCACAACAAGACGGAGGTGGTGCTGCCGCGGCCCGAGCAGATCCCGAAGGACCGCTACCGCAAGGGCGACATGCTCCGCGCCGTCGTCCTCGACGTCGACCGCGACGCGGGCGCCTCGCCGCAGGTCATCATCAGCCGCGTGGCGCCGGTCTTTATCGAGCGCCTGTTCGAGTTGGAGGTGCCGGAGATCTACGACGGCATCATCGAGATCAAGAAGATCGTCCGGCTGCCGGGCGAGCGGGCCAAGATGGCCGTCATCTCGCACGACGAGCGGGTCGACCCCGTCGGCGCGTGCGTCGGCGTCAAGGGCTCGCGCATCCACGCGGTCGTCCGCGAGCTGGGCGGCGAGAACATCGACGTCGTCCCGTGGACGGCCGACCCCATCGACTTTATCAAGCGCTCGCTGGCGCCGGCCAAGCCCATCCTCGTCGAGCTCAACGACGACCTCACCCCGCCCCGCGCCCGCGTCACGGTCCCGGCCGACGAGGTCTCGATGGCGATCGGGCGGGGCGGCCAGAACATCCGCCTCGCGTCGATGCTGACGGGCTACGAGCTCGATGTCTACCGCGACATCAAGTCGGACGAGGAGGACGTCGACATCGACGAGTTCACCGACGCCATCCCGCCCGAGATCATCCAGCAGCTCAAGGACATCGGGTGCGACACGGCCAAGGCCGTGCTCGAGCTCCAGCCGTCCGAGCTCGCCCGCCGCACCGGGCTGTCTGACGAGCAGGCCCAGAAGATCACCTGGCTCATGGAGGCCGAGTTCGAGCGCGAGCAGGCCGAGGAGGCCGCCGCGACCTCGGCCGCCGGCCTCGCCGCCGCCGACGGTCCGGTCCGCGAAGTGGCCGAGGAAAGCCCCGCCACGGCCGCCGAGGGCGGGGTGGTCGAGGGCGACGACTCGGCCCCGTCCGAGGGCGCCGCACCCGCCCCCGACGCCGAGACGTTCACCGAAGCGGATGAAGTGTCCGCCGAGGACGCTGCCGCAGAGACCGATCCCGCCTCGCAGGCCGTTTCTTTGAGCGGGGCCGACGACTCGGACCAGCCGACCGCCTAGCTCGGCCGCCCCGCCCGCCCCTGGCCACCCCGCCCCTACGCCCTCCCGAATGCCCGTAACGCGCAAGCGATCCAACAAGCCCAAGCGAGTCCAGCTCTTCAAGGCGACCCGCGAGCTCAACATCGCGACCAAGACGGTCGTGACGGCGCTCCGTGAGCGTGGGTTCGAGCTCGACGCGAAGCTCGAAGCCGAGGACCCGAACGCCCGGCTCTCGCCGGAGATGTACGACGCGCTCGTCGAGGCCTACTCCGACGACGCCGACGCCAAGGCCCGCGTCCGCGAGCGCCGCGAGCAGATTGCGGCGAAGGAGGCCGAGTCCGGCGACGGCGCGGCTACCCCGCCCGCGGAAGCGCCCTCCGCTGAGGAGCCGGCCACAGAAGACGAGGAGCCGGTGGCTCCGGCCGAGCCCGTCGTCGACGTGCCCGAGCCCGACGAGGAGCCCGTCGCGCCGGCCGAGCCGGTGATCGATACAGAAGCCGCCCCGGCCGCGCCCGACGTCGAGGCCGCCGCGGAGCCCGTTGCCGCGGCGCCCGCTGCCGAGGCCGCTCCGCCCGCCCCCGAGCCGGAGGTGGAGGCGCCCGTCGCTGAGGCCCAGGCCGCCGAGGCCGCCCCCCCCGCCGAGGCGGAGGCCACGGCCGAGGCGACGCCGCCCGCACAGCCGACCGCCGAGGGCGGGGCGGCCGAGACCACACCGGAGGCTCCGGCAGAGGTCACCGCGGCAGAAGCCGCTGCGCCGGCCACCGACGACGCCACGGACGCCGAAGCCAGCGGGACGACCGAGGCCGAGCCGAAGGCTGAGCCGGCCGCCCCGCCCGTTCAGGGCGAGATCGACGCCAACACGCCGACTCCGGCCGCCGACGATGCGGGCATCGTCCGCGCCAACCGCTACGGCCTGACGGGCACCAAGGTGCTCGGCAAGATCGACTTGTCCGGCCTCGAAGGCGGCCGCCGCAAGCGGAAGCGGAAGAACGAGGACGCCGCACCAGCCCCGGGCGCCGCCGACGGCGGCAAGCCCAGCCGTGGCAAGAAGGCCAAGAAGGGCCGCCGCGCGCCGGACAAGGGCGAGGTCGAGAAGAACGTCCAGGAGACGCTCCAGAAGGTGTCCGGCACCGGCGGCAACAAGCGCACGCGCCAGAAGCGCCGCCGCGCCCGCCGCGACGAGCGCGCCGCGATCCGCGAGGCCCGCCAGCAGGAGATGCTGGAGCAGGCACAGGTCCTCCGCGTCATGGAGTTCATCTCGACCGGCGACCTGGCCGAGGCCATGAACGTGTCGGTCACCGAGGTGATCTCGAAGGGGTTTGGGCTGGGCATGATGGTCTCCATCAACCAGCGGCTCGACGCCGACGCGATTACGCTCCTCGCCGACGAGTTCGACTTCGAGGTCGAGTTCATGGAGGACATCGAGGAGGAGTTCAACCTCGAAACGGAAGACTCCGAGGAGGACCTCGTCTCCCGCCCGCCGATCGTGACCATCATGGGCCACGTCGACCACGGCAAGACGTCGCTCCTGGACTACATCCGGCAGGCCAACGTCATCGCTGGCGAGGCCGGTGGGATCACCCAGCACATCGGGGCCTACCAGATCACGACCGGCGACGGCAACGAGATCACGTTCCTCGATACGCCGGGCCACGAGGCGTTCACGGCCATGCGCGCCCGTGGCGCCCAGGTCACCGACCTCGTCGTGGTCGTCGTGGCGGCCGACGACCAGGTGATGCCGCAGACGATTGAGGCCATCAACCACGCGCGGGCGGCTGAAGTCCCGATGGTGGTGGCGATCAACAAGATCGACCGCGACACGGCCAACCCGGACAAGATCATGGCCCAGCTCGCCGAGCAGGGCGTCCAGGTCGAGCAGTACGGCGGGTCCGTCCAGTGCGAGTTGATCTCGGCCCTCAACGGGACGAACGTCGACGAGCTCCTCGAAAAGATCCAGCTCGAAGCCGACCTCCTCGAACTCACGGCCAACCCCGACCGCTACGCCGTCGGGACCGTCGTCGAGGCCCGCTTGGACAAGGGCCGCGGCGTGGTCGCGACCGTCCTCGTCCAGAACGGGACCATCGAAGAGGGCGACGCCTACGTCGTCGGTCTCACGTCCGGCCGCGTCCGGGCCATGTTCAACGAGCGCGACGAGCGCGTCAAGGTGGCCGGTCCGGCCTCGCCGGTCCAGATCCTGGGTCTGTCGGACGCCCCCGAAGTGGGCGACCGCCTCGTGGTGATGGAGGACGAGCGGGACGCCCGGGAGATCGCCTCGAAGCGGCTCCAGCTGATCCGCGAGCAGACGCTCCACCAGCGCCGCCACGTCACGCTCGCCGACCTATCGCGCCGCATGGCGCTCGGCGAGATCACCAACCTCAACATCGTCGTCAAGGGCGATGTGGGCGGGTCGGTCGAGGCGCTCTCGGACGCCCTGCTCAAGCTGTCGAACGACGAGGTCGCCGTCCAGATCGTCCACTCGGGCGTCGGCGCGATCACGGAGTCCGACGTCATGCTCGCCGTCGCGTCGGACGCCGTCATCGTCGGGTTCCAGGTCCGGCCCGTCGCCGGCGTGCGCTCGATCGCCGAGCGCGAGGAGATCGACATCCAGCTCTACTCGGTCATCTACGACGCCATCGCCGACGTCCGCGACGCCCTCGAAGGGCTCCTGGAGCCGGAGCAGAAGGAGACGGTCACGTCGACCATCGAGGTCCGCGAGACCTTCCGCGCCCCGCGTGTCGGGACCATCGCGGGCTCCTACGTGGTCGAGGGCAAGGTGAGCCGAAACGACCGCGTCCGCGTCGTCCGCGACGGCGTGGTGGCATACACGGGCGTGATCGACACGCTCCGCCGCTTCAAGGAGGACGTAAAGGAGGTGGCCGCCGGTTACGAGTGCGGCGTCACAGTCAAGAACTACAACGACATCAAGGTCGGTGATCAGTTCGAGACCTACGTCGTCACCGAGGAAAAGCGGACGCTCGCTGTGTAAAGAGGGATGGGGAGGGATAGGGTATGGAGGGATGGGCAGACCGCCTCGCCCCACCGTCCCTGCTCATCCCTCCATCCCTTATCCCCCATCCCTCTTCCCCAATGTCCATTCGCACCGACCGAGTCGGCCGCATGATCCAGCGCGAGGTGGCCGACCTCTTGCAGCAGGACTTTGGCGAGGCCACGCACTCGCTCGTCACCGTCACCGGCGTTCGCATGACGGACGACCTGGGCATCGCCTACGTCGACGTCTCGGTGATGGGCGGGACGCCGCAGGAGCGGCAGGCCGGATTCGAGCGGCTCGAAGGACAGACGACCGAGGTCCGCCACGCGCTCGCCCAGCGCATCCGCCACGACGTGCGCCGCGTGCCGGAGGTCAAGTTCTTCCTCGACCAGGGGCCGCAGCAGGTGGCTCGGATGGACGAACTGTTCGCCCAGATCGCCGCCGAGCGCGACGACCGCCCCGCCCCCGAGGGCGAGGACGGCGACGAGGGCGGGGCGGTCGGGCGCGGCGACTACTAGGGGATGCGGGTACGGGGTACAGGGTACGGGGTACAGAGTGGCCCAGCGGGCGCGGCTGTCCGTCGGTCCACCACCCCGCCCTACTCACAGGCATGGAGGCGGGGCGGGGCGGGGTGGTCCAGCGCTGGGACGTCGTGAGCGACCTCCGCATCGTGACGCGTGCCGACGCCGTCGAGCGGCCGTTCGAGGCCGGGGCGCTGCTCGTCGACAAGCCGCCGCGGATCACGTCGTTCGGCGTGGTCAAGAAGGTGCGGTGGGCGCTCGGCGTTAAGAAGGTGGGGCACGCGGGGACGCTCGACCCGCTCGCGACGGGGCTCCTCATCCTGCTCGTGGGGCGCGAGGCGACGCGGCAACAGGACCGCTTTATGGGGCTCCCCAAGGTGTACACCGGCACGCTCCGGCTCGGCCAGACGACGCCCAGCTACGACGCCGACACGCCGGTCGAGGCCGAGGCCGACGCGCAGCACGTGACGGACGCGGACCTCGACGCCGCGCGGCTCCCGCTCGTCGGGGAGATCATGCAGCGGCCGCCGGTGTATTCGGCCATTAAGAAGGGCGGCGAGCGGCTCTACAAAAAGGCTCGGCGGGGCGAGACGGTCGAGATCGAGGCGCGGCCGACGACGGTCACGGCTTTCGACCTCGTGGCCCGGCGCGGCGACGACGTAGACTTCCGCGTCGAGTGCTCGAAGGGGACCTACGTCCGCTCGCTGGCGCACGATCTGGGGCAGGCGCTCGGCGTCGGCGCGCACCTCGTGGCGCTCCGGCGCGAGGCCATCGGGCCGTTCCGCGTCGACGAGGCGTTCGCGCTCGACGCGCTCGTCGAGGCCGCCCGCCCCGAGGCCGCATGACGCGCGAAGTCGGCGACGCCATCCGCCCCGCCCCCGGCTCGGTCGTCACGACCGGGACGTTCGACGGCGTCCACCGCGGGCACCAAGCCATCATCCGCTATCTCGTCGACCGCGCGCGGCGTGTGGGCGGGGTGCCGACCGTCGTGACCTTCGACCCGCACCCGCGCGAGGTGCTGACGGGCCAGCCCGTCCCGCTCCTAACCACGCTGGACGAGCGGGCCGACCTGCTGGAGGCGCTCGGCGTTGAGCGGTTCGTCGTCGTCCCGTTCTCGCGCGACCTCTCGCTCCTGGAGCCCGAGGACTACGTGGCGGACGTGCTGGTGGGGCGGATCGGGATGCGTGAGATCGTCATCGGCTACGACCACCGCTTTGGTCGAAAGGCGCGGGGCGACCAGGCGCTGCTGGAGCGGCTGGGCGGCGAGCACGGGTTCTCGGTCGACGTGATCCCGAAGCAGGTCGAGGGCGACGTGACGGTCTCGTCGACCGAGATCCGCCGGCTCCTGGCCGACGCGGGCGACGCGGCCCGCGCGGCCGTCCTCCTGGGCCGCCCGTACCGGATCACCGGCACCGTCGTCCACGGCGACGCGCGGGGGCGGGGCATCGGCTTCCCGACGGCCAACGTCGAGCCCGCGAACGACCGCAAGCTGGTCCCCGCGATCGGCGTCTACGCCGTCCGCGCGACGCTGCCGGGCGGGGCGCAGGCCGCCGGGGCGCAAGCCGCCGGGGCACAGACTGCCGGGGCGGTCGCGGAGGGCATGATGAACGTGGGCCGCCGCCCGACCTTCGAGGCCGACGGCGCGACGCGGGCCGAGGTCCACCTGTTCGACACGGACGCTGACCTCTACGGCCGCCGCCTCGCCGTCGACGTGGTCGCGCGGCTGCGCGGCGAGCGGCGGTTCGACGGCGTGGACGCGCTCGTCGCGCAGCTCGGGCAGGACCGGGAGGCCGCGCGGGCGGTCCTGGCCGCCCCGCCCCCCACGACGGACGCCGCGTGATGATGGGGCCGATCGCCGCCCCGCCCCCAGAGCCACGGGGGCGGGGTGGTGAACAGCGTGGGCGGGGCGGTCACATAGATCACTGCCCCGCCCTCTGCCGCCCCGCCCAACGAGAGGCACCCGTAGGGACACGACGTGTCGTGCCCGGGGTGGGCGGGGCGGTTCCGAATGGCGCCGCCCCGCCCGATGCCGCCCCGCCCGATGCCGCCCCGCCCGATGCCACCCCGCCTCAGACGCCACCCCGCCCGACGCTCGCGGGGCGGGCGGTGCCCTCGATGCGGACACCATGCATGGTGTCCCTACGGATCCGGCCCGCCCCATTTCCTGCGGGCGGGGTGGCGCGCGTGCGGCCTGCGGGTGACCGCCAGTCGCCCCTACGGCCCCGCCCAGGCGCCCCGCCCACGCCGAGGGCGGGGTGGCGCACCTCCGCCGCCCGCTAGTCCTCGACGACCGCCTCGTCGGGGTCGTCGGGGCGTCGCTCCTTGCGCCAGGACATGCGCTCGGCCGCCTCGTACTCGGTCTGGACCGTTTCGAGGAGCGCGAGGTAGCTCCCGTAGCGCTCGGGCGTGATGGCGTCTTCGTCGACGGCCTCCTGGACGGCGCAGCCGGGCTCGTGGGCGTGCGTGCAGTCGGGGAAGCGGCAGTCGGGGATGAACGGGCGGAACTCGACGAAGTAGCCGCCGAGGTCCTGCGGCGACATGTCCCAGATCCCGAACTCGCGGATGCCGGGCGTGTCGGCGACCCAGCCGCCGGCGACGCGGTAGAGCGTGGCGAACGTCGTCGTGTGGCGGCCCTTCTGCGTCTTCTCGCTGACCTCGGACGTCACGAGGTGGAGCGTCGGGTCGACGGCGTTGAGGAGGCTCGACTTGCCCACGCCGCTCGGCCCCGAGACCACGCTCACGCGGCCGGCGAGGCGGGCGCCGAAGTCCTCGACGCCCTGCCCGGTCTCGGCGCTCGTGAGCAGGACCGGGTAGCCCAGCCCCTCGTACAGCTCCTGCCAGAACGCCATCGCCTCCTGCGCGCGGGGCTCGTCGTTGAGGAGGTCGGCCTTGTTGAGGACGAGCCCGGCCGGGATGTGCGAGGCCTCGGCGGCGACGAGGAAGCGGTCGACGAAGCCGGGGTTCACTTTGGGACCGAACGTCGACTGGACGCACCACGCGCGGTCCACGTTTGTCACGATCACGTGCTCCTTGACGGCCGCCTTGCGCCCGGCCGCGCGGCGGCTGAGCTGGTTCTCGCGCGGCTCGATGCCGGTGATGAACCCGACGTCGTCGTCGTCGAGGAGGAGCCGGACGCGGTCGCCGACGGCGAGCGGGTTGGTCTCGTCGATCTCGAGGGCCTCCAGCCGGAACTTGCCCCGGATGCGCGCGCGGATGGACCGCCCGGAGTCCGGCGAAGAGTCCCCGTCGCTGTCCAGGTGCACGTCGTACCAACTCCCCGTCGAGCGGACGACGAGGCCCGTCCGCACGTCCGGTTCGGGCTCCTCCTCGGGGGGCGCGTCGGCGGGGGGCGGGGCGGGGCGGTCGGTCATGGGTGAAACTCCGGGTCAGGGGCCTCGTCCAACGCGGGCCGACCGCCCCAGGCTCCTCTGCGCCCACGCTCATGGCCCCCACCGATCCGCCCCGCCCCGACCCCTTCGGCGACGTCCGCGCCGCGTTCGAGCGGCTGGGCACGTCTGAGAAGGCCGCGTTCACGTTCGAGGCCACGTTCAGCACCATCGGGCAGGCGCTCGCCGAGACCGGCCGCCATGTGGCCGGCGCCATCGACGACCTCGACGTGGACGCGTGGTTCCGCCCGCCGCCCCGCCCGCCGCGTTCGCGGAAGCCGCCCCGCCCGGCCACGCCGCCCCCGCCGCCCGCCGGTCCGGTGCCGCCGGACGGCCCGCTGGGGACGCCGCCGGTCGATGATCTGCCGACGCCGCCCGACGTGCCCCCGCCCGACGCGACGTGAACGACGAGTCCTGGATCGAACGCTACGAGCGGGCGGGGTGGCTCGGCCGCGCGGGCCTGTTGGGGGGCGGAGCGGTCCGGCTCGCCGCCCGCGCCATCGACGGCGCCCTCGACCGAGCCGCGACGGTCACGGTCGAGGCGAAGGAGGCGTTCCAGAAGGAGCTCGACCCGAACGTGTCGGACGCCCAGATCCTCGACGAGACGGATGAGCGGGACACCGAGCCGTAGAGCTTTACGCCGCGGGTGGGGCGGCTAGGCCGCGAGCGCCTGGGCGGCGTGAAGGCCGAAGATCCGCGGGTGCACGACGCGCTGGACCATGAGCCGACCGTCGGCGGCCGTCGTCATCTCGGCCTCCAGGAGCCCGTGCTCCGACATCTCGAGCACGACCTCGTGGCCCAGCCGAGACGAGTCGGCGCCGGCGGCGGCCGGGGCGGGGCGGAGCCACCGGGCGGCGAGCCGGTTGATCTCGACCCACGACAGCTGGCCGTACGGCGCACGCGAGGCGGCGGCGAGCACTTCGATCACGAAGTCGGCGGCGTAGGGGAGCGTGTCGGCGAGGGGCGGGGCGGAACTCGAAGGCGGAGTCTTCGGCATGAGCGCGGGGGGAAGCGTGCCTCAGGATCGCCTACGGGTGTGACACCCCTGTGACGTGGGCGGGGTGGGAGGCAGGGGCTACGCATCACCATGAGTAGCGTAGGAGCCGGTTTCGCTCCGCTCCACCGCTCATGGCTCTGCTTGGAGGTCACTTCGACCTCATCCCCGACCCGCGCCGAGACCACGGCAAGCGCCACGCGCTCTCCGACATCTTCGGCCTCGCGCTCTGCGCCATCACGGCCGGTGCCGACAGCTTCCTCGCCATCGAGGCCTTCGGCAAGGCGCGCCTCGACTGGCTCCGGCGCTGGTTGCCGCTCACCCACGGCGTCCCGTCGCACGACACCGTCCGCCGTGTCTTCGCCCTCGTCGACCGCCGACACTTCGAGCGCTCGTTTGCCGCCTGGGCGCAGGAGGCCTTCCGCAAGACCGACGGCCGGGTCGTCGCCGTCGACGGCAAGCGGCTCCGGCGCGCCCGCGACGCGGGCGAGCCCATGCTGACGGTCGTCTCGGCGTGGGCCACCGAGGCGGGCGCGGCACTCGGACAGGTCACCACCGACGACGGCGAGGGCGAGGTGTCAGCCGTCCCGCGCCTGCTGGCGCTCTTGGACCTCTCGGGCTGCATCGTCACCACCGACGCGGCCGGGTGCCAGACCGACATTGCGAAGCAGATCGTCGACGGCGGCGGGGACTACGTGTTCGGCCTCAAAGGCAACCAGGCCGGGCTGCGCGAGCAAGCCGAGCGCTGGATGATGGAGGCGACGCTCTCGGGAGACGTGGACGCCTTCGAGACCTCTGAGCGTGGCCACGGCCGCGTCGAGACGCGGCGCTACTGGTCGGCCGCTGTGCCGGACGAGGCGCTGCGGAGGCTGCTCTGGGCCGGACTGACGAGCGTCGGGATGGTGGAGTCCACGCGGACGGTGGGCGGCAAGACCTCGACCGAGCAGCGCTACTTCGCGACGAGCCTGGCGGTCGACGCCGAGACGCTTGCGCGGTCGGTGCGTGGGCACTGGGGCGTCGAGAACGGGCTGCACTGGTCGCTCGACGTGAGCTTCGGCGAAGACGCGAGCCGGACACGGACCGATCACGCAGCGGCGAACCTGGCGGTAGCGCGGCGGGTGGCGCTGACGCTGCTGCGCGCCGAGACAACGGCCGAGGGCGGCGCGCCGACGAAGCGGATGCGATGCGCCTGGGACGCCGACTACCTCGCGACGGTGCTCCGGCTAGAGTGATGCGTAGCCCCTGGGGTGGGAGGGACGTAGGATCGCGGAGGTATAGAGGGATGAGCGGAAACCACCGCCCCGCCCGCGCCTCATCTGCTTCTCCCCCCATCCCGCATCTCCTCTCCCTTCGCCACCCTCACCGCCTCGTCGCCACCATCTGCACCGGGCCGGACGGCCGCAGCGTGACCGAGCCGTGCGCGGCGGGCGGGGCGGCGGCCAGCTCGAGCCGCCACCGCTGCGCGACCGTCGCCAGCACGAGCGTGCCCTCGATCCAGGCGAACTGCTCGCCGATGCAGCCGCGGCGGCCGGCGCTGAAGGGGAGGTAGGCAAACTTGTGCCGCCCCGCCCGCGCCTCGGGCGCGAACCGCTCGGGGCGGAACGCCTCGGGCTCGTCCCAGAAGCGCGGGTCGCGGTGGAGGTGGAGCGGGGCGAACAGGATCGTCGTCCCCTTCGGGAGCGGGCGCCCCCCGAGCTCGGTGTCGCGCGCCGCCTCTCGGCCGACGGTCCAGGCGGGCGGAAAGAGCCGCATGGACTCGGCGAACACCTGCCGCGTGTAGGGCAGCTGGTCGAGGTCGTCGAACGTGGGCGGGGCGGCGAGCGCGTCGACTTCGGCGTGCAGGCGGGCCTCAGCGTCGGGGTTCCGGGCGAGGAGCGCCCACGTCCACGCGAGCGCGACGGCCGTCGTCTCGTGGCCGGCGAGGAGCAGCGTCATGGCCTCGTCGCGGACCTCCTCGTCCGTCAGCGCCCCGCCCGCCTCATCGTCGCGGGCGTCGAGGAGCATCCCGAGCAGGTCGGCGTGCTCGACGTCGGGCTCGCGGCGGCGCTCGTCGATGAGGCCGTAGACGAGCGCGTCGAGCGTGGCGCGGGCCGCCTTCGACCGCCGGTTGGCGCGCGTGGGTAGCCACATGAGCCGGTCGGCGAGCGGGTACTGCGCCCCGTCGAACCCCGCCATCGCGTCGCGGACCGCCCCGCTCACGCGGTCCGCGTCGGAGAGGACGTCGGCGCCGAACAAGGTCTGCCCGGCGATCGCGAGGGCCAGCCGGTTCATGGCCTCGGCCGCGTCGAACGGCTCGCCCTCGGCCCAGCCCGCCGTCTCGGCGCGCGTGAGGTCGACCATCGTCCGGCCGTAGCCCTGGAGGCGGCCGTGGTGGAACGCGGGGAGCACGAGCCGCCGCCGGCGCGTGTGGCGGGGCGGCTCGCTCGTCAGCAGGCCGTCGCCGAGGACCGTGCGCGCGAGCCGGAGCCCGCGCGCCTTCGTCACGTCCTCGTTCCGGTCCACAAGGAGCTCGCGGAGCAGGTCGGGATGACGGACGTGGGCGACCGGCGGGAGCGGCCACCCCTCGGCGATCACCAGGTCGCCGCCGACGGCGTCGAGCCGGTCCACGCCCTCTTTCAGCTCGCGCATGAACGCCGCGAGCAGCTCGAAGCGGTGCGAGCCGTGTGCGTACCGGCGGACGTCGGGCGAGGGCGGGACGGCGGGCATGGGCGGGATGGAATGGGCCTCGTTCAACGTGGCGGGGCGGGGCGGGGTGGGGTGGGGGGGGCGCTGTCTTCACCCGGGTCCCACCCCGCCCGAGCACCCGCGGTGGGGGGAGTGGACCGATCGCGGGACTAAAACCTAGACGAACAGGTGGGTTCCTATCTTGGGCCACCCCGCCCCTCCGCCAATGATCCGCTCCCTCACCGCCGACGAGATCCGCCGTCGCTACTCTATCCTACTGAACCCTCCGCCGCCCCGCCCGCGCACTCCCCGCGAAGGCGGAACGGCGGGGCGGGGCGGCGGTATCGCAGGGTATGCCGGAGGGCCGGCACCCCTAGCCGCTAGCTTGCCCGGCCGCGCAAGACCCACACCGCCCGCACCATGAAGCGCCTCGTCGTCGTCGAGTCCCCCACGAAGGCCCGGACCATCCGCAAGTTCTTGCCGCCCGGCTACCAAGTCGAGGCCTCGATGGGCCACGTCCGCGACCTGCCGTCGTCGGCCGCCGAGATCCCGGCCAAGGTCAAAAAGGAGAAGTGGGCGCGGCTGGGCGTCAACGTGGCCGAGGGGTTCGAGCCGCTCTACGTGGTCCCGGCCGACAAGAAGAAGGTGGTCAAGGAGCTGAAGGCGGCGCTCAAAGACGCCGACGAGCTCTACCTCGCGACGGACGAGGACCGCGAGGGCGAGTCGATCGGGTGGCACCTGCTCCAGGTGCTCGCCCCCAAGGTGCCCGTCAAGCGGATGGTGTTCCACGAGATCACCAAGGACGCCATCCTCAAGGCGCTCGACCAGACGCGCGAGCTCGACACCCGGCTCGTCGACGCCCAGGAGGCCCGGCGCGTGCTCGACCGGCTCGTGGGCTACTCGGTCTCGCCGGTGCTGTGGAAAAAGATCGCGCCCAAGCTCTCGGCCGGACGCGTTCAGTCGGTCGCCGTCCGCGTGCTCGTCGAGCGTGAGTGGGAGCGGCTCGACTTTGTGAGCGCGTCGTACTTCGACCTCGCCGCCACGCTCGTCCAGAAGGGGACGGCGTTCGGGGCCAAGATGACGCACTACGGCGACCGCCGCCTCGCCACGGGCAAGGACTTTGACGAGAAGACGGGCAAGCTGCTCGGCAAGAGCGACGCGCTCGTGATGGGGGAGGACCAGGCGAGCACGCTCGCCGGCCGCCTCAAGGGGGCGGGGTGGCGCGTCGCCGAGGTCCAGCAGAAAAAGGCCCGCCGCTCGCCCGCGGCCCCGTTCATCACGTCGACGCTCCAGCAGGAGGCGAACCGGAAGATCGGGATGAGCGCCCGCCGCACGATGCAGACGGCCCAGAAGCTCTACGAGCAGGGCCACATCACCTACATGCGGACCGACTCGCCCATCTTGTCGTCCGAGGCCATCGACGCGGCGCGCAAGGCGGTCCGCGACCGCTACGGCGACGAGTACCTGAGCCCGAAGCCGCGCCAGTACTCGGGCAAGGTCCGCAACGCGCAGGAGGCCCACGAGGCCATCCGCCCCGCCGGCACCCAGATGCGGACGCGCAAGGAGCTCGGGCTCTCGGGCGACGAGGCGAAGCTCTACGACCTCATCTGGAAGCGGACCGTCGCCAGCCAGATGGCCGAGGCCCGGCTGCTCCGCACGCGGGCCACGATCCTGGCCGCCGAGGGCACGGACGACGAGAGCACGTTCCGGTCCAGCGGGCAGGTGGTCGAGTTCGCCGGCTTCTTCCGGGCCTACGTCGAGGGCCGGGACGACCCGAGCGCGGCGCTCGACGACCGCGACAACCCGCTCCCCGCCCTCGCCGAAGGCGACACGCCCGACTGCAAAGACGTCGAGGCGCAGGGCCACGAGACCAAGCCCCCGTCGCGCTACACCGACGCCTCGTTGGTCCAGGCCCTGGAGAAAGCGGGCGTCGGGCGGCCCTCGACCTACGCCTCCATCATCGACACGATCGTCCGGCGCGGCTACGCGCTCCGCAACGGGAACCAGCTCGTGCCGACCTTCACGGGCATGGCGACGACGAACCTGCTCGCCAAAAACTTCGACCGGCTCGTCGACACGCAGTTCACGGCGCGGATGGAGGAAGAGCTCGACGAGATCGCGGCCGGCGACCAGGAGCGGCGGCCGTACCTGGAGCGGTTCTTCAACGGGCCGGAGGGCCTAGAAAAGAAGGTCGAGGCCGGCGTCGAGACGATCGACCCGCGCGAGATCTCGACCATGCGCCACGCCAAGTGGGGCGACTACGAGGTCCGCGTCGGGCGCTACGGACCGTACGTGGCCGCGCCGGGCGGCGAGACCGCCTCCATCCCGCCCGAGGCCGCACCCGCCGACGTGCTGGAGGCCGACCTCGCCGCCTTTATCGACGCGAACGAGGACGAGCGCGTGGTCGGCATCCACCCCGAGGCCGGGCAGCCCATCCTGCTCAAGTCGGGGCCGTACGGGCCGTACGTCCAGTTGGGCGACGACGATGAGAAAAAGCCCAAGCGCACGTCGCTCCCCAAGGGCACGCAGCCGGCCGACGTCGACCTCGACCTCGCCGTCGCCCTGATCGGCCTGCCGCGGACGCTCGGCGAGCACCCGGAGACGGGCAAGCCGATCCTCGCCAACATCGGCCGCTACGGGCCGTACGTCCAGCACGAGCGGACGTACGCCAGCCTCAAGCCGGCCGACGGTGACAACGTGCTGACGGTCGAACTCGATCGCGCGCTGGAGCTCATCGCGGAGAAGGCGCGCAAGAACGCCCCGCTCCGCACGCTCGGCACCCACCCGGAGACGGACAAGGCGATCGACGTGTTCGAGGGCCGCTACGGGCCGTACGTCAAGCACGAGAAGACGAACGCGACGATTCCGAAGGGCGTCGACAAGGACGAAATCACGCTCGAACAGGCCGTCGAGCTGATCGACGCGAAGGCGGCCAAGAAGGGGAAGAAGAAGCCTGCGGCCAAGAAGAAGGCGCCGGCGAAGAAGAAGCCCGCGGCCAAAAAGACGACGGCCGCGAAAAAGAAGGCGCCCGCCAAAAAGACCGCGGCTAAGAAGCCGGCCGCCAAGGCGGCGCCCCGAAAAAAGGCGTCCTGACCACCCCGCCCGCAAAACGCGGGCGGCACGGGCGGGGTGGTGACCTCGGCCAAGCAGCCCCGCCCCCGCGACGTGCGGGCGGGGCGGCGATCGAACCGCTCGTCGGGCGACCGCCGGTCAACCCTACGGCGACCACCCCGCCCGCACGCTGGGGCGGGGCGGCCGAACTTTCTGCTCGCTGCTCGCTGCTCGCTGCTCGCTGCTCGCTGCGGCCTACGACCGCCGCACGATCAGCACGCCCGCCACGATCGCCACCCCGCCCGCGATCTGGAGCGCCTGCACGGGCTCGCCCAGCAGGACGGCGCCGGCCGCGATGCCGACGAACGGGACGAGGTTCGAGAACGCCGCCGTCCGCGACGGGCCGACGGCCTGGACCGACGCGTTCCAGATCCCGTAGGCGACGCCCGTCGAGAGGCCGCCCGAGTACAGGATGGCGAGCCAGTCCCACGCGTCCGTCGCCCCCCAGTCGGCGGCCAGGAGGTCGGGGAGGGCGAGGGCGACGAGGCCGGGCAGCGACACGACGATGCCCCAGAACGTGAGCCCGAGCGCCGACGCGCCGCGGTCGAGGAGCGGCCGCGCGAGCGTCGTATAGACGCCCCACGCGACCGAGGCGCCCAGCATGAGCGCGACGCCGACCGCGTCGCCTCCCAGCTCGCCCGGGCGGCCGACGACGACGAGGACCACGCCGACGAGCGAGACGGCCGTCCCCGCCCACCCCAGCAGGCCGAGCCGCTCGACGCCCAGGGCGTGCGCCGAGACGGCCGTCCACAGCGGGCTCGCCCCGATGAGGAGCGCGCCCATCCCCGCCGTCACCCGGTCCACGCCGACGATGAACCCGGCCTGGTAGATCAGGATGCCGAGCAGGCCCAGCCCCACGACCTCCCAGTGGCCGACGCGGAACGTGGACGTGATCGGGAGGCCGCGCCGGCGCGCCTGGCGCACGTGGAGCGCGCCCAGGACGCTCAGCGAGACCGCGAACCGCGCGAGGTTGACCACGAAGGGCGGAAGCACTTCGAGTGGTACTTTAATCACCGCGAAGTTGACGCCCCAGATCAGCACGACGGCCAGCAGGCCGACCTCGCGGGCGATGGGGGGGCGGGTCGTGGTCGTCGTCATGGCGGCGAAACGTAGCCCGCCGCCCCGCCCCCGCCGGCTGGCCGTCCCGTCCGCACGCGTTCCTCACCGCCCCGCCCGCGCCCCATGTCCGGGATCCGCAAGCTCTACTACTCGATCCGCGAGGTCAGCGAGATGACCGAGCTCGAGCCCCACGTCCTCCGGTTCTGGGAGTCCAAGTTCGACGCGCTCCAGCCGAAGAAGAACCGGGCCGGCAACCGGACCTACACCGAGCGCGACGTCGAGACCGTCCGCCGCATCCAGCACCTCGTCCGCGAGGAGAAGTACACGCTGGAGGGCGCGCAGCAGGCGCTCGAACGTGGCGACGCTCCCGCGGCCGCCGTGCCAGCCGCTGGGGGCGGGGCGGCGGGCGGCCCCGGGCTCCCGCGCGAGACGCTCCTGGAGCTCCGTGCGTTTTTGTCGGACGTGTTGCGGAGGCTCTGAGCCGGCCCCTAGTTTCCGCACCCCGCCGCCGGCCACGCTGGCGCGGGACGTTTTCGGGTAGTGGCGCAGCCAGGTAGCGCACCAAGCTGGGGGCTTGGGGGTCGTGGGTTCAAATCCCGCCTACCCGACACGAGACGCCGTCCGGCCCTGCGCCGGGCGGCGTTTTGTCGTCCGGGCCGTGCCCCGGGCGTGGGTACCTTGGACTCCCCCCAGACTGCCTCCCCGCCCGTGCCCGCCGGATCCTCTTTCGAAGCCGACCTCCGTGCCGTCCGCGAGGCGCGCGGCCTCTCCCTCGACGAGATCCAGCAGCAGACGCGGATCCCCGTCGACGTCCTGAAGCGGTTCGAGGAGGGCGGCCTCGTCGGCGACCCGACGTACAACGACGTCTACCTCAAGGCCTTTTTGCGGTCGTACGCCAAGGCCGTCGGCGTCCCGGCGGCCGATGTCCTGGAGGCCCGACGCCAGCAGGAGGCCGGCGCGTACGGCGGCGCCCTCCACCCGAACGGCTCGGCCGCCCCGCCCCGCTCGGGGCGCGGCGCGGAAGCCGGCGAGGGCGGGGCGGTCCGCCGCGCGGCGCCCCCGCCCGAGCGCCAGGAGGCCGCGGGCCGCACGGGCGCGCCGGCCCCGGCCGTCGAGGCGCTCGCGTCGGCGCCGGACCCGACGGTGCGGCGGGAGCCGGAGCCCGAGCGCCCGGCGCCCTCGTCGCGCGTCTCGCGGGCTGAGGTGTCGACCAAGCGGTCGTTCGACAAGAACTGGGGCGTCATCCTCGGCCTGTTCGCCGTCGTCGTGGCCGTGCTCGCGGCGGCCCTCTACTTCCTCGTCTTCGCCGGCGACGACGAGCCCGAGGCCGACGTCCCCGACACGGTCGCCATCGGCGACGGCGCCGAGGCCGTCATCGACACGAGCGGGGTGGGGGCCGGCGCCGCGACGGGCGGCCCGCAGCTCCAGCTCCCCATCGAGGTGACGGTCGAGGCGACCGGCGGCAACGGGCTCCAGTCGTTCCGCGTGACCGAGGACGCCGCCGAGCGCCAGCCCCACTGGATCAACCTCGGCGACTCCCAGGCGTTTTCGGCCGACTCCGCTCTCGTCTTGTGGGGCCAGGACACGTTCGTCCCCGGCGAGGCGACCTACGTGTTCCAGGGCCAGCGCTTCACGCCCGCGTCCGAGGCCCCGCTGCGGATCACGCGCGAGACCGGGCAGCGCGTCCTCGACTCCCTCGCCGCCCGTTAGCCCCGGGCGGGGCGGCCGCCCCGCCCCCCGACCCCAGACGTAGACGTGGACGTTGCCCGCGCCGCCCTCGGGCTGCTCGACCGGATCTCGCCCCCGCCCGCGACCGAGGAGGCCGCCGCGGCGCTCGCCGCCGAGCTCCGGCCGGTCGTCCGCGGCCTCGCGCGGGCCTACTACACCGACGGCCAGAGCCTCGTCGGCGACACCCAGTACGACCGGCTGTTCGGGGCGCTCCGCGACCTGGAGGCGGCCCACCCCGCCCTCCGCACGCCCGACTCGCCGACGCACCGCGTGGGCGGGGCGCCGCTCGACCGCTTCGAGAAGGTCCGCCACCCGGTCCCGCTCCTCTCGCTCGGCAACGCGTTCGACGCCGACGACCTCCGGGCGTGGTACGAGCGCGTGCTGAAGGGGCTCGACGGCGTGCTCGACGAGGGCGAGCGGCCGGCGCTCGCGGCCGAGCTCAAGATCGACGGGCTCGCGCTCGCGCTGACCTACGAGGACGGCGTGCTCGTGCGCGCCGCCACGCGCGGCAACGGCCGCGTGGGCGAGGACGTGACGCCCAACGTGCGGACGGTCCGCGCGCTTCCGCTCCGCCTCGCCGACACGCCGCCGGCGCGCGTCGAGGTCCGCGGCGAGGCGTACATGCGGCGGTCGACGTTCGAGGCCCTCAACGAGCGGCTGGCCGAGGCCGGCGAGAAGCCGCTCGCGAACCCGCGCAACGGGGCCGTCGGCAGCCTCCGCCAGCTCGACCCGACCGTGACGGCGGGCCGCGGCCTCGACTTCTGGGCCTACGGCGTCGGCCCGGCCGAGGGCGACCTCCCCGCCCGTCACTCCGCCGTGCTCGACGCCGTGGCCTCGTGGGGCGTGCCGGTGAGCCCCGAGCGGGCCGTGTTCGACGACGTCGAGGCCGCCGTCCAGTTTTGCCAGGCGTGGGCGGGGCGGCGCGACTCGCTCGACTACGAGATCGACGGGGTCGTGGTCAAGGTCGACCGACTGGACTACCAGGGCGTCCTGGGTCAGGTGGCGACGGCGCCGCGCTGGGCCGTCGCCTTCAAGTTCCCCGCCCGCGAGGCGACGACGCGGCTCCTGGACATCGAGCACAACGTGGGGCGGACCGGCGTCATCAAGCCGCTGGCGATCCTCGACCCGGTCGACGTGGGCGGGGTGACGGTCTCCAAGGCCACGCTCCACAACGCCGACTACATCACGTCCCGCGACGTCCGCCGGGGCGACCTCGTGGTCGTCAAGCGGGCGGGCGACGTGATCCCGGCCGTCGTCGGGCCGGTGGTCGAGGCCCGCGACGGGACCGAGGAGCCGTACGCCCCGCCCACGACGTGCCCCGCGTGCGGCGAGCCCGTCGAGCGCGCCGAGGGCGAGGTCGACCTCCGCCACGTCTCGGGCGGCTGTCCGGCCCAGCTCACGCGCGCCGTCGAGCACTTTGCGAGCCGGAACGCGCTCGACGTCGACGGGCTGGGCAAGAAGATCGCCGTGCTCCTCGTCGAGACCGGGCTCGTCGGAGACCTCCCCGACCTCTACGCCCTCACGGCCGAGGACCTCATGCCGCTCGAGGGGTTCAAGGAGAAGAAGGTCCAGAACCTGCTGACCGGCATCGAGGCCGCGCGGCACCGGCCGCTCGCGCGGCTCCTGTTCGGGCTCGGCATCCGCCACGTGGGCGAGACCGTGGCCCGCGACCTCGTCGCCCACCACGCGTCGCTCGACGCGCTCGCCGCGGCGACGGGCGAGGAGCTGGAGGCCATCGACGGCGTCGGCCCGGTCGTGGCCGAGAGCGTGGTCGCGTGGTTCTCGGACGACGAAAACCGGCGGGCCGTCGAGCGGCTCCGCGAGCGGGGCGTGAACCTGGAGCGGCTCCCCGACGAGCCCGTCGCCACCCCGCCCGACGAGGCCGCCCCGCTCGCGGGCGTGACCGTCGTGCTGACCGGGACGCTCCCGACGCTCACGCGGCCCGAGGCCAAGGTCCAGATCGAGGCGGCCGGCGGCAAGGTGACCGGGAGCGTCTCGAAAAAGACCGGCCTCGTGGTCGCCGGCGAGGCGGCCGGCTCCAAGCTCGCCAAGGCCGAGGAACTGGGCGTCCCGACGGTCGGCGAGCCCACGCTCCTCGCGCTCCTCGACGGCACGGCCACCCTCGCCGACGTGCTCCCCGCCCCGCCCGACGCGGAGGAAGCGCCCGCAGACGACGCCGCCGCCGCCGCCCCGCCCGATGACGAGGGCGGGGCGGGGGAGGAGCAGGGCGACCTGTTCGGGGCCGCGTGACGGGCCGCCCCGCCCGTGCCGCTCGCCGCCGGCGGGTCCCCGGGCGGGGCGGTCGCGGCCGGCCAGATCGAGCCACACGGCGGGCGGGGCGGATCTACTATGGCCCCGCCCCGCTCGCCCGCCACCCCGCCCTCCGCGCCCCGTGCTGACCGCCCTCGACGTCGTCGTTCTCGTGGTGTATGGCGTGGGCGTGATCGCCTTTGGGCTCCGGGCCGGCGGTCGGCAGCGGACGACGCAGGACTACTTTTTGGGCGGCCGCGACCTGCCGTGGTGGGCCGTCTGCTTCTCGGTCGTCGCGACCGAGACCAGCACGCTGACGGTGATCGGCGTGCCGGTCGTGGCCTACTTCGGGTCGTTCACGTTCCTCCAGCTCGCCATCGGCTACCTCATCGGGCGCGTGGTCGTGGCCTCGGTCTTGCTGCCGCGCTACTTCCGGGGCGAACTCCAGACGGCCTACGCCTTCCTCGGCGACCGCTTTGGCGACACGACGCGGGCCGTAGCGTCGGTTACGTTCCTCGTCACGCGGCTCCTGGCCGACGGCGTCCGCCTGTTCGCGACGGCCATCCCGATCCAGGTCATAGCGCGCGCGGCCGGGCTCGACGTCGGCTACCCGGCCGTGATCCTCGCGATCGGCGTCGTGACGGCGGCCTACACCTACGTCGGCGGGCTCAAGGCGGTCGTCTGGATGGACGTGGTGCAGATGGGGATCTACGTGGGCGGGGCGGTCCTGGCGCTCGTGCTCCTGTGGCCCGCGCTCGCGGCCGCGCTCCCCGAGGCGCTCGCGGCCGGCAAGCTGACCGTCGTCGATTGGGGCACGGGCGGGCTGAGCGAGGTGCTGACGCAGCCCTACGCGTTTCCGGTCGCCGTGATCGGCGGGGCCTTTTTCGCGATGGCCTCGCACGGGACCGACCAGCTCATCGTCCAGCGCATCCTCGCGTGCCGGACGCTGGCTGAGGGGCGCCGGGCGATGGTGTGGAGCGGCGTCGTGGTCGCCCTCCAGTTCGCCCTGTTCCTCGGCGTCGGCGTCGGGCTGTGGGCCTTCTACGGCGCCGCCCCGCTCGCCGAGCTGGGCCTGGGGCGGGGCGACGAACTGTTCCCCCTCTTCATCCTGAACGAGATGCCCGCCGGGCTCCGCGGGCTCCTCTTTGCCGGCATCATCGCGGCGGCCATGAGCACGCTGTCGTCGTCGCTCAACGCGCTCGCCGGCTCGACGCTCATGGACCTCGTCGAGCGCCTGGGCGGCCGGCGGCCGGACGAGGCCGCGGCGCTCCGGCTGAGCCGCGTGCTCACGCTCGTCTGGGCGGCCGTGTTCGTCGGGTTCGCCACGCTCTTTACCGGGCTCGACAACCCGGTCGTCGAGCTGGGGCTGGGGATCGCCGGGTTCACGTACGGCGGCCTGCTCGGCGCGTTCGCGCTCGGCCTCCTCGTCCGCCGCGCCCGCCAGGCCGACGCGCTCGTCGCCTTTGCCGTGACCATCGCCGCGCTCACGGCCGTCATCTTCGGCGTGTGGTGGAGCGGGGCGGCCGAGGCGTGGGTGTGGGCGTGGCGGCCGTCGGCCGAGGACAGGGAGGCCGGGGCGCTGAGCGCCGTCGCGTGGCCGTTGTACCCGCTCGTCGGCGTCGCGGTGTCGCTCGTCGTCGGCGGGCTCCTGTCGCTGCGCCACCCCGCCGGCTCGGACTCCGCCCCGCCCCGGGCGGACGCCGCCCCGCCCCGGTCGGCGGGCGGGGCGGGGTGGGGCGGGAGCCGTTCCTAGCCCGCCGCGTCCAACCCGCCCTCGCCGGCTCCGGGCCGGCCCTCCCGGCTCACACGCTGCATGGCCTTCCTCGAACGCATCGGGCTCGCGCCCAAGTCCGGCCGCTACTCGCGCCGCGCCGGGCTCCGCTCGGACAGCCGCTCGCCCGACGACGGGCGCCCCGAGACGACGCGCCGCGTCGTGCTGGAGCGCGTGGGGCTCCTGGCGGCGCTCGCGGCGATCGCCATGCTGGCGTTCCCGAACGTCTCGGTCTACGATGGGACCGCCCGCGTCGGCGACGTGTGGACGGCCGAGGACGTCGTGGCCCCGTTCGACTTCCCCATCCGGCTCCCCGAGGACGAGCTCCGCGGGCGGCGCGACTCGGTCCTCCAGTCCGAGCCGCCCATCTTCAACGAGGCGCCCGGCGCGCTCGCGCAGACGCTGGCCCGGCTGGACTCGGTCGACGCCCGCCTGGACTCGGCGTTCGTGGCCTACGCCGGATGGCGGGCGGGGCGGGAGCGGCTCCAGGCCGATGGGCAGGCCGCCGGCCGGGACCCCGAGCGGGCCGCCGAGCGGGCGGCGGTCCGGGCCGACTCGGTCCGCTACGCCGCGCTCCGCGACGACATCCGCCTGTCGCTCTCGGACGCGCAGTGGAACCGGCTCCTAACGTCGGCCTACGGCGTCGCGTCGGGGCGGGCCTCCCCGCCCACGCTGGACGACCGGCTCCTGGGCGAGGCCGCGCGGATCGCGCGCGAGGTGCTGGCCCGGGGCGTCCTCGACGTCCCCATCGACTCCGTCCGCGCCCCGACGCTCCTCGTCCGCAACCTGGACCCCCTCGTGCGGAGCCAGGAGGAGCGGCCGCGCGAGACCGTGGTCGGCGTGGGCGAGGCCGTCGCGCTCGCCCGGCGCTCGCTCCAGGCCGCGTTCCCGTCCCGGCCCGACACGGTCGGGATCGGGGCCGCCCTGTTCCGGTCGGCGTTCGAGCCCTCGCTGCTCTACGACGCCGACGCGACGGCCCGGGCGCGGCAGGCGACGATCGACGCCGTGCTCCCGACGCGCGGCCGCGTGCGCCAGGACCAGGTCGTCGTCCGCCGCGGCGACGAGGTGACGCCGGAGCGCTACGAGCAGCTCCGGTCGCTCGACCTCGCGCAGCGCGAGCGGAGCGGGGAGACGTCGTGGGCGCGGGCCGTCGTGGGCCGGCTGCTCCTGATCCTCTCGGCCCTCGTCCTGTTCTTCCTCTACGTCTACCTCCTCCGGCCGGGCATCTTCTACGACACGCGGCGCCTGGTCCTCGTGTGCCTGATCCTCGGGATGGTGCTCACGGGCTACCTCATGGCCGGGGCGTTCGGCGGGGCGGCCCCGCTTGTGGTCCCGGTCGCGCTGGCGTCGATCCTGCTCACGATCGTGTTCGACAGCCGCGTCGGGAGCTTCGCGACCATGACGATGGCGGCGCTGGGCGGGTTGGTCTTCGGGTACGACTTCCCGTTCGCGTTCGCGACGCTCATCGTGGGCGTGCTGGCCGTGTTCTCGGTCCGCGACGTGAAAAACCGGAGCCAGCTCCTGGTCTCGGCCGCCCTCGTGCTCACCGCCTACGCGATCGTCCTCACCGGCTACGCCCTGCTCCGCGTCGACGTGTGGACGGCCCGGTTCACGGCGGAGCTCGTAGCGGTCGCCATCAACGCGGGGCTCATCCTGTTCGCGGGGCCGCTCCTGTGGCTCATCGAGAAGGGGTTCGGCGTGACGACCGACATGGCCCTCCTCGAGCTCTCGGACACGAACCGGACGCTCCTCAAAGAGCTCTCGCTCAAGGCGCCGGGCACGTTCAACCACTCGCTCCAGGTGGCCAACCTGGCTGAGGCCGCGGCCGACGCTGTGGGCGCGAACGCGCTGCGCACGCGCGTCGGCGCGCTCTACCACGACATCGGGAAGATGATCAAGCCCGAGTACTTTATCGAGAACCAGCAGCCGGGCGAGAACCCGCACGAGCGGATCAAGCCGTCGATGTCGGCGCTCGTGATCGCGGCCCACGTCAAGGAGGGCGTCCAGCTGGGGCGCGAGCAGCGGCTGCCGACGGTCGTCATCGACTTTATCGCGAGCCACCACGGGACGGGCCTCATCGAGTTCTTCTACCGCCGCGCCCAGGAGCAGGCCGAGGACCCCGATTCCATCGACGAGTCGGACTACCGCTACCCCGGCCCGCGCCCGCGGACGAACGAGCAGGCCATCGTCATGCTCGCGGACTCGGTCGAGGCCGCCTCGCGGAGCCTCGAGAAGCCGACGCCGCGCCGGCTCGAGTCGCTCATCGACGGGATCGTGGCCGCGCGCGTGGCCGATGGGCAGCTCGACGAGTCGTCGCTGACGTTCTCGGACCTCCGCCGGATCAAGGGCACGTTCCACCAGCTCCTCTGCGGCATCTACCACTTCCGCGTGAAGTACCCCGACCAGGCCGAGGAGCCCGAGGTCGGGGCGGCGAGCGGCGACGGCGCGGCGCCTGAGGCGGAGGCCGCCGACGTCAAGCCGGTCGAGGAACCGGCTTCGGGGAGCGTGGAGGCGCCCTACGACGGCCCGGACGAGGAGTTCGACGGCGAGCGGCCGACGAGCGAGGAGCGCTCGACGCTGGGGTAGGAGCGCCCGCGGCGTACGGGAACGGGCGGGGCGGTCGCGCAGCCACCCCGCCCCCAGCATGCGTAGAACACGACCCGGGGCGGGCGGGGCGGTCGCGTGTGCCGCCCCGCCCGTCCAGAATGCGGACACCACGCGTGGTGTCCCTACGGCACCGCCCCGCCCGTTACGCCCGCCCGGGCGCCGCGGCCCGACGGCGTTGCTCGACGGCGTTGCATGCAACGCCGCTACGGCGGCCACCCCGCCCTCGGCGTGGGCGGGGCGGTGATCTCCCGCTGCCTGCCCTACACGCCCAGCACGTCGCGGATGCGGGCCAGCGACTCCGGCGCGATCCGCGGGGCGATCTCGGCCGACGGCGTCTCGTGGTGCTGCAAGACCGGGCGCACGCGGCGCCGGGCCTGCGGCGTGTACAGGACGAGGCTGGCGCCGCGCACGACGGCCTCGACCTGGCGACGGTCGGCGTCGACGGGCAGGCCGAGGACGTCGCCGGCGAACCCGGTCCGCGCGCGGAGCTCGTCGGAGAGCGGGGCGACGGCGTCGGCCCCGCGCGTGACGAGGCCGAGCGCCTCGGGCGCCATGAGGCGGGCCACGCGTTCGAGGACGTCGAGCGGGTAGGTCACGACGGCGCCCACGATCTCGGCCTCGGGCCGCGCGCGCCGGGCCGCGCGGAGGTCGGGGAGCGGGACGACGAGGCCGTCGAGGGCCTCCGCCTCGCCCACGTCGGACAGGAGCGCGGCGCCCACGCGCTCCTGGAGGGCGGCGCCCGCCTGCTCCGCCCCGCTCTCGGCCAACTCGCGGTAGGCGGCCGCGAACAGGAGCGTCCGCGCGGCGCCGGGCCGCTCGAAAAACTGGAGCCCCTCCTCGACCACGTAGTCCACCTCGTCGTCGCTGAGGCCCAGGCCGACGAGCTTGTGGAGAGCCTCCTCGACCACGCCGGCCCCGCGCTCCAGCCGCTCCGACCGCGAGAGCGCCTGGCGCTCGACGACCACGTAGCCGCCGCCGCGGCGGACGTCGACGAGCCCCTCCTCGGCCAGCCGCTGGTACGCCTTGCGAACCGTGTGGAACGAGATCCCGACCTGGTCGGCCAGCGCTCGCGTCGACGGCAGCCGCACGCCCGGCCGGTACCGCCCCGCCCCGATCTCGTAGCGGACGGCCTCGACGAGTTGGTCGGCGAGCGGGAGCGGGGCATTGCGGTCGAGCTCGATCACGGGCGGGGCGGAGGAGGCACGGAGGGATCGGGCATGAAGGGATGCGCAGAGGGCGCTGCGCGGGGGGGCGACGCGGGCGGGGCGGCCCCGCACCCCCTCATCCCTCTATCCCTGATCCCTCGTTCATCCCTCCCCTACAGCTCCTTCCCCTGGAGGCTGCGGCGGGCCGCGTAGGCGGCGCCGACGATGCCGGCCTCGTTGCCCAGCGCGGCCGGGACGATCTTGGCCTTCGTCTTGAGGAGCGACCCGAACGTTTTCCACTTGGCCGGCTTGCTCACCCCGCCCCCGATGATGAGGAGGTCGGGGGCGAAGAGGAACTCGTACATCTCGAGCACCGGCTGCACGCGCTTTTTCGCCCACCGCTCCCACGAGAGGTGGTCCCGCGACCGCGCCGAGTCGGCGGCAAAGTGCTCGGCCTCACGCTTGTCGTAGTGGACGTGGCCGAGCTCGGTGTTGCGGACGAGGTGCCCGTTCGTGAACAGGGCGCTCCCGATGCCGGTCCCGAACGTGAGCAGCAGCACCGTGCCCTCGGCGCCCCGCCCCGCCCCGAACTGGACCTCGGCGATGCCCGCCGCGTCGGCGTCGTTGAGGACGGTCACGGGCACGCCGAGCGTCTTGCGGAACAGCTTTTCGGCGTCGACGCCCTTCCAGCTGTCGTCGATGTTGGCCGCCGTCTCGACCACCCCGCCCACGACGCGGCCGGGGACCGTGAGGCCGACCGGCTTTGTCCACTCGTGGAAGTCCATGACGGCCTGGACCGTCTCGGCGCACGCCTCGGGCGTGGCCGGCTGCGGCGTCGGGATCCGGTGACGCTCGGTCAGCAGCTCGCCCTTTTTCGCGTGGACCGGGGCGCCCTTGATCCCCGATCCGCCGATGTCGATGCCGAGCAGCTTCTTGGGGGCCTTCGACTTTTTCTTCTTCGACATGGAGGGGCGGGGCGGCTACGGCGTGTAGAGCTCGACGGCAAACCACCCGCGCGGGTCGGTCCACCGAGAGTCGCGGCGGAGGCCGGCGCGAGCGGCGACGGCGGCGAGCCCGTCGGGGCCGTACTTGTAGGAGTTCTCGGTGTGGATCGTCTCGCCGTCCCGAAAGCTAAACGCGCGGTCCCCGACGTGGAGCGTCTGGTCCCGGGTGCTCCGCAGGTGCATCTCGATGCGCCCCTCGGCCTCGTTCCACCGCGCCTCGTGCGCCCAGGCGTCCGGGTCGGCGTCGGCGCCGAACTCGCGGTTGAGGCGCTGCAGCAGGTTGAGGTTGAACGCGGCCGTCACGCCCTCGGGGTCGTCGTAGGCGGCTTCGAGCACGGCCGGGTCCTTTTTCTGGTCCACCCCGAGCAGGATCGCCCCGCCCCGCCCGGCCACGTCCTTCGCGTGGCGGAAAAACTCCTCGGCCTCGTCGGGCGTGAAGTTGCCGATCGTCGAGCCCGGGAAAAAGACGACGCGCCGAGCCGTCTCGGGCGGGAGGGCGGGGAGGCGGAACGGCCGCGTGTAGTCGGCGGCGACGGGCAGCACGGGGAGCCCGGGGTAGGCCGCCCGGAGGCGCTCGGCCGTCGCCAGCAGGTAGTCCTCGGAGATGTCGATGGGGACGTACGCCGCGAGCGTCCGCCGCGCGTGGAGGGCGCTGAGCAGGATCCGCGTTTTCTCGCTCGACCCCGACCCGTACTCGACGAGCGCCGAGTTTTTGCCGATCGCGTCGACGAGGTCGTCGGCGTGGGTCTCGAGGATGTCGCGCTCGGTCCGCGTCGGGTAGTAGGCGTCGAGCCGCGTGATCTCGTCGAACAGCTCCGACCCGCGCTCGTCGTAGAAGTACTTGGCCGGGAGCGTCCGCGGTCGGCTGCTCAGTCCGCGGACGACGTCGGCGAGAAAGGAGGACGCGCCGGCGTCGGCGGGCGGGGTGGCGGAGTCGGGCACTCGGGGGGAGGGATGGGGGACGGGAGAGACATGCAGGAGCGGGCGGGGTGGCCGAGCGCGAGTCGGCTCGTTCCTCCCCGCCCCGCCCCTCTTTTTAGGCCGACCGCGCCAGGCGGAGGCCGGTAAACTGCCAGGCCGCCTCGGGCGGGAAGAAGTTCCGGTACGTCGGGCGGATGTGGGCGCGCGGCGTGGCGACCGACCCGCCCCGCAGGACGAACTGGTTGGCCATGAACTTGCCGTTGTACTCGCCCAGCGCGCCCTCGACGGGCCGGTAGCCCGGGTACGGGCTGTACTGGCTGTGCGTCCACTGCCACGCCTCCCCGAACATCTGGCGCAGACCCGCCCCGCCCCCGGCGCTCGGCGCGCCGTCGCCGCCGGCCGGCGAGGCGGACGCGTTCGGGTGGAACCGCTCGCCCTCGACGAACGCCGTGGGCGGGGCGGGGGCCAGGCCCGAGCCGTCCCAGACGGACCGTGCGGCGACCTCCCACTCGGCCTCGGACGGCAGCCGCGCGCCGGCCCAGCGGGCGTAGGCGTCGGCCTCGAAGTAGGTCAGGTGCGTGACCGGCTCGTGCGGGTCGACCGGGCGCATCCCCGCCAGCGTGTAGTGCGAGAACCCGAGCGGCGCGTCCTCGTCGCGCTCCCAGTAGAACGGCTCGTCCCAGCCGCGCGCCTCGCGCTCGGCCCAGCCCAGCGACAGCCAGAGCGGGGCGGTGTCGTAGCCGCCGTCCGCGATAAACTCGGCGTACTCGCCGCACGTCACCAGGCGGTCGCCGATCTCGAACGCCTCGACAAAGGCCCGGTGGCGCGGCCCCTCGTTGTCGAAGTGGAACCGCTCGGCGGCCGTCGCCCCGCCCAGCGCCTTGCCAATCTCGTGGAGGCCGGCCTCGAACGGCCGCCAGCCCAGCGGCCCCGGGTTCTCGGCGCCCACGAGCGGCCGCTCGCGGAGGGCGGGGCGGAGCGGGTTGACCGAGAACACGTGCTTGAGGTCGGTCACCATGAGCTCCTGGTGCTGCTGCTCGTGATTCAGCCCCACCTCGATCACGCCGGCGACGGCGTCGGAGTCCGCCCCGCCCGCGTCGAGGAACCGGCGCATGGCGTCGGTCACGTGGTGGCGGTAGGCGAAGACCTCCTCGACCGTGGGCCGCGAGAGGTAGCCGCGCTGCGCACGGCAGTGGCGCTCGCCGGCCTGGACGTAGTAGCTGTTGAACAGGAACGGGTAGCGCTCGTCGTAGAGCGCGTAGCCTTCGGCGTGGGGCGTGAGCACGAAGGTCTCCCAGAACCACGTCGTGTGGGCCAGGTGCCACTTGGTCGGGCTCACGTCGGCCATCGACTGGACGACGTAGTCCTCGGTCACGAGCCCCTCGCACAGACGCTCGGTCTGGGCGCGGACGGCGGCGAACCGCTCGGAAACGGACGTGGAAACGGCGGGCGGGGCGGCGGGCATGGCGGGGTGGGGGAGCGGTAGGGGGTTACGCGGAGCGGGTCGGCGGCGTTCAGGACAAGGCGTCGGGCGGGGCGAGCTCCGTCACCACGTCCGCCCCGCCCTCGATCGTCCGGTGGACGGGGCACTTGTCGGCGATCTCGGCCAGCTTGGCGCGGGCGTCGTCGTCCAGGTCGCCCTCGAACCGGAGCGTCCGCGTCAGGCGGTCGAGGCGGGCGCCGCCCGTCTCGCACGCTTGGCAGTCGGTGGCGTGGACCTTGGCGTGCGCCACGTCGACCTCGACGGCGTCGAGCGGGAGCCCCTTGCGGTCGGCGTACATCCGCACGGTCATGGCGGTGCACGCGCCGAGGGCCATGCCGAGCAGGTCGTACGGCGTCGGGCCGCTCTCGGTGCCGCCGACCGACCGCGGCTCGTCGGCGGCGACACCGAACCCGCGCGCCGACATCTGGGTGCGGAACCCGCTCTTCCCGATCTGCACGCGCACCGTAGGATCGGCGTAGGCGAACCCGTCGCCGGCGGCTCCGTCCCCGGCCGCCCCGCCCTCGGCGGCGTCGCTCGTGGCGGGCGGGGTGGCGTCGGGCGCCGGGCAGAGGTACCGCCCCGCCCAGGCGGCGAGGACGTCGGCGACGTAGCGGGCGTCGCCCGCGTCGCTCAGCAGGTGGTCGGCGCCGTCGAGCGAGACGAAGCTCTTGGGGTGCCGCGCGGCCTGGAAAATGTGGCGGGCCTGCTCGACGCCGACCGCCCGGTCCTGGGGCGAGTGGAACACGAGGAGCGCCCGGTCGAGCCGCGCGATCCGGTCGTGCATGGCGTCGTGGCTCTCCAGGTCGTCCAGGAACTCCCGGCGGACCGTGAACGGCCGCCCGCCGATGTCGACCCTCGCCTCGCCCCGGGTCGTGATCTCGTCCTCGGCGTCCACGAACAGGCGGCGGACGTGGGCCGGGTCGCACGGCGCCGCGATCGTCGCCACGGCCCGCGACGACGGGACGCGCTCGGCGGCCGCGAGCACGGCCGCCCCGCCCAGCGAGTGGCCGACGAGGAGCTGCGGCCCCTCACCCCGCTCGGCCTCCAGGAAGGCCGCGGCGTCCACGAGGTCCTGGACCGTGGTCGAAAACGACGTGTTCTCGAAGGCGCCCTCAGACCGTCCCAAGCCCGTGAAGTCGACGGCCAGCACGCCCACGCCGCGCTCCGCGAGCGCCGAGCCGATGCGGCGGACGGCGTGGAGGTCCTTGGAGCAGGTAAAGCAGTGCGCGAAGAGCGCGTAGGCGGAGGGCTCGCCGCTGTCCGGCAGGTCGAGGCGGGCCGCGAGCGCCGCCCCGCCCTCGCGGGGGATCATCAGTCGTTCAGAGCGCGGCATGAGGGGCGGGGTGGGGGAGGGACGCGGCTGTAGACGCCGCGAGTCCGCTCGGTCCTACCGCCCCGCCCTCACCGTCGGCGGGCGGGGCGGGGTGTTTCGGCTCGACCCTCTCGTCCTTCAACCTTTCTTGATGTCCGTGTCGCCGTCGTCGTCGCGGACGTCGGTGTCGTCGTCGGCGCGGCCTTGGGGCGTGGGGGCGTCTTCCTGGTCGACCTCGGTCACGGGGTCGTCGGCGGAGGCGTCTTGGGGGCGGGGCATGTCGGGCATGGGGACTCGGGAGCAGGTGGGCGCGTCTAAGGCCGCCCCGATCCGCTCAGTTCCGCCCCGCCCCTTTGTCCGCCCCGCCCTGCCTCGTCGCCCTCTACACCGCGCCTGCCGCCGGGGCGCCCGTCGTGCGCGTGCCCGAGGCGCGCGCGCTGGCGGGGCGGGGGCTGGAGGGCGACCGCTACGCGGCCGGCGAGGGCTCGTTCAGCCGGTGGCCCGGGCGCGGCCGCGCCGTGACGCTGATATCGGCCGAGGCGCTCCGCGAGGCGGAGGCCGCGTTCGACGTGTCGCTCTCGGCCGGCGAGCACCGCCGGAACCTCGTGGTCGAGGGGCTGGACCCGGCCCTCCTGCGCGGTGTCCCGTTCCAGATCGGCGAGGCCCGCTTCGAGGGCGTCCGCCTGTGCGCGCCGTGCAAGTACCTCGTGCGCGTGACGGGCCAGGCTGAGGCGTTCGACGCGCTCGTCGGGCGGGGCGGCCTCCGCGCCGAGGTCGCCGCCGGGGGTACGATCCGCGAGGGCGACGCCGTCCTGTGGGACCCGGCCGACCGCGCCCGCGCGCGCCGGCTCCCGGGGTAACATGGGCCGCCCCGCCCGGCGGGGGGCGAGTACTCGGTACGGGGTACTCGGTACAGAGGGCGCGAGGGCGGGGTGGACGCCGCCCCGCCCGTGCGCCTCGGCCCGACGGCGTTGCATGCAACGCCGCTACGGCGGCCGCCCCGCCCTCGGCGTGGGCGGGGTGGCGCAGCTTGCCCCCGCGGACATTCCGGCCGTTTTCCGCCCCGCCCGGTGGCGCCGCCCCGCCCCGCCAGGCATCTTCCCGTACCCCGTACCCCGTACCCCGTACCCCGTACCCCGTACCGATGCCCGCGATTCCCGACTCGACGATCGACGAGGTCCGCTCCGCGTCCGACCTCGTGGACGTGGTGAGCGACCGGGTGCGCCTGAAGAAGCAGGGGAAAAACTACATGGGGCTGTGCCCCTTCCACAACGAGAAGTCGCCCTCGTTCTCGGTCGACGCGGCGCAAAACCTCTACTACTGCTTCGGGTGCCGGCGGGGCGGCGACGTGTTCAAGTTCGTCGAGGAGATCGAGGGCGTCGGGTTTTTGGACTCGGTCCGCCTGCTCGCCGACCGCGCCGGGATCACGATCCAGGAGGAGGGGGCGGGGCCGGAGGCCGACCGGAAGGGGACGCTGCTCGCCGCGCTCCGCTTTGCGGCCGGGTTCTACTTCGACCAACTCAAGACGCCGGCCGGCGAGCGCGCCCTGGCCTACCTCAAAGAGCGGGGGTTCACCAAAGAGGCCGTCGTCGCCTTCGGGATCGGCGCGGCGCCGGACTCATGGGACGCCCTCGCCACGGCCGCCGAGGCGGCCGGGTTCAAGCCCGACGTGCTCGAAGCGGTCGGCCTCGTGAAGTCGCGCGAGGGCGGGGCGGGGGGGCGGGGCGGGCACTACGACGTGTTCCGCGACCGGCTCATGTTCCCCATCCTCTCGCCCATCGGGAAGGTGCTCGGGTTCGGCGGGCGCATCCTCCCCGACACGCGGACCGGCAGCGACGACTACACGCCGGCCAAGTACGTCAACTCGCCCGAGACCGAGGTCTACCACAAGGGCCGCGTGCTCTACGGGATGAAGCAGTCCAAGCGCGCGATCCGCACCGAGCGCGAGGCGATCGTGGTCGAGGGCTACGCCGACGTGGTGGCGCTGTGGCAGGCCGGCGTGCAGAACGTGGTCGCTGCCAGCGGCACGGCGCTCACGCCGCAGCAGATGGGCCTCCTGCGCAAGCTCGACGTGCAGCGGCTCGTCCTCCTCTTCGACGCCGACGCCGCCGGGCGGGGCGCGGCGCGGAAGGGCGTGGACCTCGCGCTCGACGCCGGCCTCGCGCCCTACGCCGTCACGCTCCCGGACGGAGCCGACCCCGACTCGTTCGTCCGCCAGTTCGGCGCCGACGCCTTCCGCGCGTTCCTCCGCGACGAGCGCCAGGACTTTGTCGCCTTCCTCGTCGCCGGCGCCCAGCGCGACGGCTCGCTCGACACGCCCGAGGGAAAGTCGGCCGCCGTCCGCGACGTGCTGGCGACGATCAAGCGGCTCAAGGACCCGATCCAGGCCGGCGAGTACGTCCGCCAGGCCGCCTCGGCGCTCGGCGTCTACGAGACCGACCTCCGGCGCCAGTACGACGGGCAGGCCCCGCCCCGCCGCCCCGCCCCGCGTCCAGACGAGGAGGAGCCCGCCGCCCCGCCCCCGCCCGTCGTCCGGGTCAAGCCCGAGGAGGTGTCGCTGCTCCGGCTCATGCTGGCCCACGGGGCCGCGATGGTCGAGCACGTGCTGACGCGGATGGGGACCGACGAGTTTACCGAGGGCGCCCCGCGCGACGCCGTCGAGGCCATCATCGCCCAGTTCGAGGCGGGCCAGATCGACCCGACCCCGTTCGTCCGCGGCGCCTACGGCGACGCCGTGCGCGGGCTCGTGGCCGAGGCGCTCTCCGAGCGCCACGGGCTCAGCGAGAACTGGGAGGGCAAGGTGGGCGTGGCCCCCAAGGGCCGCGACGACGACCCGTTCGCCTCGGCGACGAGCTCGATGCGGCTCCTCAAGCTCGACCGCGTCCAGGAGGCTGTGACTGCGGCCATGCGCGAGATCCAGGTCCGCGAGCGGGGCGGGGAGGACATCGCCGACCTTCAGGCCGACGTCAACGCGCTCAACGAGCTCCGCCGCCAGATCGAGCGCGACGAGTTCCTCGAGTGGCCGGGCGGGGCGGGGGAGGAGGCGACGGGCGACGAGTGACGAAGGGCGGGGACGCCGCCCCGTCCGGCGCCGCTCGGGCGGGGCGGAGGCTGTTCGGATGGGGCGGGGCGGCGGCCCGCGCCGCCCGCGTCGAGTGCCACCCCGCCCGGGCCGAGGCGCCGGCAGTCCCCCTCCTGGCCAGGAGGGGCTAGGGGTGGTTGCCGGGCGGGCGGGGCGGCCTGAACAGGCGCCGCCCCGCCCTCGTGCCACGACCCGACGGGTTGTATGCAACGCCGCTACGACGGCCGCCCTGCCCACGTCGCGGGCGGACCCAAAGGGCGGGGTGGCGCATCGTGCCTCGCCGCCCGCCGCCCGCCGCCCGCCGCCCGCATTCGGCGCGCGCCGGGAGCGTCCGCGCCGGCCGTGCGTTCAACCGCTCCCCCCGCCCCAAGCCCATGCCGAAGAAGACCGACCCCGCCCCGCCCGCCGGCGACGGCGCCCCCTCGCCCGACGCCGACGCGCCCACGACGCACGAGGGCGGGGCGGCCACGTCCACGGCGGAGACGGGGGCGCGCAAGCCCACGACGGCGGACGTCGACACGCCCGGCGTTGCGGACGCCGAGGGCGGGGCGGTCCCGCTCGACCAGACGCTCCCGCTCGCCGTCGAGTCCCGGCCCGTCCCCGAGGGCGCCCCGCTCGACCACCCGGCGTACTACTTCAACCGGGAGCTGAGCTGGATCGACTTCAACTGGCGCGTCTTCTACCAGGCCCTCGACCCGCGCACGCCGCTCATCGAGCGCGTCCGGTTCATCGCCATCACGGCCAACAACCTCGACGAGTTCTACCGCAAGCGGATCGGCGGGCTCAAGCGCCAGCTCGGCGCCGGCGTCCGCGCGCTCTCGCCCGACGGCCGGACGCCGCGCGAGCAGCTCGACCTGTCCAGCGGGGCCGCGCTCACCATGCAGCGGCGGACGTCGGGGCTGTGGGAGGACGAGATCCGCCCCGCCCTCGCTGACGCCGGCCTCGCGATCCGGGACTACGACGACCTCGACGCCGAGGCGCAGGCCCGCCTGGACGACCACTTCCAGCGGCACCTCTACCCCATCCTCACCCCGCTCGCCGTCGACTCGGGCCACCCGTTCCCGTTCATCTCCAACCTCTCGCTGTCGCTGGCCTTCACGCTGCGGCACCCGGGCCGGGGCACCGAGCACTTTGCGCGGCTCAAGATCCCGACCGGGCGGGGCCGGTGGGTCCCCGTCGGCGACGGGTCGCTCGACGTGGTCGCCGTCGAGGACCTGATCCGCCACAACGCCGAGTCCCTGTTCCGGGGCATGAACGTCGTCGGCGTCCACGCCTTCCGCGTGACCCGGAACGCGAGCGTGGAGCGGAGCGAGGAGGAGGCCGACGACCTGCTGGCGATGATCTCCGAGGAGCTCCGCGAGCGGCGGTTCTCCGAGGTCGTCCGCGTCGAGGTCGAGGCGTCGATGCCGCGGCGCGTCCGGTCACTCATCACGCGCGAGCTGGACCTCGACGAGGCCCAGGACCTCATCGAGGTGGAAGGGCTCCTCGACCTCGCCGGCCTCATGGCGCTGGGAGACGCCGACCTCCCGCACCTCAAGGACCTCCCGTGGGAGCCCGTCGTTCCGGTCCGGCTCCGCCATCAGGGGCTCGAAGACGAGGACGACATGTTCGCGGCCATCCGCTCCGGCGACCTCCTGGTGCACCACCCGTACGAGAGCTTCGCGGCCTCGGTCCAGCGGTTCGTCGAGGAGGCCGCCGAGGACCCCAAGGTGCTCGCCATCAAGATGACGCTGTACCGGACGAGCCAGGACAGCCCCATCGTCCGCGCGCTGATCCGGGCGGCCGAGGCCGGCAAGCAGGTGGCCGCGCTCGTCGAGCTCAAGGCCCGGTTCGACGAGGCCAACAACATCGAGTGGGCGCAGCGGCTCGAACGCGCCGGCGCGCACGTGACGTACGGGCTCGTCGGGCTCAAGACGCACGCGAAGACGACGCTCGTGGTCCGCGAGGAGGGCGACCGGCTGCGGACCTACGCCCACCTCGGCACGGGCAACTACAACCCGACGACGGCCCGGTTCTACACCGACTTCGGACTCTTCACGTGCCGCGACGAGATCGGCGACGACCTCGTGGGCCTCTTCCACTTTCTCACCGGCTACGCCCCCGAGCAGGAGTACACGACGCTGGTGGTCGCCCCGCGCGACCTGCGCGCCCGGTTCGTCGAGCTCATCCGCCGCGAGGCCAGCCACGCGCGGGCGGGGCGGCGCGGGCGGATCGTGGCCAAGATGAACGCGCTCGACGACGTCGGCATCATCCGCGAGCTGTACAAGGCGAGCCGGGCCGGCGTCGAGATCGACCTCATCGTCCGCGGCCACACGCGGATGCGGCCCGGCCTCGTGGGCGCGTCCGAGAACGTGCGCATCGTGTCGCTCGTGGGCCGCTTCCTCGAGCACAGCCGGATCTACTACTTCCACAACGACGGCGGGCACCCCGACGTCCTCATCGGCTCGGCCGATTGGATGCGCCGCAACCTGGACGACCGCGTCGAGGTCGTGGTCCCGGTCGAGGACGAGACGGCGCGGGGGCGGCTCCTCCGCACGCTCCAGTTCTGCCTCGACGACAACCGCCAGGCGTGGGACCTCGCGCCAGACGGCCGCTACACGCTCCGCCAGCCGGACGCGGGCGAGCCGGTCCGAGCCTTCCACGACACGCTCATGCAGCGCGCCCGCCGGCGCGTCGAGGAGGACGCGGCATGGACGTTTTGAGGGGACGAGGGGAGAGGGAAGGGGCACGCGCGCGCACGTCCCGCCCCGCCCAACGCGCACAGTCGGCGGGGGCGGGGCGGCCTGAGCAGACGGTCCCCGACCGCCCCGCCCCCACGGAGCCGCCCCGCCCCGCCCGCGCCGCGCGGGCGGGGTGGTGGAGGACGGTGGGCGGGGCGGCCCTGCTCCTGCTCGCCGCGTGCGCGCCGGAGCCGCGCGAGCCGTCGCCGGAGCAGCAGGCCGTCTTCGCGCAGCCGGTCGACGCCGAGCTCGTGGTGCCGGCCGAGCGCAACGCGCTCGCCTACACCGTCACCCGCGTCGAGGCGCCGGCCGGCGCGACGGTCCGCCTGGTCATGGACAACACGGCGTCGACGTCGCTGGCCATGATCCACAACGTGGTCGTGGTCGCGGACTCGGCCGCCGTCGAGCGCGTGGGCGAGGCGGCCGCGGGCGTCCGCGACGACGTCCCGCTCGACGAGGCCGTCCTGGTCCTCACCCCGCTCGCCGGGCCGGGCGAGCGGACGGCCGTCGTGTTCACGATGCCGCCGCCGGGCGAGTACCCGTTTATCTGCACCTACCCCGGCCACTACCGCTTCATGCAGGGCGTCCTCGTCTCCACCCCGCCCGAGGTGAGGAGGGATACGGGATAGGGGAGGGCGGGATGGGCAGGCGCCGACGTGGTTGTACGCAGACGCTGTCCGCCGCCACCCCGCCCCGAAACGACGCCGCCCCGCCCGGAGCAACGGGCAGGGCGGTAGGGCCGGCGGGCGCTTCGTCTACGGCACGAGCGGGGCCAGCTGCGGCGGGCGGGGCGGGAGCGGCTCCATCGTCGGGCGGCGGAGCGGCGGCGTCGCGGACGGGATCTCCCCGCGGCCCAGGTTCACGCGCGGATCGGCGGCCAGGAGCGTCTCGGTCGTGGCGACGAGGTTGCGGAAGTTCTTGGTCCGCCACACCGAGCGGTGGATGCGAGCCACCTTCGCCTGCGTCTGGCGGTAGCGCGAGTCGGGGTTCTGCTCGGCGAGCGCCTGGAGCTGGTCGTGGATCCGGTCCATCCGCCGCTGGATCGACGACGTGAACCCGAAGTCGCCGGCCTCACGGACGAGCTGGGTGTAAGCCCGGTCGACCGACGTGACCTCGGACGGGTCGATCAGGAACGTGGTCTCGTCGAACGCCTGCACGTCGCCGACCACGTCGAGACCAACGCGGCGGAGCACCGACGCCGACCCGATCGGGAGGAAAAAGCGGACGGGCTCGCCGTCGGCGCTCGACGACAGGCGGAGGTCGCCGGCCGCTGGGACGCCGTCGCCGCGCGGGGCGGGGAGGGCGATGTGCGGGTTGAGCGCCCGGAACTTCGCGTACATCGTCGCGCCCTCGACCGGCCCCCACGTCAGCCGCCGCTCGTGCGGGGCGAGCGCGTCGAGCACCTGCGAGAGACGGGCCATGGCGCCGGGGCGGAGCCGGACGAGCTCGCCGCGGAACGACTGCTCGGGCTGGACGAGGTCGCCCTCGGTCGCGCGGAGCGAGCCGTACGCCTTGAGCACGTAGGCCCGCGAGTGCGGCCCGAACGACGACACCTCGTCGACCTGCTCGAACCCGTCGGTCACGCCCCACATGTAGGCGTCCGAGACGTGGGCGCCGCGGACCTGGCCGGGGTTGGCTTTCAGGTACTCGCGGTAGAGCTTGAAGATGTTGCCCGGGCCGGTGTGGTACGCCGAGACGCCTGGAAGCTCGTGGCCCACGGCGTTGGCGTAGGCGCGGACGAGCATGAGCGAGGGCTCCATGGCCAGGAGCGGGTGCCGCTGCTCGCGGACTTGGACCGCCCCGCCCGAGGCCACGGGCAGCGCGTACTGCTCGACGCCAAACATGCCCATGATGTCGGGCATGAGCTGGAACCGGCTCTGCGCCCCGGCCGACGAGATGAGCTGGTCCTGGTTGAACGTCTCGACCGTCCCGATCTCGGTCGGGAGCAGGCTGAGCCCGAGCCGCCGCGCGAGGTTGACCTCGTAGGCGAGGTAGGGCGCGTCGCGCTCACGGGCCTCCCGCGTCTGGTCGGCGTAGCCCCACCGGATCACCAGGGCCGAACGCGGGACGCCGTAGTCCGTCCACTTTTTGCGGAGATCGGTCGTCAGCGTCCGCCGCGCGCGGTTGACTTGGTCCCAATCCGCCTGGCCGGACCCGCGGAAGCGGTCGCGGTCGCCGCGGAGCTGGGCCACCTCGAGTGTCTCGCCCGTCCGGTTGTCGAGGACGCGGACCGTAAAGTTGTCGTCGACCCCGTACGCCTTCTGGTACATGTCGAGCCGCCAGCGGAAGTCGGCCAGGTGGCTGGTCGATACGTCGGCGCCCACGGCCGCGCCGGCGAACGCGCCGGCGAAGTACTGGGCAAACAGCCGGTCGGGGTGGATGTCGAGCCCGCTGAACGTGAACGGGTCGTTGGGGTCGAGCGGGACGACTGCGGCCTCGGCCGCCCCCTGAGGCGGGGCGCTCGTCGGAGCCGCCGCGCCCACGTCGCCGCCGGTGGCGACGAAGACGCCGAGCCCGAGGGCCGCGAACGCGCCCAGCGCGACGAGCGGCGTACGAAGACTCTCTCGGAACGCGCGGCGCCCGCGGGCGCCCTGCGGCGAGGTGTCGTCGGCCGGGTCCAGCGGCTCGCCGACGGCGTCGACGGGCGCCACGTCGGCGTCGTCCGGGAGCGGGCGGAAGCGGGGGTCTGAGGGCGTAGACATGGGGCGGGCGGGGCGGGGTCTCGAGCGGGGGCCGTTAGCTAACGGCCCTCTATTCAAAAACCGCGCCCGCCCCTCACAGTTCCTTCAGAGACCGATTCCGGCCCTGTTCTCCCGCCCCGCCCGGGCACGCGCGACCAAGTCCTCGAACACCGCGTCCAGCGGCGGACTCATAGCTTCGGGGTGGAACTGGAGCCCCACGAACGTGCCGTCGGCCGTCTCGATGGCCTCGACCGTCCCGTCCGGCGCCCGCGCCGAAACGACGAGGCCGGCGCCAGGCTCGGCGACCGCCTGGACGTGCCGCGTGTTGACGTCCACCGCGCCTCCGACGAGCGCGTGCAGCCGCGTGCCCGGCTCGACGGCGACCGGATGCGTGGTCCCGCCCCGCCCGCTGCTGTGGATGTCGGCGTCGGCGTCGCGCTGGACGTCGGCGTAGATCGTGCCGCCGCGGAGCGCGCTCGCGAGCTGCATCCCGTAGCAGACCCCGAGCGCTGGGCGGCGGGCGTCGAGAAAGGCCCGGAGCAGGCGGACGTCGGACGCCGTGCGGGCGGGGTGGGTCTCGTCGATGTCGTCGGGGAGCGCGCCCACGAGCCCGTCGGTGACGGCCGGGCCGCCGGTGACGACGAGGCCGTCGAGGAGCGCGGCAAAGGCGTCGGCGGCCTCGTCCGTTTCGAGCATTGGGACCAACAGCGGCAGCCCGCCCGCTCGCTCGACGGCGCGGACGTAGGCGAGGTCGAGCCGCTGTTCGAGGGCGCCGCTCTCGGTCGGGTTGAGCGACGTCGTGATCCCGATGCGCGGGCGGGGCGGCGTCTGAGTGGCAGATAGCACGTGTTCAGGTAGCAGGTGGAGTCAGCGGCGGACGCGTCTGCGCCCGTGATGCGGACGAGGGCGGGGCGGGGGTGGCTCCCGTGACTCCAGAGACGGACGCGCGGCCACCGCCCCGCCCCTACGTGCGGCGAGGGCGTACGGCGAGGGCGGGGCGGTGGCCTCACGCCGGACTGCCGGCCGCCCCTCAGCGCAGGTCGCGGAGCGTGAGGCGGCCGGGGAGCGGGGCGGCGTCCGGCGCGAGCCCGAGGAGCACCGCGCCCTCCTGCCGGAACGACGACGTCACGGGCGGGGCGAAGGCGCCGGCGTCGAGCTCCGCGTGGAGCGCCGTCTTGATGGTCCGCCGCCCCGCCCCGCTCGTCGACGCGCCGTGGACGACGCGGACGGTCGAGCGCCCGCGCCGGGCGGCCTCGACCACGGCGGCGTGGGCGAGCCCGAGCGCCTCGTCGACGCGGGCGCCGTGGAGGTCGAGGGTGACGGTGCGGCCGTCGTCGTCGAGCCGGGGGCGGAGCACGGGGCGGGGCGTGAGGAGGCCCCAAAGGTACGCGGCCGCGGCAACCCCGCCCCGCCCCGCGCGTGAACGGACCGACTCACACCCCCGACCTATGCCCTCCGCCTGGACCACCACCAAGAACCTCCTCACGGCCACCGGCAAAGACGTGATGGACGACGACGTCCCGAGCCTGAGCGCCGCGATCGCGTACTACACCGTGTTCTCGCTCCCGTCGCTCCTCGTCATCATCGTCGGCGTCGTCGGGGCCGTGGTCGGGCCGGCCCAGGTCGAGGAGGTCGTCGTGAGCCAGATGGGCGACCTGATCGGCCCGTCGGCGGGCGACGCCATCCGCACCATGATCGCCGACGCGAGCGACCTGGGGACCGGGATCGGCTCCAAGGTGGCCGGGCTCGCGGCGCTCCTGTTCGGGGCGACGGGCGCGTTCGCCCAGCTCCAGCGGGCGCTGAACCGGGCGTGGGAGGTCGAGGACGACGACGACAGCGGCGTCGTGGGCGTCGTCCTCAAGCGGCTGCTCTCGTTCGGGATGGTGCTGACGATCGGGTTCTTCCTCCTCGTCTCGCTCGTCGTGAGCGCCGCGCTCACGGCGATCGGGGGGGCCGCCGAGGCCGCCGTCGGCGGCGGCGCCGTGGCGAGCACGCTGGTCCAGGTGGCCAACGTCGTCGTCGGGCTCCTGGTCATCGCGGCCTTGTTCACCTTCCTGTTCCGGGTGCTCCCCGACGCCGAGGTCGCGTGGCGCGACGCGGCCGTCGGCGGCCTTGCGACCTCGATCCTGTTCACGATCGGCAAGTCCCTCATCGGGATCTACCTCGGCACGGCCAACCCGGGCTCGGCGTTCGGGGCCGCGGGCTCGCTCGCGCTCATCCTCATCTGGATCTACTACTCGTCCTTTATCGTCCTCGTCGGTGCCGAGTTCACGCAGCAGTGGGCAAACCGGCTGGGCCGGGGGATCGACCACGAGGACGAGGACGTCCACCCGATCGCGCAGCCTCGCGACCCGGCCCCGTACTGAGCTCTGCGCCCGACCGCGCAGCCTAGGGCGGGGCGGCCGCCCCGCCCGCGGGCTCAGACGCTGAGCGGGGCGGGGCGGATGGGACGGCGGACGGCGTCGGTCGCCTGCTGCACGCCGAACGCCACGTCGTGGAGGCCCGCGACGTCGTCGCGGTCGAGGCCGAGCACTTCACGGGCCTCGTGGAGCCCGACGTGCTCGCCGGGCTCGATCACGCCGTCGGCGAGGACGACGTCGAGGAGGTTGAGCATGAGCGCCCGGCGCAGCTCGACGTCGTGGTCCTTGAACTGGAGCAGGCACCGCTCGAGCGGCGGCGGCTGGATGGCGAGCCGGAAGACGCGCTTGCGGGCGTCGCCGGAAAGGTCGCCCAGGTCGAGCGACTCGAAGATCCGGTCGTCCTCGCTCTCATCCATGTCGCGGTCGGCGGCGGACATGGCAAAGAGGGCGCCGTAGAACGAGAGGCGGTCGTCTTCGGAGAGTGAGCTGAGGTCGAGCGTGTCGGGCGTGGTCATGGCGGCCGTCAGGGGCGGGGCGGGGAAGGGCGGCGCCAAGCTACGCCCCCGCCCCGCCCGAGCGGACCGCGGCGGGGCGGACCCGGCGCGAACCTTCGGCGAGACGCTTGGGCCGACCGGGACGACCAGCCACGCGACCTGCCGCAGGGCCGGGCGGCCTCCCGCGTTGTAGACGTTTGAGCTGCGTGGGGCGGGGTGGCCCGGGGCAGCGCTCCCGCCCCGCTCGGCACCGCCGGCGGCGCCACCCCGCCCGAGGCCACCTGCGGGCGGGGCGGTCCTGAACGGCCCCGCCCTGCCTGGGCGCCGTTGCCCGGTGTCGTTGCGTGCAACGACGCTACCGTGCCCACCCCGCCCATGGCGCGCGGGGGCGGGGCGGTTGTCTCCGCCGCCCGCCGCAATTCCGGCCGTCTTCCGCCCCGCCCGGTGGCGCCGCCCCGCCCCGCCCGCCATCTTCCCGTACCCCGTACCCCGTACCCCGTACCCCGTACCCCGCGCATGCCCGACCGCCCGCTCCTCGTCACCTCGGCGCTCCCGTACGCGAACGGGCCGCTCCACCTCGGCCACCTCGCCGGGGCCTACCTCCCGGCCGACCTGTTCGTCCGCTACCAGCGGCTGCGCGGGCGCGACGTGGTCTGGGTGTGCGGGTCCGACGAGCACGGGGCGGCGATCGCCATCCGCGCGCGGCAGGAGGGGACGACGCCGCAGGCCATCGTCGACCGCTACCACGCCGAGTTGGAGAGCGCCTTCGCCGGCTTCGGTATCGCGTTCGACGCCTACGGGCGCACGACGTCCGAGACGCACCGGGAGACGAGCCAGGACCTGTTCCGAGCCATCGACGCGGCCGGCGGGTTCGTGCGCGAGACGGCGACGCAGCTCTACGACCCCGAAGCCGGTGTCTTCCTGGCCGACCGCTTCGTCAAGGGCACGTGCCCCGTCTGCGGGTACGACCAAGCCTACGGCGACCAGTGCGAAAACTGCGGGTCCACGCTCTCGCCCGACGACCTCGTCGAGCCGCGGAGCACGCTCTCCGGCGCTGCCCCGGAGCGGCGCGAGACGACGCACTGGTACCTCCCGCTGGGCGATCTCCAACCCGCCCTCGACCAGTGGATCGGGACGAGGGCGGGGTGGAAGCCGAACGTGCTGGGCCAGGTGCGGAGCTGGCTCGACGCCGGCCTGAGCCCGCGCGCCATGACGCGCGACCTGGATTGGGGCATTTCGGTGCCGTCCGACGTCGAGGGCGACACCGACGGGAAGGTCCTCTACGTCTGGTTCGACGCGCCCATCGGCTACCTCTCGATCACGAAAGAGTGGGCGGCGGCGCAGGGCGACGCCGACCTCTGGAGGCGGTACTGGCAGGTCCACGAGGACGGGACGGCGCCCGAGCTGGTCCACTTTATCGGCAAGGACAACATCGTCTTCCACTGCCTCATCTTCCCCGCCATCCTGATGGCGACGAACCGCGCAGCGGACGCCGCAGGCAATGCGGCGCAGCCGGACCTGCCGCAGTTGGCTTCGCCGTCTGCGGGGCAGTTCGTGCTGCCGGAGAACGTGCCGGCCAATGAGTTCCTGAACCTGGAGGGCCAGAAGCTCTCGACGTCGCGCGGCTGGGCGGTCTGGGCCGAGGAGGCGCTGCAGGCGTTTCCCGCCGACGCCCTCCGCTACGCGCTGGCGGTCGGCCTGCCCGAGACGAAGGACGCCGACTTTACGTGGTCCGACTTCCAGAACCGCGTGAACGGCGAGCTGGCCGACGTGGTCGGCAACTTCTGCAACCGGGCGCTCACGTTCGCCGACCGCTTTACGGGCGGGGCGGTGCCGCCGCTGGAGGAGCCGTCCGAGGCCGACCGCGAGCTTCTCGCCGCCCTCGCCGCCGCCCCGCCCGAAGTCGGCGCGCTCTACGAGCAGTACCGGCTCCGCGACGCCGTCGCGCGGACGGTCGCGCTCGCGCGCGCGGGCAACCAATACCTCCAGGAGACCGAGCCGTGGAAAACGCGGAAGACGGACGAGCGGGCCATGCGGAACACGGTCCACGTCGCGCTCCAGGTCTGCGCCGGGCTGTCCGTCCTGCTCGACCCCGTCGTGCCCGAGACGGCGCGGCGGCTCCGCGAGATGCTGAACCTGGAGGGCGTCCGGTCGTCCGCGGGCGGGGCGGGGGCGAACGGGGCGGCCGGCGGCGAGGGCGAGGCGGGGATCGGCTGGGCCGACGCTGGACGCCCGCTATTGCAAACGGGCCACCCGCTCGGCACACCCGGCATCCTCGTCCGCAAGATCGAGGACGACGAGGTCGAGGCGCAGCGCCAACTCCTCGACGACCGCGAGGCGACGGCGACCGGCGACCCGGCCGCTGCGGACTCGGGCGAGCCGTACGCCCCGCTCAGCGCGCCCATCGCCTTCGACCAGTTTACGCCGCTCGACCTGCGGGCGGGGCGGATCCTAGCGGCCGACCTCCACCCGAACGCCGACAAGCTCCTCCGCTTCGACGTCGACCTCGGGTTCGAGACGCGGCAGATCCTGTCCGGCGTCCGCGAGCACTTTGCGCCCGACGACTTGGTGGGGCGGACGGTCGTCGTCGTCGCCAACCTCGCGCCGCGGACGATCCGCGGGCTCGAAAGCCAGGGGATGATCCTGTTCGCCGAGAACCGCGACGGGGCGCTCCTGGCCGTCGAGGCCGACGGCGAGCCGGGCGCGGTCGTCCGCTAGCCACCCCGCCCGTTCCGGCGGGGCGTGCGGGCGGGGCGGCCACCCCGCCCCCTTTGCGCCGCGTGGGGCGGGGCGGGGAGAGGGCTCTCGGCCCCCACCCGCCGCTCGTCATCCCAGGTCGACCTTCTCGTTCTCGCCGACGTCGCGGGCCGGCTCGCCGGTGATCTTGGCCTTGAGGAACCCGAGCGCGTAGACGACCGGGCTCGACGGCGAGTCCCAGTACTCGGCGCGCTCGACCTCGACCTTGAGGAGCCGGAGGTGCGGGTCGTCGAGGCCCTTCGGGAACCACGCCTCGAGCGGCTTCGACCACAGCTCCTCGGCCTTCCGCTTGTCCTTGACGACGAGCGCCGTCCCGGCCATCGTGACGTAGTCCTGCCGGCCCGGGTGGGCAAAGGCCACGCCGACCTTCCGGTTGCGCTCGACGTGCTCGACCTTCTCGGAGTCGTCGCGGGTAAAGAACCAGAGGTCGCCGCCGAACCGGACCTCCTGCACGGCCATCGGCCGCGCCCACGGCTTGCCGTCGGTGTCGACGGTGGTGAACATGCAGATGCGGATGTCCCCGATCAGATCGGCGAGCTTCTCGATCTGCTCGGCGCGGTCGGCGGGGGGAGTCGTGGGGGCGGCCATGGGGAGGGGGAGGAGAGAGGGGGCCGCTCAGTACGGGCGGGGCGGGGTGGGGTTCTAGCGCCCCGCCCGCGGTCCGCTCCACTCCGCCCGACTTGCGCTTGCGTGCGGGGCGGGGCGGCCGCAACGAAAGCGCCCCCGGCGCCGTCGGGCACCGGGGGCGGTTCTCGGGCGGGGCGGCTCCTGGCGCAGCACCACCCCGCCCCCAGCGGGCGGGGCGGCGCGCCGTCGCTACGCGTTGATGGCTTGGCCGTAGGCGTCGCGGAACGCCTCCATGACGGCTTCCGAGAGCGTCGGGTGCGGGTGCATGGCGTCCATGATCTCGTGGGCCGTCGTCTCGAGCGCGCGCGCCGTGACGATCTCGGCGATCATCTCGGTCGCGTCGTGGCCGATGATGTGGGTGCCCAGGACCTCGCCGTACTTTTTGTCCACGACCACCTTCACGAACCCGGTCTGGTCGCCGATGGCCGCCGCCTTGCCCGACGCCGTGAACGGGAACTTGCCCGTGATCACGTCGAACCCGGCCTCCTTCGCCTTGGCCTCGGTGTAGCCGACCGAGGCGATCTGCGGCAGGCAGTACGTGCAGCCGGGGACGTTGAGGTAGTCGACCGCGTGCGGGGCGTGCTCGGCCTTGCCCATCTCGTGGGCGATGTTCTCGACGCAGACGATCCCCTCGTGGCTCGCCACGTGCGCCAGCCACGGGCCGCCGACCACGTCGCCGATGGCGTAGACGCCGTCGACGTTCGTGTGGTACATCGAGTCCACGGTGATGGCGCCCCGCTCGTGCTCGACGCCGATGTCGTCCAGCCCGAACCCCTCGACGTTGCCGACCACGCCGACAGCCGAGAGCACCTGGGCGACCTGGAGCGTCTCCTCGCCCTTGGCCGTCTTGACCGTGACCGCGCACCCGTCGCCGGACGTGTCGACGTTCGTGACCTCGGCGCCCGTCATGACCGACACGCCCATCTTCTTGTAGGCGCGCTCGAGCTCTTTCGACACGTCGGCGTCCTCGACGGGCACGAGCCGGTCCTGGAGCTCGACGACCGTGACGTCGGTGCCCATGTGGTGGTACACGTAGGCGAACTCGACGCCGATGGCCCCGGCCCCGACGATGAGCAGCGACTCCGGCCGCTCGGTCTGGAGCATGGCCTGCCGGTAGTCGATGATCTTGGTCCCGTCGACGGGGAGCGTCGGGATCTCGCGGGCGCGGGCGCCGGTCGCGACGATGATGTGCTTGGCCTCGATCTCCGTCTCCTCGCCGACCGTCTCGCCGTCCATCGTCTCCGACGGCTCGACGCGCACGCGGCCGCCGCCGAGCAGCGTGGCCGCGCCCATGTAGACGTCGACCTTGTTCTTCTTCATGAGGAACTGGACGCCCTTGTTCATCTTGTTGGCCACGCCCCGCGAGCGCTCGACGACCGCCGGGAAGTCGACCTCGACCTCGGGCGCCGCGCCGTCGCCGCCGAACGAGAGGCCGTAGTCGCCCAGGTGCCGCATCTGCGAGGCCACCTCGGCGCTCTTGAGCAGCGCCTTGGTCGGGATGCACCCGATGTTCAGGCACACCCCGCCCAGCTTGTTCTTCTCGATGATGGCCGTCTTGAGCCCGAGCTGGTGGGCGCGGATGGCGGCCTCGTAGCCGCCGGGGCCGGAGCCGATGATGAGGACGTCGTAGGGGCCGTTCGCCATGTCGCTGGGTGTGTGGGGAAGGGGAGTCTACCCCGCCGCCCCGCCCGGGCTCCCCGGGCCGGCTTGAAGAGGTGTGGAAGCGCGGGGGAGTCAGTAGGTCGGGCGGGGCGGTAGACGGTGTCGGGGGAAGGGGCCGCCGCGCCTACGTCGAGGGCGGGGCGGCCGTGTCTTGCCCTCCGCGTCGTCAGACCGCGCCGCCCACGCCACACGAGGCGCGTGGAGGTGCGCGATCAGGCGATGCTCCACCCCGCCCCCGCGCCACACGGGCGGGGCGGGCACTCGCCGACTACCGCGGCGTCCAGTCGTCGGCGATGGCGACGATGACCACGTTGGCGGGCGTCCCCGTCTCGTCGGAGCCGAGGTCGCGGTCGAGGAGGTCGGCGACGACGGCGCCCTCCTTGGCGACGATCACGAAGTCGCCGGGGCCGGCGTCGAGGCCGGGGTCGAGGGCCACGTCGGCCGGGCCGCCCAGCGGCTGGCCGTCGAGGCCGACCGGCTCGACGACGAGGAGCCGGTGTGCACGGAGGCGGGGGTGCTTTTCCGTTGCGACGACGGAGGTCGTGACGTGGCCTAGGTACACAAAGATCGGGGGTTAGGTAAGGGCTTCTCTGTGGTGTGTACGTTGGGGACCATCTTCCAGGCGTGTCGCGTCTCTCTCCGTCCCTCCCTGGCACCCACAGACCATGTACAGCACCCAAGGCATCGAAGCCATCGCCACCGTCACTGAGCTCCGGTCGAAAACGTCCGCGCTCATCGACCAGGCCAAAACGATCAAGACGGGCATCATGATCCAGAAGAACAACGAGCCCGAGGCCGTCCTCCTCTCGTACGACCTCTACCTCAAGCTGTACAAGCAGCTCGAGAAGAGCTCGAAGTAGCCCGCCCCGCCCTCAGCGGTCCCCGATAAGCCCCTTCAGCTCAGCGACGCGGCGTGTCGTCGCCTCGCGGTCGAGCGCGCGGAAGCGCTCGGGGAGCATCGAGAGGCTCGTGCATTCGAGGACCGCCGCGAGGTTCTGGAGCTCGACCTGGAGCGGGTAGGACGGCGGCACGAAGTCGTCGACGACCGCCTGCAGGACGTCGGCCGTGACCGCCCCGCCCGCGTCCTCCACCCCGGCCGCGCCGTCGCCGCCGGGGGCGGGGTGGGGGGCGTCGAGCGCGTGCGTGGCCGCGCGGAACTTGGCCCGCGTGAGGAGCGCCTCCATGTCGGCGCCCGAGTACGTCCGCTCGCCGTCGAGGAGCGCCTCGGGGACGTCGTCCAGCGGCAGGTCCACGCCCGTCTTCCGCATCATGACTTGGAGCAGTTCCTCGCGGTCCTCCCGCGTCGACGGGTAGAACAGGCCGATGTGCTCCTCGGCGCGGCCCTGGCGCTTGAGGTCGACCGGCATGAGGTCGGGCCGGGCCGTGACCAGAAACCAGATGATGCGGCCGCGGTAGCGCGTGTCGCTCATGGCCTGCGCGATCTGGCCGAACACGCGGCTGGACACGCCCGAGTCGCCCTGGCTGCTCCGGTCGCCCAGCGCGGCGTCGGCCTCGTCGATCATGACGGCGACGGGGTTCATGGCCCGGAGCAGCGTGAGGATCTTCTCCAGGTTCCCCTCGGTCACGCCCTGCCACTGGCTGCGGAAATTCTTGAGCTTGACCATCGGGATCCCGATCTCGCCCGCGAAGGTGGTCACGAGGAACGTCTTGCCCGTGCCGACTGGCCCGCTCACGAGGTAGCCCATCGGCATGACGTCGGGGCGGCCGGTCTTGATGGCCTCGGCCGCGGCGCGGAGGTGGTCCTTGGCCTCGGCGTGGCCGGCGACCATGTCGAGCGTGTAGTCGGTCTCGACGAACTCGAGGAGCCCGTACGCCTCGGCCTCGATCAGCTCCTTCTTCTTCTCGGACAGCGTCTCGAACGTGAGCCGCCGCCCGTTTTCCAGCACGTCGGCCAGGATCGAGCGGAGCTGGACGTAGCCCAGGCCGGCCGTGTTCTGGGCGAGCGCGAGGTCGGGCACGTCGCTCAGCGCGTCGTAGCGGGCGCGGGCGCCGTCGGCCGAGAGGAACCACGACACGAACGCCTGGCGCTGGTCGAAGGCCGGCAGCCCGACCTCCAACTCGGCGTTGTACGGGCTCTGGATAAACGGGCGCGACAGGTCGCCCAGGTTCTCGGCGACGAGGACGAGCGTAAAGTCGGCCCGGAGCAGGAGCGGGTCGTTGGCCCACTTCTGGAGCGTCACGAGCGCGCCGCGGTCCTCGGTCGAGTAGCTGGCCGCCTCCGACATCGGGATGATGGTTTCGGCGTAGTCGACGACGAGGGCGATCCGCTTCCCGTCCGCCAGGCGCAGGCGGAAGTAGTTGTCGAGGAGCGCGAAGACGCGAGCGGGGTCCTTGGGGAGCTTTTTCGCGTACTCGGTCCCGAAAATCGTGTCGTAGCCGGAGAGCGCCCGGTTAAAGTCGCGGCGCGAGTCGACGTCCTGGAAGTGGATGCCGTCGGAGCGGTCGTAGAACACGACGATGTCGCGGCCGGCGAAGAGGTCGTCGGCCAGGAACTGCCGCAGCGGGACGTACACGCGCCCGCCCCGCCCGTCCTCGGAGGGCACAAGGTCGCGGACGTTCCCGTGCACGACGAACTGGTTGATCGTCTTGGTGAAGTAGCGGCGGGCCAGCTCGCGCGCCCACGTCGGGTAGTGGGCGAGCGGGTCGGCGGGCGGGGCGGGCGTCTCGGCCATCGGGCGGGGCGGCTGGGCGGGGTGGGGCGGAAGATACCGGGGCGGGGTGGAGCGGGTAGAGCGGGTAGAGCGGGTAGAGCGGGTAGAGCGGGTAGAGCGGGTAGAGCGGGTAGAGCGGGTAGAGCGGGTAGAGCGGGTAGAGCGGGTAGAGCGGGTAGAGCGGGTAGAGCGAAGGGCGGGGCGGCGGCCGAAAAGTTCCGCGGCGGCTCCTGCCCCTCGCGCTGCGCGGGCGGGGCGGGCAAATGCTCACCGCTCTACCTGCTCTCTCTGCTCTACCCGCTCTCTCTGCTCTACCTGCTCTACCCGCTCTCTCTGCTCCCCCCGAGCTAGCTTGCTGCTCCCTCACCTCGGCCGCCCCGCCCGCCCCTCATGTTCGACTGGATCTCCGACCCCGCCGCGTGGGCCGCCCTCGGGACGCTGACCGCGCTCGAGATCGTCCTCGGGATCGACAACATCATCTTCATCTCGATCCTCACCGGCCGGCTCCCCGAGGAGCAGCAGGCGAGGGGCCGCACGATCGGGCTGGGGCTCGCGATGGGTATGCGGATCCTGCTCCTCCTCTCGATCTCGTGGGTCATGGGGCTCACGGCGGTCCTGTTCGACGTGGCCGACTGGCTCCCCTTCCTCGCCGACCTCCAGCCGGTCGGCGAGGCGACGGGCGAGGCCGTCGTGGGCCACGGCGGCGGCGACGTCGCGGAGACGAGCGCGACGGCCATCACGGGGCGCGACCTCATCCTGCTCCTCGGCGGCGTCTTCCTCGTCGGCAAGGCGACGCACGAGATCCACAACAAGCTGGAAGGCGACGGCGAGCACGCGGCCGCGAAGCCGAAGGCGGCTACGATGGGGAGCGTGCTCATCCAGATCGCGCTGCTCGACCTCGTGTTCTCGCTGGACTCCGTCATCACGGCCGTCGGCATGGCCGACGACATCGCCGTCATGATCATCGCCGTCGTGATCGCCGTCGGCGTGATGATGCTGGGGGCCGGGCCGATCTCGAACTTCGTCCACCGCCACCCGACGGTGAAGATGCTCGCGCTCGCGTTCCTCATCCTCATCGGCGTCACGCTGGTCGCTGAGGGGATGGGTCAGCACATCTCGAAGGGCTACATCTACAGCGCGATGGCGTTCTCGCTCATCGTCGAGTTCCTGAACATCCGCTCGAAGCGGGGGAAGGACACCCCGTCGGTCGAGCTTCAGGAGCCGTACGCCCGGGCCGGCACGTCGGGCGTCCCGACGGCGGACGACGTGGCCCGGCCGCTCCCGATCGCCCCGCCCCGCGTGGTCCACCCGGTCGTGTAGCCACCGGGCGGGCGTGTAGCCACCGGGCGGGGCGGCGCTCGGGGCACGGGCGCGGTCCGCGCGCCGTTGTGACTCCACGCCGCGTCTGCGCGGCCTCACCGTCCCCGCCGCCCCGCCCGCCCATGTCGTTGATCCCGCTCCCGGGGCGTGCCCTCGTCCTCCTCGCTGCCGTGCTCGCGGTGCCCGGGTGCCTCGCGCAGTCGCCGGCCGCCCCGCCCGCCGAGGGCGTTCGCCTCGTGGAGCCCGAGGGGCGGTCCGCCGCGCGCGCGGCGACGCGGGCGTTCTCCCAGGACGAGGCCGTCGCCTACGAGGCCGGCCCGCGCTCGGCCGACGGGACCGGCCGCTACTACCTCGGCCGCGAGATCGCGCGCGTGATGAGCCACCGTGGGGCGGCCTGGCTCGAGCGCCCCGACCGCGAGCGCGAGGAGCGCCCGGCGCTCCTGGTGCAGGCGCTGGGGCTCGCGCCCGACGACGTCGTGGCCGACCTCGGCGCGGGGACCGGCTACTTCACGTTCCGGCTCGCCCCGCTCGTCCCCGAGGGGCGCGTCTACGCCGTCGACATCCAGCCCGAGATGCTCCGGATCGTCGAGGCGCGGGCCGGGGAGGACGGCGTCGGCAACGTGGCGCCGGTCCTGGGCACCGAGACCTCGCCCGGCCTCCGCCCGCGGTCGACCGACCTCACGCTCGTCGTCGACGCGTACCACGAGTTCTCGGACCCGCGCGAGATGCTCGCCGGCATCTTCGAGGCCACGCGCCCCGGCGGCCGGCTCGTCCTCGTCGAGTACCGGGCCGAGGACCCCGACGTGCCCATCAAGCCGCTCCACAAGATGACCGAGGCGCAGGCCCGGCGCGAGGTGGAGGCGGCCGGGTTCCGGTTCGTCGAGAACCGCGACGTGCTCCCGCAGCAGCACATCCTGGTGTTCGAGCGCCCGGCGGAGTAGATCGGACCCGAAGGGCGGGGCGGCAGCGGAGGCGCCACCCCGCCCGCTTCGGCAGGGCGGTGGCCCCGGGCGGGGCGGTCGAGCCGCCGCCCCGCCCGCGACGGGATCGGGCGGGGCGGCAAACGAAAGGGGACCCCGCCCGGCGGCAGGGTCCCCGTGTCGATGGGGCGGGGTGGGCGCTAGGCGACCGTGACCTCGTCCGAGAGGTACACGTCCTGGATCGCGTTGAGGAGCTTGACGCCGTCGGCCGTCGGGCGCTGGAACGCCTTGCGGCCCGAGATGAGGCCCATCCCGCCCGCGCGCTTGTTGATGACCGCCGTGCGGACAGCCTGGCCGAAGTCGTCTTTGCCCGAGCCGCCGCCCGAGTTGATGGTGCCGGCCCGGCCCATGAACCCGTTGGCCACCTGGTAGCGCGTGAGGTCGATGGGGTGGTCGCTCGCGAGCTCGGTGTAGATCCGCTCGTCGAGCTTGCCGTAGGAGCTGTCGCCCGAGTTCAGCGCCTTGTAGCCGCCGTTCGTGGTCGGCTGCTTCTGCTTGAGGATGTCGGCCTCGAGCGTCGCGCCGATGTGGTCGGCCTGGCCCGTGAGGTCGGCCGCCGCCTCGTAGTTCGTGCCGTCGACGGTGAACCCGCTGTTGCGGAGGTAGCACCAGAGGACCGTGGCGAGCCCCAGCTCGTGGGCGCGCGCAAAGGCCTTCGAGACCTCCTGGATCTGGCGGCCCGAGCCGTCGGAGCCGAAGTAGATCGTGGCCCCGATCGCGACGCAGCCCATGTCGCGGGCCTCCTCGACCCGGGCGTACAGGATCTGGTCGTACGTGTTCGGGAAGGTGAGCAGCTCGTTGTGGTTGATCTTGAGGATGAACGGGATCTTGTGCGCGTACTTCCGCGCGACCATCCCGAGCGCCCCGTACGTCGAGGCGACCGCGTTGCAGCCGCCCTCGATGGCGAGCTCGACGATCTTCTCGGGGTCGAAGTAGGCCGGGTTCTTGGCGAACGACGCGCCGGCCGAGTGCTCGATGCCCTGGTCGACGGGGAGGATCGAGAGGTAGCCCGTCCCGCCCAGGCGCCCGGCGTCGTACAGCTGCTGGAGCGAGCGGAGCACGGGGATCGGGCGGTCCGAGGCGCGGAAGACGCGGTCCACCCAGTCGGGGCCGGGGACGTGGAGCTGGTCCTTCGAGATCTTGGGCGCGTCGAAGCCGAGGAGCGAGTCGGCCTCGGAGCCGAGGTACTCTTCGATCTGGGTCAGGGTGTCGGGCATCGTCGGGGGCAGAGAGGGGAGGGGGAAAGATAGGGGGCGGAGCCGGCCCGCCCGCTCGGCTCTCCCCCGACTACGAGGTGCCGCCCCGCCCGGTTCGGCCGAGCGCCGCGGCGACCGCCGGCGGGAGCCGCCAGAGCGTGGGATCACGAGCTGGGCGGCCGTCGAGCGCGTCCGGGAGCGCGAGCGCCAGGAGCGGGGCGGTCATCAACCCCTTCGCGCCGAGGCCGGTAAATACCCACACGCAGCCCGTGAGCGGACCCGCCAGCGGGAGCCGCCCCGGCGCCACCGCCGCGGGCACCGTCAGGCGGACGCCCGCCCGGCGTCCCAGGACGGCCGCCCCGCCCAGCGCGGGCACGAGCGCGGCGGCCTGCGCGACGAGTCCGGCGTCGAGCGCCGGGTCCGGCGCGTCGCTCTCGAACGCGTGCTCGAACGTGGCGCCCACGACCACCCCGCCCGCGTCGGGTCCGCCCGCGTCGGGTCCGCCCGCGTCGGCCTGCGGCACCACGTAGCCGCGCCCCGCGACGGCGGGGTGGCCCGGCGGCAGCGCGTCGGGGCGCTCCAGGCGGACCGTCTGGCCCTTGACGCGGTGGAGCCCCAGGGCCGCGAGGGCGGGGAGGTGCCGCGCGCCGTCGCCCAGGCACAGGACGAGGTGCCGCGCCCGGACGTCGCCGGCGTCCGTCTGGACGACCACCCCCGGAGGGGACGGCGAAGCCACCCCGTCCGCGTCGGGTCCGCCCGGCTCGCTCCGCCACCCGAGCAGCCGCGCGCGCGCGCGCGCGGCGCCCCGCGCCTCGGCCGCCCGCACGAACGCGGCGGCGAGCGCACCGACCTCGACGTGCCCGCCCCGCCCGACGACGAGCGCGCCGAGCGGGGCGGCGACGGCCGGGAACCGCTCGGCCGCGGCCGCCGGGCTCAGCCACTCCAGCGCGCCCGCGTGCTCGGCGGCCCGCTCCTGGAACGTCGCGGCCTGGGACGGGGCGGCGGCCGGGCGCACGACGCCGGTGCGCGAGACGAGGGCGCCGGCGCCGGCGTCGTCCAGGAGCGTGCCGAGGGCGCGGAGCGCCTCGTCCATCCGCCACGCCGGCTTCGCCTTCCGCCCCATGAACGGGTTGACGAGCCCGGCCGCCGCCCCGCTCGCGCCGGGCCTCCCGTCGCCGACGACCATGACGCGGCGGCTCCGGCTGAGCACGAGCGCCGCGCACGCCCCGGCGAGGCCGGCGCCGGCGACCACGACGTCGGTGCGGGCGGGGAGGGGCATCGGTTGGATTGTGGGGTACGGGGTACTCGGTACAGGGTACGCGTCGGGCGGGGCGGTCTCGGGCGGCGGCGGGTATTCGTCCGGCCGTCTCCCACCCCGCCCGGCAGCGCCGCCCCGCCCGCCGCACGACCGTACCTCGTACCTCGTACCCATTCCCCGGATCAGGCGCGCCGCGCCGCCCGTACGGTGCCGCTCGCAGCGCAGCACACATGGACAACGTAGACGTCGCGGTCGTCGGGGGCGGGGTGGCCGGCCTGGGCGTCGCGTGGCGGCTCGCCCAGCGCGGCCGCCGCGTGGCGCTCTTCGAGCGCGGGCGGGCGGGGCGGGGCGCGTCGTGGGCCGCGGCCGGGATGCTCGCGCCGGACGCCGAGGCGGGCTTCGAGGAGCTCGACCTGTACGCGCTGGGGCACGAGAGCCTCGCGCGGTGGCCCGCGTTCGCCGCCGAGGTCGAGGCGGCGAGCGGCCGCGGCGTCGGGTACCGGACCGACGGCACGTTCGTCGTGGCCGACGACCGCGACGCGGCCCGCGCGCTCCGCCGGCTGTTCCGGTTCCAGACCGAGCACGGCGCGGCCGTCGAGTGGCTGACGGGCGACGAGGCCGCCGAGCGCGAGCCGCTCCTCTCGCCGCGCCTCCCCGCCGCCGTGTGGTCGCCCGACGGCCACCAGGTCGACAACCGCGCGCTCGTCGACGCCCTTCGCGTGGCGGCCGAAGGCGCGGGCGTCGAGGTCCACGAGGGCGCCCACGTGACGGCCGTCGAGCCCGGCGGTTCGCGCCCCGGCGACCGCCCCGCCCTCTCCGTCACACGCGAACCGGGCGGGGCGGACTCGGGCGAGTCGGAGCCGGGCGGGGCGGAGCGCGTCGAGGCCGGCGTGGTCGTGCTCGCCGCCGGCGCGTGGAGCGGGGCGGTGGGCGGCCTCACGCCCGCCCCGCCCGTGCGCCCGGTCAAGGGGCAGGCGCTCTCGCTCCGGATGACCGACGCGCTGACGCTCCGCCACGTCGTCCGCGGGCCGGACGCCTACCTCGTGCCCAAGGCCGACGGCCGGCTCGTGGTCGGGGGGACGTCGGAGGAGCGCGGGTGGGACGCGGCGGTCACAGCGGGCGGCCTGTTCCGGCTGCTCGAAGGCGCCGTGCCGCTCGTGCCGGCCGTCGAGGAGATGGAGCTCGTCGAGACGTGGGTCGGCCACCGGCCGGCGAGCCGCGACCACGGCCCGCTCCTGGGCCGCTCCGAGCACGCGGGCGTCGTCTACGCGACGGGCCAGTACCGGCACGGCGTCCTCCTCGCGCCCGTCGTCGCCGACGAGGTGGCGGCCGAGGTCGACGCGCTCCTCGAAGCGGGCGGGGCGGGGTGGGGCGGGGAGGCCGAAACCCGCCCGCTCCTGGCCCCGTTCTCACCGAGACGGTTTCGGTGAGGGATGCGGGATGGAAGAGACATGGAGGGATTGGGCAAACGTGCCTCCGCCGCCCCGCCCGCTCATCCCTCAATCCCGCATTCCTCCTCATCCTTCCACCCCGCCCATGCCCACGCTCCACGTCAACGGCGAACGCCGCGAGGTCCCCGACGGCCTCACCGTCCGCGCCCTCCTCGAACACGTCGGCCGCGACCCCGAGCAGACGGGCATGGCCGTCGCGCTCGGCGACCGCGTCGTCCGCCGGAGCGAGTGGGCCGACACGCCGGTCGCCGAGGGCGACAGCGTCGAGATCGTGACGGCCGCCCAAGGCGGGTAAGGAACGCTGAATGTTGAACGATGAACGCTGAAGATTTTGTAGCCGCCCCGCCCCGCCCCGCCCCCACAGATCCGGGCGGGGCGGACGACCCGTGGACCGTGGGCGGGGTGGAGTTGAGGAGCCGCGTGCTCCTCGGGACCAGCCGTTACCCCAGCCTCCAGTCGCTCCTGAACTCGGTCGAGGCCTCGGGCGCCGAGGTCGCGACGGTGTCGGTCCGCCGGGCGGACCTCGGGGGCGAGAAAGAGAGCCTGCTCCGCGCCCTCCGCGACGACGCAGAGCGGGCGGGGCGGGCGCTCCACGTGCTCCCCAACACGGCCGGCTGCTACACGGCCCGCGAGGCCGTACTGACGGCGCAGCTCGCCCGCGAGGCGCTCGAAACGGACTGGGTCAAGCTCGAGGTCATCGGCGACGACGAGACGCTCTACCCCGACGCCGTCCAGACGCTGAAGGCGGCCGCCGACCTCGTCGCTGACGGGTTCGAGGTGTTCGCCTACTGCGGCGACGACCCCGTGACGGCGCGGCGCCTGGCCGACCTCGGGTGCGCGGCCGTCATGCCGCTGGCCGCGCCCATCGGGAGCGGGATGGGGCTCGTCAACCCGTACGTGCTCCGCATCATCCGCGAGACGCTCCCCGACGTCCCGCTCGTCGTCGATGCTGGACTGGGGACGGCGTCCGACGCGGCGCGGGCGATGGAGCTGGGCTACGACGGCGTCCTCCTCAACACGGCCGTGTCGGGCGCTGAGCACCCCGTCCTCATGGCCGCCGCCGTGGGCCACGCCGTCGCCGCCGGCCGCCTCGCGCGCCGGGCGGGGCGGATCCCGCGCCGGCTCTACGCGCAGGCCTCGACGCCCGACGCCGGCCGCATCGACGTGCCGGCGGTCGACGAGTAGGTGCCGGACGCGACCGACGCCACCCCGCCCGAGGCGCCGGGGCGGGGTGGGGAAGAAGAGCGCCGTGGGCGCGCGGGCGGGGCGGTCCCCCGTCTCCTCCTCATCGCCGACGGATTCGCGGCGGGGCGGCCGGAGGTGGACGCCGAGGCCGTCCGGGACCGCGCGCTCGCGTGCGTCGAGGCCGGCGTGCCGTGGGTGTCGCTCCGCGACCACGCCGCCCCGCCCGACGTGTTCGCGGAGCGGGCCGAGGCGTTCGCGGCGGCGCTGCGGCGCGCCCGCCCCGCCCTCACGGTCTCGGTCCACGGGCGGCTCGACGTGGCGCAGACGCTCGGGGCCGGCCTCCACGTCGGCCGCCGCGGGGCGTCGCTCGCGGACGCCCTCGCCGTCGACCTGGACGGTCCGGTCGGCCTCTCGTGCCACTCGGCCGCCGACGCCGCTCGGGCGGGGCGGGTCGCAAACCGACAGACCGCAAACCGGCGGATCGCAGACCGCGGGGGCGGGGCGGACTACGTGACGGTCTCGCCCGTCTGGCAAACGCGGACGCACCCGGACGCCGAGCCGGCCGGGATCGACCTGGTCCGCCTCGCGGCCGAGCAGGCGCGCGTGCCCGTCCTGGCGCTCGGCGGCGTCACCCCGCCCCGAGCGCGGATCTGCCGGATCGTCGGGGCGCACGGGGCGGCGGCCGCTGGGGGCCTCTTGTTCGCGTGGGACGCCGAGGCGACGACGCGGGCATTTCTAGAGGCCGTAGGGCACCCGTAGGGACACGGCTTGCCGTGTCCTGCCATCCGCGGCGCCCTCGGCCGGACACGGCAAGCCGTGTCCCTACTACCAAACGGCCGCCCCGCCCCCAGCCGACCACCTCTGCCCGTCCCGCCCCCGGCCGTCCCGTCCCTCTGCCCATCCCTCAATCCCCCCATCCCCCCATTTTCGCACCGTCCGCGCGGCGGGGCGGGGCGGGACGGGGGCACTTTCCAGGCCACCCCGCCCGTGCGCCCCATGTCGTTCCAAACCATCCGCGGCACCTTCGACGTCCTCCCCGACGCCCACGACACGGGCGGCATGACCGTGCCGGGGAGCGCCGCGTGGCGCCACGTCGAGGCCACGGTGCGCGACGTGCTCGGGCGGTTCGCGTTCGAGGAGATCCGCACGCCCGTCCTAGAGCCCGTCGACCTCGTCGCGCGCGGCGTCGGGGCGACGACCGACATCGTCTCCAAAGAGATGTTCGTCGTCGAGCGGACGAAGGAGACCTACGTGCTCCGGCCCGAGGTGACGGCCCCGGTCATGCGGGCCTACCTCGAGCACCACCTGGAGCAGCGGGGCGGCGCGCAGCGGCTGTTCTACGTCGGCCCGTGCTTCCGCGCCGAGCGCCCGCAGAAGGGGCGGTTCCGCCAGTTCCACCAGTTCGGGACGGAGCTGATCGGGTCGGACGACCCGCGCGCCGACGCCGAGACGGTCGCCGCGCTCCGAGCCGTCTACGACGCGTTCGGCGTCCGCGACACCCGGCTCCGCCTGAACACGCTGGGCGACGCCGCCGACCGCCCGCGCTACCGCGACGCGCTCCGCGACTATTTCGAGCCCTACGCCGCCGACCTGTCCGAAACCAGCCGGGCGCGGCTGGAGACCAACCCGCTCCGCATCCTCGACACCAAGAACCCCGCCGAGCAGGCGCTCCTGGCCGACGCCCCGCGCCTCCCCGACTTCGTGGGCGGGGCGGCCGCCGAGCACTACGCCGAGGTCAAGGCGCTCCTCGACGGCCTGGGCGTGCCCTACGTCGAGGACCCGCGGCTCGTCCGCGGCCTCGACTACTACACGCGGACCGTGTTCGAGCTGGAGTCCGACGCGCTGGGCGCCCAGAGCGCGCTGGGCGCCGGCGGCCGCTACGACGGGCTGGCCGAGGCGGTCGGGAGCAAGCAGCCCGTGCCCGCCGTCGGGTTCGCGGCGGGCATCGAGCGCCTGTTCCTGGCCCTCGACGCCCAGGGCTACGCCTTCCCCCAGACCGCCCCGCCCGACGTGTTCGTGGTCGCCCTGGGCGGGGCGGCCGAGCGGGCAACGTTCGGGATCGCGCAGACGCTCCGCACCGCCGGCCTGCGCGTCGACTTCGCGTTGGGCGGCCGGTCGATGAAGGCGCAGATGCGGGCGGCCGACCGCTCGGGCGCCGCCCGCACCGTCATCGTCGGCGACGACGAGCTGGCGGCGGGCGAGGCGCAGGTGCGCGACCTGGAGACGGGCGCGCAGCGGGCGGTGCCCATCGCTGCGCTCGCCGTCACGCTCGCGGGCGGGGCGGGGTAGGGGCGGCCGCCCCGCCCTCGCCGTGGCGGCCCCGCCCCGCCCTCGCCGTGGCGGCCCCGCCCCGCCCGACCGCCCCGCCCTAAAGCAGCGTGGAGGTAGGTACCGGGTACTCGGTACGACGTACGCGCGCCGAAGCCAGATCAGACCGTACCTCGTACCTGGTACCCTGTACCCACCTGGGCGGGGTGGCGCACCCGACCGCCCCGCCCCCGCGCGTGGGTCGGCCCGGCGAGCGCGGGCGGGGTGGGGAGGCGGCGGCTCTTCCCCCGATCCCCAACACCCGGCCGCCCCGCCCCGTTCTACCTTGCCCGCCCCGCCCCCGGGCCTGCCCCCGCGCCATGTACCCCCGCATCAGCGACCTCACCCGCGACCTGTTCGGGTTCGAGCTCCCGATCCCGCTCCACTCGTTCGGGCTCCTGGTCGCGCTCGCGATCGTGGCCGCGGCGGCGCTGGCGAAGCGCGAGCTGGACCGGATGTACGCCGCCGGCGAGGTCGGGCCGGTCCGCCTGCCGGTCACGGACGCGAAGGGGCGGAGCCGGGTCGAGCTCGCAAGCCCGTCGGCCCTCGTGTGGACGATGGCGACGCTGGCCGGCGTGTTCGGCGTGATCGGCTCGAAGCTGTTCCACATCATCGACTACTGGGACGAGTTCGTCGCCAACCCGGCGCGGCTCCTGTTCTCGGCGTCCGGGCTCACGTTCTACGGCGGCCTCATCTGCGCCGGCGCCGCGATCCTCTACTACGCCCACAAGCGCGGGATCAAGCTGGGCCGGCTCATGGACGCGACGGCGCCCGGGCTCATCCTGGCCTACGGGATCGGGCGGATCGGGTGCTACCTCTCGGGCGACGGCGACTGGGGCGTGTGCTCGTCGCTGGCGAACAAGCCGTCCTGGATCCCGGGCTTCCTGTGGAGCGAGACGTTCCCGCGCGCCTACGTCGGCATGGACCCGGTGACGTTCAATGCCCAGGTCCGCGGCGAGGTCTGCACGCTCGCCAACCCGACCGGCGTCTACCCGACCATGCTCTACGAGTTCGCCGTATGCGCCGCGCTCGCCGGCGTCCTGTGGCTGCTCAGGAAGCACCCGTTCCGGGCGGGGTGGCTGTTCTCGCTCTACGCCGTGTTTACGGGCGCCGAGCGGTTCGCGATCGAGTTTATCCGCGTCAACCCCGAGGTCGCGTTCGGGCTCTCGCAGTCGCAGCTCATCTCGGTCGCCCTCATGCTCGCCGGGCTCGTCGGGCTCGCGCTCCTGACGCGGCGCGTGACCGCCCCGCCCACGGCCCGGCCCGCGATGGCGGCGACGGCATGAGCCCGGACCCGCTCGCCCTGATCCAGACGGCGTACGACGAGATCGACCGCTGGGAGCGCTCGTTCGGCGAGGCGCCCACCCCGCCCGCGCTCCAGGTCGACGAGGACGCGCTGGGCGAGGCATTGGAGGAGTACCTCGGGCGGATGACGGCCCCGCCGCGCGGCGAGGCGCCGGGGATGTACCCGTTCGGGAACGCGCGCTACGCCGGGCAGATGCTGAAGCCGCCGCACCCGGTCGCCCTCGCGGCCTACGCGGCCGCTGCGCGCATCAACCCGAACAACCACGCCCTCGACGGCGGCCCGCCGACGAGCGCCATGGAAAAGGAGGTCGTGGCGGACCTCGCGCGGATGTTCGGCTTCCCCTCTAACGCGCTCGGCCACCTCACGGGCGGCGGCACGGTCGCCAACCTGGAGGCGCTCTTCGTGGCGCGCGAGGAGACGGGCGGGGCGGCCGTCGCCTACTCGGCCGAGGCGCACTACACGCACGCGCGTATGGCGCACGTCCTGGACGTCGAGGCGGTCTCGGTCGCCGCCGACGACGCCGGCCGCATCGACCTGGACGCGCTCGAAGACACGCTGAAACGGGGCGGGGTGGGGACCGTCGTGCTGACGGCGGCGACGACCGGCCTGGGCGCCGTCGACCCGATCGCGGACGCGATCCCGCTGTGCCGCCGCTACGGCGCGCGCGTCCACGTCGACGCGGCCTACGGCGGGTTTTTCCGGCTGCTGGCCGCCCCGCCCTCGGCGGCCGGGCGGGGCGGGGCGGGATCGGGCGGGGCGGAGGGCGCGGGCGGGGCGGCGCTCGCCGGCTTCCCGGCCCGCCACTTCCGCGCGATCGCCGACGCCGACTCCGTCGTGGTCGACCCGCACAAGCACGGGCTCCAGCCGTACGGGTGCGGGGCGGTCCTTTTCCGCGACCCGTCCGTCGGGCGGCACTACCGCCACGACTCGCCCTACACCTACTTCACGTCGGACGCGCTCCACCTGGGCGAGATCAGCCTCGAGTGCTCGCGGCCGGGCGCGGCGGCTGGCGCGCTGTGGCTCACGCTCCGCGTGCTGCCCCTGGAGGCGGAGCGCGGAATCGGCCCCATCGTCGCCGCTGGCCTTCGCGCGGCGCGTGCGCTGGCGGGGCGGCTCGACGCGTCCGACACCTACGACCTCGTGCTCGCGCCCGAGACCGACATCGTCGTCTACGCCCCGCGCGCCGCGTCCGTGTCCGAAACCGACGCCCGGAGCGGGGCGGTCTTCGAGGCCGGCATGGCCGACCCCGACGACCCGCTCTTCCTCTCGCTCTACCGCCTCGACGCCGACCGCCTCGCGGCGCACCTCCCCGCCCTCGCCCGCGACCCTTCGGGGACCTCAGGGCAGGCTGCCGACCACGCGCGCGTGTTGCGGAGCGTGCTCATGAAGCCCGAGCACGAGGCGGCCGTCGGCTGGATCGCGGACCGGCTGGAGGGGCTCGCGGGCGGGGTGGAGGGCTAGGCCGCCCCGCCCGTCCCCACCCCGCCCGTGCGGTTCAGCTTTTTCTGCCCGTTCCCCTTTCCCCGTTCCCCGTGCCCTCCCAAGACTCCCGCACCGACGTTGTCGCCGGCCGCAACCCCGTCCGCGAGGCCCTGGAGCGGGGCGATGGCCGCGTCGAGAAGGTGCTGCTCCAGAAAGGCACGCACGGGAGCGCCATCGACGCGATCCGCAACGCGGCGCGGGCGGCCAACGTCCCCGTCCAGTACGTGCCGCAGCCGAAGGTGGACCGCCTCGCGCCGCAGGCCGCCCACCAGGGCGTCGTCGCCGTCGTGGCGCCGGTCGCCTACGCGGACCTGGACGAGATGCTGTCGGCGATTGCCCCGACGCTGGACGACGTGCGTGCGCAGAAGCCGGTGCTCGTGGCGCTGGACGAGGTCGAGGACCCGCGCAACTTCGGGGCCATCCTGCGCAGCGCGCTCGGCGCCGGCGTGTCGGGCGTGGTCGTGCCCGAGCGCCGCGCCGCCCCGCTCTCGGCCGTCGCCGTGAAGGCGAGCGCGGGCGCGGCGCTCCAGATCCCGATCGCCCGGGCCGGCAACCTCGCCGAAGCGCTCCACGCGCTGAAGGAGCGCGGCTACTGGGTCGTCGGCCTTGAAGGGGGCGGGGCGGCCGAAGCTGGACCGCCGTCGGGCGGGGCGGGGCCGGAGCGGACGACGGTCTGGGACTACGACTGGGACCGGGCCGTGGCTGTCGTCGTCGGGAACGAGGGGAAGGGGCTCCGGCCGGGCGTGCGCGCCGTCTGCGACGTGCTGGTGGAGATCCCGCTGCGCGGGCCGGCCGAATCGCTCAACGTGTCGGTGGCGGCGGGCGTGGCGCTGTTCGCGGCGGTGCGCGGGCGATAATACCAGATCGCTAGTTTTTGGCCCCATGCTCCGACGCCTCCAGAGGAGTTCCCCTCCTGGACAGGAGGGGCTAGGGGTGGTGGACGGGACGGGCGGGCGGCTCGGGTGAGGCGCAAACCTCCAGAACTGGTACAGAGCCGCCACCGCCCCGCCCACAAAAAACGGCGGGGCGACCCGAAGGCCACCCCGCCGTTCCCTCTGATCGGGCGCCGCAGCGCCCGCTTCTCACCCAACCCTGGGGAGACTCGTCGTCCGCCGGCGCCCGAGGGTGGGGCGGGGCGGGTCGGCGCGGAGCGCCGAGAGTCGGCGCTAGGTTAGGACCGGCGCCGGAGGCCGTAGACGATCTTGCGGATCGTGTCGAACTGGAGGTACGGGTGCTGCTCGCGGAGCTCCTCGATGGCCTCGTACGCCGGCACCTCGTCGGCCCGCATGGACCGGAACTGCTGGCGGATTTGGTAGTCGCGCACGCCCTTCTCGTTCAGGAGGTTGTGCTCCTCGAGGATCTGGTAGACGTCGGGCGAGATGAGGCCGCCGAGCGGGTTCTGGTCGTACGTGATCTCCATCGGTCGCGGGGGCTCTGCTAGACGGTGGTGGGGGGACGGCGGGGCCGCTGGACATACGGTACCCACGGCCCACGCCGCTCCGAAACTCGACTGCCCGAACGGTCCCCACCGGACCCCGAACGGTTCCACGCCGTCCTGAACCGGGAACGCTACCGGACCGACGCCGTCACGCGCGTCCACGCCTCGACGTCGAGCCACCGGAGGCCGCCCCGCCCGCGCACGCGGCCGACGGCGAGGAGCCGGTCGCGGACGGCCAGCGAGTCGCCGCCGGGCACGCGGAGCGGGAACGCGCCGTCGCCCAGATCGAGCCACACGCGGTCGTCGGGGTCGATCTGAACCACGGTCCCGCCGACCGACGCCGTGACCACGCGGCCGCGCAGGCGGAGCGTGTCGAGCCGCCCGGCCTCGGCGTTGTGCACCGCGACGCGCTCGGCCGCGAGCGCCGCAAACGGCCCGCGGTCGGCTACGCCCCACAGGGCGACCAGTCCGACGACGATGGCGACCAAGACGCCCGCTGCGATCCACCCCGCTCGGTTCACGGCGCCGCCGCCTCCCGGGCCTCGGCCCGGACGTCGCGCAGGCTCGTCCCCTGCCACACCAGCGCGAGCACCCCGAACGCGCAGTAGAGCACGACGCCGGCCGCGTGGACCAGGATCGCGTACGTGGCCGCCGGCGTCGCCGCGACGGCGAACAGGAGCGTGAGCGCCTGGACGGTCGCGTAGTGGAACGAGCCCGTCCCGCCCGGGGCGGGGAGGGCCATCCCCACCCCGCCCACGGCCATGATGGCGCCGGCGTCGCCCAGCCCGAGGCCGTAGGCGCCCGAGAGGCCGAGGATGCGGAGCGGGAGGTCGGACATGAGCACGTAGCACGCCCACAGGAGGACCGTCGAGCCCAGGAGCGCCCACGGCCGGCCGGTCCGCACGAGCGAGACGAGGCCGTCGCGGAACGAGTCCAGCAGCGCCCGGACGCGCCCCGCCCCGCCCCCGGAGCGCCGCCGGAGCCACACGACGACGCCGGCGACGACGACTGCGAGGAACGCGAGCCCGGCCCACCCCGCCCCGACCGGGACCGAGCCGGCGAGCGCCCGGGCGCCGCCGGCGAACGCCTCCCAGACTGACGCGAGGCGGCCGCCGTACGTCAGCGCTACGGCGCCCAGCGCGAGCGCGAGCGCGACCACGTCGAGCAGCCGCTCGGCCACGACCGTCCCCAAGACGCCCGAGAACGTGGCCTCGCTGTTCCGGGCCACGTTCGCCGTCCGCGCCACCTCGCCCAGGCGCGGCGCGGCGTAGTTGACGAGGTAGCCGATAAAGACCGACGCCGTCGTCAGCCGGAGGTCCGCGCTGGGCCGCGAGGGGAGCGCCTCGATCAGCAGCCCCCACCGCCACGCGCGGACGACGACCGAGAGCACGCCGACGGCCACGAACGGGATGACCCACCCCCACGCTCCGTCTGCGAGCGCGCGCCCGACGCCGGCGAGGTCGGCGTCGCGGAGGGCCAGCCACAGCAGCACGGCCGCCAGCGCGAGGCTGGCGAGGGCGGGGAGGAGCGACCGGAGGCGGGGCACGGGCGGGGCGGCACAAAAAGAGTGCGGGGCCGCTCTACACGCGGCCCCGCACCAAACGATCCACGCGGGGTGGGAGCGGGGACGGGAGGGATAAGGCCGCCCCGCCCGCTCGGCACGCCCCGCAGTTCCTCTTCACCGCCTATCCCTCACCGCAGGTCGACCACCTCGGTGCCGCGCGGGGCCTGGAACCGGAACGCCGAGGCCGGCAGGTCCGCGTTCCGCTCGACGTCCTGGAGGTCGAAGGCGAGCGTGCTCCCCGACGTGTCGTGCACGCGGACGCGCGTGGGCACGGCGTCGACGTCGCGGACGTAGAGCGTCACGTCGCGGACGGTCGAGCCCGACTCGCGCGGGCGCAGCGTGAGGACCGTGTGCGGTACGCCGCCGATCCGGGCGCGCGTGGCGCCGGTCGCGCGGAACACGGTGAGGTAGTCCGTGAACAACTGGCCAACCGAGAAGCCGACGCGGGCGGGGTCATACGCCTGGACCACGACCTGGTCGTCGGGCTCGGAGTACGACCACATCGTCTGGCCGTCGGTGACGAGCACCTGGTCGCCCAGGTCAAGCCGGAACGCGTCGCCGCGGACCGAGAGCGTCCCACGCAGCTTCTGCTGGCCGACCGTCTGGACGAACGGCGCGCGGATGGACTCGAGCCGGCCGTAGCGGGTCTGGAGCTCGCGGGCGACGGACTCGGGCGAGGCCTGGGCCTCGGCGCGTCCACCAAAGAGGACGCTGGTGAGTAGGGCGACGAGCCCCAGCGTGCGGGGAAGCGTGGAGATGCGCATGGCGGTGGCGGTGGAGCCGGGCGAACGGGGGGACGGCGAGGATCGTTCAAACGACGTGCCGCCGCTCCGCGTGCCGAGGCCACAGCGCCGCCCCGCCCGGTGCCCCCGCGGGCGGGGTGGTCTGCACAGGCCCGCCCCGCCCTGTCCGCCTGCTGCCGTGACCGACCGCCCCGCCCGCCTGCTGTCCGTCTTTCGCGTTGTCTCCGGCGGTCAGACCGGCGTCGACCGCGCGGCCCTCGACGCTGCCCTCGCGCTCGGCGTCGCCGTCGGCGGGTGGTGCCCGGCGGGGCGGTGGGCCGAGGACGGGCCGGTCCCCAACCGCTACCCGCTCGTCGAAACGGCCACGGCCGACCCCGCCGAGCGGACGCGCCTCAACGTCCGCGACAGCGACGCCACGCTCGTGCTCGCGCCCGGCGGGCGGGGCGGGGTGGAGGGCGGGACGGCGCTCACGGTCCGCGCTGCCCGCACGCTGGGCCGCCCGGTGCTCGTCGTCCCGCCCCGCCCCGGCACCGCGGGCGGGTTCGACACGGGCGGGGTGGTCGCCTGGGTCCGCGCGCACGGCGCGCGGACGCTGAACGTGGCGGGCCCGCGTGAGAGCGAGGCGCCGGGCGTCTACGCGGCGGCTCTCGGCGCCGTGGGCGACACTCTCGGCCGGCTCCTCGAAGGCCGCCCTGCCCGATGACGGGCTGCGACGCCGCCCCGCCCGCTACTCCTCCTCCAGCCCCCGCTCGCCGCGGCGGCGGACGCCCCGCCCGAAGCGGCCTTCGTAAAGATCCTCGCCCGCCCGCATGCGCCGGTACGCCGTCCACAGCACGGCGCCGACCAGGACCGCCCCGCCCACGGTCACGACCAGGACCGGGATCCAGAACGAGTGGTCGAACCCGCCCTCGACCCACTTCGGCTGCTTGAGGCGGACGTCCGGGTTCGTCGCCGCCGCCCACGCGAGCCACCCGCCGGCGGCCACGATGAACGCGAGCACGACGCCGAGCGCCGTGCGGAGCATCCGCAGACCCGTCTCGTTCGCGCTCATGCCAGGGCGGGGAGGTCGGGGCGGTCAGAGCCAGCCGGGGCGGGGCGGTCTTCGGCCGGGCGGACCTCCACGCCGGCCGCGGCCAGGTACGCCTTGGCGTCGGCGACCGTCGTCTCGCGGAAGTGGAACATGGAGGCGGCGAGCACGGCGTCGGCGCGGCCGTCCACGAGCCCGGCGCGGAGGTCGTCGAGCCCGCCCGCCCCGCCCGAGGCGATGACCGGGACCGAGACGCGGTCGTCGAGCGCGCGGAGCAGGTCGAGGTCGTAGCCCGCGCGCGTCCCGTCGCGGTCCATGCTCGTCACCAGGAGCTCGCCCGCCCCGCCCTCGGCGCCGGCGACGGCCCAGGCGAGGGCGTCCAGGCCCGTCGCCCGGCGGCCGCCGTGCGTGAACACCTCCCACCCGCTCTCGGTCTGCCCGGTCCGCTTGGCGTCGATGGCGAGCACGACGCACTGCGCGCCAAAAGCGTCGGCCCCGCGTGCGAGAAGGGCCGGGTCCGCGAGGGCGGCCGAGTTGACCGACACCTTGTCGGCCCCGGCCTCCAGCATGGCCCGCATGTCGTCGACCGTCCGCACCCCGCCCCCGACCGTCAGCGGGATGAACACCTCGTCGGCCGTCCGGCGGACCACGTCGCGCATGGTCGCGCGGCCCTCGTGGGTCGCCGTGATGTCGAGGAAGACAAGCTCGTCGGCCCCCGACGCGTTGTAGAACCGGGCCTGCTCGACGGGGTCGCCCGCGTCGACAAGGTCCACGAACTGGACGCCCTTCACCACGCGCCCGTCGTGGACGTCGAGGCAGGGGACGATGCGCTTGGCTAACACGGCTACAGGGTACGAGGTACAGGGTACGAGGTACGGAGCGAGGGTACCCAGTACCCGGTACCCCGTACCTAGCCTCGGAGGGCGAGGCGGGCCGACGAGAACCGCTCCAGGTCCACCTCGTCCTTGCGGTGCCAGCACCAGAACTGCTGGCAGGGGAACTGGTTTTCGTAGAGCGCGCGGCCGACGACCACTGAGTCCACGCCGACGCCGTCGAGGGCCTGGAGCGCGAGCAGGTCGCGGTAGCCGCCCACCCCGCCCGAGGCCGTGATCTTCGCCTTCTGGAGCGCGGCGCCCATCTCGCGGTAGGCGGCCACGTTCGGCCCTTCGAGCGTCCCGTCGCGGGCGATGTCGGTGTAGACCACGCGGCGGACGCCCCGGCGCTCCATCTCGACGGCGAACTCGACCGCGCTCCGCCCCGAGCCCTCTTCCCACCCCGCCGTCCGCACCTCGCCGTCGCGGGCGTCGATGCCGACCACGATGCGCCGGTCGCCGAAGCGCGCCACGGCCTCCGACACCAGGTCCGGCTCGCGGACGGCGGCCGTGCCCAGGACCACGCGGTAGACGCCCAGGTCGAGCATGGCCTGCACGTCGTCGAGCGTGCGGACGCCGCCGCCGACCTGGACCGGGATGTCGAGCCCCGCCGCCACGCGCGCGATGACGTCGCGGTTGTCCTCGGCCGGCGGCCCCTCCGAGACGCGCGCCGCGTCTAGGTCGACGAGGTGGAGCACGCGGGCGTTCATGACCCGCCACAGCTTCGCCATGCGGACCGGGTCGTCGAAGTAGACGGTCTCGTCGTCGTAGCGGCCTTGCCGGAGCCGGACGCACCGGCCGCCTCGCAAGTCAATCGCGGGAATCAAGAGCATGGACAGGCCCGGCGGGCGGGGTGGCTAGGCGGGGACGGGCGCGGGCGCCCACTCGGCGAACCGGCGGAGCAGCGCGAGCCCGCCGTCCGCGCTCTTCTCGGGGTGGAACTGGACGCCGACCAGGCTGCCGCGGCCGACGACGGCCGGCACCGGGCCGCCGTAGTCGACCGTCGCCAGCACGTCGGAGGCGCGGGCGGGGCGGGCGTGGTACGAGTGAACAAAGTAGACGTGGGGGAGCGTGCCCTGGCCGAGGACCGGGTGCGCGGCCTGCCGGTGGAGCCGGTTCCAGCCCATGTGCGGCACCTTCAGACGCCGGCCGCCGCCCCGCCCGTCCGCCCCGCCCCGCCCGTCGAAGCGGACGACCCGGCCGGGGAGCAGGCCCAGCCCCGCGTGCTCGGTCCCGTCGGCGTGGGGCCGCTCTTCCGAAGCGTCGAACAGGAGCTGCATCCCGACGCACACGCCCAGGACGGGCACGCCGGCCGCGGCCCGCTCGCGGACGAGCCGGTCGAGCCCACGCGCGGCGAGCGCGTCGGCGCATGCTCCGAACGCGCCGACGCCCGGGAGCACGAGCCGCTCGGCATCGCGGAGCGCGTCCGCGTCGTCGGTCCGCTCGACGGGCACGCCGGCGGCCTCGAACGCCTTGGCGAGCGAGCGGAGGTTGCCGATGCCGTAGTCGATGATGCGCGTCATGGGGGCGGGGCGTCCCGGGAAGGTCGGCCCAGAACGGGGCGGACGCGCGTAAAGGGTCCGCCACCCCGCCCGCTTCCCCGATTCTCGACGGGAAATCGCACGCCGATCCGGGCGGCGGACCCGGAGGGCGGGGCGGACTCCGCGGACTCGATGACGCCCGCGCGCGGGGCGGGACCGTCGCCTCTGCCTTACGCGGCCTGGGGATACGCCCGGTCCGGGCGGTCCGGTAGCGCATGTTCCTGTTAAGGTTCTCGGGGAGCCGGCCGATCCTATCTTCGTCGGCGGCGCCTGGGGCTCTCTGGACTGGCCTCTCCTCGGAGAGCCCTTTCTCTGGAATCGCAGCGCGCTCGCGGGGTCGGGTGCCTGTGGTGGGACGTCCGGCCCCGCCCTGTGTCTGCTTGGCAAGGCGACCGCCCCGCCCTCGCCTGCGCGGGCGGGGTGGGGCCGCTCCGACGTCCGTAGCGCCGTCGCGTGCAGCGGCGAGGCTGCTGGGTAGCTCAGCGATCTGTTTAGGGTCAGGTGATGGCCCGCCCGCTACGCCCGCCCCGCCTGGGCGCCGCGGTCCGACGGCGTTGCCCGACGGCGTTGCATGCAACGCCGCTACGGCGTCTGCCCCGCCCTCGCGTTCTGCGGGCGGGGTGGTGCATCTTTTGCCCGCTGCCCGCTGCCCGCTGCCCGCTGCCCGCTGCCCGCTGCCCGCTGCCCGCTGCCCGCTGCCCGCGGCTACTCCGCTACCTCGCCCTCGGCGGCCACCTCGGCGGGCTCGCCGCTGAGGAGCGCGTCGAGGTGGAACTCGTCGGGGACGAGCACTTCGCGGGCCTTCGAGCCCTCGAACGGGCCGACGATGCCGGCGTCTTCGAGCTGGTCCACGAGCCGCGCCGCGCGCGTGTAGCCGACCGACAGCTTCCGCTGCAAGAGCGACACCGAACCCTGCTGGCTGCGCACGATGACCTTGGCGGCGTCCTCGAACAGGTCATCCACGTCGTCGGAGATGTTGCCGGCCGCGCCGTCGGGGGCGTCGCCGGCCGGGTCCATCGGCGGGAGGAGGTAGGGGCCGGCGCCCTCCTGGCCCGAGATGAACCCGGACACGGCCTCGACCTCGTCGACCGATACGAACGGCCCCTGGAGGCGCGTCAGGCGCGACCCGTTCATGTACAGCAGGTCGCCGTTGCCGACCAGCTGCTGCGCCCCGCCCCCGTCGATGATCGTCCGGCTGTCGATCTTCGACGACGTCTGGTAGGCCATCCGCGACGGGAAGTTGGCCTTGATCAGTCCGGTGATGACGTCGACCGACGGGCGCTGCGTGGCGAGGACGAGGTGGATGCCGACGGCCCGGGCCATCTGCGCGAGCCGTGCAATCGGCGCCTCGACTTCCTTGGCGCTCGTCATCATGAGGTCGGCCAGCTCGTCGACGACCACGACGACGTAGGGGAGCCGCTTGTGCTTCGGGCCGAGGTCGGCCAGCTTGCCGGCCGCGTGCTTCTTGTTGTACTCCTCGATCCCGCGCACGCCGGCCTCGGCGAGCAGGTCGTAGCGGATCTCCATCTCGCGCTCGCACGACCGGAGCGCGGCGGCGGCTTGCGCGAAGTCGGTGATGATCGGGTCCTCGGCGTCCTCGGGCATGGCCGAAAAGTGCCGGAGGAGCTCGGCGTACCCGTTGAGCTCGATCTTCTTGGGGTCGACCATCACGAACTTGAGGTCGGCCGGGCGCTTGGCGTAGAGGAGCCCCACGATGAGCGCGTTGACGCCGACCGACTTGCCCGAGCCCGTGGCCCCGGCGACGAGCAGGTGCGGCATCTTGGCGAGGTCCTCGACGAACACCTTGCCCTCGATCGTCTTCCCGATGGGGACCGGGAGCGCCATCTTGCCGCCGCGCGCGGCGTCGACGAACTCCTTCCGCGTGAGGAGCTGCCGGAGGCGGACCATCTCGCGCGTCCGGTTCGGGATCTCGACGCCGATCGACGACTTGCCCGGGATGGGCGCGATGATGCGGATGCCGGGCGCGGCGAGCGCCATCGCGAGGTCGTCTTCGAGCGCCGTGATGCGGCTGATCTTGACGCCGGCCGCCGGCGTCAGCTCGTAGCGCGTGACGGTGGGGCCGACGACGGCCTCGATGGCGTCGATCTGGATGTTGTACGTCTCGAGCTTGTCGAGGAGCAGCTGCTTGTTCTCCTCGATCTCGTCGAGGTCCACCTCGGGGTCGCCCTCGGACTGCTCCAGGAGCTCGACCGACGGCATCTGGTACGGGAGGTCGGCCTCGTCGGGCACCGGCGCGCGCACGGCGTCGAGGTCGACGGCGGCCTCCTCGACCGGCGCGGTCACGTGGAAGGCCGGCGCCGCGCGCTCGGCGGCCACGATCTCGTCGAGCACCGGGTCGTCCGGGAGCCCGTCGCCCACGGCGGGCGGGGCGGCCGGGAGCGGCTCGGACGGCTCGGGGCGGGGCGGCTCCGGGCGGGGCGGGGCGGCCTCGACGGGCGGCGGGCTCGCGGGGAGCGGGGCGGGGGCCTCGTCCGGCGCCTTCTGGGGCGCCGCCTTTTTCGCGGGCGGGGCGGACGCCTTCTCGGTCTGCTTCGCCGCCTTCTGCTTCTCCTTCTCCGCGCGCCGCGCGTCGCGCTCGGCGGTTGCCTCGTTGCGCGCCTTCTCGCGGAGCACCTTCCGCTCGGTCGCCCCGGTCCGGTACGTCGCCCAGCGCTCGGTCACCGCCCCGCCCAGCGACGTCACAGCGCCCTCGGCCCGGTCCAGCGACGTCTGGATGTCGCGGTCCCACACCAGCAGGACCGTGACGACGACGGCGACGGCCAGCACGATGCCGGCGCCCACGACGCCGCCCAGGCTCACGAGCCACCCCGCCACGCCCAGCCCGAGCGCCCCGCTCCAGCGCGCGAGGTCGGCGTCGATGAGGCCGTCGAGCCAGCCGAAAAAGCAGGCCAGGAACAAGGCGCCCGCGAACGCGAGCCCGGTCAGGAGCGGGAGGAAGACGGGCGTCTTCTGGCGCAGCAGGAGCCAGCCCCACGCGAACAGGCAGGCCACGACGAGGAGCGTCGGGAAGCCGAGGAACTCGGCCACGAGCGCCTTGGCGATCAGCGCGCCGACCGGCCCGAGCAGGTTGTCGACCCGGTTGTCGCCGGGGTCGAAGAGCGCGTCGCGCTCGGCGCCGGCGAGGAGCGCGTCGTCGGCCGGCGCGTGCGTGACCACGGCGAGCGAGACGAGCACGGCGAGCGCCATCAGGATGATGCCGAGCACCTCCTGCTTGCGCTGGCGCGAAAAGCCGCCGGCGGATGTCTTGGATTTGGAGCGGCCCTTCTTGGACCGCGCCGAGCTGCGTGTGCTGCTCACCGGAGTGGGGGGACGAACGGTGGCGTGGGGTGAAGGTACACCGAAGGCAGGTGGATCGGTGAGTCAGTGGGTCAGTGCAGGATCAGTGGGCCGGTGGATCAGTGGGTCGGTGCGGGATCAGCGTGTCCGTGGTCGACAGGCGGCGAGCGGCGAGCGGCGCTAGCGGGCGGGGTGGTCTGCCTTCCGGTGGCGCCCCGCCCCGCCCGCCGAGGCCGCCCCGCCCCGCCGTCGCGCGCCGTTGCGCCCGACCCGAACCGCGGTGCCTGTAGGGGCGAAGCATTCGCCGGTGGCCGGAGTGCCGGCCCTGCCGGAACCGCAGGAGTGGCCCAGGGCAGAAGCCCGGTAGGACGGCAGCGAATGCTTCGCCCCTACCCAACGCGCGGTCGGCCCGGATCAACGCGCCGCGCCCGGTGCGGGCGGGGCGGCCTCGGTCCGGTCCCCGCATCGCCAGACCGCCCCGCCCCCAGCGTGGGCGGGGTGGTGCGTCGGATCGCCCTCGTGCCCGACCCCGCCCCGCCGTTGCATGCAACGGCGCTACCCGGGCGGCGGGCGGGGCGGTCGGCCCGGATAAACGCGCCGCCCCGCCCCTCGCCGTCCACGGGCGGGGCGGGCACCTCCACCGACCCACTGATCCACCGACCCACTGATCCACCGACCCACTGATCCACCGACCCACTGATCCACCGACCCACCGTCTACCGTGCCTCCAGGACGAACCGGCGGTCGCGGAAGACGGGGAGCGCGTCGCTCGCGTCGATCCGGGCCGCGAAGGCGACGTCGTCGGCGTGGCCGAGCGCGACGAGCCGCTGCGTGTGGCGGGCGCCGAGGATCGTCCGGGCCAGGCGGCTCTCGCTCCCCCGGTACAGGGCCGACGCGATCTGGACGCTGTCCGAGAGCCCGGCGGCCGCCTCGGCGCCCACGACGCGCGCGACCAGGAGCCCGGCGCAGAGCGTGTCCTCGAGCGAGACGCGGCCCTCGGACCCCGCGCACAGGACGGCGGCGGGGCGGCCGTCGTCCAGCGCCCGGCGGAGGAAGCCGGCCGCGGCGTCGGCGTTCGTGAACGCGCCGACGGCGAGCGCCGCCGCCGACCGCGCCTGCGCCATGGCCGCCGTCCCGTTCGTCGTCGTGAGCACGACGGTCCGCCCGGCGACGGCCTCGGGCGTGTACTCGAGCGGCGAGTTGCCGGCCTGGTAGCCCGGGATCCGCTCGCCGCCCCGCTCGCCGCCCAGAAGCGACACGTCGGCGTCGAGCGAGGCCGCGAGGCGTCCGGCCTCGCCCTTGTCGGCGACCGGGATCACGGCGCGCGCCCCGTTCTCGAGCGCGGCCACAATCGTCGTCGACGCCCGGAGCACGTCGACGACCACGACGGCGCGGCCGTGGAGGGCGTCCTCGGCCAGCCCGGCCGGCGTGAGGAAGACGTCGAGGTCGGGCGCGCTCACGAGGCGCGGTGGAACGGGGGCTTGGTGACGGTCGCCGGGAGCACGCGGCCCCGTACGGAGACCCCGAGCCGCGTCCCGGGCGCCGTGTACGCCGGCTCGTTGGGGACGAACCCGAGGGCGACGCCGGCCCCCAGCGCCGGCGACTGGCTCCCGCTCGTGACCACGCCGACTTCGGCCCCGCCCTCGTCCACGATCGGGTAGCCCTCGCGCGGGATGCCCCGGCCCTCGACGACCAGCCCGACGATCCGGCGCGGCACGCCGTCCGCCTTTTGCTGGACGAGCGCGTCGCGGCCCACGAAGTCGCCGGCGTCCGGCTTCACGACCCAGCCCAGGTTCGCCTCGTAGGGCGTCGTGTCGTCGGTGAGCTCGTGGCCGTAGAGGCTGAACCCGGCCTCCAGGCGGAGCGTGTCGCGGGCGCCGAGCCCGGCCGGGACGAGCCCGCGCTCGGCGCCGGCCTCCAGGAGCGCGTCCCACGCCCGCCCGGCCGCCTCGTTCTCGAGGTAGATCTCGAGCCCGGGCTCGCCCGTGTACCCGGTCGTCGAGACGAGCGCGCGCTGGGCGCCGAACACGGCGCCGGGGGCGGGGCGGACGAAGCGGTACGAGCCCACGTCGGACATGTCGATCCCCGTCGCCGCCTCGAAAATCTCGAACGCGCGCGGCCCCTGGAGCGCGAGGAGCGCCGTGTCGGCGGACTCGTCCTCGACCTCGACGTCCAGCCCGGCCCGCTCGGCGACCGCCGTGACGTGCGCCCAGTCCTTCTCGATGTTCGACGCGTTGACGACGAGCATCACGTCGTCCTCGGCCACCCGGTAGACGAGGAGGTCGTCGACCGCCCCGCCCGCGTCGTGGCAGAGGACGGCGTAGAGGGCCTTCCCGTCGTCGAGCGTCGAGACGTCGTTGGTCACGAGCCGCTGGGCGAGCGCGAGCGCGTCCGGCCCGCGGAGCCTGAACTCGCCCATGTGGCTCACGTCGAACAGCCCGGCCGCCTCGCGGACCGCCCGGTGCTCGTCGAGGATGCCCGAGTACTGGATCGGCATCTCGAACCCGGCGAACGGGGCCATCTTGGCGCCCGCGGCGAGGTGCCGGTCGTGGAGCGGGGTGGTGCGGAGGTCGGTCTCGGACACGGGCGCGCGGGGCGGGGTGGGGGAGGGGCCGGAAAGTAGCCTCGCCCCGCCCGGCCGCCCGGCCCTAGCCGGCCTCGACCGCCGTCTCCTCGGTGGCGTACGTCTCGGCGTAGCGCGCGACGGCCTCGCGGATCACCTCGATGGCGCGCTCGCGGTTCTGGTAGCCCTGGACCTCGACCGTCTTGTTCTCGAGCGTCTTGTAGTCGAGGAAGAACCGCTCGGTCTGGCGGAGCGTGTGCGGGCGGAGGTGGTCGAGGTCGTTGATCGTCGCCACGTCGGGGTCGTCGCAGCACACGGCGATGATCTTCTCGTCGCCCCGGCCCTCGTCGCGCATCGGGAGCATGCCGATGGCGCGGGCGCGGACGATGGACAGCGGCTGCACGCCCTCGTTCATCAGCACGAGCACGTCGAGCGGGTCGCCGTCGTCGCCGAGCGTCTGCGGCAGGAACCCGTAGTTGGCCGGGTACAGCACGGCGCTGTAGAGGACACGGTCGAGGCGGAGCAGCCCGCTCTCCTTGTCGAGCTCGTACTTGAGCGTGCCCCCCTTGGGGACCTCGATGACGGTCTGGAAGCACCCGGCGGGGTCGCCGGTGGGGAGGTCGTGCCAGGGGTGCATGGATTCGCGGGGGGCGGGGCGGGGGGACACTCGGGTGGGGGGTAGGTTGGCGGGCTCCCAACCCACCAAGCCCGTGCCCAAGATCCCGTCCGCCGCCGTCGCCGTCGCCCTCGCCGGCGGTTTTCTCGGAGGCTGCGCGGCCACGTCGTCCGATCTCCCCACGCTCGCCGCCGCCCCGACGCCCGCCGTGGCCGGCCCGGCGGCCCCCACCGGCGACGCCGCGCTCGACACGTTCCTCGCCGACCTCGCCGCCGCCATCGGCCTCCACGACTGGGCGGCCGTGGCCGCCGCGCTCGACCCCGCCGCCTACGGCGCGCGCGTGGCGCCGGGCCGCCCCGCCCCGCCCGCCGGGGCCGCGCCCGACGAGGCCGCGCGCGCCGTGATCGCCGAGGCGCTGGGCCTGAGCGTCCCGCTCGACGCCATCCGCGTCGTCACGCTCCGCGCCGCCGAGCGCGGGCCGGGCGGGGCGGTGGCCGTCACCGGCGACGTCCGCCGCGACGACGGCGCGCACCGGCCGATCTCGTTCTCGGTGCGCCGCGGCGCGGGCGGGGCGTACCACGTCGAGGTGCCGGGGACGTAGGGCGGAGCCGTAGGGCGGGGCGGGGCAACCTTTGGGGACTCTCCTGAGTGGAACCCCCTCCCTTCACCCGCTCCCCCGTCTTCATGTTCGAGATCTTTATCGTCCTCGCCGTCGTGGCGCTCGTCGCCGCCCTCCTCGGGTTCCGAGGCGTGGCCGGCCTCTCCGCGGACCTCGCCAAGTGGGCGCTGATCGCCGCCGTCGTCCTCGTCATCATCGGGTTCTTCCTGCGATAGCGGCCGCACGGCCCGCCCCGGCGGCGCCCCGGCCTCGGCTCGGGCGCCGCCTTCTGTTTCCCCACCCCGCCCCCGCAGCCCCCATGCGCGCGCTCCGCCTCCACAAGACCGACGACGGCATCGACCCCCGCCTCGAGGACGTCCCCGAGGGCGACCTCCCCGAGGGCGAGGTGCTCCTCGACGTCACGCACTCGAGCCTGAACTACAAGGACGGGCTGGCCGTGAGCGGGCGGGGCAAGATCGTCCGCGGCGCGTTCCCGTTCGTCCCGGGCATCGACCTCGCCGGGACCGTCGTCGACGGCGGCGGGAGCGACTGGGCGCCCGGCGACCGCGTCGTGCTCACGGGCTGGGGCACGGGCGAGGACCGCTGGGGCGGCTACGCCGAGCGCGCCCGCGCGAGCGCCGACCACCTCGTCCGCCTGCCCGACGGGCTCTCGGCCGAGGACGCCATGTGGATCGGGACGGCCGGGCTCACGGCCATGCTCTCGGTGCTGGCGCTGGAGGACCACGGGGTCGACGCCGGCGACGGGCCGGTCGCCGTCACGGGCGCCTCGGGCGGCGTCGGGTCGACGGCCACGGCGCTCCTGGCCGACGCCGGCTACGCGGTCTCGGCCGTGACCGGGACCGAGAGCGCGCACGACTACCTCCGCGCGCTCGGCGCCGCAGACGTCGTCGGCCGCGAGGCGCTCGCCACCCCGCCCGAGGCGCCGATGGGGCGGGGCATGTGGGCCGGCGCCGTCGACTCGGTCGGCGGCACGACGCTGGCCTCGCTGCTCGCCACGACCAAGCGCCACGGGTGCGTCGCCGCGTGCGGCCTCGCGGGCGGGGCGGCGCTCGAGACGACCGTCTTCCCGTTCATCCTGCGCGGCGTGACGCTGGCCGGGATCGACTCGAACACCGCCCCGCCCTCGCTCCGCGACGAGGCCTGGGCGCGGCTGGCCGACGCCGTCGGGCGGGGCGCGCTGGGCGCGGTCGAGCGGACGGTGATCTCGCTCGGCGACGTGCCGGCGTGGGCGGGGCGGATCGTCGACGGCGACACGGTCGGGCGCGTGGTCGTGGACGTGCGCGCGTGAGCGGGGCGGGGCTCCCTCGGCGGGCGGCCACGGGTATAATGGCGGGGAGGGCCGCTCGTGGGCGGGGCGACTGAAAGCTTATTTATGCCGCCTTCTGCCCGTAGAGGGGTGACAGACTGATGGCGTTCATCTTGACTTCATTGAGGCTGGTTCCACTCATCCGCGGTCAGGTCTATGGCAGGGTTCAACGCAAACCAGTTCAAACGTCAACTGCAACAGGCGCAGAGGAAAGCTGAACAGCAGATGAAGCGAGAGGTTGACCGCTACAACCGAGAGGTCAGACGGGAGGTGGATCGGGTTAATCGTGCTAACCAGAAGGCGGTTGACGACTACAACCGGAAGGTGAGGACCCAGAATCAAAAGGCGGTTGATGACTACAACCGCAAAGTCCGAAGCCACAACCAGAAGGCTGACGCTCACAACAAGAAGGTCATCGCGGACCTCAACCGCCAGCTTCGCTCACCGTCGAGCAGCGTCAGATACACGCAGCCTGAACGCAACCTCGCAGATCGAGTCAACAGCGCGGTTGCTGCCCTCGACCCCCGCGAGTATGACAGCTTTCTCAGTTATGCCCGCATTGACGGGTCTCAGGTTGCTACTGATCTACGCGACGCTCTGGAGAATCTCGGTGTAGCGGTGTGGTTCGACGCGGTAGCTATCGTCCCCGGCCGTAGTCAGTCGCTCCAAATGGACGAGGGTCTTCGCAAGGCCCGTTCTGGAATCGCCGTACTCACCCCAGCATACATGACCGGGCGTTTCTGGACTGAACGCGAGCTTGGCGTTCTCCTCGGCAAAACGACTCTCATTCCGGTTCTCCACAACGTCACTTTCGAAGACGTGGAAGAGTACAGTGGCATCCTCCCTGATTTGGCAGGCTTCACCACCAAGCAAGATTCGATTTCTGACATCGCGCAGAAGATCGCAGCTGCCGTGCTTGTTGAGAGCGAGCTAGGGGGGTAGCAGAGCTCGTTGCTCTGGACGGCATAACCCGCCGCTGGTATTAGGTAGAAGTCAATGGGTCGTCGGCGATTCCGGTCGGTGGGGGCGGGGTGGGCGTGAGGAGAGAGGCGGGGTGGTGGGCCGCGCTCCACGGGGCCGCCCCGTGTGGCCACCCCGCCCGCTCGCCTCTGATCTCGTCCGCCACACGCTCGGAACAACCGGCTCCCCGTGGCTTCTCAAGCCCATGAACTGGCGCGAGCACATCACGGTCGATCCACAGGTTTGTCACGGGCGTGCGTGCGTCCGGGGCACCCGCGTCCCCGTCGCCGTCGTCCTCGACAACCTCGCTGCCGGACTCTCTTCCGACGAGATCACCCGGAGTTACCCCACGGTCTCAGCTGAAGCGGTCCGGGCTGCGCTCGCATACGCGGCCGACCTCGCTGGGGAGCGCGTGGTCTCTGTTCCGGCGTGAGGGTCAAGCTCGACGAGAACCTCCCGGCCGAGGCGGCCGATGTCTTCCGTGGTGCCGGACATGATGCGGCGACGGTGCTGGAGCAGGAGATGGGTGGGGAGCCAGACCCGAATGTGGCGGCCGTGTGCCAGCGGGAGAGCCGAGCGCTCGTCACGCTCGACACAGACTTTGCCGATATCCGCTCGTATCCACCGAGCGATTACCCGGGCCTCGTCGTCCTCCGGCTCCGGCGGCAGGACAAGCCGCACGTGCTCGGCGTGCTGGAACGGATGCTCCCACTCTTGAACGTCGAGCCGCTGGACCGGCGGCTCTGGATCGTAGGCGAGGAGCGGGTCCGAGTCCGCAGCTAGCAACCCGGTGTTGGCCGCCCCGTCCTCCGGGCCCCAGCCACCCCGCCCCCGAGTAGCGGCGAGGGCGGGGTGATCGGCCGTGCCCCGCGAAGCCGCCCCGCCCGCTAGAGCCGGCCCGCGACCTCGTCCGCCACGCGGTAGGCGTTGGCCGCGATCGTCAGCGTCGGGTTCGAGGCGCCCGAGGCCGGGAAGACGCTGGCGTCGGCCAGGTACAGGTTCTCGACCTCGTGCGCCCGCCCCGCCCGGTCGACCACGCTCGCGGCCGGGTCGTCGCCCATGCAGCACGTCCCGCACTGGTGGTTCACGACCGAGAGCGGCATGGGCACGCGCAGAAAGCGGTCGAACCCGATGGCCTCCAGCTTCTCCTGGAGCACGTCCATCAGCTTGTCCTGGGCGGGGCGGTTCGTCGGCGTGTAGTGGACGCGGATGCCGCCGTCGGCGCCCAGCGTGACGCGGTTGTCCGGCAGCGGGAGGTCCTCGGTCTGGATCCACCAGTCGACCGAGTGGGCCGTAAAGGCCTCGGCCTCCTCGTGCGACATCGCGCCCGGGGCGAGGTCGTCCAGGAGCTGCCGCGCCAGGTGCTTGCCCATGAGGTGCGCGTGCCCGAGCGGCGTGTGCTCCCACTCCGGGTCGCCCGCGACGCCGAAGTAGAAGTCGTTGATCGCCAGCGTCTTCTGGAACTTCGAGGGGTTGGGCACCGCGCTCGCCGAGGCGTAAAACTTGGACGTCGTGTGGCGCATAAAGTGGCGGCCGACGGCGCCCGAGCCGTTCGCCAGCCCGTCCGGGTGCGCGTCCGACGCCGAGCGGAGCAGGAGCGCCGCCGACTGGACGGCCCCGGCGCACAGCACGAACGTGCCGGCGCGGAACGTCGTCGCCACCCCGCCCACGGTCGCCTCGACGTGCGTCACGCGGCGGCCCGCGTCGTCGGTCCCGATGCGCGTCACGGTCGCGTCTGTCACCAGGTCCACGTTCTCGTACTGCGTGGCCGGGATGACCGACGCCGTCTCGGCGTCGCACTTGAGGTGGAGGAGGTCGGGGTAGCCGTCGAACGCCGGCCACCCCAGGAGGTCGAACGCCTCGCGGAGCACGAACGCCCCCGCCCCCGGGTCCTCGTGGCTGTACTTGACGCCCATCGGCAACTCGAACGCCTGGACGCCCTGCGCCCGCAGGCCTTCGGCCACCTCCTGCACGCGCGCCGAGTGAGCGAGGGCGGGGTGGGGGAACGGGCCGCTCGCCGGCGGCTCCGTCGGGTCCGCCCCGCGCCGGCCGTGGACGTGGTAGGCGCGCTCGGCGCGGTCGTAGTACGGGGCGAGGTCGTCGTACGCGATCGGCCACGCCGGCGAGAGGCCGTCGTAGGTGTCGAGCGGCCCAAAGTCGCGGGGGTGCAGGCGCAGCAGGGCCGACCCGTAGACCTTCGTGTTGCCGCCGAGCCAGTAGTACATGCCCGGGCGGAAGGGCTCGCCCGTGTCGCCGTCGGTCCACGTCTCGGGCGACTTGTACCGCTGCTCCGAGAACATGACCTCGGGGTCCCAGTTGCCGGCCTCGCGCGGCAGCGAGCCCTGGCGGTTTAGGAGGAGGATACGAGCGCCGGTCGGGGCGAGGGCGTGGGCCACCGCCCCGCCCCCGACGCCGGCGCCGATAATGCAGATGTCGTACACGAGCAAAGGGTGATGAGTAAAGGGTGACGGGCGGGGCGGAGGGCTCGTCACCCGTCACCCCTCGCTCGTCACCCGCGTTACCCGCTCCACGGCTCCTGGAAGTCGGCGTAGAGGGTGAGGCCGCCGTCGGCGAACAGGGTCTGGCCGGTAACGTAGGCGGCGTCGTCGGAGACCAGGAAGGCGGCGATCCGGGCCATCTCCTCGGGCTCCCCGATCCGCCGCATGGGGATGTGGCTGCGCACGACGTCCGTGGCCGCCTCGTCGTCCAGCCAGCTCTGGATGGGCGTGAGCGTCGCGCCCGGCGCGATGGCGTTTACGCGGACGCCGCGGTCGGCGTACTCCAGCGCCAGCGTCTGCGTCATCCCGTGCAGGCCGTACTTCGAGACCGCGTACGAGAGGTAGTGCGGGCGGGGGATCTTCTGGTGCACGCTCGACACGTTCACGATCACGCCGCGTGCCCCGCCCTCGCGCGGCTCGATGCCGAGGAAGCCGCGGATGGCCTCGCGCGAGCACAGGAACGCCCCGCGGAGGTTGACCGCGAGGACCTGGTCGAAGTGGGCCGCCGTCGTCTCGTGCGAGGCCGGCTCCTCGATCTGGATGCCCGCGTTGTTGACCAGCACGTCGACCGGCCCGCACGCCTCGGCGATCACCTCGAACATGGCCTCGACCTCGACCTCGCGCGACACGTCGGCGCGGACGAGCGTGCACACGGCGCCGTCGTCGGTCGCCACCCCACCCGCCCGGCTGTCGGGCGGGGCGGGGCGGTCGGCGAGCGCGTCCGCGCGGGCGGCCTCGGCGAGGCGGGCCGTCTCCTCGGCGTTGGCGCGCTCGCGCTCGTACGGGTAGTTGACGGCCACGCGCGCGCCGCGCCGGGCGAGCTCGACGGCGACCGCGCGGCCGATCCCGGTGGAGGCGCCGGTGACGAGGGCCGTGCGGCCGGAGAGGTCAGACATAGGGGAGCAGCGTAGGGGAGTCCACCAAACCGCCCTCATTTTCAGTCGTTCCTGAAAACCAGCGTGAAGCGTCCACGCTCAGGACGCTCCTGAGCCGCCCCGCCCGCTCGGCTCGTCGTCCGCCCCGCCCGGCGGCTCCACCGGCGGCGGCTCCCTGGGCGGCTCGTTCTGGGCGCCCCGGACGGCCGCCCCGTCCGGCCCCAGGAGCGGCGTGCCCTCGAACGCCTTCGCCTCGTCGATAAAGAGCTGGAGGTGCGGGAACGGGATCTCGATGTCGGCCGCGCGCAGCGCCTGGAACACGCGCTCGGTGTACTCGAAGCGGACGGGGATCTCGAGCTGCGGGTCGCGGAGGTAGAGCCGGAGCGCCATGTCGACCGACGACGCGCCGAGCCCGGTCACGGCCACGCTCGGGTCGTAGTCCGGGTGGAGCCGGCCGTCGCCGGCCGTCGTCGCGAGCGCCACGCGGCGGGCCTCCTCCGGGTCCTCCTTGTACGCGATCCCGAAGGCGACGACGACGCGGAGCGCCCGGAGCATCGAGTGGTTGATGACCTTGGCCGAGATGACGGTCGCGTTGGGGAGGATGGCCATCTCGTTGTTCAGCGTCCGCACGCGCGTCGTCCGCAGCGTGATCTCCTCGACGGTCCCGAAGGTGTCCTGGAGCTCGATGTTGTCGCCGACGGCGAACGGGCGGTCGAGGAGGATCGTGACGCCGGCGATCAGGTTCTGGACCGTGTCCTGGGCCGCGAACCCGAGCGCGATCCCCGCGATGCCGAGCCCGGCGATAAACGGGGCGATGGCGATGCCGAGCTCGTCGAGGACCGCGATCGTCGCGATGGCCAGGACCGTGAACCGCGTAAAACGGAGGATGAGCTGCTGGACCCCGGCGTCGACCCGGCGCGCGCGCTGGAGCGCCCGGCGGAGCAGCCCCTGCACCACGCGGTACACGACCCAGAACGCGAGCCCGACGAGAACGGCCGGGAGCAGGTTCTCGATGGCGAACCGGAGGACGGCCTGGAGCAGGATGTCCAGCGCCACGCCCACGTCGCCTTCGGCGAGCGCCTCGGTCGCCTGGCCCACGTTGCGGCCGAGCGCGCCGACGCCCTCGCTCGGGTCCACGAGGACCGAGTCGAGGGGCGTTACGGCCGAGTCGACGGCCACGGAGTCGACGGCGGCCGAGTCGGCCGCGACCGAGTCGGCGGGCGCGGCGCCGGCGGGGGGCGGGGCGGCCTGCACGCGGCTAGACCGCCGCGCGGCGCCGCGCGGCCTCGACCGTGTTGGCGAGGAGCATGGCGATCGTCATCGGCCCGACGCCGCCGGGGACGGGCGTGATGGCGCCGGCCACGTCGGCGACCGCGTCGAAGTCGACGTCGCCGACCAGCCGGTAGCCCCGCTCGCGCGAGGCGTCGTCGACCCGGTTGATGCCGACGTCGACGACGGCCGCGCCGGGCTTCACCATGTCGGCCGTCACGAACCCCGCGCGGCCGATCGCGGCGACGAGCACGTCGGCCTGGCGCGCGAGGGCGGGGAGGTCGCGGGTCCGGCTGTGGCAGACGGTGACCGTCGCGTCGAGGCCGCGCCGCAGCAGGAGGCTCGCGAGCGGCTTCCCGACGATGTTGCTCCGCCCGAGCACGACGGCGTGGGCGCCGGACGTCTCGACGCCCGTCCGCCGCAGGAGCTCGACGATGCCGGCCGGCGTGCACGGCTCGAGCGTGGGCTCGCCGAGCACGAGCCGGCCCACGTTCTCGGGGTGGAACCCGTCGACGTCTTTGGCCGGGTCGACGGCCCGGATCACGGCGCCTTCGTCGACGTGGTCCGGCAGCGGGAGCTGGACGAGGATGCCGTCGACGCCGTCGTCGGCGTTGAGGCGGGCGATGAGGGCGAGCAGGTCGCGCTCGCTCAGGTCGGCCGGGCGCGCGAGCGTCTCGGCGTCGATCCCGGCCTCGCCGGCCGCCCGCGCCTTGGCGCGGACGTACGACTGGCTCGCCGCGTGCTCGCCGACGAGCACCACGCGGAGGGCGGGGCGGCGGCCGTGCTCGCGCTGGAACGCGGCGGCGTCCTGGGCCACCTCGGCGCGCACGGCGGCGGCGACTGCGGTTCCGTCGATGATCTCGGCCATGCGGGGCGGGGTGGGGGCCGGCGGCCCGGTGGGCGGGGCGGCCAAGCTACCGAGCCGGGACGGGAGCGGAGGGGGGAGAAGAGGAGGGGAGGAGAAGAGGCGGCAGGCCACCCCGCCCAGGCGCCGCCGGCACCGCGGGCCGGGGGCGGGGCGGTCTTGGCAGGCGCCGCCCCGCCCTTGGCCCGTGCGATGGCCGCCCCGCTCGGCGCGGGCGGGGCGGTGGACCGCGGCCCCGTGCGGGCACCACGCGCGGTGTCCCTGCGGATCGGGGCCGGCGCGTTCCTGCGGGCGGGGCGGCCACGGGCGCCGCCACCCCGCCTGGGCGCCGCGGCTCGACGGCGTTGCATGCAACGCCGCTACGACGGCCGCCCCGCCCTCGCGTTCTGCGGGCGGGGTGGCGCATCTTCTGCCCGCTGCCCGCTGCCCGCTGCCCGCTGCCCGCTGCCCGCTGCCCGCTGCCCGCTGCCCGCCCGGGTGCGAACTTGGCCGGCCCGCTCCGCCCGCTCCAGGACCGCCCCGCCCATGCCCACCCCGCCCGCCCCCACGCTCCGCGCCGCGATCCTCGGCGCCACCGGCGCCGTGGGGCAGACGTTCGTCCGGCTCCTCGCCGGCCACCCCCAGTTCGAGGTCGTCTCGCTCGTCGCCAGCGAGCGGTCGGCGGGGAAGCCGTACCGCGAGGCGGCCCGGTGGCTCCAGGCCGAGCCGCTCGACGAGCGCATCGGCGGGCTCGTGGTCGAGGGCGTCGACGCGGCGCCCGACGCCGACGTGGTGTTCTCGGGCCTCGACGCGAGCGTGGCCGGCGACGTCGAGGCCGACTGGGCGCGGCGCGGCTACGCCGTCGTCTCGAACGCGCGCAACTGGCGGCTCGACCCGGCGGTCCCGCTCCTCATCCCCGAGGTCAACCCGGACCACCTCGCGCTCGTCGACCGCCAGGACTGGGGCGGGGCGGCCGGTGGGTTCGTCGTCACCAACCCGAACTGCTCGACGGTCGGGCTGGCGCTCGCGCTCAAGCCGCTCCACGACGCGTTCGGCGTCGACGCCGTCCACGTCGTGACGATGCAGGCGCTGAGCGGGGCGGGGTACCCGGGCGTGCCGGCGCTCGACGCGCTGGGCAACGTGGTCCCGTTTATCGCGGGCGAGGAGGAGAAACTGGCCGTCGAGACGCGCAAGATCCTGGGCACGCTGGGCGCGGCGGGCGTGGCCGACGCCGAGATCACGGTCTCGGCCCAGTGCCACCGCGTGCCGGTCGTCGACGGCCACCTCGAAGCGGTCTCGGTCCGCCTGCGCGAGCCCGCGGGCGCGGCCGACGTGGCCGAGGCGCTGCGGTCGTGGCGCGGCCCGCTCGCCGGGCTCGGGCTGCCGACCGCCCCGCCCCGCCCGCTCGCCGTGTTCGACGACGACGCCTCGCCGCAGCCGCGGACGCACGTGAACCTGGGCGGCGGCATGACGGTGTCGGTCGGGCGCGTCCAGGACTGCCCGGTGCTCGGGGTCAAGTTCGTGGTCCTCAGCCACAACACGGTCCGCGGCGCCGCGGGCGGGGCGGTCCTCAACGCCGAGCTCCTCGCGCACGAGGGCCGCCTGGCCGGGGCGGTCGCGTGACGGTCCGCCCCGCCCGCCCGGCCGAGCGCGACGTGGCGGTCGCGCTGTGGACGGCTCTCCACCGCGAGCACGAGGCGCAGGACGCCCGCTACCGCCTCGCCGACGACGCCGTCCAGCGGTGGACGACCGACGTCCGCGACTGGCTGCGGAGCCCGCGCGACGCCGTCTGGCTGGGACTCGACGGCGGCACGCCGGTCGGCCTCCTCACGGCCCACCTCTACGAGACGACGCCGATGTACGCGCCGGTCTCGCTCGTCTACGTCGACGACCTCTACGTCCGCCCGGCGTCGCGGGGCCGGGGCCTCGCCTCGGCGCTCCTCGGCGCCGCCCGCGCCTGGGGCACGGAGCGCAGGGCGACGGAGCTCCGGGCGGGCGTGCTCGCCGCGAACGGGGCGGGGCGGGCGTTCTGGGCGCGCCAGGGCGCCGAGGACTTTTCCGTCACGGTGACGCTGCCGCTCAAGTAAAGGAAGAGAGGAGGTAAGGGCGGGGTGGAAGAGATCCTGTCAACCCGTTGTCGCCCAGCGATATGCGGGCGGGGTGGGCATCTTTCAGTCTCCAGTCCCCTCTACGCCGGCGCCAGCTTCCGGCGCTTCGGGGCGGGGCGGGGGGCGTACCGGCCGACGGCCACGGCGGCGACCGAGAGCGCGAGCGCCAGCCCGAGCGCCCAGCGCCCGAGCCAGTCCCCGTGGCGGACGTAGAACGTCTGGCCCCGGAACAGCGGCACGTCGACCGAGGCCACGTCGGGCTCCATCCACCCCGCCACCTCGGTCACCGCCCCGCCCGGCTGGATCACCGCCGAGCCCCCGCTGACCGTCGAGAGCACGACCGACCGCCGCGACTCGACGGCCCGGAGCCGCGTGAACAGGAGGTGCTGGTCGAGCCCGGCCGAGCGGCCCCAGAGGTCGTGGCGCGCGAGGACCACGACGAGGTCGGCGCCGTCGCGCGTAAACCGGCGGACGTGGTCGCCGAACACGGACTCGAACCCGACCGCCGCCGCGACGCGGGCGCCGCCGGTGTCGAGGAGCGCGCGGCGGTCGCCGGTCACGCCGGCCGCGTCGGCGAACGAGACCCGCCGCATCTGGAGGTACGTGGCCGCCGGGGCGCCGGGGCGGACGAGGACGGCTGCGCTCGCCGCCTCGCCGTCGTCGCCGGCCGGGAGCCGCGCGCCGGCCAGGAGCGACAGGTCCCGCCGCCCCGCCCACCGGTCGAGCGTCTCGAAGAGGGCCGCCGCCTCGGCCGCCGAGCCTGGGCGCGGGAGCGACGCCCGCGGCCACACGAGCAGGCCGTACCCGCTGGCGCGCAGCCCGTCGGGACGCACCGCGTCGGGGTCGGGCGGGGCGGGATCGGGCGGGGCGGCGCTGTCCGGGGCCGCGGCGTCGGCCCGCCACCGGGCGAGAAAGGCGTCGGAGGCGCGGGCCAGGAGCTCGACGCGGTCCTCGGCCGGCGCCTCCGCCCACGCCCGCGGCGACAGCCCGGGCTGCACGACGCCGACGCGCGTGTACCCCTTGGGCACGTCCGACTGCGCCGTCCGCACGGCGCCGTAGACCACGGGCACGGCGACGAGCGTGGCGAAGGCGGCGACCGCGACGCCACGCTCGCCGGCCCGCCCCGCCCGGGGGAGCGCGAGGAACGCGGCCCCGTTGAGGGCGAGCACCCACAGGCTGAGCAGCGAGACGCCGCCCAGGTCCGCGATCTGGATAAACTCGAGGCCCGCGACCTGCGTGTGGCCGAGGAGCAGCCACGGGAGCGTGACCGACGTCTGGAGCAGGAGGAACTCGGCCGCGATCACGTACAGCGCGAGCGCCACGAGCCCGGCCCCGAGCCCGTGTCGGTGGCGGACGGCCCCCGACGCCACGAACGCCGCCGTGAGCGGGACGGGGACCAAGAACAGCGTCGCCCCGCCCAGGGCGGCCGTGCCCGGGTCGGGGTTGAACAGGACCCAGAACCCGACGCAGCAGCTCGCGGCCAGGAGCACGGCGTAGAGCTCGCGGGCGTAGGCCCACGACGGCCGCCGCGCGCTCCACCGGACGAGGAGCGGGACGAGGCCGACCCACGCGAGCGGGTAGACCCCGAGCGGGGGCAGGCTGAGCGCGAGCGCGAGGGCGCCCGCGAGCGACCACCCGAGCGAGTTCAGCGGCAGGGCGGGCGGACGGCGACGTCCCATGGGCGGCGGGGGCAAGGCCCGCGGCGTATCGGCGCGTGCCCGCCGCGGCTTAACGCGGGGGCGGAGACTTCGCCCGCCCCGCCCTCGGCGCCCGCCCCAACGCCCATCCCCCACCCCGCCCTTTGGGTCCGGCCCGCCCCCGGCGGGGGAGGGAGAACTCCAGCCAAACGGTTTCTGAATCTTGCTACTTGTGTAGCCGCCATAGGACTCGCCAGCCCTGCCGTTCACCGAGAGCTGGGGAGGGGGACGGACGTCGGAGCAGCGGTCGACGGCGGGGCGGCCGAGCCAACACCTCCACCCCGCCCTCCGGGTCTGCTCCGCGAGGACGATGAAGTGGGCAGGGCCGCCGCTAGAGGAGGGCGGGGCGGCGGGCGGGGCGGTGCCGCTCTGCCCTACGCCGCCCCGCCCGGCCCCGACCGTATGTTCGGGGCCTCACTGGCCCCCGGCTCACCCCGTGCCTGTCCTCACCGTCTGCAACCACAAGGGAGGGACTGGAAAGACGACCTCGTCGATCCACCTCGCCGCCGCGTTCGGCCACGCGGGCGGCCGCGTCCTGGTCATCGACTTCGACCCCCAGGGGTTCCTCACGCGGATGCTGGGGGCCAGCGAGCCGCCGCCGGAGCACTCGGCGCTCGGGCTCCTCGACGCCTCGGCCGACCTCGCCTCGTTCCCGGTCCAGACCGTGAGCGGGTTCGACCTGATCGGCTCGTCGATGGCGCTCACGAAGGCGCTCCGCAGGATGACCCGGCCGACCGACGTCCTGTGGCTGCGCGAGACGCTCCAGACGGCCCACGACTACGACATCGTCCTCATCGACACGGCCGCGGCGCTCTCGCCGTTCACCATGAACGCGCTCGTGGCGTCCGACCTCGTCGTGATCCCGGTGACGCCCGAGTACCAGCCGGTCGTGGGCGCCGAGCAGACGTGGCAGACGTGCGGGCTCGTCCAGGACAAGCTGAACCCGCGCCTCTCGGTCCCCCGGTTCCTGCTCACCCAGGTCGACGGCCGCCTCAACCGGCACGCGAAGTACGCCGAGTACCTCCGGGGCAAGTACGGCGAGGCCGTGCTCGAGACGCCGATCCGCACGAGCTCGTCGCTGGCCGCGGCCAGCCGCGACGGGCGGACCGTCTTCGACGCCGGCGTCACGACGCGCGGGGCCGTCGACTACCGGAACGCGGCCAAGGAGATCGCCCGGCACCTCTACGCCGCCGCCACCGCCCCGCCCGCGGACAGCGCGCCGGCCGCCCCGCCGGCCCAGGACGCGCCCGCCCCGGCAGAGGCTCCGGCTGCGCCCGCCCCGCCAGAGGCTCCGGCTGCGCCCGCCCCGCCCGCGCCCGCGCCCGCCCCGCCCGCGCCCGCGCCCGCCCCGCCCGCGGAGCGGGGCGGCGACGGCGCCCTGAACGGCCACCGAGCGCTCGGCGACCCGCTCGCCGCGCCCGCCCCGCCCGACGACGGCGGGCGCGGCGGGGCGGAGCGCCCGGGCGGGGTGGCGTCGGGCTCGGACGCGGCGCCGTAAGAGCACCCTTCGGGTGGGTACGTGGTACCGGGTACGAGGTACGGCCCGATCTGGCCTCGGCGCGCGCGTACCCCGTACCGAGTACCCTGTACCCACCTGCACCTTCGTTCTAGCGCATGGCGACCCGTTCGGCCGACGCCCGCTTCTCGTCCCGGTGGACGCTCCTGCTGAGCGTGCTCGGCATCGCCGTCGGGACCGGCAACATCTGGCGGTTCCCGCGCATCGCGGCCAAGACGGGCGGGGAGGAGGGCGCGGGCGCGTTCCTCGTGGCCTGGCTCGTGTTCCTCGTCGCGTGGAGCCTCCCGCTCATCGTCGCCGAGTACGCGCTCGGGCAGCGCGGGCGGAAGGGCGTCGTGGGCACGGTCGCGGCGCTCGCCGGGCCGCGCCTGGCGTGGATGGGCGCGTTCGTGGCCTTCGTCGCCGCGGCCATCATGTGCTACTACAGCGTGGTGGCGGGGTGGTGCCTGTACTACACGGGCGGGGCGCTCCTCTCCGGCCTCCCGCTCACGCTCGACGGCGCGCAGGCGTCGTGGGACGCGTTCCAGGCGTCGGGCTTCCCCGTCGCGCTCCACGCCGTCATGATGGGGACGGCGGCCGTGGTGTGCCTCCGCGGCGTGTCGTCGATCGAGCGGGTCAACCGCGTGCTCGTCCCCACGCTGCTCGCCATCGTCGTCGTGGCCGTCGTCCGGGCCGTCACGCTGCCGGGCGCGGGCGCGGGCGTGGCCTACCTCTTCACGCCGGACTGGTCGGTCCTCGCGAGCCCGGCTGTCTGGCTCGAAGCGCTCACGCAGAACGCGTGGGACACCGGGGCGGGGTGGGGGCTCATCCTGACCTACGCGGCCTACATGCGCCGCGAGGACGGCATCGTGCGGAACGCCGTGCTCACGGGCGTCGGCAACAACCTCGTGTCGCTGCTCTCGGCGACGATGGTGTTCGGGATCGTGTTCGCGGTCCTGGGCGCGCAGCGGGCGCCGGCCGAGGTCCTGGACGTGATGCGGACGTCGGGGCCGGCGGGCACGGGGATCACGTTCATCTGGATGCCGCAGCTGTTCGCGGCCATGCCGTTGGGGAAGCCGCTCGCCGTCGCCTTCTTCCTCGCGCTCACGTTCGCGGCGCTCTCGTCGCTCATCTCGATGGTCGAGCTGACGTCGCGCGTCGTCGTCGACTTCGGGGTCGCCCGGCGCCGCGCGGTCCCGGCCGTCGGCGTGGCCGCGTTCGCGGTCGGCGTGCCCAGCGCGGTCTGGGGCGGCGTGTTCGCCAACCAGGACTTCGTGTGGGGCGTGGCGCTCGTGATCTCGGGCGCCTTCGTGGCCTTTGCCGTCACGCGCTACGGGGCGGGGCGGCTGATGTCCGAGGTCTCGACGCCGTCGGACTGGCCGCTCCCGCGCGTCTGGGGCGCGTGGCTGAAGTGGGCGATCCCGGTTCAGGCTGCCGTGCTCCTCGGCTGGTGGCTCTGGCAGGCGACGACGGCCGACTTTACGGCGCGCTGGTGGGACCCGACCGAGCCGTTCAGCGCGGCGACGTGCCTGCTCCAATGGGGCCTCGCGCTGGCCGTCTTCTTGACCTTCAACCGCTGGATGGCCCGGCGCACCGGCGCCCTGGAGCCGCCCCGCCCCGCCCCGCCCGGTGCGTAACGTGCCGCACGCACCGTCGGCCGCCCCTACTGGATGACCCATCCCGCCCCGCTCCTGTTCGTGCTCGCCGCCCTCGTGGGCGGGGCGGCCCTCGCCGGCTGCGCCGCCGCGGGCGGGGCGGCGACCGCCGACGCCACCGCCCCGCTCACGACGCGCGCCGAGCGAACCGACTACCGCGAGACCTCGACCTACGCCGACGTCGCCGCTTTCCTCGGCGAGTTGGACGCGCGGGGCGCAGACCGCCGGGGCGGGGTGGCGCTCTCGACGTTCGGGACGTCGGTCGAGGGGCGGGCGCTCCCGCTCGCCGTCTGGGGCGCGCCCTCGGCCGCCGCCGCGCGCGCCACGGGGAAGACCCGCGTGCTCGTGGTCGCCGACATCCACGGCGGCGAGGTGGCCGGGAAGGAGGCCGCCCTCGCCGTCCTCCGCGACCTCGCCGCCGGGCGCCACGACGACTGGGCGGACTCGCTCGTGGTCGCCGTCGCCCCGCTCTACAACGCGGACGGGAACGAGCGGATCGCCCACGACAACCGCCCGCTCCAGCTCGGGCCGGTCGGCGGGATGGGCGAGCGGACGAACGCGCAGGGGCTCGACCTCAACCGCGACTTTACCAAGCTGGCCTCGCCCGAGGCGCGCGCGCTCGTCGGCTTGATCCGCGACCTCGACCCCCACGTCGTCCTCGACCTCCACACGACGAACGGGACGCTCATGGGCTACGACCTCACGTACGCCCCGCCGCTCTCGCCCGCCACCCCGCCCGCGGTCGACCGCGAGCTGTGGGAGCGGTGGCTCCCGGCCGTGACCGCCGCGCTCCGGGCGCGCTACGACCTCGCGACGTACCACTACGGCAACGTGCCCGGCGCGTTCGGGGAGGCGGCGACGGCCCCGCGCGGGTGGTACTCGTTCAGCCCGCAGCCCCGGTTCTCGACGAACTACGTCGGGCTGCGGGGCCGGTTCGGGATCCTCGCCGAGGCCTACAGCTACGCCCCGTTCGCCGAGCGCGTGGCGGCGTCGAAGCGGTTTGTCGAGGAGGTTCTGGACTACGCTTCACGCCACGCGTCCCGGATCCGCGCGCTCGCGGACGAGGCCGACCGCGACCGCGTCGTGGGCGAGGAGGTCGCCGTTCGGGCGACGTTCGCGGCGCTCCCCGAGCCCGTCGAGGTCCTGCTCGGCGAGGCCGACACCGTGTCCCACCCGGTCACGGGCGCGCCGATGCTCCGGCGCCGCGACGTGCGGCGCCCCGAGACGATGCCGGCGTTCGTTCGCTTTGCCGCGTCCGAGACGACGACGGCGCCGGCCGTCTACGTCGTGACCGGCGAGCACAAGGACGCCGTCGTCCGCCTGCTCGACGCGCACGGGATCGCGTACCGCGAGGAGTACGTGTGGGGCGTCGCCCGCGAGGCGTTCCGCGTCGACAGCGTGGCCGTGGCCGAGCGGCCGTCGCAGGGTGTCCAGATGCAGGAGGTGTGGGGGCAGTGGGAGCCCGTCCCCGCCGAGACCGGGAGCCCGCCGCGCCTGGCCCCGTCGCTCGTGGTCCCCGTCGACCAGCCGCTCGGGCGCCTCGTGGTGGCCCTCCTCGATCCCCGCTCCGACGACGGCGTCGTGGCCTGGGGCGTCGTCCCCGCCGTGGCGTGGCGGCCGGGCCAGACCGGCCCCATCCAGCGTGTGCCGGGCGGGGTGGGGGAGTGACGGGGGAGAGGAGCCGCCCCGCCCGACGCGGCCGCCCCGCCCTTCCCCCGACGTCCGTGGGCGGGGTGGTCTTCGTCCGGCGCCCCGCCTGCCCCTCCGTTTCGTCTCCCTCCCCGCCCGGGGCACTCCGCCCCGCCCGCGCGCGTTGAGCGTGCAGCGCCCCCGATTCCGCCCATGAAGACCGCCGCCCCGCCCCTCGCCCTCCTCCTGGCCCTCGCGCTCGTCGCCGGCTGCCAGCCCGACGCCTCCGCCGGCACGGCCGGCGAGGGCGGGGCGGACGCCGCGACGGTCGACGACGACCAGCCCATCGTCGAGATCGCGAGCGCCAAGGCGCTCGTCGACGACCTCGACGGCGTCGACGCCGACTGGGTCGTCCTCAACTTCTGGGCAACGTGGTGCGGCCCGTGCCGCGTCGAGTTCCCCGACTTTACACGCTACGACGAGGAGATGGACGGCCAGGGCGTCGACGTCCGGTTCGTGTCGCTCGACGATCCCCGCGAGCTGGCCGCCGTCCGCGCGTTCCTCGCCGAGCACGAGGTCGAGGACCCGTCGTACCTCTACACCGGCCAGGGCGACGTGACGAGCGAGCTCAACCCGTTCGTCGGCGCGGCCCTCCCCATCACGATGGTCCTCGACGCCGACCGGATCGTGCAGCACACGCACGTCGGCCTGCTGCGGTACCCCGAGCTCAAGGAGACCGTCGCGACGATCCGCGCCGGCGGAACGCCGTCCGACTCCTGAGCGAAGGAGACGGAGCCGCCCCGCCCGCCCCGCCCACTGTGGCCTACCGACCCTCTACCGATCTCCTTGTGACTCGATTCTCCGCCGTTCTAGCGGCTCTCGTCGGGCTCTCCCTCGCCGCCGGCGCTGCGAGCGCCCAGACGGCCGACCCCACGCCGCTCCCGCTCACGGACCGCACGCTGCGCGCCGCCGACGGGTCGAGCCTGTCGTTCGGCTCGGCTGCCGGCCCCGAGGGGCTCGTCGTCGTGTTCTGGAGCACGGCCTGCCCCTGGGACGACCGCTACGCCCCGCGCCTGTCCGATCTCGTCGCGAGCTACGGGCCGGCCGGGGTTGGCTTCGTGCTCGTGACGTCCGAGGGGCCGGCCGCCGTCCCCACGGCCGCGCCCGCGCCGCGGCGGCGCCCGGCCTCGGCCGGCCTCGCGGCGCCCTACGTCGACGACGTCGACGGCTCGCTGGCGGCCGCGTTCGGCGCGCGGAGCACGCCCCACGTCTTCTTCTACGGACCCGACCGCACGCTCGTCTACGAGGGCGCCATCGACGACAGCCCGGTCGACGCCGACCGCGTCCGCACGCCGTACCTCCGCCAGGCCCTCGACCAGAGCATCGCCGGCCTCCCCGTCGAGGTCATGCGCACGCAGGCGTTCGGGTGCACGATCAAGGGGCGCTCGTGAGTGACGTCCCCCTGATCGACAGCACCTCCGGCCTGGAAGACGTCGTCGCACGCGCCCGCGACCTCGAAGCCGTCGCGCTCGACACCGAGTTCGTCTGGGAGCGGACCTACTACGCCGGCCTCGGGCTCGTGCAGGTTGGCCTGGGCGGCGAGGACATCGCGCTCCTCGACACGACGGCCATCCCCGACCTCGCCGCGCTCGGCGCGCTCCTCGAAGACGCCGGCGTGCAGAAGGTGCTCCACGACGCGGCTCAGGACCTCCAGATCCTCGCCCGCGCGACCCGCTCGCAGCCCGTCAACGCGTTCGACACGCAGCGGGCGGCCGGGCTCGTCGGGCTCTCGGCCACGCTCTCACTCCAGGACCTCGTCGAGTGGGCGGTCGGCGTGCGGCTGGAGAAAGGCGAGACGCGGTCGGACTGGCTCCGCCGGCCGCTGACCGACAGCCAACTGGGCTACGCCGCCGCCGATGTCCGCTACCTCCTCGACGCCCGCCGGAAGATCCTGGACGAGGCCGAGGCCCGGGATCGGGCGGGGTGGGTGGCGTCCGAGATGGAGCGGTACGACGACCCCGCGCTCTACGACGAGGCCGACCCCGACGACGCCGTCGACCGCGTCAAGGGGCGGGGGCTCGGGCGGATGTCGGGCCGCCAGCGCGCCGTGCTCCGCGCCGTCGCCGCGTGGCGCGAGCGCGAGGCCCGCGCGCTCGACCGGACGCGCCGGATGGTGCTCCCCGACGAGGCGCTCGTCGCCGTCGCCGAGCGCGGGCCGCAGTCAGGCGACGACCTCCGCCGCCTCAAGCTCACCGACCGCCAGATCGGCCGCTACGGTGACGGCCTGCTCGCCGCCGTCGAGGCCGGCGTCGACGCCGAGCCCGAGCACGTCGCGCGGCGCGGCCGCCCGGGGCCGGAGGACCAGCGCCGCGCCGCCCGCCTGCTCGTCGCCCAGGGGTTCCTGGCGGGGCGGTGCGAGCGCGAGGGCGTCGACTCCGTGCTCGTCGCCACCAAGTCCCAGCTGGCCGACCTCGTCGAGGCCGGGCCGGACGCCGTGGCCGACGCCTTCCCCGGGTGGCGCTACGACTTCGTCGGCCGCGACCTGGAGGCCCTCCTCCGCGGCGATCTCGCCGTCGGCCTGGAGGGGCCGGACGGCTGGCCCGTCGCCACCCCGCCCGCGGCGGGCCGGTAGCGGGCCGCTCGCGGTGAGCCGCCCCGCCCACCGCGGGCGGGGCGGTGGCACGGCGGGCGGCTTTGGTATCCGGGCGGGCGAGAGCCGACGCCCGCCCCGCCCACAATCCGCGGCCTCGCCTGATCTGGCCGCCCCGCCCGGGGCACCCCCCGTCCGCCCGCCCATCGCTGCGCTCAAGGGCGCTCGGACTGTCCCCTTTGAACAAGGGAGACAGCTCCCCAGCCTGGGAGCAGAGCGATCGCCGGGGAGCGGGGGGTGCTGGGGCGGGGCGGTCGAGAACGTCGTCCGCGGCCGGGACGCGGGCCGGGACCCGGTCGGTGCGGGCCGGCGGGGCGGACGAGTTCGGGCCTCCCGCGCAGGATTGGGGCGGGGCGGGGGCGCCACCCCGCCCGCTTGCCACCCCGCCCGCGGGAGGCGGGGCGGCCTACGCGGCCAGGTGCTCGGTCAGCACGCGCTCGACGCCCTCGGCCAGCAGGTCCCAGTCGGCGGCCGGGTGCTTCGTGATCGTCACGAAGTCGGGGACCATCATGATCGACTCGACGCCGCGGAGCGCGAACAGCTCGGCGGCCAGCGGGTGCGCGGCGGCCTCGCGGAGCGAGTGGAACGCGAGCAGGCCGGCGTCGATGACGGGGGCGCCCTCGACCTCGAACTTGAGGCTGTTCGGGTTCGGGGTCGGGCGGGTCTGGATCGTCACGGGTGCAGAGAGGGGAGGGTCAGAGAGCGGGGCGGAGGGACCCGAGCGGCCGTCGCCCGGTTCCGGCAACCTGGGCGGCGCCTCCGGTGTAGGCCCTGCCCCCTCCGTGCGCACCTCCCCTCTCCGTATGGCCGCCTCGCGCCTCCCCGACGACCCCGCCCCCGTCGAGCCGACGTCCCACCCCGCCCCGCCCGCCGTCGAGCCGCCTCGGGTGGCCCCGCCCGGAGTGGCCCCGCCCGCTGTCGCTCCGCCCGGGATGGCCCCGCCCCGCGTGCCGCCGCCGTCGCTCGGGGGCGCCCCCCGGGGTGTGCCCCCCGGGGGCGGGGCGGACGTGGTGCCGGAGTCCCGGCAGCTCCCGCCGCACCAGGGCAAGCTGGCCCGGATCGGCGACCACGTCTCGTCGCTCTCGACCGACCTCAAGGAGTGGGTCGAGCTCCGCATCGACCTGGCCAAGGCCGAGGTCCGCGAGGCGATCGACAAGCTCAAGGCGAGCCTCAAGCGGAAGGGGATCGCGATCGGGTACCTGGCTGCCGCCGGCGTCCTGGCCCTCTACGGGCTGGGCTTCCTGCTCGGCGCCCTCGCGTGGGGGCTCGCCGCCCTCTTCGAGTCCGTGTGGCTGGGCATGCTCGTGACGGCGCTGCTCCTGTTCGTCGTCGTCGGCGTGCTGGCGTGGATCGGGAAGCGGAAGCTGGACGAGGACCAGGCCATCGAGGCCCGCGCCCGCGTCTCCAAGATCACCGAGAGCGACCAGATCAACCCCGGCGCGCCGACCGTGCGGTCGGTCCAGGAGGCCGAGGCCGACAAGGCCCGCGCCGCCGCCGTCTAGCGGACCGTCCCGCGCCGCCCCGCCCGCCCCTCTCCCCCCGACCCATGCCCGAGATCCCCGACTCCACGCCGCCCGCCGGCGCCCTCCCCAGCCCGCCCGTCCGCGTCCCCGAGCGGATCGACCCCGACCACGACACGCGGCCGCTCCCGGCGGCCGAGATCCGCGCCCGCCTCGACGCCCGGAAGCGGGACATCGAGTACCACCTGGAGGCGCTCAAGCACGAGGTGACGACCGTCTCGGACGTCACCGTCGACGGGCAGCCGCTCCCGCAGGCCGTCCGCGACCACGCCGAGACGCTCGCGCTCGCCGCGGGCGGGGTGGCGGTCCTCGTCGGGTTCCTCCGCGGGCTCCGCAAGCGGTCCAAGCGGAAGGCCCGCTTCGACGCCGGCGCCGCGTTCGAGCGCGCCCGCCTCGACGCCGTCCTCGACGCGGCCGCGCGGCTCGTCGCCGGTCGCGGCAAGGACACCGACCGGGCGCTCCAGACCGTGCTCCGGTCGGTCCCCGCCGTGTACCCCGCCCCGAAGGCGGCCCGCTCCCGGCGCGCGGCCAGCGCGGAGAGCGGCGTGGGCACGGTCATCGTCCAGGCGGCGGCCGGCTTCGTGGCCAAGACGGCGCTCGACCTGCTCACGCAGCGGCTGACGGGCCACGAGGAGACGTTCTCGGCCGTCGCCGACGCGGCCGACGACGCCTAGCGCTCGGGCCGCCCCGCCCGCCGACCGCCCCGCCCGTCTCGCGCGGGCGGGGCGGGGATGGCAGCGCTCCGCCCCTCTATCTTCCTATCCCCACCTCTCCCTCCTGATGCGACTCGCGTTTTTCGGCCCGCCCGGCGCCGGCAAGGGCACGCAGGCCAAGCGCCTCGCCGCCCATCACGACTTTACCCACGTCTCGACTGGCGACCTCTTCCGCGAGGCGATCCACGACCAAACGGCGCTCGGCGAGCAGGTCGACGGTCTTCTTAAGGCGGGGCAGCTGGTGCCCGACGACGTGACGAACGCGGTCGTCGCCGAGAAGCTGGAGGCCCTGGGCTACGAGCGGTTCGTGCTCGATGGGTTCCCGCGGACCGTCGAGCAGGCCCGGTGGCTGCTCGCCCACCTCGCCGAGCACGACGCCCCGCTTGACGCGGTCATCAGCCTGCGCGTGCCGCACGAGGACCTCGTCGGCCGCCTCTCGCGGCGACGGACGGACCCCGAGACCGGGTCCATCTACCACCTCGACTTCAACCCGCCCCCGGCCGACGTGCCGGCCGAGCGGCTCGTCCACCGGCCCGACGACCAGCCCGACGCCGTCCGCCACCGGCTCGGCGTGTACGACGACGAGACGGCCCCGGTCGAGGCCGTGCTCCGCGCGCACGTCCGCTTTTTCGAGGTCGATGGGACGGGTCCGCTGGACGAGGTTCAGGAGCGGGTCGGCGAGGCCATCGCCGAGGACCGCGGGCTGAGCGGCATCTGAATGAGTGAAGAGTGACGGGCGATGAGTGACGGGAGTCCCGGGCTCGGACCGCCCCGCCCACCTCCCACGCCTCGCTCGTTTACGACGCCGTCGAATGCGTTCCTGCTCATCACCCATTACCCGTCACCCGTGACCCAGACGATGGCGTTCGCCGACATCGCGGAGACGGTCGACGACGCGCTCGGCGCGCTCGACCTCCCCGCCCAGCCGGCCGGCCTGTACGACCCGGTCCGCTACGTGCTGGGCGGCGGCGGCAAGCGGGTCCGCCCCGCCCTCGTCGTCCTCGCCGCCGAGGCGTGGGGCGGGGCGGAGGCGCGCGCGCGGGCGCTGCCGGCGGCGCTCGCCGTCGAGACGTTCCACAACTTCACGCTCGTCCACGACGACATCATGGACCACGCGGCGACCCGGCGTGGGCGGCCGACGGTCCACGAGCGGTGGGACGTGCCGACGGCGGTCCTCGCGGGCGACCTGATGATGGGGCTCTCGTACCAGCTCCTCGGCCAGACCGAGGGCGCCGATGTGGCCCGCCTGCTGGCGTCGTTCTCGCGCATGGTCGCCGCGCTCTGCGAGGGCCAGACGCTCGACCTCGCCTTCGAGACGCGCGCCGACGTGACGGTCGACGACTACCTCGACATGATCGACCGCAAAACGGGCGCGCTCCTGGAGCTCTCGCTCGAACTCGGCGGCCTCGTGGGCGGGGCGGACGCGCACGCCGTGGCCGAGCTCCGCCGGGCGGGGCGGCTCCTCGGGCGCGCGTTCCAGATCCAGGACGACCTCCTCGACCTCACGGCCGAGGGCGACGGCTGGGGCAAGACGATCGGGGGCGACCTCGTCGAAGGCAAAAAGGCCTACCTCGCGCTCCGCGCCGTCGAGCGCGCCGAGGGCGACGAGCGGGCGTGGCTCGCGCGCGCGCTCGACGGCGGCCTCCCCGCCGCGTCCGTCCCCGAGGCCCGCGACCGGATGTCCCGACTGGGCGTGCTCGACGACGCCGCCCGCGCCGTGGCCGACTACTCGGCGCGGGGCGGGGCGGCGCTCGACGTGCTCCCCGACGGCCCGGCGGCCGACGCGCTCCGGGCGCTCGCCGTCGGCCTGGCGACGCGGGCTGCCTAGCCGCCCCGCCCCACGCTTCGGCGGCGAGGGCGGGGCGGTCCTGAACCCCGCACCGCCCTCCGGGGTACCGCTGCGCGCCCCGTATCTTCGCCGCCCCGCCCGCGCCACCCCCGTCCCCATGCTCACTCGCGAGGTCACCGTCAGGAACCGGGCCGGCGTCCACACGCGGCCGGCGTCGATGATCGTCCGCGAGGCGTCGCGGTTCTCGTCCGAGTTCTTTATCAAGAAGGACGGCTACGAGATCAACGGGAAGAGCATCATCGGCGTGATGACGCTGGCCGCTGAGCAGGGGGCCACGCTGGAGCTCCTGTTCGACGGCCCCGACGAGGACGCCGCGGCCGACGCCCTAGCGGACCTGTTCGAGCGCGGCTTCGGCGAGGCCCTGTGACCGGCGCCGCCCCGCCCGACGGGCTGCCGACCGGCGGGCCGCCGCTCAGCGAGACGACGCCCGCCCCGCCCCGCCCGAGCGGGGCGGCGGACGCCGCTGGAGGCCCGATCTCGCCGAACGGGGCGGGGCGGGACGAGCTCCGCGTCGAGGGCATCGGCGTGGCGCCGGGCGTGACCGTCGGCGAGGCGTACCTCTACGCCGGCGGCGGCTACCAGGCCGAGCCCGAGCACCTCGACGCCGACGCCGTGGAGGCGGAGCTGGGCCGCTTCGAGCGGGCCGTCGCGCGGAGCGAGCGGGAGCTGAAAAAGGTCGGCCTCGTGGCCCGCCAGAAGCTGGGCGCGGGCTCGGCCGGCATCTTCGACGCCCAGGCCCTGATCCTCCGCGACCCCCAGTTTTACGACGCCGTCGCCGAGCGCATCCGCGACGGGCGGCAGGGGGCGGGGTGGGCCGTGCAGTCGGTGATGGAGGCGCTCCGGCGGCGGCTCGAGTCCAGCCCCAGCGCCGCGCTCCGCGAGCGGGCCGCCGACTTCCTGGACGTGCAGGACCGCGTGCTCCGCAACCTCCAGCAGGGCCGGGCCGTGTCCCGGATCGACCGCGACCGGGTCGTGGTCGCCGAGCGGCTCTCGGCCGCCGACGTGCTCTTGTTTAGCCGCCACGGCGTGCTCGCCGTCGTGATGGACTTTGGCGGGCCGACATCGCACGTGGCGATCATGGCCCGGGCGCTGGGCGTCCCCGCCGTCGTCAGCCTGCACGGGCTGGCCGGCCGCGTCGAGGCCGGCGACACGGTCGTCGTCGACGGGTTCTCGGGGACCGTGACGGTGCGGCCCACGGGCGAGACGCGGGCGGCGGCCGAGGCCAAGGCCGAGCGGTTCGCGCGGCTCTCCGAGGACCGCGCCGAGGTCGCGGCCGCGCCGTCAGAGACGCGCGACGGCCACGCGGTCGCGCTCCAGGCGAACGTCGAGTTCCGGGAGGAATTCCCGCTCCTCCACGAGTACGGCGCCGAGGGCATCGGCCTGTTCCGCACGGAGATGCTGTTCCTCACGCAGGGCCGTGCGCTCGACGAGGCCCAGCAGCACCGGGTCTACCGCGACGCCGTCGTGGCCGCGGCGCCGCACGCCGTCACGTTCCGGCTGCTGGACCTGGGCGGCGACAAGGTGCTCCCCATGTCGCGGCGCGAGGCGAACCCGGCGCTCGGGTGGCGCGGCCTCCGCATCCTGCTCGACAAGCCGGACCTCCTGCGCCCGCAGCTCCGCGCGCTCCTCCGCGCCGCCGTCGAGGCGCCCGACGCCGCCCCGCCCCGCGTCCTGCTCCCGATGGTGTCGGGGCTGGAGGAGGTCCGCCAGTTTCGGCGGGTGTACCAGGAGACGTGCGACGCGCTCGCGGCCGAGGGCGTGGCCCACCGGCCCGACCTCCCGCTCGGGATCATGGTCGAGGTCCCATCGGTGGCGCTGCTCGCCGCGACGTTCGCGCGCCACGTCGACTTTTTCTCGGTCGGCACCAACGACCTCACGCAGTTCGCGCTGGCCGTCGACCGCGGGAACGACCTCGTGGCCGGGCTCTACCACGAGCTCCACCCCGCCGTGCTGGGCCTCGTGCGCCAGACGGTCGAGGCGGCGGGCGGGGCGGGCATCCCGGTGTCCGTGTGCGGCGAGGTCGCGGCGGACCCGCGCGTGACGCCGCTCCTCGTGGGGCTCGGCGTCACGTCGCTGAGCGCGTCGCCGGCCTACCTCTCGCTCGTCAAGCGCGTGCTCCGCGCGTTCACGCTCGACGAGGCGCAGGACCTCGCGCGCCGGGCGCTCCGCCAGCCCGACGCGGCCTCGGTCGGCCGCCTGCTCGACTACTTCCTCGCCTGCCACAACCAAGACCTCGCCGCGCTGCTCGGCCTCGACGACGCCCGCCCCGCCCGCGGCTCGCTCGCGGACCGCGTGGCGGACCGGCTGGGTAAAGGGGGCGAGGCGTAGGGGCAGCTGCCGCCCCGCCCCGCCCGACCTCCTTTCTTCTCTTCCACTCTCTCTCCTCTCTCATGCCCCAGATCGCAGCCACCGCCCCCGACCCCGACGACATGCGCGCCGCCGTCCGCGCGCACCCCGACCACCTCCAGGAGGGGTGGGAGCGGGGCGGGGCGGTCGAGTCGTTCGACCTCGACGCGTCGTCGCTGAACGGCGTCGTCGTGTGCGGGATGGGCGGGTCGGCCATCGGCGGCGACCTCGTTCGCACGCTCGTCGAGCCGTCGTCGCCGCTCCCGTTCGTCGTCAACCGCGGGTACACGCTGCCCGGGTGGGTGAGCGAGAAGACGCTCGTCGTCGCGTCGAGCTACTCGGGCGGGACCGAGGAGACGCTGAGCGCCTTCGGCGAGGCGACGGAGCGGGGCGCCCAGATCGTCGCCGTCACGTCGGGCGGCACGCTGTCGGAGCGGGCCGACGCAGACCGGACCGTCACGATCCCGGGCGGCCTCCAGCCGCGCGCGGCCCTGGGCTACTCGCTGGGCGTCCTGCTCCGCCTCGCACGATCGATGAAGCTGACGGACCTCCCGGACGGCGTCGTGGACGACGCGCTCGCGGCCGCGCGCGACCGGGCGGGGCGGTACGACCAGGATGAGGACGGCAACGCGCCGCGTGACCTCTCGGCCGCGTTCGTCGGCGCGCTCCCGGTCGTCTACCGCGGCGTCGGGCTGCTGGAGGCGGTCGGCATGCGGTGGCAGACGCAGATCAACGAGAACGCAAAGCACCCGGCGGTCGGGAACGTCTTCCCCGAGCTCGACCACAACGAGATCATGGGGTTCGAGTCGGGTCCCGAGGATGTCCTCTCGACCATGCAGGTCGTCGTGCTCCGCGACCGCGACGACCACGCCCAGATCCAGAAGCGGTTCGACGCCACGCGTCGGCTCGTCGAGGGCTCCGTCGGCGGGTGGCACGAGGTCGAGACCGACGGCGACTCGCGGCTCAGCCGGATGCTCTCGCTCGTCCAGTACGGCGACTGGGCCAGCCTCTGGCTCGCGCTCCGCAAGAACGTCGACCCGACGCCGGTCGAGACGATCCAGCAGCTCAAGAAGACGCTGGCGTAGAGTCGGGTACGGGGTACTCGGTACAGGGTACGTGAGGGCGGGGCGGAAAACTCCATGGCGTCTCACCACCCCGCCCTCGCGCCGGCGGGCGGGGCGGCCGTCATCTTCCCGTACCCCGTACCCCGTACCCCGTACCCCGTACCCCGTACCCCGTACCCCGTACCCCGCCGGCCCCCGCCCCGCCCGTACCTTTCTCCACTCCACACCCCCCACCATGCTCAAGGAACAGCTTGCCCGCGACCTCAAAGACGCCATGCGCGCCAAGGAGATCGTGCGGATGAGCGCGATCCGCTCGATCCAGGCCGCCATCATCGAGCGCGAAAAGGCCGGCACGGGTCCGGCCTCGGCCGACGACCTCGTCCAGATCGTGGCGAAGCAGGCCAAGCAGCGGCGCGACTCGTACGCGCAGTTCACCGACGCCGGCCGCGACGACCTCGCCGAGCGCGAGGCCGAAGAGCTTGGCTACATCGAGCAGTACCTCCCCGCCCAGGCGACCGACGAGGACATCTACGCGGCCGTCCAGGCCATCGTGCAGCGGACCGGGGCGACGACGATGAAGGACATGGGCCGCGTGATGGGCGAGGCCATGAGCGACCTCCGCGGGCGGGCCGAGGGCTCGCGCGTGCAGGCCGTCGTCCGCGAGCTGCTCGGCGCCTAGCGCGTGGGCCGCCTCGACCTGATCCTCGGGCTCGTCCTCGCCGTCGGCGTGTGGCGCGGGCTGCGGACGGGCGCGCTCGCGCAGGTCGTCGGGACGGTCGGCTGGGTGTTCGCGTTCATCGCGGCGACCGCGCTCATGGAGCCGGTCGGCGCCGGCGTCGCGGCAGGGCTGGGTGTGAGCGAGCGGCTGGCGCCGGTGCTCGGGTTCGTGGCCGTCGTCGCCGCCGTCGTCGTCGCGCTGACCGTGGCGGCGCACGTGCTCCGCAAGGCGGCCGAGGCCGTCCGCCTGGGCGGCGTCGACCGGCTCGCGGGCGGGGCGGTCGGCGGGCTCCGCGCCGCGTTCGGACTCAGCGTCCTGCTGCTGGCGACGGGCTACGCGCCGATCCCCGGCGGCGGCCCGGTCATCGTGAGCGCCGAGACGCGGGAGGCGTCCGTGCTTTACGGGCCGGTCGAGGCGTTGGCGCCCGAGGTCTGGGGCGCCGTCCGCGCCGTGACGCCGGGGCTCCAGGCCGCGCTGGTCGACAAGTTCAACACGTGGCACGAGGGGGAGCCCGAGGCGGTGACGGGCGAGGAACGGCTGGAGTAGGGGGGGGAGTGGGAACTGGGAAATAGGAACTGGGAACGGGCAGAGGGCGGGGTGGGGGAGGGCGTTCGGACGGGCCGCCCCGCCCGCGGCAGACTGTCCGGGCGGGGTGGGGCAGGAGGGCGACCCGAGCGGCGGCCGTTCCCCTCCTGGACACCGCGCAGCGTCGGCGCAGCCAAGAGGGGCTAGGACCCAAAGGGCGGGGTGGTTGTCGGGCGGGCGAGGCGGTTCCGACCAGCACCGCCCCGCCCGGTGTCCGCCCCGCCCATTCGCCGCACCTGACGGCGTTGCATGCAACGCCGCTACGACCGCCGCCCCGCCCGCAAGGGCGACCACCGGTCGCCCCTACGGCGGCCGCCCCGCCCTCGCGCGCGGCGGGCGGGGTGGGGATCTTCCGCTCGCCGCTGACACGGGGCGGGCACCTCGCGGGCGTAGATTCACGCCTGTTATTGCAACCCAAAAAATGGTCCCGACACGGCTCCAGCTCCGCAACTTCCTCTCCTACGGCGAGAGCGCCCCGGCGCTCGACTTCGAGGGGCTCCACGTGGCCTGCCTCTCGGGCGGGAACGGGCAGGGCAAGAGCGCGCTGCTCGACGCCATGACGTGGGCGCTCTGGGGCGAGGCCCGCAAGTCGGCCGACCTCCGCAAGCCCGACGAGGAGCTGCTCCGCGTCGGCGCGCGCTCGATGGAGGTCGACTTCTCGTTCCGCGCGGGCGGGGCGGAGTACCGCGTCGTCCGCAGCTACGCGCAGTCGAAGAGCGGGAAGACGTCGAAGCCCGGGCTCGAACTGCAAGTCCGCGACGGCGACGGCTGGCAGGCGCTCACCGGCGGGTCCGTCAAGGAGACGCAGGCGCAGATCGACGAGCGCATCGGGATCGACTACGAGACGTTCATCAACTCGACGTTCCTGCTCCAGGGGCGGTCCGACGAGTTCACCAAGAAGAAGCCGAGCGAGCGGAAGGAGATCCTCGCCAAGATCCTCGCGCTCGACCGCTACGACCGCATGGCGCAGCGGGCGGGGCGGCGGTGGAGCAGCCTCCGCGAGCAGTGCGCGGCGCTCGAGACCGAGGCCGAGCGGCTCGTCGCAGCCCTCGAACACGAGGCCGAGTGGACGGCGGACCGCGACGCGCTCGACGCGCACATCGGCGAGGTCGAGGCCGAGCACGCCGCCGCCGCCGCCGCCGAGGCGAAGGTGGCCGAGCGCTTGGCCGCCCTCGACGCCGCCGCTCGCGAGGCCGATGCCCTCCGCGCCGCGCTCGCGGACCTCGACAGCCGGACGGCCAAGGTGGACGCGGAGCGGGCTGACCTCGACCGCAAAACGGCCGAGGCCGACGCCCTCATCGCTCAAGCCGAGACGATTGAGGCGGACCACGCCCGCTACGAAGTGCTCCGCACCCAGCGGACGGCGCTCGACGAGAAGGCCGGGCTCTACCGCGGCATCGAGTCGCAGCTCCACGCGCTCCGGCTCGACCTCCAAAAGCAAACGGCGGCCCTCGAAGCCGAGATCACGCGCGGCGAGGCCGGGCTTCAGACGCTGGCGCACGGGGTCCGCGAGGACGAGCGGAAGCTGGCGGGGCGGCCGCGCGCCGAGGCCGCGCTCGCTACGGCGCGGGCGGCGGTCGAGGAGGCGAAGGCGCTGGAGGCGGTCCGCCAGACGCGCGACGCGGCGCGGCGGCGGATCGACGCGATCGACAAGCAGCTCGCGGCCGACCGCGGCGCGCTCGTGGGCCAGCACGCGGCGATCGTGACCGAGGGGAAGCGGCTCAAGGCCGACCTCAACGGGGCCGCCCCGCCCGACCTCGCGGCGCTCGACGCGTCGGTCGCCGAGGGCGGGGCGGCGCGTGCCAAGCTGGAGGCGACGCGCGAGCGGGGCGTCGAGCTCTCGGCGACGGTCCAGACGCTGGAGGCGCGGCTGGAGACGCTGGCCGCGAACCGGGCGACGCTCGCGGCCCGGCGCGAGCGGATCGCGACGTCCCAAGACGAGGCGTGCCCGACGTGCGGGACCCCGCTCACGGACGCGCACCGCGCCGACGTGGCGGCCGACTACGACCGCGAGATCGCCGCGCTCGACGCGCAGGCGGCCGAGGCGCGGGCGGGGCGGACGGCGGCGGCCGAGGCCCGCGATGCGCTCCGCGCCGACTTCGGCCAGCTCAAGGCGGCCGTCGAGGCGGGCGAGACGGCGGCGCGCGCGCGCGCCGCGGCGGCGGACCAGGCCGAGCGCCGGGCCGCGGGCGAGGCCCGGCTCGTCGAGCTCCGCGCCGAGGCGGTCCACCTGGGCGGCGTGATCGAGGGCGAGGCGTTCGGGGCCGAGCTCCGCGCCGAGCGCGCGACGCACGCCGACGTGCTCGACGCGAGCCCGTTCGACGAGGCCCGCTACGACGCCGTCCGCCGCGACGCCGCGCTCGCGGACCACTGGGCGGCCGAGCTCCGCGACCTCGACCAGACGGCGGCCCACCTCCGCCAGACGCAGGCGGACCTCGCGGCCAAAGAAAAGGAGCTGGCCGTGCTCCGCGAGCGGCTGGACGCCGGCGCCCACACGCGGCCCACGCGTCAGAAGGTGGAGGCGCTGGAGGCGCAGGCCGCCGCGTTGGGCTACGACGCCGCCCTGCACGAGTCGGTCGGCCGTGACCTGGACCGCCTGGCCGAGGCGCCGCGCCGGCTCTCGGCGCTCCTCGAAGCCCGCCGCCGCCGCGCCGAGTGGGCCGAGCGCTCGGCCGCGCTCGCCGACGAGCGCCGCTCGATCGGCGCCGAGGCCGACGCCAAGCGGTCCGCCCTGGAGGCGCTCGCTGCGCGCCTCGCCGACCGCGCCGCGGCCGAGGCCGAGCGGGGCGGGGCGGCCGCCCGCCGCGAGCACGCCGCCCGCCGCCTGGCCGACGCCCGCACGCGGCGCGGTGCGCTGAGCGAGCGGCTCGACCGGGCCGCCCGCGACCGCGAGCGCCTGACGGCGACACGGAAGGAGCTCCGCGAGGCGAAGAAAGAGCGGGCGCTCTACGGCCACCTCAAGCGCGCCTTCGGCAAGCACGGCATCCCGTCGCTCATCATCGAGGAGACGCTGCCGGAGATCGAGGCGCGGGCCAACGACCTGCTCGAGCGCCTCAGCGGCGGGCGCACACGCGTGGCCCTCGAAACGCTCAAGGACAAAAAGACCGGCGGGGGCACCAAGGAGACCCTCGACATCAAGATCACCGACAGCCAGTCCGTCGCCCGGTCGTACGAGACGTTCTCGGGCGGCGAAGCCTTCCGGGTCAACTTCGCGCTCCGCATCGCGCTCAGCCAGATGCTCGCTGAGCGGGCCGGCACGCAGATCCGCACGCTCGTCATCGACGAGGGGTTCGGGACGCAGGACGCCGAGGGCCTGCAGAGCCTGATCGGCGCCATCCGCGAGATCCAGGACGACTTCGACACGATCCTCGTCATCACGCACCTGGACGAGATCAAGGCGGCGTTCCCGGTCCGCATCGAGGTGCGCAAGGAGCCGGTGACGGGCTCGACGTTCGACGTGGTGGGCGTGTAGTGCCGCCCCGCCCGCGCCGCGCCGCCCTGCCCCGGCGGCTCCGTCGGGCGGGGTGGTGGGGGCGGGGGCCTGGGCTGCCCCGCCCGGAGCGCCCCTCATCCCGGCTGCGCTGGCACTGCGAGGGAGCCTCGTAGCACGGGCCTCCGGGGTTCGTCAGCAGTGGCCGCGCGTCAGCTGCGCTCTCCACAGGCTCTGCGGCCCGGCGGCGGGGCGGGAGAGAGTCGGCCGCCCCGCCCTCGGCCACGACCGCCCCGTCCGGTGGCGGACGGCCGTTCTCGCGGGGCGGGGCGGGAGCAGCATCCCGCCGCTAGTGCTTCTCCACAGCTTGTCTGACGGGTTGGTGCTCGGCTCGACAACCACCCCTGTCCCCTCCTGACCAGGAGGGGGACTCCTCCCGGACCGCCCCGCCCGAGCCGAGCCCGTCAGACTCCTTGCGACGCGTCGCTAGCCGCCGGCCGGCTCGTAGCGCGGGGCGCGGACGTCGACGTAGACCCTGCGGCGGAGGTCGTCGACCCACTCCTGCTGTGCACGCAGCCGCTTGTCCTGGAGCGCGTACTGGCTCAGCAGCGCGTAGTCGTCGGCGACCGAGAGCGTGTGGGCCGGCGTCCGCTTTTGGAGCAGGACGACGTGGTAGGCGTCGGTCTGGTCGAGGAGCTTGACCGGCGCGGGCTCGCTGATCTCGCCGACGTCGAGCGAGTCGATCGTCGCCTTCCACTGCGCCCCGAGCCCGTCCACGTTGAGGTCGCGCTGGCCCGACTCCGGGTCCGACACGAACCCGCCGCGCTGGGCGCTGTACGGGTCCTCGGAGTTCCGCCGCGCGACGCCCTCGAAGGGGACGCCGGCGAGGACGGAGTCGCGGAGCACGCGGAGCGTCTCGCGCGCCTGCTCGGCCTCGCGCGCGCCCGACGGGATGTCGAGCAGGATGTGGTTGAACGAGACGCGGTCACCCTCGAGCTCGTTGAGCCGGATAAGGTGGTACCCGAACGGCGTCTCGATGACCTGCGAGTACTCGCCGGGGTCGAGCGCCGCCGTCGCCGCGCGGAACCGGGCCTCGACTTCGCTCAGGCGGAGGTCGGTGTAGAGCCCGCCGTTTTTGGTCCCGTCGCGGCCCGTGTTGCCGGGGTCCGTCGAGTAGCGGTTGGCGAGCTCCTCGATCGTCGCCTGGTCGGACACGACCGAGTCGCGGAGGGACTGGAGGAGCGCCCGCCGCTCGGCCTTGGCCGTCTCGTCGGGGGCCGGGACCTGGACGATGTGGGCCACGCGGACGAGCTCGGGGACCTCGGGCCGGTCGGCCTGCGGGATCTGGGAGAACCACGACTGGACCTCGCCCGGCGTGACGGTCACGCCCTGCATCCGCCGCTGCTGGAGCGTCTGGAGCAGGATCTCGTCGCGGACGTCGTCGCGGAGCGACGTCTCGATCTCGCCCAGCGTCCGGCCGTAGGCGGCTTCGAGCTGGGCCTCCCCGCCCGCCTGCTGCGCGAGCCGGGCCACCTGCTCCTGGGCCGCCCGCGTCACGCGCGCCTCGGTGACCGAGATCGTCGTGTCCTGGCGGGCCTCGGAGATCACGACGCGCTGGCCGACGAGCCGGTCGAGCGCCCGGCTCCACAGGTCGTCCGTGACCGGCTCGCCCTGCGCGAGCTGCGGGGCGAGCGCGTCGACCTCGGAGTACAGGACGACCTGGTCGCCGACGACGGCGGCGATCCCGTCGAGCCGCGTGCCGGGGGGCACGGGCTGCGCGGCGGCGGCGAGCGCCGGGAGGGCGACGAGGACGGCGAGGGCGAGAGAGCGCATGGCGGGGTGGGGGCGGGGCGGTCGTCGAACGGGGGGCTCGTGCCGCGCGCGGGGCCGTCTGGACGGCGTGGAGGTCGGTGCGGCGCGGCCCTCATGCAGGGGCACTGCGGGGGCGGGGCGGCGTCAGGGAGCAGGCAGAGACACGGTCCGCCCCGCCCTTTATTGCCGGTCCGCGCCGGATGGCCCCGCCCCGCCCGAGGGCGGGGCGGCGACGCGGTCGGGGTAGGTGCGGGCGTCGTAGCGCGCCCGGAGACGGGCCTCCCAGGCGTCCTCGACCTCGTCCTGGTAGCGGCCCACGAGGTCGGCGCGGGCCTCGTCGAACGTCTTGGGGCGGGGCGGCTCGATCCCGTCGAGCACGTAGACCGCCCGCGTCCGCTGCTCGCCGACCACGCCGGTCCGCCCGCCGACGGCGAGGCCGAGCGCGGCGTCGAGGGACGAGCCCGTCGAGTCGGCCACGAACACGGTGTCGACGCGGACGCCGCCCACCTGGGCCGCGGCCTCGGCCGGCGCCGTGCCGGCGTCGACGAGTGCGCCGGCCGCGCGGAGGAGCGAGTCCTGCGGCGCGCGGAGCGCGAGGACCCGGCGCCGCTCGGGGAACCGGAACTGGCCGGGTCGGGCGTCGAACACTGCTCGGAGCCCGGCCTCGTCGTCGCGGGCCGGCGTCCACACGCTGTCTTCGGCGACACGGAAAAGGAGGACGCCGTCGGCGTAGCTGCGGAGGACGCGGGCGAACTCGGGGTCGCGCCGCTCGAGCTCGGCCACGGCCTGGTCGACGGCCCGGTCGTCGAGCCACAGCCGGGCTACGTCGAGCATCTCGCGCTCCGGCGCCTCCCCGAACCGGACCGACCTGTAGACGGGCGCGAGCCGGCCCACGCGGTACGTCGAGTCGGCGAGCGTGGCGAACACGCGCTCGGCCTGGGCCGGCGGGAAGCCACCCTCGCGGATGGCCTCGACGAGCGAGTCGGCCGGGAGCGCCGCGATGGCCTCGCGGAGCACGGTCTCGTCGTACGTGCCGCCGTTCTCGCGGAAAAACTCGCGGCCCAACTCGCGGCGCTTGATGGCCGTCCGCGGGAGCCGCTCGGCGAGCCCGCGGAGCTCGTCGTAGGCCTCGTCGTAAGTCGGCCGCTCGGGGAGCTCGGTAAGCTGGATCAGGTGCCACCCGAACTGGGTCTCGACCGGCTCCGACACGTCGCCGACGGCCTGGAGCCCGAACGCGGCCTGCTCGAACGGGGCCACCATCCGCCCGCGCCCGAACGTGCCCAGGTCGCCGCCCCGCCCGCCCGAGCCGGTGTCGTCGGAGTACTCGCGGGCGAGCGCGGCAAAGTCCTCTCCGGCCAGGACGCGCTCGCGGAGCGAGGCGACGAGGGCGCGGGCGGAGTCGGGCGAGACGAGGCTATCGGGCGAGATCAGGATGTGCCGGGCGGCGATGTCGGGCCGGCGCGCCTGGCGGTCGGTCACGCGCACGAGGTGGACCCCGAACGGCGTCCGCACCGGCCCGCCGATCTGGCCCACCGGCGTGTCGTAGGCGACGTCCTCGAACGGGAGGATCGTGCGGCCACCGGTGAGGTAGCCGAGCGCGCCCCGGTTTTGCCGCACCGACGGGTCGACGGAGTAGCGGGTGGCGGCGGCGGCGAACGGGATCAGCCCGGCCTCGATGGAGTCGCGGAGCGCCGCGGCCCGCGCGAACGCGGCGGCCGAGTCGGCGGCCGAGGCCGTCCGGTCGAGGGGGAGCAGGATGTGGCTTACCTCGACCTCCTCGGCCTGCTTGTCGTACAGGTCGCGGACGACGGCGTCGAGCACGCGGCGGTCGGTGAAGTACGGGCCAGCCAGCTGGTCGCGGTAGTCGGCCACCTCGGCGACGTAGGCCGAGTCGCGGTCGTAGCCGGCCTCCCGCGCCGCGAGCACCTTGAGCCGGAAGTCGACGTAGCGGTCGAGAAAGTCGCGGCGGCGCTCGGTGGGCGTCTGTCCCGAGTCGCCGACGGCCTCGCCGGCGTCGGCGTAGAGCGTGTCGAGCTCGGCGAGCGAGAGCGTGTCGGCGGTCCACGTCGCCACGACGGGCGTGCCGTCGGCGGCGAGGGCGGGGCGGTCGCCGCCGGGGCGGTCGGCGTCCGGGGCGGGGCGGCTCCCGGAGCACCCGGCGGCGACGGCGACCAGGGCGAGGGCGGCGATCCCGGTCAGGGACGACGGGGTCAGAGCGGGGCGGCTGGCGGTCATACCCGGGGGCGGGGTGGGGGAACGGCGCGGGACCTCATGGGGGCCAACCGAAGCTAGTGGCAGGGTAGAATAGATTGGCGATCCTGCGCGAATCTGCACCTTAGCAGCCACCTTCCGGGGTGGCTGAGGATTGAGACGTGGCGATCCGGGCGAGCGCCACGCGGGCATGGTGGGACGATGCTCTAGAGTACGTCCGGCGGAGAGCGAGGGACAACACGGGAGCGGGGGCGTGTCAGGCGAAGGCGGCGTCCTCGGGCTCGGGCTCGGCGATGGGGTCGGGGCCGGCGAGGCGGCAGAGGGTGACGAGGACAGCGGTGGCCGTCGCGCCACCGGCGGCGGCGGCGAGGAGGGCGGCGAGGACGAGCATGGGCGGGGCCAATTGAGGTTGTTGTGACGGTCGGGGCGACGGACGAGGCTGGGTAGCACATGGCCCGGAGGAGGTCCAAGCGCCAGCAGGCCCTTCGGTCGAGGGCGCGGCGGCGGGTGGTCAACTAGTACTCCCCTTTAGGAGTAAATGAAAGCCTAAAACATAGGCGGCAACCGACGCCGGGACCGCTGCCAAAACTCGTGCCAGATCGTTTGGGCGGGGCGGCTCTGTCTAGCTTCGTCACGCTGCCCCGCCCAAGCGGCTGCGAAAACGGGGGCGGGGCGGTCCGTTGTGCCCGCTGCGCGGGACGGCGGGGCTTGGCGTAGCCGGGCGGCTCCCCGTGTCGCTACCCCGGGTGCTTCCGCCGCCCCGCCCCGGCTCGCCGCCCCGACCCAGGAGGAGCGCCGATGCGACTCGCAGCAGGCCATCACTCGCAGCGCCCGCCGACGCCGGCAGGCTCGGGCGGGGCGGTTTCGCTGAACGCTGCTCTACCCCGCCCGGAGACGCCGAGGGCGGGGCGGCGAGAAAAGTGCGAGCCGCGAGCAACGCCCCGTTCCCCCGTGTGTCTTGGAGACACAAACGCCCCGCCGCCCCGCCCATGCCCCCCGACGACCCGGCCCTGATCGACGCGTTCCGCACCGGCGACGAGTTCGCGTTCGTCGCCCTCTACGACCGCTACAAGGGGCCGGTCTACGGCTACTGCGCCAAGATGCTCCTCGACCGGACGGCCGCCGAGGACATGCTCCAGGAGACGTTCGCGCGGGCCTACGAGCACCGCGAGCGGCTCCTGTCCTCGACGTCGTTCAAGGCGTGGGTGTTCACGATCGCTCGGAACCAGTGCCTCAACGTGCTCCGCAAGCGGGGCCGCGAGGTCGGGTTCGTCGCCGACGCGCCCGAGCCGCCCTCGCCCGGGCCGACGCCGTTCGCCAACCTCCTCAAGAGTGAGCAGGCCGCGCTCGTCGACCGGACGCTCGCCGGGCTCTCGCCGTCGTACCGCGAGGTCGTCGTGCTCCGCGAGTACCAGAACCTGTCGTACGACGAGATCGCCGCCGTCACGCGGACGACGGTGTCGTCGGTCAAGAGCCGGCTGTTCAAGGCCCGCCGCAAGATCGGCGAGGCGCTCCGCCCGCTCCTCCACCCCGAGCCCGCCACGCCCGCGGCCGAGCCCGTGCCCGCCGCCCCGCCCGCCCGATGACCGCCGCCCCGCCCTGCGCCAGCGCCGACGCCGAGGTGCTCCTGAACGAGTACGTCGACGGCGAGCTGGAGGCCGCCCGCCAGCCCGCCCTGTTCGCCCACCTCGCCGCCTGCGCCGACTGCCGCGCGCAGTTCGACGCGCTCTTCGCGTTCCGCCTGGCGGTCCGCCAGGAGCCGCTGCCGGTGCCGCCGGCCGTCGACGCCGCCGTGTTCGCGCGGCTCGACCGCTCGCGGCGGGCGGGGCGGCGCGCGCCCGACCGCCGCGCCGAGCGGTCGCCGGTGGGGACGGCCCTGCGCCGCCGCGTCTCGGTCGGCTTGGCGCTCGCGGTCGCGGCCGTCGCCGTCGTCGTCGGGAACGCGCTCGCGCCGGGGCCGACGCCCGCCCCGCCCGAGGACCGCGTAGTCGAGACGTTCCTCGACGACGGCCCGCTCTACCTCCTCGACCCCGGCGTGCGCGTCGAGGCGCCGCGCGCGGGCGGGGTGGACCTGGGCGCGGGCGGGTAGCGGGGGCAGGGTGGCGCTGCCCCGCCCCGGCAGGGCTGCTGCGTTCTGGATGGGGCTACTAAATGCAGACTCCAATCCGCAGTCATCCCCGCGCAGGCGGCAGGGCTGGTACGTTCTGAGATAAGACATCGAGCTTGTCATCCTGAGCGGAGCGACCCCGTAGGGACGGCGTCTGGCCGAGGGTCTCGGCAGCGAGTCCCGAGTCGTCGGGACCGGCACTGACGGCCTGGACAGTCTGCGTCGAGATCCTTCACGTTCGTTCAGGATGACAGGCTTGCTGAGCGTGCGATCGCTACTGGTTCCCCTCCCCGTTTCACACGTTGGCGTGGGCGGGCCGCGTAGGTTCGGCGGCCACCCCGCCCCGCGCGCCGTCCGCGCGCTCTGCCCATGCCCGACGCCCCGGTCCGCGTCCGTTTCGCGCCCTCGCCCACCGGCCTCCTCCACATCGGCGGCCTGCGCACGGCGCTCTACAACTATTTGCTCGCCCGGCAGACGGGCGGCGCGTTCGTGCTCCGCATCGAGGACACCGACCGCTCGCGGTTCGACGCCGACGCCGAGCAGGACATCCTCGACGGCCTCGCCTGGGCCGGGCTCACGACCGACGAGGGGCCGACGCAGGGCGGGGCGGTCGGCCCGTACCGCCAGAGCGAGCGGCGCGCGCGGTACGACGAGGCAGCGCGGCGGCTGCTCGACCAGGGCGACGCCTACGTCGCCTTCGACACGCCGGAGGCGCTGGAGGCGCTCCGCGAGGGCGGGGCGGCCTACGACGCGACGACGCGCGGCGACCTGGACAACGCGGTCGCGCGGGGCGAGGAGGAGGCGCGGCGCCGGGTCGAGGCCGGCGAGCCGCACGTGGTCCGCCTGAAGGTGCCGGCGGGCGAGACGGTCGCCTTCCGCGACGAGGTCCGCGGCGACGTCTCGTTCGACACGTCGGACGTCGACGACCAGGTGCTCGTCAAGAGCGACGGGATGCCCACGTACCACCTCGCGAACGTCGTCGACGACCACGCGATGGGGATCACCGACGTCATCCGCGGCGAGGAGTGGCTGTCGTCGGTGCCCAAGCACGTGCTGCTGTACCGGGCGCTCGGGTGGGAGCCGCCGCGGATGGCGCACCTCCCGCTCATCCTCTCGCCCAACGGCGGCAAGCTCTCGAAGCGCTCGGCGGGGCGGCTCGGGATTCCCGTCTCCGTGCGCGAGTACCGCGAGGCGGGCTACGAGCCCGAGGCCGTCGTCAACTTCCTGGCCCTGCTGGGGTGGAACCCGGGCGACGACCGCGAGCTGTTCTCGCTGGACGAACTGGCCGAGGCGTTCTCGGTCGACCGCATCGGGCGGAGCGGAGCGCAGTTCTCGCTCGACAAGCTCGAGTGGTTCAACGGCCAGCACCTCCGCGCGCTCGGCCCCGCGGAGATCGCCCGACGCGCCCGCCCCGCCGTCGACGCACGCTGGGGCGAGGGCGGGGTGGGGGAGGGGGCGCTCGTGGCCGCCGCCGCGCTCCTCCGCGAGCGGATCGCGAAGGCGGCCGACCTCGCGGACGCGGGCTACCTCCTCGGCCACGACCCGGAGACGTACGACCCCGCCGGCGTCAAAAAGCGCTGGAAGGACGACAGCGCGCGCCTCGTCGCGCTCTACGCCGACCGCCTGGAGGCCGAGGACGCGTTCACCGAGGAGAGCACCGAGGCCGCCATGCGTCAGCTCGCCGAGGACGAGGGCGTCGGGTTCGGCCGGGTCGTCCACCCCGCCCGCCTCGCGGTGACGGGCGTGACGGCCGGGGCGGGGATGTTCGAGACGCTGGTCGTTGTCGGGCGCGAGGCGACGGTCCGCCGGCTGCGGCGCGCGGCGGAGGTGCTCGGGTAGGGCGAATCCCGCGGGCGGGGCGGCAGCTAGCCGGCCACGCGGGCGATCCCGCCTGGCTGCGACGTCTCCAGCGCCGCGTGGATCGACGGCACGAGCGGGAGCAGGTCTTCGTACTTGTTGCTGACCGCCCGCACGACGACGACCCGAAGCGGGAGGTCGGAGACCTCCTGCTGGTATTCGATCCTGCGGTCAAGCGGGACGAAAGCGTCGAATCCGTCGGCCGCCGCGCGGAGGAGGGCACCGTTGAGGAGCCCGGACCACCCGTTCTCTGGAACGGTTGACACGTCGTGCTCCGGGGCGAGCCGGTACTTCAGCTTGCGCGGGACGTTGGCTGCGCCGTCGCCTGCGGCGGTTCGGTCGAGGAGCACCCGCATCAGGCGAGGTCTGTCGCTTCTTCGGCGACCTGCGGCGTCTGGCTGAGCGCGTCATTGAGGGCGATGACCAGGAACGCCTCGGCCTGCTCGCAGCTCACGCTCGGGAAGTCATCGAGCGCCACCCCGCCCCAGCCCGTTCTTGCTGTGCCCCGCCGGCCTCGTGCTCAGAAAACGGTAGAACTTGTTGCTGCAGGCCCACATTGGGCGTCAGCCGCGTGCGCTCCGGATATGGCGGGACCCTATGCTCTCGCTCTCGCTACCGCTGTGCCTCTAGCCCGTGCAGCTAAACGGTCTTCTGTTCTACTGTGTGAATCAACCCGGGTTTGCCGGAGGCTCCCATCCTTGACAACTTGGAGCCATGAGCAAGTCCACCCGCTATTCCCCCGAGGTCCGGCAGCGCGCCGTCCGCCTCGTCTTCGACCACGAGCACGACCACCCCTCGCAGTGGGCCGCCATCCGCTCGGTGGCCGAGAAGATCGGCTGCACCGCCGAGACGCTCCGCAACTGGGTTCGCCAGGCTGAGCGCGACCACGGCCGTCGCGCCGGCCCCTCCACCGACGACCGAGCGCGGCTGAAGGAGTTGGAGCGCGAGAACCGCGAGCTGCGCCGCGCCAACGAGATCCTCCGCAAGGCGTCCGCGTATTTCGCACAGGCGGAGCTCGACCGCCGACCGAGACGATGATCACGTTCATCGACGACCACCGCGAGGCCTACGGAGTCGAGCCGATCTGCAAGGTTCTGCCGATCGCTCCGTCGACCTACTACGCCGCCAAAGCCCGCCAGTCCGATCCGGCCCTGCGCTCGGCGCGGTCACAGAGCGACGAGGCCCTGCGTGCTGAGATCCAGCGCGTGTGGGACGAGAACCGCTCGGTCTACGGCGCAAAGAAGGTCTGGAAGCAGTTGAAACGCGAAGGCTTCGTGGTCGCCCGCTGCACCGTCGCCCGGCTGATGCGCACAATGGGTCTGCGCGGCGTCACGCGGGGCCGCCGTGTCCGCACGACCGTACCGGCGGATCTGGCCGAGCGCCCGCTCGATTTGGTGGAGCGCGACTTCACCGCCGAGCGCCCCAACCAGCTCTGGGTGTCGGACCTGACCTACGTCGCCACCTGGCGCGGCTTCGTCTATGTCGCCTTCGTGATCGACGTGTTCTCGCGGCGCATCGTCGGCTGGCGCGTGTCGAACTCGCTGCGGAGCGACTTGGCGCTCGACGCGCTGGAGCAGGCCATCTGCGAGCGCTCGGTCGGCGACGATCCCCTCGTTCACCATAGCGATAGGGGCGTTCAATACCTGTCCATTCGCTACACCGAGCGGCTCTCCGAGGCGGGCATCGAGCCGTCGGTCGGAAGCAAGGGAGATTCCTACGACAACGCCCTGGCTGAGACGGTGATCGGCTTGTTCAAGACCGAGGAGATCCACCGCAACGGGCCGTGGCGCGGCCTCGAAGACGTCGAACTCGCCACGCTGGAATGGGTGTGGTGGTTCAACGAGCGGCGCCTGCTCGAGCCTCTCGGCTACCTTCCGCCAGCCGAGTACGAAGACGCTTTCTACCGCCGCTTGGAGACTCAGGTCACCGAGGCGGCACTCACGTAATCCGGTCTCCGGCAAACCCGGGTTGATTCAGGATGGAGCCACTTCCGTTCGTCGGGAGCGCCACGCCGGATGATCCACCTGAGTCTGTCGCCGAATCAATTTTGACCGCTTTACAGCGTAGCTCAGTCGGGTAGGAAGGCGTAGCCGCAGTGCGCGATCCACCCGGAGGCGTCCGATGGTGTGACCGCGGAAACGGCTTCGTCGAGCGCGTCGAGCAGCGCGTCCCGGGCGTCGGCCAGCTTCTGCTTGACGATCGCCTTCACCTTCGACCACATCGGCTCGATCGCGTTGAGATCCGGGCTGTACGGCGGCTGCGGGAGCACGCGGGCACCGACGGCCTCAACGAGTGCGATTGCAGCCGGGCTGTGGATCCGGGCGTTGTCCCAGATCACTACGTCGCCCTCCTCCAAGCACGGCACCAGGCTCTCGGCCACGAACGCCTCGAAGTGGGGGGCCTTGACGGACCCCTCGTGTGCCCGCACCGACCCGCACGTCGCGGCCATCCACCCGATGAGGTTGACCCGCTTGCCGACCCGGAAAGGGGCGACCTCGACGCACCGCGTGCCGATGGGCGCGAACCCGTACGCCGACCGCGCGCCGATCTGAATCCCCGACTCGTCGACGAAAACCAACCGCTCGGCTGGGATCGCCGCGACCTCCGCCAAGAACGCCTCGCGCTTGGCGACCACATCCGGGCGGAAGCGCTGGGAGGCGATCATGGACTTTTTTTTCGGGTGACCCGCCACAGACCCAGCATCCGCTGGACGGTCTGGCGGCTGATGGCGCGTCCGGTGTCGGCCTCGAACCGGCGGGCGATGGTCGCGTGCGGCATCGAAGGGTTCTCGGCGAGGTACCCGTCGAAGAGCGGGCGGTCGTCGTCGGTCACGAGCGGGGTATGGCCACCGCCGTGGGGCCGAGGCTCGACGGACCCCTGAATGCGGTCGAGGTGGCGGAGCCGGTGGACGGTCGAGACGGAGACGCCGAAGCGGGCGGCGACGACGGGGGCAGTGGCCGAGCGGGCGGCGTCGAGGACGCGGCGACGGAGGTCGACGGAGAGCGGGGCGGGCATGGCCGAAGCTACCCTGTCAACCCGGGATGGCTTCGCTGTAAAAATCAGCCGGTCGCCAACTTGTATGCACAGATGATCGCTTGGGTTCAGGCAAACAAGCAGTTCTCCGACGCTGCTAAAGCCGAGTTCGCCTCTGTTGCGGACGGCTGGCTCGCCGCATACGCTCATGCCAACAGCTGCACCATAATTACGGAGGAAAAATTTATTCACAACATAAGAAAGCGGGTACCCATTCCGAATGTCTGTGATGAGTTTGACATCCCGTACACGGACACGTTCGATATGCTTCGCTCTTTGGGTTGCCAGTTTACCTCGTAAGCCAGCCTTGTGGCCAAGCTGCACAACCTGCGGCTGCAGGCCGGCAATGGGCTCCAGCGCCCTTGCTTCGTCCGGGCCTCGGCGTCTACGTTGCCATTCCGACCGTTCGCGGTCGCTGCCCATTGCGGCTGAGCCGCCCACTGTTAGGCCTCGCCCCGCCCGCCGTATAAGCGGGCGCTCCGTGGGCGGGGCGGCTACGCCAGCCGTTCGCGGAGCAGCGTCTGCACCTTCTGCGGGTTCGCCCCCTTGCCCGCGCGGCGCATGGCTTGGCCCACGAAAAAGCCGAACAGCTTCGTCTCGCCGGCTTGGTAACGCGCGACCTCGTCCGGGTTCTCATCGAGGGCCGCGTCGACGGCCGGCGCCAGCGCCTCGGCGTCGTGGATGGCCGCCAGCCCGCGGGCCGCGACGACGTCCTCGGCCGCCCCGCCCTCGGCGGCGAGCGCGGCGACGGCCTCGGCGGCCGCGTTGCGCGTGAGCGCCCCGGCCTCGACCATGCGGAGGACGGCGGCCAGCGACACGCCCGTCGCCCGGGCCGTGGCGACGGGCGCCTCGCCCAGCGCGCGCCGCAGGTCGTGGACGAGCACGGCGCCGGCCTCGCGCGGCGCGTCGTGCTCGGCGACTGTCTCCTCGAACAGAGCGAGCAGGTCGGCGTCGGCGGCCAAGACCGCCGCCTCCTCCTCGCCTACGCCCCGCCCGACGAGCACGTCGTAGCGCCCGCGCTCCTCGTCAGTCAGCGCGCTCGCTGGGTCGCGCGGGCCGGCGTCCCGTGCCGGGGCGGCCGCCTTCTCCGGGCGGGGCGGGGCGGGGGCCGCCTTCTTGCCCCAGCTGTCGCGGAGCGCCACGATCCGGTCGAACACGAGCGCGTCGGGCGCCGAGTCGACGGGGTCCCGCCAGAAGTAGCCCAGGCGCTCGAACTGGTACCGCGTGTCGGGCGCGTCGTCGGCGACGCTGGGCTCGACGTAGCCGCCCCGCTCGACGAGCGAGTCCGGGTTGAGCTCGTCCAGAAAGTCCTCGCCGGGCTGGGGGACCGTGAACAGCCGGTCGTAGAGGCGGAAGGTGGCGGGGCGGGCGTCGGCCGCATTCGCCCAGTGGACCACGCCGGCCACGCGGCGGCCTTCGGGCTCGGCGTCGAGCGTGTCGAGGTCGGCCGTCGCCCGCACGGCGACTACCCCGCCCGCGTCGTCGGTCTCGATGTCCGTCACGCGGACGACGTAGCCGTGGCGGAGGCGGACCTCGGCGCCGGGCGCCAGCCGGCGCCACCCCTTCGGCGGGTCGACGGAGACGTCGTCGCGCTCGACGTAGAGGTCCGGCCCGAGCGTGAGCGCCCGCGTGAGGGGCGCGCCCTCGGGCGGGGTGACGTCGTGGGGCCAGTAGGGGGCCTCGACCGTGACCGCCGCGTCCAGGTTCTCGACCGTCAGCGGGACCGGGTCGGTCACCGCCATCACGCGCCGGGCCACGCCGTTCAGGTCGTCGCGGACGGCGTACTCGTACTGCGGGTACTGGACGCTCCCGTTCACCTTCGTCACGCCCAACCCGTCGAAAAACGACCGGATGGCCTGCGGGCGCACGCCGCGCCGCCGCTGGCCCGCGATCGTCGGCATCCGCGGGTCGTCCCAGCCCGAGACCGCCCCGCCCTCGACGAGCGCGCGGAGCTTGCGCTTGCTGGTGACGGTGTAGTCCAGGTTGAACCGGGCGAACTCGTACTGGTGGTTCCTCGGCTCCGCGATCCCGATGGCGTCGAGGTACCAGTCGTAGAGCGGCCGGTTGACGTCGAACTCCAGCGTGCAGACCGAGTGCGTGACGCCCTCGATGGCGTCGCCCTGGCCGTGCGCCCAGTCGTAGAGCGGGTAGACGTGCCAGTCGTCGCCGCGCCGGTAGTGGCCGGCGTTCCGGCGGACCCGGTACATGATCGGGTCGCGGAGCTTCATGTTCGGGTGCGCCATCGGCCCGTGCTCCGTGTCGATCCGCGCGCGGAGCACGTAGGCGCCGTCCGGGTGTTCGCCGCGGCGCATCTCGTCGAGCAGGCGCAGGCTCTCGGCGGCGGGCCGGTCGCGGTCCGGCGACGGCGTCCCGGGCTCGGTGACGGTCCCCCGCCCCGCCCGGATCTCGTCGTCCGTCTGGCCGTCGACGTAGGCCAGTCCCTTGTCGACGAGCTCGACGGCCCAGGCGTAGAGCTGCTCGAAGTAGTCGGACGCGAAGCGGACCTCGGCGGGCTCGAAGCCCAGCCACCGCACGGCGTCTTCGAGAGCGCGCGCGAACTCCAGGCTCTCGCCCTCGGGGTTCGTGTCGTCGTAGCGGAGGTTGGTGGCCCCGCCGAACTCGGCGGCGAGCCCGAAGTTGAGGCAGATCGACTGGGCGTGCCCCAGGTGCGGGTACCCGTTGGGCTCGGGCGGGAACCGCGTGACCACGCGCCCGCCGTGACGCCCGGCGGCGACGTCGGCGGCGACGATGTCGCGGAGGAAGTTGGACGGGCGGGGCTCGGTCTCCACGGGCGGACGGCGGGGGCGGGGCGGTCGGGGGCCGCCACGATAACGCCGCCCCGCCCGAGCGCCACGCCGGGGCGGGGTGGAGACCGGGCGGAATCGGGCGGGGCGGGGGGGATGCGGGGCGGGCAGAGCCGGGCCGCCCCGCTCTGGCGCTGGGAGGCGTCGAGCCGCTCCCGTACGCCTCGGCACCCCCTGCTTTTCGGCCGGTCGCTGCGCTCCCAGGTCGAAAAGCTGTCCCCCTTGAACAAGCAGGGCCGGTACGTTCTGACACAGCCTCTCCTCCTTTGTCATCCTGAGCGTAGCGAAGGATCTCGACGCGGCCCCCGAGTCGTCGCCGGGACGTCCTGAGGGCGCCGCTCGCCCCTCCTGGATCCCCGCCTGCGCGGGGATGACGTCTATTTTAGGGCTTGTTTGGTGCTGAACTACAGAACTTAACAGCCCTGCCCTTGAAGAGGGGGGCAGTCCGAGCGCTCTTGAGCGAAGCGGTGGGCGGGCGGACGGGGGGTGCGCTCGGGCGGGGCTGCCCGCTCGACCGCCCCGCCCTCGTGCGGGCCACGTGGGGGCGGGGCGGCCACCCCGCCCGCCCCCGCGCCGGGGCGGCTACCGGAGCCGGTCCCAGAGGTACCCGTAGGTCACCGCCGTCGTCGTCGCCCGCTGCTCCGGCGTCACGCCCGACCCGTGGCCGCCCTCGGTGTTCTCGAAGTAGCGGACCGGGTGCCCCAGCGACTCCATGAGCGCCGCCATCTTCCGCGCGTGGCCCGGGTGCACGCGGTCGTCCCGCGTCGTCGTGGTGAAGAGCGGGACCGGGTAGTCGGCGTCCGCGTCGACGTTCTGGTACGGGCTGTATTCGCGGATAAAGGCCCAGTCGTCCGGGTCGTCGGGGTCGCCGTACTCGGCCATCCAGCTCGCGCCGGCCAACAGCTTGTGGTACCGCCGCATGTCGAGGAGCGGGACGCCGACGACGACGGCCCCGAACAGGTCGGGCCGCTGCGTCATCGCCGCGCCGACGAGGAGGCCCCCGTTCGAGCCGCCCATGATGCCGAGGTGCTCGGGCGACGTCACGCCGCGCGCGACGAGGTCCTCGGCGACGGCGACGAAGTCGTCGAACGCCCGCTGGCGGTTCTCGCGCTGGGCCGCCCGGTGCCACGCCGGCCCGAACTCGCCGCCGCCCCGGATGTTGGCGAGCGCGTAGACGCCGCCCCGCTCCAGCCACGCCGCGCCCGTGACCTCGTTGTACGACGGCGTGAGGGCGACCTCGAACCCGCCGTAGCCGTAGAGCAGCGTTGGGCTCTGGCCGTCGAGGTCGGCGCCCTCCTTGGCGACCAGGAAGTAGGGGACGCGCGTGCCGTCGTCCGACGTGGCCTCGTGCTGCTCCACCACGAGCCCCGAGGCGTCGAACCGGGCGGGGAGGGAGCGGACCGACTCGGCCGAGCCGTCGGGCTGGGCGAGGTAGAGCGTCGTCGGCTGGAGGAACGAGCTGTAGGCGAAAAAGAAGCGGTCGTCGTCGTCGCTCGCGCTCACCACGTCGACGCTCCCCAGCGGCGGCGCCTCGACCCGGTCGCCGTCCCACCGCTCGCCGTCCCACCGGAACCGGCGGAGCTCGCCGGACACGTTGTCGAGGAGCGAGACGAGCACGTAGTTCTCGGTCGTCGCCGTGCCCTCGACCGTCTGCCGCTCCGACGGCGCGAAGACGACCTCGAAGTCCCGGTCGCCCGCGAGGAAGTCCTCGTAGCCGATCCCGAGCAGCGCGCCCTGCGGGTACGTCTGGCCCCCGATCTCCCACTCGGAGCGGAGGTAGACGGTCAGCCGGTCGGCCACGAATCCGGCGTCGGCGTCGGCCGGGAGGTCCAGGAGGACGGGGCTCCCGTCGCGGAGGACGTAGGTCTCGCCCTCGAAAAAGCTGGGCCGGCGGACGACGACCGGGACCGTCTCGCCGCCCCGCCGGAACGACGCGGCCCACACGCCGACGTCGTCCGGCTCGCCCTCGTAGACCGTCTCGGCGCTGGCCAGCGGCGTCCCCCGCCGCCACCGCTTGACGACGCGCGGGTAGCCCGACGTCGTCATCGAGCCGTCGCCGAAGTCGGTCGCGACGAGCACCTCGTCCTCGTCGATCCAGGCCGTCGCGCCCTTGGCCTCGGGAAGAAGAAAGCCGCCGTTCACGAACGCCTTGTCCTCGACGTCGAACTCGCGCGTCTCGACCGCGTCCGCCCCGCCCCGCGACAGGCGGACGAGGCAGCGCCGGCCCTCGGGCTCGAGGCACGACGCTCCCTTGTAGGCCCAGTTCACGCCCTCGGCCTCGCCCAGGGCGTCGACGTCGAGGAGCGTCTCCCACGTGGGGTCGCCGCCCAGGTAGTCGTCCCACGACGTCCGCCGCCACAGGCCGCGCGGGTTGTCGTCGTCGGTCCAGAAGTTGTACAGCCAGTCGCCGCGGATTGACGGGAAGGGCACGCGGTCGGTGGCCGTGAGGAGTTCGAGGGTCCGGTCGTAGATCGGGCCGTAGTCCGGGCCGGCCCGGTAGTGGTCGAGCGTCTCGGCGTTGCGGGCCTCGACCCAGGCGAGCGCCGAGTCGCCCTCGACGTCTTCGAGCCAGAGGAACGGGTCGCTATCCGGGCGGGGCGGGGCGGCGTCTTGGGCGGTCACGGGCAGGGCGAGCAGGGCGAGTCCGAGGGCGGCGGCGGGGCGGAGCATGGCGGACGGGGCGGGGTGGGGGCACAGGATACTCTGCCGCCCCGCTCGCGCCGCGCGCCGCGTGCTCCGGGCGGAGCGGCTACCGGCGGTAGGTTCGCCGGCCCTCCGCCCACCCCGCCCATGAGAGGCCGCGGCCCCGCCCCGCCCCCCGGCCCCGATCCGTTCGCGGACGGGCTCCCCCCGCTCGACGGCGACCGCGTCCGCCTGCGGGCGCCGCGGCCGGCCGACGCCGCCGACGTGCTCGCCGTGTTCGGCGACGCCGGCCACCTCCGCTACTGGAGCCACGGGCCGCTCGCCGACCTCGACGCCGCGCGCGCCTACGTCGACGGCATCGGGGCGGGGTGGCGCGAGCGGCGGCTGTTCCAGTGGGCCGTCACCGAGCCGCCCGACGACCGGCTCGTGGGGACGGTCACGCTCGTGGACTGGGACCGCGAGCACCGCCGCGCCGAGGTCGGGTTCATCCTCCACCCCGCCTACGCCGGGCGCGGCCTGGCGACCGACGCCGTCCGCACGGCGCTCCGGTTCGCGGTCGGCGCGATGGACCTGCACCGCGTCGAGGCCGACGTGGACCCCGAGAACGCGGCGTCGCTCCGGCTCCTGGAGCGGCTCGGGTTCCGCCGCGAGGGCGTCCTCCGCGAGCGGTGGTTCACGTTCGGGACGTGGAAGGACAGCGTCGTCCTCGGCCTCCTCGCCGCCGACCTCGCGGGCGGGGCGGACGCGGGCGGGGCGGGCTAGGCCGCCTCGATCGGCCCCGGCGCCGGCTCCCCGCACGACCAGCACACGCCGAACTGGCCCTCGACGGTCTCGCCGCACCCACACGTCCACGGCTTCGCGTCCGGCCCCTCGTCGACGAAGCTGCGGACGGTCTCAGCCGAGGCGAGCGCCTCGTCGTCCGGGACCCAGACCTCGACCCACGCCTCGATGGGCGGGATCTCGCCCACGAACGCCGCCCGCGTCTCGCCGCGGACCTCGGCGCCGATGCCCTCGGCCTCCAGCGCGTGGCGGACGAGGTGGGCGACCGGGGCGTTCGGGGTGCTGTAGACGCGGGTCATGGTGGCGGGGGCGGGATGGCGTCGGTGTACGGCCGCCCCGCCCGCCGGGTCCGCCCAGGCCTTGCGCCCGCCCCGCCCGCAACTCGCGGGGCGGGGTGGAGGACCCGCGGCGCTCTTACGGCGCGTCCAGGACGAGCGTCGCCGTCACCGGGGTGTGGTCCGAGGGGAGACGCCGGCTGTCCGTCCCCGCGACGTCGCCGATCGTCCGGTCGTCGGTCGCCGCGCGGAGCACGCGGACGGGGCCGCTGACGAAGACGAAGTCGATCCGCCGGTCGTCCGTCGCGCGGCCAAAGTCGGTCCACGTCGCGGTCGGTCCCGTCGCCGGCGCCTCCGACACGAGGCGGGCGTCGCGGAAGTCGGCCGTGAGCGTGCGGTAGACGGCCGAGGTGTCGGCCGCGTTCACGTCGCCGGTGACCACGAGCGGGCCGTCGCCCGCGAGCGCGCGGGCGCGCTCCACGAGCAGGCGCGCGCTCTCGCGCCGGGCGGTCTCGCCGACGTGATCGAAGTGCGTGTTCACGGCGACGAGCGCCGCCCCGCCCCGCCGGTCGCGGAGCCGCGCCCAGGTCGCGATGCGTGGGAGCGCGGCGTCCCAGCCCACGCTGCCCGGGACGTCGGGCGTGGGCGAGAGCCAGAACGTGCCCGAGTCCAGCACCTCGAAGCGGTCGGCGCGGTAGAGGAGCGCGCTCTGCTCGCCGCCGCCGTCCGCCTCGCGGCCGACGCCGATCCGGGCGAAGCCGGGGAGGCGCGCGTCGAGGTCGTCGAGCATGGCGGGCGTCGCCTCCTGCACGCCGGCGAGGTCCGCCCCGCCCACGATGGCGGCCGCGGCGTCGCGGCGGTGCGGCCACGCGTTAGCGCTGTCGGACGCGAGGTGGAGCCGCAGGTTGAAGCTCATGACGCGCACGGCGGCGTCGGTGGCCGCGCCGTCCTGAGGTCGGTCTGGTCGGGCCGTTCCGCAGGCGCCGAGGGCGAGGAGGCCGGCGAGGGCGGCGAGGACGAGGGCGGGGCGGCGGACGGTCACGGCGAGCCCGGAGGGCGGGGTGGTGGGCCGCCAACGTACGCCCGCCCCGCCCTCAGCCCGCCACGTCGTTGACCTCGATCCAGTAGCCGTCGGGGTCCTGGACGTAGATCTGGCGGACGCCGTCGCCCCGCGTGCTGACGGCGCCGGCCACGCCGGGCCAGTCCGAGTACGGCACGTCGAGCGCCTGCACGCGGGCGATGAGCGCGTCCAGGTCCGACACGCGGAGCGCGAAGTGGACGGCCCGCGTGGGCTCGACGAAGCCCTCGCCGTAGTGGATCAGGTGGAGCTGGTCGGTGCCGCCCAGCGACAGCCACCGGATGACGGCCGGGTCGCCGGGCGCGGCGATCTCCTCCAGCCCGAACAGCCGCTCGTAGAACGCCACGCTCCGCCCGAGGTCGGCCACGTGGAGCGCCGTGTGGTCGAACCCGACGGCGAATGACACGTCGGCGGCCGAGACCGCCCCGCCCGCGCGCTCGGCCGCCGGGGGCGGGGCGGCGTCTTGGACCTCGGCGGCCGACTGGCACCCGCCGACGGCGAGGGCGGCGAGGAGGAGGGCGGGGCGGAGGCGCATGGGCGGGGTGGCTACGGTCGGACGGGGAGCGCCCGAACGTACGCCTCGACCTCGCTCAGCGAGAGGTTTCGGCGGCCTTCCCGCGACTCGACCAGCACGCGACTCGATGGGTCGACGAGGAGGTACAGCGGCCACCCCACCACGTCGAACCGCTCCGTGAGCACGCCGTCCTCCGTGTCCGTCACGACCGTCGTCTCCAGCCCGTACTGCCCGATCGTCTCGCGGACGGCGTCGAGCGGGGTGTCATAAACGACGTCGTTGTTGACGCTGACGATGGTGAGCCGGTCCCCGTACGTCTCGTCGAGTCGGTTGAGCGTTGGGATCTCCTCGATGCACGGGCCGCAGCCGATGGACCAGAAATCGAGCAGGACCAACCCGCCCCGGACCGACGCGAGGTCGAGCGATCCCGCGGCCCCGACGCGATCAAACGTCCCGGAGAGGTCGGCCGTTTCGCTCGACGGGACGAGGAGAGTCGACGTGGCGGGGCGGACGCGGTCAATCCGGTCGGGCTCCGCCCCGCCCTCGACGTACCACGCGGCGAGGCGTTCGGTGGGGAGGATCTCATCGGAGAGCGCGCGCCCGAGCAGGTCGTAGATGGCAAGCGCCTGGCCGGTCTCGCCTCGTCCGACATAGGCAAGCGCGAGGCGGCGGCCGAGGGCGTCAGCGCCGTAGGGCGTCCGGCCAACTCCGACCCAAGTCACGAGCCCCACGAGCGCGTCGGCGAGGTCCCCGTCCCGAAGCGCCTGCTCGACCTGCGCCTCGTCGAGGTAGCGTGTGGCCGTCGCCCGGAGGCCAGCGACGTAGGCCTCGTCAGGGCCGGAGTCGGGGTCGCCGTCTGCCAAGTCGCTCGCGAGGTAGGCGTCTGCGGCCTCGACGTAGAGCCGGAGCGCGCGTACGAGTCGCTCCCAGGCGTCAGCGGAGAGGACGCACCCCCTCAAGCTCGCGTTGTACGCCCAGTCGAGGTTGGGCCGGAAGAAGAGTGCCGCTCGGTCGAGCGAGGGCGAGGAGGCGGCGAGGTCGTCCGCATCGCCGGCGAAGGCCGGCACGGCGAACCGCTCCCACACCCGGCACTGGCTGGCGGTCGTCGTGTCCTGCCCGTACATCTCGAGGACGGCCCACATCGACGGGTACGTGCCCCACCGCCGGTAGGCCGCAGGCTGCTCAGCCATCTGCTCGTCCCAACGGTCTGCCAGAAGCTGCACGAACTGCACCGGGTCCTCGGGCGTCTCGCCCGCTGCGTCGAGCGCCTGCCACACCTCGACGGCGAGCATCTGCTGGTGGAGGTTCCGCAACCCGAGCGACGAATCGGGCGGGGCGGCGAGGAGGAGGGCGGCGAGCGCGACGGTCATGTCGATACGGGGCTGAACTCCTTGCAACGTAGGGCCGCCCCGCCCTCAGAACGCCCCGCCCAGGTAGACCGCGTTGAGGAGGAGCCCGTCCGTGCCCCGCCAGAACGCGCGGAAGGCCGGATCGAAGTCCAGGAGCGCGACGCCGCCCCGCCCGACGCGCCGCGCCTTGAGGGCCGCCGCGCCCGGCAGGCGCTCCAGGTTGCGGCCAGAGATGTAGCCGCTCAGGACCGGCTCGTCCGTAAACACGCCGACGTCCACGCCCGCCCCGCCCTCGCCGGGCTCGAAGAGGGCCGCGTCGCCCTTGAAGACGGCCACGCGGTCGCCGTAGCCGTAGGCCAGCGGGTGCGTCGGGTCGAGGGCTACGTCGAAGATGGAGCCGCCGACGGCCTGCGCCCCGCGCGCCGCGTCGCGGTCGGCGTAGAGGTAGTCCGTCGAATCGGGCGGGGCGGGGCGGGGCTCGGCGCCCAGGAGCCCGGCGCGGGCCGCCCACCGCGCCCCGCCCTCGGTCGCGACGAGCGTGCCGCCGTCGCGGACCCACGCCTCCACGCGCGCCGTCGCCGCCGAGTCGATGGGGGCGTAGGAGCCGTCGGCCATCACGAGGACCGTGTAGCGGTCGAGGTCGGCGCGGCCGACGTCCTCGGGCTCCAGCAGCGACACGCGCTGCCCGAACCGCTCGCTCAAGAGGTGCCACGCCTCGCCGGCCCCGTACGGGCTCGCGCCCGGCCCGGCCAGGAGCGCCACGCGGGCGGGGCGGAGCACGGGCCACTCGCGGCTGCCCAGGTCGTTGCCCGTCGGCGTGTAGCCGCTCGCGAGCGCGAACGCCTCGACGTGGTCCTCGGCGACCGCCCGCCGCACGATGGCGTGGACCGAGTCGGCCGGCGCGCCGGCGTTCTGGACCGGGACCACGAGCGTGCCGGCCTCGAAGTCGCGCGCCACCCCGCCCGCGGCCGCCGAGAACGGGCTCGTCGCGAGGCGCACGCGGACGCCCGCGTCCTGGAGCCGGCGGAGCGTGCGCGGCGCGAAGTAGCGGTCCCACCGGACGAGGTACGCCGTGCGCGCCGCCCCGCCCACCAGGCGGCCGCCGTCGAAAGCAACCTCGACCGGCTCGCCCGCGAGGCCGCCGGCCCGGTCCACCTCGGCCACGTCGGCGCCGTAGGCGAGCGGGAAGGTCCACGTCGAGACGTCGTAGAACAGGCTGTCGCCGTACTCCAGCGTCCGCTCCATGGCCGCGCGCACGAGCCGGCCCTGCGGCTGGTCGAGCGGGACCACAAGCGCCTCGCCGGCCGGCACGCGCCGCCCCGCCACCTCGACCTCGCGGGCCGAGCGGTAGACGCGGACGCGGCTCCGCTGGAGCGCCTGCGCGAGCGCCTGCGCCCGCGTCCGGCGCCGGTCGAGCGCGATCACGTAGGCGCCGTCGTCCAGCCCGTCACGGTAGAAGTCGCGCGCGTTGCGGAGCAGCCGCTCGCGGAGGGCGACCGCCGCCCGGAGCGTCGAGACCGACGTGGCGAGCTGGTTGCGGACGCCGAAGGCGTAGGTCAAGAGCCCGTTCTGCTCCGTCTCCACTTCGAGCGCCCGGCTCGACGCCTGCTCGAACAGGATGCCCACGGCCCCGTTCACGTCGGGGTACGTCGAGCCCTTGCCGTAGTAGAAGTCGTCGAAGCTCTCGCGCGAGTAGTACAGCGACCCGATCCGGTCGAGCTCGGCCGCGTGGTAGTCGGCGATGTCGGCCGTGAGGTCGAGCGTGGTCTGGGGCGTGTTCGGGTTGTTGCGCGACGGGATGCCGGGCTGGAAAAAGAACGTGGCCTCCCCGCCCATCTCGTGGTGGTCGGTCGAGACCTGCGGGCGCCACGTGTGCCACCACGCCATGCGCCCGCGGCTCTCCGCGAGCTCCGTCGGGAGCCAGTCGCGGTTGAGGTCGAACAGGTAGTGGTTCGTCCGCCCGCGCGGCCACGGCTGGTTGTGCTCGCGGTCCTGGTCGTCGGCGACGGCGACGCCGCCCCGGTTCCCGTTCGCCCAGTCGACGAAGCGGTCGCGGCCGTCCGGGTTCAGCATCGGGTCGATGAGCACGACGGCGTCGTCCAGCAGCTCCGCCACCCCGCCCTGCCCGGCGGCGAGGTGGTAGAGGTAGACGAGCGCGGCCTCGGTGCCCGTCGCCTCGTCGCCGTGGACCGAGTAGCCCTGGTAGACGACGGCCGGCATCCGCGCGAGCTCGGCGTCGGAGACGGACCCGGGCGCCTCGCTCAGCCGGACGTTCTGGGCCTGGATCTCGCCGATCCGCGCCAGGTTCGCCGGCGACGACACGACGGCGTGGACCAGCCGCCGCCCCTCGTAGGTCTCGCCGTGGAACCCGACCTCGACGCGCGGCGACGCCGCCGCGACGGCCTCGACGTAGCGGACGACCTCCTCGGGCCGCGTGTGCCGCTCGCCGATCGTGAAGCCCAGCACCTCGCCGGGCGTCGGCACGGCCGGGTCGTACGAGGCCGTCCCCTCGACGGCGTAGTCGATGGCGAGCGGGACGGCCGGTTGCGCGGCGGCGACCTGCGGTTGCGCCGCGGCGACAGACAGGACGAGGACGGCGAGCAGGCTAGCGAGGCGCATGGGCGGGGCGGTTCAGAGGGCGGACGGAGCGGGTGGCGGGCGGGGCGGCCGTCGAACCTAACCCCAGCCCGGGACCGCCCCGCCCGCGCTGTCCCGCCCCGCCCGTGCTTCCCGCCGTTTCCCCGGCGCCCGCCCCGCCCCGCCCGCATCTTACCGTACCCCGTACCCCGTACCCCGTACCCCATGCTCCGCTACCTCACCGCCGGCGAGTCGCACGGCCCGTCGCTCGTCGGCATCGTCGAGGGGATGCCGGCCGGCGTCCCGCTCACGCCCGGCGACATCGACGAGCACCTCGCGCGGCGGTGGCTCGGGTTCGGGCGGGGTGGGCGCGCGAAGGTCGAGCAGGACCAGGTCCAGGTCCTCGGCGGCGTCCGCTTTTCGCACACGATGGGGAGCCCGGTCGCGCTCCTGCTCCCGAACGCGGCCTACGAGAAGGACCGGGCGGGGTGGCCCGAGACGATGGCCGTCGGGGGCACGGGCGAGGGCGTCGAGCCGGTCACGCTGCCGCGCCCCGGCCACGCTGACCTCGCGGGCGCCCAGAAGTACGGGTTCGACCGGCCGCCGCGCGGGCCGGACGTCCGCCCCGTCATCGATCGGTCGTCGGCGCGCGAGACGGCTATGCGCGTCGCGTGCTGCTCCGTCGCGCGGCAGATGCTCCGCGCGCTCGGCGTCGAGGTCGGCAGCCACGTCGTCCGCCTGGGCGGGGTGGGGTCGGACGACCCGGAGGCGTGGGCCGAGCGCCGCGATGCGCTCCTCGCCGACGGCGGCGCCCGCGCGCTCTACGCCGAGGCCGACACGTCGCCCGTGCGGATGCTCGACGCCGACCTCTCCGACGCCGCCGTCGAGCACGTCAAGGCGACCAAGAAGGCCGGCGACACGCTGGGTGGCGTCTACGAGGTCGTCGCCACCGGCGTCCCGGTCGGGCTGGGGAGCTACGCCCAGGGCGACCGCCGGCTGGGCGGCCGGCTCGCCGGGGCCGTCCTCTCCATCCAGGCCCAAAAGGCCGTCGAGGTCGGCGACGGGTGGCGGGCGGGGCGGCGCCCCGGCTCCGAGGTCCACGACCCGATCACGCGCGACGGCGACCGCTGGTCGCGCGAGACGAACCACGCGGGCGGGGTGGAGGGCGGCGTCTCGAACGGGATGCCCATCGTCGTGCGCGGGACCATGAAGCCGATCCCGACGCTCATCAAGCCGCTCGGGACCGCCGACCTGGAGACGGGCGAGGCCCAGCCGACGCGGTACGAGCGGAGCGACGTGACGAGCGTGCCGGCCGCGAGCACGGTCGCCGAGGCCGTCGTCGCGTGGGAGATCGCCGTCGCCCTCGTCGAGCGCTACGGCGGCGACACGTTCGAGGCGCTGCGCGAGCGCGTCGAGGCCGACCGCGCGCGCGGCCTGTGACGGGCGCGCGCAGGCCGCCCCGCCCGACCGGGTTTGCGTAGGGGCTCGCCGTGTCCGGGACGGATGGCGGCCCGTCCCCATGCGGACACCACGCGTGGTGTCCCTACCAGCCCGCCCCGCCCAATCCGCCCCGCCCGATCCGACCGCCGTGGGCGGCCCGACCCTGCCCGCGCTGTGCCACCCCGCCCACGCGCGGCGCCTCGCCCTGCCCTGCCCTCTGCGTCACGCCGTCCGGGGCGGGGCGGTCTCCACCCCGCCCGGTCCGCCCGTCGTGGGCGGGGCGGTCTCCACCCCGCCCACACGCGGCGCCACCCCGCCCCGGGCCGTACCCGGTACCCCGTACCTACCGCTCGTACCCCGGAGGGCGCTAGGCCACAGCCGGCGGCGTGTCGTCCGCCCCGCCCGCCCCGTCCGGGGCGGAGCGGTCGTCGTCCACGCCGTCGCCGCCGGCCGCCGCGATCGCCAGCCCGATGCGGGCCGGGTCCGGGGCCGAGCCGCCCTTCGGGGCGGGCCACCCCTCGCGCTGCCGCGTGCGGTCGCCGTCCGTCTCCTCGGTCTGGTCGTGGAACAGGATCTGCTGGGTCGGGAACGGGAGGTCGATGCCGGCCGCGAGCAGCGCCCGGCTCACCTGCACCAGCACCCGGTCGCGGATGACCACGACGCTGCTCCGCTTGGGCTGGCTCCACCACCGCACACGGAGGTTCACCGACGAGCCCGCGAGGTCCCACGTGAGCACGTCCGGGCCGGGGTCCGCGAGGACGCCCTCGACGCCCTGGACGGCCGCGAGCGCGATCCGCTTGGCTTCCTCGATGTCGTCGCCGTAGCCGATGCCGACGTCGTACTCGCTCCGCAGCATGTCGTAGGCCGTAATCACCTGGACGGGGTCGGAGTAGATCTGGGAGTTCGGGATGATCACGCGGCGTCCGTCGTACGTCGAGATGAACGTGGCCCGCGTCTCGATGGCCTCGACGACGCCGGTGTACTCGCCCGACGTGATCTCGTCGCCCTGGCGGAACGGCTCGCGGAGCAGGAGGAGGATGCCGGCCAGCAGGTTCTGGAAGATGTCCTGGAACGCGAACCCCAGCGCGACGCCGCCGATGCCGAGCGCGCCGATGAGGCTCCCGAACGTGAACGTGGGGAAGACGATGACGAGCCCGACGAGCACCCCGATCACGAGGAGCACGGCGTAGGCCAGCCGCCCGAGCACGATCCCGATGTTCGAGTTCCGCGGCCCCGGCGTCGCCCGGTGGATCAGCCGGCGGACGCCGCTGGCGAGCAGCCAGATCAGCGCGAACACGACGAGCGCGACGGCGACGCGGGGCAGCGCCTCGACGACCCCGTTGATCATCTCCTGGACCTGGCCTACGGCCTCGCCCGTGGCGTCGGCCGCCGTCACCGCAGCCGTGTCCGTCGGCGCGAGGTCGGCCGCGGTGATGACGGAGTCGACGGCGACGGCCCCCTCGAAGAGGGTGTCGGCGGCGGCCAGCGTGTCGGGGACTTGCAGCGGGGACATGCGGGCGGGGCGGGGTGGGGGCGGCGGAGACTACGCAAGCTCCGGCGCTCCGCCCCGCCCGGCGGGCCTACCGGCCCCGGCGCTCGACGAGGCGGACGTACAGGACGCCGTCCACCTCCTCGATCCCCTCGTAGTCGTCGGAAAACTTGGAGACGTCCACCTCCTCCCGGTCGATCTGGCCGACCAGCGTGGCGCCCCCGTTCTGCCCTGTGAGCTCGATCGACCGCGGGAGGAGGAGGCCGTCGAGCACCTTGCGGGCGTCGCGGTCGAACCGCAAGCGGACGCGGTCGCCTTTGAGCGAGTAGGTGCCCCCGATCCGGAGCCGGTCGTTCTCGCCCCGGAGCTCGTAGCGGAGCGAGACCTGCTCGTTGGCGAACAGCTCGAGGTCGGTCGCCGACGCGTCGACCCGCTCGAGCAGGTTGACCGCGTCCAGGGCCGAGCCGTAGGGCCGGAAGGAGAGGTCGGTGAGCGTGTACGTCCTCGACACGTCGTCGACGGTGAGCCTCTCCCCGAGCGAGAAGCACCCGGACAGGGCGGCGAGGAGGACGGCGAGGGCGGTAGCGGGGAGGCGGGGCATGGGGGGGCGTGTAGAGGGCCGGAGCGCTGGCGGCTCCGCCGGGCGGGGCGGGGTCCGCGCGGCGGCCGAAGGTATCCCACCCCGCGCCCGCTCCATCGGCTTTTCGAGGGCAAATGGACGGCCCCCGAGGTGGGGCGGGGCGGGCCGAGGCCAGCGCCACCCCGCCCCGCGCGTTCCTCCCCAAATCCCCACGGGCGGGGCGGCCGGCCGCGTAGGTTCGCCGCGCGTCACCCCGCCCCGCGCCCGCCATGCCCCGCACCTCCGCCGAGATCCGCCAGTCGTTCCTGGACTTTTTCGCCGCCCGCGGCCACGAGGTCGTGCCGTCCGCCCCGCTCGTGCCGCAGGACGACCCGACGCTCCTGTTCGTGAACGCCGGCATGAACCCGTTCAAGGACGTGTTCCTGGGCACGGGCTCCCGGCCCTACTCGCGCGCCGTCGACACGCAAAAGTGCCTCCGCGTGTCGGGCAAGCACAACGACCTCGACGAGGTGGGGCTGGACACGTACCACCACACGTTCTTCGAGATGCTCGGCAACTGGAGCTTCGGGGACTACTTCAAAAAAGAGGCGATCCGCTGGGCGTGGGAGCTCCTCGTCGACGAGTGGGGGCTCGACCCGGACCGGCTCTACGTGACCGTCCACGAGGGCGACGAGGCGCTGGGGCTGGCGCCGGACCAGGAGGCCGCCGACCTGTGGGCGTCCGAGACGTCGGTCCGCCCCGCCCACGTCCTGTTCCAGGGCTCGGCGGACAACTTCTGGATGATGGGCGAGACCGGCCCCTGCGGCCCGTGCTCCGAGATCCACGTCGACCTCCGCGACGACCACGAGCGGGCCGTCGTCCCGGGCCAGGACCTCGTCAACCAGGACGACCCGCGCGTGATGGAGATCTGGAACCTGGTCTTCATGGAGTACAACGCGGTCCACGCCAGCGACGGCACGCCCGCCCCGCCCGACGCCGACGCCGATCCCGCGGCCCAGGCCGCGACGCCGATCCGGCTCCAGCCGCTCGCGGCGAAGCACGTGGACACGGGCATGGGGTTCGAGAGGATCTGCGCCGTGCTCCAGGGGAAGCGCTCGAACTACGACACGGACCTGTTCGCCGGGCTCCTCGCCGCGCTCTCCGACCGGGCGGGGCTCCCGGCCTACGACCGGCTCGACGAGGCCGACGCCGACGAGCGGCGGCAGCGGATCGCCATGCGCGTGATCGTCGACCACGTCCGCACGCTGGCCTTTGCGGTCGCCGACGGGGCGCAGCCGAGCAACACGGGGCGGGGCTACGTCATCCGGCGCATCCTGCGGCGGGCCGTCCGCTACGGGTACCAGGGGCTCGGGCTCCGCGAGCCGTTTTTGGCGTCGCTCCTCCCCGCCCTCGCGGAGAGCATGGGCGGGGCGTTCCCAGAACTCGTGGAGCAGCAGGAGGCCATCGGGCGGATCGTGACGGCCGAGGAGGAAGCGTTCCTGCGGACGTTGGAGGGTGGGATTGAACTCATCGAGGGCGTGTTCGAGTTGGCGGGCCTAGAGGAGAGGGACGCCGTCCTCCGAAATGCAGCGTCTTCGGATCGTCGATCAGCTGGATTGATGTTTGTAAACACGCTCCTTAATTCGGTGGGGGCGGAGATGCTGCCGGACTACGGTCAGTCGATGGACTACTGGCCTGGAAAAACCGGACGGCTGGTAGCGATGGCGTACGGTGATTCTGAGCCTGCTGTGGCCTTCTCTGATTTTGTCGATAAGGTGCTCATTGATGAGGTAGTGCCCGGCGAGGTCGCGTTCCTCCTCCACGACACCTACGGCTTCCCGTCCGACCTCACCGCCGTCATGGCGCGCGAGCGCGGGCTGACCGTCGACGAGGCCCGCTTCGACGAGCTCATGGCCGAGCAGCGCGAGCGCGCCCGCGCCGCCGCCGGCTTCTCGACCAAGGACCAGGGCCAGATCGACACCTGGGACCCGACGGCCGACGCCCACACCCACGACGGGCGGCCCATCGCGTTCCTCGGCTACGACGCGCTCTCCGTCGACGGCGCCCGCATCCTCAAGACGCGGACCGTGGGCGGGGCGGAGGGCGACCGCCACGAGCTCGTCCTCGACCGGACGCCGTTCTACGCCGAGTCCGGCGGCCAGGTCGGCGACACCGGCACGCTCCGCGTGGGCGGGGAGGAGATCGCGGTCCTCGACACGGTCAAGGACGCCGAGGGCACCATCATCCACGTCGTCGACCGCCTCCCCGCCCAGCCCGACGCCGACGTGGGCGGGGCGGTCGACGCCGACCGCCGCCGCCGCATCACGCGCCACCACACGGCGACGCACCTCCTGCACGCCGCGCTCCGCGAGACGCTGGGCGACCACGTCCAGCAAAAGGGCTCGCTGGTCGCGCCCGACCGGCTCCGGTTCGACTTCTCGCACTTCGAGCGCCTGACCGACGACGAGCGCCGCCGCGTGACCGACCGCGTCAACGAGCTCGTCCTGCGGAACGTCCCCAAGGGCGAGGAGCGCGACGTGCCCATTGCCGAGGCCAAGGCGCGCGGCGCGACGGCTTTGTTCGGCGAGAAGTACGGCGAGCACGTCCGCGTGATCACGTTCGACCCCGACGTCTCGCTCGAGCTGTGCGGCGGGACGCACGTGGCGTCGACGGGCGAGGTGGGGCTGTTCCAGATCGTGAGCGAGGGGAGCGTGGCGTCGGGCGTGCGCCGCGTCGAGGCCGTCGCCGGCGAGGCCGCGCTCGCGTGGCTCCGTGGCGAGCTGGACGAATTGGACGACGCGCGCGCCCGGTTCAAGCAGATCCCCGACGGGCTGGGGCTCGCCGTCGAGGGGCTCCAGCACGACCTGAAGGCGCTCGAAGCCACGGTCGCCGGGCTCCGTCAGGAGCAGGCCGCCGCCGGGCTCGGCCAGTACCTCGCCGACGCCGCCGACGTCGACGGCGTCCGCGTGGCGACCGGCCGCGTCGACGGGGCCGACATGGACGCGCTGCGCGGGCTCGCCGAGACGGCCCGCGAGCGGCTGGGCTCGGGCGGGGTGGCCGTCTTCGGCTCGGCCGCGGACGGCAAGGCGGTGCTCGCAGCGTCGGTCACGGACGACCTCGTCCAGCGCGGCGTGCAGGCCGGGAAGCTGGTCGGCGCGCTCGCCAAGCGCGTCGGCGGCGGCGGCGGCGGGCGCCCGACGCTCGCGACGGCCGGCGGCAAAAACCCGGCGGGCCTCGACGACGCGCTCGGGGCGGCGGCCGAGGAGGTCCGCGCGCTGCTCGGCTAGCCGCCCCGCCCCCGCCAGCCGAGCGGGGTGGGGCGGGGTGGTGCCGGGGCGTGCCGCCCCGCCCGCGCTTGCCGAACGGGGTGGGGGCGGGGTGGCGGCCGTTCACCCGCCCCGCCCTTTGGGTCCGTCGCTTGGTCCGCCCGCGTTCCGGGAGTCTTCACCAGCAGGCGGGGCGGGGCGGTCCGTACTTTTGGCGCTGGAGGGGTGCCAGAGTGGTCGAATGGGACGGTCTCGAAAACCGTTGTAGGCTTACGTCTACCGTGGGTTCGAATCCCACCCCCTCCGCTGGCGGCCCCGGCTCACTGCGAGCCGGGGCCGCTTTTCGTTGGGCCGCCCCGCGCGTCGTCCGGGCGGGGCGGCGTATCGTAGGCAAGTGATCCGGCCACACGTCGTCCTCGACACGAACGTCCTCGTCTCGGGCCTCCGCTCTCGGCGTGGGGCTTCGTTCCGGCTCCTCGACCTCGTGGGGGACGGAGCGTTCGACCTCCACCTCTCGGTCCCTCTCGTCCTCGAGTACGAGGAGGTCCTGATGCGGGAGGTGGCGGGGCGGTTCGTCCCGGCCTCCGCGGTGGAAGCCATTCTCGACTTCCACTGTGCCGTAGCTCATCACCACCGGGTTTACTTCCTGTGGCGGCCCACGCTGCGCGACCCTAGCGATGATATGGTCTTGGAACTCGCGGTGACGGCGGGGGCCGATGTCGTGGTCACGCACAACCTTCGGGACTTCGCGGGCGTAGATCGGTTCGGGCTCCGAGCCGTTCCCCCTGGAGCCTTCCTCGCCGAAATCGGTGACTCACTATGAACGCAGTCCGCGTCGTCCTGCCCCGTTCGCTCCACGTCTACCTTGCCGACCTGGCGGAGCAGGAGGGCGTGACCGTGGAGCAGTTTGTAGCCTCGGCGGTCGCCGAGAAGGCGTCGGCGCTCATGGCCGAAGACTACCTCGCCGACCGCGCCCGCCAGGGCAGCCGGGAGCGGTATGACGCCGCGCTGCGGGCCGTCCCCGACGTGGCGCCCGACGAGCGGGACCGCCTCTAGACCGCCCCGCTCAGCGCCCGAGCCGGAGCACCCGCCGGAGCCACCCCGCCCGCTGAGGCCGCCCCGCCCCGCCCGCGTGGGCCAGCGGGGGCGGGGCGGACGCCTCGAACAGAGCCCGCTCCGCGGCGCGGCGGCGCACGAGCCCCCGCAGCCGCCGTCCGCCCGCGAAGGTCCAGCGGTCGAACTCCTCGGCCGCGTCCGCGTCGCCCGCGTTGATGCGGCGGAGGAGCGTCGAGCGCCGGAAGGCGCCCACGCCGAGGTTGTACGTGAAGCTCACGAGCGCGTCGAACTGGCCCTGCGTGAGCGGGACGGTCACGGCCGCGCGGACGGCGTCGGCGTAGACCTCGACCGTCTGGCGGAGGAGCGCCCGCGCCTCGTCGCGCGACAGGGGCGGGGAGAAGCCAGCCGGCAGCGGGCCGGTCCACCCATACCCGATCGTGGGCACGCCGACGGGGTCCGGCGCCCAGTCGGGGACGAAGCCCTCGAACTGCTCGATGAGCGCGAGGCCGGCGTCGGAAACGCAGGGCGGGGAGGTCGGCATGGGACACGGGCGGGGTGGCTGGCCCGTTAGGAGCGCGCCCGGGTCGAACCCCGCCCCGCCCCGGACGGTTCGACCCGCCCGCTCCACCGTCCCGCCCCGCCCGATGCGCCCGCTTGCGACCCTCGCCGCCCTTCTTTTTGCCTGGACCGTGGCCGCCCCGCCCGCGCCCGCGCAGGCCCCGACGTTCGACCCCGACACCGTCCGCGCGCAGCCGCTCGACGGCGGCAAGATGTGGCTCTTCGAGGACCCGCCGACCGAGTACCTCGCCGAGACCTACGGCTTCCGCCCCGACGAGGCGTGGTACCGCCGCGCGCGGCTCGCGTCGCTCCGCATGCCCGGGTGCTCGGCCTCGTTCGTGTCGCCGCACGGGCTCGTGCTCACGAACCACCACTGCGCCCAGTCGTCGGTCGTCGCCGTGGACGAGGGCGGGGAGGGGCTGCTCGACGCCGGCTTCGCCGCGACGGAGCTGGGGCAGGAGCGCCGCGTGCCCGACCTCTACATGGACCAGCTCGTCGCCATCGAGGACGTGACCGCCGAGATGTCGGCGCCCGTCGACGCGGCGCAGACCGACGCCGAGCGCGAGGCGGCGTTCGCCGAGGCTGAGGCCGCCGTGACGGCCCGGCTCCTGGCCGACTACGGCGTCACGGCGCCCGACGAGGACGCCGACGACTACGTGGTCCAGGTCGTCGCGCTCTACGACGGCGGCCGCTACTCGGCGTACACCTTCCGCCGCTACCGCGACGTGCGGCTGGTGATGGCGCCCGAGCAGGCGCTGGGCTTTTTCGGCGGCGACTACGACAACTTCACCTACCCGCGCTACGCGGCCGACTTCGCCTTTTTCCGCATCTACGGAGACGACGGGCAGCCGCTGGAGTCGCCCGAGTTTTTCCCGCTCTCGCAGGAGGGCGTCGAGGCCGGCTCGGTCGTGTTCGTGATCGGCAACCCCGGCTCGACCGCCCGCGGGCTGACCGTCGCCCAGCTCGAGTTCCTCCGCGACGTCCAGCTCGCGACCACGCTGGACTTTGTCGACAGCCGCGCCGCCGCGCTCCAGGCCTACCTCGACAGCGGCGAGGCGCCCGAGCCTGACCAGGTCCGCAGCCAGATCTTCGAGCTCTCCAACGCGCAGAAGGCGTTCGGCGGCCGGCTCCGCGGCCTGAGCGACCCGTACATCATCGCTCGCCGCGCCGCCGCCGAGCGCGACTTCCGCGAGGCCAGCCCCGAGGCCGCCGCGATCATCGACGAGCAGACGCGGCTCCAGGAGGAGAAGCGCGACCTCGCCGCCGCCTACCGCGCGTTCCCCTACCTCTACAGCCGGACCTACGGCTCGGCCCTGTTGCAGCGCGCCCAGGCCGCCGCCGAGGGGAACGCCGAGGCCGCCGCCGTCGAGGACCGCCCCGCCCGCCTCGAACGCGCCTACCTCGAAGCCGAGGTCGACGCCCTCCGCGGCTACTACCAAGCGCGCGGCGAGGCGCTCCCCACCCCGCTCCAGGGCGCGAGCGCCGAGGCCGTCGCTGACCGGCTCCTGAGCACGTCGGCCGCCGCCTCGGCCGCGGGCGGGGTGGCCGACGACGACCCTGCGGTCGTGCTCGTCCGCGCCGTGGCGCCCGACCTCGCCGCGTTCCGCTCGGCGTCGGCCGGCTTCTCGGCCCGCGAGGGCGACCTCGCGCGGCGCCTCGGCCGCGCGCGCTACGTGACGTACGGCGGGGCGGTCCCGCCCGACGCCACGTTCTCGCTCCGCTTTACCGACGGCGTCGTCACGGGCTACCCGTACAACGGAACGATTGCCCCGCCCCTGACCACGCTGTTCGGGATGTACGACCGCTACCACAGCTTCTGCACGAGCGGCCGCGACGTGGCGCGCTGCGACTGGGCGCTCCCCGAGAACTGGCTGGAGGCGCAGGGCAATTTGGACCTGTCCACGCCCGTCAACTTTACGTCCACGTCCGACACGATCGGCGGCAACTCGGGCTCGCCGACCGTCAACCGCGACGGCGAGCTCGTCGGGCTCAACTTCGACCGGACGATCGAGGGCCTGGTCCGCGACTACCTCTACGCCCCCGAGCGCGGCCGGAACGTGATGGTCGACACGCGGCTCGTGCAGGAGGCGCTGGCGAACGTCTACGACCTCGACGGCCTGCTCGCCGAGATCCGCAGCGGCACGCTCCGACAATGAGGGATAGAGGGAGGGGAGAGGCATAGAGGGATGAGCAGAGAGCGGGCCGCTCCGCCCGCTCCAGATCCGCCACCCCGCCCCGCCCTCGCATTCCCTCATCCCTCGATCCCGCATCCCTCCATCCCTCCCCCCACCATGTCCCGCTCGTTCCTGCGCCGCGCCTCCGAAGTCCGGGGCGGCCTCTACCTCACGACCGGCCTCGCGCTCACGACCGGCGCCGCCGCCCCGCTCGTCGGGTGCCAGCCGGCCGCCCCGCCCCCGCCGCCACCAGCCGAGCAGGCCGTCCCCATCACCGGCGTCGAGGTCGTGGTCCAGCAGCAGGAGGACGGCTCGTTCCTCATCGCCGACGAGAAGGTCGTTGAGGGCGCCGCGGGCGGGGCGACCGTCATCTACACCGACGGCCGCGTCGAGCGGATCGCGGACCCCGACGCGTTCGCGGCGAAGCTCCCCGCCGAGCCGCCGCCGCAGGAGCAGGTGCGGCCGCAGGGCGGCGGGTTCAGCCTGGGCAACGTGCTCATGTTCTCGCTGCTGATGAACGCGTGGTCGCCGGCGCGGTACGGCGGCGTCGCGTACAACCCGCCGCCGCGGGCCTACGCCAACCGGACCACGTTCGACCGCGTGAATCGGCAGGCCCGGCCCGCCGTGCAGTCGGCCCGGGCGCGGGGCACGCTCGCGACCCCGCAGCGGACGACGGCCTTCCGGCAGGCCCAGGCCGTCCGTCAGACGGCGCCGACGCGCTCGCGCTCGGGCGCCTTCGGCCGCTCGGGGCGGGGCGGTCGCGGGTTCGGCGGATGAGCACGACCGAGACGAACAGGGCCGCCCCGCCCGAGGCGCCCGCCCCGCCCATCCGCCTGCGGCGCGTGGGGACGCTGCCCGCCGAGGCCCTCGACGCGGCGGGGTGGTCGTGGCTCTACGACGAGGGCGCGGCCGACTACCTCACCGACGACGTGGTCGTCGTGACCGAGGCCGAGGCCGAGGCGCTCTACCTCGCCGGTGCCGAGCTCTACGACATGATCGTCCAGGCGGCCGACCACGTCGTCGAGGCCGACCGCCTGGGCGAGATGGGGCTCCCCGACGTCATGCACGACCTCGTCCGCCAGACGTGGGAGGACGAGCGGCAGTGGCACGTCTGGGGCCGGTTCGACCTCGCCGGCGGGGTGGGCGGCGTGCCCATCAAGCTCATCGAGTTCAACGCCGACACGGCCACGCTCCTCCCCGAGAGCTCGCTGCTCCAGTGGGCGCAGGTCTCGCGCGCCGACCCCGAGGCCGTCCAGTACAACGCGCTCTACGAGCACCTCGTCGAGCAGTTCGGCCGGCTCAAGGGGCGCAACCCGGACCTCGTCTACGACGGCCGCGCGTCGCTCCTGGCGACCGACGTGGACGGGCTCCGCGAGGACGCCGCGAACCTGGCCGTGCTCGCCGCCGCCGCCGAGGAGGCCGGGTTTTCGGTCACCGCCCGCCCGGTCCACGAGGTCCACTTCGCGCCGGGCGAGGGCGTGTTCACGTTCGAGGAGGGGGCGGGGTGGACGCGCCACGACTTCGTGGTCAAGCTGGTGCCCTGGGAGTCGTTCGTCGAGGACGAGCCCGAGATTTTCGAGACGCTGGCCGGGCTCATCCTGGACCGCCACGTGGTCGTCGCCAACCCGCCCTACGCGCTGCTCCTCCAGTCGAAGCGGCTCCTGAAGGTGCTGTGGGAGCGGTTCGAGGGGCACCCGCTGCTCCTCCCCGCTCACTACACGCCCATCGAGACGGGCCGCTTCGTGGAGAAGGTGGCGTTCGGTCGCGAGGGCGCCAACGTCACGCTCTACGACGCGCTGGGCAACGAGACGCTGCGCACGCCGGGCGACTACGACGTCTACCCGACCGTCTTCCAAGCCTGGGCCGACCTCCCGCACGACGCGAACGTCGACCTCTACCAGACAGGCCTCGTGTGGGCGTTCGAGCCGTGCGCCATCGGGTTCCGCAAGGGCGGGGAGGTCATCGGGAACGAGAGCCCGTTCGTGGGGCACGTGGTGGAGGAGTGAGCAGGTAGAGCAGGTAGAGCAGGTAGAGCAGGTAGAGCAGGTAGAGCAGGTAGAGCAGGTAGAGCAGGTAGAGCAGGTAGAGCAGGTAGAGCAGGTAGAGCAGGTAGAGCAGGTAGAGCAGGTAGAGCAGGTAGAGCAGGTAGAGCAGGTAGAGCAGGTAGAGCAGGTAGAGCAGGTAGAGCAGCGGGCGGGGCGGCGGCCGAAAAGTTCCGCGGCGATCCCGCCCCGCCCGGTGGCGTGAGCGGGGCGGGGTGGGCACCTTGCTCTCCCGCTCTCCCGCTCTCCCGCTCTCCCGCTCTCCCGCTCTCCCGCTCTCCCGCTCTCCCGCTCTCCCGCTCTCCCGCTCTCCCGCTCTCCCGCTCTCCCGCTCTACCTGCTCGCTCCCGCCCCCCGCACCGAGAGCGGGGCGAAGTCCTGCGACGGGTACAGGCCGCCCCGCCCGTCCGGCACGTCGACGCGGATGAGCGGGTAGCCCGAGCGGATGTGGCACGCGTTGCACCCGACGGCCACGCGCGCGAGGGCGGGGCGGACGTCGCCGCCCTGCTCGGCGACGCGGACGAGGTCGGCCGCGCGCGGGAGCGCTACCTCGGCGGCGATCGCGCTCACGTCCTGGCCGTCGATCACGAACCCGCTCTCGACCACGAGGTGCGCGTTCTCCTCGATCTTCTGCGCGTAGAACGCGGCGAGCTCCGGGTTGCCGGCGTCGGCGGCGAGCGCGGCCTTTTCGAGGTAGCGCTGAAACAGGATCATGTGGCGGAGGAGGTCGCCCTCCTCGAACGCCGTGTTCCGCACGTAGTCCTCGGCCCGCTGCGCCGGCGTCTGCGTGTTCGGGGCGAACACGGTGAACATCGCCGTGAACACGGCGAACACAGCGAGCAGCAGGGCGGCCGAGGCGAGGATCGTAGCGCGGGACACAGGCGGGGCGGTGGGGGAGCGGACAACGGCGGCCGGCGTGCGCTGGTCCGCCGAATTCCACACGAATGGCTCGGTCCCGAGGGGCGCCCCGCCCCGCCCCGCGGAACGGCGAGCGGGGCGGGGCAGGTTGGAGCCGCTCCCTGCTCCGCGCTCATGCCCGTCCGCCCCGCCGCCCTGCTCGTCCTGCTCCTCGCGCTCGCCGCGTGCCAGAGCGACCGCGCGCCGCGGGAGGCGGCCGACCGCCCCGCCCACCGGACAGCGCTGAGCGGGGCGGGGGCCGACGAGGCGGGCGCCGACGCGGGCGGGGCGGGGGGGCTCGACCTCGCCCTGCCCACGTCGAACCGGGCGCTCCTCGACGGCCGCCCCGAGGACTTCTACATGGGCGTGAGCGTGACGATCGACAGCCTGCGGCCGGCGAAGTGGGAGGGCGGCCAGTACGGGTTCGTCCGCGACCCCGTGCCCACCGTGTTCGGGTTCAAGACGTTTCGGCGCGTCCACGAGGGCCTCGATATCCGGCCGACAGGGCGCGACGCCGAGGGCAACGCCGTCGACACCGTGCGCGCGATCGACGCCGGGCGCGTGGTCCACGTCAACACGGCGGGGTCGAGCTACGGGAACTACGTGGTCGTCGAGCACACCTGGAGCGGGAGCCCGGTCTACAGCCTCTACGCCCACCTCGCCGAGCCCTACGTGGCCGTCGGCGACGCGGTCGGGCGGGGCGGGACGCTGGGGAAGATGGGGTTCACAGGGCGCGGGCTCGGGCGGAGCCGCTCGCACGTCCACCTCGAGATCGCGCTCCTGCTCAACCGCCACTTCGACCGCTGGTTCGACCAGTACATCGGGACCACCAACCTGCAGGGCCTCTTTTTCGGGACCAACCTGGCGGGCGTGCCGCCGGCCGAGCTGTACGAGGCGCTCGCGCGGGACCCCGACCTCACGTTCCCCGAGTACGTCCGCGGCTTGGAGGAGGGCTACGTCGTGGACCTCCCGGGTGGGGCGCCGCTCGACCTCCTGAGCCGCTACCCGTGGCTCGGCCCGGACGCCGCCGCCACCCCGCCCGACTCGGTCGCCGCGTGGCGCGTCGCGTTCACGCAGGAGGGCGTCCCCATCCGCGTCGAGGTGGCCGACGAGTCAGTCCCGCGCCCGACGGTCGAGGGCGTGAGCCTGCGGATCTGGCTGGGCGACCGGAGCACGAACCGGATGCTCTACCGCCGCGGCGTGTCCTACGAGCCGGCTCGGCGCGGGTACAGCTACTTCGCGCTCCTGGCGACGACGGCCGAGGGGGCGCCGGCGTGGTGAGGGGTGGGAAAAGGGAAAAGGGAAAAGGGAAAAGGGAAAAGGGAAAAGGGAAAAGGGAAAAGGGAAAAGGGAAAAGGGAAAAGGGAAAAGGGAAAAGGGAAAAGGGAAAAGGGAAAAGGGAAAAGGGAAAAGGGAAAAGGGAGCGCGCCGGCCGGTGGTGCCCGTTTTGTTCCGCCCCGCCCCGTTCACACCTGGGCGGGGCGGTGACAAGCGAAGCCGCCGTCGACTGAAGGCGCCGGCAGTCCCCCTCCTGGCCAGGAGGGGCTAGGGGTGGTTGTGACGAGGACGGGGCGGTTCGGCCTGGCACCGCCCCGCCCGATGCCGCCCGACGCCGCCCCGCCCGGACGGGCGACCGCCGGTCGCCCCTACGGTGCCCGCCCCGCCCATGCGCGTTTCGGGCGGGGTGGCGCATCTGCTGCCTGCTGCCCCCGGCGAACCCTGGGCGTCGTTTCAGAACGCCGTGAAACTTCGCGGCCCGGCATCTTTGCCCGCCCCGCCCGGGTAGGGACCGCACGCCTCCTCTGTCTCCATGCCCGACACGACCGCCCCGCTCGACTCCTCGACCGACCGCGAGCCCCTCGCCGACCTCCCCGGCGGCGTCGCCCCGGTCCTCCCGTTCCTCTATGTCGCCTGGGCCGACGGGATGCTGACGCCGGCCGAGATCGGCGTCGTCCGCGACCGGATCGCCGCGATGGACTGGCTGAGCGAGCGCGACCGCGCCCAGATCGCGGCGTGGCTGGACCCGTCCGCCCCGCCCGACGCCTCGACCTACTTCGGGTGGGTCCGCACGATGCGGCAGGCGGCGCGCCGGCTGCCGAGCGCCGAGGGCGCCGACCTCGCCGGGTTGGGCGAGGCGCTGGCCGGGCTCGCCGGGCAGGGCGATGGCGCGGGCATCCCGGCCGAGGCGCGGCGCGCGCTCGAAGAGTTGGAGGCCGAGATCGGCGTCGTCGGCGAGGAGGTCGTGCGCGACCTGCTCGAAGCGCCCGCCCCGCCCGAGGAGGAGCGCCGCGCGGCGCGGCCGGCGTTCAGCGTGGGCGCGCTCCAGTCGCTCCTCGACGCGCCGCACGCCGAGACGCGCGACCGCATCCGCGACCTCCTCTCCGACCCGTTTTTCGCCTACCCCGAGCCGGGGATCTCGAACGACGCCTACCGTACGCTCATCCTCCAGTGGGTCCAGCGGCTGGGCGAGGAGGGCATCGGCTCCCTCGCCTACCCCGAGTGGGCCGGCGGCACGGGCGACATCAGCCGCTTTATCGCCGCCTTCGAGACGCTCGCCACCCACGACCTCAGCCTCGTCGTCAAGTTCGGCGTCCAGTTCGGGCTGTGGGGCGGGTCGGTCCAGCAGCTCGGGAACGAGGAGCAGCGGCGCGAGCTGCTCCCGGCGATCGGGCGGGGCGAGTTGCTCGGCGCGTTCGCCATGTCCGAGCGCGGCCACGGCTCGAACGTCCGCGACCTCCAGACGACGGCTACGTTCGACCGCGAGGCGGACGAGTGGGTCATCGACACACCGACCGACCACGACCACAAAGAGTGGATCGGGAACGCGGCCCGCGACGGCCGCATGGCGACCGTCTTCGCCCAACTCGTCATCGACGGCGAGGGCCACGGCGTCCACGGCTTCCTCGTCCCGCTCCGCGACGAGGGCGGGGCGGTCATGCCCGGCATCCGCATCGAGGACTCGGGCCACAAGATGGGGCTCAACGGCGTCGACAACGGCCGCGTGTGGTTCTCGGACGTCCGCGTGCCGCGGACGGCGCTCCTCGGGCGCTACGCGTCGGTCAGCCCGGAGGGCGTGTATTCGAGCCCGATCCCGAGCGCCGGCAAGCGGTTTTTCGTCATGCTGGGGACGCTCGTCGGCGGGCGCATCGCGGTCGGGGCGGCGGCCAACAGCGCGGCCAAGGCCGGGCTCACGGTCGCCGTCCGCTACGGGGCGCGGCGGCGCCAGTTCGGGCCGGCCGGCGGGCCGGAGGTCGTCGTGCTGGACTACCTCAGCCACCAGCGCCGCCTGCTCCCGCTCGTGGCCACGAGCTACGGGCTGAACTTCGCGCTCCACGCGCTCGCCGAGGACTTCGCGGCGCTCGACGCCGACGCCGACACGCGCGAGGTCGAGGGGCGGGCGGCGGCGCTCAAGTCGATGGCCTCGTGGCACGCCACGCGCGCGCTCCAGGAGGCCCGCGAGGCGTGCGGCGGCGAGGGCTTCCGGTGGTCGGCCCGGATCGCCCACCGCAAGGCGGACTCCGACATCTTCACCACGTTCGAGGGCGACAACACGGTCCTCCAGCTCCAGGTCGCCAAGGGGCTCCTCGGCGGGTACCGCCAGGAGTTCGAGGACCTCAACGCGTGGGGCATGCTCCGCTACCTCCGCGAGCAGGCCGACGTGCGGCTCGGCGAGGTCAACCCGCTCGCGCGCCGGAACACGGACGAGGCGCACCTCCTGGACCCGGCGTGGCACCGGACGCTCTTCGAGCGCCGCGAGCGGACGCTCTTGGTTCAGGTGGCGGCCCGCCTCAAGGGGCGGATCGACCGCGGCGACGACTCGTTCGACGCCTTCGTCGAGGTCCAGGACCACCTGCTCACGCTGGCCCGCGCGAACGCCGAGCGCCTGGTCCTGGAGGCGTTCCAGGACGCCGTCGAGCGCGTGGAGGACGCGCAGCTCCAGAACACGCTCCGCCTCACGTGCGCGCTCTACGCGCTCGAACACGTCGAGCGCGACCGGGGCTGGTTCCTCGAGCAGAACCTGTTCGACGGGCCGGTCTCGAAGGCCATCCGCACCCAGGTCAACGCGCTGCTCGGCCGGCTCCGCCCCGTCGCCGTCGAGCTCGTCGACGCCTTCGGCATCCCGGACGAGCTCCTGGGCTCGGAGATCGGGGCGGGGCGGATGCCGCTCGACCCGTAGCCGCCCCCCCCTCGCCACGGGCGGACCCGGAAGGCGAAGCCCGAGCGCGGACCCAACGGACGGACCCAAAGGGCGGGGTGGTCCGCCACCCCGCCCACGTTTTCCGCCCCGCCCCCGGGGCCTGCTCATGCGCATCACTGACCTGGAATCCGGGACCGTCTACGCCGTCCGCACCCCGTTCCGCGACGACCGCGGGACGCTGGTCCTGGAAGGCGACCGGATGACGTACGAGCGCCACCGGGCGGTCCCGTTCGAGGGCGCCTTTGAGGTCGCGTTCCGCGAGGAGACGCTCGTGCTCCACGAGGACCGGCAAAAAGACGTGGTCGAGCACGCCGAGCGGTTTCTGCGGGAGGTGTAGGTGCCCGGGCGGGGCGGCGGTGCCCCGGCCATCTTCTTCTGACCGATGCGCCTGCCGCTCTGTCTCCTCATGCTCGCCGCCGGCTGCGCGCCGTCCGACGCCCCCGGTCCCGCCCCGCCCGGTCCGACCACGGCGGGCGGGGTGGAGGAGGCGCCGGCGGAGCCGAACCTGAACGCCGCGCTGAGGGAGGCACTGCTCGGGATCTACGGACCCGACAGCGGCGAGGTCCGCTACTTCTGGGGCGAGGTCGACCTCGACGGCGACGGCCAGCCCGAGGCCGTCGCGCACGTCGTCGGCCCCCTCGTCTGCGGGTCGGGCGGCTGCAACACGCTCGTGTTCACGCCGGGCGGCGGCGGCCTCTGGCGCGTCGCGGGCGTCTCCGTCAGCCGCCCGCCCGTGATCGCGGCGCAGACGGAGACGAACGGGTGGCGCGACCTCGCCGTCGGCGGGGGCGGGGCGGAGGGCGGCCGCGCGCTCCTGCCGTTCGACGGCGCGTCGTACCCCAGCAACCCGACCGTCGAGCCGGCCCAGCCCGCGGACGGGGCGGTCGACGGCACCGTCGTCATCGAGCCGTTCGACTCGTTCGCGGACGGCGAGCTTCTGCGGGAGGGAGGCTGAGGGGCGCCGACCGTGGTCGAGGTGGAGGCGTCTTGGGATCCCCGGTCGGCCGCCCCGCCCCGCCACCGGGCGGGGCGGTTACTGATCGAGCGGCCACGCGGCCCCCTCGGTCCGCCCGTGGTCGGTCTCCCGGTCGTAGCGCTCCTGCTCGGCGGCCGTCCGGTCGTAGGCCTCGCGGACGCGGCGTCGGCCCTCAGCGTCGGCCTCGGGGCACGTCGGGGCGTGGACGCTGGCGAACGCGTCGGCGAGCGCCTCGGCGCCGGCGACGGCCCGGTCGCGGTGGCCGTCCTCGTGGCGCCGCAGCGCGGCTGTGAACCGCGCCCAGTCGCGGCGGAGCGCGTAGTCGACGGGGCCGCCGGGGTCCCAGTCGGGGAGCGTCATCGTGAGGTCGAGGTCGACCTCGACGGCCTCCAGGCGGCACCCCGCCCCGCCCGCGACGGCCCGGAAGCGGACGACGACGTCGGACGCCGTCATCCCGAAGTAGGTCGTGCCGTGGTCGGTCGGCCCGCCGGCCCGCATCGAGCGGTGGACCTCGGCGACGGACCGCCCGCGGACGGCGTAGGGGCGGACGTCCAGGCGGGTCCGCAGCGTGGGCGGCGCCGGGGGCTCGCGCGGCGTCTCCGCCCCGCCCGACCCCGCAGCGGGCGGGGCGGGGCGGCCCGCGTAGGCGACGAGGGCGAGGGCGGCGACGAGGGCGAGCGGGCGCAGGGGCGGGGCGGCGCGTTCGCGGAGGTATCGGCCGCTCGCCCCGCGCCTCGTGCTCCGCGCCGGAGCGGAACGCCCCGGTTCCCACCCCGCCCGCTGTCGGCGGACCGGGCGGGGCGGCCCCGGGCGGTGGCGTCCAGAACCACCCCGCCCTCGGGGTCCGCCCGCCCTAGACACGACGAGTCGTGTCTCTACGAGTGCCGTTCATTGGCGGGGTGGCAGAGGGCGGGGCGGCCCGGTTGGGGCGGGGCGGCAGGGCACAGCGCTCCGCCTCCACCCCCGCTCTGCCCATTCCTAGTTCCCCTTTCCTATTTCCTGACGGCCCCGCCCCGCCCGCGGCGCTACTCCTGGCGGAGCGCCTCGATGGGGTGCAGCCGGGCCGCCTTGGTCGCCGGGTAGACGCCGAAGGCGAGGGCCACGGCCGTGACGCCGGCGAGCGCGCCGAGCGCCCACGCCCACGGGAACGCCGGCGACGAGTCCAGGACGGCCGCCGCCACGTTCCCGCCGAGCACGCCCAGCGCCACGCCGGTCAGCCCGCCGATCTGGCACAGGACGACGGCCTCGACCAGGAACTGCCGGCCGATGTCGCGGCGCGTAGCGCCGAGCGACTTCCGCACGCCGATCTCGCGCGTCCGCTCCGTCACGCTGACGAGCATGATGTTCATCACGCCCACGCCGGCGGCCAGGAGCGCGATAAGCCCGATGCCTACGCCGCCCGCGGTCAGCGCCGAGGCGAACCCGTCGAAGGTCTCGGCGGTCGCCTCGTTCGACGTCACCTCAAAGTCGTTCTCGGCCTCGGGCGGGAGCCGGCGGATGGCCCGCATCTGCCCAATCGTCTCGGCCCGGAGCCCGGGGACCGCCTCGGCGCTCCGCGCGCGGACGTCGATGTCGACGTCGGCCTCGTCGAGCCCGTAGGCCGCGATCAACCGCGTGATCGGGACGTAGACCCGGTTGTTCGCGCTGCCGCCGCCGAGCCCCTCGGCCTCCTCGCCCGCCACGCCGACGACCGTGTACCGCCGGCCGTCGATGCGGACCTCCTTGCCCACGGCCTCGACGCCCTCGAACAGGGTCCCGACGAGCGTCGCGCCCAAGACGGCCACCGATCGGGCCGAGCGGACGTCGTCGTCGGTGAGGAAGCGGCCCCGGGCCAGCGACTTCCCGTTGTTCTCGAGGTAGTCTCCGGTCGTCCCCATGAGGCCCACGCTGGGCTCCGTCGACTCGCCGCCGGCGCGGACCGTCGCCCCGCCCTGCCACAGCTTCGGGCTGACCGACGCCGCGAGCGTGAGGAGGTCGTCCAGGCGCTCGGCCTGCGCGTACGGGAGCGGCTGACCTTTCATCTGGCCCGTCATCGGGTCCCACTCCCGCTCGACGGTGATCGTGTTGGTGCCCAGCCCGACGAGGTTGTCCTTGAACGTGCCGTCCAAGACGCCGACGGCCGTGACCGACGCGATCACCGAGAACACGCCGATGGCCATGCCGACGAGCGTGAGCGCGCTCCGCAGCTTGTTCGCGCGGAGGGCCTGGAGGGCGAGGCGGAGGGTCTCGGCGAACGACACGGGCGGGGCGGGGTGGGTGACGAGTTACGGGTAAAGGGTGACGAGCCAATGCGGATGCGGGCGAGGCGGGAAGCTCTTGCTCGCCGCCCGCGACGGGGGGGGCGCTGGGGAGGCCACTCGCCCGTCACTCATAACTCGTCACCCATCACTCGTAGCGGAGGGCCTCGATGGGGCGGGACCGCGCGGCCTGCCACGCCGGGACGACGCCGGCCACGAGCCCGACGACGACGCAGAGCCCGAACGCGAGCGCGACCGTGCCGGCCGAGAGCTGGGCCGTAAACACCTGGTTGATCCCGAACGCCACGAGCGCCGCGATCGCGACGCCAATCACCCCGCCCACGAGGCACACGAGGACGGCCTCGACGAGGAACTGGATGAGGACCGACCGCCGCGTGGCCCCGAGCGCCTTGCGCACGCCGATCTCGCGCGTCCGCTCCTTGACGCTCACGAACATGATGTTGGTCACGCCGATCATGCCGACGAGCAGCGAGAGCGCCGTGAGGAAGATGCCGACGCCGTAGGTGGCGATTCGGATGGCCTGCACGAAGTCGCGGAGCACGTCCTGGCGGTTGATCGAGAAGTCGTCGTCTTCGAGCGCGTCGAGCCCGCGCGCCTGGCGCACGACGCCGACGAGCGCGTCCTGGACCTCGTCGACGCTCACGCCGTCGGCCGCGCGGACCTTGACCGAGAGGCCGGGGTTGCGGTCGAACACGCGGCGGTACGTGGGGAGCGGGAGGATGGCGTAGGAGTCCGTCGACTGACCGAAAAACGACGGCCGCGGCGCCAGCGTCCCGACGACCGTGAACGTGCGGCCCCCCATGCGGACCTCCTTCCCGATGGGGTCCTCGGACGGGAACAGGTCCTCGACCACGTCGGCGCCGAGCACGACGACGGCCCGCCCCGCCCGGCTCTCGGCGTCGGTGTAGAACCGGCCGGCCGCGAGGTCGACGCCGCCCGTGTCGGGGAACTCGGCCGTCGACGCCTCGAAGAACACCCCGTTAACGCGGTCCTGCCCGCGCTGGATGTCGGTGACCCCGCCCGCGACCGGGGCCACGGCCGCCACGCCCTCGGCGCGCGCGCGGATCACGTCGGCGACGTCCTCGTCGATGGGCGGCCGGTTCCGGTACTGCCACCAGTCGCCCTGGATGATCCACGGGGTCCGGTCGACGAAGAGGGCGTCGTCGCCGAAGAGCGAGAGGCTCCGGTTGAACGCGCCCTCGACCCCGTTGATGACCGTGAACATGGACGTCACGGACACGATGCCGATGACGATCCCGAGCGTGGTCAGGAGCGCCCGCGTCTTCCGCTCCCAGAGCGCCGAGGCGGCGATGCGGACGCCCTCGGCGACCTCGGTGGGGAGTGCGGGCACAGCGGGCGGGGCGGGGTGGGAGCGGCCGGTCGGGGCGACCTACGGGCGGGGCGGGGCGGGGTTGCGGGTGGGGTTCAGGGTTCGGGGGTTGTCCGTTCAGGGTTGTTCCGTTCGGGTCTCTCCGCATTGGAATGGGGCGGGGTGGCGATCCCGTCTCGACCGCACGCCACCCCGCCCCGCCCCGCGGGCGCTAACCCCGAACCTGTCAACCCCGAACCCCTTAAACCCTGAACCCTACAGGTCCCGCTCGAAGCGGAGGCGGACGTCGCGGTAGGCCGCGTTGTAGCCAGCGGCGGCGACCGTGTAGCCGGCGGCCAGCCCGAGGACTGTCATGCCGGGGTGCTTGTTGGGGAACGTGTCGTAGGCGAACCGGGCGTAGCCCATGCCGCGCGCCTCGTCCTCCATGCGCACGAGGAGCGCCCGCGCGACGCCCGTGCGGCGCCAGCGGTCGAGGACGCCGCCCTTGGCGCTGTAGAAGGTGGTGGCCGTCTCGGCGTAGCCCACCTTGTAGCCCACGGCCCGGTCGCCGACCGACGCGAGGAGGAACGTGAGGTCGGTCCGGTCGAGCCGGTAGATCACGCGGCCCTCGCCGAAAACAGCCTCGTTGAGGTCGCGGACCTCGTCGAAGCGGTCCATCCCGACGCGCTCGACGCGCAGCCCGGGCGGGCCGTTGGGGACGAGGTCGGGAGCGCGGTCGAGCTGCATGGCGGACCCGGGGAGGACGCGGCCGGCGGGGTACGGTACGGGCCGCCCCGCCCGCGGTCAAGGGCCGCCTGCCGGGTCCGCCCCGCTCCCGGCGGCGGGCGGGGCGGTCCGTCCTCGCCGCCCCGCCCCGGCAGCGCGGGCGGGGTGGGGCTACGGCTGGCCGGCCACCTGCTCGGCCGCCCACTCCACGACGGCGCGGGCGTCGGCGACGGCGGCCTGCCACTCGGCCTCGTCAACGGCGCCGAGGTCGGCGGGGTAGCGCGTGAGGACGGCGTACTGCGTGAGCGCCTGGGCGGCCTCGGCCGACAGAGGGGAGGCGCCGGCGCCGGCTCGCTCGGCGAGGTCGATCAGCAGGATCACATCGTGCGTCTGCGGCGGAGGGGCTCCGGTCCGTGCGAGGAGGACGGCCTTCAGCGCCTTCTCGGCGGCCTGCTGTGCATGAAAGCACAGGAGCTCGAGGTAGACGCCCGAGGGCGGGGCGGACTCCGCCAACAGGAGGTCGGCGTGGGCGTAGCCCAGCCACGACCTCGGGTCCGAGGAGTCGGAATGGCTAGAGGACGGCACGAGCGAGAAGAGGGGCAGCTTTCGCGTCGTAGAGCGTGCGGCCCGTCCGCAGGATCTCGCGGTAGACGAGCCCCGGGTTGTCGCCGTGCTGGGCGAGAACGGCGGGCGTGGTCACGAGCAGGTCAATGCCCACGCCCGGACGCGGGAGGCGCGCCCCGATCTCGACCATCGCCCGCCGGCGCGGCGTCCCGTCAGGCATCACCACCAGGAGGTCGACGTCGCTGTCGGGCCGGGCGGTCCCCGCCGCGCGGCTCCCGAACAGGACCACGCGGAGCGGGTCGAACTCGGCCACGATCTGCGCGACGAGCGGGCGGACGAGCGGGTCCTCGGCAGGGTCGGCGTGCGTGGACATGGGGGCGGGGCGGACCCAACGGGCGGACGCAAGGTGCGAACTCGCCACATGGTACGGGCCGCCCCGCCCGCATGCTCCGCTCAGCCGCCCCGCCCCGGCAGCGCGGGCGGGGGAGACTCGGGGAGCGCCGGCGCGTCGGCCGCCTCGGGCGGGGCGGCGTCCTCGACGAGCGACCACGGTTCGAGGAGCGCCTCGGGCACGCCCGACAGGAACCGGCTGGGCTCAGTCAGAAACTGGCCCGTGCCGCGCCGGTACTGCGCGAGCGGGTACGAGCAGTACAGCTCGGTCTCGGCGCGCGTGAGCGCCACGTAGAGCAGCCGCCGCTCCTCGTCCTCGCCGTCCTGGTCGCGGACGGCGTACTGCGACGGGAGCACGCCGTCGAGCGCGTGGAGCAGGAAGACGGTGTCGAACTCGAGCCCCTTCGCCGAGTGGATCGTCGAGAGCACGAGCGGCGCCTCGTCCTTCAGCGCGCCCTCGGCCGCCTCCTGCGACCAGTCGAGCGGGTCGAGCGCGAGCGACTCCAGCAGCGCCGTCCGCGAGCGGTGCTGCGCGGCGAGCGCGGCGACGGCGTCCAGGTCCGCCTCGCGCCGGGGCCAGTCGTCGGCGTAGACGCGCTCGAAGACCGGGCGGTAGTACGCGAGCACGCGCTCGACCTGGGCCTCGGGCGCGAGCGCGTCGCCGCCAGGGCGGGGCGCGGACCCGTCGCGGAGCGGCGTCAGCGCCTCGACAAGCCGGCCCACGGCCCGCGCGACGGCCGGCGACGGGACGACCTCGTCCGCCGAGCGGAGCGCGTGGACGGCCGCCTCGCCGGTTTGCGGTCCGCCCGCGTCCGCCGCCGCCGCGATCCAGTCGAGGAGCCGCGCCGCCGTCTGCGGGCCGACGCCCTCTACCAAGCGCAGCACCCGGTTCCAGGCGACCGCGTCGGCCGGATTCTCGGCGACGCGGAGGTGGGCCACGACGTCCTTGACGTGGGCGGCCTCGGCCAGCTTCAGCCCGCCGACCTTCACGAAGGGGACGCCGCGCCGCGTGAGCTCCGCCTCGAGCGCGTACGAGCACCACCCCGACCGGAACAGGACGGCCTGCCGGTGGAGCCCCACCCCGCCCTCGCGCTTGTCGAGCACCACCTGCGCCACGAACCGGCTTTCCCAGTCGTCGTCCGGCGCCTGGACGAGGGCGGGGCGGTCGCCGCCCTCGCGGTCGGTAAACAGGCGCTTGTCGTACTTCTCGCGGGCGCCCGCCAGGACGTGGTTGGCGAGGTCCAGGATGGGCTGCGTCGAGCGGTAGTTGTGCTCCAGCTTCAGCACGCGCGCCCCGTTGTAGCGCTTGCCGAAGTCGAGGATGTGGCCCACGTCGGCCCCGCGGAAGCCGTAGATCGACTGCGCGTCGTCGCCGACGGCCGTCAGGTTGCCGTGGGCGGACTGGAGCTGCTCCACGAGGTCGGCCTGGAGCGCGTTCACGTCCTGGTACTCGTCGACGAGCACGTGCCGGCACCGCCCCGCGACCGCGCGGCGCGCGTCGTCGCTCTCGGTGAGCAGCCGGAGCGTGAGGGCGAGGAGGTCGTCGTAGTCGACCACGCCCGTCTGGCGCTTGGTCTCGGCGTAGGCCCGCTGGAGGTCGAGGAGCAGGTCGAGGTGGCCCGCGTACTGCGGGTAGTCTTCGGTGAGCACGTCGTCGAGCGCGAGCCCGCGGTTCGTGGCCGCCGAGAACATGGCGAGGAGCGTCCGCTTTTTGGGGAACCGCGTGGGGAGCGTGTGGAGCCCCAACCGCGTCCGCGCGAGGTCGACCACGTCGGCGGCGTCGGCGGCATCGAGGACCCCGAACCGGCGCGGGTAGCCGATGGCCTCGGCGTGCACGCGCAGCGTCTCCAGGCAGAAGGCGTGGAACGTGCCGCCGCGCACTCGCTCGCAGCGGCCGTCGAGGAGCGCGCCGGCGCGCTCGATCATCTCGCGGGCGGCCCGGCGCGTAAACGTGAGGAGCGCGATCTGCTCCGGCTTCACGCCCGTCTCGACGAGGTAGGCCACGCGGTACGTGAGCGTCCGCGTCTTGCCGGTCCCGGCGCCGGCCACGATGAGCGTCGCCCCGCCCGGCGCCGTCGCCGCGGCGTGCTGCTGCGGGTCGAGCGCCTCGGCGTAGTCGATCTGGAGGGCCGCGGGCGGGGCGGGCGCCCGGGGCTGGAGGACAAAACGGCGGGCCACGGGCGGGGCGGGGTGGTGCGGAGAGTCTACGCGCCGGGCGAACCGGCGGGCGGGGCGGACACGATGGCGACCTGCCCGGCACGGAGGACGCGGAGCGTGACCTCCACCTCGGGCATCAGCGGGAGCAGATCCGAGAGTGCGGTCCCCCTCGCGTCGAGCGCGACGACAGCGATGTCCACCGCGCCGACGTTCTACTGGTGCCGCATCTGCTTGTCCACCGTAACGAGCGCGTCGAACGACGCCGAGGCCGCGCGGAGCAGGTCGCCGTTGCGCCGCCCCGCCCACCCTCGGAACTGGACCGTCCCGACGGCGAACCCGCCGGAGAACGCCAGCCGCAGCCTCGCCGGCACGCCCTCGTCCAGGAGGACGCGGGTCGACTCAGGCACCAGCGGTTTGGCCAACGAGGGACGCTTCGGAAAGGGCGAGGAAGGCGACGGCCTGCTCCCGGCTCACCGTCGGGAAGTCTTCCAGGAACTCGTCGAGCGAGATCCCGGAGATCAGGTGGTCGACGAGCGTGTGGACGGGCACGCGCGTGCCGACGAACACGACCGCCCCGCTCATGATCTCGGGGTCGGAGTGGTAGACGTCTTCTCGGTTCATGGCCGGGCGGGGCGGGGGAGAGCCTGAAACGTACGCCGCCCCGCCCCGCTCGATCCGCGAGCGGACGGCCGGTGAGGGCGGGGCGGCTCAGCGGTCCCACGCCGCCTCGTCGCCCTCGTTGAAGTCGGCGAACGCTTCGGCGAGCCCGCCGAGCGCCTCGGCGGCCGTTTCGAGGACGGCCGCGAGCTGGTCGTCGTCGGTCTCGTGGACGCGGTCGCGGAGCGACGACTGGAAATCCAGGAGGTCCTGGTGCGAGCGGCGGGCGGTGTCGGCGAGCGGCATGGGCGGAGCTGGAGAGTGGGAGGGGGCTACCGGCCGCCTCGCCCTTTGGGTCCGCTCGGTGAGTCCGCTCGGCGGTTTCCGCCCCGCCCCGCCCGGGCGGGGCGGTCCCGGAGCGGTGGCGACGGGGGGCGGGGCGGCCTATATTCGGGCCGTCTCCCCCGCGCCCCTCAGGGCACTCGGCGCGGGCCGTCTCCCCCCACAGCGCCCCCCCCCGTCATGGGCAAGGTCATCGCGGTCGCGAATCAGAAAGGCGGGGTCGGGAAGACCACGACGGCCGTGAACCTGGCCGCCTCGCTGGCCGCCTCCGAGCACCCCACGCTCCTGCTCGACACGGACCCCCAGGCCAACGGGACGTCGTCGCTGGGCATCGAGAGCCGGACGGCGCCGTCGTCCGTCTACGACGTGCTCACCGGGAGCGTGGCCGTCGAGGACGCCACGCTCCATACGGAGATGCCGTTCCTCGACGTGGTCCCCAGCCACATCAACCTGGTCGGGGCGGAGATCGAGATGATCGACCTGTTCGAGCGCGAGCGGGTCTTGAAAAAGGCGCTCCAGCGCGCCCGGCGGACGTACGACTTTATCGTCATCGACTGCCCGCCGTCGCTCGGGCTCCTCACGCTCAACGCGCTGACCGCCGCCGACTCAGTCCTCATCCCGGTCCAGACCGAGTACTTCGCGCTCGAAGGCCTGGGCCAGCTCCTGAACACGATCAAGATCGTCCGGCAGCACCTGAACCCGGACCTTGAAATCGAGGGCGTGCTGCTGACCATGTTCGACGGGCGGCTGCGGCTCTCGAACCAGGTGGCCGCCGAGGTCCGCCGGTACTTCGGCGACCGCGTGTTCGAGGCCGTCGTGCAGCGGAACGTCCGCGTGTCGGAGGCGCCCAGCTTCGGGAAGCCGGTGCTCCTGTACGACGCGGTCTCGTCGGGGTCCAAAAACTACATGGCGCTCGCGGGCGAGGTCATCCGCAACAACCAGCGCTACCTCGAAGACGAGGCGGCCGGCGAGGCGTCGGACGGCGACCCGCTCGATGCGCCGCCCGTCGTGGCCGAGCCCGACTCGCGCCCCGCCCCGCCCCGCCCTGCATCCGAGCCCTCGAACACCGGCCGCCCCGCCCCGAGCGCGGGCGGGGCGGCGTCCCGGCCGGTGCCGCCGCCCTCCGCTCCGCCGCCGTCCGCCCCGCCCCCGAGCGTGCCGTCGCCGAGCGCGTCCGCCTCGCCGAGCGCGGCCGGGCGCGGCGACGGGTCCGGCGAGCCCGGCCGCGTTGTCCTCGCCTCGCGCGCGACGCCCGGCCGCCCGGGCCAGTGAGTCGGCGGGGGCGGTGAGTCGGCGGGCGCTCCTGCCCGATCCGGCTCCGCTCGGCCCCCGACCCACGGATCCACCGACCGACTGATTTACCGACCCCCGAACGCATGGCCACCAAGAAAGCCGCCCTCGGCAAGGGCCTCAGCGCCCTCCTCCCGCAGCACCCGTCGCCGGACGGCGACGAGGGCGGGCCGCAAACGGGCGGGGCGGGCACGCGCCTCTACAACTTCGAGGAGCGCCGCCGGCTCGCCGGCCGCGTCGCCGACCTGGAGGTCGAGGCCATCCGGCCCAACCCGTACCAGCCGCGGAAGGACTTCGACGAGGACGCCCTCGACGAGCTCGCCGCCTCGGTCCGCCAACTCGGCATCATCCAGCCACTCACGGTCCGCGCGCTCGGCGACGGCCGCTACGAGCTGATCTCGGGCGAGCGCCGGCTCCGCGCGAGCCGCCGCGCCGGGCTCACGCGCGTGCCGTGCTACGTCCGCGAGGCGGACACGGAGGAGATGCTCGAGATGGCGATCGTCGAGAACGTCCAGCGCGAGGACCTCAACCCGGTCGAGGTGGCCCTGGGCTACCAGCGGCTGATGGAGGAGGTGGGGCTGACGCAGGAGCAGGTGGCCGAGAAGGTGGGCAAGAGCCGGCCGACGGTCGCCAACGCGCTCCGCCTGCTCCGGCTGCCGCCGCGCGTGCAGGCCTCGCTCCGCGAGGGGGCGCTCTCGTCGGGCCACGCCCGCTCGCTCGTGGGCGTCGAGGACGCCGAGGCGCTCCTGTCGCTCCACCGCGCGACGCTCGACGAGGGCCTCTCGGTCCGCGAGGTCGAGCGCCGGGCGCGGGCGCTCCGCGAGGGCGCCGCGCCGGAAGACGCCGCCCCGCCCGCGCCGTCGACTCCGGCCGCCGGGCTCCCCGACCGCGACCGGCTCCAGGTCGAGGCAATGGAGGCGAAGCTCCGCGACCGCGTCGCGTCGCAGGTCCGCATCCGCCACCGCGACGACGGCGGGACGATCGAGATCGCGTACTACTCGGTCGACGACCTGGAGCGCGTGGTCGACCGCCTGCTCGGGGACTAGCCGGCGCGGCGGCCCGTTCTGCGGAGACAGACCAGCGGGCCGCGTGCGTCGGGGAACGGGGACATGGGAACGAGGAACTGGCAGAGGACCTTGGGGCACCGCCCCGCCCGGCGGGGCGGGGTGGCGTGCGGCCTCGTCGCCCTGGCTCTCTTTGCTGCCGCGGGCGGGGTGGAGGCGCAGGTGGTGGCCCCGCCCCCGGTCGCCGCCCCGCCCCCGATGTCCGCCGACTCGGTCGCCGCCGACTCGCTGCCGTCCCCGCGTGGGGCGGTCCTCCGGGCGGTCGCCGTGCCGGGGTGGGGGCAGGTGTACGCGGGCCAGCCGCTGAAGGCGCCGTTCGCGGCGGCAGCCGTCGCGGGCGCCGTGGTGTACGCCGTCTCGCGGCAGCGGCAGTACCTCCGGTACGATCGCGCGGCGTTCTACGCCGGGTGCGTCCAGTTCGAACCCGAGGACCGGACCGACCTGGGAGCAGCTTGCACCCCCGAAGCGGTGGAGTCGACGCGCGGCGAGTGGGAGGCGCTGAACGAGCCCACGTTCGCGAGCGTGAAGCCCATTCGCAACCGAGCGCGGGGGCAGCGCGACATCGCCGTCCTCGTCGTCGGCGTGGCGTACGCGGTCCAGGCGCTCGACGCCTACGTGGCGGCGCAGCTGGCCGGCTTCGACGTGAGCGAGGACCTCTCGGTGCGGCTCGCGCCCGAGCGGGGCGGCCTCGCCCTCCGCGTGCGGCTGTAGCGGGGGCGGGGCGGCTGGGCAGCGGGCGGGGCGGCGGCGGCGGCATTCCCGCCCCGCCCGTTGCGAGGGCGGGGTGGTCAGGCCGCCCCGCCGGCGTCCTCCGCCTCCTTCTTCCCGAACGTTGGGTCCACCTTGATGCGCGCGACGACGAGGAAGCTGGGGATCGTGGCGATGAGGACCCACACGAAAAAGCTCTGGTAGCCCACGAGGTCCTCCAGCCAGCCCGAGATCAGCCCCGGCAGCATCATCCCGAGCGCCATGAGCCCGGTCCCGATCGCGTAGTGGGCCGTTTTGTGCTCGCCCTCGGAGATCCAGATGAGGACGAGGAGGAAGGCCGCGAACCCGAACCCGTACCCGAACTGCTCGACGGCGACCGCCCCGCTCACGACCCACAGGCTCTCCGGCCGGACGACCGCGAGCGCGAGGTAGACCGCGTTCGGGAGGTTGATGGCGAGGACCATCGGCCAGAGCCACCGGCCCAGCCCGTCGCGCGCGGCCACGATGCCGCCCAGGATGCCCCCGACCGTGAGCGCGGCGACCCCGACCGTCCCGTAGACCAGCCCCACCTCGCCCGTCGTGAGCGCGAGCCCGCCGGCCTCGGCCGAGTCCAGCAGGAACGGCGTGACCAGCTTGACCACCTGGCCCTCGGCAAAGCGGTAGAGGAGGACGAACGCGACGGCGACCCCGATCTCGGGCTTCTCGAAGAACGACACGATGGTCTCGGCGAACGGGCTCCCCGAGAACGGGAGCGACCGGAACAGGCGTCCCCACGGCCCGTTCCAGCGCGGCGCGACGATCCCAGCGACTGTCATCGGCACGAGGAGCACGACGAGCGTCGGGACGAACAGGGCGAGGAACGCGAGGTACTGCGCGATGCCCTCCGCCCCGCCCGAGCCCTCGGCCGCCGGGACGTCCTGGGCGGGGCGGGGGAGGGCCGCGGCGTGCCACGCCATGAGCGCCAGGAATACGCCCGCGAGCACGAAGAACGAGATCGACCAGGCGAACGGGATGTTGCCGCTCGTAGCCCGGAACGTGGCCGCGGTCGGCCCGTCGAGCTTGGGGTCGGCCTGGACGACGGCGAGGAACGGGCGGTCCCAGTTGGCGGCCGTGAACGTGAACCGCTCGCCGCCCTCGACGAGGTGGAGGCTCTCGTCGCCGCCCGCGAGCCCCAGGTTGACGGCCACCTCCTCGCCCGGCGGCGGCGGCCCGGACAGGCGGAGCGCGACGACGGCGAGGTCGCCGGCCGTGGCGCTGGGCGGCGGGGCGTCGTCGCCGAAGAGCCCGGCGATGGCCCGGCCGAGCGGGTCCGACACGCGGCGCGTCCACCACGACGGCCCGGCGTCGTCGGCCGCCCCACCCGCGGCCGCCCCGCCCTCGGCGGCGTAGAACCCGGCCGCGGCGTTCGCCGAGCGGGCGCGGCGGAGGACGGCGCCGACCTCGGCCGTGTCGCGCGGCGCGATTCCCAGGGAGAGGACCGGGGCCGAGGCCGTGAGGGCCAGGTCGCCGCGCGCGGCGCCCGCGGCGGCCGTCCGCTCCGTGGCCCCGAGCGGGAGCGCCCCGGGCGCGAGCGGGGCGGCCACCTCGACGGCCCGGACCTCGACGTCGACGGCGCCCAGTCCGGTCGAGCTCTCGAGCGCGCCGGCCAGGAACGGGACGGCGCCGGAGACGGCGAAGATGGCGGCCCGGTAGAACGTGCTCCGAATGCCCACGTACCACGCCTGGTCGTGCTCGTCGAGGGCCAGCAGGTAGAACCCGTCGGCGGCGATGTCGTGCGTGGCCGACGAGAACGCGAGCAGCCAGAAGAACGCGAGCGAGCCCTGCACCCACGCGTCGGTGGGCAGCGTGAGCGCGACGCCGGCGAGTCCCCCGCCGATCAGCACCTGCATCACCACGATCCACCACCGCTTCGTCTTCAGCACGTCGACGAGCGGGCTCCAGAACGGCTTGATCACCCACGGCAGGTAGAGCCAGCTCGTGTAGAGCGCGATGTCGGTGTTCGACATCCCCATCCGCTTGTACAGGATGACCGCCAGAGCCATGACGGCCATGTACGGGAGCCCCTCGGCAAAGTACAGCGAGGGCACCCACCGCCAGGGCGAGCGCGACGTGGGCGCGGCGTCGGAGGCGGTCGGGGGGGCGTCGGTGACGATCTCGGCCATCGAGGGCGGGGCGGTCGGGTGGGGGCGTCCGATGGTACGACAGCCGGCCTCGGCCGCCCCGGGGTCACACGCCGCCCCGCCCACGCACGCGGCTCGGGTCAGGGCGGGGCGGCGAACCGGGCGGGGCGGTCGGCGTTGCCGGGACCGCTCTCGCCGCCCCGCCCATGACCCTTCGCCTCGCCCTCGCCGTGCTCGCCGTCGCGGCCTGCGCCCACCCCGCCCGCGCCCAGGAGGTGGCCGAGGACCCGAACCTGGGGGAGCAGGACGACCGGGTCACGTTCGGCGGGCTCGTGCAGACCCAGCTCAACACGTCGGGCCAGGACGGCGCCGACGCGACCGACCTCTCGCTCCGCCGCGTGCGCCTGTCGGCGAACGCGCGCGTGAGCCCGCTCGTCAGCGGGCGCATCCAGGCCGAGCTGGCGAACGCGGCCGTGGGCGGGTCGGCCGAGCTGAACGAGGCGTACGCGCTGTTCGAGTTCGACCCGGCCGTGGGCGTGCTCGTCGGCAAGGGCGGGCGGCCGTTCGGGATCATCGACGCGACGACGGCGGCGGCGCTCACGCCCATCGAGCGGGGCGCCCGGTTCCGGGGCGCCGAGGCGGCCGAGCTGTACCGGACGCTGGAGGCGCTCGCCTACGCCGGCCGCTCGGTCGGCGTCCAGGTGCTCGGCGAGGTCGGCCCCGTCGTCTACGCGGCCGGCTACTTCCGCGGCGCGGCCGGCGAGGAGGGCGGCGACGCCGACATCCGCCAGTTTGCGGCGCGCGTTCAGGTCCAGCCGGTCGCCGGCGTCAAGGTCGGGCTGGCTGCGACCAGCCGGGCGTTCGCCCGCGACGACCCGCCCCGGCTCGACCCCGACGGCAGCGCGCTCGGCGACGACCCGTCCGGCGACACGCGGCGCGGGGGCGGGGTGGCGCTCGACGTCGAGGTCGGCGACTACGGCCGGCCCGGCTTCCACGCGCTCGCCGAGGTCGTGACGGGCACGCTCGACCCGTTCCGCGACCACGCGTTCATCGGTGCCCAAGGCTGGCTCGCCTACCGCGTCGAGGGCCTGGCCGAGCGGACGGGCGGCGTGCTCGTGGCCGTCGAACCCCTGTTCCGCGCGAGCGCCTCGGACGCCGAGGGGCCGGTGGGCCGCTACGACGGCGTCCTGCTCACGCCCGGGCTCAACCTGTACGCGGCTCAGAACACGCGGCTGGCCCTCAACCTCGACGTGTTCCTCCGGGGCGGGGCGGAGGGCGGGGAGGCCCCGCTCGACGGCGACGACACGCTCGTCGCGTTCCGCGGGCAGGTCCAGATCGCGTTCTGAGGCCGCCCCGCCCACGCATGGGCGGGGCGGCGGTTTTTAGGGGCGGGCCACGTCGACGCGCCGCGCCGGGCTCTCGACGCCCACGCGGCTCACGGCCGAGACGGCGACGGCCTCGGCGCCGGCCGGGAGCGCCATCGACTGCACCCCGCCCCCGACGACGCGCCACGACCACGCGCCCCGCGTCCGCGTGCGGACGACCCACTGCCACACGGGCTCGCTGCCCTCCTGCGCCCACACGGCCCGCTGCCCCTCGATACGGACGGCGGGCGGGGCGGGCGGGGTGGCGCCCAGCCACGGCGAGGCCGGGACGAGCGCGGGCTCGGCGTACGGCCCCGTCCCCAGGTCGCGGCCCAGGGAGCTGTAGCGGTCGAGGAGCGCCTTCATCGAGAAGTGGACGGTGCCGGTCGCCTCGGCGTCGTCGCGGACGAGGCGGACCTGGCGGACGATCTGCTCGGGCTCGTAGCCGCCCACGTCCGGGAGCGTCCGGCTGTCGTAGAGGCCGGGCCAGAGGTGGCGGCCCCGGTCGTTCTGCTGGCCCCACCAGTCGAGGAGCGCGGGGAACGGCTGGCCCCGGCTCTCGATGGACCAGTAGAGCTGCGGCGCGAGGTAGTCCAGCCAGCCCTCGCGCATCCACCGCCGGGCGTCGGCGTAGATCTCGGCGTACTGGTCGAACCCGCGGACGCCGGCGGGGTGGCCGGGCCGCCAGATCCCGAACGGGCTGATGCCCACCTTCACGTGGGGCTTCTCGGCCTTCACCTCGCGGTAGAGCCGCTCGACAAAGCGGTCGACGTTCTGGCGCCGCCAGTCGTCGCGGCCCAGCGTCTCGCCGGCGGCGACGGCGCGGGCATAGCTGGCATCGTCGGGGAACGACACGCGCCGGCCCCGCTTCTCGACCGGGTACGGGTAGAAGTAGTCGTCCAGGTGGACGCCGTCGACATCGTAGCGCTGGACCACGTCGAGGATCGTCCGCATCGAGTGGTCCGTCGCCTCGGGCTCGCCGGGGTCGAGCCATGTGTAGTCGCCGTAGGTGCGGACGAGGTCGGGGCGGAGGACCGAGACGTGCTGGCCGTCGCGGGGTCCGCGCTGCGTCGGGTGGCTCGCGCGGTACGGGTTGAACCAGGCGTGGAGCTCGAGCCCGCGCGCGTGGGCCTCGTCGACCGCGAACTGGAGCGGGTCGTACCACGGGCTCGGAGCCTGCCCCTGCCGCCCGGTGAGGACCTCGGACCACGGCTCGTAAGGCGAGAAGTACAAGGCGTCGGCGAAGGGGCGGACCTGGAACACGACGGCGTTGAGCCCGACCTCCACGGCCCGGTCGAGGAGCGACCGGAGCTCGGCCTGCTGCTGCGCCGTCGAGAGCCCGGACCGGCTCGGCCAGTCGATGTTGGCAACGGTCGCGATCCAGGCCGCTCGGAACTCGCGGGCCGGCCCGGGCAGCGCGGCCGCGTCGACCACCACCCCGCTCGGCCGGGCGGGCGCCTCGGGCGGGGCGGCCGGCGGCGAGGGCGCTTCGGGCGGTCGCTCGGCGACGGGCGGGGCGGGCGCGGCCGGCGGCGTCGGCGGCGTGAGCGGCGGCGCCCCGCACGCGGCGACGGCGACGGCGAGCGCGAGGACGAGCGGGGCGGGGCGGAGCGTCACGGCGGGAACGGAGGGAGGGGCCGTGAGACTACGCCCGAACGGGGCGCCCCCGCCGGCCTCCCCGCCCGCTCCGTCGCCGCGGGTTCATCTGTTCGGACGTCCGGTTCGGGCGGGGCGGGCATGGTTCTGGCGGTACGTTCGTTCGGTCCGCTTCGCCCCGCCCCCGCCGCCCCGCCCGCCCGTGCGCCTCCCGCTGTTCGCCGCCGTCCTCCTCACCGCCGCCGGCTGCGCGCCGACCGACGCCCCCGCCCAAACGCCCGCCGAGGGCGACGTGGGCGAGGAGCTGACGCAAGAAGAAGAAGCCCGCGTGCTCGACAACCTCCGCGTCGAGATCCCCGAGCTCGCCACCCTGCCCCTCGACCTCGGCCCGCTCGCCGCGAGCGGGGCGGACGGCGTCCGCCTCGGCACGCTGACCGTCGACGGCCGGCAGACCGTCCCGGTCCTCCTGTCCGACGACGGCGCGCGCTTGTTCCTGCTCGCCGGCCCGCCCCTCGACGTGGGCCGCGACGAGGCCGCCCTCGCGTCGGTCCGCGCCGACCTCGCGGCGGCCGAGGCGCAGGCCGACAGCCTCCGCCGGTCGCTGCTCGCCCCGCTCGTCGCCGGCCGCCCCGCCCTCGGGGCCGCGAGCGCGCCGGTGACAGTCATCGAGTTTACCGACCTCCAGTGCCCGTACTGCGCCCGCGGCGCGGCGACCGTCGAGGAGGTCCTGGACGAACGCCCGGACGACGTCCGCGTGGTCTCGCTCCCGTTCCCGCTCGGGTTCCACGACTGGGCGCGGCCCGCGGCCATCGCGTCGGAGTGCCTGGCCGACCAGCCCGACGTCTACTGGGCCGTCCGCGACGACCTGTTCGAGAACCAGGACGCGGTGACGACGGCCAACGTCCTCGACCGGATCGCGGCCGTCGCCGCCGCGGGCGGGGCGGACCCGTCGTGGCGGGCGTGCGCGACCGACGCGTCCTCGCCGGCCCACCAGGCGGCGGCGGCGACCGTCGACCAGTCCGTCGCGGCGGCCGAGCAGCTCGGCGTGACCGGCACGCCGGCCTACTTCGTCAACGGCACCCTGATTTCGGGCGCCCGCCCGCTCGCCGACTTCCTCCAGGCCGTCGACGCGGCGCGCGACGACGCCTGAGCGCGACCGCCCCGCCCGATGTGGGCGGGGCGGGCCGCTAGAAGCGGTAGCCCAGCCCGGCCGTGATCTCGGCGAACGTGCCGCCGAAAACGTCCGGCCCGCCCAAGCTCGCGGTCCCGCGCAGGCGGCCGGACGTGCGGACGAGGACGCGGTCGGTGACGGCGGCGTCGAGCCCCAGCGACAGCACGATGGCGCCGTCGAACTCGGGGTCGAAGTCCCCTGAGGTCGTGGACCCGCCGGGGTACGTGATCTGGAACGGCCCCGGGTCGCTCAGCGGGACGAACGCGCCGAACCCGAGCCCGACGAACGGCCGGAACCGCGTGCCCAGCGGGAGGCCGGCCTGAAACTCGACGTTGGGGAGCAGGTAGCTCACGTCGCCGAACTGCTGGGCGGTCCGCGAGAACCCGACACCGCCCTCGACGGCGAGCACGCGCGTGATCGGCCGGTGGGCGCGGACGTCGGCCACGAACGCGCTCCCGGTGCCGGACAGGTCGAAGGCCGCCCCGCCCGCCTGGACGGAGACGACGGTTTGAGCGGCGGCGGGGGCGCCCGCGAAGAGGGCGGCGAGGAGGAGGACTCGGGTCATCGCGGGGGCGGGGTGGAAGGCGGCGATACGGAGTCAGCCGGCGCCATGCCCTGTTTGGTCACGGGCGCAGGAAAAAAACCGCCCCGCCCCCGGCGAGCGGGGCGGGGCGGTCGGGGAGCGGGCCACCCCGCCCATGCGGGCGGGGCGGAGGCTTTACAGGTTCTCGATCAGCGCGTCGGCGAACTCGCTCGTCTTGAGCTTCGTGGCGCCCGTCATCTGGCGGTGGAAGTCGTACGTCACCCGCTTCGACTGGATCGTCGCCTCCATCGCGCGCAGGATGGCGTCGGCCGCCTCGGTCCAGCCCATGTAGCGGAACATCATCTCGCCGGAGAGGATGACGCTCGACGGGTTCACCTTGTCCTGGCCGGCGTACTTCGGCGCCGTCCCGTGCGTGGCCTCGAAGAGCGCGACGCCCGTGTTGTAGTTGATGTTGGCGCCGGGCGCGATGCCGATGCCGCCGACCTCGGCCGCGAGCGCGTCCGAGACGTAGTCGCCGTTGAGGTTGAGCGTCGCGATCACGCCGTACTCGTCGGGCCGCGTGAGGATCTGCTGGAGGAAGGCGTCGGCGATCACGTCCTTGACCGTCACCGTCACGCCGTCCTTCGTGAACTGGCGCCACGGGCCGCCGTCGAGCTTTTCGGCCCCGTACTCGCGGTCGGCCAGCTCGTAGCCCCAGTCGCGGAAGGCGCCCTCGGTGAACTTCATGATGTTCCCCTTGTGGACGAGCGTGACCGAGTCGCGGCCCTCGGCGACGGCGTAGTCGAACGCGGCGCGGACGAGCCGCTCGGTCCCCTCCTTCGACACCGGCTTGATCCCGAACCCGGCCGTGTCCGGGAAGCGGACGTTCTGGAAGCGGTCGGGGAAGTTCTCCTTCAGGAGCGCCTTGAACCGCTCGGCGTCGTCGGACCCGTCCTCGAACTCGATGCCGGCGTAGATGTCCTCGGTGTTCTCGCGGAAGATGACCATGTCCACCTTCTCGGGCTCCTTCACCGGCGACGGCACGCCTGCGAAGTACTGCACGGGGCGGACGCAGGCGTAGAGGTCGAGCTTCTGCCGGAGCGCCACGTTGAGCGACCGGATGCCGCCGCCGACGGGCGTCGTGAGCGGCCCCTTGATCGATACGAGGTACTCGCTCATGGCCTTCAGCGTGTCCTCGGGCAGCCACTCGCCCGTCTGGTCGTGGGCCTTCTCGCCGGCCAGGACTTCGAACCACACGATCTCGCGGTCGTCGCCGTAGGCGCTCGCCACGGCCGCGTCGAACACGCGCGAGGCGGCGGCCCAGATGTCCGGCCCGATCCCGTCGCCCTCGATGTACGGGATGACGGGGCGGTCGGGCACGCGGAGGCCGCCGGCGGTCTGGGTGATCGTCTCGCCGGAGGTCGGGGGCTGGAGGTGGTCGTACGTGGCCATCGGGGCGGGGTGGGGGAGGGTGATACGGGCGGGGTGGACGGCCGGCGGCGGTGTCGAGATCCGGCGGGGGCGAGGTACGAGGTACAGGGTGCGGGGTAGAGACCCCGCTCAGCCCAGGCTCACCGCCCCGCCCAGGTCTCGGGCGGGGTGGTCGCCCTCTGCCGGCCGCCGTCGCCCGCCCCGCCCGTACCGAGTACCCCGTACCGAGTACCCCGTACCGAGTACCCCGTACCGAGTACCCCGTACCGAGTACCCCGTACCGAGTACCCCGTCAGAGCCGCCCCGCCAGGTCGCGGAGCCTCAGCTCCCACACCTTCCGCGCCGCCTCGCGGACGATCTCCTTCGTCATCTTGCTCTCGCCCTCGCTCCGCTCCGTGAACACGATGGGCACCTCGACGAGGCGGAAGCCCTCGCGCCAGGCCCGGTAGTTCATCTCGATCTGGAACGAGTACCCGTTCGAGCGGACGCGCCGGAAGTCGATGGCCTCGAGCACCTCGCGGCGGAAGCACTTGAACCCGGCGGTCACGTCCTGGAGCGGGAGCCGCGTGATGGCCCGCGTGTAGACGCCGGCCCCGTAGCTCAGCACGAGGCGCCCGAGCGGCCAGTTGAGCACGCGGAGCCCGTCGACGTAGCGGCTCCCGACGGCCACGTCCGCCCCGCCGGTTTGCGGTCCGCCCCCGGCCTCCGAAGGCGGGAGGCACGCGGCGACGAGGCGCGTGAGGTCGTCCGGGTTGTGCGAGAAGTCGGCGTCCATCTCGCACACGTAGCGGAAGCCGGCGTCGAGCGCGACGCGGAACCCGTCGAGGTAGGCCGTCCCCAGGCCCGACTTCCCCGGCCGCCGGAGGAGCCCGACGCGGGCGGGGTGGTCGCGCTGGATCGCGGCGACGACGTCGGCCGTCCCGTCCGGCGACCCGTCGTCGACGACGAGCACCGAGAACGCGCCGTCGAGCGTGAGCACCCGCTCGACGAGCGCCCCGATCGTCCCGGCCTCGTTGAACGTCGGGACCACGACGACGGCGCTGAGGCCCCGGTCCGGGTCGGGGGGCGTGAGGAACGGGGCGGGCACGACGCGGACGGCGGGGGCGGGGCGGCGCAGGATACGGCCCGAGCGGGCGCCGCTGAACGCGGGGCGGGGCGGAGCCGCCGTTGAGAGACGGCGGAGACCGCTCCGCGGGGCCACCCCGCCCCGCCCTGCGGCGGTAGCTTGGGCGGACTCCCAGGGCGGGGCGGATCTCCGGCGCGCAGTCACCGGTTCCGCCCCGCCCCCGGAGCCCCCTTCCCGAGTCCCCCGTGGGACGCCCCTTCTGACCACCCCGCCCCCATGGCCGGCACGACGAAGACCTCGACGAAGACCCCCAAAGGGGACGGCGCAGCCAAGAAGGCCGCTCCCAAGAAGAAGGCCGCGTCGCCCGCGACCAACGGGGCGTTCACGCCCGACACGCCGGACGTCCGCGTGTACCGGGGGAGCGGCCGCACGCACGAGTCGCTGGGCCTGAGCGCCGACGACGTGCTCGAGATGTACCGGAACATGCTGCTCCAGCGCCGCTTCGAGGAGCGGGCGGCGCAGATGTACGGGCGCCAGAAGATCGCCGGCTTCCTCCACCTCTACATCGGTCAGGAGGCCGTCTCGACCGGCGCCGTCCGCGCGCTCCGCGACGACGACCCCATCATCACGGCCTACCGCGACCACGGCCTCGCGCTCGCCCGCGGCATGTCGTCCGACGCCGGCATGGCCGAGCTGTTCGGGAAGATCGACGGGTGCAGCCGCGGCAAGGGTGGGTCGATGCACTTTTTCGACGTCGAGAAGCACTTCTACGGCGGCCACGGCATCGTCGGCGGCCAGATCCCCGTCGGCGTCGGCATGGGGTTCGCGCTGAAGTACCGCGAGACGGGCGGGGTGGCGCTCGCGTTCTTCGGCGACGGCGCCATCAACCAGGGCGCGTTCCACGAGGCGGCCAACCTGGCCTCGCTCTACGACGTGCCCGTCCTGCTCATCGTCGAGAACAACGAGTACGCGATGGGCACGTCGGTCGCCCGCGCCCGCGGCGACGCCAACCTCTACAAGCAGGGCTACCCGTACGGCATGAAGACGGCCGTGATCGACGGGATGGACCTGTTCGAGGTCTACGGCGCCTTCCAGGAGATCGCCGACGACGCCCGCGGCGAGACCGACGGCCAGACGAAGCCGTACTTCGTCGAGGTCCAGACCTACCGCTACCGCGGCCACTCGATGTCGGACCCGCAGAAGTACCGGACGAAGGAGGAGCTCGAAGGCAAAAAGGGCGAGGACCCCATCCTCCGCGTCAAGGCCTACATCCTGGAGCACGAGCTCTTCCCCGTCGAGCGCCTCGACGAGGTCGACGAGGACGTCAAGGCCGAGGTCATGGCCGCCGTCGACTTTGCCGAGCAGTCGCCGCTCCCCGACGTCTCGACCATGTACGAGGACGTCTACGCCCAGGAGGACTACCCCTTCATCGTCTAGCGGTCCACCCCGCCCCGAACCAACACGCAATACGAAACACGCAGCAGCCACGCGCAGACAACGTGTTGCGTGTTGCGTGTCGAAGCTCCCAGCTATGGCCGAGTTGCAGTTTAGAGAAGCCCTCCGCGACGCGATGACGGAGGAGATGGAACGCGACGAGAGCGTGTTCCTCATGGGTGAGGAGGTCGCCGAGTACGACGGCGCCTACAAGGTGTCGCAGGGGATGCTCGACCAGTTCGGGCCGAAGCGCGTCGTCGACACGCCGATCTCGGAGTCCGGATTCACCGGGCTCGGCATCGGGGCGGCCATGCTGGGGCTGCGGCCGATCATCGAGTTCATGACGTGGAACTTCACGTTCGTGGCCTTCGACCAGATCGTCTCGAACGCCGCCAAGGTCCGCTACATGTCGGGCGGGCAGGCCAAGGTCCCCATCGTCATGCGCGGCGGGAACGGCGCGGCGGGGCAACTCGGGGCCACGCACTCGAACTCCGTCGAGGCCTTCTACACCAACGTCCCCGGCCTCAAGGTCGTCGCGCCGTCCAACCCGGACGACGCCAAGGGCCTGCTGAAGGCGGCCATCCGCGACGACGACCCCGTCCTGTTCCTGGAGTCCGAGCTCATGTTCGGCCTCAAGGGCGAGGTCTCGGACGAGAAGGACTACCTGCTCCCGATCGGCAAGGCCCGCATCGCGCGCGAGGGCGACGACCTCACGATCGTGGCCCACTCCAAGAGCTACTGGCTCGCGATGGAGGCCGCCGAGGAGCTCGCCAAGCAGGGCTACGAGGCGACCGTCATCGACCCCCGCACGCTCCGCCCGTTCGACACGGACGCTGTCGTCGAGTCGGTGAAGAAGACGAACCGGCTCGTCATCGTGGACGAGAGCCAGCCGTTCGGCGGCGTGGCGTCTGAGGTCGCGTTCCGCATCCAGCAGCAGTGCTTCGACCACCTCGACGCGCCCATCGAGCGCGTGACGGCGAAGGACGTGCCGGCCCCCTACGCCAAGAACCTGATCGAGGCCTGGATGCCGTCGGTCGACGAGACGATCCAGGCCGCCAAGCGCGCGCTGTACGTGTAACAAAGAGGGATGGAGGATGGAGGCATAGAGGGATGCCGCCCCGCCCGTGCCCGCCGTATCCCTCGATCCCTTATCCCTCAATCCCTTTTTGTCATGGCGATTGCAGTTGAAATGCCCAAGATGAGCGACACGATGGAGGAGGGCGTCCTCGTGTCGTGGCTCGCCGACGAGGGCGCATCCGTGTCGGCCGGCGACGTGATCGCCCAGGTCGAGACCGACAAAGCGACGATGGACCTCGAGGTCTACGACGACGGCGTGCTCCTCAAGCGGGTCGTCGGCGAGGGCGACAGCGTCCCCATCGGCGCGCTCATCGCCGTGCTCGGCAAGGAAGGCGAGTCGGTCGACGACGTGGTCGCCGAGTACGGCGGCGACGGGTCCGCCGGGAGCGCGGCCGACGTCGAGGCCGCCCCGCCCGCGCAGCAGGAGAACGAGCCGGCCCCGGCCGGCCTCGAAGGCAAGACGGCCACGGCCGACGCCATCGACGCCCCGGCCCCGAGCGCGCAGCCGCTCGGCGGCGACGGGACCACCACCCCGCCCGCGGCGCAGAGCCGACAGGGCGGGGCGGACGCCGGCGCGGCCGGGACCACGGCCGAAGGCTACGGCCACCGGCCCGACGCCGCCGAACCGCAGGTCGGCGCCAGCCAGCCCACGACGTCGGCCGCCCAGGGCGGGGCGGCGCAAGACGGCGGCCGCGTCAAGGCGTCGCCGCTGGCGCGGCGGATGGCCGACGAGGCCGGGCTCGACCTGGCCCAGATCGCCGGCTCCGGCCCGGACGGCCGCGTCGTCAAGCGCGACGTGGAGGCGGCCCGCGAGGGCGGGGCGGCCCAACCCGCAGCCCGCTCGGCGCAACCCGTCGAGGTGCCCGCGAACCGTCCGGCTGCGCAGCCCGCCACCCCGCCCGCGGCGCAGGGCGGGCCACAAGCCGGCGGACCGCAAACGGGCGGGGTGGAGACTGGCGGGGCCGACCTCCGCATCACGCAGATGCGGAAGACGATCGCCCGGCGCCTCGCCCAGAGCAAGTTCACGGCCCCCCACTTCTACCTCACGGTCGACGTGGCCATGGGCGGGGCGATGGCGTTCCGCAAGGACCTCAACGCGGTCGCCGCCGAGCGCGACATGGGCAAGGTGAGCGTGAACGACCTCATCACGAAGGCGTGCGCCGTCGCGCTCCGCCGGCACCCGATGGTCAACGCGAGCTACCTCGAAGACGAGGGCGTGATCCGCCAGCACGAGGCGGCCCACGTCGCCGTCGCGGTCGCCATGCCCGAGGGCCTCATCACGCCCGTCGTCCGCAACGCGGACGCGAAGGGGCTGGCTCAGATCGCGGCCGAGACGCGCGACCTCGCCGGCCGCGCCCGCGACGGAAAGCTCGACCCCTCCGAATACGCCGGCTCGACGTTCACGACGTCGAACCTGGGCATGTTCGGGATCTCCGAGTTCACGGCCATCATCAACCCGCCCAACGCCTGCATCCTCGCGATCGGCACCATCCGCGACGTGCCCGTCGTCGAGGGCGGGGCGGTCGTCCCGGGCCAGCTCATGACGCTCACGCTCTCGTGCGACCACCGCGTCGTCGACGGGGCCACGGGCGCCGCCTTCCTGGGCGACGTCAAGGACCTGCTGGAGGAGCCGCGCCTGATGCTGCTGTGAGCGAGCGGGGTTCAGGGTCCGGGGTTCAGGATTCGGATGCCGCCCCGCCGCCGCGCGAGCGGGGCGGGGTGGGGGAGACGGGCGCCACCCCGCCCCACAAAGAGAAGGCGGAAGAGCGCTCTTCGACCTTAAACCCTGAGCCGACAGGCCGGCGCAGCCAACCTCCGAACCCTGAACCGATCCGCCTGGCTCATCTGTCCGACGTTCACTTTGGGCGGATCTCGCACCCGCGCATCGTCGACGCGCTCGTAGACGAGGTGAACGGGGCCGGACTCGACCTCGTCGTCGTCTCGGGCGACCTGACGCAGCGGGCGCGGACGCGGGAGTTTGTGGCGGCGCGGGCGATGCTGGACCGTTTCGACGCGCCGGTGCTGGTGGTGCCTGGCAACCACGACGTCCGCGCGTGGTGGCACAACCCGTTTGCCCGGCTGTGGCGCTCGTCCAAGCGCTTCCGCCAACTGGTCAGCCCCGACGTGACGCCGTCGTTCGCGGAGCCCGGCCTCGCCGCGTTCGGCCTCAACTCGGCCCACGGGTGGACCATCAAGGGCGGGCGCATCCGGCCAGAGCACGTGGCGGAGATGGAGACGTTCTTTTCGCGCCAGCCGCTGGATGCGTTCCGCGTGCTCGTGCTCCACCACCACCTCCTGGTCCTGGAAGGGCTCGACAGCGACGAGGTCTCGCGCGGGGCGAGCCGGGCGATCGGGGCCGCCCAGCGTGCGCGCGTCGACCTCGTCCTGTGCGGCCACCTCCACACGAGCCACGTGGCCCCAGTCGAGCTCTCGCCCGCGACGGCCGCCGGCGGGGGCCACCGCGTCGTCATCGCGAGCGCCGGCACGGCCACGTCGAGCCGCGGGCGGGGCGTCGACCGCGACGTCAACTTCTACAACTGGATCACGGTCGAGCCCGAGCGCTTCGTGGTCCAGGAGCGCCGGTTCGACGCGGGGGCGGGGCGGTTCGAGGCCGCGCGCGAGTCGACGTTTGACCGCGACCGCCGCCCCGCCCGGTCCGGCGCGTAACGTGGGCGGGGCGGCCCCGTAGGTTGGTGGCCACCCCGCCCACGGCCCGCTCGTGCCCGACCCCGACGCCCCCGCCGCTCCTCCCCGCCGTGCGCGGCTCCCCGAGCCGACGACCGCCCCGCCCTCAGGGGACGGGGCGTGCGCGAACTGCGGCACGCCGCTCGCGGGGCGTTATTGCAGCGAGTGCGGCCAGCGCAACGAGCCCCTCCGCCTGCCGGTCCACCGCTTCGTCGCCCAGTCGTTCACGGAGTTTTTCGGGCTCGACGGTCGCGTCTGGGCCACGCTCGGCGTGCTCCTGTTCAAGCCAGGCAAACTCACGGCCGAGTTCCTGGCGGGGCGGCGGCAGCGGTATCTCCGCCCGCTCCGGGTTTACCTCTCGGCCACGCTCGTCTTCTTCGTGCTCCTCGCGCTCCTCGACCCGGTCGGCCGCGTCCGCGACACCATGTTCGACGAGGGCGGGGTGGACCTCGACTCGACTGTCGTCGTCGCGGCCTACCTCGCGGACGTCGAGGCGCAGATCGCGGACGAGCCGGCCCGCATCGCGCGGGCCGAGCGCGCGGCCGACTCGCTCCGGGCCCGCCTCGACAGCCTGACCCGGGCGGCCGTCCCTGGCGGGGTGGTCCTGGACGGCGTGGCCGCCGACTCGCTCCGCCCCGCCCTCGCCCGCCGGGCCGCGGATTCGACGTACGACGACGTCTTCGACGACCTCGCGGACGCCGCCGCCGACGCCGACGACGCGCGGAACGACGCGAGGCAGCGGACGGCGGGACTGGAGCTGGAGGCCGCCTTGCTCCGCACGCTCCCGCCCGACAGCACGGTCCGCCTCGCGGACGTGAAAGCGGCGCGGGCGCAGATCTACCCGGAGGCCAACGCGAATATCGGCCTGCCGGACTGGATGGTCCGCTCCGAGTCGCTCCGGCGGATCAGCGAGGCCAAGACGGGGGAGGAGTCGGCCGACGCTGGCGTGGCCTTCTTCCGCGAGGCTGTCGGCAAGGTCCCGACGGTCCTGTTCCTCATCCTGCCCGTGTTCGCGCTCCTCCTGAAGCTCCTCTACGTCCGGCGCGGGTGGTACTACTCGGAGCACCTCGTCTTCGGGCTCCACACGCACGCTTTTGCGTTCGTCGTGTTCTCATTTCTTGCTCTGCTAGCGGTGCCTACCAGGAGCGCTGGAGTAGCCGTCCTAGGCGCTGCCCTTTGGGCTTCAATCCCTGTCTACTTCGTCGTTGCCCAAAAGCGGGTGTACGGGCAGGGCTGGATCAGGACGATCCTAAAGTCTTTCGTCCTCGGTTGTGCCTACTTCTTCGTCTTGGTCGCTGGTCTTATTGGCGCGATCCTCCTCGCCGGCGCGCTGGGCTAGAGCCCGAACGCCGCCGCCGCCGGGGCGGGGCGGAGCGCGACCACCCCGCCCTCGCCCGCGCCGTCGTGGAGCGGGCCGTCGGCCGTCACGAGCGGGGCGGAGGCGGCTAGCGCGAGGGCGGCCAGGGTCTGATCGAGCCGCCCGGCGAGGTGCGCCCATGGGGCGAGATCGACCGCCCCGCCCCAGCGCCCAGCGTCGCGGAACACGCCGGTCCAGTCGAACGCTGCGAGCGGGGGGATCTGGCCGACGACACACTCGGCCTCGGCGCGTGTGGCCGCGTTCCACACGGTGACGAGCCGCCCCGCCCGCGCCGCGGCCACCAAGCGCCCCGACGCGCTCGCCGGGCGGAAGCCGGCGCCGACGAACACGTTCGCGTCCAAGACCGCGCGGGGCGGGGCGGAGGGCCGTAACGACGCCGCCCCGCCCACGACGAGCGGGGCGGGGCGGCAGAAGCGCTCGGGCGGGGTGGTCAGACTAGGCGTTGGCGACCGAGTCGAGCTGCTTGGCCGGACCGGCCTGGCGGACCGCCTCGGACACGTTGGCCGCGTACTTCTCGAAGTTGTCGGCGAACATGCCGGCCAGCTGCTCGGCCTTCGCGTCGTAGGCCGCCGCGTCGTCCCAGGTCTGGCGCGGCTGCAGGACCTCCGACGGGACGGCCTCGATCTGAGTCGGCACCTGGAGGCCGAAGACCGGCTCCGTGTCGGTCTCGACGTCGTCGAGCTCGCCCGCGAGCGCGGCGTTGACCATCCGGCGCGTCCAGGCCAGCTTCATCCGCTCGCCGGTCCCGTACGGCCCGCCGGTCCAGCCCGTGTTGACGAGGAACACGCGGGCGCCCGACGACTCGATCCGCTCGCCCAGCATCTCGGCGTAGCGCGACGGCGGGAGCACCATGAACGGCTCGCCAAAGCAGGCCGAGAACGTGGCCTTGGGCTCGGTCACGCCGCGTTCCGTGCCGGCCACCTTGGCGGTGTAGCCGCTGAGGAAGTGGTACTGCGCCTGCTCCGGCGTCAGCTTGGAGATCGGCGGGAGCACGCCGAAGGCGTCGGCGGTCAGGAATACGACGGTCTCCGGCACTCCGCCCATCCCGTCGTCGCTGGCGTTCGGGATCTGGTAGATCGGGTAGCTCAGCCGCGTGTTCTCGGTGATCGTCGCGTCGTCGAAGTCGATCGAGCGGTCCTCGTTGAGGACCACGTTCTCGGCGAGCGTCCCGAACTCATGGGTCGTGGCAAAGATCTCGGGCTCGCCCTCGGGGCTCAGGCGGATGGCCTTGGCGTAGCAGCCGCCCTCGAAGTTGAACACGCCCTCGTCGCTCCACCCGTGCTCGTCGTCGCCGATCAGGACGCGGCTGGCGTCGGCCGAGAGCGTCGTCTTGCCCGTCCCCGAGAGCCCGAAAAAGATGGCCGTGTTGCCGCCGCCCTCGGCCTCATTCGCCGAGCAGTGCATGGGGAGCACGCCCTGCTGCGGGAGCACGTAGTTGAGCGCCGAGAAGATGGACTTCTTGATCTCGCCGGCGTAGTTGGTCCCCCCGATGAGGACGAGCTTGCGCCCGAGGTGCAGGAGCACGAACGTCGACGAGTTGAGCTCGCCCATGTTCTTCTCCGTCGCCTTGAAGTCGCACAGGTCGAGGACCGTGTAGTCGGGCTCGAAGTCCAGGAGCTCCTCGTCGGTGGCGGGCCGGAGGAACATGTTGTAGGCGAACATCGAGTGCCACGCCTTCTCGGTGATCACGCGGACCTTGACCTGGTAGCGCGGGTCGGCGCCGGCGTAGCAGTCGCGGACGAAGATGTCGCGGCCGGTCGCGTAGCGGCCCATAGCTTCGTGGAGGTCGTCGAACGTCTCCTCGGAGACCGGCTTGTTCGTGTTCCCCCAGGCCACGTCGTCCTCGCTCGACGGCTCGCGCACGACGAAGCGGTCGTTCGGCGAGCGCCCCGTGTGCGGGTCGGTCCGCGTGGCGAGCGGGCCTCCGGCGGCCATCCGGCCCTCGCCGCGCCGGACCGAGAGCTCGACGAGCCGGGCGGGGGGGAGGTTGTAGTAGACCGTCTGCGTGCGGTCGAGGCCGAGGTCGGTCAGGTGCGAGAGGACGGGTTCAGGGGCGTTCATGCGGCGGGGCGGCCGGGAAGCGCTTCCAGGCGGCCGGCGGTGGATCAGGAGACGGGCGAGCGGTACCTACTCGGGCGGGGTGGGGCGGGATTCCTGCGCGGCCGCCAACGCACCGCATCTTCGACGGTGGCGGGAAAGGGAAAAGGGGCACGCGGGCGGGGTGGCGCTCGTTTTGTTCCGCCCCGCCCCGTGTAGACCTGGGCGGGGCGGTGACAGGCGAAGCCGCCGTCGAATGGAGGCGGCGGCAGTCCCCCTCCTGGCCACCGCGCAGCGTCGGCGCAGCCAGGAGGGGCTAGGGGTGGTTGTCGGGTGGGCGGGGCGGTCAGAGAAAGGCGCCGCCCCGCCCGACGTAGTTGCCCGCCGTGCCCGCCCCGCCCACGGGCGACCGGCGGTCGCCCCTACGACACCGCCCGGGCGCTGCGGCCCGACGGCGTTGCATGCAACGCCGCTACGGCGGCCGCCCCGCCTGCGCCGAGGGCGGGGCGGTGATCGCCCGCCGTCTGCGTTCCGCCCCGCCCGTAGCTTTCCGGCTCCCCACCCCGCCCGAGCCCCCCCGATGACCGAGCCGTTCACGCGCGTCGCCGCCCTCCCCGCCCACGTCGGCGAGACCGTCACCGTCAACGGGTGGCTCTACAACGGGCGCGGGTCGAAGGGGCTCCGGTTCCTCGAGCTCCGCGACGGGAGCGGGGTGGTGCAGGTCGTCGTCCGCGAGGGCGACGTCGACGCGGGCTCGTGGGAGGCGGCCGAGGCGCTCACGCAGGAGTCCGCGTTCCGCGTCGTGGGCGAGGTCCGCGCTGACGAGCGGCAGACGGGCGGCGTAGAGGTGCAGGCCGCGTCCGTCGAGGTGCTGGCGCTCGCCGAGCCGTACCCGATCACGCCGAAGGAGCACGGCGTCGAGTTCCTCATGGACCGCCGGCACCTGTGGATGCGCTCGCAGCGGCAGTGGGGGGCCATGCGCGTCCGCAACCGGATCATCACGGCCATCCACGGCTACTTCCAGGGCGAGGGCTACGTCCAGATGGACGCGCCGATCTTGACCGGGAACGCCGTCGAGGGTACGTCGACGCTGTTCGAGCTCGACTACTTCGACGAGCCGGCCTACCTCACGCAGTCGGGCCAGCTCCACGGCGAGGCGATGGCGATGGCGCACGGCAAGATCTACACGTTCGGGCCGACGTTCCGGGCCGAAAAGTCCAAGACCCGGCGGCACCTCACGGAGTTCTGGATGATCGAGCCCGAGATGGCGTTCTACGACCTCGACATGAACATGGAGGTCGCCGAGGAGCTGCTTGTTGCCATCGCCGAAGCCGTTATTGCAGATTGCAAACCCGAGCTGGACATCCTGGGCCGCGACGTCGACGCCCTCCGCCGGGCCACGCAGACGCCGTTCCCGCGCCTGACCTACACCGAGGCCGTCGACCTGCTCACGAGCGAAGAGACGCAGGCGATGCTCGACGCCGAGATCGCGGCGCTCGAAGAGGAGCGGGGCGGACTGGAGGCCGAGCGCGACGAGAACCGCGCGGCCTACGGGCAGGCCAAAAAGGGCGAGAAGCGGCGGATCGACGCCCGCGAGATCGAGATCAACGTCCGCCTGGACGAGATCGAGGAGGCCCTCCGCAACCTCCCGCAGTGGAAAGCGAGCGCCCGCGACTTCGAGTGGGGCGCCGACCTCGGCGGGTCGGACGAGACCGTGCTCACGCGCCACTTCTCGACGCCCGTCATCGTCCACCGCTACCCGGCGGCCGTCAAGGCGTTCTACATGAAGCGTGACCCCGAGGACGACCGCCTCGCGCTGGGCATGGACGTGCTCGCGCCCGAGGGCTACGGCGAGATCGTCGGCGGCGGCGAGCGGGCTACGGACCTGGCGTTCCTGCGCGAGCAGGTGGCGGCGCACGGGCTGCCCGAGTCGGCGTTCGACTGGTACTTCGACCTGAGGCGCTACGGCTCGGTCCCCCACGCCGGCTTCGGCCTGGGCCTGGAGCGGACCGTGGCGTGGGTGTGCGGGCTGGGGCACGTCCGCGAGACGGCGCCGTTTCCGCGCCTGCTCGGGCGGCTCCACCCGTAGCGGACGGCCCCGCCCGCGGCGCGGGGCGGGGTGGCGCGGGCGGGGTAGGCACGGGCGACCGCCGGTCGCCCCTACGGCGGCCACCCCGCCCCGCCCGTGCGCCGCGGCCCGACGGCGTTGCATGCAACGCCGCTACGACCGCCGCCCCGCCCGCGCCGAGGGCGGGGTGGTGCATTCTGCCCGCTGCCCGCTGCCCGCTGCCCGCTGCCCGCTGCACCCGGAACCGCCCCGCCCGCGCGTTCCGGCCTCTCCCACACCCGCCCCGCCCATGCTCCGGCTCCTCCTCCCCGCCCTCCTTCTGGCCGCCGCCGCGGCGTCGGCGCAGCCGGCGCTCGACGAGGGCGCGATCACCGTCTCCGGCGAGGGCCTCGTCTCCGCCCCGCCCGACCGGGCCGTGGTCCGGCTCGGCGTCGTGACTGAGGCGCCGACGGCGGCCGAGGCGCTCCGCCAGCACGAGGACGACGTGGCGCGCGTGCTCGCGCGCGTGCGGTCGTTCGGGATCGCCGACCGCCAGATCCAGATCGACGCGCTCCAGCTGGGCCAGAACTACGGTCCGAACGGCCCCGACGGCTACCAGGCCACGCGCGTCGTCTCGGTCACGACCGACAGCCTCGCCGCCATCCCCGACCTCGTCGCGTCGGTGGTCGAGAGCGGGGCGAACCGGCTCGACGGCATCGGCTACACGCTGAGCGAGCCCGGGCGGTACCGCGACCGGGCGTTCGACGAGGCCGTGGCCCAGGCGCGCGCCAAGGCCGAGCGGCTGGCGACGGCGGCCGGCGCCTCGCTCGGCGAGGTCGTGTCGATCCAGGAGCAGGGCGTCGGCATGGTCCCGCCGTACCGGGGCGGAGCGATGATGGACGTCGCTGTCGCGGCCGTCCGCGTTGAGGCGGAGCCCGGCGCCTACTCGACCGGGTCGAGCCAGGTCCGGGCCGGCGTGGTCGTGCGGTACCGGCTGGTCGCGCGGTAGTGGCCGGCCGCGTTCCCCTCAATTTCGAGCCCGTCACGCCCGCGGAGAGCGCGGCGCGGGCCGACGCGTTCTACCACGAGATGGCCCGGCGCCGGTCGGTCCGCGACTTTTCGGACCGGCCGGTCCCCCGCGCGCTCGTCGAGCGCGCCATCCAGACCGCGGCGACGGCGCCGAGCGGGGCGCACCAGCAGCCGTGGACGTTCGTGGCCGTCCAGGACCCGGGCACGAAGCGCCGGATCCGCGAGGCGGCCGAGGCCGAGGAGCGTGCCTTCTACGCCGACCGCGCGCCGGACGACTGGCTCGACGCGCTCGCCCCGCTCGGGACCGACTGGCAGAAGCCGTTTTTGGAGACGGCTCCGTGGCTCGTCGTCCTGTTCGCCCAGCGCTGGAGCCCGGCGGGGCGGGGCGGCGAGGGCGGGGCGGGCGGCCGCCGAAAGCACTACTACGTGCAGGAAAGCTGCGGCATCGCCGCCGGCCTCTTCGTCGCGGCCCTCCACCACATGGGGCTCGCCACGCTCACGCACACGCCGGCGCCCATGCGGTTCCTGGGCGAGCTCCTGGACCGCCCCGCCCACGAGGCGCCCTTCGTCCTCTTCCCGGTCGGCTACCCCGCGCCCGGCGCGACGGTCCCGGACCTGGAGCGGAAGGGGCTGGACGAGGTCGCCGTCTGGCGCTGACACCGCCCCGCCCCGCCCGCGCTCGCTTTGCCGGGCGGGGTGGAGCCGCGGGGGCGGGGCGGCCCCAAACGAGCGCCGCCGCCCCGGTGGGGGGCGGCGGCGGATCCCGCGGGGCGGGGCGGCGGGGCCGGGGGCCTTAGCCGATCAGCGAGAGCACCGACTGCGGGCCGGAGTTGGCCTGCGCCAGCGAGCCGATCCCGGTCTGCTGGAGGATCTGGAGCTTGACGATCTCCATCTGCTCCTTGGCGAAGTCCGTGTCCTCGATCCGCGAGCGGGCCGCCTCGTAGTTGGTCATCGACGTGTCGAGGTTGTCCTGCTTGATCGAGAGCCGAGCCTGCGAGTCGCCGAGCCCGGAGACGGAACTGTTGACCGCCTCGATCGCCGTGTCGATGGTGGTGATGGACGCCTGTGCATTGGCAGCCGTGTCAACGGTGAGCGTGCCAGCCACGGTGCCGGCAAAGTCGTCGGTGCCGATCCCGAGCGTGGCGACGTTCGCGGCCCCGATGTCCACGCCGAAGGTGTCGGCCGCACTGGCGCCGACCTGGAAGTTGAGGGCCAGGTCGCCCGCGTTTGTCGGACTGCCCGCGCCGTCTTTGGCTCCGCCGAAGATCTTCGTGCCGTTGAACTCGGCGCCAGCGAGGGTGTCGCCGATCTCCGCCGTGAGGGCGTCGAGCTGGTTCTTGATCGCTGTGCGCTCCTCGCTACCCATCGTGTCGTTGGCGGCCTGCACGGCCTTCTCCTTCATCGTCTGAAGGATGTCCATCGTCGAGTTGAGGGCGCCTTCGCCGACGGTCAGCATGCCCTTGGCGTCGCCGATGTTCGAGAGCGCCTGGGCCTGGCCGCGGGTCTTGGCCTTGAGCTTGTTGGCGATCGAGTAGCCGGCCGAGTCGTCCTCGGCGCGGTTGAGGCGGCTGCCGGTGGCGAGCCGGAGCTGGCGGATGCCGAGCTCGCTGTTGGTCTTGTTCAGCTGGCCCAGCGCCTTCATGGACTGGACGTTCGTGTTGATGCGGCTGAGGTCTCCGATGCTCATGGGTAGGGGGGACTGTGAGGGAGGGAGGGCGGTGTTGCTCCTGCCCCCGTTATCGGACGGCCTGCGGTGGCTTAAGCCGGCGGTCGAAAAAAGTCGGCGGGGGCCGAACCGGGGCGCGGGTCCCAGAGAGACCGCCCCGCCCGCTCCACTCGCTGCCCCGCCCCGCCCGAACCTGCGCGGCCGGGGGCGGAGTGGAGCTGCGGGGTGCCGAGCCGCCGGGGCAGGGCGGCCCCAAACGAGCGCCGCCGCCCCGGTGGGGGGCGGCGGCGGATCCCGCGGGGCGGGGCGGCGGGGCCGGGGGCCTTAGCCGATCAGCGAGAGCACCGACTGCGGGCCGGAGTTGGCCTGCGCCAGCGAGCCGATCCCGGTCTGCTGGAGGATCTGGAGCTTGACGATCTCCATCTGCTCCTTGGCGAAGTCCGTGTCCTCGATCCGCGAGCGGGCCGCCTCGTAGTTCGTCATCGACGTGTCGAGGTTGTCCTGCTTGATCGAGAGCCGGGCCTGCGAGTCGCCGAGCCCGGAGACAGCCTTGTTGACGTTCTTGATCGCCTGGTCGATCGTGTCGATGGCGGTGCCGGCAGTGGTCGAGTCCGTGACAGTAATGCCGGTCAGGTCGAGGTCGGCGGTACCTGCCGCGTCTGTTCCGAGCGCCGTCGTGCTGAGGGCGCCGATCTCGACGCCGAACGTATCGCTGGAGCTGGCGCCGACCTGGAACGAGAGGCTCGCGCCCGTGCTCGTGCCGTCGCTGAGCGCGTCGGTGCCGCCGAAGAGGGACTTGCCGTTGAACTCGGCGCCAGCGAGGGTGTCGCCGATCTCCGCCGTGAGGGCATCAATCTGGCCCTTGATCGCTGTGCGCTCCTCGTCACCCATCGTGTCGTTGGAGGCCTGGATCGCCTTCTCCTTCATCGTCTGGAGGATGTCCATCGTCGAGTTGAGGGCGCCTTCGCCGACGGTCAGCATGCCCTTGGCGTCGCCGATGTTCGAGAGCGCCTGGGCCTGGCCGCGGGTCTTGGCCTTGAGCTTGTTGGCGATCGAGTAGCCGGCCGAGTCGTCCTCGGCGCGGTTGAGGCGGCTGCCGGTGGCGAGCCGGAGCTGGCGGATGCCGAGCTCGCTGTTGGTCTTGTTCAGCTGGCCCAGCGCCTTCATGGACTGGACGTTCGTGTTGATGCGGCTGAGGTCTCCGATGCTCATGGGTAGGGGGGACTGTGAGGGAGGGAGGGCGGTGTTGCTCCTGCCCCCGTTATCGGACGGCCTGCGGTGGCTTAAGCCGGCGGTCGAAAAAAGTCGGCGGGGGCCGAACCGGGGCGTGGGTCCCAGAGAGGCCGCCCCGCCCGTCCGCTCGCCGCTCCACCCCGCCCCCGCGTCCGGCGTGGCGGCCGGGACCCGACGAGGACTCGGTGAACGGGGCGGGGCGGCGCCGAGCCCGGCCGCCGCGCCCGGTAGCTTCCGTCCATGTCCGAGACGCCCGCCCCGCCCGTGTCCGCCCGCGTGCTCGCCGTCGAGCGCCTGCTCCGCGTCGAGGCCGACGGCGCGTTCGTGGCCCGCCTCGGCGCCGCCCGCCGCGGGGCGGGGCGGGTCGACGCCGAGACGGCGCGGGCGGCGTCGGACTACGTGGCCGGCGTCACGCGGCAGAAGCGGTGGCTCGACTTCCTGCTCGGGCACTACGTGCGGGGCGGGCTGGGCGCGCTCGACCTCGAGTTGCTCCAGACGCTCCGCGTGGGCGCCTACGACCTCGTCGTCCGGGGGACCGCCCCGCACGCGGCCGTCAACGAGGCGGTCGAGACGGCGCGGGCGCTCCTCCACCGCGGGGCCGGCGGGCTCGCCAACGCCGTGCTCCGCGCGCTCGCGCGGGCGCTCCGCGACGGGGCGCTCCCCGAGCCGGCTACGGGCGACCTCGCCGACGACCTCGCCGTCCGCCACTCGCACCCGACGTGGATGGTCCGCCGGTGGCTCGCGGCGTGGGGCGAGGAGGCGACCGCTCGGTTTCTGGCCTCGAACAACGAGCCGCCCCGCTTCGCGCTTCGCGCCACGGGCCAGCCGCAACCCGATGGGCCGCAACCCGATGGCCCGGGCGGGGTGGACGCGCTCGCGGAGCGCCTGACCGACCTGGGCGCCGAGCCCGAACGGTCGCGGTGGCTCGACGACTTCGTAACGGTCGGGCGCCTGCAACCCGTCCTGCGGGCGGGCCTCTTGGCTGAGGGCGCGTGCGCGGTCCAGGACGAGGCGGCCGGGCTGGTCGTCCGCGTGCTGGACCCGCAGCCGGGCGAGGCCGTCCTCGACGGCGCCGCGGCGCCGGGCGGTAAGGCGGTTTATGCGGCGCAGCGGATGGCCGCGGGCGGGGAGACCTCGGGCGGGGCGGGGCGGCTCGTGGCGCTCGACGTGAGCGAGGCGAAGACGGCGCTCGTCGCCGAGGCCGCGCGCGCGCAGGGCGTGGCCGACCTCGTCGAGACGGTCGTGGCCGACCTGACGGCGTGGGCGCCGCCCCGCCCGTTCGACCGCGTGCTCCTCGACGCGCCGTGCTCCGGCACCGGCGTGCTCGCCAAGCGGGCCGACCTCCGGTGGAACCGCTCGCCCGAGGACCTCAGGGAGCTGGCCGCGCTCCAGGACCGCCTGCTCGACGCCGCCGCGCGCGCCGTCCGCCCCGGCGGGCTCCTCGTCTACTCGACGTGCTCGGTCGAGGCCGAGGAGAACGACGACCGCGTCGGCGCCTTCCTCGCGCGCCACGCCAATTTCTCGCTGGAGCCCGTGGGCGACCTCGTGCCCGAGCCCATGCGCGACGGCGGCGTGTACCGGGCGCTCCCGCACGTCCACGGGACGGACGGGGCGTTCGCGGCGCGCCTCCGCCGGGCGAGGTAGGGGCGGGGCGGGCGCGTCTTATCCTGAACCGCCCCGCCCTGAGCACCCTTCGGATGGGTACGGGGTACCGGGTACGAGGTACGGCCCGGTTTGACCTCGGCGCGCGGGTACCTCGTACCGAGTACCCTGTACCTCCCTGCGTCCCGCCCCGGGTCGTCCGCCCCGCCCGCGCCATGAGCCCGCAGCTCCAGTCCTACGCCGACGCGTTCTCCGAGTCCCGCCGGCGCCTCCACGCGCTCGCGGGCGGGGTGGGCGACGACGCGTTCAACCGGAAGCCATCCGCAAAAGCGTGGTCGGCGGGCGAGTGCGTGGTCCACCTGAACCGGACGGCCGCGGCGTACCTGCCGGCGCTGGAGGCGGCGCTTGGAGCGGGGGCGCCGCGCGGCGAGGGGCCGTTCCGGTGGGGCTGGGTGGCACGGCGGTTCGTCGAGGCCGTCCGCCCGGGGAGCCGGTCGGTCCCGACGTTCGGAGGCATGCGGCCGCCCCGCCCGGCGGGCCTCCGCTCGGACGTGGACCGCGCGCGCGCCGTCGCCCAGTTCGACGCCGACGCCGCCCGCTGGCTCGCCCTCTGCGAACGCGCGGAAGGCGTCGATCTGGGGCGGGTCCGCGTGCGGTCGCCGTTCGTCCCCCTCCTGAAGCTGCCGGCCGGCGCGTTCCTGGAGGCGATGGGGCTCCACGCGCTCCGCCACGTCGGGCAGGCCGAGCGGGCGGTCGAACGCCCTCCCAGCGCCGGGGGCGGGGCGGACTCGTAGGGACGCCCCGTGCGGTGTCCGCATTCGCCTGGAGGCGCACCACGCCACGGGCGGGGCGGCCACGGGCGGGGCGGCGCCGTTCAGGACCGCCCCGCCCGTTGGATCCGCCCGCCCCGGACGCGGCGAGCCGTCCAGGCCCCGCCCGCGCGTCAGGGGCGGGGCGGCGGCGCTCCGGCAGGGCGACGGCACGCGCCTTGCGATGGACCCGGGCGTGCCCGACCTTGCGGGCTCGCCACCCCGCCCGCCTCTGCGCCTCGGTACGTTCTCGCCCTCTGGGTTCCCCCCGCCCCGCCCGTGATGCCGACGCGCTTCTGGCTCGCCCTGCTCCTGTTCGCCGCGCCCGCGGCGGCCCAAGACGCCGAGCCGGCCGCGCCCGACGAGCCCGGCGTCCGGTACGGGGCCGAGTTCCTGGCGACGGGCGTCGGCGCGCGCGCGCTGGGCATGGGCGGGGCGGTCGTGGCGCACGTGGGCGACGTGACGGCCGGTTACTGGAACCCGGCGGGGCTCGACGGGCTCCGCCAGACGGAGGGGGCCTACATGCACGCCGAGCGGTTCGACGGCGCCGTCTCGTTCGATTACGCGGCCGTCGCCGTTCCGCTCTCCGACCGCTCGACGGTCGCCGTCACGCTCGTGCGCTCGGCCGTCGACGACATCGCCAACACGCTCGACGCGCTCGACCCGGCGACCGGCCTCCCGCGCCCGGACGCCGCCGACTACATCACGTACTTCTCGGCGGCGGACCACGCGCTCTTCCTGTCGTACGCCCGCCGCGTTTCGGACGCCCTCTCGGTCGGCGCCTCGGCCAAGGTGGTCCAGCGGGGGATCGGGGACTTTGCGAGCGCCTGGGGCTACTCGCTCGACGTCGGCGCGCAGCTGGACCTGGGAGGCGTGGCGCTCGGGATCGCGGTCCAGGACGCGACGACGATGAACCAGGTGTGGTCGATCGACGAGGCCCTGTTCGAGCAGCTCGAAGGCGACGAGCGGCCGCTCGGGCTCGACACCCGCGTCCGCCCGGTCCTCCGCCTCGGCGCGGCCTCCGCGCGCTCGCTGGGCGCCGACGTCGCGCTCACGCTCGCGGCCGACCTCGACGTGGCGTTCGACGGCTTCGCCGCCAACGCGCTCAACACGGGCGACGTGTCGTACCACCCGCGCGTGGGCGGGGAGGTCGTCTACCGCGACGTGCTCGCCTTCCGCGCCGGGCTCTCGGACCTGACGACGAACGAAGACTATGGGACGCAGGTGACGCCGTCGGTCGGCGCTGGCGTCCGCCTCGGCGCGCTCTCGGTCGACTACGGGTTCGGCGACTTCGGCGGGCTCACCGGCGAGCTCGGCCAGTCGCACCGCGTGTCCGTCGCCTACCGCTTCGGCGAGCCCCGCGGGCGGTAGACCACCCCGCCCCGCCCGCCTCGCGCGCGACCCGTCGGGCGGGGCGGCGCCCGGCGTTATCCTCCGTCTCCCCCCACCGCCCCGCCCTCTGGGTCCGCCCGTGTCCCGCGACGACCGCGAAGGGATCGCCCTCAGCCTGGGCGTCCACGCCGTGCTCCTGGTGTTCCTCGTGCTCGTGGCGGCGACGCCGTCCGAGACGCTGGACGAGGACTACCCGCCCCAGCTGACCGAGATCGAGTTCGGCGTGGCGCCGACGCTCCCGGTCGTCGAGGGGCCGCCGCAGTCGGCGCCGAGCGCGGCGCCGAGCGAGGCCGCCGAGCAGCCCGAGCCCGAGCGGCCCGCCCCGCCCGCCGCCACGCCCGCGCGCGTCCCCCGGCGGACGCCGACGCCGCCGCGCGACAACCCGCTGCCGCGGCCGGCCCCGACGCCCGAGGCCCGCCCCGCCCCGCCCAACCCGCCGTCCAGCGCCACGCGCCCGGAGCCCCGGCCGACGGCCCCGACGAACACGCGCCCCACGCGCGGCGGCGGCCGCTCCGAGGGCGACGCCTCGACGGCCGGCACCGACGACGGCGCGCAGCGCGGCTCCGGCGGCGACGCCGCGACCGAGGTCGGGTTCAACCGCGGCAACCGCGCCGACACCTGCCCCACGCCGCCGTTCGACGGCATCGTCGGCGAGGTCCGCTACCGGGTCACGTACTCGCCGAGCGGGAGCTACGTGGCCAACCAGCCGCTCCCGCCCCGCAACTCGGACCTCGACCGGCTGGTCCAGGGCGTCATCAACCGCTGCCGCGCCGAGCCGCTCCCGGCCGGCGTGCCGCAGGTGAACCAGAGCAACACGGTCACCTTCCGCTTCCGCGCGAACTGAGGGAGGGATGGGGGATGGGGGATGGGGGATGGAGGGATAAGCAGAGGGGCGGGCGGGGCGGTTGGCGCGCCTGCACCGCCCCGCCCGCGGGCGGACAGCTGTACCGGGGACGGCGAGACGGTCGGTGGCACCGCGCAGGCGGACCTGGGGGCGGGGCGGCCAGCCCTCTTCTCCTCCCTGCCTCTTCTCCTCCTCGCCTCTTCCCTCACCCCAGGCGCCGTGTCGCCGTCTGCACCTCGTCCGCGACGGCGTCCGCGAGGGCCTGGGCGGCGAGGCGGACCGGGCCGCGCCCCCGCGAGAACGCGTCGGCGACGGCGTAGAGCGTCGCGGGCGTCACGCGCGGCGCTGAGGTCGCGAGGTAGACGGGCTCCCAGGCGCCGGGGCGGAACTTGGCCTTGAAGCGTTCGAGGCCTCCGAAGTTGTAGAACCGCTGGGCGTGCGCGCGCATCCACGCCAGGCCGGCCCGGATGAGCGGGGGCGGGGCGGGGTCCGAGAGCGGGGCGTGCGTCGAGAGTGGGACCAGCCCGAGCGTCACGAACGCGGCGCCCTCCTCGGCCGCGAGCCGGAACGCCCGGTCGATGAGGAGCGCGCCCGTCCCGTTCGGTGCGCGGTCGCCCTGGATCACCCACTCGACGAACCGGCCGTCGCGGGCCGGCACCGGCGCGAGGAGCAGGTAGCCGACGACGTCGCCGCCCCGCTCGGCCGCCAGCACGCGCCGCGCGCCGAGGTGGCCCAGCACGAGCGGGTCGGTCATGAACCCGAGCGTGGGCAGGCCGCGTCGGGCCAGCCACTCGTCCAGGACCGCCTGGAGCGGGGCGGGGCCGCCGTCCCACAGGGCGGCCTCAACGCCCTTGTTCCGCGCCCGGTTGACCTGGGCGCGGACCGAGCGCGTGGCGTCGTAGGTGGCCGCCCACTCTGCCGGGTCCCACACGGGCTCGGCCCCGACGACGAGCGACCCGTGCGGACCGGACGCGCCGAGGGCGTCGAGGAACGGGCGCTCGACGCCGAACCAGCACACGTCCGCCCCGCCCCGCTCGGCGTCGGCCTCGAACGCCGCGGCGACTTCCGCCACGTCGCCCGGCGGGCACACGGGCTCGCCGGCGGCCACCCACGTCGCCCCGCCCCAGGGCGCTCGCCGCGCGCGGACGTAGGCCACGAGCGCGTCGTCCTGCCGCCACCGGGCGAGGCCCGGGTTCAGGACCTGCTCGACGGACGGGCTCCGCCCGTAGCGGTCGACGAGGGCGCGGTCGGAGGTCACGGGGATGGGGGATGGGGGATGGGGGATGGGGGATGGGGGATGGGGGATGGGGGATGGGGGATGGGGGATGGGGGATGGGGGATGGGGGATGGGGGATGGGGGATGGGGCGGGCGCCGCGAAATGTTCCGGCCGCCCCGCCCGCGGGTGGGTGCCGTGGGGCGGGGCGGCCACGTCAGGCACAAACGCCGGCCGAGGGCGGCGGCAGTCCCCCTCCTGGTCAGGAGGGGATAGGGGTGGTTGTGACGCGGGCGGGGCGGTCGCCCAGCGCCACCCCGCCCGCGCGCCACCCCGCCCGATGCCGCCCCGCCCGTGGGCGGCGGCCCAACGGCGTTGCATGCAACGCCGCTACGAGATGTCGCCCCGCCCGGTGGCGCCGCCCCGCCCCGCCCGGCATCTTCCCGTACCCCGTACCCCGTACCCCGTACCCTACAGCCGGACCGCCAGCTCGGCGCGGACGAACGCCTCGTCGGGCGCGCGGTCCCACCGCTGGAGGTCGCCGAAGAGGCGGATCTCGACGTCGTTCAGGGGCTCGACCACCAGTTGCCCCTGGAGGCCCCAGCCCTCGAAGCGGTCGCCCGAGAGGAACGCCTTGAGGCCGTCGGGCGGAGCGGTGCCCACCTCGACGTCGCCGCCCACGTTCACGAACGCGCCAGTCTCATCGGTGTAGTTCTCGCCGCGGCGGCGGTAGCGGGCGACGGCCCGGGCGCGCACGCGGGCCGGCAGCCACGCCTGGACGCCCGCCAGCCACTGGTCAGCGTTCGGGCCGATAGGGTGGCCCAGGCCGAAGGCGTTGTGCGTGTACGCGTTGTAGAAAAACCCGTCCTCCTGGAAGCGGTGCGTGTAGGTGTGCGGCTCGACGCGGGTGTACTCCCCGAACGCGGTCCACCCCGAGACCGGGAGCGTGACCGACCCGCCCGCGTTCATGGCCCACTTGTTCGAGAACCGGCCGTCGCCCAGCTCGGCCGTCGCGAGGTCGTCGACGAACCACGTGCCGTAGAGCTCGACGCCGCGGGCGGGGCGGACCGTCGCTTCGAGCGCGAACAGCGAGTTGTCGCGGTCGTAGAGCGCGTGCTCGGCGGCCTTGATCGGGAAGAGCGGGTTGAGGTAGGCGATCTCGGGGCCGCGGAGCCCGTAGACCACCATCTCAGTAAAGGCCAGGTCCAGCCACCGCGTCGGCCGCACGCGGAGCCGGTGGAGCGCGAGGTAGCGCTCGGGGCTCACGATCCCGTTGTCGCCGTCCGGCCCGGCGACCTGGACCGAGCGCGAGCTGAGCGCGGCGTGGACGGCCTGGAGGTCGAGCACGCGCGTGTGGAGTCCCAGCCGGACGAACGGGAGGTAGTCGGCGTTGGCGCTGAGCACGAGCGGGGCGTCGGCGGACGCCCCGACGCGGAGCCGCTCGTGGGCGATCTCGGCCGAGAACGGGCCGGTCCGCACGCGGAGCGAGGCCGAGGTCTGGTCGAACGGGCCGAACATGTTGTCGGGGTCGCGCGAGACGTAGTAGAGCGGGGCGAGCGCGGGGTCGCTCCGCAGCACGGCCGCGTCGCCCGACGTCTGGGTGCCGGCCAGCGTGCTCGAGTACAGCCCGAGCCAGCCCCGCCACCCGCCAGCCACCGTGAGGCGGACGGCCCGGGCCAACCCGCCCGCGCTCCGGTCCTCGCCGCCGACGCCTCGGGCGGCCCGGACCTGCGCGGCCCCCTCGCCGACCACGACGGCGCGCCAGTCGTCCGAGCGGTGATAGAACAAGGTCCGCTCGGCGTCCGCGTCCAGGACGCCGGCGCGGCCGTCGCCGAGGTAGCTGTGGACGCGGTCGAGCGGCTCGAAAAACTCGCGGCGGAACTCGCCCAGCCAGAACTGCTCGGCGGCCCCGAGCCGCCCCGCCCCATCGGCCTCGCTCCGCCCCGCCCCTCCCCGCCCCGCCCACGCATCGGGCGGCAGCCGCGCGAGGCTGTCGCGCACGGCGAGGCTGTCGAGGTGCGCCCGGACCGTCCGCCGCCCGGTCGGGAGGATCTCGGCGTCGAACTCGGGGAGCCGCCCCGCCACGCGCTGGTCGGCGAGGAAGGCGTAGACCGGGTGCTCGGCGGGGACGACCTCGGCCTGGGCGCGGGCGGGCGGGGCGGCGGCGAGGGCCGCCAGGCCGGCGACGAGGGCCAGGAGGGCGGGGCGGGGCATGGGCGGCCCAAGCTACGGGTGGCTCCGGCGTGCCTTGCGCCCCCTGGGGCGGGGTCCTACTTTTGACCCCTCGCTCGACCCGCACCGACTGAGACCGTTCCGCTACGCGCCCTCTCCCGACGCGCTTCTGTGTCTCGTCGAGTCGAACTGCTCGCCCTCCTCCTGGGGGACACCCTCGCTACCACGCTCGCCGCCGCCGTGGTGCTGCGCGGGCCGGCGGCGTGGGACTGGGTCCCGGAGCCCGGCGGGTCGGCTGCGCTCGGCGTCGTGCTCCTCGTGGCGGGGTGGCTCGTCCTGTTCTCGTTCTCGGGGCTCTACGGCGAGCGCTACGCCGGCGGCCGGCTCGACGAGCTCGTCGCGCTCCTGAAGGTGGTCGTGTTCGGGACGCTCGTGCTCCTGTTCGGGTACGCCCTGGACCGCGTCGCGCCCGACGCGCTGCGGCAGGCGATGGCCGTCTACGGCGGGGCGATGTTCGCGCTCGTCGGCGCCGAGCGGCTCGCGATCCGGGGCCTCCAACGCGCGCTGGTCGTCCGCGGCTACGGCCGCCACCGGGCCGTCGTGGTCGGGTGGTCGGACCGGGTGGAGACGCTCTACCACGACCTCGCGAGTTACCCGGCGGCCGGCATCGAGGTCGTCGGCGCCATCCGCCTCAAGCCCGCGGCGAAAGAGTCGGCCTTCGCCGGCGACGTCCCGAGGCCCGCGGGCGACGACGGGGGCGGGGTGGTCGAGAGGCCGTCCCCGGGCGGCGACGTGCTCCCGGCCGGGGCCGTCGAAGTCACGGCCGCCGGCGCCCCCGAGGCCGGCGTCGCCGAGCTCCCGCGCCTCATCGACTGCCTGGGCGTGCGCGACGTGCTCATCGCGCTGGGCAGCGACGACCATGCGACGCTCGACGCCGTGCTCCGCGTGTGCGACGGGCGCCCGGTCACGCTCAAGCTGGTCCCCGACTTCTACGCCGCGATCGGCGGCATGGCGCGGACGGAACACACGTACGGGATCCCGCTCATCGAGGTGCTCCCGGAGCCCATCCCGGTGTGGGAGCGCCGGACCAAGCGGATCGTCGACGTGGTCGCGAGCGCCGTGGCGCTCGTGGCCGGGCTCCCGCTGTGGCTGGCCCTCGGCGCGCTCGTCCGCCTGACGTCGCCGGGCGGGGCCATCTACCGCCAGGAGCGGGTCGGGCGCGACGGGCGGCCGTTCACGATGCTCAAGTTCCGCACGATGGTCGACGGCGCCGAGCGCGAGACCGGCCCGGTGTGGGCGGGGCGGGGCGACGCCCGCGTGACGCCGGTCGGCCGGTGGCTCCGGCGGTTCCGGCTGGACGAGGCGCCCCAGCTGTGGAACGTGCTCGTGGGGCAGATGAGCCTCGTCGGTCCGCGCCCGGAGCGGCCGTACTTCGTGCGCCAGCTGGCCGAGCAGGTCCCGCTCTACAGCCGCCGCCACCGCGTCCACCCCGGGCTGACCGGCCTCGCGCAGGTCAAGTGGCGCCGCGACGCCGACATCGAGGACGTCCGCCAGAAGCTGAAGTACGACCTGTTCTACATCGAGAACATGAGCCTCCAGATGGACGCGACGATCCTGTTCCAGACCGTGCGGACGGCGCTCCTGGGGCGCGGGCACTGACCGCCCCGCCCACGGGTGGGGCGAGGAGGTCGGAGCGGCTTGCGATCTCTGGAGCTTTGGGGAGCCGCTTTCTCCACCCCGCCCGTTGCGAGACGCGCCTGAGGCGGGGTGGAGCCCGGCCTAGGTCTAGCGACGGCCTCCCGGCTCGGAGCTCCTGGTCCGGTACGCGGGGCACGGCACGCGCGGTGCCTGGAGCGGAACGGACTTCTGGTACTCACCCGTCGCCGACGCATCGGTATACGCGATGAGCCGGCCGACGAGACCGCCCCGCTCAGGCCGAGCCACGACGTAGACGCCGCCGAAGGCGAACCGAGCAGGACCGAGCGCGATGAGGAGCGAGTCGCCGGCCTCCGTCGGACGCCACGCCTGAAACGGGTCGTCGTCGCGGGGCCAGTCGCGTACGTCCGTGCGGCCGTATGCAGCACGGTACGGCGACGGCACGGACTGCCCCGTCGAGTCCCGACCGGCGACGGGGATGGCCGTCAGTTCCACCGCTCCAGGCGTCCCGCGGAACCACGAGGGGTAGCCCGCCGCCTCCGGAGCGTCGAGCCGGTAGCATCCGACGAGGCTGCTAGGCCGGTCCACGTGGGGAGCGGGGCGGAGGGCCGCGCACCCGCCGACGAGCAGCGCGACGAGGCCCAGCAGGGCGGAGTGGCGGGGTGGGAGCATCAGCCTCGGACGCGTCTCAAGTCCTGAGGCGCGCGCCTCGCCCGGGCCGCCACCCCGCCCCCGGCGGCCGCCCCGCCCCCGGCCGTCCGCCCCGCCCGGTACCAGCGCGCAAAGAGGGCCACGAGCAGGAGCCCCTCCGCCAGGTCGCCGCCGTAGTACATGACCTGCGCCGCCGCTTGCACCTCCGCCGCGCCCGCCACGCCGCACGGCCACCCGTACCCGTACATCAGCTTGCCCAGGACGGCGTGCGCCGCGATCGCCAGCGTCAGCACGCCGAGCCGGGTCGCGAGCGGGGCGGGGTGGGGCGCCGGGTCCGGCCCGGCGAGGACGGCCCACGTAAACAGCACGCCGGCCGCCAGAACGTGCAGGTGGACCAACGCGTGGAGCGCCGGCGCGTGCAGCGTGGCCGCGTAGAGCGGGGTGAGGTACAGCACGGCCATCCCGCCCACGTTCAGGACCGCCGCCGTCGCCGGGTGCGACACGACGCGCACCACCCTGCCCCTCAAAAATCGCGTCACGCGGCGGGCGGCCGGGACGGGCAGCGTGCGCAGCGCGAGCGCCACCGGCGCGCCGAGCACGAGCCCGAGCGGGGCGAGCATCCCGACCAAGACGTGCTGGACCATGTGGCCTCTCAAGTCGCCGTGCGCCCACGCCGCCAGGGGCGGGGCGGCGGCGAGGGCCAGGAGCGCCACCCCGCCCGCGAACGCCGCCGTCCGCCCGCCGGCCCAGCGCCGCCCCGCCCGTCGCTGCGCGCGCGCGGCGGCGAGGTAGGCCATGAGCACGGCCGCGAGCGCTAGGAGCGGGGCGGGAGAAGGCGCGTGGTCCACGGCTACGCCGGCCTGGCTCGCCGCGCGCGGACCGCGAGCGCCGCGCCCACGGCCAGGAGCGCGAGCCCGACCGCGTTCCACGCCACGTCGTACGGCAGGAGCTCGACGCCGTAGCGGACCTGGTGGATGCGGAGCACCTTGTGGTCCACGATCCCGTCGAAGAGCTGGAATCCGCCGGCGCCGAGGAAGCCGCCGGCCCACGCCCACCGCCCCGCCCACGCCCCGCGGCGGAGGAGGTCGGCGGCGAGGAACGCGCCGGAGACGAAGGCCACGAGCTCGAAGGCGTGGAGCAGCCCGTCCGAGATGATCCCGATGGCCGGCGTGGAGAGGTCGAAAAAGTGGTGCCAGCGGAGGATCTGGTGGAACACCACCTCGTCGACGGCCGCCATCAGCCCGACGCCGAGCAGGGCCGCCACGCCGAGCGACCGGCGGGCGTCGGGACGGGGCGGAGCCGCGGGGCGGGGAGCGTCGGGCATGGGCGGGGCGGGGGAGAGGGGCCAACCCTGTTCTGCCCGCCGAGGTCCGGACGGGGCCGCATCTCCCCGCGGGCTAAGGCGAAGAGCTCGGGGAGGGAATGGCCTCAGTTCGGGTGAGGCGGCTCGTACGCGGCTCCCTGGAGGAATCCGGTCGAGTTCCTGGCGACTACAGCGTAGCTCAGTCGGGTAGGAAGGCGTAGCCGCAGTGCGCGATCCACCCGGAGGCGTCCGATGGTGTGACCGCGGAAACGGCTTCGTCGAGCGCGTCGAGCAGCGCGTCCCGGGCGTCGGCCAGCTTCTGCTTGACGATCGCCTTCACCTTCGACCACATCGGCTCGATCGCGTTGAGATCCGGGCTGTACGGCGGCTGCGGGAGCACGCGGGCACCGACGGCCTCAACGAGTGCGATTGCAGCCGGGCTGTGGATCCGGGCGTTGTCCCAGATCACTACGTCGCCCTCCTCCAAGCACGGCACCAGGCTCTCGGCCACGAACGCCTCGAAGTGGGGGGCCTTGACGGACCCCTCGTGTGCCCGCACCGACCCGCACGTCGCGGCCATCCACCCGATGAGGTTGACCCGCTTGCCGACCCGGAAAGGGGCGACCTCGACGCACCGCGTGCCGATGGGCGCGAACCCGTACGCCGACCGCGCGCCGATCTGAATCCCCGACTCGTCGACGAAAACCAACCGCTCGGCTGGGATCGCCGCGACCTCCGCCAAGAACGCCTCGCGCTTGGCGACCACATCCGGGCGGAAGCGCTGGGAGGCGATCATGGACTTTTTTTTCGGGTGACCCGCCACAGACCCAGCATCCGCTGGACGGTCTGGCGGCTGATGGCGCGTCCGGTGTCGGCCTCGAACCGGCGGGCGATGGTCGCGTGCGGCATCGAAGGGTTCTCGGCGAGGTACCCGTCGAAGAGCGGGCGGTCGTCGTCGGTCACGAGCGGGGTATGGCCACCGCCGTGGGGCCGAGGCTCGACGGACCCCTGAATGCGGTCGAGGTGGCGGAGCCGGTGGACGGTCGAGACGGAGACGCCGAAGCGGGCGGCGACGACGGGGGCAGTGGCCGAGCGGGCGGCGTCGAGGACGCGGCGACGGAGGTCGACGGAGAGCGGGGCGGGCATGGCCGAAGCTACCCTGTCAACCCGGGATGGCTTCGCTGTACGCTTGCACGGTGACGCTCATTCGTGACGTTCGCTCCCACACATTTGTCACGCTCGAAACCCCGCCCCGCTCCGTAAACTGGCACGCGGACCCCGCTGGGTAGGGCACCGTTGTGCCCCCTCGTTTCCCTCGACGCATGCCTGTTGCTTCGCCCTCCGCCGCCCTCTGGAACCGCCTCGCTTGGCAAGGACTCCTGATCGGAGCACTCACTGTCGGGGCTGGGTGCGCCACGTCCCGCCCTGCCCCGCCGCCGGCCGTCAACGCTGAGCCGGAGCTCGCCCGCGCCCGCGAGGCTATCGCCGACGCTCGGGCGGTCGGGGCTGAGGCCGAGGCCGCGGTCGAGCTCCGGGCAGCGACGACACGTCTGGACGAGGCAGAGCAGGCGCTCGCAGGTGGTGACGCTGTCGGGGCGAGCCGCTTCGCCCGCGAGGCGTTCGTCGACGGCCAACTCGCTGAGCTCACCGTGCTCGCCGCCCGCGCGCGCCGAGCGCGCGCGCTCTACGACGAAGTCCGCGCGCTCCGCGCCGAGGTCGATACCGCCCTCGCGAACTAGGGCAGAGGCCGCCCCTTGGCCCCGCTCCGCCCGCTAAGGGCGGGGCACTGCTACTCAGCCCCCGCCGACCGACCCTCGCCGCAGCCGACCCCAAATGGGGCGGGGCGGCGGCCGTAGCGCCCCCTTCGCATTTCCTTCCTTCCGCCTGTTCCTCATGCGTCGATTGACGTCTCCGGCTCTCTTCTTGGCGGCGGTGCTCGCAGTTGGTGTCGCCGGCTGTAGTTCCTCCGCCGTTGTCTACACCGCCAGCCGTGCCGAGGCTGAGGCCGCCGTGTCGGAGGCCCGCCGGGCCGTCGACCGCGCCGACCGTTCGGCCGCGCTCGCGGCCCGCTATGACCTCGGCGCCGCCGCCGCCGCGCTCGAGGCCGGGGACCTCGACGAGGCGGTGCACCAGGCGTACCTCACGCGGCGACGCGTGCGCGTGGCAGCGCTCCAGGCCACGCTCGACGACGCCGAGCGCAGCGTCTCCGGCGCCGACGCCGAGGGGGGGCGCCGCCTCCTCATCACGGACGCCTTCCAAACGGCGCAGACGGACCTCCGCCCGGCCCCCCGCGAGGCGGTCGCCCGCGTGGCGTCTTATCTCCTGTCTCACCCCCACCGCGTCGTCCTCGTCGAGGGGTTCACCGACAGTACGGGCAACGAGAAGCAGAACCTCGACCTCTCGGTCCGCCGTGCCGCGGCCGTCAAGGCCCAGCTCATCGAGGCCGGCATCGACCCCTCCCGCGTTGTGGCGGCGGGGTATGGGCAGGCATACCCCGTGGCCCCCAACGACACGGCCGAAGGCCAGCGCCAGAACCGCCGGATCGAGATCACCGTCGCCGACCGCCTCGACGCGCTCCCCACGCGCTGACGGGCTATGCCCGGGCGGGGCGGCGTCCTGACCCCGGGCCGCCCCGCTCGGACGCAGGGGGTGGGGCTTTGGCCAAACCGGCGGGGCAGAGAGCCCCCGACGCACCCGCTCGCCTCGCCGAGGAGGCCGGCGAAGAGCCCGTGCCCGGCGCCGTTCTGGTCGTAGAGGTTCTGGTCGTGAGAGCGAACGGGCTCGCGGGTCCCGTCGTCCGCCCCGCCCGTACCCCACGTGCCGGGGCGGGGCGGTCGGTAGCTTCGCCACCCCGCCCGGCCGCCCCGCCCGCATGGACACCGCCCCCCACGTCGCCGCTCCGCCCGTCTCGGACGCCAACCTCGACCTGTACCGGGCGCTCCGCCTGCCCCGCGCGGTCGAGGACAAGATGCTCCGGCTGATCCGCCAGAACCGGATCTCGAAGTGGTTCTCGGGCTACGGCCAGGAGGCCATCGCCGTCGGGTGCGCGTGGGCGCTGGACGACCGCGACTGGCTGCTCCCCATGCACCGGAACCTGGGCGTGTGGACCACGCGCGGCGTCCCGCTCCGCCCGCTCTTCTGCCAGATGATGGGGCGCGAGGGCGGGTTCACGAACGGCCGCGACCGGACCTTCCACTTTGGCACGCTCGAGCACCGGATCGTGGGCATGATCTCGCACCTGGCCGCCATGCTCCCGGTCGCCGACGGGCTCGGGCTGGCCGCGCAGCTGAAGGGCGAGGACGCCGTCGCCGTCGCGTTCACGGGCGAGGGGGCGACCCGCGAGGGCGACTTCCACGAGGCGCTGAGCCTGGCGGCCGTGTGGTCGCTCCCGGTCGTGTTCGTGGTCGAGAACAACGGGTACGGGCTCTCGACGCCGACCGCCGACGCGGTCCCCGTCGACGACCTCGCCGACGCGGCGGCCGGCTACGGGATGCCGGGCGTGGTCGTCGACGGGAACGACTTATATGCCGTTATTGCATCAACAAAGAAAGCCGTTGAGCGTGCGCGGGCAGGGCGGGGGCCGACCCTCCTCGAAATGAAGACGTTCCGCGTCCGCGGCCACGAGGAGGCCAGCGGCACGGCGTACGTCCCCGACGACCTCATCGCCGAGTGGGAGGCGCGCGACCCCGTGGCCGCCTTCCGCGCCCGCCTCGTCGAGCGCGGCGTGGCCGAGGCCGCCCTCGACGCCGTCGACCGCGAGGTCGATGCCGAGGTCGAGGAGGTCGCCGAGTGGGCGCTACAGCAGCCGCCCGTCGAGGGCACGCCCGAGGGCGAGGCCGCCGACCTGTTCGCCCCGCCCGCGGACCGCCCCGCCCCGCCCGCCCCGCCCTCCAACGGCCAGGGCGGGGTGGAGGAGAAGCGGTTTATCGACGCGTTCTCCGACGGCCTGCGCAACGCCTTCGACGCCGACGACGCGACGCTGCTGATGGGCCAGGACGTGGCCGGCTACGGCGGCGTGTTCAAGACGACCGTTGGGTTCCTCGACCGCTACGGGCCGGAGCGCGTCCGCAACACGCCGATCATCGAGAGCGGGGCGCTCGGGTGCGCGCTCGGGCTCGCGCTCGACGGGTTCCGCCCGGTCGTCGAGATGCAGTACGCCGACTTCGTGACGTGCGGGTTCAACCAGATCGTCAACAACCTCGCCACGACGCACTACCGCTGGGGCGCGCCGGTCCCAGTCACCGTCCGGCTCCCGTTCGGGGGCGGCATCGGGGCCGGCCCGTTCCACAGTCAGAGCCCCGAGGCGTGGTTCTGCCACGTCCCCGGCCTCAAGGTGGTCGTGCCCGCCACGCCCGCCGACGCCAAGGGCCTCATCCGGGCGGCCATCGCGGACCCCAATCCGGTCCTCGTCTTCGAGCACAAGAGGCTCTACCGCGCGCTCCGGGGCGACGTGCCGACGGGCGACTACGCGACGCCGATCGGCGAAGCGCGCCTCGCGCGGGCGGGGCGGGACCTGACGGTCGTGACGTGGGGCGTCGGCGTGCAGTGGGCGCTGGACCTCGCCGAGACGCACGAGGCGGACCTGGAGGTGATTGACCTGCGGACGCTCGTCCCCTGGGACCGCGAGGCCGTCCTGGCGTCGGTCGAGAAGACGGGCCGGCTCCTCGTGCTCCACGAGGCGACGCGGACCGGCGGGTTCGGCGCTGAGGTGGCCGCCGAGGTCGCCGAGGCCGCGTTCTCGTACCTCGACGCCCCGCCCGTGCGCGTCGGCGCGGCCGACCTGCCGGTCCCGTTTTCGAAAGCGCTCGAGTCCGACGTCTACTCGGCGCGCGCGCGCCTGGGCGGGGCGGTCGACCGGGCGCTCGCGTTCTGACCGCCCCGCCCGCGCCGAGGGCGGCCCCGACGCAGCGGCCCCTGCCGACTCCAGCCCGTGAGGCCGAGGAACGGGCGGGGTGGCGGTCTTTTCGGCCGCCCCGCCCTTTCGACTCTCGGTCCTCGATCCGCGACCCGCCGGCTGCCCCGCCCGCTACGCCGTCCACGTCGGCTCCTCCTCCGGCCCCAGCTCCGGGTGCCCCGGCGGCAGCGGGCCGCCTGGGAGGGCGGGGTGGCCCGGCGGGAGGCGGTCGAGGTCGGGCGGCGCGTCGGCCACCTCGACGACCAGCCGGTACGGCCCCGCCCCGCCCGGCGCCGCCGACGTCACGAGCACCTCCCACCGCCCCGCGACCGGCGCCACGAACGCCGTCGCGGCCGCGCGCGCGCCGCCGGGCACGTCGGTCTGCACGCCGTCCGGGCTGTGGAGGATGAGGTAGGGCGCGAAGCCCTCGGCCTCGACCTGGACGCGGACCCACTGGCCGGGCTCGACGTCGACCTCGTGGGCGTCGACCAGCTCGCCCGTCGCGAGCGTCTCGTCGCCCGGTTCGAGCGCGCCGGCCGTCTCGACCGGGCCGCGGGCGCAGCCGGCGGCGAGGAGCAGGAGGACGGCGAGGGCGGGGCGGACGGGCATGGCCCGAACCTACGCCGCCCCGCCCCGCCTACCCGCCTCCGGCCGTGGCGGGGAGTGCCTGAGGAGCGGGCGGGGCGGCTCCCGAGACCGAGTCGCGCGCGGCGCGTGGCCCGACGCCGGCCCGGTCGAGCGCGTCGTCGAGGAGCCCGCCCCGCCCGCCGGCGGCGCCCAGCGCGACGGCGTCGAGGACGAGCCCGTTGAGGTTGCCGCTCACCTTCGTCAGCACGAGGTTCCCCTCGCCCATCACGACGGCGAGGAGGTCGGTAAGACGGCCGTCGGGGCGCTCCCGGAGGAACACCCACGCGGCCGCGGCGCTGTCGCGGGCGACGACGAACGGGCTCCATCCGTCCTCCCGGTAGCGGCGGAGGGCGCGGGGCGTGGACATCGCCCGGCCGTCGAACGCGCCGCGGAGGCGGTAGTGGCCGACCTTGACGGCCTTGACATGGCCGATGATCTGGCGGGCCTCTCGCGTGGAGCTTGGGGCGGCGAGCCGCCCAACGAACCGGGTGGTCCCCATCGTGAGCCGGCCGAATCCGACCGCGAACCCGTCGCCGACCTCGGCGTCGGTTTGGGCCTCGACGTCGTGCCGGAGGTCGCGGCTCAGCCGGTTCATCTCGAACGAGACGCACCCGGTGAGCGGGGCGAGGAGGACGAGCGCCGCGAGGGCGGGGAGGGCTCTACTGGTCATCGTCGTCGCGGCTGGAGTCCCCGTCGCGGTCGGCCTGGTCCGCCTCGTCGTCCACGTCGACGTCAGCGAAGCGGCGCGTGAGGGCGCCCACCTGGGCCGGGTCGATGGTCCCGTCGATGAGGACGAACACGGCGTTGTCGTCCTCGTTGTCGACGGCCATGACGGCCATCCCGTCGAAGGCGTCGCCGGCGTCGCGGACGTAGATCCAGACGTCGCCGTCGTTTTCAGTGTCGCCCGGCTGCGAGCGGACGCGGACGAACGTCCACCACCCGTCGGCCTCGAACCGCTGGCCGACGTCGGCCAGGCGCCGCACGGCGAGGTCGCGCGTGGCGCCGAGCGTGTAGACGCGGACGGTCACGGCGCGGAGGCCGTCGAGCATGAGGGCGGCCTCGGGCTCCTCGGCGCGCGCGGCCTCGGACGCGAGCCGGAGGAGCGACCCGCGGAGGTTGACCTCGACCGTGGGCGGGGCCTCGAACAAGGCGTCGAGCGCGGCGACGTCGACGGGCTGGGCCGTGGCGCCGAGCGGGGCGGCCAGGGCGAGGGCGAGGAGGAGGCGTCTCATAGCGTCATTACGGGGCGAGGTGGGGGAGGGCGGTGTCGAGGGCGCGGAGGGCGCCGGCCTCGTCGCGGACGGCGCGGTCGGCCTGGCGCTGCGCGCGGGCGACGAGCGCGAGCGCGAGCTGGAGGTCCTGGGCGGCGGCCTCGACCTCGGCCGCCGTCGGCTCGGGGGCGTCGGCGAGGTCCAGGGCGTCCGGGGGCGGGGCGGCCGCCCCGCTCGGGCGGGGCAGGCCGTTGTCGGGCGGAGCGCTCGGCGCGGCTGCGTCGTTGGCCCGCGGCTCCACCCCGCCCGGAGCGGCGTCCGCGACGGTGGGCGGGGCGGTGTCGGACGTGGTGGTTTCGGGCGGGGCGGCTTCAGGCGTCGTGCCTCCGGGCGGGGCGGTGTCGGGCGAGGCGCCCAGGGGCGGGGTGGGAGCGACCGGGGCCGGCGCCACGCGCTCGGCCACGCGCGGCGCCGGCTCGACGCCCGCCCCGCCCGGCCACAAGACGACGGCAACGGCGAGCGCGCCCAGGGCCACGAGCGCGACGGGCGCCCACCGCCGCCCCGCCCGCGCACGCCGGGCGGGGCGGTCCGGCGCCGGGCGCGCGGCGCTCCGCCCCGCCCGAGTGGCGGCCGGCGGGGCGGACGTCCGGTGCGCCGCCGCGAGCGCAGCGGCGACCACGTCGGGCGGGCACGTCGCGTCAGCGAGGACGGCGAGGTCGGCGCTGACCGACGGGGGCGGGGCGGCGAGCGCGGCGTCGAGCGCGGCCTCGCACGCGGCGCAGTCAGCGAGGTGGCGCTCGAATGCGGCCTCCTCGTCCGGCGCGAGCCGGCCGTCGAGGAACTCGTCGAGTCGGGTGCAGGGCGCGGTCATGGGACGAGGTCGGGCGAGGCGGCGGTGAGGGCGGCCTGGAACCGCCGGCGCGCGCGGAGCAGGTACACTTTCATCGTGTTCAGCGGGAGGTCGAGCGCGTCGGCGACCTCGGCGTAGGCCAGCCCCTCGACGTCGCGGAGCACGAGGAGCGAGCGGTACGGCTCGTCGAGCGTTCCGAGCGCCCGCTCGATCCCGGCGCGGAGGTCGGCCGCGTGGGCGTCGTCGTCGGGGAGCGGGGCGGCGCTCGCGGGTTCGGAGACGGGCTCGGCGAGCCCGGGCTGCGGCCGCACGCGCCGCCGGCGGACGAGGTCGAGCGCGGCGTTCCGCGCCACGCGCGCCACCCAGGCGCGGCGCCGGTCGGGCTCGACGGTCTCGATGTGGTGCCAGACGTTCACGAGGGCGTCCTGCGCGGCGTCGGCCGCGTCCGCCGGGCACCCGGTCACGCGCAGCGCGACGCGGTACGCGAGGTCGGCGTGGGCACGGACGAGGCCGTCGGCGGTCATGGTGTGGGGGCGTGACGGACGAACGACGGGGGTCGCTTCTCAAAGGTTACAGGCCCCCAATCGCGCGCCCGCTCCCCCACCACCTCTGCCCACCCCACCCCGCCCCGCCCGCTCTGGCCCCTCAGCCCTCAGCCGGGGCCGCGAGCCCGGACCCGATTCGAGACGGCGCTCGGTTCCCGGTCCACCCGTGCTCACAGGAGCGGGGCGGCGGCCTCAACGCATTCGCCAACGGCGCGGCGTAGCGCCCCCGCCCCGCCCGCCCCTGCCCAGGAGCATCTGAGCCGCCCCGCCCTCAAAGCACTCTGCGGATGGGTGCGGGGTATGGCCCGATCTGACCTCGGCGCGCACGTACCCCGTACCGAGTACCCCCGTACCCACCGCTCTAGAACGAGCCGCCCCGGAACGCCTCGCCCTCGAGAACGGCCTCGCCGTCTGAACTGGGGGCGGGGCGGCCGACGTCCAGGTCGTCGAGGGCGGGGTGGCCCGCGTCGAAAAGGGCGAGGTCGCGGACGTTCTTCTGCACGGCCACGGCGCCGAACAGGACGAGCAGGAACGACATGCCATAAAACCCCTTCTCGCTCAGCGCCAGGTCGGCGTTGAACAGCCCGACAAAGAGCAGCGTGATGGCGATCGCGACCGCCCCCCCAGCACAGGCCGAAGTAGAGGGCCGTCACCGAGATCCCCTCCAGCCGTTCGCGGACCGACTTCTGGAGCGAGACGGCCGCGAACAGACCGAACAGCAGCACCGTCAGGTAGTACCCCTTCTCGTTCAGGAGCATCGCGGCGTTCCACAGCCCGACCATAAAGGCGACGGCGCCGACCAGGAGGGCCGTCCAGGACGCGGCGATGAAGGCGGGCGTGGGGCGGGCGGTCGTCGTGTTCATGTCGGGGCGGGGTGGGAGGAGACCCGTAGGCTACAGCGCGTAACGCGTTTAGCCCTAATGCAAACGGACTATGCCGCGCCACCCCGCCGGGCGGGGCGGGAAAAGCCTCGGCGGCTCCACGCGGGCCGCCCCGCCCGGTCACTTACCGCAGTCGCCCCGCGAGGTCCGCCGCGGCGTCCGCCGCCGCCTCGGCAAAGTCGGCCCCGGGTGAGGCGTAGAGGATGGCTCGGCTGCTGTTCACCAGGATCGGCCCGCCGGCGTTCGCGTCGAGCACCTCGGCCGCCGCCCCTCCCTGGGCGCCCACGCCCGGCACCAGGAACGGGACGCCGGGGTGCTCGTCGCGGAGCCCGGCCAGGAGGGCCGGGCGAGTCGCGCCGACGACGAACCCGGCCGCCCCGCCCCGACGGGAAGCGTCTTCGTCGGGCACGGCCTCGACGGCCAGCCGGGCGACGCGCCGGTAGAGCGGCTCGCCGCCCACGTCGAGCGCCTGGAGGTCGGCCCCGCCCGGGTTCGAGGTGGCGACGAGGACGAACGCGCAGCGGCCCGGGTGCTCCAGGAACGGGGCGACGCTGTCGGCCCCCATGTACGGCGCGACGGTGGTCGCGTCGGCCCCGAGCCCGTCGTAGAGGGCGTCCGCGTAGCGCCGGCCCGTGTTGCCGATGTCGCCGCGCTTGCCGTCGAGGACCAGGAGCCGCCCCGCCCGGCGGACGGCGGCGCAGACGGCGGCGAGGGCGTCCCACCCGTCCGGCCCGTACGCCTCGAAAAAGGCCAGGTTGGGCTTGAACGCCGCCGCGTGCGGCGCCGTCGCCCCGACGACGGCCTCGCAGAACGCGGCGGCGCCCTCCGCCCCGCCCACGGCGAACGGGGCGGGGAGGCGCTCGGGGTCGGGGTCGAGCCCGACGCACAGCGGGGAACCGACCTCAGCGACGGCTGCCGCTAGGCGGTCGGCGAATGGGGCGGGGTGGGGTGAGGGCATGGAGAGCGGAGAGAGCGGAGAGAGCGGAGAGAGCGGAGAATGCGGGCGGGGGCGGGGCGGGTCAAGCCACATTCCATCGACTTCCTGCCGCCCCGCCCTCGCGCCGGGTGGGCGGGGTGGGCATCTTGCCTTCTGCCTTCTGCCTTCTGCCTTCTGCCTTCTGCCTTCTGCCTTCTGCCTTCTGCCTTCTGGCCTTGCCTCAGGCTTCAACCGACGGCGGGACCCAGGGAGCACCTCCGGTCGTCTCAGAAGCGCTTCCATTCCCCTAACACGAGCACACGCGCAACCGCTATGGCCGACCTCTCCACGATGAAGGGCGTCTCCGCCCGAGACCAGAAGATGATCCGCGAGGTCGAGACCATGTTCGGTCCCGAGCCCGAGGACATGGGGTTCATCAAGAACCTGTTCTGGGGCCGCATCCGCGAGGAACTCGTGTTCCCGTACCCCGAGGTCTCGCCCGAGGAAAAGGCCAAGACCGACAAGCTCCTCGACGAGCTCGAAGCGTACCTCGACACCGAGCACCCGCGGATCCAGATCGACCAGGACCAGGTCATCCCCGAGTGGGTCGTCGACCGGCTGTTCGAGATGGGCGTCATGGGCATGACGGTCCCGGAGCCGTACGGCGGGCTCGGGCTCGGCGTGGCGTCGTACAACCGCGTCCTCGAAGCCATCGGCCGGCGGTGCGGCTCGACGGCCGTCATGGTCTCGGCCCACCAGTCGATCGGGTGCAAGGCGCTCATGCTGTTCGGGACCGACGACCAGAAGGACCGCTTCCTCCCGATGGTGGCCCGCGAGAAGCTCTCCGGCTTCTGCCTCTCCGAGCCCCAGGTGGGCTCCGACGCCGCCGGCCAGGAGACGCACTGCGAGTGGAATGAGGAGGAGCAGGTCTTCGTCCTCAACGGCGAGAAAAAGTGGATCACGTCGGGCGCCCTCTCCGGGCTCCTTACGGTTATGACCACGCAGGACGTCAAGGACCCCAAGACGGGCAAGGTCAAAAAGGGCGTCTCGGCGCTCATCGTGACGCCGGACATGGACGGCGTGACGTTCTTCCAGAAGAACCGCTCGAAGGCCGGCATCCGCGGGACGTGGCAGGCGCGCATCCGGTTCGAGGACGTGAAGGTCCCGAAGGAGAACCTGCTGCACCGCGAGGGCCAGGGCCTGAAAGTCGCGCTGACGTGCCTGAACTACGGCCGCTGCACGCTCTCGGCCGGCGTCACCGGCGCCGCCAAGCAGGCCGCCGAGCAGTCGACGAAGTGGGTCCAGACGCGGTACCAGTTCCAGCGCCCGCTGGCCGACTTCGAGCTCGTCCAGAAGCGGGTCGCTGAGATGCACGCGCTGTGCTACGCGATGGACGCCATGCTCTACGAGGTCTGCGGGATGCTCGACCGCCACGACCCGGACATCATGGTCGAGACGGCCGCCTGCAAGTACTTCTGCTCCGAGGAGGGCTGGAACGTGATCGACTCGGCCATGCAGATCATGGGCGGGGAGGGCTACGTGACCGAGAACGAGTTCGAGCGCCTGTGGCGCGACAACCGGATCCACCGGATCGTGGAGGGCTCGAACGAGGTCATGCAGCAGTTCATCTTCGCCTACGGCGGCAAGCAGCTCGCCGAGCACATGCTGGGCGTGCTCAACCAGGTCGAGTGGTCGGACGAGGAGACGACGACGGAGAACCTCCAGCGCATCCTCGCCGGCGCCTTCAAGCCGCAGACGGTCCGGGCCGGCACGCCGCTCGCCGCCGAGATCTTCCTCGGCAAGAAGGTGGCCAAGCCCGAGCTCACGCGCGTCCACCCGTCGCTTAGGTCGTTCGCCGACCGGCTCGCGGCCCACGTCCAGACGCACACGCGCGAGTTCAAGCTGGCCTCGAAGCGGATGGAGGAGCAGATCGTGACCGCCCAGGTCACGCAGGCCCGGTTCGCCGACAACGCGACGCTCATGTTCGCGTGGTCGTGCGTGCTCGCCAAGCTCGACCAGCAGTTGGCCGACGGCGCGAGCGGGCCGGAGTGGGACCGCGACAAGCTCGCCGGCCTCCACTTTATGCACATGGCCCACGAGCGGATCAAGGCCAACGTCCGCGCGCTGACGGAGAACTCGGACGACTCCATGCTCCGCGCCGCCGAGGCCGCGCTGACCTGGGTCGACACGCTCCCGAACGACGAGTTCTACATCCACGAGACCTCGCCGGTCGCCGCCGGCACGGGCCACGAGGTCCAGGAGGCGTACATCAAGCAGTTCCCCGAGGACGGCGCCCCGTACACGCCCCGCCCCGACGGCGAGGCGGCGGGCGACGGCGCCGTCCAGGAGGCGTCGCCGGCGAAGACGGCCAAGAAAAAGGCCAAGGCCAAGGCCTAGCCGCCCCGCCCGGACGCTGAGTTCGACCGCCCCGCCCCGCCCGCCACTGCGCGGGCGGGGCGGGCGTGTTTATGGGCGCTCCGCAGTCGGACGGAGGCCGCGGGACGGTATGGCAGGAGCTGGATCCTCAGGGTGGGGTGGCCGGGGCCGCCCCGCCCCGCCCGCCCACGTCCTACCTTGCCGACGGACACAACGGGCGGGGCGGCCGCGCCGACGGCGCGCGGGGGCGGGGCGGTCCCACAGAGCTCCTGCCTGGGCTTCCTTTCCCCTTTCCCTTTCCCACTTTCCCCCGTGGTCGACTTTACGCGGCTCGCCGGCCAGATCGAGGACTTCGCCGTCTACCGGCGGGGCGAGGACCGCGCGCACGCCGGCCGCCTCGACCGCGCCCGCGTGGCGCTGGCCGACTGCGCGCCGGCGTGGGAGGCGCTCGTCGAGCGCGCGCAGGCCCTCTCCGGCGGACCGCTCCGGGCGCTCCCGCAGGCGCGGCCCGACGCCCGCGACGGCTGCCCGCCCCGCCCCGCCACCGTGACCGTCGTGGCGACGGACGGGTCGCAGATCTTCCCCGACCGCCACGTCGAGCCGGCGTGCTACCTCCTCAACGTGGGCCGCGTGGCGTTCCACTACGGCACGCTCGACCCGCCGCTCATCGCCGCCGAGCCCACGCTCCGCTACCGCCAGCAGGACCTGGCCGACCTCGCCCAGGACGACGACGCGGACGCCTCGCCCATCGACCTCACGACCGAGGTCGTGTCGGCGCTCCGCGACGAGCTCGAGCTCACGTGGCTGTTCGAGACGGCCGAGGCCGAGCGCCGGAGCGGGCGGCCCGTTCTTGCCGTCGCCGACGGCACGCTCATCCGCTGGATGCTCCGCGGCATGAAGAACCGGCGCCTGGAGGACCGCCTCATCGACCGCTACGTGGCCGAGCTCGACCGCTTCCGCGAGGCCGGCATCCCGGTCATGTCGTACGTCTCGCGCCCGGGCAACGCCGAGGTCGTCAACCTCCTCCGGCTGCACCTGGGCGAGGACGACTGGGCCGAGGGGCCGGAGTCGATCCGCGGCCTGCTGGACCGCCACCTGTTCGAGGCGTGGCTCGCCGAGGGCGAGCGGAGCGCCGTGTTCCTCTCCCGCTCAGGCGTCCTCAAGCGCTACGGCGCTCACCGGATCGTCGCGTTCTACGTCCGCGGCTGCGGCGAGGTGGGCCGCGTCGAGATGCCGGAGTGGGTGGCGCAGAACCCCGAGTGGCTCGACCTCGCGCACGCCGTCGTCCTCGACCAGTGCGAAAAGGGCGGGGGCTACCCCATCATCCTCCAGGAGGCCCACGAGCGCGCCGTCGTGCGGATGCAAGAGAAGGAGGTGTTTTACCGCATCCTCGCCCGCCAGGCCCGCCGCGCGGGCGGGGTGGTCCCGACGTACTCCGGCAAGGCGGCCTCGAAGCGGGCGCCGCGGGTGTAGGCTCGCTTCGCTCGCGGGGATGGGGAAAGGGGGGAGGGGAACGGGCAGAAAGCCGCCGCCCTGCCCCCGGCCGCTCCGCCACTCATCGCCCCGCCTGTTCTCCCTCTGCCCTCTCCTTTTTCCCATTGCCCAGTTCCCCCGCATCCCCCGCCCCGCCCGTCGCCGAAGTCATCGCGTCGAGCACGCGCGAGATCCTGGCCGAGGTCTACCCCGACGCCGAGGTGCCCGCCTTTGGGTCGTGGATCGAGGTCGAGACCGAGGGCATCGACGGGCGGGGCGGGGCGGTCCTCTACGGGCTCGTGAGCCACGCCGAGACCGGCTCCGTCGAACCCGGCCGCCAGGCGGTCGCGCTGGGCGCTGACTACGACCGCGACCGGCTCCGCCGCGAGATGCCGCAGCTGTTGGAGCTTATCCGCACGACGGTCCGCGCGCAGGTGCTGGCGTACTGGGACGGGCAGAGCCAGCGTGAAGGGCGCCCGCACGTCCGCCAGACGCTCCCGCCCCGCCCCGCGGCCCTCCACGACCGCGTGCGCCCGTGCGCGCCCGAGGCCGTCGCCGCGATCGCGGCCCCGTTCGACGTGCTGCGGACGCTGGCGCGGAGCCCCGACCCGGCCGTCCCCGCCGACGACTTGATCGCGGCCGCGCTCCGCGGGCTCTACAAGAGCCACGGCGAGGGGCCGGACGGCGAGGCCGTGCTCGTCGCCGCCGGCCGCGCGCTCGCCCGGCTCATGGACGACGACCACGAGCGGCTCCAGTCGATCCTCCGCCGCGTGGAGTAGGGCGGGGGATGGGGAACGCGCGGGCGAGGGGGTGCCCGTCTGGTTCCGCCCCGCCCACCGACGGCGCCCGTAGGGACACGGCTTGCCGTGTCCGGGCTTACGACCACCCCGCCCCAGGCCGCCCCGCCCCCAGATGAGGGCGGGGCGGTTGTGCGAGGGCCGGAGCGTGAAGACGGGGCGCAGGGGGAGGTCGGAGTGGCAGCTTGTCTGGACTCAGTCTAGGTTTGGACAGAGTCTAGATAGAAGCCTCGGCACCGCGCCCCGGTCCGACCCCATGCGTCCCCTCCGCCTCGTCGCCCTCGTCCTCGTCGTCGCCTCCGCGACGGCTGCCCGGTCCCAAGGCCGCGGGGCCGTCGCGGGCGCGGTGACGTCGTCCGCGACGGGGCAGCCCGTCGCCGGGGCCACGGTCCGGGTCGGCGGGCGCGGGGCGGCGGCCGGCACCGACGGCCGGTTCCTCATCGCCGACGTCCCGGGCGGGGCGGCCCGGCTCCGCGTCTCGGCGGTCGGCTACGCCCCGGCCGAGGTCGAGGTCGAGGTCCCCGTCGGCGGGCGCGTCTGGGCCGACGTGGAGTTGTCGGAGGCGGCCGTCGAGACCGGCCCCGTCGTGGTCACGGCGACGCGCACGGCCCGCGACGTCGAGGACGTCGCCGTACCCACGACCGTCGTCACCGCCGAGGCCATGCGCCAGCGCGGGGCCGTCCGGCTGGGCGACGTGCTCGAGGACGTGCCCGGGCTGTTCGTGTTCGACGACCACGGCGGCGGCGTCCAGGTCCAGGGCTTCGACGCCGACTACACGCTCGTCCTGCTCGACGGCGAGCCGGTCATCGGGCGGACGGCCGGGACCCTCGACGTGGACCGGCTGGCGGTCGCCGGGGTCGAGCGCGTCGAGGTGGTCGAGGGGCCGTCGTCGTCGCTCTACGGGTCGGAAGCGCTGGCGGGCGTGGTCAACCTGGTCACAGCGCTGCCCGCGGCGGGCACCGAGGCGGGCAGCGCCCGGCTCCGGGCGGGGTCTTATGGCGAGTCCGACCTGACGGCCGAGGCCGCCGTCGGCCGCGAGCGGTGGGCCGTCCGCGTCCTCGCCGACCGGTTCGGCTCGGACGGCTACGACCTCACGCCCGAGGCGTTCGGCCCGACGACCCCGTCGTTTACCGACTGGACCGGCGACGTCCGCGCTGAGGCGCGGCTGGGGGCGGGGCGGCTGAGCCTCGGCGCGCGCGTCGCGGCCCAGGACCAGGCTGGCGCGTTCGCGCTCGACGAGGGCGGGGCGGAGGTCGGCTACGACGACGCCGGCCGCCGCGTCGACTGGAGCGTCCACCCCGAGTGGACCGCCCCGCTCGGCGGCGGGCTCCGGCTCACGACGACGCTCTACGGCGCGCGCTACCAAGCCGAGACCCGGCACCGCCGGCAGTCCGACGGTGCGCTCGCTTACACCGACGACTTCGACCAGCGCTACGCCAAGGCCGAGGCTCAGCTCGACGCGGCCTGGAGCGGCCGCCACATCTCGGTCGTCGGAGCCGGCGCGACCACCGAGCGGCTGGCCGGCGACCGCTACGGCGCGGGCGGGGTGGCGCCGAGCGCGCGGCAGGGGTACGCCTTTGCGCAGCACGAGTGGTCGCCGTCGCGCCGGCTCGCCGTCGCCGTGAGCGCCCGGTTCGACGCCCACTCCGACTACGCGGCCCGGCTCACGCCCAAGGCGTCGGTCCTCGTGCGCCCGGCGGCCGGGCTCCGGCTCCGGGCCAGCGTGGGGAGCGGGTTCAAGGCCCCGGCCTTCCGCCAGCTCTACCTCGCGTTCACGAACGCGGCCGCCGGCTACAGCGTGTTCGGGGCCACGCGGCTGGCCGAGGGGCTCGGCCGGCTGGAGGCCGAGGGGCAGGTCGCGCAGCGGTTTCTCGACCCGGCCGCGCTGGGGGTCCTGGAGGCCGAAAACTCCGTGGCCGTCAACGCCGGGCTCGCCGCCGACCTCGCGCCGGGGCTGACCGTCGAGGTCGGCGGGTTCTGGAACGAGGTCGCCGACCTGATCGAGACGCAGCCGGTGGCGCAGAAGACGAACGGGCAGCAGGTGTTCGGCTACTTCAACCTCGACCGGATCTACACGCGCGGACTGAACGCCGAGGTGACGGCGCGGCGGGGCGGGGTGGAGGTCGCCGCGAGCTACCAGTTTCTCCAGGCCCGCGACCACGCGGTCGTCGACCGGCTGGCGGCTGGGACCGTGTTCGGCCGCGGCACGGACGGCCGCGACGTGCAACTCTCGCTGGCCGACTACGGCGGCCTCTTCGGGCGCTCGCCGCACGCCGTGACGGCCCGTGCGACGGCCATCCGCGGCCGCTCCGTGGCCTCGCTCCGCGCCCGCTGGCGGAGCCGCTACGGCTACCGCGACCTCGACGGCAACGGCCTCGCCAACCGCGACGACGAGTTCGTGTCCGGCTACGCCGTCGTCGACCTCACACTCACGCACCGCGTCCCGCTCCCGGTCGGCCGGCTCGAGGTCCAGGTCGGCGCCGACAACCTGCTCGACGTGACGCGGAGCACGCTCGTCCCCTCCATGCCGGGGCGGACGTTGTTCGCGTCGCTCGGCCTCCTCTTTTAGCCTCCACCACCCCGCCCCATGACCCGCCCCGCCCTCCTCGCCCTCTCCGGCGCCCTCGCGCTCGCCGCCTGCGACTCCGCCGATCCCGAGCCCGTGCCGGTCCCGCTGAACGTCCAGACCGCGGCCGACGTCGAGGCCGACCCGACCTCGGGCCGTGACCCGAACACAGGCGCGCCGGTCGCGAACGACCAGTTCACGCTCTACGACCTCGACACCGGCGAGGTCGTCCTGTCGTCGTCGGAGGACGACCCGGCCGTGCGCGCGGCCGACTCGACGGGGACGGCCTGGGACATCGGGCTCAAGGGCACGACGGTCATCCTGAACGGCGGCACCAGCGGCCCGGGCTCGGTCCGCGGCCGACTCCTCGAGGCGACTCCGTTCGCCGGGCTGGTCGAGGCGCCGGCCGAGGGCTACCTCGTCGACGGCGAGAACGCGTGCCCGGCCGTCCAGACGCCGGGCGGCTCGTTCCCGGGGACGCCGTACGTCGTCTGCACGGGGTCCGGCAACGGGTGGTACACCTACGCCGACGGCGTCGTCACGCCGGTCCCGGGCCGGACGCTCGTGCTCCAGACCAGCGAGGGCGACTACGCCAAGCTCCGCGTCCTCAGCTACTACCGCGGCAACCCGTCCGAGCCGGGCGGGGAGAGCCGCTACTACACGTTCGAGTACGTCGTCCAGCCCGACGGCTCGCGCGACTTCGACGCGACGGCGGCGCTCTAGCCCCGCCCCGCCCCGCTCCTCTCATTCCACCCCGCCCCATGCTCCGCTTTCCCGCCCTTCTCGCCGTCGTCCTCGTGGCCCTCGCGCCGCCGGCGCCGGCCCAGGACGCCGACGCGCCCGGCCTCCTCGTGATGGCCCACGGCGGCGACCCCGCCTGGAACGCCTCGGTCGAAGACGCCCTCGCCCCGCTCCGCGAGCGGTACCCCGTCGCCGTCGCGTTCGGCATGGCCGACCCGGCCTCGCTCGGCGCGGGCGTGGCCGAGCTCGAGGGCCGGGGCGCCGGGCGCGCGGCCGTGGTCCGGCTGTTCCTCGACGGCCGCTCGTTCCTCCACCAGACCGAGTACTTCCTCGGTCTCCGGCCCGACGCGCCGGACCAGTTCGTGCTGCACGGCCCGTCGGGCGGCCACGGCGGCAGCCACGGCGGCGCCCACGGCGAGCACGGCCCGCCCGCGCCCGTCGAGCACGGGCTGGCCCTCGCGCTCTCGCCCGACGGCCTCATGCAGGCCGACGAGGTGGCCGAGGTGCTCGCCGCGCGCGCGGCGTCCGTGAGCGAGAACCCGGCGGCCGAGTCGGTCCTCGTGCTCGCGCACGGGACCGGCGACGACGTCGAGAACGCCCGCTGGGTCGCGGCCATGGAGCGCCTGACGGGCGGGCTCCGCGAGGCGGGCTACCACGCGGTCCGCGTCGAGACGCTCCGCGAGGACTGGCCCGAGCCGCGGGCGGCGGCCGAGCGGGCCATCCGCGCGTTCGTCGCGGCCGAGACCGAGGCCGGGCGGACGGTCCTCGTGGTCCCGTTCCGGCTCTCCGGCTTCGGCCCCTACGCGGCCGTCCTCGACGGGCTCGACTACCGGGCCGCCGAGGCGGGCATCCTCCCGCACCCGGCCGTCGCCGACTGGGTCGAGCGCGAGTACCGGACCGTCGTCGCCCGCGCCGGCTGGGAGGCCCCCGCGCCGTAACGCCCCGCCCACGCCCACGCCGCCGCGTCGGGCGGGGCGGTGCGGGGCGGCCTGCTGAGAGACGGTTTGGTAGCCCACGTCAAGCCTCCTCCCCCCAGCGGGGGGAGGCCGGGAGACCCAAAGGGCGAGGGGGACCCAGGGTGACCGCCCCGCCCTCGACGGCCGCTCCGACGCCCATCCCCCACCCCGCCCTTTGGGTCCGGCCCTCCCCCGGTGGGGGAGGGAGAACCTCTACCAAACAGTCCCTGAATCGCCCCGCCCACGCCACGGGCGGGGCGGGCCGACGCTGCCCGCCGCGTCTCCGGGCACCACCCCGCCCCCAGCGCTCCGGGCGGGGTGGGCGCTGCCGGGCAGGACGCCCTGCGCCCTAGAAGATCACCCCGCCCCGGACGGTCAGGAGCAGGGCCGTCGCGTCCTCGCCGAGGATGAGCGACGGGTTGGCCTCGACGTAGAGCGACGTCGCGTTCAGCGGGACGGCCCACCCGATGCCGCCGTGGACGGTCGGCCCGCCGCCGCCGTCGAACGGGATGAACCCGCCGAACCCGCCCAGGACGTACCGGGCCGTCCCGCCGCCGGGCAGCGTCACGATGAGCGAGGCCTGCGGGTTGAGGACGTACCGGGCGTCGCGCGTCCCCTCGAAGAGGTGGGCCGAGGCGCCCAGGCTCGCCGCCACCGAGACGTCGGCGTTGACCGGCAGCGCGACGCGCCCGCGGACGCCGAGGGCCGGGCCGTCCGGGCTGAGGTCGCCGCCGAAGAGCGCGGCCGACACGTCGAACCCGACGCCGATGCGGGGCGGGGCGGCCTGGGCGAGCGCCGGACCGGCGGCGAAGAGCACGAGGAGGACGCCGAGGCGGCGCCACGCGGACGGAGACAACATGGGTGGGGGGACGATCGGGTCGGGCACCGGGGCGCTCTGCGCGCGTATCCCGCAGACTGCACCCGGCGCCCTCAAAGTACCCACCCCGCCCCCGATGGCCGACCCCACCGACCGCCCCGCCCTCGCCCCTTCTGCCGGCGACGGCGCCCCGCACGTGCGCGACCAGGCCGGCGACCCCGACGCGTTCCTGCCCCTGGGGACGATCCCCTACGGCGTCACGAACGGCGACTACGACCCGGCGTCGTTCGACGGCCTCGACTTCTACCGCGTCGACGACCTGCTGACGGACGACGAGAAGGCGCTGAGGGACCGGCTCCGGGAGTACGTCTCGGCCGAGGTCCAGCCCGTCATCGAGCAGCACGCGCAGGCGCTCACGTTCCCGCTCGACGTCGCGCGCGGGCTCGCACGGCTGGGCGCCATCGGGCCGACGATCCCGGCCGAGTACGGCGGGCTCGGCGCGTCGTCGGTCGCCTACGGGCTCGCCATGCAGGAGGTGGAGCGGGCCGACAGCGGGCTCCGCTCGTTCTGCTCCGTCATGGGCTCGCTCGTCATGTACCCGATCTACACGTACGGGAGCGAGGAGCAGAAGCGGCGCTGGCTGCCGCGGCTCGCGACCGCCGAGGCCGTCGGCTGCTTCGCGCTGACCGAGCCCGACGTGGGATCGGACCCGGGCTCGATGACCACGCGCGCCCGCCGCGACGGCGACGACTACGTAATCACCGGCCACAAGCGGTGGAGCACGAACGCGTCGATTGCCGACGTGGCCCTCGTCTGGGCCAAGGACGACGACGGCGACGTCCGCGGCTTTCTCATCGAGACCGACCTCGACGGCGTCTCGACGCCGCGGATCATGGACAAGTGGTCGCTCCGGGCCGCCGTCACGTCCGAGGTCGTGCTCGACGAGGTCCGCGTGCCGGCGAGCGCCATGCTCCCGAACGTGAAGGGGCTGAAGGGGCCGCTCTCGTGCCTCACGCAGGCCCGCTACGGGATCGCGTGGGGCGTGCTCGGCGCGGCGATGGCGTGCTACGACGCGGCCCTCCAGCACACGACCTCGCGCGAGCAGTTCGGGCGACCGGTGGCCGGCTTCCAGCTCGTCCAGAACCACATCGCCGATATGCTCGCCGGCATCACCAAGGCGCAGCTCGTAGCGTGGCGGCTGGGGCGGATGAAGGACGAGGGCACGATGCGCCCCGCCCACGTCTCGCTCGCCAAGCGCGACAACGTCCGCATGGCGCTGAGCGTGGCGCGGCAGAGCCGGCAGCTCCTGGGCGGCAACGGCGTGCTCGGCATCTACCCCGTCATGCGGCACATGGCCAACCTCGAATCGGTCGTGACCTACGAGGGGACCGACGAGGTCCACACGCTGGTCCTCGGGCTGGAGGCGACCGGGATCAACGCCTTTTCCTGAGCGGGGCGGGGTGGCGTAACTGCCCCGCCGCCCCGCCCGTAGCCCGCTCGCACCCACCCCGCCCCGATGGACATCACCGGACTGTTCGCCATCTTCGCCGTGTTTATCGGTCTGCCCTGGGCCGTGTTCGCGGGCATCGCCAAGGTCAAGGCCGCCAACGCCGCCGGGCGGGGCGGGGAGGGCACCGAGCTCCGCGCGAGCGAGTTGCGCGCGATGATCGAGGCGTCGGTCGAAGAGGCCACCGCCCCGCTCGTCCGCCGCATCGAGACGCTGGAGGCCATCGCCACCGACGACGAGCCCGCGCGGGCGGGGCGGCTCGACCCGGCCACGCTCGCCAACGTGTTCGACACGGACCTGGACGACGCCAACGACGTCCCCGCCGCTCGGCGCCGCGCGCGCGAGTAGTGCCGTCGGTCCGCCCCGAGCACAACGACGCCTTTTGGGCGGCCCTGGCCGAGCGGCCGTGGCGGCGCGTCCGCTGGCGCCGTGCGCGCACGCCCGACGCCCCGCCCGAGGGCGCGCGGTGCGTCGCGTTCGGGACGCCCATCCACCGGGCCGGCACCTACTACGTTCGCCCCGCCTACACCGACGGCGAGGCGTGGCTCAGCCAGCAGGCCTACGAGGCGATGGTCCGGCGGACGCGCGGCGGCCGCGCCTCGCGGCGGACCTCGGACCGCCCCGCCCCGCCCGACGGCTGAGAGCGTGCCCTCGCCTGAACGGGGGCGGGGTGGTCCCGCAGGCTGGGAGTTATAACAAGTCCGGTTGATCCGTGCCAGACGGCTCCCCCCGCTTCCCGGCCTGGGAGCAGAGCGACGCAAGGGGCGCTCGGGCGGGGGGAGCGGGCTGGGCGCGAGCTGTGACAGTCTACCCGGATTCGGTATTAGGTGGAGGGCGGGGCGGGGCGGTCTGCCTGAGGGGCAGATCGGAGGACCCACGGGCAGCCCGCGCGAGTCTCAGGAGCGCCGTCGCCGGCTGCTCCGGGTCCCGCTGAGGGGCAAGCCGAGCCTCCGCGGTCCATCCAACCCTTTCTCCACCCCGCCCGCGCGTGCCCATGTCCGCTTCCCCCACCACCGTCGACGCCGTCGTTATCGGCTCCGGCCACAACGGGCTCGTCGCCGCGGCGGCCCTTGCGAAGTCGGGGTGGTCCGTCGTCGTGCTCGAGGCCGAGGACACGCCCGGCGGGTGCATCCGCTCGGGCGAGGCCACGGTCCCCGGCGTCGTCCACGACCTGTACTCGACCAACCAGAACCTCTTTAAGCAGTCGCCGCCGTACCAGGCGTGGGAGGACGACTTCGAGCGCCACGGGCTCCGCTTTGCCCACTCCGACACCCCGTTCTGCAACGTGTTCGAAGACGGCACGGCGCTCCGCGTGGTCGCCGACCTCGACCGGACAGCCGACCTGCTGGCGCAGCACTCGGCCGCCGACGCCGAGGGCCTCCGGCGGCTCAACGAGCGCTTCCAGGACTTCCAGACCGCGTTCCTCCCGCTCTACAACTACGCGCTCCCTTCGGCCGGGGCCGCCGCGGCGGTCGCCAAGGGCGTCGCCTCGGTCGGCGTGGAGCGGACGCTGGAGCTGGCCCGGATGCTCCTCGGCTCGACGCGTGAGCTGGGCGCGAGCTACTTCGAGACCGAGAAGGCGCAGGCGCTCCTCGCGACCTGGGGCATGCACATGGACTTCGGGCCGGACGTCTCGGGCGGGGCGGTCTTCCCGCTCATGGAGACGTTCTCGAACATCGCCGGCGGCATGGTGGTCGCCGAGGGCGGGGCGTCGAAGATCCCGCAGGCGCTCTGCGCCATGATCGAGGAGAACGGGGGGACAGTCCGCACCGGCGCCCGCGTGACGCGCATCCTGACCGACGACGGCCGGGCGACGGGCGTCGAGATCGAGGGCGGCGAGCGGATCCAGGCCGAGAAGGCCGTCATCGCGAACCTCATGCCTCAGGCCGTCTTCGGCGGCTTGCTCGACGGCGTCGAGATGCCCGAGCCGTTCCAGCACAAGGTCGAGGGCTACCAGCACGGGCCGGGCACGTTCATGCTCCACCTGACCCTCGACGGCCCCGCGCCGTGGGCCGCCGGCGACGACCTCGCCGGCTTCGCCTACGTCCACGTGGCGCCGACGGTCGACGACCTCGCGCGGACCTACCAGCAGAGCCTGGCCGGGCTCCTCCCCGACAGCCCGCTCCTCATCGTCGGCCAGACGACGGCCGTCGACCCGACGCGCGCGCCCGACGGCACGCACGTGCTCTGGGTCCAGGTCCGCTCCGTCCCCGGCACGATCCAGGGCGACGCCGCGGACGAGATCGACGCGACCGACTGGGACGGCGCCACCGGGCCGTTTACCGAGCGCGTCCTGGACAAGCTGGAGCGGTTCGCTCCGGGGGTCCGCGGGCGCATCGTGGGCCAGCACGCCATGAGCCCGATGGACCTGGAGCGCCACAACGCGAACCTCGTCGGCGGCGACTCGATTGGCGGCAGCGCCCACTTCCGGCAGAACTTCCTGTTCCGCCCGTTCCCCGGCTGGAGCCGCTACGAGATGCCGGTCGAGGACCTCTACCTGTGCGGCGCGGCGACGTGGCCCGGCCCGGGCAACAACGCGACGTCGGGGTGGCTCGTGGCCGAGCGGCTCACGAGCGGCGTGCCGTGGAAGGAGGTCGCCCTGGGCGCGGCGGCAACGGGTGCCACCGGGGCCGCCCTCTGGTCGCTCCTGTCGTCCTCGGACGAGTAGGGGCGGGGCGCCACCCCGCCCGAGCGCCGCCATCCCGTTCCACAGGCTCCGCCCCGCCCGGCGGCAGGAGCGAGGGCGGGGTGGGCGGGGCGGCCAGATCCAACAGGTAGGGCGCGGCCGGAGGGCTCTTCGTGCTGTCCCACCCCGCCCTGGAACGGAAGGGCTGCGGCCGCGGAGACCCGTGCCGTTAGAACTCCCGGCTCTTCCAGAGGTAACGGGTGACTGGCGTGGGCTCCGCGCCTGTCTCCTCTGTCTAGCCTCCTGGACCCTTGGCCTCTCTCATCGGAACCATCTCCGACCACTGGTGGGTGCCGCTGCTCCGCGGCATCGTCGCCGTCCTCTTCGGCTTCATGGCGCTCGCTTGGCCGGTGCTCACCCTCGGTGTGCTGGTCCTGCTCTTCGGGGCCTACGCCCTCGTAGACGGCGTCGTCGCCGTGATCGGGGCCGTCCGTTACCGTGACCGGGTGGAGCGGTGGTGGCTGTGGCTCATCACCGGCGTGCTCGGCATCGTCTTCGGCGTGCTCACCTTCTTCTGGCCGGGCGTGACGGCGCTCGTGCTGCTCTGGTTTATCGCCGGCTGGGCCATCCTCACCGGCATCTCCGAGGTCCTGGCCGCGGTCCAGTTCCGCAAGGCGATCGAGGGCGAGTGGCTGCTCGGGCTGGCCGGCGTGCTCTCGGTCCTCTTTGGCGTCGCCCTCCTGGTGTGGCCCGGGGCCGGACTGCTCAGCCTCGCCTGGCTGATCGGAGCGTACGCGCTGGTGACGGGCGTCGCCCTCGTCGTGCTCGCGTTCCGCCTGCGGAGCCTGTAGGGCGCGCCACCCCGCCCTGCTCTCAAAACCGCCCCGCCCCGCCCCAGCGTTGGGCGGGGCGGCCGAGTCTTGTGGAGACGGGGGCGGGGTGGCCGTGCCGAAGGTGGCCCCCGCTTACCCGTTCCACCGAACGACAAAAGCCCCCGTCCCGCTGGGGACGAGGGCTTTCTATCGATCGGTGTACGCCCGAGAGGATTCGAACCTCTGGCCTTTGGTACCGGAAACCAACGCTCTATCCAGCTGAGCTACGGGCGCGTGGGGTGGTCCCAAGATACGGCCGGGGCGGGGTGGGGCAACCCGGTCCTCCGCAAGAGCGCGTGAACCGGCCGCCCCGCCCTATACCGAAGCGTAGCGGTCGGCGACGGGCACTTCGCACCGCCGGCGGCGGATTTCGTACCGGGCCATGCGTACGAGCGCCCGGTCGCGGGTCTCGGCGTCGCGGTCGTCGGACGGCGCGACGGGGCGGTCGACGGCTTCTTGGAGCTTACGGTCGGAAAAGAGCTGGAAGTGTTCGGGGGTCATCGGAGCGTTCATCGTAGGGCAGGGGCGGGCGCCACCGCCCGCTCGAAATCAGAGGGCTCCTTGTACGCCGGGGGCGGGGTGGGGGTCCCGGCGCGGCCTCGGGCGATTCCCGAACCGCCCCGCCCGCACGCTGCCGCCCCGCCCCTACGCGGCCTCGGCTTCGAGCGCGGCGACGAGCTCGTCGAAGGGGAGCGTGGCCCCGAAGATGCGGCTGTCGGCGCCCGCGTACGGGATCACCAGCCGGTCGCCCCAGCGATGGTTGGCGCAGGCGAAGAGCACGTTGTCGACGCCGAGTTCGTCGTCGCCCTCGGTCTCGAAGGCACCCGAGGGGCGCATGAGCGGCTCGATCCGAGCGCGGACCGGGTCGTCGTGGGAAAAGTCCAGGAGCGCCGCCGAGAGGTCGTACTCGCGCGAGCCGTCGGGCGCGTAGTGGCCCTGGTGGTAGACCATGAGGAACCGCTCGCCGCCGAGCGACAGCGGCGGCCCGCCCGCCCCGACCCACGACTGCGCAAACTCCTTGTAGCGGTACGACCGGAACAGGAGTCCCTTGCTCGTCCACGGCCCAGCGGGGTCCGGGGCGGTCGCCCAGTGGACGGCCATCGCGTCCTCGCCCTCCATCGGCCGGTGGAGCAGGACGTAGTTCCCGTCGACCGGCTCGGGCAGGAGCGCCGCGTTCTTGTTGTTGATCCGGTTGAGGTCGCCCGCGGTCGGTCCGTGGAGCTCCCACGTCACGAGGTCGGCCGACGTCGCGAGGCAGATGTCGACGTGCCGGTCGAAGTCGTCGCCTGGCGTGGGGTCGGTGTAGCCCGTGTAGTACAGGTAGTACGTGTCGCCGACGCGCGTGCACCGGGCGTCTTCGAGTCCCAGGTTGTGGAACGGGGCGTCGGGGCTGAGGGCGGGGCGGTCGCTGCGGTGGACGAGGTCGAGCGTCGGGGTGAGGATGGCGCGGCCGAGGTACGACGGCGCCATCCGAATGTGCTCCTGGACCTCGCCCTGCGCCCGGTACAAGAGCACGCACGCCCCGCCCGCCTCGCGGAGCCGGTCGGCCTGGGCGTCGGTGAGGCCCCACGCCGGGAGCAGCGCCTCCAGCCGGTCGGCCTCGACGAGTTGGCCGGCCGGGTTGAGGACCACGCCGGACTCCCAGGGGTTGTCCTGGACGGGCGCGAGAAAGGGGCGCCCTCCGTGCAGGCGCTCGACGGCGACCGGCGGCGGGGCCTCGATGGACCGGGCGGGGCCGACCGTGGGGGGGGGCGTGGCGTGCATGGCTCCGGGGGGCGGGGTAGAGGGAAGATACCCGCCCCGCCCCCAAATACGGTGCCTATCCCTCCCGGGCCTCGTCTGCGGCCGCCTGGGCGCTGGCGGCCGCCCCGCCGCCGGCGAGATCTTCCGCGGCGAGGTGGGCGAAGATGCACGCCAGCGCCGACTCGGCCCCCTGGTTCAGGTTCACGCCCTGCTCCGAGAACCCGTCGTAGCAGGCCCCCGTGCGGACGTCGAATAGGGGCTGCCCGACCCGGTTGCGACCGTAGAACCACGCCACGGCCAGCCGCGCCGCCTCCGCGTAGCGGTCGTCGCCGGTGAGCGCCGCGTCGGCCGCCCAGCACCGCGCGGCGTAGCCCGCGTCGATGGGCTGCTGGTCGAACACGGCGTGGCCGCCGCCCTTGCGGAGCCAGCCCCGGTTGCCGACCGCGTCGAACTGCCCGTCGCAGACCGTGTTGGCGAGCACGAACTCGCCGGCGTCGAGGGCCACGTCCCGGAACCGCTCGGCGGCGGGCTCGCCCTCCAGCCGGTTCGCAGCGCGGAGCAGCGCGTGGGGGACGAGCGCGTTGGCGTACGTGAGCTCGTCGCAGAACCACCGCCAGCGCGGCGTGACCGACCGCTCGAACTGCTCGACGAGCCGGGTCGCGTGCGTGCGGAGCGCGTCGCGGAGCGCGTCCGCGTCGGGAAACTGGCCCAGCGCGAGGTCGAGCCCGCACGCGGCGTACGCGACGGCCCGCGTGTGCGTGAGGTCGACGCCCAGCGACCGCTCAAGGAGCGACCGGGCCAGGAGCCGCGAGGGCTCGTCGGGCGCCCAGGCCGCCGTCGCGCCCAGCCCCCAGAGCGCCCGGCCCGTCGTGTCCTCCCCGCCCCCGTCGTCGAGGAAGCGGCGGCCGTAGTCCATGAAGTTGTGGAACGTCCCGTCCGGCCGCTGGGCGTGCTGGACGAAGCTGAGGCACGTCCGAGCCACGGCGAGGGCTGTCGCGCGCTCCTCGCGCTTGGGGTCGAGGCGGCGGGCGGCGTCGTAGGCGGCCACGAGCGCGCGGCCGGCGTCGTCGGTGCAGTACCCGTGCGTCCGGTCGGGGACGCCGAACGTGGCGTGCTGGATCGGGCCGACGTCGTCGGTGATCCGGTCGAGGTAGCCCAGCGCCGCCGGGAGCGCGCCGGGGTGGACGTCGAAGGCCGCGGGCGGGGCGGGGTGGGCGCGCACGGCGGCCTCGAACACCTCGCGGTAGGCGGCGCCTGTAGCCGGCCACGTCGTCGTCTCGCCAAAGGCGCGGGCGCGGGCGGCGGCCTCGGCGCGGGCCTCGGGGTCGGCCGCGTAGCGCGCGAGGGCCTCGCCGAAGGCGTCGGTGTCGCCGTAGGGCACGAGCGCGCCCGCCCCGCCCGCGAGCACTTCGCGGGCGTGGAGGTACGGCGTGGACACGACGGGGAGCCCGGCGGCGAGCGCGTAGGACAGCGTCCCCGAGCAGATCTGGTCCATGCCCGGGTAGGGCGTGACGTAGACGTCGGCGGCGCAGAGCCATCCCCACAGCTCGTCCTTGTCGACGTAGCGGTCGACGAACCGGACGTGGTCGTCCAGCCCGCGCGCGGCGACCTCGGCCTGGAGCCGCTCGCGGTACGCCTCGCCCTCGCGCTCGACGATCTCGGGGTGCGTCGAGCCCAGCACGACGTAGAGCAGGTCGGGCTGCGCGGCGACGGCCCGTTCGAGCGACGCGATCGCGAACTCGATCCCCTTCGACGGCCCGAGCAGCCCGAACGTCAGCAGGACCGTTCGGCCCTCCAGCCCCAACTCCTCGCGCAGCCCCGGCGGTGGGACGGCCGGGGCGGCCGGCGCCCCGTGGGGGACGACGGCGACCTTCGAGACGGGCACGCCGTAGACGGACTCGAGCAGGTCCCGCGCCGTCTCGGTCATGACCACGACGCGCGTCGAGCGCGCGACGACGGCCCCGAGCGCCCGCCGGTAGTGGCCGGGCGGGTCGGGGAGGACCGTGTGGAGCGTGGTCACGACCGGCCGGTCGCAGGCGTCGATAAAGTCGAGGACGTAGCGGCCTTCTGCCCCCCCAAAGATCCCGAACTCGTGCTGGACGCTCACGACGTCGGCCGCCCCGCCCGCGACGCGCCGCCCGGCGGCGGTGTAGTCGGCCCGTGTCGGCTGGTCGACCTCGAGCGTCACCTCGGGGCGCTGGCCGTCGCCGGCCGGCGCGCGCACGACCGAGACGACGTCGGACGTCACGCCGGCGTGGACGAGCCCGTCTCGAAGGTCGCGGGCGAACGTCGCGAGCCCGCAGGCGCGGGGCGGGTAGGTCGAGAGGATCGTCGCGTGCATACCGGGTGTGGGGCGGTGGTGGGAGGGCGGGGCAGCTACGCCGTGTTCGGGGGCCGGCTCGGGAGCTCAAGCGGCCCGAAACCCTCGGGTTCAGGCACCCCATGTACCCCGCGGAACGCGGAGGGGTTGCCGACGCAGAAGGTCCGCCCCGCCCGCGAGCGAGTTCATCCGGTGCGCCCTGCCCGCGGGCTCGGGGCTCGTCTGAGCGGCCCCGCCCGTGCCTCTGGGCGGGGCGGGAGGCCCGGCAGCGGCCCGGGCGGGGCGGAAACGCCCGAACCCTTCACGCGGCCCGGGCAGCCTATCCGCCTCCCCGCCCGTTGTTTGCCGTTCACTGCCGCCCCGCCCGTGCCCGTCCGCATCACCGCCGTCGACTCCGGGTCGCTCGCCCACACGCTGGGGTGGGCGCCCGGCGACCAGATCCTCGCCGTCAACGGCGAGGCCGTCGCCGACGAGCTCGACCTGAGGTTCAAGGCGTCCGAGGAGCGGCTGGCCGTTAAGGTCCGCGTCGGCGGCGACCTCCGCGAGGACGTGGTCGAGAAAGGCCCCGACGAGCCGCTCGGCGTGACGCTCGAGGAGTTCCGCGTCAAGACCTGCGGCGACGACTGCGTCTTCTGCTTCGTCGACCAGAACCCGACGGGGCTGCGCGACACGCTCTACTTCCGCGACGGCGACTTCCGCATGTCGTTCCTCTACGGGAACTACATCACCGTCACCAACCTCCGCGAGCGCGACCTCGAACGGATCGTCGAGCAGCGGCTCTCGCCCCTCTACGTCTCCGTCCACTGCACCGACGACGACGTCCGCGCGCGGATGATGGGGCACCGGACGCTCCGCGACCGGCTGGGCGAGAAGCTCCGCTACCTGGCCGACCATGACATCGAGCTCCACGCCCAGATCGTGCTCGTCCCCGGGTTCAACGACGCCGGCCGCCTGGTCGAGACGATTCTCGACCTCTACGACCTCCACGAGCGGCTGTACTCCGTGAGCGTGGTGCCCGTCGGGCTCACGCGGCACCGGCGCGAGCAGGCCGACCTCCGCCTCGTGTCGCCGGCCGAGGCCCGCCAGCTCGTGCGCCTCGTCGAGCGCTGGCAGCGGACGTTCCGCGAGACGATCGGGCGCGGCTTCGTCTACCTCTCCGACGAGGTCTACCTGCTCGCCGGCCAGGACTTCCCCGACGAGGACGACTACGACGGCTACCCGCTCATGGAGAACGGCGTCGGGATGAGCCGCGACTTCCTGAACGAGTTGGCCTTCCAGGCCGAGGACTTCCCCGAGGCCCTCCCCGCCCCGCGCCGCGTGACGTTCGCCTCGGGCGCGCTCACGGCGCCGTTCCTGGACGAGCGCGTCCGCCCCGCCCTGGAAGGTGTCGGCGGCCTGGACGTGCGCGTCGTGGCCTGCGAGAACCTCCTCTTCGGCGACTCGGTGACGGTCTCGGGCCTCCTCAACTTCAAGAGCTTCGCCGCCGCGCTCCGGCCGCTCGCCGAGCGGGGCGAGCTCGGCGACCTCGTCGTGCTCCCGCCGGACAGCGTGAACTTCGAGGGCCTCTTCCTCGACAACCGCCCCGGCCAGATGACGCCGGACGACCTCAGCGCGGCCTTGGGCGGGGTGGAGGTGGCCGTGTTCGACGGCGACTGGGCCGCGCTCGTGGACCGCCTCGCGGACGCGGTGCCGGCGTAGACCGCCCCGCCCGCGAGGGCGGGGTGGAGGAGGGCGGGGCGGCCTGCCTACCCGTACGGACACCATGCATGGTGTCCCTACCCAAGACTGCGGCGCAGCCCGGGCGGGGTGGCGTCGCGGGGCGGGACGGCCCCGGTGCAAGACCGGCGCGGCGCCCGCCGATACCCCCGCGAATCCCCGCCGGCGGCCCGACGTTGAGGCCGCCCCGCTCTGCCGCCCCGCCCGATGACCGACCCGCCCGTCGCCGACCGCCCCGCCCCGCAGGGGCCTGCCCCCCTGGGGTCCGCCCCGCCCGCCGAGGCCGTCCCCGCGTTCCGCGACGCGTGGCCGTGGGCACGGCCGGTCCGCCTGACTGGGTGGATGGAGCGGAACGGGTTCACGCCGCTCTGGGCGGCGGCGCTCGTGTTCGTGCTGGCGTTCCTCCTGTTCCAGCTCGTCGTGAGCCCGCTCGTGATCGCGATCGGCATCGGGATCGACGTGGCGCGGTCGGGGGGCGGGGCGGACGTCGGGGCGCTCATGGAGGGCGTGCTCGAGAACGGGCGGCTCCTGCTGACGGCCAACACGGTCGGGCAGGCCGTCGGGTTCGGGCTGCTGGCCGTCGCCGTCGCCCGGCTCCACTCGCCCGACGCCTGGGAGTACCTCCGCGTCCGGCGCCCGGACGGCCCCGGGCTCGCGCTCGCCGCGCTCGGGTGGGCCACGCTCTACCCGGCCGTCCTGTGGGCGGGCCAGCTCAACGAGTCGCTCCCGCAGCCCGAGTGGCTGCGCCAGTTCGAGCAGTCGCAGGTCGAGCTTCTCGAAGGCGCGCTCCTGGGCAGCGACCTCTCGACGGCCTTCCTGTTCGTGGCCCTCGCGCTCACGCCGGCCATCTGCGAGGAGCTCCTGTTCCGGGGCTACCTCCAGCGCCAGGTCGAGCGCCGGGGCGGGGCGGTGGCGTCGATCGTCGTGGTCGGCGTCCTGTTCGGGGCCTACCACCTCCGGCTGAGCCAGGTGGTCCCGCTGTCCATGCTCGGGATCTACATGGGGTTCGTGGTCTGGGCGACGGGCAGCCTGTGGGCCGGGGTCGCGGTCCACCTCCTGAACAACGGGCTCGCGGTGACCGTCGCCGCCATCGCCAAGCACCGGGGCGACGTCGACATGGCCGAGATCGAGGCGGCCACGTTCCCGTGGTACCTTGGGATCGGCGGCCTCGTCCTGACGTACGCCGTCGTGCAGGCCCTCCTCCGCCGCCGGCACGCGGTCGTCGGCGACCGCGACGACGCCGAGCCGGTCACCGCCCCGCCCCACCGCCCCGCGACATGAAAGAGCCGTCCGGCCCCCCCCAGCACAACGACCCCGAAGACCGCCAGTCGCGGACCTACGAGGGGTGGATCTCGGTCTACGAGTGCTCGACCGACTTCGAGGCCGACCTCGTCCGCGACCGGCTGGACGAGGCCGGCGTCGCGGCCGTGGTCCTCACGCAGCGCGACCACAGCTTCAACCTCAACGTGGGCGACATGGCCCCGGTCCACGTGATGGTCCGGCCCGGCGACGAGCGGGCAGCCCGGGACATCGTCAACCAAGCCCCGCTCTCGGACGAGGAGCTCGAGGCGGCCGCCATGAGCGCCGACGTCATGGCCCCCGACGCCCACGACCCGTCGGCCGAGGCCCGCCTGGACTCGGGGATCGAGGAGATCAGCCTGGACGTCCCCGACGACGACGAGGCGTAGGCGCCTCGTGTCGAACCTCACTCAGCGGACCCTCACGGCTATCGTCGCGGCGGCCCTCGCCATCGGCGCGGTGTGGCTCGGGGGGTGGGTGTTCGCCGCCGTCATGGGCGCGGTGGCGGTCGCGGCGCAGGTCGAGGTCTACGGCCTCCTGCGCAAGGCCGGCGCCGACCCGTTCGTCCCGCTCGGGCTCGGGCTCGGGCTGCTCACGTCGATGCGCGCCGTGATCCCGGGGAGCCTGAACCTCCTCGTGCTCGGCGGCCTCGTCGTGCTCCTCGGCGTCCTGTACCGGCGGAAGGCCACGCCGCTCCTCGACGCCTCGGCCACGCTTTTCGGCGTGGCGTACCCCGCGGCCTTCGTCGGCTCGTTCGTCGCCCTCCGCCTTGCCGACCCGCCCTGGCTCGTAGGCCACGACGCCTTCTGGCTCACGACGGCCGCGCTCTTCGGCATCTGGGGCACCGACACGTTCGCCTACTTCGCGGGCCGCGCATTCGGGCGGCACCCGCTGTTCCCGCGCGTCTCGCCCAAGAAAACGTGGGAGGGCGCCGTGGGCGGGGCGGTCGGCGCGCTCGTCGTCGTCGCCGGCTTCAAGCTGGCCGTGCTCGACGCGGTCCTGACGTGGGCCGATGTGGCGGCCATCGCCTTCGCGTGCGGCGTCGCGAGCCCGTTTGGGGACCTCGTCGAGAGCCACTTTAAGCGGTCGGTCGACGTCAAGGACTCGGCTACGTGGCTGCCCGGCCACGGCGGGCTCCTGGACCGGATCGACGCGGCCGTCGTGGCCATGCCGCTCGTGGTCCTGTACCTGGACCTGACGAAAGGGCTGACGTAGGGCGCCCTCCGGGTGGGTACGAGGTACGGGCTTGGGTGGACCGTCTCGGATCGCTGGGTCTGCCCTCGCGTCCTGTTGCGGCCTGCTTTGGTGCTCTGGGTGCTCTGCCAGCGGGTACTGACGGGCGGGGCGGTCGGGCGGCACGTTCTCCTCCTGGACAGCCGGAGGCCGGCGCCAGCCAACCGTCAGGTCGGCGGAGCCAGGAGGGGGGCGGGGTGGTGGACGAGGCGAGCATGAACCCGCCAGCAAGAGCTCGACGCAGCGGGGCGGGGCGGTCACTCCCAGGTCCCACCCCGCCCGCGTCCTACGACCCGCTTGACGGGCGGGGCGGCAGACCGGGGAGAAGCCACCCCGCCCCGCCCGCGCCACACGGGGCGGGGTGGGGGCGACGCAGTGCGGCATGCCGTCGTGTGAGCGAGCCTCTACGGGCGGGGCAGTCGACGCGGTGCGGAACCTGCTTTGCCGCAATGCGTCAAAAAGCCCGAACCACCCCGCCCCCATGCCCCGCCTCATCAAACGTTACGGCAGCCGGAAGCTCTACGACACGGCTGAGAGCCGGTACGTCAGCCTCGACGAGATCGCCGGGTTCGTCCGCGAGGGCCAGGACGTCCAGGTCGTCGAGAACAAGACGGGCGACGACGTCACGGCGGCCGTGCTCACGCAGATCATCTCGGAAGAGGGCCGCAACGGCCGCTCGCTCCTCTCGACGCCGTTCCTCCACGACCTCGTGCGGATCGGCGAGCGGGCCGTCCGCGCCGGCGAGGGCGCCGTGGGCGCCGGCCTCTCGACGGCCCGCCGCGGCGTCGACGACTTGGCCCGCCTCGCCGTCGACCGGATCCGCCCGGGCGGCCCCATCGCCGAGGTCCGCGACGAGATGGACCGGCTCCGGTCCCGCCTCGCGGGCCTCGAACGGACGCTCAACGAGATCGACGAATCGCAGACCGACTAGCTGACCCGACGCGCTCCGGCGCCGACCACCAACCTCCCATCCCCATGGCTACCACGACTCAGAACCTCCAGAAGGAGTTGAAAAAGACCACCACCGACGCCGTCACGCTCGCCAGGTCCACGGCGGGCAAGGTGCAGAAGGACGTGAACGACACGGTCGGCGACGTCCGCGACTCGGTCCAGAACGTGTTCCTCGCCGGCCTCGGCGCGCTCGCGCTGGCCGAGGAGGAGGGGTCGAAGCTGTTCAAGAACCTCGTCCAGAAGGGCGAGAAGGTCGACCTCCCCTCGCTCGGCGTGGACCGCCTGAAGGCCGTCCGCGACGACCTCGAAGGCCGCGCCGGCAAGGCGACGGGACTCGTCAAGGGCCGCGCCGCCTCGGCCAAGGACGCAGCAGATGACACCGCCGACAAGGCCGAGGACCGGCTCCAGGAGACGGTGGCGACCGTCATGAAGCGGCTGGGCGTCCCGACGCGCGACGAGGTCGGGGAGCTCTCGGCGAGCGTCGAGCGCCTGACGGACCACATCGAGCGCCTCAAGACGAGCCAGGTGTCGGCCGAGCCCGTGACGCCGGCTGCGCCCGTGACGGCGGCCCGGGCGGCGGCGTCGGCCGCGCCCTCGGTACAGGCCGACGCCTCGATGCAGGCCGTCGGCGGCGGCTGGTACGAGATCCGCGTCGGCGAGGTCGTCGTCGAGAAGGTCCAGGGGCGGGGCGACGCCGAGGCCGCGCTCGTCCGCGTTCAGGAGCAGCGCGCGTAGGCGTCCCCGGACGTCCTCCGCACCGGGCGGGCGTGGACTCCCGCGCCCGCCCGGCTTCGTTTCTGCACGTCCGCCCGGAACGCGTGGTCGCGCTGCGCGCTCGGCCACCCCGCCCTCGTCCGCCCGCCCCGCCCCGCCCGGCGGTACACTCTGATCCCCCCGAAAGCGCTTCCGCTATGCAGATCGCCGACTTCCAGCAGACGACCGGGACGGTCGGGCTCGCCCTGGCCGGCGGCGGCCCCGAGGGCGCCATCTACGAGATCGGCGTGCTCCGCGCCCTCGACGACGCCCTCGACGGGCTCGACCTCAACGACGTCCCCATCACGGTCGGCGTCTCGTCGGGCGCGTTCGTCGGCGCCTCGCTCGCGAACGGGATCACGACGGCCCAACTCGTCCGGTCCGTCGTCGGCGAGGAGCCGGGCGAGCACCCGTTCCGCCCCGACCTGTTCCTCTCGCCCGCGCTCGGCGAGTACGCCCGGCGGGCGCTCCGCGTGCCGGGGCTCGTCGCCGAGGCCGTGTTCACGGCGCTCCGGCACCCGCGCGATTCGAGTGGCCTGGTCTCGACGCTCGTCGACCGGCTGGGACGGGCGCTCCCGGTCGGCGTGTTCGACAACGCCCCGCTCCGGACCTTCCTGCGCGCCACGTTCGAGCACGAGGGGCGGACCGACGACTTCCGCCGCCTCCGCAACCGGCTCGTCGTCGTGGCGACCGACCTGGACTCGAGCGAGACGGTCCTGTTTGGGGAGCCCGGCCGCGACGACGTCCCGATCTCGCGGGCCGTCCAGGCCTCGACAGCGCTCCCCGGCCTCTACCCGCCGGTCGAGATCGGCGGGCGCCACTACGTCGACGGCGTCCTCAATAAGACGGTCCACGCGTCGGTCGCGTTCGAGGGCGGGGCGGGGCTGGTCCTGTGTGTGAACCCGATCGTGCCCGTCGACACCGCCCGCGCCGTCGCGACGGGCGCCATGCGCCGCGGCCGCCTCGTCGACCGCGGCATGCCGGGCGTGATGAGCCAGACGCTCCGCACGCTCGTCCACAGCCGGATGGGGACGGGCATGGCCAGCTACCGCGGGCGCTACGACGGCGCCGACCTCGTCTTGTTCGAGCCGCCCAAGGACGACTACACCATGTTCTTTACGAACGTGTTCTCGTTCGCCGCGCGCAAGGAGATCGTGGCCCACGCCTACGCCTCGACGCTGGCCCAACTCCGCGACCGGGCCGACGAGGTCGGCCCGGTCTTCGAGCGCCACGGGATCACGCTCCGCGACGACGTGCTCTCGCGGTCGCAGTTCGACGTGTGGGAGAGCGTGGGGCTGGCGGCCGGGCGCCCGCTGCTGCCCTCGACGGTCGCCACGCGCGACCTCCACGACGCGCTGGCGGACCTGGAGGAGGTGCTCCGCGCGCGGGCGGCGTAGGCCGAGGAGAGCAGGTAGAGCGGGGGAGGGCAGGTAGAGCAGCGGACGTCGCCGCCCCGCCTGGGCGCCTTGGGGGAGCAGGTAGAGCAGGGGGCGGGGTGGCGGCTGAAACGTTCCGCCCCGCCCACGGCTTCGGGCGGGGCGGTCGAGCAGGCGAGACGAGCCAACCCGCCCTGTTTCCAGCTACCACCCCGCCCGTAGGTTCGGGCCGTGGCCGACTTCTTTCTCGATCCCGCCCCGCCCGCCGCCCCGCCCGTCCCGGCCAGCGACGCCGAGCGGCGGGCGCTCGTGGCGCTCTCGCTCGTGCCCGGCGTCGGCGCGGGGCGGGCGCGGGCGCTCGTGGCCGACTTCGGGTCGGCCGAGCGCGTGCTCGCGGCGCCGGCCGGCCGGCTCGTCCGCGTCGACGGCGTGGGGCGGGCGACGGCCGAGGCCGTCCGCGCGGGCGCCGACGCGCGGGCGGTCGACGACCAGTTCCGGCGGGCCGAGCGCGTCGGCGCGCGGCTCGTCGCGTTCGGCGACGACGAGTACCCGGCGCTCCTCCGCGAGATCTACGACCCGCCGCCGTTCCTGTGGGTGCTCGGGCGGTTCGACGCGGCCGACGACCGGGCGGCGGCCGTCGTCGGCACGCGGCGCGCGAGCGACTACGGGCTCCGCGTGGCCGAGGCGTTCGCGCGCGGGCTCGTCGAGGGCGGGGCGACCGTCGTGAGCGGGCTGGCCTACGGCGTCGACGTCGCCGCGCACCGGGCGGCGCTGGCCGCCGGCGGCCGGACCGTCGCCGTCCTGGGCTCGGGCGTCGACCGGATCTACCCGTCGCGGCACGCGCCGGTCGTGCGCGAGGTCGTCGAGCGCGGCGCGGGCGCCGTCGTGTCGGAGCTCCCGATGGGGGCGAAGCCGGACGCCCCGCACTTTCCGCGCCGCAACCGGATCGTCTCGGGCATGAGCGCGGCCACGGTCGTCGCCGAGGCCCGCGCGACGGGCGGGGCGCTCCTGACGGCCGCTATTGCACTTGAACAAAACCGCGAGGTGTTCGCCGCGCCGGCGCCCGTGTTCTCGGACTACGAGGGGACGAACCGGCTCGTGCAGCAGGGGTGGGCCGCCCTCGCCCTCGGCGCGTCCGACGTCCTGGCCGCGCTCGACGCCGTGGCCCCGGCCGCCGCCCCGACCGGCGCGGCACCGCCCGCGCCCGCCCCGCCCGACCTCACGGCCGTCGAGCGCCGCCTGCTCGACGTGCTCGACGGCGAGCCCCGCCCGCTCGACGCCGTCTGCGGCGCGTCCGGCGTCGACACGTCGCAGGCGCTCGTGTACCTGCTCCAGCTCGAGTTCCGCGGGCTCGTCCGCCAGCTCGCCGGCAAGCAGTTTTACCGGGCGTGAGCGGGGCGGCTCGCCGCGCCCGAGGCCGCCCCGCCCCGCCCGCGCGGTGAGGGGGCGGGGCGGTGGCCTGGTTCTTGTATGGAGACGGGCGCCCCGGCGTAGGTTTGCGCCCCATCCCCCCGTCGTCCCCCCGCCTGGTTGACTGCCGTCAAGCTCACGCTCTCTGTTCTCGCCGTCCTGCTCGTGCTCGCCGTTGCGCTCCCGTTCGTGCGGAAGCCGTACTGGTGGGTGCGGATGTTCGACTTCCCGCGCGCCCAGATCGCCGCCGCCGCGGTCGTCGTGCTCGTCCTGTTCGGGGTCGTCCACGTCGGGTTCGCCGAGCCGGGCGGGGTGGAGTGGGCGATCATGGGGCTCTTGGCCCTCGCCACGGCGTACGAGGTGTGGCGGATGCTCCCGTACACGCGGCTCGCCGGCGTCCAGACGCTCGACGCCGACGGCGCCGCCGAGGGCCGCTCGTTCCGGCTCGTGATCTCTAACGTGCTCATGGAGAACCGCGACGGCGAGCGGTGGCTCGAGACCGTCCGCGCCGAGGACCCCGACCTCGTCGTCGCCGTCGAGACGGACGCGTGGTGGGCCGAGACGGCGGGCGCCCTGAAGGACCGGCTGCCCCACGCCGTCGAGCTGCCGCAGGACGACACGTACGGGATGTGCCTGTACTCGCGGCTCGAGCTCGAAGACGTCGAGGTCCGCCACCTGGTCGAGGACGAGGTCCCGAGCCTGTGGGTCCTGGCGCGGCTCCCCGGCGGCGACCGCGTCCGGTTCGTGTTCCTCCACCCGCGGCCGCCCCGCCCCGACATCGCCCAGGACTCGACGCTCCGCGACGCCGAGCTGGTCCTGGCCGCCCGCGACATCGTGGACTTCGACGAGCCGGTCGTCGTCGCCGGCGACCTCAACGACGTGGCCTGGAGCTACACGACGGGCCTGTTCCAGAAAAAGGCCGACCTCCTCGACCCCCGCGTCGGGCGCGGCCTCTTCGCCACGTTCCACGCCCAGCACCGCTGGCTCCGCTACCCGCTCGACCACGTGTTCCACTCGGACGACTTCGCGCTCGTCGGCCTGAAGCGGCTGGGGGACGTGGGCAGCGACCACTTCCCGATCGCCATCGAGCTGGCCCTCGACGAGTCCAAGCGCCCGCTCCAGGAGGCCCCCGACGCCGACTCGGCCGACGATGAGGAGGCGGCCGAGATGGTCGAGGACGCGGCCGCGTTCAAGGAGGAGGAGTCCGAGGAGGAAGCCGAGGAGCGCAAGGCGGCGGACGTGTAGGCTCGCCTGAGGGAAAAGGGAAAAGGGAAAAGGGAAAAGGGAAAAGGGAAAAGGGAAAAGGGAAAAGGCGCGCGGGCGGGGCGGTGCCTGTTTTGTTCCGCTCTGCCCCATTTAGACATGGGCGGGGTGGTGACCGGCGAGGCCGCCATCAACCTGGGGCGGCGGCAGTTCCCCTCCTGGCCAGGAGGGGCTAGGGGTGGTGGACGACGCGAGCAGCGCCGCACGACGAGGCACCGCCCCGCCCGATGCCACCCCGCCCGCAGGTGACACCCGTAGGAATAACCACGCGCCGCGGGCGGGGCGGTCCTGGGCGGTGCCGCCCCGCCCCACCTGTGCGCCGCGGCCTGACGGCGTTGCATGCAACGCCGCTACGATGGCCGCCCCACCGCGGGCGGGGCGGGGCACCTTGGCTGCCCGCGGCCCGTTTTCTCCCGACTTCCGCCCCGCCCGGTGGCGCCGGCGGGGCGGGGCGGCCATCTTCCGCCTTCCGCCTTCCGCCTTCCGCCTTCCGCCTTCCTGTGACCCTCGACGCCTACCGCGACCTGTTCGACCTCCCCGCCGACGTGGCCTACCTGGACCACGCGGCGACGGGCGTCCTCAGCCGGCCGGCGCGCGAGGCGGCCGTCGCGTTCCTCGACGCGCGGGCGGGGCGGGACCCGAGCCGCTCGCCCAACGACTACCCGACTGACCTGGAGCGCGTCGACCGCGCCCGGCGCCGCGCGGCCGCCCTCGTCGGCGCCGGCGTGCGCAACGTGGAGGTCGTGCCCAACACGTCGGCCGGGCTGGGGCTGCTGGCGTCCGGGCTCGACTGGCGGCCGGGCGACCGCGTCGTGGTGCCGGCCTGCGAGTTCCCGGCCAACGTCCTCCCGTGGCGGGCGCTCGAAGACCGCGGCGTGGCCGTCGACCTCGTGCCGCACCGCGAGGGCACGTTCACGGTCGAGGACGTCGAGGCCGTGCTCCGCCCCGAGACGCGGCTCGTGGCCGTCTCGTGGGTCCAGTTCCTCTCCGGCTTCCGGTGCGACCTGGACGGCCTCGGCGCGCTGTGCCGCGAGCGCGGCGTGCTCTTCGCTGTCGACGCCATCCAGGGCGTCGGCGCGCTCCGGCTCGACGTGGGAGCCGTGCGGCCGGACCTCGTCGCGTTCGGGGGGCACAAGTGGCTGTGCGGGATGCAGGGGGCCGGCGTCGTCGTCGTGGCCGACACGCTGCTCGACCGGCTCCGCCCCGCCCGCGGGTGGCTCAACGGGCCGATCGACTGGGACGACCTGGAGGCCGCCGGCCTCGCCCTCCACGACGACGCCACGCGGTTCCGCACGGGGACGCTGCCGACGGCCCAGCTCTACGCGCTCGACGCCGCGCTCGGCCTGTTCCTCGACGTGGGCGCCGACGCCGTCGAGGCCGCCGTGCTCGCCGGGGCGGGGCGGCTGGCCGACGGCCTCGCGCGCCTCGGCGCCCGGCGCTACGGGACCGACCACCCCGCCCGTGCATCCGGCATCGTGACGGTCGCGGTCGCCGACCCCGAGGGTCTCCACGCGCACCTCGCCGAGCGGGGCGTGGCCGTGTCGCTCCGAAACCGGCTCGTCCGCTTTGCGCCGCACGCCCACACGCGCGAGGCCGACCTCGACCGGGCGCTCGACGCCGTGGCCTCGTTCGGACGCGTCGCCGCGGGGGCATCGTGACCGACCGTGAGGCCGCGCGCGCGGCGAGCAACGAGCCCGACAAGGTCGAGACGGTCCTCGAACTGGAGGTGCCGCCGGGGCAGGCGCCGGTCCGCCTCGACGTGTACGTGACCGACAAGACGGCGAACGCGACGCGCTCCAAAGTGCAGCGCGCGGTCAAGGACGGCCGCGTCGACGTGAACGGGAAGACGGTCACGAAGGTGTCGACGCCGGTCCAGCCGGGCGACCGGATCGTGTGCCGCGTCATGCGCCCGCCGCCCATCGAGATCGTCCCCGAGGACATCCCGATCGACGTGCTCTACGAGGACGACACGCTCCTCGTGGTCAACAAGCCGGCGGGCATGGTCGTGCACCCGGCCTACGGCCACCGCTCGGGCACGCTCATCAACGCGCTCCTCTGGCACGTGGGTGCGGGGCCGGTGCGCGGCGACGAGATCGACGACGCGGACGACGACGACGTCGGCCTGTCCGTCGCCACGGCCGGCCCACGCTACGAGGGCGACCCGACGGTGCGGCCCGGCCTCGTGCACCGGCTCGACAAGGACACGACGGGCGTCATGGTGGTCGCCAAGACCGACGTGGCCGCGGCGCACCTGGGCAAGCAGTTCGCCGACCGGACGATCCGCCGCCGGTACCTCGCGCTGGTGTGGGGCGAGCCCGCCCCGCCCGAGGGCCGCGTCGAAGGCTGGCTCGGCCGGAGCCCCCGCGACCGCAAGCGGATCGCGACGCGTCCCGAGGGCGAGGGCAAGTGGGCGGCGACGGCCTACGAGACGGTCGAGCCGCTGGGCCACTTCGCGCTCCTCCGGTTCCGCCTGGAGACCGGCCGGACGCACCAGATCCGCGTCCACGCGCAGTCCATCGGCCACCCGGTCTTCGGCGACCCGACCTACGGCGGCGACGCCGTCGTCTACGGCCGCCGCGACGGCTCGCGGAAGGCGTTCGTCGGCAACCTCCTCGCGCGGCTCGGCCCGCGCCAGGCGCTCCACGCGCACACGCTCGGCTTCGAGCACCCGACGACGGGCGAGTCCCTGGACTTCGAGGCTCCGCTGCCGGAGGACATGGCGTGGGTGCTCCAGCGCATCCGCGACGTGGAGGGGTAGGCGCGCCTGCGGCTCGCGGGGAAATGGGACACGCCGGGCAGGGTGGCGCCGAGTTTGTTCCGCCCCGGCCCGTTCACACCTGGGCGGGGTGGTGACCGGCGAGGCCGCCGTCAACCTGGGGCGACGGCAGTCCCCCCCTGGCCACCGCGAAGCGTCGGCGCAGCCAAGAGGGGCTAGGGGTGGTCGTGACGAGGGCGGGGCGGTCCAGCATGGAACCGCCCTGCCCGATCCCGCCCCGCCCAGCATTACGCGCCGTGCCCGGACGGGCGACCGCCGGTCGCCCCTACGGTGCCCGCCCCGCTCGTGCGCGTTGCGGGCGGGGTGGCGCATCTTCGGGCCGCGGCCCGCTGGGAACGTTGGGCGGGGCGGGGCGGTCCGTCTGCCCATGCCCACCGCCCCGCCCCTCTCCGACCTGCTCCCGCCCGAACACATCGTCGTCGGCCTCGACGTGGCGACGAGGGAGGAGGTGGTCGGCGCGCTCGTCCGCGCCGTGGCCGCGGACGGGGCCGTCGTCGACGCCGAGCGCCTGGAGGCCGACGTGCTCGCCCGCGAGGCGATGATGTCGACCGGCGTCGGGCACGGCGTCGCGCTCCCGCACGCGCGGAGCGCAGCGACCTCCGGGACCGTCGCCGCGCTCGCCACGCTGGGCCGGCCCGTCGACTTCGCCTCGTTCGACGGCGAGCCGGTCGAGATCGCCGTGCTCCTGGCCGGCCCGGAGGCCGAGCGGGGCGGGCACGTCCGGCTCCTCAGCCGGCTCAGCCTCCTCCTCTCCGACGTGGACCTCCGCCGCCGGCTCCGCGAGGCGGCCACGCCCGCCGAGGCCGCCGCCGCGCTCCGCGACGCCGAGGCCGTCGCCTCGTAAACCACCCCGCCCTCGCATGACTCCCACCGCCCTCACGATCGCCGGCTCCGACTCGGGCGGGGGCGCCGGCATCCAGGCCGACCTCAAGGCGTTCGAGGCCAACGGCGTGTTCGGCATGAGCGTCGTAACCGCGATCACGGCCCAGAACACGCGCGAGGTCACGGCGGTCCACGAGGTGCCGCCGGACGTCGTGGCCGCCCAGATCGACGCCGTCGCGGCGGACCTCCCCGTCGGCGCGGTCAAGACGGGGATGCTGGCCTCGGCCGCCATCATCGACGCGGTCGCGGGCGGGGTGGCCCGCTGGGGGCTCGGCCCGGTCGTGGTCGACCCGGTCATGGTGACGACGAACGGCGACCTGCTCCTCCACGCCGACGCCGTCGAGGCCGTCCGCCGCCAGATGCTCCCGCTCGCCGACCTCGTGACCCCGAACGCCCACGAGGCCGCCGCGCTCGCCGGCGGCCGCGTGCGGACGCTGGACGACGCCCGCCGCGCCGCCCGCGCGATCCTGGCGATGGGGCCGCGCGCCGTCCTCGTCAAAGGCGGCCACCTTGACGGCGAGGCCGACGCCGTCGACCTCCTGCTGACCGAGTGGGGCGAGACGCTCTACCGCGAGGACCGCATCGACACGACGAGCACGCACGGGACGGGCTGCACCTACGCGAGCGCGATCGCGGCCGGGCTCGCGCGCGGCCACGACCTCGAAGACGCCGTCGGCCGCGCGCGGCGCTACCTCCAGGGTGCCATCCGCCACGGGCTCGACCTCGGCGGCGGCCACGGGCCGACGTCGCACTTCTGGTTCCTGGACCGCGAGCCGGCCGCCCCGCCCACGCCGGCCTAAAGCGCGCAGGCGGGGCCGTGGAGCCGCTCGGGCGGGGCGGGGCGGGGCTCCCCGTCGTCTTCACTTGAGGCGCGCTCCGCTGACGGCCTATCTTGGGGTCCTCGCGCGGGTCCACGCCCGCCGAGACGCGCCGGTAGCTCAGCTGGATAGAGCGTCGCACTACGGATGCGAAGGTCGGGAGTTCGAATCTTCCCCGGCGTACAAAAGAGTAGGCGGAGGCCCCTGAGTCACAACGACGCGGGGGCCTCCGCGTTTGTGTGGGTCCGGGTACAGGGTTCAGTCCGCCCCGCCCCATCGGCTGCTCGCTGCACCATTGATGGGGTCGTTTCGTGGAGCGGCCCGCGCGGCGGGCGGAGCGAGATGTGGAGTCACGACGGACCCGGGGCGACTCTGAGGAGAGTCCTACGCGCCGCCGGTGCGCCCCCTCAGCAGGGACGGCCCCGAACAGTCCGGATCCTCCCTCGTTGTCCTTGGGCCGCCACCCCGCCCGCCGTGCGCCTTCTCGTCCTCGCCGCCGCCCTCCTCGCCGTGCCCGTCGCCGCCCAGGACGGCGGCGCCCCGGGCCGTGCCCCGCTGCCCCCGGACTCGGTCCTCACCCGCGACGGCCCGCCTCTTACCCTCCTCATGAGCCGGGGCGGGTACTCGGTCGTCGGCCCCGCCGCGGGTGGGACCGGACTGTGGGTCACGGCCGTCCAGCGCGGCGGAACCGTATTCACCCCCTGCGGGAGCGTCGCTGAGCAATGGGCGGGCGGCGACGCGTGGACTCCGGTCGACACGCTCGACTGTGAGGCGCCGCCCATGCCCTCGCTCAACGCCTCCGCGGCCGAGGTCGCCGTGGCCCAAATCCACCTCAACCCCGACTTCCTCCAGCGGCTCGTCGCGGCGAATGGGCGGGGCAACTTCCGAATGGTCTACCTCGCGACCGACTCCAGAGGCCGCCCGCTCCCCGACACCCTCCGCGCGACGCCGCCGTTCGTGCTCGTCGACTTCGCCTCCGTCCACGCCGAGGCCGTCGAGGCGCTCCGCGCTCGCCCGGGGTGGCGAGCCCTCGCCGTCGGGCGCCGCGAGAACCACCGCTACTTCTGGGGGGCGTCGTGGTCCTACGGGTCCGCTGCGGCTGCCGCGAACCGGGCGCTCGACGAGTGCCGGGAGCGAGCTACGGGGGAGGGGGACAGCCCGTGCTGGGTCGAGCGCGTTGAGGCGCCGGTGACGCCCGGCTCAGACTGACTCCGCCCGCGCCGTGACCGACCTCCCCCCGTACCGGCCGCCCCGCCCGCTCCGCAGCGGGCACGTCCAGTCGGTGCTGCCCACGCTGTTCCGCCGCGTCCGCGTGGCGTACCGCCGCGAGCGGCTGGAGCTGGCCGACGGCGACCTTCTCGACCTCGACTGGACCGGCTCGTCCGACGGCGCCCGCGTCGCCGTCGTCGCGCACGGGCTCGAGGGCAGCACCGACCGGGCCTACGTCCGCGGCATGGCCCGGGCGCTCGCCCGGCGCGGGTGGACCGTCTGCGCGTGGAACCTCCGCGGGTGCTCCGGCGAGCCCAACCGGCTCGCGCGGACTTATCACAGCGGCGTCTCCGACGACCTCGACGCCGTCGTCCGCCGCGTCCTCGACCGCCCCGCCCCCGGCGGTTCAGGCGGGCGGGGCGGGCAGGCTGCGGGCGCAAACCGCGGGGGCGGGGCGAGGGCCGTCGCCGTCGTCGGGTTCAGCCTGGGCGGCAACGTCACGCTCAAGTGGCTCGGCGAGCGGGGCGGCGACGTCGACCGGCGCGTCGTGGGCGGCGTCGGGATCTCCGTGCCCGTCGACCTGGCCTCGGCGTCGGCCGTCATGGAGCGCCCGAGCCGGCGCGTCTACATGGCCCGCTTTCTCCGCTCGCTCGGCGACAAGGTGGCCGACAAGGCCGCCCGCCATGAGGGCGTCCCCGACGCCGGCCCCATCCGCGGGATGCGGTCGTTCCGCGAGTTCGACGGCCACGTCACCGCCCCGCTCCACGGGTTCGACAGCGCCGAGGACTACTGGACGCGGGCGTCGTCGCTCCCGCTCCTGGGCGCGATCCGCGTGCCGACGCTGCTCGTGCAGGCCCTCGACGACCCGTTCCTCTCGCCCGCGTGCTACCCCCGCGCCGAGGCCGCGCGGAACCCGTCGCTCACGCTCCTCACACCCGAGCACGGCGGCCACGTCGGGTTTGTCGAGCGGGGCGGCGAGTTCTGGTCCGAAACGGTGACCTCGCAGTTCCTCGACGCGGCCCTCCTTCCGACGCCCCGCTCCACCACCCCGCCCGGCGCATGACCCTCCGCCCGCTCCTCGCCCTGTGCGCCCTCGTCTCCCTCACCGCCTGCGACTCGTTCGAGGAGGTCGAGGGCGAGGTGCTCCCCGACAACCTCGTCGTCGAGACGGTCGACCTCGTCCAGAGCGCGGGCGGGGCGGTGACGCTCACGGCGACGGTCCGCAACGAGGGGGACGTCGGCTTTTCCGTGGCGGCGCTCGCGTTCACGGTGGAAGGAGAAGGGGAGGGGCCGAGCCGCCTCGCCGGCGGAGTCGTCCCGGGCGGGTTGGCCGCCGGCGCGAGGGGGGTGATCGCGGAGACGGTCCCAGACGTCGCCTTCAGGGTCGACTGCTACCGCTACACCGTCGAGGTCGACGCCGCCACGGCTAACCAGACCGTCAGCCGGGCGAAGGCGTACCCCGGCACCTGCGGCGACTAGCCGGCCGCCTCCGCGAGCCGCTCCGCCCCGCCCTCGACGGCGTAGAGCAGGAGAAAGCGGCGGAGGAGGTCGTCGGCCGCCGGCGACGGGCGGAGCGTGTCGAGGACGGCGGCGAACACGTCGTCGTCGGCCATCTCGGGGTAGTACGGCCGGTAGGTCACGAGGCGCGCGCGCTCGGTCGCCTCGTCGAGCTCGCTGTGGAACTGGGTCCCGTAGACGGGCGCGTCGGCGAGGCGGAACGCCTGGTGCGGCGCGCGGTCGTTGGACGCCAGCTCGACGGCGCCGGGCGGCAGCGCGCTCACGCGGTCGTGGTGGCCCATCTGCGTGGGGAACCGGGCCGGCAGCGTCGAGAACAGCGGGTCCGCCCCGCCCGCCGCCGTCAGCGCCACGTCGTGCGTGCCCATCTCGGCCCGGCTCGGGTCGTGGACCACCTCGCCGCCGAACGCGCGCGCGACGAACTGGTGGCCCCAGCACGACCCGAACAGCGGCACGCCGCGGTCGGCGCACGCGCGGCACACGTCGACCAGGCTCTGCGTCCACCCGAACGTGTCGACGACCGAGTAGGCGCCGGCGCCCCCGATCATGACCGCGTCGACGTCGTCGAGGAGGGCGGGGGAGAGGGCGTCGGAGAGCGCGTCGGTGACCGCGAGCTGGTCCACGCGGAGCCCCGTCCGCTCGCGGAAGCTCGCCTGCTCCTCGGCGATCACGGCGGGCCGCTCGCGGACCTGGATCAGGCGGACGCGGACGTGGTCGAGGTCGGGGGCCATGAGCGGGGTGGTCCAGAGGGCGGGGCGGAGCCCGCGTACGGCGCCGGGGCGGGGCGGGTGCCCGGGCGTAAGACGGCCGCCCCGCCCGCCGTCTACAGGGCGATTGTTTCCCCCGCACACTCCCCCCTCTAGATCCCATGGCACAGACCGACTCCATCGTCCTCGGCGGCGGCTGCTTCTGGTGCACCGAGGCCGTCATGAAGCCGCTCCGCGGCGTCGAGCGCGTCGTCTCCGGCTACGCCAACGGCCACGTCAAGAACCCGACCTACCGCGAGGTCTGCTCCGGCCGGACGGGCCACAACGAGGTCGTCGAGGTCACGTTCGACCCCGACGTCGTCTCGCTCCACGACCTGCTCGCCGTCTTCTTCGCGACCCACGACCCGACGACGCTGAACCGCCAGGGCGCCGACCGCGGCACGCAGTACCGCTCGGGCGTCTACTACACGACCGAGGAGCAGAAGGCGACGGCCGAGGCCGTGGCCGCCGAGGTGGCCCCGTCGTTCGACGACCCGATCGTGACCGAGATCGTCCCGCTCGACTCGTTCTACCCGGCCGAGGACTACCACCAGGACTACTTCGAGCGCAACCCGGCCCAGCCGTACTGCGCGGCCGTCATCGCGCCAAAGGTGACCAAGCTCCGGTCGCGCTACCTCGACAAGCTGGCGGTGCCGGCCTAGAGCACCCTTCGGGTGGGTACGGGGTACGAGGTACGGCCCGATTTGACCTCGGCGCACGCGTACCTCGTACCGAGTACCCTGTACCTCCCTGCGCGTTGCTCTAGCGGCGGACTGCGCCGGCTCGACGGTGGGGCGGGGTGGAGCCTGCGAACGGGCGGTGAAGAGGGCGCCCCCAGCCTTGCGCCCCGCCCCGCCCGAGCCCTACCTTCCGTGTGCCCCCGAGCGGGGCGGACACTCCTCGGTAGCTCAGTGGTAGAGCATGCGGCTGTTAACCGCAGGGTCGTAGGTTCAAATCCTACCCGGGGAGCCCACGGCGGCCCTTCTGCAGAGCAGAGGGGCCGTTTTTGCGTTCGGCCCGTCTGAACCGCCCCGCCCCGCCCCGCCGAGCACTGGCCACGGGCGGGGTGGCCGGCCCTCTTGACTGGGCTCCGCCTGCGCGGGGACGACGCTTGGGGGGCGCTCGCGAACAGCCTCGGGGCGGGGTGGCCGCCCTGGAACCCGCCGCCCCGCCCAGGGAGAACGGGAGGAAGGCGCGGGGCCGCGGCACCCTGGCCGGCCGGGCGGGTACCACACCCTCTCCCACAGACCTGCCCGATGAAAGCCCCCTCGTTCGTCTCCTTCATGGTCTCGCCCGCAGGCCGTGCGCTCCGCGTCGCCGCCGGGCTGGGCCTGCTCGTCTCCGGCTACGCCCGCCGGGGCACGACCGGCGGCAAGGCCCGAGCCGCGCTCGCCCTCGTCCCGCTCGCCGCTGGCGCCTTCGACGTGTGCGTGCTGGGGCCGCCGCTCGACGCCCCGCTCGATGGGTCCGCGGCCCGCGCCGAACTCCGCGCGGGGGGCTGACCGATGCTCAACGCTCTCCTCTGCGCCTTTCTTTTCGCGGCCCCGGGCGGGGAGGACCGCGCGCTGGAGCCGCCCCGCCCGAGCTCCACGGTCGCCGCCGCCCCGCCCGCCGACAGCGTCGACGTCGCCCGCCTCTCGCCGGAGGAGGCCGCCGCGTTCCTCGCCGAGATGCCCGACGCCGTCGTCGTCGACGTGCGCACGCCGGCCGAGGTGGCGGCGTCGGGGCGGCTCGCGGGCGCGCTCGTGCTCGACGTGACGGCGCCAAACTTCGACGCCCGCGCCCTCGACGCCCTCGACCTCGACAGGCCCCTGCTCGTCTACTGCCGCTCGGGGACCCGCGCGGAGCGGGCCGCCCGCCGCCTCGCCGCGCTGGGCATCACCCGCCTCGCGAACGCGGGCGGGCTCGACGCTCTCGCCGCGGCCGGCCTCTCCACCGAACCCTACACGCCCTAGCGACCCGCCATGCCCGACCGATTCCAGACCGACGTGCTCGACAAGAGCCACGAAAAACCCGTTCTCGTCGACTTCTGGGCGCCGTGGTGCGGCCCGTGCCGCGTGCTCGGGCCGACCATCGAGCGGCTGGCGCGCGAGAGCGCCGGCCGGTGGCGGCTCGTCAAGATCAACACGGACAAGCACCCCGAGCTCTCGCAGCGGTTCGGCATCCGCGGGATCCCGGCCGTGAAGATGTTCTCGGGCGGGGCGGTCGTCGCCGAGTTCACGGGCGCCCTTCCGGAGCCGGCGCTGCGCCAGTGGCTCAGCGAGCACCTGCCGGCGCCCGCGTAGTGGCCGCCCCGCCCGACCCGCTCCCGCTCCGCGACCGGCTCGCGCTCGACCGGACGGTCCTCGCCAACGAGCGGACGCTCCTGGCCTACCTCCGCACCGCACTGGGGCTCGTCGCGACGGGCGCGGCGCTCGTCCACTTTACCGACGACGTGGGCTTCGAGGTCGTCGGGTGGGCGAGCCTGGCCGTCTCGCCACTCGTCGTCGCCGTGGGCGCGTGGCGCTTTGCGCGCGTGCGCCGCCGGCTCGACGCCGAGCAGGCGGCCTAGCCCGCCCGGCCCGAGCGCGCCGGTGGGCGCTCGGCGACGAGCGCGCGGAGGGCGGGGCGGAGCGCGGCTTCGAGCAGCAGCCCCTCGTGGCGCATCCGCACGCGCCCGCCCCGGTCGATGACGAGCGTGGTCGGGAGCACGGCGGCCGGCGGCGGCGATCCCGCGACGGGCGGGCCGACCAGGAGCGGGTAGTCCACGCCGTACCGCTCGGCAAAGGCGCGGACGTCGGCGAGGTCGTCGTCCTGCGAGACCCCGAGAAACTGGACGTCGCCCGCGAACTCGGCCTGGAGGTCGACGAACCCAGGCGTCTCGACGACGCACGGCGGGCACCACGTGGCCCACACATTGAGCACGACGACCTGGCCGGCGTAGTTGGCCGGCCCGTGCGTGCCCCCGCCCAGCGCGGCGTAGGTCACGTCCGGCGCCGCCCCGAGGTCCGGGAGGTCGAGGTCGGGGACGAGCCGGCGGACGAGGACGACGGCGAGCACGAGCACGGCCGCCCACTGGAGGAGCGCCCACGCCCGGCGCCACCCCGCCCCGCTCGGCCGCCGAGCGGGGCGGTCGGTGGAACCGGCGGCACGGGCGGGGTGGTCGGGAGGAGCGTCGCGCATGGGGGATGCGGCGGGAGGCGCCCAGCGGCGCGGCTCCAGGAGCGAGAAGGGCGGCCGCCCCGCCCCCGGCTACTCGTAGTAGGCGACGACGAGGGTTTCGGACGGCGCCGTGCCGATGTTCTCGACGGCGTAGTTCCGGGCCGTCTCCCAGCTCACGCTGCCCGCCTCGCCCTGGACGCGGACGTCCGGGGAGTCGCCGCCGAACTCGTCGCCCTGCGACCGCTCCTCCTCGAACTCCGAGAGCGCCACGACCACGCGGCTAAACGCCGAGTGGGGCGGGAGCGACTCGCCCGGCGCCAGCGTCACCAGGGCGACGCCGACGTCGTCGTTCGACACGAGCACGTCGACGGCCGGGCTGTCGATCCGGTCGATCTGCGTGAGCTCGTACGGGAAGCGAATGTCCTCGTCCGGGTCCTCACGGCGGTCGGGGAGCGGGTTGGCCCACCGCTCGAAAAAGAGCAGCTGCGCGTCGGCGTCGCCCGCGTTCGTGATCCGCGTCGGGGCGTCGTAGAACGCGGCCGAGCCCGCGGCCCACTCCGTCGGCGCGTCGTCGACGGTGACGGACGCGTCGGAGTAGGCGTAGATGACCCAGTTTTCCCCGTTCTGCATCGCCACCGATGCTCCGGGCGGGAGGGCGAAGTACGAGGCCTCGACGTAAGGGCCGGAGAGGAGCCGCGCGGCGTAGGACGGCAGGTCGCCACCCAGCGTCTCCGGGTCGGCGGCCTCTGGCGGCTGGACCGGCTCGGTCACGAGCGGGGCGGGGCGGTCGGCGACCGCCGCGTCGTCGGGGGCGTCCTGGCACCCCAGCGCGAGCGTGCACAGGGCGAGGGAGAAGGCCAGAGTGCGCATGGGGCGGGGCGGTGGGGCTCGGCTGTACCGGGCGCCCGCCCCGCCCGTTCCACCCCGCTCGGTTCGCCCCGCCCGTTCCGCCCCGCCCGTTCCACCCCGCCCGGTTCGGCACGGAGCCTTTGAACAGGTCGACCGCCGCGCGTCCCGGCGCGGGCTTCTCAGGTTGCGTACCCAGTACCTCGTACCTCAGAGGACGGGCGCGAGCAGCCGCGTCGACCGCGCCGCCAGCCGGAACGGGAACGACTGCGCCGTCAGGTCCTCCTCGGTCAGCCGCGTCGACCGCGCGAGGTCGGCCTCGAGCATGGCCTCGACGTCGGCGCAGAACGCGGCGTCGTGGGCGAGGCAGGTGACCTCGAAGTTGAGCCGGAACGAGCGGTTGTCGAAGTTGGCCGTCCCCACCGCCGCGTAGTCGTCGTCGACCAGGATCACCTTCTGGTGCATGAACCCGTCCTCGTAGAGGAACACCTTGACGCCCACGTGCTCGACGTCGGGGAGGAAGGCGTAGGGCACGAACCGGAACATCCACGAGTCGACCATGCGCGGCATGATCACGCGGACGTCGACGCCGCGCAGCGCCGCCGACTGGAGCGCCCCGAGTACGAGGCCGTCGGGGACGAAGTACGGGCTCGCGATCCACACCCGGTGCTCGGCCGCGGCGATGGCCTGCGCGTAGAGGAGCCCGGCCGTCTCGACGCGGTCGGCCGGCCCCGACGCGACGACGAGGGCGTTCTGGTCGCGGTCGCTCCCCGCCAGCTCCCACGGGAGCTCGGGGACCTCGCCCCGCCCGTAGTACCAGTCGCGCGCGAACGTGAGCTGGAGCGCCTGGGCCGCCGGCCCCTCGACGGCCAGGTGCGTGTCGCGCCACGGGCTGAGCGTGGGGTCGAGGCCGAGGTACTCGTCGCCCACGTTGAGGCCGCCCACGAACGCGCGCTGGCCGTCCACGACGACGATCTTGCGGTGGTTGCGGAAGTTGATGCGGAACCGGCCCAGCCACCCGCGCTCGCCGCTGAACTCGTTGACCTCGACACCGGCCTCGCGGAGCGTGCGGACGTAGCGCCGCGGGAGGCTGTGGCTGCCGACGCCGTCGTAGACGAAGAACACGTGGACGCCCCGGGCGGCGGCGTCGAGCAGGCTCCGCTGGAAGCGGCGCCCGAGCCGGTCGTCGTGGACGATGTAGAACTGGGCGACGACCGTGTGCTCGGCCGCGTCGATGGCGCCGAGGATGGCGTCGAACGTGTCTTTACCGTCGACCAGCAGGCGCAGCGAGTTCCCGCGGAGGAACGGGAGCCGCGACAGGTTCGCGAAGCCGCGGAGCTCCGACGCCGTCCGCTCGTCGCAGGCGGCCTCGGGCGGGACCTCCCAGCGCTCGAGCGAGCGCTGGGCGCGCTCGAGCCGGGCCGTCACCTCGTCGTCGAACTGGCGGACGGCCCGGACGTAGCCCTCGAACCGTGACCGCCCGAACGCCCAGTAGAGCGGGAGCGTGACGAGGGGCAGGAGCACGAGCGCCACGACCCAGGCCGCCGAGCCCTGCGGCGTCCGCGCGTGCATGATGGCGTCGACGGCGCTCAGCACGCCGAGCACCTGGACGAGGGGGAGCAGGAAGCCGAACGCCCACCCGATCATGTCGGCGGTCGTCATCGGGTCGTCAAACATCGGGGGCGGGAGCGGCGCAGAGGCGGCCGTCTGGTGGGCGGGGCGGGAAACGTAGGGGCGACCGGCGGTCGCCCGTCGGGCGGGGCGGGGCGGATACCGGGCGGGGCGGTCGGGCGTCAGCCTGCGGAGGGCGCCGCCGGGCCGACGACGCGGACCGCGTCCGGGACGCCCTCGATGACGACGGGCGACGGGAGGCGGACCACGTCGCCGTCCATGAGCACGCGGACGCGCGGCTCGTCGGCGGCGAGCTCGACGCGCTCGGCCACCGAGGCGTCGAGGTGCCGGTCGAGGCGCCCCCGGAGCAGGCGGCGCCCGACGCGGAGCGCGTCGACCGGCCCGTCCGGCGTGGCGACGTAGACGTTGAGGCTCCCGTCCGTGCGGCGGTCGAGGACGCCGAACTGGAAGAGGCTGGGGGCGTAGCGGTTTGGGGTCGCGAACACGAACGGCGTCTCGAACGAGGCGCGGCGCCCGTCGAGGTCGGCGTCGAGGCGGAGCCGGTCCATGTGGAGCAGCGCGCCGAGCGCGACCGGCACCGTGGCGAGCACGCGGCCGAGCCGGCTCCCGTGGCTCTCGCGCCGCTGCACGACGACGTCGGGCGCGAGCCCGAGCGCGGCGTTGTTCAGGAACAGCCGCCCGCCCGCGCGGCCTGCCGACACCGGCCGCGCCACGCCCTCCCGGATCGTCTGGGCGGCGGCGGCGAGCTCGGTCGGCAGGCCGAGGCCGCGGGCAAAGTGGTTGAACGTGCCCATCGGGAGCACGCCCATCGGGACCGCCCCGCCCGCCAGCGCCTCGGCCACGGCGCGGACCGTCCCGTCGCCGCCGGCGGCGACGACCACGTCCGACTCCGCGGCGGCCCGGCGCACGTGGGCCGCGAGCGCGTCGTCGCCCTCGCCGCCGACCGTCCGCACGGTGGCCTGCGCGCCGGCCCGCTCGAACGCCGCCGCGATCTCGTCGGGCATCGGGCGCGTAGCCGCCCCGCTCGCGGGGGTAATCAAGACGCCGACGCGCATGGGGCGGGGTGGGAGCGTGGGGCGGGAGGCTCCCGCAGAGGCCCGGGGCCGTTCCGCGAAACGTACGCTCTGCCGCCCCGCCTGTCCGGCAGCCGCGGGCGGGGCGGGGTGGCGGTCGCCGTGCGCCGCGGGAGCCTAGCGGCCCCGGAGGCACCCGGGCGCCTCCGGGACGTACGGCCCCGTGCGCCCGCCCCGCCCGCGGACGGGCACCGAAGGCCGAAGCCGTTTCCCCCCGCCCCGCCCGCCGTGCTCGTCGACACCCACGCCCACCTCTACCTCGACGCCTTCGACGCCGACCGCGACGCCGTCGTGGCGCGCGCCCACGCCGCCGGCGTCGGCGTCGTGATCCAGCCGGCCGTCGACGTGGCCTCGATCGAAGATGCGCTCGCGCTGTGCGACGCCTACGACGGCGTCTGGGCGATGGCGGCGGTACACCCGACCTATGTGGCCGACGCGGCCCCCGACGCCCTCGCGCGCGTCGGGGCGGCCCTCGCGGACCGCCGCGTGCTCGCCGTCGGCGAGTCGGGGCTGGACTACTACTGGAGCCGCGACCACGAGCAGGCGCAGCGCGCCTCGCTTCGCGCGCACGCTCGGCTCGCGGTCCGCCACGGGCTCCCACTCGTGCTCCACAACCGCGACCGGAAGGGGTCCGACGACGCCTCGCGCGACCTCGTGCAGATCGTGAGGGAGGTTCAAGCGGAGGGTGAGGGGACGTTGGGCGGGGTGTTCCACTGCTTCGGCGGGCCGGCGTGGCTGGCCGCCGAGGTCCTCGACCTGGGGTTCCACGTCGGCCTGGGCGGCACGCTCACGTTCAAGAACGCGGGCGTGGCCGAGGCCGTCGCCGAGGTGCCGCTCGACCGGATCGTGCTGGAGACCGACGCCCCGTACCTCGCGCCGACGCCGCACCGCGGGGGCCGCAACGAGCCGGCCTACACCGCCCTCGTGGCGCAGCGCCTGGCCGACGTCCGCGGCCTGCCCGTCGAGGAGGTCGCCGAGCGGACGACGGCGACGGCGCGGGCGCTTTTTTCGATCCCCGACGCCGCCCCGCCCGCCTGAGGGCGGGGCGGTCCCTCAGCGCTCGGCCACCCCGCCCGCGGCGGCGGGGTCAGTTCAGTTTAGTGCCGAGTGCCGAGAGCGAATCGGGCTGGTCGTAGCGGACCACGTAGGTCCGCTCCCACTCGGCGAAGGAGTTGACGGTGACGAAACGGGTTTCCAGCCGCCTCCCCGTGAACCGGAGGCGGACGGCGCCCGGGTCCCCCGGGACCCCTTCGCCGGTGAAGGTCCCTGCCAAGGCCAAGTGGCCGTCCTCATAGATCCGGTACCGGCCGTCGCGGTCGATCTCGAACCGCTCGGCTTCGGTTCTCGGGCCGACCGACGAGTTGAACCCCCACATGTGCAGGCTGGTCCACACTCCGTACACCCACGTCGGCACGGGCGCGGGCGGCCCGGCCACCTCCCGCGGTGGGAAGAACCCCGCGCACCCAGCGCAGGAGGACAGGAGGACGGCCAGGGAGAGCTCGCGGATCATGGCTGCTGAGGGGCTGGGGAGGGAGAGCCGCGGGCCGGCCGGCCGATGTAACGGCGCCCGCCCCACGTTGTGCCCCCGCCCGCGACGGGAGCGGGGCGGCCGAGTGAAGACCCGGGGCAGGCTGGACCCGCCCCGCCCGCGATACTTTTAAGACACGGCGCAGACCGCGCCCTCACACGACTGTCCTCCCCACGCCCGATCGACCGGGGGGGCGGTCTTCTCCCGTATCGCAGATCGGCAGAGGATCGAATGATCACGAAAGAACAAAAGCAAGAGATCGCCGCCAAGCACGGCGCGAGCGCGCAGGACACCGGAAAGCCCGAGGTCCAGATCGCCCTCTTCACCGCCCGCATCAACGACCTGACGGAGCACCTCCGGACGCACACGAAGGACCACGCGTCCCGTCTCGGCCTGCTCAAGCTCGTCGGCAAGCGGCGCCGGCTCCTGGCCTACCTCCGAAACAGCGACATCGAGCGGTACCGCTCCTTGATCGCCGAGCTCGGCCTGCGTCGGTAACCCCATGCGGCGGCTCCCACAGCGGGGGCCGCCGTGTTTCGTTTCGGCCGCCCCGCCCGCGGGTGGGAGGCCGAACCCCAGCGGCACCCGGCCGCTCTGCCCGCCGGCAGTCCGTTCTCTCGAGCGCCCCACGGCGCCGCCCCGCGAGGGCGGGGTGGGGCGCCCGCGAGAACAGATTCCCGGCCCGCCTTCCGAGGCGTCGGGCGGGGCGGGGGCCGCCGCGTTCCAACCAGGGCCTGAACCAGACCGGCCCGCACCCCACACTCCCCATGGAAGCCCCCCAGGCATTCACCCAGACCATCGAGGTCGGCGGCAAGACGCTGACGCTCGAGACCGGCAAGCTCGCCAAGCAGGCGGACGGCGCCGTCGTCGCCCGCCTCGGCGACACCGTCACGCTCTCGACAGCCGTCACGGCGACGAGCGCCAAGCCCGGCCAGCACTTTTTCCCGCTCACCGTCGACTACCGCGAGCGCTTTAGCTCGAAGGGCGCCTTCCCCGGCGGCTTCTTCAAGCGCGAGGGCCGACCGACCGACAAGGAGACGCTGACGTCGCGGCTCATCGACCGGACCATCCGCCCGCTCTTCCCCGACGGGTTCCGTAACGAGGTCCAGGTCCTCAACTACGTCCTCTCGGCCGACGAGGAGATCGACGCCGACGTCGTCGCCGGCATCGGCTCGTCGGCCGCGCTCTCGCTCTCTGGGAGCCCGTTCGACGGCCCGACCGCCCACGTCCGCGTCGGCCGCGTCGACGGCGACTTCGTGCTGTTCCCGACCCACGAGGAGCGGCAGGGCTCGGACATCGACCTCATCGTCGCCGGCAAGTCCGACGCGATCGCGATGGTCGAGGGCGAGATGGACGAGATCTCCGAGGACGACATGGTGTCGGCCCTGGAGTTCGCGTTCGAGGCCATCAAGGACATCGTCGCCGGCATCCAGGAGCTCGTCTCGCAGCGCGACGAGCGCGATGGGGCGCCCCAGCCGCTCGAGTACGAGACGGTCGCCGCCGACGAGGCGCTCGTGGACTCGGTCTACAAGCAGATCAAGGGCGACGTCGACAAGCACCTCCGCAAGGACGACTACGACAAGGCCAGCTTCTACGACGGCATCCGCGAGATCCGCGACGCGCTCGTCACCGACATGTTCGGCGAGGGCGACGACGCCAAGGAGGAGGTCGACGGCCACTCGGTCTCCGACGTCAAGGAGGCGTTCAAGGCGGCCGAGAGCCGCGTGATGCGCGAGATGATCCTCGACGACGGGCGCCGCCTCGACGGCCGCAAGACGGACGAGATCCGCGACATCTGGACCGAGATCGACTACCTCCCCCGCGTCCACGGCTCGGCCGTGTTCACGCGCGGCGAGACGCAGGCGCTCGTCATGGTGACGCTGGGGACCGGCCGCGACGTGCAGGCCGTCGACCAGGTGTTCGACCAGGAGGACAAGCGGTTCTACCTCCACTACAACTTCCCGCCGTTCTCCGTCGGCGAGACCAAGTTCCTCCGCGGGCCGTCGCGCCGCGAGATCGGCCACGGCATGCTCGCCGAGCGCGCGCTCCGCAAGGTGATGCCGCCCGAGCAGGACTTCCCGTACACGGTCCGCATCATCTCCGACGTGCTCGAGTCCAACGGGTCGTCGTCGATGGCCTCCGTCTGCGGCGGGTCGATGGCGCTCATGGCCGCCGGCGTCCCGACCGACAAGCCGGTCGCCGGCATCGCGATGGGCCTCATCGCCGAGGGCGACAAGGTGGCCATCCTGAGCGACATCCTGGGCACCGAGGACCACCTCGGCGACATGGACTTCAAGCTCTGCGGCACCGAGGACGGCATCACCGCGTGCCAGATGGACATCAAGATCGACGGGCTCGCCATGTCGACCATGCGCGAGGCGCTGGAGCAGGCCCGGGCCGGCCGCCAGCACATCCTGGCCGAGATGGCCAAGACCATCGAGCACCCCCGCGAGGACATCTCGCCGACCGCCCCGCGCCTCATCCAGGTCGTCATCGACCAGGAGTTCATCGGCGCCATCATCGGGCCGGGCGGCAAGATCATCAAGGGGATCCAGGCCGACACCGGCGCCTCGATCGACATCGACGAGCGCGACGGGAAGGGCTACGTGACCGTCGCCGCCCCGAACATGGACTCGGCCCACGGCGCCGTCGACATCATCCGCGGCATCGTGACGCAGCCTGAGGTCGGCGAGAAGTACACGGGCACGGTCAAGAACCTGCTCCCGTTCGGCGCGATCCTCGAGATCATGCCGGGCAAGGAGGCCATGCTCCACGTGTCGGAGATCGCCCACGGCTACGTGGACGACCCGGCCGACGAGATGCAGGTCGGCGACAAGCTGGACGTCCAGCTGATCGAGATCCGCGACGGCGGCAAGCTCCGTGTGAGCCGTAAGCCGTTCCTCCCGGAGCCCACCGAAGAGGAGAAGGAGGAGATGGCCAAGCGCCGCTCGTCGAACGGCGACGGCGGTGGTGGGGGAGGCGGCCGGGGCCGCGGTCGAGGCCGCCGCCGCGACTAGACCACCCCGCCCCGAGGCCCCGCCTCGTCCGGCACGCGCCCGCCCCGCTCGTCGGGGCGGGCGCTTTGTTGTGGCCGCTCCGCGCGAGGGCGGGGTGGAGGGCGCCGCCCCGCCCCCAGCGGACCGCCGCCGTGCCTCCGCGCGCTCTCGCGGGCGGGGCGGGGTGGCTCCGCGGCCGTCGCGGCTCGGCGTGCAGACCGTCGGGTTCGTGCAGCACGGGCCGCCCCGCCCGATAGCCTGCTCCCGGCTCGGCGCTACGTCGGTGACCCTGCGGCCCAGCCGGGATTCCCGTCCAGTCCGCAGGCTACGAGCGGGGTTAGCACGAGCTTCTGTCAGGGGCTACGCATCACCATGAGTAGCGTAGGAGCCGGTTTCGCTCCGCTCCACCGCTCATGGCTCTGCTTGGAGGTCACTTCGACCTCATCCCCGACCCGCGCCGAGACCACGGCAAGCGCCACGCGCTCTCCGACATCTTCGGCCTCGCGCTCTGCGCCATCACGGCCGGTGCCGACAGCTTCCTCGCCATCGAGGCCTTCGGCAAGGCGCGCCTCGACTGGCTCCGGCGCTGGTTGCCGCTCACCCACGGCGTCCCGTCGCACGACACCGTCCGCCGTGTCTTCGCCCTCGTCGACCGCCGACACTTCGAGCGCTCGTTTGCCGCCTGGGCGCAGGAGGCCTTCCGCAAGACCGACGGCCGGGTCGTCGCCGTCGACGGCAAGCGGCTCCGGCGCGCCCGCGACGCGGGCGAGCCCATGCTGACGGTCGTCTCGGCGTGGGCCACCGAGGCGGGCGCGGCACTCGGACAGGTCACCACCGACGACGGCGAGGGCGAGGTGTCAGCCGTCCCGCGCCTGCTGGCGCTCTTGGACCTCTCGGGCTGCATCGTCACCACCGACGCGGCCGGGTGCCAGACCGACATTGCGAAGCAGATCGTCGACGGCGGCGGGGACTACGTGTTCGGCCTCAAAGGCAACCAGGCCGGGCTGCGCGAGCAAGCCGAGCGCTGGATGATGGAGGCGACGCTCTCGGGAGACGTGGACGCCTTCGAGACCTCTGAGCGTGGCCACGGCCGCGTCGAGACGCGGCGCTACTGGTCGGCCGCTGTGCCGGACGAGGCGCTGCGGAGGCTGCTCTGGGCCGGACTGACGAGCGTCGGGATGGTGGAGTCCACGCGGACGGTGGGCGGCAAGACCTCGACCGAGCAGCGCTACTTCGCGACGAGCCTGGCGGTCGACGCCGAGACGCTTGCGCGGTCGGTGCGTGGGCACTGGGGCGTCGAGAACGGGCTGCACTGGTCGCTCGACGTGAGCTTCGGCGAAGACGCGAGCCGGACACGGACCGATCACGCAGCGGCGAACCTGGCGGTAGCGCGGCGGGTGGCGCTGACGCTGCTGCGCGCCGAGACAACGGCCGAGGGCGGCGCGCCGACGAAGCGGATGCGATGCGCCTGGGACGCCGACTACCTCGCGACGGTGCTCCGGCTAGAGTGATGCGTAGCCCCTGGAGCTTCTGTTATTGCAACCAAACTCTCTGAACGTTCCTGGCGCAGGATCGAGCAGTCTCATGCTGTATCAGCGTCCGAACCGGGCGGGGCGGGAGGAGTCCTGCTCCTGGCTAGGAGGGGGCGGGGCGGAACGAGGCGCAGGCCTCTTCCTGCTCATGGACAGGCCGGAGCGTCCTGGGTGGGCTGGCGACCCTGAACCCAGCGACAGGCATGCCCCGGCCGTCGGCCGGCGCTGTAGCGCGGAGGAACCTGTAGGGCCGCCCGCGCTTCACCGGAGCACCCCAACCCATGAATCACCATGACCCCCACGATCCGCAACGTCACCGTTTTAGGAACGGGAGTGCTCGGCTCCCAGATCGCGTTCCAGACCGCGCTGCACGGGTTCACCGTGACCGCGTACGACATCGATGACGAGGCGCTCGACGGCGCACGTGATCGGCTCGAGAAGCTGGCCGCTACCTACGCCGAGGAGGTCCCGCTCGCCGCAGACGGCAAGGCCGAGGAGACTCGCAACGCGATCACGCTGAGCTCGGACCTCGCCGACGCCGTGAAGGACGCGGACCTCATCATCGAGGCCGTGCCCGAGGTTCTAGACATCAAGCGGGAGACCTACCAGAAGCTGGCGGAGGTGGCCCCAGACGAGACGATCTTCGCGACCAACTCCTCGACCTTGCTCCCGAGCGACATCAAGGACTCGACGGGCCGGCCGGGCCAGTTTCTGGCGCTGCACTTTGCCAACCGCATTTGGGATTTCAACACGGCCGAGGTGATGGGCACGCCCGACACGGACCCGGACGTGTTCGAGGCGGTCGTTCAGTTTGCCAAAGACATCGGGATGGTGCCGATCGAGCTGCACAAGGAAAAAGCCGGCTACGTCCTCAACTCGCTCCTCGTCCCCTTCCTCGACGCGGCCGCGGAGCTGGCGGCGGGCGGGTACGCCGACCCCGAGGCCGTGGACACGACGTGGCGGATCGCGACGGGCGCTCCCCTCGGCCCGTTCCAGATTTTCGACATCATCGGCCTCACGACCCCGTACAACATCTTCTGGCACGGCGGACCGGAGAAGCAGAAGCTCGCGGAGTGGCTGAAGACCGAGTACATCGACAAGGGCAAGATGGGCGTCGCCAGCGGCGAGGGCTTCTACACGTACTCCGAGTAGCGCGTGGCGCAGGCTTCACCGCCCGAAGCCCGCGCGCCCGCCCCGCCCCGCCCCGCCCCGCCCCGCCCCGCCCCCGGCGGCTGGCGGACCTTCCCGGTCCGTTGCTGCGACGTATCGCCCGGCCCCGAAACCGTACACGCTGAACCCGACCCTCTCATGTCCCAATCCCCATCGCAGAACCGCCGGTTCGTCCTGGCCGAGAGGCCCGAGGGCGAGCCCGACGACGATACGCTCCGGCTCGAGACCGGCGATCTTCCGGCCCCTGGGAAGGGGCAGATGCTGCTGCGCAACGAGTACCTCTCCCTCGACCCCTACATGCGCGGCCGCATGAGCGACGCGCCCTCCTACGCCAAGCCGGTCGAGATCGGCGAGGTCATGGTGGGCGGCACGGTCTCCCAGGTCGTCCGTTCGGACGTCGACGGCTTCGCTGAGGGCGACTGGGTCGTGGCGTACGGCGGCTGGCAGGACTACGCGCTCTCCGACGGCAGGGGCGTCATCAACCTGGGCACGAGCCCCGACAACCCGTCGTGGGCGTTGGGTGTGTTGGGAATGCCTGGGCTGACCGCCTGGGCCGGCCTCACCCAGATCGGCCAGCCCCAAGCCGGCGAGACCCTGGTGGTGGCCGGCGCCAGCGGCCCGGTGGGCGCGACGGTCGGCCAGATCGGCAAGATCCTGGGGCTCCACGTCGTCGGCATCGCGGGCGGCCCGGAAAAGAACGCCCACGTCGTCGAGACGCTGGGCTTCGACGCCTGCGTCGACTACAAGGCCGACGGCTTTCCCGACGCGTTGGCGGCGGCCGTGCCGGACGGCATCGACATCTACTTCGAAAACGTCGGCGGGGACGTGCTCGACGCGGTGCTGCCGCTCCTCAACACGCGCGCGCGCATCCCGCTCTGCGGCCTCATTTCGCAGTACAACAGGACGTCGCTGCCCAACGGGCCGGACCGCATGAACTACCTGATGGGCGTCATCCTCCGCAAGCGGATGACGGTGCGCGGGTTCATCGTCCTCGACGACTTTGGGCACCTCTACCCCGAATTTGCCCGCCAGGTGGGGGCTTGGGTGAAGGAGGGGGAGATCCAGTACCGCGAGGAGATGATCGAGGGGCTGGAGCAGGCGCCGTCCGCCCTCGTCGGCCTCTTGAACGGCGAGGCCTTTGGGAAGCGCGTCATCCACCTGACCTCGTAAGCAGCGAGGGCCGCCCCGCCCTGTACGCGCGGCGTGGGCGGGGCGGAGAGCGGGTGCGGCGGCGGTCAGCCGCCCCGCCCGCAGAGACCTCTAGGGCCGCCCCGCCCGCCGCGGGCGGGGCGGGGCGGCCGGCATTGCCCCGGCGCCGTCCGTAGCTTGGGCAAAGCCGTCGCCCCATGTACCGCGTCCAGCTCGACCACTTCGAAGGGCCGCTCGACCTGCTGCTCTTCTTCGTCCGCCGCGACGAGCTCGACGTCCACGACATCCCCGTCGCGCGGATCGCCGACGAGTACCTCGAGGCCGTCCGCACGCTCGAACGCGTGGACCTGGACGCGGCGGCCGACTTCGTGTATACGGCCGCGCTCCTCATCCAGATCAAGGCGCGGATGCTGCTCCCGCGCCCCGAGCTCGACGACGACGGCGAGCCCATCGACCCGCGGCAGGAGCTGGTCGACCGGCTGCTCGAATACGTCCGCTACAAGGAGGCGGCGGGGCACCTGGAGGGCCGGTTCGAGGCCCGGCGCCGGCTGTTCACGCGCGGCGAGGCGTCGGCCGAGCACGACCGGCTGGCCCCGCCGCCCGAGGTCGCGGTGCGCGCGACCGTGTTCGACCTGGTCAAGGCGCTGGGCGCCGCGCTCGACCGGGCCGCCGCCGCCCCGCCCCCGACCCACGACGTCGAGCGCGAGACGTTCGCCGTCGACGTCCAGCGCGCCTGGGTGCTGGAGCGCGTCGGGCGGGCGGGGCGGGGCGCAAACCGCCGGGGCGGGGCGTCGTTCCAGTCGCTCGTCGCCGGCCGCTCGAAGGCGTTCGTGATCACGACGTTCCTGGCCGTCCTGGACCTCGCGCAGCGGCAGGCCATCCGCGTCGTGTTCGGGCTGCGCCCCGAGGACTTTGCCCTGGAGCCCGCCCCGCCCGCCGACGGGGGCGGGGTGGGGGAGACGCCCGCCGACGCCGCCCCGCCCGTGCTCGCGGACCCCGAGCCATAGGCCGGCGCAGCCAACTCTGAGCCCCGAACCCCGAACCCTGCTGTGGAGACCGCCCCGCCCCGCTACGCTGCCGACACGTTCGACCAGGCCGTCGAGGCGCTGGTGTTCGCGTCCGACGTGCCGCTGCGGCCCGAGGACGTGGCCCGCGTGTACGACGAGGTGACGGGGGCCGAGACGAGCGGGGCGGACGTCGAGGCGGCCGTCGAGCGCCTGAACGCGGCGTACCGAGAGGGCGGCCGGGCTGTCCGCGTGCGGCGGTGGGGCGGGGGGCTGCGGCTGGCGACGGTCTCGACCGTCGCCCCGTTCGTCCGCGCGCTGTTCGCCGACCGCGACGTGCGGCGGCTGAGCCGGTCGCTGCTGGAAACGTTGGCCGTTATTGCATACAAACAACCCGTCACCAAGCCCGAGGTCGACCACGTCCGCGGCGTCTCGTCGGACTACGCGCTGCGGCAGCTCTTGGAGCGCGACCTCGTCGAGATCGCGGGGCGCTCGGACTCCGTCGGCCGCCCGCTCCTCTACGCGACCACCAACGCGTTCCTCGACCAGTTCGGGCTCGACGGGCTGGGCGCGCTCCCCACGCCGCGCGAGGTGAACGAGATCCTGGGCGACCCCGCGTTCAACCGCGAGCGCGCCCGGCTCCTCGCCGAGCTCACCGCCCCGCCCGCGTCCGGCGCGCCCGGGCGAGACGAGCCCGACGCGGGCGGCTCCGAGGAGAACGGACCCGATGCGGCCGGACCCGGCACGGGCGGGGCGGAGACCGACGATCTTCCCGATGCCCACTCCGCCCCTCACCACCCCGCCCCCGGCGGCCGCCCCGCCCGGGGCGGCCCCGACGACGAGTAACCGACGATGAGCGACAAGAAGCGAACGGGCGGCGACGCCTCGGTCCGCCGCCGACGGCAGGCGGCCCGCAAGGAGCGCGCGGGCGAGGCGGGATCGCCGGGCGGGGCGGCCGAGCGGCCCGCGCCCGAGGGGCCGGTCCGCCTCAACAAGTTCCTCGCGCGCGCCGGCGTCGCCTCGCGCCGCGAGGCCGACGCCGTCATCGCGGCCGGCCGCGTGACCGTGGGCGGGGCGGTCGTGACCGAGATGGGCGTCAAGGTGTCGCCGGGCGACCGCGTCGCCGTCGACGGCCGGCCCGTCGGCCCGTCGGACCTCGTCTACGTCCTGCTCAACAAGCCGACCGACACGATCACGACCGTCACCGACGACCGCGGCCGGCCGACGGTGATGGACCTGGTCTCGCTCCCCGAGGACCAGCAGTCGGCGCTGTTCCCGGTCGGCCGCCTCGACCGGCAGACGACGGGGGCGCTGCTGCTCACGACCGACGGCGAGCTGGCTCACCGGCTCATGCACCCCAGCTACGGCGCCGTCAAGCTCTACCGCGTCCGCCTCGACGCGCCGATCTCCGACGCCGACTTGGAAAAGCTCCGCCGCGGCGTCGACCTCGACGACGGCCCGGCGCGCGCCGACCACGCCACCTTCATCGGGCGGGGCGGGGCGGGGCGGTCCGAGATTGGGCTGCAGCTCCACGAGGGCCGCAACCGCCAGGTCCGCCGGATGGTCGAGGCGCTCGGCCGCCGCGTCGAGGCGCTCGACCGGGTCGGCTACGCCGGCCTCGACCTGGACGGCCTCCGCCGCGGCCGGTGGCGCCGTCTGGAGCCGCACGAGGTCGGCCGCCTCCGCCGTTCGGTCAAGCTCAAGCCTGTTGTGTTCGGGTGAGGGATGAGGAGGGACGGGACATGGAGGGATGAGCAGAGCCGCTCCGCTCACCACCCCGCCCTCCCCCCGCCTTCATCCCTCTATCCCTCCGTCCCACATCCCTCCCCCATGCAAAAAATCGCCTTCGAGGGCCTCACCTACGACGACGTCCTCCTGGTCCCGGCCCGGAGCGAGGTCATGCCGCGCGAGGTCGACACGTCGACGCGGCTGACGCGGAACCTGCGGCTCAACGTGCCGCTCGTGTCGGCGGCGATGGACACCGTCACTGAGTCCCGCTTCGCGATCGCGATCGCGCGCGAGGGCGGGGTGGGCGTGCTCCACAAGAACATGGCGGCCGAGCTCCAGGCCCGCGAGGTGCGCCGCGTGAAGCGGTCGGAGAGCGGGATGATCCTGGACCCCGTCGTCCTCCGGCCCGACGACACAGTCGGCGACGCCCGCGAGCGGATGGCCCGCTACTCCATCGGCGGCATCCCGGTCGTCGACGACGAGCGGCGGCTCGTGGGCATCGTGACGAACCGGGACCTCCGGTTCCAGCCCGACAACGACGTGCGGCTGAGCGCGGTCATGACGGTCGACGGCCTCGTGACGGCGCCCCAGGGCACGACGCTCGAGCAGGCCGAGGCGACGCTCCAGGAGCACAAGATCGAGAAGCTGCCCGTGACCGACGAGGCCGGGACGCTCCGCGGGCTCATCACGTTCAAGGACATCCAGAAAAAGAAGAAGCACCCCGACGCGGCCAAGGACGAGTTCGGCCGCCTCCTCGTCGGCGCCGCCGTCGGCGTGACGCCGGACACGCACGACCGCGTGGCGGCGCTCGTCGAGGCCGGCGTCGACTTCGTGGTCGTGGACACGGCCCACGGGCATTCGGAGGGCGTGCTCCGCATGGTCGAGCGCGTCAAGTCGGACCACGACGGGATCGACGTCGTCGCCGGGAACGTGGCCACGCCCGAGGGCACCGAGGACCTGATCCTGGCCGGCGCGGACGCCGTGAAGGTGGGGATCGGGCCGGGCTCGATCTGCACCACGCGCGTGGTCGCGGGCGTGGGCGTGCCGCAGTTCTCGGCCGTGCTGCGGTGCGCCGAGGCGGCCCAGCGCTACGACGTCCCCATCATCGCCGACGGCGGCGTCAAGCAGACCGGCGACATCCCCAAGGCGCTCGCGGCCGGGGCCGCGACGGTCATGATCGGGGGCCTGTTCGCGGGCGTCGAGGAGGCCCCGGGCGAGACGGTCCTCTACGAGGGCCGCCGCTACAAGAACTACCGCGGGATGGGCTCGCTCGGCGCCATGCAGGCCGGGTCCAAAGACCGCTACTTCCAGGACGCCGAGGACGACCTCAAAAAGCTGGTCCCCGAGGGCATCGAGGGCCGCGTGCCGTACAAGGGCACGCTGGGCGAGGTGACGTACCAGATGGTCGGCGGGCTCCGCGCGGCCATGGGCTACTGCGGCTGCCCGACGGTCGCCGACCTCCAGGAGCGGGCGCAGTTCGTCCGCATCACGTCGTCGGGGCTCCGCGAGAGCCACCCGCACGACGTAACGATCACGTCCGAGTCCCCCAACTACTCCACGCGCTCGTGACCGCCCCGCCCGACCCGTTCGCCACCCCGCCCGCCCCGCCCGATTTGGGACCGCCCGCCACCCCGCTCGCCGCAGGCGCAAACCGTGAGGGCGGGGCGGCGCCTCCGTCTGTGGGGGCGGGGCGGCTCGACCTCGTCCGCGCGCTGGCGGACGCCGCGGGCGCCGACGCCGCGCTCGTCACGCACGCCCCGGACCTCCGGTGGGCCGTCGGGTTCACGGGCTCGAACGGGCTCCTCGTGGTCACGGGCAAGGCGGCGCACTTCGTGACGGACGGCCGCTACCGCGCGCAGGCGGACGACGAGGTCGAGGGCGCCGACGTCCACGTGCCCGAGGGGCCGCTCGTGGACTACGTCGCTGAGGCCGGTCTCTTGGAGGGGGCGGGGCGGGTCGCCGTGCAGGCCGAGCACCTGACGGTCGCGGCGCTCGACGCGTACCGGGAGGCACTGCCCGCGGTCGAGTTCGTGCCGGTAAAGAACCTGCTCTCCGAGGCGGTCGCGGCCAAGGACGAGGCGGCGATTGCGGCGGTCGCGCGGGCGCAGGCGCTGACGTGCGAGGTGTTCGACGCCGTGCTCCCGTTCCTGGGGCCGGGCGTGGCCGAGCGCGACATCGCGGCCGAGATCGTCTACCAGCACCTGCGCCGCGGGGCGAGCGCCATGTCGTTCGAGCCCATCGTGGCGTCGGGTCCGCGCGGCGCCCTCCCGCACGCGCGGCCGTCGTCGCGGACGATCTCGCCGGGCGAGCTCGTGGTGATCGACATGGGCTGCGTGCTCGACGGCTACTGCTCGGACCTGACGCGGACGGTCGCGGTCGGCGGCGAGCCGCACGCGTCGGCGCGCGAGGCGTACGAGACGGTCGAGCGCGCGCAGCACGCGGCGATCGCGGCGGCGCGGGCGGGCATGACGGGCGGCGAGCTCGACGCCGTCGCCCGCGACGTGATCGAGGCGGACGGGCTAGGCGAGGCGTTCTCGCACAGCCTGGGCCACGGCGTCGGGATCGAGGTCCACGAGTGGCCGCGGCTGTCGCAGCAGGTCGAGCACCGCCTGCCGGCCGGGGCGACGGTCACGATCGAGCCGGGCGTCTACCTCCCGGACCGCTTCGGCATCCGCATCGAGGACCTCGTCGTGCTCCGCGAGGGCGGGGCGGACAACCTGACGCCGCTCCCGACAGACTTGCTGGTGGTGTGAGGGGAAGCCGCTCGTTGCATATTTCGTATGGCGTGTTTCGTGTCCTGAGGAGAGAGCACGCGATACGAAAGGCGCGACCGTCCAGAGCCAACCCGGCGGAGGCCCCGTGACGCTAGCCAGAAGTCGTTGGGCTCCGACCCTGAGCGAGTGACTACAGGACCCATGACGAGGACCAGACCTCCCCTCCGCCTCCTCTTCGTCCTCCCCGCGCCGGTCCGCATCCCGATGGGTGGGGCGGCCGTCGTGTACCGGCACGCGGCCGGCCTCGCGGCGCGGGGGCACGAGGTGACGGTGGCCGCGCCGCGGAGCGCGGGCGGGGCGGTCGGGCTCGCACGGCGCGGGGCGGTCTGGGCGCGCGACCGGCTCCACGGGGTCGCCAACGCGCCCTACCACGAGGCCGCCGGCGTGCGGACCGTCGAGCCGGCGTCGCCGGGCGCGCTCGACGTCCGCTCTCATGATGCCGTTATTGCAACGGGATGGCAAACCGCCCCCTGGGTCGCCGCCCTCACCACCCCGCCCCGCTCGCCGCCCCGCCGGCCCGCCCCGCCTGTCGCCTCCCCGCCCCGCCCAGCTTCCAGCGAAGTCGCCCCGCTCCGTCCCCCGTCTTCTCCAGAACCCGGCACGTGGGGCGGGGCGGGGGAGACGACCCGCGCCGAGGGCGGGGCGGTCGGCCTCTACTTTCTCCAGCACGACGAGCGCCACCTGAGCCCCCGCGCCGAGGCGACGTGGCATCTGGGGCTCTCGAACGTGGCCGTGGCGGGGTGGATCGCCGACGAGGTCCGCGCGCACGGGGCGCCGGTCGTGGGCGTCGTCCCCAACGCGGTCGACCCGGCCGACATCGGGCTCGACGTCCCGCTCGCGGAGCGCGCGCCGCGTGTCGTCGCCCTGTACCACCGGCTGCCGGTCAAGGGGCCGGACGTGCTGGTCGAGGCGCTCGGCGTGCTCCGCGACCTCGTGCCCGGCGTCGGCGCCGACGTCGTCTCCGCCCGCCCGCCCCGCCACCGCCTGCCGGAGTGGGTCGACCTCCACGTGCGCCCGCCCCGCCCCGCCCTCCGCGCGCTGTACAACCGGGCCGCCGTGTGCCTCCACACGTCGCGCGTCGAGGGGTGGGGGCTGGTCCCGATGGAGGCGGCCGCGTGCGGGTGCGCCGTCGTGGCGACCGACAGCCGCGGCGTCTCGGAGTTTTTGCGGGCGGGGCGGTCGATGCGGCAGGTCCCCGTCGGCGACGCGGCCGGGCTGGCCCGCGAGGCGGCCGACCTCCTGCGCCACACGTCCCGCCGCGTTGATATCGCGCGGGCTGGTGTCGAGGACGTCGCGCGCTTTTCGTGGGCGGACTCGACCGAACGCTTCGAGGCGATCCTCCGGGGTGCGGTCGGCCGATGAGCGTCTCCGTCGTCGTCCCGGTCTACAACGGCGGCGACCTGCTCGCCCGGACGGTCCCGGCCGTGCTCGCGCTGGGCGGGGTGGGGGAGTGGGTGTGGGTGGACGACGGCTCGACGGACGGCTCGGCCGCGACGATCAACCGTCTGGTCGCGGCGGAGCCTCGCGCCCGCCTCGTCCGTCAGGGGCGGAACACCGGCCGCGGCGCGGCCCGGAACCGGGGCGTGCGCGAGACGACGGGCGACGTGCTCGTCTTCCTCGACGCCGACGTGGTCCCGCCCCCAGACGCCGCGCGCCACCTGGCCGCCGCCGCGGACGGTGCCGCCTCGGTCGGGCGCGTCCGCCCCGCCCTCACCGACGCAGGCGACCCGTACCAGGTCTACCTCGCGCACGCGCGGCGCGGCCCGTCGCCGGAGCGGGCGGGGCGGTCGGTCCCGTGGCGGTTTTTGATCACCTGCGTGTGCGCCGTCCGCCGCCCTGCCCTCGTCGCGGCCGGCGGGTTCGACGAGAGTGTAGCCTACGGCGAGGACTTCGCGCTGGCCTGCGCGCTCGCCGCTCGCCACCCCGACGGCCTCCGCCTGGCGGACCTGGAGGTCGACCTGTTCGGCGTCGGCGGACTGGCCGAGGCGCTTGCGAACGCCCGGTCGTTCGGCGCGGCCCTCCCCGCCCTCGAGGCGCAGTGTCCCGGTGCGCTCGACCTCGCGGGCGTGGGCGGGGCGGCGCACTCCCGCCTGCTCCGCGCGCTCGCGCGCCGCCCCGCCCCGCTCGTGCTCCGGCGCGCGCTCCGGCGGCTCCCCGAGTCCGTGCAGGTCCGGGCGGTGCGCTACCTTCTCGGGCACGCCCTCCTGGCCGGTTTCCACGGTGCCCGAGATTCGACTCCCTGACCGTGCCGAGGCCGTCGCCCGCGCCGCGGAGTTTGTCGAGGCGGAGGCCGCACGGGCGGGGTGGCCGGTCGCCGACGTGACGCGGGCGGTGCTCGCGGTGAGCGAGGCGGTGGGCAACGCCGTGGAGCACGGTCCAGTGGGGGGGAGGATCCACGTGCGCTTCGCGTCAGCCCCCGAGGCCCTGACGCTGGAGGTGACCGACGGGGGCGACGGCCCCAACCCGTCGCTCTTGGACGCGGCCGCCCTCCCCGCCGACAAACTCGCGGAGGGAGGCCGGGGCCTCTACATCATGAAGACGGTCGCCAACGAGGTCCGTGTGGCCGAGGGCGCTGTGGTGCTCCGGTTCGTGCGGTCGGGGCGGGCGTGACGGCGCAGCGGTGGCTCCAGCTCGCGGGGGGCGCCGCGTGGTCGCTCGGCGTGCTGGTAACGGCGCGGCCGCCGTCGGCCGGGGCGGGGTGGCGGCTGGCGTTCGTGGCCTGCGCACTCGCCGGCGTGCTGTGGGCGGGGTGGACGCTGCGGACGTGGCGGCCGTCACCTTTTGCCGTTATTGCAATATCTTTTGCATTACGGGCAGCCGTATTCCCCCTCAACCCAGCGCTCTCCGACGACGGGTACCGCTACTTGTGGGACGGCATGGTGCAGGTGGGGGAGGGGACCTCGCCGTACCGCTTCCGCCCGTCGGACCCCGCCCTCGCGCACCACCACGAGGACGCGGCGTACCGGCGGATGAACTCGCCCGACTACTTCTCGGTGTACCCGCCGCTGTCGCAGGCCGTGTTCGCGGCCGCGGGCGCCGTGTATGGGGCGGGGTGGCGCGCGTCGTGGTGGGTGCTGAAGGCGCTCATCGTCGCGGCGGAGATGGTGGGCGTGGTGTGTTTGATCCGCGTGGTCGGGGCACGGGCGGCGGCGCTCTACGCGTGGCACCCGCTGGCGGTCATCGAGGTGGCGGGGCAGGGGCACACCGAGGGTTTGCTCGTCGGCGCGCTGGGCGTGCTGCTGTGGGACGTTGCGCGCCACCCCGCCCTGGCTGGGGCGGCCGTCGCGGCGGCGGGGTGGGTCAAACTGTACCCGTTCGCGCTCGGTGCGGTGGTCGTGCAGCGCGTCGGGTGGCGCGGGACGGTTTCCGCTCTGGCGGTAGCGGTGGTGCTCGCGCTGCCCTACACGAGCGCTGAGGCCGCCCGTCACGCTACCGAGTCGCTCCGGCTCTACATGGGCACGTTCGACTTCTACTCAGCCCCGTACCTCCTCCTCAAGGGAGCCCTTTATCACAGCACATCAGAGCCGGGCCTCGTCGCCGCCCGCCTCCTGGGGGTGGCTGGCGTCGTGTGGGCGGGGTGGGTGGTGGCGACACAAAACCGCAGCGTGACGCGAACCCGATGGGCAGTCGCCGCCCTCGTCATGGGGTTCACACTCACGTCAACCACGCTGCACCCGTGGCACCTGCTCCCAGGCTTGTTTGTTTTGCCGTTATTGCTGTCCAGAAAATCGTACCTGTGGCTGAGTGCAGTTACATCCGCTACCTACCTGGTCTACGTCTGGCCCCCAGCCTACACCTCCGCTGTCTGGGCGGGGTGGGGCGGGGCGGTCGTTCTCTTCTCCTTTGATCGTCTGGAGGCTCTGATGCGGTATCGTGCGTGGGGTAAGTGGAGGCGTCTTCGGCCGTACGTCCCGGTGCTCCGGCCGGGCGCCCGCGTGCTCGACCTTGGCGCCGGCGAGGGCTACGTCGGCGATGCGCTCGCGGCGGACCTCGGCGTCGCGGTCACGGCTGCCGACGTGGTCCACTTCGGGAGCGGCTCCCGCCGGGTGGACCTCTACGATGGGCAGACGCTCCCGTACGCGTCAGGCCAGTTCGACCTCACCGTTGTCGTGTTCGTCCTCCACCACAGCGCGGACCCGGCCGCCGTGCTCCGCGAAGCGGTCCGCGTAACGGGCGGGGTGGTCCTGGTGCTGGAGACCGTCTGGACGGCGCCCTGGCAGAAGGCGTGGTTGGAGCGGGCCGACCGCCTCGCCAACCGGCTCCGCTCGGGGGCAGCTATCGACGAAGAGCCGCTGGACATCCGATCGGATGCGGAATGGCGGTCCGTGCTCCGCGAGGAAGGGGTCGCAGTGCGCCGCACCCGGACGTTCGCAGGGCTTCATCCCCAGGCGCTCTACGTGCTCGACGGCCACGGGGCGGCGGCGTCTAGCACGTCCTGAACGGTGGCCGTTCGGGCGTCGAGCCACTGGGCCTCCTCGTAGCGCCGGAACCACGTGAGCTGGCGCTTCGCGTAGCGCCGCGAGTTGCGCTTGATGAGGCGGACCGCCTCGTCCCGGTCAATAGTCCCGTCGAGCAGGGCCAGGACCTCTCGGTAGCCGATCGTCGCGTCCAGAAGGGCTCGCGCGCTAGGGTTGTGTGAGAGGACGCGCTGGGTCTCCTCGATGAGCCCGTCGGTCAGCATCCGGTCGACACGCGCGTCGATCCTCGCGTACAACTCGGACCGCGGGCGGTCGAGGACGACGAGACGGTGCGGGAGGGGTGGGCGCTCCTGTTCTCGCCACAAGGCTGAGGGGGCACGTCCGGTCTCCCGGAGCAATCCCACGAGGCGCACGAGACGCTGACTCTTGGTGGGGTCCAGAGTCGCCGCGCTCTCGGGGTCGGCGCGGCGGAGTTCGTCGTAGAGGCCGCCCCGCCCCTCGGGCGTGCGGGCCTTGATTTGGAGGGTCTGGTCGAGCCCTTCACTGACAGTCGGGAGGTCGGCAATGCCTCGGACGACGGCGTGGATATACAGGGTCGAGCCTCCGATGACGAGGACGGGCGCCCCTCGGCTCTGTGTTTCTGTTATTGCTCGTCCACACCAACTCAAAAACCGTCCCGCCGAATACGGCTCGGGAGGTTCTAAGACGTCCACCAGATGGTGCCTTACCCGTTGCACGTCGACCGCCGTCGGCGAGGCTGTCCCCACGTCGAGGCCACGGTAGATCTGCCGGCTGTCGGCCGACACGATCTCGGCACCTACGTGCTCCGCCACGTCGAGCGCGAGCGTGGACTTCCCGACGGCCGTCGGGCCGGTCAGGACGAGAACCGGGGCGGGGACATCAGCCACGCTCCTGCGGGCGGGGTGGCGCGGGGTTACACCTTGGGCAGCGACGGGTCGACCTCGTCGCTCCAGGCGTGGATGCCGCCCTTGAGGTTGACGGCGTTCGGGAAGCCGTTGGCGCGGAGGTACTCGACGGCTTTGGCGGAGCGACCGCCCGAGCGGCAGTGCACGACGACGTCCTCGTTCTGGTGCTCGCGGATCTCGTCGATGCGGTCGGGGAGCTCGCCGAGGGGGATGAGCGCGCCGCCGATGTTTGCGCCCTCGTACTCGTCCGCCTCGCGGACGTCGAGGATGAACGGGCGGTCGCCCGCGTCGATGCGGGTTTTCAGGTCACGGACGGTGGTCTCAGGAACGGACGCCATCGGTTGGGTCGGGGTAAGGTGAGTGAGTGTCGGGTGATCACCGCAAACGGGGCAGGCCGGGTCCGGGTCCACGCGGAGCTCGCGGAACACCATATTCAGGGCGTCGACCAGGAGGAGGCGCCCGACGAGCGGGTCCCCGATGCCGAGCAACAGCTTGAGCGCCTCGGTCGCTTGAATCGTCCCCAAGAGGCCTGGAAGGACGCCGAGCACCCCGCCCTCGGCGCAGTTCGGGACGAGACCCGCTGGGGGCGGGGCGGGAAACAAGCAGCGGTAGCAGGGGCCGCCCGGCGCCCCGAACACCGACGCCTGCCCGTCAAACCGGCTGATCGAGGCGAACACGTTCGGCGTCCCCGTGAGGACCGACGCGTCGTTGACGAGGTAGCGCGTGGTGAAGGTGTCCGTGCCGTCGAGCACGAGGTCGTAGGCGCCGACGAGGTCTAGTGCGTTGCTGGCGTCGAGACGGGACGCGTGGCGGACGACCTCGACCTCGGGGTTCTGAGCCGTCAGTCGCTGCGCGATCACGTCGACCTTGGCCTCGCCGACGTCCTCGGGTGTGTAGAGGACCTGGCGGTGGAGGTTCGTCTCGTCGACGCGGTCGAAGTCGATGAGGCCGAGCCGGCCTACGCCGGCGGCAGCGAGGTAGGTGGCGGCCGGCGTGCCCAACCCGCCCGCGCCCACAATCAGAACCGAGGCGGCACCGAGGCGCTCTTGCCCCTTCAGACCGACCTCTGGCAAGAGGACCTGGCGGTGGTAGCGGGCAGACGTTTGGATCTCCACAGGACCGTTAGGACAGGTGCTTGAGAACGACACGCGCCGCGTTCCGTCCCGAGGCGCCCATGATTCCCCCGCCCGGGTGCGTGCTCGCGCCCGTCAGGAACAGGCCGTCCACCGGCCCCTTGTACTCGCTCATCCCGAGGGCGGGGCGGAGGGTGAACATCTGGTCCAGGCTCATCTCGAGGTGCATCACGTTACCGCGGAACAGGCCGAGCTCGCGCTCCAGCCACAGGGGGTGCTGGAACAGGCTGCCCACGACGGACGCCTTCGTGCCCGGCGCGTATACCTCGAACGTGTCGAGGATGGACTCGGCCACCTCGTCGCCGATGTCGTCCCAGGATCGGCCGCCGGAGAGCTCGTACGGGAAGTACTGCGCCCAGAGCCACAGGACCTCCCCGCCCGGCGGGGCGAGCGTGTCGTCGACGGCCGAGAAGCTCATGCCGACGATGGGCGGATCCTGGGCGGGGCGGCCCTTGAGGTAGTCGGCGTAGGCGTCGCTGATTTGCTGCCTGTTTTCACAGACAAGTTGGAGGCCGGTTCTCGATTCGAGTCCGGGTGCCGCCGCGTACTCCAGCGGCTTGTCGAGGGCCAGGCGGAGGATCGCTCCGAACCCGTTTCCCACCCGCATCTGGTCGGCCTGGGCGGGGCGGTCTGCGCGGGGCAGCAGGCGGTCGAGCGTCTCCAGGATGTGCGTGCCCGAAAGGACGCTGGTCGCGGTGTACACCTCGCCCTTTACTTCGACGCCCTGGACCGCCCCGCCCGAGACGACGACCCGGTCGACGGGGGCGCTCGTGAACACGTCGCCGCCGTGCGCCTCGATGTGCTGGCGGAGGGCCTTCGTGAGACCGCCCGAACCGCCGCGGGGGCGCGCCACCCCGCTCTCGTGGTAGAGCGGGTGCCAGAGGAGGAAGGGGGCGCTGAGGGGCTCGGTCGGCGGCGGACCGCTCTGCGCGGCCATCCACACGAGGGGCGTTTTGACCTTCTCGTGGGTAAAAAACTGGTCGACGACCTCGCCGTAGGGCCGGAGAATCGTGCCGAGGGCGTTCTGCCAGTCGATGGCGGCCGAGTCCCCGAAGGCGAACGTCTTGCCCAACTCGAACGGGCTGGGCGTGGAGAGAAACACGTCCTTGACCGTGCGCGAGAACGGCGCCCAGGTGTCCACGAATGCCTTGTACGCCTCGCCCTCGCCGGGAAACTGCCGCTCGAGCCCTTGGGCCGTCTGGTCCACGTCCCGGTAGATCGTGACGGAGGCGCCATCTTGGTACGGGGCGAAAAACAGCGGGTCGAGCTCCAGGTACTCCAGCCCGTAGCGTTCGAGCCCGAGCTCCTCGACGATCGGCGTGAGGCGGATCAGGATGTGGGCTGACCCACCCAGGTCAAACTGGTAGCCCGGGACGTGCTCGACAGTCGAGACCGCCCCGCCCACCACGTCGCGCCGCTCGAACACGCCGACGCGGTACCCGGCCTGGGCGACGTAGGCGGCCGAGATGAGCGCGTTGTGGCCGGCGCCGATGACGATGAGGTCGTAGTCCACGCGTCGCTAGGGGGTCAGGTCAATAAAGTCGGCCGCGCTGTTGGCGAGCCGGTCACGCTGGTGAACGTACCGCATGGTCGTCTCGACGTTCTTGTGCCGGGCGTGGATCTGGACTTGCTGAATAGACGCGCCGTTCTCAATCGCCATCGTGCAGCCTGTGTGGCGAAGAGTATGTGCGCCTACCGTTCCTGATATGCCTGCGTCCTTTGCCGCTCGATTGACGATCATGTAAACCGATGTCGTCGAGAGGCGCTGCCCGCGGGAGCGGTTCCGGCTCAAGGATCTCCAGATTGCTCCCGAGCGATACCCGTACGTGTCTTTGAGTGATTCAATTGACTCGACAACATGCTCGGGAATCTTGACCGTCTGGTTCGCCCCGCCCTTGGCACGGGGCAGACGCAGCACCCAGTACGGTCTCGCGCGGACGATGTGCTCGAAGTCCATTGCCGCCGCCTCTGAGCGGCGAAGGACGCAGTGCAGAAGCGTGGACACCAGAGCGTGGTTCCGAGGTCCCGTCTCGGTGTCGAGGTCGATCCCAGACAGCAGGCGGACGGATTCGTCCTTTGTCAGGACCGTCAGCACCCGGTCTTGGGGACGGTCCGGCGTCACCCGGCGCACGAGTTGGCGGTCGGCCGGGTTCAGCGACAAGAGCCCAAGGGCCACGAGCCAACTGAAAAAGCCGCGGACCGCTGCGAGCCGGCGGCGGATCGTCGCTGGGCTGAGTCCGTCGGCTTCCAGGCGTGCCACGAACTCGTTCACGTGCGTAAACGAGACGGTGCGCGCCATCTGGAGCGTGACCGTCCCGGTCCCGAAGAAGTGCTCCAGGTCGAGCCCATAGGCCCGCCGCGTGTTGTCGCGGTCGAACCGAAGCAGGTAGAGCGGGACGAGGTCGGACTGCTCCGAGAATGCGGCGCCGAGCGGGCGGGCGGGGTGGTCGCCTGACGGGTGGGCGGGGAGGTTCATGGTATGCGTGCGATAAGGACTGTTATCGTAAGTATAGCCTCGTATGAGCCGCCCCGCTCCGCAAAACGACGTCCGGGCGGGGCGGTCTCAGGCCACCCCGCCCGGACAGATGCCGAGCCTGTTGTCGGCTACTGGTTCTCTGCGTTCTCGCCGAGGTCCACGTTACGGTCGATCGCGTCGCCGGCGTCTTGGGCCGCGTCCTCGATGTTGTCGCCCACTTCGCGCGCGCCTTCCTCGACCTCGTTCCCGATGACTTCGGCGTCGGTCTGGATCTCGTCGACGGCCGCCTCGTCTACGCCGAGCTCTGTATCGTAGTCGACGTCGCCGTCAGATTCTACCTCGCGCTGAGTCTCGGTTTCGCAGCCGGTGAAGGTCAAAGGGGCTCCGATGAGGAGCGCTGCCGCAAAGGCAGAGGTCAAGTAGATTCTCATGGGTGTTGGGGTAGATGGGCAGGCGGATTCGTCGATCCGGCGGCCATAGATACAGCCGGCTATACGCGCGGCGTGCGGATATTCAGTGCCTTTGATGAACCGTGTGGGTGGTGTTATTCCATACACCAATAACGGACTCAAATCGCTGCCGGGACTATTCCGAGGGCATCAGCGCCCCGCCCGTGTGGAACCCTACCGCGGCGGCTGGGTCCTGCCGGAGATGCTCGCCTCCAAGCCGCACAGTCGTAGAGGTCATGCAGCGTCATGGCATACCGGCACAACCTTGCAGGCGCTCACCACCCCGCCCTCGCCGCTGGGCGGGGTGGCTTAGTACATGGGCAGCAGGCCGCCCCAACCCGACGAGCGGTGGCGTCCCGAGCGGCACCGTTTCTCATCTCACACCTTATGTATCTCCGTCCTCTCGCCGTCGTCGGCGCCCTCTACGCCGTCTCTGAGCGCGGGCTCGCCGCCGACGTGCTGGCCGCGCGGGCGGTCGGCGCCGCCCCGCTCCCCGTCTGTACCTCCATCGTCGTTGCGTCCGACGGTATGGTTACCGACGTCACCGACGTTCCCGTCGACACGGTTCAGGCTCAGCTCGAACATCTCCAAGCGACGGGAGCCGTCGAAGGGATTAAGGTCGGAATCCTGGGTGGACCCAAAACGGTCGAGGCCGTGTGTGACGCTGTCGTCGCACTAGGGGTGCCCTCCGTCCTGGACCTCGTCGCGTCGGGACCGAATGGTGAGACTGTGCTTTCGGCACGAGGCATCGACGCCGTCGCGGACCGGCTCGGGGTTGCTACGCTCGTAACGGTGTCGAAGGCCGACGCCGAACTCGTCACGGGAGGCCAGATCGAGTCGCTTGACGACGCTCAAGTTGCCGCACAGCGGCTGCACAACCGGGGCGCTCAGCGGGTCGTCATTCGCTGCGGGTCTCTCCCCTACCGGTTCTACGACGCGGCCGACGACCCTGGGACACCGGGGGGAGACGGCGCGCCCGTCCCGCTCGCGTTCGACCTGTACTACGACGGCGACGACTTCGCGCTGTACGAGGCTTCTCTGATTGATGGATCGGCGGCGGATGGGATGTCAAGTATATTTGCAATAACGGCCTTAAATGAAATGGTCCAGGGCTCGCCCGTCGAGGAAGCCCTGCAGGCCGCCAAGCGTGCCTCGACCGAAGCCGCGCGTCACCCCTTCGACGTGCCGGGGCGGACGTCACGGATCAACCCCTGGTGGGCCAGCGGCGGGAACGCGTCGCCCGCTCCCAGCACGGGCGCGGAAAACCGGACCTAGCTTCCACCCCGCCCCCGCGAACGCTTCTTGGGATCCACCCCGCCCCGATTCATGGCCGGAACCCCGCCCACGCCCCGCACGCGCCCCACGATCTACGACGTTGCCAGCGAAGCGAAGGTGGCGATCTCGACCGTCTCCCGCGTCCTCAACGGCTCGAACGAGGTCTCCGACGCCACACGCGACCGGGTCCAGGCGGCGATCCAGAAGCTCCAGTTTCGACCGCAGCGGACGGCGCGAGCCCTCGCCCAGCAGTCGGTGACCTCGCTCGCCGTCGCTTTGCCGTCGGCGACATCGGCGTTCTACGTCGAGATCCTGAAGGGCGTCAAGGACGCCATGCGCGAGCGCGAGATGGACCTGCTCCTGTGCAACCTGGGCTCGGGCCACCCGGGGGCGACGCTCCAGCGGTTCCTCCATCGGGGCGCCGTCGACGGGCTCTTGCTCGTGTCGCTCCCCGTCGACGAGGCGCTCGCGGTGCAGCTTCGGGGGATGCAGGCGCCGGTCGTCCTCCTGGGCAGCCAGTCCGACGAGTTCGACGCGTACTGGTGGGACGACGAGGCCGGCGCACGGACGGCGACGGAGCACCTGATCGAGCTCGGGCACCGCCGGATCGCGCTCGTCACCGCCCACGCGTGGGGGTACAGCGCGCGCCCCCGGCTGGCCGGGTACCGGGGCGCGCTCGAGGCGGCCGGGATCGACTACGACCCTGACCTCGTCGCTGCCGGCGACACGACCAAACACGCGGGGTATTCCGAGGAGGCCGGAGCCGAAGCGATGGCCAAGCTCATGGGCGGCCCCACCCCGCCGACGGCCATCTTCGCCGCCTCCGACGTGCAGGCATACGGGGCCTGGGCGTGGGCGCGCGACAACGGCCTCCGCGTGCCCCGCGACGTCTCCATCGTGGGCTACGACGACCTCAAGCTGAGCCGCTACCTCGACCTCTCGACCGTCAGCCAGGAAATGCAGCGGGCCGGGCTCCGTGTGGCCGAGCAACTCCTCTCGCGGCTCGACGGGAGCCAAGACGACTGCGTCGGGGTCGAGCTCCCCGCCCGGCTCATCGCCCGCGGGTCGTCGGGTCCCGCCCGCGCGTGATGACCGCCCCGCTCCCCCCCGCCCTCGCCCGGACGGACCTCGGCCTGGGGACCCGCTACGAGGGCAAGGTCCGCGACACGTACGACGCCGGCGACGGGCGCCTCGTGCTCGTCACGACCGACCGGATCTCGGCGTTCGACCACGTGCTCCGCCAGGCCATCCCGCTCAAGGGTCAGGTCCTGAACAGCGTGGCCGCCTACTTTTTCGAGCGGACGGCCGACGTCGCGCCCAACCACGTCCTGGCGGTGCCCGACCCCAACGTGACCGTCGGCGTCCGGTGCGACGCGCTCCCCGTCGAGTTCGTCGTCCGCGGCTACCTCGCCGGCCACGCGTGGCGCGTCTACCGAGAAGGCGGCCGCGAGCTGTGCGGCGAGCCGCTCCCCGACGGGCTCCGCGAGGGCGACCGCCTGCCCCGCCCGATCCTCACGCCGGCGACCAAGGCCGTCCAGGGCCACGACGAAGACGTCTCGCGCCTCGAGATCGTCGCGCGCGGACTCGTCGACGCCGACACGCTGGGGCGCGCGGCCGACCTCGCCTTTGCCGTCTTCGACCGGGGCACCCAGATCGCGGCCGAGCGCGGGCTGATCCTGGTCGACACGAAGTACGAGTTCGGGCGGGCGCCCGATGGCCGGCTCCTCCTCATCGACGAGGTCCACACGCCGGACTCGTCGCGCTACTACTACGCCGACACGTACGAGGAGCGGCTGCGGGCGGGGCGGCCGCAGCGGCAGCTCTCGAAAGAGTTCGTGCGCGAGTGGCTGATGGAGCACGGGTTCCGCGGGCTCGACGGGCAAACGCTCCCCGACCTCCCGCCGGAGTTCGTGCGCGACGTGAGCGCGCGCTACGTCGAGCTGTACGAGACGGTCACGGGACAGGCGTTCGAACCGGACCTGAGCCCAGACCCGGAAGGCCGCATCCGCGCCGCGCTGGGCGGGGTGGCCGGCGCAGGGTGATCCAGAGCCGAGAGCAACGCAGATAGACCACCGAGCCGGGCGCCACCCCGCCCCCACGACACGTCCGCACCAGAACGGGCGGGGTGGGGAGCGAGAACGGTGGTGTTCAGGGTCGCGTGCCATGTGCCGAAACCAAGAGGCATGTGGCACGTACCTTCCGCTCGCCTCCCGCGCGCTCCCATGAGAACGACCGCCCCGCCCGACCTCGACACCGTCCCCTTCGACGCCCTGGACGGGTCGCGCCTGCTCGGCCTCGACGGAGTCGACGGGCCGGTCCGTCTAGCCCGCGCGGTCCGCGCTGGCCTTCCCGCCCGCGCGTTCGACGCGCTCCGCGAGGCGCTCGCGCTCCCAGCGCCCGCGCTCGCCGAGGCGCTGGGGATCGCCCCCCGAACGCTCGCACGTCGCCGGGCGGCGGGGCGGCTGGCGACGGACGAGTCGGACCGCCTGCTCCGCGCGGCGCGCCTCGCCGAGATGGCCGCGGTCGCCCTCGGCGACGACCGGGCCGGGGCCGAGTGGATGACCGAGCCCCACGCGCTCTTCGGCGGCGAACCCCCGCTCCGCCACGCCGACACGGCGCCCGGCGCCCGCGCGGTCGAGGACGCGCTCTACGCGGTCGAGTTCACGGCCGCCGCGTAGTGGCCCGACGTCCCAGCGGAGACCTCCGCGCGTGGCGGCTCACGAAGGCGAAGTACGCCGGCTCCGCCCTCTCGGGCATCGGCTCGGCCCTGCGGGCGGGGCGGTGGCACGCGCGCGGGCGGCCCGTCGTCTACGCGGCCTCGTCGGCCTCGCTCGCGCTCCTCGAAACGCTCGTCCACGTCGACCGGACCGAGCTGCTCCGGGCGGCCTACGTCGCCGTCCCCCTGGACGTCCCCGCCGGCTTGGTGGAGCGCGTCGACCTCGACGACCTCCCCGCCGACTGGCAGGCGTGGCCGCACCCGCCGTCGACGCAGGCGCTGGGGACGGCGTGGTTCGACGGGCAGCGCTCGGCCGCGCTCGTCGTTCCGTCCGTCGTCGTGCCGCGGGAGTGGAACGTGCTCCTCAACCCCACGCACCCCGACTTCCGGCAGATCGGGGCCGGCGACCCCGAGCCGTTTCCGGTCGACCCGCGGCTGAGCCGGCCGTGAGGGCGGGGCGGGACCTACGCGCCTCCCCACTCAGCCCACCCCGCTCGATGCGTAGGACGCGTAGAGGGCGGGGCGGCGGTCGTCGTCACGGTGGTTGTACGCGTTGAGCTGGCGGTCGCGGGCGTCGTGCGGGTCGACCTCGGCCGTGAGCACGGCGTCGCCCACGCGCGGGGCCTCGGCGAGCACCTCGGCGCGCGGCGAGCAGATCCGGCTGCGGCCGATAAACGTGAGCGTCTCGCGGCCGTTCGACTCCGACCCCGTGCGGTTGGCGGTCGCCGTGAACACGCCGTTTTCGAGGGCGCGGATGGGCATGGCTTCCGGGCAGTGCGGGAGGACGAGGTTCGACGGGTGCGCGACCACGTCCGCCCCGCCCGCCGCGAGGGCTCGGGCGGACTCCGGGAAGAACCAGTCGAAGCAGACCATGACGCCCAGCCGGTAGGGCCGCCCCGCCCGATCCGCGACGGTCCACACGGGGAAGCCGGTGTCGCCGGGGCGGAAGTGCTGCGTCTCCTCGTAGTAGAGGTGCGTCTTGCGGTACGTCCCCAGCCAGCCGCGCGGCGCCACCACGACGGCGCTGTTGTAGTGAGCGGGGCGGCGAGAGCTCCCCGCCCGTTCGGCGAGGCCGGCAACGAACGTGGCGCCGGTCTCGCGCGCCCACGCTTCGAGGCGGCGCACCGTCCGGCCGTCGGGGACCGGCTCGGCGAGCGCGTGGGCCTGCTCCGTGGAGTCGAAAAAGTAGCCGGTCGCGAACAGCTCGGGGAGCACGACGAGGTCGGCCTCCGCCCCGCCCTGCTCGTGCAGGAGCGACTCGGCGTGGGCGAGGTTGGCCTCCACCCCGCCCTTTTCGACGTCGAACTGAATGACAGCTAGTTTCACTGCAATAACGGATTAATCGAGCGCGCCTGCCTGGAGCGCCGTGATCGCCGCCACGTTCGCGATGTCCTCCCAGTCCGACCCCCGCGACAGGTCGTTGGCCGGGAGGCGGAGCCCCTGCAGGACCGGCCCGAACGCCTCCGCCCCGCCCACGCGCTGCGTGATCTTGTAGCCGATGTTGCCGGCGTTGAGGCTGGGGAACACGAACACATTAGCCTGGCCGGCGACGGCGCTTCCCGGCGCCTTCCGCTCCCCCACCGCCGCGTCGAAGGCGGCGTCGAACTGGAGCTCGCCGTCGATGGCCGCGTCCGGCCGCTTCTGCTGCGCCGTCTCGGTCGCCTGGCGCACGCGGTCGACGAGGTCGTGCTCGGCCGAGCCCTTGGTCGAGAACGACAGGAAGGCCACGCGCGGCTCCTCGCCCGTCAGGAAGCGGTGGTTCTGGGCCGCGTCGAGGCCGATCGAGGCCAGCTCGTCGGGCGACGGGTACGGGTTCACGCCGCAGTCGGCGTACGTCAGCGGGCGGCCGTCGGGGAGCACCATGAGGAAGAACGACGACACGAGCGCCGAGCCCTCCGCCACGCCCAGCACGTGGATCGCCGCGCGGACCACGTCGGGCGACGGGTGCGCCGCGCCGGCTACGCATCCGTCGGCGTCGCCGGCGTCGACCATGAGGTCGCCCCAGTACAACACGTCGTGCACGGCCTCGCGCGCCTGCTCGTACGTCATCCCCCGGTGCTTCCGCTTCTGGAACAGGGCCTGCGCGTAGTCCTGGGCGCGCGGGCTCGTCGCCGGGTCCACGACCGAGATCGACGGCGGCAGCGGGGTCCCCTGCCGCTCGGCCTCAGCGCGGACCTCGGCCTCGGGACCAACGAGGGCGGGGCGGACCACGCCGCGCTCGGCGAGCCACAGCGCGGCCTGGATCGTGCGCGGGTCGGTCCCCTCGGGGAGCGCGATCTTTTTGTTCAGCGCGCGCGCGCGGTCGTGGAGGTCGGTGATAGAGAACATGATACTAGATTTTGCAATAACGGACAAACGCCCATGAGGTGATCGCGGGCAAAGCGGCGCTCCACCCCGCCCGAGCAACGACGTGCGTGTCGTGGGGCCATGCGGTCTCGGCACGCGAGACACCGCAGACGCGTCGCGGCCTCGAACGTGACCGCCCCGCTCGGGAGGCCTACCTCCACCCCGCCCGACACAAGCGCCGCGGGCGGGGTGGAGAAAGCGCGTCCCCGCTGGGCGGGGCGGAGCTTAGGCGGCGTCCGCCTGGAGCGCGCCCAGGACGGCGTCGAAGTCGGGCTGGTTGCCCGCGTTGTCGAGCACCTCGGCGTAGCGGATCGTGCCGTCCTCGCCGACGACGAAGGCCGCCCGCTTCGAGATGCGGTCGAGGCCCATCGGCGTAAAGTCGTTGTCGTACTTGGCCCCGTAGGCCGCCGAGACCGTGCCCTCGTGGTCGGAGAGGAGCGGGAACGGCAGCCCGTTCACGTTCTTGAACTCGGCGAGCGCGAACGGCGAGTCGGTCGAGATCCCGACGACGGTCGCGCCGAGGTCGCGGTAGCGGTCGTAGTCGTTGCCGACCGTGTTGAGCTCGGTCGTGCACACGCTCGTAAAGGCGCCGGGGAAAAACAGGACGACGACGGGGCCGTCGGCGAGGGCGTCTTGGAGCGAGAACGGCTCGGTGGCGTCGTCGTAGAGCTGGATGTCGGGGGCGCGGTCGCCGGTCTTCAGGGCCATGGGGGCAAGGGTGGTGAGGGGCGGGGTGGACGCATGGGGCGGGGCGGGGTTCTGGGGCGGGGCGGCCGTGGGCCGCTCACTCCACCGAGGGGGGCGAGGCCGGACCTCTCTCTGTGGCGCCTCCTGTGGGCTCTTTCCCTCTGTTGTACAGCCACGGCCGCGCCCAGCGCGTCGCGAGCGGCATCACGGGATAGGTGAGGACGCACGAGAGCACGACGACCGTCACGGCCAGCGCCAGCGGGGCGGGAAAGCGGCCGAGGAGCCGGCCGAGGGTCGCGTTCGCGATCAGCAGGAGCGGGTAGACGCAGGCCGCGCTGAGCACGGCCCGCTTCCAGAACGGCGCGCGTGCGCCCGGCGGGGCGAGGTCGAACCACAGCTCGCGGCCCGTCCCCTGCTGGACCACGCGGTGCGCCCCGGCGATCTCGCCGAGCGTCTGGCGGAGGTCGGCGAGCGCGTCCGACGCGAGCCACGCGTCGCGCGCCGCGGACCCGTCGAACCGCGTGAGGACGGTGTACAGGATATCGTCTCCTTCGGAGTGACGGACCACGTCGACCGACTGGAAGCCGGGACGGTCGGCCACGACGCGGTGGAACGTGGCGAGCCACGACTCGTAGCGCTCGCGCTCCCACCGGGGAACGCGCTGCACAACGGCGACGGCGGCGGGGCCGACCTCCGCGACCGCGCCCGCCTCGGCGTCGAGGCGGGCGGGCGGCGGACTAGGCACGCTCCACGACAGAGAGCTCCTGGATGACGGTCTTGTACTCGACAAAGTCCTCCATCGCGGCCACGCCGTTGAGGCGGCCGAGCCCGCTCTGCTTGTAGCCGCCCTCGGCGCTCTCGTCGTAGATGACGGCCCAGTTGTTGATCCAGACCGTCCCGGCGTCGATGCGCCGCGCGAGCCGGAGCGGGCGGTCGACGTCCGTCGACCATACGGCGGCCGCGAGCCCGTAGATGGAGTCGTTGGCGAGCGCGATGGCCTCGTCCTCCGAATCGTACGCCTGCATCGTCAAGACCGGCCCGAACGTCTCTTCCTGGACGATGTCCATTTTGGGATCGGCCACCTCCAGGAGCGTCGGCCGGTAGAAGGCGCCCTTCGAGAGCGGCCCCTCCGTGATCGGTCCGCCGCGCGTCACCACCGTCGCGCCTTCGGCGATCGCCTTCTCGACGATCTCGTCGACGCGGTCGACGTTGGGCCGGTCGATGAGCGGTCCCATGTCGCTCTCTGGATCGGCGGCCGGCCCGGCCTTGACGGCCGCGAGCATCTCGCCGAGCCGGTCGCGGACCTCGTCGTAAACGGGGCGCTCGACGAGAAGCCGGCTCCCGGTCATGCAGAACTGGCCCGCGAACGTGGTCAGCGACTTCACGATGACCGGGAGCGCCCCGTCAAGGTCGGCGTCGGCGGCGACGACGTGGGGCGTTTTCCCACCGAGCTCCAGGCCGAAGCGCTTGATCATCGGGGCGCCCGCTTCGAGGATGGCCGCGCCCGTGGCGGTGCTCCCGGTAAAGCTGATCGTCGGCACATCGGGCGAGGCGACGAGCGCCTTCGACCCGTCCGGCCCGGACTCGTGGAACACGTTGAGCACGCCCGCCGGTAGGCTCTCGACGCTCGCGAAGACGCGGTACATCGCTGCGTTCGTCTGCGCCGTCTGGCCCGGCAGCTTGCCCGCGACGGTCGTCCCGGCCGCGAGCGCAGGCGCGAGCGAGCGGATAAACAGGATGATGGGCGAGTTCCACGGCGCGATCACTCCGGCCACGCCCATCGGCTCCCGGTAGACGGTCGTGTACTTGCCGGCCGCGACCTGGACGGCCCGGCCGCCCTCGGCGAGCGCCAGCGCCGCGTAGAAGCGGAGCTTGGACGGCGCCATGGTGACCTCGAACCGCGCCTCGTCCTTCACCTTCCCGTTCTCGAGCGACAAGATCTCGACGAGCTCGTCGGTAGCCGCCTCGAAGCGGTCCGCCATCTCGTTGAGCGCTTGAGCGCGGAGTTGGCGGTTGGTGGACCAGTCGGTCTCGGTGAAGGCGCGCTTGGCGGCGGCGGTGCAGGCTTGCGCCTCGGCTTCGCCGCCGTCGGCGTACGTGCCGATCACGTCGTAGGTGGCCGGGTCGATGCTGTCGGTGTGGGTCTCGGAGTCGACCCACTCGCCACCGATCCAGTGGCGAGCGTGGGTGTCGGAGGATGACATGAGAGCGTAGGCTGTGGTAAGGAGGTAGGGTCGAAGTGCCGCGACGGAGCAGGACGTCAGACGGCGCGGGCTCAGGTGCCGACGTGGGGCGTGTCCAGGACGGGAAGGCCGGCCTCGATCTGCTCCCGCTGCGCTTCCAGCCACGGCGGAAGAACGAGCGTCTCGCCGAGGTGCTCGGGGTCCTCGTCGCGAGCGAAGCCGGGGCCATCGGTCGCGAGCTCGAAGAGCACCCCGCCCGGCTCGTGGAAGTAGACGGACCGGAACCAGAAGCGGTTGATGGGCGGGGACGGGCGCAGGCCGACCCGCTCGATGTAGCTCCGGAGCACGTCTTCCTGGTCGTCGTCGTGCATCCGCCAGGCGACGTGGTGGACGCCCCCGGCACCACCCCGCCCGGGTGCGGCGTCGGCGACCACCTTCACGTCGGCGTACGTGCCCGAGCCGCCGCCCGGCGCCGCATAGCGGTGCCAGTCGCCGTCCTCGCCGACCTTCTCCATCCCCATCACCGCCGTCAGGAGCGTCTCGGTGGGCTCCGTCCCACGCTCCCAGATCCGCACGGCGTGCAGGCCGCGCACCTGGTGCTCGGCCGGAACCGGGCTCTGCCCCCACGGCACGAACGGGCGCTCGTCGTCGGTCTCGACGAGCGCCAGCCGCAAGCCGTGCGGGTCCTCGAACGGGAGCGCCCGCTCGCCAAACCGCGTCTCGACCTCGCCCGTCGTCACGCCGTGCTCGCCCAGCCGCTCCTGCCAGAAGTCCAGGCTGCCGGTGGGCACGGCGAGCGGGACCTCGACGACCTGGCCCGGGCCGGCGCTCGCGCGGCTGGCGGTCGGGATGGGGAAGAAGGTGAGGTCGGTGCCGGGCGTGCCCACGGCGTCGGCGTAGAAGAGGTGGTAGACGTCCGGGGCGTCCTGGTTGATGCTCTTCTTGACCAGGCGCATCCCCATCGTGCCGGTGTAGAAGTCCACGTTTTCCTGAGCGTCTCCGGCGATGACGGTGACGTGGTGGAGGCCGTGGGTGGCAGGCTTGTGTGCGTGGGGTTCCATGGGTTCGTATGGCTGAGTTACGTGGGTTACGTCCTCTGGACCTGCAGATGGACGCGTCGACGACGGTGAGAGTGTGCAGGACCCTGTCAGTCGAACCGGCAGGGCGTCGTGGCGTCGCGCTCCGAGTCGAACTGAACGATCATCAGGACGGCGAGCCGCATTCGGGGAGCGCGTGCGGTCGTGTCTACGGGGTCGGGACGGCGACGTCGGGCAGGCCCTCGCGCACCGCCTGTTCGTCGTCCACGCCCGGCGGCAGGCGGAGCTCGCGGCCGAGTGCGCCGGCGGGCTCGTCCAGGTCGAAGCCGGGGCCGTCCGTGGCGACCTCGAACAGCACGCCGCCGGTCCGCTCGCGGTCGCGGAAGTAGATCGACCGGAAGTAGGAGCGGTCCCTCGTCTCCGTCACCTTCACGCCCTCGGCCGCTAGGCGGTCGTGGAGCGCGTCGCGCTCGGCGTCCGTCCGCGCTCGGAAGGCGACGTGGTGGACCGTGCCCAGACCGTTCTTCGCCTCCGGCGCCGAGGCGTCCTCGACGAGCTCGACCATCTGCCCCGGGCCGCCGCCCTCGGCCTGGGCGAGATGGCCCGTCTCGGTCTGCGTCACCTCCATCCCAAAGCTGTCGGCCAGGAACGCAGCGACCGGCGCGGCCTGGCGGACGCGGAGCTGCACGCCCAGCACGCCGCGGAGCGCCACCTCGGCGTCCAGGCCCGGCGCGCCGGCGCGGTCGTCCTCGCCGAACGCGACCGCCAGCGGCAGGCCGGACGGGTCACTGATCCGAAGCGCCGGGCGTCCCATCACCTCGGCGGACTCGGTGGCGACGCCACGCTCGGCGAACCGCTGCTCCCAAAACGTCTGCGATCCGACCGGTGCCGAGAACGCCACCAGGCTCGTGATTCCAACCCCGTCCTGGCCCTGGCGCACGTCGCGGCGGCCGTAGGGGAACGTCGTCATGACGCTGCCAGGCGTGCCGGCGGCGTCAGCGTAGTAGAAGTGGTAGACGTCGTGGTCGTCGAAGTTGACGGTCTGCTTGATGAGCGAGAGGCCGAGCGTGCCGGCGAAAAAGTCGAGGTCCTCCTGGTCGCCGTCTGTCGTGGCGGTGACGTGGTGGAGGCCGGGCGTGCGGAAGGACATGGCAGAGAACGGAGGGTGAGCGGTAGGGGCGGGGCGGGGACGGGCAGTAGAGGCCGGGCGGGGTGGGGACGTAGGGGCCGCGTGGTCGCGCGGGCCGTCAGGCCGGAGGGGCCGACTCGCGCTCCAGCCCCGCCTGGTCCCAGTCTGCTAGGTCGGCGGCGGCCTCGTACGTGCTCTGCAGGAACGCCAGGAGCACCGCCTCCGGGTCGTCCGCCGTCCGCACCGCCTCGTACGGCAGCACGAACTCGCCCAGGTCGTCGTGGAAGTACGCCGCCCCGCCCAGGCCCGCGCCCGCCCAGAAGCCGGCGCTCGAGAGCTCGCGCGAGTACGCCTCCTCCATCACCCAGTCGGCGCAGTTGGGGACGCCGCCGGGGTGCGTCGGCGCCTCGCGGCCGGAGAACCGCGTGACGGCGAGGTCGAAGGCGCCCCAGAAGAAGTGGACCGGGCTCACCTTGCCCAGGAAGCGGGCGCGGAAGTCGGTGAACACGCGGTGGGCCTGGACGAGCACGCGCCAGTGGCGCTGCGCCGCGTCGGCGTCGTAGGCCGCGTGCTCCGTGTCGTCGGGCGGATGTGCGACGGTGATCATGCAGGAAGAACGGCACGGGTGCCTTGTCAGCCGTGGTCGATGCTCCCAAAATCGTGTTCGCCCGTTCGGTTTAGTCGCAGAGCGGGTCTCGGCGCCGACCTAAGGCGTCCATGTTGCCCTCCCCTCTTTCTGCCTCCGTATGCCCGACGTCTTCCGCCTCACCCGCATCGTCTCCACCGCCGCCGGCGGCACCCGGTTCGTCACGGCCGACGTGCCCCTGACCGACCAGGGCGTCATCGGCCGGATGAGCGACGCCGCCGACGCCGGGACGGCCCAGTTCCGCGAGACCGACGACGACTACGACTGGGATTACCACCCCGCCCCGGCCCGTCAACTGATCCTGCTGCTCGACGGCGAGATTGAGATCGCCTGCACCGAGCGCGACGCCGACGGCCAGCCGGTCGGGTCGCCTGACGTACGGAGGTTCGGGCCAGGCGAAGTCCTGCTGGTGGAGGACGTCGACGGCCACGGCCACAAGACGCGGCAGCTGTCGGCGGGTCCGCGCCGGTCCGTGTTCGTCACGCTCGCGGCCGGCGCGCTCGCGGCCGGCGCGCTCGCGGCCGAAGCCTAACAGCCAGCAGAGCGATGCTGAACGCCGACGGCCGCCCGACATACACCTCCGCCTCCCCCAACCCATCGTCTGTATGCCTCGCACCCGGACTGCTCTCCTCGCCGCCGGCGCCCTCGGCCTGGGCACCGCCGCCCTGCGCCGCTGGCGCCGCCACCCGTCACCACCGCCCGGCGGACGGCCGTTGCGCGTCGTCTGCGTCGGCGCCGGGTTCGCCGGGCTCCGCCTGGCCCAGGAGCTCGACGGCGAGCCCGTCGAACTCACGCTCGTCGACCGCAACAACTACCACCTCTTCCAGCCGCTCCTGTACCAAGTGGCGACGGCGGCGCTGGAGCCCGAGGAGATCGCGCACTCGGTCCGCGGCGTCCTCCAGGGCCAGGCGAATGCCCGGTTCCGGATGGCCCGGGCGACCGGCGTGGACTGGGAGCGGCGTGAGCTCCAGACGGCCCAGGGCGAGCCGATCCCGTTCGACCGCTTGGTCATCGCGGCCGGCGCCGAGACGGCGTCGTTCGGCGTGCCCGGCGTGGAGGAGTTCGCCTTCGGCCTCAAACACTTGGAAGACGCCGTCGCGCTGCGGAGCCACACCATCCGCCGGTTCGAGCGGGCCACGCTCGACCCGGACGAGATCGACCGCGGCGCGCTCACGTTCGTCCTCGTCGGCGGCGGGCCGACGGGCGTCGAGATGTCGGTGGCGCTCGTGGAGCTGTTCGACATGGTGCTCCAGCAGGACTTCCCCGAGCTCGACTTGTCGCGCGCGCGCGTGATCCTGGCCGAGGCCGGGGACAGCGTCCTCTCGGTCTACGACCGCGACCTCCGTCAGTACGCGCTCGACCAGATCCGCAAGCGCGGCGTCGAGGTCCGGCTGGGCGCCGCCGTCGAGCGCGTCGAGGGCGCGGGCGGGCAGGCGACGGCGGCGATCATCGACGGGGAGCGCGTCCCGGCCCAGACCGTGCTGTGGGCGGCGGGCGTCCAGGCGGCTGGGCTGGCGGCGACGCTGGGCGTGGAGCAAGGCCGCGGCGGGCGGATCGCCGTCGAGCCGGACCTGTCGGTGCCCGGTCACACGGGCGTCTACGCCGTCGGCGACGTCGCGGCCGGCGTAGAGCCGCTGCCCCAGCTCGCGCCGGTCGCCCAGCAGCAGGCTCGGTACGTGGCGCGGCGGCTGGCCGCCGAGGCGCGCGGCGAGGCGCCGGACGCCAAGCCGTTCCGCTACACCGACAAAGGGAACATGGCGACCATCGGGCGTGGTGCCGCCGTGGCTGAGGTGCCCGGCGGGATCAAGCTGACCGGCTACGTGGCGTGGCAAGCCTGGGCCTGGCTCCACCTGGCCCTGCTGATCGGCTTCCGAAACCGGGCCAACGTCTACGTCAACTGGGTCTACAACTACTTCACCTACGACCGCTCGGCGCGATTGGTGCTCAACCGCGAGCGCGTGGCGGGCCTCCTCCAGCGCGCCGTCGACGCACCGCCCGCCGAAGCGCAACCGTAACCGGCCCTCCACCCTCCCCCCTATCCTATGCGCTCCCGCACGCTTCGCTTCGACAACGACCGCGGCCCTAGCCGTGCTCCGGTTCGACTTTTCCAGGCTGGGCCAGTCTAACGGTGACCTTCGACACCCACGTCTCGTCGAACGTGGCCGACCTCGCCGCCGCGCGGTTCATGGGCGGGGCGGCCGTACTGCTCGCCGCGGCCCAGACCCCCAGCGTCCGCTCCGTCGCTACGGTTGGCGCGCCGTGCCGGCCCCGCGCTTGATGACGATCGCACTCTGCACGTCCCCCACCTCCCGAACCTCCGCGTGATCCCCGAGGCTTGGGACTGCAGCTCGCTCTGGTCGGCGTAACACCAGCTCTGAAGGTTTGTGCCTCACCCGAGCCGCCCCGCCCCGCCCATCCACCACCCCTGGCCCCTCCTGACTGCGCCGTCGCTTCGCGGTGTCTAGGAGGGGAACTCCTCTGAAGGCGTTGGAGCATGAGGTAGAAAGTCAGCGACCTGGTACAAGCCGTCGCAGGTGCTCACTCTCACGCACCTACGGGAAACCCCTTCGGTTATGCGTCAGCCCCTAGGCTAGCTTCCAGACCGCGAGCCGATCCATTCGGACGTCTCAGTAGTGTGCTCCTACGGCGCCTGCGCCGCACTCGGCCATCGTACGCCCGACAGGCGCGCACATCCTTTCGTACATACGCCCATGCCTGCCCCCTCTGACTCGCCTCTTGTAGACGTTGCGATCACCATCAACGGCGAGTCCCGAGACCTCTCCGTAGACCCGCGCGCCAGCCTGCTCGACACGTTGCGCTTGGGGCTCGACCTCAACGGCTCCAAAAAGGGCTGCAACCAGGGCGCGTGCGGCGCCTGCACCGTGCTCCTCGACGGCGAGCGCGTCAACGCGTGCCTGGTGCTGGCGGTGACCTGCGACGGCCAGGAGGTGACGACGGTGGAGGGCATCGGGATGCCCGGCCACCTCCACCCGCTGCAGGACGCGTTTATCGAGCACGACGGGTTCCAATGCGGCTACTGCACGCCGGGCCAGATCGTCTCCGGCGTCGCGCTGCTGGCAGAGGCCGCCACCGGCCAGCCGAGCGTCGTAGACGTGGACCTGTCGCCCGACTCCGCCGCCCATTTGTCCGACGAGGAGCTGTCCGAGCGCATGAGCGGCAACATCTGCCGCTGCGGCGCCTACCCCGGCATCCGCGCCGCGCTCCGCCACGCGGCCCAGACCACCCCGCCCGCTTCCGCATGACGCCCTTTACCTACCACAAACCCGCCTCCGTCGCCGACGCGCTCGCGCTGCTGGCCGAGCCCGGCGCGACGCCGCTGGGCGGCGGCACCAACCTGGTGGACCTGATGCGGAAGGGCGTCGAGACGCCCGACCACCTCGTCGACGTGCAGGACCTGCCGTTGGGGGAGATCGCCGAGACGGACGACGGCGGGTTGCGCATCGGCGCGCTGGTGTCGAACACAGCGCTGGCGGCGCACGACCGCGTCCGCCGCGACTACCGGATGGTGTCGGAGGCGACGCTCGCCGGCGCCTCGCAGCAGCTGCGCAACCGGGCCACGACCGGCGGCAACCTGCTCCAGCGGACGCGCTGCTACTATTTCACCGAGCCCGGCTACCCGTGCAACAAGCGCGAGCCCGGCTCGGGCTGCCCGGCCAAAGACGGTTTCAACCGCATCCACGCCATCCTGGGCGAGAGCGACGCGTGCATCGCCACGCACCCGTCGGATATGTGCGTGGCGTTGGCAGCGCTCGACGCCACGGTCGAGATCGAGGGGCGGGGCGGCCAGCGCCAGGTCCCCCTCGTCGACTTCCACCTCTTGCCCGGCGACACGCCCGACGTCGAGACGGTGCTCGCGGCCGACGAGATCATCACGGCCGTTACGCTTCCGCCGCCGTCCGACGCGAGCCGCCAGTCGGTCTACGTCAAGGTCCGCGACCGCCAGAGCTACGCCTTCGCGCTCGTCTCCGTCGCCGCTGGGCTGGCGCTTGGCGCCGACGGCCAGGTCGAGGACGTGCGGCTGGCGCTGGGCGGGGTGGCGCACAAGCCGTGGCGCGCGTTCGACGCCGAGGACCTGCTCCGCGGCGGCCCTGCCACTGACGACGCGTTCCGCCAAGCGGGCGAAGCCATCGTCGCCGACGCGACCGGCTACGGCCACAACGACTTCAAGATTCCTCTCGCCCCGCGCACCGTCGCCGTCGCCCTAGGCAAGGCGCTCGCACGCGCGCAGCGCGCATCCGGTGATGCCCGATGACCACGACCCAGACCACTCCCATCATCGGCCAGGCCACGCGCCGCGTCACCGGGCCGCTCAAGGTCTCGGGACAGGCGACGTACGCCGCCGAGTTCTCCAAAGACTTCGGGCCGGAGCTGGCGCACGGCGTCTTGGTGACCACGATGGCCGCCAGCGGCCGGATCGCGTCCATCGACACGGAGCAGGCAGAGGCGGCGCCGGGCGTCGTCCGGGTGTTCACGCACCTCAACGCGCCTGAGCTTCCGTACGAGGAGCCCGTCATGCGGCCCCAGGTGCAGCCCCAGGTGGGCGATCCGCTGCGTCCGCTCCAGACCGACCAGATCTTTTTCAGCGGCCAGACCGTGGCCGTGGTCGTGGCGGAGACGCTGGAGCAGGCGGAGCACGCGGCGACGTTGGTTCGCGTCACGGTCGACGAGGCGCCAGCCGACACCAATCTCCACGCCGCCCGCCAGCGGCCCGAAGCGGACGAGGAGCAGGACACGCCGCGCGTCTCGGCGCCGAAGAAGCCGGCCGAGAACAGCACGATGACGGGCCGCCCGTCCGACGTGACGGTGGGCGATCCGGACGCCGCGTTCGAGGCCGCCGCGCACACCGTCGACCTGGACATCGAGATCAAGACCCTCGTCAACCACCCCATCGAGCCGCACGCGACGATTGCGTGGTGGGAGGGCAACAAGCTCACAGTCCACGACAAAACCCAATGGGTCGACAACGCGCGCCACAAGCTGGCGCTCGCGTTCGGCATCCGCCAGGAGGAGATTGACCTTAAAGTCGACGCGCTCAACACGGCCAAGGACGCCGTCGAGAGCGTGCTGGGCATTCGGGAGTCGAGCGTCCGGGTGATTACGCCGTTTACCGGCGGCGGCTTCGGCTCGGGCCTGCGGACATGGCCGCACACGTTCCTGACGGCGATGGCGGCGCGCGAGCTAGACCGGCCGGTCCGCTTGGTGCTGACGCGGGCCGAGATGTTCACGTCGGTCGGCCACCGGCCGCACAACCTCCAGCGCGTCCGGCTGGGGGCCGACGCCGACGGGCGCTTGCAGAGCGTGATCCACGAGGGCTGGCAGGAGACGTCGGTGTACGAGGAGTACACGATGAACCTGCTCAACACCACGCGGATGGCCTACGCCACGCCCAACCTGCGCACGACCTATAGGCTGGTGCCCTTGAACGTCCAGACGCCGACCTCGATGCGGGCGCCGGGCGAGTGCTCGGGCGCGCACGCGCTGGAGGTGACGATGGACGCGCTGGCCGCTGAGATGGGGATGGACCCGCTGGAGCTACGCCGCCGCAACAACGCGACGCACGACGTCCAGGGCACGCCGTTCTCGTCCAAGCACCTCGCCGAGGCCTACGACCTGGGCGCCGAGAAGATCGGCTGGGCCGACCGCCCGCTCGCCCCGCGCTCGATGCGCGACGGCGACGACTGGGTCGGGCTGGGCGTGTCGTCGACGTTCTACCCGGCCAACCGGATCAAGGCGTCGGCGTCGGCGCGGCTCTTGCCTGATGGGACGGCCCAGGTCCACACGGCCGCCTCCGACATGGGGCCGGGCACCTACGTCTCGATGACGATGGTGGCCGCCGACACGCTGGGCCTGCCACTCGACAAGGTCCGGTTCGCGCTCGGCGACTCCGACTTCCCGCACGCGCCCGTCCACGGCGGCTCCATGACGATGGCTTCGGTCGGCCCCGCCGTCAGGGCCGCGTGCCAGGCCGCGGTCCAGGCCGTCATCGAACTGGCCATCGACGACGACGCCTCGCCGCTGGCGGGCGCCAGCGCGAACGACGTTCGCCTGGAGCACGGCGAGCTGATCGGGCCGGGTGGGCGCGAGACGCTGATGGACGCCGTCCGGCGGCACGGTGAGCCCGTCGAGGCCACGGCGGCGTCGGGGCCGAACAAGCTCCAGATGCTGATGCCGTCGGACTACGTTTTCCACTCGTACGGCTGCGTGTTCGCGCGCGTCCGCGTGGACGCGAGGACGGGCGAGCCGCGCGTCGAGAAGGTGGTGGCGGTCAACGACGTGGGCAAGGTCATCAACCCGACCACGGCGGCGTCCCAGACCATCGGCGGCGTGGTAATGGGCATCGGGATGGCGCTGATGGAGGAGGCGATCCTCGACCCGAACTTCCACCGCTACGCCAACGACACGCTGGCCGAGTACCACGCGCTCACCAACCGCGACGCGCCCGAGATCGAGGCCCACTTTGTCGGCGAGCCGGACTACGAACTCAACCCGCTCGGCGCGCGCGGTGTGGGCGAGATCGCGACCGTCGGCACGTCCTCGGCCGTTATCAACGCCATCACCCACGCGACGGGCGTCCGCGTCCTAAGCCTGCCGGCGACGCTGGACAAGGTGCTCCATGCCGTCTGAGGGCCTGGACGCTGGGCCGGCCGGCCATTCGGCGCCGAACAGCCTGCGCGCGCTCCTAGCCGACTACGCCGCGCTGCGGGCCGACAGGCGTCCGTTCGCCGTCGCGTCGGTCGTCGGCGTGGAGGGCTCGGCGTTCCGCCGCGAGGGTGCGCGCCTGCTCGTGGTGCCGGACCCGGTGACCGACTTCGCGTCCGTCACGGACGCGCTGCACACCTGGGCGCAGGTCCCTCGGCCCCAAACCCTGGGCTCGATCTCGGGCGGCTGCCTGGAGGGCGAGGTCGCGTGGCACGCGCTCGACGCCGTCCGCACGGGCCGGCCGCGCACGGTCGCGCTCACGTCGCGCCTGGGTGACGGCGACCGCGCCGCGTTCGGGATCGGCTGCGGCGGGACTGTCACGGTCCTCGTCCAACCCGTTCGCCCGGGCCACGCCGGACCGCTCGACGCCGTCGCGCACGCCCTCCGGTCGCGCCGGACCGGGGCGCTGGCGCTCGTCACCGGGGGGCCAGAGGTACACCTCGGCCGCCACCTGTTCGCCCGCGCCGACGGCGACGTCGACGGCACAGTCCAAGACTCCGCGCTGCGTGCGGCGCTCATGGCTGAGGCCGTCGGCGCGCTCGCGGCGGGCGCCAGTCGGACGGTTGCGGTACCCAGCGACGCGGGCGAGGTCGTGGTTCGCATCGAGGTCGTCCGGCCGCCGGTCTGCGTTGCCGTGGCCGGGACAGGCCCCGACGCCCGCGCCCTGGTCCGGCAGGCGGCGCTGCTGGGCTGGGAGACCGTCGCCGTCGGCGCGAGCTCTGCGCCCGAGGTCGCCGCTGCGATCCCCGAGGCAGACCGTGCGCTAGCCGTCCCAGAGCCGTCCGACCTCGCGGGGCACCTGGACGACCGGACGGCGGTCGTGGTGCTGACGCACAACTTCGAGCGCGACCGGGCCTTGGTCGGGGCGCTCAGCGCCGCTGCTGTCCCCTACCTCGGGCTCCTTGGCTCTCGGGAGCGTACAGCGCGTCTGGTCGCGGACCTGGCCGAGGCGGGCGTGACGCTCACGGCCGGCCGGCTCTCGTCGCCCGTCGGCCTCGACATTGGCGCCGAGACGCCCGAGGAGATTGCGCTCGCAACGTGCGCCGAGATCCTGAGCCACTCCAAGACCTGGACGTCCAAGATCCGGACAGAGGCGGACTCGCGGCTCACCACCAACTCGGATCGGCCGCGAGCGTCTCTCCTGTGACGCCCCCCTCCCTCGCCGACGGCGCGCCGCCGGAGCTCGCGCCCATGACGGCCAGCGACGAGGCGCACCGTACGGATACGCCCGACGGGCACCGAGCCGGAGGATCACACGCTGTCGCACGGCTAACGGCGTTGTGGGGGCTCGTCGAGGTCGGGCTCGGCGGTGCGCTCCACGCACTGCGCCTGCCGCTGACCGGCCTACTGGTCGGGTCGAGCGCCGTTGTGCTGCTGGCGCTGATTGCCGAGGCGGCGCGGCGTGACGGCCGCTCCGTGCGCCGGACGCTGCTCGGGGCGACGGCCGTCGTGCTCGGCGTGAAAGCGGCGGCGAGCCCGCACAGCCCCGTCGGCGCGTACCTCGCAGTCGCGTTCCAGGGTGGACTTGCCACGCTCGCCCTGCCGACGTTGGGCCGACGGCTGGGGCCGCTCGTGCTGGGCGTCGTCGCGCTCGCTGAGTCGGCCGTCCAGCGAGTCTTGGTGATGACGATCCTGTTCGGGGCCGCCTTCTGGGACGCCGTCGACGCGCTCGTGGACCTGGCAACCCGTCAGCTCGGCGCGGTCGTAGGCGCCGACCTGGGCGGGGCGGGGTCGGGGAGCGTGTGGCTCGTGTCGGTCTACATCGGCGTTCACCTCGTGGTGGGCGGGGTGGTCGGCGTGCTGGCGGCGCGCGTCCCCAAGCGGGCGTTCCGAGCCGCTCAGCGGCCCAGCGCGGTGGCCCTCGCACGGGCGGGGCGGGACCGCTCCGATGAGCGGACGGCACGCGCGGCGCGCACGCCGCGGCCGTGGTACGCCCGGCCACCGATCCGCCGCCTCGGTCTGGCGGCCCTCCTTTTGGCCGCCTACGCCGCGCTCGGGCTGACCGAGGGGAGCGCACGGCCCGCAGCCGACGCGGCTGTGGCCGTCGTGCGCGCGGCCGTGCTGCTCGCCTTGTGGACGACCGTTGTGGCGCCGCTCGCGCTTCGGCTCGTCCACCGGCTCGCTGGTCGGTCCCGGCGCGGCGCCGACGTGGCACGCGCGGCCGAACAGATCCCCGAGCTCCGCGCCATCGCGGGGCTCGCGTGGCGCAAGACGCGGGGCCGCGGCGGAGCACGCCCGCTCGCCTTCGCGGTTCTCGTCTCGGCCGCCGCCCTCACCAGCGGGGAGCGCCGCGGGGAGAGACCCGATGCCCCATGATCGTCGTCCTCACCGGCCCCATCCAGACGGGCAAAACCACTGCCCTGCGCCGCGTCTTCGCCAACGGTGCTATACCGGGCGCCGCTGGCGTGCTGCAACCAGTGATCAACGGCCGACGGCACGTGCTGTCTCTAGCGTCGGGCGAGACGCGACCGCTCGAAGCAGAGCCGGGTGACGAGGTTGTGCGTGTCGGCCGGTTCGCGTTCTCTGCCGCCACGTTCGCCTGGGCGCGTGCCCGCGTCGACAGCGCCGACAGCGCCGGGAGTTGGCTCGTAGTCGACGAGGTCGGCCCGCTGGAGCTCCGGGGCGAAGGACTGGCCGACGCCGTCGGGCCGGCCATCGCGCGCGCGCGCCAGCCAGGCAGCCCGCGCTTGCTCCTGGTTGTCCGCGAGACGCTCCTGGACCGCGCCGTCGCCGACCTCGGGCTGAGTGACGCGGACGTCGTGCGCTTGGGGGACCGGCTCCCAGGCGGACCGAGGCTCCACCCCGCCCAGACCGCCCTGTGAGCGCGCGCCGCCTGGGGGCCGTCGTGCTCGCCGCCGGCCGCTCGTCGCGGATGGGGCGTGAGAACAAGCTGCTCGCGGACCTCGCCGGCCGGCCCGTCCTGGACCACGTCCTCGACCTCGCGACCGACGCGATGTTCGCAGACGCCGTCGTGGTGGGCGGATACGACCGCAGTGCCGTCAGCGCCGTCGCGCAGGCGCGGAGCGTTCGAACGGTCCACAACGCGCGCTGGCGGGACGGCATGGGCGCGTCGATGCGCGTCGCCGTCGCCGACCTCGACCCGGACCTCGACGGAGTAGTGGTCCTGCTTGGCGACGTGCCGCTCGTCCAAACCGCAACGCTCGTGCGGCTTGCCGAGGTCTGGCGCCAGTCCCCGGCGCCCGCCATCGTGCGCCCGATCTGGCGAGGGCAGCCCGGCCACCCGGTCGTGTTCTCCAAGGCGTTCGTCCCCGACCTCCTGCGCCTACGCGGCGACGACGGCGCCCGCGCCGTCCTGATCGAGCACACCGCGAGCCTCGTCCGAGTCGACACCGGCGACGAGGGGGTGACGATGGACGCCGACACGCCCCATGCACTCGCCACGCTCCGACGGCGCGTGCGGGCTCTGTAGAGACGACCGCCGGAGCCCCAATACCAGATCTCACGGTCGATGCGCCACCCCGCCCCCTGGCTGCGCCGACGCTGCGCGATGTCTCCTGCCAGCGGGAGAGAGGACGTCGTAGAGGCCGCTCGGGCGGGGCGGAGGAGGGCGCACGAACTCAAAGATCCAGGAGTAGGGACGACGCTCAGTCCTCGTCTCACCTGACCTTCCCGGTTCGCTACACGTGCTCGATCGCATGTGAGCAAACTGCCTGAAAGCGGATGCCGCCACCGCGACTCCCGCTTGAGGACTTGTCGCCCGAGAGGCGTGTGGTGACCAAAGGCGTCCAGATGGGAGGACAGCCGGAGTAGAAAGACGTGGTTCGGGAATCTCTACGGCCCGATGGAACGTCTGGCGCGCGGCTTGTAGCTAGCGTCGACGTCCACCACTCTTCGTCTCATGCTCCGAACAGTCCTCCTCGTCCTCGCAGCGTTCCTCGTCGCCCCAACCGTCTCGGCGCAGTCGCTGCCCCCCGGAGCGCGCGCTTACCTCGGCGACTGGACGACGTACGACGGCGACGAGCCCCAGTCCGTCGTCCGTCTCACCGAGTCCAGCGGCGTGCTCCGCGGGCGGATCGTTCGCATCCTGCCGACGGAGGAGTCTCCGCAGCCCCAGTACCTCTGCGGCGAGTGCATTGGGGAGTTCGAGGGGGCAGATCTCCGCACCGTTCCGCTCATCGAGGGCATGGAGTGGGACGGCGGAGAGTTCTCCGGCGGGCGCATCACCGACCCGACGAACGCCAAGCGGTACAAGGGCATCTTGAAGCTCGACGGCCGCGACGAGCTCCGCGTCCGCGGGTACGTCGGCGTCCGCGCTCTCGGTCGCACGCAAACCTGGCGGCGCGCGCAGTAGAGGTGTCAGGCACGGCCCGCGTGCAAGCTGACGGCGACCTTCCGACTCCGGGCGGCGACACGGATTCTAACGAGAGCTCGGACCTCGACCTACTGCGAACGGCAAGCCGACGCCGGGGTCGGTGCCAAGCGCGTCCAGCGGGGCGGGGCGGGGCGGTCAAAGCGGTGCGTCTCAGAGACGGTTTGGTGCCCGGCTCCGAGTCCCCTCTCCCCAGCGGGGGGAGGTCGGGAAGGCGGCCGCTCCGACGTCCGTCCCCCACCCCGCCCTTTGCCGGTAGAGGAAGGAGAACCACTACCAAACAGTTTCTCAAGTCTCGTCCGCTCTGCCTCACCCACCCCGCCCCATCGAAGCGTCGAGGACGGCACAGAGTGCGCGGGGCTGGGACCGCGGCCGGACTGCCTCGTCGAGCCGCGGTCGCCGGGCGGGGCGGCCGTCGATGTCGGCAGGGACGTTCTCCTCCTGGACAACCGTGAGGCCGGCGCAGCTGGGAGGGGGACTCCTCCCGTACCAAACAGCCTCTCAGAAGGAAACGGACCCGGTCCGGCTCGCCAGGAAACCGGAGCCGGAGGTCTGTAGAGCACGCGGCGGGCCTGGACGAGATGGGGCCAGCGGTGTCCCGTGGTCGGCGGCGAACCAGGCCGCCAGCCCGCGGGCCGTGGGCGTCAGCGGTCCTCCGGGGTCTCGTAGCCGAAGCGCGCCCCGTCGGCCCACGCGCGCTCCTGGTTGCCGTAGGCCGGGACCCCGCCGGCGTCCTTCAACAGCCGCGCGAGGTGGAGCACGTTCCACGCCATGAACGTCGTGTTGCGGCGCGTAAAGTCGTTGTCGAGGCCGACCCGCGAGCCGTCGTCGCGCTCGTCGCCGTAACTCGGTCCCGGCCCGATCTCGCCGATCCATCCGGCGTCGGTCTGGGGCGGGATGGTGTAGCCGAGGTGTTGCAAGCCGTAGAGCACGCCCTGCGCGACGTGCTTGACCCCGTCCTCGTTGCCGGTCACGACACACCCTGCGACCTTGCCGTAGTAGACGTACTGGCCTTTCTCGTTGAGCATCCCGCTCATGGCGTAGAGCCGCTCGATGAGCCGCGAGGCCACCGACGACCGTTCGCCGAGCCAGATCGGCGTGCCGACGAGCAAGATGTCGGCGGCCTCGACTTTGTCGTAGAGCGCCGGCCAGTCGTCGCGGTCGGCCCCGTGCTCGGTCATGTCGGGCTGAACGCCCGGCGCGAGGTCGAGGTCGACGGCGCGGACAGCCTCGACGGTGACGCCCTGGTCTTCCCAGATGCCGATGGGGACCTGGAGCAGGAGGTCGGTGTGCGAGCGGGCGGGCGACGGCTTGAGCGTGCAGTTGACGACGAGCGCGCGGAGGTCGGCGTAGTCGGCGGGCGGAGGACTGGACATGAGGGTGTTTGGGTGAATCATCATCCTAAGAGGATCTCTCGCTCTCTGTGCTCTTGAGTGCCCAGTAGACGAGGGCGGGCTGGAAGAACAGCCGCGTAAACCGTTTCGCGTCCGTGTCCAAGCCGAAGGCGTCCCGGCGGTTCACGAACTGCGAGACGTTGCCGGGGAAGACAGCCGTGAAGAACCCCGCCGCGACCTTCCCCACCGTCGCCCTATGTTGTTCGCCGGTCGCGATGAGCGCGCCCCCGAGAGCGATCTCAGCGATGCCGGAGGCGACGACCGTCGTGTCTATCGGGAGCGGCACCCAGTTCGGGACCTGCGCTCGAAACTCTTTGCGCGAGACCGTGAGGTGGCTCGTACCGGCGAAGACGAGCCCGCCGCCGAGCAGGAGCCGAGCGACTTTTTTGACTTGTCTCTTGTCCATGGGGCTTCGTGGTGTGCGGGCCCACTTGACCCCTGCTAGGAGAGGCCAGTTCCTTCTACGGCTCCGTTGGCGAGAGGCGTTAGGGCGGCGAGCGGGAGCCGCTCGCCGAGTGCGCCGTCTAGGTCGATCCGCTCCATGCTTGAGGGGGCTACCCGCGCGGTGGCGAGCGGCACAGAACCGTAGCGGCTCGGGGTGGTATCGGCGTGCAGATACCCCCCCCCGTAGACATAAGCCAGCGATTCAACGACACCACCGTTCTCATCACCGGCGGCGCCAGAGGAATGGGCGCTGAGCACGCCCGCGGCTTCCACGCCGAAGGCGCCAACGTCGTCGTCGCCGACATTCTCGAGGACGAGGGGCAGGCGCTCGCCGGAGAACTCGGCGACCGCGTCCGCTACGTCTCGCTCGACGTCACAGAGCCCGACCAGTGGGATGCGGCGGTGGCGACCGCCGAGGAGGCGTTCGGGCCGGTCGGCGTTCTCATCAACAACGCGGGGATTGGAGGCCCGCCGACGACCGTCGCCGATACTGACCCCGAGGAGTGGCGTAAGGTGATGGCCGTCAACCTCGACGGCGTGTTCTACGGCATCCGAGCCGCCGTGCCGTCGATGCGGAAGGCCGGCGGCGGGTCCATCGTCAACATCTCATCGTTTGCCGGGCTTGAGGGTACGCCCCTTGCCAACGCGTACTCAGCCAGCAAATTCGCTGTACGTGGGCTCACCAAGACGGCTGCGTTCGAGTTGGGACGCGAGAACATCCGGGTCAACTCGGTCCACCCCGGCTACATCGAGACGCCGATCCTGGGCGGCCTCTCCGCAGAAGACGCAGGACTCGACCTCAAGCTCGCATTGCCGCGGATGGCCCAACCGGAGGAGGTCACCCGGCTCGTCCTGTTCGTAGCCTCCACAGACGCGAGTTACTCGACGGGTTCTGAGTTCGTGATCGACGGAGGCTGGTCGGCTGGTGACCCGTTCCCGATCGCAGCGAACCAGACGTTCGTGCCGGGCGAGTAGGCGCGCGGACTCTAGCTCCCCGAGTTTCCCCGCTGCTGAACCGGGCTGCTGGCGGCGCCCGTCGGGCGGTGACGAACGGCGTCCGTGCTACAGAGCTGGACGCCCCTCCGCTGGACACCATCGCGCGGCCGCTCAGATCGTGAAGACGGTTCTCGCGTCGGTGCCCGAGTCCCACGCGCGCTCGACCTCCGCCAGCGGCACGGCGTCCACCTCGACCTGGAGCCCGGCCGGACCCGCCGCCTCCAGCACGCCCGCGACCGAGCGAACGAGAGACTCGTGGGACACGCTGCCCAGGCCGCTCCCGATCAGTTCGAGCCCGCTGCTCCGCACCGCCGCCGCGGGCAGCGTGATCTCAGCCCCCCCGAGCGATCCGATGTTGACGAACCGGATCCGCCGCGCGGCTTGGCCGGAGCCGTGCCCCGTCGCCGCCTCCATGAAGGCCTCCGCCGATGCGCCCCACACATAGTCCAGGACGATGTCCACGCCCGCCTCGATCTCGCGCTGGAACCGGTCGGCGAGTCCGTCCTGATCGCCGGTCGCGACGAACGAGTCGGCGCCCGATGCGAGCAGTTCGTCGGCGCTCCCAGGGCTCCGGCTCGTTGCGACAATGCGTCCCGCGCCCAAGTGCCGCGCGTGGAGTGAACCCGCTTTGGGCTTTGGTGGCTCTCCCGCACTTTGTGTGATCGCGGACGGCGTCGCGCTCCGACGGGATCGTTCGGGCAGGCTCACCCGCCCGCCTCTGCATGGCCGCCTCCGTCGTCCCGTTCCGCATCCCCGGCTGCCGCCTCGACGCCGTCCAGGCCGACCCGTCTGACCTCACCGTCGACGCGAGCAGCAAGGCCCGCAGCGCCGTCTGCCCGGGGTGCGGCCACCGCTCGCGGCGCGTCCACGGCCTCTACACCCGCTCGCCGGCGGACCTGCCCGTCAGCGACCGAGCCGTCGGGCTGCGCCTCCGAGTCCGACGGTTCCGCTGCCTGAGCGAGGCCTGTCCGCGACGGACGTTCGCCGAGCCGTTCCCCGATCTCGTCGCCCGCCACGCCCGGCGGACGGACCGCCTGGCCGCGTCGCAGGTCCGCACCGGACTCGCGACGGGGGCCGAGCCGGGCGCACGGCTGCTCCGTGACCTGCGGATGCCGACGAGCCCCGACACCGTCCTCCGGCTCCTCCACCGGCACCCGGTGCCCGAGGCCGAGACGCCCCGCGTGCTCGGCCTCGACGACTGGGCATGGCGCAAGGGCCGCTCGTGGGGCACGATCCTCATCGACCTGGAGACGCGCCGTCCTGTCGATTTGCTACCAGACCGGACGTCGACGGCTGTCTCGGCGTGGCTCCGCGATCACCCCGGCGTCGAGGTCGTCGCACGCGACCGCTCGACCGAGTACGCCCGTGCGGTCTCTGAGGGGGCGCCCGACGCGGCCCAGGTCGCGGACCGGTGGCACCTGCTGCACAATCTCCGCCAGGTGCTCGTCCGGCACCTGACGAGCGTCCGCGGGCGGCTGAGGACGCTTCCAGGAGTAGAGAGCCTTCCGGCATCGGAGTACCAGCCTGGACGACGGACGGCCGCCGAGCGGGCGGCGTCGGCCGCCAGTCGCGACCGGCACCACGCCCGATACGTCGAGGTCCGACGGCTCCACGCCGAGGACGGCCTCAACGCGCTCCAGATCGCCCACGCGCTCCGGATCGACCGCAAGACCGTAGCCAAGTACCTCGCCGCCGACGCGTTCCCTGAGCGCGGACGCCACTCGGTGCCGCCGAGCGTCCTGGCGCCCTATCAGGAGCACCTCAACGCGCGGTGGGCGGAGGGCGAGCGGAGCGCGCTCGTGCTCTACCGCGAGATCGGAGCGCTCGGCTACTCCAGGTCATCGCGCCCGGTCTCGCGCTGGGCGCAGGGCCGCCGGACCGAGCCCCACCCCCGAACGCCCCGCAAGTACCTGACGGGGCTCCGCGAGCCGGTCGAGAGCGCACCGCGCCGCGGACGTCTGCCGTCGACGCGGAAGCTGGCCTGGCTGCTCGTCCGCGACCCTGAAGCGCTCGACGCATCGGAGACGGCCGTGCTCGCCCACGTCCGACAGGACACGGAGGTCGCACGTCTCCACGATCTCGCGCGCTTGTACAACCGGATGGTGCGCGAGAAGCGGCCGGACGACCTCGACGGCTGGCTGGAGGCGAGCCGCACGAGCGGGATCTCCGCGCTGGCGACCTTCTCGGACGGCTTGCGTCGGGACTACGCCGCCGTCCGCGCCGCGCTGGACGAGCCGTGGAGCAGCGGTCAGGCGGAGGGTCAGATCAACCGGCTGAAGATGCTCAAGCGCCAGATGTACGGCCGGGCCGGCTTCGACCTGCTCCGCAAGCGCGTCCTGTGCTCGGCGTGATCACACAAAGTGCGGGAGAGCCACCAAAGCGGGTTCACTCCAGCCGGGGTTGGCGAGCGCCGCCGCCGCGACGTCATCAAGGTTGTCCGGCACCGTCGCGAGGTACGTTCGCTTTACTGCGACCCGTTCCGCCATCGCGCCGACGGGCGGCTGGGGAAAAGCGAAGTACACCCGCCGCCCGTCGTCCAGCCTGCCGACACCGTCGACGCTGGGCACGAACGGCGGCGTCCCGGCCGAGTAGTGCGTGCCCTACGCCTGTACGCGCACGAGCGAGCTTAGCGTCGCCGCCCGCACCGAGACGAGAACCTCGCCCGATTGAGCGACCGGCTCCTCGAAGGTGCGGTACTGGGGGGGACGTTCGAACGATTCGACAACAGCTGCGTTCATGGTGGGGGTAAGGGGAAGTGCGAGACGGGGTGTTTAGACGGGCTCCTACACAGGCCACGTTTGCTGCGTCCACGCCTGATCCCAGAACGTCCACTCGTAGCGGGCGCTGGCGACGAAGACCATCACGGCTCGGTCGCGCTCGGCTGGGCTGGCGGCGTCGGCGAAGCGCTGGAGCCGCTCCAGGAGGTGCCGCATGTAGTCGTTGAAGCCGGGGTCCGCGTCCGGTGGCGCGAGAGCGGCGAGATACCCCCGACCGCCCTCTTTGTCGGCTCGCCGTACGACCCCGACGCTCGCTACGCGAAGAAGCGGACGACGCGCTGGACGGGCTACAAGGTCCACCTGACCGAGACCTGCGACGACGAGCGGCCCAACCTCATCACGGCCGTGGCCACCACGGCGGCCTCGGCCTCCGACGACTCCGTGACGTCCTCGATCCACGCGTCGCTCGAAGAGCGTGACCTCCTCCCCGCGATGCACATCGCCGACACCGGCTTCGTAAACGCCCCGCTCCTGGTCGAGGCCAGGGAGCGCTACGGCATCGACCTCATCGGTCCGACCCGTGGAGACAACCAGTGGCAGCTCAAGGAGGGAGCGGGCTTCGCCGCTCGCGACTTCGACTGGGACCGCGAGCAGGCCACGTGCCCGGAGGGGAAGACCAGCTCGAACTGGACGCCGGCCGTCGACCGCCGGAAGAACGAGGTCGTCAAGATCAAGTTCGCCGCGGCCGACTGCGGCGTCTGCCCCAGTCCGGTTCGGTGTACGCGGTCGTTGCCACCGCGCCGGACGGTGACCGTCCGGCACCGCGCCGAGCACGAGGCGCTCCAGGCGGGTCGCCAGAGAGAGCGGACGGCCGAGTTCGCCGCCGAATACGCCCGCCGGGCCGGCGTGGAAGGGACGATCGCGCAGGGGACGCGGTCGCACGGGCTCCGGCGGTCGCGGTACGTCGGGCTGGCGAAGACGCACCTCCAGCACCTGATGACGGTGACGGCGATGAACGTGGTGCGGCGGCTGCGGTGGCTGGCCGGCGAGGTGAAGGCGGAGACGCGGCCGTCAGCGTTTGCGCAGCTCTGCTTGGCGCCGAGCACGGCCTAAAGCGTCGAAACCGGATTCGCCACCAGTCTCAAAGTGCGGAAGAAACGAGCCGGGGTCACTCCACTTGGGGCTACGTGACAGGCCTCCCGGGTCATGCGACATCGGGGTCACCGGGGTCCACCCCAGGGCCTCCTCGACAACCCCCGCCGGCATTTCCGAGATCTCCGCCGCCCTTTGGAGGCGGAGCCCCAGCGCCATCAGAGCCGCCCCCTCCTCCCCAAGACTCGCGACGGTCGACCAGCCTCTTTAGCCGACCCCGTAGCTCAATAAAAGGTGTTTGCCTTCTTTAACGGCTTATACTGCGCCCCCCACACCCGCCCCTCCTAAGGCGCCCGCCCCACCTATGGCTCTCGCTCGACGCCCGGTCTCTCCCGACACCCTCCGCGCGACGGGGTGGGCGCTCGGCGTGACGGCGGTGCTCGCCGTCCTCATCGTGGTCGGCTCCCGGAACCTGGAGCACTTCGACGCCGCGCTCGTCGGGTACACGTTCGCCGTCCTCTTCGCCACCTTCGGGCTGACGTACCGCTACGCGATGTGGCTCCGGCGCCCGCCGACGGGCGCCTACTGGCGGCGCGGGTGGCAGGCCTTTTTCCGGCCGAACCGCTTGGGGCGCAACCTGGGCGTGGGGGCGAAGCGCGTAGGGTCGGAGGTGCTCGCCAACCGGTTCATCTTCAAGCGCGGCACGCTCCGGGGCGTGACGCACCTGCTCATCATGTGGGGCTGCTTGATCGCGGTCGCGATCACGTTCCCGCTCGTGTTCGGGTGGCTCTACTTCCGGCCGGTCCCCGGCGACCTCGCGCTCTACGAGGCCGTCGTGTTCGGCTTCCCGGCGTTCCGATTCCCGCACGGTTCGATCGTCGGCTTCTTCCTGTTCCACGGGCTCGTGTGGTCGTCGTTTCTGGTCATCGCCGGCGTGATGCTGGCAATGCGGCGGCGGATGCGCGAGGAAGGCGCGGCCGCGGTCCAGCGCTACGCCGAGGACTTTATGCCGCTGGTCCTGCTGTTCGCGGTCAGCGTGACGGGCCTGATGCTGACGGCCAGCTACACCTGGATGAGCGGGTACGCGTACGGCTTTATCGCCATCCTGCACGCCATCACGGTCATCGGGACCTTCCTGTGGCTTCCGTTCGGGAAGTTCTTCCACGTGTTCCAGCGACCGGCCCAGCTCGGCGTCGGGTTCTACAAGGACGCCGGGCGGGGTGGCGAGCCGGCCCACTGCCGCCGGTGCGGGCACGCCTTCTCGTCGCGGATGCACGTTGAGGACCTTATCGAGGTCGAGCGCCAGCTTGGCTACCGCTACGAGATCGCCCCCTCGGGTGACGGCGCGGCCGGCGCCGAGGTCGATCACTATCAGTGGATCTGCCCGCCGTGCCGCCGCGCCTCGTTCGTGACCGCCCAGGCGCTCGCCTGGCAGGGCCGGCGGGGCGGCGAGACGCTGCCGCGGACGGCCGGCCCGCTCCCGATGCCGGTCTACGCCAACCCCGGCCCGGGCGAGGGGCCGCTGGGTCCCGAGGACGCCGCCAACTTCCACCCCTAGAGGCCGACCCACCATGCCCACGACCCCCACGCCCAGCCTCGACCTCGACGCCATCCGCGAGTTCGGCCCGTACCTCCAGTACGCTCGCGACATGCGCGTCGACACCGGCGTTGAGCCCGACCGCTACGTCAAGACGCACTGCTGCTTCTGCGGCCAGCAGTGCGGGATGCAGCTCAAGGTCAAGGACGACACGGTCGTCGGAGTCGAGCCGTGGTACGACTTCCCGTTCAACAAGGGCATGATGTGCCCGAAGGGGATCAAGCGCTACCTCCAGCAGAGCCACCCCGACCGGCTCCTCCACGCCTACAAGCGGGACGCGAGCGCGCCGAGCGGGTTCTCCGCGATGGCCTACGAGGAAGCCATCGGGCGCGTGGCCGCCGAGATCGACCGGATCCAGGCCGAGCACGGTAAGGACGCCTTTAGCATCCTGTCCGGCGCGAGCCTGACGACGGAGAAGACGTACCTCATGGGCAAGTTCGCCCACATGGCGCTCAAGACGTCGAACATCGACTACAACGGCCGGCTCTGCATGGTGAGCGCGGCGGCCGGCAACAAGAAGTCGTTCGGGGTCGACCGCGCGGCGAACCCGTGGAGCGACATCCTAGGCGCCGACGTCGTCTGGATCAGCGGGGCGAACGTAGCCGAGTGCGCGCCGATCACGACGAATTACGTCTGGCAGGCCCGCGAGCACGGGGCGAAGGTGATCGTGGCCGACCCGCGCATCACGCCCATCGCACGGACGTGCGACCTGTTCCTGCCCGTCAAGCCGGGCCGCGACACGGCGCTCTTCAACGGGGTCTTGCACCTCATGATCGAGAACGACTGGATCGACCACGAGTTTGTCGAGCAGCACACGGTCGGGTTCGACGCCGTCGCCGAGGAGGTCCACGCCTGGACGCCGCAGCGGACGGCCGAGGTCACGGGCGTCGCCGAAAAGTCGATCCGCCAGGCGGCCGAGTGGTGGGGGCAGGCGTCGACGAGCTTCCTCATGCACGCCCGCGGCATCGAGCACCACAGCCGCGGCGTCCAGAACGTGATGAGCGCGATCAACATCGTGCTTGCCTCGGGGCGCATCGGGCGCGAGCACTGCGGCTACGGGACGATCACGGGCCAGGCCAACGGGCAGGGCGGGCGCGAGCACGGCCAGAAGTGCGACCAGCTCCCCGGCGGGCGCGACCTGGGCAACCCCGAGCACCGCGAGTACGTGGCGGGCGTCTGGGGCATCGAGCCCGACGAGCTCCCCCAGCCCGGCGTCGACGCGTACGAGATCATCCGGAAGATCCACCGAGGCGAGATCAAGGGGCTCCTGTCGGTCTGCTTCAACCCGGTCGTCTCGCTTCCCGACAACAACTACGTCCGCGAGGCGCTGGAGAAGCTGGACTTCTACGTCGCCATCGACTTTTTCCTCAACGAGACGGCCCGCTACGCCGACGTCGTGCTGCCGGGCTCGCTCCAGGAGGAGGATGAGGGGACGGTGACTCAACTCGAGGGCCGCGTCATCAAGATCAACCCGGCCGTCCAGCCACCCGGTGACGCCCGCCAGGACTGGCGGATCATTCAGGACATCGCCAAGGCGCTCGGCCGCGAGAGGGGTCTCACGTTCGCAAACCCGCGCGAGATGTTCGAGGAGCTGCGCGTGGCGTCGAAGGGCTACACCAACGATTACTCCGGGATCACCTGGGAGCGCGTCGAGGACAACTACGGCGTGTTCTGGCCGTGCCCGTCCGAGACGCCCGAGGGCGTGCCCGAGCCCGGCCCGCAGGGGACGGTCCGCCTGTTCGAACCGGACTCGTGGAACCCGATCGCCCAGGGGGCCGGCCCGTTCTACTTCCCCGACGGGAAGGCCCGGTTCAACGTGACCGAGTACGTCGGCCCGACCGAGGACGTCGACGACGAGTACCCCGTGATCCTGACGACGGGCCGCGTGGTGAGCCAGTTCTTGTCGGGCACTCAGACGCGGCGGATCGGCCCGCTCATTGACCACTACCCCGAGCCCCGCATCGAGATGCACCCGCACCTCGCGGCCCAGCTCGGCATCGCCGACGGCGACTGGGCGACGGCCGAGAGCCGCCGCGGCAACTGCACGCTCCGCGCCCAGGTCGTCAAGACGATCCGGCCCGACACCGTCTTCATCCCGTACCACTGGGCGGGGCGGAAGAGCGCGAACCAGCTCACGATCTCGGCCCAGGACCCGATCTCCAAGATCCCCGAGTACAAGGTGTGCGCCGTCCGCGTGACGCGGGCCGAGGCCCCGCCCGAGTACGAGGAGAAGCTCCAGCCGCAGCAGTAACGCCGCCCCGCCCGTAGCCCCGCCGACCCGTGCCCGTCCCCGAGACCCTGGAGTTCTTTATCGACCCCGCCCGCTGCATCGGGTGCCAGGCGTGCGTCCAGGCGTGCGCCGAGTGCGACACCCACAAGGGCCAGTCGATGATCCAGCTCGACTTCGTCGACCGCGCTCGCTCGACCCAAACGGCGCCCGTGGTCTGCATGCACTGCGACTCGCCGACGTGCGCCGAGGTCTGCCCCGCCGACGCCATCAAGCGGACCGAGGACGGCGTGGTCCACTCGGCGCGCAAGCCGCGGTGCATCGCGTGCAACAACTGCGTGCTGGCCTGCCCCTTCGGCGTGCCCAAGATGGACACCGAGGCGCAGCTCATGATGAAGTGCAACATGTGCTACGACCGGACCTCGGTCGGCCTCAAGCCCATGTGCGCCTCGGTCTGCCCCAGCCAGGCGCTCGCCTTCGGGACGCGCGAGGAGATGGCCCGGCTCCGCCCGAACGCCCGCCCCGTCAACACCTTCCAGTTCGGCGCCCAGACGATCACGACGAAGGTGAACCTGATGGTCCCCGCCGACGGCATCGACTGGGTCGACGTGGCCGCCGCCATGCACGAGCCGACGGTCAGCCACGACCTGCTCGACGACGTGTTCGGCGGCGACATGTACCTCGACCTGCTCGCCGACGACAGCCCACCCCGCCCGAGCGCCCCCCTCTCCGACCGCCCCGCCCAGGCATGACTCCCCACGCCCCCCAGACGCCGCTCGACCCGGAGCGCCGGACGAAAGCGCCCGACGGCCGGCCGCTCGACGCCCAGCCCAAGTGGCGCCGCGACTTCCCCATCGACTGGCCGCAGGACGAGTACGTCGGCCGCCGCGACCTCGTCAAGTTCATCGTGCTGACGAGCGTGGCGTTCGTCGTCGGCCAGGGCTACATCGTGGCCAAGAGCATCGGCCGGAGGCGCGTGCCGCGCGTGGGCGGGGTGGCCGTCGCGCGCGTCGACGAGCTGGCGGTCGGCGAGGGCAAGACGTTCCGCTACCCCGAGGGCAGCACGCCGCGCCTCTTGGTGCGGACGGGCGCGGCCTCGTTCGTGGCCTACGACCAGGCCTGCACGCACCTCATGTGCCCGGTCGTTCCGGCCGCCAAGGGCGAGGGCCACGGCGCCGTCGCGGTCTCGCCGGACGGCGGCGGGCTCGCGCTCCACTGCCCGTGCCACAACGGGTGGTTCGACCTCGAGAGCGGCCGCCCGACGGCCGGGCCGCCCCGGCGCCCGCTCCCGCGCGTCACCGTCGAGGTGCGCGGCGGGACCGTCTACGCGACCGGCGTCGAGGGGGGAGCAGCATGAGCACCCCCACCCCGCCCCCCGAACACACCGCGTCCGGCCGGACGACGGCCCAGGGCGCCCGGTTCTCGCGCGCCCAGCGGATGACGATCGTCAACGGCATCCTCGCCATCGTGGTCCTCATCGTGATCCTCCAGCTCTGGCTGCTCACGGCGTCGATGAACGCCATGCTGGGCGGCGACCACGGCGTCGCCGTGCCGGCCGCCCTCGCCAGCCTCGTCTGCCTCGGCCTCAACGCTGGCCTCCTGTGGTACCTCTACCGCCTCGACGGATGACGCCCGACGCTTCCCCCGCTCCACTCGCCGAGGACGACCGCCAGCCAGGCGCCACGCTCGCCCTCGCGCTGGCGACGCTCGCGCTGGCAGTCAACTTCTGGGCCTGGAACCTGCTCGGGCCGCTCGCGCCGACCTACCGCGAGCTCTTGTCGCTCACACCGTTCCAGGTCTCGCTGCTGGTCGCCGTCCCGGCGCTGATCGGGTCGCTGGCGCGCATCCCTATCGGCGCGCTCACCGACCGCCTGGGCGGGCGCGTGATGTTCACGGCCGTGACGGCGCTCACCATCCTGCCGGTCGTGTTCCTGTCGGTGGCGGACGCCTACTCGTCGCTCCTGGTGGGTGGGTTGTTCCTCGGGCTCGGCGGCGCCTCGTTCGCTGTCGGCATCCCGTTCGTGAACGCGTGGACGCCGCCCGCGCGGCGTGGACTGGCGCTCGGCATCTACGGCGCGGGCAACGTGGGCACGGCCGTTTCGGGCTTTCTCTCGCCCTCGATTGCGGAGAGCATGGGCCGGCCCGCCGCGTTCTGGGTCGTCGCCGTGGCGCTGGCGGCGACGGCCGCCGTGTTCTTCCTCCTCGGCCGCGACGCGCCGGGACGGACGCCCTCGGCGGGGTCTATGACCGCGCGCTTCGTCGAAGCGTTCAAGCTTCCCGTCGCCCGCGACCTCGCGTTCCTCTACGCCGTCACGTTCGGCGGCTTCGTCGCCTTCGGCGCCTACCTCCCCACCTTCCTCGTCGATGCCTACGGGTTGGAGGTGGCAGACGCGGCCTTGCGCGCGGCCGGGTTCATCGTGCTCGCCACCGTGACGCGGCCCATCGGCGGGGCGCTGTCGGACCGGTTCGGCGGCGTGCCGGTGCTGCTCGTCTCACTCATCACGATCGGCCTGGGCGCCGTCGTGACAGCGTTCGAGCCCGGCATCGTGACGGCGACGGTCGGATTCCTGGCGATCGCGGCGGCGCTCGGCGCTGGCAACGGGGCCGTGTTCGCGCTCGTCGGACGGCGCTCGCCGCCGAGTCAGGTCGGGAGCATCACCGGGCTCGTCGGCGCGGCCGGCGGGCTGGGCGGCTTCCTCCCGCCGATCATCATGGGACTCGTGTTCCAGGCGACGGGTTCGTACGCCATCGGCCTCATGCTCCTATCGGACGTGGCCTTCGCCGGCGCCATCTACGCCGCGTGGCGGCTCCGCGAGGTTCGCTTGTCGGACGCGTCATGATCACAGTTGCCGAAGCGGACGCCCTCTTGTCCGAGCACGTTCGCGCGCTGCCCGCCATCGCCGTACCGCTGGCGGAGGCGGCGGGCCGCGTACTCCGTGAGGCCGTCGTAGCCGACCGCGACGTGCCTCCATTCGACCGCGTCACGATGGACGGCGTCGCCCTGGCGTCGGCGGACCTGGACCGGCGGCGCTTCCGCGTCGCGAGCACCCAGGCGGCGGGCGAGCCGCCCCACACGCTGTCCGAGGCCGGCGACTGCGTCGAGATTATGACGGGCGCGGCCCTCGCCGAGGGCGCCGACACCGTCGTCCGCTACGAGGACCTAGTCTTGGAAGACGGCTGGGCCTCGCTCCGAGAGGGCGTCGCCGTCACGCCGGGCCAGAACATCCACGGGCGGGGCGACGACCGCCGCGCGGGCGAGCCCGTGCTCGGGCCGGGCGTCCGAATCGGACCGGGCCACGTCACAGCCCTCGCGTCGCTCGGCGCGGCGACGGTCAGGGTGTCGGCCGTGCCGCGCGTCGCCGTCGTCACGACGGGCGACGAGGTCGTCGCCGTGGCCGAGACGCCCCTCCCCCACCAGATCCGCCAGTCGAACGGGCCGGCGCTCCGGGCCGCGCTCGCGCTCCACGGCGTCCCCGACGTCGCGCTTGCCCACGCGCCCGACGACGAGGCGCGGCTCCGCACCGTCTTCGAGGGGGCGCTCCGCACGTCGGACATGCTCGTGCTCACCGGCGGCGTCTCGGCCGGCCGGTTCGACTTGGTGCCCGGCGTGCTGGCGTCGCTCGGCGTGCGCGAGGTGTTCCACAAGGTCCGCCAGAAGCCCGGCAAACCGCTGTGGTTCGGCGTCGCCGAGGACGGGACGCCCGTGTTCGGGCTCCCGGGCAACCCGGTCTCGGCGCTCGTCGGGCTGGTGCGCTACGTGGTCCCGTTCCTGGACGCCGCCGCCGGCCGCCCCGCCCCGCCCCGCCCGCGGCTCCGGCTGACTGCGTTGCCGCGGCGAAAGAACGACTTTACGCACTTCGTGCCCGTCCGCCGCGACGGGCTCGACGCCCACCCCGCCCCATCGAACGGGTCCGGCGACGTCCTCTCGCTCGTCGCCAGCGATGGAATCGCCGAGGTGGCGGCCGGCGTACAGGAGCCGGGTTCCGTCCCCTTCATTCCATGGAGCCCCCTCTAAGCATGGAGCTGCTCCCCGTCCTCACCGATCCCCACGGCCGCCGCATCCGGAAGCTCCGCGTGCAGCTGACCGACGTGTGCAACTTCCGGTGCACGTACTGCATGCCGCTGTCAGTGCGGTTCCAGCCCAGCGCCACGCTCGTGCCGCCCGACGAGCTCGTGGCGATGGTCGCCGGGCTCGTCGGCGAGGGCGTCACCCAGGTCCGGCTCACGGGCGGGGAGCCGTTCTCGCGGCGCGAGTTTCAGGAGATCGCCGAGGGCGTCGGCGCGCTGCCGCTCCAGAAGTACGGCCTGACGACGAACGGGCACCGCTTGGCCGAACACCTCCCGCTTCTAGACGCCGTCGGTTGCCGCCACGTCAACGTGAGCCTCGACAGCCTGCGCGCCGAGCGGTTCGAGGCCATCACCCGAACGCCGTTCTTCGACCGCGTCGTCGGCGCGCTGTTGGAGGCGAAAGCGGCGGGCTTCCCCGTCAAGGTCAACTGCGTCCTGATCCGCGGCGCCAACGACGACGAGGTCGAGGACTTCCTCGCGTTCTCGGCCCGGCACGGCATTCCCGTCCGCTTTCTCGAATACATGAAGATCGGGCCGCAGCGGGGGGAGCACGACCGCCTGTTCGTCTCGGCCGGCGAGATCATCGACCGGCTCCGCCAGCGGCACGCGCTCGTCCCCGTCGGCGCCGAGCCCGACGCGACGGCGTTCTCGTTTCGCACCGACGACGGCGCCGAGGTCGGCTTTATCGCGTCGGAGAGCCGCCCGTTCTGCGCGACGTGCTCCCGGCTCCGCCTCACGGCCCGGGGCCACCTCCGGGCGTGCCTCATGTCCGAGGACGGGCGCGACCTCCGGGGCGTCCCGCCCGAGCACTACGCCGCCGTCCTGACCGACGTGATGGCGATGAAGCCGACGGGCCGGATTGAAGAGATCGCCCAACCCATGCACGAGATCGGCGGGTGACAACATGAGACACGGCCAGCGTCCCCGCTTCACCTTCCACCCCTTCGAAGTCGCCCTGTGCGGCTACTCGGGGTCGGGCAAGACGACGCTCGCGTGCCGGCTTTTGGAGCGCTGGCGTGACCGCTACCGCGTCGGGTTCGTGAAGCACGACGTGCACCGGTTCGCCATCGACACGCCGGGCAAGGACACCCGCCGGGCGACTGAGGCCGGTGCGGCGGGCGTGATGATCAACGACCCGCACCACTTCGCCCGAATCAGCACGCTCCCGTACTCGGCCGTCGAGCGGGCATCGGCCTTCATCGATGCCGACTTCGTGGTCGCCGAGGGCTTCAAGCGGTCCGACCTCCCTAAGCTGCTCGTCCTCGACGCCGACGGCCGCGCCGAACGCGAGCACCGCGACGGCGTTTTTTCGAACGTGCTCGCCGTCGTCGGGCCGGACAGCGCGCCCCCCGGCCTCGGCGTCCCCTTCCTCCACCGCGACGACGTGGACGGCGTCGCGGACCTCGTCGAAGGGCACGTTCGCGGGCGGGCTGAGTCGCCGCTCTACGGGCTCGTCCTGGTCGGCGGCCAGAGCCGGCGAATGGGCCGCCCGAAGTGGGCCATCGAGTACCAGGGCGAGCCGCAGGCCGCGCGCACGGCCCGGCTCCTGGGCGACGTGTGCGAGCGCGTTTTCCTGTCGGTCCGGCCCGGTCAGACAACCGAAGCGTTGGGCCTCCCCACGCTCCCCGACCAGTTCCCGTCGTGGGGGCCGGCCGCCGGGATCCTAACGGCCATGGAGGCCGAGCCCGGGGCGGCGTGGCTCGTAGCCGCGTGCGACCTCCCGTTCCTCGACGCGCCCACGCTGGCGGCGCTCGCCACCGGGCGCGACCGGCTCCGCATCGCCACGGCCTACCGGAGCGCGCACGACGGGCTCCCCGAGCCGCTCTGCACCGTATGGGAGCCCCGCGCCCGCCAGCGGCTCTTGCAGGCGGCCTCCATCGGGATAGCCTGCCCGCGCCGCGTCTTGCGCGAGTCCCGCCCCTGCCTCCTCGACCTGGACGACTCGCGCGCACTCGACAACGCCAACACGCCAGCCGATTTCGAGGCCGCCCGCTCCGCCCTGACTGACCCATGAAGAACTGACCCATGAAGAAACGCATCGACCTCCTCCACTTCGCCGCCTTCAGCCAGGCCCGCGGGTGCTCCGACGAGACCGTGACGACGGGGGCGGCCACGCCGCGCGACCTCTACGCCGAGTTGGGGCTGGAGACGACCCACCCGCTGGTCGCGCTCCGCGTCGCCGTGAACGACCGGATCACGACGTGGGACCTCCCGCTCAGCGACGGGGACCACGTCGTCTTTCTGGCCCCGTCGTCGGGGGGCTGACGTGTTTGAGATCGCCACCGAACCCATCGACCCCGCCGAGCTTCGCCGAGCCCTCGCGGCCGACGCCGCGGGCGCGTTCGTCGCCTTCGAGGGCTGGGTCCGCGACCACAACGGCGGTCGGGCCGTGACCGCGCTCGAGTACGAGGCCTACACCGTGCTGGCGGTCTCGGAGGGCGAGAACGTCTTGGCCGAGGCTGCCGAGCGGTTTGACGTCGAGGCCGTCCGCGCCGTCCACCGCACGGGGCGGCTCGCCATCGGCGAGCTCGCCGTCTGGGTCGGCGTCTCGGCCGCGCACCGCGGGCCGGCCTTCGAGGCGTGTCGCTACGTGATCGACGAGGTCAAAGCGCGCGTCCCCATCTGGAAGCGTGAACACTACGCCGACGGCGCCGCCGGCTGGGTGGACGGCCTGACGGGCGCTCCCGGACCGACGTCGCCCGCACCGGACGAGAGCGAGGGGCCGCCCCGCTAGCTCAGGATCATCTTCAGCCCTGCCACGACGAGCACGATGGCCAGCGTGCGGCGCACGACGCGCGCCGGGAGCCGACGGCTTCCCAGCCACGCTCCGATGGCGCCTCCGACGACGGCGGCGACGGCTAACACCGGAAGAAACGTCGGCAGCGTCGCGCCCTGCGTCGCCTGCCCGAGCAGGCCCGCGAGCGAGTTGACCAGGATGAACGCCGCCGCGATGCCCGACGCCGTCCGCACGTCCGCCCACCGGGCGAGCACCAGGAGCGGGCTCAGGAAGATGCCGCCGCCCACGCCGACCAGACCGGAGAGCAGGCCGATCGCCGCGCCGCACCCCAGCGCGACGGGCACCGGGAGCGGGCGCGTGTCTCCCGCCGGCGGCGACGGGCGCGCGAGACGGAACGCCGAGTAGAGCAAGACCGCGCCGACGACCGGCCGGTACAGCCCCGGCGGCAGCTCGACGGTCCCGCCGACGAACGCGGCGGGGACCGAGAGCAGCGCGAACGGCCACAGGCGGCCCCATGAGAACCGCCCGGCTCGAACGAAGGCGACCGTTCCGATGCCGGCTACCAACACGTTGAGCGCGAGCGCCGACGGGCGCATGGCCTCGGGCGCCACGCCGACGAGCGCCATCGCCGCGAGGTACCCCGACGCCCCACCGTGTCCGACGGAGGCGTAGAGCGTCGCGGCCACGAACACGAGCCCGACCAGCACCAGGAACGCGGTGGGCTCCATCAGAAGCGTCGGGGGGCGGCCGTTTCGGAGTCTAGGACTCCGAACCTGTACCTTCCCGCGATATGCCCGTCCCCCACTTCCCCGCCGGCACGAAAGGCGAGCTGCTGCTCCTGATGAAGCGTCGCGGCGAGGTCTCGCTCGACGACGCCCAGGCGGCCACGGGCTTGACGCGGCCCACGCTCCGCCAGCACCTCGGTGGGCTGGAGCGCGACGGGCTCGTCGTCCGGTCGACGCAGCGCCAGCCGCGCGGACGCCCGTCGCTGCGCTACGCGCTCGACCCCAGCGCCGAGACGCTGTTCCCCTCGCGCGACGGGCTCCTCTTGGGCCGCCTGCTCGACTACCTCCTGGACCGCGGCGAAGACGACATGGTGCGCGACTTTTTCGAGCGCTACTGGGACGAGCGGCTCCGCGACGTCCAGGCCCGCCTCCGTCAGGTTCCCGCGGGCGACGATGCCGGCCGGCTGGCGGCGCTCGGCGATGTCCTGCGCGAGCAGGGGTTCATGCCCGAGATCCGCCGGAACGGGAGCGTCACGATCCGCGAGTGCAACTGCCCGTTCCCCGAGGCCGTCAAGCGGACGCGGCTGCCGTGCCGGCTCGAGGCCGCCTTCTACGAGCGGCTCTTTGACGACCCCATCGAGCGTGTGACGTATATCCCGGACGGGTTCGCCGCCTGTACGTACGAGTTCGCCGAGCCGCCTGAGGCGTAGCGCTTCGAGATCTGCGTGCGAGAAAATGAGGGCGCGCATCAGGACCGGGGGCGAGGGAGGTCCAAGCTAGCAGCGCCTCGGCCACCGCCCGCGCCACCGAGCGCGGCCATTCCGGCCGCGACCAGGACGGGTCCGGCGGCGCACCCCGCCACGGCCCAGACTACCCACGCCCCGCCCCACGCCGACGGCCACAGCGGCGTCAGCAACACCAAGGACGCCAGCAGCACGCCGACGGCGGCCGCCAGCGCCCAGCGTCCACGCGTGGCCTCAGCTCCCCACACCGCGCGGGCGGCGGCAACGAGCCCAAGCGTCACGAAGCCGAGCAGCATGAGGTGGAGGCAGACGATCCGGAACGCCGGCACCGCGGCCCACCCCGCCCCCACTCCGACGGCCACGACGAGCTGGCCGAGCGCTTTCAGCACGAGGAGTCCGAGCGCGACGCGCCACAGTCCCCGCACGCGCGGCGCCAGCGCGAGCGCCGCCACGACGAGTCCGGCGCCCACAAGCGCGCCGCCGACGCGGGCGAGCGCGCCGAATAGCGGCGGCACGAGGGACGCGGGCATCCCGAGCGCGAACGTGAACGGGACGCGCGCCGCCGCCGCGGCCGCGCCCTATCCCAGAGCGTTCCGCCCCGCCCTGCCGACCGTGCCCCCGGCTTCAGCGGCGGCGAGTCCCAGCACGCCGAACACGAACCACCCCTCCGAGAAGGCATCGAGGAAGAGGTGCGTCAGCGCCGTCTTGAGCGCCGCCCCGCCCACGCCGGTCGCCTGGAGCACCGGGAGCCCCCACGCGCCGAGCGTGGCCAGGACGAGGAAGAACACCGCGAGGTCGAACAGCCGCAGGACTGGCGACGGCGGCGCACCCCGACGGGCGGGGCGGTAGAACGCGACGAACACGTACCACGCGAGCACGTTGAGCTCCGCTGCCATGACTCCGAGCGGGAGCCGGGAGCCGCCGACTTCGGCCGGAGCGTACCCGAACAGCAGGAAGGCCGGGTACGCCAGGAGCGCCAGCGCGAACGTAGCAGCGCCGACGGGACCGGCGCGCGGCGTCACCCGCCCATCCAGGCGGGCAGCCGCCGGACGACGAGCGCGAACAGCGCCGGCGTGGCCCACCCGAAGTACATGCAGGTGCGAGTGCGCGTGGCGGACGTTCATCGGGTCGAGGCCGAACGTGTCGCCCGTCGCCGCCGCGGTCAAGTAGCGAATCTTGTGGGTTCGTGAAAAAGGGCGTGCAGTGGGTCCATGTCGAGATACTTGCGCTCGGCCCAGTCCTCGGAGACCCGTAGGAGCACCGCCGTCGCCAGCGTCTCAGCGCTCTGCTCGTTCGGGAAGACGCCGACGACCCGCGTCCGGCGCTTGACCTCCCGGAAGACGCGTTCCAAGCCGTTCGTCGTGCGGATGAGCCGGTGGTGCGACGACGGGAACGCCGTGTAGGTCAGGGCCTCGTCGAGCCCGCGGCTCAGCGACGCGACCGCCTTGGGGTAGAGCTCGCCGTAGCGCTCGGCGAAGCTGGCCGCCAGCGACTCAGCCGTCTCCCGGCGCGCGGCTTTGAAGACGACTTTGAGGTCTGCCGCGACCGCTTCCGCCTCGGCCTGGGGCACGTGGGCGAGGACGTTGCGCTCGAAGTGGACCACGCACCGTTGCCACGCCGCGCCCGGCAGTTCCACCTTCACGGCCGACTTGATCGACTCGTGGTCGTCGGAGGTCACGAGCTTGACGCCGCGCAGTCCGCGCTCGACGAGGCCCTGGAGCATCCCCCGCCACGTCTCGGTCCGCTCGCCGGCCGCCGCCTCAACGGCGAGCACCTCCCGGTAGCCCTGGTCGTTGACGCCGACGGCCACCAGCAGCGCGACGTCACGGACGGCGCCGGCCCAGCGCGCTTTGAGGTAGGTCGCGTCGAGGTAGACGTACGGGTACGAGCGCTCGCGGTCGAGCTGGCGGCCCCGCCACTCCGAGAACACCTCGCCGAAGCGGGCGACGATCCTACTGACCGCGTCCTTCGAGATCCGTGTGCCGGAGAGCTTCCCGGTGATCTGCTCGACCTTTCGCGTCGAGACGCCCTGGAGGTACATCTCCAGCACGGCCTCCTCCAGCGAGCCCGTCATCCGCCGGTACCGCTCGAACACCTCCGTCAGGAACGGCATCTCGCGGGCTCGGGGCACGCGGATCTGCTCGATGTGCCCGGCGGTCGTGGTGAGCGCGCGGCCGTAGTGGCCGTTGCGCTCGCCGCGCCGGCGCTCGGTCCGCTCGCGGTGCTTGGCCTGGAGTTGGGCCGTCATCTCCTCCTCCATGACTTGTTCGAGCACACCCTTGATGGCGTCGCGGACGCGGTCTTCGAGGGAGGCGGTGGCCTCGTTGGTCCGGTCGTCGGGGGTCATCATCGGTTGGGATGGCTGAACCCACAAGATTCGCTACGCTACCGCCGCCGCCAGACGGAACAGGACACCCGTCGAGCCCGCCAACACGGCGAGGGCGACGTGCCACGCCCACCGCAGCGTCTTGCTGGCGACCGTTGGCGGCGGGGGGGCGAGGCCAACGGACTGGACACGAGGCGCGGACGACTGAATCATCCGGCGTCCTCCGGCGGGTACGTCAGCGCGCCATCGCAGACGCGGGCAAAGCTGGTCAGCGCGTGCGGCGAGACGCGGCCCGGGGCCATCACGTCGAGGACCTCCCAGCCCCGCACCAGGAGCGCATCGGCGACCAGACGGCGGTGGCAGCGCCAGGGGACGGCCTCGGAGCACATCATGGCCGTGCGGCGCTCCAGGGCGGCGGCCTCCAGTTCGGCCAGCCCTTTCTCAAACGCGTCCTCCGCCATGTAGTCGGCGTAGGCGCCGAACGAGGCGACGCGCCAGCCCGTGTTGGGCGAGCCTTCGGTCGGTTTGCCTCGCCGGCCGCCCAGGGCGGGGACGTGCACGTACGCGATCCCACGTCCGTCCAGCGCCTCGCGCAGCGCGTCCCCGCCGAAGTGCGGCTGGCGGCGCGAGCCGGGAAAGCGGCGGACGTCGGCGATCCGCTCGATGCCGGCGCCTTCGAGGAGGTCGAGGAAGTCCTCCAGGTCGCGGTTCGAGTGGCCGACGGTCCAAATGCGTTGGTCGGATGTCATGCCGAGAGAGAAACAGCGGAGAGGCCGGGACGCATGGCGACTGAACCACTATGGGCTGAAAGCCCATAGGTTGGATTCCGGCTGAAAGCCGGGGCCTCGGCTGAAGCCGACGGGAAGATGCACGCTGGAAGCGCGTCACTCCAGAATGAAATTCTCCGTCCCGTTCGGACCCTCGCTGTGCCGGTGATGCTCCAGGTACTCGTCGACCATCGCGTCCGTCCGGTGCTCCACGCCCCGTAGCCGATCCCCCAGAACCCGCCGCCGTACCGGCGCCGCACGCTCGGGTACTCCCGGACCAGCTTCCGAGCGCTCCGCCCCTTGACCTTGCGGACGAGGTCGCTGACCGAGAGCTTGGCCGGGTACGAGAGGTGGAGGTGGACGTGGTCGGCGCTCACGACGCCCTTGAGGACCCGCACGTCGAGCGCGTCGCACGACTGGCGGATGAGGTCCCGGCACCGCTCCTGGACCTCACCGCGGAGGAGCTTGCGGCGGTACTCCGTGATGAACACGACGTGGACCTGGAGGGCGTAGACGCTGTGGCTGCCGCGGCGCTGCTGCATGACCCCAAGCTAGCCGTGCGTGCTGAAAGCCTCGCGCTGAAGCGCGCAGCTTCTACTGGCGTGCTGGGACAGTGAACCGCTCCTACCACGCCCGGATCTGGAAGTCCCAGACGGACTTCGCCAACAGTGTCCGGCGTTATGGGAACTCCCATGGCGCAGGCCCACCCGAGCGGGACGGAGGCGTCGGCGGCCGCCGGACGTGTGTTGTGGAGCCGGCGAGGGGGAGTTGGGTGAACGGCGGCGGCGTGACCTCGGCCGCACCAGGCGAGATCCTCCGAGAACGCAGAGGAGCACCCGCGGCTCAACGCCGACTCGCCTCCCCCCTACCGGACCATCCTGCTCCGATCGTTGTCGGAGGCCGTTAGGCGCCGGGGTGGGCGACGGGAATGGCCTCGGTGCCGTGGCGGCGGTAGACGAAGAAGTCGCCGTCGACGGTGACGACCTCGCAGCGGGCGTGGCGCTCGGCGAGCCGGACGAGGCAGGCGTCTGCCAGGTCCATTGGCACGTCGGCATACTGGGCGACGAGCGCGGCAACGGCCGCTTCGTCGCCGGCGAGCGCGTAGCCGAGGCGGAGCGCGCCCGACATGAGGAGCCCGACGACGGGGCCGGGACCGCCGACGAGGTGGGCGGCCTCGGCGAGGACCGGCTCGCACGTCACGAACGAGGGGTACCGCTTGAACTGGCCGACGGCCCAGGCGTGGTACTCGTCGCGGGGGTTGAGGTAGGCGACAACCAGGCCGGTGTCGGCGATCCCAACGGTCACGGGCGGGGGTCCGACCGCCGCTCGCCGAAGCCCCGGAGGTGGTCCTTGTTGGACGAGAGGTCGGCGTGACCCTGACCCGGTAGCTCGGACGCTCAGTTAAGGGTACTCTCGCCCTCACACCGACCATGTCCATGCCCGCCCGCCGCACTTACACCCGCGAGTACAAGGTCGAGGCCGTCCGCGCCGCCGAGCGTTCCGGCAACGCCGCCCAGACCGCTCGCGATCTCGGCATCCGCCCCGCGCTTGTCCACCGCTGGAAGCGCGAGCTCCGCGACGACGGCCACCATGCCTTCTCCGGCAACGGCGTCCCCCGCGACGAGGAGCTCGTCAAGCTCAAACGCGAGAACAAGCGGCTTCAAGAGGAGAACGCGATCCTAAAAAAAGCCGTCGGTATCGTCGCCTCGCCCTCCCGGTGAGATACCGCATGATCGAGGAGGGGCACGGCCGGAGCTCCGTGCGAGCGATGTGCGCCGCGCTTGGCGTCTCGCCGAGCGGGTACTACGCCTGGCGCTCGCGCTCGACGTCGGCCCGCGAGGTCAAGGACCGCCGACTGACCGTCGAGGTCCGGGCCGTCCATCGCGAGAGCCGCGGCACGTACGGCGCGCCTCGGGTCCACGCCGAGCTTCGGGCTCGCGGCGTCGCGTGCAGCAAGAAGCGCGTGGCCCGACTCATGCGTGAGGCCGGGGTTACCGGGAAAGCACCGGGTCGGCGCAAGCGCACCCCGGCCTCGGCCCCTCTCGGTCCGGTCGCGGAGAACGTGCTCGACCGGGCCTTTGAGCCCGAGGCTCCCGATCAGACGTGGACGGCCGACATCACGCAGATCTGGACCAGCGAAGGCTGGCTCTACCTCGCGGTCGTGCTCGACCTCCACTCCCGCCGCGTCGTCGGGTGGGCCGCCCGGCCGTCGGCATCTCGTGCGCTCGTCGTCGAGGCGCTCCAGAATGCGCTCCGGTCGCGCCGCCCGGCCCCTGGCCTCGTCCTACACTCGGATCAGGGATCGCAACCCAGATTCAACCGGTCGTCGCAACACCCTTGAGGAGGGATCTGCGATGAGCACTCGGACGCGACACCCTGACAACACCGGACGTCCTCCACTCCATTCACCCGGGCGGCCGCCGGTCGGGCGCCGCTCGCACCGATTACGGTTCTGGATTGCCATCGCGGACGGGCAGTCCAGCGTCGACGCCGCCCGTAGCGTGGGCGTCTCCCCGGCCGTCGGGGTCCGATGGTTCCGACACGCTGGTGGCATGCCCCCGACACACCTCGCACCCTCTGCCCCAGCACTCTCGGGGCGCTACCTCTCGTTCGCCGAGCGAGAGGAGATCGCGCTGCTGCGCGCGCAAGGCCACGGCGTCCGCGAGACCGCGCGCCGGATCGGCCGGGCAGCGTCGACGGTCTCGCGAGAGCTCCGTCGCAACGCAGCCACGCGCAGCCGGTCGCTCGCCTACCGTGCGACCACAGCCCAGTGGCACGCCGACCGATCGGCCGCGCGCCCCAGGCCAACGAAGCTGACCACCAACGCCAGGCTGCGCGCCTACGGGCTGGACCACCTCAGCGGAGCTGTCGCCTCGCCGAGCGGGGCCGAAGTCCCGGGACCGGCGGTGGAGTGGAAGGGACGGCGACACGGACGCCGCAAGCCTCGGCGCTGGGCGCAGTCGTGGAGCCCTGAGCAGATCGCCGCGCGTCTGCGGGTCGACTTCCCCGACGACCCGTCGATGCGCATTAGCCACGAAGCCATTTACCAGGCGCTCTACGCCGATGACAGCCGACCGAGTGGGCTGGCGCGCGAACTGACGGCATGCTTGCGAACCGGGCGGACCCTGCGCGCGCCGCGAGCCCGGACGCGGGGGCGTGGCAAATCGTTTGTCTCACCCGAGTTGCTCGTCCGCAACCGCCCACCGGAAGCGGCCGACCGATCGGTGCCGGGTCACTGGGAGGGCGACCTCATCCTCGGACTCGGTAGCTCAGCCATCGGCACGCTGGTCGAGCGCACGACGCGGTACACGCTCCTGCTCCCGCTTCCTCGAATGGACAACCACGGGTCCGCGCCGCGCCAAAAGAACGGTCCGGCCCTGGCTGGACACGGCGCCGAGGCCGTCCGCAAGGCAGTCGCGCAGGCGATGGATCCACTGCCAGACCGGGTCTGCCGCTCGCTGACGTGGGATCAGGGCGCCGAGATGGCGCAGCACGCCGAGCTTCGGGAGCAGACCGGCTTGCCCGTGTACTTCTGCGATCCTCGCAGTCCGTGGCAGCGTGGGACGAACGAGAACACGAACGGTCTACTGCGTCAGTACTTCCCGAAGGGGACCGACCTGAGCACGCACAGCGCGGCGGAGCTGGCGGCGGTAGCCTTAGCGCTCAACACTCGTCCCCGCAAGACGCTAGGCTGGCGTACACCAGCCGAAGCGATGGACGAGGCCTTACGACCACCACCGACCGTTGCGACGACCGGTTGAATCTGGGCAATACACGAGCCACGAGTACCAGACGCTCCTAAGGCGACATGGCATCGTCGCGTCGATGAGCCGCCGGGGTAATTGCCATGACAATGCGCCCACGGAGAGCTTCTTCGGGACGTTGAAGTCGGAGGCCGTCCACGGCCGCCGCTTCGAGACGCAGGCCGAGCTTCGGTCGGCGCTCTTCGACTACATCGAGACCTTCTACAACACCCGCCGTCGGCACACGTCGCTCGGCTTCCTCACGCCGGTCGAACACGAAGACCGGCATCACCAACGGCAAGCGCTCAAGCTTGCTGCGTAACCTTAACCGGGCGTCCGCTACACCGGCTCTCCCGCACTTTGTGTGATCACGCCGAGCACAGGACGCGCTTGCGGAGCAGGTCGAAGCCGGCCCGGCCGTACATCTGGCGCTTGAGCATCTTCAGCCGGTTGATCTGACCCTCCGCCTGACCGCTGCTCCACGGCTCGTCCAGCGCGGCGCGGACGGCGGCGTAGTCCCGACGCAAGCCGTCCGAGAAGGTCGCCAGCGCGGAGATCCCGCTCGTGCGGCTCGCCTCCAGCCAGCCGTCGAGGTCGTCCGGCCGCTTCTCGCGCACCATCCGGTTGTACAAGCGCGCGAGATCGTGGAGACGTGCGACCTCCGTGTCCTGTCGGACGTGGGCGAGCACGGCCGTCTCCGATGCGTCGAGCGCTTCAGGGTCGCGGACGAGCAGCCAGGCCAGCTTCCGCGTCGACGGCAGACGTCCGCGGCGCGGTGCGCTCTCGACCGGCTCGCGGAGCCCCGTCAGGTACTTGCGGGGCGTTCGGGGGTGGGGCTCGGTCCGGCGGCCCTGCGCCCAGCGCGAGACCGGGCGCGATGACCTGGAGTAGCCGAGCGCTCCGATCTCGCGGTAGAGCACGAGCGCGCTCCGCTCGCCCTCCGCCCACCGCGCGTTGAGGTGCTCCTGATAGGGCGCCAGGACGCTCGGCGGCACCGAGTGGCGTCCGCGCTCAGGGAACGCGTCGGCGGCGAGGTACTTGGCTACGGTCTTGCGGTCGATCCGGAGCGCGTGGGCGATCTGGAGCGCGTTGAGGCCGTCCTCGGCGTGGAGCCGTCGGACCTCGACGTATCGGGCGTGGTGCCGGTCGCGACTGGCGGCCGACGCCGCCCGCTCGGCGGCCGTCCGTCGTCCAGGCTGGTACTCCGATGCCGGAAGGCTCTCTACTCCTGGAAGCGTCCTCAGCCGCCCGCGGACGCTCGTCAGGTGCCGGACGAGCACCTGGCGGAGATTGTGCAGCAGGTGCCACCGGTCCGCGACCTGGGCCGCGTCGGGCGCCCCCTCAGAGACCGCACGGGCGTACTCGGTCGAGCGGTCGCGTGCGACGACCTCGACGCCGGGGTGATCGCGGAGCCACGCCGAGACAGCCGTCGACGTCCGGTCTGGTAGCAAATCGACAGGACGGCGCGTCTCCAGGTCGATGAGGATCGTGCCCCACGAGCGGCCCTTGCGCCATGCCCAGTCGTCGAGGCCGAGCACGCGGGGCGTCTCGGCCTCGGGCACCGGGTGCCGGTGGAGGAGCCGGAGGACGGTGTCGGGGCTCGTCGGCATCCGCAGGTCACGGAGCAGCCGTGCGCCCGGCTCGGCCCCCGTCGCGAGTCCGGTGCGGACCTGCGACGCGGCCAGGCGGTCCGTCCGCCGGGCGTGGCGGGCGACGAGATCGGGGAACGGCTCGGCGAACGTCCGTCGCGGACAGGCCTCGCTCAGGCAGCGGAACCGTCGGACTCGGAGGCGCAGCCCGACGGCTCGGTCGCTGACGGGCAGGTCCGCCGGCGAGCGGGTGTAGAGGCCGTGGACGCGCCGCGAGCGGTGGCCGCACCCCGGGCAGACGGCGCTGCGGGCCTTGCTGCTCGCGTCGACGGTGAGGTCAGACGGGTCGGCCTGGACGGCGTCGAGGCGGCAGCCGGGGATGCGGAACGGGACGACGGAGGCGGCCATGCAGAGGCGGGCGGGTGAGCCTGCCCGAACGATCCCGTCGGAGCGCGACGCCGTCCGCGATCACACAAAGTGCGGGAGAGCCGCTACACCGGGTCAGGATCATCGTGATCTCACGTGGGAGGCCGACCCTGGGGTCCGGGCGCGGCGGGTTTTCGGGACGACCGAACCGGGGTGCCGTGGCTCGGGGTGACGGATGGACTGAGCCGCAAGGTCCCCCTCAGCCCGTCGACCCACACACGTTCCCCGCACGGACAGCCCTTAACGACGTGACCAGGCGCTGCAACCGACGCGGGGCTGGAGCGTTGCGGCCCCAATCGCTCCAACGCGGGTGAACGCGAGTGGCCGCGGCGGCGGGTCTCTCCCGGCACGTGAGGAATGGCACGTACTACCTGACACGTGACTGAACAGCACAAACCAATCCGACGAAGCGACACGATGTTTAAGACCAGTCTTCTAGCCGCCACCCTCGCCATGCTGCTGACGGCGTGCAGTCCAGCGACGACGCTCGCGCAACCCGATAGGCCGGACGCTGTCGCCAGTTCGGCGGTCTCCTCCTTCATCGAAGCGTGGAACGCGCACGACGGAACACGGCTGGGCGACCAGTTTACAGCCGACGGCGACTTCGTCGGCATTTCCGGGCAGCGATGGTGCGGGCCGGCCGAGATCGCGAGCGTCCATGCGGAATCGTTCGCCGGGCGGTACGACGAGAGCGTGTTCGCGGTCGACGGGGAGCCCACAGCCGTATCCATCCGCCCGGGCGTGGTGTTGGTCCACTGGCCGTGGACGATCTCCCAGGTGCGCGACACCGACGGCGACCCCATCCCGCCGTACAGCGGCCTCTTCACCTGGCTGCTGGTGGATCGCGACAGAGACTGGCGCATACGAGCCGCTCACAACACCGTCATCGACGAGTAGGCTATGAGACGATCCCTGTTCACGCTGTCGGCCGCGCTGTTGACCTTAGGAAGTCTGACCGCGTCCGCGCAAACCAACGGCCGGACCGTCCTGCTGGAGACCTACGCAGACCGGGAGACGCTGGCCGACCCCACAGAGGGTCCGTGCCCGGACATGCCGCGCAGCCTGACCCAGGTCGACGACAACTTGTACCGCCACACGAGCCAGGCTCTGCCCTCGCTCCATAGCGGCTTTGTACTGGTCACGGACGAGGGCGCGCTCGTGATCGACCCGGCCGGTACGTGTTCTGCGAACTGGCTCCAAGACGAGATCGACTCGCGCTTCGGCGTGCCGGTGCGTTACGTCGTCTACACGCATGCGCACTTCGACCACATCGCTGGCAGCCAGGTGTTCCAAGACGCCGGCGCGACCGTTGTCGCCCACGAGAACGCCGTCGAGCCCATCATCGGCGAGAAGCTGCCCACGGCGGTGCCCAACGTCGTGTTCGACGACAGCACGACGATCACGCTCGGTGGAGAGACCGTCGAGCTGTACCACATCGCGCCGAGCCACTCGAACAGCATGACCCTGGTGTACTTCCCCCAGTACAAGGCGCTCCAGTGCACCGACATCTGCCAGTCGGACACGTTCCCCTACAACGACTTCCTGGACTTCTACTACGGCGGCTGGATCGAGTCCCTGGACTGGGTCCTCCAACAAGACGTGGACGTCATCGACATCGGGCATTACACGCCTGCGACGAAAGACGACATTGTAGACTTGCGGGAGTACATGGTCGACCTGCACGGCCAGGTGCTCCACTTGGTCCGGGAGGGGCAGCACTGGGACCAGCTGTACCGCAACGTGGATTTTAAGGATGAATACGAAGATTGGTACGGCTACGACCAGATGCGCATCCTCAACATCCTAGGAATGTACCGTTGGGTCACGAACCACCGACGCGGGGTCTGGTAAGCGCCGATCCAGCGACATTAGTGGCAATCGGATCGTGGTCCAAACTGAATCGTGGACGCTTGTCCTCAAAAGCTAGACGGCGAGATGCGGCCAGTTTGCACGTCTTCAGAAATCGATCCCTCATGAACGACTCGTCCACCACCTCCGTCTCTTCCCTAAACGAGCTGATGTCGGCGCTCGCCAGCAACGGTCCCCGCACCATCGAGCTCACGGCGTCGGTGGCCTGCCCGCACTCGGTCACCCTGCCGCCCGGCGTATCGCTGGTCGGCAAGGGAAAAGACCGTTCCGCGCTCATCTTCGCTCATGGCGACGGCGTCGGTCTGACCGCCGACAACCGGGTCTCCGACCTCACCGTCGTCGCCACGCCCGCCGCCCGCGCGGTCTACGCGCAGGCTGGGACCGCCGACATGGGCACGCTCACGCTCGGCAACCTCGCAGTGACGGGCCAGGTGTCGATCGTCACCCGGACGGGCGCCGACGCGCTGAACCTCGTCGTGGACGGGCTCCACATCGCGGCCTGCGACGCGCGCCACTACAGCGAGCAGCCGCAGAAGTACGGCGTCAACGTGTACCAGGGCGCGCTGACCGTCTACAACTTCAACAGCGACGAGAACTCGCGCATCACGGCCTCGCTGCGCGACGTCAGCGCGGGCGCGCCGAACGCGCCGGTCCTGGGGTCGGGCGTGTTCGTGAGCGGCTTCGGCGACGAAGGCGGTCAGGTGGAGCTCGACACACTGACGACGGGCGCGGTCTACTCGACCGGCATGTTGCCCGCCGGCACCGCGACCATGATCACGGGCGGCGTGTTCGTCGTCTACGGCGTCCATGCGAAGCGCGTCGAGCATCTCGGCGAGACCGTGACCTACGGCGTCAACGACATGGTGCTCGACACCTGGGGCACGGTCGACACCTGGACCGTGCGCGCGCCGGTGACCTCGTACGGGCCGAGCTCGATCGGCTTCGTCAACTTCGGCACGGTCGGCGAGTTCGTGGCTGAAGCCGCAGTCACCACGCACGGGCTAGGCGCGCGGCTTCAACCAGTACGACGGCACCGTGCGCAGCATCCGCTTTAAGTCCATCGAGACGTTCGGCGACGGCTCGATCGGCATCCAGGTGAGCACGCCCGTCGGCACGGTTCGGATCGACGAGGGCGTGACGACGCACGGGTCGGTCGGTACCACGCTCGTGAAGGGCGTCAACATGGAGCTCCCCGCCCAGGCGTTCAGCGTGAAGTCTGATGGGGTCGTGGACGAATTGGTAGTCGGCGGCGACCTAGTAGGGCGTCAAGTCTGATGGGTTATGTTGGACGCTCGCTTCCCGTACGCTCATGTCCGCCCGCTACACCGTCCGCCTCTCCGACGACGACCGCGAGGCCCTCCGCCTCTTCGTTAGCCGTGGCACCGCCCCGGCCCGCGCCATCGCTCGCGCCCGCGTGCTCCTCAAGACCGATGCCGACGGCCCCGCCTGGGACGACGCCCGCGTCGCCGAGGCCCTCGACCTCTGCGCCGCCACCGTGCAGCGCGTCCGCAAGCGGTTCGTCACCGGGGGGCTCGACGCCGCCGTCGAGCGCAAGCGGCCCGACCGCGTCTACGCCCGCGCCCTCGGCGGGCGCGGCGAGGCGGAGTTGACCCGGCTGGCGTGCTCGACGCCCCCGGAGGGCCGGGCGCGGTGGACGCTGCGGCTGCTCGCCGACCGGATGGCCGCGCTCGGTCACGAGGTCAGCCACGAGACCGTCCGCCAGACGCTCAAAAAAACGCGCTCCGACCTCATCTCCACGAGCAGTGGGTGATCCCGCCGGAGCAGGACGCGGCGTTCGTGGCGCGGATGGAGGCCGTGCTCGATCTTTACGAGGAGCCCTACGACCTCGACCGGCCCGTGGTCTGCTTCGACGAGAAGCCGTACCAGATGCTCGGCCATGTCCGCGAGCCCGTGCCGCCGGGACCGGGCCGCGTCCGGCGGACCGACTACGAGTACGAGCGGTGCGGCACCGCCAACCTGTTCGTGTTCTACGAGCCGCTACGGGCCTATCGCCACGTCGAGGTCCGCGAGCGGCGGCGGGCCGTCGAGTTCGCCGACATGATGCGGCTGCTCGTCGACGAACTCTACCCCGAGGCCCCGGTCGTCCGCGTCGTGCTCGACAACCTCTCGACGCATACGGCGGCGAGCCTGTACAGGCGGTTCGCCCCGGCCGAGGCGCGGCGGATCGCGCGGCGGATCGCGCGGCGGATCGAGTTCACGTACACGCCGCCGCACGGGTCATGGCTGAACATGGTCGAGATCGAGAACGCGGCGGTCGGCGCGCAATGCCTGTCGCGGCGGATCGCGAGCATCGAGGCGCTGGCGAGCGAGACCTCGGCGTGGGCGTCGAGCCGGAACGCGGCGGGCGTCGGGACGGACTGGCAGTTCACGACGGCTGAGGCGCGGATCAAGCTGAAGCGGCTCTACCCGACCGATGAGACTTGACGTTCTACTAGACGGATCTCCTAGCTCTACGAGAACCCTGCCGGCTCACGGCCACCGACCTCCCGAAACCTCCTACAACCGGCGTTTTTGACACGGAGCGAAGATCCACCTCCCTCACCTTCAGCGGGACAACGTGATGGGGATTGGCTTGTGTGCAATAACGGTACAACAAGCCCCACCCCGCCCTACCCCCCAAACCGGATCACCTGGATCGGCTCGACCCGCGACGCCGCCCGCGCCGGCACGTACGCCGCCAGCGTGCACAGCGCGACGGCCGCCGCGACCGTCAGCGCCACGTCCAGCAGGCGGACCTCGACCGGCGCCACGCTGAGGTAGTACGCGTCCTCCGGTAGCTCGATGAGCTCGAACCGCGTCTGGACCCATGCGAACCCGAGCGCGACGGCCGCCCCACCCGCCGCCCCGATCACGCCGACGAGGAACCCGAACAGCACGAACATCCGCCGCACCGCCGCCCGGCTCGCCCCCATCGCCAGGACGGTCCCGATCTCCTGCGCCTTCTCGAGCACCACCATGAGCAGCGCCCCAACGATGTTGAAGGCGGCCACGACGACCAGGATCGAGATCACGAGCGGGACGATGCTCTGCTGGAGCTCGACCCAGGCGAAGAGCCCGCGGTAGACGTCCTCGATGGGCCGCGCGTAGACCGGCGGACCGACCTCCTCGGTCACGGCGTCGGCGACGGCCCGGGCCTCTGTCCGGTCGGCGAGCGTGAGGTCGATGCGCGTCGCGTCGGCCGCGCCGAATCGGAACAGCTCGCGGGCGGCGCCCAGCGAGACGAAGGCGTAGCTGTCGTCGAAGTCGCCGAGCCCGGTCTCGTAGACGCCCGCCACGTGGAACTGCTTGACGTAGGGCCGCGAGGCGAGCGCGCCGCCGCCCAGCCCGCGCGTCGAGAACGCTGTCACGCGCTGACCCGGTTCGAGCCCCAGCCGCTCCGCGAGGCGCTGGCCCACGACGAGCCCGGGCAGGCCCTGGGCGTCGGGCGCGAACGAGAACGCCCCGGCTTCGATGTTGCCCGCCACGAACGGCTGCGCGTCCGCCTCGGTCCCCCACGCGAGCACGCCGTCGACCTGGCTCGCCCCGCCCTCGCCGCTCGCGCGCAGCAGCGCGAAGTCGACGACGGCCGGCGTGGCGCGCTCGACGCCCGGGAGCGCCGCAAGGCGGTCCACGAGCGGGGCGGCGTCTTCGAGCGGCGTCCCGAGAAAGCTCTCGACCTGGACCTCCTGCCCGAACCCGACGATCTTGGCCTCGATCTCGCGGCTGAACCCGCGCACGATCATGACGGCCAGGAGCAGCGCGCCCGTCCCCACCGCCACCCCGCCCACGGCGGCGAGCACCACGAACCGCAGGAACCCGCGCCGGGCGTCGCGGCCCTGGGCGCCGCGGAGGTAGCGGAGGGCGAGCGTGCGTTCGAACGGTCCAATCATGGGCGGACCCGATGGGCGGGGCGGGGTGAGCGGGCGGCGGCGCCCCGGGCGGGGTGGAAGATCGCGGAAGAGCGGAAGAGCGGAAGAGCGGAAGAGCGGAAGAGCGGAAGGTGCCGTGGGCGGGGCGGGAGCCGCACGGAGCTTTTCGGCCGCCGCCCCGCCCCCTGCTCTACCTGCTCTACCTGCTCTACCTGCTCTACCTGCTCTACCTGCTCTACCTGCTCCGGCCCGAGAACGCCGGGCGGGGCGGCGCGTTTATACACCGACACCCCCTCCCCCACCCCGCCCTATGAACAACGCCGTCGCCACCCCGCCCGCCCCCGTCAACGAGACCGTGCTCGGGTACGCCCCTGGGAGCCCCGAGCGCCGAGCGCTCCAGCGCGCCGTCGCCGAGATGCGGGCGACCGAGGTCGAGGTGCTCCCCGTCGTCGGCGGGCGCCGCGTCGAGACCGGGCGGACGGCCACGATGCGCGCGCCGCACGACCTCTCGCACACCCTCGGCACCTACCACAAGGCCCGCACCGAGGACGTCGAGGCCGGCATTCAGGCCGCGCTCGACGCCCGCCACGACTGGATGCGGATGGACTGGACCGACCGGGCCGCCGTCTTCCTCAAGGCCGCCGACCTCCTCGCCGGCCCGTGGCGCGCGCGCATGAACGCGGCGACCATGCTGGGCCAGTCGAAGAACGCCTACCAGGCCGAGATCGACTCGGCGTGCGAGCTCGTCGACTTTCTCCGGTTCAACGCGTGGTTCATGCGCGACATCTACGAGGAGCAGCCGGTGAGCTCGCCCGGCGTGTGGAACCGGACCGAGTACCGCGGGCTCGAGGGGTTCGTGTTCGCCGTCACCCCGTTCAACTTCACGGCGATCGCCGCCAACCTGCCGGCCGCGCCCGCGCTCATGGGCAACACCGTCGTGTGGAAGCCGGCCCCGGCCCAGATGCGCGCCGCCGCCGTGGTCATGGAGCTGTTCGAGGCCGCCGGCCTCCCCCCGGGCGTCATCAACATGCTCCCGGGCGACGGCGCCGACGTGGGCGACCCGGTCCTGGCGTCGGAGCACCTGACGGGCCTCCACTTTACGGGCTCCACGCCGACGTTCAACCACCTCTGGCACTCGATCGGCAAAAACCTCGACCACTACCGGGCCTACCCGCGGATCGTGGGCGAGACGGGCGGGAAGGACTTTATCGTCGCCCACGAGTCGGCTGACCCCGACGCCGTCGCCACGGCCATTGTGCGCGGCGCCTTCGAGTACCAGGGGCAGAAGTGCTCGGCGGCCAGCCGCGTTTACCTCCCCGCCCCGCTCTGGCCCGACGTGCAGGCCGCGCTCGAGTCGCAGCTCGCCGAGATCAAGGTCGGCCCGGTCGAGGACTTCTCGAACTTCGTCAACGCCGTCATCGACGAGAAGGCGTTCGACAAGATCACCGGCTACATCGACCGCGCGCAGGAGGCGAGCGGCGTAGAGGTCGCCCACGGCGGGACGTACGACAAGAGCGAGGGCTACTTCGTCGACCCGACCGTCCTGGTCGTCGACGACCCGGCGTACGAGACGATGGAGCAGGAGATCTTCGGGCCGGTCGCCTCGGTCTGGGTGGCGCCCGAGGGCAAGAGCTTCGACGACGTCCTCGACCTCGTCGACCGGACGAGCCCGTACGCCCTCACCGGCGCCGTCTTCGCCCGCGACCGCGCCGTGCTCGCCCACGCCGCGGACCGCCTCGCCGAGTCGGCCGGCAACTTCTACCTCAACGACAAGCCGACCGGCGCGGTCGTTGGGCAGCAACCGTTTGGCGGCGCCCGCGGCTCGGGCACGAACGACAAGGCGGGCTCCAAGATGAACCTCCTCCGGTGGACCAGCCTCCGCTCGATCAAGGAGACGTTCGTTCCGGCCCAGCACTTTACCTACCCCTTCCTCGCGCCCGACGAGAACGAGCCGGCCGGCGACGGCGCGGCCGAGAAGGTGGTCGTGATGTGAGCACCTCCGGTGGGCACGGGGTACCGGGTACGAGGTACGTCGGACGTCGCCAGGAACCGCCGCCCTGCCCGTTCCACATGGACCCCGCCCCGCCCCGCTCTCAAGCCGCCCCGCCCCGCCCGCCGCTGGGCGGGGCGGTCGTGTTTGCGAGCGTGCACCATCCAGGTGTGGTAGGGCGGCCGTACCTGGCGCTGGAGGCGCAGGCGCGGCCGGTCGCCCTGGCGCTTCTGGTCGTGATGACGGTCGGGCTCGCGGCGGCGCTCCAGGGCGAGGCCATCCTGTGGCCGTTCGTGACGGGCACGGCCCTCGCCTACGCACTCGCCGCGGCCTATGGGCAGAGCACGCTCGTGCGCACGCCGGCCGAGGTCGAGGTGCGCGGCCCGTTCGCCGCCGTCCGCAGCGTGTGGAGCGTGGCCGGCGCGCGCGGGCGGGGCGGGCTGGCGCCGGTCCACTCGGCCCGGCTCGTCCACGGCGAGTTGCTGGTCGGCCTGGGCGACTACGTGACGACGCTCCGCCGCGAGGACTGGCCCGACTTCGACGGCCTCGTCGACGCGCTGCGCGGGGCGGCGGGGGCGGGGCGGGCGCTGGCGGGCGGGGCGGGGTGAGTGGGCGTCCGGGCGAGCCTAATGCCGTGTGCGGAGTATCCGGCAGCACGGGGCGGGGCGGCCCGTGACGCACCCCTGTCCCGCCCCGCCTCTAGCTTCTGCCACCCCGCCCCGCCCTTTCGATTTGCCCATGTCGCTCGACTCGTCCACCCGTTCCCGCGTCGGCGTGCTCACGCGGGGGTCGCTCGGCCAAGGCGTCGAGATGAAGCTGGACCCCGCGCGGTCCGTCGAGTCCGTCCGCGCTGGGACGTTCGTGGTGGTCGAGGGTGAGACGTTCGACTTTTTCTCGCTCATCACCGACCTCTCGATCGACGCCGCCAACGAGGGCATCCTGCTCCGCCCACCCGGCGCCGACGACGAGCTGCTGCGGCGCGTGCTCCAGGGCTCGGGCACGTACGCGACCGTCTCGCTCCGGCCGCAGCTCATGGTCCCGCAGGGGATCGGCGACGAGCCGCCACTGCCGGTCAAGACCGTCCCCGCCCACTTTTCGGCGGTCGGCGAGGCGACCGAGGACGACGTGGCGCGTGTGTTCGGGGCCGAGGCGCTGGACGGCGGCGACCGCTTTTTCCACGTCGGCACGCCGCTCGGGATGGACACGCCCGTGTGCCTCGACCTCGCGCGGTTCGTCGAGCGCTCGAACGCCGTGTTCGGGAAGACCGGGACGGGCAAGAGCTTCCTTACGCGGCTGCTCCTGGCCGGCACGATCGCGACGGGCCGCGCCGTCTCACTCGTGTTCGACATGCACAACGAGTACGGCGACCGCGCGCGCCAGGAGACCGACGGCGACGCGACGGCCTTCGTGCCCGGGCTCCGGCAGCTGTTCGGGCCGAAGGTCCAGATCTTCTCGCTCGACCCGGAGAGCACGCGCCGGCGGGGCGGCTCGACCGACGTTGAGCTCCACCTCTACGCCGACCAGGTCGAGCCCGAGGACGTCCTCCCGCTCCGCGAGACGCTCAACCTCAACGCGACGGCGACCGAGAGCGCGTACGGGCTCAAAAAGCAGTACGGCCGGCGGTGGCTGGCCCGGCTCCTGGAGGCCGCCCCGCCCGAGGTCGAGCAGATGGCCGAGGAGACCGGGGCGCACCCGGGCTCGCTCGCCGCGCTCCGCCGGAAGCTCGACCGCCTGGACGGCCTGCCCTTTTTCCACCTCGAAGAGCAGCGCGGGAAGCAGGACGCCGTCGACGAGTTGTTCCAGACGCTCGACGCCGGGCGCTCGGTCGTGCTCGAGTTCGGCCGCTACAACTCGCTCCTCGTCTACCTCTTGGTCGCCAACGTGATCACGCGGCGGCTGCGGCACCGCTACGAGGCCAAGATGGAGGCGTACGAGAAGACGCAGAACGAGGCCGACAAGCCGCAGCAGCTCCTGATCACCGTCGAGGAGGCCCACAACTTCCTCGGCCCGGAGACCGCCCGCGAGACGCCGTTCGGGAAGATCGCCCGCGAGATGCGGAAGTTTTTCGTGTCGCTCCTCATCGTCGACCAGCGGCCGTCGGGGATCGACGAGGAGGTGTTGAGCCAGATCGGGACGAAGCTGGTGGCCCAGCTCAACGACGAAAAGGACATCGCGGCGGCGCTCGTGGGCTCGCCCGGGGCCGGCGGGCTGAGGCAGATCCTGGCGTCGCTGGACTCGAAGCAGCAGGCGCTGCTCCTGGGCCACGCCGTCCCCATGCCCATCACGATCCGCACGCGCGACTACGGCCCCGACCTGTTCGCCGCCGTCAAGGCGCGGGCGGGGCGGCCCGAGGCCGAGTCGGCGGCCAAGATTCAGGAGGCGATGGGCACGCTGTTTTAGGGCAGCGGGCAGCGGGCAGCGGGCAGCGGGCAGCGGGCAGCGGGCAGCGGGCCAAAGATGCACCACCCCGCCCGTGCCAAGGGCGGGGCGGCCACGGGCGGGGCGGCGCCGGGTGGAGCGGCGCCGGGTGGAGCGGCGCCGGGTGGAGCGGCGCCGGGTGGAGCGGCGCCGGGTGGGGCGGCGCCGGGTGGGGCGGCGCCGGGTGGGGCGGCGCCTTCCCCGACCGCCCCGCCCGCATCACAACCACCCCTAGCCCCTCCTGGCCAGGAGGGGGACTGCCGCCGCTCCCGGTTAACGGCGGCCTCGCCTCTCACCACCCCGCCCATGTCTAAACGGGGTGGGGCGGAACAAAGCGGGCGCCACCCCGCCCGCGCTTCTCCCTTCTCCCTTCTCCCTTCTCCCTTCTCCCTTGGGCGGGGCGGGGCAGAACAAACGGGCGGGGGGCGCATAGTCAGCCGCCGCCCCCGTTGTTGACGGCCGCCCCGCCCGCCGCCATGCCAGAGCTCCCGCGCCGCCGCACCGCCCTCGTTGCCTGCCTGCTCGTCGCGCTCGCCGGGTGCGCCACGTCGGGCGCCCCGGTCGGCTCGCGGCTCCCGGACGCGGCGGCCCACGCGGAGGCGGACGGGCTGGCCCCGTTCGACACGACGGCCCTCAACTTCCTCGTCGTCGGGGACTGGGGCCGGAACGGGTTCTTCAACCAGCGCGAGGTGGCCCGCGGGATGGGCGAGATCGGCGGCCCGATCCGGAGCCGGTTCACGATCTCGACCGGCGACAACTTCTACACGTCCGGCGTGTCGTCGACGAACGACGTGCGGTGGGAGCGGTCGTTCGAGGACATCTACACGGCGCCCGCGCTCCAGAGCCGGTGGTACGCCGTACTCGGCAACCACGACTGGCAGGGGAACGTGCCGGCCCAGATCGCCTACACCCGCCGGAGCGACCGCTGGTACATGCCGGCCCAGTACTACGCCGAGGAGATGACGCTCGGCGACGACTCGACGCGCGCGCTGTTCGTGTTCCTCGACACCAACCCGCTCGCCTACCCGCCCGAGGACCGGCGGCGGTACAGCTCGACCGGCGACTGGGACCCCGAGGGCCAAATCGCGTGGCTCGAGCGAACCCTGGCCGCCTCCGACGCGCCGTGGAAGATCGTCGTCGGCCACCACCCGATCTACGTCGGGTCGACGAGCTACAGCGACAACCCGCGGCTGGTCGACTCGCTCGTCCCGCTGTTCGAGCGGCACGGGGTCCAGGCGTACTTCGCCGGCCACGACCACAATCTCCAGCACCACCGCCCGCCGGGCTCGAACGTCGACTACTTCGTGTCCGGCGCGGGGTCGCTCACGCGCGAGGTGATCCAGACGCCGAACACGCTGTTCGCGCTCCGCACGCCGGGCTTCATGGCCGTCTCGCTGACGGCCGACGTCATGGCCGTCCACGCCCACGACGCGGACGGCCGCCTCGTCTACCGCGCCGACGTCCCGCGCCGCCGCGGCGCGCGCCTCCCGCTCCCGTTCGGGATCTCCAGCGAACCGAGCGGGGGCGACTAGCCTCTGGGCACGGGCGGGGCGGTCCGCGCCTCCGCCCCGCCCACCAAGGGCAAGGCGAGGGCGGGGTGGCGCCCGGGGGCACGCCGCCCCGCCCTACGCGGCGGCCGGGGCGCCGGTGCGGGCGCGGACGGCCTTCTCGATCGTCGCCGCCAGGAAGCGCGGGGCGACGGGCTTGGCGAGGTAGTCGTCGCACCCGGCGTCCAGGCACCGCTGGCGGTCGCCCTCCATCGCGTTGGCCGTGAGCGCGACGACGGCCGGCGCCGGGTGCGGCCCAGGGTCCGACCGGATGGCGCGCGTGGCCTCCAGCCCGCCCATCACCGGCATCATGATGTCCATGAGCACCACGTCGTAGGGCTGGCGGCGAACGGCCTCGACGGCTTGCGCGCCGTCCGAGACCACGTCCGGGCGGTAGCCCAGGCGGCGCAGCGTGAGCAGGGCCACCTTCTGGTTGACCGGGTTGTCCTCGGCGAGCAGGAGCCGCGCCGCCGGCAGGATCGCGTCCGCCGACATAACGACGGCCTGGGACGGCGGCGGCGGTCCGTCCGCGGCCTCCTCCCCGCCCTCTGCGGGCGGGGCGGGCGCGGGCGGGGCGACGGCCGGCTCAGGCTGCTCGGAGGCGGGGCGGGACACCCACGCGGCCGAGTCGGGCGGGGCGGCGTCGGCGCGCTCGGCGGGCGCGTCCGCAGAGACGCGGACGGCGACGGTGAAGCGGAACACGGAGCCCTCGCCGGGCACCGACTCCGCGGTCAGCTCGCCGCCCATCATCTGGACGAGCCGGCGGCAGATCGCGAGGCCCAGGCCGGTCCCCCCGTGCGTCCGCGCCGTCGACGGGTCGGCCTGCGTGAAGCGCTCGAAGACGGCGTCCAGGCGGTCCGGGGCGATCCCGACGCCCGTGTCCTCGACCTCGAACGCGAGGGCGGGCGGGCCGCCCGCCGGCGCCATCCGGGCGCGGACGCATACGGAGCCCTCCGCCGTGAACTTGACGGCGTTCGAGAGCAGGTTGACGAGCACCTGCTGCACGCGCGTCGCGTCGCCGCCGACGGCCTCGGGCACGTCGTCCGCCACCTCCGACGTCAGGTGGAGGCCCTTGGCGGCCCCCTGCTGCGCGACCATGCTCAGCGCCTCCTTAACGGCGCGGCGCGCGCTGAACGGCCGGTCTTCGAGCTCGAGGAGTCCGGCCTCGACCTTCGAGAAGTCGAGGATGTCGTTGATGATGGTGAGGAGCGCGTCGCTCGACGTGCGGACCGTGTCGACAAAGTCGCGCTGCTCGTCGTCCAGGTCGGTGTCCAGGAGCAGCGTCGTCATGCCCGTCACGCCGTTCATGAGCGTGCGGATTTCGTGGCTCGTCGTGGCCAGGAACTCGCTGTTGGCGCGGGCCGCCGCCTCGGCCGCCCGCTTGTCGTCGAGGAGTTGGGCCTCGGCCGCCTTCTGCGCCGTCACGTCGCGCGAGACGGCGACGAGCCCGACGACGGCGCCGGCCGCGTCGCGCACGGGGACGCGCGTGGTGAGGCGGACGCGCCCGGACGGCCCGGACTCCTCCTGGTCCACCGGCTCGCCGGCGCGCATGACGGCGTCGGCGGCCCGCCACTGCGGGGCGGGGAGGGTCCGGCCGGAGCCGCCCTCGCGGGTGCCCGCCCGGTTCCGCAGGACGACCTGGCCCGATCGGTCGACGGCGACGACGGGGTCGGGCACGGCGTCGACGACCGTGCGGAGCACGCGCTGCCGGCCCTCGGCGGCCGCGAGCGCGGCCTTGGCCGCCTGCGCCGGCCGCGCGTCGCGGACGCACACGCCAAACAGCGCCCGCCCCGCCCCGAGTTGGACGGAGACGTCGGCGGGGATCTGGGTGCCGTCGGCGCAGACGACCATCCGCCGGTCCGCCGCGGGCGCTCCGGCGTCACCGGACGGGCGGAGCCGGGCGCGGTGGGCGTCGCGGTCGCCGGGCGCGAACAGGGTCTCGGCCAGGGCGGCGCCGGCGAGCGCGTCGGGGTCGTACCCGAGGAGCGTCCGGGCGGCCCGGTTCGCCACCTGCACCCGGTCCTCGGTGTCGACCACGAAGACGGCGTCGGGGACCGCGTCGAAGGCCGCCGCGAGCAAGTCGCCTGAGTCGTCCGCTGGCTCCTCCGAACCGGCCGGCTCCTCAGGCACGTCCGCGGTCCCGCGGAAGCGGCCGGTGACGCGCCGCAGCCAGGACTCGGGCGCCGCCGCGAGGGCCGCGAGCACGGCCGGAGCGGCCGCGTCCGCTCCGACGTGCAGGGCGACCCACAGGCCGAGCAGCCCGACGACGAGGGCGACGCCGCGGGTCGGCTCGTCGGCCGTGGGCGGGGCGGTCGGCGCGTCGGCGGGCGGGCGGCGCTGCGAAGGGATCGGCATAGGGGGATCGAGACGTTGCACCTGGGTATCGGCCGGGGGCGGCCGGGGTTAAACGCCCGTCTTGTTTATGGGGCGCGACCGCCCGGCCGATTCCGTTTGACTACGACCTGCGCCACCGCGGTAGTTTTCTCCCCCGATGGAGCGCCCCCCGGTCCCCACCCGTTTATGCCCCTGGTTTACGCCGCCGTCGCGGTTCTCGTCGCCGCCCTCTGGAGCGCACCCGTCGCGCCGGGCCTCGCGCCCGCCCCGCCCCGCCCGGCCGCCGCGCCGTGGGCCGAGGCCCGTCCGCTCGCCCGGCTAGACACGTTGTCGCTGGAGGCGACCGTCGGGCAACTCGTGGCCGTCCGCGCGGCGGGCACCAACGTCGCCGCGCTCGCGCGGGCGGGGCGGGTTGGCCGCGTCGTCGTCAACGAGCGCGACCTGGGGCGCCACCTCGACGCCCTCCGCGCGTGGCAGGACGGGGCGGCCGTTCCGGTCCTCGTCGCTACGGAGGCGGCGGGCGGGGCGGTCGGGCTGGGGCTGAGCGAGACGCCGCGGTTCCCGCCGGCACTGGCCTACGGAGCCGCCGACCGCCCGGACCTCACCTACCTCACCGGGCGGGCGCTCGCCGACGTGGCGCGCGTCGTCGGCGTTCAGTCGCCCGGAGTCCCGCTCGGCGCGGGCGCGTCGCCGTTCGGCGACGGCTCTGCCGACCGCTCGGGCCTCGCCGTCGCGCTCGCGCGCGGCCTCCGCGACGGCCAGACGATCCCGTCGGCCGACGTGCAGGCCGCGGACCTCGACGCGGGGCGGGGCGGCGACCTCGACGCGCTCCTCGGCGCCGGGCTCATGGAGGTCCGCCTGACACCGGCGCCGGCGTCGACGCAGGCCGCGCTCGCCGCGGCCGTCCGCGGGCTCCGCGAGGGGCGCGGGTTCGCCGGCCTCGTCGTCGTCGACGTCGAGGGCCGCGACTCGCTCGCCGTCGCCGCCGTCGCGGCCGGGGCCGACCAGGTTCTCACCGCCCGCCCCGCCCCGCTCGCCCGCCAGATCGCCGCGGCCGTTCGGGCGGGGCGGCTGGACCGCGCCCGGCTGGACCGCGGGGCCGAGCGCGTGCTCCGGGCCAAGGCGTGGGCCGGCCTCGCCGCCCCGCCCCCGCGCCGCGCCGGCGAGGGCGGGGCGGGCGGCCTCCGCGTGTCGCCGTGGCGGCCGCCGTCGGCGGCGCTGCTCCACCGGGCCGGGCTCCTGAGCGGGGAGGTGGCGCGGCGGTCGATCGCCGTCGTCGAGGACGGGCGCGGGCCGATCCCCGTGGTCGGCGCGGCCGTGCCCGAGCGCGTGGTCGTGGTGACGCTCGACGCCGGGGCCGCCCCGCCCCCGTTCGCGGACGCCGTGGGCGGCGCGCTCGCCGTCCGGTCGTCGCACCGGCTGGCGCTGGGCGCCCCGGACTCGGCCTACGCCGCGGCCGCCGAGATCGCCGTCGCGGCCGCCGAGCGGGCCGACCTCGTCGTGCTCGGCGCGTTCGCCGACGGCGGCGAGCTGCCGCCCCGCCACCGAGCGGTCGCCGAACGCCTGCTGCGGGGCGGGGCGCCGGTCGCGGTCGCCGCGTTCGGGCCGCCGTCGCTCCTCGTGGGTCTCCCCCGCCCCGCCGCGCTCGTCGCGGCCTGGGACGACTCGGCGCCGGCGCAGCGGGCGGCCGCCGAGGCGGTAGCCGGGCAGATCGCCGTTGCGGGCCGGCTGCCCGTCTCGGTCGCTGGGCTCTACGCTGCCGGCGACGGCGCCCGGCTCCCCCAGCAGCGGCTCCGGCCGGGCACGCCCGAGGAGGCCGGCCTCGACGCCGACGCCGCCCGCCGCCTGGACGACGCCGTCGAGGCGGCGCTCGCGCGGAGCGCCTTCCCGGGCGCGGCCGTCGCCGTGGGCCGCGACGGCGTGCTCGTCCGCCTCCGCGGCTACGGGCGGCTCACGCCGGGCGGGGCGGCGGCCACGGAGCAGACGCCCTACGACCTCGCCTCGCTCACGAAGGTGGTCGGCACGACGGCCGCCGTCATGCGGCTCGTCGAGTCGGGCGACCTCGACCTCGACGCGCGCGTGTCGACGTACGTCCCGGCGTTCCGGCCCGAGGGCGGGGCGGCCGTGACGGTCCGCCAGCTCCTCACGCACGCGGCCGGGCAGCGCCCGTTCTACCCGTTCTACGCCCGCGGCATCCTCGACCGCGCCGGCGTGCTCGACTTCGTCTACACCGACACGCTGCGCTACCGGCCGGGCTCGAAGTCGGTCTACAGCGACTTCGACATGATCGTGCTCGGCGAGGTGATCGAGGCCGTGACGGGCGAGCCGCTCGACCGGCACCTCCAGCGGGCCGTGTTCGGGCCGCTCGGGATGGACGCGACCGGCTTCCGCCGGCCGGGCGCCGTCGACCGCGCGGCGGCCCCGACCGAGGTCGACGGCGTGTGGCGCGAGCGGACGCTCCAGGGCGAGGTCCACGACGAGGCCGCCTCGGTCATGGGCGGGGTGGCGGGCCACGCCGGCCTGTTCTCGACGGCCGAAGACATGGCCCGGTTCGCGTTCCTGCTCGCGAGCGGCGGCGAGGCCAACGGGGCGCGGCTGTTCCGGCGGACGACGCTCGACGCGTTCACCGAGCGCGCGCCGGTCCGCGGGCGCTACGCGATGGGGCTCGGGTGGATGCTCCGGCCCCGGGGCGGCGGCGCCTCGTCGTCGGGGAGCCGGTTCGGCCCGCGCTCGTTCGGGCACACCGGCTTCACCGGCACCTCGATCTGGGTCGACCCCGACGAGGACCTGTTCGTCGTTCTCCTGACCAACCGCGTGCACCCGACGCGCCGGACGCGCGGCATCCGCGAGGCCCGCGCCGCGCTCGCCGACGCCGTGGCCGGCGCGGTCGCCGCCCCTCCCGGCGAGCCCGCGCGCGCCTGGGGCTTCGGCCCCGTCCCCGCGGACCTCTAGAGCCCGCGGCTCCGTCCCCCACCCCGCCCGCGCGACGCGCAGGCCCTCCCCCCGCTCCCGCCATGCCCACGTACGAGTACCGCCGCCCCGACGGCACCACCTTCGAGGCGTTCCAGAAGATCTCGGCCGCCCCGCTCACCCACGACCCCGAGACGGGCGAGCCGGTCACGCGCGTGATCTCGGGAGGGGCGGGCCTCCAGTTCAAGGGCGACGGGTTCTACGAGACCGACTACGTCCGCAAAAAGGGCGCCCCGAACCCGTCGGAGTCGAAGGGCGAGACGTCCGAGGGCGGGGCGGACAAGAAGGCGGACGACGCGCCGAAAAAGGCGAAGAAGGCCGAGACGACGTCGACCGCGAAGGCGGACGACTAAGATTCGGTTTGGCAGAGGTTCTCCTTCCCCCACCGGGGGAGCAGGGCTGTTAAGTTCTGAGGATCGCGAGCATCGTCCCCACCCGGTTCGCTAGCCGAGACCGCGCCGCCGTCGGCGACCACTCCCCGTTGTGGCGGAGCACCGACAGCGTGGCGCCCCGGATCAGCGACAGCACCGCCGCGCCCGCCTTCGAGCGCACGCCGCCTGCGTCCTCGTTCTGCAGCGCGTCCTTGCACCAGTGCAGCCGGTTCTCGACGTGCCAGTGCCACCGGATCACCTCGCCGAGCACGGCGGCCCCGTCGGTCCGGCTCGTCACGTACAGCCCAGTCCGCTCGTACGCCCCGCCGTCGCGCGCGCCCGAACGTGTCACCCGCACCACCCGGCCTATGTCGGGCCAGTCGCCACGCCACGCCGGCGGGGCGTAGACCTCGACGACACGCCGGACCACGCGGCCCCGCGTCCGCTCGGTCGTGTCGCTCACCGACAGCGGGTCGCCGACGGTCTGCGCCTCGCACTCGGCGTAGAGCCGGGGCGCGTTCCGCTTCAGCTTGACGAGCCACTCGCCGCCGGCGTCCCGGACGCTGCCGAGCGTTTTTTTGTGCAGTGGAGCGCGTCGAGCGTCACCGTCGTGCCGCGCAAGTCGAGGGCCGCCGCGAGGTCGGCGACGAGGTCCTGGGCGGCCGCGACCTCGCTCGTGTCGCCGTTACGGTAGGCCGTCGCCGAGGCGACGATGCCGGAGCGGACGCCGTAGGCGGAGACGAGGGCCACGAAGTCCTGCTCGGTCGTCGGCCGGCCGTCGGCGTCGTGGCCGGAGACGGTCGAGCGGACGGCCTTGGCGTCGACGGCGAGGACCTCGCCGTCGGGGAGCCGGGCGGTGGCCCAGGCCCGGAAGGCGGCGGAGAGGGCGGCGGGGTCGACGGCCTGGAGCACGGCCCGGACGGTGACGTGGGACGGGAGCGCGTGGCGGGCGAAGCCGAGGTGCTCGCGGAGCGCGTCGGCGTTGTCGCGGAGGAAGCGGCTGATGGGCCGGTAGCCGTGGTGGCCGCTCATCGTGGCCATGACGGCGCCTGCGAGGATGGCGTGGAGCGGGTGGCGGAGCCCCTGGGGGCGTCGCGGGTCAGGGACCGTGGCGAGGTGGTCGAGGAGGGTCATGCACAGAACTTACCAGCCCTGCACCGGGGGAGGGCTGGGGAGGGGGACGGGCATCGGAGCGGCCGCCGAGGGCGGGGCGGTCGCCCCAGGTCCCCCCTGGCTGCGCCGACCTGGCGGTTCTCGACCTCCCCCCGCTGACGGGAGGGGATTCGGAGCCGGTGACCAAACCGTTCCTGAGCGCGCCGCCTGGGCCGCCACCCCGCCCAGGCACCCGCCCCGCCCGCTACGGCACCCGCCCCGCCCGCCACGCCGCCCGCGCGGCCCGCCAGGCGTCCTCGTAGCGGCGGTCGCGGCGGAGCGTGAGCACGTCGAACGGCGAGCCGCCGCCGGCCCGCCCTGCGGTCCGGTCGAAGACGACCTGGGGCGGGGCGGTCTCGCCGCGCCGGTACGTCCACGTCTCGGTGGTCGCGGTCGCCGCGACGGCGTCGGGCGGCCCGAACACGACGTAAACCAGGCCGGGGTCGGTGGCCCACCCCGCCTTCTGGTTGCTGAAGAGCCGGTTGGCCTCCTCGACGCGGCCGTAGAACGCGCGGAGCGCCTCGGCGGCCCGGCCGCGGTCGTCGACGTGGGCGCCCCAGAAGGCGTCGAACGTCCGCTGGCCGCCCCGCCCGAGCGCCTCCGTCTCGCCCGCGTCGGCGAGGTAGACGAGCGGGGCGATGAGGTCGCCGCGGCGCGTGACGAGCGGGAAGTCTCGCCGCCGCACGACGACCCGCCGCGAGACCGTCGCGAGCATCTGCCCCGCCGCCCCCCGCAGCTCCAGCCGGACGCCATAGACGCCCGGCGCGAGGGCGGGGAGGTCCACGCCGACCGCCGACACGCCAGCTGGCACGGCCTGCTCCACGGCGGCGACGGTGTCGGCCGCGCCCACGTTGACGCCTCGGGCTGCTAGCGACGTCGGGGGCGTCGTGGCCCCGGACGGGGGCGCCGCGACGGTCGTATCGGCCTCGAAGCGGACGACGGACGCGGCGAGCGACGAGCCCTCGGGGGCCGCCGCCTGGACCACGACGCGGACGGAGTCGAGCCGCGCCGGCACGCGGAGGGCGTCGAGCGGCCGGCCGCTCGCCCCCACGAGGCGCGGCCCGCTCAGCCACGCGCGATCGCGGGCCGGCCGGACCGTCACGGCCTCGGCGCGGCGGGCCGTCCGGTCGGCGCCCACGTCCGTGACCGTCGCCTCGACGCGGTACGCGCCGGGCGCCACCTCGACGCGCTCGGTCCGCACGTGAGGCGGGGCGGCGCGGGCGGCCTCGGCGCTCGCCACGCGCACCGTGTCGACGCCGCGGACGAACTCGCTCCGCCCCGCCCCGCCCACGCGCAGCGTCCACTCGGCGACGGCCTCCAGCGAGTCGCGGGCGGGGCGGTAGGTGAGCGACGCCGGGTAGACCGTGAGCACGGCGTCGACGCCGGTCGAGCCGTCGCGGACCGCCGCCACGGCGTCGAAGGCGATGTCGGGTGCGCCCGCCTGGTAGGCCCGCGCGGAGCCGTCCAGCCGGGCGCCGCCGCCGCACCCGGCCAGGAGCGCGAGGGCGAGCGCCCCGCCCCAGAGCCGCCCGGGGCGGGGCGTCATCCGGCGCGGCGGGCGCCGGCGTCGTCGGCCGCCGCGACGATCTGGGCAAAGTCCGAGGCGTCGAGGCTGGCCCCGCCCACGAGCGCGCCGTCGAGGTCGGGCTGCGCGAACAGGTCGGCGGCGTTGCCCGGCTTCACGCTGCCCCCGTAGAGCAGGGCCACGCCCCGCCCCGCCCCGTCGAACCGCTCGGCGAGGCGGGCGCGGACGGCGGCGTGCACCGCCTGCGCCTGCTCCGGCGACGCCGTCCGCCCCGTCCCGATCGCCCAAACGGGCTCGTAGGCCACGACGAGCCGGTCCGCCGATGCCAGCTCGACGCCGTCGAGCGAGGCGTCGAGCTGGGCGAGGACCGTCGCCTCGGCGTCGCCCGCGTCGCGCTCCTCCAGCGTCTCGCCCACGCACAGGATGGGGACGAGCCCGGCCCCCATCGCCGCCCGCACCTTTTCGGCCACGAACGCGCTCGTCTCGCCGAACAGCTGCCGCCGCTCCGAGTGGCCGACGACCACGAGATCCACGCCCAGCGCCGCGAGCATGGGCGGGGCGGTCTCGCCCGTGAACGCGCCCTCGGGCGCCGGGTGCACGTTCTGCGCGCCCAGGCGCACGCGGCTCCCGCGCACGCGCTCGGCCACGGCGTCGAGCCACACGGTCGGCGGGCACACGCCGACGCCCGACGCCGCCCCGCCCGTCTCGCGCACCACGTCGGACGCGAGGCGGACGGCGCCGTCGAGGTCCGTGTTCATCTTCCAGTTTCCAACGACGAGCATAGCAGAGGGGCAGCCGGGGGGCGGGGCGGAGAGCGGCGGGTACGCGCGGACGCGGGCCGTGGTTTGCGGACGGCGCTAGTGCCGCTTCAAGCGGTCTCTGACAGATCCGCCTCGGCCGGTTGTGTGTTCCGTGTTGCGTATCGGACTTCAGGACACGCACCACGCGATACGCAACACGTCGCCAGCCCGACAGAATGGCCGTGACGCTGCACTAGAGGTCGAAGGCCTCCACCTTGCCGAGGATCTCGGCCGCGTGGCGGTCCGTCTTCGGGCGCTTAAACACGTGGCGGACCACGCCGTCCGGGCCGATCAGGAACGTGCTCCGCTTGACGCCGACGCTTTTGCGGCCGTAGAGCGTCTTCTCGCCCCACGCGCCGTAGGCCTCGAGGATCTCGTGGTCCGGGTCGGCCAGGAGCGGGAACGGGAGTCCGTGGTTCTCCGCGAACGCCGCGTGGCTCTCGACCGAGTCCGGCGACACGCCGACCACGGCGACGCCGGCCGCCTCCAGGTCGGCCCAGCCGTCGCGGAGCGCGCACGCCTGCTTGGTGCAGCCGGGCGTCTCGTCCTTGGGGTAGAAGTAGAGCGCGAGCGTGCGCCCGGCGAAGTCGCTCAGGCGCAGCGTGTCGCCGGCCTGCGTCGTGCCCTCGAAGGGCGGGGCGGGCTGGCCGGGCTGCACGCCAGCGGGGGCGGGGCGGTCGGACATGGGGAGCCGTTGGAGGCGGCCGCCCCGCCCTCGTGGCGGGCGGGGCGGCCTGGGTGGTGGAGAGAAAGGGGACAGCGACCTGCCCCGCCGGCCTAATCGGGAAGGCGGAGGTCGAGGGCGCGGACGGCGTCGAGCGCGGCGTGGGCCGTGAGGTCGAAGTGGAGCGGCGTGACGGAGACGTAGCCGGCGGCGACGGCCGCGAGGTCGGTGTCGTCGCCGCCGTCGAGGTCAACGAACCGGCCGCCGAGCCAGTAGTACGGGCGGTCGAACGGGTCGCGGCGCTCCTCGAACTCCTCCTCCCACCGCGACCGCGCCTGCCGCGTCACGCGGAGCCCGGCGAGCTCGCCACGCGGGCGGTCGGGGACGTTCACGTTGAGGAGCACGTTCGGCGGGAGCCCGTCGGCCAGCACGCGCTCGGCGAGCGCCCGCGCCACGCGCCCGGCGTCCTCGAAGTCCGCCGGCCGCCACGCGTCGTGCGACACGGCCATCGAGGGCACGCCCAGGATCGCCGCCTCCGTCGCCGCGCTGACGGTCCCCGAGTAGAGCACGTTGACCGCCGTGTTCGGCCCGTGGTTGATGCCCGAGACGACGAGGTCGGGCCGCCGGGGGAGCAGCTTCTGCACCGCGATCTTGACGCAGTCGGCCGGCGTGCCCGTGATGGCCCGCGCCCAGACCGCCCCGCTCGGCCCGTCGAACGGCGTCACGTGCGACCGCATCGGGTCGCGGACGGTGATCGCGTGGCCGACCGCGCTCTGCTCCTCGAACGGGGCCACGACGGCCAGCGTGCCGACCCCGTCGAGCGCGGCCGCGAGCGCGGCGATGCCGGCCGCGTCGATCCCGTCGTCGTTCGAGAGCAGCACGAGCGGCCGGTCGGCGGGGGCGTCGAGCGGGGTGGAGGTCGTCACGCGGGCGGGGCGGAGTGGGGCCGGAAGGTCGCCCCGCCCCACCCCGCCGGGTTGAACGCGCCCGGAAGTTTGCCAGTGGGCAGCGGGCGCGACATACGCCGCCCCGCCCACGACGCGAGGGCGGGGCGGTCGTCGTAGCGGCGTTGCATGCAACGCCGTCGGGCCGCAGCACGGGCGGGGCGGCGGGCGTAGGGGCGACCGGCGGTTGTCCGTCGGCGGGCATGACGGACCCGATTCGTAGGGACACCACGCGTGGTGTCCGCATTCGCCCGGCGGCGCACCACGCCACGGGCGGGGTGGCCACGGTCGGGGCGGCGCCTGCCCAGGCCGCCCCGCCCGCAGCGACAACCACCCCTAGCCCCTCTTGGCTGCGCCGACGCTACGCGGTGGCCAGGAGGGGAACTGCCGCCGCCCTGACTCACCCCCGGCGTCCGTCTCCGACCACCACGCCCTCGTCTGCCGCGTGGGCGGGGCGGAACAAAACCGGCACCACCCCGCCCGCGCCCCAGTCCCCAGTCCCCAGTCCCCAGTCCCCAGTCCCCAGTCCCCAGTCCCCAGTCCCCAGTCCCCAGTCCCCAGTCCCCAGTCCTCAGTAGCTCTCGTCGGCGCTCGGGAAGGCGCCCGCGCGGACGTCGGTGACGTAGCGGCCGACGGCGCCCGTGACCGTCTCGGCGAGGTCGGCGTAGTGGCGGACGAACCGGGGGTTGAAGTCCTGCGTGAGCCCGAGGAGGTCGTGCGTGACGAGGACCTGCCCGCTGCACCCCGCCCCGGCGCCGATCCCGATCGTCGGGACCGTCAGGCTCTGCGTGAGCTCGGCCGCGAGGGCCGCCGGGATCTTCTCGAGCACGACCCCGAACACGCCCGCCCGCTCCAGCTTCAGGACGTCCTCGCGGAGCGTTACGGCCTCGTCCTCGTCGCGCGCGCGCACCTTGTAGGTCCCGAACTTGTAGATGCTCTGCGGCGTGAGCCCGAGGTGGCCCATGACCGGGATGCCCGCGTCGATGATCCGGCGCACCGAGCCCACGACCGCCGCCCCGCCCTCGAGCTTGACCGCGTGCGCGCCCGTCTCCTTCATCACGCGGATGGCCGAGCGGAGCGCCTCGCGGCTCGACCCCTGGTAGGACCCGAACGGGAGGTCGACGACCACGAGCGCCCGCTGGACGCCGCGCACCACGCACTGGGCGTGGTAGATCATGTGGTCGAGCGTGATCGGGAGCGTCGTCTCGTGGCCCGCCATCACGTTCGACGCCGAGTCGCCCACGAGGAGCACGTCGACGCCCGCCGCGTCCAGGAGCCGGGCGCTCGTGTAGTCGTACGCCGTCAGCATGGCGACGGGCGTGCCCTCGGCGCGCATCTCCTGGAGCGTCTGCGTCGTCACGCGGCGGACTTCAGCGGCGGTGCCGACGGGGACGGTCTGGGTGCTCATAGTGGGGCGCGGGCGGGGTGGGCGAAAGGGTCCCGAGGATACGGCCGCCCCGCCCCGCCCGGAAGTCAGCAGAGCCCCCGCCCCGCCCATGCCCGCCGGTGGCGCGGGCGGGGCGGACACAAAAAAGGCGCCGCCCCCGAGGGAGCGGCGCCCGAGGCCAGAGGGCGGGGCGGCTAGCGACCGCCCGGGGCCTGCCCGCCCGGGACCTGCTGCCCGTCGACGGCGCCCGGCGTGGTCGGCTGGGCCTGCTGCTGGCGCGTGAGCGGCTCCGACTCCGGATCGACTCCGAGCCGCTCCATCACGGCCACGGTCAGGTCCTCGACGCGCGGGCTCCGGTAGAGGAAGACCGGCGCGTTGTTGGCGACCGTCGGGAGCACGAGGTCGAAGTTCTGGGCCTCGGCCTCGGCCGTGATCGCCTCGTCGACCTGCGTGAGCACGGGCTGGAGCAGACGAGCCTCGACGTAGCTGAGGTACTGGAGGCCCTCGGCCTCGGCCCGCTCGATCGAGCCCTGGAGCTGGGCCAGCTCCACCTGCCGCTCGCGGCGGGCGTCGTCGGTGGCGACGGCGCTCTGGGCGAACGTCTCGTAGTCGGCCACCTTCGTCTGGAGCTCCTGGCCGAGCGAGTCCTGGACAAACCGGACGCGCTGGCCGACGGCCTGCTGCTGCTGCTGGAGCTGGGTTTGGACGTCGGCGAACGCCGGCATCCGGATCACGATCTGGTCGGTGTCGACGTAGCCGACCTTGAACGCCTGAGCGGCGGCTGGCGGCGCGAACGCGCCGAGCGCGAGCACGGCGGCGAGGAGGGAAACGGTGCGGGTCATCGGGGTCATGGGGGGAGAGACAGTCCGGGGGGGAAGAAGCCGCTAGCGGCCGGGCGAGCCGACGCCCACGCCGAGCTCGTCGAGGACGCGGTCGGTGAGGTCGTTGGCGGGTGCGGCGAACAGGAAGAGGTAGTCGCCGTCGCGGTCGAACACGTAGTCGTAGCCGCCCTCGCTCGCGACGGCCTCGACGGCGGCCAGGAGCCGTTCTTGGGCGGGGCGGAGAAGCTGCTGTTGCTCGCGGAACAGCTCGCCCTCGGGGCCGAAGTACCGACGGCGGAGGGCGTCGACGGCTTGGCGGCGGTCGGCGAGCGCGGCCAGCGCGCGCTCACGCTCCTCGTCGGTGTAGAGGATCTCGCGGGCGGTAAACTCGGCGGCGGCCTCGTCGGCCTCGCGGGCCGACGCGTCGACCTCGGCCTGGTACCGCTCGCCGAGCCGGTCGACTTCCTGCTGGGCCGACTGGAATTCGGGCATCTGCTCCAAAATCACGGCCGAGTCGACGTGGCCCACCCTCTGCTGCGCGGCGGCGGCCGGCGCGAGCGCGAGGAGGACGAGCCCTACGAGCGGGATCTTCGGCATAGCGGGCGGGGCGGCCGGGCCTAGCGGCCGCCGAGCGAGAACTGGAACAGCCACTGTGGCTCGCGCAGCTGCCGCACGCCGTCTTCGATCTCGAAGACCGGGTCGATCTGGTAGCCGTAGCTGATGTCGACGGCCCCAACGATGGGGAGGAACAGCTTGGCCCCGACGCCGACCGAGCGGTACAGCTCCGACGGGTCGAAGTCGCTGAACCCGGCGTAGGTGTTGGCCGCGTCGGCGAAGAGGTACGGGGCGGCCGAAAGCTGGGGCGTCTGGAGCAGGAGGTACGAGAGCTCGGCCTCGTACTTGGTCAGGATCTGGCCGCCGACGGCGACCCCGTCGCGGTACGGGGTGATGGACTCGGCCGGGTAGCCGCGCAGGAACACGAGGTCGCGGCCGATCCCCTGCCCCACGCCGTTGGCCGAGCTGGCCTCCAGGAGCGTCCCGCCGACGAGGTAGCGCTGGAACCGGACGGGGTCGCCGGTGAGCGACCCGATGTAGCCGGCCCGGGTGGCCACGCTGGCCGAGAGCTTGCCCGCGACCGGGGTGTAGAAGGCGGCGTCGAAGTCCGTCTTGTGGTACTGGATCGACTCGCCGATGGGCGGGGCCACGGTAAAGCTCAGGTTGAGCGACGAGCCGGCGCGCGGGAAGGTCGGGTTGTCGAGCGCGTTGCGCGAGAGCGTCTGCGTCAGCGTGACCTCCTGGCTGAACCCCTCCGGGAGCCGCGTCCGCGTGCCCTCGCCGACGTCGTAGAGCCGGTAGCCGATCGACGTCCCCGTCTGGAAGTAGTCGTCGGGCCACTTCAGGCGCTGCCGGTAGAACACGTTGGCGCTGGCGAGGCCGAGGTCGTAGGTGGCGAAGTTGGAGTTGGAGTAGCTGAGCGAGAACCCGATGGGCGTGGGCCGGCCGCGGAACCACGGCTCGGTAAACGAGACCGAGTACCGCTGCGACCGCGTCCCGTAGGTCTGGACCTGGAGCGAGAGCTGCTGGCCGTCGCCGGTCGGGAGCCCGCCCTTGAACCCCTGGAGCAGGTTCTGGAGGCTGAAGTTGGTGAACGTGACGCGGGCCGTGAGGATGAGCCCGAGGTTGGCCCCGCCGTAGCCGCCGGAGAGCTCGAGCTGGTCCGACGACGTCTCCGAGAGGTTGTAGACGAGGTCGATCGTCCGGTCCTCGTCGTCGATCGCCGTCTCCGGCCCCTGGCCGAACGAGGCGGGGTCGAAGTAGTTGAGCGTCGAGAGCTCGCGGATGGACCGCTCGATGGCCTGGCGGCTGTAGGGCTGGCCCGGGACCGTCCGGATCTCGCGGCGGATGACGTGCTCCTTGGTCCGCGTGTTGCCGGCGATGCGGACGTCGCCGAACTCGTAGACCTCGCCCTCGAACACCTCGAACGCGAGGTCGAGCGAGTCGCCGGGCGCGACGGTGACCTCGGGCTGGACGTTGAACCGGAGGTAGCCGCGGTCGGCGTAGAGGCTCGAGACGTCGGTGTGGTCGGGGGCGTAGTACAGGTTGCGCTCGAGGAGCGTGCCGTTGTACGTGTCGCCGCGCTCGATGCCCAGGGCCAGCCGGAGCTGGTCGTCGGTGAACACGGTGTTCCCCTCGAAGGTCACGTCGCGGACGGCGTACTGCGGCCCCTCCTCGACCTCGACCTGAACGACAAGGTCGCGCGTGCCGTCCTCCGTCGGCTCAAAGAACACCGAGTCGCGGACGACGCGGGCGCCGTAGTAGCCGCGGTCGTTGTAGAAGCGGACGAGGCTGGCGAGGTCCTCCTCGAACGCGTCCTCGTCGAACGTCTCACGCTTCCAGAACCGCCACCACCGCTTTTCGGGCGTGTTCGCGAGCTGCTTGCGGAGCGTGCCGTCGGAGAACACGTCGTTCCCCTGGAACCGGATCGACGCGACCGCCACGCGCTCGCCCTTGTCCACGTTGTACGTGAGGGCCACGCGGCCGTCGGTGTCAGTCCGCTGCTGGACGTCGACCGTCGCGAGGCGGAACCCCTTGTTGCGGAGGTAGGACTCGATCTCCATCCGCCCCCGCTCGACGTCGGCGGGGCGGACGCTGCGGCCCCGGAGGAGCGGGATGGCGTCGGCGAGGTCGTCGCGCTCGCCGGACTTGACGCCCTCGATCGTGAACGACCCGAGCCGCGGCTGCTCGACGACGGAGACCGTGAGCGCGACCGCCCCGCCCTCGGCCTCGCCGGCCTCGACGGAGGCGTCGGAAAAGTTGCCGCGGGCGTAGAGGTTGCGGACGGCCTCGGCGAAGGCGGGGTCCCACGGGAGCTGGACGCGCATGCCCGGGCGGAGCCCGCTGACCTGGCGCGCGAGCGACTCGCTGTTCGCGTCGGCGGCCCCCTCGATGGTCACCTCGGTCACCTCGTAGGTCTGAGGCGCGGCCGAGGCCGGAGGAGCCGGGGTCTGGGCGCTCGCGGCGGGCGCCCCGAGGGCGGCGGCGAGGGCCGCCAGGCCGGCAAAGCGGGCGAGGAACGTGGTCGCGGTCGGACGGGGCATGCGGTCGAGCAGAGCGCGTGGGGCGGACCCGAGGGGCGGGCGTCGGAAGATATCGGGGCGTCCCCGAGGGACCGGCGCAGAGGCAGCGAAGACGGCGCTCTGGAGCGGCCCGGGTCGAACGGCACCTCCAATCCTTTATTGCAGCTGGGGACGCCGAGATGCCCCACCCCGCCCCCGAAAGCGGCGAGCGGCGAGCGGCGAGCGGCGAGCGGCGAGCGGCGAGCGGCGAGCGGCGAGCGGCGAGCGGCGAGCGGAAGATGCCCCACCCCGCCCTCGCAGCTCGCGGGCGGGGCGGCCGCTCAGCCAGAGCAAAGCACAGAGGTACAGGGTACTCGGTACGAGGTACGCGCGCTGAGGCTCAGATCGGGCCGTACCCGGTACCCCGTACCCACCCGAAGGGTGCTCTAGTTGCCGAGGGCGGGGCGGCGCCCGCGATCCGCCCGTGCGGCGAGGGCGGGGCGGACATAGGACGGACATGATGACACGAGGGCGGCGACGCGGCAGCGTAGGCTGTCCCTCCACCTACGCCCCTCTCCTCATGGACACCCTCTTAACGCCAGACCAACTCCTCGACCACTGGCTCGGCCACCGCCGCCTCACACGGCGCACGATCGAGGCGTTCCCGAGCGACGACGCGTTCACCTCGTTCTCGGTCGGCGAGATGCGGCCGTTTGCCGGCCTCGTGGGCGAGCTCCTCTCGATGTCGGTCCCCACCCTCACGGGCGTCGTCTCGGGGGAGTGGCCGATGGAGCAGGCCACCCCGCCCGCGACCCGCGAGCGCGCGCTGGCGCGGTGGGACGCCGACACGGAGCGGATCGAGGAGCTGTGGCCGCAGATCCCCGACGGCCGGTTCCAGGAGGTCGACACGGCGTTCGGGCAGTGGACGATGCCGGTGTGGGAGCTCCTGTTCTACGTCGTCGACAACGAGGTCCACCACCGCGGCCAGGCGTACGTCTTCCTCCGTGCCCTCGGCGTGGAGCCCCCCGCGTTCCCGGACCGGGCCTGACCGGCCCCTCCCCCACCCCGCCCCGCGTCTCGTGGGCGGGGTGGCCGGGCGGGGCGGGCTAGCCCTCGCGCACGCCGCCGAACCGGCGGTCGCGGTCCTGGTAGCTCCGCACGGCGTCGTAGAGCGCGTCGCGGCGGAAGGCCGGCCACGGCCGCTCGGTCACGTAGAGCTCGGCGTAGGCGATCTGCCAGAGGAGGAAGTTCGACACCCGGAACTCGCCGGCCGTGCGCACGAGGAGGTCGGGGTCGGGCAGGCCGCGCGTGGCGAGGTGGGCCTCGACGGTCTCCTCGGTCACCGCGGCCGGGTCGAGCCGCCCCGCCGCGGCCTCCTCGGCGATCTGGCGGGCGGCCCGGGCGATCTCCCACCGCGCCCCGTAGCTGAGGGCGAGCGTGAGCGTCATGCGCTCGTTGGCGGCCGTGAGCTCGCACGCCTCGCGGAGCTCGCGCTGGCCCCGATCGGGGAGCCGCCCGAGGTCGCCGATGGCGTGGAGGCGGATGCCGTTCTCGTGGAGCTTTTCGGCCTCCTTGCGGACCGTCCGCACGAGGAGCTCCATGAGGGCCGAGACCTCGGCGGCCGGGCGGCCCCAGTTCTCGGTCGAGAAGGTGTAGAGCGTGAGGTAGCCCACGCCGATCTGGGCCGCCGCCTCGGTCACGTCGCGGACCGAGACCACGCCCTCGCGGTGGCCCGTCACGCGGCGCTTGCCCTGGGCCTTGGCCCACCGCCCGTTCCCGTCCATGATGCACGCGACGTGCGCGGGGATCGGGCCGCGCGCCTGGAGCGCGGCCTGCGCGGCGCGGTCGGACTCGGTCTGCGTGACGCCGGTGAGGGCGACGGCGGGCGGGGCGGTGTCCATGCGGCAAGGTACCGCCCCGCCCGGGCGGGGCGGAGGGATGGGCAATGAGGGATGGGGCAAGAGGTCGTCCTGTTCAACCGCCCCGCCCAGCGGACGCCGCCCCGGCCCTAGCAAAGCGCTGGGCGGGGTGGCCGGTCTCACGCCGCCCCGCCCAGCGCGGGCCGCGCCTCTCCCCTCTTCTGAAGATTCCCGGGCGGGGCGGTAGAGGTCGCGGAGCCACCGTGCCCAGCGCGACGCCTCTTCTCCTCCTCCCCGCCTTTTTCCCCCCGCCTCCCGCACCCGAGGGCGGGGCGGCTCCGACGGCGCCACCCCGCCCCTCTGCCCGTTCCCAGTTCCTATTCCCCAGTTCCCGGCGAGCCCGGCGAGCCCCGCGAGCCCTACCCGAACCAGCGGACGGCGTCGTTGAAGATGACGAACACCATGAGCGCCAGGATCAGCGCCACGCCCACCTGCTGGACCACCATGCGCACCTTGAGCGACGGCTCGCGCCGCGCGACGGCCTCGTAAGCCAGGAACACGAGGTGGCCGCCGTCGAGCGCCGGGATCGGGAGCACGTTGAACACGGCGAGCGCGATCGAGAGGTAGGCCACGAACTCCCAGAACGACCGGAGCCCGCGGTCGGCGGCCTCCTTCGACTGCTTGGCGATGATGAGCGGGCCGCCCACGTTCTCGCGCACGCTCTCGCGGCCCGTCACCAGCTTGCCGATGAACGCAAATGTGGCGCCCGTGATCGACGCCGTCCGCTCGACGCCCGAGGCGAGCGCCGTGCCCGCGCCGACCCGGTCGACGCGCTGGCCGAGCGCGGTGATGTCCTGCTGGATCCCCAGCACGTAGCGGTCGCCCGAGCGCCGCGGCGCGACGGTTGCCTCGTAGACCGTGGCCGCTCCGCGGTGCTGGACCACGCGGGCGCCCCCGGCGGCCTCCGCCCCGCCCTCCTCCAGCGAGTCCGGCCGCGCCCAGCGGACCGCGAGCGGGCGGCCGTCCGACGCCAGGATGCGGTCGGTGAGCCGGCCCCACGAGTCGACGGGCTCGCCGTCGACGGCCAGGATGCGGTCGCCGGCCTGGAGCCCGGCCTGGGCGGCGGCCGAGCCCGGGGCCGTCCCCGCGAGGACGGTCGGGAGCTGGATGTCGGCGCCGAAGATGCCGCCCAGCGAGACGGGCTCGCCGGCCTCCTCGACCTCCCGCTGCCGGCGCGAAAACCGCGTGAGGAGGTCGTCTGGCCCGTCCAGCTCCACCTCCTCCCCGCCCCGCTCGACCGTCAGGCGGAACGGGTCGGCCGAGAGCGCGCCCGGCGTGAACACCTCCTCGAAACGCTCAACGCGTTCGCCGTTGACGGCCACGATCCGGTCGCCCGTCTCCAGACCGAGGTCCGACGCGATCGAGCCGTCGGTGACCTCGAGGCGGATGTTCTCGAGCGGCGTGTAGGAGACGCCGTAGGCGAAGGCGAGCGCCGCGTAGAGGAGCGAGGCCAGGATGAGGTTGAAGACCACGCCGGCCGAGATCACGACCATCCGCTGCCACACGGGCTTGGCGCGGAACTCGTCCGGCGCCGGCTCGCTCTCCAGCCCCTCGGCGTCGAGGCTCTCGTCGACCATCCCGGCGATCTTCACGTAGCCCCCGAGCGGGACCGCCCCCAGCCGGTACCGCGTGGCGCCGACCTGCTTGTCGACGATGTTAGGCGGGAAGCCGATCGAGAACGCGTCGACCCGCATCTTAAAGAGGCGGGCGGCCAGGAAGTGGCCGAGTTCGTGGATCGTGACCAGGATGCCGAGCGCGACGGCGACCCAGAGGAAGTACGAGAGCGAGTTGAGGATCGCGTCCATAAAGAAAGGTCGGCTCGGGGGGAGCGCTGGCCCCGGGCGCCCAGGAGCGGGGTGGGGCGGTCAGTCGGGGGGCGGTCCACCCCGCCCGCGCGGGCGGGGTGGTGCGGGGCGGCTAGGCCGGCTGGAGGGACCGGGCGGCCTCGGCGGCGAGCCGCCGGGCCTCGGCGTCAACGGCGCGGAGGGCGCCGAGCGTGCCCGCCCCGCCGGCGGCGTCGGCCGCCCGCATGCCGGCCTCGACGAGCCGCGGGACGTCGGTAAAGCGGACGGCGCCGTCGAGGAAGCGGGCGACGGCCACCTCGTTGGCCGCGTTGAGCGCGGCCGGCGCCGCCCCGCCCGCGCGCAGCGCGTCGTAGGCGAGCGTGAGGCACGGGAAGCGCTCGGGGTCCGGCGCCACGAAGTCGAGCGGGCCGGCGGCCGGCCAGTCCAGCCGCTCGTGCGGCGCCGGCCACCGCTCGGGGTAGGACAGCGCGACCTGGATGGGCACCTTCATGTCGGGCACGCCCAGCTGCGCCTTCGACGAGCCGTCGACGAACTCGACGACCGAGTGGACGACCGACTGCGGGTGGACGACCACGCCGATCCGCTCGGGCTCGACGCCGAACAGCCAGTGCGCCTCGATCACCTCGAGGCCCTTGTTCATCATCGTCGCCGAGTCGACCGTGACCTTGGCGCCCATCGACCAGTTCGGGTGTCGGAGCGCCTCGGCCGGCGTGATGGCGTCGAACGTGCGGGCGGGGCGGTCGCGGAACGGGCCGCCCGACGCCGTGAGCAGCAGGCGCTCGACCGAGGCCGGGTCCTCGCCCACGAGGCACTGGAAGAGGGCCGAGTGCTCGGAATCGACCGGGACCACGACCGCCCCGCTCTCGGCGCAGGCGGCGGCCACGAGCGCGCCGCCGACGACGAGCGACTCCTTGTTGGCCAGCGCGACGCGGGCGCCGGCGCGGGCCGCGGCCAGCGTCGACGCCAGCCCGGCCACGCCGACGACGGCGGCAACCACGACCTCGGCGTCGGCGGCCAGCGCGGCCACGGCGTCGTCGCCGGCGGCCACCTCGACGCCGGTCCCGGCGAGCGCGTCGCGGAGCGGGACGTACGCGCCCTCGTCGGCGATCACGGCGCGGGCGGGGCGGACGCGCCGGGCCTGCTCGGCGAGCGCCTCCCACCCCGCCCCGGCGGCCAGCGACCGCACGCGGACGCGCTCGGGGAAAAGGGCGGCCACCTCCAGCGTCTGCCGCCCGATCGACCCCGTCGACCCGAGCACGGCGACCTCGCGCGGCGCGCTAGAGGGGCGGGGCGGGGGCGGGCGGAGGTCGGGGAGCATGGGCCGGCACGATCCCGCTCGGGCGGGCGTTGGGAGCGGGGCGGGGAAGATAGCGGGCGGCAGCAGGCGGGGCCGCCCGCGGCCTATGTTCCCGCCGCCCCGCCCCGCCCATGCGCCTCGTCCTCCTCGCCGCCCTCCTCCTCCCCGCCCTCGCGGCGGCGCAGCAGGGCGGGACGGTGATCCTCCGCGACGGCGACCGCGGCGCCGTCGGCGATCAGCAGGCGTACGTGCTGGCCCTCCAGCTCCTGGCCAACGGGCGGACCGGCGAGGCCATCCCGCTCCTCGAAGACCTCGTCGCCGCCGAGCCCGACGCGCTCCCGGCGTGGCTCAAGCTGAAGGAGGCCTACGCCACGGCCCGCCGCTTCGACGACGTGCTCGCCCTCGTCGACGGCCGGATCGCGCGCGTCGGGCCGGCGCCGGACCTCCTCGCCGCGCGCGGAGCGTCGCTCTACCGGGCGGGGCGGGGCGGCGAGGCCGAGGCCGCGTGGCAGAGCGCGCTCGCCGCGGCCCCGGACGAGGCGCAGACGTACCGGACCGTCGCCTCGGCGCTCGCTGACCTGCGGCTGTTCGTGCGCGCCGCCGAGGTCCTCGACGCCGGCCGCGAGGCGCTGGGCGACGACGACCTGTTCCGCCTGGAGCGCGCCCACCTCTACGGGCTCGGGCTGGACTACGCGGCCGCCGCCGACCTCTACCTGGACCTCCTGGCCGACGAGCCCGAGTACGCGCCGGCCGTCCGCTCGCGGCTCACGCGGCTGCTCGACGGCGACGGGGCGCCGGCCGTGTTCGCCGCGGCCGTCGACGCGGCCATCGCGCGCGACCCGCTCAACCGGGCCTACCGCGAGCTGGCCTCGTGGCTCGCGCTGGAGCGGGGCGACTACGACGCGGCGCTCGACGCCGTCCGCGCCCTCGACCGGCTGGAGGGCGAGGAGGGCCGGACGCTCGTTGCTTTCGCCGAGCAGGCCGAGGCCGCCGGCGCGGGACCCGCGGCCGGCGCCGCGCTCGACGAGGCGCTCCGCCGCTACCCGAACGGCCCGGTCGCCGCCGACGCGCTCCTCGCGCGCGCCCGCCGCTGGGACGCCGACGCCCGCGATGTGCCCCGCTCCGACGGCGCCGCCCCGACGCCCGCCGCCGACTCGGCGCGCGCCGCCTACGCCCAGTTCCTCGACCGCCACCCCGCCCGGCCCGACGCGCCGGCCGCGGCGCTCGCCCTGGCCAACCTGCTGCGCGACCGCTTCCGCGACTACGAGGGCGCCGAGGCCCGGCTTGCCGTCGCCGCCCGATCGCGCGACGAGGCCGTGGCGTCCGCCGCCCGGCTCGCGTTGGGCGAGGTGGCCGTCCGCCGCGGCGACCTCGACGCCGCGCGCGCCCGGTTCTCGGACGTCGACGAGGGCGTCCGCGTCGGGCCGGTGGCCGAGCAGGCGCGGTACGAGCTGGCGCTCATCGACTTCTACGAGGGCTTGGTGTTCTCAGCGCTCGCGCGCGTCGAGGCGCTCGACGAGAACACGGCGGCCGACGCCTCCAACGACGCCATCGCGCTGCGCGTGACGCTGGGCGAGACGCTCAACCAGGACGAGCCGCCCGAGGCCGACCTCGCCCGGCTCCGCACCTACGCCCGCGCCGCGCTCGCCTTCCGCCGCGGCCTCGCCGACGAGGCGCTCGCCACACTCGACTCGCTCGACGCCTCCGCCCCGCCCTCGTCGCCCGGCGCCGACGTCCTGGGCGACGAGTCGCTCTACCTCCGCGCGTCCGTCCTCCGCCGGGCGGGGCGGGCCGCCGACGCGGTCGACGCGCTGGACCGGCTGGCCGAGGCCTACCCGCTCTCCTTTTTCCGCGACCGCGCGCTCCGCGTCCAGGCGCAGGCGCTGGAGACCGACCTGGGCGACCGGGGCGGGGCGGCGGCCCGCTGGGAGCGCCTGCTCGAGCTGTTCCCCGGCTCGCTCTACGCGCCCGAGGCGCGCCTCGAACTGCGGCGCCTCCGCGCGGAAACGTGAGCGCGCGGGCGGGGCGAGCGGAAGGTGCCCGCCCCGCCCTCGCGCTTAGCCGGCAGGGCGGGGCGGCCCCTCGCGGGCGGGGCGGTCTCGGTCGCGTGGGAAAGATGTCGGCTCGGCGGCCGTTGTGCCCCCGCCCCGCCCCCGGGTCCACCCCACCCCGCCCATGTCGCGTCTTCTGCTCACCGCCTTCTGCACGCTGCTCACCGGCCTCCTCCCCGCCCGGGCGCAGGACGTGCTCATCCCGATGGACGAGGCGCAGGGCGACCACCTCCGCGCCTACGGCGCTGTCTACTGGGCGCTCGACCACGGCCTCCAGGTCGACTGGCTCCTCAACGTGCGGGGCGGGGCGTTCCTCGCTGAAGCCGCGCCCGAGTTCGAGACCGAGCTCCGCGTACGCGGCGTGTCGTTCGAGGGCGCCAACGGCGCTGCGGTCCTGGCGCAGGCCGAGTCGCCGGCGGCCAACACGTCGGTCGTGCGGCTGGAGAAGGCGCCGAAGATCGCCGTCTACGCGCCCAAGCAGACGCTGCCCTGGGACGACGCCGTGCTCCTCGCGCTCACCTACGCCGAGGTCCCCTACGAGCAGGTCTACGACGACGACATCCTGGCGGGGCGGCTGAGCGAGTTCGACTGGGTCCACCTCCACCACGAGGACTTTACGGGCCAGTACGGGAAGTTCTACGCCTCGTACCGGGGGCAGGCGTGGTATCAACAGCAGCAGCTCGAAGCCGAGGCCGCCGCGCGCGCGCACGGCTTCGCCAAGGTGCCCGAGCTGAAGCTGGCCGTCGCCGAGGCCATCAAGAGCTACGTGGAGGGGGGCGGGTTCCTGTTCGCCATGTGCTCGGGGACCGACACGTTCGACCTGGCCCTGGCCGCGGCCGGGCTCGACATCGTCCCGCCCGAGATCGACGGCGACGGCGTCACGCCCGGGGCCGCCGACGCCCTCGACTTTTCGCGGACGCTGGCCTTCCAGGACTTCCGCCCGATCCTGAACCCGATGGAGTACGAGCACTCGGACCTCGACGCCCCGCCCCCGCCGGCGCTCCGCAACCCGCTCGCCGACTACTTCACGCTCTTCGACTTCTCGGCCGTCTGGGACCCCGTGCCGACCATGCTCACGCAGAACCACGTGGCGTCCGTCCGCGGGTTCATGGGCCAGACGACGGCGTTCCGCGCCGACGCGCTCAAGCCGGGCGTCGTGGTCCTTGCCGAGAGCCCGGCGACCGGCGCCGTCCGCTACCTATACGGGCCGGCGGGCCAGGGCTTTTTCGCCTTCTACGCCGGCCACGACCCCGAGGACTACCAGCACTTCGTGGGCGACCCGCCGACCGACCTCGCGCTCCACAAGACGTCGCCGGGCTACCGGCTCATCCTCAACAACGTGCTGTTCCCGGCGGCCAAAAAGCAGAAGCAGAAGACGTGAGCAGAGGTGAGAATGGAGAATGCGGAATTGAGAAGTAAAGGCGGGGCGGGGTGGTCCGCGGCTGCGCGGCGAGCGACCTTCGCGGGCGGGGTGGGCGCCCTTTTTCCATTCTGAACTCTCTACTCTCCACTTTGAAGGGCACCTGCGAGATGACGGAGCTCGTGCTCCCCAACGACACGAACACGCTGGGGAACCTCATGGGCGGCCGGCTCCTCCACCTCATGGACGTGTGCGCGGCGATCGCCGCCAAGCGCCACTCGAACCGGACGGTCGTCACGGCGAGCGTAGACTCGGTCGACTTCCAGAACGCGATCGGGCTGGGCGAGGTCGTGGTGCTCAAGGCGGCGGTGAACCGGGCGTTCACGACGTCCATGGAGGTCGGCGTGAGCGTGTGGGCCGAGGACACGACGACGGGCCAGCGGCGGCGGTCGAACCGGGCGTACTACACGTTCGTGGCCGTCGACCAGAGCGGGCGGCCGATCCCGGTCCGCCCGGTCGAGCCCGAGACCGAGGCCGACCGCGCGCGCTACGCGGCGGCCGGGCGGCGCCGCGAGCTCCGGCTGGTGCTGGCGGGGCGGCTCCCGATGGAGGACGCCGAGTCGCTCCGCGAGCACCTCGCCGAGGTCGCCGCCCCGCCCGAGGCGGGCGGGGCGGAAAGCGGGGGCGGGGCGGGCTCCGAGGGCGGGGCGGTAGCTTAGGGCTCGCCATGCGCCTCCTCCTCCCCGCCCTCGTCCTCTGCCTCGCCGCCCCGCCCGCGGCGGCCCAGCTCGCCGTCGGCGGGCAGGTGGGGACGCCGACCGGGCTCTCGCTGAAGCTGGGGGCGGGGCGGGGCGCCGTGCTCCTCGCCGCCGGGTGGGACCTGGGCGACGCCGTCGAGGTCGAGGGGAATTACCTGCTCCGCGACCGCCAGCGCGTGGGGTCGTCGGGGCGCGTGGGCCTGTTCTACGGGCCGGGCGTGTTCGTCCAGGCGGGGAACGACGACACGGACGCCGGGGTCAGCCTGGCCGCGGGGCTGAGCACGTTTCTGACCCGGGAGCTCGAACTGTACGGGCTCCTCTCGCCCCGCCTCCAGCTGATCGGCGACACCGACGTCGACCTCGGCGGCGGGCTCGGCCTTCGCCTGACCCTATGACCGCCTCCTCCCCGCCCCACCGCCCCGTCCGCGTCCTGATGGCGAAGGTCGGGCTCGACGGCCACGACCGCGGCGCCAAGGTGGTCGCGGCCGCCCTGCGCGACGCCGGCATGGAGGTCGTCTACACCGGACTGCGCAAGACGCCCGAAGTCGTCGTGCGCGCGGCCGAGGAGGAGGACGTCGACGTGGTCGGCGTGTCGATCCTGTCGGGCGCGCACGGGACGGTCCTCCCGCGCCTCCGCGGGCTCCTCGACGCGGCCGAGATGCAGGACGTGCTGCTCGTGGCCGGCGGCACGATCCCCGAGGACGACGCCCGCGACCTCGTCGCGCGCGGCGTGGTCGACCAGGTGTTCACGCCGGGCGCGTCGCTGGCCGACATCGCCCGGTCGCTCTCCGACGCCGTCGTCGCCCGCCGCGGAGACGAGGGATGACGGAGGGATCGGGCACGGAGGGATGAGCGCGTCTCCCCGCCACCCCGCCCGCCCATCCCTCAATCCCCCTTCCCTCCACCCCTCCCCCCGTGCTCCCGCCCCGCATCCTCGTCACCGGCGCGAACGGGCTCGTGGGGCAGGCGCTCGCGCGCGCCGCCGGGCGGTGGCGCGGGGCCGACGTGCTGGCCACCGGCCGCCGCCCCGCCCTCGCGCTGGGCGGCTTCGCCGGCGGGACGGCCGCGCTCGACGTGACCGACGCCGACGCCGTCGAGCGGGCGCTCCAGGACTTCGCGCCGGACGTCGTGCTCCACGCGGCGGGCCTGGCCCAGGTCGAGGCGTGCGAGGCCGACCGCGAGGCGTGCTGGGCGCTCAACGTCGAGGCCACGACCGCGCTCGCCGCCGCGTGCCACCGCCACGGCGCCCGGCTCGTGCTGCCGTCGACCGACTTCGTGTTCGACGGCGAGCGCGGCCCCTACGCCGAGGACGCCCGCCCCGCCCCGCTCACGCACTACGGGCGGACCAAGCTGGCGGCCGAGAACGCGCTGAAGGCCTCGCGCCTGACCCGGTGGGCCGTCGCGCGGACGACGCTCGTGTTCGGGGCGCCCACCGGCCCCGCCCCGCGCCTCGATTTCGTGCGCTGGCTCGTGCGCGAGCTGGGGGCGGGGCGGCCCGTCCGCGTCCCCAGCGACCAGGTGCGGACGCCGACCTACGACGAGGACTTCGCGGACGGCGTGCTCCGCATCGTGCGGTTCGGGAAGAGCGGGACCTTCCACGTCGCCGGCCGCGAGGTGCTCACGACGTACGCGCTCGCGCTGCGCGTGGCCGAGGCGTTCGGCCTCGACGCCGGGCTCGTCTCGCCCACGACGACGACCGCGCTGCACCCGGGCGCGCCGCGCCCGCTGAAGGCCGGGCTCCTCATCCTGCGCGCCGAGACCGAGCTGGGCTACCGCCCGCGCCCGCTCGACGCCGCGCTCGCCGACCTCCGCGGCCGGCTCGGCGTGCCCCGCCCTAGCGCGCGCCGCTAGCCGCCCCGCCCGGGCTCGCGCCGGGGGCGGGGAGGAGCAGGACCTGCGGGCCGCCCGCGAGCGGGTCGGGCTCGACGACGAGGTAGAGGCCGTCGCGGCGGAGCGTCAGGAGGCCGGCGAAAAAGTCCTCCAGTTCCAGCTCGCCCGGGCCGCACCGTCGCCGCGTGCACGCGAGCGGCTCGGCGACTTCCAGCTGGTCGCCGCTCACGGCATACGTCCCGTTGCACACGTTGCACGACGAGACGCTGAGGCTGCCCGAGGACCCGAACGTGACCTGGCCCTCGCCGCGGAGCACCTCGCCGTTGCCGGTCACGACGCGCTCGACGGTCCACGTCGAACCGGGGACGTCCGCTTCGAGGCCGGTCGGCGTGCTGCCGCACCCGAGCGCGACGAGGGGCAGGGCGAGGCAGAGGGCGAGCGTGGGGCGCACGGGTTCCAGCGGGCGGGGTGGCCGAAGCTACGGCCGGCCCCGCGGGCGGGGCGGTCGTTGGAGAGGGGGCGAAGCCTGAGCGCCGGGCGGGGCGGACCGGCGGGGCTCGCTAGCTTGGCCGCCCCGCCCCCGTGCTCTTTTCGCCCGCCCCGCCCCCGGACTCCGCCCATGCTCGACCTCGACCTGATCCGCGACGACCCCGACCGCGTCCGCGCCTCGATGGAGGCCAAGCGGATCGGCGACCCCGGAGCCGTCGACCGGGCGCTCGACACGGACCGCGAGCGGCGCGAGGCGGTGACGGCGCTCCAGGCGCTCCGCGAGGAGCAGGGGGCGATGGGCCGCCAGATCGGGCCGCTGATGAAGAGCGGGAAGCGCGACGAGGCCGCCCCGCTCATCGAACGCTCGAACGAGATCAAGCAAGACGTGAAGGCGCAGGAGGAAGCGGTCCGCGACCTCGACCAACGCTTGAGGTCGCTGCTCCTGGAGATCCCCAACGTGATCCACGAGAGCGTCCCGGTGGGCGGGGAGGACGCGAACGAGGTGGCGGCGGAGTGGGGCGAGCGGCCCCAGTTCGACTTCGAGCCGCTCCCCCACTGGGAGCTTGCGGAGAAGCACGGGCTCATCGACTTCGAGCGCGGGGCCAAGGTGAGCGGGGCGGGCTTCCCGTTCTACGTCGGCCAGGGCGCCCGTCTCCAGCGCGCGCTCATCGCCCTGTTCCTGGACCTCGCGGTCGACGAGGGCTACACGGAAGTCGAGGCGCCGGTCCTGGTCAACGAGGCGAGCGGGGTGGGGACGGGGCAGCTGCCGGACAAGGAGGGGCAGATGTACGAGGTAAGAGGACTCGATACGGAAGTTGTTGAGCGGCTGGCCGAATCCTCCAAATACTTTCTAACTTTCCTAGGGCAACATGAATCTCCAATAGTTCAGCAGCAACTGAGCGATGACGAGCTGCAACAGCGACGTGACTGGGCTGAAGGAGCTCTTGAACGCGTTGAGTTTCAGTTAGCACGTTCACAGTCGCTCTACCTCGTCCCGACGGCGGAGGTGCCGCTGACCAACTTCCACCGGGACGAGGTGTTGGACGACGCTCAGCTCCCGCTCCTCTACACCGGCTACACGCCGTGCTTCCGCCGCGAGGCCGGTTCCTACGGGAAGGACGTGCGCGGGCTGAACCGGCTCCACCAGTTCGACAAGGTCGAGCTCGTCCGGTTCGTGCGGCCGGATGAGAGCTACCGGCACCTCGAAATGCTCCGCGAGGACGCCGAGCGGGCGGTCCGTGCGCTCGGGCTCCCGTACCGTCGGCTCGTGCTCGCATCCGGCGACCTGGGCGTGACGCAGGCCAAGACGTACGACCTCGAAGTGTGGAGCGCTGGCCAGGACCGCTGGCTCGAAGTGTCGTCGGTCTCGAACTTCGAGTCGTTCCAGGCGCGGCGCGCGAACGTCCGCTACCGGCCGGAGCCCGGGGCCAAGCCCGAGTTCGTCCACACGCTGAACGGGAGCGCGCTCGCGCTGCCGCGCATCGTGGCGGCCCTCCTGGAGAACGGCCAGCAGGCCGACGGGTCGGTCGTCCTCCCCGCCCGCCTAGCGGAGTACGCCGGGTTCGACCGAATCGGGTAGCCGCCCCGCTCGTTCGGGCGGGGCGGTAGAACCGGGCGGGGCGGCAGTCGGTAGGCGCCTCTCCCCTCCCCGCCCGCCCCGCCCGTGAGCCCGTTCGTCCGCCTCCAGCACGCGATCCCCCAGCATTTTCTGTCCCGCGCCATCGGCCGGCTCGCGGCGTCCGAGGTGCCGTGGCTGAGCGCCCCGCTCGTTCACCTGTTCGCGAAGGCGTACGCCGTCAACATGGCCGAGTCCGAGCGGCCGGGGCTCCGCGACTACCGCTCGTTCAACGACTTTTTTACGCGCTCGCTCGCGCCGGGCGCCCGGCCGGTCGACCCGGACCCGAGCGCGGTCGTCTCGCCGGCCGACGGGGTCGTGAGCCAGTCCGGTGTCGTCGAGCGGGGCGAGCTGATCCAGGCGAAAGGCGTCCGCTACTCGCTCGGCGGCCTGGCGGACGTGTGCGCGGGGCCGGAGTACGAGGGCGGGGCGTTCGCCACCGTCTACCTCTCGCCGAAGGACTACCACCGGGTCCACCTGCCCGTGGCGGGGCGGCTCGTGCGGACGGTCGCGATTCCGGGAAAGCTGTTCTCGGTCAACGCCTCGACCGAGGGCGAGGTCGAGGGGCTGTTCGCGATCAACGAGCGGCTTGTGTGCGAGTTCGAGACGGCGTTCGGCAAGATGCTGGTCGTTCTCGTGGGCGCGCTCATCGTGGCTAGCATCGAGACCGTGTGGGACGGCCCGCGCTCGCCCTACAAGACGAAGCAGGTCGTCGAGCACGACCGGGCGTTCGAGACGGGCGACGAGATCGGCCGGTTTTTGCTCGGCAGCTCGGTCGTGCTCGCGTTCGAGCGGGGCGGGGTGACGCTCGACCCGTCGCTCGTGGCCGGCGCCGAGGTGCGCATGGGCGCGCGGATCGGCGAGGGCGCCTAGCCCGCCCCGCCCGCGTGCGGCGAGGGCGGGGTGGTCTGGTCCCACCCTCACCGGGCGGGGTGATCTGCGTAGTCCCACCCCGCCCAGGGAGTCGCTGGGGCGGGGTGGCTCAGGCCGCTTTTACGCCGCCCCGAAGTCATCATCGCTGACGTCACGCTCCTGGCGGAGAACGCGGGCGACGTGCACGCGATCGGCCTCCTGCGCCATTGGGAAATAGAACACCGTCACCTTGAGGCGCGGAATGGTTACGCTCCTTAGCCCCGGGTTGATTCACTCCACCCCGCCCGCGCGGTGGCGCACGCGTCCTGGCCCTCGCCGGGCGGTGTGATCGGCCTGGTCCCGCCCCGCCCTCGTAGTCGCTGGGGCGGGGTGGCGCGTCGATTGTGGACACGGCAAGCCGTGTCCCTATGAGCGCAGATACCGCCCCGCCCTCGTCGGGCGGGGTGGCTCAGGACGCCTCGCGCTCGCGGAACCAGGCGACCGTCTGCTCCAGCCCGTCGCCCACGCTCACCGTCGGCTCCCAGCCGAGCACGTCGCGCGAGTGCGACACGTCGAGGACGCTCCGCTGCTGCTCGCCCGGCTTGGCCGGCCCGTGCTGCTCGGCCGCGCCCGCGCCCGTGTGGCGGTTGATGTGGCCGAACAGCTCGTTCACGTCCGTCTCGACCCCCGTCCCCACGTTGAACACGCCCGAACCGTCGAGGGCGAGGCCGGCGACGAACGCGCGGACCACGTCGCCCACGAACACGTAGTCGCGCGTCTGCGTGCCCGGCCCGTTGATGGTCACGCTCTCGCCGCGGAGGAGCCGCTGGCTGAAGATGGCGACCACGCCGGCCTCGCCGTGCGGGTTCTGGCGCGGGCCGTAGACGTTGCCGAAGCGGAGCGCCGCGTAGGGGAGCCCGTACGTCTGCTCGTAGAACCGGAGGTAGTGCTCGCTCACGAGCTTCGTGATCCCGTACGGCGACATCGGCCGCGTCGGGTGACTCTCCGGCTGCGGGCCGCCGCCGTTGACGTCGGGGTCCGGCTCGCCGTAGATGGCCCCGCCCGTGGACGCGAACGCCACTTTCTGCAGGCCGTTCTGGCGCCCGGCCTCCAGGAGGTTCAGGAACCCGAGCACGTTGACGTCGGCGTCGAAGACGGGATCGGCCACGGACCGGCGGACGTCCATCTGGGCCGCGAGGTGGCAGAGGGCGTTGAACCGCTCGCGCTCGAACAGCGCCGGCACCTCGTCCGAGCGGACGTCGAGTTCGTGGAAGACCGCCGCCTCGGGCACGTTGTCCACCACCCCGCCCGAGAGGTCGTCGAGGACGTGGACCTCACAGCCCTCCTCCACGAGCCGGTCGGCGACGTGGGAGCCGATAAAGCCGGCGCCGCCGGTGACGAGGACTTTCTTACCTGCGAACGAGAAGGCCATGCGGGGGCGGGGTGGTGCGTGAGGGCGGACCTAGAGGGCAAACACAGAGGGCGGGGCGGTGCCGAGGCGCGTGGCCGCGCACGGGTCCGCCCCGCCCCAATCTACCGGCCCCTAGGCCGACGGGAGGAGGGCAACCGTGCTGAGGCGGCCTGGCGCGAAGAGGTCCTCGGCGAGCGCGCGGACCTCCTCGGCCGTCACCGCCTCGATCTCGGCGACGACCTCCTCGACCGGGACCTCGCGGCCGTGGACGAGCTCGACCCGCCCCGCCCGCTGCATCCGGTTGGAGAGGCTCTCCAGGCCGAGCACGATCGAGCCCTTCAGCTGGTGCTTGGCCCGCGTCAGCATCCGGTCGCTGACCGGGCTCTCGGCGAGCTTGTTCAGCTCGCGCTCGATGAGCACACGGGAGCGGTCGACGCGGCTGGCGTCGGTCCCGATGTAGACGCCGACGTCGCCGGAGTCCGTCTGCACGTTGACGAACGAATACACCGAATAGCACCACCCGTACTTTTCGCGGATGTTCTGGTTGAGCCGGCTCGACATGCCGCCGCCGAGGATCGTGTTGAGGACCGACAGCACGGTCCGCCGCGGGTCCTGGGCGCCGAGCGAGCGCGTGCCCAGCACGAGGTGGGCCTGCTGGACCGGCCGCTCGATCGTCACCTCGGCCGGCGCGTAGCCGTCCGCCGGCTCGCGCTCCGCGGGGCGGGGCGCCCGCTCGAAGCCGTCGAGCAGCCGCTCGACGTGACGGACCACGTCGCGGTGCCGCGCCCGCCCCGCCACGGACACCACGAGCCGGTTGGGCACGTAGTGCTGGCCGATGTAGCCCTCGAGGTCGGCCTGCGAAAACGAGCGGACGGTCTCGGGCGTCCCGATGACCGGCCGGCCGAGCGGGTGGTCGGGGTAGAGAACGGCCTCGTAGTGGTCGAAGACGTGGTCCTCGGGGGCGTCCTCGTACATCTTGATCTCCTCGACCACGACGTCCTTCTCCTTCTCGATCTCGCGCGGCGGCAGCGTGGGCTCCGTCACCAGGTCGACGACCGTTTCGAGCGCGCGCCCCAGGTGCTCGTCCAGGCCGCGGGCGTAGAAGCACGTGTGCTCCTTCGTGGTGAAGGCGTTGAGGTAGCCGCCGACCGACTCCATCCGCTGGTTGATCAGGTACCCGCGGCGCCGCCGCGTGCCCTTGAACACCATGTGTTCGATAAAGTGCGTGATGCCGCCCTGTGCGGGCCGCTCGTCGCGGCTCCCGGCGTCGACCCACGCCCCGACGGCGACGGAGTGGACGGACGGGACGCTCTCGGTGAGGACGCGGACGCCGTTGTCGAGGACGGTCCGCTGGAATCCTGGCGTGATCTCGGGCATGCAGTCTGGTTTTTCCCGCCCGATGCGCGGGCGGGGCGGCCGGTTCCACCCCGCCCCGGCTTTCGCGCGGTCTACCGCGTGCCCGCCCCGCCCCGCCCGTCGGCGAGGGCGGCGCGCGCGCGCTCCAGGCCGTCGACGGCCTGCCGGCGGTTCGGCGCGCGATCGAGGGCGCCCTCGAAGGCGGCGACGGCCTCGTCGTAGCGGCCGAGGTCGAGGAGCATGAGCCCGAGCGCCTCGTGCCCCATCACGACGGGCGACGGCGGGCCGAACGTGAGCGGGGCGGCGGCCTCGATCTCTGAAGCCTCGCGGAGCAGGCCGAGCGCGGCCTCGTCGTCGCCCTCGGCGCGGCGGAGCGACGCCTCGATCTGGAGCGCGGCCACGCGGTCGGTCCAGCGGGCGCCCGGCTCGTCGGCGAACACGGCGATCGCTTCGTGCGCCTTCCGCGCGGTGCTCGGCTCGGCGTACCGCGTCGCCAGGAGGCCCGCGACGAAGGCGTCGTAGACGTTGTCGAACTCGAACGACTTGTCGCCGACGATGAGGTTCGGGTCGCCGCCCTCCAGCGCTTCCAGCGCACGCATCCGAGCCAGGTGGGCGAGGGCCGTCTCGTCGGGGTCGTCGCCGCCGAGCGCCACGGCCTGGTCGTAGAGGCCGCGGGCGAGGGCGGCGTCGCCGAGCTGGGTCGCGGCGTAGTGCCACCACCAGAGGGCGTGCCAGCCGTGGCCGTTGAGCGCCTGCCCCTTGCGGTCGGTGTTCGCCTTGGCCGCCTCGAAGCTCCGGCGGTTCATCTCGGCCGTCTCCTCCCACATCCCCAGCGCGAGGGTTATGTGGCTCGGCATGTGGAGCGCGTGGCTCGCCGCCGGCGCCACGTTGGCGTAGACGCGGGCGGGGCGGAGCCCGAGCGGGGCGTGGACGGGGTCGTCGTAGGCGTGAATGAGGTAGTGGGCCGCGCCCGGGTGCCGAGGACGAGCCGCGAACACCTCCTCGGCGACGGCGGCGGCCTCCATGTAGGTCGCGACGTCGCGGCCTTCGTGGGCCGTGCCGAGAAGGGCGAGCGCGTAGAACGCCTGGGCGTCGAGGTCGTCGGGGAAGCGCGCGGCGAGGTCGCGCATGGCCTCGGCGTAGGCGTCGTCGCGGTCCTCCTTAGCGCCCTCCTGAACGAACAGCGACCGCAGCGTCATCAGGTACGCTTCCTCGCGCGGGGTCACGCCCGAGAGGTCGAGGCCGAGCCCGACGTCCCGCACAAGGTCCTTCCCCAGCGCGGCGAGGGCCGCGTCGCGGTCCTGGCGCTGCCAGACCGGGTGGTTGTGCGTCATGGCCTCGCCCCAGGCCGCCATCGCGAACGCTGGGTCGAGGCGGCGGGCCTCCTGGAAGGCCTCGCGGGCGTCGTCGTACTCGAAGCTGTGGAGGAGCAGGACGCCGCGCAAAAACGGCTCCTGCGCCTCGGGCGCGCCCGAGTTGGGGAACGTCGTCTCGCCCAGCTGGGCGGCGGCGGGGAGCGCCCACAGCAGGGCGACGGCGGCGAGGAGGCGGGGCATGGGCGGGGCGGGTTGAGGACCACCCCGCCCTCGTCTCGGGCGGACCCAAAGGGCGGACCCAAAGGGCGGGGTGGCGGAGAGCATACGGCCCGCCCCGCCCCTCGTGCCCGTGTGGCAGAGCCTCATCTACCCGCCTCGCAAGCCGTAGCGGCGTTGCATGCAACGCCGGCGTTAGCCGCCCGCCCACGTCCCCACAAAGGCCCCACCCCGCCCGCGCAGTGGCGGGCGGCGCCGGGCGGGGCGGCGCCGGGCGGGGCGGCGACGGGCGGGGCGGCGAAGGGCGGGGGAAGAACGACGCCCGACAGCACTCCCACCCCGCCCCCGCGTTCACGCCCCGGGGCACCCGCCCCGCCCCCGAACCTTTTCCCCCCGCCCCTTGGCCGGTCTCTACGTCCACGTCCCGTTCTGCTCGCAGCGGTGCGTCTACTGCGACTTCTACTTTGTGACCACGCAGCGGGACGAGGACGCGTTCGCGCGGGCGGTCGAGACCGAAGCCGGCATCCTGGGCCGCGAGTTCCGCGACCTGGGGCCGCTCGATACGCTCTACCTCGGCGGCGGCACGCCGTCGCTCTTGTCGCCCGAGGCGCTCGCGCGCGTGCTCCAGTCGGCCCACGACCACTTCGACACGTCCGCCCTCGTGGAGGTCACAGTCGAGGCCAACCCCGAGGACCTGGGAGGGGCGGGCGGGGCGGCGTGGCTCCGGGCGGCCCGCGACCTCGGCGTGACGCGGCTGTCGCTGGGCGTGCAGTCGTTCTACGATGACGACCTCGCGTTCATGAACCGCGCCCACGACGCCCAGCAGGCCGAGGCCGGTGTCGAGGCCGCCGTCCGCGAGATCGGCGACGTGTCGGTCGACCTCATCTTCGGGATCCCCGACCAGCCGTTCGAGCACTGGGGCGCCAACCTGGAGAAGGCGCTGCGCCTGGGCGCCACGCACCTCTCAACGTACAGCCTGACGGTCGAGGAGAAGACGCCGCTGTTCAAGATGGTCGAGCGGGGCGGGGTCGTCCCCGAGGGCGACGAGGCGCTCCGCGAGCGGTACCTGTTCACGCGCCGCTACCTCGAAGAGCGCGGGTTCGAGCACTACGAGGTCTCGTCGTTCGCGCGGCCCGGCCACCGGAGCCGCCACAACGAGGGCTACTGGACGCACCGGACGACGCTGGCGATCGGGCCAAGCGCGCACTCGTTCTGGCGCGAGACGCGGAGCCGCGCCTGGCGCTGGGCCGACGTCGCCAACCTCGGCCGGTGGCAGGGGCTGCTGGCCGCCGGCGAGCAGCCGGTCGAGTGGCGCGAGCACGTCGGCCCGGACGAGTTGGCCGACGAGGCCGTGCTCCTCGGGCTCCGCCGCCTCGTCGACGGCCTCGACCTCGACGCGTTGGCCCGCGACTACGGCGTCGACCTGCTCACCGACAAAGCGGCCGCGCTCGCGGCGCTCGAAGGGGCCGGGCTCGTCGAGGTCTCGCCCCGGCGAGTCCGCCTCACGCCCGAGGGCGCCGTGCTCGCCGACGCCGTGGCCCTCAAGCTCGTGGGCTAGTTTGCCCGCCCCCCACATCCGAGACATATGCGCCGATCCGCTACCCTGACGGCCCTCGCCGCGCTCGCGGTGGCCGCCCCGCTCGCCGGGTGCGCCCAGGAAGACGAACCCACCGCCCCGCCCGTCGCGCGCCCGTCGATCCCGTTCGAGGTCGAAGGCCGGCTCAGCTTCGTGCGCGGCGCCGACACGCTGCGCACGATCGACGTCGAGATCGCCGACACCGACTCGACGCGCCAGCGCGGGCTCATGGAGCGGACCGAGATCCCGCCCGAGACCGGGATGCTGTTCGTGTTTCCCGGAGCGCAGCAGCAGGCGTTCTACATGGCCAACACGCCGCGCTCGCTCGACATCCAGTTTTACGGGCCGGACTCGACGCTCCTCAACATCGCCCACGGCACGACGCCGTACTCGACCGACAACGTGCTCTCCGACGGGGCCGCCCAGTTTGTCGTCGAGGTCCCCGCCGGGTACAGCCGCCGGCTCGGGCTCGTCGAGGGCGACCGCATCACGTGGTCGGCGGGCGGGGCGGAGTAGGCGATCGCCCCGGCGCGGCGGGAGCCTCCTGCGTCGTCGTGAAGACGCTCGCAAACCGCCTGCCGCCGGCAACGCGTCCGCGCCCGCGCCGTTGGGGGGCCACGACGCGAACGTGCCGTCCCACGTGGACCGTCTGAGCCCGCAGGCCCCGTAAGGCCTGCGGGCTCCCCGTTTACCACCGCCCCGCCCGTGCCGCTCCCCGACCCGCTCCCCGCCCGCTCCACGGCGACCCTGGACGCCCGCGTCCGCGCCCGCATCGTCCACGACCTCCTCGACGGGGGGCACCACCTCCTCGACGCCCCCGACAGCGGCGCCCTCACCGTCCGCGTGACGGTCGACCGCGAGGCCGGAACGCTCCGGCTCGATGCCTTCCCAGAGATCGAGGACGAGGTCGAGACGGCCATCGGGTCGGTCCGCGCCGTCGTGACCGTCGAGGGCCAGCCCGAGGGCCGCTACGACGACGACACCGGCCACATCGAGATCGACGTCTCGCTCCACCTCGACGTCAAGAGCCTCCTGGCTCGGGACTCCAACGCCGTCATCACGCTCGGGAGCCGGGGCGACGTCGACGAGCCCGGCCTCTCCGGCACCGGCGACCCGTTCGACGCGGGCGACACGGCCGTGTGCCTCGTTGGGCAGGGGACGTTTGAGGGCGGGAGCCTCGACGGGGCCGCGCTGTGGCTCGTCCTGGAGGGGACGGTCGCGGACGTCAGCGAGGCTGAGTAGCCCCACCCGCAGGCACTCGGGGCGGGGTGGCCGCCCCGCCCCTCCACCCCGCCCGTGCTACAGGCTGAACGACTCGCCGCAGGCGCACGTCCGCGTGGCCTGCGGGTTGTCGAAGTGGAAGCCCTTGCCTTCCAGCCCGTCCGTGAAGTCTAGCGTCGTGCCCTCGACGTAGAGCCGGCTCTTGAGGTCGAGCGCGACGCGGAACCCCTCCAGGTCGACGACCTCGTCGTCCGGGTTGAGCGCGGTGTCCCAGCCCAGGTCGTAGGTCAGCCCCGAGCACCCGCCGGCGACGACGGCCACGCGGAGCCACGCGGCCCCCAGGTCCACGCCCTCGCGGGCGGCGACGGCGGCGAGCCGGTGACGGGCGCGCTCAGTGATCCCAAAGGGGGGGGGCTCGTGGGCGGGGCGGGAAGAGGTCTCAGTCATTGCGGTCCAGTCCGGCGGGCGGGGCGGGTGTGACACGTGCGCTTGGGGGGAAGTTCACCCCCTGAGGGGCCGTCTAGACGGCCCGGCCATACCATGTATTACCCGTCCTGGGTTTGTCTCTGGCAGCCCCGGGAGACGAGCCCGAGGGACAGCCTTGGCGGGCGGGGCGGGGCGGCCCGTTTTGCTGCCGCCACCGGCCCCTCGGTTCGCCCGCTCTTCGGGGAACTGCCCCCACCCCGCCCGGTTCGCCCTACACACCCTTAAGAGACCCTCCGATGAGCACCTACACCGAGCACGATTTCTTCGAGGACGTCGCCGAGCAGGGCTACAAATACGGGTTCGTGACGGACGTCGAGACGGAGAAGGCGCCGAAGGGCCTGAGCGAAGACACGGTCCGCTACATCTCGGCCAAGAAGGAGGAGCCCGAGTGGCTCCTGGAGTACCGCCTCAAGGCGCTCCGGCACTTTTTCAAGCTGCTCGCCGAGCAGAAGACGCCAGTCTGGGCGCACCTCAACGTCCCAGAGATCGACTACCAGAACGCGTATTACTACGCGGCGCCGGGCAAGAAGGCCCGCTACGACTCACTCGACGACGTGCCGCCCGAGGTGCTCGCCGACTTCGAGAAGCTGGGCATCCCGCTCGGCGAGCAGGCGCGGCTGGCCGGCGTGGCCGTCGACGCGGTCATGGACTCGGTCTCGGTCGCGACGACGTTCAAGGAGGAGCTGGCCAAGGAGGGCATCATCTTTTGCTCGTTTAGCGAGGCCGTCCAGAACCACCCCGACCTCGTCCGCGAGAACATGGGGTCGGTGGTCCCCTACACGGACAACCTGTACGCGGCGCTCAACTCGGCCGTGTTCTCGGACGGCTCCTTCTGCTACATCCCGAAGGGCGTCCGCTGCCCGATGGAGCTGAGCACGTACTTCCGCATCAACGAGGCCAACACGGGCCAGTTCGAGCGGACGCTGATTATCTGCGAGGACGACGGATACGTCTCCTACATGGAAGGCTGCACGGCGCCGATGCGTGAGGAGTACCAGCTCCACGCGGCGATCGTGGAGATCGTAGCTCATGACAACGCCGAGGTCAAGTACTCGACGATCCAGAACTGGTACCCGGGCTCGGCCGACGGCAAGGGCGGGGTGTACAACTTCGTAACCAAGCGCGCGCTCTGCGCCGGCCGCAACTCGAAGGTGACGTGGACGCAGCTCGAAACGGGCAGCGCCATCACCTGGAAGTACCCGTCGTGCATCCTCAAGGGCGACGGCTCCGTCGGCGAGTTCTACTCGGTCGCCTTTACGAAGGACTACCAGCAGGCCGACACGGGGACCAAGATGATCCACCTGGGCAAGAACACCCGGTCGACGATCATCTCGAAGGGCATCTCAGCGGGCCAGTCCAACAACTCGTACCGCGGGCTCGTCCGCGTGAACCCGAAGGCCGAGGGCGCCCGCAACTTTTCGCAGTGCGACTCGCTCCTCATCGGCGACCAGTGCGGGGCGCACACGTTCCCGTACATCGAGATCAAGAACGAGACGGCCCAGGTCGAGCACGAGGCGACGACCTCGAAGGTCGGCGAAGACCAGCTGTTCTACTGCCAGGCCCGCGGCATCTCGGAGCAGGACGCGCTCAACCTCATCGTCAACGGCTACGCCAAGGAGATCCTCGCCAAGCTCCCGATGGAGTTTGCCGTCGAGGCCCAGAAGCTCCTGAGCGTCCAGCTCGAAGGCAGCGTGGGGTAAAGGGGCAAGGGCGAAGGGGCAGAAAGCCCCCGCCCCGCCCCCGGACCACCCCGCCCCTTGCTTCCTCCCCCCTTTTCTCTTCCCTGCATTCATGTCTCTCCTCTCCATCAACAACCTCCACGCCTCGGTCGAGGACCACGAGATCCTCAAGGGCCTCTCGCTCGACGTCAACGGCGGCGAGGTCCACGCGATCATGGGGCCGAACGGGTCCGGCAAGTCGACGCTCGCGGGCGTCCTGGCGGGGCGGGAGGATTATGAGATCACCGAGGGCTCGGTCACGTTCGATGGTCAAGACCTGCTCGAGATGGCGCCCGAGGAGCGGACGCGCGAGGGCCTGTTCCTCGCCTTCCAGTACCCGGTCGAGCTGCCGGGCGTGAGCACGCACCAGTTTCTGCGCACGGCCGTCAACTCGGTCCGCGCCCACCGCGGCGAGGGCGAGATGTCGGTGACGGACTTCCTCAAGCTCATGCGCGACAAGGCTGAGTTCGTGAACCTCGACCCGAAGCTGACCAAGCGGTCGGTGAACGAGGGGTTCTCGGGCGGCGAGAAAAAGCGGGCCGAGATCTTCCAGATGGCCATGCTCGACCCGCGCGTCGCCATCCTCGACGAGACCGACTCGGGCCTCGACATCGACGCCCTCCGCGTCGTGTCGGACGGCGTGAACAAGCTCCGCGGCGAGGACCGCGCGTTCGTGCTCATCACGCACTACCAGCGGCTGCTCGACTACATCAAGCCGGACCACGTCCACGTCCTCATCGGCGGCCGGATCGTCCGCTCGGGCGGGCCGGAGCTGGCCGAGGAGCTCGAAGAGAAGGGCTACGACTGGCTGCTCGAAGACGCCGCTGTCGCGGCCTAGGGTTGTGGGGTCTGGAGGTTCAGGGGTCGGGGTTGAAGCCCCGCCCTGCCTCACCCCGCCCTGCACCGTCGACCCCTGAACCACACAACCCTGAACCCACCGATGTCCGCCCCGCCCCTCGTTCACCGCGCGCTCGAAGCGCTCGACCGCGCCTTTACCGGTGACGGCGCGCCGGCCCCGTTCCCCGAGCTCCGTACGAAGGCGCGGGACGCGTTCAACGGACTCGGCCTGCCGTCGACGCGCGACGAAGCGTGGAAGTACACCGACCTCCGCCCCGCCCTCAAGGCGGACTACCACCTCGCGGAGCCTGCCACGATCACCGAGACCGACCTCGACGGCACGGCGATCGACGGGCTGGACGCGGCCCGCGTCGTGCTCGTCAACGGGCATCTCGACCGCGACCTGTCGGACCTCTCGGGGCTCCCGGACCGCGTGACGGTCGGCAGCCTTCGCGACGCCACGCGCGAGGGCGGGGCGGTGGTCCAGGACTACTTCGGGACCGTCGCGGACACCGAGCGGAGCGCGTTCGCGGCGCTCAACGCGTCGTTCGACCTGGACGGCCTGTTCCTCCACGTCCCGCGCAGCGTGGCCGTCGAGCGGCCGATCCACGTGGTCCACGTCGTGACCGGCGACCGGCCGACGTTCGTCCAGACGCGGCACCTGTTCGTGGTCGAGGAGAACGCGCAGGCGACGGTCATCGAGACGTACCACGAGCGGGGCGGCGACGCCGAGACCTTCCGCAACGACCTGACCGAGATCTTCGCCGGGCCGAACGCGAACGTCGAGCACGTCCGCGTGCAGGACGAGGGCGGGGCGGCGACCGGCGTCTCGCTCGTCCACGTCCAGCAAGAGCGGGGGTCGGACGTCTCGACTCTCGCCTTCACGTTCTCGGCGGGGACGGTCCGCAACGACACGACGATGGTCCCGGCCGGCGAGGGCTGCCAGTCCACGCTCGGAGGGCTCTACATCTGCACCGAGGCCCAGCACGTCGACACGCACACGCTCGTCGACCACGTGGCGCCGGGGTGCCAGTCGAACGAGCTGTTCAAGGGGATCATCTACGACGAGGGCACGGGCGTCTTCAACGGGAAGGTGTTCGTGCACCGCGAGGGGCAGCAGACGAACGCCTACCAGCAGAGTCAGGGCGTGGTCCTGAGCCCGAAGGCGCGGCACTACTCGAAGCCCGAGCTGGAGATCTACGCCGACGACGTCAAGTGCTCGCACGGCTCGACGACGGGCGCCATCGAGGCCGAGCACGTGTTCTACCTCCGCAGCCGCGGCGTGTCCGAGGCCGACGCCCGCGCCATGCTCCTCTACGCCTTCGCCCACGACGTGGTCGAGATGGTGCGGTCCGAGCCGCTCCGCGACTACCTCGACGCCCGCATCGCCGAGCGGCTGAAGTGACCGGGTTCTGGGTTGAGGGGTTCAGGGTTTAGAGCCGGAGACCCTCCCAACCCTGAACTCACCAACCCCGAACCTCCCATGACGCGCGACTTCCTTATCGACGGCCGCGAGGCGGACGACTTCTCCGAGCTGGAGGAGGGCATCGCCCAGGTGATGAAGACGATCTACGATCCGGAGATCCCGGTGCCGATCTGGGACCTCGGGCTCATCTACGGCTGGGAGATCGCCGACGGCGCCGACGGCAAGGACGTGACGGTGCGGATGACGCTGACGGCCCCCAACTGCCCGGCCGCCGAGACGCTACCGGCCGAGGTCGAGCAAGGCGTGAACGCCCTGGAGGGTGTCGGACGGGCGGCCATCGACCTCGTGTTCGTGCCGTCGTACTCGATGGAGATGCTGAGCGAGGAGGCCCGCCTCACGCTGGGCTTGATGTGAGGGCAGGCCGCCCCGCCCGACGACGTGCGGGAGCGTGGCGGCGGCTGACGTGAAGGGCGGCGAGCGCGGTCAGTCGTACCCGTGGACGGGTCGAATCGTCAGCACCCCGGCCTGGGCGGCGGAACAGGGCGCGCGGGCGGGGCGGGCGCGTTCCGCGGCGGCGGGCTGTACGGCCACCCCGCCCGGTGGTATACGGTGTGGAACGGGGGGCGCCGTTGTCGGGCGTGGACCTTTCTCCCTCTCTCCCCCTATGTCTCTCTCCCCCACCCCGCTCGAATCGGCCGCCCGGCAGGCCGAGCGGGCGCTCCGAAAGCCGAGCACCGCCGTCTGGCTCCGGGGCGTCAGCGTCCGAACGGCGCGCCTCGACGAGGCGCTCGCGTTCTACGTCCAGACGCTCGGGCTCACGCTCGGCGGCGTCGACGCCCACCCGCTCACGGCGCGCGCGCGCGCGCACCTTCTCGACGCCGAGGGCCGCCGCGTGCTCGACCTCGTGGAGACGGACGGCGACCGCCGCGGCCCTGACGAGATCGCGTTCGGCGTGCCGCGCCGCGTGTTCGCGCTCGTCCTCTCCCGGCTCGACCTCCAGGGCGCCGACTACGCCGACGTGGGCGGGGCGCTCTACGTCGCGGACCCGGACGGCACGACGCTCCGCGTCGAGGCGCTCTAGCCCCACGCTCAGGCGGCCGCCCCGCCCGTACGAGCGGGCGGCTACCACCGCCCCGCCCGGCGCCGAGCGGGGCGGCCGGGCGATCGGCCCCTACTCGTCACGGACGCGGACGTCGTCGGACAACTCGTCGGTATCGTCGGGGCGGAGGGCGACGCCGCGCCGGTGGAGGAGGTCGCCGCACCGGCCGACGGCCTCGACGATCCCGCCCGCGAGGTCGCCGCGGACGACGCCGCCGCGGAGGAGCCCCACCACCTCGTCCCACTCGCCCGCCTCCACCTTCGCGTTGATGCCGGCGTCGCCGACGACCTCGATCCGGCGCTCGAAGAGCGACACGAACAGCAAGATCCCCGTCCGGTCGCGCGTGTCGAACACCTCCTCGTCGACGAACGCGAGGGCCGCCCGGCGGTGAACGGCTTCGTCCAGGAGCGCCCCGCCCGCGAGGCGGCGGCGGAGCGGGGCGACCGTCGCGCCCAACGCGGCGCCCAGGACGCCGCCGAGCGCCACCGCGAGGGCCATCCCCCACGCCGAGTAGAGCCAGCCCATCCCCCACCCCGCGTACACCTGGGCCACGGCGAGCGCGACGACGGCCGCCAGGAGCGCGCCCGCGCTCGCCCCGCGCCAGACGGCCACCGGGTAGGACCCGCTCGTGCGGACCACGTAGGGCACGATCTCCCCCGCCGTTCGCGTCTCGGCCTCGGCGACGGCCTCGCGGATGCGGTCGCGGTCGGCGTCGGAAAAGAGCGGGGCGTCGGCCATAGGAGCGAAAAGGCGGGGGCGCCGCAACCTACCGGGCGGCGGCGAAGCGAGCGGCGAGGGTGGAGAGCGCGTCCGCGGACACGGCCCGGACGCGGCCGAGACGGCCCAGCGCGAACGCCGGCGGGCGGGCGGGGCGGCGGGCGCCGGGCGCCCGGTACAGGTCGGCGAGGGCGCGGGCCGCGAAGGCGCCGGACCGGAGAGCGCGCGCGGCGACGGCGCTGCGGGCGGCCTCGGCCTCGGCGCGCGAGAACGGGCGGAGCGCGTCGCCCCACCCCGCCCCGCCCGTGCTCCACAGCGCGGCGGCGCCGTCGGCCGCGTCGAGCGCGACGCGGGCCGAGGGGAGGCGGCGGCGGAGGGCTTCTTCGAAGACGAGGAGCGCGGCGTCGTCGTCCAGGTCCGCCCGCACGCGGAGCGCGTTGGGGGGCGGGGCGGTCGCGCCGGCCAGGCCGCTCGACCGTCCCCAGGCGCCGCCGAGCACCCGGCCGACCGCGCCCTCGACGGCCGCCGAGGTCTCGCTGCCGACGACCACGGCCGTCACGTCGGCGGGCGCGGCGGGCAGGCCGCGGACGACCGCGAGCGCGTCCGCGACCGACGCCGCGTCCGTGTCGGCGAGCGCCGCCCCGCCCCCGGCGAACGCGACGACATGGGCGGCCTCGGCGCCCGGCTGGTGGGCGTAAACCACCGTCGCCCCGCTCACGAGCGTCCACTCGGCCACCTCGGACATGGGTCCGTCCGCCTGCGGGTAGACCGACCGGGCCTCGACCGTCCCCTTTGGTGCGGGCTCCGGCGCCGGGGGCGGGGCGGGCTCGACGGTCGCCTCGGGCGGGGCGGGCGCCGGGCGGGGCGGCAGCGACGGCCGCTCGACCGGGGGCGGCTCGGGCAGTTCGACCGTCGTCGTCGCGATCGTCCGGTACGGCGGTCCGCAGGCGGCCAACGCCAGGGCGAGCAGGAGGGCGAGGCGGCCGAGGGGCGGGGTCGTGGACATCGGGCGGCGGGGGGGCCGCGTCAAGCTACGCCGCCTCACCGGCGGCCCGCGGCCGGCTCAGCCGGCGGGCGCCTCGGCCTGCTGGACGGCCAGGAGCGCCGTCCGCGCCCGCTCGCGGAGCGGGTCGCCGGGCGGGGCGAGTTCGAGGACGCGCTCGAACGAGGCACGGGCGCTGTCGAGCCGTCCGATGAGGAACCGGCGCTCGCCCATCAGGAAGTGGGCGGGGACGTTGGCGGGGTCGGCGGTGAGGGCCGCCTGGAGCTCCTGGACCGGCCGCATCGGGTTCGCGGGGTCGAACGCCGCCGCCTCGGCGAGAGCCACGCGGACGTCGGCGCTCTCGCCGAGCTCCAGGCTCTTCTCGAAGTCCGTGATCGCCCGGCGCGCCCACTGGACGCTCGCCGTCGGGTCGGTCCCGCTCGCGTTGAAGGCCGCCGTGAGGTAGTACCGGCCCGACTCGTACCACCCCGCCCCCGTGCCCTGGGCGGCGAAGGCGTCGGCCGCCGCCTGGAGCGTGTCGGGGAGCGCCGGCGTGCCATCGGGGACCGGGCCGGCCGGCCCCAGGTCGTCGGCCGCCGCCGTCGGCGCCGCGTCCGGGACGTCGCGGTCCGCGCTCAGGAGCGTGGCCCCGTAGAGCAGGACGACGGCCGCGATGCCCACGCCGACGACGACGAACGCGCGCTTGGCACCGGCCGACGACGCTCCCGCCCCGCCCGAAGCGGCGGCGCCCACCACGGGCGCGGGGCGGGGTGGGGCCGAGGGCGCCCGGGCCTCGTCGGCCTCGAAGCGCTCGCCGCAGCGGTTGCAGAACCGGGACCCGAGCGGGGCGACGTGCCCGCACCGCGGGCAGACGACGCCGTCCGCGTCGCCGGAGGCGGCGGGGCCGTCGACGGTCGTTCCGCAGAGGTCGCACACGGCGGCCCCGTCGCGGACGGCGGCCCCACACGAGGCGCAGGCGGTGGAGGACATGGGAGCGGACCCAGAGGGCGGAGTGGAACGGGCGGGGCGTCGCCGCCAATCACGCACCGCGGGCGGGGCGGGGGCGGAAGACCGCGTGAGAACGACGTGCAGCAGGTCGCCGCCCCGCCCACGCCGCGGGCGGGGCCGGCGTCATCGGGCCGACCGGCGGCCGCCCTGGGCGGGGCGGGCACAGCGGACCGCCCCACCCACCACCAGACACGGCGCTACGGGCGCCGCCAGCGCCGGCCCACACCATTCGGGCGGGGTGGCGCCGCCCCGCCCCCGCCGCTACGCCCCCGTCAGACGGTCCTCGCCCTGCTCCTCGACGCGGCGGCGGAAGTCCTGGGCCGGCTTGAACACGGGCGCCATCCGCCGGGGGACCGGCACCGGCTGGTCGGTCCGCGGGTTGCGCGCCGTGCGCGGGGCGCGCTCGACGGCCCGGAACGTGCCGAACCCGCGGAGCTCGACGCGCTCGCCCTCGGCCACGGCGTCGAGCACCGTCTGCATAAAGCCGTCGACGACGGCCTCGGTCTCCATCTTAGTCAGCCCCGTGGCGGCGGCGATGCGGTCGACGATCTGGGCTTTGGTCACGGGGCGGCGGGCCAGGCGGGCGGGGAGGATACGAGCCCTCCGCCGACGGAGGTGGCGCGGGCGGGGCGGGCGGAGTTAGTTTTCACGCGGTTTCTCCCGCCCCACCCGTCGTCCTCCTATGCGCGTTCTGTTCGTCTCCGGCGAGGTCGCCCCGTTCTCCGACACCACCGAAACCGCCCGCCTCATGCGGGTCCTCCCGGAAGCTCTCGAAGAGCACAAGGACGTCGAGCCCCGCATCGTCATGCCGCGCTACGGCGTGATCTCCGAGCGTAAAAACCGGCTCCACGAAGTCATCCGGCTCTCCGGCGCCGAGATCGCCGCCGGCGACACGACGGACACGCTCAAGGTGAAGGTGGCCTCGATCCCCGGCATCCGGCTCCAGGTCTACTTCATGGACTCCGTCGCCTTCTTCAAGCGGAAGGGCGTCTGGCGCGACCGGAAGACGGAGGCCGTGTTCGATGACAACCCCGCCCGCGCCCTGTTCTTCGCGCGCGCCGCGCTCTCGACGGCCCAGAAGCTCGGGTGGGGGCCGGACGTGGTCCACGCCGCCGGGTGGATCTCGGCCTTTATCCCGCACGTGCTCCAGACCGACCTCGCGGACGACGAGCTGTTCGCCTCGACGCGCTCGGTCTTCACGCCGGGCGCCGTCGAGGGCTTCGAGCCCACGCTGAGCGAGGACGAGGCCGGGGCGCTCGGGCTCCCCGACGCCTGGGCGGGGCGGACGCTCCGCTCGATCGGGCTCGAGACGGCCGACGCCGTGGCCTACGCCGACGGTGACGAGCCCGGCGAGGGCGAGCCGGCCGGCCCGACGCTCCCGTCCGAGGGCGTCCCGGCGGCCGACGCCGCCGCCGAGGTGTACGGCTCGCTGAGCCCCGCCCAGGCGGCTTGACGCCCCGACGCGAGAGACGCGGCGGGCGGCACCGGATGCCGCCCGCCATTTTTTTGCACGGACTGCCCGGTCGAGAGCGGGGCGGGCCGGTAGCGTAGCGGCCTCCGGGTGTCCCGGAATCTGTGCCCCCAACGCGAGAACCGGCGCGGGCTCCGTTGAGCCCACCCCGCCCCCGACGCCTGTGAGACTGCCGCCCCGCCCCCTCCTCCTCCTCGCCGCCCTCGCCGCGCTCCCGGCGTGCCAGGACGCCGCCGGCGTCGGGGTCGGCCTGATCGACGACGCCGACGTCGACCCGGCGACGCGGACGGTCGAGGCCGCGTCGGTCGAGGCCGCCGACGACCGCCGCCCCGCCATCGGGTTCGCCGACTCGACGGCGGCGCTGGCCCAAACGCGCGTGCTGGCCGGCGACGTGGCCGACCCCGTCTTTGGCGACGCCCGCGCGGTCGGGTACCTCGACGTCGTCCGCCCCGCGATTCCTGAGGGGATGGCGGCCGCCGACGTCCGGTCGGTCCGCCTCGAGCTCCAGCGGACGTACGTCTACGGCGACACCACGGCGGCGCTCGCGCTCGCGCTCCGCCAGGTCGACGCCGGCGCGGGGTCGTGGTCGCCGTCGCTGGACTACGCCGCCGACACGCTCTTCGCCGTCGGCCCGGTTCTGACCTCGACGACGGTCTCGGCGGCCGACGAGACGGTCGCCTTCGACCTGCCGGCGTCGTGGGTCGAGGCGAACGCCGAGCTCCTCCTGGCCCCCAACTTTAACGAGGCGTTCGAGGGGTTCGCCCTGGAGCCGACGCGCGCGGGCGGGGCGGGGGCCGTGTTCGGGTTCCAGGCCCAGACGCCGCAGACGCGGCTCCGCGTGATCACAACCAGCGACACGCTGTCGTACCAGGCCGGCGAGGTGTTCTCGTCGCTCCAGCGCGGGGAGCCGCGGCCCGCGCCCGACGCGTTCGTCGCGGCCCAGGTGGGATCGGGGCGGTCGGTCCGGCTCCTGTTCCCGCTCGACGCCATCGGCCCGGCGGCGCTGGCGCGCGCCGTTCTCCGCGCCCCGCTCGAGACGACGGTGGCCGAGGAGGGCTCGTTCGTCCGCCCGGTGGCCCAGAACGCGACGCTGTTCGGCGTCGACACGGCCACGGGCACGCGGACGCCCATCGTGATCGTGACGGTCGAGGGCGGGGCGGTGTCGGCGGCCCAGAGCGATCGGCTCACGCAGGCCGTCCAGGCGGCGCTCCTCGGCGCGGCCGCGTTCGACGCCTTCGAGCTCGTCCCCGGTGCCCTTCCGGGTCGGGTTCAGGGCACGCTGTTCGTCCCGGCCTCGCTCGACGTCCTCCCCGTGCTCCGCCCGGGCGGGGCGGAGGCCCCGCGCCTGTCGCTGACCGTCGTCGGCTCCTGAGCCGGGCAACGCCCCGCCCCGCCCCGTGTCTCTCCCGCCCCGCCCCCCGATGCTCCGACTCGCCGCCCTGCTCCTCGCCCTCGCCGCCGCGGCCGGGGCGCAGGCCCAGGGGTCGACCAACTACGGCTCGATCTACTCGCTCTACGGCCTGGGCGAGCGGAGCGAGTTCGCGTCGTCGCAGGCGGCCATGCTCGGGAACGGCGGCGCCGCGCTCCGCTCGTCGGTCTACACGAACCTGTCGAACCCGGCGCTCTGGTCCGACCAGGTGCTCACGACGTTCTCGGCCGCCGGCCGGATCACCACCGTCCGCGGCGTCGACGGCGCGTCCGACGATCCCAGCGTGGGGACGGCCGGCGACGTGGCCAGCGTGCTCCTCGGCGTCCCGCTCTACGCCGGCCGCCTGGGGCTCGTCCTCTCCTACCAGCCGTACTCGCGCGTGAACTACCGCTCGGCGTCGACGGGCACGCTGGACTCCGAGGGGACGCCGGTCGGGTACACGCTGAACCTGGAGGGCGGGGGCGGCCTCCAGCAGCTGAGCGGCGGGCTCGGGTTCCGCCTCGGGTCGGCCCTCCAGATCGGCGCCAGCGCCGACGTGATCCTGGGGACCGAGGAGGACGTGCAGCGGACGGCGTTCGACACGACGTCGACGGCGTTCGCGACCACGCGGCGGTCGCGGTCGACGCGCGTGAGCGGGGTGACGGCCACGGTCGGCGCCGCGGCCACAGTCCCGAACCTGCTCGGCGACGACGACGCGCTGACCGTCGGGGCCGCCCTCACCTTCCCGACGGCCCTCTCGGTCGTGCGCACGACGACGCTGGGCGAGACGCTCAGCCGCGACACGCTCACGACGACGCAGGACGGCGACGCCACGCTCCCGCTCCTCCTCCGCGGCGGGGTGGCCTACCGCGCCGGCCCGCGCTGGTTGGCGACCGTCGACGCGCTCTACGAGCCGTGGGGTGGGTTCGACAGCACCGTTCCCGTGGGCGGGTTCGACCCGGCGGCCGGCGTCGACGCGCTCCGCGACCGGCTCCGCGTCGGGGGCGGGGTGGAGCTCTCGCCCGGCGGCGGCCGCCGCGCCGTGGCCCGGACGGCGCTCCGGCTCGGGGGCTACGCCGAGCGCGGGCTCTACGCGCCCGAGGGCCAGGGCGTGGCGACGTACGCGCTCACCGGCGGCGTCTCCGTCCCCAACCGCCTGACGGGCTCGCGGATCGACCTCGGCGTCGAGGTCGGAACCCGCGGCTCGACCGAGGGCGTACTCGTCCGCGACACCTTCGTGAAGGGCACGCTCACCTTCAACTTTGGCGAGCGCTGGTTCGTCCGGCGCCGGTTCAACTAGTCTTTTCCCACCCTCTCTCTCTGTTTATGCGATCCCTCCGCCTCGCCCTGCCCGCGCTCGCCGGCGCCGCCGTACTCGCCGCCTGCGCGGGTCCCGCCGGGACCTCCTCCGACGGCTCCACGAACGAGTACACCCCGCCCCCCGAGGGCGGGGCGGCGTACGGCCCCGGCGACCTCTGCACGGACACCTACGTCATCGTGCAGCAGGAGCCGAACGAGGCCAACACGCGGACCAACTTCAGCCTGGGCGCCGAGAACTACCGGAACGACGACTTCTGCGCGGCCTACCCGTACGTGCAGTGGCTTCTCGCGAACGACCCGCTGTTCACGGGCGAGGACCCCGACGACCGGAACTACCTCCGCATGGCGTCGATCTACGAGTACTTCGCTCAGAACGTGGACTCGACCGACCAGGCCACGCGCGTGGCGTACCTGGACTCGGCGCGGGCCGTCCGCCAGGAGGGCCGCCAGACGCTCGACACGCAGGGCATCGCCTACGACCCGTACCTCCGCGACCTCCGCGAGGGGTTCTTCTACTTCCAGAACCGGGACGTCTACGACGACGCGGACCAGCAGCAGTTCGAGGCGTTTAACCGGGCCTTCGAGGCGCAGCCGGACAGCCTCGACGACTGGTACTACAGCCAGCTCTTCGCGCTCTCGGGCAACGAGTTCGGCGACGAGTTCCCGAACCCGGAGCGGGCCGACTACGTCGAGCGCCTGGCCTCGAACGTCGACACGCCGGCGCTCCAGCAGTACCTGACCAGCTCGGCCGAGTTTTTCCGCACCGACCCCAGCGCCGCGCCGGGCGGGGTGGCGGGCGTGGGCTCCGACGCCGCCGTCGAGCAGCTCGTGGCCGACCTCCGGGGCGGCTCGATCTCGGACGACGACGCGCTCACGCTGCTCGCCGTCATCCTCCAGCAGCCGGACCGCCTGGAGGCGCTCGGTGAGGACCCCGCCGCGCTCCAGACCCAGGTCGTCCGCCTGCCGGCGATCACGAACCAGGTCGACAACCCGCGGACGCTGGTCGCGCTCGCGTTCCAGGCGTTCCGGGAGGGCGACACGGCGCGGGGCAACGAGCTCTTCGACCGCGGCCTCACGAACGCGGCCTCGAACGCGCAGCGGGCCGACTTCCTCTACGCCCGTTCGGCCGAGGGCTTCGGGAACACGTCGCAGCTCGTTAACCGCGCGCTCCAGTACTTCCCGAGCCACGGGCCGAGCCTCTACGCCCGCGCCGGCATGATCGCCGACGCCGTCGGCCGCCCGTCGTCCTTGACGGGCCGGTTCGCCTACTGGTGCCTCGCCGACGAGTACCGGAACGTGGCCGCGGTCACGTCGGGCCGGATCGCGGACGCCGCGCGCCGCGCCGCCGCCGGCTACGAGCGGGCCGGGCCGAGCCGGGAGTCGTACTTCCTCGAGGGGTACAGCCCAGGCCAGACGGTGACGGCGAGCCTCGGGGCCTACGGGTCCTGCTCGACGCGCGTCCGCTAGGGCCACCCCGCCCCGTGCGTACGAGCCGGCCGTCCCCACGAGCGGGGCGGCCGGCTTCTTTTTTGGCCGCCCCGCCCACGCGTGTGTGAGCGGGGCGGGGTGCTTCGAGGGCGGGGCGGGGTTGAACGTGGGCGGCCGGCGCTGGGGCGCGGGCGACTCCACGGGCGACCGTCGGTCGCCCCTGCCAGGGCGGGGCGGTCGGTTTTCATCCCCAGCGCGGCCCCGCCCGCGGCGGCCGGGTATCTTGGGGTGCCCTCTCCCCCACCCCGCCCTCCGGGTCCATCATGCCGCTCATCGCCTCCGTCCGCGCCCGCCAGATCCTCGACAGCCGAGGCAACCCGACCGTCGAGGTCGACGTGATCACCGAGGACGGCTCCGTCGGCCGCGCGGCCGTGCCGTCGGGGGCGTCGACCGGGGAGTACGAGGCGGTCGAGCTCCGCGACGGCGACGACGACGTGTACCTCGGGAAGGGCGTGCTGAAGGCGGTCGAGAACGTGAACGACGAGATCGCCACCGAGGTCGTTGGGCTCGACGCGCTCGACCAGGCTGCGCTCGACCGCGTCCTCATCGACCTCGACGGGACCGAGAACAAGAGCCGGCTGGGCGCGAACGCGCTCCTCGGCGTGTCGCTGGCGACGGCGCGGGCCGCGGCCGTCTCGGTCGGCCTCCCGCTCTACGCGTACCTGGGCGGGGCGAACGCCCGGCGCCTGCCGGTCCCCATGATGAACATCATCAACGGCGGGCGCCACGCCGACAACTCGGTCGACCTTCAGGAGTTCATGGTCATGCCGACCGGGGCCGAGACGTTCTCCGAGGGGCTCCAGATGGGGGTCGAGACGTTCCACCACCTCAAGAAGGTGCTGACCCAGCGCGGCTACTCGACGGCCGTGGGCGACGAGGGCGGGTTCGCGCCGAACCTGAAGTCGAACGAGGAGGCCATCGAGGTCATCTTGGAGGCCATCGAGCGGGCCGGCTACGCGGCCGGCGACGACATGTACATCGCGCTCGACCCGGCGGCGGCCGAGATGGTCGAGGACGGGAAGTACGTGTTCTACAAGTCGGACCCCGACCGGAAGCTCTCGTCCGAGGAGATGGTCGAGTTCTGGGCGGGGTGGGTCGACGAGTACCCGATCATCTCGATCGAGGACGCCCTCGATGAGGACGACTGGGACGGCTGGGCCGCCCTCACCGAGCGCGTCGGCGAGACGGTCCAGCTCGTCGGCGACGACCTGTTCGTGACGAACACCGACCGGCTCCAGCGCGGGATCGACGAGGACGTGGCCAACGCGATCCTCATCAAGCCGAACCAGATCGGCACGCTGACCGAGACGCTGGAGGCCGTCGAGCTGGCCCACCGCTACGGCTACGCGTCGGTCCTCAGCCACCGCTCGGGCGAGACCGAGGACACGACGATTGCCGACCTCGCCGTGGCCTGCGGGAGCGGCCAGATCAAGACGGGTTCGGCGTCCCGGAGCGACCGGCTGGCCAAGTACAACCAGCTCCTCCGCATCGAGGAGCTCCTGGGCGACGCGGCGGTCTACCCGGGCATGGAGGCGTTCCGGTTCTAGGGCGACCGCCCCGCCCGCAGTCTTGGGCGGGGTGGTGCACCGTAGCCCCGTGCGGAAACGCGCCCACCCCGCCCGCCCGAGCCGCGAGTCTCGGCGCCGGCCGTTCAGCCTCGACGCGCCGGTGGGGGCGGGGTGGCTGGTCGGCGGCGCCGTGTAGAGCCCAGGCTGTCCGCCCCGCCCGGCGCCTCCTCCGGGTTTCCACCGTCGGTGCGCGGGCGGGGCGGGCGTAGATTGCCGCCGCCCCGCCCCCCCGGTCCGCCCATGCCCCAGCGTCTCCGCCGCCGGCTCGCCCTCGTGGGCGTCGTCGGCCTGATCCTCTGGGTCGCCTTTTTCGACAGCCACAGCGTGTGGCGCCGCGTCGCCTACGCCCAGGAGCTGGACCGGATGAGCGAGGAGAACGCCGCGATCGGGGCCGAGAACGACGCGCTCGAAGCCCGGCTCGACCGCGGCCTCGACGACGCGACCGTCGAGCGCGTGGCCCGCGAGCAGTACGGGATGCGCCGCCCCGGCGAGCGCGTGTACCGCATCGAGGACGCCCCCGAATAATGGCCGACGCCCCACTCCACGCCGTCGGGGTCGACCTCGGCGGCACGAACCTGAAGGTGGCCCTCGTCGAGCGCGAGGGCGGCATCGTCCAGAGCGTCTCGCGCCCGACCGGCGCCGAGCGGGGGCCGGACCACGTGCTCGACCAGATCGCCGACGGCGTCGCCCAGGTGCTCGAAGGCGCCGCCCCGCCCGAGATTGTGGGCGTCGGGATCGGCGCGCCCGGGGCCGTCTCGCTCGACCGGACGACGGTCCGCGAGCCGCCTAACCTTCCCGAGTGGCGCGACGTCCACCTTCCCGACGCGCTGGGGCCTCGGCTGGCCGCGCGCGGCGTCGCGGTCGACGGGCCGGTCATCGTCGAAAACGACGCGAACGCGGCCGCCCTCGGCTCGGCGTTCTACGGGGCGGGGCGGCCCTTCGACTCGTTCGTCATGGTCACGCTGGGGACCGGCGTGGGCGGGGCGATCGTCGTCAACGACCGCCTGTTCCGCGGCTCGACGGGCGCGGCCGGCGAGATCGGTCACATGTCGATTGACTACGAGGGGCCGTACGACCGGGCCGGCGTCTCGGGCGCCATCGAGGCGTACCTCGGGCAGCGGTTCCTCTCGCACCACGCGCGCTACCAGCTCCTCGCCCGCGAGACGCACCTCCACCAGACGGCCGGCCGCGACCTCACCGACGTCACGCCGCAGCACCTCCACCGCGCCGCCGTCGCCGGTGACCCGGCCGCGCGCGAGGTGCTCGCGTGGGCCGGCCACAAGCTGGGCGTCCTGCTGGGCTCGGTCGTCAGCCTCCTCGACATCCGCAAGATCGTCGTCGGCGGCGGCGTGTCGCAGGCGGGCGACTACCTGCTCGACCCGGCGCGCGAGACGATCGAGCGGTTCGTGATGCCGCCCATGCTCGACGGCGTCGAGATCGTGCGCGAGACGCGCGGGAACGAGGTGGCGCTGCTCGGCGCGGCGCGGCTCGCGTTCGAGCACCACGAGGACCGCCCCGCCCAGGGCTAGCACGGGCGGGGTGGCGCCGAGCCCGCCCCGCCCCCAGCCCCCGGGGGACACGACTCGCCGCGTCCGCGCCGCACCACGAGGACCACCCCGCGGAGGGCGGGGCGGTCCGCCTTTCGGACCCGCGGCCCGGCCGCTAGCTTCGCGCACGAAGCCGCTGCGCCTCCCGTTCCGGCGGCGCCGTCCCCCCACGCTCCCCCGTGCCCCGCCGCCCCGCCCCGCCCCGCTCGTGGCTCCTCGCCGCCGCCGTCGTCGCCCTGTGGGCGGGGCGGGGGGCCGCCGCGCAGGAGGCGGATACGGTCGCCGTCGACACGGCCGGGGTGGTCCGCCCCGCCCCGCCCGCGGTCGCCCTGCCCGCGGTGCCGGCCGGGCCGCCGGTCGACGTGGGGCTGCCCGTCGCGGGGGCGGCCGAGGGCGGGCTGGAGGCGCCCGTCGCGTACACGGCCCGGGACTCGGTGCGGATCGTGCTCGCCCGGCGCGACTCGCTCGGCCCGGACGAGGCGCCCGACGACGTGGTCACGCTCTTCGGCGAGGCCCAGGCGACGTACCAGGAGGCTACGGTCGGCGCCGGCCGGCTCCAGTACCGAGCCGGCGCCCAGACCGTCCGCGCCGACCCGCTCGGGTCGGACTCCAGCGCCGTCGGCGTACCGCAGTTCGCGAGCGGGGCGGAGTCGTTCCAGGGCGACGCGTTCGTCTACAACCTGGCCTCGCAGCGCGGCCGCGTGACCGGCGCGCGGACGCAGATCCAGGACGGCTACCTCCTGGGCGGGGTCATCAAGCAGCGGACCGAGGACGTGGTCTACGCCCAGGACGCGGCCTACACGACGTGCGAGCTCGACCACCCGCACTACGCGCTCGAAGCGGGCCGGCTCAAGGTCGTGGGCGGGGAGGAGGTGTACTCGGGGCCGGTCCGGCTGAAGATCCTGGGGATCACCATGCCGGTCATCCTCCCGTTCGGGTACTTCCCGACGGCCGAGGGCCGGCGGAGCGGGCCGCTCCCGGTCCGGTACGGGCAGGAGTCCGGGTTCGGGCTGTTCCTCGACAACGTGGGCTGGTACTGGGCCATCAGCGACTACCTCGACGCCCAGGCCACGGCGAAGGTGGGGACCGAGGGCTCGTTCCTCGTCCGCGGCGCGGCCCGCTACAACAAGCTCTACGCCTACAACGGCGACGTCTCGCTCCAGGTCGGGCGGCTCCGCTCAGGCGAGCCCACCGACCCTGATTTTTCCCCGCGCATTCCGTTCAACCTCCGGGTCTCCCACAACCAGACGCTCCCGGCCGGGCAGCGGCTGACGGCGTCGATCAACCTCCGGTCCGAGAGCCAGCGGTTCGTGGCGCAGTCGGTGGAGGACCAGGTCGAGACCTCGACGCAGTCGTCGGTCGGGTACTCGCAGTCGTGGCCGAGCGTGGGCCGGGCGCTCAACGTCTCGCTCCAGGCCTACCAGGACTTTACCGGCGCCACGCCGCGGACGTCAGTCACCTTCCCGACGCTCTCGTTCACGCAGCAGCGCCGGTTCCCCTTCCGCCGCGGCCGCGACGACCGCTGGTACGAGAAGATCAGCGTGGCCTACTCGAACCAGACCACGAACTCGTTCAACTTCCAGGCCACGGCCGACACGTCGATCTCGGCGCTCGAAGGCCTGTTTAGCCCGTCGGCGTTCGCCGACGCGACGGGGCGCGACCAGCGGTTCGTGTACCAGGTGACGCAGAACGTGCCGGTCCAGGCCGCCTTCCAGATCCCTCGGTTCAACCTCTCGCTCTCGCCGTCGCTCAACTACCGCGAGACGTGGGTGGGCGAGCGGACCGAGATCGTGGTCGACTCGGCCGGGGCGTTCGACTCGCGCCAGGTCCCCGGGTTCACGGCCGTCCGCCAGGCGGCGCTCTCGGCGTCGGCGTCGACCGAGTTCTATGGGACGTTCCCGCTCCGCGTGGGCCGCATCGACGGGCTGCGGCACACGGTCCGGCCCAACGTGTCGCTCCAGTTCGAGCCCGACTACGAGGCGTTCGGGTTCGTCCGCGAGACGGCCCCGAACCCGCAGGGCGAGACGCGGCGCTACGCGATCGTCCCCGGCATCCCGCTCAACCCCCAGCGCGCGCTCTCGTTCGGCGTCAGCAACGCGTTCCTCGTGCGCACGGCGTCGACCGACTCGACGGGCGAGACCACGCGGACCGCGCGGCAGGTCCTGTCGCTGGACGTGAGCGGGAGCTACAACTTCGCGGCGACGGAGCGCCCGCTGAGCGACGTCAGCGCGCGGGCCACGAGCCAGTTCTGGGGCGTCTCGGCGAACGGGAACGCGACGTTCTCGCCGTACGCCATCGACTCGACCGGCCGGAGCCTGACGCAGACGTACCTGGACCAGACGGGCCGGCCGCTCCGGCTCTCGGCCGTCAGCCTCCGCCTGAGCCGGTCGTTCAAGCTGGGCGGGGCGGGGCGGGAGGAGGACGTCCGCCCGGTCGTCGCGGCCCCGGGCACCGAGGCGTACGACCCGGGCGCGTTCGGGCCGCGCCCGGCCGTCGTCGGCTACATCGACTACGCCGCCCCGCTCTCGTTCTCGCTGAGCGCCACGATCAACCACCGCCCCGCCCCCGGCGCGCTGCGGCCGACGACGGCGACCATCGAGCTCGGCCAGCTCAACGCGCGGCTGACCCCGAAGTGGTCGGTCTCGGGGCGGACCGGGTTCGACCTCGTCCAGATGGAGCCGACGGCGACGAGCCTCCAGCTCCGGCGCGACCTCCACTGCTGGGAGATGGCGATCGGGTGGCAGCCGCTGGGGCCGGTCCGCGGGTTCTCGTTCTCGCTCTACGTCAAGAGCGGGTACCTCCGCGACATCCTGCGGATCAACGTGCCGCAGTCGACAGTCCGCCGGCTCCCGTTCCCGACCGGGTTCTAAAGCGCCCGCCGGGTGGGTACGGGGTACCGGGTACGAGGTACGGCCCGATCTGACCTCGGCGCGCGGTCCTCGTACCGAGTGCCTACCTGCACGTTGGCTCTGGGCGGGGCGTGTACCAGGAGCCGCCCCGCCCGCCCGGCGCGGTCACGCCGGGCGGGGCGGCCGGCGTGTTGGGCGGGGCGGCCCGTAGCTTCCCCCACCCCGCCCCTGGACCCGTGCCCCGACTCTTCTCCGGCCTCCGCGCGGCCGTCGCGCGCGCGCAGCGGCGGCGGACGCAGACGTCGGCCGACGCCGACCTCGCCCACGCCCTCCACGACGGCGTCGAGGCGGCGGGCCTCGCCGCGCGCGGGCTGGCGTTCTACGTCCACGACGGCGTCGTCTCGGTCTACGGCGACGTCGCCGACCGCGCGGCGCGCGAGGCCCTGATCGACGTGGTGGTCGAGGCGCCCGGCGTGCAGCGCGTCGTGGACCACCTCCGCATCGAGGGCGCGTGACGGGCCGCCCCGCCCCCGCCGTGCGGCGTCTGGGCGGGGCGGCGAGAGGGCGCGGGGTAGAGCCTCCCGTCGGGCGGGGCGGCGTCGGTACCTTCGGGCCGCTTCTCCCGAGCCCACCCCGCCTCCATGCGTCTTGCCTTCCTCGTCGGCCTGGTCACCTGCGCTGCCGGCCCCGCGCTCGCCCAGAGCGCCTACACGATCACGGGACGCGTGGTCGACGCGGCCCTCGAAGACGGCGTGCCCGGCGCGTCGGTGCTCCTCGACGGCACGCAGGCCGGCGCGGCGACGGACGTCGAGGGCCGGTTCTCGTTCGACGCCCGCGTCGAGCCCGGGACGTACACGCTCCGGGCCAGCTTCGTCGGGTTCACGACCGTCGAGACGCCCGTCACGCTCGGAGCCGCCCCGACGGTCGACGTGGGCGTCATCGAACTGGCCGACGACGCCCTCCGCTCCGACGAGGTGATCGTCTCCGCCACCGGCCTCCCCATTGAGCGCCGCCAGCTGGGGAACGCGATCGGGACCATCGACGCCCGCGAGATCGCCGACGCCGGGGCCACGTCCGTCGATCAGGCGATCGTGGGGAAGGTGGCCGGGGCGGTCGTCTCACAGAACTCGGGCAACCCGGCCGGCGGCATCTCGATCCGCCTCCGCGGGCCGTCGACAGTGCTCGGCTCGGCCGACCCGCTCTACGTGATCGACGGCGTCATCATCGACAACACGTCGGCTGGGCTCATCGACCTCGGCGGCGGAGACCAAAACCGACTCGTCGACCTCAACCCCGAGGACATCGAGCGCATCGAGATCCTTAAGGGGGCCTCGGCGGCGGCTCTCTACGGGTCGCGCGCGAACGGCGGCGTCGTCCAGATCTTTACCAAGCGCGGGCAGACCGGCGCCCCGTCCGTCACGCTGTCCACGTCGGTGCGCACCGACGCCATCCGCAAGACGCTCGACGTGAACCGGGCAGCGTTCGACCGGCCTCAGGGTACGGCGCCCGAGGCGTCCCTCAGCCCCCAGCCTACGCAGCGCTTCGACTACCAGGACGACATCTTCCATCAGGCGGTCGGGACGGAGCAGTACCTCTCGGTCTCAGGGGGCCAGGGCGGCGGGACCTACTTTTTCTCGGGCGGCCACTTTTTTAACGAAGGGATCGTCCGCGGCAACCAGTTCCGGCGCCTCAACGGGCGCGTCCGCGTCGGCCAGGACTTCGGGGACCTCCTCAACCTCTCGATCGGCGCGAACTACACGCGGAGCCGGTCGCAGGACATCCCCAACGGCGGCCTGAACTCGGCGTACGGCGCGCTCACCGCGTTCATCTTCGGGCCGAACTTTATCGATATCCAGCCCGACCCCGTCACCGGCGAGTACCCCGTCACGAGCCCCGGTGTACCCGTAGACGCGGCGGGGGACCCCATCGAGTTGGTTCAGCAGAACCCGCTCGACGTGGTCAACAACTTCGACTTCAGCCAGACGACGAACCGCTTCACGGGCGACGCCCAGGCGCAGCTGACGCCGGCCGAGGGGCTCTCGATCAGCTACGTCCTCGGGCTCGACACGTACTCCCAGAGTGGCCTCGCGCTCATTCCGCGTGGGTCGACCGCCGGCGGGTTCGACGGCGGCTACAGCCGCCGGGCTGACTTCAACGTGACGAACCTCAACAACGACCTCCGCCTCCAATACCAGACCCAGCTTGGGGAGTCGCTCGAGTCGACGACGACGTTGGGCGGGACGTCGCAGTACGACCAGAACTCGACGTTCGCCATCCAGACGTTCGACCTCAACGTGGGCGTCGAGACCGTCGACGGCGGGTCGCGGCCGTCGGCCGTCGGCGAGTCGCGCAGCGAGAGCACGCTGCTCGGGGCGTTCGTTCAGCAGACGTTCGGGGTCTACGACCAACTGTTCGTGACCGCCGCCGGCCGCGTCGACGCGTCGAGCCGGTTCGGGCCGGACAACCGGACCAACTTCTACCCCAAGGTCAGCGCGAGCTACGACGCCGGCAGCAACGACGCCTACGCCCGCGCCGCTCAGAACGGGTACTTCCCCTCCACGCTCCGGCTCCGCGCGAGCTACGGCGAGTCGGGCGGGCTCACGTCGATCGGGCCGTTCACGCGGTTCACGCGGTACGGGCCGGGGGCCTACGCCGGGTCCAACGGCCTGCTCCCCCCGGGCCTCCTGGGCAACCCCGGCGTGGAGCCCGAGCGCCAGAGCGAGTTCGAGGTCGGCACCGACCTCGGGTTCTTCGACGACCGGCTCGGGATCGAGGCCACGTACTACACGCAGAACACGACGGACCTCCTGCTCAACGTCGAGCTCCCGCTCACGTCGGGGTTCTCGAACCAGCTCCAGAACGTGGGCGAGCTCTCGAACAAGGGGTTCGAGCTCCTGCTCCGCGCGCTGCCCGTCGAGACCGAGGGGTTCCGGTGGTCGTCGACGGCCACGTTCGCGACGAACAAGAACCGGATCGACCTCGACCCCAGTGTCACCGCCGACCCGTTCGACGACGTCCCTGACGAGACGCTCATCCTGGGCAACTCGTTCGGGCTCGTGGCCGTCATCGACGACCAGCCGCAGGGCGTGTTCTACGGCTCAGGCTTCGCCCGCGACGACGCCGGCAACATCGTCGGGCTCGCCGTCAACCCAGCGACGAACCAGATCGTCCTCGACGCGCAGAACCTCCCCACGTTCACGACCGGGACGATCGGCGACGACGGCCTCCTCCGCGACGCGGGCGGGGCGGTCATCGTCCCAGTCCGCGACGGGACCCAGCGGATCATCGGGGACCCGAACCCGGACTTCACGGCGAGTTGGATCAACGAGTTCGACGTGGGCCGGCGGTTCTCGGCCCGCGTCCAACTCGACGGGGCGTTCGGCGGCGACATCTTCAACTTTACGCGCCGCCTAGCCGCGCTCCGCAACTTCGGGACGCTCTCAGACTACCAAGCCGAGATCGAGGGCCGCGTGCCGGTCGGGTACTACCAGAACTCGGGCGTGCCCGGCCCGGACCCCCGCAACTACGGCACGTTCTCGATCTTCGAGAACTGGATCGAGGACGGCACCTTCGTCAAGCTCCGCGAGGTCTCGCTGACCTACCTCGTCCCGGTCGACCTCTTCCGCGGCATGGGCGTCCAGGGCCTCCGCGTGACGGCGTACGGCCGCAACCTTCTCTCGTTCGACAGCTACTCGGGGTACGACCCGGAGACGAACGTGGCTGGGCAGTCGACGGGCGTCCGCGGCTACGACTTCGTCGAGGTCCCGATCCCCCGGACGTTCGGGCTCACGCTCCAGGCCACGCTCTAGCCACCCCGCCCCATCCCATGACCACGACCACACGTCGAGCGGGGCGGTGCCTCGCCCTCGCCCTCGCCCTCGCCGCCCCGCTCGCCGGGTGCGACCTGAACATCGACGACCCCAACGCGACGACCGAGGAGGACGCGTTCAGCACGCGAGCGGGCCTTCTCTCCGCTGCCGCCGGCCTCCAGCGCCAGTACAACGCGGGCGCCTACGACAACCTCGTGCTCACGACCGGGATCACGTCGCGCGAGCTGGCCGCGGACAACACGTTCGCCAACCTCCTCGAGCTCGACGCGGGCGGGGCGGGGCTCGACCCGTCGAACGCGAACGTGACCGGCTACTTCCGCGAGATGTACCAGACGACCTCGCTGGCCGACGCCCTCATCGCCGGGGCGCAGGCGACCGAGACGGTCGAGCCGGCGCTCCAGAGCGGGCTCGTCGCGCTCGCCCAGTTCTACAAGGCGGCGGCGCTCGGGGCGCTCGCCGTTGGGTTCACGGACGTGGTGATCGACACGCGGACCGACGGGCCGGCGACGTACGTCCCGCGGCAGGCCGCGCTCGAAGAGGCCGTCTCGCTCCTGGCGTCCGCCGAGGACCTCCTGATCGCCACCCCGCCCAACGCGGCGTTCCGAGACGTCGTCCCGCGCGGGTTCGACCTGCTCAACACGATCCGCGCATACCGCGCGCGGTTCGCCCTCCTCGCCGGCGACCTCGACGGAGCGCTCGCCGCGGCCGGCCGCGTGGACCCCGCGGCGACCTCGGTGTTCACCTACACGACCGACGTGACGAACCCGCTGTTCGCCGCCATCTCGCCGTCGCTCGGGCAACCCAGCTTCGCCGTCCGCGACGACCTCGGGCTGGAGAGCATCGAGGACGACGACGGTCGGATCGCGTACTTCACCGATTCGAACGACGACACGAGCGTGAACGACTACCCGATCGAGACGGCGGCCGGCTTCATCGGCACCAGCCTGATCACCCCGCTTCCGGCTTACGTCCCCGACGAGATGCTCCTGATCCGCGCCGAAGTCCTCGCCCGGCAGGGCGACGCGGGCGGGGCGGTCGCGGCCATCAACGCCGTGCGGACCGACACCGAGGACCCGTTCGGGCTCGCCGCGAACCTCGACGCCTACGACGGCCCCACGGACCTCCAGAGCCTGCTCAACGAGATCTACTACAACCGCGCGACCGAGCTCTACCTCCAGGGCCTCCGCCTGGAGGACGCGCGGCGCCTGAACCAGGGCGAGCCGGACCCCTCGGACCCGTTCCAGCGGACGCGGAACTTCTACCCGTTCCCGCAGCAGGAGCGGCTCGCGAACCCGGGCACGACGCCGCCCGACCCGGCCATCTAGCCGCCCCGCCCGTGACCGACCGCCCCGCCCTCCGCCTCGTCCCGACGTGGACCCGGAACGCCGAGGCGTGGACGGCGGCCGTCCGTGAGGGGAACATCCCGAGCCGCCGGGCGGGCACGGACGCGGCCGTCGTCGAGGCCGTCGTGGGCGGGCTGCCGCCGGCTGGGCGCGTGCTCGACGTGGGGTGCGGCGAGGGGTGGCTGGCGCGGGCGCTCGGAGCGCTAGGCGTCTCCGTCCACGGCGTCGACGCGTCCGCCCCGCTCGTGGAGGCGGCCCGCGCCGAGGGCGGGGCGGGCGCGACCTACGACGTCCTCGACTACGAGGCGGCCGCCGCCGACCCGGACCGCCTGGGCGGACCCTACGACGTGGCCGTGTTCAACTTCTCGCTCCTCGACGACCGGGCCGCCGCCCCGCTCCGCGCCGCCGCGGCCGTGCTGGAGCGGGGCGGGCGCGTCGTGGTCCAGACGGTCCACCCGCTCACGGCCGGCGCGCCGTACGCCGACGGGTGGCGCGAGGAGACGTTCGACGGCGTCGAGGGCGACTTTGAGCCGATGCCGTGGTTTTTCCGCACGCTCGGCTCGTGGGTGCGCGTGGTGATGGCGGCCGGGCTCCGGCTGACCGAGGTCGTGGAGCCGACGGATCCGGAGACGGGCGCGCCGCTCTCGCTGATCCTGGTGGCGGAGGCGGTCTGAGGGCCACGGGCCTGAGATCACCACCCCGCCCACGGCACGGGCGGGGTGGCCGTCGTAGCGGTGTTGCATGCAACGCCAGCGGGCTGCGGCGCCCGGGCGGGGCGGACACGTACGGTCACCACGCGCAGTGTCTGCATCGGGCACGCCGTATAAGGGCGGGACGGTCGTCGCGCCACCCCGCCCACGGCTTGTCGCACGGGGGCGGGGCGGTCCTCCCCTACCCTTCCGCCTCGTCGCGCTCGGCCTCGACGTGGACCCACAGGGCCTCTTTGAGCCGATCGAGACCGCGCTGCGCGACGGCCGAGACGGGGAGCACCTCGACGTCGTCCGGGAAGCCGGCGCGGGCCTCCTCGACCCAGGCGTCGGCGAGGTCGGGGCCGACGAGGTCCATCTTGGTCAGCGCCACCAGGCGCGGCTTGTCGACGAGGTCCGGGCTGAACGCCTCCAACTCGGCGAGCAGCGTCGCGTAGCGGGCGCCGGGGTCCTCGGCGTCGGCGGCGACGCAGAATAGGAGGACCGCGTTGCGCTCGACGTGCTTGAGGAACTGGTGGCCCAGCCCGCGCCCCTCCGACGCGCCCTCGATAAGGCCGGGGATGTCGGCGACGACGAACGAGCGCCAGTCGCCGAGGTAGACCATGCCCAGGTTGGGTTCGAGCGTCGTGAACGGGTAGTCGGCCACCTTGGGCTTGGCCGCTGACAGCGAGCTGACGAGCGTGGACTTGCCGGCGTTGGGGAAACCGACCAGGCCGACGTCGGCGAGCAGCTTGAGTTCGAGCGTCACCTCGCGCTCCTCGCCGGCCTCGCCGGGCTGGGCGTAGCGCGGGGTCTGGTTCGTGGCGCTCTTGAAGTGCGTGTTGCCCAGCCCGCCCCGCCCGCCCTGCGCGAGCACGATGCGCTGGCCGTCCTCGACGATCTCGCCGAGCGCCTCGCCGGTCTCGCCGTCGCGGGCGACGGTCCCGAGCGGGACGCGCAGGACGATGTCGTCGGCCGTCTTGCCCGACTTCCCCGAGCCCCCGCCCGGCTCGCCGGCCGCGGCAAAGTGGTGGCGGTTGTAGCGGAGGTCGAGGAGCGTGTACAGGTTGTCGTCGCCTTCGAGCGCGACCGACCCGCCCGCCCCGCCGTCGCCGCCGTCGGGGCCGCCGCGGGGCTCGAACTTTTCGCGGCGGAAGTGGGCGCTCCCCGGGCCGCCCCGCCCGCTGCGGACCGTGACGGTGACGTAGTCTACGAATTTCATACTGGGGACTGGGGACTGGGGACTGGGGACTGGGGACTACAAGATGGCTGTCCGAGAAAGTTAGTGGGGGCGGGGCGGGCAAATCTCGTGGGGAGGCCGAGCGGACCCACCTGTAGCTTCCGCTCTCCCAGTCCCCGCAGTCCCTAGTCCCTAGTCCCCATCAAAGACGTCACCATCTACACCGACGGCGCGTGCTCGGGCAACCCCGGCCCCGGCGGCTGGGGCGCCACGCTCGTCTACGGCGCCCCGCCCGACACGATCACGCGCGACCTGAAGGGCGCCGAGCCCGAGACCACCAACAACCGGATGGAGCTGACCGCCGCCGCCGAGGCGCTCGAAGCGCTCCAGGAGCCGTGCCGCGTCCGCCTCCACTCCGACAGCGCCTACCTCATCAACGCGTTCAAGGACCGCTGGATGGACGGGTGGGTCCGGCGGGGGTGGAAAAAGTCCGACAAGAAGCCGGTCCTCAACCGCGACCTGTGGGAGCGGCTGATGGCCCAGGACGAGCGGCACGACGTGGCCTGGGTCAAGGTGAAGGGCCACGCCGGCGTCCCGCTCAACGAGCACGTCGACGGCCTCGCCGTGGGCGCCATGCGCACGATGATGGCCGAGCGGTAGAGAGCGGAAAGAGCGGTAGAGAGCGGAAAGAGCGGAAAGAGCGGAAAGAGCGGAAAGAGCGGAAAGAGCGGAAAGAGCGGAAAGAGCGGAAAGAGCGGAAAGAGCGGAAAGAGCAAGATGCCCGCCCCGCCCCGCTCTCGCCACCGGGCGGGGCGGGAGCGCCGCGGAACTTTTCGGCCGCCGCCCTGCCCTGCTCTACCTGCTCTACCTGCTCTACCTGCTCTACCTGCTCTACCTGCTCTACCTGCTCTACCTGCTCTACCTGCTCTACCTGCTCTACCTGCTCTACCTGCTCTACCTGCTCTACCTGCTCTCCACCACCTCGCCCCGCCCCGCCGTGGCCTCGACGAAGGCTGCCCGGAGCGGGGCGGCGTGGCTGCGGCGGACACGGAGGGCCAACTCGGTGCCGTCCGGCGAGAACGTCTGCTCGGCCACCTCGGCGTCGAACGCGTCCAGGAGCCGCATGGCCGGGGCCGTGTCGGCGAACGCGAACCGGAGCACGACGGGCACGCGGACCGTGCCGCGGGCGGGGCGGCCCGCATCGAGCGCCGCGCCGGCGGCCTCACCGTAGGCCCGGGCCAACCCGCCCACGCCCAGCTTCGTCCCCCCGTAGTAGCGCGTGACGGCGACCACGACGTTGGTCAGGTCGCGGCCCTCGATCTCGCGGAGGATCGGGGCTCCGGCCGAGCCCGACGGCTCGCCGTCGTCCTGCGTGCGCCAGACGCTTCGCCCTTTGGGTCCGCCCGGGCCGAGCCGGAACGCCCAGCACACGTGCGTTGCCGCGTGCTCGCGGGCGCGGACGGCGGCGACGGCCGCGAGCGCCTCGGCCTCGGTCCGCACCGGGGCGGCCTCACCGATAAACCGCGAGCCCTTCGTTTTGGGCGGCTCGGCGGCCGCCGGGGCCGCGAGTGTGAGGAACGTGTCAGGGACGGCCACGGGGCGGACCAAAAGGGCGGGGTGGGGGCGAGCTTCGGAACGTACGCCCGCCCCGCCCCGTCGTCTCCCCCGTGCTCACGCTCGCGCTCCTGCTCGCGCTCGCCGCCCCGCCCGGCGGCGACGGACGGCCCGGCCCCGATCCAGCGCGGCCGGTGGTCACAGCGGCGCCGGCCGGCGAGGGCCTCCGCGTCGACGGCGTCCTCGACGAGGCGGCGTGGGCCAGCGCCGAGGTGGCGACGGGCTTCGTCCAGTACGAGCCCGACGAGGGCGCCCCGGCGACGGAGCGGACCGAGGTCCGCGTGCTCCGGGCGGCCGACGGGCTCGTCGTGGGCGCCCGGATGTTCACGGCCGACCCGTCGCGGATCCGCCAGACCCTCAGCCGCCGCGACAACACGGGCGGGGCGGACGCCTTCGTGGTCTCCCTCGACAGCTACAACGACGACCGGACCGCCTACGTGTTCGGCGTCACGGCCGCCGGCGTCCGCTTCGACGGGACCATCGAGGGGCGCCGCGAGGACCGCTCGTGGGACGCCGTGTGGGAGTCGGCCGTGCGCGTGGGGCCGGACGGGTGGACGGCCGAGCTCCGCATCCCGTATTCCCAGCTCCGCTACACCGAGGGCACGGCGTCGTGGGGCGTCAACTTCCAGCGCGTGATGCCGGCGAGCGGGGAGGATGCCTACTGGGCGCCCGTCACGCGGGCTGAGGCCGAGGGCGGAATCGTCCAGTTGTTCGGGACGCTCGACGGGGTCGGCGGGCTCGCGCCCCGCCCCGTGCTTCAGGCGGCGCCGTACACGCTCGCGCGCGCGGCCCGGACCGAGGACCCCGACCGGCCGGGGACCGGCGCCGAGAGCGTCGGGGCAAACGTAGGCGCCGACCTCAAGGTGGGTCTGGGCTCGAACGTCATCCTCGACGCGACGGTCAACCCCGACTTCGGCCAGGTCGACGCCGACCCCGCTCAGCTCAACCTGTCCACGTTCGAGCGCTTCCTGAGCGAGCGCCGGCCGTTCTTCCTCGAGGGCACGCAGATCTTCGACCTCACGGTCGGCGGCGGCGACGGGGCGCTCCTCTACACGCGCCGCGTGGGCGGCGAGTCGCCCATCATCGCCGCGGCCAAGGTCACGGGGCGGACCGGGGGCGGCCTCTCGTTCGGGGCGCTGGGCTCGGCGACCGGCGGCGACTTCCGGCCGGGCCGGTTCTACGGGGCGGGGCGGCTCAAGCAGGAGCTGCCCGGGCGGAGCTACGTCGGCGGCGGGCTGACGGCGTACGGGACGCGGCCGGACAACGGCGACGGCCGCACGCTCGCCCTCGCCGGCGCGGCCGACTGGGCGCTCCGCACGGGCGGGTGGGTGTTCGAGGGGACGGCCGCCGGAACGGCCCGCGACGCCGACGAAGGCCGCGTCGGGGGCGGGGCGGTCTACCTCGGGTTCGACCGCGAGGAGGGCTACCTCACGCCCGGGTTCGGCCTTCGGGCCTACACCGCGGGCGTCCGCCTGGACGACGTCGGGCGGTTCCGGCAGACCGACCTGCTCCAGGCCCGGGCCGGGACGAGCTACCTCGTCAACGAGGGCCGCCCGGTCGGCCCGTTCCGGCGGCTCCGCGGCAGCGTCTACGGCTCGCAGACGTGGCGGCTGGCCGACCGGACAAACCGGGGGGCGGACCTCTCTTTCTTCGCCCGCGCCGACTTCCCCGGCTTCCAGGAGCTCTCGGTCTCGGTCGACCTCGACGGGCTGGGCGGGCTCGACGTGCGCGAGGCGCGAGGGCTGGGCGACGTGCGCAACGTGGCGCGCGGCGGGCTCTGGGTGTCGTACGAGACCGACTCGCGGCGGCGGTACCAGGTCGAGGTCGACGTGGGCGGGTCGCTCGGCGCCGACGGCGCGCGCGGCTTCTCGGCGGGCCTCGAGGTGGACTGGGCCGTGAGCGACCGCCTGAGCCTGGACGTCGAGGCGAGCGGGGGCTGGACCGACGGCCGGCAAGCGTGGGCGGCCAACGAGGCGTTCGTCCAGACGCCGGCTGGCCTCTTCGTCGGCGCCCAGGCCGACGTGCCCGAGGCGCTCGTCGACGGCGACCTCGTCCCGTTCCCGGGCGGGGTGGGGCTCGTCGCCGGCCTCGCCCCCTACGACGCCGCCCCGCTCCAGGTCGCGGGCACGGCGTTCTACGTCCCGCTGTTCGGGCTCCGCGACACGCGCGAGGCCGAGGCCACGCTGCGCGGCCAGTACATCGTCTCGCCGACGCTCTCGCTCCAGGCCTTCGGCCAGCTGTTCGCCGCGCGCGGGCGTTACCGCGACCTCTCCGTGCTCGCCGGCCCTGACGACCTCCGCCCCGCCTCCGGCTTCCCCAAGCGCCGCGACTTCGCGTTCTCCGCGTTCACGGGCAACGCCGTCCTCCGCTGGGAGTACCGCCTGGGCTCGGCGCTCTACGTCGTGTGGAGCCAGGGCCGCCGGAGCGAGCAGTTCGAGGAGGCGCTCCTGGCCGCCGCCCCGCCCTCGCCGTTCGAGACGGGCACCGGCGGCCAGTTTGCGGACACGTTCGGGGCGTTCCCGGACGACGTGGTCCTGGTCAAGCTGAGCTACCTGCTGATGCGGTAGCGGGCGGGCAGCGGGCGCCGCCCCGCCCGCACCGCACGAGGGCGGGGTGGCCGTCGTAGCGGCGTTGCATGCAACGCCGTCGGGCCGCGGCCGCCGGGCGGGGCGGCGACGGGCGGGGCGGCGTAGGGGCGACCGGCGGTCGCCCGTGCGTGCGGGCAGACGACGACGACGCTCAGGACCGCCCCGCCCGCGTCGGATACGACAAGTCGTGTCCCTACGGGTGCCCTTCGTTAGGCGTGGCGGCAATGGGCGGGGCGGAACAAAACCGGCGCCGCCCCGCCCGCGCGATCCCTCATCCCTCATCCCTCGATCTCCGTCACGAGCTGGATCTGGCGGAGGACGCCCTGGACCTGGAAGCAGTCGAAAAAGTCGCCCTGGTAGACGCAGTCCTTGCCGGCCGTGTGGACCGTGAACGCGTGGCGCTCGGCCTGCTGCTCCGAGCAGCCGGTGGCCCGGATCAGCTGGAGGATCACCTCGTCGAAGGTGTGGATGTCGTCGTCGTAGAGGATCACGCGCCAGGGCGTGTCGACGGCTTCGTCGGCCGTCGGCTCGGCGACGGGGGCGGCGTCGGGGAAAGCGGGGAGGGGCATGGGCCGGCCGGGGCGGTCTCGGAGGGGGAGCGGGCGGGGCGGGGCAGCCGCCCGGGCCGTTCAGCCACGCGTCGCCTACGCCGCGGTTTCCTCGGCCGGGACCAGCGCGAGGATCTCATAGTCCTCCGTCACCGGGTTGGCCAGGAGCCGGTCGCACGCCTGGCGCACGACGGCCTCGGCCGCCTCCGGCGTCGGCTCGTCCACGCGGACCTCGACGAACGTCCCGGTCCGCACGCTCTCGACGGAGCCCATGCCGAGCTCGTGGAGCGCGTGCTGGACCGCCTTCCCCTGCGGGTCGAGGATCGATGGGCGGAGCGTGACGCGGACGTGGGCGGTGAACATCGGGCGGGGCGGTCCCAGGGGGCGGGGCGGTGGCCGGGGAAACTACGCGCCGACGCGGGGCGCGTCCGCGTCGAGCGGGCCGGGGCGGGGCGGCTCGTCCTCCTCGGGCTCGGTCGCCACGCGGACCGCCCACAGGAGCGCACGGCCCAGCCCCCACCCGAGGTAGATCACGGCGCCGACGAGGAGGCCCTCCTCCTGGAACACGAGGCCGAGGACGAGGACGAGCAGAAACAGGAGGTACCGGAAGCGGTAGCGCCGCAGGTTCGTCCGGTTCGGCTGCGGGAGGGCCGGGAACGGGACCGGCAGCACCATGAGCGACGAGAGCACGACGACCAGGATGATGAGCGTCGAGAGCTGCGGCCGCGCCAGCACGTCGAACCACGGCCGGTCGACGAAGACCAGGATGAACACGACGACGGCCCCGGCCTGGGCGGGGATCGGGAGGCCCGAAAACTCGGCGTGCTTCTCGCCCGCGACGGCCATCGAGTTGAACCGGGCCAGGCGGACGGCCCCGAACAGGGCGGGGAGGCTCGCGAGCAGCGCGCCCCAGAGCGGGCCGAGCTGGTTCAGCCCGAACACGTAGAGCAGGAAGCTCGGCGCGACCCCGAACGAGACCACGTCGCAGAGCGAGTCGAGCTCGACGCCGAACTCCCCGGAGGCCCCGACGAGCCGGGCCATCATGCCGTCGAGGAGGTCGAAGAAGCCGGCCAGGACCACGAGCCACGCCGCCGCCTCCAGGTTGCCCGCCGCCGTCTGGATGAGCGAGAAGAACCCGGCGAGCAGGTTCATCAGCGTGAAAAAGTTCGGCACGGCCGCGCGGGCACGGCTGGGGCCGGCGCGGCGTGCACGGAGGACGGGGCCGCGGCGGCGGCGGGGGTCGCGCGCCATCAGGCTGCCCCCGCCCGCTCCGCCCTGCTGGACGCGGCCGCCCCGCACATCGCTACGTGGGCGGCCTGACGGGTGGCGGCGGTCGACGGGTAACCTTTTCGGGAGAGCAACGGGGGCGGGGCGGGTGGGGCACCGCTTACGCCGCCGCCCCGCCCCGGCGTTCCGCCCCGCTCGACTCGGAGCCCGGGCGGGGTGGCAGCGGCCGCGCGTCTCCGCCTCAGACGGAGCGGCGCGGGCGCCGTTTGGCAGCGGCGCCTCCGTGCGGCGACCTTCCGCCTTTCCCCGCCCCGCCCCATGTTTACCGTTCCCGCCCCGCCCGCCCGGCTCCTCCTGTCTGCCGTCGTCCTCGGGTGCGCCGCGTGCGCGTCGCCCTCGCGGCCGCCGCTCGAGACGGCCGCCGACTCGCTCGCCTACGCCGTCGCCGAGGGCGCGGGCGGGGCGGAGGCGTGGGACGCCCTCCCCGCCCTCGCCTTCGACTGGGCCGTCGTCGTGGACTCGACCGAGCGGATGCGCGCGCACCACCTGTGGGACAAGGCCGGCGACCGGACGCGCGTCGAGTGGCCGGTCGGGGCGGACTCGGTCGTCGTCGCCGTGTTCTCGCCGTCGACGTTCGACCCCGAGGCGCCGGCCGGGCAGGCGGCCATGAACGGGGCCGCGCTGGGCGGGGCGGCCCTGGACGAGCGGCTCGTCGAGGCCCACCGCCGCCACGTCAACGACGGGTACTGGCTGCTCGCCCCGCTCAAGACGCTCGACCCCGGCGTCCGCCGCGCGGTCGGCGCCGACGGCCAGACGCTCCAGCTCTCGTTCGACGGCGTCGGGCTGACGCCGGGCGACCAGTACGCGATCGAGACCGAGCCGGGCACGCGCTCGATGACGGCGTGGTCGTACGTGCTAGAAGGCGACACGGCGCGGTCGCGCTGGGTGTGGCTCGACCCGGCCGAGGTCGAGACGCCAGCCGGCCCGCTCCGCCTGGCGACGAAAAAGGTCAAGGACGGCGACGGGACGGCGATCCTGACCGAGCCGCGCGCCGTCGCGGACCTCGACGAGACGGCGTTCACGGACCTCCAGCCGCGGGGCGAGCTGTGAGGGCCTGGTTCCTCGCGACGCCGCTCTCCGAGCCGCTCGCGGCCGACGGCCACGCCGTCGTCGAGCTCCTCCGGTCGGACCGGCCGCGCAGCGAGAAGGCGGCGCAGGCGCACGCGTTCATCTACGGCGTCGGCGAGCACGCGCTCGCGTACCACCTCCGCGAGCCGCTGGAGCGCCTGGGCGTGGGGCGGGTGACGCGCCAGGCGCTCGGCGTCGCGCTCGACCTCGCGCTCCGCGGCCTCCGCACCCCGCTCCGCCGCGTCCTCGACGGCATGGACGAGGAGCAGCTCCGCGGCGTGGCCGACGAGATCGAGGTTCGCCTCTACCCGGACCCGCACGGGTGAGGGCGGGCAGCAGGCAGCGGGGGCCACATGCCCCGCCCCGCCCGCAGGACGCGAGGGCGGGGCGGCGTAGGGGCGACCGGCGGTCGCCCGTACGTGCAGGCAGGTCACGGCGGCGGGACGGGCGGGGTGGTCCAGGATGCCCCCCCCGCCCCGGACACGACAAGTCGTGTCCCTACGGGTGCCCGCCGTCGGGCGGGGTGGCTGCGCGACCGCCCCGCCCCCGAGGGCGACCGCCGGTCGCCCCTACAGGACCGTCCACGGGCAAGGCGGAACAAAACGGGCGCCACCCCGCCCGCGCGCTCCCAGTCCCCAGTCCCCAGTCCCCAGTCCCCAGTCCCCAGTCCCCAGTCCCCAGTCCCCAGTCCCCAGTCCCGCGAGCCGCAGGCGAGCTACCCCGGCATCGCAAAAAACTGGAGGTCCGCCAGGTCGCCCTCCAGGACCGCCCCGCCCGCCGGAGCGGGGAGGTCGCGGGCGAGGGACTGGGCGTCGGCGAGCGCGCTCGCGTAGAGGGCGCGGCGCTCGGCGCCCGAGCACGACTCAGCGTAGGCCGCCCCGCCCAGGGCCGCGTCCAGGCTGAACGCGGGCGGGGCGGACCGCAGGCCGGCGGGGCAGCCGTCGCGGTGCGTCCACGTGCCGGCGGCCAGGTCGAAGTCGTAGAGCGCGAGGAAGCGGGCGCCGTGCGCGGCCACGAAGCGGACGGCGTCGATCACGTAGTCGACCTCGGCCTCGTCCATCGAGTAGTGGAGGCCGACGCGCGCCCACCCCGGCTTTAGCCCGTGGTGGCCGTCCAGGATGCACTGGCGGAACCGGGCGCTCTCCTCGGCCCCGATCCCCAAGAGCCGGTGGCCGTACGGCCCGGCGCACGAGCACCCCGCCCGGCTCTGGATGCCGAAGAGGTCGTCCAGGAGGACCGTCACGAACCGGGGGTGGAGCACGCCGCCCCGCCCGTCGCGGACGTTGAACGAGACGATCGACAGGCGCTCGACGTCGGCGGCCTGGGGGCCGAGGATCTCGACGCGGTCGTCGTCGGCCCAGGCGGCGAGGGCGCGGGCGAGGTGCGCGCGCTCGCGGTCGTGGATGGCGTCGACGCCGACGGCCCGCTTGACTTCGAGCGCGTAGGCCGCGCGGAGCGTCTGGAACAGCCCGGGCGTGCCGGCCGTCTCGCGCGCCTCGACGTCGTCGGTGTAGTCGTGGTCCGCCTCGTTCACGTACGAGACCGTCCCGCCCCCGCCGACGGTCGGCGCCAGGTCGCCGCGGTAGAGCGACTCGTCGAAGACCAGGAGCCCGCACGCGCCCGGCCCGCCGAGGAACTTGTGGGGCGAGAGGAAGACGGCGTCGATCCGCCCGTCCGGGTCGCCCTCGGGCGCCATGTCGATCTCGACGTACGGCCCGGTCGCCGCGTAGTCGAAGAGCGCGAGCGCGCCGCGCGCGTGGAGCGCCCGCGCGATCTCGCGGACCGGCGCGAGGATGCCGGTCACGTTCGACCCGGCCGAGAACGACCCGACGAGCGGCCGCCCCGCCCAGCGCGGGTCGTCCAGGCGCTCCGCGAGGGCGTCGAGGCAGACCTGGCCGCGGCCGTCGAGCGGCACCTCGACGACCGTGCACAGCCCCTCGCGCCACGTCACCTCGTTCGAGTGGTGCTCGTACGGCCCCACGAACACGACCGGCCCGCGCGCGCGGAGCGCCTCCGCCCCGCCCGGGACGAGCGGGGCGAGGGCGTCGAGCGTGGCCGGCGGAATCGCGATCCCGAGGATCTCCTGGAGCTTGTGGATGGCGCCCGTCGAGCCGGTCCCCACGCACACGACCTTCCCGCCCGGCCCGGCGTTCACGGCCCGCTTGATGGCGGCCTCGGCGTCGTGGAGGAGGCCGGTCGCCGCCCGGCCCGTCAGGCTGTCCTCGGTGTGGGCGTTGGCGTAGAGCGGGGCCAGCGCGCGCAGGTGGTCCTCGACGAACGCGAGCTGGCGGCCGGACGCCGTGTAGTCGGCGTAGACGAGCGGGCGCCGGCCGAACGGGGTCTCGACGACGGCGTCGGCGCCGATCGTCTGGGCGCGGAGCGCGGCGGGCGTGAGGGCGGGCAGGGTCATGGGCGGGGCGGCGGGCGTCCCGGAAGGTAGGCCGCCCCGCCCGTTCGTCCGAGACGGCTACCGTCACGCCCCGCCGAGGCCGATCGGGGCGGGGCGGGCGCCGTCGGAGCTCGCGTGGGGCGGGGCGGCGTTTACGCCTCCAGCGCCCGGCGCAGCACGTCGGCCGAGGCGGCGTCGTAGCCCACGAGGAGCACGCGCGGCGACGGCCCGTGCGCGTCCTGCCACGCCCGCACCGCGTCGACGGCGACATGCGCGGCGTCCGCCGGCGGGTAGCCGTAGACGCCGGTCGAGATGGCCGGAAAGGCGACCGACGACGCCCCGCTCTCGGCCGCGAGGTCGAGGCTGCTCCGGTAGCACGAGGCGAGGAGGTCGGCCTCGCCGGCCGCCCCGCCCCGCCACACCGGGCCGACGGTATGGATCACGAACCGGGCGGGGAGGCGGAACCCCGGCGTGACGCGGGCCTCGCCGGTCGGGCACCGGACGCCCGGGCGCACCTCGGGCACGGCCCGGCACGCCGCGAGCAGCTCCGGCCCGGCCGCGCGGTGGATGGCGCCGTCGACGCCGCCGCCGCCGAGCATCCGCTCGTTGGCCGCGTTGACGACGGCGTCGACGTCGAGCGTGGTGATGTCGGCCTGGACGACGGAGAGGGCGGGCATGGGCGGGGACAAATGGGGGCGGGGCGGCGCCGCGCGTGGGGACGGATTAGCGCGTGACGGCCGGCGCCACCTCCCGGCCGACGTCCCGCAAAAACTCCGGGGCGAGGTCGGCCCCGTTCGGCCACGCGACCGTCCCCGTCTCGGCGTCCACGTACACCTCGGCAAACGCGGACTCGTCCCGCAACGGCGCGAACACCTCCCCGTCCAGCTCGCCGCTGAGGTCCACTTCCCGCTCGGTCCCGTCCGTGAACGAGACTGCGAGCCGGTAGCCGCCCAGGTGCTCGACGCTCACGACGTGAAGGAAGGGGTACGGCATCGGTTCGGGAATCAGGTCAGCGGCTCGATCGGTTCCAGCGGCTTACGTGCTCGGGCGAGGTCCCAGTTCCGCATCAGCTCGTCCTCGTGGAGCGCCGCCCATTCGAGCACGAGCCGGAGCGCCCGCTTCGACATCCGCCCCGTTACAGCGCCGCCCCCAATCTCGACCGTCACCTCGTCTTCGCCGTAGCGGACGTGGAAGTGGGGCGGGGGGTGGTCGCGGTAGTTGAGGAAGACGACGATGCCGAAGAAGCGGGAGACGGTGGGCAACGCGACGCTGGGCGGTACGAGGGACCCGAACGTACCGCGCCCTTGACTGAGGGCGGGGCGGCCGCCGCGGGCCTCCGCCCCGCCCCGCTCAGTCCGCCTCCACGAGCTGCCCGTTGTTCACGACGGCCCACGCGCGCCCGACCATCGGGCTCCCCACGAACGGCGTGTTGTGCGACTTCGACCGGACGTGCTCGCGCCCGAACGTCCACTCCGTCGTGTCGTCGAAGACGGTCAGGTTGGCCGCCCCGCCCACGTCGAACGTCGGCACGTCGAGGCCGAGGATCTCGCGCGGCGCCACGGCCAGCTTGTGGACGACCTGGGCCAGCGTGAGCACGCCGGGCCGCACGAGGTCGCGGACCGTCAGGCCCCAGCAGGTTTCGAGGCCGAGGATGCCGAACGGGGCCTCGATAAACTCGACCTCCTTCTCGAAGGCCGCATGCGGCGCGTGGTCCGTCGCGATGGCGTCGATCGTGCCGTCGGCCAGGCCGTCCTTGATCGCCTGCACGTCGGCCGCGGTGCGGAGCGGCGGGTGCATCTTCGTGTTCGTGTCGTAGCCACTCGTCTCGACGGCCTCGTCGGTCAGCGCCCAGTGGTGCGGGCACGCCTCGGCGGTCACAGGCGCGCCCCGCCGCTTCGCCTCGCGGACGACATCGACGGCCCGGGCCGTCGAGATGTGGCAGACGTGGAACCGGCCGCCCGTGAACTCGGCGAGCAGGCAGTCGCGGGCGATCATGGCCTCCTCGGCGAGCCCGGGGATGCCGGGCAGCCCGAGCCGCGTGGCGACGGCCCCCTCGTTCATGTGCCCGTGCGGGTTGAGGGTCAGGTCCTCCTCGTGGCCCAGGACCGGCCGGCCGACCGTCCGCGCGTACTCGAGCGCCCGGCGCATGAGGCCGCCGTGCTGGACCGGCGAGCCGTCGTCGGAGAAGGCGACCGCCCCGCCCGCGGCCATGTCCGCCATCTCGGCCAACTCCTCACCGCGGCGGCCCTTGGTCACCGCCCCGATGGGGTAGACGTCGACGGCCAGCCCCTCCGCCCGCTTGCGGACGAACTCGACCACGTCGCGCGTGGCGATCGGCGGGTCGGTGTTGGGCATGCAGGCGACGGCCGTGAACCCGCCCCACGCGGCCGCCCGCGCGCCGGTCTGGATCGTCTCCTTGTGCTCCTGGCCCGGCTCCCTCAGGTGGACGTGCATGTCCATCCAGCCCTGCGAGACCGTCTTGCTGGCCGCGTCGTACACGTCCGCCCCGCCCGCGTCGAGGGCGTCGCCGACGGCGGCGATCTTCCCGTCGCGGATGAGGACGTCGGCGCGGCGGGACGCGCCGCTCACGGCGTCGAGGACGGTGCCGCCGGAGATCAGGAGGTCGAGGGACACGGGCGGGGTGGCGAGGACGAGAAGAGGGAGGCGCAGAACCGATCTCCGCCCCCTTGTCGGTGAGGGCGGGGCGGCCCCGAAGCTACCGCGGGCGGGCGGGGCGGCGCCCGGGACCCTCCCGCCGCCGCCGCGGTTGGGCGCCCTCCCCCACCCCGCCCCCATGCCGACCGTGCGCCTCCGCCCCGCCCTCGCCGCCGCCGCGCTCGTCGTGCTCGGCGGCTGCCTGACGGCCCACCCGCGCGTGCCGCCCCCGCCCCGCCCGCCGGGCGCGCCGGCGTTCACGCCCGACGTGTTCTTTGCCGGCTGGACGCGCGGGCTCGGCGTCCTCGACGTGCGGCTGCGGTCGCCCGAGCTCCTGTGCGTGGTCGGCTACGGCGAGGCGCAGCCCGACGGGACGTTCCGGCTCGATCAGACCGTCACGCACGCGGACGGACGGACCGAGGAGCGGACATGGACGATGCGCCGCGAGACGCCGACCCGCTACACGGCCACGCTGACCGACGCGGAGGGCGAGGTGACGGCTACGGTCGAAGGCCGCGAGCTGTTTATCCGCTACTCGATGGGCGGCGGGCTCTCGATGCGCCAGCGCCTGATCCTCCAGTCCGGCGGCCGGACGGCGCTCAACCTGTCGACGGTCTCCGCGCTCGGCGTCCTCCCCGTCGCGCGCCTCAACGAGCAGATCCAAAAGACCGACGCGCGCGTCCCGTGTGCGGGCGGGGCGGGCTCGTAGCGGGCGGACCCAACGGTAACGGGAAACGTAAAATCTCTCCACCTACGGCACCTAGATGTCCGTCACTGTCCAGTTCGACCTGCCCGAGAGCGTGTTCTCCAGCATCCGGAGCGCGCCCGATGACTTCGTGAACGAGCTCCGCCTCGCGGCCGCCGTCAAGTGGTTCGAGAGCGGCCGGATCTCCCAAGGGAAGGCAGCCGAAGTGGCCGGCATCAGCCGCCAAGCGTTCCACGACGCGCTCTCTGAGTACGGCGTCTCTGCGTTCCAGGTCTCCTCGGAGGACCTCCGCGACGAGCTGCGGACGCTCTGAATGAGGCGCTGGGTCTTCGACGCCTCTCCCCTCATCGTGCTCGGGTCATCGCGTTCGGGAAGATCGGGCTTCTGGATCTCCCAGCGCGGCTCCGAATCGGTGGTGCGATTCCAGAAGCGGTGGCCGCCGAAGTCGCAGCCGGCGACGACGCGAACCCCGCGAAGGTCTGGCTCCTCGGCGCCTCCCCGTTCCCCATCGTACCGGTTCCCGTCTCGCCCGCTGTCGCCGCGTGGGGCTTGGGCGAGGGCGAGAGCGCGGTGGTCTCGTACGCGCTCGACCACCCGGGCGCCGAGACCGTGTTGGACGACCGTGCAGCGCGGGCGTGCGCCCGGACGTTCGGCGTGGGCTCGCGCGGCATGCTCGGCCTCCTCGTGCTTGCCAAACGAGAGGGGGCCATCGCCGGAGTCCGCCCGTACGTGGACGCTCTGCTCGCCGCCGGCTACTACCTGGGGGACGACCTCGTTGCCGCCGTGCTGGCCGAGGCTGGGGAAGCCGCTCCCTGACCCCGCCCGGGCGGGGCGGTCTACCCGCCCACCGCCCCGCCCCGCCCGCCCGCGTCGAACGCCGCGTCCACGCGCGCGGCGACGTCGAGGAGGTGGTCGCGCGTCGCCGCGTCGCGCGTCCGCCCCGCCCCCGCCGCGGCGCCCTCGCGGACGCGGCGGAGCGCGCCGCGCGCGGCGGCCCGCACGTCGGACTGGCTCACGTCGACGCCCAGGTGGCGGAGTCCCGCGGGAAGGTCCGGCCCGTCTTCGGTGAGGAGCGCGACGAGCCGCTCGACGTAGCCGCGCTGGAGGTTCCGGCGGTACACGTCGACCGTAGGGCGGCGGGCGTCGAGCTCGGCCCACACGTCCGAGCGGAGGTCGTCCATGAACGCGGCGAGCGGGTACGGCTCCGCCCCGCCCCGCCCGCCCTCCAGGCCGTCGACGGCCTCGGCCTCGACGAGCCGGCCCAGCCGCGCCGGGTCGAGCAGGTCGTCGAGGACCGAGACCTGGGCGCGGCGGAGGCCGTCGACGGCGCCCGTGGGCCGGATGCGGCGGAGGACGCCGGGGTCGAGCAGCCACGTCGGCGTCTGGAGCACGTGGGCGTCGAGGAACGCGAGCGCCCGCTCCTGCTCGGCGCGTGGGACGGGCTCGAACACCACGCCCGCCTGGTCCGACGCCTTCGGCGTCTCGCGCACGCCGCCGACGACCGTCACCACGTGGCCCATGTAGCGCCGCCACATGCCCAGCGTCTCGCCGTAGACCTCCGCCAGGTCGTCGTAGCCCTCGCCCGGCGTCGACGTCCAGGCCACGAGGTTGGGGACCACGCGCTTCAGGTTCTCGACCGCGTAGCCGCTCGCCGCGACCGGGTCGTCGCCCATGTCCTCGGTCTGCGCGTCCGGGTTGTAGCCGCCCCGCCCCGTCGAGAAGCGGTACACGGGGTCGCCCGCGCGCGCTGCCACGAGCGCGTCGAGCGTCGCCGTCTCGTCGTCGGGCGTCGCCACGTCGGGGTACCAGCGGTAGGCCCAGTTGATGGCGTAGTCGTCGTACGGGCCGATCTGGCGCACGAACCGCGTCACGCCGTCGCCGGGCTGGGCGACGTAGTTCTGGCGCGTGTAGTCCATGATCGTAGGCGCCACGCCGAACGCGCTCGTGAACGTCGGGCTCCGCAGGCTGTCGACCGGGAAGGCGCTCGACGCGATCATGTTGTGGGGGAGCCCGAGCGCGTGGCCGATCTCGTGGGCGATCACCTGGCGCATGGTCTCGCCGATGAGCGCCTCGTCGATCTGGAGCGACCGGGCGGCCGGGTTGGCCGCGCCCGTCTCGATCATCAGCCGGTTCCGGTACGAGCGGATGTGGTTGTGGTACCAGATGATGTCGCTCTCGATAATCTCGCCGCTCCGCGGGTCGCTCACGCTCGGCCCGGTCGCGTTCCGCGTCTCCGACGCCACGTAGCGGACGGTCGAGAACCGGACGTCCTCGGGGTCGAACGCCGCCGAGTCGCCCGGCGCCGGCGGCAGCTCGCAGCGGATGGCGTTTTGGAAGCCGGCGACCTCGAACGAGCGGTTCCAGTCCTCGACGCCCCGGCAGAAGTACGGCCGCCAGCGCTCGGGCGTGGCCGGGTCGAGCGTGTAGACGATGGGCTCGACGGGCTCCACCAGCTCGCCGCGGAGGTACGCCGCCGTGTCGCGCGGGACGAGCCGCCAGCGGCGGACGTAGGCGCGCTCGGCCGCCTTCTGGTCGTCGCGCCCGTAGTCGATCTGGCGGACCGTGAAATAGCCCACGCGGTCGTCGGCGAGCCGCGCCGTCATGGGCTCGCGCGGGAGGAGCACGAACGAGTGGAACATCTGGAGCGAGACGGTCCCCGTGCCCGCGTTCGAGGGCGGGGCGGCCGCGTCGTACGTCGTCGTGTAGCGGACGTTGACGTTCTCGGGGAAGCTTTTGGCGCCGTCCACGAACGACCGCGCCTCGTCCAGCCGGCGGACCTTGAACCGCGTCCGCTGCGCCGGCGTGAGCCCGCTGAGCGCCGGCGTGTCCTTCCCGTACAGGTCGGTCACGTCGACGACCACGCCCGCGCCGTCCGGCGCGACGGCGGCGACCGGAAACGCGGCCACGACCGGCTCGAAGTTGTTCACGCGGACCGACTGCGCGATCGGCAGCGCCTCGTCGGCGACGGCCGCGTACGACTGGGTCCGCAGGAGCACGCGGTCGCCCACGCGCTCCCACCGGAGCACGCCCTCGGCGCGCTTGGCGCCGGCCGGGATGAACCCGCCCAGGTCCGCCGGCACCTGCGCGATGCGGACGACCGAGAGGAGGTCGCGGCCCATGAGCGAGTCCGGGACCTCGAACAGGAGTTTCTCCCCGACCCGGTGGACCGTGAACAGGCCGGCGTCCGTGACCGCCTCGTCCGTGACGACCTCCGCGTACGGCTTCGGCCCGTCTTTTTTCGCCGCCCCGCCCCGCCCGTTCGCGGCCTGCGAAGCGGGCGGGGTGGCGGCCGGCCGGGTGCCGGCGCAGCCGGCGAACAGAACGAGGGCGAGGGCGAGCAGGGCGAGGCGCACGGGCGGACCCAGAAGAGGGCGGGGTGAGCGGGATCGGATGGTACGGGCCGCCCCGCCCCCGTCGCCAGTCCGCAGCGGGCAGCGGGCAGCGGGCAGCGGACAGCGGGCAGCGGGCAGCAAAAGTGCGGCCGCCCCGCCCGCGCCGAGGGCGGGGCGGCGATCGTAGGGGCGACCGGCGGTCGCCCGTGGGCGGGGCGGGGCGGCGACGTTCGGGACCGCACGCAGGGGCGGAGAGACCCAGGTTCGTAGGGACACCACGCGTGGTGTCCGCATTGGGAGCGCAACACACCGCCCCGCCCCCGTGTGGGATGGCCGCGACGGGCGTCGGCCCCGACCTGAACGCGCGGGCGGGGTGGCGGCGGCGACCGCCCCGCCCCGCCCACAAGACGCGAGGGCGGGGCGGTCGGGGCGGCACGCGGACGGCGTGGCGTGGGCTCGCGGCTCAGGGAAAGACCCCCAGACGGGTCAGGGGCGCCGGCCGAAACCTCCACCCTCCGCTCCCCTTCAAGCCCGCACCTCCCTCAGACCACGGCGGCTCCGCCCGTCCACCCCGCCCCCTCGACATGAGCGTTATCCAGCCCCGCAACACCGTCAGCGACTTCGTCCTCGACCGCCTGATGGAGTGGGGCGTCGACACCGTCTTCGGGTACCCCGGCGACGGGATCGGCGCCTTCGACGGCGCCCTCGCGCGGGCCGACCACGACGACCTCCCGCTCCGCTACATCCGCCCGACGCACGAGGAGATCTGCGGGCTCATGGCGACGGCCTATGCCAAGTGGACGGGCCGGCTCGGCGTGTGCACGGCGACGTCGAGCCCGGGCGCGTTCCACATGCTCAACGGGCTCTACGACGCCAAGATGGACAACCAGCCCGTCGTCGCCGTCATCGGCCAGCAGAACCTGGCGTCGCTGGGGAGCGGCTACCAGCAGGAGTCGAACCTCGAGCGGACGTTCGCGGACGTGGGCGCCTACGTCCAGACGATCGTGACGCCGGAGCAGGCCCAGGTCGTCGTCGACCGGGCGTGCCGGACGGCCCTCACGCACCGCCAGCCGTGCGTGATCGTGATCCCCCACGACGTGCAGGCCATGACGCGCGAGGAGCCGCCGCAGAGGATGGAGGTCTCGCGGAGCAGCTCGGCCCCGACCTCGACGGCCATCGCCCCGCCCTCGGACGAGCTCCGGCGCGCGGCCGACGTCCTCAACGCGGGCAAGAAGGTGGCCTTCCTCGTCGGCGCCGGCGCGCTCGGCGCGACCGACGAGGTGCTGGCGCTCGCCGAGAAGACCGGGGCCGGCATCACGACGGCCCTCCGCGGCAAGGACGTGGTCCCGGGCGATGTCCCCTACAACACAGAGCAGCTGGGGCTGCTGGGCACGCTCCCCAGCTACAAGATGATGCAGGAGTGCGACACGCTCCTCATGATCGGGTCCAACTACCCGTACGGCGGCTACCTCCCGGCGACCGGCCAGGCGCGGGGCGTCCAGATCGACCTCCGGCCGAGCCAGCTCGGCGTCCGCTACCCGATGGAGGTCACCCTCTGGGGCGACGCCAAGACGACGCTCCAGGCGCTCCTCCCGCTCGTCGAGCAGACGGCCGACACGTCGTTCCAGGACACGACGGCCGAGCGGATGCGGGAGTGGGAGGGCGTGTTGGCGGCCCTGGCCCAGAACGAGGCCGAGCCCATCAACCCGCGCCAGGTGTTCCACGAGATGAACGAGCGGCTGCCCGCGGGCGCCGTCGTCACGTGCGACGCCGGCTCGACGGCCGACTGGTACGGCCACCACGTCCGCCTCAAGCGCGGGATGCGCGGCGACCTCTCGGGGCGGCTCGCGACGATGCTCGCGGCCATGCCCTACGCCGTCGCCGCCAAGTTCGCGCTCCCCGGCCGGCCCGTCGTGTGCACGATCGGCGACGGCGCCTTCCAGATGCTGGGGATGAACGAGCTCATCACGGTCAAGAAGTACCAGCACCTGTGGGAGAACAAGCAGCTCGTCGTCCTGGTGCTCCACAACGACGACCTCACGCAGGTCTCGTGGGAGATGCGGACCGAGGACGGCAACCCGCGCTGGACCGGCTCGCAGGCCGTCGAGTCGGTGGACTACGCGGCCTTCGCCGAGACGCTCGGGTTCCAGGGCCTCAAGGTGACCGACCCGTCCAAGGTCGGCGAGGCGTGGGACGCCGCGTTCGCTTACGACGGCGTGACGGTCCTCGACGTCCACACGGACAAGAACGTGCCGCCGCTGCCGCCGCACATCTCGTTCAAGTTCGCCGCGAACATGGCCGAGGCGCTCCTCAAGGGCGACCCCGACGAGTGGGACGTGGTCAAGAGCTCGGCCAAGGCGCTCGTGACCCAGAAGGCCGCCGAGGTCAAGGAGGCCCTCCACCTCGGCGACGACGACGACGCGTGACGCGCGCCGAGGGGGAGACCACCCCGCCCCGCCCCGTCTCTCGCCCCGCACCCCCGCCCCCATGACGGCCGCCCCGCCCACGGTCTCCGACGCCCACCGCGCCGTGGCGCGCGACGCCCGCCGCCTGCTGTCCGAGCAGGCCACGCTGGCCGAGCTAGCGCCGAGCACCGGCCCGCTCGCCGGCGCCGCGGCGACCCCGTTCGGCTGGGGCTACGTGCTCGGCGTGGTCGACGCGCTGTGCGGGGTCCACGGCGCCCCGTTCGACGCGACGGCGCTCGGCGTGTGGGCGGCCGTGCTGGAAGAGGCGGCGGGCCGCCCCGCCCCCGACGCGCTCGACGCGGCGCTCGACACGCTCCGGGGCGGGGCGGACACGGGCGGGGCGGGGCGGGAGCCGTACGGCTTCGCCGCGGGGCGCGAGTACGGCGGGAACGAGGCGCTGGGGTGGCTGCAGGGCGCGTGCGTGCCCGCCGCGCTCGTCCACCTGTCCCGCGTCCGGTCGTGAGCCCAACTTTTTCCCCGCGGGCGCCCCACGCTCGGCGCCCTCCACCCCGCCCCTCGATGCCCCGCCTCCTTCCCCCCTCCCTGCTGCTCGCCCTCCTGCTCGCCGCGGCCGGGTGCGCCTCGACGGCCCCGCCGCTGGACGCCTCCGACGTGGCCGACGCGACGGCCAGCGTGGCCGGCCTGCGCGGCTACGTTCAGAATCAAGGCTACACCCTCTTTCCCGACGCGTCGTTCGACCCGGGCCTGTTCTCGACCAACCGCGAGTCGTTCTCGGTCGACGGCGGGCGCGGCCGGCTGGGCGTGTACGCGTTCGAGTCGGAGGCGGCGATGGAGCAGGCGGCGCTCCGGCTCTCGACGGCCGCGTTCTCGCCGGTCTGGAACGTCTACGAGGGCGGCAACCTCGTCGTCGTGTACCTCGGCCGCGACCCCGGGATGCTGGCCGCGCTGGGCCGGGTGATGGACCCCATCGCCTGACGCCCCGCCCCTGGCACCCGCCCCGCCCGAGCGGGGCGGGCGCTGCCCGAAGGTCCCTGTCGCTCGTGTTGTTTCCTCGTCCGTTATCGTGGGCGGGGCGGCGATCCACCCCGCCCCATCGGGAGGGCGGGGCGGGCCACGACGGAGCGATCACCGACGGCCCCGCCGCGCCCCGTTTTCTCACGCCCCTCTTTCCCATGTCCTCCAAACGCTACCGCTGGTGGCAGGCCGCCGCCGTCGGCCTCCTCGCCAACGCCCCGACCGCGCTCGGCCTCACCGGGCAGAACTCGAAGCCGTTCTACCAGGACCTCGACCCTGGACGCTCAACAACGTGACCACGCTCTGGAGCAACCTCCGCGTGGCGAACGCGCCCGAGGGGACGCCCGGGCGCCGGGCCTACCTCGCGCTCGAAGGCGTCGGGTGGGGGCTCTTCGCCGCCTTTACGCCGGCCTTTTTCGGCCTCCGCAGCCCGGTCCTCGGCGCCGTCGACTCGGTCGCCTTTTTCGGGACGACGCTGGCCAGCACGGCGCTCGCCACCCAGATCGACAAAAAGGCGGCGCTCGCCCTGCTCCCGCGCCTGGCGTGGACCGGCTTCGCGAGCTACCTCGCCCTCGGCGTCACCCGCCGCAACGACGACCCGCTGTTCGACGGCCGAGCGCCACGAGCCGCCCCGCGCCCGCCCCGTGACCACCCCGCCCGCCGCCCCGCTCCCCGCGCGGCAGATCCGGTTCCGCCGGCTCCTCCTGCTCGCACTCAGCGCCGTCGCGGGCTACGTCGACGTGCTGAGCTACACGCAGTTCGACCGCGTGTTCGTCGCCAACATGACCGGCAACACGGTCCTGCTCGGCATCTCGCTCGTCGACGGCGACCGGGGGGCGCTGCTTCAGCACGCCCTCGCGATCGTCGGCTTCATGGGCGGGGCGGCCTTCGGGACGTGGGTCGGGCACGGGCGGGACACGCGGAGCGGGCTCCGCCGCGGGCTGACCGTCGAGATCGTCCTCCTCGTGGTGGTGGCGGCCGGCTGGACCCTCAGCGGCGACGCCACGCCGGGACCCGCCGTGCGCGAGGGGCTCATCGCCGCGGCCTCGGCGGCGATGGGCGTCCAAAGCGCGGCGGCCCGGCGGATCGACGTGCTGGGGATCTCGACGACCTACCTCACGGGCATGCTCACGCGCCTCTCGACGCTCGCCTTCGACCGTGCCGTGGGCGAGGCGCCGCCTCGGGAGCCAGTGCCGCGCTGGACGCCGCCGCCAGACGCCGTGCTCCTCGCGGCCACGTGGGGCGTCTACGTGGGCGGGGCGGCGGCGGCGGCGGCCGTGCTCCTCGTGACGAAGTCGTGGGCCGTGGTCGTCCCCATTGCCGTCCTGCTGGCGATGGTGGTCCGGTGGCCGGCGTGGCGGCGGCCGGCCGCCGCCGGGTAGCGCCCGCCCCGCCCTCGCCTGCCCCGAGACTGAGGAGCTGGGCGGGGCGGCCGCAGCACCGTTTGTCCTCCCCAGAGTACGTTTACGACCCTCTTCTCGCGCGGGACGCCCCCGCCCCCTCACGACGCGCGGGCCGGGTGGCCTCGACCTCCCCGCCCTCTCCTTCTCCATGCTCCTCTCCCTACTCCTCCAAAGCGGCGACTCCGGCGGCCTCACGATCGACTGGACGCAGATGCCGACCTACAACACGATCATGGCTGTGGCGACGGGCGCCGGCCTGATCCTCGTCGTCCGCGCCGGCCGCCTGCTCCGCTCGACGCTCCCCGAGCGGGCGCTCGAAGGCTACGCGATGGCGTTCGCCGTGCTCGGCACGATCCTCACGGCCACGGGCCTCCACATGACGCTCACGTGGCCGCTCGCCAGGTACTTCCCGTTCGACAACATCGTCTTCGGCGAGCCCAGCCTCGCGTTCGGCGTGCTCCTGCTGTGGGTCGCGTTCTACGCGTGGACGCGCGGGCCGCGGCTGCTCGCTGAGGCGGACCCCGGCGCGGCGTTTACCGAGGTGCTCCGGCCGGTCTCGGTGTTCGTGTTCGGGATGGGGCTGGGCCTGTTCGGGATCGCGGCGGCCGGCGTGGGCTACCAGTTGTTCGCCGCCCCGCCCGAGGAGCCCATCGCGGGCTGGTTCGCGTCGTACCCCTGGATCGAGGCCACGTTCATCTCAGGCCTGTACGCGCTCGTCGGGCTAGGCGCCGTCCTGCTGCCGTGGTCGTTCCGCGAGGGCGTCCGCCGCGTGGTCGGGACGGCGTGGACCGTCGCGGGCGTCGTGTTCCTCCTGTTCGGGGCACTCAACTTCTTCACGCACATCGGCCTCATCGTGAACACGATGCCCGACGCGCCGTGACGCGCGGGGGCGGGGCGGCGAATCTGGCGTCGGGGTCAGACAAACGAGAGCCCCGCGCCTCGGGGAGGCGCGGGGCTCGGCCGGCGGGGACCGCCGGGATGCGGGTGCTCGGGTGAGCTACTCGCAGACGCCGCCCGGGACGGGGTTCGGCGAGACGCAGGCGTCGAGCGAGCCGGTGCTCGTCCCGATCTGGGCGCCCATGTCGAGGATCGAGTCGGTCTGGGTCGACATCTGGTCCGCCGCGGTGAGCGTGCGGACGTCGCCGATGACCGAAAGGGCGGGGCGGGTGTAGGTCTTCATTGTAGCAGTTGGTATGTGAGCAAAAAGCCGTCTCCCCAGCGCGCCAGGGCAACGAGCGGAGAGTGTACCAGCAGAGTACGAAGACGCCGCCCTGGCAGCCGTAGGGGGATCGCTTTGGCCTCTCCGTTTCTCTCCTCACTCCCCGGTGCTCTTTTGGCGCACATATCCGCACGCGCCGCCCCAGTCGACTAGGGGAATCCCTGGGACCGCAAACGTGCTCTGCTCCGGCGCGTGCCCTACCGCCCCGCCCCGCCCACCGGGAAGTCGATCGAGATGGTGCCGGGGTAGCGGATGGGGCCGACCGGCGTCGACACCGTCGGCCGCGCTTCGAGGCGGACCGTCTGGCGCCGCGTGTCCGCGCCGGCCAGGTTGCGGACGAGCGTGGTGAGGTCGCCCACGTTGCGCCCGAAAAAGCGGACGAGGTCGAGCTCCATCTCGATGGGCAAGTCGGCCACCCCGCCCGGCGGGACGAGGCGGTCGTCGTTGTAGACGCCCGAGACGGTCTCGGTGCCGTCGAGGAACAGGGTCCAGTCGAGCGACACGAGCTGGGCCGCGGCCGGGTTGTCGGCCGGGTTCTCCGCGCCCACGTGGAGCGTGAACCGGAGCGGCACCTCGCCGCGCGCGGCGGCCGTTCCCAACCGCGCGAGGTCGGCCGGGCCGAGGTCGCCGCCCCGGGCGATCCGGTCGAGGTCGACGCCGGCGACGAGCCCGTTCGACACGCGGTCGAGGTCGAACTGCACCTGGCGGAGCGCGGCGAGCTGCTGGATCGTCGTGCAGCCCGGCGCGACGAGGAGCGCGGCGAGGAGGGCGACGAAGAACGGGACCGTTCGAGACATGGGCGGGGCGGGGCGAGTGGGGAGCGCGCATACTACCGAGCGACAACCGTGCCGGTCTGCACGCCCGCCCCGCCCCGCCCCGCCGCCGTGGCCCTGCTCCCCCACCCCCTCGTCGTCGTCGTCCACGACGTGCGCTCGGCGTACAACGTCGGCGCCGTGTTCCGCACGGCCGACTCAGCGGGCCTCGCCCGCGTCGTCCTCACCGGGTACACGCCGACGCCCGCGCACCGCGGCGTGGCCAAGACGGCGCTGGGCGCCGAGGGCGCCGTGCCGTGGGAGCGCTACGACACGGCCGAGGACGCGTTCGCCGCGCTCCGCGCCGAGGGCTTCGCCGTCGCCGCCCTCGAACGGACGCCAGAGGCCGTGGCGCCGGGCGACGTGCCGGCCTCGGCGTTCCCGCTCGCGCTGGTCCTGGGCAACGAGAAAACGGGCGTGCCGCGCTACGTGCTGGACGCGGCCGACCTCGTCGTCGGGCTCCCGCAGTACGGCGCGAAGGCGTCGCTGAACGTGGCCGTCGCGTTCGGGGCCGCGGCCTACCGGCTCGTCGAGCGGTACCAAGAGGTCGGGCGCGGCGAAGGCGGACCGCCCGAGAGGGCCGCCTCCCGTTGACCGAGCGGGCGGGGCGTGCGTAGCCCCTTGCCAGGCGGGCGGGGCGGCGTACCTTGACGGCCGAAGCCAGGGGTGCCGCCCCGCTCCCGCCGCGCGCGGGCCGGGCGGCTGAGACAGACCCTCCGCACCTGATCCGGTTCGCACCGGCGTAGGGAGAGCTTCCGGTCGTGCCCGGCGGCACCCCCGGCTTCCAGACCCCCTCACCTCTGGACCGCCGCCATGGACCTCGCCACCCCGCCCGCCGCCTCGGCCCGCCGCGCCGCCGACGCCGCCACCCACGCCCGCATCGGGGAGCTCTCGGACGAGGTCCGACGCCCGCTCCCCGGCTCGCGCAAGGTCTACGTCGAGGGCTCCCGCCCCGACCTCCGCGTGCCGATGCGGCTCGTCGCGCAGGCGGACACGCCGGCCAGCTTCGGCGTCGAGGAGAACCCCGCGTTCCCGGTGTACGACGCTTCCGGGCCGTACACCGACCCCGACGTCCCGATCGACCTCCGGCGCGGCCTCCCGAGCGTGCGGGGCGCGTGGGTCGAGGAGCGCGGCGACACGGAGCGGCTCGGGGACCCGTCGAGCGCGTTCGGCCGCGAGCGGGCCGCCGACGCCGCGACGGCTCACCTCCGGTTCGAGCACGTCCGCCCGCCCCGCCGCGCCCGGGCGGGGCGGACGGTGACGCAGCTCCACTACGCCCGGCGGGGCGAGGTCACGCCCGAGATGGAGTTCGTGGCCATCCGCGAAGGCCAGCGGCTCGGCGCCCTCCGCGAGTCCCACCCCGCCCTGTTCCAGCAGCACGCCGGCCACGCCTTCGGCGCCGCCATCCCGCGCGAGATCACGCCCGAGTGGGTCCGCGACGAGGTCGCCCGCGGCCGGGCCATTATCCCGGCCAACGTGAACCACCCGGAGCTCGAGCCGATGGCGATCGGCCGGAACTTCCTCGTGAAGATCAACGCCAACATGGGCAACTCGGCCGTCACGTCGAGTATCGCCGAGGAGGTGGACAAGCTGACGTGGGCCATCCGGTGGGGGGCCGATACGGTCATGGACCTCTCGACCGGGAAGCACATCCACGAGACGCGCGAGTGGATCCTCCGGAACAGCCCGGTCCCGATCGGGACGGTCCCCATCTACCAAGCCCTCGAGAAGGTCGGCGGCACGCCCGAGGACCTCACGTGGGACCTGTTCCGCGACACGCTCGTCGAGCAGGCCGAGCAGGGCGTGGACTACGTCACGATCCACGCCGGCGTCCTCCTCCGGTTCGTCCCGCTGACGGCGGGGCGGCGGACGGGGATCGTCTCGCGGGGCGGCTCGATCATGGCCAAGTGGTGCCTCGCCCACCACCGCGAAAGCTTCCTCTACACGCACTGGGACGAGATCTGCGAGATCTGCGCGGCCTACGACGTCTCGTTCTCCATCGGGGACGGGCTCCGGCCGGGCTCGATCGAGGACGCCAACGACGACGCCCAGTTCGCCGAGCTCTACGTGCAGGGCGAGCTGACGAAGCGGGCGTGGGCGCACGACGTCCAGGTCATGAACGAGGGGCCGGGCCACGTCCCGATGCACCTGATCCAGGAGAACATGCAGAAGCAGCTCGACTGGTGCGGGGAGGCCCCGTTCTACACCTTGGGGCCGCTGACGACCGACATCGCCCCGGGCTACGACCACATCACGTCGGGGATCGGCGCCGCCATGATCGGGTGGTTCGGGTGCGCCATGCTGTGCTACGTGACGCCGAAGGAGCACCTCGGGCTGCCAGACCGCGACGACGTCCGCGAGGGGGTCATCACGTACAAGATCGCGGCGCACGCGGCCGACCTCGCCAAGGGCCACCCGGGCGCGCAGGCCCGCGACAACGCGCTCTCGAAGGCCCGGTTCGAGTTCCGCTGGCAGGACCAGTTCAACCTGGGCCTCGACCCGGAGCGGGCCTGCGCCTTCCACGACGAGACGCTCCCGAAGGACTCGGCAAAGGTGGCCCACTTCTGCTCGATGTGCGGGCCGAAGTTCTGCTCGATGAAGATCACCCAGGACGTCCGCGACTACGCGGCCGCGCACGGGGTCGATGTCGAGGCGGCCATCCCCGAGGGGATGCGCGAGAAGGCCGGGGAGTTCGCGGCCGGCGGCGGCACGCTCTACCCCCGCGCCTGACCACCCCGCCCGCGGCGTGTGCGGGCGGGGCGGCCCGGGCGGGGTGGGACAACCCCAGGCGGGACGTCCCGGACGGGGCGGCGCTCGCGCTAAGTTTCCGCCCCCCTTCCACCCGCCCCGCCCCGCCCATGCTCATCAAACCCGGCCGTTCGAGCGGCAACCTCATCGACCGCCGCGGGGGGCGGGGCGGGCGCGGCGGGCGGGTCGGCCTCGGGCTGGGCGGCCTCGGGCTGGGCGGCCTGGTGGTGGTCCTCATCGCGGCCTTTTTCGGGCTCCCCGTCGACCAGTTCCTCGGCGGGGGCGGGGCGGCGACGGGGCCGGTCGAGACGACGCCGAGCGCGCCGCAGGACGAGGCCTCGCAGGTCGTCGACGCCGTGCTCGCCTCGACCGAGGACGTCTGGGGCGCCCTCTATCGCCAGACCGGCGACGTCTACCCCGAGCCCAACCTCGTCCTCTACGAGGGCGCCACGCCGACCGGGTGCGGCTACGGGCAGGCGGCGACGGGGCCGTTCTACTGCCCGTCCGACCAGACGGTGTACCTCGACCTCTCGTTTTTCCGCCAGCTCGCGGCGCTCGGCGCGCGGGGCGACTTCCCGCTCGCCTACGTCATCGCCCACGAGATCGGCCACCACGTCCAGAACGTCGAGGGGCTCCTGGGCCGGTCGCGCTCGAACGCCATGTCGGTCCAGACCGAGCTCCAGGCCGACTGCCTCGCCGGCGTCTGGGCACACTACGCCCAGGACGAGGGCGGGGCGGTCCAGCTCGACGACGCCGACATTGAGGAGGGCATCTCGGCCGCCGCCGCCGTCGGCGACGACCGCCTCCAGGAGCGGGCCGGCGGCGTCGTCCGGCCCGAGTCGTTCACGCACGGCTCGTCGCGCCAGCGCGCCGAGGCGTTCCTGGCCGGCTACCAGGGCGGCGACTACGCCGTGTGCTTCCGGTAGTCTACCACGCCAGCCACCGCCCCGCCCGCGGCGTCACGCGGGAGGCGCCGCCCCGCCCTCGGCCCACGCCACGACCAGCCACAGGCCGCCGACGCGGCCGTAACGGAGCCGCCACGGCCCGGACGCCTCGGCCCAGGCCCGCGCCGCCCCGCTCGCGGCAGCCGGGGCGGGGCGGTCCAGCGTCAGGCGGACCGACCGGGCGCCGGCGCGCAGCCCCGTCCGCTGCCCCTTGAGGACGGCCTCCTTCATCGACCACAAGAGCGTCTGCGCCTCGTCGGTCGGGCCGCCCAGGGCGTCGAGAGCGCCCAGCTCGTCGTCGCGGAGCATGCGCCGCCACAGGGCGGGGTGGCGCGGGGCCACCGCCTCGACGTCGACGCCGACCGGGCGGTCGGCGAGGGCCGCCGCGCCGACCGCCGCCCCGCCCCGCCCGGCGTGGGCGATGGACACGAACGCGGGCGGGGCGGGCGGGACGCCGTCGTGCGGGAGGTCGAGGCGCGAGAGGTCGAGGCGCGGGGCGCCGTCCGGGCCGACGACGAGCGGGACGTCGGGCGGGGCGCAGCCCAGGCGGCCGGCGGCGAGCCTGCGCAGGGCCTCGCGGCCGAGCGCGAAGCGGAGCCGGCGGTCGGCGCTCCCGAACGCGGTGGCCCGCGCGCGCTCGGCGGCCGAGAGCGCGTCGGGGTCCGCCCCGCCCCCGGCGAGGGCGACCTCGACGCCGGATGGGAGGCCGTGCCGGAACGTTTTCAACCCTGACTGAAAGTTATTCGCACGGGCGGGACCGTCTGGAGCAGGAAGAGAGTACGGAGCCACTGGGGAAGTCCACTACACGGCCCGACGGGGAAACCGCTGTCGGACTGGTACCGACGGACTACGGCTCCCCGTTCCTCCCCCGCTATCTTCCGCTCCTCCACACCCCCGCTATGAGCGACTTGCCCGTGCCGCCCCTCGCGCCCCCGATGGACTCCTCCGGAGACGGAGCCGACGTGGCCCCCGGCGCCCTCGGCCGTGTCCGCGAGTCGTTCGCCGACTTTCTCGCGGCCTACCGCGAGCGGCTCGACCACCTGTTCGAGGTCCGCGTCGACGCCGGCCGCATGAACCTCCAGCGCGGGCTGCCCCCGTTCGTCGTCCAGCGGTTCCGCGACGTCGACCCGCTCTCGGTCTACGTGCCCGAGGCGTACGGCGGGCGGGGCGGCTCGATCGCCCACAGCATGACGGTGCTCGAGGAGACGAGCTACCACTCGCTTGCGCTGTCCCTCGTCGTCGGGATCAACGGCGGCCTGTTCCTCCAGCCCGTCGCGAAGTACGGGTCCGAGGAGGCCAAACGTCGCGTGCTCCCGGCCTACATCCAGGGCCGGCGGATGGGCGGGCTCATGATCACCGAGCCGGATTACGGGTCCGAGGCGCTCCGCATGGAGACGTCGTGGACGCAGGACGAGAGCGGGACCTACCACGTCGAGGGCACCAAGCACTGGGCCGGGCTGACGGGCTGGGCCGACTACTGGCTCCTCACGGCCCGCGGCCGGACGTCGTCGGGCGAGCTCCGCCGCGACGTCGACTTCTTCATTGCCGACAGCACGTGCCCGCGCCAGCACGTCGAGGTCGAAGAAGTGTACCCGAACGTCGGGCTCAAGATGATCCCGTACGGCCTCAACCGGGTCAACGTGGACCTCCCCGCGTCCTCGCGGCTCGAGCCCCAGACGACCGGCATCAAGATGATGCTCGACATCCTGCACCGGAGCCGGCTCCAGATCCCCGGCATGGGCATGGGTTACCTCCGGCGGCTCTACGACGAGGCCCTCGACCACTGCCGCGAGCGGTTCGTCGGCGGCCGGTCGCTCGTCGACTACGACCAAGTCAAGGGACGGCTGGCCCGGCTCCAGTCGTTCGTGACGGGGACGGCCGCCATGTGCCTCTCGACGTCCGAGGTGGCCGGCGTCGAGCGCAACCTGTTTTCCGAGAGCCTCCGCGCGAACGCCTTTAAGACGGTCGTGACGGACTGGATGCAGGAGGCGGCCCAGTCGTTCCTCCAGCTCGCCGGCGCCCAGGGCTACCGCGAGGACCACCTGGCGGGGCGGTCGATCGTGGACTCGCGGCCGTACCAGATCTTCGAGGGCTCCAACGACATCCTCTACCAGCAGGTCACAGAGTCGGTCGTGAAGGCGATGCGCCGGCTCAAGCAGGCCAACCTGGGCGCCTACCTCCGCACCGAGCCGCTGACGGCGCGGGCCGCTGAGACGCTGGGCGACGCGCTGTCGTTCGACGTCGACTGGGCGATGCCGCAGCGGAAGCTCGTCGAGCTGGGCCGGGCCATCAGCCGGCTCGTGACCATGGAGATGACGATCGAGCTCGGCGAGCGCGGCTACTCGGCCGAGCTCGTCCACAACATGCTCGACGAGACGCGGGCCGAGATCCGGGGCCTCCTCGAAACGTACCGGCGGGGCGGCCTGACGGCGCTCGTCGAGGAGCCGTCGACGGCCGACTGGCTCCACCGCGTCCGCCCCGCCACCTCGTGAGCGGGGCGGGCGGGGCCGCCTGGGCGGGGCGGCCCGCGGACGCCGAGCTCGCCCCGTTCTACCGGCGCTACGTCGCGCTCGTCCCCAACGGGGACCTGCTGGAGACGCTGGCGGCGCAGGGCGCCGAGACGGCCGCGTGGCTCCGGTCGCTCCGCCCCGCCCTCGCCGGCTGGGCCTACGCGCGGGGCAAGTGGACCGCCGCCCAGGTGGTCGCGCACGTGATCGACACCGAGCGGATCTTCGGCGCCCGTGCGCTCCACCTCGGGCGGGGCGACCCGGCGCCGCTGCCGGGCTACGACCAGGACGCGTACGTCGCGGCGCTCGGCCCCGAACGCCGGTCGCTGGCCGACCTCGCCGGCGAGCTCGAACGCCTCCGCGCGACGACCGTCGACCTGCTCGGGTCCATCCCCCACCCCGCCCTCGACGCCGTGGGCACGGTGTCGGGCGGACCAATGAGCGCGCGCGGGGCCGCCTACGTGATCGCGGGACACGAGCGGCACCACGTCCAGATCCTCCGCGAGCGGTACGCCGCGGGCGGGGCGGCGTAACCCGGCGGGGCGGGGCGGCGTAGGGGCGGGTCCCGCTGCCCCTGCACGCCATGAGCGCCGACGCCTTCAAGCGACTTCTGATCTTGTCCACGGGGGCGGCCTACCTCGCGAGCGTTCCGTGGGCCTACCGCGACGCCGAGCGGCGGGGCAGAAGTGGGCCGCTCGTGGCGCTGGGGGTCGGCCTGGTCTCGTGGCCGTTCGGGCTGCTGGCGTGGCTGTTTGGCCGCCCCGCCCGGAGGTCCGGCTAGCTTTGGCGCCTCGGGCGGGGTGGCCTCGCTCGGGAGACGTTTTTCACCCGCCCCGCCCCGATGCTCCGCTTGCTGCTCCCGCTCGCCGCCCTCGTCGCCGCGTCCGCCGCCGCCCAGTCGCCCGTCGTCGGGGACTGGACGGGCGAGATCGAAGGCGCCGGGTTGACGGTCACGTTCCACGTCGCCGAAGCGGACGGCGGCCTCTCGTCCACGTTCGACGTGCCAGCCCAGGGCGCCCTCGGCGTGCCGACGGGCGAGACCACGTTCCGCGGCGACACGCTCACGATCACGGTCCCGCTCGTCGGCGGCCGGTACCAAGGCACGCTCGTGGGCAGGGCGGTCGCGGGCACGTGGAGCCAGGGCGGGGCGAGCCTCCCGCTCACGCTCACGCGCGCCGAGGGCGGGGCGGCCGCCCCGCCCGAGCGGTCCGACACGCCGCGGCCGCCGTTCCCGTACCGCGACGAGGACGTGTCGGTCGCGTCGGTCGACGGCGTGACGCTGGCGGGGACGCTCACGGTGCCGGATGGCCCGGGACCGTTCCCGGGCGTCGTCCTCGTGTCGGGCTCGGGGCCGCAGGACCGGGACGCGGACGTGATGGGGCACCGCCTGTTCTTGGTCCTGGCTGACCACCTCGCCCGGCGCGGGATCGCCGTCCTCCGCTACGACGAGCGGGGCGTGGGCGCCTCGACGGGCGACTTCGGCGCGGCGACGACGTCCGACTTCGCGCTCGACGCGCAGGCCGCGGCGGAGCACCTGGCGGGGCGGCCCGAGGTGTCGAGCGTGGGCGTCGTGGGGCACTCCGAGGGCGGCCTCGTCGCCCCACTCGTCGCGAACGCCCCGGACGCCGTCGACTTCGTGGTCCTTCTCGCGGGTCCGGCCGTGCCCGGGCGCGACATCCTGCGGTACCAGCTCTCGCGCGGCCTGGGCGGGGCGGGCGTTTCCGACGCCGGCCGAGCGGCGTACGGCGCGGCCCTGGACCGGCTGCTCGACGAGGTCTCGACGGGCAGTCCAGCCGACGCCGCCGAGCGCGCGGCGGACGCGTTCCGCGACGAGACGGCGGGGCTCGGCCCGGCGGACCGCGAGGCGCTGGGCCTCGACGCCGCCCCGGCCGTCCCGCTGGCGGCAGGGCTCGCCGGCCCGTGGGAGCGGTACTTCATCGCATACGACCCGGTGCCGGCGCTCCGGGCGCTCCGCGTGCCCGCCCTCGCCGTGTTCGGCGGGCTCGACCGACAGGTCCGCGCCGACGACAACGTGCCGGCCATGCGCGCCGCGCTCGCGGACGCGCCCGCGGGCTCCGACGTCGTGGTCTTCGAGGGCCTCAACCACCTGTTCCAGCCGACCGAGACGGGCGACCCGGCGGAGTACGGCCGGATCGACTCGTCGTACGCGCCGGCCGTGATGGAGGCGGTCGCGGACTGGATCACGGCGCGGGCGCCGTAGGCCGCCCCGCCCGAGGCGCCGTCTCCGCCCTGCTCAGGCAGAATCGCCGCCGGCTCCTTGGCTCCGCCCGGTACCCGTGGCGGGCTCTTCGGCCGCGGCACCCGCGCTATCCGATCAAGCGGTCGTACTGGTCGTGCGGGCCGATCCAGAACCAAACAAACCCTTCGGCTCGGTGGCGGGCAACGGCGCGGTGCCCTCGACCGACGCGCACCGACCAAAAGGCTCCGACCTTCTTCAACCGCAGCGAAGGGTGACGCGGGTTCGCGTTGAGCAGCGCGAAGTTCTTGTCGGCCACGCTCCGCACCTCGTCGGAGAGCGCCCGGTAGGCTGACCAAAAAGACGGCGTGGCGAAATGCTTCAAAGAGCCGTCGCTCGACCGGCCTCGAAGTCTTCGTCAGCTTGGCGGCCGAGCGCTTCGAGGCGCCCCGCTGCGACATCCGCCTCGAACTGACGGTCCCACTCGTCAGCCTGGTACTCCTCGAACCACTTGGCGAAGCGCGCCAACTCCTCGGGGTCGAGTTGCGCAACGGCGGCTTCGAGTTCCTGGACGCTCATGGTGGGCTCTGGAGTGGGAATGTGGAGAACCAACGTCTCACACGATCACCGTGTTATCAAGGTGGTAAGCCCAGAAGGTATGCAGACGGCGGTAGAAACAGCCCGCGCCGCCCGTACCCAGAGCGCAGCGACCGCCGCCCCAGCAGGCTGCCGCCCACCCCGCCCGCGCCTTCTCCACCCCGCCCTTGACGCTGTGGTTCTGCCGTGGGCGGGGTGGTCGGGCTGGGCAGTCCCTCCTCCCTCCCGCGGGCGGGGCGGAACCCACGACGGCCACCTCGCGGTTCGCGCCTCATGCCCGAGTTCGTCGCCCGCCTCCGCGTCCCCGCCCCCGCGTCGCTCCTGTTCGACTGGCACGAGCGGCCGGGCGCGTTCGAGCGGCTCACCCCGCCCTGGCAGCCCGTCGCGCTGGAGCACGCCGACGGCATCCGGCCGGGCGACCGCGCCGTGATCCGCCTGGGCTACGGGCCGGCGTCGATCCGGTGGACCGCCGAGCACCGGGCCTACTCCGACGCCTGCCGCCGCGGCGACGGCGCGTGCCAGTTTACCGACATCCAGACGAGCGGCCCGTTCGCCGCGTGGCGCCACACGCACTGGATGATCGAGCAGGGGCCGGACGCCTCGCTCCTCGAAGATGACGTGGCGTACACGCTCCCGCTCGCCCCGCTCTCGTCGGCCGTGGCGGGGTGGGTGGCGCGCAGCCAGATCGAGCGGATGTTCGCCTACCGCCACCGCGTCACGCGCGAGGACGTGACGCGCCACGCGCAGGCCATTGGGGGGGGGGTGGAGTCGATGACGGTTGCAATAACGGGTTCATCGGGGCTGATCGGGTCCGCCCTCGCCGCCTTCCTCACCGGCGGCGGCCACAAGGTCGTCCGCCTCGTGCGCGACCGCGCCGAGGCCGCGCGCGACTGGGGGCCGCAGCAGAAGGCGGTTTACTGGAACGTCGCGGACGGCGAGATCGACCAGGCCGCGCTCGCCGAGGCAGCGCCGGACGCCGTCGTGCACCTGGCCGGCGAGCCGGTCTTCGGGCTCGCCTACACGACCGAGAAAAAGCGGGCCGTCTGGGAGAGCCGAACGAAGGGCACGCAGCTCCTGAGCCGCGCGCTCGCCGCGCTCCCCACCCCGCCCCGCGTGCTCGTCTCCGCGAGCGCGAGCGGGATTTACGGCGACCGCGGCGCCGAGCCGCTCACCGAAGCCTCCGACCTGGGCGACGGGTTTTTGGCCGACGTGTGCCGCGCGTGGGAGGCGTCGACCGCCGAGGCCGAGGCCGCCGGCATCCGCGTGACGCACGCCCGCGTCGGGCTCGTGCTGTCGCCGGCCGGTGGGCTGCTCGGCCCGCTCCTCCCCGCCACGCTCGCCGGCCTGGGCGGGTGGCCCGGCGACGGGACGGCCTACTGGCCCTGGATTGCTCTGGACGACGTGGTCTACGCCCTCGCCTGGCTCCTCCGCCCCGACGCTCCGGGAGAAACCGCCGGGGCGGTCAACCTGTCGGCGCCGGAGCCGGCGCAGGCGCGGGCGTTTATGAAGACGCTCGGGGCGACCGTCCGCCGCCCCGTCGTGCTCCGCGCGCCCAGCCGGCTCGTCCGCGCGCTGGGCGGGGAGGCCGCCGAAGAACTCGCGCTCAAGAGCGCCCGTATGCTCCCCGAGCGCCTGCTCGCGTCGGGCTTCCGGTTCGCGTACCCGGCGCTCGCCAGCGCCCTCGGCCACGAGCTCGGCCACGCGCCGCCGCCGGAGGAGCCCGCCGCCCCGCCCGAATTGGCCTAGATGCGGGTACGGAGCACGCGGTACCGGGCACGACCCGGAGCCCACGTCGCCGCCCCCGTACCTCGTACCCTGTACCGCGTACCTCGTCCCACCCCGCCATGACCCGCCTCCTCCTGCTGGCCGCCCTTTTGGCCGCCCCGCTCGCGCACGCGCAGACGTCCGACGGCGACCCCGCCCTCGCCGAGACTGCCGCGCTGCTCCGCGACGACTTCGACCACCTGACGCGGATGACGGCCACCGCCGCGCTCCTCCACGAAGCGGACGGCGTGTTTCCGGCGACCGCCTTCGACCTCTTGGGCAGCCGCTCCGCGGAGCGGACCGGGCTCCGCACGACGCCGCTCTCGGCCCTCGACCTGGAGCAGCTCGGCGAGACCCTCCGGCTCGTCTACGTCCCGCTCCCCCAGGACCCGTACGTCCCCGAGGACCACGTGATCACGCTGACCGTCGTGCCCGACGGGGCGGGGCGGTACCGCGGCGAGTACGAGGTCGTTCGCCGCGAGAACCCGGACCAGGGCGGGGCGGCGATCCCGTACGACGTCGCCGGGCAGTACCGGGTCGAGCGCGCGTTCGGGACGCTCTGCGTCGAGACGGCGCTCGTCGAGCCCATGCTGGCCGCGGGCGCGTTCGTGCCCGATCCGGCCGCGCTCAGCACGACGCCGCTCACGCTCCGCGTCCACCCGCCGGGCGAGGACGAGCCGGTGTTCTACGAGACGACGACGCGATGACCGACGTCGTGATCGTCGGGGCCGGGCTCGCCGGCCTCGCGTGCGCCCGGGAGTTGGTCCGGCAGGGCGTCGAGTGCGTGGTCCTGGACGCCGCCGACGCCGTCGGTGGGCGCGTGCGGACGGACCATGTTGACGGGTTCCAGATCGACCGCGGCTTCCAGGTCCACCTGACGGCCTACCCCGAGGCGCAGCGCGTGCTGGACCACGACGCGCTCGACCTGCGCCCGTTCGAGCCCGGCGCGCTCGTGTGGCGGGGCGGCGCCTTCGAGCGCGTGGGCGACCCGCTGCGGCGCCCGCTCCAGGCCGCCCCCACGCTGCTGGCCGACGTCGGTTCGGTCGCCGACAAGCTCCGCGTGCTCCGCCTCCGGCAGTCCGTCACGCGGGGCGGGGTGGACAGTCTGTGGCGGCGGCCGGAGGTGACGACCGAGCGCGCGCTCCGCGACCGCTATGGGTTCTCGGAGCGCATGGTCGACCGCTTTTTCCGCCCGTTCCTGGGCGGCGTCTTCCTCGACGGCTCGCTCGCCGAGTCCAGCCGGTCGTTCGAGTTCTACTTCCGCATGTTCTCGACGGGCGCTGCGGCCGTCCCGGCCGCCGGCATGCAGGCGATCCCGGAGCAGCTGGCGGCTGGGCTCCCCGCCGGCACGGTCCGCCTGGACACGCCCGTCGCCGCCGTCCGCGAGGGGGCCGTGGAGACCGAGGGCGGGGAGGCGCTCGCGTGCCGCGCCGTCGTCGTGGCGACGGACGCCTCGGCGGCGGCCGCGCTCGTGCCCGGCCTCAGCGAGCCTGGCTGGAAGGGGACGCTCCAGCTCGCGTGGGCGGCCCCCGCCCCGCCCCGCGACGAGGCCGTGCTGATGCTGGACGGCGAGGGCGCCGGGCCGGTCAACAACGTCCAGGTCATGAGCGCCGTCGCGCCGACGTACGCGCCGGGCGGGCAGGCGCTCGTCACGGCCAGCATCTTGGGCGAGGCCCCGGCGGCCCGCGCCGCCCCCGACGCGGCCGCCCGCGCCCAGCTCCGCGGCTGGTTCGGCGACGAGGTCGACGCCTGGCGGCTCCTGGCGGTCACGGCCGTGCCGCACGCGCTCCCGCGGCTGCGCTCGCTCGCCCCGCCCGAGCGCCCCGCCCGCGTCTCCGACGGCCTCTACGTGACGGGCGACTGGCGCCGGAACGGCTCGATCAATGGAGCGCTCGTCGCCGGCCGCCACGCGGCGGAGGCGGTCGCGCAGGACGTGGGGGCGGGGCGGAACGGGTAGAGCAGGTAGAGCAAGATCGACCGCCCCGCCCTCCTCGGCCGCCTGAGCGGGGTGGAACAAATCGGGCGCCACCCCGCCCCCTTCTCCCTTCTCCCTTCTCCCTTCTCCCTTCTCCCTCTTCTCCTTTGAAGCTCGTTTTCCTCCTCAACGTCCTCTCGACGCTCGTGATGGTCGGCGTGATCTGGACGGTCCAAGTCGTCCACTACCCGTTGTTCGCGGGCGTGGGCGGGGCGGGGTGGGCGGCGTACGAGGCGGAGCACCAGGCGCGGATCACACGCGTCGTGGGGCCAGCTATGCTCATCGAGCTGGCGACGGCGGTCTGGCTCGTCGTCGCGCGGCCGGCGGCGCTGCCGGCGTGGGCCGTCGTCGCCGGCGCGGCGCTCGTCGGCGTGATCTGGGCGTCGACGGCGTTCGTGCAGGTGCCGCTGCACGCCGCGCTCGGCGGCGCGTTCGACCCGGCGGCTCACGCTCGACTCGTGGCCACCAACTGGGTGCGGACGCTGGCGTGGACGGCGCGGGGCGGGCTCGTGCTGTGGCTGACCGCGAGGCTCCTCCCCGACCTCTAGATCGACGGTCTGGGTGCGGCTGCGCGGACTCTGCGCGCCGAGACCCGCCGCGACGTCCGTCAGCCGACCGTGGAGCGCGAGCCCGACGGGGGCGGAAGCGCGCCGAGACCACACCATCTCACCCTGCCGTCCTGATTTTTTTGGCCCGGCCGCTTAAGCGACTGCGGGCGGCCCGATAACAAGAGCGTGGCGGCCCACCGAGAGGCCCCACCCCGCCCCTGTCCCCACCGCAGAGCCCCATGCACCCGTCCCTCCGCATGCGCCAGTACGAGCGCCAGTCCGTCGTCACGGCGACGCCCGACCAACTCGTCTCCAAGCTCTACGACCTCGGCGTCTCCGCGTGCTACCGCGACGACCGTTCGAAGGTGCGCGCCGTGCTCGTCGAGCTCGTGGGCTCGCTCGACTTCGAGGCCGGCGGCGAGGTGGCCGACCAACTCCACGCGCTCTACGAGTTCTGCCTGCGCGAGAGCATCGACGGCGACCTCGCCGCCGTCGGCGACCTGCTCGGCGGGCTCCGCGAGGCGTGGGCCGAGGGCGTGCTCGCCCCGCGCGCCGCCGCCTAGAGCGGAGGCGGGGGGCGGGACGGGCACCCCGCCCTCTCCGCTCTACCTGCTCTCTCCGCTCTACCCGCTCCACCCCGCCCCCACCGCCATGCCGATCCGCGCGTACAACAGCGGCGATCCGTACGAGACCCTCATCGCGCAGATGGTGTCCATCGAGCGGCAGCCTCAGCTCGCCCTCAAGGTCGAGCGGAGCAACCAGTCGGTGTTCAAGGGCGTCCTGAGCGACTTCGACCGCTCGCTCTCGGCCCTCGACTCGGCCCTCAAGGGGCTGACCGACACGCTCGCGAACCCCTTTGCCGCCCGATCGTCAAGCGTGCCCGACGACGCCGGGTTCGGCGTCGAGGTCTCGGACGAGGCCGCGCCGGGATCCCACACGATCGCCGTCCGCCGGCTGGCCACGGCCGACCGCCGCGTCTCGCGCCAGTTCGACGCCGGGGGCACCGTGCTCCGGGACTTTTTCGACGCTAACGGCCCGCAGACCTTCGAGCTCACGGTCGCCAGCCCGACGGCCGACGACGCCGGCCGCCGCGTGGCGCTGCCCGTGACCGTCGACCCCACGGGCGCGACGGACGCCGAGGTCTTGGCCGAGGTCCAGAAGGCGATTGCCGGCGCCACGGACGCCGCCGTCGCCGACGGCACGCTCGAGAAGCGGGGCCACGGCGCCGGCGCCTCGGTCGTGAACGAGACCTCGGAGACGGCCCGCCTCTCGCTGCGCAGCGGCGAGACCGGGTTCGCCAACCGGCTGGGCTTTGCCGACTCGGACAACGGGCTCCTCGCCCTCCTCGACGTCGGGGGCGGGGCGGTCGCGAGCGGGACCGGCGGCGGCGCCGTCACGGCCGTCGGAACGGGCGACGCGGACTCGGCGCTCAACGCGCAGTTCGACCTCGACGGCCTCACGCTCTACCGGAGCGCGAACACGGTCGACGACGCCCTCGGCGGCGTCACGCTCTCGCTCGACCGCGTGGGCGACGAGACCGCCTTCCGCGTCGGCGCCGACGGCGACGCCTCGAAGCAGGAGGTCGAGGCCTTTATCGAGAAGTACAACGCGGCCCTCACCTTCATCGCTCGCAAGACGGACATCAACCCCGAGAAGGGGACGCGCGGCGACTTTGCCGGCGACTCGGCCGTCCGCGGCCTCCGCTTCGGGATGCGGAACGACCTCGCCGGCGACGTGGCCGGCCAGCCGCCCGGGCTCGGCCGGCTCTCGGACCTGGGCATTGAAGTCCAGGACGACGGGACGCTCAAGCTCGTCGACACGCAGGCGCTCCAGGCCGCCGTCGAGCGCGACCCCTCGTCCGTCCAGCGCCTGTTCGCCGCCGAGGACGGCGGGCTGGGCACGCGGCTCCGCGACCGGCTCGACGCGTTCCTCGGCACGGGCGGCATCGTCGACGCCCGCGAGCGGGTGGTCGACGCGCGGACCAAGCGCCTCGACGCCCGCATCTCGTCCTGGGACGACCGGCTCTCCCAACGTGAGGACCAGCTCCGCCAGCAGTACGCGAAGCTCCAGGAGACGCTCTCGCTCCTCCAGGGCCAGCAGCAGTCGCTCTCCAGCTTCTTCTACGGGGGCGGCTATTAGCGGTGTTGGGTTCTCGACGGGTCCGCCCTCGTCTGCTGCGTGTCCCGTGCGGCGTGTCCGACGCCTACTACCAGATCGTTGAGTTCGCGCGCCATGCTCCACCCCGCCCGAGCGGGCTCTGCGGTGTCCCTTTCCCGCTGGGAGAAAGACACCGCGCAGCGTCAGTACAGCCAGGGGCGGGGAGGTTCAGGTGGCGCATCCACGGTGAGACCTGATGTAAGTGCGTGATGAACGTCCCCGACCGTCCTCCCCGCGGGGGCGGCGGGGATCTTGTACGCGGAGTCGGAGCCGGGCGCTCGATTCGACAACCACCCTGGCTGCGCCGACGCTGCGCGGTGTCCCCTCCTGGCCAGGAGGGGGACTCCTCCCGCCCCGCCCGGCAGAAGCCGCTCGACAGCGTGCTCAACCCACACCTCTACGATGACTCCCACAATGACGACCACCCCGCCCGCCGAGGCCGCCTTCCAAGCCGGCGCGCGGCTCCTCGCCGCCCTCGACGCCGACGACCTCGACGCCGTCCTCGTTGCCGCCCGCGAGCGGGGCGGGGCGGTCGACCGCCTGGCGCGCTCGGGCGCGGCCCCCGACGCCGCGCTCGCGGCCCGGTTCGCGGAGCAGGACCGGGCGCTCGCCGACCGGCTCGGCCGCGCCCACGACCAGATCGCCGAGGCCCTCCGCCAGTCCGGCCGCACGCAGCGCGCGGCGGGCCGGTACGCCAGCGCCGCCCCGCCCGCCGCCCGGCTCCGGGCGCGGGGCTAGTTTTTCCCGGCGCCGCCCTTAGCGCCGGCCCGCGCCCCTCGATAACGGAGGGTGCCCCCACCCCGCCCCCCCATGAACCTCCACCGCCTCTTTCCCGGCTCCCGCCCCGCCGCGGCGTCCGCCGCCGGCCCCGCGGACAAGGCCGAGCGGGTCCGCCCCGCCCCGCCCGTCGGGCCGTCGTCGGCCCAGGGCGGCTCCGCCGACCGCGTCGAGCTGTCCGACGCCGCCCGCGCCCAGCAGGCCGAGGCCTCGGCGCACCAGGCCGAGGTCGACGCCGCGCGCCGCGCGCTCCACGCCCGCCCGGGCCTGAGCGACGAGCGCCTCGCCGAGCTCCAGCAGCGCGTGGCCGACGGCCACTACGACCGGCCCGAGGTCGTCGACGCCACGGCGGCCCGCCTCGCCGGCGACCTCCGCGGCGAGCCCCTCCCGTAGGGCGGGGCGGGCACGCTCTCCACCCCGCCCGCCGGCTCGTCTCTCCGGGAGGAGTCTGCCTGAGAGGTTTCTACCGCCCACGGTCCCGATCTACCCGGCCGGCGGCGGGCGGCCCCGCCCAACCCCTCCGCCCCGCCCAGACGACCATTTCGGAGCGAGCGGGCGGGGCGGTCAGCCCAGCGAGGACTCGGGGAGCAGGCCCTCCTCGCGGTAGCGCTTGAGCTTGTTGCGGATCGTCCGGGCGCTGATCCCGAGCTGCTCGGCCGCCCGCTCCTGGTTCTGGTCGTGCTCGCCGAGCGCGCGGAGGATCATGACGCGCTCCATGTCGGCCAGCGTCTGCGGCGCGTCGTCGCCGTCGAGCCAGCCGGGCGCGGAGAGCGAGGGGCCGTCGGAAAAGAACGGGTTGAGCACGTCCTCGCGCTCGATCGTCGTCCGCTCGGCCGCGAGCACCACGCCGCGGTGGAGCATGTTGCCCAGCTCGCGGACGTTGCCGGGCCAGTGGTAGGCCTCGAACTCGCGGAGGAGCGCCGGCGCGAGCGTCTTCTCGGGGAGCCCGTACTGGGTCGCGTACTGGGTCGCAAAGTGGTCGGCCAGGAGCGCCACGTCGCTCCGGCGCTCGCGGAGCGGGGGGACGTGGAGCGGGAACACGGCGAGCCGGTGGTAGAGGTCCTCGCGGAAGAGCCCCTCGGCCACGGCCTGCCCCAGGTCCCGGTTGCTCGTCGCCACCACGCGGACGTCGACGCGCGTGGTCTTTTCGGCTCCGACGCGCTGGAACTCGCCCTCCTGGAGCACGCGGAGCAGCTTGGCCTGGACCGGGAGCGCGACCTCGGTCACCTCGTCGAGCAGGAGCGTCCCGCCGTCGGCCCGCCCGAACGCGCCCGTCATGTCGTCGACGGCCCCGGTGAAGGCGCCCTTTTTGTGTCCGAACAGGTGGCTCTCGACCAGCTCCGACGGGAGGTTCGCGCAGTTGAGCGCGACGAACGGGCCGCCCGCGCGTGGGCTCTGCTCGTGGACCAGCCGGGCGACGACCTCCTTGCCCGTCCCGCTCTCGCCGTGGACGAAGACGGGCGCCTGGCTGCCGGCGAGCCGCGGCAGGAACGCCTTGAGCTCGACGACGGTCGGGTGCTCGCCCACGAACGCCGGCGCCGACGCGGCCCCACCCCGCCCGGCCCGGCTCCGCCCCGCCCCGCCCCGCCCGCCGGCCTTGCTCGCCTTCCCGTTGGTCGCGGGCGGCGCGGGCGGGGCGGCCAGGTGGCGGCGGACGCGCTCCAGGAGCACGTCGGTCGAGAACGGCTTGGGGAGGTAGTCGACGGCCCCCGAGCTCATGGCGCGGACGGCGTGCTGGACGTTGGCGTAGCCCGTGATGATGATGACCGGGAGGGCCGGGTAGCGCTCGCGGATCTGCGCCAGCAGCTCGAGCCCGTCCATCTCCGGCATCTGGAAGTCGGAGAGCACGAGGTCGATCGGCTGCTCGGCGAGCACGTCGAGGGCCTCCGGCCCGCTCGTGCAGCTCGTGACGTCGATCCCGTGGCGGCCCAGGAACCGGGACATCACGTTGTGGAGCAGCCGTTCGTCGTCGACGACGAGGACCTGGGGGCGGTCGGACACGGGGGAGCTAGGCATGGGGCGGGGCGGGGCAGGACGCGGGGGGGAGCCGGAGCCGGACCGTCACCCGGCCCCGCTCGGACGTGGCCGTCAGGGTCCCCCGCTGGACTTCGGCGGCCCGTCGCGCAATGGCGAGACCGAGCCCGAGGCGGTCGGTCTTGGTCGTGTGGAACGGCTCGAACATCTGATCCGGGTCGCCCACGACGCCGTCGTTGCCGACCTCTACGGTAAGCGCCCCGCCGGGCGACGCCACCCGGAGGTCGACGGCGGCCCCGGGCGGGGCGGCCTCGGACGCGTTCTGGAGCAGGATAACCAGGACCTGGCGCAGAAGCACGGGGTCGGCGGCGTGCCGGTAGTCGGGCGGGAGGTCGAGCGCGAGGCGGACCGGCGCCGGCAGCCCGAGCGCCTCGGGCAGCCCGGCGACCATCGCGGCCACGGGCACGGGGAACGGCGTGGACACGGGCCGGTGCCCGTAGCACAGGAGGTCGGCGAGGACGCGCTCGACGGCGGCGGTCCCCTCCAGGATGTGAAGGGCGAGGTCGCGGTCCTCGCCGTCGACAGCGTCGGCCAGCAGCTCGGCGTTCCCCTGAATGGCCGCGACCAAGCTCCGCAGCCGGTGCGCGAGGACGGTCGCGAGCGGGGCGAGGGCGCCCTCGGGCGGTCCCAGGTGGGCGAGCGTCGGGGGCGGGGTGGGCACGGGGCGGGGCGGGTTTTTCCGAGCCGGCGGCGGCACGTTTTTCCGGGCGGTCCGGGACGAGCGGCGGCAGGCGGGGCGGACAGGCTCACATCGAGGGGCGCGGGCGCCGTTAGGCATCGGCGGGGCGGGCGGCGGCCTAAAACGGAGCGGCGGCAGGCGCCCGGTGTAGCCTGATTTCGCTCCCGGACCACCCCGCCCGGGGCGGGGCGGGCGGGCGGCACGGGCGGGGTGGCGCGAGGCTGGCACGGCCCTTGTCCCCCCGAGCCGTCCCCCCCACCGCTGCTCCTGTGGACACGCCCAAGTTTCAGATCCTCCGCCAGGCCATGAACGCCTACGCGCTCCGCACCCGGGCGCTGGCGACGAACGTGTCGAACCTGGACACGCCGGGCTTCCAGCGCGTCTCGGTCTCGTTCGAGGACGCCCTCCAGCGCGCCCGCCGCGGGCCGGGCGGCGTCCAGGACGCCTCCGCACTCCGCGTCCGCGCCCAGACCGAGGACCGCCCGCCGCTCCTGGAGGACGAGATGATGGAGCTGGCCGACACCCAGATGCGGACGCAGCTGGCGACGCGCGCGCTCAGCGAGCACTTCTCGCTGATGCGCACGTCGGTCACCGGACGCCCCGAGTAACCCATGCCCATCGGCCCCCGCTTTTTCTCCGTCTTCCGCGCGAGCGCCCGCGGCCTCGAAGCCCAGCGCGTCGCGATGGGCGTGGCGACCGAGAACATCGCCAACGCGACCACGAGCCGCACGGCCGACGGCACGCCGTACCGCGTGCGCCGGGCCGTCCACCGGGCGCGGGGCGGGCCGGCCGGGCTCCCGTTCCGGGCGCTCCTCCAGAGCGACCAGCCGCTCACGCGCTCCGACGCCCGCCACCTGTCCGGGCTCACGGCCCGCCGGTTCTCGGACTCGCTCGACGCCGGCCCCCAGACCGAGGTCGAGGAGCAGGACTGGGAGCGGCTCGAGTACGACCCTTCCCACCCCGACGCCGACGCCGACGGCTACGTCCACTACCCCGACGTCAACGTCGTGACCGAGATGGCTGGCATGATTTCGGCAAACCGCGTCTACGAAGCCAACCTCTCCACGCTGACCGCGGCCAAGGAGATGCTCAAGCGGACCCTCGAACTCTAGCCCCCACCACCCCATGACGATCCGCCCCCTCGCCACCCCGCCCGCGCGCCCCGGCGCCGTCCGTCCCGAGGCCGCCGCCGTGGCGCCCCGCCCCGCCCTGGCGACCAGCGCTCGCCCGGCGGCCGCCCCGCCCTCGGACGCCGCCCCGCTCTCGGACGCCGAGCGCGAGGCCCTCGGCCAGCAGTTTCCCGCCGCCCCCGACCTCGCGCTCCGGCTCTACGGCCCGCGCGCCTCGTCCCAGCCGGCGCAGGCTCTGGGCGGCCACATCGACCTCCGCGGCTAAGCCATGACCGTCTCCCCCATCCAACTCCAGCGGCTCCAAGGGCTCACCCCCGGCGACGGCCCGCGCCCGTCGTGGACGGCGCCCGGCGCCGGCGGCGGCTTTGCCGACACGCTCCGCGACGCCATCGGCCAGGTCGACGCCTCGCAGAAGACGGCCGACGGCCAGATCGAGGCGTTCGTCGCCGGCGAGCAGGAAAACCTCCACGAGGTCACGATCGCCATGAACGAGGCCCGGCTCCACTTCCAGCTCATGACCGAGGTCCGCAACAAGTCGCTCGAGACCTACCAGGAGCTCATGCGGATGCAGGTGTAAGGACTTGGTCATTGGTTCTTGGTCACTTGTCACTCGCCCTCCGGTTTCACCGAGCGTGGTGCTACTCGAGACCAAGGAGGACGAGTGACAAATGACGAGTGACGAACGACGAGTACTCCCCACCCCATGAGCCCCTACCTCGCCCAGCTCCGCGACTTTTTCGGCCGCCTGGCCCCGCGCCAGCGGGCGACGCTCGCCGCCGTGGTCGCGGGCGGGGTGGCCCTCCTGATGGCCGTGGGCTACTGGGCCAGCCGGCCCGACTACGCCCTCCTCTTCGGCGGCCTCGACGCCCAGAACGCCGCCGCCATCGTCGAGCGGCTCCAGGGCGACGGCGTCACCTACGACCTCCGCGACGGGGGGACGGCCGTGTTCGTCCCGCGCGACGAGGTCTACGAGCTCCGGCTCCAGTTTGCCGCCGAGGGCCTGGTCTCCGACGGGATCGCCGGCTACGAGCTGTTCGACGAAGGCACGCTCGGGATGACGGACTTTATGCAGAAGGTGTCCTACAAGCGGGCGCTCGAAGGCGAGCTCGCGCGGACCGTCATGAACGTCCAGGGCATCACCGGCGCCCGCGTCCACCTCGTGCTCCCCGAGCGCAACCCGTTCCGCGACCGCCAGGTGAGCGCGTCGGCGTCGGTCGTGCTCCACCTAGGGACCGGGGCGCCCGGGCGAGACCAGGTCGACGCAATCGCGGCGCTCGTCGGCGGCGCCGTCGAGGGGCTCAGCCCGTCGAACGTGACGGTCGTGGACGACCAGGGCACGCTGCTCTCGAACCCCTCGGATTCGGCCGACGGGTCGCTCTCGTCGAGCCAGCTCCAGCACCAGCAGGCCGTCGAGGAGCACCTCGCCGAGCAGGGCCAGTCCATGCTCGACCGCGTGCTCGGGCCGGGCCGTGCGATCGTCCGTGTGGCGGCCAACCTGGACTTTAGCACGACCGTCACCGACGTCCAGCGGATCGACCCCGAGAGCTCGACGATCCTTTCGGAGGAGCGGATGGACGAGGAGGGGCCGGGGGGCGGGGCGGCCTCGACCGTCCGCAACTACGAGATGACGCGTGAGCGCGAGCAGCGCGAGCAGGGGGCGGGGCAGATCCAGTTCCTCACGGTCTCGGTCATCCTCGACCACCGCCCGCTCCCGCCCCCGACCGGCGCCGCCGGCGCCGACGTCGAGGACGCGCCCGTCTCGGAGCCCGTCCCCTACACGCCGGCCCAGCTGGCCGAGGTCGACGACCTCGTCCGCAACGCGGTCGGGTTCAGCGAGGAGCGGGGCGACCGCATCACGGTCCACCAGACCCGGTTCGACACCTCGGGCGACGACGCGTTCGCGGCCGAGTGGGCGGCCCAGCGCAAGGACGAGCGGCTCCGGCTCTACCTCCGCTACGGGCTCATGGCGCTGGCGCTCGGCGTCGGCGCGTGGCTCCTCCGCGCGGCGACGGCCCGGGTCGGCGCGCTCGCCGACGAGCCCGACCCCGACGAGCCGGCGGCGCTGCCCCCGGTCGAGACGCCCCAGCTCGCGGCCGGCGACGGCGCCGCCGGCGAGCCGGCCCTCGCGCTCGCCGAGGCCAGCGGCGGCGAGGCCGTCCTCTCCGACATGTACACGAGCCGGCTCTCCGACGAGGCCCGCGCCCAGCTCAACGCCCGCCGACAGTTCTACGAGAAGATCCAGAAGCGCGTCACCGACAACCCCGACGAGGCCGCCGCCCTGATCGGAACGTGGCTCGTCGAGGACCGCTCCGGCTAGCTCCAGCGGGTCAGTCGATCCGTGGGCGGGGCGGATCCGCCGGGTCGGAAGGCCTCGCCCGCCGACGCACGGGCCGCGGAGTCACCACCCCGCCCCACCGACCGACCGACTCACTGGTTTACTGACCCACCGATTCACCGCCCATGCCCACCGCCCCGCCCCCTCCGGCCCCCGACGCGGCCTGGGTCGCCCACGGGGCGCCCGCCGACGCCGACGACTCCGCCGCCTTCGTCTCGTCGGCGCTCGCCACCACGCCGGAGTCCGCCGACACGGCCGCCGTGCTCGAGGCCATGAGCGGGGCGCAGCGGGCGGCCGTGCTCCTCGTCGCGCTCGGGGTCGAGGCCGCCTCGCCCATCCTCTCGCGGCTGAGCGACGAGGACGTCGAGGCCGTGTCGGTCGAGATCGCCCGGCTCCAGAACGTGTCGGGCGACCAGGTCGAGGCCGTGCTCGGCGAGTACCACGACGTCGCGCTCGCCCAGAGCTACGTGAGCCAGGGCGGGGCGGCGTTCGCGCGCCAGATGCTCGAGGCCGCGCTGGGCGGCGAGCGGGCCGAGGACGTCATGATGAAGGTGGAGGCAGCCATGGAGGTCTCGGCCTTCCACATGCTCCAGACCGTCGACCTGGTGCCGCTCCTCGACTTCCTCGAGAACGAGCACCCCCAGACCGTCGCCCTCATCCTGACGCAGCTCAACACGCGCAAGGCGTCGGACCTCATCAACCACCTCGACGCCGAGGTCCAGCGCGAGGTGGTCGTGCGCATCGCGAACATGGCCGCCCCGCTCCCCAACGTGCTCCGCGAGGTCGAGGACGTGATCCGCCAGTACATCGGGGCCGGCCTGGGCGCCGACACCGGCTCGCGCGGCGGCGCCGAGCGCGTGGCCGACATCCTCAGCGCGAGCAGCCGGACGACCGAGCAGTCGATCATGGAGGGGCTCCGCGAGCGGGACCCCGAGCTGGCGGCGACCATCAAGGGCCTGATGTTCGTGTTCGACGACCTCGTCCACCTCGACGGCCGGGCGCTCCAGAAGGTGCTCATGGAGGTCGAGCAGCAGGACCTCGCGCTCGCGCTCAAGGCAGCGCCCGACGTGCTCCAGCGGAAGGTGTTCGAGAACGTGTCCGAGCGCGTGGCGCAGACGGTCCGCGAGGAGATCGAGCTGCTCGGCCCCGTCGCCGTCTCCCAGGTCGACGACGCGCAGGCCCGCGTCCTCCAGGCGGCCACCGAGCTCGAAGCGCGCGGCGAGGTGACGCTGACGCGGAACCCCGTCGAGACGATCTAGCCGCGATGCTCCCCCGCGTCCTCAAACGGTCCGCCGCCCCGCCCCCGGAGGCTCCCACCGCCGCCCCCGACGCCGCCGCCGCGGGCGGGGTGGTCGCCCCGCCGCCCCGCGTCGTCCGCGGCGCCCCGCGGCCGGACGGCCCCGCCGCCCCGCCCGAGCGCCCGCGCGTGCTCGGGCGCGAAGCCGTCGCCACGGGCGGGGCGGCCGTCTCGGTCCGCGCCGCGCGGCTCGCGCCGCCCCCGGCGCCGGCGCCCGAAGTTCCGCCCGCCCCGCCCGAGCCGTCGGCCGACGAGGTGCGGGCGGCGGCCGAGGCCGAGGCCGAGGTCCGCCACGCGGCCGCCGTCGAGGCCGCCCGCGCCGAGGGCCGCGAGGCCGGGCTCGCCGCGGGCCGCGCCGCGGCCGAGGCCGAGATCGGCGGCGCCCTCGACGCGCTTCGCGCGGCGGCCGCGGCCGACCTCGACCGGCTCGGCGCCGTCTGGCGCGGCCACCACGAGCGCGTCGAGCGCCAGCTGGTGGCGCTCGCCGTCGAGGCCGCCGACCTCCTCGCCGCCGCCCCGCTCTCGGCCGCCGCCCGCGAGGCGACCGACCGGGCCGTCGTGCAGGCGCTCGAAGGGCTCGCCGACGGCGACGGCCTGACGGTGCGGCTCCACCCCGTCGACTTTCTGCGCCTCCAGGAGGGCGGCGTCGTCGAGGGCGCCTCGGCGGCCTACCCCGCCCTCCGCTGGACGCCCGACGACGCCTACGCCGAGGGCGACTGGGCCGCCGCGTCGAGCACGGCCGTCGTCCGCCGCGTGCGGACCGAGCTGCTCGACGGCCTCCGCGCCCGGCTCGACCTGCTCCAGGCGGCCCACGACGTGCCGCCCAGCGCTCGCCCCCCCCGCCCCGCCCCGCCCGCCCTCGACGCGCAGGGCGAGGGCGGGGCGGCAGGAACCCAAGCCGCCGAGGGCGGGGCGGTCCCCGCTCATCCCGAGACCGCATGACCGCCCCGCCCGCCCTCGAACACGCGCTGGCCCAGCTGCGGACGATGCCGGCCGGCCCCGCTGCCTACGGCCGCATCCGCTCGGTCGTCGGGCTGCTCGTCGAGGCGACGGGCCTCCAGGCCGCGCTCGGCGAGCTGTGCTACCTCCACGAGGGCGAGCGGCCGGGCGGCCGGCGCGTCAAGGCCGAAGTGGTCGGGATCCGCGAGGCGACGTCCGTCCTCATCCCGCTCGAACCGACGGCCGGGCTCCGGGCCGGCGGGCTCGTCGAGCCAGCCCGGCTCCCGCTGACGGTGCCGGTCGGGCCGGCGCTCCTGGGCCGCGTGGTCGACGGGGCGGGGCGGCCCATCGACGGGCGCGGGCCGCTCCGCGTCGAGGGCCAGCAGCCGGTCCACGCCGAGCCGCCGTCGCCGCTCACGCGCCGCCTCATCGCCGAACCGCTCGCGACCGGCGTCCGCTCGCTCGACGCGCTCCTCACGCTGGGGAAGGGCCAGCGCATCGGGATCTTCGCCGGCTCGGGCGTGGGCAAGAGCACGCTGCTGGGCATGATCGCCCGGCGCGCCCAGGCCGACGTCAACGTGATCGCGATGATCGGGGAGCGGGGCCGGGAGGTCCGCGAGTTCGTCGAGGACACGCTCGGCCCGGAGGGGCTCGCGCGGTCGGTCGTCGTGGCCGTCACGGGCGACCAGGCGGCCATGAGCCGCGTCAAGGGCGCCTCGGTCTCGATGGCGATCGCCGAGCACTTCCGCGACCAGGGCCAGGACGTCCTCCTCATGATGGACTCGGTCACGCGCGTGGCCCAGGCCCAGCGCGAGGTGGGGCTGGCCGTTGGCGAGCCGCCGACGACGCGGGGCTACACGCCCAGCGTGTTCGCCCTCCTTCCCCGCCTCCTCGAGCGCGCCGGGCCGGGCGAGCGCGGGACGATCACGGGCATCTTCACCGTCCTCGTCGACGGCGGCGACATGGACGAGCCGGTCGCCGACGCCGCGCGCGGCATCCTCGACGGCCACGTCGTCCTCTCGCGGACGCTCGCGCAGGCCGGCCACTTTCCGGCCATCGACGTGCTCCAGAGCGTGAGCCGCGTCATGCCGCGCGTCACGGCGCCCGAGCACGGCCGCGCGGCCGACGAGGCCCGCCGCCTGCTCGCGGACTACGCCAAGGTCGAGGACCTTATCCGGGTCGGCGCCTACGAGCGCGGCCAGGACCCCGCGACCGACCGGGCCGTCGACGCCCACCCCGCCCTCGCGGCCTTCCTCCAGCAGACGGTCGGCGAGCCGCCCCCGCCCGACGCCGCCGCCGACCTCGCCGCCGTGCTCGCCGGGCTGTAGCGGGCGGGGCGGTAAGCCAGTGAGTCAGTAGGTCGGTGGGTCAGTGAGTTCGTGGCTCGTTCCTGAGGCTCGGAGACGGGCGGGGTGGGGAACGGACGTCGGCCGGGGGCGGGGCGGCGGGAGGTGTTGACGATGGACCAGACGCGTGGTGAGGGCGGGGTGGTGCTCTGCCCCGCGTCCCGCGAGCGCGGCGGTCTGGGGCGGGCGGGGCGGGTTGGTCCGGCCTTTGCCACTCTCCCCTGTGGCGCCCCCGCGGCCCATTTCGCCCCCACCCCGCCCCCGTCTCCGGTACGACCTGCCCATGCCTGGAAAAGAGTTCCAGTTCTCGCTCGACCACGTCCTCGCCGTCCGCGGCCACGCGGCGCGGCAGGCCGAGCAGACGCTGGCGGCCGCGCTCCACGCTCGGCGCGGCCACGAGGCCCGGCTCGCCCACGTCGAGGCGGCCCTCCCCGCCCTCGCCGAGCGGGCGCCGTCCGCCGGCGCCGCCGCGCCCGGCGACTTCCGCCGGTTCGCGGCGACCCAGCAGGCCGCGCTCCGAGACCGCGCCGGCGCCCGCCGCGCGCTCGACGCCGCGCACCACCAGGAGGCCGCCGCCCGCGCCGCCCTGGTCGAGGCGCGCCGGCCCGAGGAGGCGCTGCACACGCTCCGCGACCGCGAGGCGCTCGCCCACCGCCGCGCCGCCGAGCAGGCCGAGCTCGCGTTCCTCGACGACCAGGCCACGGCGGCGTACTGCCGCCGACTCCGCACGAACGGATGAAAGTCGCCGTCATCCTCGCCATCACCCTGGCCGCCTTTGGGGCCGGCCTCTACGGGGTCAAGATGGTCCTGCCCGACGCCGCCGAGGGTGGGGCGGAACTCGCCGCCGGCGACTCGGCCGCGGTCGCCGCCACGCCCGAGGCGCGCGCGCGCCTCGCCGCCGACAGCGCCGCCACCGCCTCCCAGGTCACGCTCGACGAGCTCGGAGAGCTCCGCCAGCAGCTCGCCAGCACGCAGGAGCGCATCCCCACGCTCCTCCAGCGGATCGACCAGCTCGAGCAGGAGCTGACGGTCCGCCAGGACCGCCAGGAGCGGGCAAAGGAGCTCGCGAGCTCGGTCAGCCGGCTCGAAGACGACGAGCTCCGCGACGTCCTCGTCCAGCTCGACGGCCGCGTCCTGGTCGACCTCTACACGCAGGCCTCGTCGCGCAACCGGACGAAGATGCTCGCGGCGCTTCCGGCCGGGGCCAGCGCCGCGCTCGTCGAGCTGGTTGCCTACGGCTCCAGCCGCCCCCGGTCGGCGGCGCCGGCGCGCTCCGCCTCGTCGCGGTCGACCTCGCCGCGGCCCGCGCCGGCGCCCCGCCCGACCACCCCGCCCGCGGACTCCAGCCGCGCTTCCGCATGACGGTGTTTCCCCTGCCCGCGCCTTCGGCGGACGCCCCGGCTCCCCGCCCCGCCTCGTCGGCCGACGGCGACACGTTTGCGCGCCTGCTCCTCGGCGCCGTCGAGGGCTCCGCCGAGAGCCCGTCCGCGCCGGACGACGCGGCGCCCGCGCCCGAGGAGGAGAACGACGCAGCGGCGGGTGCCGTCTGGCCGCTCCCCGCCCTCCTCCTCCCCGCCCCGCCCGCGGCGCCGACGGGCAGCAGCGCCGCCCCGCCCGAAGCCGAGGCCGAGTCTGTCGACGGCGCCGCTACGCGCCCGGCGGGCGGGGCGGCGGAGACAGCCGAGCGGCCTGCAGAGGGCGACGACTCGCCTGCGGCCGAAACGGCTCCTCCCTCGGCACGCCCCGCCGCGGCGCCGGCTGACGAGGGCGAGGCCCGACCGGCCGCCCCGCCCGCCGCCGATCCGACCCTGCCCACGGGAGACGCGGCGCGGGCACAGACCCCGGCCCGTCCCAGCGACGCCGACGCGGCCTCTGCCCCGGCCACCCCGCCCGCCCGCGCGGTCGGGTCACCTCCCCACGATCCGACCGCTCCGCTGGCGACGGGCGGGGCGGTCCAGAGCGGAACGGCCGAGGGCGGGGCGGCCGCGGGCCAAACGGGCGAGGGCGGGGCGGCTGACCCTCCCGCCCCGCCCTCGCCATCCGGTAGGGACATCGTGCGCGGTGCCCCAAGGCTGGACGGCGATGCCGCGCCGGCGAGCCCGCGCGCCGAGAACCACCCCGCCACAACGACGGAGGCACCGTCCGCGCCGACCGTCCCCGCCGTCGCGGAGGAGCAGACAGCCGCCGCCCCGCCCCCCGATCGCGCGGCCGCCACATCCGACCGACCCGAGGCGACCACCCCGCTCCCTGCGGAGGCCACGGTTCGCGCGGCGTCGGGACGACTCGAACCCGCCCGCCCCGCCCAAACACCGGCGATGTCGGCCGAGGCCGAGGCTCGTGTCTCCACGACGGCCAGCGAGCAGGGCGCTGACCGGCCGACCGGCCCGCCTACAACGGCTTCAGACGCGTCTCCGGCTCCCGCCGCGCCGCGCCGCCACACCGCGGCCCCGCCCACGCCTCTGGCCGTTCTTTCTGACGGCACCGATCCAGCGCTCCCGCCGCCCGCCTTCCCGCCCGACGACGTCCCCGACGCTCCGCTGAGGGCGGGGCGGCCGGTCGCCTCCGACGCCCGTGGGCTCCGCCCCGCCCCCGAGGCCGCACAGGCGCCGGGCGGGGCGGGGCGCGAAACGACGGGCGGAGCCGCGCAGAACGCGCCGGTCGGGGCGGTCCAGGCCGCCGACGCGTCCGCCGACGCCTTCGCGTCTGGGCAGGACGCCGATCGGGGCGACGCCCCGCCCGACGCGCCCCTCGATGTCGAGGCTGCCGAGGCTCCGCCCGACGCCGACGCCGACGTTGCCGCTGCCGGCGCGCCCCGGACGCCCGACGCGCCGGCCGGCCCCGGGCTCCGCGCAGCGGCCCGCCCCGCCGGCACGTGGTCGTCCCTGCTCGCCCAGCAGATCGACCCCGCGCTGGAGGCCCCGGCCGAGTGGGCAACGCTCGCCGTCGACCTGGGTGACGGCGACGGCAGCCTGACCGTCCGCGCGCGCCGCGACGACGGCCGCCTCGTCGTCGCCGTCCACCTCAGCGACGCCGCCGTCCGCGCGGCGGCCCAGGGCCAGGCCGACGAGATCCGCGTCCGGCTCGAACAGCACTACGGGACCTCCGTCGACCTCTCCTTCGAGCAGGGCGGCAGCGACCGCCCCTCCGACGACGCCCCGCGGCCGTCGACGGCCCCGCCCCGCCCCGAATCCCCCCGCCCCGCTCCCTCGGGCACGCCCGCGCCGTCCCGGCCGGCCGCGTCCCGCCACGAGTGGGTCGGCTGACCCTCCCCTGCCATGACCACGTCCCCCATCCCCTCGGCTCCGCCGGACACCGGCGCCGTCTTCTCCAGCGCCGAAAAGTCGCTCGACCGCGACGCGTTCCTCCAGCTGCTCGTCACCCAGCTCTCGAACCAGGACCCGCTGAACCCCCAGGAGGGCCACGAGTTCGCCGCGCAGCTGGCCCAGTTCACGTCGGTCGAGCAGCTGACGTCGATCGGCCAGACGCTGGGCGCGCAGCGCGAGATGCTGGCCGAGCTCGCCGCCGGGCTCGACGACGCCGCCCTGCGCCAGGGCGAGCTGGCCGACTCGCTCACGAAGCGGGGCGACCTCACGTCAGCGGCCAGCCTCATCGGGAAGACGGTCGAGGCCCAGGGCAACCGAGCCGTGTGGGACGGCCAAGCACCGGCCACGGTCGGCGTGACGCTGGAGCGCCCGGCGGCCGACGTCCGCGTCGTCGTCCGCGACGCGGCCGGCCAGCCCGTCCGCGCGCTCCAGCTCGGGCACCTGGGGGCGGGGCGGAACACGGCGGCCTGGGACGGCCTGGACGACGCAGGTCGGCCTGCGGCGCCGGGCGCCTACTCGTTCACGGTCGAGGCCACAGACCCCGCCGGCGACCCCGTCGAGGCGACGCCCTTCACCCAGGGCCGCGTCGACCGCGTGACGATCGAGGCCGACGGTGTCCGCTTCTGGATCGGCTCCCACGGCGTCCCGATGAACGACCTCCTCAGCCTGGTCGGGTAGCGGACCGTCCCGCCTCGCCACCCCGCCCCACGCCTTCTAACCCTTTACTCATCACCCGTCACTCGTTACCCGCCCGCCGCCCATGAACGTCCGCCACCTCGCCACGCGCACGGCTGGCCCGTCCCGCCCGGGACCGCCTGCGCCGCCGCCGCGCGCCCCCGCCCCGCCCGGCTCGTCGTTCGCCGACGCGCTGCGTCGAGCCCAGGAGGGCGCGCCCCGCCCGCTCACGCTCTCGGCCCACGCCGAGCAGCGGATCGAGCAGCGCGCCATCTCCCTCACCCCGCCCCAGCAGGAGGCGATGAGCGAGGCCGTGGCGACGCTCGACGCCAAGGGCGCCCGCGACGCCCTCCTGCTCCGATCCGACGCCGCCTTCGTCGTCAACGTCCCCAACCGGACGGTCGTGACGGCCCTCGCTGCGGACGACCTCACCGCCCGCGTCTTTACCGGGATCGACAGCGCCCTCGTGCTCTAGCTCCCCCCTTTTTGTCTCACTCCGGCTGGCCCCACGCCCCGCACTCTGGCGGGGCACGGGACGCCGGGCCGCAGCCGACCGACCGACGCTGCGCACCCTACACCCCACACTATGATCCGCTCCCTCCGCACCGGCGTCTCCGGCCTCAAGTCCAACCAGGTCCGCATGGACGTGATTGGCAACAACATCGCCAACGTCAACACGGCCGCGTTCAAGCGCAGCCGCGTCGCCTTCAACGAGCTGCTCGGGCAGCGCCTGCTCGGGCTCGGCCGCTCCTCGGGCGGGTCGGGCATCAACCCGGCGTCGATCGGGACCGGCGTCGCGATCGGCTCCGTCGACCAGGACTGGAGCCAGGGCACGTTCGAGTACACGAACGTGGGCACCGACCTGGCCCTCTCGGGCGACGGCTACTTTATCGCCAAGGGCGGCGACGGCAACGTGCTCACGCGCGCCGGCAACTTCACGTTCAACGCCGACGGCGAGCTCGTGACCGCCGGCGGCCTCCCGGTCCAGGGCTGGCAGTACAACCCGGACGGGACGCTGAACACGGGCCAGCTCCAGAACATCCGGCTCGACCTCGAGCTCAACGCGGCCCCGAAGGAGACGGACGAGGTCGGCATCGGCGGGAACCTCTCGGCCAACCTCGACGCCGCCCCGCTCGACCCGGCCGCCGACCCGCAGCCGCTCGACAGCCAGATCACCATGTCGCAGGTGGTCTACGACGGCCAGGGCCGCGCCCACACGCTCGTCACGACGCTCCAGAAGACGGCCACGAACGAGTGGGGCGTGGCCTCGGCCCAGCTCGCCGGCGACGCCAACGCCACCCCGCCCGTGCCCGCCACCGACCTCACGGTCTCGGCCGGGGCCGTCACGTTCGACAACGCCGGGAACCTGACGGCGCCCGACCCGGCCACGTTCGACATCACGGGGACCTACCCCGGGACGGCCGGCGACGACGTCGCGCTCACGCTCGACGTCGCCCAGCTGACGCAGTACGGGGGCTCGACGACGGCCACCATCAGCAGCCAGAACGGGCAGGCCGCCGGCCGGCTCGTCGGCTACGGGATCGACCCCTCGGGCACGCTCTCGCTCAACTTCTCGAACGGCGAGCAGCGGGACGTCTCGAAGATCGCGATCGCGCAGGTCAACAACCCGAACGGGCTCGAGCAGCGCGGCGAGAACTTCTACGGCGTCACGAGCGCGGCCGGCGACCTCCTCGTCGGCCGGGCCGGCCAGGAGGTGAACACGTCGGTCGTCGCCGGCGCCCTCGAGTCGAGCAACGTGGACCTGGCCAACGAGTTCACCGACATGATCGTGACGCAGCGCGGCTACCAGGCCTCGGCGCGCGTGATCACGACGTCGGATGAGCTGCTCCAGGAGCTCGTCCAGCTCAAGCGCTAGGAGGCGTGTTAATGGGTAGAGGGACGGGCTGAGGCCGCCCCGCCTGCCACGGTGTGCCCAAAAATGGGGCGCTGGCTGCAATCGCAGCCGGCGCCCCACGCCGTTCCCGACGCTGCACCGCCCCCTTTCGGAGGTTAGAAAGAGCGGGCCGACGGACAAGTTTTAATTCCGCGTCTCCGAACCGCAGATGTCTCCACCACTTTATTCCCTGATATGTATTCGGACCCGACGATGCAGGCCGAAGGAGAGAGAGATAAAGCAGACGCCCGTCGCCGTGTCTAAGAACGTGACGCAAGGATAACGACGACACCGCGCGCCGTGCACGCCATGTTCACAGAATCCCATGGACCCCGCCCCGCCCCGCCTACGGGCGCGTTCTGGAGGCCGAGTCAGCAGCGACCGAAGTTGGCCGCGAACCCCTCGGCGTACCCGGCGCCGAGGGCGGGGTGAGCGCGGGCGGGGTGGAAGAGCGACGCCTACACCGCTCCGCCCGCGGCGTACGGGTGGCGGTCCGCCGAGCGGTACGCGCCGCCCGCGGAGGCGGGCACGGGCGGGGCGGGCAAACAGCGAGCGCCCCGCCGAGAGACGTCGGCGGGGCGCGCGGGCGGGGCGGAACGTCGGGCGCTACGCGGCGGGAAGCCGGATCTGCTGGCCCGGGTAGATCTTGTCGGGGTCCTCGATCACCTCGCGGTTGGCCTCGAAGATCTTGGTGTAGTCGCCGGGGTCGCCGTACTTGTCCTGGGCGATCTTCGAGAGCGTGTCACCGCTCTGGATCGTGTAGTACGTCGAGCGCGAGGCGGCGGGCGCGGCCGCGGTCGTGGCGCCGGCCGTCTGGGCGCGCTGACCGGCCACGCGGAGGCCGTCGTCGTCGACGCTCGTGACGCCCTTGACGTTGCCGGCGATGAGCGCAGCCTTCTCCTTGGCCGCCTGGCTCTTGGCCTCGCCCTGGAGCGTCACGCGGCCCTTGTCGTAGCGGACGCCCAGCGTCGGGACGTTGCTGCCGAGCGCGCGCTCGACCTCTTTCTTGATGGTCTCGGCGGCGTTCTCGTCCTTGTCGAACAGCTGCTTGCCGGCGTCTTTGATAAAGTCGAGGAGTCCCATAAGAGAGGCGGAGCGTGGGGAGAGAGAGGGGGCCGCTCGACACGACGCTCGGGCCTCCGCTGTTCCCCGACGGCGCCGTCAGCGGCGCCCCCACCCCGCCCGTGCGGGGCGGCCTGGGGCGGGGCGGAACGCGCGGCTCGCCCCGCCCTCTCGGACCCCGGGCGGGGCGATCTTCCGGCCCGCTCCGCCCTCGCCATGCCCGCCCCGCCCGGCTCGACCCCGCCCCCCGCCGCCGTCGTGGCCCTCCCCGGAGGCCGCGACTACGCCGTCCACTTCGACCCTCTCGCCGAGCTCGCGCGGCACCTCCGCGAGGCCGGGCTGCGCGGCCCGCGCGCGCTCGTGGTCACCGACGAGACGGTCGGCCCGCTCTACCTCGACGCCGTGCGCGCGGCGCTGGGCGGGGCGGGGTGGGACGTCGAGGCCCTCGCGGTCCCGGCCGGCGAGGCGTCGAAGAGCGTCGGCCAGTGGTCGGGCGTCCTGGACTGGGCGCTCAGGCTCGGGGTCGACCGCCAGACGCCGGTCCTCGCGCTCGGCGGCGGCGTCGTGGGCGACCTCGCCGGGTTCGCCGCGGCCACGCTCCTCCGCGGGCTCCCGCTCGTCCACCTCCCGACGACGGTCATCGCCCAGGTCGACAGCGCGATCGGGGGCAAGACGGGCGTCAACCACGCGACGGGCAAGAACCTCGTCGGCGCGTTCTACCAGCCCCGCTTCGTGCTCGCCGACCCGGCCACGCTCCAAACGCTCCCGGACCGCGAGCTGCGGAGCGGGCTGGCCGAGGTCGTCAAGCACGCGCTGATCGCGGACGCGGCGCTCGTCGAGCGGCTGGAGCGCGACTGGGACCAACTCCTCGACCGCGACGAGGCTGTGCTCGGGCGCGTCGTCCGCGACGCGGCGGCGGTCAAAGTGGGGGTCGTGGCGGCCGACGAGTTCGAGACCGGCGACCGGGCGCTGCTCAACTTTGGCCACACGTTCGGCCACGCCGTCGAGCGCGAGGCGGGCTACGGCGCCCTCACGCACGGCGAAGCCGTGGCGCTGGGGATGCGGGCGGCCGTCCACCTCTCGGCCTCGCTCGCCTCGGGGCGCGTGGCCGGCGTCCTCCCCGCCCCGTTCGACCGGGCCGACGCGCTCGTCGCCCGCCTCGCCCCGCCCGCCCTCGACGCGGCCGTCTCGGACGACGCCCTCACGGACGCCATGCAGACGGACAAAAAGCGGACGTCGCGCGGGCTCCGGTTCGTGGTCCTCGACGACGTCGGCCGCGCGCGGCTGGCCGAGGACGTGCCCGCGGACGCCATCGCCGCGGCCTGGCGCTACGCCCGCGGCGAGTAGGGCAGCGGAAGACCACCGCCCCGCCCCCGGCGTAGGCGGGGCGCCCGTCGTAGCGGCGTTGCATGCAACGCCGTCGGGCGCGGCGTCCGGGCGGGGCGGCGGCGTTCAGGACCGCCCCGCCCTCTGGGTCCGCTCGCGTCGGACACGACGAGTCGTGTCCCTACGGGTGCCCGTCATCGGGCGGGGCGGCGCCTTCTCCGACCGCCCCGCCCGCCCCACAACCACCCCGATCCCCTCTTGGCTGCGCCGACGCTGCGCGGTGGCCAGGAGGGGGACTGCCGCCGCCTCGGGACAGCAACGTGCCCGTCGCGACCGCCCGCGGGACCCTCCGCCCCGCCCCGCGGGTCAGACCCGCCCCGCCCTCCAGGTTCGCCTCCCTTGCCGTCCCATGCCTGACCTCCCCGCCCACGTCCGCGTCGCGATTGTCGGAGCCGGATTCGCCGGGCTCGCCACGGCCATCCGGCTGACGCAGGAGGGCGAGGACGACTTCGTGGTCCTGGAGCGGGCCCACGAGGTGGGCGGGGTGTGGCGCGAGAACCGCTACCCCGGCGCCGCCTGCGACGTCGAGTCGCGGCTCTACGAGCTCGACGCGGCCCCCAACCCCGACTGGTCGCGCCGGTTCGCCGGGGGCGAGGAGATCGGCGCCTACCTCCGCGGGCTCGTCGGCGACTTCGAGCTGGGGCCGCACCTCGCGTTGGGGACCGAACTGGAGGCGGCGCGGTGGGACGAGGACGCCGCGCGGTGGCGCCTCGACACCTCGCGCGGCGCGCTCACGGCCGACGTCCTGGTGGCGGCGCCGGGCGCGCTCGCCGAGCCGCGCCTGCCCGACCTCCCCGGCCTCGACACGTTCGAGGGGCCGGCGTTCCACACGGCGCAGTGGGACGAGTCGGTGGACCTCGACGGCCAGCGCGTGGCCGTGATCGGGACGGGCGCCTCGGCGATCCAGGTGGTCCCCGGGATCCAGCCGCGCGTCGGCCGGCTCACGCTGTACCAGCGGACGCCGGCGTGGGTCATCCCGCGCCGCGACAAGGCGCTCTCGCCGCGCGTGCGGCGGCTGCTCCGGCGCGTCCCGCTCGTGCGGAAGGCGCTCCGCGGGTCGCTCTACGTCCACCACGAGGCGCTCGGGTTCGTGTTCCGCCACGTGAGCCTGGCGCGCGTCGCCGGCCACGTCCTCGGGCTCCACCTCCGGCGCCAGGTCAAGGACCCCGCCCTGCGCGAGACGCTCCGGCCCGACGACACGCTGGGCTGCAGGCGCGTGCTCCTCTCGGACGATTACTACCCCGCCCTCACGCAGCCCAACGTCGAGGTCGTCGCGGGCGGGGCGGTCGAGGTCCGCCCGGGCGGCGTGGTCGGGGCCGACGGCGTCGAGCGGCCGGCGGACGTGGTCGTGTTCGCGACGGGGTTCTACGCGACCGAATTCCCGTTCGCCGAGCACCTCGTGGGCGCCGACGGCCGGACGCTGGGCGAGGTCTGGGGGGCGAGCCCGAAGGCGCACCTGGGCACGACCGTCGCCGGCTTCCCCAACCTGTTCGTGCTCCAGGGGCCGAACACCGGGCTGGGCCACTCGTCCGTGCTCCTGATGGCCGAGGCCCAGATCGAGCACCTGGTCAACGCCCTCGCCTTCCTCGACCGGCCCGACGTGGCCGCCGTCGAGCCGCGGCCCGAGGCGCAGGCCGCCTTCGTGGCCGACGTCGACGCGCAGATGGAGCGGACCGTGTGGCTGTCGGGGTGCGAAAGCTGGTACCTCGACGAGACCGGCCGCAACGCGGCGCTGTGGCCGGGCGGGGTGGGCGCGTTCCGCCGCCGCGTCGGGCCGTTCGACGAGAGCGAGTACCGCCTCCACCCCGCCCCCGCGCCCGTCCATGCCTGAGAGTCCGCCCGAGCCCACGACCACCGACCGCGTGCGCGGCGCCGCCGCCCGCGCCCTCGGCCGCCTCCCCGCCCCGCTCCAGGACGCCCTGGCCGACGCGCTCCCCGGCGGCCCGGCGCCCGCCGTCGACGGCCAGCGGCTGGACCCGGCGGTCCGCCTGCTCCTCGCGCTCAACCCCGACGGCGCGGGCAACGCCTCCCACGTCCGGGCCGACCCCGTCGGCGCGCGCGCACGGCTCCGCCGCGAGGTGCTCGGGCTGGCGGGGCGGCCGACGGCCGTGGGCCGCGTGCAAAACCTCGTCGTGGGCGGGGCGGCCGGCCCGCTCGACGCCCGGCTCTACCGCCCCGCCCACGCCGAGCGGCCGCCCCTCGTCGTTTACTTCCACGGCGGCGGCTACACGCAGGGCGACCTCGACACGCACGACGAGCCGTGCCGGCTCCTGTGCCGGCAGGCCGGGCACGCCGTCCTGAGCGTGGACTACCGGCTGGCGCCGGAGGCCCGGTTCCCGGCCGCCGTCGAGGACGCCGAGGCCGCCTTCCGGTGGGCGCGCGACCACGCCGAGCGCCTCGGCGCCGACCCCGGCCGCGTGGCCGTCGGCGGCGACAGCGCGGGCGGGGCGCTCGCCGCGGTCACGGCCCAGGCCGTGCGCGGGCGGGGCGGTCCCGTGGCGCAGCTCCTGATCTACCCATCGGCGGACCACCCGACGCCCCGCCCCTCGCGGACGCTCTTCGACGGCTACATCCTCCCCGACGCGCTCCGCCGGGCTTATTTCGACGTCTACACGCGCGGGACGGGCGTGGACGACGACGACCCGCGCCTCTCCCCCATCAGCGGTCGCCTCGACGGGCTCGCGCCGGCGTTCGTGGTGACGGCCGGGTTCGACGTGCTCCGCGACGAGGGCGAAGCCTACGCGCGCGCTCTCGACAGCGCGGGCGGGGCGGTCGCGCTCTACCGGCAGGCGGCGCTCCCGCACGGGTTCGTCAACCTCACGGGCGTGAGCCCGGCGGCGCGGCGGGCGACCGTCGCCGTCGCGCGGCGGTGGCGGCGGTTCCTTGCCGAGCACGCGGCGGGCGGGGCGGCGTAGGGGTCCGTCTGACAACGAGATCTGCGAGCGGCGTGCGGACGCATTCGGCCACGGGTGTGCGTAGAATTCGGACCCGCTCGATGCGGACCCAAACCGTGCCGCCGCCCCGCCCCCGACGATGCCCTTCCCGCTCCGAGACAACGTGGCCGCCGTGACGGGCGCGGCCTCCGGCATCGGCCGGGCGACGGCGCTCGCGCTCGCGGCGCGGGGGTGCCACCTGGCCCTGGCCGACCGCGACGAGGCCGGCCTGGACGCCACGATCGAGCAGGCCGAGGGGCACGGCGTCCGCGTAAGCCGCCACGCGTTCGACGTCACCGACGCCGCCGACGTCCGCGCCTTCCCCGTCGGCGTACGGTCGGCCCACGGGCGCGTGGGCGTGCTCCTCAACAACGCCGGCGCCTCGCTCGTCGGCCACTTCGAGGACGTGTCGCTGAAGGAGTTCCGGTGGCTGATGGAGGTCAACTTCTTCAGCGTCGTCGGCCTCACCAAAGCGTTCCTGCCGCTCCTCAGCGAGCAGCCGGAGGCCCGCCTCGTCAACGTGTCGAGCCTGTTCGGGCTCATCGGCCCGGCCGAGCAGGTGGCCTACGCCTCGTCCAAGTTCGCCGTCCGCGGCTTTAGCGAGGCGCTGCGCCACGAGCTCGAGGGCACGCCGGTCGGCGTGACGGTCGTCCACCCGGGCGGGATCCGCACGGGGATCGCGGCGAGCAGCCGCGTGGCCGCGCGCATGGACGCCGACGCCGCCGCTCGCAAAACGAAGGCGTTCACGGACCACGCGCTCCGCCTGGAGCCCGAGGTGGCGGCCGCCGCCATCGTCCGGGGCATCGAGCGCCGCAAGGCCCGCGTCCTCATCGGCGCCGACGCCCAGGCCGGCGACGCGCTCGCCCGCCTCTCGCCGGGCCGCTACTGGTCGATCATGCGCCGCCAGTACCAGCGGATCACGGGTGAGGTGGGTTGAGGGTTGAGGGTTGAGAGTGCTCGCCCACTCCGGCGGCGCGGGGGCGGGGCGGGCTGGCGGCCCCGGCGGCGCCCGCCCCGCCCGTGGCGCTGGGGCGGGGTGGTGCCGGGGGACGCAGCGGGCGAGGACGGACCGCCCCGCCCGTGGCGTGGATGGCGGCGTGGGCGTGGGCGGATCCGCGCTGGGCAGGCGCGCAAGCAGCGGGACCGCCCCGCTCGGCCCGGACACGACGAGTCGTGTCCCTACGGGTGCCCACATCGGCCGGCTCACGTTGGGAGACAACGGGATGACCGGAACCTTGCCGCCCCGCCCGTTCCCCTCTTCCCCGGAGCGAGCTTCCGGCTCCTCGCCGCCCCGCCCGTGCTCGCTCTCCGCGTCCCGCTCGTCCTCGCGTCCGCCTCGCCGCGGCGGCGCGACCTGCTCAGACGGCTGGGGCTCGCGTTCGACGTCCGCCCGACGGACGCCGACGAGACGTGGCCGGACCTCGACCTGGGGCCGGCGGCCGAGGCCGTCGCGCTCCGCAAGGCCCGGGCGCTCGAGGCGCCAAGCGCGCTCGTCCTGGCGGCCGACACCGTCGTCGAGCTCGACGGCGACGTCCTGGGCAAGCCGCCCACGCCCGACGCCGCGCGTCGGACGCTCCGCCGCCTGAGCGGCCGGACGCACCGCGTCGCGACCGGGATCGCCCTCCGCTACGGCGACCGTGAGGAGACCGCCCACGCCGTCACGCACGTCACGTTCGGCGCGCTGGCCGACGCCGAGATCGCGGCCTACGTCGCGACGGGGTCGCCGCTCGACAAGGCCGGCGCCTACGGCATCCAGGACGACGCCGGGGCGCTGCTCGTCGAGCGCATCGACGGCGACTACTCGAACGTGGTCGGGCTCCCGCTCCGGCTCCTCTACGTCACGCTCCGCGCGGCCTTCCCCGACCTCGTCGCCCCCCCGGGCGGGGCGGACGCGGGCGGGGCGGCGTGAGGGAACCCCGCCTGCGGCGCGGCGCTCCTAGGCCGGAGCCCGAGCGGCTCCCCGGCGACGCCCCTCTTCCACCCCGCCCGATGCCCGTGCTCCCGCTCGCGGGGCGCCTCCGCCCCGCCCGCCTCGCCGCCTTCGTCGTCGCCGCCGCGTGCCTCGCCGCGTGCGGCGCCGAGCCCGAGCCCGCCCCGCCCCCGGCGGCGGGCGGGGTGGCCGCCGAGGGCGCCGCGCGTCCGCCGGCGGGGCCGCAGACGGTGCTCGACGTCGTCGCCGCGACGCCGGACCTCTCGACGCTGGCGGAACTGATCGAGCGCGCCGACCTCGGCGCCGTGCTCCGCGACACGTCGCAGACGATCACGCTCTTCGCGCCGAGCGACGCGGCGTTCGCCGCGCTCCCCGCCGGGGCGCTCGACGCCCTCCGCGCCGACCCGGCCGCCACGCGCGCCCTGCTCCTGTCCCACGTCGTCCCGACGCGGCTGCCGGCGGCCGACGTGTTCGCCGAGATCGCGTTCGAGACCCCGGGCGGGACCGACCTCACGGTCGACGCCGACGACGCGGGCGTGACCGCGAGCGGCCCGGGCGGGGCGGGGCGCGTCACGACGGCGGACCTCGACGCGGCCAACGGCGTGGTCCACGTGGTCGACGCCGTCCTCGCTCGGCCGAGCGCGGTCTAGCGGGCGGGGCGGCTGGCCTCTCGTTCCCCCTTCCTCCTTCTCGACCTATGCCCGACGCTCCCGTTTACGTTCTCGTTGGAGGCACCGGCGGCATCGGCGCGCCGCTCGCGCGGCGGCTGGCCGCGGACGGCGCGCGCGTCGTGCTCGGCGGCCGCGACGCTGACAAGCTCTCGGCGCTCGCCGGCGAGACGGGCGCCAAGGCGTTCACGCTCGACGCGACCGAGCCCGACGCCATCGGCGGCCTCGTCGGCGCCGCGGTCGAGGCGCACGGCCGCGTCGACGGGATCGCCAACCTGGTCGGGTCGATCACGCTCAAGCCCGCCCATGCGCTCTCGCCCGAGGCGTTCGACGAGACGCTCCGGCTCAACCTCCACACCGCGTTCTACGCCGTCCGCGCCGCGGCCACGGCCATGCGCAAAAACGCCGATCCGGCGGGCGGGGCGGTCGTGCTCATGTCGAGCGTGGCGGCCCGGCTGGGGCTCGCCAACCACGAGGCGGTCGCGGCGGCCAAGGCCGGCGTCGACGGCCTGGTGCGGGCGGCCGCGGCGACCTACGCGCCGCAGGGGATCCGCGTGAACTCGGTCGCGCCGGGCCTCGTGCGGACGCCGCTGGCGGGGCGGCTCGTGGCCTCGGAGCAGGCCGTCGAGGCGTCGGCCGCGATGCACCCGCTGGGGCGGATCGGCGAGCCCGAGGACCTCACCGACGCGCTCGCGTTCCTCCTCGACCGCGAGCGGAGCGGGTGGGTCACGGGGCAGACCCTGTCGGTCGACGGCGGGTTCTCGACCGTCCGCCCGCGCTGACCGCCCCGCCCGACCGCCCCGCCCGGCGGCCACCCCGCCCTACTGCGCCACGCCGCTCTGGACGGCCACGAGGCGGTCCGTAAACAGGATCGGGTCCTGGAGGTAGACGAACGCCGTAAACAGCTGGGGCCGCGCGGCCGGCGCGACGCGGGCTGGGGGCGGGGCGTAGCCGTAGACGTACCGGCCCTGCTTGACGAGGACGACGCCCTCGTAGCGGCCCTCGGCCTCGACCCACGCGAGCTCCGTCGACGGCTCCCGGCGCCACCCGTTGAACGAGCCCTGCACGTAGACGCGCCGCGTGAGCTGGCGGCTGCCCGGGGGCACGTACCGGAACAGGACGTCGACGTACTGCGCGTCGGTGTCGGACGTGCCGACGTCGCGGTAAACGGCCCCGATGAGCGGCGTCGCCGCGAGGACCGGGTCGCGGACGTCGCCGCCGAACTCGGCGTAGTCCAGGTCGAGGACCGCCGTCGGCGGCCGCGCCGCGCGGTCGACCTCGACGACCTCGGTTCCCAGGCCGAGGAGGCCCAGGTCGAACTCGTAGAGCGGGGCGGCCGGCTCGAAGACGTCGTCGCGCGGGAGGTAGAACTGGAACAGCGCGAGGTCGATGAGCGACGGCTGCGGCGCGCACCGGACGCCGTCGGTCTGGCCGTTCCGGGCAAAGCAGACCGTGTACTGCGAGGCGTCGAACTGGGCGATCCGGCGGTCCGGGCGGACCTGGACCGACGGCTGGATCGACGTACCGATTGTCCCGCCCTGGACCGCGGCCCCGAACGCGAGGCCCACCTGGGCCAGCTCCTCGGACACGTAGAACGGGGCCTCGAACAGAGGCGTCCCGTCGGGCCGGCTGACGCGCACCCGGTAGTTCCCGCTCACGCGGAACCCGATGGACTCGTTCGGGAAAGCGTACTCGTAGTGGACGTACGGGACGGCGACGGCGGCGCCCGACGGCCGGTAGTCCAGGATGTCGTCGCGCTCGAACGCCGTCAGGTACTCCGACGGCACCAGGTCCGGCCGCCCCAGCCGGTCGGTGTGGACGAACGAGACGTCGAGCGGGGCGCCAGCCTCCTGGCCCAGCAGGTCGAACGCGAGCGTGAGCGTGCCCGCCCCGCCCAGCGTCAGGACCGGCAGCGAGGCCTCGTCGCCGGTCTGGTAGAGCTGGGCCGCCCCGACGGCGTCGCTGGCGTAGACCCACTCGCCCGGCGCCGCCGCGCGGACGGGCGCCGGCGCCGGTCCGCCCCCGTCGAACGTCTCGTCGGGCGGGGCGCAGGCGGCCAGCGCGCACAAGGCGAGGAGCGCGAAAAAGCGGGCGGGCGTCATGGGCGGGGTGGCAAGGAGGGGCGGGAGGCGCGCCGCGCGTCGGGGACGGTGGGCGGGGGCGCTCCGTGCTCACCTCCCGGCCCCTCTCCCGCCCAAGCTAGCCCGCGGGCGGGGCGGGAGCCCGCGCCGCCACCGGGCGCGGGCCGCCCAGTCCTCGGCAACGGCGACAAGCGACTGCGGCCCGGCGGCGCGGAACCGCGCGGCGGCCCGCTCGGCAAAGCGTTCGGCGTCGCTCGTGGCGCCCGCGCGGTAGGCGAGCTGCGCGCGGAGCAGGTCGAGCGCCGCCCCGCCCTCGCGCGCGGCGTCCGGCGCGGAGCCCGCCAGGAGGGCGCCGTCGTCCCACGCCCGCGCGAGGCGCCAGGCGCGGGCGGGGCGGTCGGCCTGCGCCCACCCGAGCGCGGCGGCGACGGGCGCCGCAGCCTCGACGCGCGGGGGGACCGAATCGGGCGGGGCGCCCAGGACGGCCGCGAGCGTCGGCGCGCTCCACCCCGCCCGGCGCCGCAGGAGCAGACGGCCGACGGCGTCGACCACGCTCAGCGAGTCGGTCGCGGCGCGGTAGGCGCGGGCGGCGCCGGGCTCGCCCCGGAGGCGACGCACGTCGGCCAGGACGCGGAGGGAGAGGGCGTCGCCCAACGAGTCGGCGGCGGCGCGGGCGCGGTCGAGATCGGCGGGAACGGGGCGGCGGCCCCGCCGGGCGAGCGCCTGGAGCCGGCCAGCCTCGGCCGCGGCCGAGAGCGGCTCGGCGGCGAGCGCGTCGTCGAAGGCCGCCAGCGCGTCGCCATCGCGACCGTCCCGGAGCGCCTCCCACCCCGCCCGCGCGTGGCGGACGGCCGGCGGGACGTGGTGCGGACACCGGACCTCGAACAGCGACGGCCGCCGGAACAGCCACGCGGCCACGGCGACGGCCTCGGGCTGGGCGGGGCGGCCGGCGAGGTCCCGCCCCCATGCGGCGGCGAGCGCGCCCAGGCTCTCGCCGTAGGCGCCCTCGAAGTCGCCCGTGCGGTAGGCCTCGCGGAGCGGGCCGGGGCCGCGCGTGTCGAGGAGCCACGCCGCGAACGCCCCGCTCGCCGTGTACGCCACGCCGGCCCGCGCCGTCCAGAACCCGGCCGGGCTCATCACGCGCGTCACGACGGCGGCCGGGTCGGCGTCGAGCCCGCCGGCGTCGCCGCCCAGCGCCCGCCCCGCCGCCACGAGGTCGGCCGGGGCGGGGCGGCCGTCCGGCGGCTCCAGCGCGACGGCCAACCCCTCGACCAGCCCGACGGCCGGCGACGCCCGCAGGACCGGCGCCCCAAACTCGCGCGCGACCACGTGGACCAGCTCGTGCCCCAGCGACGCCGGCACCTGGTCCGCCAGCATGTGGACCTGCGGCGAGGGCAGCCACACCGGCACCACGCTCGTCCGCCGCGACCCGATGAGCGCCGCCTTCGCGTCGGCGTCCGGGTACAGGTACACGTCGACGGGCTCGGCCGGCGCCACGCCGAGCGCGCCCGTGACCTGCGCATACCGGTAGAGCGCCTCGTCCGCCAGCCGCCGCGCCTCCTCGGGCGGGGCGGCCGGGTCGAGGTGCAGCACGAGCGGGCCGAGGTCGACCCGCTGCGACAGCGCGCGCTGGAGGTGCGCCGCGCTCTGCTGGATGCCGAGTGGGACCGCGAGCGCGTAGCTCGCCGCGAGCAGCGCGCCGACCGCGAGCGCGGGCCTCCGCCCCGCCCCGCCCTCGCGCGGCTCGACCCCGCCCCGCCCCCGCTTCCACCGCGCCGCGAACAGCAAAAAGGCCGCCCACAGGAGCGTCTGCGCCTTGGCCGCCCACAGCCCCGGCCGCACCGCCAGCTCCTCGTCGTAGATCGGCCCGAGGACGCCGCCGAACACGTGGCTGTAGGTGAACAGCTGCGGGTGGAGCCCCAGGTCCCACGCGACGCCGCCCGCCGCCACCGCGAGCCCGACGCCGACGCCCCAGAGGGCGGGGCGGCGCACCGCCCACGCGTCGAGCGCGACCCCGAGGGCGACCCCGAACAGCAGGCTCGGCGGCACGAGCAGCGCGTAGAGGCCGGCGCCCTGGGCGATCCCGCAGTTCGGCCGCCACAGCAGCGTGACGGTCAGGAGGAGCGCGGGGAGGGCCAGCAGCGCGAGGTGCTCGGCCACGACCGTCCGCAGCGGCACGCCGGCGCGGACGGCCGCCCCGCCCGCGACGCCGCCCACGAGGAACGCCACGGCCGCGACGACCGCCGACGACTCGGCGTGGAGCAGGCCGAGAACCGGGACCGGCCACAGCGCGACGCACACGGCCGCGTAGGCCAGCGCCGGCCACCGGAGCCGCCGCGCCCGCGCGGTCGCCCACGGGCGGGGCGGCCGGGCGGTCGGCCCCAAAGTGTCCGACGGGTCGGGCGGGGCGGGCGGCATGGCGTGGGGACGCGGGCGGGGCGGCCGAGGTCTCGCAGCCAGGGCGGGGCGGCCGAGCCTCCGCCCCGCCCGCTACAGCAGCTCGAACGTGAGCCCGAGCGCGACCGTCTCGCGGAGCTGGAGGTCGGAGCTCACGTCGCGGTCGTAGAGCGCCGACCCGTTGAGCGTCACGTTGATCAGGTCGTTCACCTTCAGCACGAGGGCGTTCTCGAACAGGACGTCGGGGAGCGCCTCGCCCACCACGCCGAACCCCTGGAACGCCGTCAGCCGCGACCGCAGGCGGACGTTCTCCATCACGTCCCGCTCGAAGATCGCCTCGACGTCCACGCCGACTTCGACCCGCACGGTTTGGTCGAGCCCGTTCCCGTAGACCGGCCGGAGCTCGCGCACGCTCACGGCCGTCTCCCGCAGCGCGAGCCCGCTCCGCGCCACGAACCCGCCACCCGGCCGGTACGCCAGGCCCACCGACTGCCCGAGCACGAGCGGGGCGGCAAACGTGCTCACGCGGACCTCCTCGCCGGGGACGACCACGAGCGACGGGTAGTCCTCCGGCGACGGGTCGTAGTCGTAGCCGTCGGCGAACTGGGTCCGCAGCGAGACCCCGAGGTACGGGCGGAACGCGTCGTCCGAGGCCGTCTCGACCGTGGCCCCGTAGCGGACCACGTCGACGGCCTTGCGGAACGAGAGCGTGTCCTGGCGGAGCAGCCCGAACGCGAGCCGGCCGTTCTGGCTGATCAGGAACCGGCCGACCACGCGGTCGAACGAGCCCTCGGCCGAGGCCGTGAACGCGAGCGCGTTGACGCCCCCCTCTTGCCAGTTCGAGTAGGCCGCTTGGTTCCCCTGGAGCTGGGCCACGAGCGACGTGCGCCAGCCGTCGGCGGCGCGGAGCGTGTCGGCCTTGCCCAGGGCGCGGGCCGGGGCTTTCTCCAAGGCCGCGTCCTGGGCCGCGGCGGGGGCGCCGAACAGGAGGGCGAGCGCGAGGGCGGGGCGGAGCGCGGCGGCGAGGGCGGGGCGGCGGGGCAGGGCGGTCCGGGGCATGGGGCGACATACGAGCGAGGCCGCGCCACAGCGGTGGCGCGGCCTCGGCAACCAGGGAGGGCGTCGCTTAGCCCTCGGCGTTCTTCTTGTCCTGGACGTCGGTGCGGATGTCCTGGGCCATCTGCTTCAGCTCCTGCATGCCCTTGCGGACGCGGGTGCCGGCGGCCTTGTTGCTCTTGTCGTAGAACTTGCTGAAGTCGTCCTCGAGCGAGGCGACGTGCTCCTGGAGCTTGTTGTACATGCTCTGGGCCATGGGGAGGGGGGAGTGAGTGGGGAGAGGAGCGGCGCGGGCAAAATCGCCCTCAGAAGCGCTCGGAAGGACCTCAACATACCGTGCGGCCTTCTGGCCTGTCAAGGATCACCGGCCCGCATCGGCCAGAAACGCCGGTTCCCTACGCCGCCGTCAGCCCGAGACGGGCACCGCGGCCGCCCCGCCCGCGTCGCGGAGGGCGCCCTTGGGGAGAGCCACCACGCGGGCGCCCGACGCCACGAGACGCCCGGCGCCGTCGGGGTCGCCGAGCGCGGCGCGCGTGGGCGGGGCGGCGAGCGAAACGGCCCCTCCGCCACTGGGAAGCCCTTTTTTGAGCAGGACCGTCACCGGCTCTTCGAGCGCGCCGGCCAGCGCCGCGGTGGCCGCGGCCGGGTCTGCCTCGGCGAGCGGGCCGCCGTCCGCGGCCGCCACGAGCGACGCCACCACGGCCACGACGCCCTGCCCGACGAGCGTCTGGAGCCACGCCGTTTTTCCGGCCACCACCCCGCCCCCGGAGCGCTTCAAGAGCCCCCGGTCGGCCCCGAGCGCACGGACCGCCGAGACGCCGGCCTCGTTCAGCTCGTGGACGATCTCGCGGCTGAGCGCCCGCGTGGCGCGCTCGACGGCCGCGGCCTCCTCGTCGGTGGCGGTCGCCCACGCGCCGCCCACGGCTTCGGGCAGGAGCCCGAGCGATTCGAGCGCCCGCTCGCCCCGCTCGCCGCTCCCGTGCACGAGGACCGCCCCGCCCGCCCGCGCGGCGAGGTCGCGGGCGAGGCCGGTCAGGAAGAGGGGGTCGCCGAGGTGGTAGGCGTCGAGGAGCAAGACCATGGGCTCGGGTGCGGGAGGAGAGGCGGCGGGTCCGGACGAGCGCCCCGCCCGGCCCGCGCCGCGGGCGGGGTGGCGGGAGACGCCGCCCGAACGCCCGCTGATTCCGCGCGGGGGCGCCCCCAGCCCGCCCCTCCCCTGTTCTACACCAGAACCACACCCCGTTCCACACCGCAACCACACCTCACCGTCAGATCCCTCCGCACGACTGGCGCCCCCCCGCCCTTTCCTGCCCGAGCGCGGGGACGTCCCCCGCCCACTCTCCACCCCCCAGTCCCATGTACGTCCCCCGCCCCGCCCTTCTCGGGCTCTCCGTTCTCGCCCTGTCCCTCACCGCCTGCGACTCCGACGACGTCGTCGGCGACGGCGATACCATCACGGACCTCGTCGTCGCCGACGCCGACCTCTCGACGCTCGAAGACGCCGTCGTCGAGGCCGGTCTGGCTAACGCCCTCGCCGGCGGCGGCCCGTTCACCGTCTTCGCCCCGACCGACGCCGCCTTCGCCGCGGTCGGAACGCCGGACGAGGTCGTCGCCCTCGAGAACCTGGCCGACATCCTCCGGCTCCACGTGGTCCCCAACGCCGACCTCGACGCCGACGACCTCAACGTCGGCGACGTCGTCCAGACCCTCAACGGCGAGACGCTGACGGTCGTCGCGGTCGGGTCCGGGCTCGGGCTCGACACCGAGGACGCCGACACCAACGCCAACGCCCTCATCGTCGACACCGACATCGACGCCGACAACGGGGTCATCCACAAGATCGACGCGGTCCTCCTCCCGACCGACAACTAGGGACGACGTCCGTCTCTCGTGGCGCGCGGGCGCGGCCTCCGGGCCGCGCCCGTTCGTTTTGGGCCGCCCCGCCCGCTTTCGGCGGCGCCTCAGACCGCCCCGCCCGCGTCGGGCGCGGCGCGTCGTATCCCTCACGGCGCCCGCCGCCGGGCGGGGTGGCGGCGCGGCCGCGTCTCTGAACTGCCGGCGAGTTACGCACACGGGTTGCCCGGGCGGGGCGGGGTGGGCGTTCTTGCCGTCCCCCCGCGACGCCGAGATCCCATGCCCGAGTTCTGCCACCTCCACTGCCACACGCAGTACTCGCTGCTCGACGGAGCGGCCCGGATCGAGCGGCTCGTAGACCGGGCGGTGCAGCTGGACCATAAAGCGGTCGCCATCACGGACCACGGCAACCTGTACGGCGTCCCCGAGCTCTACACCAAGGCCCGCCGCGCCGGCGTGCAGCCCATCGTCGGGTGCGAGTTCTACGTCACGCCGTCGGGCATGGGCGACACGCAGGACCGGACGCGCTACCACCAGGTGCTGCTCGCCAAGAACCTAGAGGGCTACCAGAACCTTATCGCGCTCTCGTCGCAGAGCTACACCGACGGCTACTACTACAAGCCGCGGATCGACCGCGAGACGCTCCGCAAGCACTCGGGCGGCCTCGTGGCGACGACGTGCTGCCTCCAGGGCGAGGTGCTCCAGACGATCCTCAAGCAGGGCGAGGCCGAGGCACGGCGCGTGTTCGAGGACTACCTCGACATCTTCGGCGACGACTACTACATCGAGGTCCAGGACCACGCGATCCCCGAGCAGCGGCAGTGCAACGCGGTCCTCATGCGGTGGGCCGAGGAGTACGGCGTGACGGTCGTCGCCACGAACGACGTCCACTACGTCGACCAGGCCGACGCCGAGGCGCAGGACGTGCTCTTGTGCCTCCAGACGGGGAAGGACCTCCACGACCCGAACCGGATGCGGTTCGAGAACGACCAGTTCTTCCTCAAGTCGGCCGACGAGATGCGGCTCGCCTTCGGGCCGTCGGTCCGCGAGGGCGTGTTCGGGTCCGAAGCGGCCGTCGACGCCGCGCTCGACGCGACGCGCGAGATCGCCGACAAGTGCCGGCTGGAGATCCCGATGGGCGAGCTCCTCATGCCCCACTTCCCCATCCCGCCCGAGCACGCCGGGCCGGACGCCTACCTCCGCGCGCTGGCGTACGAGGGGGCGGGGCGGCGCTACCCGGAGATCTCCGAGACGGTCCGCGAGCGGCTGGACCTGGAGCTGGGCGTGATCCAGACGATGGGCTACGCGGGCTACTTCCTCATCGTGCAGGACTTTACGACGGCGGCCCGCGACATGGGCGTGTCGGTCGGGCCGGGCCGCGGGTCGGCGGCGGGCTCAGCCGTCGCGTACTGCCTGGGGATCACGAACATCGACCCGCTCCAGTACGACCTCCTCTTCGAGCGCTTCCTGAACCCGGAGCGCGTGTCGATGCCCGACATCGACATCGACTTCGACGACCGCGGGCGGGGCAAGGTGATCGACTACGTGGTCGAGAAGTACGGGCGCGAGTCGGTCTGCCAGATCGTGACGTTCGGGACGATGGGCTCGAAGAGCGTCATCCGCGACGTCTCGCGCGTGCTCGGCGTGCCGCTCCCGGAGGCCGACCGGATCGCCAAGATGATCCCGGACGGCGTCAAGGTGTCGCTGGACAAGGCCAAGGGCGAGGTGCCGGAGTTCGCCAAGCTCTACGAGCACCAGGACCCCCAGATCCGCAAGCTCATGCACTACGCGACGGTGCTGGAGGGGAGCGCGCGGCACACGGGCGTCCACGCGGCCGGCGTCATCATCGCGCCGGGCGACGTGAGCCAGTACGTGCCGGTGTCCATCCAGAAGGGCAAGGGCGGGGCGGCCGACGCCGTCGTCACGCAGTACGACGGGAAGTGGGTCGAGGAGTTCGGCCTGCTCAAGATGGACTTCCTGGGGCTGAAGACGCTGACGATCCTGGACGACGCGCTCGCGCTCATCCAGGAGAACCATGGCGTCGAGATCGACCTCGACGCGCTGCCCCTCGACGACCCCGACACCTACACGCTCTTCCAGCGCGGCGACACGGTCGCCATCTTCCAGTTCGAGTCGTCGGGGATGCGCGAGTGGATGCGGAAGCTGAAGCCGACGTCGCTCGACGACCTCATCGCGATGAACGCGCTCTACCGGCCGGGGCCGATGGACCTCATCCCGAGCTACATCGACCGGAAGCACGGGAAGGAGCCGGTCGAGTACCCGCACCCGATGCTGGAGTCGATCCTGGCGCCGACCTACGGCATCCCGGTGTACCAGGAGCAGGTGATGCAGATGGCCCAGGTCATGGGCGGCTACTCGCTGGGCGGGGCGGACCTCCTGCGGCGGGCGATGGGCAAGAAAAAGCAGTCGGAGATGGACAAGCAGCGGGTCATCTTCGTGGGCGGGGCGGCGGACAAGGGCGTGGACAAGAAGACGGCGAACGAGGTCTTCGACATGATGGCCAAGTTTGCAGGTTACGGGTTCAACAAATCCCACAGTGCCGCTTACTCCGTCGTCGCCTACCACACGGCGTACCTCAAGGCCCACTACCCGGCCGAGTTCATGGCCGCGGTCCTCACGACGGAGATGGCCGACAGCTCGAAGCTGGCGACGGCCCTCGACGCCACGCGCGTGGCGGGCATCGAGATCCTGCCGCCGTGCGTGAACCGCTCGGACGCCCACTTCACGGTCGAGCACGGGCGCGTCCGGTTCGGGCTGGCCGCCATCAAGGGCGTTGGGCACGGGGCCATCGACGCGCTCGTGGAGGCGCGCGAGGCGGCGGGCGGGGCGTTCGACGACGTGTTCGCGCTGGCCCGCGACCTCGACCTCAGGACGGTCGGCAAGAAGACGCTGGAGGCGCTCGCGGCGGCCGGCGCGATGGACACGTTCGAGGCCCACCGCCGGCAGCTCGTCGACGCCGTGGACCTCGCGTGGGCCTACGCGCAGAAGCACCAGGCGGACAAGCTGGCGGGCCAGTCGTCGCTGTTCGGGGCCGCCGACGAGGTGGGCTCGTCGTTCACGCCGACGCTCCCGCACGCCGAGCCGTGGACGAAGGGCGAGACGCTCCGCTACGAGCGCGACCTCATGGGGTTCTACGTCTCGGGCCACCCGCTCGACGACTTCGCCGCCGAGGCCGCCGCCTTCGCGTCGTGCCAATTGGGGAACGTCGAGAACATCCCGCACGAGTCGGACCAGACGGTGCTCGCGATCGTGACCGAGGTCACGCGGCGGACGACGAAGTCGGGCCGGCCCATCGCGTTCGTGACGATCGAGGACACGACGGGCCAGGCCGAGGTGGTCCTGTTCGCGCAGACGCTGGAGCGGTGCGGCCACCTGATCGAGGTGGACTCGGTGATGATGGTGCGCGGCAAGGCCGAGACGACGCGCGGCGACCTCAAGCTGGTGGCGAAGGAGATCCTGCCCATGTGGCGCGTCCGCGAGCAGATGGTCAAGGCGGTCGTGCTGCGGATCGACCCCGATGTGGCGACCGAGGCCGACGTGGACGCGCTCGCCGGGCTGTGCGCTGAGCACCCGGGCGCGTGCAAGGTGTACTTCGAGGTGGCGAGCCGGGCGCTGCCCCGCCCCGTCCGCCTCCACGCGCGGACGGCGGTCGTGGACCTGACGCCGGAGCTGATGAAGGGGCTGAACGGCCTGTTCGGCGCGCGGTCCGTCGTGCTGGAGGGCGAGGGGTAGCCGCCCCGCCCGGGCAGCGGGCAGCGGGCAGCGGGCAGCGGGCAGCGGGCAGCGGGCAGCGGGCAGCGGGCAGCGGGCAGCGGGCAGCGGGCAGCCAAGGTGCACCGCCCCGCCCGCAGAATGCGAGGGCGGGGCGGGGTGGCCGCCGTAGCGGCGTTGCATGCAACGCCGTCGGGCCGCAGCGTCCGATCACCATGTACCACCCCGCCCGCGCCATGGGCGGGGCGGCCGCAACGACGGGGTGGCCCAGAGCGGGGCGGGGCCATTCCGCCCACGCGCACGGGCGGGGCGGGGCGCCGCTCAGGGATTTCCTGTGAGCGTTTGTGGAGGAACTGCGAGGGGCGGCGGCGATTGACACCGCCCCCTTCACCACCCCGCCCCTCATGGCTGCCCCTACACAACCCGGCGCTGACAACCAGACCAAAAGCTGGCCCGAGCTCGCCATCGGCCTCTACGACAAGCTCACCGGCCGCGGCGCCGAGATCGCCTACGAGTTCGACAACTTCGAGCTCATGGTCCCGAGCGGCGTCGGCGACAACGTCGACCACGCGACGTGGAAGATGAACGGGACGCTCCGCATCCGCACGCGCGACGACCAGAACGGCGGGGCCGCCAACAAGTAGTGGCCCGCCGACTCCTCGTCGACGCCGACCTCGACCTGACCGTCGACGGCCGCCCCGTCACCGTCCGCGGCGACGGGCCGCGCGTGGTCGTCGACGTGGGCGACGCGCAGACGGCGTGGAAGGTGTTCGGCGGGCGCAGGCCCGGCCGCGGCGCCGTCCGCTCGCTCGTCGACCTGCTGGAGCGGTTCGGCGTCGACGTCGAGGTGGTCCTGGGCGGCCGCCCGCTCGCGTCGGTCGGCCCGTCGGCCGTGTCCGGCCGGCTCGCCCGCGCCGTCGGCCTGGGCGGCGTCCAGATCGAAGGCGGGGCGGCCGCCGCGACGGCGTTCGCCGACCCGCGCGTGCGTCGGGGCGTCGTGGGCGGGGCGTTCGCGCTCGGCCTGCTCCTCGGCCTCCGCCGCTAGCGCCGCACCTCAAGACGCGCGGGCGGGGTGGTCTCACGGCCGCCCCGCCCATTTCGAGTCGCCCCGACCGCGAGGCGCCCCTCCCCCACCCTGCCTTGATGTCCATGTCCGACCGGCCGACCGTCGCGATCGCCGGGGCCACGGGCTTCGTCGGCACCGCGATCCGCAAGGCGCTCGCGGACGACTACCGGCTCGTCGGCCTCACGCGCTCGGCCACGCGGGCGGGGCGGAAGGACCCGGACGACCCCGTCGAGTGGCGGCGGTGCGACCTGTTCTCGCTGCTCGAGCTGGAGCGCGGGCTCGAAGGCGCCGACTACGCCGTCTACCTCGTCCACTCGATGCTTCCGTCGTCGCGGCTGACGCAGGGGACGTTCGCGGACCTCGACCTGGTGCTCGCCGACAACTTCGCGCGCGCGGCCGAGCACAACGGCGTAAAGCAGGTCGTCTACCTCAGCGGCCTGCTCCCCGACGACAGGCAGGACCTCTCGCGCCACCTCCGCAGCCGGTTCGAGGTCGAGCAGACGCTGGCCGCGCGGTCGACGCCCGTGACCACGCTCCGAACGGGCCTCGTGGTCGGGGCGGGCGGGTCGTCGCTCCGCATCCTCGTCAACCTCGTGCGGCGGCTGCCGGCGATGGTGCTCCCGTCGTGGACCGAGTCGGACACGCAGCCGGTCGCGCTCCGCGACGTGGTCCGCGCCGTGCGCCTGGTGCTGGGCCACCCCGCCCGCTTCGACGGCGTGTTCGACGTGGCTGGGCCGGAGGTGATGACTTACCGCGAGATGATGGAGCGGACGGCCCGTGTGATGCGCCTCGACCGGCCCATGTTCGGGGTCCCGCTGATCACGCCGCGGCTCTCGACGCTCTGGGTCAGCCTCGTGTCGGGGAGCCCGCGGGCGCTCGCGGGGCCGCTCGTCGCCAGCCTCAAGCACGACATGGTGGTCCGCGACAACCCCGTGCAGGAGGCGATCGCGCCCGACGCGCTGGGGTTCGACGACGCCCTCCGCGCCTCGCTCGACGCCGAGGGGCATCTGCTCCCCGACCCGCGGACGCCGCTCCGCAAGCCCGACGCCCGCGTGATCCGCGAGGAGCGGCTCGTGCGGTCGGTCCAGCGGTTCCCGCTGCCGCCGGGGCGCTCGGCCGCGTGGGCCGCGCAGGAATACCTCCGGTGGCTCGACCGCTTTGCCGGCCCGTTCATCGACGTCGAGGTGTCGGGCGGCGACGAGCACACGGTCGCCCGGTTCCGCGTCGGGCCGGTGCCGCGGCCGGTGCTGGAGCTCACGTACTCGCCCGACCGGAGCCACCCCGACCGCGCCCTGTTCTACGTGACCGGCGGGCTCCTCCACAAGCCCGACACGCCGCACCGCGGGCGCCTCGAATTCCGCCAGATGCTCGGCGGGCGGACGCTCCTGGCCGGCATCCACGACTTCGCGCCGCGCCTCCCGTGGCGGCTCTACCAGTCGACGCAGGCGCTCGCGCACCTGTTCGTGATGCACGAGTTCGGCCGCCACCTCCGCCGGCTCGTCGACCGGGCGGACGCGGCGGCCGCCGGCGCCCCGGCTCCGGCGTAGGACCGCCCCGCCCGACCAGATGGGCGGGGCGGCAAGCGGGCGGGGCGGAAACCGGAGGGAAGGCAGGCAGGCAGCGGGCCGGCGAGAACCGCCCCACCCCGCCCGTAGGAGCGACCGGCGGTCGCCCGCCGGCCGAGACAAAACCCACCCCGCCCGCGGCGTGGGCGGGGTGGCGCCGTAGCGGCGTTGCGTGCAACGCCGTCGGGCCGCGGCGCATGGGTGGGGCGGGGCGGCCGCCGGGTCAGAACGCGGGGTCGAGGAGCGCGTCGACTTCCGTCCGCAGGCGGGCAGCGTCGAGGCGCGCGTCGAGCGCGTCGGCGCGCGTCTGGAGCAGGGCCGTCTGCGCCTGGAGCACTTCGAGGTAGCTCGCGGCCCCCTCGCGGCGCAGGCGGAGCGCGATGGCGTAGGCCCGCTCCGCCTGCGGCACCAGGCGCTCGGCGTAGAGGCCGGCCTGCTCGACGGCGGCGGCGAGCCGTGCGGCCCGCTGGCGGAGGTCGACCGCGAGGCCCACGGCGAGCCGGTCGCGCTCGGCCCGCGCGACCTCGACGGCGGCCGCGGCCGCCCGGTCCGGCGCGTCCGTCGCCAGCCGCGCGAGCGGGACCGCCACGCCGACGCGGCCGCCGAGGAAGCCGACCGCCCCGCCCTCGGTCTGGAGCGCGGCCTCGGCCCCGAACGACACGAGCCGCTCCGCCGCCACGGCGCGGGCGTCAGCCTCGGCCACGCGCACGGCGGCCTCGGCTGCCTGGAGGCGCGGGTTGGCCCGGACGAGGAGCGAATCCGTCGGGGCGAGCGCGTCCGCCCCGCCCTCAGGGAGCGGCTCGACCGCGAGCGGCAGGCGGTCCGCGAGCGCGGGCGGGGCGGTCGTGCCGAGGTAGGCGCCCAGCGCGGCGCGCGCGGCGCGGGCGAGTCCGGCGGCCTCGGCGCGGGCGCGCTCGGCCTGGGCGAGCGCGACCTCGGCCTGGAGCGGTTCGAGCGCGCCGGCCGCGCCCAGCTCCTGCCGCCGCGTCGAGGCGGTCGCAAAGCTCCGGGCCACGGCCACGGACGAGTCGGCGATCGCGAGCCGGGCGTCGGCGGCCACGGCCTCGACGTAGGCGAGCGCGGCCCGGAGGCGGACGCCCCGCCGCAGCGCGCCGCGCTCGGCCTCGGCCTGAGCCAAGAGCGCATCGGCCGCCCCGCGCTGGGCGCGGTAGAACGCCGGGAGCCGGAACGACTGCCCCACGCCGAGCGCCGTCTCGGTCCCCCCGAACCCGCCGTCGACCGTGGGCACGCGGTCGACGCCCAAGAAAAACTCGGTTGCTGGGAGGATCGCCGCGCTCTCGCGCCGGGCCGCCTCGCGGGCGACAGCCGCCGCCCCGCCCGCGAGCTCCGGCGCGACGGCCTCGGCGCGGTCGAGCGCGTCGGCGAGCGTGAGCGGGGCGTCCTGCGCCTGCGCCGCCCCGCCCGCGGCGAGGAGCGCGAGCCCGAGCGCCACCCCGCCCCGGCCGAGCCGCGCGGGCGGGGCGGGCGCGTGGCCGTCGCCCTGCGCGCTGGCCGGGGGCGGGGCGGCGCCCGAGCCGATCCAGGCGTAGACGGTCGGGAGCACGAAGAGCGTCAGGACCGTGCTCGTAACGAGGCCACCGATGACGACGGCCGCGAGCGGCCGCTGCACTTCGGACCCAGCGCCGCTGCCCAGCAGCATCGGCAGGAAGCCGACGCCCGCGAGCGTCGCCGTCGTGACGACCGCGCGGAGGCGCTGGTCGGCCCCCGCCAGGACCGCCTCGCGCGTCGGCAGCCCCTGCTCCTCGAAGCCGCGGATGGCGCCCACCATCACGAGCCCGTTGAGGACCGCGATGCCGAACAAGGCGATAAAGCCGACGCCGGCCGAGATCGAGAACGGCAGGCCCAGCAGGTACAGCATCGCCACCCCGCCCACGACCGACATCGGCACGCACAGGAAGATGACGGCCGCGGCCCGGGCCGACCCGAACGTCTGGTACAGGAGCACGACGATGAGCGCGAGCGCGATCGGGACCACGAGCGCGAGCCGCCGCGACGCCGCCTCCAGGTTCTCGAACTGGCCGCCGTAGGCCACGCGCGTGCCCGGCGGCAGGTCCACCTCGGCCCGGACGCGCGCCCGCACCTCGTCGACGAAGCCGGCCAGGTCGCGCCCGGCCACGTTCGACTGGACCGACACGAACCGGCTGCCCTCCTCGCGCGAGACCGACGCCGGCCCGGACTCGACGGCCACTGACGCGAGCGCCGAGAGCGGGACGCGCGCGCCCGTCGGCGTCACGACCGGGAGCGCCTCGATCGCGGCCGGGCTCGACCGCACGCCCGCCTGGAACCGGACGACGAGGTCGAACCGCCGCTCGCCCTCGTACACCTGGCCGGCCACCGCCCCACCCACGGCCGTCTCGACGATCCGGTTGAGCGCCGCGACCGTCAGCCCGTAGCGGGCGAGGGCGGGGCGGTCGGGGCGGACGACGAGCTGCGGGGAGCCCTCGGTCTGGTCGCGCGACACGGACGACGCGCCCGGCGTCTCGCGCACGATCCGCTCGATCTGGGCCGCGAGCGGGGTGAGGTCGTCGTAGTCCTCACCGAACACCTTCACGACGACGTCGCCGCGCGCGCCGGCCACGAGCTCGTTCGTCCGCATCTCGATGGGCTGGTAGAACTGGACGCCGGCCGGCACGTCCTCGACGGCCTCCTGCATGGCCGCCACGAGCGCGGCCTTCGTCCGCACCTCGCCGTCGACCTCGGGCCACGTGTGGCGCGGCTTGAGGATGACGTAGGCGTCGGTGATCTCGACGCCCATCGGGTCGGTCGAGATCTCGGGCCGGCCCGTGTTGCCGACGACGGTCTCGACCTCGGGGAACCGCACGAGCCGCCGCTCGACGTCGCCCGCGATCTCGATGGACTCGCTCAGCGACACGCTCGGGAGCCGGACGATCTGGGCCGCCACGTCGCCCTCGTCCAGTCGGGGGACGAACTCGGCGCCCAACCCGCCGAACCCGACCGCCGCCAGCGCGAACAGGAGCGCCGCCCCGCCCACGACGAGCCGGCGGGCGCCGAGCGCGCGGTCGAGGAGCGGGCGGTAGATCCGGTGCAGCCACGCGACGACCGGCGAGTGCTTGACCGGCTTCGTCGGGTCGAACACGAGCGAGCACATGACGGGCACGTAGGTCAGCGACAGGACGAGGGCGCCGACGAGCGCGAAGCTGACCGTCAGCGCCATCGGCGCGAACAGCTTGCCCTCGACGCCGCGCAGGAACAGGATGGGCAGGTAGACGACCAGGATGATGACCTCGCCGAACTGGGCCACCTTCCGCACCTCGAGCGTCCCGTCGCGCACGAGGTCGCGGAAGCCCTCCTTCGTGAGCCGCCCCGCCCCGCCCTCGTCCTGGACCACGCCGATCCGCCGGAGCACGTTCTCGACGATGATGAGCGAGCCGTCGACGACGAGCCCGAAGTCGATGGCGCCCAGGCTCATGAGGTTCGCGCTCTGGCCCGTGATCCACATGCCGATAAAGGCGAACATCATGGCCAGCGGGATCACGCTCGCGAGCACCAGCCCCGCCCTCAGGTTCACGAGCAGGATCAGGAGCACGACGATGACCAAGAGCGCGCCTTCGGCGAGGTGCTTCGCGACCGTCCGGATCGTGCGGTCCACGAGCGCTGTCCGGTCGTAGTACGGCTCGATGACGACACCGTCGGGCAGCGCCCGCTGGATCTCGGCGATCCGCTCTTTCACGGCCGAGACGACGACGCGGGCGTTCGCGCCCTTGAGCTGGAGCGCGAAGCCGGTCACGACCTCGCCCTCGCCGTCCTGCGTCGCGGCCCCAAAGCGGACGGCCGCGCCGTCGCGGACCTCGGCCACGTCGCCCAGCGTGACCGGCGTGCCGCCGCGCGTGGCGACGACCGACTGCCTCAAGTCCTCGGCCGACTCGACGAGGCCGGCCGTGCGGACCGCCAGCTGCTCCGGCCCGGTCTCGATCGTCGCCGCGCCCGCGTTCCCGCTCGCCTCGGCCGTCGCCTCGAACACCTCACGGAGCTCCAGCCCGTAGCCCGCGAGCCGGTCGGGGTCGACGAGCACCTGGACCTGCCGGAGCTCGCCGCCGATCGAGTTGACCTCGGCCAAGCCCGGCACGCCCAGCAGCTGCCGGCGGACGATCCAGTCCTGGACCGTGCGCAGCTCCATCGCCGAGAGGCGGCCGGTCGTGTCGCGGAGCGTGTACCGGAACACCTCGCCCAGCCCCGTCGAGACCGGCCCCAGCTCGGGCGTCTCGGCGCCCGGCGGGAGCTCGTCGTTCAGGCCGCGCAGCGCCTCCAGGATGAGCTGGCGACCGAAGTACGTGTCGACGCCGTCCTCGAAGACGACCGTCACGACGGAGATCCCCTGGCGCGAGAGCGAGCGGAGCTCGACCACGTCGGGCAGCGACTTCAGCGAGAGCTCGACCGGGACCGTCACGAACCGCTCGACTTCGAGCGGCGACAGCGCCGGCGCCTGCGTGAGCACCTGGACCTGGTTGTTGGTGACGTCGGGGACGGCGTCGACGGGCAGCCGCGTGGCGGCGTACAGGCCCGCGGCGACGAGGGCGGCGGTGCCGAAGAGGACGAGGACCCGCTGGCGGAGCGAGAACGCGACGATGCGATCGAACATGGGGGGACCGAGAACCGGGCGGGGCGGAGTCCCACCGGCCGCCGGGGACGGCGCGCGATTACGCGCGTCCGCAGGCAGCGGGCGGGGTGGTTCGGGCCGCGCCTCCAACAGGCGCGGCGGTCCACACGGGGCGGCGCTGCGGGTTCACCGAGCGCGAGAGCGTGCGGACGGTCCTAGACCAAGGGCACGTGGTCGAGCCCCAGCGGCTCGACCTCGGGCGGGGCGGCGACGAACGCGGCAAACGCGGCCGCCCCGCCCACCAACCGGGCGCCGACGTCGGGGACGACGCCGGTCGGCGCGAACACGACGTGGCAGAGGCAGTCGGCGAACGCGCCCGCGTGGCCGTCTGCGCCGTGGGCGTCGCCCGGCGCCGGGGCGGGGTGGGCGCCCGGCGCGAACGAGGCGTCCGTGTGCGCCTCACCGTGCTCGGCCGCCTCCGCCTCGTCGGCGCACGCGACGAGGTCCGTCGCCTGCACGGCGACGACGACCGCGAGGAGCGCGGCGAGAACGGGGAGGGCGCGGCGGAGCCGTGTCATGCGCGTCGAAGGTACGAGGGCGGGGAGGGGCGCCGCTCTAGGCTCCGGCGAATTGGCGTCCACCCCGCCCCAGACGCAGCGGGCGGGGCGGCCTACTCCTCGCTCCACGTCGGCGCGTTGCGCACCTGGTCGAACGGGAGCGCCACGGCCGAGATGATGTTCGAGAGGTGCGACGACACGCGCCCGATGATCCGGGCCGACATGGCGAGCACGGCGGCCGCGTTGGGCGAGAGGTCGGGGTCCGACGTGATCTCACGGAGGAAGGTGGCCACGTCGTCCTTGGTCTGGGCGTGCTCGTCCATGAGCGCGCGGGCCTCGCGCGAGTCGCCGCCAGTAAACGCCTGGCGGGCACGGGGGAACGCGGATTGGACCCGGTCGCGGACCACGCTCAGCGCTTCGACGTGGCGGCCCATCCGGGGGCGGTCGGCCAGCTCGGACACCTTCGCGAGCGTCTTCGCGAGGTCCCCGCACCGCTCGGCGTCCTGGACGACGGACACGAGGAGGAGGCTGAACGAGGTCTCGTGTTGGGGCGCGGCCACGATGTGCTCCAGGACGGCCCGGCGGACGGCCTGCTCGCCGTCGTTGACGCGGTCGTCGAGCGATCCCAGGTCGATGCGCAGCGGCTCGTTGTCGAGGAGGCAGCCGGTCGCCGCGGCGAACATCTCGGCGCTCGTGTCGAGCATGGCGGCCAGGTCGCGGACGGCCCGCTCGATGAGGGGCGGGCGGGCGCCGGTGAGGAAACGGAAGAGCTGCATGGGCGGGGGGATGCGTTACCGAATTGTTACGCACCGGGATACCCATTGGTGCCGCACCCGGCGTTTCCCCACCCCGCCCCGCTCTCCGAGGGCGGGGCGGCCCCTCTCCCACCCCGCCCCTGCGGAGCGGGCGGGGTGGCCGCTACTCCACCGGCCCCGCCGCGACACCGTCGAACAGGAGCGCCGTGAGGTAGTCGGCCACGCCGCCCGCGCCGGGTCCGCCCGCGTCCGGTCCACCCGAGCGGGGCGGGGCGGCGCACGCGTCGACGGTTTGGATGAGCGTCCCGATGAGCGCCCCGAACGCGACATGCGCCGTGAGGCGGGCCGGCACCGGGCGGAGCTCGCCGCGCGCCACGGCCCGCTCGATGGGCGGCACGAGCGCCTCGACGAGCCCGTCGCGCCGCGCCCGGAGCGCCTCCGCCTGCTCGCCCTCCCCGCCCGCGGCCAGCAGTTGGGGGACCTCGCGGAGGTGGACGCGCAGGAGATCGCGGTGGGCCTCGAAGTAGGCCGCCACGCGAGTGGCGAACGCGTGGAAGCGGCCCCGGAGCGGGGTGCCGTCCTCGGCCAGGTGGCGGTCGGCGAGGGCGTGGAGTTCGTCGAAGTGCTGACCCAGGACGGCCACGAACAGGCCAGCCTTGCCACCCTCGACGTGGTTGTAGATCGTCCCCTTGCCCACCTCGGCGCGCGCGGCGATCTCGTCCACCGTCGCGCCGAGGTAGCCGCGCTCGGCGAACGTGGCGCGGGCTGCGTCGAGGATCGCCGCCCGGAGCATCTCCTGCGCGCGCTCTTTCCAGGTCGGGAGGGGCTTCTCAGACGTCATCGGGTCAGGGGTGAGGTGGGCTCGTGGAGCCACCGGAGCGCGCCCTGCCAGTCGTCGCCGAAGCGGCGGACCGACGGGCCGCCGGCGGGGCGGTCGGCGGGGGGCGGGGTGGCGCCGACAAGGGCGATCCGGTCGACGGCGCCGGACAGCGGTGGCCGGCGCAGCGCCCGCCCGACGCGGAACTCGTCGCTCGTCAGGCTCTCGTCGACGACCAGGACGTCCTCGGCGAAGACGAGCAGCCGGAACGGGCCGCTCTCGGCCCACCGCAGGAGGTCGCCGAGCAACGCCTCGCGGTGCTCCTCGCCCACGGCCCCCACGAAGTACGCAGAGCGGACACGGGGTCCGGCGGGCGGGGCGGCCTCGGAGGTGGAGACGTACACGGGGCGGGGTGGCGGGTTTGGGCGGGTGGCCCCCTGGTGAGTATGTGTCCCCGCCCCGCCCTAGAGCACGGTTCGGGATGGTACAGGGTACTCGGTACGGAGTACGCAAGCGCCGCGCATGTGCAGGACCGTACCGCGTACCCGGTACCCCGTACCCAATCCGGAGGGTGCCTTAGTCCAGGGCGGGGACGGGCGCGAGGGCGGGGTCTGGGCGCTCGGTCGCGCTCGGCTCCGTCGTCGGGTCGCCGTGCGGGTCCTCGCGGCCAAGCTTGCCGCGGAACCACGCGCCCAGGTCGTCGAAGTAGGTGTAGGCCACGGGCACCACGATGAGCGTGAGGATCGTCGACGTGATGAGGCCGCCGATCACGGCCCGCGACATCGGCGCGCGGAACCCGCCGCCCTCGCCCAGCGCGAGCGCGCTCGGGAGCATGCCCGCGATCATCGCCAGCGTCGTCATGACGATGGGCCGGAGCCGGACCTGCCCGGCCTCGGCCAGCGCCTGGAACCGATCGACGCCCTCGCGCCGCCGCTCGTTGGCGTTGTCGATGAGCAGGATCGCGTTCTTGACCACGAGGCCGAAGAGCAGGATCACCCCGATCATCGACATCATGTTCAACGTGTCGTTGGTGAGCAGGAGCGCGACGAACACGCCGATGAGCGACAGCGGAAGCGACATCATGATCGCGAACGGCTGCGTGATCGACTCGAACTGCGAGGCCAGGATGAGGAAGATGAGGATGATGGCGAGCAGGATGGCCTGGATCACGTAGCCGCCGGTCTCGGCCAGCTGCTCGGTCTCGCCGCCGAACCCGACCGTGTAGCCGGCCGGGATGTCCATCTGGTCGAGCCGGGCCTGGATGGCCTGCGTGGCCTCCGACACCGAGAGGCCCGTGGCCGGGCTCCCCGAGATCGTCGCCGTCCGCTGGAGGTCGGTCCGGTCGATCTGGGACGGCGCCGTGCCCTCCTCGATGGCCGCGATCTGCTCGAGCGGGACCGACCCGCCCTGCGGCGTCGCGATCGGGATCTGCGCGATGTCGCGGACCGACTGGCGGAGCTCCGGGGCTACCTGGACGACCACGTCGCGCTCCTCGCCCGTCGGGTCCTGCCAGGTGGTCACCTCCTGGCCGGCCAGCTCGGGCCGCACCGTGCCCGCCACCCCGCCCACGGTCAGCCCGAGCTCGTTGGCGACGTTGCGGTTGACGGCGATCCGGAACTCCGGCCGCGGCTGGCCCAGCGAGTTCTGCACGTCGACGACCTCCGGGAGCGCGGCGACCTCGGCCTCGACGGCCTGCGCGAGCTCCTGGAGCCCCTCGACGTCCGGCCCCCGCACCTCGACGGCGAGCGGGGCGACCGCCCCGCCGATGCCGCCGGCGTCGAGCACCGACGTGGTCACGCCGAAGAGGGGCGCGAGCGTCTCGCGGGCGGCGGCCTGCACCTCCTGCTGCGTCCGGTCCCGCTCGCCGGTCCCGACGAGCGACACGAACACCTCGCCGGACGTGACCGTCCCGGTCTGCCCAGCGCCCACCGTCGTGTAGGTGTAGTCCACGCCGTCGAGGCTGCGGAGCGCCCTAGAGACCTGCTCGGCCTTGTCGCGCGTGTAGGTCAGGCTCGACCCGTCCGGCGTCTCGAACTGGACCACGAACTGGCTCTGGTCCTGGGGCGGCAGGAAGCTGCCGCCGATGAGCGGGAACAGGAACAGGCTCCCGACGAACAGGGCCGTCGCCCCGAGGACGGTCGTCTTGCGGTGGCGGAGCGCCCACTCGATGATGCCGTGGTAGCGGAGCGCGGTCCGGTCGAACCAGCGGTTAAAGGCCGAGATAGCGCGCTTGAGCGGATTCTTCGACGGCGCCCCGTGGCCGCCCTCGACGTGCGGGTCCACGCCCCAGTGGGCGGCCATCATGGGCGTGAGCGTGAACGCGACGAAGAGCGAGACGAGGACCGCGAAGGCGACCGTCAGCCCGAACTGGTAGAAAAAGCGGCCGACGATGCCGCCCATGAACGCGACCGGCACAAAGACGGCCACGATCGAGAGCGTCGTCGCCATGACGGCGAGGAAGATCTCCTTGGTGCCGTCGGCGGCGGCCTCGAAGTAGCCCTTCCCCATCTCGCGGTGCCGCACGACGTTCTCGATGACCACGATGGCGTCGTCGATGAGGATGCCGATGGAGAGCGAGAGCGCGAGCAGCGAGATGATGTTGAGCGTGAACCCGAGCACGCCCATGAGGATGAACGCCGCGATGACCGACACGGGCAGCGCGAGCGCCGTGATGACCGTGGCCTTCCCGTCGTTGAGGAAGAGCATGACGATCACGACCGTCAGGATGCCGCCCAGGACCAGCTCGAAGAGCGTGTCGTTGACCGAGTGCTCGATCGTGACCGAGTTGTCGCGGATCACCTGGAGCTCGGTTTGGGCGGGGAGGGCGGCCTGGATCTCGGCGACGGTCTCGCGCACGCCCTCGGCCACGTCGACCGTGTTGGAGCCGGACACCTTGAGGATGTTGAGGGCCACGGCCCGCTCGCCGTTCACGAGCGCGACCGACCGCTCCTCCTCGGTCGCGTCCCGGACGGTCGCCACGTCGCCCAGCCGGATCGGCGTGCCGCCGCGGTTGGCGACGACGATGTCGTTGAACTCGTCGGGCTCCTCGATGCGGCCGACGACGCGGACGAGCTGCTCGGCCGTGCCGCGCTCGACGCGGCCGGCGGGGACCTCGAGGTTCTGAGCCTGGAGCGCCCCGATCACCTCGTTCACGCTCACGCCCTGAGCCTGGAGCCGGGCGGGATCGACGTTGACGCGGATCTCGCGGGCCAACCCGCCCGCCACCTGCACCTCGCCGACGCCGGGGACGGCTTCGAGCTGGCGCCGGATGTCCTCGTCGGCGAGCGACGTGAGGTCCTGGATGGGGAGCGCGGTCGACGAGACGGCCAGCGACACGATGGGCTGGGCCGACGGGTCGAACGTCTGCACGAGCGGCTCCTCGATGTCGGCCGGGAGGTCGGCGCGGACCGTCGCGATCTTCGAGCGGATGTCGTTGGCGGCGTCGTCGGAGCTCCGGTCGAGGTCGAACTCGACGATGATCTGGGAGACGCCCTCGAGCGAGATCGACGTGATGCCGTCGACGCCCTCGACCGGGTTGAACGCCTGCTCGAGCCGCTCGGACACCTCGCGCTCGATCGTCTCGGGGCTCGCGCCCGGGTACACGGTCGTCACGGTGACGACCGGGATCTCGACGTCGGGGAACTGGTCGATGGGCAGGTTCCTGAGCGAGAACAGCCCGAGCACGATGAGCCCGAGCATGATCATCGACGTGAACACGGGGCGCCGGATGGCGACGCCGCTCAGGCCGGAGTAGCGGTCCTCATCGAGGTCGGGCTCGGCGGCCGGGGCGGGCACCTCGGCCGCGTGGTAGCCGGGGTCGTCCGAGAAGCCGTCGCCGTGGGGGCGGCCGTCGTTTGGTTGGTCAGTCATCGGAGTGCGGGCTCGGGGCGATTCACGGAGGCGGTTCGTCGGGGGTCCGGCGCCCTGGGCGTCTGGGTGGACCCGCCGGCTCACCGGCTTTACTGAGGGGCGACCGCGGACGCGGCGGCCGGGCGGGGCGGGGCGGCGCTGGACGAGGCGCCGGCGAGGCGCACGCGGGCGCCGTCGACGGTGTCGGTCGTAGGCGCGACGACCACGCGGTCGCCGGCCTGGATCTCGCCCTGCACGGCGATCACGCCGCGCGACGGGTCGCGCTGGACGATGCCGACGGGCTGCTGCCGGATCACGTCGTTGCGGACGACGAGCACGGACGCCGCCTCGCCGTCTTCGGTCTGGCGCGTGCGGACGGCGCTCTCGGGGACGAGGAGCGCGTCGTCGAGCGTCTCCGAGACGACGGTGCCGGTCGCGAAGAGGCCGCCGACCAGGCCGCTCGGGTTCGGGAGGCGGAGGAACACGGAGACCTGGCGCGAGGCGGGGTCGGCGGTGGCGACGACGCGCGAGACGGACCCGCGGAAGGTCTGGCCCGGGTACCCGTCGATCTGGAACACGACGGGGTCGCCGACGCGGACGCGGCCGGCCTCCCCGACGCCGACCTGCCCGCGCAGTTCGAGGGCGCTCGTGCTGACGACGGTGTAGAGCGTCTGGCCGGGAGCCACGGCCTCGCCGGGCTCGGCGGGGCGGGCACTGACGGACCCCGAGAGCGGGGACCGGACGGTCGTCCGGGCCGCCTGCTCGCCGGCGGCCGTGGCCTGCGACTGCGCGTTGGCCACCTGGCCGCGGGCGGCCGCGACCTGCCCGCGGGCGGCCGTGAGGTTGGCGCGGGCCGAGGCGACCTGGGCCTGGGCCGCCTCGACCTGCGCCTGGGCGGCCTGGTAGTCCAGCCGCGACATGGCCCCCTCGTTGTAGAGGAGCTGGGCGCTCGCGGCCTGCTCGCGCGCGAGCGCCAGCTGGGCCTGGGCGGCCTCGACGCCGGCCTGGGCGCTCGAGACGCCGGCCTCGGCGCTCGTCACGCCGGCCTCGGCGCTCCCGACGCCGGCGCGCGTGGCGGCGGCCTGGCTGCGGACGCCCTCGGCGATGACCGTCGCCATGACGGCCCCGCGCGAGACGCGGTCGCCCTCCTGGTAGCGGAGGCTCCCGAGGGTGCCGCCGACCTGGGCCTTGACGTCGACCTGCTGGGCGGGTTCGAGGGTGCCGGTGATCTGGATGCCGGACTGGATCTCACCCCGCTCGACGGCGGCCACGTCGGTCGAGGCCAGCACGAGCGGGGCGGCCTCGGCCTCGGCGGGGTCGGGGGCCTCGTCGCCGCCGCACGCGGCGAGGGCGAGGAGGAGCGGGAGGGCGAGGAGCGCCCGGCGGGGGGTCGCGGTCATCACGGTCGGAGACAAAGGGGCGGGGTGGGAAGAGGGCTGCCGGAGCGGGGGGGCAAGGGGCCACCCCGCCCGCGCGCTAGCCGTCGGACGGAAGCGGCGTGCCGCCGTCGGTGGGCGTGAGGGTGCCGGGCACGGTGTCCGACGGAGCGGGCGGGGCGGCGTCGGCGGGGTCGGCGAGCGGCTGGCCGGTCCCCATCGAGAACGGGGACGGGGTGCCGGTGGCGTCGGTGATCGACCGGGCGAGGTCGGTGTCGGCCGTGTAGAAGTTGGCGAGGGCCTGCACGAGGTTGCTCCGGGCCTGGAGCAGCCCGAGCCGCGCGTTCGAGACCTCGAGCTGGGTCGCGAGCCCCTCGCGGTACTGGAGGTCGGTGAGCCGGTAGACGCGCGCGGCCTGGTCGACCGTCGTCTGGCGGGCGGCGATGAGGGCGGCGGCCCGGCGCTTTTCGCGGAGGGCCTGCTCGACCTGGAGTTGGACGGCCTCGACGAGCTGGTCGCGTTGGAGCTCGGCCTGCAACAGCTCGACGCGCGCCTCGGCCACCTGGGCGCGCCGGCGGAACCCGTCGAAGATGGGGATCTGGACGCCGAGCGAAACGGTCCAGTCGGTCCGGGGGTCGCCGTCGAAGGCGAAGATCGACGAGGGGAAAAGGGTCTGCCCGTAGTTCGTCGTCAGCGCGACCGACGGGAGGTAGGCGGCCTTCTGGAGCCGGACCTGCTGCTCGCGGACGCCCACCTGGGCCTGGGCCGCGAGGATCGCCGCCCGCTGCGCCGTCGACGCGGCCGGGTCGATGTCGACGTCGGCGAGGGCGGCGGGCGGCGGGAGCGTGAGGTCGGTCGTGAGCACGACCGGCTGGTCGTAGGGGACGTTCGCGAGCCGTTTCAGGTTGAGCACGGCGAGGTCGGCTGCGTTCTGGGCCTGGACCTGCTGCGGGCGGAGGTTTTCGAGGTCGACCTCGGCCCGGAGCACCTCGAGCTCGGACGCCCGCCCCGCCCGCAGCCGGAGCCGCTCCTCGTCGAGGAACGCCTGCGCCTGCTCGATGGCGGCCTGCGAGATGCCGACGAGCTCCTGCGCCACGAGCGCCTGGATGTACGCCTGCTCCACCTGGAGCCGGACGTCGGCGACCTCCTCGACCTCGTTGTACGTCACGGCCTCGCGGACGCCCTTCGCGATCCGCGTGCCGACGAAGGCCTGCGGGGCGAACAGGACCTGCGAGCCGCTGAGCGAGGCGGAGTACGCGTTTTCCTGACCGAACGGGAGCCCCTCGAACAGGCCGCCGAGCGCGGCGAACGCGGCGCTCGACGCGTTCTGCTCGAGGTACGACACGCGCTCTTCGAGCGGGGCGGTCGGGTCGGGCCGGAACTGGAGCGAGTCGGGAATCTCGAGTCCGTTGCCCGAGTCGAACTGGGACGCCAGCGTCCGCTGGTAGCCCAGGTTGGCGCTGACCTGGGGGAAAAGCTGGGCGTAGGCGGCGTCGACCTGGGTCTCGGCGAGGTCGACCTGGGAGCGCGCGAGCTCGACCTCCTCGCTCTCGGAGAGCGCGCGCGCGACGGCGGCCTCCAGGCTGAGCGGGGCGGCCGGGCCGGTGGGCTCGGGCGGGTTGATCGGGACGACGCCCGAGTCGGGCAGGACGGCGGCCGTGGAGTCGGGGCGCGGGACCCGGGGGACGTCCTGCGCGGCGGCGCCGGAGGCGAGCACGGCGAACAGGCCGAGGGAGACGAGACGACGCATGGGGGGCGGCTTGATCGTTTGGTTCAGCACTCACTGAACCTGCGTGACTACACGTCCACCGCCCGACCGATGTTGCATGAAGTGGGCGCCAAGTCGGCGCCCCTCCACGCTTACCGCCCCGCCCAGCAGCTTGACGAGGTCCGCACGCAAGGTGGGGCACCGGGCGGGGTGGCGTGCCCCATTGTTTTCTAGGGGAAAGGCCGCCCGTCCGCGTCGGGAGCCCGGTGGCCGCCCCGCCCGCCGTCGCCTCAGCCGCCCCGCCCCGCCCGCGTCAGCGGCGGCGGGCGTTCTCGAAGGCCTCGGCCACCTCGGGGAGCTGGCGGGCCGCGATCCCGTAGAGGTCGCGCATCTCGCGGAGCCGCCACGGGTCGGCCTCGGGCGACCGCTCCTGGACGAGGGCGAGGCCGCGCTCGGCCGCCCCGTGCATCCGGCGGACGCGGTCGGTGGTCCAGGAGAGCACGCGCGCCCACGCGTCGGGCGCCATGCGGAAGTGGGTCCGGCGGTCGCCCGGGAGCGCGACGCGCTCGACGAGGCCGCCGTCGACGAGGAGCCGCGTCATGCTCGACACCGACCCCTTGCTCACGCCGAGCGCCTCGACGAGCTCGTCGAACGACTGGTGGGGCGGCTCGCAGACGAGGAGCCACCCGAGGATGCGGCCGGCGATCCGGGGCCGCCCGTGGTCCTCCAGGATGTGGCCGATGTCGTCGACGAACTGCGCCTCCTCGTCGGACAGGGTCGTCGGCATGGGCGGGGCGGGCTCGGGGGGCGGGCAACATAGCGCCGCCCCGCCCCGCCTTTCGGGCACGGGCGGGGCGGAGCTCAGGCGGCCGATCCGCGGGCGGGGTGGCCGCCTTTACGGCGCCGGCTCGTAGGCGAACCGGACGAGGACGGCCGGGCCGTCGCCGCCCTCGCTCGACACGAACGCGTCGCCGTTGGGGAGGAACGCGAGGCCCTCGGGCTGCTCGAAGGCGGCCGGGCCGAGGTCCCACGCGTCGACCACGGCGCCGTCGGCGTCGAGCGACACGAGCGCCTCGCGCTTCGACGACAGCACGACCGTGTGCCCGGTGAGGGGGTGGACGGCCAGAGCCGACGGGCGGAGCTTTTTCTCGCCCGGCACGGCGTCGCGGTCGAGCACGAGGACGGGCTCGGAGAGGAGCGCGTTCGCGTCCAGGTCGAAGGCGTAGACGCGGTTGAAGCCGTCGTCGTCCTCCTTTTTGCACGCGATCAGGAGGCGCTCCCCGTCCGTTCCCAGGCCCTCGGCGTCGCACGCCTTGGCGCCCAGGCCGGTCTCATACGTCGTCGCCCGGGCCTCGTCGCCGTCCCACCCGTCGAGCTCCAGGACGGCGCCGTCGGCGCGGAGCACGAACAGGCGGTCGCCCACGAGCTCGATCCCCTCGTAGTCGCCGGGCGGCCCGAACGGGACGACGGCCGTCACGCGGCCGGTCTCGGGGGAGAGCACGTAGAGGTCGCCGTCCTCGTCTTGGACGGCGCCGAGCGAGCCGTCGTCGAGGACGGTGAGGGCCGAGATCTCGACCAGCTCGTCGGGCAACTCGAAGCGGGCGACGGGCCGGTCGAAGCGGTACGGGCTCGCGGACGGCGCGCCGGGCGGGGCGGCCTCCGCCGGGGCGGGACGCGTCGCGGGCGGGGCGGAGTCGGCGGAGACTTCAGAGCCGCAGGCGGAGAGAGCCAGGGCGAGGCAGGCAGCGTGGAGAGCGGTCATGGGTCGGGGGGATGGGATCAGTCGCGCTCGAAGCACAGGACCTCGCCCGAGCCCGCGTCGACGACGACGTCGAACTCGGCCCGGTCCTGCGTCAGCTCGACCTCGTAGACGAGGAAGCCGTCTTCGTCGTCCAGATCGACGTCGGCGACGACGGCGCCGGGGACGGCGACGACCGCGGCGGCGCGGGCGTCCTCGACCGACACCGTCGGGCGGGCGTCGGCCGGGAGCGTCCCGGTGACGGGGCCGCACTCGGGGGCGGGGCGGTCCGCCAGCTGCGAGACGCCAAAGGCGACGGCGAGGACGGCGAGGGCGCCGAGGAGGAGGCGGGAAAGCATAGGTCGGAGACGGTCAAACGTCTGGGCGGCCCGGCAGAGAACCCCGCCGGGCCGCAGCGTGGACTAGTCGCGCTCGGCGCACAGGACCTCGGCGGTGCCGGCATCGACCTCGACCTCGAACTCGACGCCGTCGCGCCAGAGGTCGACCTCGTAGACGAGGAAGCCGTCCTCCTCCTCCAGCTCGATTTCGGTCACGGTCGCGTCCGGTACGGCGCGGAGGGCGGCGTCGCTGGCGTCCTCCGGGGACACGCGGGCCATGTCGGGCTGAATGAGGTCGCCGTCGGCGACGCGGATCGTGCCCTGGAGCGGGCCGCACTCGTCGAGCGGGGTGGTCTGGGCGCTGGCGGCCGGCGCGAGGGCGAAGGCGAGGGCGGCGGCGGAAATGAGAGTCTTCATGGGTCGGGGCGGGGTGGTTGTGCCCCTCGTACCGCCCCGCCCTTGCCCGTCCCTTGCGGGCCGCTTACAAAACCGACAGGTTCGCCGCCCCGCCCGAGGCCGCCCCGCCCGGCCCATCGACCGGGAGCGCCAGCGTGAACGTGGAGCCCTCTCCCACCCCGCTCTCGGCCGTAACGCGTCCCCCGTGCGCCTCGGCGATCGCGCGGGCGAGGCCCAGCCCCAGCCCGAGCCCCCGCTCGTGGCGCGTCCGTTCGGAGCGGTAGAGCCGGTCCCAGACGCGTTCCAGCTCGTCGGGGGCGATGCCGGCGCCCGTGTCGCGGACCGCCACCCAGGCCTCCGCCCCGCCCGGACGGCCCGCGTCCCGCCCGGTCGTCACCGTCACGCGGCCGCCCGGCGGCGTGTACTTGACCGCGTTGTCGACGAGGTTGGCGAGCGCCCGGCGGAGCCGCGCGGCGTCGGCCCGCACCGCACCGCCCCGCCCGAGGTCGGCAGATAGCGTGACGTTCTTTTCCGACGCCGCGAGCTCGTAGAGGTCGGCCACGTCGCGGGCCAAGCCGTCGAGGTCGACGGGCGCGAGGTCGAGGTGGAGGGCGCCGCTCTCGGCCTCGGCCACGTCGAGGACCGTGTCGAGCGTGTCCTGGGCCGCCTCCGCCGCCTCGACCACGCGCGCGAGCGCGGCGCGGTACGCTTCGGGCTCGCGGTCGCGGCGGAGCGCCAGCTCGGCCGTCCCGCGGACGGCCGTGAGCGGCGTGCGGAGGTCGTGGGCCACGTCGTCGAGCGTGTGCCCGAGCCGGTCCACGAGCGCCTCGACGCGGTCGAGCGTCCGGTTGAACAGGCGGAGCAGGTCGGCCAGCTCGCCCCGCTCGGGCTCGACCGGCGCCCGGCGGCGGACGTCGCCCGTGTCCGTGATCGCCTCCAGCGTAGCGACGATCCGGCGGACCGGACGGAGCGCGCGCGCGGCCATCACGCCGCCCCCAAGGAGGGCCAGGAGCACGAGCGGCACGGCGACGACGGGGAACACGCGCGGCAGCGCTTCGAGCGCGTCGTCGCGCTCGTCGGAGCTGAACCCGACCTGGAGCCCGTCGCCCGACGCCAGCCGCCGCGCGAGCACGTCGAGCGTCTGCCGCTCACGCGCGTTCACGATCACCGCCGGCGTCTGGCCGAGCGGCCCGTCGAGCGCGCCGACGTCGCCGGGCCGCCAGGCGTCCGGGAGCACGAGCAGGCGGACCGCCCCGCCCCGCCCGGCGATCCGGATCAGGACCTCCTCGCCGCGGTCGTCGGCCTGGAGCCGGGCCGCGTAGCGGCGGACGCCGTCGACCCCGCCGGCCGCGTACACCCGCTCGACGGCGCCCAGCTGGTCGCGGAGGTAGGCCGCGTCCTGGCGCGCGAGGACGAACCCGTAGGCGGCATAAGCCAGCCCCAGCAACACCGCCGCGCTGACGGCGAAGAGCGCCGCGTAGCTCAGCGCGAGGCGGACCCCGAACGGGCTCCGCCACCCCGCCCCGCCCGCCCGCGCCGCCGGGCGGGGCGGGGCGGGGAGACCGGCGTCAGGGCGTGCGGAGGACATAGCCGGCGCCGCGGACGGTGTGGATGAGGGCCGGCTCGAACGGCTCGTCCACCTTCTGCCGGAGCCGGTGCACGAGCACCTCGACGACGTTCGTGCGCGGGTTGAAGTCGAAGTCCCACACGGCCTGGTGGATGGCCGTCTTCGAGACCACGCGGTCAGCGTTGCGGACGAGGACTTCGAGGAGCGAGAACTCGCGGGGCTGGAGGTCGAGCGCCTCTCCGGCGCGCGTGGCCTCGCGCGCGAGGAGGTCGAGCGACACCGGCCCGGCCACGAGCCGCGTGGTCTCGGGCGCGCCCGTGCTCCGCCGGACGAGCGCCTGCACGCGGGCCAGCAGCTCGGCGAACGCGAACGGCTTCGTGAGGTAGTCGTCGCCGCCGGCCTGGAGCCCCCGCACGCGGTCGTCCACCGTCCGCTTCGCGCTCAGGATGAGGACCGGCGTGGCGACGCCGGAGCCGCGCATCCGCTCGATGAGGCCGAGCCCGTCGAGGCGCGGGAGCATGAGGTCGACGACGGCCGCGTCGTACGGCTCGTTGACCGTGAGCGCGTACGCTTCCTCGCCGTCCGCCGCGTGGTCGACGGCGTAGCCGGCCTCCTGGAGCCCGGTGCAGACAAAGTCGGCGATGGCGGGGTCGTCCTCGACCACGAGCACGCGCATGGAACGTCGGGGTGTGGGGCGGCGGACCGGCCCGGTGTGGGCGGGGCGGGGCAGGCGACCGGGACGCGGCCGCCCCGCCCGTCTAGCCGGGGGCGGGGAGGTCGACGTCGAGCGACCGGACGTGGGCGTTGACCTGCCCCGCGCACGGGGCGGGGCGGCGAAAACGGAGCAAGGGCGGGGCGGTCCAACGCCGGCGGCCGGGCGGGGTTTGCCGCCCCGCCCCGCCCACTGGGGCACCGGGTACGCAGCCCGGGAAGCCTACCGAGGAAAACCGTACCCCGTACCCCGTACCTCCCCGCCCTACAGGTCGATCTGGACGCGGCCCACGACGAGCGTCTCGTCGGGCGGGCCGGCGGCGTCGCCGAACCCGTCGAGCGCCGTCCGCTCGACCGTCACGCCGAGCCGCACGGCGGCGACCGGCGACCAGTGGGCGGCCAGCGCCCAGGCCAGCGCCCGCTGCGCGCGCTCGGCCGCCGCGAGCGGGGCGGCGTCGGGGTCGACGTGCAGGCCGTGGACGCGGGCCGACACCTCGACGGCGCCCGCCCCGCCCGCCGTGAGGGACCGCCGCGGCACGGGCCGCTCGGCGCCCTGCGGCTCGCCCACGAGCACGACCGAGGCCGCCGCCTGCCACGCCCGGTGCGCGACCGTCACGTCGCCGCCGCCCGGCCCGGCCAGCCGGTGCCGCGCGAGCGTCCACTCGCCGAGCACGTAGAGCGGCCCCACGTCGAGCGTCGCCTGCGGCGCGAGGCGGAGGCGCGCGCCGTCAGCGCGGACGCCCGGGGCGTAGTCGAAAAAGGTCCGGTCGCCCGACGTCTCGTAGTCGGCGAGGTCGTCCTCGTCGTCCGTGCCCCGCTCGGTCCCGGCCGCCACGGCGACGCCCACGCCCAGGCCGTCGAGCGGGCCGCCCGGCCGCGCGAACACGCGGGCCGCCGCGTCCGGGCCGGCGCCCCACGCGCGGTTCGCGCTTGACCCGTCGGGGACCCCGTTGAACAGGCCGGCCTGCGCCTCGACGTGCTCCGCCTCCCACGTCAGCATCGCGCCCAGGTCGCGGCGCGGCGAGAGCGCCGTCGGGAGCGCGCGCTCGGCGAACCGGAGGTCGGACGACGACAAGAGCGACTCGTACCCGACCGGCGTCTTGAACCGGCCGACCTGGGCCTCCACCCCGCCCCCCAGCGCCGCCCCCACGTAGCCATCGAGGATCTCGACTTCGCCCTCGCCGAAGCCCGGCTCCAGGACCACCCGGTACCGCCCGTCGATCTCGGCGGCGAGCTCGAACCGCGCGCGGCGGAGGAGGAAGCCCGGCGACCCGCCCGTGGGTCCGCCGGGGAACGCGCGGACGTCGGCGTGGATCTTGGGCTCGACGGTGACCACGACGCGCCCGTCGGACGAGGCGAACCCCACCCCGCCCGACTGCGCGAGCGCGGGCGGGGCGGCGAGGCAGAGCGCGACGAGAAAGGAGCGGAGCACGGGCGGAGTGGGATGTGGGCGGGGCGGGATCGCCACGCGGTGTCAGAGCAGGAGCAAGAGGCCGGCGTAAGCGACCGCGCCCAGGAGGAGCGCGCTGAACCGGCTTTTCCGCTCTTCCGGGAGCTCCTCCTTGAGCACGTTGAGGATCACCCCGCCCCCGAGGAAGGCCGTGATGCCGGCGATCGCCAGTTCGGACACCTCGAACGCCGCCCCCAGCGCCCACCCCGCCAGCACGGACGCGACCAGCACCCACCGCCCCACGCGCTCCCACGACCGCTGGTAGTCGGTGCGGAGGCCGTAGTCGGTCACGACAAAGTGGAGCGCCATCGCGACCGCGAAGACCGCCAGCCCGAGCGCCCCCGGCTCCTCGCGGTGGACGAGGAGGTAGCCGATGATGGCGTTGTAGAGCGCGAACGAGCCCAGGTGCACCCAGAACCCCGCCCCGCCCGCCGTCCCGTTCCCCGACGCCGACGCCGCTCGGCTCGGCGCGTCCTCGTCTCCGGCCGCCTCGCCCTCGCCGCGGTGGAGGCCGCCCGACTTTTTCGCCAGCCGCTCGGCGCCGTAAAACACGAGCAGGCCTGCCAGCGCGAGCAGGTACACCTCCTGCTCGAACATCCCGAACAGCCCGCCGCTCCGGGCCGAGGCCGCCGACTGCCCCTCGGCCAGCTCGGGCATGAGGTGCACGAACACGTAGGCGACCGACACCCCGCCCGCCCCGCTCAGCCACCGGCTCCGCGGCGTGCCGTCGAGGAACCGGAGCCGGGCCGCCACGAGGTGGACGCCGGCCAGCACGAGGGCGGCGACCAAGGCGAGGCCGATCACGACGCGGCCCCTGGGCTCGGCGGGAGCGCGCGCGGCGCGGCGGGCCGGGGCTCGGCGGCAGGCGGAGTCAACGGGGGCACGTCCAGACGGGCGGCGGGGCGGGGCGGCGAGCGCCCAAGCTAGCCCCCGCCCCGCCCCAGCGGCTCAGGCCGTCGCCGGTCGCCGCGTGCAGTACCACCCGAGAAAGGCCCCCCAGATCACCACGTTGAAGAACAGGGAGAGCCCGAGCCCCCGCACGTCGCCGCCGAGAAAGATCGGCGTGCCCGTCGCCGGCGCCACGACGACCCAGAACCACAGCGTCGGGAGCACCGCGAACGCCATGCCCTTCCAGACGGCCGAGCGCGGGACGAGCCACGCGTAGATCAGCCCCCAGACCCCGCCGCTGAGCGCGAACAGGACGGCTCCGAGCACGTGGTCGAGCGCGCCGTGCGTCCCGAACGCCGTGCGGTAGGTCCCCACGAACCCGGGCGCGCCGCCCCACCCGGCCGCCCACTGGGCGTAGACCAGGGCGGCGAGGACGAGCGCGCCGAGCGCGCCGGCGACGAAGCCGGTCTGGAAGCGGGAGGGCATGGGCGGGGTGGCTAGGGGAGGTCGGGCGGGGCGGCCGCCCCGCCCAGCGAGCGGACCACCCGGCCCCGGGTGAGGAGCGAGATGCCCTGGTTCTGCGCCGTCGACACCATGACGGCCTCGACGATCGGCGGGCTCACCTCGGCCGCCGCCTCCCACTCCACCAGGAAGGTGGCGCCCACGCCGCCCGTCCGGTCGCGGGCCTCGACCACGAACGCCTCCGACGACAGCGGGCCGAGCTGGAACGGCCGCTCGGCGTAGCCCCGAACGCGCCGGCCGCCGGAGTCGTAGTACCCCACCGACGCCACGGTGATCGCGCGCTCGGGGTCCGTGTTGCGGACGCTGAGCGTGGTCGTGAGGTCGAGCTCGCGCGTGCCGTCCTGGTGGAAGATGTGGGAGTAGGCCGGGACGTAGACCGTCTGCCCGACGACCGCCTCGCCCCCGACCACCCTGCCCGCCTCGGCCGCCCCGCCCGGGACGTCAGGCGCGGCCGCCCCGCCCTCGGCCGCACGGCCCTCCTCCACCCCGCCCACGGCCGCCCCGCCCGCAGGCGGCGGCCCGTCGGGGGCGCACCCGGCGGCGACGGCGACGGCGAGGGCCACGGCAAAGCGGGCGGGGCGGGAGCGGAGCACGGGCGGGGGGGCGGGGTGGAACGCGGGCGTCAGGACGCGGCCTCAGGCACGGCCGCCGCCGGCCGCGCCTCCACGGGCGGCGGGTCGTCGGGCAGCGCGTCCGTCTCGTGGAGCACGAGGCGCCCGTCGTCGGTCTTCGACAGCTCGATCTGGAGCGTGCGCAGCCCGAGCAGGTCGTAGCTGTACAGCTCGCGGACCAAGACGATCAGGCACGCCAGCAGCGGGACGGCCAGGAGCAGCCCCAGCGCCCCGAACGCCAGCGTCACGACAAGCTGGAACAGGAGCACCACGCCCGCCGGGATCGCCAGCTGCGACTTTACGATGGACGGCGTGAGCACGTTGCTCTCGAGAAGCTGGATGGCGAGGTAGGCCGCGACGTACAGGAACACCCGCGACGGGTCGCCGCTGGCCAGCGCGAACACCACGATGGGCACGACCGGCAGAATCGACCCGATGTTGGGGATGAACGTGGCGATGCCGGCGAAGACGGCGACGACGAGCGCGCCCGGCATCCCCAGGATCAGCCCCAGCACCACCCAGACGAGCGTCGTCGTGATCGCGATCGAGAGCGAGAGCGCCGTGATCCACGTCCGCACCGTGCTGTAGAGCTCGTTCCAGAGGAACACGACGCGGGCGTGGGCGCGCTCGGGGAACAGGTAGAGGCTGCCCCGGACGTACGTCCGGGGGTCGGTGATGAAAAAGAGCGAGACGAAGATGACGATGCCCAGGTGCACGAGCGCGGCCACGAGCGTGCTCACGCCGCCGAGCACGACCGGGGCCACGGCCAGGCTGCCCTCGACGACGCGGCGGAGGAGCGCCTGCGCCCGCTCGGTCGACAGCTCCGCGGTGCCGTCGAGCGGCGGGAGCGCCTCGTACCAGAACTCGCCCTGAGTCCGAAGGTCCGCGTACACGTCCGACAGCCCGCCGATGGCCGCCGGAAGACCGCCGACGAGGTCGCCCAGCCCGCTGAGCAGGCGCGGCAGCACGAGCAGCAGGAGCGCGACGGCCACGACGCCCATCCCCAGGGCCGAGATGGCGATCGCCCAGCCGCGCGGGAGCCCCACCCGCCGGAGCCACCCCGCCGGGATGCTGATGCCGACGGCGAGCACGGCCGCGGCGAACCCGTAGAGCAGCGTGTCGCGCGCCGTCCACAACCCGACGACGACGACGACGGCGACGAAGCCGATGAGCACGCGCTGGACGAAACGGCCGAGGGTCATGGGCGGGGTGGCGTCGGGGAGCGGCACGCGGGCGGGGCGGGAAAGGGAGAGCGGGCCGAGGCCCCGGCCCGCGGCCGCATCCTACGGACAGCGGAGCCCCGCGCGCACGCCGCCTCCACCCCGCCCCGCTCGCCACCCCGCCCGCGCACTCGGGCGGGGCGGCGCCTCACGGGCCGGGCGCGTCCGCGCGGCGGACCTGCTCGTCGCGCGCCGCCGGCAGCCCGACGGCCACCTTGACGACGAGCACGACGACGAGCGAGAGGAGCGGGACCGTCCACCCGCCGGTCAGGTCGTGGAGCCCGCCGAAAAGCGCCGGCCCGACGGCCGCCACGAGGTAGCCGACCGACTGCGCCATGCCCGACAGCTCGGCCGCCGTCTCGGGCGTGTCGGCGCGGATCGCGAGGAACAGGAGCGAGAGCCCGAACGAGCCGCCCAGCACGAACCCCAGGAGCCCGACCCACACGCCCACGAGCGTCGTCCCCGCGAACAGCAGCCCGGCGAGCGCGACGGCCTCCAGCACGGCGAGCGTCCAGATGATCGGGCGCTGGTCGCGCATCCGCCCCGCCCACAGCGGCGCGACGGCCGAGCCCGCGATGCCGGCCGCCTGCGAGAGCGCGAGCATCCACCCCGCCTCCTCCGCGTTCAGCCCGCGGCTCTGGAGGAGGTCCGGGAGCCACGCGAGGATCACGTAGAAGGCCAGCGACTGAAGGCCCATGAACAGGGCCACGGCCCACGCGAGCCGCGAGCGTCCCAGGTCGCGGAGCGAGTCGAGGACCGTCCCACGCCGGGCCGTCCGCGTCCGGCGGCGGAGCTGGGGCGCCCACACGGCGAGCGCGGCGGCGGCCAGGAGCGCCCACGCCCCCAACGCCCCGCGCCACCCGACGGCGGCCGCGAGGGGCACGCTCACGCCCGCGGCGACGGTCGCGCCCAGCCCCATCGCGCTCGAATACAGGCTCGTCATCGGCCCGGAGCGGTCGGAAAAGTCGCGCTTGACGAGGGCGGGGAGGAGCACGTTGCCCAGCGCGATGCCCACGCCCAGGACCACGGTCCCCGCGAACAGGAGCGCCACCGACGGCACCGCGCGGACCGCCACCCCGCCCCCGATGAGCACGAGCGCGAGCCCGATCGCGCCCTCCATCCCCAGCCGCCGCGTCACGACGGGCGTGAACGCCGAGACGACGCCGAAGGCGAGCAGCGGGAGCGTCGTGAGCAGCCCGAGCGCCGTGTTCGACAGCCCGGTCGCCAGCCGGATGTCGGCGACCAGCGGCCCGACGCCCGCCAGCGCCGGCCGGAGGTTGAGGGCGACGAGGACGATGCCCACGACGAGCAGCGCCCGGCCCGACGGGGGAATCGACGCGGGCGTGGCGGCGGCGGACGGCGTGGCGGCGGGCGGGGCGGTGGCGAGCGGGGCGGGCACGGGCGGCGGGTCAGGGGTCACAGGCGGCGGAGGTCGGGGAGCGGGCGCTACGAGACGCCCGCCGGGCGCGGAAGTCTCAGCCCCCGCCACATCGCCAGCAGGCGGAGCCCGGTCGCGACGGCGGCGGCGGCCCCGAGCCCGACCTCGGACGCGATGCCCAGCGCCGCCCCGCCCGCGTACACCGCCCCGCCCGCGAGCGCGGCCGTCGCGTAGAGGTCGTGCCGCAGGACGGACGGCACTTCGAGGACCAGCACGTCGCGGATGACGCCCCCGCCCGTCGCCGTGAGCCCGCCCATCAAGATCACGCCGAGCGGGCCGAGCCCGAACGCCGCGCCCTTGGCCGCCCCCATCGCAGCGAACACGCCCAGGCCGACGGCGTCGGCAAGCTGGACGGCCGGGCGGAGCCGGACGAGCGTGGCCGCCGCCGCCGCCGCGAGCGCCGCGCCGGCCAGACACACCACGAGGTACCGCTCGTCGACGAGCGCCGCGGGCGGGGTGGCGCCCAGGAGCACGTCGCGGACGAGGCCGCCCCCGACGCCCGTCGCCACGGCGACCACGGCCACGCCGAGCAGGTCGAGCCGGTGCTGGACGCCGCGGAGCGCGCCGGAGGCGGCGAACACGAACGTGCCGACAAAGTCGAGGACGGTGAGCATGGGCGGGGCGGTGAGCACGGGCGGGCGGCGGACGCGTGACGAGGCGGATACGTGACGAGTGATGCGTGACTCTTCACAGGGCACCCTCACGCATCACGCATCACGCATCACGCACTATGAATGCCGCCCCGCTCACGGCACCCACGCGAGGATCGCCGCGAGCGAGGCGCCGCCGACGGCGACCCACAGGAGGACGCCCTGCACGAGCGGCCGCACGCCGACCGCCCGGAGCGTGGCCCGGCTCAGCCCGGCGCCGATGAGGAACAGCGTGAGCACGAGCCCCTGCTTCGCGAGCGCCACGAGCACGCTGTAGAGCGGCGCGCCGGCCGGAAACACGGCGACGACGGCCGAGGCCAGCGCGAAGAGGCCGATAAACCACGGGATCGACACCTTGACCGCCCCGCCCGCCGTCTTCCGGTGCCACAGCGCCGCGCCCAGCGCGAGCGGGACGATCCAGAGCGCCCGCGTGAGCTTGAGGACGGTCGCCTCGGCCAGCGCCTCGGCCCCGTACGACGCCGCCGCCCCGACGACCGACGACGTGTCGTGGATGGCGATGGCGGCCCACAGCGCGAACTGGTGCTGGCTCATGTCCAGCAGGTGCCCCACGGCCGGGAAGACGTACAGCGCCACGCCGTTCAGCAGGAACACGGTCGCCAGCGACACGCCCATCGCCTCGGCGCCCGCTCCGAGCGCCGGCCCCAGCGCCGCGATCGCTGAGCCGCCGCAGATGGCCGTGCCGCCCGAGATGAGCGCGCCCGTGGTCTGCTCGACGTGCAGGAGCCGCCCGAGTAAGAGCCCCACCGAGAGCGCGAACGCGATCCCCAGCGCCGTCACCCCGACCCCGTCCTTCCCCACCGCCAGCACGGCCGGCAGCGACATCCCGAACCCGAGCCCGACCACGCACGCTTTGAGCAGCAGCTTCGAGACGCGCGCGCTCACGGCCTCGAACGGGTTCCCCAGCGTCAGCCCGAGAATGGCGCCAGCGCCCAGCGCGACGGCCGGCGACACGACGGGGAGCAGCGCCGCAGCGGCGAGCGCGAGGAACAGCGCCCGGTGCCACGCGGGCGGGGCGGGCGCCGGCTCGGGCGGCAGGACGGCGTCGAACGGCTCGGCGGCCGGAACGGAGGGGGCGGACATAGAGAGGACGGCGCGTGCAGGGCCGTGGGAGAATCGGGCGGGGCGGCGCGCGAGCCACCGCCCCGCCCGCGGGTAGCCCAGCGCCGGGTCGTCCGCCGAGGGCGGGGCGGGCTAGCGGTCGCCGCGGGGGACAGCCATTGGGTCGGGCGGGAGCGTCACGGCCACGCGCTCCGGCCCGTTCGGGCCATCGACGAACCGGAGCGGGGCGCCACGGGGCTCCTCGCCTTGCACGATCACGAGCGTGCCCGGCGCCGTCGGCCGGCCGCCGAGCGCGCCCGGCCCCGCCGTCGTCTGCCAGCCGTCGGACCAGCCGTAGAGCCACTCGGCGTCGGACGTCACCATGCGGATGCAGCCGTGGCCCTGCGGCGGGCCGGTCGGGACCACGTCGTACTGGTGGAGGTGGATGCCGCGCGCGGCGTGGATGTTCATGACGTAGCGCATGAGCCACCGCTCACCGGGCGGGGCCTCGGACGACTCGCGCTCGAGCGCGCGCCAGTTCATCGTGAACCGGCCGCTCGGCGTCGGCGTCTCGGCGGCGCCGGTCGAGGCCGGCCCCCAGCGCACGAGCCGGCCGCGCTCGTAGCCGGCCCACGTCTGCGTCGTCTTGTCGATCACGACGACCTTGTCGATCTCGGCCGCGCCGGGCCACTCGCGCGGGTACGGCGCGTAGGCGAGCGGCGACAGGTCGAAGTCGGCCGGCCGGGCGGGGAGGACGAGCGTGTCGCCGGTGCGGAGCAGGCCGGCCTCGGTCTCGCCGAGGAGCTGGGCCAGCGCGAGCCGCTCGCGGCCCAGGGCCACGTCGCCCTCGCCGACCCGCTCGTAGAGCGCGTGCCGCGCGAGGATCGAGTTGCCCGACGGGTGCTCGACGTGCCACACGGCGTACGCGGGCGGGGCGGCCGGGAGCGGAGCCTCGCGACCGAGGAGCGTGCCCAGCACGTCCTGGTCGTAGGACTCTTGGGCGGAGGCCGGGGCCGCGAACGCGACGAGGGCGAGGAGGAGGAGCGTACGCATGTCTAGAGGCCGAAAAAGTCGGCGAGGCCGGTCAGGATGAGCTTGGTCGCGACCGCCGTGAGCACCATCCCCATGAGCCGCTCGATGGCGATCAGCCCGCGCCGCTTGAGGACGCGCACGAGGTCGGTCGAGAGCAGGAGCACGGCCCCCGACGCCGCCCACGCCAGCACGACGGCCGCCAGCCACTCGGGCCACCGCTCCGGGTCGCTGTTCATGATGAACAGGACGGCCGCCAGCGCCGACGGCCCGGCCACGAGCGGGACGGCGAGCGGCACGAGGAACGGCTCGTCGCCGCCCTCTTCGGTGTCGGCCGGGAAGATGCCGCCGGGCGGGGGGAACAGCATCCGCAGCGCGATGAGGAACAGGATCACCCCGCCCGCGACGGTCAGCGTGGCCTCGGAGATGCCGACGGCCGCGAGCAGGCTCCCCCCGGCGAACAGGAACACGAGGAGGAACGCGAGCGCGATCAGCAGCTCGCGCGCGATCACGCGCCGCCGCCGCTCGGGCGCCACCGGCGCGACGACCGCGAGGAACACGGGGACGTTCCCGAACGGGTCCATCACCAGGAACAGCAGGAGCGCGGCGGAAAACAGCGTCACGAGTCAGGGTGGGTTACGAGGGCGTCACGAGCTTGAGCCCGACGATGCCGGCCACGATGAGGCCGATGCAGGCGAACCGGGCCGCCGTGCGCGGCTCGTCGAACAGGACGAGGCCGAGCAGCGCCGTCCCGACGGTCCCGATCCCGGTCCACACGGCGTAGCCGGTCCCCACGGGGAGCACCTGGAGCGCCCGCGACAGCAGGAACACGCTGACCGCCATCGAGGCCGCGGTCGCCAGACTCGGCCACAGGCGCGTAAAGCCCTCGGTGTACGCGAGCCCGACGGCCCAGCCGGTCTCGAACAGGCCCGCGACGACAAGCGTCGCCCAGGCGGCGGTGGGGGTCATGGTCACGTCCGGGCGGGGCGGGGTCAGTTCCCGCGGTACGTGCTGTAGCCGAACGGGCTCACGAGGACGGGCACGTGCGTGTGCGCCGTCGGGTCGTCGGTGCGGAAGACGACGACGACCTCGGGGAAGAACGGCAGGCTCGGGCCGTCGTCGTCGGCCATCTCGTCGTCCCAGTAGTCGCTCAGGTCGAACGTGAGCCGGTACGTCTCGGTCCCGCTCACGCGCGGCGCCGAGTCGTCGGCCGTGAACGACTCGACGCGGCCGTTGTCCTGGGAGACGGCGCGGCCGAGGAGCGCCCAGCCGTCGTCGGTCTGAACGTCGAGCGTGACGGGGACCCCGCCGCCGCCGACGCCGCGGGCGATGTCGAGCACGTGCGACGAGATGCCGAGGTCCTGAACAGCCGTTTGGGCCGACACCACGGGGGCGAGGGCGAACAGGGCGACGAGGAGAGAGAGGCGAAAGGGCATCGAGAACGGCGGAGGAGACAGGGCAGGGCGGCGACTCAACGCGCCACCCCGCCCCGAGGTACGGCGCGCCCGGCCCAGAACCGGAGGAGAGACGCGGAAGGCCGCGCAAAGGGCGGGGCGGATCGTCCCGCCCCTCCCCCACCCCGCCCCGGCGTTTGGTCCGAGGCCGCACCACGAGGGCGGGGCGGACGCGGGCGGGGCGGCTCCCTTCCCCACCCCGCCCACACCCCTCTGCGTGGGCGGGGTGGGCATCTGACGTCGATCTCCGCGGGCGGCCCGGCCATCGGAGCACAGTTCAGGAGGGCGCGGAGCACGCCCACCCACAGCCGTACCCGGTACCGTGTACCCCGTACCCCCCGAAGGGGCTCAGTCCAGCGTCTGCACGCCGCCGCCGTTGACGAACAGCGTCTGCCCGCTCGTCCACGACGAGGCCGGGGCGGCAAAGTAGAGGACGGCCGCCGCGATGTCGTCCGGCTCGCCCAGCCGCTCCAGCGGCGTGTGCTCCAGCATCTTGGCCTCGACCTCGGGCGTGAGGACGGATTCCAGCGCACCCGTCCGCACCGCGCCCGGGCCGACGGCGTTGACCCGAATCTCGGGGCCGTAGTCGAACGCGAGGTTGGCCGTCATGTGGTTGAGGGCCGCCTTCGACGAGGCGTAGGCGCTGATCGCCGGGCTCCGGTTGACCGAGGCCATCGACGTGATGTTGACGATCGAGCCATAGCCGGCCTCCCGCATGTGGGGCGCGCACAGCTGCGAGAGCCGCCACGCGCTGAACACGTTGAGCCTGAAGACCGACGCGAACTGCTCGACCGTGATGTCGTCCGGGCTCTCCCGCCCCGCCCCGCCCCCGCCGGCGTTGTTGACGAGGACGTGGACGCCGCCGAACTCGGCGACGGCCCGCTCGACGAGGCGCTGGCGGTCGGCGTCGTCGGTCACGTCGCAGTCGACGGCCAGCGCGCGGCCCCCGGCGGACCGGATCTCGTCGGAGGCGGCTCGGGCGTCCGCCAGGTCGAGGTCGGCGACGACGACGGCGGCGCCGTAGTGGGCGAGCATCTGGGCAGAGGCGAGGCCGATGCCGTTGGCGCCGCCGGTGACGATGGCGGTCTTGCCGGAGAGGTCGAAGAGTGGAGTCGGAGTCATGTCTAGCGGGAATCGTGGGCCATGAGGTAGTCGGCGACGGCCTGGTAGGCCGGGAGCGACGTGGGGTCGTTGGCGGCGTTCGCGGCGACGGGGTGCGACGCGAACCGGACGATGACCATCTCGGCCGTCGGGTCGATGTAGATCGTCTGCCCGTGCACGCCGCGGGCGGCGAACGCGCCGTTCGCGTTGTTCGTGATCCACCACAAGTCGCGGTACGACCACCCGTCGAGGGCGGGGTGGTCGGACCGGGCAAAGTCCTCGACGCTCCCGCCCCGCTGGATGTCGGAGATCGCCAGGCGCGGCAGGACCTGCTCGCCCCGCCACACGCCCTCGTTGCGGACGAGCTCGCCCAACCGGCCCATGTCGCGGAGCCCGCCGCTAAACCCGCCGCCCGCCGCCGGCGTGCCCACGGCGTCGACCTGGTAGTAGCCCGACTGCTCCATGCCGATCCGGCTCCAGATCCGGTCCGAGAGCAGCTCGTTCAGCGGCTGGCCCGAGGCGCGCGCCACGATCCACCCCAGCGCGTCGGCGTTGGGCGTCTGGTAGGTGAACGCCTCGCCGGGCGGGCCGGCGGCCTGGATCGTTTGGAGGTACGCCAGCGTGCCGACCGGGCCGTCGCTCGGCGCGGCGGACGGGTCCGTGGCCTCGGCGTACTCCCAGATCTCGGCGTCGGGGTCCGCGTAGTCCTCGCTGTAGTCCAGGTTCGTCGTCATGTCCATGACCTGGCGGACGGTGACGTCGCCGAAGGCCGAGCCGGCGAGCTCGGGGACATAGTCGGTTACGGGCTTGTCGGGGTCCAGCGTCCCCTCGGCGGCCAGCGCCGCCGCCAGCAGGCCGGTGAGCGACTTGGTGACCGACATGGCCGCGTGCTTGCCGTCGGGCGTGAGGGCGCCGAAGTAGCGCTCGTAGACGATCCGGCCGCGGTGCAGGACCAGGATGCCATCGGTGTAGTTCGCCCACAGCGACTCCTCCCACGTCATCGGCTCGCTGGCGTCCCACGGCACGAACGTGACCGAGTCGATGCCGGCGTCGAGCTCGACCTCGAACGGGACCGGGTCCCCCAGCCCGCGACCTACGTTGACGGTCGGCAGGAACTGGCGCATGTGGACCACGCTGTACCGGAGCGCCGGGAACTCGAAGAACGACCGGTCGGCCGCGCTCAGGACCTTGTCGGGCGGCGGCGGCGAGCCCTGCATCCACCCCATGTCGATGGGGTCGCTCTCGCGGGCGGAGAGCGGCGCGTCTTGGGCGGCGGCGGGCGGGCTCATAGCGGTGAGGAGCAGGGCGGCGAGCAGCGCGCTCGGCCAGCGGAGAGGCGGGGTCATCGCGGAGGGGGCGCAGGAGAAGTGCAAGCGGGGCGGGGTGGGGACACGGGCGGGGTGGAGACGGGCGGGGCGGGACCCGGCGCTACCCGGTCCGCTGCCCGCAGCCCTCGTGCGCCCGGCCGTCCAGCTCGACGGTGACGCGGGTGCCGGTCGTGTCGCCGCTGTCGGCATCGGTGCACGGTTCGTCGGTGGCCGTCACGACGAGGCCGTCGGCGCGGTAGACCGTTTGGACGCCAGACCGCGTGACCGTCGCCGTCGCGTCCCGATCCTCGAAGGCGCCGACGAGGCGGAGGCGGGCGCCGTCGCCGGCCTCCACGACTTCGAAGTACCAGCCGTCGCCGGTGCCCCGGAGCAGGAGCCGCCCCGCCCGCTCCGGGTCGGCCGGGCAGTCGAGGAACTCCTGGCCGTCGACGTCGAGCAGCGCGTAGTCCTCGCCCTTCGTCCAGACCGTCACCGGCCCGTCCTGGTACTTGGCGCCGCTGGCGGAGACGACCTGCCCGAGCACGCGGTACGTCCCGCCGTCGCGGCCCTCGAAGCGCGGGGGCAGCCAGAGCGCGACCTCGCCCGGGCCGGTGCGGATGCGGAACGTGAACGGGCCGTCGTCGCTGTCGCACGTGTAAGCGGTTTCGCGGCCGGTCTCCTGCGGCGGCATCTCGCCGAGGTCCGGCGCGGCGCCCGCCCTGAACACGAGCGCGCGGCCGTCGGCGGCGCGGAGCGTGAGCCGGTCGCCCGCTACGTCGTACCCGACCACCCCGCCCAGCACGCCGAAAAACTCGCGCGACGACGAGGGCGGGGCGCACGCCGCGAGCGTCGTGGCCGCGTCCGACAGCACGAGGTCGCCGCCGGGCTCGGTCCGGTAGGTGCCGCCGTACTGGTTGCAGTCGGCCTGGCCGAGGAAGCGGCCGTCCTCCAGGAACGAGACCGTAAACGACCCGTCGCCCTCGGGCGGGGTGGTGGCGCCCCCGGACGCGCGCAGCTCGACGAGCCGCCACTCGGGGCCGCGGAGCCCGTCCGCCCCGCCCGCAGGGTCGCCGCCGGGCTCGCCCGCGACCTGGACGACGCGGACCTCGACGCCCAACGACGGCGCCCCATTTGTGAGCACGGGGACCGCGGTGTCGGTCGTCCAGGCGAGGTCGCCCAGGGCGTCGCGGATCTCAGCGCGGACGACGTAGCGGTGGCGGGCGTCGACCCGGTCCGCGTCGTAGCGCAGCGTGAACGGGACGGGGACCGACACGCCCTCGGTGGAGATCGTCTCCTCGGCCAGCGTCTCCGACGGCGCGTCGGCGCGGCTCACGTCGAGGAGCCGGACGACGACGGCGGCGTCGGGCGGCAGCGCGATGCGGGGGAGGTAGGTGACGGTCCCGGTCAGCTCAGCCGTCGCCGCCCCGCCCACCGGACCCGTCGTCGCGCACCCGCCGAGCGCGAGCGCGAGGAGAGCGAGGAGGAACGCTTTTGCAAAATACGAAGCCATAGAAACAACGTGATAGAGGAGCAGGCGGCCCCTCTACGAACGCGGGCCTACCCAAGAGGTTGTATCGATCCTTTGGATCAGACGGGTAGGCGGCCTCTATCATCCGACCTCCTACCCTTCCTGCCGACTCGCCCCGGCCCCAGGCTCCGGCCTCCGCCCCGCCCGAGCCGCCCCGCCCTCGCTCTTCGTGCCGGCACGGGCGCTCGTCGCGCAGGCATCGGATCCCCGAGCCCGCCCAGGACCGCACCCAACCAACCCGAAGCATGGAGCTCCGCCACCTCCGCTACTTCGTCGCCGTCGCCGAGGAGCTCCACTTTGGCCGGGCCGCCGCGCGGTCGTTCGTCGCCCAGCCGACGCTGAGCCAGCAGATCAAGACGTTCGAGGGCGAGGTCGGCGCGCGCCTGTTCGAGCGGTCGCCCCGCGTCTCGCTCACGCCCGTCGGCGCCGTCCTCCTGCCCCACGCGCGGCGCGTGCTGGACGAGGCCGCGCGCGCCGAGGCCGCCGTCCGCGCGGCGGCCGAGGGGCGGGCCGGCGCGCTCCGCGTGGGCTATGAGGCGCCGATCATGCGCGACGGCCTGGCCGAGTCGATCCGCGCCTTCCGGGCCGACGTGCCCGACGCCGGCCTCCACTTTTGGGAGGCCGGGAGCCGCGAGCAGGTCGAGGCCGTCCGCGAGGGCCGGGCCGACGCCGGCCTCGTGCTCCTGCCCGTCGACGAGCGGGGCGTCGAGGTCCGGGCGCTCGCCGAATCCCCCATCTTCGTGGTGCTCCCCGAGGGGCACCGGCTGGCGGGCCGCGAGACGGTCGCGCTGGCCGAGCTGTCCGACGAGCCGCAGGTGGCGTGGGCGCGGGACCCGGCCCCCGAGGTGTACGACCAGTACCTCCGAGCGTGCGGGGCGGCCGGCTTCGTCCCGCGCGTCGTCCAGGAGGTCCGCCACGTCGAGAGCCTGCTCGGGCTCGTCGCCGCCGGCGTGGGCGTGGGGACGATGCACGCGGCCCGGGTCCAGCCGGGGTACCCCGGCGTGGCGTTCGCGCGGCTCGTCGAGCCCGCGCTCACGATCCAGACCGGCGCCGTGTGGCGGCGCGGCGACGGCTCGCCGCTGCTGGCCCGGTTCCTCGACGCCGTCGTCTCCCCCGCCCCGCCCCTCTAGCCGCCCGCGCTGGCGGGCGCCGATGAATTGTTTCCACCACGCCGATCGCCCCGGCCGATCGCCGCCCCGCCCACGGGCGGCGTGGGCATGGGCGGGGCGGGCGTCCCGGTTTCGCCGGCTTCGGCGCTGGGGCGGGGACGTCAGGCGGGGCCGCCGGGCGGGGTGGAGCCGCGTGGAGAAAACCAGGAGACGCCGCCCCCGCCGAGGCCGTACCTACAGGGCTTGCCGGACTCCCTGCTCATGCGCGCCCTCGTCCTTCTCGCCCTGCTCCCCGCCGCCGCCCTCGCCCAGAGCGTGGGCGGGCCGGCCGCCGGCCCCGACTCGGCCGCCGCCCCGCCCCGCCCTGCCGGGGTGCTGGCCGCGGCGCTGGAGGCTCCGCCGCTGCCCGAGCCCGCGGCGCCCCCCGAGCCCATCACGTCGATGGGCATCCCGCCCACGTTCAAGCCCTACGCCGTGGGCGGGGCGATCTGGGACCGCGAGGCCGGCGCCGCCGGCGGCGCGCTCACAGCCGGCGTCTACCGCGACCTCATCAACCCCATCGTCGGCGTCGGCGTCGCCCTCGAAGGGTCCGTCGGGTGGACGGGCGGCGGCGAGGGCGGGGCGCGCGGGGCCGTCCGGCTGTTCGGGTCGGCGCCGTCGCTGGCGCTCCAGGTGGGCGGGGAGGTCCGGCTCGACGACCCGGAGTTGGACCTCGTGGTTTCGGTTCTTCCGCCGCTCCGGCGGAGCGGTCCGCTCGGGCAGGGCGGCGCGCTCCGCATCGACTGGATCCCGACGCGGGACCACTCCTTCCGGCTGGGCCTGAAGCTCCCCCTGGGCCAGCGGTGGCTGGGCGAGGCGCGCCCGCGGCACGTGGAGGCCGTGCTCCCGCGCGCGCCGCGCGCCGACCGGGAGGCCGCCCCGCCCACCCCGCCCGCGCCGGCCGTCGAGGCCGCGCTGCGCGAGGCGGCCGAGGGCGCGTTCTGGCTCACGGCCTTCAACACGGCCTTTCTCGACAACAGCGGCCGCGACGAGGCCGTCGGGCTGGAGGACTTCCGCCGCCAGCTCGTCGACTGGCGCGACTCGCTCGCGCAGCGGGGCGGGGCGGCCAAGAGCGCCTTCCCCACGTTCGCCGAGGCCGAGGACGGCTACCACGCTGGCGTCGAGCGGGCCTTCGCGCTCGCGCTCGGCGGGCGGGGCGGGGCGGCCGCGGCCGACGCGGCGCGGGCAGCCCTGCTCGACGAGGTGCTCATCCCCTACGACCGCCTGATCGGGCAGCCCAGGGAGAACGACTCGCTCCGCGGCCTCTTCCCCGCTGCCCAGGACCGCTTCGGCCGGTGGCTCGCCGACTCGTCGGGGGCCGACGCCGGCGCCCAGGCGCGGGCGCAGGACGCCTTCTCCCACCTCCTCGACATCGCCGAGTCCACGCGGGCCTGGCTCCTCGACCGCTGGCACGACGACGGGCGCAAGGTGTGGCTCCCGCTCCAGCTCGGGATGCGCCCCGAGGCGCACGACTCGCAGGACGAGCTGAACGAGATCGTCGGGCGGACGGTCGGGCGCCCGCTCACGACGGGCAACCTGGCCCTCCCCATCAACAACACGTGGTTCTACCGCGACCTCGTGGCCTCGCTCCACGACGCCGAGGACTACCACGTCCTCTGGGTCCACGACTTTGCCGGCTACGACGCCATCGGCCAGCCCGACACCGTCGCCTACCGGGTGACGACGGCCGGCTACCTCGACGCCCTCACCGAGTCCGTCCGGCGCTACGACGAGACGGGGCGGCTGCCGACGTTCCTCCTCTTCCTCGACGTCAAGAGCTACGCGACGACGGGGGGCGGGGTGTGGCTGAAGGTGCTCCAGGACCCGCTCCGCCGGCGGTTCTCGCTGCCCGGCGACCACCCCGAGATGGAGGACGGCGTGCGGCGGGCGCAGGACGCGCTCCGCGCGGCGGTCGCCGGGAGCGCGAGGCTCCAGCGCGAGGCGGCCGAGCGGGGCGGCGACGGCTGGATCCGCGACGTGGTGAAGGTCCACCTCAACATCACGTTCCCGGCTGACTTCTCCTTCCGCTCGTCGGAGCTCATCTCGTGGTGGCCGGACTGGACCAACTTCCTCCCCGACGAGCTCATGCGCGACCACCGGAAGGTGGCCTTCTACGACGTGACCGAGCGGGACCCCCGCCGCGGGCGGGGCGTGTTCGTGGGGACCGGCGTGGGCGAGCAGTACGCGTCGCCGACGTGGGAGGACCGCGGCGTGGTGGCGACCGGGCCGGCGCTCGTCGCGCTCAAGACGGCGGCGCGCGAGCTGCTGCTCTCGCAGGGCTTCGACGCCGACGAGATCCCGCCCCCGCTCCGCGCCGAGCCCTTCCCGCCGACCTACGACGCGCTCGTGGCCGAGCTGGACGCGGGCGGGGCGGACGCCCGCGCGATCAACGTCCACAACGAGGTGGGCTACGCACCCAAAGAGGCCACGGTCGCGCAGGCCACGCTCTACAACCTCATGCCGGCGGGGTGCGTGATCTACGTGCCGGACTCGCTCTGGCTCAGCGCGTTCTGGTCGGGCCAGCTTGTCGGCGCCGCCTTCCGCGGGTGCGCCGTGCGCGTGATCGCGCCGGCCTTCGCGAACGCGCCCTCGGCCTCGGCCCCGGTCATGGCCCGGAGCCGGGCGCTGATCGCGCGGATGCTCCTGATCCAGAACGAGATGGAGGACGTGTTCGCCGCGGCCGGCGGCGACTTCCGCGTCGGCCTCTACACGCGGACGTCCGAGGTGGACGACCTGGCCGGCCTGCTCCGCGAGGCGTCCTCGCAGTTCGAGCGGGGCGCGTTCCTGCGCGAGGAGTTCCCGTTCCCCCAGGACGTCTACGACCTGTTGCAGACCGTGCCCGACGAGCTCGACGAGGCCGGCGTCACGGTCCAGCCGCTCGTCACCGACGTCGTCGAGCGGCTCCCCAAGCTCCACCGGAAGACGCAGCTCCTGGGCATCGGCGCGGTGACGCGCCAGATCGCCCGCGAGATGGACGTCGAGACGGTCCGCGAGGGGCTCCGGGCGACCACGCTGGGCACGATGCTCGCCGACAGCGTCCGGGGCACAATGGCGACACGGGCGCAGGCGCAGTACCCGATGGTCGAGCGCGTGGCCCGACTCCGCCCCGCCCTCCGCGACAGCGCCGTCTTCTTCTCGCTCGTGGGGTCGATGAACAAGGACTCGCGGAGCATGATGCTCGACGGCGAGACGCTGCACGTCGTGGGCGGCCCGTGGGCGATGGTCCACTACCCCGACTTCGCCCTCCTGCTCGGGCGAACGACGTGGCTCGAAGAGCAGAGCCAGATCGACGAGCTCATCCCGCCCTACACGGCGCTCGAGCGCTGGCTGGGGCGGATCCTGCGCGAGGTGCTGTAGCGGGCGGGGCGGTCGGCGGCCTCCACCTCCCCCACCCCGCCCGCGGACGGGTTCCGCCCCGCCCCCGCCCTGCGGGCGGGGCGGTCAGGGCGGGGTGGAGGCCTCGCCCACCACGTCGTCCCACCGCCAGCCCGAGGCGTCGACGAGCCCCCAGAGCGCGCGCCGACGGTGGCTGGCCCACCCCGCCCCGGCGGCGAACGCGGCGGGCGGGGCGGTCGGGACGCCGGACTGGGCGAGCGCGGCGAGGTCCGGGAGCGGCGGGTCGGCCGCGCTGGGCTCGACGGCCGTGTGGTCGAGGCTGGCGACGAACCCGTCGAGCGCGCGGCGGAGCGGCCGGAGCGTCGGCGGCGGCGGCGCGGCGTTGGGGGCCACGCCGGACTCCAGCAGCAGGAGCGCGTCGCTCAGCGCGGCCAGCGACGGCGCCAGCGCCACGCGCCGCTCGGCGCTGCGGAAGTAGCGGAGCCCGGGGTACGCCTGGTGCCGCCGCCCGTGGTGCTCGATCATCTGGACGAGCGAGGGGACGTAGGAGCTCAGCGCGTCGAACCCGCTCCCCGACCAGTTTTGGCGGACGATGCCGTCGGGCGTCCCGCCGAGGTCGTCGACGACCCCGGCCAGCTGGCGCTCGGCGGTGACGGCCTGGAGCACCTGGAGCAGGTACGTCACGCCGAGCGTGATCAGCGCGAACCCCTGGAGCGACGCGGCCGCCGTCAAGATTTCCCACCCGTCGCCGACGGGGACGTAGGTGCCGGTCCCGAGCGTCCACAGCACGAAGCCGACAAAGTAGATCCGCGTCCCCAGATCGACGGGCGCCCGCGAGTTCGCGTCGACGACGACGCTAGGGTCGGCGCTGAACACGAGGAGCCACCCCGCCCACAGCCCGAGGAGCCACGCCAGCACGATGGCGGCGACGACGGTCGGCCCGATGAGCTCGACGGCGCGCGAGCGCGTGCCCGGGGGCATGGCGGCGAGCGAGAGCCGCCACAGCCCGTGGGCCACGCGCGAGGTAATCGGCCCGCCGCCCCGCTGCGACAGGGCTGTTATGAGGGCGTCGGCCCAAATGACGGCGACGAGGGCGACGCCCGCGGCGAGGACCCACTCGTTCACAGGCGTCCGGGCGGGGCGGGGAGCGGGGCGCGCCCGCCGGCGGAGAGTCTGTCCATGCCCAAAGCTAGCGCCGCCCCGGGCGGGGCGGTCGCAGGCCCCACCCCGCCCCATGGCGAACGCATGCTAAAGCGGTCTCCGGCTCCGCCCCCAGACCCCCCCGCCCGGGATTCCCCCACACCGCGGCCGCCGCCGGCCTCGCAGCCGAGCGGGCCGGCGGGCCGTAGCCTCGGAGCACTATGCTCAACCTTACGGCCGCCTTTCTCGCCGGCCTCCTCGGCAGCGCCCACTGCGTCGGCATGTGCGGGGGGTTCGTGGCCCTGCTCAGCGTGGGCGGCGGGCCGTCGGTCGGCGTGCGGCAGGCGGCGTACTTCGCGGGCAAGACGGCGACCTACGCCGCCTTCGGCGCCCTCGCGGGCGGCGTAGGCGCGATCGTGACGGGCGCGCTGGGCGCCGTCTCCGGCGTGCTCTCGGTCGGGCTCGGCGTGGCGATGGTGCTCGTCGGGCTGGCCCTGTGCGGCGTCGCGTGGGGCGGGGCGCGGGCGCCGGGGCGAGGGGTGGCGACGCGGCTGGCGCCCGCGATCGGCCGGCTCGCGGGGTCGGGGTCGATGCCCGCGCTCGTGGCGCTGGGCGCGCTCAACGGGCTCCTCCCCTGCGGGCTCGTCTACGGCATGCTGGGCGTGGCGGCCTCGGCAGGAAGTGCCGGGGGCGGGGCGGCCACGATGGCGGTGTTCGGCCTGGCGACCGTGCCGGCGCTCGCTCTGACGGGCGTCCTCAGCCGCCGCCTGCGGCCGTCCAGTCGGCTCCGGCTGCAACGGCTGGCCGGCGTCCTCGTCGTCGCGATGGGCGCGCTGACGATCGTGCGCGGCGCGGGCGCGCTCTCGCCAGACGCCCACCCCGCCCACGCCCACATGGTCGAGGGCGTCGACCAGCCGTAGGGCATCGCCCCGCAGTGACTGGTTTGCAATAACGGTCCCAGGAGAGGGCACGTGATCTCGTCCCGAAGCCCTCCACCCCGCCCAGACCGTGCGGGGCGGGGCGGTCCGCATCACCCGCCCCGCAGCGACATCACGAACACGAAGGCGACGACGCCGATGACTAGGCCGGTGACGAGCATCCAGGTGATCACCCCGGCCATGGCCGTCGTGGTCACGGCGTCGGGGCGCTCGTGGAGCGGGACGAGGTCGAGCTCGCGCTGGCGGACCTGGCGGGCGTGATCCTGCTGCCTCTGCTGCGCGGCGAGCGCGGCCGCGAGGCCGGTCTGGAACTGGTCGACATCGTCCTCGCCGGCCGGGTAGAAGCGGCCGTACGGGCTCCACGGCGTCGCCGCCCCGCCCACGCGCGCCCGCACGCGCCACAGGAGCTTGCGGCCGGCGGCCGGGACGAGGCCGGGGAGCGCGATCTCGGTCGCGCGGCCGGCGTCGAGCGACAGCACGTCGCGGTCGAACGCGGGGTGCGGCGAGAGCTCGACCTCGTACGAGTCGGCGCCGGGCACGTCGCGCCAGCGGAGCGCGACGACGACGGCGTCAACGATCTCCCCGCCGAGCGGGCCGAGCAGCTTCGGGGGCGGGGCGTCGGCCGGGGGGAGGTCGTCCCGCGTCGGCGCCCCGAAGCCGGGCACCGTCGCCCAGTCCAGGTCGGCAGCGCCGTCGAGCGCCTCGCCGGTCGCGTGGGGCCAGACCGGGTCCGGCGGCGCCTCGGTAGCCCCGCCCTCCCCGCCGCCCCGCCCCGCCCCGCGCGCATCGCGCTCGTTGTCGGCGGCGGCGGCCCCGGCCTCAGCCGTGGCCTCGACGTCGGCCGCCGTGCCGGCGCGGAACCGAGCCGCCGTGCTCCACGCCCCGCCCGTCCGGCGGACCCACCACACGCCGTCGCCGGGCGGGAGCGCGTCGGCCAGCTCGATCTCGGTCGTGGGCAGCTCGTCGAGCTCGACGATCGGGTCGTCGGGCGCATCGGCCGCCGCCACGCGCACGTCGAACGGGGCCGCCCCGGGCGGGGCGGTCCAGCGGAGGACGGCGGCGTCGAGCGGGACGACGTCGCCGTCGACGGGGGCCGTGGGCGTGGGCGGGGCGGCGGCGGCAGAGGGCTTAGGCATCGGTCGGGGGGGATGGGGCTCCGTCGGTGGGAGCCTCTTCGTCGTCGAGGAGGACACGGAGGGCCGGCGTCTCGACGTCGTCGAACTGGCCGTCGCGGACGGCCCACCGGAAGGCGGCGACGCCGCCCAGCGCCAGCGCGAGCGCGAGCGGGACCAGGACGTAGAGGACGTTCACGACGGGCGGGGTGAGGCGTCGGCCAGGGCGGCCGGGCGGGGCGGAGCGGCCAATCGGGATGGGCCGTCCGGCCGGGGCGGGGCGGGGCGGTCACCAGCCGGGGCGGGGCGGGCGGCGAACGAGGGCTGGAGGAGCGCGAGCCCGACGACGGCCAGCGACGAAATCGGCATGGCGGCCGCAGCCACGAGCGGCGTCACGAGCCCGGCGACGGCCGCCGCCGCCCCGACCGCGTTGTAGCCCAGCGAGAGCGCGAGCAGGCGGCGGACGGTCCGCATGGCCTGCTCCGCCCCGCCCAGCGCGTCGACGAGCGGGGCCACGCCGCGGCGCGTGAGGAACAGGTCGGCGGCCACGAGCGCGGCCGTCGTGCCCCCGCCCACGGCCGCGCCGACGTCGGCCTGGCGGAGCGCGGCGGCGTCGTTGACGCCGTCGCCCACCATGAGGACCACGCCGCCCGCGTCCTGGAGCGCGGCGACGGCCTCGCGCTTGGCCTCGGGCGAGACGCCGCCCCGCGCGCTCTCGACGCCCAGCCGGCCGGCCACGGCGGCGACCGTCCGCGCGTCGTCGCCGGACAGGATGTGGACGGCCTTGCCCTCGGCCTGGAGCCCGGCCACGAGGTCGGCGGCCTCGGCCCGGAGCCGGTCGCCCACGGCGAGCACGGCGGCCGGCGCGCCGTCGACGGCCACGGCGACCGGCGTGTGGCCGGCCTCGGCCCACGCCGCGAGCGCCCTGCGCCACCGCGCCGGGAGCGGGGCGGAGAGCGCCTCGACCCAGTCGGGCCGCCCGACGGCGACGGCCGCCCCGCCCACGCGGCCGCGCACGCCCTGCCCGGCCACGGCTTCGATGTCCGTCACGGGCTCCGGCCCCACGCCGCGCGCCCGCACGATCGCCTCGGCGACCGGGTGCGTCGCGTGCGCGTCGAGCGCCGCCGCGAGGTCGAGCGCCGCCCCGCTCCCCTCCCACTCGGCCAGCTCCATGCGCCCCTCGGTGAGCGTGCCCGTCTTGTCGAGGACGACCGTGTCGACCTCGGTCAGCCGCTGCACGGCGGCGTCGGACTTGACGAAGATGCCGGCGCGGGCGGCGCGACCCGACGCCACGGCGAGCGCGAGCGGCGTCGCCATGCCGAGCGCGCACGGGCACGTCACGACGAGGAGCGCGGCGAGGTGCGCCGGCATCTGCGCCGGCTCCAGCCACAGCCACAGGCCGGCCGTGAGCGCCGCCAGCCCCAGGACCGTCAGCACGAAAAAGCCCCCGATCCGGTCGGCCCAGAGCACGACCGGCGCGCGCCGCACCTCGCCCCGCTCGACCCACGCCAGGAGCCGCCCCACGCGCGTCGCCTCGCCGACGGCCGTCGCGCGCACGCGGAGCGGGGCGGTCAGGTTCGTCGTGCCGGCCTCGACCGGCGCGCCCTCGTCCACCGGCTCCGGCCGGGCCTCGCCCGTCAGCGCCGCCCGGTCGAGCCGGCTCGCGCCCGCCGCGACCACGCCGTCGACCGGGACGACCTCGCCGGCCGGGACCTCGACCGTGTCGCCCGGGCGCACGTCGTCCAGGTCCACGACGGCCACCGCCCCGCCCGGCCCGACGCGGCGGGCCACGCGCGGGACGAGGGCCAGGAGCCGGTCGGACGCCTCGCCGGCCAGGCGCCGGCTGCGGAGCTGGAGCCACCGCGCCGTCAGGAGCGCGGCGATGAGGACGGCGACCGAGTCGAACCAGACCTCGCCCCGCCCCGTCACCGTCGCCCACGCGCTCTGCCCGGCGCCGACGGCGATCCCGAGCGCGATCGGCGTGTCGAGGTGGAGGTGGCGGACCGACCGCGCCCGCCACGCGGCCCGCGCCGACGCCCACGCGCGGCGGAAAAACGGCGCGGCGCCGTAGCCGACTGCGGGGACCATCAGCGCGAGGCTGAACCACCGCGCGGCCGTCGCCAGCCCGCCCCGCTCGGCGCCCAGCCCGCTGTAGAGCGCGAACGCGACGAGCATGATGTTGCCGGCCAGCGCCCACGCCACGCCCATGCGCACGAGCAGCGACCGCTCGGCCGCGCTCGCCTCCCCGGCCTCGGGCCGCGACGGGCGCACGGCGTAGCCGAACCGCGCCAGCCACCGCGCCACGTCGCCCAGGCGCACGCTCTCGGGGTCGAACGTGAGCGAGAGCCGCGCGCGCGGGAGGTCCAGCCGCGCCGCCGACACGCCGTCGACCTCGTACGGGAGCCGCTCGACGAGCCACACGCACGCCGCGCAGTGGACGCCGTCGACGAACAGGTCGACCGCCCGGCCGCCCTCGGCGGGCCGCGTCGAGCCGTCGAGGAACTCGGGCCGGTCGAGCTCGGCGAGCGCGAGGGCCTCGGGCGCCTGCGGCCGCCCCGCCGGCCGCGCCGACGGCGCCACGGTGCGGAGCCGGTCGTACGTCTCGCCCAGGCCCGACGCCGCGAGCACGTCGCGCACCGTGGCGCACCCGGTGCAGCAGCACGCCTCGCCCGCGGCCGTCCGGGCGGGGCGGCGCCCGACGGGCAGCCCGCAGTGCGCGCACGGCGCCTCGGGCGACACGGCGCCCTCGGGCGGGGCGGCCGGAACCGACGGGGGCGGGGCGGGCACGGTCACCGGGGCGGGGCGGTCGCGGCGGGAGGTTCGGCCAGTCGCACGCCGCCGTCGGACCGCGCGGCGACGAAGGTCGCGGCGGCCATCGTGATGCTGATGGCGAGCAGGAACACGATAAAGGCGGGCCACGCGATGTGCGAGGGCACGAGCGGCGGCCGGCGGTCAGGGTCAGTCATGGCGGGGCGGGCGGGGCGGTCCGTCAGGGGTCCGGGGCGAGAGGGTCGGTCTGCACGTTCGTGCTACGGATCCACCGGCTCGCTGACCGACCGGCTCACGGATTCGACGGCGGCGGGCGGGTCGGGCGGGGTGGTCGTGTCGGCGTCCTCGTCGCGGACGAACCGCGCGAGCAGCCCGCACGCGAGCAGGACCACGAGGACGGCCAGGCACCCGACGGCCAGGTTCCGCGGCCGCGCCGCGCCGTGCGTGCGGACGTGTTGGTTCTCGGGCTTCATCGGCTGGGGCCGAGCAGCGTGAACGGGACGACCTCGACGGTCCCGTCGTCGAACGTCACGCGGACGACGGCGGCGACCTCGGCGGCGCCCTCGAACGCCGCGCCCGGGACGACGACGAAGCCCTCGGCGCGGACCTGCTGCTGGGGCTCGACCGGGACCGGCTGCGCCGCGCCCAGCCGGACCGCCCCGCCCTCAGGCGTCAGGAGGTCGACGCGGAACGCCGACGCCGTCGCCGTCTGGTTGCGGACGCGGACGCGGATCTGGTTGCCGACCGTGCCGTCGGCCAGCTCGATAAACGGCTGCCCCACGCCCCGCCCGACGCCCACGTCGTAGGCGCGGCGCGTGGTGAGGGCGACCGTAAAGACCGTCGCCACGGCGACGAGCAGGAGCCCGTAGGCCGCCGTCCGCGCGCGGAACACGCGCGTCGGCTTGCCCTCGATGGCGTTTTCGGACGTGTACCGGATGAGCCCGCGCGGGAGGTCGACGGCGTCCATGATCGAGTCGCACGCGTCGATGCACTGCGTGCACGCGATGCACTCCATCTGGAGCCCCTCGCGGATGTCGATGCCCGTCGGGCACGTCCGCACGCAGGACCCGCAGTCGATGCAGTCGCCCAGCGGCGGCTTCTCGCCCGCCTTCTCCTGCGCGATGGCCTTTTTGCCGCGCTTGGCGCGGGGCTCGCCCCGGCTCGGGTCGTACGAGACGATCATCGAGTCGGGGTCGAGCAGGATCGACTGGAACCGGCCGTAGGGGCACGTGATCGTGCACATCTGCTCGCGGAAGTACCCGAAGTCGAAGAGCACGAGCCCGGTCGTGGCCGCGGCGAGCACGAAGTAGCCCCAGTGCTCGGTCGGCGGGCCGGTCATCCAGGTGACCAGCCGGTCCCAACCCACGAAGTAGGCCGTGAAGGTGTGGGCCAGGAGCGCCGAGGCGGCGACGTAGACGGCCCACTTGCCCCCCTTCCGCCACGCCTTGTCCAACGTCCACGGCCCGGCGTCGCGCCGCGCGCGGACGTGCTCGGCGCCCTCGAAAAAGCGCTCGACGGGCCGGTAGAAAAACTCGAGGTAGACGGTCTGCGGGCAGGCCCACCCGCACCACACGCGGCCCAGGAGGGCCGTGACGAGCGCGACCGACACCAGGATCGCGATCCCCACGAGGAGCAGGAGGAAGGTGTCGGTCGGGTAGAACGTGAACCCGAAGAACGTGAACTCGCGCGCGGCCACGTCGAGGAGCACGGCCGGCTTGCCCGCGATCCGAACGATCGGGAGCGAGACGAAAAACACGATGAGCGCCCACCCGACGACGAGCCGCCGCTGCCAGAACCGGCCCCTCGACGGGACCGGGTAGAGCCAGCGCCGCGAGCCGTCGTTGCGGAGCGTGGAGAGGACCTCCTCCGGGCTGTCGAGGATGCCGACGTCGGCGGTGGGGATGAACGAGGACACGGGCGGTGGAAAGGGGACCCCAAAGGTCTCTCCCGCCCCACCCCGCGGGCGCCGGCGGACCGAGCGGGGCGGGGTGGGCAGGACGCGGCCGGCCGTGTGGGGCGCGCCCCTACGCGCCGCCGACCACCCCGCCCGGGAGGAGGCGCGGGGGCGGGGCGGTTCGGAGGCAGCACCGGGCACGCCGCCCCGAAGGCCCGCCCGTGGCACTCCTAATGCTGCATCGCGGCGTCTCTGACGGGTGGCGGCCCGCATTCCGTATCGCGTGTTGCGTGCCCTGATGACCGGGACACGCAACACGCGATACGCGGCACCCGAGCGAACCCGTCAACAATCGCGCGGCGCTCCACTAGAGGGTCGCCGTTGCCGGCTCGCCCTCCGGCGCCTTCGCGCCGGGCGGGTCGGTGCCCTGGAGCGCGTACACGTAGGCCAGCACCTGCGCGCGGGCCTCCTCGTCGAGTTGGTCCTTCATGGGCGGCATCCCCTGGGCCGGGAAGCCCTCGGCGATCGACGTCCAGATCTGCTCGACGTCGGCCCCGTGGATCCAGTAGTCGTCGGTGAGGTTGGGGCCGATGACGCCCTGGCCCGCGTCGCCGTGGCACGCGGCGCAGATGGCGGCAAAGTCGGCGGCGCCGGCCTCGGCCATCTGGGCGTCGCCGGCGTACTCGCGGAGCGCGCCCGCGTCGGTCTTGAACGAGGGGCCAGTCGCGGCGTAGACCGCGCGGACTTCCTCGAGGCGCGCCCCGGCCTGGGCGTAGTCGTCGCCGTAGTCGTTGATCCAGTCGAACACGTGGACGCCGAGCATGTAGATCGGCGCGAACACGATGCCGGCCCAGAACAGCGCGACCCACCACCCGGGCATCGGGTTGTCGTACTCGCGGATGCCGTCGTAGGTGTGGCCCTGGATCACGCGGTCGACGGCGTCCTCGCCGATGACGCCCTCGGGGAGCTCGGGGGCGCCCGGCTTGCGGAGCGGGGAGTCGGGGTCGGGCGCGGTCTCGGACAGCGCGTTGTCTCCGACGGCCCCCTCGGGGACGGCGTCGGACGGGGGCGGGGTGGGCTCAGGCATGGTCGGTCTCCTCGGCGGTGCCGTTGCGCGGGGGCTCGGGGTAGAACTCGGCGGCGTCGTCGAGCGGCTGGCGCTTGATCTCCTCGCGCGTCCGCTTCGAGAGCGTGAACGCGTACACGACGACGAGCAGGAAGGCCACGACGAAGGCCACGACGGCGACCTCGGCGAGGGCGCCGGTCTGCAAGGCGCGGACGGTCTCTTTCCACATGGCGCGGCTAGGGGGCGGGGTCGGGGATGGGGTCGGGGTCCTCGAGCACGGGCGGCCGGCGCTCGGGCGGCAGCACGGTCTGCTCGATCTCGCGGACCTCGTGGGCCTCGAGCTCCGTCTCGCCCCGGTCGAGGTCGGGGTCGAGCGCGCGGGCGCGGTCGACGCCCAGGCGCTGGAGGTAGGCCACGACCGCCATGATCTCGCGGTCCGACAGCCCCTCCGGCCCGCCCTGGCTCTCGACCTCGGCCGCGATGGCCTCGGCCTGGGCGTGGGCGAGGGCCGCGGCGTTCTCGATCTCGGCGTCGGTGTAGGGCACGCCCAGCCGCCGGAGCCCGCGCATGTTGCCCGCGACGTCGTCGAGGTCGAGCCGCTTCGTGAGCATGTGCGGGTAGGGCGGCATGATCGAGCGCGGGCTCGTGTTCCGCGGGTTGTCCATGTGCCGGACGTGCCACAGGTGGGGGTACTTGCCGCCGACGCGGGCGAGGTCGGGGCCGGTCCGCTTCGAGCCCCACAGGTGCGGCGTCTCGTAGGCGCCCTCCTCGGGGACCGAGTACGGCCCGTAGCGGATGACCTCGTCCTGGAACGGCCGGATTTGCTGGCTGTGGCAGTTGTTGCAGCCCTCGGCGATGTAGACGTCGCGGCCGACCAGCTCGAGCGGCGTGTACGGCTCGAGCGTGGCGAGCGGCTCGACCGCCCCGCCCACGAGGAACAGCGGGGCAAACTCGACGACGGTCCCCACGAGGATGGCGACGGTCGTGAGCACGGTAAAGACGAGGGGCCACCCTTCGAGGCGGCGGTGGGCGCCGTTGGCCCGGAAAAAGCGTTTCATGTCGGAGGGGGCGGGGCGGGGCGGCGGGCCACAGGCTCCACCCCGCCCACGAGGGCGGGGCGGGCGGGTGGGCTAGGCGAGGGCGGGCGTGCCGCCGGCCTGCCCGTCGCCGCCGGCGCCCACGCGGCGCGGGACGGCCACGGCCGGGTCGGGCAGCTGGTCCGGCGCCCGCCGCGTGGTCATGAACAGGTTGAACAGCATGAGCACCACCCCGCCCAGGTACATCAGCCCACCGATAAGGCGCACCCAGTACATCGGGATCACCTGGACCACGGACTCGACGAAGTCGGGGTAGAGCAGGCGGCCGGCGTCGTCGTAGGCCCGCCACATGAGGCCCTGCGTGATCCCCGACGTGTACATGGCCAGGATGTAGAGGAGGATGCCGACGGTCCCGATCCAGAAGTGCCAGTTGGCCAGCTTCTGGCTCCACAGCGGCGTCCGCCACAGGCGCGGGACGAGCCAGTAGATCATCCCGAAGGTCATGAACCCGTTCCACCCGAGGGCGCCCGAGTGGACGTGCGCGATGTTCCAGTCGGTGTAGTGGCTGAGCGCGTTGACCGTCTTCACGCTCAGCGCCGGCCCCTCGAACGTGGCCATGCCGTAGAACGTGATCCCGACCACGAACATCTTGAGCACGACCGAGTCGCGGAGCTTGTACCACGCGCCGCGGAGCGTGAACAGGCCGTTGATCATGCCGCCCCACGACGGCATCCACAGCATGACGCTAAAGACCATCCCCAGCGTCGCCGCCCACTCGGGCACCGACGTGTACTGGAGGTGGTGCGGGCCGGCCCAGATGTAGATGAACACGAGCGACCAGAAGTGGACGATCGAGAGCCGGTACGAGAACACGGGCCGCTCCGCTGCCTTCGGCAGGAAGTAGTACATGAGCCCCAGGAAGGGCGTCGTGAGGAAGAAGGCGACCGCGTTGTGGCCGTACCACCACTGCACGAGCGCGTCCTGGATCCCCATGTAGATGGGGTAGCTCTTGAACATCCCCACGGGGAGCGCCAGCGAGTTCCCGATGTGGAGCACGGCGATCGTCACGATCGTCGCGATGTAGAACCACAGCGCGACGTACATGTGCTTTACGCGCCGCCGCCAGAGCGTCCCGAAAAAGTTGACGGCGAACACGACCCAGATCACGGTGATCGCGATGTCGATGGGCCACTCGAGCTCGGCGTACTCCTTCGAGGTGTTGAACCCCATCGGCAGCGTGATGGCCGCCGACACGATGATGGCCTGCCACCCCCAGAAGTGGATGCGGCTCATGGCGTCCGAGAACATCCGCGCCTTGCACAGCCGCTGCGTGCTGTAGTAGATGGCCGCGAAGATCGAGTTGCCGGCGAAGGCGAAGATGACCGCGTTCGTGTGCAGCGGCCGCAACCGCCCGAACGAGAGGTACTCGCCCAGGTTGGCCTCGGGGAACGGGAGCTGGAGCGCGATGAGCGCGCCGACGAGCATCCCGACGAGCCCCCAGATGGACGTCGCGATGACGAACCACCGGACGATCTGGTCGTCGTAGGTGAACACCTCGAACCGGGCCGAACGGTCGGCTTCGGCGGTCGAGGGGGCCGCCGGCGCGGCGGAGGACGCGGGTCCCGCGGGCGGGATCTGAGACATCGGGGGCGGGGACGGGTGACGGCCCAAGGTGACCGCGGGCGGGGTGGCGGGGCGGCGGCGGCTCCCGTCCCCGCTCGCCGTCCACGCCCGGCGCGTCGTGTGGGGGCGGCCCCTACGCCGACCGCCCCGCCCGGGCGCGCGAGCGTTGGGCGGGGCGGCGGGAGGCGGGGCGGGGCTTGGGCGCTCACCCGCTGAGGGCACTTCCTCTTCTCCTCTCTTCCTCCCCAACCGGGCGGGGCGGCCAAAGCCGGGTCAGCGGGCGGGGCGGACGACGAGGACGGGGCACCGGACCTGGCGGAGCGTGGCCTCGGCGACGCTCCCGAACACGGCACGCGCCAACCCGCCCCGCCCGTGCGTGCCCATGACCACGGCGCCGGCGTCCTCGGCGTGGCGGGCGATCTCGGCGGCCGGGTCGCCCTCGGCCAGGTGCGCGGCCACGTCGCCGGCGCCCGCGTCGCGCGCGAACGCCCGGAGCGCCTCGGACGAAGGCGGGTCGCCCTCGGCGTCCGCGTGCGCCAAGCCGTCAGCGACGTGGAGCACCTCGATCGCGGCGCCGTAGAGGTCGGCGAGCGACCGCGCCACGGCGAGCGCCCGGGCGCTGTGGTCGGAAAAGTCGACGGGGACCAGGACCGGGCGCTCGGCACCGGGCGTCCGGTCGGGGCTCCGGTTGGGGACGACGAGGGCGGGGCACGCCGAGCGGCGCACGACGGTCTCGGCCACGCTCCCCAGCCGGAACCGCTGGACGCCCTGCCGGCCGCTCGTCCCCAGGACGACCGTGCCCGCGCCTACGTCGTCCGCGTAGCGCACGACCTCGGCGGCCGGGTCCGAGCCGCGGGCGACGGCGATGTGAGGCGCGATCTCGGCGCAGGCGCCGGCCCCGAGGGCGCGGTCGACCGTCACCTCGACGACGGCGCGGACGGCGGCCTCGGGGTCGCTCGGCGCCCGGTACACGTCGGGGGCGTCGGGCGGCCGCGCGGTGACGAGGTGGAGCGTCCCCCCCGCCCGAGCGGCCAGGTCGACGGCGGCGACGAGGGCGGGTTCGGACTCGGGGGCGAGGTCGAAGGCGAGGACGACGGGCGCAAGGTCGGGCATAGGGCGGCGGCGGGCGGGGCGGCAACGTCGGCGCCACCGGCCCGCGCCGCCGCGCGCCGCGCCCGCGGCCTCGCGTGGTCCGCGCCCCAACTCGCGTGGCGGGGCGGCCCCTACGCCGGCCGCCCCGCCCGGGCGTCCGCCCCGCCCTCAACGCCAACCGCCCCGCCCGGGCGTGCGGGCGCCGGGCGGGGCGGCCCTCGAACCGAGGCGGGGTCTCCCCCGCCCCGTCAGGCCGCGTCGGTGGGCCGGACCACGATCCGCTCGCGCGTGCCGTCGGGGCCGACCACGTCGAGCGCCCACGGCCCCGGCGCCTCCGGGTCGAGCGCGGCGTCGAGCGTCCACGCGCCGGCCTCGGAGCGGACGGCGAACGGCCGCGCGACGCGGTGCTCGGCGCCCTCCGCCATCACGTCGATCGCGTCCTCGCGCGGGTCGTACGTGATGCCGACGAGCGGGACGGCCTGCAAGACCGGGCCGGCCGCGTCCGGCGAGACGACGTCGACCGAGACCTCGTGGGGCGACCCGGCCGCCCGCCGCGACAAGGCGTCGAACAGGTCGGGCCAGTCGGCGCGCGGGACGGCCAGGGGCGGGGCGGCCTCGGCGCGGGCGCCCCCCGCGCCCCCGATGCGGAGCGTGAGGACCGGGCACGGCGCGCGGCGGGCGACCTCCTCGGCCACGCTCCCCAACAGCCACCGGCTCAGCCCGCGGCGGCCGTGGCTGGCCTGGACCACGAGCCCGGCGCCCAGTTCGGCGGCCGCGTCGAGGACGGCGTGCGCGGCGATCCCGTGGCGGACCTCGACGTCGACCGGCACCGGGCCGTCGGCGTAGGGCGCGACCCAGCGGCGGAGCGTGCCCGTGACGCGGTCGTTGAGCGCCGCCAGGTCGACGGCCCCGAACGTCATGCCGTAGGGGGCCGGCACCTGGACCGGCTCGACCACGTGGAGCGCCACGACGCGCGTCCCGCGCTCCTCGGCCAGCGCGACCGCCGTCTCCAGCGCGAGGTCCGAGGCCGACTCGAAGGCGAGCGGGGCCAGGACCGGGCCGCCCCGCTCGGCGTCGGCCTCCGGCCCGACCGTGAGCACGGGGCAGTCGGCCTGGCGGAGCACGTCCTCGGCCGTCGAGCCCAGCGTCAGCCGGTTCCAGCCCGACCGGCCGTGCGAGCCCATCACCACGACGTCGGCGTCGACCTCGCCCGCGTAGCGGACGATGGCGTCGGCGGCCGTGGGCGCGCGGCGCGTGGCCTCGACGACGCCGTCGGCCTCGGCCGTGGAGTCGGTGCCCGACGGGTCCGCGAGGGCCGGCGGGATGATCTGGACGCGGAGCACGTGGAGCGCGGCCCCGTGGCGCTCGGCCAGGCGCTCGGCGAGCGGGCGGGCCGCCTCGGCGGCCGGCGAGTCGTCGGTCGGGAACAGGACGGTCTGGACGTGGAACCGGAAGGACGACATGGGTCGGAGAGGAGAGAGAGGAAAAGAGCGCCCGCCCCGCCCTCGGAGCGGGCGGGCGGGGCGGGCTAGTCCGAGGCGAGCGTCGGGCGGGGCGGGGCGGCGCCCAGCCGCTCGGTCTGCTTGAGCGTGAGGACCGGGCAGCGCGCGCGGCGGAGCGCGGCCTCGGCCACGCTCCCGATGACGGCGTGGGCGATTCCCGTGCGCCCGTGCGTGCCCAGGACGAGGGCGCCGGCGCCGCGCTCGTCCGCCAGCGCCGGGACCGCCCGCGACGGCGCCCCGCGAACGACGTGGGCCGCCGCCGGGGCCGGGCCGGGGACCGAGCGGGCAAAGTCGGCCAGCCGCTCGCGGACCTCGGCGTCCGAGTCCGCCCCGGCGCCGCGGGCGGGGCGGCGCGCGTGGACGAGCTCGACGGCCGCCCCGTAGAGCTCGGCCAGCGCGTAGCCGGCGGCGAGCGCCGTCCGGCTCCGCTCCGAAAAGTCGACGGCGACCACGACCGGCGCCTCGGGCGACGGGGGCGGGGCGGCGCCCCGCGACGGGACCGTCAGGACCGGGCACGGCGCCGCCGCCACGACGGCCTCGGCCACGCTCCCCAGCAGGAGCCGAGCCACCCCGCCCCGCCCGTGCGTGCCGACCACGAGGAGGTCGGCGCCGGCCTCGGCCGCGTAGCGCAGGACGGCCGCCGGCGCCGTCACGTCGCGGACCACGGCGACCGTCGGGCCGAGCCGGTCCAGCGCCTCGGGGCCGTCCAGCCCCAGGGCGTCGGCGGCGAACCGCTCGACGCGGACGCGGAGCGCGCTCGACGGCGAGGCGTCGGGGGCGCCGTCGCCCGACGACCGGAACAGGACGTCGGCGTGGAGCAGGTGGAGCGTAGCGCCCGACCGCTCGGCGAGGTCGGACGCTCGCACGAGGGCGGCCTCCGAACCGGGCGAGAGGTCGAGGGCGACGACGACAGTGCGGAGGTGGAGCATAGGCGGGGCGGCGGTCCACAGGCGGATCGGCCTGGAGCGAGGATCGGTGCGCGTCGCCGTCCGCCCTGCCGGACGGCGGCGGCCGGTCGGGGCGGCCCGCCCCGCCCCAGAGTGCGGGGGCCGCCCCTACAGACGGGCTCCACACGCGGGCTCTATACGTGCGGGCTCTACGCGTAGGGCGGGGCGGCGGCCTCGTAGCTCCGGCCGTCGACGTCGGCCGCGTCGAGCGGGCCGGGCGCGGCCGACCGCCGGGCGACGAGCACGGGGCACCGCGCCCGCCGCGCGACGCCCTCGGCGACGCTCCCGAGCAGCCGGTCGAACACGGGCCGCTCGGCGTGGGGGCCGACCAGGATGAGGTCGTCGCCCAGCGCCTCGGCCACGCGCGCGACCGTCCGGGCCGCCTTGCCGCGCTCGATGTAGCGGGCCACGGGCACGCCCGGCACCTCGGCGGCGACGTCGTCTGCCAGCTCGTGGAGGGCGACCTCGGCCCGCTCGCGGATCGTGGGGGCCACGTCGACGAGGGTCTCGTCGAGCCAGCGGAGCGGGTGCGGGAGCGGCTCCAGGACGTGGACGAGGTCGACGCCCTCGGCGCCCAGGTCGCGGGCGAGGCGGAGGGCGACGAGGGCCAGCGGCCGCGACGCCGACGAAAAGTCGACGGGCGCGAGGACGCGGCGGGGCGGGGCGGCCGAAAACGGCGCCTCGTCGCGGTGGGGCACGAGGAGCACGTCGCACGGGGCCGTCTGGACGACCTCGCCGGCGACGGAGCCCAGGACGTGGCGCCGGGGCCGCCGGCCGCACGTGCCCATCACCACCAGCCCCGCCTCGACGTCCCGGACGTAGCCCAGGACGTCGGCGGCCGGCACGTTGCCGTGGCGGACCGCCAGCACGACCTCGCCCTCGGCGCCGGCCTCCGCGACGACGGCTCGCAGCGCCGCCTGCGCGCGGGCTGCCTCGTCGGCCTCCTCCTCGCCCGCCGTCAGCGCCTCGCTGTCCGCCTCGAACCGCCCGGCGTCCGGCCACGCGACGACGTGGAGGAGGTGGACGGGTGCGCCGGTCGCCCGCGACATGCGCAGCGCGTAGCGCAGCGCCTCGGCGGCGGCAGCGGACAGGTCGGTGGGGACGACGAGGGGCGGGGTGGGCACGGGGCGGGGTGGCAGCGTTCCAGCCAACGTGCGACCGCGAGCCGGGCGCGGCCGCCGGGCCGCCCCGCCCCCGCGCGCCGGGCGGCGCCCCACGCGGCCGGCTCGTGGCGAGGCCGCGCCCCACAGGCCACCCCGGAGACGAACGCCCGCCGCCGCCCGCCCTCCCCTACACCGGGCGGGGCGGAACCGTCGTACGCTGCGGGCCACCCCGCCCCCGCCGCCATGCCGCCGCTCGCCGTCCAGCGCATCCTGTTCCCGACCGACTTCTCGGCCGCCGCCGAGGGCGCCTACCGCCACGCGGCCTGGCTCGCCGACCGGTTCGGGGCCGAGCTCCACGTGCTCCACGTCGTCGAGGACGAGTCCGCCCCGCCCCGCGACTGGCCCGACGTGGCCGGCACGGGCCACGTCCGTGTCTCGCTGGCCGACGTGAGCGAAGACCTCGGGCTCCCGGCGCCGGCCGCCGAGGACCAGGCCCCGTACGACGAGATCGAGGTCGTCGAGGCCGAGGTCGTCGGCCGGGCCGTGCCCGAGGCCGTCCTCGACTACGCCCGCGACGAGGAGGTCGACCTCGTGGTAATGGGCACGCACGGGCGCCGCGGCTGGCGGCGCGGCGTGCTCGGGAGCGCGGCCGAGGCCGTCGCCCGGCGCGCCCCGTGCCCCGTCCTCACCGTCCGCCCGCTCGACGCGCCCGGCCAGGGCGAGTGGCCGCCGAGCCGCGTGCTCCTGGCCGCCGACGAGCTCCCCGCCCGCGGCGACCACGCCGCCCCCATCCCGCTCGCCGCCCGGTGGGCCGCGCGCCTAGCCGTGGCCTACCACGCCCCGCTCGAGGTCGTCCACGTGACGACCCCGTCCCGGCTCTCGCTCGGCCTCCCCGACGAGCTGGCCCGCGTCCAGGCGCGCGAGCGCGAGGCGCTCCTCACGCTGGCCGAGGCGCTCCGGGCCGAGGCCGAGGCCGAGCTTCCCGTCGGCGTCTCCGTCCGCTCCGGCGACCCGGCCGCCGCCATCCGCGCCGCCGCCGAAGAGACGCGGGCGCACCTGCTCGTCGTGGGCACGCACGGGCGGGGCGGGGCGGGGCGGGCGCTCTTGGGGAGCGTGGCCGAGACGCTCGTGCGGACGGCCCCGTGCCCGGTCCTCGTCGCCCGCGACGCGCTCGCGGACGCCGGCCGGACGCCCGCGGACGCCCGCGAGGCCCGGTCGTGAGGCGCCTCCTCCCCGCCCTGCTCGTGGCCCTCGCCGCGTGCGGCCCCCGCCCCGCCCCGGACGCCGCCCCGCCCGCGCCGGCTCCACCCGAGGCCGCCCCGCCCGAAGCCAGCCCGCCCGAGGCCGCGGCGCCCCCGGTCCACGTCGACGGCGGCGCGGCGGCCGTGCTCGCCGGCGTCTGGGAGGGGACGTACGAGAGCTACGACACCGGCCGCGTGGGCGACGTCTACTTCGCGCTCTCCGACGACGGCGCCCAGGCCGCCGGCGAGGTCGCGATGGTCCCCCGCGGAGCGACGGTCGACGTCCGCCGCGAGGGCGCGGGCGGCTGGCAGTGGCAGGGCGTCGAGCGGCCCCAGGTGCTGACGATCCGGTTTGTCCGCCTCCCCGACGACGGCTCGCCTGGCGGAGGCGGAGGGAACGAGATCGTCGGCGAGCTCGACCCGTACCCCGACCCCGACTGCGGGTGCACGCTGCAAACGACGTTCCGGGGCGAGGTCGACGGCGACGTCATCAACGGCACGTTCGCGTCCGAGGCCGAGCACGGCGGCCACACCGCCGAGGGCACCTGGTACGCCGCCCGGCGCTGACGCGGGCGGGGCGGTTCGGGAGTGTGGGGCGAGCCCCGGCACGGCCGGCGGGGTCCGCCGCGCGCCCGGCTCGGCCAGACGAGCGCAGGGGGCGGGGTGGGCGGGCGGTACCCTCGGAGGTGCCCCTCCCTCCCCGCCATGCCCGACACATCTGACCGCCGCCCGACCGACACCGACCTCGAGGAGATCCTCGAGCACACCGTCCGCGCGCCGAGCCTGCTGAACTCCCAGCCCTGGCGGTTCGTCGTCGGCGACGGGACGGTCCGGGTCTACGCCGACCGCGCCCGCCAGCTTTCGGCGCTCGACCCCGACGGCCGCGAGCTGACCATGAGCTGCGGGGCCGCCCTCCTCTACCTGCGCGTCGCGGCCTGGCACCTCGGGTGGGAGCCGCTCGTGGACGCGCTCCCCGACGACGCGGACGCGGACCTGCTCGCCACGGTCACGTTCCGCCCCGCCCCCTCGCCCTCGGGCGACGACCGGCCGTTCCGGGCGCTGGCGCTCCGCCACACGAATCGGCTCCCGTTCCAGGACGAGCCCGTCCCGTTCGGTGTCCCGTCTGAGCTGGCCGGGGCCGTGGCGACCGAGGGCGCGGCGCTCTACGTGTTCGACGACGAGGACGGAAAAGACGCCCTCGCGCGCCTCGTGGAAGAGGGCGTGGCGGAGCAGGGCCGGGACCGCGAGGTGGTCGCCGAGATCGAGCGGTGGCTGCGCCCGGCGCGCGACGCGCGCCCCGACGGCGTCCGCGACTCGGAGCAGGGGACCTGGGACCGCCACGCCGCGACGCGGACGACGACCTCGGCGGTCGCCACGTACAAGGGCGGCCTGGTCCGCGACTCGCCGGCCGTCCTCGTCCTCGCCACGGCGGCCGACGGCCCGGCCGACTGGCTGGCCGCGGGGCAGGCGCTCGCCCGCGCCCTCGTCGTCGCGGCCGACCGCGGCCTGGCCGCGTCGTACGCCAACGAACCCATCGAGGTCGCCTCGCTCCGGCCCCGGGTGGCCGCCCTCATCGACGACGGCGTGCCCCAGGCGCTCTTCCGGGTCGGCTACCCCACGCCCGAGCCGGCGTCGTCGCGCCGCCGCGCCGCCGACGTGACCGAGCGCGCGGGCGGGGCGGCGGACGGCTAGCGGCCGCGCAGCGAGACCGCCCCGCCCAGGAGCGCGACGGGCGGGGTGGCGACCGCCCCGCCCTACACGGGCACGGCCAGGACTGGGCACGGCACGTGGCGGACCGTCCGCTCGGCGACGCTCCCCAGACGGAGACGGTCCCACCCGGTCCGCCCGTGCGTCCCCATCACGACGGCCCCGGCGCCGACGCGCTCGGCCATCGCGGCGACCTCGGCCGCCGGCTCGCCCTGGGTCACGCGCACCTCGTGGGGCGAGGCGGTCGGGCCGGCGGCCTCGGCGGCCAGCCGGTCGAGGGCCTGCCGCCGCTCGGCCCGCTCGGCGGGGTCGTCCGCCGCGCAGACGTGGCCGAGCACGACCGGCGAGCCGTACGCGGTCGCGAGCGCGAACCCCAGTGCCGCCACCGCCGGCTCGGGGTCGTCGACGGCCACGAGGACGGGCCGCCCCGCCCCAGGCGGCTCCGCCCGGTCCGGCACGACGAGGACGGGGACCGGCGAGCGGCGGAGCGTCTCGGCCGCCACGCTCCCCAGCAGGAGGTGCCCAAGCCCGCCCCGCCCGTGCGTCCCCACCACGACGAGGTCGGCGCCGACGTCGGCCGCGCGGCCCACGATCCCGTCGGCCGGCGCCTGCCCGCGCGTCTCGTGGAGCGCCGGCGCCAGCACGCCGAACGCGTCGTCGGCCCCGAGGGCGCCGTTCACGAACCGCTCGACGCGCTCCTGGAACGCGGCGCCGGGGTCGCCCGGCGTTGGGGCGAGGCGCGCGCGGAACAGCGGGTTCACGTGGACGAGGTGGAGCGCGGCGTGGGCGCGCTCGGCGAGGTCGGCGGCCTGGACGAGCGCGCGCTCAAAGCCCGGCTCGAAGTCAAGCGCGCAGAGGACGGTCTGGAACGGGAGCATAGGGGGCGGCGCGCGTGGAACGTGGGGGCACGCTCCAAGAACCCGCCGCCCCGCCCGCGGCGGGAGCGGGGCGGGGAGCGGGCCGACGCGGGGCCGACAGCGCCTGGCGCGTGGGGGCCGCCCCGCCCACGCGAGCGGGGCGGTCGCCCGTCCCTACGCCGCCCCGCCCGGGCGCCCAGCGCCCTCGCCCTCGACCCAGGTCACGGCGTGCTTCATGAGCTCGGTCCCGTTCGCGAGCCCCAGCTTCGCCTTGATCCGCGAGCGGTAGCTCTCGACGGTCTTGACCGACAGGTGCAGGCGCTCCGCGATCTCGCGCGTCGGGAGGCCGCGCCCGGTCATCTCGAACACCTCGAGCTCGCGGTCCGAGAGCACCTCGAGCGGCGTCTGCGTCGGGTCCTTCGTCCCGCTCGCGGCCCCGAACAGCATCCGGTCCTTGAGGTCCTCCGACAGGTGGATGCCGCCGCGGAGCACGCGGCGGACGGCCGTCACGATCTGGTCGCCGGCGGCCACCTTCGAGACGTACCCCCGCGCGCCGGCGCGGACGGCGCGCTCGGCGTAGAGCTCCTCGTCGTGCCGCGAGACGACCAGGACGGGGAGGTCGGGGCGGAGCGTGAGCAGGTTCTTCAGCAGCTCCAGCCCGTTCACGCCCGGCAGCGAGATGTCGGTGATGACGAGGTCGGGGTCGACGTCCTCGAACATGGCCGTGGCCTCCTCGGCGTCGCCGGCCTGCCCGACCACGGCGAGGTCGGGCTCGGCTTCGATCGTCAGGGCGATCCCCTGGCGGAGGAGCGGGTGGTCGTCGACGAGCAGGATGCGGGTCATGGGGCGGGGCGTGAGGGCGGGGCGGGGACGAGGAGGGGACGAGAAGAGGCGGGGCGGGGCGGCATCCTCTCGCCTCTACGCGTCTTCTCCTCCCTCCTCTCGACGGGGCGGGGCGGTCAGGGGGACGAGAAGCCGGGGCCGCGGAGCGGGACCGTGCATGTCACGACCGTCCCGCCCCCGGCGCCGGGGCGGACTTCGAGCGAGCCGCCGGCGAGGTGGGCGCGGTAGTGCATGATGCGGAGGCCCATCCCGCGCTGGTCGGCCGGCCGCGCGGGCGCGCTCACGACGCGGTCCGGCGCCGCGGGCGTCGTGTCCAGCGGTTCGAGCACGCCGCCCCGCCGGAGCGCCCCGTCGAGCCCCACGCCGTCGTCCTCGACGCGGAGGCGGAGGTGGTGGGCGCCGCGGACGAGCGCGACCGTCACGCGGCGGGCGTGGCCGTGCTGGGCCGCGTTCGAGACCGCCTCCTGGGCGATCCGGTAGAGGTTCGTGGCCGCGTCGGCCGTGAGCGCCGACGCCTCGGCCGGGCCGGACCCCGTCGTTTCGGTGCGCACGTCGAGACCGTAGAGGGCCGTGGCCCGCTCGACGAGCCGGGAGAGCGCGGCCCCGAGCCCGTTCTGCTCCAGCTCGACCGGCACGAGCGAGCGCGCGAGCGTCCGGGCTTGCGTGTCGGCGTCGTCGACGAGCGAGACGAGGCGGCGGGCTTCGTCGGCCCGGGCCGAGCCGTCGGCGTCGAGCCCGCGCGCGAGCCCGCGCAGGAACAGGCCCACCGCCGTCAGCTCCTGGCCCAGCCCGTCGTGGAGGTCCTGCCCGATCCGCCGGCGCTCCTCCTCGGCCACGCGGAGCACCTCGCGTTCGAGCACGCGGTGGTCGGTGATGTCGCGGACGACGCCCGTGAACAGCGTCTCACCGTCGGGGAGCGTCACCTCGCTCACCGCGAGGTCCATCGGGAACGTGGCCCCCGATTTCCGCCGGCCCACGACTTCGCGCCCGATCCCGACGATCCGGCGCCGGCCCGTCTCGCGGTAGGCGGCGAGGTAGCCGTCGTGCTCCGAGTGGTACGGCTCGGGCATGAGGACCGAGACGTTGCGGCCGACGACCTCGTCGGCGGTGTACCCGAAGATCCGCTCGGCGCCGGCGTTGAACCCGTCGATCCGGCCGTGGTCGTTGATCGTGATGACGCCGTCGACCGTCGTCTGCACGATCGCGCGCGCGCGCGCCTGCGACTCTTCGAGCGCGTGGCGCGTGGACTCGATGACGAACCGGGCGTGGAGCGCCGCCGCGGCGCCCTGGAGGAACGCGCGCGCATCGGCGTCGAACGCGTGCGGCCCGAACGCGAGGGCGACGAGCAGCGCCCGCGGGTGCTCCGCGGTCCCCACCCGGACGGCCAGCCCGCCGGCCACGCCGTCGGCGGCGAGCGCCTCGGGGACCGGCCGGAGGTCGACGCACGACTCGCGCACCCACGCCTCGGCGAGGGCGCCCGCGAGCGGGACCCGGCACGACGGCGGCGCCCACCCCGAGGCCGCCACGACAGAGAGCGCCCCGTCGCCGTCGAGCTGCAGGAGCGCGGCGGCCGCGCCCACGGCGTCGGCCACGATCGCGACCTCGGAGCGGCCCGACGCGGGGACCTCGCCCGCCCCAGCCTTTGAGAGCTCGCACAGGGCCAGTTCGGCGAGGGGAAACGCGTAGTCGGGGTGGATCGGCCGGAACACTCGGGGGACCTGTGAGGGGCGGCAAGCTAGGCCCATCGCTCCCTCGCCCGCCCCGCCCGCCAGAGGGCCACCGGACGCCGAGCGGGCGGGGCGGCCAAGACCCCGACCGTTCCCCAGCGCCCGCCCCGCCCTCAAGCAGCGGCCGTCGAGCAGAGCGCGGGCGGGGTGGCGACTGGCGCAGCGCGCGTGCCGACCGCGCCCCCGACCGTGAGCACGGCGCACCCCGCCCGCTGGAGCGTGGCGCGGGCGGTGCTTCCCACGGGCGCCGGGGCCGCCCCGCCCCGCCCGTGCGTGCCGACCACGACGACGCCCGCCCCGCGCGCGGCGGCGACGGCGGCGATCTGGCGGGACGGCGCCCCGAGCGCCACGTGAAGCGCGGCCGGAGCGACGGCCCCGACAAACTGAGCGAGGCGGCGGCGGACAGCCCGGTCCCGGTCGTCGTCGAGGCCGCGGAGCGAGAGCGCGCTCGGCGCGAGCCCGGTGTACGGGCCGGCGTCGCGGACGACGTGGACGAGCTCCAGGGCGGCGTCGTACAAGTGCGCCAACTTCTGCCCCTGCCGGACCGCCTCCCGGCTGCGCTCGGTAAAGTCGACGGCGACGAGGACGGGCACCACCGGGGACGGCTCCCCCACGTGTGCCGCCTGGGGAACGACGAGCACGGGGCACGCGGCGCCGGCCACGCACGCCGCCGCGACGCCGCCGACGAGGAGGCGGTCCGCGCCCGACCCGCCGCGCGCGCCGACCACGAGCAGGCCGGCCTCAACGCGGCCGGCATAGTCCAGGATGGCCGCTGACACCGACGGGCCGCGCAGAACCGCGAACGTGGCGCCGGGGGCGGGGCGGTCGAGCGCCGCGGCTGCGAACCGCCCGAGGCGGTCCCAGAGCGGGCCGCCCCGCCCAGCGTGCGCCGCCCCGCCCAGGGAGGGCGGTGCCGCGTCGGCGTGGAGGAGGTGGAGCGCGGCGCCGGACTGCGCAGCGAGCGCCGCCGCCCGCACGAGCGCGGCCTCGGACCCAGGAGAAAAGTCGACGGCGACGACGACGGGGCGCGGGGGGAGCATGGCGCGGAGGAGAGAACCCTGCCAAGGTCCTCCGGCATGCCCCGCCCCGCGAGCGGGGAGAGACGGCGTCCGGTGACGGCCCGCACCCGGCACCTCGGCTCTTTTGTGGGGCGGTTCCCCACACAGGCCGCTGTTCCAGGGACCGCCCCGCCCTCGCCCTCCGCCGCCCCGCTCGGCTCGGGCGGGGCGCGGAGGTGCCGCCTTTACTCTGCGGCGCGGGAACGGGGGCGTTCCATCGGCGCCGGGTGTGACGCGGCCGCGTTCCGCGGGCGGGGCGGTTGGGTACCGCCGGCCCCTCTCCTCTCCCTCCTGCTCATGGTCCCGACTCTGCCCGCCCGCCGGTTCGCGACGCGCGTCCTCCCGCTCGCTGCCGCGTTCGCTGCCCTTGTCGCCGCACCCGCGACGGCCCAGGAGACGCCCGCCGGAACGCCCGCCGGAACGCCCGCCGAGGGCTCGACCTACGTCGTGCCGTCGGGGCCGGGCGAAGCCGTCCGCGTGACGACGTACGCGCGGCGCCCGGCTGAGCGGGGGCGGCTTGCGCGGCGCTACAAGGGGCTCCGCGCCAACCGGACGGCTCCGGTAGCCACCCCGCCCGCCGCTCGCGTGGTGCCAGCGGCTCCGCTGTACCGCTCGCCGCGGGCGGCGTACGTCCGCCGCTACGGGTCCTACTTCCAGGTCGTGCGGCGCCGGTAGCCCGCGAACGGAGCGGGCGGAGGCATAGCGCCCCCTCGGCCGAGCCAATCGGCCAGGAACGCCTCCAGCGTCATGGGGAGCGCCCCCACCGGCTCAAACCGCATCCCCCACTCGGGAAACAGGCGGCCGTCGCGGCCGACGAGGTCCGCCGCCGCTCCTTCTGCAATCGTCTCGCAGTCGGTGTGGCGCGGGTCCCGGCGGATGCGCGCGTAGAGGGCGAGGACGTCGTCTTTCGGACCCTCCAGCCACTGCACGAACAGGATTTCCGCCCCGCCCGCGACGTCCGCGTGGAGGAGCAGGCCCGTCACGTCGACTCGGGCGTTGCGGTGGACCGACGTCCACGCGATCTGGGCCACGTCGGCGTCGGAGAGGGTCGAGACGGATCGCGAACGGTAGAGAAGGGCGTAGGTCGGCATGCTGGGAGTCGGGGGGAAGCCGCCCCGCCCACAGAGGCTGGCCAGCGCCCGCAATCTACCGCGCCTCCCGTGCGCCTGGGGGTCACGCCGAACCCCGCCCGTCTTCGGCCGCCTCGTCGTCGGCCTCGGCGGAGACGGGCCGGTCGAGCATGCTGCCCGTCTCGGCGACCGATTCGTCGCGCGTGAGCGGGGCGTTCTGGCTCGCCGCCTCCTTCGCCTCCTTGCCCCGCCCGACCCCGAACATCCACTCGCGCCACGTCAGCTCGAGGGCGTCGGGGTCGTGGTACGGGAACCGCTGCTGGCGCGTCTGCGAGTAGTTGAGGAGGGCCACCAGGAGCACCCCGCCCGCCGTGTTGCCGACGACAACGGCCCCGAAAAAGCGGCCGGCCTCCAGGAGCCCGGCCTCGCCCTGGAACACGAGGAACAAGGCCTCGCACGCGCCGATGATGCAGTGGAACAGGTCGGCCGCCGGGACCAGGAACATGATGACGAACACGATGAAGAACCGCGTGATCGAGTCGCGCGCCGCGTGGTTCAGCCACACCATCGAGGCCACAAGCCACCCGGCGAAGAGCCCCTTCCAGAACAGGGCGACCGTCGGCACGTGGAGGCCGTGCGACGCGATCTCGCGCGCGACGACCATCGTGTCCGCGTCGAGCACGCCCGACCGCGCGAGGACGAGGCCGACGAGCGCCGCGCCGAGCACGTTGGCTACGAGGACAACGCCCCACACGCGGAGCAGCTGGGGGACCGACGCGATCTTGGTGAGCACGAGCGTGACCGGCGTCAGCGTGTTCTCGGTAAACAGCTGGTACCGCCCGAGCACGATGAGCAGGAACCCGACCGGGTAGAGCACGCTGCCGACCAGCGAGTCGGCGTCGCCGACGGCGGCCGACATCGACGACCGGGCCACGAACGAGAGCCCGATCGAGAGCCCGGCCGCGAGGCCCGAGAAGAACAGGAGCCGCGTCGAGCGGACGAACTCCTCGTCGGCCGTCGCCAGCACGCGCTGGAAGATCTCGTCGGTCGAGAACAGGTCGCGGACGGCGTGGCCGGCCGCCGGCGCCCCGCTCTCGGCCCGGTCCAGCGTCGAGCGCACGCCGTCGGCGTCGAGGCCTTCGGCGGGCGGGGCGGGCGGGTCGAGGAGCGCGCGGCGGGCGCGCGAGAAGGGCGTGGCCATGCGGCGCTCAACCCGCGCCCGGCCGCCGCTGATCCCACCCCGCCCGAGCGCTCGGGCAGGCGGGGCGGGCGGCTACGCGCCGTCGCCGTACTTCACCGAGCACCCGTAGGGCTGCGTCCGCGCCGGGTCGGCCGGCCGCCCCGCCCGGGCCGCGGCGATCGCCGGCGTCACGTAGCCCGTCGCCGTCGCGAGGTCGGCCGGGTCCGTGGTCGGCGTGTCGTCGATGGCCCCGTTGTAGACGAGCGTGCCGTCGGCGTCGACGACGAACATGTGGGGCGTGGTGACGGCCCCGTAGCGGCGGCCGACGGCGCCGTCGGCGTCGAGGAGCACGGCCGCCTGCCGTCCGCCCTCGGACTCCGTGCGCGCGTCCATCGCGGCCGGCTCGAAGTGGCCCTGCTCGCCGGGCGCCGACGACACGACCGACAGCCAGACGACGCCGTCGGCCGCCGCCTGCGCCTGGAGCGCCTGCATCGCCCCGCCCCCGTAGTGCTTGCCGACGAACGGGCAGTCGTAGTTCAGCCACTCCAGCACGACCGTCTGCCCGCGGTAGTCGGCCAGCGAGCGCTCGGCGCCGTCGGTGCCGACGAGCGTGAACGCCGGGGCGGGGCGGCCCGGCACGGCGGCCTCCGCCCCGCCCCCGGACTCGGCGGCGACGGCCGGGGCGGGGCGGTCGGCCGGGGCGACCTCGGCCGGGGCCTCGGGGTCGGCGCAGCCGGCGAGGAGCAGGAGAACAGCGAGGGCGGGGAGGGCGCGCATGGGACGAGGGGTACGGGGTACTCGGTACAGGGTACGGCTCGGTTTAGGCTCGGCGGGCACGGACCCGGGCCGCCTACAGCGCCGCCGCGACCTCCGACGCCTCGACGGCGTCGACGACGAGGCCCGGCGTGAGCAGCTCGGGGAGCAGGACGGGCTCGGCCGCCCCGCCCGGGAAGTACACGTAGAGCGGGACGCCCGAGCGCCCGAAGCGGTCCAGGAAGGCCGTGATCTCGGCGTCCCGGTTCGTCCAGTCCGCCCGGACCGTCGTCACGCCCGCGCGCTCGAAGGCGTCGCGGACGGCGTCGGTGCCCAGCGCCGTCTTTTTGTTGACCTGGCACGTGAGGCACCACGCGGCCGTCACGTCGACGAACACCGGCCGGCCCTCGTCTACGAGCGCCGCGACGGCCTCGGCGTCGAACGGCCGCCACGCGCCGTCGTCGGGCGGGGCGGTCGGGGCCGGGCTGAGGCCCGAGGCCAGGACCACGAGCGCGACCGCCCCGCCCGCGGCCAGGACGCCCAGCCCGCGCGCCGCGCGCCGCCCCGCCCGCGTCTGCACGCGCGGCCACCGCCCCCACGCCCACGCCCCCAGCCCGACGAGCACGAGGGCGAGGAGCAGGAGCCCGGCCCCGTCGGCGCCCACCTGGCGGGCGAACACCCAGACCAGCCACGCGGCCGTCGCGAACAGCGGGAAGGCCAGCGCCTGCTTCAGCGTCTCCATCCACGGCCCCGGCCGCGGCAGCCGCCGCACGAGGGCGGGGCGGAACGAGAGCGCCACGTACGGGAGCGCCATGCCCACGCCCAGAGTCACGAACACGGCCAGCGCGGCGAGCGCGGGCTGCGCGAGCGCGAACCCCAGCGCCGCGCCCATAAACGGCGCCGTGCACGGCGTCGCCACGACGGTCGCGAGGACGCCCGAGAGGAACGCCCCGCCCAGCCCCTGGCGCCGGTCGAGCCGGCCGCCGGCCGCCGCCAGCCCCTGCCCCACCTCGACCACGCCCAGGAGCGACAGCGCGAGCCCCGTCATGAGCACGGCGAGCGCCGCGACGACGGGCGGGCTCTGGAGCTGGAACCCCCACCCCAGGCCGGCCCCGGCCGCGCGGAGCGCGAGGAGCGCCCCGGCGAGGGCGAGGAACGAGACGACGACGCCAGCCCCGAACGCGAGCCCGTGCGCCCGGAGCGCCGCCGGCGAGGCGTCCCGCCCCTGCACGAACCCGAGCACCTTGATGCTCAGGATGGGGAACACGCAGGGCATGAGGTTGAGGAGCAGCCCGCCCAGCAGCGCGAGCCCGAGCGCCGCGCCCAGCCCCAGGCCCGCCGCCCCGCCCGCGGCGCTGCTGGCAACCGCCCCGCCCGCCACGATGGCGTCGACCTCGATGGCGCGGGCGCCGTCGGGGAACGTCTCGCCTGGGGGCGCCACGAGCACGCCGGGCAGCCGCTCGGCCGGCGCCTCGGCGTAGGGCGAGCCCGTGAGCGCCACGGCCCACGCGCGGCCCTCGCGCACGAAGTCCTGCGCGGCGGCGTGGTCGAGGACGGCCTTTTCAGCGGGGAAGAAATAGGCGCCGTCGAGCGAACCCGCCCACGCGTCCGGCGGGGCCAGCGTGAGCGCGTAGCCGCCGTCGGTCGCGGCGGCGGCGGCCGTCCACCCCGCCCCCTTCGTGGGGAGCGCCGCGCGCGCCGCGTCGAGCGCCCCGGTCCGCACGGTCGCCCCGGCGATGGGGACCGCGAGCGACACCTCCTCGGTCGCGGGCAGGCACACGTCGGCGCAGATCAGGTAGTCGACGGTGCCGGCCAGGCGCAGCGAGTCGCCCTCGAAATCGGGCGGGACGGCCACGCGCGACAGGAAAAAGGGCGTCCCCTCGTGGGCGTACGACGCGACCCCGGCCAGCTCGACGACGTGGGGGGCGGGGTGGCGCAGCGGCCCCACGCGGACGCCCTCCGGCAGCCGCCATGTGACGTCCGGCGGCAGCCCGGCGTCGCCGGGATTCGTCCAGTAGACGTGCCACCCGGGCTCCTGCTCGATGCGGAGCGCGGCGTCGAACGCCGCTCCGGGCGCCGCCGCCGACACCTCGGCCACGAGCGTGACGGCCGAGTGCGGGCTGCCGTCGTCGGCGCCCAGATCCACTCCGCCCTGCGCCCAGGCGGGCGGGGCGGCGAGGAGGAGGACGAGCGCCGCCGCCAGCGACAGGGCCGCCCCGCCCCGCCCGGCCGGAGCGCCGCGCTCGCCCGTCCCCCACCCCTGTCCCCTCCTGGCTGCGCCGACCGGGCGGGTGTCCAGGAGGGGGACTCCTCCCGTACCACGCAGCTTCTGAGACGGGTTGCACATAGAGGGCGGGGCGGCAGCCTGCGGACGGGCCGCTCGGCGGCGGCTCGCCCCTCGAACGCCGCCCCGCCCCGCGCGTTGCCCCCCGCGCCCCGTCTTCTCCGGCCCTTACGGACCCCGCGCCGGGGCGGGGCGGTACGACGGGCCTTCCCCCACCCCGCCCCTCCGCATGGCCGACAAGGACGCCGACGCCCTCCGCTCCCAGATCCTCTCCTACCTCGCCCGCCACAAGGACCAGTCCTACCGCGCCAAGGAGCTGTCGAAGGTGCTGAACGTCACGAACCAGGGGCGGTACCAGACGCTCCTCAAAGTCGTCGACGACCTCCGCGACACGGGCGCGGCCCTGGGCGAGCGGGGCGGGCGCATCCGCCACAAGCCGCCGTCGGAGAAGACGGCCGAGGGCACGCTCTCGGTCTCGCCGCAGGGGTTCGGGTTCGTCGCGCTCGACACGCCCGAGGACCTGGCCGGCACCGAGGTGTTCGTCCAACCGCGCCGCATGGGCACGGCCCTCCACGGCGACCGCGTCCGCGTGGCGCTGGCGGCCGAGAAAAAGGACCGCGACCCGGACCGGAAGCGCGAGGCCGAGGTCGAGGCCGTCGTCGAGCGCGGCCGCGCCCAGACCGTCGGCACGTTCTCGACGACGGGCAAGACGGGCTGGGTCTCGCCCGACGACAAGCGGATCTCGAAGGACGTCTACGTCGCGCGCGACGGCTGGGGCGGGGCGGAGCCCGGGGACAAGGTGGTGGTCACGATCGACCGCTACGACGACCCCAAGGCGTCGCCCGAGGGCACGGTCGTCAGCGTGCTCGGGCCGGCCGGGGCGCCGGGCGTCGACGTGCTGGCGCTGGCGCTGGCGCACGGGGCGCCGTCGGACTTCCCGCCCGAGGTCGAGGCGGAGGCCGAGGACATCACGATCGGGGTCACGAAAAAGGAGGTCGCCCGGCGGCTCGACCTCCGCGACGAGCTGGTCTTCACGATCGACCCCGAGGACGCCAAGGACTTCGACGACGCCGTCCACGTCCGCGACCTCGGCGGCGGCATGATGGAGGTCGGCGTGCACATCGCCGACGTGAGCCACTATGTCCCCGAGGGCGGCGTCATCGACGAGGAGGCCTACGACCGCGCGACGAGCACCTACCTCGTCGACCGCGTGATCCCGATGCTCCCCGAGGCGCTCTCGAACGGGGTCTGCTCGCTCCGCCCGCGCGAGGACAAGCTGGCCTACTCGTGCATCATGACCGTCGACGGCGGCGGCAACGTCCACGCGTGGGAGGTCCGCGAGACGGTCATCCACTCCCACGAGCGGTTCACCTACGCCGGCGCCCAGGCCATCCTCGACGGCGCCGACCACGAGCTGGCCGGCGAGGTCCGGCGGGCGGGGCGGCTGGCCGAGACGCTGACGGCCAAGCGGATGGCCGAGGGGGCCATCGACTTCGACGTGCCCGAGGTGAAGGTGCGGCTGGACGAGGACGGCCGGCCGGTCGACGTGGTCGAGAAGGAGCGGCAGGCGTCGAACCGGCTGGTCGAGGAGCTCATGCTGCTCGCCAACCGGGCCGTCGCGACGGCGGCGTCGATGCGCGACGTGCCCCTCCCCTACCGCATCCACGACCGGCCCGACCGCGACCGGATCGAGGCGCTCGCCGACTTTGTGCGCCCGTTCGGGTACACGCTCCCGCACACCGAGGGCGCCGTCGTCCGCTCCGACCTCAACGACCTGCTCAAGGAGGTGAAGGGGAAGCCCGTCGCCCCGATCATCGAGCAGGCCGCGATCCGGTCGATGTCGAAGGCCGTCTACTCGCCCCACAACATCGGCCACTACGGGCTGGGGTTCGAGAACTACGCCCACTTTACGAGCCCCATCCGCCGCTACCCCGACCTCATCACGCACCGGATCCTCAAGCGGATGCAGGACCAGCAGGAGGGGCCGCGGTACTCGGTCGACCGGCTGGAGGAGGAGGCCGAGCACTGCTCGGAGCGCGAGCGCGAGGCGACGGAGGCCGAGCGCGAGTCGGTCAAGCTGAAGCAGGTCGAGTACGCGGCGCAGCACGTGGGCGACGAGTTCGACGGCGTGGCCGTGGGCGTGACCAAGTTCGGCGTGTTCGTGCAGATGACGAAGCTGCTCGTCGAGGGGCTCGTCCACGTCCGCGACATGGACGGCTACTGGGAGTACGACGACAAGCGGTACGCGCTCGTCGACGGCCGCTCGAACCACCGCATCCAGGTCGGCGACACGTGCCGCGTGCGGATCGACGCGGCCGACCCCGAGACGCGCCGCGTGGACCTCGCCTTTGTGACCATGCCGGGCGGCACGCCAGGCCGGGAGGGGCGGCCGCCGAGCCGCGCCAAGGCCCGCCAGGGCAAGAAGCGCTCGCGCGGGGCGGGGCGGTCGCGGAAGGAGGCGGGGTCGAAAAAGCGGCGGCGGTAACCGCCCCGCCCGTGGCGAGCGGGGTGGAGACCGAACCGCCCCGCCCTGCGAGCGGGCGGGGTGGGCCGTGTGGCTACTCCGCTCCGACGAGGACGCCCTCGAGGAAGGCCGCCTGGTAACGGTAGTAGAACAGCCGATTGGACAGCTTCCGCCACCCGTGCCCCTCGTCTAGGAAGCGAACGAACGGGGCCTCGACGCCCCGCGACCGGAGCGAGCGGACCATCGTCTCGGTCTCGGCGATGTCGATCCGCGGGTCCCGGGCGCCGTGGGAGTAGAGGACCGGCACGTCGATCCCATCGGCCTGGCGGACCGGCGAGTTCTCGCCGTAGAAGGCCCGCCACCGCGGCTCGCTGATGTCCCCGTACTCGATCCGGTCCGAGGCCTTGAGCGCGGGCGACGCGACGTCGAGGGCCGTCACCCAGTCGGCCACGCCGTAGAGCGACGCGCCGGCGACGAAGTGGCCGGGGTACGCCGCGAGCACGGCGTTGACGGCGTAGCCGCCGTAGGAGCCCCCGACGACGGCCGCGCGGTCCGCGTCGACGAGGCCGGCGTCGCCGAGCCATTCGAGCATGTCGACCAGGTCGCGGACGCTGTCGAGCCGCCGCTCCTGGTCGTCGAGCGTGACGTAGGTGTGGCCGAACCCGCTCGAGCCGCGCACGTTCGGCTCGAACACGGCCAGCCCGCGGTCGACGTGGTACTGGACGACCGGGTCGAAGCCGGGCCGCGACTGGCTTGTCGGGCCGCCGTGGACGAAGAAGACGACCGGCGGCGGGCCATCGTCCGTCCCGGCGGCGGCCCGCGAGGTCGCGTCGGGTAGGTAGAGCAGGCCTTGGAGTTGGACTCCGTCGCGGGCCGGCATCGTCACGCTCTCTGGCCGGACGAGCCGGCTGGGGTCGAGGCCTGCGAGGTCGGACCGGAACGGCCGGTGGACGTCGCCGGTGCCGAGGTCCCACACGACGACGTCCCCCGGCGTCCGCCACCCCGAGACCGTGACAGCCAGACGCGGCGAGCCGGTCCCACAGTCAAGCCCGTAGACGCCCTCCGGGAGGTCTGGCATGTCCAGCGCCGCCCCGCCCTCCCGGTCGCGGACCTGGAGCCGGCTGTACCCGCCGTCGTTGACGGTCCACGCGAGGTAACGGCCGCCCCGCCCGCAGAGGTGGACGCCCTCGACGTCGCCGGCCGGTGCCTCGACCGTCTCGAACCCCTCGCCCAGCCGGTAGAACGTGAGCGCGGCGACATCACGGTCCCGGTTCGTCGCCAGGTAGAACCCGGAGCCGTCGGGGTCCCAGGCGATGCCCCCGCCCGCGTGGCTCGCGCGGCGGTCCGGGGCCGAGAGCGTGTCGAGCCCGCCCGTCGCGAGGTCGAGGAGGTACAGGTTGTCCGAGTCCTCGCCGACCGTCTCGGCCACGACCGCGTACTGCCCGTCGGGCGACACGCTGCGGACGAACATCCCGAACCGGCCCTCCCGGACGAGCCGCGCCTCACCGTCCGAGAGGTCGGCGACGTAGAGGTCGAAGTCGAGGCCGTTCCGCTCGGTCGAGGCGTAGGCGACGCGGTCGGCCGATACGAAGTCGCCGAACGCGCGGAAGCCCCCCGACACGGCCGGGAGCGCCCGGCGCTCGTCGGCCCCCGACGCCCGGACGACGAAGTACGCCTCCTGCTCGTCGCCGTCGTCGTCGGCCCCGTACAGGAGGGCCTGGCCGCCGGGCGCCCACCGGAAAAACGTGACGCCGCTCCCGTAGGTGAGCCGCTGGGGCTGCCCACCCGTCGCCGGCTGGATCCAGAGCTGGGGCTCTCCGGTCACGGCCCACAGGAACGCCAGCGTGCTCCCGTCGGGCGAGAGCTGAGCGCCGCGGGCCGCCCCGCTCTCCGCGATCAGGTACCGCCCGATGTCGGCGGGGTCCGCGCCGGCGAGGCCGACCGCGACCTGTTCGTCCGTGGGCTCGACGGCCTCGATGCCGGCGTCGTAGCCGGACTCCCCCCCCGCGACCTGCGCCCGCGCGACGCCCGGCGAGAGCACCAGGACCCAGAGGGAGAGCAGCGGGAGCGTCCGTTTCATCGCGGGGGCGGGGCGGGCGGCGCCTACTAGTAGTAGGCGTTCTGCTCCAGGTTCGGGTTTGCGTCGATCTCGCGCTGCGGGATCGGGTAGAGGAACCGCGGGGCCGTTGCCGGAAGCTCCCCGTCGATCGTCGGGATCGCCCGCTGGGTCCGCTTGAGGTCGTGGAGGAGCTCGCCCTCGAAGTCCAGCTCGAGCCGGCGCTCGCGGAGCACGTCGTCGACCGACACGGCGTCGAGCGCGTCGAGCCCGGCCCGCTCGCGGACCGCGTTCACGTCGGCGAGCGGGGCGGCGCCGACCGTCGTCCCCGCCCGAAGGTTGGCCTCGGCCCGCGTCAGGAGCATCTCTGCGAGGCGGATGACGGGGATGTCCACGCCCTCGGCCATCGTCCCCTGCCACTTGGCCGTCCGGCGCCGGCCGCGGTCGTCGACGTAGAAGAAGGCGCGGGCGTCGTCGTCGGCGAACAGCCCGGCGTAGTCGGCGGTCAACTGGATGTCGCCCCGCCCGCTGTTTTCGCGGGCGCCGTAGAACGTGTTGAGCTCGTTGACCCCGTCTTGCTCGGTGATCGGGATGCCGAACACGTACTCGGACGACCCAGCGGCCTGGTTGAACGCGTCGCCGAACGTCGGGGCCAGCGCGTGCCCGCTCCCCTCGATCACCCGGCTCGCCTCGGCCGCCGCCGCGGGGTAGGCGCCCTGCGAGAGGTACACCCGCGACAGGACGGCGCTGGCGGCGTAAGTGTCGGCAAGGTCGCCGTCGTTCTGCGGGAGCCGGTCGCGGGCGGCCTCAAGGTCCGTGATGATCTGGGCGTATACCTCGCCAACCGTGCTCCGAGCGCGGTCGTCCGCCTCGGTGACGGTCCGCGTGGGCTCGAGCACGAGCGGGACGCCCAGGTCCGAGCCCGGGTCGCCCCCGGTCCAGGCCGGCCCCCAAAGGCGGACGAGCTCGAAGTACATGAGGCCCCGCAGGAAGCGGGCGTGGCCCTCGGCCCGGTCGCGGGCGCCCTCGTCCCCGAACACGTCGAGCGCGCTCAGGACGTTGTTGGCGACGTTGATGACGTCGTAGGCGTCCTCCCACGTGTCCTCGACGAACGAGTTGTTCACGAGGAGGCTCTTGTTCCAGAACTCGCGCGGCTGCGCGAACGTCCCGGTCCAGACGACCTCGGCGTTGCTCGCCGCGAGGAGGTCCGGCCCCATCATGAGCTGGCCCCCGTAGAGGTCGCCGTCGCTCATCCGGTCGTAAGCGCCGACGATGGCGCTCTCGACGTTCTGCGGCGTAGCGAGCGCGCGCTCGTTGCTGATCGACTGCTGGGGCTCCAGGTCGAGCAGGCCGTCGCAGGCGCCGAGCGCCAGGGCGAGCGACAGGAGGAGGGCGGGGCGGAACCGGGCGGGCAGCATAAGGGCGGGGTGGAGAGACCGGGGACGGGCGGTGCCAGAGCGGAATGTGGAGGGGTACGGGCTCCCGGGTACGAGGTACAGTTTCGGGCTGAGTCGTACCCGGCAGTCGTGCCTTGTACCCACCCGGCGGGTGCTCTAGAACGTGAACTGGAGGCCGAGCGAGACGCTCCGCGCCTGCGGCGCCGAGTAGAATTCGTTGCCCAGGCCGATGTTGCCGGCCACGTAGTCGGCGTTGACCTCGGGGTCCCACCACGGGTACTCGGTGAGCGTGAGCAGATTCGTCCCGACCAGGTAGACGCGGGCGCCCTGCACGCTGAAGTTGCGGAGGAGCCGCACCGGGACGTTGTAGGCGACCGACAGCGTCTTCAGGCGGACGTACGACCCGTCGTAGAGGTACCGGCTCGACTCTGCCGTCCCATTCCCGAAGTAGAGCCGGGCCTCGGGCACGTCGGTCACGTCGCCCGGCTGCTGCCAGCGGTCGAGCTGGTCGCGGAGCTGGTTGTCGTAGTAGTCGCCGTTGGCCGTCTTGAAGCGGCCGCCGCCGTCGTAGATCTGGTTGCCCGAGACGAACTGCCAGAACATCTGGAGCTCCACCCCGCCCGCCGTGACGGTGTTGCCCAGGCCGCCGGTAAAGTCGGGGTGCGGGCTCCCGAGCACGACGCGCGTGGCCTCGTTGGGGTCGTTCGTCGTCGCCCGCGGGTCGGCCCCTTCGTTGACGAAGTAGAGGGCGTCGCCGTTGTCGGGGTCGACGCCGGCGTACTCGTACCCAAAAAAGACCCCGATGGGCTCGCCCTCGACGGCCCGGTTGATGAACCCGCCCTCGATCACCTGCCCGTCGAGGTCGGTGATCTCGTTCCGGTTGGCCGAGATGTTGAACGTGCTCGTCCACGAGAACCGCCGGGTGTTGACGAGCCGGGCGTTGAAGGCCAGCTCGACGCCCCGGTTCTGGAGCGTGCCCACGTTGCGGAGCACGGCCGAGTAGCCGGTGAGTGCGGGGACGTTGACGCCGAGGAGGAGGTCGTCGGTGTTCTTCGCGTACACGTCGAGCTCGCCACTCACGCGGTTGTTGAAGAACGCGAAGTCGAGCCCGGCGTCGATCTGCGAAGTCCGCTCCCACTTGAGGTCCGGGTTCTCGACCTGGATCGGGATGATGCCCGGCGTGCCGCCGTAGCTGGCCTCGCTCCACAGCCCGAGCGAGGCAAAGTTGGCGATGTCGGCGTTGCCGGTGATCCCGTAGCTCGCGCGGAGCTTGAGGAACGAGACACCCGGAACGCCCGAGAAGAACGGCTCGTCGCTGAGCACCCACGCGCCGGAGACGGCCGGGAAGAACCCGTATCGGTTCTCGCTCCCGAACCGCGACGAGCCGTCGACGCGGCCTGAGGCCGAGAGGAAGTACCGGTCCTTGAAGTTGTAATTGGCCCGGCCGAAGTAGCCGAGGAAGCGGTACCCCGTCTCGGTGGCGGTGCCGGCCGTGATCTGGGCGGCCCCGTCGACCTGCTGGAAGTCGTCGTTGGGGAAGCGCTCGCCCGTGACCGACGTGTTCCGGAGGCTCACGTCCTGGTACGTGATCCCGGTCGTGGCCTCGATGCCGTGGTCGGCCCCGACCTCGCGCTCGAACGTGAGGTAGTTGTTCGTCGTGTAGTTGACGACGCGGTCCCACGTATCGACGGCCAGGCCCTGCGGGGCGCCCGTGTTCTCGGCCACGCGGCTGTTGTAGTACTCGTCCGAGTTCTGGTCGAGGACGTCGACGCCGAACTCGGAGCGGAAGCGGAGGCTGGGGACGATCTGGAGGTCGCCGAACACGTTGCCGAGGTTGCGGTAGCCCGTGACGGCGAACCGCGTGTTGTCGTTGTAGAGGAGCGTGTTGAAGTAGAGCGTGTTCTCGTTCAGGTCGCCCTCCGACATCGTGATGGGCGAGATCGGCGGCTGCGCGATAATCTGGACCGGCGTGGCGAAGCTGTTGTCGGTCGAGATCCGGTTGTTGAGGACGCGCGAGAGGCCGAGGTTGGCCCCGAGCGAGAGCGCGTCGCTCACCTCGTGGTTGAGGTTGAGCCGCCCCGTGATTCGGTCGTACTCGTCGCGGATGAGGATGCCGTCCTCCTGGCTGTAGCTCCCGGACAGGAAGAACTGCGTGTTCTGGCTGCCGCCGCGCGCGCTGACGTCGACCTGGTAGCCGCCGCCGGTCTGGAACGCCTGGTCCTGCCAATCGGAGTTGACCTCGGCGGTGCGCCAGTCGGTCCCTTGGGAGAGGAAGTCGAACTGCCCCTCAACATCGCCGACGTAGTCGTAGCTGGGGTCGAGGCGGGCCGAGTTCTCGGCCGCCTCCAGGAGGAGCGCCGTGTACTCCTGGGCGTTCAGGAGCTCCACCTGCCGCGTCGCTTGGCTGGCGCTGCCGCGGACGTCGACGGTGAACTGGGTCCGCCCGTCGAACCCGCTCTTGGTGGTAATGAGGACGACGCCGTTCGAGCCGCGCGAGCCGTAGATGGCCGACGCCGAAGCGTCCTTGAGCACCTCGATCGACGAGATGTCGCTCGGGCTGAGCTGAGCGAGCGGGTTGGTCGCCGCGTCGTTCGTCGAGAGGTTCTCGGTCGTCACCGGGATGCCGTCGACGACGTAGAGCGGGCCGTTGCCGGCCGACACCGACGCCGAGCCGCGGACACGGATCTGGAGGCCCTGGCCCAGCTTCCCGTTGTTGGCCTGGACCGTCACGCCGGCCGCGCGGCCCTGGAGCACCTGCTCGAACGAGTTCACGACGGCGTCCTCGAGCTCCCGCTCGCCGACGCGCGCGACGCTGCCGGTGAGCGCCAACTCGCTCGTCGTCCCGAAGCCGACGACGAACACCTCGTCGAGCCCGAGCAGGTCTTCGTCGAGCTCGACCTCGACGCGCCGCGTCTGCCCCTCCTCTATGGAGACCGGCTGCGAGGCCGGAAGGTAGCCGACGAAGCTCGCGAGGAGCCGGTAAGTGCCCGCGGGAGCGCTGAGCGAGAACGTCCCATCGACGCCCGTGGACGCCCCCGTGGTGGTGCCTTCGAGGACAACGTTGGCCCCGGGAATTGTGTCGCCCGTGCGCGCGTCGACCACGACCCCCTCGACCGTCCCGCTTTGTGCCGCGACCGGCGCGGCAGCGCCGATGAGCAACGACGCAATCATGAGAGCCTTCTTCATGGTGTACACGAGTGGGTGAGAGCGGAACGTGCCGGTGTCCTTCCTGGAAAAACCCGCACGAGACAGAGCGCGCCACCTGCGGGTCAGACTGACAAGCTATCAGCATCTTCATGACCTGTCCACAACAAAACGCCGCCCGCGCCACTGGGCGCCGACACCGCTCATGATGGGAAACCACCCGGCCCGCGGCAAGCACAGTGGGCAGCCGCCCCGCCCACAGTCCACACGCCGCCCCGCCCATCGGTGGATGGCGCCGCGTCCCCCGCGGCGGGCGGGGTGACAAGCGGGCGGGGCGGCCGTGGAACGCCCCCCGTCCCGCCTGGTAGCCCCGGCCACCCCGCCCTCTGCGCCCGCCCGTGCCCACGACCGTCGTCTGGCTCCGCAACAGCCTCCGCCTCCACGACCACCCCGCCCTCACGCACGCGGCCGAGCGGGGCGGGGTGGTGCCCGTCTTCGTGTGGGCGCCCGACGAGGAGGCGCCGTGGGCGCCGGGCGGGGCGCACCGCTGGTGGCTCCACGAGTCGCTCGACGCGCTGGGCCGCTCGCTCCAGGAAGAGGGCAGCCGCCTCGTGCTCCGCCAGGGCACCTCGCTGGACGAGCTCAAAGCCGTGTGCGAGGCGAGCGGGGCGGACCGGGTGGTCTGGCAGACGCGCCTCGCGCCGGCGCTCCGGCGCCGCGACGAGGCCGTTCGGGAGGGCCTGGAGGCGGCCGGCGTCGAGGTCCGCACCTTCGCCGGGCGCGTCCTCCACGACCCGGAGCAGATCAGGACGGGCTCGGGCGGGCCGTACCGCGTGTTCACGCCGTTCTGGAAGAAGGTGCGCGCGCAGCTCGACCCGGGCGATCCCCTCCCCGCCCCCGACCTGGGCGGGGCGGCGCCGGCGACGTGGCCGGAGTCGGCGGACCTGGACGCGCTCGGGCTCACGCCCGAGGCTCAGGACGGCGTCGACTGGGCGGGCGGCATGCGCGAGACGTGGACGCCCGGCGAGGGCGGGGCGGCCGAGCGCCTGGACACGTTCGTGAGCCAGCAGCTCCTCCACTACGACGAGGAGCGGGATTTCCCAGCCGCCCGCGGTACGTCCATGCTCTCGCCGCACCTCCACTGGGGCGAGGTCAGCCCGCGACAGGTGTGGGCGGCCGCGAACGGGTGGGTCTCGAACGGCGTCACGCGCGAGGCGGCGGACGCCTTCCTGTTCGAGATCGGGTGGCGCGAGTTCTCGTACCACGTGCTCCACCACTTCCCGCACATGCCCGACGCCCCGCTCAAGGAGAAGTACGAGCGGATGCCGTGGGCGCACGACGACGACGCGCTCCGCGCGTGGCAGCGCGGGCGGACCGGCTACCCGCTCGTCGACGCCGCCATGCGCCAGCTCTGGCACGTCGGGTGGATGCACAACCGGATGCGGATGGTGACGGCCTCGTTCTTGACCAAGGACCTCCTCGTCCGGTGGCAGGACGGCGAGCGGTGGTTTTGGGACACGCTCTGCGGCGGCGACCTCGCCAACAACGCGATGGGCTGGCAGTGGGCGGCCGGCTCGGGCGCCGACGCGCAGCCGTTCTTCCGCATCTTCAACCCGCTCAGCCAGAGCACGCGGTACGACCCCGAAGGCGACTACATCCGCCGCTGGGTGCCGGAGCTGTCCGCCCTCCCCACGAAGCACCTCCACGCGCCGTGGACCGCCCCGCCCGAGGTTCTCGAAGAGGCCGGTGTGACGTTGGGCGAGACGTACCCCCACCCCATTGTGGATCACAAGGAGGCCCGCGAGCGGGCGCTGGAGGCCTTGAAGCAGGTGAACGTCTGAGGGCGGGGCGGTATGCCGCGCGCCGCGCGCCGGCCCAGCCGATAGCGGCCGCTCGCGAACTTCGCACGACCAGCGCCTTGACGCGGGCGGGGTGGACCGTATCGTCGGCGCCCATTCACCCGTGCGGCCCTGCCGCCCCGCCCATGCGTCTTGCTGCGCTCGCGCTTCTCCTGGCAGCCCCCGCCGCGCTCGCTCAGTCCGCTCCCGACGGCCCCACCGGGTTCGTCGTCACCGCCGCTGGTGACACGCTCCGCGGCGAGGTCCTGTCGGCCACCGAGGCTGAGTACGCCCGAGGTGTCGCGTTCCGCCCCGCCCCCGGCGCCGAGGCCATGCGGTTCGGACCGGCCGATGCCGTCGCCTTCGTGGTCGGCGACGGGCGGCGGTACCGGCGCGGGCTGTTCCAGGTCCGGGCTGCTCGCGAGGTTACTCCTTCGAGGCCGAACGACCGGCTCGCGTTCGCCCGCGTCGTCCGCGACGGGGACGCCGACCTGCTCGCGCTGGAGACCACCGAAGGCCGGCCCACCTTCTACGTCCAGACCGACGGCGCCCCTATCGGGCTTTGGTTCGTTGAGAAAGAGGTCGGGGGCAGGCTCCACCGCTCGCGGCCGCTGTACCGTCAGACGCTCCTGGCCGTGCTCGGCACGTGCGGCGTGCCGGAGGCGGTGTACGCCGGGCTCGGCTATACCGAACCCGCTATCGCGCGCGTGGTCGACGCCTACAACGTGTGCCAGGACGCCAGCTACACCGCCCAGCCGGGTGGGGCGGCCGTCCGCCGAGCGACGACCGTGACGTTCGAGGTCGGCGCCGACGTGGCGGTCGGTTCGTTCCGGCGCCGGGGCGTGCGGCCGGCGACGATCGTCGATCCTGGCGTGTCGTCGTTCCAAGTCCGGGCGGGCGCCGAGATCGCCCCGACGCTTCTCCCCCACTTTGCTCGGATCGTTGTCGGAACCGAGTACGCGCACGACGTGGCGCGGATGTACCGGAGCGACTTCAAGGCTCAGCAGCTCAACACGCTCCACGGCGTGCTCGGCGCCCGCCTCGCGGGCAGGGTCGGCGGCCTCGGCGTCCACGTCGGGACCGGACTCATGATCGGGACCGTCCTCGACCGCACGGTGGCGTCTGTCTCAGCCGAGGACGCGGTCCGGTTTGTGCCGTCGGCCGCGGTCCGCTCCAGCGGCGGCCAGTACGTCGAGGCTGGAGTTGCCGTGCCGCGGACGTCGGTCTGGCTCGCCGTCCGTGCCGAGGCCACCTCGTTCGGGGGCGGCCCCTCCTTCCTGCCGCTCTTTAGCGGGTCGACGCTGGGGACACGGACGGTGAGCGCCGGGGTCCACGCCCGGCTCTAGCCGCCCCGCCCACGAGCTCCGTTTTGCGCCCGATCGCTGAGTCCGTGCGCCGCGTTCCACCCCGCCCGAGATATGCTTACGGAGTCCCCTCTCCTTCGAGGAGAGAGACGGTGTAAGGGGATCGTCCGGACACGGGGGCGGGGTGACGCACAACCGTTCGGGACCGCTATCACACACGCCGCCCCGCCCAGGAGTCCCGGGCGGGGCGGCACGCGGTTGAGCCGGGCGGGGCGGCCTACTGCGCCTTGTAGCTCCGGTAGCGGCGGTCGGCCTCGTCCCAGTTCACGACGTCCCACCACGCGCTCACGTAGGCGGGCCGCTTGTTCTGGTACTTGAGGTAGTAGGCGTGCTCCCACACGTCGAGGCCAATGATCGGCTTGGCCCCGTGCATGACCGGGTTGTCCTGGTTGGCGTGGCCGTGGACCCGGAGCCCGCCGTCGCTCTTCAGCTCGAGCCACGCCCAGCCGGACCCGAACTGGCCCGTCGCGGCGGCCTCGAACTTTTCCTTGAACGCGTCGAACGACCCGAACGACTGTTCGATGGCGCTCGCCAGCTCGCCCGTCGGCTGGCCGCCGCCGTCGGGGCTCATGATGGTCCAGAAGATGCCGTGGTTGAGGAATCCGCCCCCGTTGTTGCGGACGGCCGTCTGCTTGTCCTCGGGGAGCGCGTCGAGGTTGGCGAGCGTCTCCTCGATGGGCTGATCCGCCCACTTCGTCCCGTTGAGGGCCGCGTTGAGCTTGTCGGTGTAGCCCTGGTAGTGCTTGTCGTGATGGATGCGCATCGTCTCCTCGTCGATCGAGGGCTGGAGCGCGTCGTAGTCGTATGGGAGGGGGGCAGCGTCGAAGGCCATGATGGGGAGAGGGGTGGGGAAAGAGGGATCGTTCTACCCCGCCCCGCCCCGCAGCGTTTCCGCGACCGCCCCGCCCCCGGCCTCGGGCGGGGCGGTCTGTGCCCTACCGAAAGGCGCAGGTGGTGCCGCCCCACAGGTCGGTAACGCGGGCGCCGGGGCCGCTCCCGTCGAGGACCCCGCCCAGATCGCCGGCCGCGAACTCCGTCCCCAGCGACGACGGCCCGACGTCGGCGGCGTACGCCCGGTCCAGGTCGGCCCGAGTGGCGCCGATGCCCAGCCCTGTCATAGTCGTGAGCCGCTCCGAGCCGCTGGACCGGCCGTCGACGGCCCACCCGGCGAACGCACCGTCGGAGAACCAGAGCGTCAGCCCGTCGGACCAGGAGGCGTAGCTGAGCGGGCCGGCGCCGCACTCGTCGTTCACGCCCCGCTCGGCCGGCTCGCCCGCAGACCGCGCCACCGCCCGCACGACGGCACCCTCGGCGTCTCCAAACGCCACCGGCCGGGTCGACCCCGTCTGCGGGTCCACGAGGCGCAGCCCGCCCAGGTCGAGCGCGACCTCGAACGCGCCCGCCGCGCTCGGCGAGGCCGCCTCCCCGCCCTCCGAGTCGTCCTCGACCGGGGGCGGGGAGGGCAGAACGGGCGGGGCGGCGCCTCCAGACTGGCAGCCCGCGAGGGCCATCAAGCCGGCGAGGCCGACGACGAGCGGGGCGCAGAGGCGGCGGAGCACAAAGGGTCCAGGAGGGGCGACGCGAACCGGCCGGCGGCCCCCAAGGTCCCGCCCCGCCCTACCGCAGCGCCGCGAGCATCCGGTCGCGGTCGGCGTCCGTGAGGTCGCCCCGCTCGACGAGCCGGTCGAGCGCGTCGGCGACGGCCGCTCGGTCCGTTCCGCCCGGCGCTGCCGGGGCGGGGCGGACGCCCTGCGCCAGGACCTGCGTCAGCGCCCGCTCGACGTACTCGGCCGCCCCGGGCTGGCCCGAAAAGTCGAGCGTCTCCGTCACCGTCGCCCGCCCCCGGTTGAGATCGATCTGGACCTCGCGCCCACCGAGCAGCTTCCGCTTGACGCGCACGCCCACGACGTCTTCGTAGCGAACCACGCGGGCCGCTTGGAGGTCGTTGTTCTGGAACACGAGCCGGTCGGCCAGGAACAGCGCGCCGTCCTTCGCCGACCCCAGCCGCGTCGCGTCGTAGAGCGCGACCACGTCGCCCGGCGCTACGTCGGGCGCGTAGTCCTGGACCGCCGCGCGGAGCTTCGCGTCCGGGATGTCGGGGCGGACGTAGAGGCCGAGGTCGGGGGCCGTCGGGAGGTACTCGCGGAGGAGGCGTTCCACAGGGCGGGGTACGGGGTACGGGGTACGGGGTACGGGGTACGGGGTACGGGAAGATCACCGACCCGCCCCGCTCGTACCCGAGGCGGGGCGGCAAGTTGTCCCCAAATCACCCGCCCCGCTCACCCGCACGCTCTCCCCCGCCCCGCCCTCTCGATCATGCACGGGCGGGGCGGCAGGTCCAGCAAAGCCGGGCGGGGCGGGCACTCGGCGCCCGTCACTCATCACCCGTGACCCGTCGCTCGCTTAGGGCACCGGCACGATCAGCACGACCGGGTCCGGCGTGTACGCCGCCGTCGCCGCGTCCGAGAGGACGCCCGGGGCGATCCCGAACACGAGGAGCGCGATCGCGCACGCGCCGACCACGACCGCCGTCGCCGTGGCGACCGGGAACGGCCGCTGCGCGTTCGCCGGCGCCTCGTCGGGCGACCGCATCCAGAGCACGACGAGCACGCGGAGGTAGTACGCCCCCGAGACCACGCTCGCCAGCACGCCGAGCACGGCCAGCCACACGAGCCCGGCGTCGACGACGGCCGAGAACACGAGGAACTTGCCCATGAAGCCGGCGAGCGGCGGGAAGCCCGTCAGCGCGAACATGAACACGCCGAGCGCCACGCCCAGGAACGGCCGCCGGTAGCCGGCCCCGGCCAGGCTGTCGAGGTCCTGGTCCGCCCCCTGCTCGTCGTCCCACTCGAGCGCGCCGATCGCCCCGAAGGCGCCCACGTTCATGAGCGTGTACGCGAGGAGGTAGAACAGGGCCGCCCCGTAGCCCGCCGCCGTCCCGGCCGCGAGACCGGCGAGGATGTAGCCGGCGTGGGCGACCGACGAGTAGGCCAGCATCCGCTTCACGTTCGTCTGCACGACCGCGATCACGTTGCCGACCACCATCGTGATCGCCGAGACCGCGACGAGGACCGTCTGCACCGAGCCCTCAACGAGCCCGGCCGGGAGCGCCCGCGCGAGGACGACTGCCAGCGCCGCGAACGTGGCCGCCTTCGACGCCGTCGACATGAACGCCGTCAGCGACGTCGGCGCCCCCTGGTACACGTCGGGCGTCCACATATGGAATGGGACGGCGGAGACCTTGAAAAAGAACCCGACGAGCAGCAGGCCCACGCCGGCCAGGAACAGCCCGGTTCGCCCGGTGAGCAGGACCCCCTCGGCGAGCAGCGACAGCTGCATCGTGCCGGTCGCGCCGTAGAGGAGGGCGACGCCGTAGAGGAAGAACCCGGTCGAGAACGCCCCCAGCAGGAAGTACTTGAGCGCGCTCTCGTTCGCCGTCGACTCCTCGCGGACGAGCCCGGTGAGCACGTAGAGGCACACCGACATCGTCTCCAGCCCGACGAACAGCGTGACCAGGCTGCCGGCCGAGGCCAGCGTGAGCATGCCGGCCGTCGAGAACAGGATGAGCGCGTGGACCTCGCCGTAGTTGCGGCCCAGCCGCGACAGGTACGGCACGGTCAGCGCGAGGCTGCCGACGGCGCCCACGAGGACCACGATGCACGCGAGCGCCGCCGCCCCGCCCACGTACACCTCGCCGCCAAAGGCGACGCCGGGGCGGCCGATGAGGAACGCCTCCCAGACGGCGGCGGCGGTCATCCCTACGCCCGCGATCCACGGGATCGCCGGGCTGTCGTTGCGGAACGAGTCCAGAAGGACGACGAGGACGCCGAGCGCCGCCACGAGGAGGATCGGGGCGGTCGCTGCGAGGTCTTCGAGGAAGAAGTCGTACATGGGGGGCTGTCAGTCCGCCGGGGCGGGGTGGCGCGGGGGCGGGGCGGCCCGCGTCGGTCTCCACTCGTCGTCCTGAGCGTAGCGAAGGATTCCCTCGCCGACGATTCAATCCGTAGGAAAGTGGCTCGGTGGCGGAGCGCGTCGGGCGCTTCGTGTCACGGGCGGGGCGGCCGGGCGCGAAAGGCCCGCCCCGCCCAGGGCGCGCGGCGCTAGATGGCCGACACGCGGCGGGCGAGGTCGAGGTCCTTCTCCGTCACCCGGTTGCCGGCGTCGTGCGTCGAGAGCGAGAGGTGGACCGTGTCGTAGACGTTGGCGATCTCGGGGTGGTGGTCGACGGCCTCGGCCTCGAACGCCACGCGCGTCAGGAACGCGAACGCCGTGCGGAAGTCGTCGAACGAGAACGTCTGCTCGAGCCGGCTCTCCTCACCGTCCGTCTCGTGACGCCACCCCTCGGGGAGCGCGTCGGCAATCTGGTCGTCGGAGAGCGGGGTGCGGCGGGCGGGCATGGAGAGCGGGAAGCGGTTCGGGAGGGGCGGCGGCGGGGCGTCCGGGGCGGGGTGGTCGCCCGCCCCGCCCGAGCCGGTCCTAGAAGTGGAGGAGCAGGCCGGACGACCGGAACACGGCCTCGACCGTGTGCTGGACGTCGTCGGGGTGCGGGAGCACCCAGCCGCTGAAGAACACGAGCCAGACCACGATGTAGATCGGGACGAGGATCGGGATCGAGTACTTGACCATGTAAGCCACGAACGAGGGCGTGTCGACGCCGCTCGACTCGGCGATCGCCTTGACCATGAAGTTCGGCCCGTTGCCGATGTAGGTCAGCGCGCCCCAGAACACGGACGCGACCGAGATCGCCTGGAGGTAGAAGCCGGTCGGGTCGCCCGGGTGGACGGCGAAGTCGCGGACCATCTCGGGGATGTTCACGTCCATCCCGAACTTGCCCATCGCCGCCGAGAGGAAGCTCACGTAGGTCGGCGCGTTGTCGAGCACGCCGGACAGCACGCCGGTCCCGAAGTAGAACGACGAGACGCCGAGCGCGCTCGCGTTCTCGCTCGCGAACGCGCCGATCAGCGTGAGCGCCGGCTGCATCGTCAGGAAGATGCCGATAAACAGGAAGCCGACCTCCTTGATGGGCTCGAAGTTGAAGTCGTTGCCCTTGAGGATGTCCTTGTTCGCCGTCCGGTAGGCGAGGAACGCCACGGCCCCCATGATCACCTCGCGGATCCCGAACGGGAGGCCAAAGTGGTGGAGGTCGATGATCGTCCCCTCGATGGCCGGGATCACCTTGGGGTCGATAAAGACGGCCGCGATGACGACCGCGAGCCACGCGAACCCGACCTTGCCCTCGATGGCGATGTCGTGGTAGAACGGCCGCTTCCGGTCGACGGGCAGGACCGCCTCGCCCGGCGTGCGGACGTCGGCGACGTCCTGGACGCCGCGGGCCTCGGGGACCGCCGCCCCGCCCGGGACCTCGCCGGGGTCGACGTCGATCCCGACCTGCTCGGCGCCCTCGCGGAGGCTCCCCTCCTTGTTCCGGCCGTCGATGACGTAGAAGACGGCCGCGATGGCGAGGATCGTCGGGAGCCAGATGTACCAGACGTGGGCGACGGTCCAGAAGAACGGGACGCCGCGGAGGAAGCCCAGGAACAGCGGCGGGTCGCCGATCGGCGTGAGCGCCCCGCCCACGTTCGAGACGATAAAGATGAAGAAGATGATGTGGTACGCCTTCAGCCGCCCCGCGTTGAGCCGCATGTAGGGGCGGATGAGGAGCATCGAGGCGCCCGTCGTCCCGATAAAGTTGGCCAGGACCCCGCCGACCAGGAGCAGGATCGTGTTGGCCTTCGGGGTGCCGGCAAAGTCGGTCTTGATGAGGATGCACCCGCTCGCGACGTAGAGCGAGCCCAGGAGCGCGATAAAGGCGAAGTACTCCTCGGCCGCGTGCAAAATTGGGATCCCGTCGCCCATGACGAGGAGGTAATACGCCGCCGTGATGAGGCCGAGCGCGATCGCGATCTTCGGGTAGTTGTGGTGCCAGAAGTGGGCGTAGAACAGCGGCCCCGTCGCGATCATGAGCAGGAGCACCACGAACGGGATCACGAGCCACACGGGCGGGGCGGCGCCGTGGCCGTTGTCGGCGTGCTCGTCGTCGCCGCCGTGGTCGGCGCCCAGGCCTTCGCCGTCGCCCAGCCGCTCGTCGGCGATCTCGCCGCGGCGCTCGATGGCCGCCGCGTCGTCGTCGATGTCGAGGGCCTCGACGCTGGGCGGGGCGTCGACGTCCGCGTCCGTCTGCGCGAGCGCGGGCGGGGCGAACAGGAGGAGGAGGAGCGCGAGAAGCGCGGCGGGGCGGACCATGAGCGGGCGTGGGCGGGGCGGTGGCGGAGGGGCCACGGGGGCTAGTGCGCGACGGCGGGGACGGGCGCGCCGGGGACGGGGACCGGGCCGGACGGCCGCGGCGCCTCGTCGGCGATGGGCTCGGGCCACAGGACGGGGACCACGACGGCCACCCCGCCCCCGACGATGGCCTCGGCCGCCTCGACGGCCTCGGCCTTGGCGATCGACGTGGCGACGACGGACCGGACGGCGAGCTCGGAGCGCTCGAGGAACGGGGCGGGCCAGAACCCGAGCACCAGCATGAGCGCGGCCAGCGGGACGAGGATGCCCAGCTCGCGGCCGTTCAGGTCCTTCATCGTCGCGTTCGCCTCGCTCGTGACCTCGCCGAAGAACGTCCGGTAGACCATCCACAAGAGGTAGACGGCGGCGAAGATCACGCCCGTCGTGGCGACGGCGATGAGGGCGGGGTGGCCCAGCGTCGGCGACTGCCACGACCCGATGAGGATCATGAACTCGCCCACGAACCCGTTCAGCCCGGGCAGGCCAGCCGACGCGAACACGCTGAACAGCATGAAGAACGTCAAGACGGGGACGGTCTTGGCGATGCCGCCGTAGTCGGCCATCGCGCGCGTGTGGCGCCGCTCGTAGAGCATCCCGATGATGAGGAACAGCGCGCCCGTCGAGAGCCCGTGGTTCACCATCTGGATGAGGGCGCCCTGGACGGCGATCGTCTGGAACGCGAACACGCCGAGGACCACGAACCCGAGGTGGCTCACCGACGAGTACGCCACGAGCTTCTTCATGTCCGTCTGCGCGAACGCCACGAGCGCGCCGTAGACGATCCCGATGACGGCCAGGATGCCGACCGGGAGGGCCAGCGCCTCGGACGCGTTGGGGAAGAACGGGATGACGAACCTCAAGAGCCCGTACGTCCCCATCTTGAGCAGCACGCCCGCGAGCACCACCGACCCGCCCGTCGGCGCCTGCGTGTGGGCGTCGGGGAGCCACGTGTGGAGCGGGAACAGCGGGACCTTGATCGCGAACGCCAGCCCGAACAGGACGAAGAGCGCGTACTGCGCGCCGACCGGGACGCCGAACGAGACCAGCTTGTACCAGTCGGTCGTGAACACGCCGCCGTTGACGGCGTCGCCGGCCTCGAAGCCCAGCCAGATCACGCCGACCAGCATCAGGAGCGACCCGACGAGCGTGTACAGCACGAACTTGACGGCCGCGTAGATGCGGTCCTCCCCGCCCCAGATGCCGATGATGAACACCATCGGGATCAGCGTGAGCTCGAAGAAGACGTAGAACAGGAAGACGTCGAACGAGAGGAACACGCCGAGCACGCCGGTCTCCAGCAGCAGCATGAGCGCGTAGTACCCCTTGTGCAGCTTGCCGATGTAGGTCCACGACGAGAGCACGATGACCGGCCCCAGGAGCGTCGTGAGCAGGACCAGCAGCAGGTTCAGCCCGTCGATCCCGATGTAGTAGCTGATGTCGATGCCGCCGAACCACGGCGCGCGCGTCGCGAGCTGCGGCGCGAGCGCCGTCGAGGCCGCCGGGTCAAACGCCGCCCACAGCCCGAGCGACAGCACGAACGTGGCCGTGGTAAAGGCCAGGGCCGTCCACCGGACCGCGCTCACACCCGGCACCACGAGCACGGCCAGCGCGCCCAGGGCGGGGAGGAACAGGATGAGCGAGAGGAGCCAGTCAGCCATTAAACGGGGGGACGTAGAGGCGTCGCGGTACGGCGTCTCCGCCGGGGACCAAAGGGGTGGGGCGGGGCGGGCTCACCGCCCCGCCCGGGCGCAGCGCGCGGCCGGTCGCGGCGTGGGCGGGGCGGCCCTCCCCCACCCCGCCCTCGGCGGGCGGGGCGGTCGCGCCACAGCGAGAGGGCGGGGCGGCGATCACGTGAACAGGAGCAGCGCGACGACGCCGAGCACGCCGAGCACGACGGCGAAGGCGTACGTCTGAACCACGCCCGTCTGCAGGCGGCGGAGGCGCGAGGCGGACTCGCGGATGGAGCCGGCCATGCCCATCACAGCGCCGTCGACGCCCTTCTTGTCGAACGGGGCGAGCCCCTTGCGCGAGCCCTCGACGATGGGGTCGACGACGGCCGCGTCGTAGGCCTCGTCCCAGTACCACTTGCGCGAGGCCGGGCGGTACAGGAAGCCCATGAGCCGGCGGATGCCGCGGTCGGCCTCGGGGCCGCGCGGGCCGAACCGGAGCCCGACCCAGGCGAAGGCCACGCCGGCGATCGCGATGAGGGCGCCGACGCCGAGGAGCATCCACGTGGTAAAGGCCGTCGGGAGATCCTCGTGGATCAACTCGGCGACGGGTCCGCCGTAAGCCTGCCCGAGCCAGTGGTGGATCCACGAGTCCGGCAGCCCGAACGTCTCGGTGATGACGGGCGGGAGGCCCAGGAAGCCGCCGACGACGGAGAGCCCGGCGAGCACCCACAGGGGGACGGTCATCGTCCACGGGCTCTCGTGCGGGTGCGTGTCGAGCGCGTCGGGCCAGCGCGGGTCGCCCTCGAAGGTCAGCAGGTAGGCCCGCGTCATGTAGATGGCGGTCAGGAGCGCCGTCACGAGCCCGACGATCCAGACGATCCAGCCCACGAGGTGCCCGTCGTAGCCGTACTCGAACGCCTTGAACAGGATCTCGTCCTTCGAGAAGAACCCGGCGAGCCCGGGGATGCCGGCGATCGCGAGCGTCGCGATCAGGAAGGTCCACCGCGTCGATGGCATGTAGCGTTTGAGGCCGCCCATCGTGCGCATGTCCTGGGCGTCGAACGGGCCGTCGTAGGGGAGCGTCGCGTAGCCACGGGCGGGGCGGGCCTGACGGGCCTTGGCGTCCTCCTCGAAAGCGCCCGCCCCGCCCTCCTTGAACGGGTCGTTGGCGGCCTCGGAGTCGAGCGGGGTGTCGTGCGTGCCCGGGCCGTGCGGCCCCGGGATGAGCCCCTTGTGCTCCAACTCGTGCTCGACGTGGTGCATCGAGTGGATGACGCTCCCCGAGCCCAGGAACAGGCACGCTTTAAAGAAAGCGTGCGTCATGACGTGGAAGATGGCCACGAAGTAGGCGCCGACGCCGGCCGCCAGGAACATGTAGCCCAGCTGGCTGACCGTCGAGTAGGCCAGCACCTTCTTGATGTCGTTCTGCGTCATGGCGACCGTCGCCGCCATAATCGCCGTGAGCGCGCCGACGACGGCGATGATCTGCATGGCGCCCGGCGCGAGGAGCACGAGCGCGCTGAGCCGGGCGAGCAGGTACAGCCCCGACGTCACCATGGTCGCCGCGTGGATCAGGGCACTGACCGGGGTCGGCCCGGCCATGGCGTCGGGGAGCCACACGAAGAGCGGGATCTGCGCGCTCTTGCCCGTCGCCCCGATAAAGAAGAGGAGGCACACCCAGAACCCGACCGGTCCGTCGAAGAGCGCGAGCGTCTCGGGCGCGAGCAGCGTCGTAAAGTCGAGCCCGAACGCGCCCGGCCGCGCCGCCGTCACCGTCTGGAAGACGATGAACATGGCCAGCAGGAAGGCGAAGTCGCCGATGCGGTTGACGATGAACGCCTTGTTGGCCGCCGCCGAGTTCTTGAGGTCGGTGTACCAGAACCCGATGAGGAGGTACGAGCACAGCCCGACGCCCTCCCACCCGAGGAACAGCACGGGCAGGTTCTCCGCGAGCACCAGGTTGAGCATCGCGAAGATGAACAGGTTCAGGTAGGCGAAAAAGCGCCAGAACCCGGGGTCCCCCTTCATGTACCCGATCGAGTACAGGTGGATGAGCGAGCCCACGCCGGTGACGACGAGGGTCATGAGCAGCGAGAGCTGGTCGATCCGGTAGGCGAAGTCCACCTGGAGGTCGCCGGCCGTGAGCCACGTGAAGTAGCGGACGACGTACGGGGCTTCGAACCCGAAGAACAGCGCGCACGTGACGGCGAACGGGACGGCCACGGCGACGAGCGCCAGCCCGCCCACGACCCACTCCTGCTTCCGGTAACCGGGGGCGAACAGGCCCATCATCCCGTTGAACGCCGCCATGAGCAGCGGGGGGAGCAGGATGAGCCGGACGAGGAGTTCCATCGGGGAGGGGACGTAGGGACGGGGGGACTAGGGACTGGGCACGCGGCGAATGGAGTCCCTAGTCCCCATTCGCCAGTCCCGGGGCGTCAGCCCCTAAACAGGCGGATTTCGTCGACGTTGATCGTCAGCTTGTTGCGGAAGAGCGCGATGACGATGGCGAGCCCGACCGCGGCCTCGGCGGCGGCGACGGAGATGACGAAAAAGACCAGGATCTGCCCCTCCACGTCGCCGAAGGCCTGGCTGAAGGCGACCAGCGAGAGGTTCACCGAGTTCAGCATGAGCTCGACCGAGAGGAACACGACGATCACGTTCCGGCGGAGGAGGACGCCGAGCACGCCGATCGTGAAGAGCACGGCGCTCAGCGAGAGGTACCAGGTGAGGTCCATGCGTTCGGTACGGGGTACTAGGTACGGGGTACGGCTAGACGGTGGGCGCAGAGGGTACCCTGTACCCTGTGCCGCGGTACCGACGTCACACGAAGCGTTTCTTGGCGAGGAGCACGGCGCCGATCGTGGCCGCCAGGAGCAGGGCAGCGATGATCTCGAGAGAGAACGCGTGCCGGGTCAGGAGCGCGACGCCGAGCGCCACGACCGACGTCTCGACCACGGGCTCCGCTGCGACGGGCGCATCGGGGAGGCCGACGAGGCGGACCGAGACGACGGCTAGGAGCAGGGCCAGCACGCCGACGCCGGCCACGAACGCGGCCGCGCGCGCCCACGAGAACCCGCTGAGCGTCGGCGCCTCCTCGAGGTTGAGGAGCATGATCACGAACAGGAACAGGACCATGATGGCCCCGGCGTAGACCAGGACCTGCACGACGCCGATGAACGTCGCGTTCAGCGTCAGGTACAGGCACGCGAGCGCCAGCATGGTCTGGACCATCCAGAGCGCGCTCGCGACTGGGCTCCGCGAGACCAGCATGCCGACGGCGCCGGCGACGGCGAAGACGGCGAAGACGAAGAAGAGGAACAGCTCCAGCATGAGGGGCGGACCCGGAGGGCGAGGGGCACCGGGCGGCAACAGAGCGGCCGGCGGGCCGAAGATACCGGCCCGCCCGGGGCGCGGACAACCAACGTGCCCCGCGAGCGGGATGAATGGGTGAAGAGCCGCCGCCCCGCCCACCGGGCGGCGCACGAGGCCCGCCCCGCTCGCGCGTGGGCGGGGCGGGGCGGTCGACGGGCGGGTGCGACCACCCCGCCCGACCACCCCGTCCCATGCGGACGGCGCCGCCGCCAGGACGCGCGGCGCTTGGCGGACGGGGCGGGGTGGGGACGGACGCCGCCCCGCCCGGGCTCGCGGTGCGGCGCGTCGGCTCCGCGTGTGCAACCGGCCTATCTTTTCCCCCGTCTGCCGGACCGCATGGACGCCGCCTCCCCCCTACCCGCCCCCGCACGCCGCGTCCGCAAGCGGGACCTCGTGCTGCCCGTCGCGCTGAGCCTCAGCGCCCTCGCCGTCGTCCTGTGGCTGACGTACGAGCCGGGCACGTTCAGCGACGTCCGCGACACGTTCAACCCGTGGATCCTCCTCGGCGCCGTCGGCGCGCTGGGCGTGCAGATCACGGCGGGCGGGCTGAGGCTCCGCCACGTCTCGGGCGGCGCCCTCTCGGTGCCGGGGGGGCTCCGGTCGCAGGTGACGTGGGACTTTATGTCGGCCGTCACGCCGTCGGCGCTGGGCGGGGCGCCGTTCGCGGCCTTCTTTATCGCCCGGGAAAACAAGGTCCCCTACGGCGAGATCACGGCGGTCATGCTGTTCGCCATGCTGATGGACCAGATCTGGTTCGCCCTGCTGATCGTGGTCCTGTACCTCTCGGCGATCTGGGTGCCCGTGTTTCCGACCGGGCTTGGCGCGGCCGGCATCGGGACCGTCGCGGCGTACCTGGGCGGGATGCTGATCTACATCGCGTTCTTCGCCTACGCCACGCTGTTCCGTCCCGAGCTCATCGAGCGGCTCGCGAACTGGGTCGTCCACTTCCGGTGGCTCCGGCGGTTCGAGCCGACGGTCCAGCGCGAGGCGCGGCGGCTGCGGCGGCAGGCCCGTGTGCTCCGCAGCAAGCCGGCCGCCTTCTACCTGAAGGGCGCCGCCTACACCGCGTTCTACTGGGCGGGGCGGTACGGGATCGTGTTCCTCGTCGCCCTCAGCTTCTGGCGCGACTTCCGCCACGTCCTGTTCGTGCTCAGGACGGCCGGCATGTGGCTGGCGGGGCTGGCCATGCCCACGCCGGGCGGGTCGGGCGGCATCGAGGCACTCTACGTCTTCTACCTCGCCCCGCTCCTCCCGCCCGGGTACGGCGGCCCGGCGCTGCTCACGTGGCGGCTTCTGACGTACTACCTCATCCTCGTGCTGGGCTTCTTCGTGGCCGGGAGCGCCGTCCGGTCGCTCCTGGCCGGCGAGCGGCCGCCGACCGAGCCGCCGAGCGGCGACGGGCAGCCCGAGGCGGTCCCGCTCGTGACGCCGCTGACCGAGCCGTCGGCCGGCGTCCCCCCCGCCCGGTGAGCGCCGCCCCGCCCCCGGATTCCACGCCGCAGTCCGCGCCCCGCCCGGTCGAGGCGCGCCGCGCCGAGGCCGACGCCTACGACGTCCGGCGCGTCCACCCGTCGCTCCGGTTCGGGTCGGCGTCGGACCGCTACGCGGCGTGGATCGGGCAGGTGTACCCGCGCGACGTGTGGGGCGGGGAGGTGACGACGCGGAAAAAGCGCGTGGGCGGCGAGAGCGTCGAGGAGCGCCTGCTGCCGGTGGCGTCCGTCGAGGACTACTTCCTCCACTTCGGCGTGCTCGAGATCGACTCGACGTACTACCGCCCGCTCGTCGAGGAGACGGGGAAGCCCGCGCCCGGGCTGTTCCAGCTCCAGCACTACAACGACGCCGCGCCGGCGACGGCCCGGTTCCTCCTCAAGGTGCCGCAGCAGGTCGTAGCACGCCGGCTCCGCCGGAAGGTCGACGGCCGATGGGCCTACGTCGAGAACCCGGACTACCTCGACCCGGCCCTCTTTACCGACCGCTTTCTCCACCCCGCCCAGAAGGCGCTCGGCGTGAAGCTGGCCGGCGTGATCCTGGAGCAGCCGTACGAGCGCGCCCGCGACAGCCCCGACCCGGACACGTTCGTGGCCGAGTGGGACCGCTTCGTCGCGGACGTCCCCAACGACACGCCGCTCCACTTCGAAATTCGTTCGTCGCACCAGCTTACGCCGGTCTACCTCGAGTGGCTCGCGAACCGCGATCTGGGGTTCTGCTTTAGCCATTGGCAATGGCTCCCGCCGATCATCGACCAGTGGCGGCTGGTGGGCGAGCGGTTCACGTCGGCGTCGGGCGGGGCGGTCCTCCGCCTGATCCAGCCGCGCGACATGAGCTTCGACGACTCGTTCCGGCTGGCCTACCCGTTCGAGATGCCGGCGCCGGGCCTGAGCGACACGCGCGACGCGCGCCGCATGGTCGACGAGGCGACGGCGCTCATGTACCAGGCGGTCGAGGCCGGGGTGACGCTGGACGTGGTCTGCAACAACCGGGCGTGGGGCAACGCGCCGGACCTCGCGCGGACGCTCGCGAACCGCTTTTTAGATTTCGCCGAGCGGAAGGGGGCGTAGAACGGAGGGATCGGCGGGACGCGGGATGGAGGGATGAGCAGACGCGACCGTGCCCACCCCGCCCGCGGTGGGCGGGGCGGCCTGCGCCGCCGGGAGAGCGGGTGCTCACGTTGCCTGAGACCGCCCCGCCCCCACCCCGTCCTCTTTGAGCCGTCCGCGTGGGCGGGGCGGTCAGGCCGCGGCCGGGGGGAACAGCGTGTAGATCGTGGCGACGGGCGGGGCGGCGGGCTCCTCGGCCCGCTCGGCGACGGCGTCGGCCGCGCGGCGCTGGCCGGCGGCGATCTGCTGGACCTGCCGGCGGACGCGGCGTGCGCGGCGCCGGGCGGAGCGGTTGAGGACCGAGTTGAGCTGGAGCCGGATGGCCTCGGTCGTGCGCGGGCCGACGCCGTCGAGGTCCTGGAGCCGCCCGTCGTGGGACGCCCGCTCCAGCTCGGCCAGCGACTCGATGCCCAGCTCCGTCACGAACCGCTGCGCGAGCGCGCGGCTCACGCCGGGGAGCGTGGCGAGGAGCGCGACCGGGTCCTCGGCGCGAAGGAGCCGGTCGCGCAGCCCGATCCGCCCGGTCTCAACGTACTGCGCGATGTGGTGCGCCAGGCTCACGCCGACGCCGGGGAGCGCCGTGAGCGCGTCGCGGCCGCCCTCGCCGTAGAGCCGGGCCACGGGCTCGTCGAGCTCCCGGAGCATCGCAGACGCCTGGAGATAGGCCTGGACACGGTACGGGTTCGTTTCGCCGCGCCGGACGAGGACCTCGGCCATCTGCTCGAGGGCCTCGGCGAGTTCTACGTTCGTCGGTCCGATGGACGTCATGGGTCGCGGAGTCAATGTGGTCCAAGATCGGGAGCTTGGGTGACATGTGTCCGTCACACCCGCACGGCGTACGGAACCACCCCGCCCGCCCCTGCCGGGGCCGGTTTGGGCGAAGCGCGGTGGGCATGTGCGGACGGGCTCTCTCGTGCCCACAGACCACGGGCGGGGCGGCCACCTCGGGGCGACCGTGCCCCCGCCCCGCCCTACTCGAACTGCGACCGGAACGCGGCGAACGCCTCGCGCAGCCGGGCGAGCTCGGCCTCCAGCGCGGCGACTCGCTCCTCCAGATCCCCCGCCCCGCCCGCGGGCGGGGTGGTGGACGCTGAAGGCGGGGCGGCGCCGGGCTCGTCGGCCTGCGGCTCGTCGGCCTGCGGCTCGCCTGAGAGCGCGTGGGCGTAGCGGTCGGCCGACTGCCCCGGCGCTCGGTCCAGGCGGACGGCGAGCGGCTCGTTGCGGTCGCCGAGCATCCACAGCGCCTCCTCGGCCGCCTCGGTGCTCTCGAAGTCGGCCATCCGCCCCGCCCGCGTGCGGACCTCGCCGGCCGTCTGCGGCCCACGGAGCAGGAGCACGGCGAGCGCGGCCAGCTCGCGCCGCGACAGGCCGAGCGCGCGGTCGAGGTTCTGGCGGAACTTGGCGACCCGGTGCCCCGCCCCGCTCGTGGTCCCGACGAGCCCGCGCCGGCCCAGCCGGTCGAGCGCCGCCGTCACCTCGCGCTCCGAGTAGTCGACGACGGGGTCGCGCGCCGTCTTCTGGTTGCACGCGCCGACGAGCGCGTTGAGCGAGAGCGGGTAGCTGTCGGGCGTCGCGAGCGCCTTCTCGACGAGGGCGCCGACGACGCGGACTTCGATGGCGTCGAGCGTGGGGCGGGGCATGGGCGGGGTGGGTACGGGGTACGGGGTACGGGGTACGGGGTACGGGGTACGGGGTACGGGGTACGGGGTACGGGGTACGGGGTACGGGGTACGGGAAGGTGCCCGCCCCGCCCGCGCGGCGCAAGCCCGTTCGGGCAGACCGCCGCCCCGCCCGACGGCGCGCGGGCGGGGTGGAGACGAGCCCGGCGCGCCCCGTCACCCCGCCCCGCCCCGCCCGACGGCCTCCGCCACCTCAGCGTCGAACAGGCCGCCCCACGCAAGCGGGGGCGGGGCGGTGAACGTCAGGGGCTCGCGGCGCGTCGGGTGCTCCAGCGTCAGGCGGTAGGCGTGGAGCGCGATGCCGCGGCCGCCGGCGAACGGGGTCTGGTTGCCGTACCGGAAGTCGCCGAGGACGGGCGCGCCGAGCGCCGCGAGCTGGACGCGGATCTGGTGCTTGCGGCCCGTCTCCAGGTCGACGTCCACGAGCGTTCGGTCCGCCCGCGATGCGAGGACGCGCCAGGAGAGCGCCGCCCGCCTGGCACCCGGCGCGCCCTCAGCGACGACGGCGACCTCCCCGCCCGCGGACGAGAGCCAGTCCTCGCGCCGCCCCGCCCCATTGAGGCGTCCGTCAACGACGGCGAGGTAGCGCTTCTGGACAGCGCGGCGACGGAACTGGTCGCTCAGGCGCGACGCCGCCTTCGACGTCCGCGCGAGGGCTACGACGCCGCTCGTCGGCCGGTCGAGGCGGTGGACCAGGCCGACGAACACGTTGCCTGGCTTGTCGAACCGCTCTTTGAGATACGCCTTCGCGAGCGTCACGAGGTCCGCATCGCCCGTCGCGTCGCCTTGCGCGAGGAGGCCGGGCGGCTTCGAGACGACGAGCAGGTGGTTGTCCAGATAGACAACCGGAAACGGCGCCTCACCCGGATCGAGGCCGTCGGGCGGGGCGGGGCGGGGAGGCCCGTCGTCGGGCGGGGCGGGGCGGGGAGGCCCGTCGTCGGGCGGGGCGGGGCGGGGAGGCCCGTCGTCGGGCGGGGCGGCGCTCACGACGGATGGAGCGCAGCGGACGGGGCGCGGCCGACCGGCCCTGCCCCTCCGCACCCCGTACCGAGTACCCCGTACCCCTTCACGCCACCGGCTCCGGCTCCGGCTCCGGCTCCACCGGCTCGCCGACGAACCGGATGACGCCGACGAGGACGAGCGCGCAGATCGGCATCATGACCCACCACGGCACGTTGAACCCGGTCGGGATCGTCCCCAGCAGGAGCGCCACCCCGCCCGTCGTGAGCGCGTACGGGAGCTGCGTGCGGACGTGGTCGATGTGGTCGCAGCTCGACGCGAGCGACGACAGGATCGTCGTGTCCGAGATCGGCGAGCAGTGGTCGCCCCAGACGGCGCCGGCCAGGACCGCGCTCACCGTCGAGTAGATGATGTGGTGGTACTCGCCCGACGTGTGGAGCCCGTCGGCGGCCAGCACGCCCCAGGCGAGCGGGATCACGAGCGGCATGAGGATCCCCATCGTCCCCCATGACGACCCCGTCGAGAACGCCGTCGCGGCCGCCAGCAGGAACACGATGGCCGGGACGAACCCGGGCAGGACGGCCCCCGAGAGCGCGTCGACTAGGACGTCGGCCGTGCCGAGCGCGTCGTTCACGTTCGCGAGCGACCACGCCAGGACCAGAATGACGATGGCGAGCAGCATCGTCCGCATCCCGGCGTACCACGCGTCGATGGTGTCGCCCAGCGTCAGGATCCGCTGCCCGACCGTCAGCGCGACCGCCGTCAGGACCGAGGCGAGCGACGCCCACATCATGGCCGTGTAGCTGTTGGCCTCGCCGACGACGTTGGTGATCGTCATCTCCGCCCCGCCCTCGATCACGGCCGCGCGGCCGGTGATAAAGAGGCCCGCGAGGACGCCCACGACCAGGACGGCGATGGGGAGCACGGCGTTGACGAGCCGCTTCGGGGCGTCCGGGGGCGGCGTCATGGCCTCGGCCTCGGCCTCGGCCGCCTCGGCGTTCGAGCCCGGCCGGTAGAGCTGTCCCGTCTCGCGCGCCCGGCGCTCGGCGGCCAGCATCGGCCCAAAGTCGCGGCGCGTCCCCGCGACGAGGTAGACGAAGAACAGCGCGAGGATGGGGTAGAACGAGTACGGGATCGAGTTGAGGAAGACCGAGTAGGCGCCCTCGTCGTAGTCCGGGAGATCGGCGATGGCCGTCCCTATGAGGCCCACCTCGTACCCGATCCAGGTCGTCGTGAGCGCGAGGCACGCGATCGGCGCCGCCGTCGAGTCGACGATGTAGGCCAGCTTTTCGCGGCTCACGCGGAGCCGGTCCGTGATCGGCCGCATCGTCCCGCCGACGATGAGCGTGTTGGCGTAGTCGTCGAAGAAGACGGCCGTCCCCAGGAGCGCCGTCGCCATCTGCCCCCGCCCCGCCGACCGCGCCCACTTGGTGGCGACGTCGACGATGGCGGCCGTCCCGCCGTTCTTCTGGATGAGCCCGACCGTCCCCCCGATCATCAGCGTAAAGATGATGATGGCCGCGTGGTCGGCGTCGGCGAGCGCGGCGAGCACGTAGACCTGGACCGTCGCGAAGAGGCCCGTAAACCATCCCGTCGCGAGGTCGCCGGTGACGATCCAGGCGCCCAGCCAGACGCCGAGGAACAGGGCCGCGATGACCTGGCGGAACAGGAGCGCCGCCGCGATCGCGATGAGGGCGGGGAGGATGGCGAGCCACCCGACGTTGCGGCCGTCGGCCTCGGCGACCGCGGCGGACGCCTCCGCATCCGCCGCGTCCAGGTCGTGGACCACCGCGTCGGCGGGCGGGGCGGGCACGACGGGCGCGGCGTCGGGCGGCGGCGGCGCCTGGAGCGTGACCGGCGCCTCCGGCGGGGGCGCGGGGTCGGGCACCGCCGCGTCCTGGGCGAGCGCGGGCGGGGCGGCCAGCGCGAGGAGAAGCACGGCCAGCAAGGCCCGGACCACCCCGCCCCGCCCACGAGAGGAGAACGCCGCCGAGGGCGGGGCGGCAAGCGCGGGCGGGGCGCCGGACGCGGGAGCGTACTCCCCCCATCCCTCATCCCCCATCCCTGTATTCCTCTTCCTCATGCCGTTCCAAAGATGCGGTCGCCGGCGTCGCCGAGGCCGGGCCGGATGAACTTGTCGGCGTCGAGCTCGCGGTCGAGCGCGGCCGTGACCACGTCGACGTCCGGGTGCTCGGCGTCGAGGCGGGCGACGCCCTCGGGGGCGGCCACGAGGCAGACGAACGAGAGGTCCGTCGCCCCGCGCTGCTTGAGGTGGCCGAGCGCGCCCGACGCCGACCCGCCCGTCGCCAGCATGGGGTCGACGACGAACACGCGGGCGTCGGCCACCTGCGGCGGCACGTTCGAGTAGTAGTCGACCGGCTCGTGCGAGGCCTCGTCGCGGTACATGCCGAGGTGGCCGACGCGGGCCTCGGGCACGTAGCGCACGAACCCGTCGACGAGCCCGAGCCCGGCCCGCAGGACCGGCACCACGACGACCTCGCGGGCCAGCCGGTCGCCCTCGGTCTCTTCGAGCGGCGTGGCTACGCGGACCGGCTCGACGGGCAGCGTCCGCAGCGCCTCATAGGCCAGGATCGACGACACGTCGGCGAGTGTGCGGCGGAACGCGCCGTAGGGCGTGGTCCGGTCGCGGAGCGTGGTCAGCGCGCGCTTCAGGAGCGGGTGGTCGACGACGGTGAGCATCGGGCGGGGCAGCGAGGGCGGGGCGGCGGGAGGTCCACCCCGCCCTCGGCGGGCGGGGTGGCGGGCGGCTACTTCGGGCGCCGCTTGTTCGCCTGCTTCTCGGCCACGACCCGCTTGTGGACCTCGGCGTTCTCGCGCCACGGCTTGCGCTCGAAGTAGCTGTCGGTCAGCTTTTTGAGCGTGCCCGAAAGCAGGATCAGCGCGAGCACGTTGGGGAGCGTGACCAGCGAGAGCGCGACGTCGCCGAGGTCCCAGATCGTCGTCACGGCCAGGACCGCGCCGATAAAGTGCATCACGACGAACACGGCCTTGAACGGTAGGATGGCCTTGGTCCCGAACAGGTAGTTCGCGCACCGGTCGCCGTAGTAGCTCCACGAGATCGAGGTCGAGATCGCGAACAGGATGACCGAGAACAGGACGATCGAGCCGCCCAGCCCGCCCAGCCCGATCGGGGCCAGGCCGCGCTCGAAGGCCAGCGTCGTGAGCGGCGCCGACGTCCGGACGGTGTTGCCGTAGAGCGTCTCCCGGACGGTGCCGTCGGCGTCGCGGGCGACGCGGAGGTCGGGGTCGATGGTGCCCGTGAACGGCCGCGTCTGCGCCTCGTCGACGTAGAGCGTATCGACGCCGACGCTGAACCGGCCGAGCCGCGGCCCGTCGAGCGTCTGGGCCATCCCCTCCTCGTACGAGATCGCGTCCTGGCCGAGGTAGGGCGTGTACCCCGTCTCGCGGTCGCCCTCGACGAACGACACGTTGCTCGCGCCCAGGTCGAGCGGAGCGGGCGCCGTCGCCTCGAACGCGCCCGTCGTGACCAGGACGAGGCCGGTCATGGTGCAGATCAGGATCGTGTCGATAAAGGGCTCCAGGAGCGCGACCGCGCCCTCGGAGACCGGCTCGTCGGTCTTGGCCGCCGAGTGGGCAATCGGCGCCGAGCCTTGACCGGCCTCGTTCGAGAAGAGCCCGCGCTGGACGCCGTAGAGCATCGTCAGCAGGAACACGCCGGCGCCCGTCCCGGCGACGCCGGACGTGGGGTTGAACGCCTCGGAGAAGATCCGGCCGAAGGCCGCCGGGATCTCGCCGATGTTGAGGACCAAGATGAGGAGGGCGCCGGCGACGTAGATCGCGGCCATCACCGGGGCCACGATCGAGGTCACCTTGCCGATCCGGCTGATGCCGCCCAGGATCACGATGCCGACGATCGTCGCGGTCACGAGCCCGGTGATCCAGGGGTCGACGCCGAACGTGTCGAACACCTGGGTCGCGACCGTGTTGGCCTGGACGGCGTTGCCGGTCATGAACGAGGTGACCATGAGGGCGAACGCGAAGAACACCGCGACCGGCTTCCACTTGCGCCCGAGCCCGCGCTCGATGTAGTACATCGGGCCGCCGGAGACGGAGCCCTCCCACGCCTTCCCGTCCTCGTCGTGGTGGACGTCGCGGTACTGCTGGGCGAGCGTGACCTCGGAGTACTTCGTGGCCATCCCGAGCAGGGCCGTGATCCACATCCAGAACAGCGCGCCGGGCCCCCCGATGTGGATCGCGAGCGCGACGCCGGCGATGTTGCCCACGCCGACCGTGGCCGAGAGCGCGGTCGTGAGCGCCTGGAAGTGGCTCACGTCGCCGGGCTCGTCGGGGTCGTCGTAGCGCCCGGTCGCGACGGCGAACCCGTGCCCGAGCCGCCGGAACTGGATGAACCCGAGCCGGACCGTCAGGAACAGGCCCGTCCCCAAGAGGCCGATGACGAGGGGCCACCGGAGCACGTTGTTGACGGCGTCGATGATCTGGGAGAGAACCTCCATGCGGACGGGCGGGGCGGGGGGAACAGGGCGCGGGGTGAAGCAGCCGCGAACGACGGCGGCGAAGATAGCGACGGGCTCGGGGACGGCCCGATACGGAGTCGGGGCCGGCGAGGAAAGTCGGCCCGCCCCGCCCCGCCGCGGCGCGTCCAGCCAGACGCCGAGGGCGGGGCGGGTTACTCCGTGAGGTCGTCCAGCATCGCCTCCACGAACTCGCGTCGCGCCGCGTCGGCCGAGTCGGCGAGGACGAGGAACCGGGCGAGGTCGACGCGCGCCGCCGCCGTGTCGCCGGCGGAGAGCCGCACCACGCCGCGGTCGAGCGTGTGCCGCGGGTCGCGGGGCGCCAGGCGGACCGCCGCGTCGAGGTCGGCCAGCGTCTCGGCCCACCCCGCCCCGTCGCGGGCCTGGGCCACGAAGGCGCGGTGGCCGTAGAGCCGGTCGAGCGGCGTCGCGTGGGCCGCCCCGCCCTCGGCGGCGTCGATGGCCGCCGTGAGGTCGGCGTAGGCGCGCTCGGCGTCGGCGTCCGGGTCGGTGCCCTCCGCCGAGCGTGTCCAGTAGCACAGCCCGCGCGTGGCGAGCGCGTCGACCGAGCCGGGCACGCGGGCAATCGCCGTGTCGAGCGCGGCGATCCCGGCGTCGGCGGCGCCCGCGCGGCAGGTGTCGAGCGCGGCGGCCACGGTCGCGGCGGCGACCGGCCCGCCCGATCCGCCCTCGGCCGCCGGCTCCGCGCCGCACGCCGCCAGCGCCAATGCCAGCGCGGCGACGAACGCGGGCGGGGCGGCCAGCCGCCCCCTCCCCCGCCCCGCCCGGCCGCCCCGGCCGGCCACTACAGCGACTCCGGGTCGACCTCGACGAGGCGCCCCCGGACGAGCGCGAGCGTCCGCGCGGGGAAGGTCTTGACGAGGCGGTAGTCGTGGGTGGCCATCAGGAGCGCCATGCCCTGGCGGTGGAGGCGGACGAGCAGGCGCTGGACCTCATCGGCCACGCGCGGGTCCAGGTTGCCCGTCGGCTCGTCAGCCAGCATCAGGAGCGGGTCGTTGACGAGCGCGCGCGCGACGCACGCCCGCTGCTGCTCGCCGCCCGACATCTCGCTCGGGCGCGCCTTCGCGCGGTGGCTCAGGCCGACCGACGCGAGCGCCCGCAGCGCCCGCTCCTTCACCTCGCGCCGGCGGACGCCCGTCGCGTAGAGCGCGAAGGCGACGTTCTCGTACGCGCTCCGGTCGGGGAGCAGCTGGAAGTCCTGGAACACGACGCCCAGCATCCGCCGGAGGTGCGGGACGTCCTTCTCCTTCGTCGTGTCCGACGCGTACGGCCCGACGCGGACGAGCCCGCCGGCCGGGCGGACGTCCATGTACAGGAGCTTGAGGATGGTCGACTTCCCGCTCCCGGTCGGCCCGATGAGGTAGGCCATCTCGCCGCGCGCGAGCGTCAGGTTGAGGTCCGACGCCACCTCGACGCGGTGGCCCGTGGGGTCGGTGTAGCCCACGGCCACGTTCTTGATCTCCACGAGCGGGCGCTCGCGCGGAGGCCCGGCGGCGGGCGCGGCGGCGCGGTCGAGGACGGAGTCCATACGGGCGGGGCGGGGGGAACCGGCGAGGCCCGAAGCTACGCGCGGGCGCTACGGCTGAGCGCCGGGCGGGGCGGTTCTAGGCGCGGCGGGCCTGGGCGGGGCGGCGGAGGACCCAGTGCACGCGCTCCGTCTCGGCCGTCGCGGGATCGGTCGAGAAGCCGTCGTAGGCGGCCACCTCGTCGAGCGGGCTCGCCGCCACGAGCGCGCGGACCGCCTCGACCGAGTACGCCCGCTGGACGTGCGTCTCGGTCGTCCGGCTGCCGTTGGGCCGCGTGAGCGTGAACGTCGTCGTGTGGAGGCCGGCCTCGGCGTCGTAGCGGCTCGTGCGGAGGTAGCGGAAGGCGTCGGTCTCGCCGGCGTCGTCGAACCCGTCGGGGTGCGCCAGCGAGTTGGCCGGCGTCGACTGGTCGACGATCGCCACCCCGCCCGGCACGAGCGCGCCCGCGATGTGGCCGAGGAGCGCCGCGACGTCGGCCTCGTCGAGCAGGTAGTTCAGCCCGTCGTACACGAGCACGACGGCGTCGGCGGGCGGGGCGGGCACCGGCTCCCGGAAGTCGGCGACGCCGAACGTCACGGGCCGCCCCGCCGGGTTGCGGTCCGCCCGCTCGGTGGCGGCCTGAGCCACGTCGACCATGTCGGCCGATCCGTCGAACGCGCGGTAGTCGAACCCGTCCGGCGCCGGCCCCATAGGCTGGAGCGCCCGCGCCAGCGCGCCCGTCCCGCACCCCAGCTCGGTTACCGACCGGGCCTCGGGCGCGTGTCGCCGGAGCAGTCCGCGCACGTAGCCGGCCCACATCGGGTAGTCCACATGGGCCATCACGGCGTCGTAGCCGGCGGCGAGGTCGGAGTAGGGCGGGGCGGTCACGGGGTACGGGGTACGGGGTACGGGGTACGGGGTACGGGGTACGGGAAGATGCGGGGCGGGGCGGGGCGGCGCCACCGCGCGGGGCGGAAGACGGCCGGAATTGCAGCGGGCAGCGGGCAGCGGGCAGCGGGCAGCGGGCAGCGGGCAGCGGGCAGCGGGCAGAAGATGCCCCACCCCGCCCGCACCGCGCGAGGGCGGGTCGGTCGTCGTAGCGGCGTTGCATGCAACGCCGTCAGCCGCAGCGGCCGGACGGGGCTGCAGGGGCGACCGACGGTGCGCGTGGGCGGGGCGGGCGGGGCGGATTCGTAGGGACACCACGCGTGGTGTCCGCATCGGGGCACGACGCACCGCCCCGCCCAGGCGGCCGTCGGCAGGCGGGGCGGCGCCGTTCAGGACCGCTCTGCCCGCGTCGGACACGGCAAGCCGTGTCCCTGCGGGTGCCCGTGGTCGGGCGGGGCGGAACGAAACCGGCACCACCCCGCCCGCGCGCCTCATCCCTCATCCCCCCATCCTCCGCCGCGCCATCTGCGCTGCCAGCAGCACGGCCTCCACCATTGAGCCCGGGTCCGCCCCGCCCCCTTGGGGTCCGCCCCGCCCCGCCAGATCGAAGGCTGTCCCGTGGTCGGGGCTCGTGCGGACGATGGGGAGCCCGAGCGTCACGTTGACGCCGGCGCCCTGCGCGATCGCCTTGAACGGGGCGAGGCCCTGGTCGTGGTACATGGCCACGACCGCGTCGAAGCGGGACCACGCGGCGCGGCCGAAGAAGGCGTCGGCCGGGAACGGGCCAGCCACGTCGAGGCCGTCCGCGCGGAGGGCGCCGAGGGCGGGGCGGATCGTGGCCGCCTCCTCGCCCCCGATCACGCCACCGTCGCCCGCGTGTGGGTTCAGGCCAAGGACGGCGAGGCGCGGGACCTCGACGCCCAGGTCGCGGCGGAGCGCGGCGGCGAGCGTCCGGCACACGTCCGCGATGCGCCCGCGCGTGACGAGCCTGGGGACGGCCGAGATCGGGACGTGGATCGTGACGAGCGCCACGCGCAGCGGCCCCCGCTCGGTCTCCGACGCCAGCACCATGACGACCGTCTCGGCGCCGGTCCGCGCCTGGAGAAACTCGGTGTGGCCCGGGAAGTCGTAGCCCGCGAGGTGGATGGCCTCTTTGGAGAGCGGGGCCGTCACCATGCCGTCGACCACCCCGCCCGCTTCGGGTCCGCCCGCGCCGAGTCCGCCCAGGCAGAGGTCGCAGGCGCGGGCGACGGCCGCCATCGCCTGCGCCCCGCCCGCGGCCGTCGTCTCGCCCCAGGCGTAAGCCGCCCCGCCCGCGCCGGGTCCGCCCGTGTCCGCCCCGCCCGTGTCCGCCCCGCCCGTGTCGAGGACGGCGAGGGCGCCGGGCGGGGCGGCGTCGGCGGGGTCCTGCACCGCGTGGACCGGCCCCAGCCTCAGCCGCTCGGCCTGATCCGCCAGCACGGCCGCGCTCCCCACCGCCACCACGCGCGCCGCCTCGCGGACGCGGTCGTCACGAGTCGCTTTCAGGACGACCTCGGGGCCGATCCCGTTGGGATCGCCCAGCGTGAGCGCGAGGAGCGGGCGCGTCACGGCTGCTCGTCGGGCGGGGCGGCGGGTGGAAGGACGAGCGGGGCGGCCGCCGTGTCGGCCTCGCCCGCCGAGGGCGGGACTTCGGCTGGCGTCACCACCTCAGGGTTCGAGAACCCGCCGGGCGAGGGCGCCTCTTCGGCCTGTTCGCATCCAGCGATGCCCAAGCCGAACGCGACTATCATCAAGGCGCGCAACCCATTGCTCCTTTCAGCTAGAGCACCAAATAAGGCGGGGCGGGGCGGTCTCCCCTGCCCCTCGCGGCGCGCGCTACGCGGTCGGCTCGGCGTCATCGGTCAGGAGGTCGAGGAGGAGGCGGACGCCGAAGCCGGTGCCGCCCTTCGGGCGGTAGCCGTAGGCCGAGTCCAGGAAGGCCGGGCGCGCGAGGTCGAGGTGGACCCACGGGAAGGCCGGAGCGTCGTCCGCCCCGCCCGCGCCGTTCTCGTTGGCCGCCCCGCCCTCGTCGTCGGCGTGCGTAAAGTGTTCGAGGAAGGCGGCGGCGGTGATCGTGCCGGCCATCGCCCCGCCCACGTTCGAGAGGTCAGCCACGTCGCTCTTGAGCTGGTCGCGGTAGTGCGGGTAGAGCGGGAGCGGCCACGCGAGGTCGCCCGTCGCGTCGCCGGCGGCGCGGACGCGCTCGGCGAGCGCCTCCTCCCCCACGCGCGTGACGACGGCCGCCACGCGCTCGCCCAGCGCCACGCCCTGCGCGCCCGTCAGCGTGGCCGCGTCGAGGACCCAGCGGGGCGCGTACGTGCGCGCGTAGCTGAGGGCGTCGGCCAGGAGCAGGCGGCCCTCGGCGTCCGTGTTCATCACCTCGACCGTCGCGCCCGAGTGCATCGTGAGCACGTCGCCCGGGACGTAGGCGCGGCCGCCGGGCCGGTTGTCCGACATGGGCAGGAGGCCGATGACGCGGAGGGGCAGCTTCAGGCGGGCGGCGCCGAGGAGCGCGCCCGCGACGGCCGCCCCGCCCGCCATGTCCGCCTTCATCTTGTCCATCGAGTTCTTGGTCGGCTTCAGCGAGAGGCCGCCCGTGTCGTACGTGACCGTCTTGCCGACGAAGACGACGGGGTCGTCGTCCGCGTGCCCCTCCGGCGCCCACTCCAGGACCACGAACCGGGGCGGGTCGAGGCTGCCGCGGTTGACGCCGAGCAGGCCGCCCATCTGTTCCTCCTCGATCCGGGCCTTGTCCCACACCTCGACGCGGAGCCCGACGGCCTCGGCGTCCGCCGCGACCAGGTCCGCCAGGTCGGCCGGCATCTTCTCGTCCGGCGCCAGGTTGACGTAGTCGCGCGCCCGGTTCGTGACGTCGGCGCGGACGTCGGCGCGCTCGACCGCCCCGCCCAGGTCGTCCACCCCGCCCTCGGACCACAGCGCGAGCGACGCGGCGGGCGGGGCGGTCGCCGTCCGGTAATGGTCGAAGCGATAGGCGCCCAGGCGGAACCCCTCGACGAGCGCGGCCGACACGTCGGCGCCCGCGCCGGGCGGGGTGGCCACGACGACGCGCTCGGCCTCGACGCGCGCCGACGCGCGCGCGCCCTCGGCGGCCGCCCACCGCCAGCGCTCCAGGCCGTCCGGCGTGCGCGCGTCGACCACGGCGACCCGGCGCGGGCCGCTGCCGCCGGGGATCAGCACGGCCGCGCCCTTCGCGGTGCGGGCGTCGGCGAGCGCCGTCTCGAAGGCGCCGCCGAACGCGTCGGCCCACGCCGCCGCCCCGCCCTCGTCGACGGGCAGCACGAGGAGGTCGCAGGAAAGGTCGGCGAGCGGGCCGGAGACGAGGTCGGTCATGAGGAACGGTTGGGTGAGGGGGCGGGGTGGTCGGGCGGCGGCCCGGGCGGGGTGGGAAGGTCGGCGGGCGAGACAGGCTCGGCGACGAGCTCGCCGTCGCGGACGACGATGAGCCGCGTGCCCGTCTGCGCCGCGACGCGGCGGGCTCGCGCGGCCGACCGCTGGAGGGCGGCGAGCATCCGCTGGACGTCCTCTGAGGGTGGAGAGCTGGCGGGAGGCACGTCGTTAGAGGTCATTACGCTGATTGATCGAGGAGAATGGGGGCGGAGCCGGAGGTATCGAACAGCGCCCAGTCGTCGACGAGCGGTTTGAACACCGTGTCGAAGTTCCGCCGCCCCGCGTCGAACCGGCGGCGGATCGTTGGGACCGGGATGTCGTGGCCGCCCTGGCGGACGCGCTCGGCGACGCGGGCGATGGCGGTGTCTACGCTGCGGAGGGCGAGGAAGATCAGGGTGACGCGGTAGCCGGCGTCCTGCCACGCCGGGACGGCCTGGGCGTACCCGTGCCCGCTCAGCGTCGTCTCGACCGCGAAGCTCTCGCGCCGCGCTACCGCCTCGTCGACGAGCGCGAGCAGGAGCCGCCCCGCCCGGAGCGCGGCGCGGTCGGGGTCGAACGGCGAGAGCCCCGCCGCGATAAGGTCGGCGTTGAGGTACCGCAGGTCCTCCGCCTCTCCGGGCAGGTAGTCCCGGGCAAACGTGGTCTTTCCGGCCCCGTTCGGCCCGGCGATCAGGACGGCGCGGGGGCTCTTCACCCCAACGACCCCTTGAACTGGGCGAGCAGCGCGAGGTCGTCCGCCGACATCTCGTCCGTCTCGGCGGCCTCGGGGTGGGCCGTCACGTGGGGCGGGGCGGCGTCGACGACCTCCTTCATGGTCCGCCTAAGCTGACCGTTCTTGACGAACGCGCCCGAGGCGTTGGCGTGGCCGCCGCCGCCGAACTGGTTCGCCCAGCCGTTGATGGGGACGTCGCCCTTGGAGCGGAACGAGATCTTGACCCCGCTCGGGATGTCGAGGAAGATGGCCGCGGCGACCACGCCGTCGAGCCCGAGCGCGTAGTTGATGAGCCCCTCAGTCTCGTCGAAGAGCGCGCCCGTCTGGCGAATCATGTCGCCGGTCACGAACATGGTCGCGAGGCGCCCGCCGTAGTGCGTCTGGATGGTGCCGAGCGCCGTCCCCAGGAGCGCCAACCCGCCCCGGCTGCGCCCGTCGAAGATGGCGACGTGGATGGGCTCGGGCCGGAGGTCGCCCCGCTCCAGCACGTCGGCCACGATGGCGTGCGTGCGCGGCGTGGTCGCCCCGTAGCGGAACGAGCCCGTGTCGGTCATGATGCCGACGTAGAGGGCCGTCGCGACGGCCCGGTCCACGAGCTCCGGGTCGATGCCGACGATGAGGTCGTAGGCGATCTCGGCCGCCGCCGCCGCGTCGGTCCGCACGCAGGCCGTGTCGAACCAGCCCTCGGGGTCGGGGTGGTGGTCGAGCAGGAGGACGGGCTTGCCGGCCTGACGGAACGGGGCCTCGGTGTCGCCCATGCGGTGCCCCGCGTTCGTGTCGCAGACGAGGAGCACGTCGGCCTCGGCGACGGCCGTGGCTTGGGCGAGGTTGCCGGACTCGTAGGTCTGTACGAGGCCCTCAGGCTGCTCCTCGACGAGCCAGTCGAGCGTGCGCGGGGCGGGGTCCGCGTTGAGGACCGTGACCGTCTTGCCGAGCGCGAGGAGCGCCCGCGCGACCGCGATCTCGGTGCCCAGCGCGTCGCCGTCCGGCCGGGTGTGCGTGGTCATGACGACCCGGTCGGCGGCGAGGAGCCGCTCGCGGACGGCGGCGAGGTCGGGCGAGTCGTGGACGAGCGGCATCGGGCGGGGGCGTGGGGGCCGGGAAGCTAGCCGGGCGGGGGGCGGGGCGGGTGAAGAGCGGAGAGAGCGGAGAGAGCGGAGAGAGCGGAGAGAGCGGAGAGAGCGGAGAGAGCGGAGAGAGCGGAGAGAGCAAGGTGCCCGCCCCGCCCGCGCAGCGCAAGGGGGCGGGGCGGCGTCGCAGCGGAACTTTTCGCCGGCCGCCCCGCCACCTGCTCTACCTGCTCTACCTGCTCTACCTGCTCTACCTGCTCTACCTGCTCTACCTGCTCTACCTGCTCTACCTGCTCTACCTGCTCTACCTGCTCTACCTGCTCTACCTGCTCTACCTGCTCTACCTGCTCTACCTGCTCTACCTGCTCTACCTGCTCTACCTGCTCTACCTGCTCTACCTGCTCTCCTACCGCCCCGCCCGCGCGAGCCCGTCCAGGTCGACCGCCCGCGCCGCCGCCTCGGCCGCCGCCGCGTCCGGGCTCTCGGCCTCGACGAGGAACCGGCGGCCGGCGAGTACGCGGACCGTGTGCGGACGGCCCACCCCGCCCGACGCCTGGGCGGGGTGGCCGTCCACGTCGAGCGGGGGCGGGCCGCCGAGCGCCCAGCCGTAGCCCATCATCTCGGCCATATCGGCCGTGCCCAGGTCCGTCACCGAGAGCGACAGGTCGGGGCCGTACGTCGCCGAGGCCCGCGAGATCTCGGCGCCGAGCGCGGCGTCGGCCGTGTCGCGGACCGCCTGCCGCGGCTGCATGCCGACGGACGCCGGGAGCCACGCGCCGAGCGCGGACGCGTCCAAGACCGGCGGTGCCTCGACCCCGACCGCCCCGCCCGCCGCGCTAGAGGAGGGCGCCGCCCCGCCCGGCGCGGCGGGGTCGCCGCAGGCGGCGAGCGCGAGGGCGAGCGTAGCCACGAGGGTGGGGCGGGGCATCCGGCCGCTCATCCGAGGCGCGGGTCGCGCGAGCCGCCGATCGGCGGGGCCGCCACGTCCACGGTCGGGGCCGTCGAGAGGACGGGCCGGGCGGGGCGGGCGGGGTCGGGCTCGGCGGTGAGGATGAGGCGCGGGCCGCGGTCGTACGCCACGTAGTTGTAGGCCCAGTTGAACAGGACCGCCGTTCGGTTGCGGAAGCCGACGAGGTGGACGACGTGGACGAGCAGCCACCCGACCCACGCCAGAAACCCCGTCATGCGGAGGCCGCTGGGCATCTGGAGCACGGCGGCGTTCCGCCCGATCGTCGCCATCTGCCCCAGGTCGTGGTACACGAACGGCTCGTCGGACGCCGCCCCGCTCGCGGCCGCCTCGACGAGCCGCGCCACGTGCTTCCCCTGCTGGATCGCCACCTGCGCCACGCCGGGGTACAAGTTGCCCTCGGCGTCCGACGCGCCCGCCGAGTCGCCGATGACGAACACGTCCGGCCGGCCCGGCACGCGGAGCGTGGCGTCGACGACGACGCGGCCGCCCTTCGTCTGCTCCAGGCCGAGCGCGTCGACGAGCGGGTTGGCCTGCACGCCGGCCGCCCAGATCACCGTGGTGGCGTCGATCCGCCCGCCGTCCTGGAGGTCCACGCCGTCCACGTCGACGCGCTCGACGTGCGTCCCGAACCGGAACTCGGCGCCCTTCTTCTCCAGCGCCTCGACCGTGTACTCGCGGAGCTCGGGGGCGTAGCCCGAGAGCGGGGCGCGGTCGCCGTCGACGAGCACGACGCGCGCCCGGCTCACGTCGAGGTGCGGGAAGTCCTTCGCCAGCACGTGCGTGAGCTCGCGGATGGCCCCGGTCATCTCGACGCCGGTCGGCCCGCCGCCGACGACGACCGTCGTGAGCACGCCGTTGCCGACGAGCGACGGGTCGGCGGAGGCGGCCTCGAACTGGCGGAGCATGTGGCTCCGCAGGGACACGGCGTCGTCGATGTTCTTGAGCGGGAACGCGTGCTCCTCGGCGCCCTCGACGCCGTAGTACGTCGTCGACGCCCCCGGCGCGAGCACGAGCACGTCGTAGTCGACCGCCCCGCCCCCGTCCAGCAGCACCCGCTTCGCCTCGAAGTCGACGTCCACGACGAGGCCCAGGAGGACGTCCGTGTTGGCCTGCCGGCGGACGATGTGGCGGATGGGCTGCGTGATGTCGTCGACGTCGAGCCCGGCCGTCGCCACCTGGTACAGGAGCGGCTGAAACTTGTTGTAGTTGTTCCGGTCGACGACGAGGACCTCGACGGCGGCGTCCCCGAGCGCCTTCACGCACTCGATCCCGCCGTGGCCGGCGCCGACGACGACGACGCGGGGGCGCGTTCCGGGCGGGGCGGGGCGGGGCGGCATGGGTCGGTGGGGCTGCGTGGACTGGGTACGCGCAGGCGCCGGGCGGGTTGGCCCCTTCACGAAAGCCTCCCCCCGCTCCACGAGCCGCGCGGACGGTCCTGACAACGAAAAAAGGGGCGGAGCCCGAAGGCCCCGCCCCGCCCCCGCTGAGCGGGGTGGACGTGGTCGAGCGGCTACGACCCGCTGCTCGACGAGTCCGAGGACGAGCCCGACTTCGACGACTTGCTGCTCGACTTGGACCCGGAAGTCTTGGACGTGCTCCCCGACGAGGAGCCCGAGCCGCTGTCGTCCGAGTCGTCGTCCTCAATCGTCAGCCGGTTGTGGACGTCGTCGACGCCGCGGACGGACTCGGCGAGGTCTTCGGCCCGGCGCTTCTGGTCGCGGCTCTGGACCGTCCCTGAGAGCGTGACGTGCCCGTCCTCGGCCGACACGCTGACGCTGGAGGCGTCGATGCGGCCGTCGTCGGTCAGGCGCTCGTTGACCTGCTCGGTGATCCGCTCGCTCGACCGGGAGTAGTCCTCCGGCCCCATCCCACTCATCGGACCCGGGACGAGGACGTACTCCGTGTAGGTGTAGTACGTGTCGTAGCCCTGGTCCTGCCCGCGGCCGTAGCCCGAGCGGCCGTAGTCGCCGGACTGACCTGACCGGCCGTAGCTCCGGTTCATCATGCCCGAGTCACGGTCGTACATGCCCGACCCATACGAGCCGCCGTCTCGGTCGTAGCCGCGGTTGCCGTAGCCACCGCCACGGCCGCCGTAGTCGCTACGGCCGTAGTCGCCGCTACCGTAGTCGCGGTTTCCGTAAGAGCCGCCGCTGCGGTTGCCGTAGCTGCGGTCGTCGTAGTCGCCGTACATCCGGCCTCCACGGTCGCGGTCGTAGTCGCCGTCGCGGCCGCTACCGTAGCTGCGGTCCGAGTCGTACCGGCGTCCGCCCATGTCGGAGCGGTCGTAGTCAGAGCGGTCGTAGCCTCGGCCGGACGTTTCGTAGTCGCGGCCGCTGCGGCCGCCGGAGTAACTGTCGCCGTAGTCGCGGCTGCCGTAGCGGCCGCCGGAGTAGCCACCGCCGCGGTTGCCGCCGCCGTCGTTGTAGTCCCGGTCGCTGTACGTCCCCTGGCCGTAGCGGCCTCGGGAAGACGTGTAGCGGTCGTTGTTGTCGTTGTCGCAGTCGTACCCGCGGAAGTCGTTGCGATCGTCGTCGCGGTCTGAATAGCGTGCCATGATAGAATGGAGAGGTAAAGAGGGGGCGGGGTGGGTCCCCGCCAGAGAAAGGGCGGGGTGGTCTAGTAGTAGCCGCGGTCGTCGTCGTACGGTCGCCCGTACATCCGGCCGCTGTCGTACCGGGACGAGCGGTCGTAGTCGCTGGAGCCTCGGCCGTAGGAACCGGAGCGGTTGCCGGAGCGGTCGTACGAGTCGCGGTCGGAGTCTCGCGAGTAGGACCGGCCGGAGTCGTCCCGCTCGTACCGGCCGCGGAAGCCGTTGTCGTCGCCGAAATCGCGGACGTAGTTCCGGTTGTAGTCCCGGTCGTAGCGGTCCTGGAGGTAGCGCTCGCGGTCGCGGTCGTCGCCCCGCCCGTACGAATCGCGGTCACGGTCGCCACCCCGCCCGTAGTTGCGGTCGTTGTCCCGCCCGTAGTCGCGGTCGTTGCCCCGCCCGTACGAGTACGAGTCGCGGTCCGAGCGGTAGCGGTTGCGGTCGGAGCGGTCGTCGTCGTAGGAGCGCCGGTACGTCCGGTCGTTGTCCGAGCGGTCGCTGTAGGAGCTGCCGTAGGACCGGCGGTTGCGGTCGCTGTCGCCGTAGAAGCGGTCGCGGTCGGAGCGCATGTCGTCGCGCCGGCGTCGGCGGTCAGCGTCGTCGTCGCCGAACCAGGAGCGGACTTCGTCAGAGGCCCGGTCGCCAAAGCTCCGGTCGTCGTCGTAGCGCCCGCTGTAGGACCGGCGGTTGCGGTCGTCGTCGTAGCGTGCCATAATGAGGAATAGAGTTATGAAGGGAAGAGAGGGAGCGCCCAGCCCGGAAGTCGGGCGCAGGTTTCTCACCGCGCTTTGACCTTCTCAGATCCGTCCGAAAGCCCTTTTCTAGCCTGATGAGGCTGAAAGCAGGGCAGGCCCGGCGAGGCCTCGCGGAGTCGTCTCACGAGTGGAACCGGCAACCCCTGAGCGCGATGCGGAACCTTATGACGCACCGCGTCATTTATGCCGCACCGCACCATACGATGCCATGAAGCCCTCCCGCTCGTTCACCCTCGCGGCCTTGACAATCGCCTCCCTCCCCGTCGCCGTGGGCGCCTTGCTGTGGAACGGTGTCCTTCGGAGCCGGTCGCTGTGGCTCAACCTCGACCCGTTCGAGATCGACCTCGAGCTCCACGAGCGCAACGACGATTGACAGACGCGCGCTAGTGGTGCGTCAACCGTCTTCCGATGGGTCCGCTGAGAGCTGTTGCGTGTCTCGTGCTGCGTGCCCTCGGGGACGTAATACGGAACACGCAGCACCATCTCACCTCATCAGATCAACTCTGACGCAGCACTAGGCGCCCTCTCCGCGAACGGCTGAGGAGAGCGAGTGCCTGCAAAGCCATGGGCGATCCGCCACCCCGCCCGCTGCGCCCTTGGGCTTCTACCGGCTCGGAGAGCGTGGCGCCTTACCCAGCTATCCAGACCACCCCGCCCAGCAGGTCGCTGCCTGAGCGGGAAGGTTTGGTTACGCGAGCGACGGAGCGGGGCGGCTCCAGTCGTCATCCACTCGCCCTCGTCGTAGTCGCCGCGCCTCTCGACGCCGCGGCCGCTGTGCCCGCCCTACTCCTCGTCCGCCTTGCGCCCGTCCTGGACGCGGTCGAAGGCGGGGTGGTCGGGGTCGAGGTGGACGTCCGGCTCGGTCGGCTCGGTAAAGAGCCCCATCGCTTGGGGGTCTTCGTCCTCGGACACGTTGGGGCCGTCGGGGCGCTGATCGGGCTTGTCGCTCATGGGTCGGGGCGGGGTGGCGCCGGGTCGTACGCCCCTCCCCTCGCGGCGTTCGCCGCCCCGCCCGAGCGCCGGGCGGGGCGGACAGGCTAGGCCTCTTGGCAGGAGGCGCCTTCAGGGGCGAACCGCGCCCACGCCTCGCCCACCACCTCGACAACGCGGTCGATGTCGGCGCGCGTGTGCGAGGCCATGACGCTAAACCGGAGCCGCTGACGGTGGACGGCTACGGCCGGGTACTCGACGGCGTTCGCGAACACGCCCTGGTCGTGGATAAACCGGGCGGCCTGGCGGAGCGCCATCCCCTCGGGCACCGGGAGCGGCACGATCGCGGTCTCGGGGTCGACGTCGAAGCCCAGGCTCCGGAGTCCGGCGGCGAAGTACGCCACGTTGTCGTGGAGCCGGGCCACGAGGTCGTCGCCGCGCTCCAGGAGGTCGAGCCCGGCCAGGACGGCCGCGACCGTCGACGGCGGGAGCGCTGACGAGAACACGTTGGCCCGCGAAAAGTGGCGGAGGTAGTCGGCGATGTCTCGGCTCGTGCAGACCACCCCGCCCGTGACCCCGAACACCTTGCTGAACGTGCCCATGAGCACGTCGCAGTCGTCGGCCACGCCGAAGTGGTCGGCCGCGCCGCGCCCCTGCCGGCCCACGACGCCGACGCCGTGGGCGTCGTCGACGACCACGACGGCGTTGTGGCGCTTCGCGAGCGGGACGATCTCATCGAGCGGGGCGATGTCGCCGTCCATCGAGTACACGCCCTCGACGCACACGAAGGCGTCGCCGTCGCCGTGCGCGTCGAGGTGGCGGCCGAGGTCGGCCACGTCGTTGTGGCGGAACTTGACCGACGCCCCGCCCGCCAGCCCCAGCCCGTCCAGCGTCGAGGCGTGGCTCCGGTCGTCGTAGTAGACCACGTCGCGCTTGCCGACGAGCGCCGACAGCAGGCCGACGTTGGCGCCGTACCCGCTCTGGTAAATCACGGCCTCCTCGGTCCCCTTAAAGGCCGCGAGCCGCTCCTCGAGCTCGCGGTGGAGCCCCGAGTACCCGCTGAGGATCGGCGGCCCACCCACGCCGGCCCCCCACTCGCGGATCGCCGCGGTCATCTTCTCCTCCACGTAGGGGTGGTTCGTGAGCCCGAGGTAGCTGTTGGACCCGAACATGAGCATCTCCTTCTCCTCGCCCGTCCGCGTGTCGAGGACGTTGACGGTGCGGTCGACGGCCGACGTCACGACGCGGTGGTACAGCGACTCGCCGCGCCCCTGGACGCGGCGGATCCACTGGGAGTAGGCCCGCGTCCGGTCGCGGACGCCGAGGCGGCGGCTCTGGAGCAAGATGGCCCGGAGGTCCATGTCGTCGGGAAACTCGGCGTTGGAGGGGGAGTGGGGAATGCTCATAGGAGTGGTGGGGAGCAACGGGGAGGGTGGGCTTCGGCAAGTCCTATGCCCTAGCGGAGACTAGGGGAATCGAGCAACTGGTGACGCCCAACCAGCTTCTTTTCTTCCTCTTGTAGGATCAAACCGTACCCTCCCCATACTCTGCTGCCCCCATCGGCGTCCCTCTCTCTTCCTCCGACCCTCCCTCCTTGTCCGAAATCGCTCGCCTGGCCGCTATGTCCCAGACCTCGCCGCTCCCCGACGTCCGTCTCCGCGTCCTCCAGGTCGCCGACGGCGATGAGGTCTACGCCGACGCCCTCCGCACGATGATGTGGGACGCCTACGCCGAGGCCGGCCGGCCGCTCGGCGCGAGCGAGGACGCCATGTGGCTGTGGTGGTCCTACGGCCAAGCCACGACGGTCCAGTAGCCGCATCGTGGGAGCGGGCGCGCGGGCGGGGCGGTCAGGTGTACTCCGTCCCCCCCTTCCGCGTGAGGTAGTCGTCGCTGACGGACTTGAGCTGGACGCGGCCGACGTGGGGGTCGTCGCGCTCCGTCGTCGGGCGCACGACGACGCCCTCGCGGAGGTGCGCGCCCGCCCCGCTCACGGCCTCCGCCCCGCCCGTGAAGCGGGCCAGCGCGGCGTCCGAGTACGGCCCGCGGTAGAGGGCGGGCACCCGGTCGAGCCCCATCGCCGCGCACGCGCGGTCGAGCGCCGCGTCGTCGAGGTAGGCGCCGTGTCCGCGCCGGCCGACGTAGACGTCGAACACGCGGAACCCGAGCCGCCCCGCCCCGGCGTCCGCGCCGTAGTGGAGGTCCTGGACGCCGGCCCCGAACACCTCGCCGACGACGAACACGGGCTCGTCGAGCGCGCCCGCGTCGTCCCCGAACGCGCGGAGGACGGCGTCGGCGACGCCGTAGTCGGTGGCCGTGCGCGTGTAGAGGGTGGCGTCGCCCTCGCTGGTGTCGAATGCGAGGCCCTTGGCGCCGAGCCCCTTCGAGAACACGACGACGCGGCCGTGGGCGGGGTGGGCGAGCGCCTCCGGCAGCACGCCGACGCCGAGGAGCGTGCCGTGAACCTTCTCGGTCATCACCACCTCCTCGCCGTCGACGAGGACGTCCGGCCACCGCTTCACGTTCTCGACGTCGTAGGCCAGCGTCCGCTCCTGGCCCGCCGCCCACACGGCGCCGGCCATCGACGCCGGCACGGGCGGCACGTACTTCTCGACGCCGAGGAACGCCGCGTAGTCCTCGCCCTCTCGGACCTCTACCGCCCCGCCCGCCCCATTCGTGAGCGTGCCATCCGCCCCCAGCGGCACGACGAGCCCTTGCGAGAGCACGCCGCGCAGCCGGATCGCCTTGACCCGGTTCTTCTGGCTGCCCGCGAGGCGCCCCACGAGTCCCAGCCGCTCTTGCAGGTACTCGGGGACGATGGACCCCTCGGGCACGTAGACTGCGAGGTCGCCCGTCCGGTACCGCCCCTTTACTACGACGGCGCGGTAGCCGCCGACGGCGGCCAGTTCGAGGGCGTCGGCGTTGCCGTGCGGCTCGACCGTCAGGCGGACGGCCGGGCATTCGGTGCGAACAGGCTCTTCCATCGGATCGGGCGGGGCGGCGGCGAGCGGGCCGTGAAGGTCGCCCGTTCCTCGACCGCCCCGCCCTCGCCACCGCGCGAACAGACAGGGCGGGGTGGCGAGCGGTCTGCGTCGCGCGGTGACGGGCCGTTGCCGACCGCCCTGCCTCGGCGCGCGGGCGGGGCGGCTACCGCGATAGGTCCCGCACCGTCCAGGCGCGGACCCAAAGGGCGGACCCAAAGGGCGGACCCAAAGGGCGGACCCAAAGGGCGGGGTGGCGTCAGCGGCTGAGGTACAGGTTCCGCATCTCGAACGGCTTCGAAATGTGGGCGTCCGTGATGTCGTCCACGAAGGCGATGGCCTCGCCGGTCGACTTCATCTCCGGCCCGAGCTCCTTGGCCACCTCGGGGAACTTGTCCCACGAGAACACCGGCTCCTTGACAGCGAAGCCTGTGAGCTGGCTCTCCAGCGCCCCGCTCTCGCGGAACTCCTTGAGCTTAGCGCCCAGCATGAGCTTGGCCCCGATGGCCGCGATGGGCACGCCCGTCGCCTTGGCCACGAACGGGACCGTGCGGCTGGCGCGCGGGTTGGCCTCGATGACGTAGACGTGGTCCACCCCGCCCTCCGTCTGCACAGCGAGTTGCGTGTTCATCAGGCCGACCACGCCCAGCCGCTTCGCGATCCGCGTGACTGTCTCGCGGATCACGTCCTGCGTCTCGTCGGAGAGCGAGTACGGCGGGATGACCGCCGTCGAGTCGCCCGAGTGGACGCCGGCCGGCTCGATGTGCTGCATGATCCCGGCGATCCACACCTCGTCGCCGTCGGCGAGGCAGTCGACGTCGACTTCGATGGCGTTCTCGAGGAAGCGGTCGAGGAGCACCTCGTTGCCGGGGAACATCTCGAGCACGCGGGCCACGTACTCGGCCACCTCGTCCTTGTTGATCGCGATCCGCATGCCCTGCCCGCCCAGCACGTAGCTCGGGCGGACGAGCGTGGGGTAGCCGATCTGCTCCGACACCTCGACGGCCTCCTCGACCGTCCGCGCGATGCCGTAGGGCGGGAACGGGATGTCGAGCTCCTCCAGCACCGCCGAGAACTTCCCGCGGTCCTCGGCCAGGTCCATCTTCTCGAACGGCGTCCCGAACAAGGGGATGCCGGCCTCCAGCAGGTTCTCGGCCAGCTTCAGCGCCGTCTGCCCGCCGAGCTGGACCATGACGCCCGCCGGCTGCTCCAGGTCGATCACGTCCTTGACGCGCTCCCAGAAGACGGGCTCGAAGTACAGCTTGTCCGCCACGTCGAAGTCGGTCGAGACCGTCTCCGGGTTGCAGTTGATCATGATGGCCTCATAACCCATCTCGCGCGCCGCGAGCACGCCGTGGACGCACGAGTAGTCGAACTCGATGCCCTGCCCGATCCGGTTCGGACCGGAGCCCAGGATCAGCACCTTCTCGCGGTCTGACCGCACGGATTCGGTCTCGCCCTGGTCGTACGTCGAGTAGAAGTACGGCGTCTGCGCCTCGAACTCGCCGGCGCACGTGTCGACCACGCGGTACGTCGGCCGCAGGTCGAGCGCCTCGCGCCGCGCCCGCACCTCGGCCTCGGTCGTCTCGGTGAGGTACGCGATCTGGACGTCGGCGAACCCGTTCTGCTTGAGCTCCAGGAGGGCGGGGCGGTCGATGCTCTCCAGGGCACGGCCCTCGATGCTCCGCTCCAGCGCCACGAGGTCGCGGATCTGGTGGAGGAACCACGGGTCGACGCGCGTCACGTCGTGGACCTCGGCGACGGACGCCCCCAGCCGGAAAGCGTGGCGGACGTGCAGGAGCCGGTCCCAGTACGACTTGGCGAGCCGGTCGCGGACGACCTGGCGGTCGGCGTCGTCGCGGTCGGCACCCAGCCCGGCGAACCCTTGCTCCAGGCTCTGGAACGCCTTCTGGAGCGACTCGGTGAACGTGCGGCCGATCGCCATCGCCTCGCCGACCGCCTTCATCTGGGTCGTGAGCTCCTCGTCGACGCCCTCGAACTTGTCGAAATTCCAGCGCGGCACCTTCGTCACCACGTAGTCGAGGGCGGGCTCGAAGCACGCGCTCGTCCCGGTGATCTCGTTGGGCAGCTCGTCCAGCGTGTAGCCGACGGCGAGCCGCGCGGCGACTTTGGCGATCGGGTAGCCCGTCGCCTTGGACGCGAGCGCCGACGACCGCGACACGCGCGGGTTGATCTCGATCACGATCATGCGCCCGGTCTCGGGGTCGACCGCGAACTGGATGTTGCAGCCGCCGGCGAACGTCCCGATCGAGCGCATGGCGCGGATGGCCGCGTCGCGCATGGCCTGGTACTGCGGGTCGGTCAGCGTCTGCTGCGGGGCGACGGTCACCGAGTCGCCGGTGTGGACGCCCATCGGGTCCACGTTCTCGATCGAGCACACGATGACGACGTTGTCGTTCCGGTCGCGCAGCAGCTCCAGCTCGTACTCTTTCCACCCGACGAGGCACTCCTCGATGAGGACCTCGTGGACGGGCGAGAGCTCGAGCCCGCGCGTGACCTTGGCGTCGAACTGGTCGGCCGTCCACACGATGCCGCCCCCCGCCCCGCCCATCGTGAACGACGGGCGGATGACGACGGGCTGGAACCCGAGTTGGCTCCCGGCCAGCTCCTGGGCGATCTCCTTGGCTTCGAGCAGCGACTTGGCCACGCGGCTGCGGGCCTGGTCGATCCCGACGGTCTCCATGAGGTCGCGGAACGCCTGGCGGTCCTCGGTGATGTGGATGGCGTCGATGTCGACGCCGATCACGTCGATCCCCTCGCGCTCCCAGTAGCCCTGCTGGTGGAGCGTGTCGGCGAGGTTGAGGGCCGTCTGGCCGCCCATCGTCGGGAGCACGGCGTCGGGCCGCTCCTTGGTCACGATCTCTTTGATGGACGCCGGCGTGAGCTCCTGGAGGTAGACCGCGTCCGCCATCATGGGGTCGGTCATGATGGTCGCCGGGTTCGAGTTGACGAGGACCACGCGGTAGCCCTCGGCGCGGAGCGCCTTGGCGGCCTGCGTGCCGGAGTAGTCGAACTCGCACGCCTGCCCGATCACGATGGGGCCGGAGCCGATGAGGAGGATCGAGGAGATGTCGGTGCGTTTGGGCATACGGCGGTACGGGGTACCAGGTACGGGGTACGGGCGGGGTGGCGGTGTACCGGGTACCCTGTACCCAGTACCGGCCGGCGTTAGCCGGCGGAGAAGCCGCCGACGGTCTTGGTCTCCTCGCGCTCGATGACGACGAGGGCGGCGAACTGGGCCGCGCCGTCGGCGCCGCCCGCCCCGCCCATCGCCGACGTGGACAGGAGGCGCCAGTCGTCGTTGAGGTGGTCGGTGAGCGCGGCGACGGTCTCGCTCTCCTCGCCGGGCGCGTAGTGGACGACGAGGGCTTTTCTCTCTTTGGCCATGGTTCTAGGGGCGGGGTGGTGGGCGGGCGGTGAGCGGGCGGGGCGGTCGGCGGGCCGCCCGAGCTACGCGTCCAGGTCGCGGCCGGCGAGGAGGGCGCGGAGGGCGGCCACGTCGGTCTGGTCACGCGGGCGGAGCGAGTCGGCCTTGAGGCGGATCAGGCCCTCGGCGCCGAGGAAGCGGACGGCCGCCCCGCCCACGTCGTGCGGGGCGGAGAACGGGAGGAGGTCGGCGTAGGTGTGGCCGGACATGACAGTGAACAGGTCGATGTCGAAGTCTTCAGCGACGCGGACGGCGCCTTCTTCGAGGGGGAAGTCGCTCATGTCGAGCTCGGCCGCCGCCCCGCTCCCGAACGTGGCGAGCGTGTCGATAAGACGGCGGAGGTTGGCCGCCCCGCCCTCGACGAGCAGATCCACGTCGTCCGTGACGCGGACGTAGCCGGCGCGGGCGACGTCCAACCCGCCCACGACGAGGAACCGGACCTCAGCACGGGCGAGGGCGGCCAACGCGCTTTCGAACGTGAGCATCGGGGTTCGGGGTGGCGAGGCCGAGCGCGCGGACGTCCTGCCGGAGCCGCCACACAACGGCGAGCGGGTCCTGGGCGGGGCGGCGGCCGACCGTCTTGCGGATGCGCCCGCGCGGGTCGGGCGGGGCGGGGCGGCTATCCGACACTAGAGGGCGCCTCGGTCGGCGCGGCGGACGGCGCGGGCACGGCCGGCTCGTCGAGCGGCTTCCCGTCCATGAGCCGCACGAACTGCTCGAACAGGTAGCGGCTGTCGTGCGGGCCGGGGCACGCCTCGGGGTGGTACTGGACCGAGAAGCCGGGGAAGCGGAGAAAGCGCAGCCCCTCGACCGTGTCGTCGTTGAGGTTCCGGTGGTCGACCTCAGCCACGCCGTCCAGGCCCGCGTCGCGCACGGCGAACCCGTGGTTCTGCGTCGAGATCTCGACGCGGCCCGTTTCCAGGTTGAGGACCGGGTGGTTGGCGCCGCGGTGGCCCACCTTCATCTTGAACACCTCCAGCCCTTCGGCGAGGGCCAGGAGCTGGTGGCCGAGGCAGATCCCGAAGGTCGGCGTGCCCGTCGCGATCACGCCGCGGGCCGTCTCGACGGCCTCGGGCATGGCGCGGGGGTCGCCCGGCCCGTTCGAGAGGAACACGCCGTCGGGCTCCCACGCCATCACGTCGGCGAGCGGCGTGCCGGCCGGGAACACGCGGACGTCGCAGCCCAGCCCGGCGAACGACCGCAGGATGTGGCGCTTGACGCCGTAGTCGTAGACGGCCACGCGGTGCGGCCGCCCCGCCCCGCCCCGCCCGTTCGACGCCGCGCCGGCGTGCGTCTGGCCGGCGTGCGGTCCACTCTCGGCGGGCACGTCGTAGGGCGCGTCCGTCGAGACGCCGCTGGCCAGCTCCAGCCCCTCCATGCTCGGCGCCGCCTTGGCCTTGGCGACGAGCGAGTCGTCGTCGAGGTCGACCGACGAGACGACCGCGTTCATCACGCCGCGCTCGCGGATGTGGCGGACGAGCCGCCGCGTGTCGACGCCCGAGATCCCGACGAGCCCGTGGCGCGCCATGTAGGCGTCGAGCGTCTCCTCCATCCGGCTGTTCGACGGGTGGCGCGAGAACTCCCGCACGACGAGGCCCGCCACGTGCGGGCGGTCGGCCTCGGTCGCCGCCTCGAAGGCGCCGTAGTTGCCGATGTGCGGGTAGGTCATCATCATGAGCTGCCCAGCGTAGCTCGGGTCGGTCAGGATCTCCTGGTACCCGCTCATCGACGTGTTGAAGCACAGCTCGCCGGTCGTCTCGCCGCGCGCGCCGACGGCGGTGCCGGTGACGACGGTGCCGTCTTCGAGGGCCAGCTTGGCCGGCGCGGGCGGCGCGCCGGCGGGGCGGTCGGGGGTCTCAGGCATGGGCAGGCGGTAAAGGCGGGGGCGGTCGGTAGAACGGGGAGACACAAAAAAAGCCTCCCGGAAACGAGAGGCTCAGCGGCCGGCGGGCCGGGGCGGCAGGTCCGCGAAGGCGGAGAGCGGGTGCGTCCAGGGGGAGGGCATGGGGCCAGCGTCTCGGGCAAAGCTACGGGCAACACACACCGTGCCACCCCGCCCCGCCCGGATTCACGCCGCGTTCCGGGAGGGGCGGGCAGTGGGGGGAAGACGACCGCCCCGCCCATGCCGCGGGCGGCGGGTACCGTAGGGCGACGGCCGTTCGCCCGTGGGCGGGGTGGGCACGGCGGATTCGTAGGGACACCACGCGTGGTGTCCGCATTGGAGGACGGCACGCCGCCCGCAGAACGCGACGGCGGCACGGCCGCGGGCGGGGCGGCGCCTGGTCGTGCGGCGCTGCTCGCGTCGTCCACCACCCCTAGCCCCTCCTGGCCAGGAGGGGGACTGCCGCTGCCTCCAATTGACGTCGGCCTCGCCTGTCACCGCCCCGCCCAGGTGTGAACAGGCGGGGCGGAACAAAACCGGCGCCACCCCGCCCACGCGCTCCCCTTTCCCCTTTCCCCTTTCCCCTTTCCCCTTTCCCCTTTCCCCTTTCCCCTTTCCCCTTTCCCCTTTCCCCGAGCCTAGAACGCCAGCTGCATCGTGCGGGGCGGGTTGAAGTACGACGTGCCCCCGCGCACCGACGCCACCTGGCGGACGAGCTCCTCGAACGTGGCCGGCTCCCCGACGAAGTCGATCCGGCTCGCGTCGACGATGAGGAGCGGGCTCTTCGTGTAGTGGAAAAAGTAGCGGTCGTAGGCCTCGGACAGCTCGGCGAGGTAGTCGCGGTCCATGCCCGCCTCGTACACCCGGCCCCGGAGGGCTACGTTGTGGAGGAGCCGGTCGACCGACGAGCGGAGGTAGACGACGAGGTCGGGGACCGGCGCGGCCGGCTCCATGAGCCCATAGAGCGACTCGTAGAGCCGGAGCTCGTCGCCGGAGAGCGTGACGTGGGCGAAGATCCGGTCCTTGTCGAACGTGTAGTCCGCGACGACGTGCGGGGCGAACAGGTCGCGGGCGGCGAGCGCCTTCTGCTGGCGGAACCGGCTGGCCAGGAACGCGAGCTGCGTCTGGAACGCCCAGCGGTCGCGGTCCTCGTAGAACGTGCCGAGGAACGGGTTGTCCTCGAACTCCTCTAGGACGAGGCGCCCGCCGGCCCGCTCGGCGAGCATCCGCGCGAGCGTCGTCTTGCCCGCGCCGATGACGCCCTCGACGGCGACGTAGCCGAGGTGGGAGGGAAGCGCGGGCGGGCGGGGGCTCATTTAACGTGGGGGGCGGGGTGGCCGAAAGGTCGGGACAGACTCGCCCGAGCGCCTCCCCGCCACCACTCCCCATGACCGCCGCCCCGCCCCGCCCCACTGGCCTACCGCCCCGCCCGACCGTCCCGCCCGGCTGGCACGACACGGCCGCCGCCGTCCCCCGACGAGACCAGACGGTCCGCGTCCTGACCCGGTACGGGGCCGACCACCAGGCCCAGTTCGTCGTGGCCTTCACGGCGGACTGGCCCCAGGGCGTGTGGTGGTCGATCCAGAACGGCCGCGTCACGATCCCCTTTGCCGACATCGTCGCGTGGTCGCCGGACCCCGAAGCCCGGCCGCCCCGCCCGGCCCCGGCCAGCGAGCCGGACGGGCCGCGCCCAGCCCTCGTCGGCGAGGTGCTCGCGGAGGTCGGGAAAGTGGGCGGGCTCATCCGGCTCATCCCCGAGGCCTCGGCCGACTGGACGCCGCACCCGGGCGTCGCCTCGCCCCGGACGCTCGCGTGGCGGCTGGCCCAGGTCGTCGCGCGGCTCGAGCTCGTCTTCGCGCTCGACGCCGTCGAGCTCGGCCTGGAGCCCGCCGCGCCCGAGGCCGGCCCGCTCCGGGAGGCGGACGCGACCTACGGCGCGAACGCCCGGGCCGCCGCCGAGGCCGCCGCTCGCGCGACGGCCGCCTCGCTCCGCGCCCCGTGGCAGCTGGAGCGGGGCGGGGTGGCCGTCGCCACGATGCCGCGCGGGAACGCCGTCCGCGCCTTCGGGATGGCCCCGCTCGTCTACCACCGCGGCGAGCTGGGCGTGCTCCTGACCGCGCTCGGCGTCCATGTGCCGCACCCGTACCCGCTCTGGTCGTTCGGAGGGCCGGGGGGCGAGGCCGCGCCCCTCGACTGAGGCGGCCGGCCCCGCCCAGGCGCCCTCTATCCGAGCACGAGCGCCGTGCGGTCGACGCGCGAGCGGTCCGGCGTCGCCGCCAGGAGCTCGGCGACGGTCGCGCCCAGGCCGGGCACCGCGAGGTCGGGGGCGAGGTCGGCGAGGGGGCGGAGCACGAACCGGCGCGCGGCGAGCCGCGGGTGCGGGACCACGAGCGGGGCGGCCGCCTCTCCCTTCCCCGCCCCGCCCGGGATCACGAGGGCGCCGTAGAGGAGGACGTCGACGTCGAGCGGGCGGGGCGACCAGGGCGCGGCGTCGGGGTCCCGCCCCGCCCGGCGCTCGGCGGCCTGGGCAACCTCGCGGAGGAACGCCTCGGGGCGCAGCCGCGAGCGGACGCGGACGGCGGCGTTGAGGTGGTCGCGCTGCGGCGGGGCGCCCGGGAGCACGTGGGCCTCGGTCTCGTAGACCGGGCTCGCCGCCTCGACGGCCGTCTCGGCGTGCCCGTCCAGGACCGCGACAGCCGCGCGGAGCGCCGCCAGCCGGTCGCCCACGTTCGAGCCCAGGCCCACGTAGACGTCGACCGGCCGGTCCAGCAGGCGGTCCGCGCTCACCGCCCCGCCCGCGCCGACCCACCCTGCGCCGCGCCGCCCGGTGCCGCGCCGGCCGAGCCCGGCGCGCGGCCCTCGCGCCGGACCGTGACCTCGGCCCGGTCGCACGGCCCGCCGACGGGCGGGTTCGGCTTGCGGACCGTCGCCTCGACGGCGGCGAGGGCGGGATACGCCGCGACGACGGCCTCGGCGATCTGCCACGCGACGCGCTCGATGAGGTAGGCCGGCCGGCCCGTCACCACGTCGCGGACGAGGGCGTAGACCCGCTCGTAGTCGACCGTCTTCGAGAGGTCGTCGGTCTCAGCCGCCGGCCCCACGTCGAGCGTCATCGCAACGTCGACCTCGTAGCGCCCGCCGATCCGGTGCTCCTCCTCCATGACCCCGTGGTGCGCGTAGAACACGGCGTTGACAAGGCGGACGGTGGAGAGCGACATCGGGGCGGGGCGGGGTGAGGCCGCTAAGATCGCGCGCCGCGCGGACGGGCGGGGCGGCACGGCGCTTGCCCGACTCCGCCCCGGCACGCCTCCCGCCCAGACCGCCCGCCCGCCGGCCTCGGCGGTTACCGATCTACCCCCCGGCGGGTCCTTATCTCCCCCTGACCCGGGCGCCCCCGCCCCGCGCTCCCGCGACCGATGCCTGAGCTCACCCTCCCCCTTGCCGCGAGCCTGTTCGTCACGGTGGCCGCCGCGGCGGTGGTCCTCGCCGCCGCCGTCGTCGGGGCCGCCCTGGCCGTCGCCCGCGGCCGCCGGTGGGACCGCCCCGCCCCGGCCGGCGACGCACTCGTCGGCGAGCTCCGCGCGATCGGGGCGCAGATGGAGCAGTCGCTCGTCGAGCAGCGCCACCAGGGCGAGACGCAGCGGCAACTGCTGGCCCAGAAGCTCGAGGGCGTCCGCGAGACGATGGACGAGCAGTCCCACGCGGTCGGCGGCCTCCGCAACGAGTTCCGCCACGAGGTCCGCCGGCGCGACGCGGAGATGGAGCAGATCCGCCACCAGATCGAGACGATACGGATGGGCGCGGCGCCCGCCCGGGCCGCCCTCCCCCCGCACGAGCCGGCCAGCGCCGGGACGTCGGGCGACGGCGCCGCCCCGCCCGCTGCCGCCCTGCCCGAGGCCGCCGCCCTCCCGGACGACCCGCCCCCGATCGACCGCCTCGACCTCTCGCAGCTCGTGCCCCCGGCCGCCCCCGAATCCGCCCCGCCCGACGCGGCAGGAGACGGGCTCCCCGACCCGTCCGACCTCGACATCTTCACGCCCATGTCCTTCGCCGCCCCGCGACCCGACGGCGACGCGGCGTGGATCGCGCGGGCCGACCGCGCGGGCGGGGCGGACGTCGACGGGCCGCGCCCCGAGGGGGCCGAGGACCTGACGGTCATCGGGTCGGTCGACGCGCGCACGCAGGCCGCCCTCTACAAGGCGGGGATCCTCACGCTGGACGACGTGGCGCGGATCGGACCGGGCGCGGCGCAGCGGCTGAGCGAGGCGGCCAGCGTCTCCGAGGACATGATCCTGAACCAGTGGGTGTTCGAGGCCCAGGCCGTCCTGTTCGACCGCTTTAGCCCGACGACCCGAGCGTAGCGGACGGGGCGGGGCGTGTCGCGCGCCTCGTGCTCCGGCTAGCGCAGCGCCAAACCCGACGTGACGAGTCGGCGGGTGGTGGCATAGCGTGTTGCGCCGGCCTCGGACACGCAACACGAACCGCGCGGCGGCCGTCGCGGGCGGGGCGGCCACCCTGGGTCCCCCCTCCCTGCCTCCCCCCGCTGGGGGGAGGAGACTTGACGTTGCCTACCAAACCGTCTCTAAAAGACGAGGGCGGGGACCGACGCCAGGCGCTGGAACGCTTCGAGGCGCCCGTCGAGGTCGTCGGACGTGGTCTCGAGCAGCCGGTCCGGCCCGAACGACTCGACGACGAACGAGGCGAGCGCCGAGCCCACGACGACCGCCTGCCGCATGGCCTCGGACGAGCGCGCCCCGCTCCGCGCGAGGTGGCCCGCGAACCCGCCGAGGAACGTGTCGCCGGCCCCGGTCGGGTCGGCCACGGTCTCCAGGAGGTAGGCCGGGGCGGCGAACACGTCGTCGTCGCAGAACAGGAGCGCCCCGTGCTCGCCCTTCTTGATGACGACCGTCCGCGGCCCCATCGCGCGGATGTCGCGGGCCGCCTTGACCAGGCTCGGGGTGTCGGCGAGCTGCCGGGCCTCCTCCTCGTTGACGAGCAGCACGTCGACGCGCGCGATCGTCTCGGCGAGGGCCTCGGGCGCGCTCTCGATCCAGAAGTTCATGGTGTCGGCCACGACGAGCGGGGCGGCCGCCGCGGTCTGGTCGATGACGGCGCCCTGGATGACCGGGTCGAGGTTGCCCAGGCACACGATCTCGGGCGCCCGGAGCGAGGCCGGCAGGTCGGGCTCGAACGTGGCGAGCACGTTGAGGTCGGTCGTGAGCGTGTCGCGCGACGACAGGTCGTGGCCGTAGCGCCCCTCCCAGAAAAACGTCTTGCCAGCCTCGTCGCGGACGAGCCCGTCGAGCCCGACGCCGCGGTCGCGGAGGGCATCGACGTGGGCCTCGGCGAAGTCGCCGCCGACGACCGCGTTGAGCTCGACGTCGGCCCCGAGCACGCGGGCGGCGAGCGAGGCGTAGGTGGCGGACCCGCCGAGCACGCGGTCGGCGCGGCCGAACGGGGTCTCGACGGTGTCGTAGGCGACGGTCCCGACGACGAGGATGCTCATGGGACGGGCGGGATGGGGAAGCGGGAGGGGCAGGCGCCAAACTACGCGGGCGCCCCGACCGCCCCGCCCTCGGCCGGCGAACATCGCGTGCAGGGCGGGGTGGCGCCGGGCGGGGTGGTCCCCACGACAGCGGGGGCGCCCCGGACCTGGAGCGCCCCCGCGGGACCGGACGGGCCGAAGCCCTCGAACCGGCTAGTGGCGGGCCTTGCTGACCCAGTCGTCGACCTTGGCCGCGACGACGCCCGAGAGCGCCACCTTGACGGCGTCCGAGACGTGGTCGACAAAGTCCTTGCTCCGCTCGTAGCCGTCCTCGAGCGTGTCGCCGGCCTCGTCGGCCGAGTGGCGGAGCAGCTTGGCCGCGCGCTGGAGGCTGTCCTCGAGCGAGTCGCCGACGTCCTCAATGTAGTCCTCGGGGTCCTTGCGGAAGGAGGCGATCTCCTTTTTGGCCGACTTCCGGTACTTCTTGGCCTTTTTCTCGGCGTCCTTCTTAAAGGCCTCGGCCTCCTTCTTGTACTGCTTCCGGCGCTTGGCGGCCTCCTTCTTGTACACCTTGGCCTTTTTCTCGACGCGGTCGGCGAGCGTGGGCTCGGGGTCGGGGAGCAGGGCCGTCACGACGCGGCCGGCGAGCAGGCCGATCCCGGTCGCCGCGAGGATCGCGAGCCCGGGGTGCTCCTCGACCCACGACTTCGTCTTCGTCACCCAGTCCTGGTCGGCGTAGTCGTCCGGCATCTCGTAGTCGGCCGGGAGCGGGGGGCGGGTCGGGCTCGACGCCGTGGCCGCCTCCTGCGCGACGGGCTCGATGGTGGCGTCGGGGAGGGCCGGGGCATCGCCCGTGGTGCCGCCCGTAGCGCTACCGCCCGTAGCGGTGTCGCTCTTGGCAGCGTTGCCCTTGGCGGCGTTGCCCGGGGTCCCGGCGGGCGGGGTGTTCTTGGTGGAGTCGTCGGCCATGAGTCTGATGGAGTCTGGGGAGAAGGGGCGCGCGGGGCGCTCTGGGGAAGAGAGGGAAAGAGCGTAGGTACGACGCCCCGCCCCCCCTTTGTTTCTAGCCCGCCCGCGCCTCGGGCGGAGAGGGCGTCAAGAGCGGCCGCCCCGCCCCGGCCTCCGCGCACGCACGATTCGTTCGGGGGCGGGGTGGCGCAGGGACGGTGGGGCCGGCGGTCGCGTAGATTGCGCCCCTTCGCCGGACGTCGTCCCCCCATGCCCCTCCGGTCTCTGCGCGCGCCGCGTCGGCCCGCGCCCCCGTCCCGTCCCCGGTGGTTCGCCACCCGGTGGCTCGCCGCCGCGCTCGCGTGCGGCGCCGTCGCCACCCCGCCCGCCTACGCCCAGACGGCGGGGCGGCTCGTCGCGCCCGACCCGGCGCGGGCGGCCGAGGCGTTCGACGAGGCCCGCGCCCTGTTCGACGGCGCGCTCTACGAGTCGTCCGCGCGGGCGTTCGAGGCCTTCCGCGAGCGGTACCCCGAGAGCCCTCGCGCTGCCGAGGCGTTGTACCTCCAAGCCGAGTCCGCGCTGGCGTCGCGCGACGGCCGCGGCGCGGCCGACCTGTTCGCCCGGTTCGAGACCGACTACCCCGCCAGCCCGTTCGCCGCCGACGCGCGGCTGGCGCTGGGCCGCTACTACTACGCGTCGGGCGCGTACGACCAGGCCGAGGACGCGCTCCAGGCCGCGCTCGCCCGCCCCGCCCCGCCCGCGCTGGAGGCCGAGGCCGCGTATCTCCTGGGCCAGACGGCGATCCGCCAGGGGCGCCCGGCCGCCGCCGAGGCCGCCTTCGCGCAGGCCGCCGCGCTCGACACGCCGACGGCGCCGGCCGCGCTCTACGCGCTGGGCACGACGCGCGTCGAGGCCGGCGACTGGGGCGGAGCGGCGGCCGCCTTCGAAGGGCTGCGCGACCGCTACCCGACGGCCCCCGAGAACGCGGCGGTCCGCCTGGGGCTGGCCGAGGCGTACCTCCGGGCGGGGCGGCTCGACGAGGCCGCCGCCGAGGCCGAGGCCCGGCGCCCCGCCCTCGCCGGCGACGACGCCGAGCGCGCGGCGCTCCTGGCCGGCGAGACGCGCGTGCGCCTGGGCCAGATGGACGCGGCCGAGGCCGCGCTCGCGGCCGTCCCCGACGCCAGCCGCTACGGCCGCCGCGCGCGGCTCGCCGAGGGCCGCGCGGCCTACGCCGACGGCGACTGGCAGCGGGCGGCCGACGCCCTCGCCGCCGCGCGCGCGGGCGGGGCGGCCTTGGAAGGCGCACCGGGCGGGGCGGCCGACGCCGTCGCCCACGAGGCGGCCTACTACCAGGGCCTCGCGCTCAAGCAGCTCGGCGAACTGGCCGACGCCGAGGCCGCCTTTGCCGCCGCCGAGGACCGCCCAGACGGCGCCTACGCCGACGCCGCGCTCCTCGAGCTCGGCCTGCTCCGCTACGAGCGCCGCCGCTACACGGACGCCGCGGGCGCCTTCGACCGGCTCCTCGCGGAGTACCCGCAGAGCCCGTACGCCGGCGAGGCCGCCCGGATGCTCGGCGAGGCCTACGCCGCGCTCGGCGACGCCGCCCGCGCTCGCGAGGCGTTCGCCCAGGCCGAAAACCTGGGGACGGCCTCGGCGGAGACGCGGGCCGAGGTCGCGTTCCAGGACGCCTACGCCCGGTTCCGCACGCGCGACTACGTCGGCGCCGTCCCCGCGCTGCTCGCCGTGGCCGAGGCGGACCCGGCGGGGCCGCGCGCGGGTGAGGCCCTGTTTTGGGCCGGCGAGGCGGCGTTTCAGGCCGGCGAGTACGCCCGCGCCGAGACCATTCTGGTCGACTTTCTCGCGCGCTACCCCGACCACCGCCAGGCGACGGCGGGGCGGTACGTGCTGGCGTGGACCCACTTTAAGCGCCGCGATTACGACGCCGCCGCGACCGGCTTCGAGCGGTTCCTCTCGGCCTACTCGCGGAGCGCCGAGTCGGTCCCCTACTACGCCGACGCCCTGCTCCGCCTGGGCGACGCCTACTACGCGCTCGGCCGCTACGACGACGCCCGCCAGGTCTACGCCCGCGTGCCCGCGGCCACGTCCGAGCGCCAGGGCGGCGACTACGCGCTCTACCAGACGGCGCAGGCGTTCGGGAGCGAGGGGCAGACCGACAGCGCCCTCGCCGCCTACGCCCGGCTCCTCACCAAGTACCCGCAGTCCGAGCTGTACGCGCAGGCGCTCGTGGCGCGGGGCGCGCTCCTGGCCGCGCGCGGCGACTACGACCCGGCCGTCGCGGACTACGAGCGCGTGCTGAGCGAGCGGCCGCAGGACCCGGCCGCCGCGCGCGCGCTCCTGGGCGTCGCCGACGTCCGCCTCAACCAGGAGCGGTACGCCGACGCCGAGGCCGCCTACCGGACCGTCCTCGACCGCTACCCGGGCTCGCCGCTCGTGACCGACGCGCTCGACGGGCTCGCATTCGCGCTCGGCGAGCAGGGGCGGGGCGGCGAGGTCGACGCGGCGGTCGCGGCGGCCGAGGCCCGCGTCACCGACCCCGCCGCGCGCGCGAGAATTCGCCTGTCGCGGGCGCAGTCGTCGCTGGCGGCCGGCCGCGACTCGCTGGCGGTGGCGCAGCTCGAGGGGCTCCTCCAGAGCGGCCCGCCGCCCGAGGTCGAGACCGACGCGCTGCTCGCGCTGGGCGGGGCGTACCGCGCCGCCGGCGACGCGGCCGACGCCGCGCGCGCGCTCCGGCGCCTGCTCACGCGGTTCCCCGAGAGCGCGCTCGCGCCCGAGGCCCAGCTCCAGCTGGCCGACGCGCTCCTGGCGTCCGGCGACGCCGAGGACGCGCGGGCCGTCGCCGCAGGCTTTGCCGCGGCCTACCCCGCCGACACCGAGCGCGTCGCCGCCGCGCTCCGCCTCGAAGCGACGGCGCTCGACGCGCTCAGCCGCCCCGAGGAGGGCGACGACCGGCTCCGCACGCTCGTCGAGCGCTACCCCGAGTCGGCCGCCGCCCGCGCCGTGCTCCGCGCCCGCCCCGAGCTCGCCCCCGCCCCGCCCCCCGTCGACGGCGAGGACGGCGGCGCCCCGTGACCCCGACGCCGCCCCGCCCCCCCGAGGCCCCCACTGCCCGGTTCGTCATGACCCGCGACGTGTTCGCCGAGACGGTCCTGCACGGCACGCGCGAGCGCCGCCGGACGGCGCAGACGCGGCTGGCCGGCTACGCCGTCATCACGCTCGCGGCCGCCCTCGCGTGGTGGTGGTTCGTCGGCGGGGGCGGGCTGTTCTTCGTCGCCGCCGGCTACTTCGCCGTCGTCGCCGCGCTCTACCCGACGCTGGCGCGCCGCCGCGCCCGCGCGGCCGGGGCGGGGCGGTCGGACATCGGCCGCGCCGTGACGGCGCGCGTGACCGAGGCCGACCTCGTGGTCGACGTCGAGGGCGTCTCGCACGCGGCCTACCGGCTCGACGCGCTCCACGCCGCCGAGCCCCGCGACGAGGGCGTCCTCGTCGAGCTGTTCCCCAGCGAGGTCGTGTGGCTCCCCGACGGCGCGTTCGCCGACCGCCCCGCCCGGACTGCGTTCGAGCGCGCCCTCCTCGCCGGCGCCCGCCTCCCCGACCCCGCCCTCTGAGCCATGCGCGCGTTCTCGCCTGCCAGGACCCTGCCCCCCACCCCGCCCTCCGCCCAGACGGGCGGGGCGGCGCCGTCGCAGTCCGCCGTGCCCGCCCCGCCCGCGGCGGACGCGACGAGTCGTGTCCCTACGGGCGCTCTCCTCCGGGCGGGGCGGTTGGGGGCGGCTCTCCTCCTGCTTCCCTTCCTCCTCCCCGCCCTCGCGGCGGCGCAGACGCCGGACGACGAGCGGCTCCCCAGCCTCACGCCGCGCGTATTCGAGAGCCGGGGGACCGTCCGCGTGAGCCTCCCGGACATCGAGCGCCAGCCGCTCTCGGGCTTTGGGCCGCCGCCGCGGACGTACGTGGTGCCGGCCGAGCGCGAGCCGGCCACGCGGCCGTTCGCGCCCGACCTCGACGCGCTCCCGGTCTACGTCCTCGACGCCCCGCCCGAGCCGGCGCTCTCGGCCCGCGAGCCGAACACGTTCCGCGTCGAGGGCGGCGTAGGATCCCACGTCGCCCGCTACGGGCGCGCCGACCTCGCGGCGACCGGGGCCGCGGGCGCCTTCTTCGTCGACGCCGACTACGACGGGATTCCGGGCGGCGACGTCGGGTTCGACCAGCGGGTCGGCGAGGACGCGTTCGCGGTGCGGGCGGGGGGGCACTCGTTCGCACCGGGCCGCGTGCGCATCGAGGGGCACGCGGTCCTCGACCGCTACTCGACGCCGGCGACCGCCGAGTTCGGACGCCGCTCGCGCCGCTCGCTGGGCGCCGAGGTCGGCGTGGAAGGGTTCGGGGCCGTCCGCTACGACGCCGAGGTCCGGTTCGAGCAGTCGCGGCTGGCGCGGACCGACGGGGACGAGGAGGCGACCGAGGGGCGCTTCGAGGCGCTCGCACGGGCCGGTTTCCTGGACGACCGCGTCCGCCTCGACGCCGCCGGCGGGACGGCCAGCCCGGGCTCGGGCGGGGCGGACGTCCAGTATGGGTCGGCCGGGGCCGCCGTCGCGCTCGGGCGGGGCGGGGCGTCGCTAGTCGTCGGCGCCCGCGTGCTGGGCTACGACGGCGACGGCGGCGGCAACAGCGTCTCGGTCGGGCCGATCATCGACCTGACGCTCCCGCTCCGCGGCATGACGGCGTTCGCGACGAACACGCCGCGCCTGGCCGCTCGGTCGCTCTCCGACCTCGCCGCGCTCAACCCGTTCGTCGCGCCCGACCCGCTCGTGGTCCCCGACGTGCTCCCGGTCGACGCCCGCGCCGGCGTCGAGGTCGGGCGCGGCCCGTTTCGCGCGCGGGCGTTCGGGATCGGGCTCTACGCGCCCACGCTCCTCGTCTTCGAGCGGGGCGGCGACGCGCTCTACGCTGAGGACTACGTCGAGGCGACGGTCTACGGCGCCGGCGCCGACCTCGTGGCGACGGCCCCGGGCGGGGCGGAGGCGTCGGCCGGCGTCGAGTACCGCTACGCGCGGACGGACGACGGCGACTCGGTCCCGTTCTACGCCCCGTTCGTGGGGCGGGCCGGCGTCCAGGTCCCGTTCCCGCGCGGGCGCGTCGGGCTGGCCGCCTACGGCGAGGGGCCGCGGCCCACGCAGCGGATCGGCGGCGACGACGCCTCGGCGTGGGGGCTCGTCTCGCTCGACGCCCGCTACGACGTCTACGACCCGTTCTCGGTCACGCTGCGGGCCGAGCGGCTCGTCGGCGAGGCCGAGCGCTGGCCAGGCTTCCCGCGGCCCCCGTTCGCCGTCATGCTCGGGCTCCGCCTCGCCCGCTGACGCCGCCCCGTAGCTTGCCCTCCCCGCACCCGCACGCCCCGTGACACCGATCGACGCCCTCGCCGCCGCCCTCCGTGAGCGGCTCGTGACCGGCCGGCCCGCCCCGCTCCCCGGCCTCGGCACGCTCGTCCGCCAGCACGTGTCGGCGCGCGTCGAGGAGCACGCGGACGGCTCGCGCACGATCCTCCCGCCCGGCGAGACGATCGGGCTGGCCGGCGCCGACGAGACGGCCGAGCCCATCGCGGCGGCGTTCGCGCGCGCGCTCGGCCTCCCGCCCGGCGACGCCGAGGGCGCGCTGGCCGACGCCGTAGACCAGGTCGAGGCCCGGCTCGCGACGACCGGCGAGGCCCGCCTCCACGGCATCGGCCTGCTGCGGCGGACGAGCCGCGGCGTCGTGCTCGGCGTCGAGTCGTCGCTCCTCGACGCCGTCAACCAGGCGTACGACGGGCTCGCCCCCATCGAGGCGCGGCCGGCGGGCGGGGCGGTGGCCGAGCCCGCCCCGCCCCACGACGACGCGGGCGACGCGTCGGACAGCGAGGCGGACGCCGCCCCGCCCGACGCGTCCCCGTTCGACTGGGGTGAGGACCCGCCCGCGGCGGAGTGGGACGACGACGAGCCCGCCCCCGAGGAGGAGGACGCCGACGAGGACGAGGACTTTTCGACGCTCGACCTCGACGACCTCCTCCCCCACCCGCCCGACGCCGCCCCGGCCGCCGCCCCGCCCGGCCTCGGCTGGGGCTCGCTCGCCCCGCCGGAGGACGCGCCGCCCGCCGACGAGGCGGCAGACGACGCGCTCGGAGACGACGCGCTCGGACACGGCATGACGGAGGCCGACGAGGCCGACGCCGATCAAGACGCCGCCCCGCCCCGCACTCCCGAGGCCGCGGAAGACGAGGCCGCAGGAGACGAGGCCGACGACGAGACGCTCGCCGTCCCCTTCGGCGTTCCCGAGGGCGAATCGCTCGCCGACGTCCTCCCCCCCACCCCGCCCGAACACGACCCCGCGCTCGACGCCGACGCCGCACCCGACGACCTGGGCGGGGCGGCCGATCCGGGCGGGGCGGGCCACGACGACAACGCCCCGACGCCCGCGGCGTGGGCGTCGCTGGGAACGGCCGCCGCGGCGCCCCTCAGCGACGACCCGGCGCCCCTCTCCAGCGCCGCAGCGCCTTCCAGCGACGAGGGCGGGGCGGAGCCCGTCCCGACCGCCGAGACGGCCAGCGAGCCACCCGCCACCCCGCCCACCGAGACGGACGCCGCACCGACCGAGGCGTCCGCACCCGAGCGGCCGCGGCGGGTGCCCGTCGACCGCGTCGGCCCGCCTGCGAAGCCGCCCGGAGCCGCCGGCCCGGCCGTCGCCCCGCCCGTCGAGGCGCTCCGGGGCGGGGCGGGGCGGCCGACCGCTGCCGCCCCGCCCGAGCGCTCGTTCCCGTGGTGGATCGTGGCCGCCGTCGTGCTCCTCGGCGTCGCCGCGCTCGCGTGGTGGGCGACTTCGCGCGGACCGGACGCGCCGCCGACCGCCGCGACCGACGTCGCGCAGGCCGAGCCGACCGTCGTCTCGGCCGCCCCGCCAGCTTCCCGCGCCGCGCCGCGCCGCGACAACGCGCAGGGCGTGCCCGGAAACGCCGCGGCGCCCGCTCCCGACGACGACGCCGATTCCGCCGTCGACCCCGCCCCGCCCGCGGCGGCGGCGCCCGGAGGCCAGCCGCCGCGCGTTCCGGGCGGGGCGGCGCCTGCGCGGCCGCCCGCGCGGTCGATCCCGGCCGTGAACGTGGCCCCGCCCCAGCTCGGCGGCCTCGACGCCGACGACCGCGCCGCGCTCACCGGCGGCACCGTCGACCCCGACGACCGCGACACGTGGACGTTCGTCGTCGTCTCGCTCCAGATCCGCGACGACGCCGACGCCATCCGCCGGGGCTACCAGGAGGCCGGATACAAAACCGCGCTCCTCGCCCCGCCCTCGGGGAGCGAGTTCCACCGCGTCGCCGTGGGCCAGTTCCGGTCGCGGTCGCAGGCGCTCCGCCTCCGCGACCGGCTCCCGCCCCAAGCCCCGCCCGAAACCTGGGCGCTCTCCCTCCGCACCCTCTAGCCCCGCCCCGCCCGGGCCTCCATGCTCCCCCTCGCCCTCCAGACGGCCGTCGCCGACTCGGTCCGCCTGGCCGACACGCTCGCCGTAGCCACTGCGCCCGCCGCCGAGCCGTCCTTTTTCGACTCGCTCACGGGCGGCGTCCGCCTGCTCCTGCTCGGCGGGTGGACGATGGTGTTCATCCTGCTCCTGTCCGTGCTCATGGTGGCGATCGTGTGGGAGCGGGTCCGCGCGCTGCGCCGGGCGCAGGGCGATCCCGAGACGCTCACGCGGACCGTCGCCGACTACGTCGAGGCCGGCGACGTGAGCGGGGCGAAGGCGTTCTGCCGCTCCCAGGACACGCCGGCCGCGCGGATCGTCCAGCGCGGGCTCGACCGGCTGGGCCGGCCGATCGGCGAGATCAAGGAGGCCGTCCAGGAGGCGGGGCGGCGCGAGACGTACGCGCTCGAAAAGCGGATGGACCTGCTAGCATCGGTCGCCGCCATCGCCCCGATGCTCGGGTTTCTGGGCACGGTGACGGGCATGATCGCGGCGTTCCAGGACATCCAGCGCCTCGAAGGGCTGGCGAGCCCGGCCGCGCTCGCCGGCGGCATCTGGGAGGCCCTCATCACGACGGCGGCCGGGCTCGCGGTCGGGCTCGTGGCGCTGTTCGCCTACAACCTCCTCGTGAGCCGCATCGGGCGCCTCGTCAACGGGCTCGAGCGGGCCTCGTCCGACTTTATCGACCTCCTCCAGACGCCGGCCGGCGACCGCCGCCCCGCCCCGCCGCGCGCGGTCGCGCCCTAGCCGATGGCCTCCTTCGACTTCTCGTCCGGCCGCAAGCCGATCACGGCGTTCAGCCTCGCCTCGCTGACGGACATCGTCCTGCTGCTGCTCATCTTCTTCCTGCTCACGAGCTCGTTCGTGACGCAGAACGGGCTCCGCGTCGACCTCCCGGACGTGGCCTCGGCCGCCCCGCTCGAACAGCAGTACGTGGCCATCACGATCGACGGCGACGGCGCCTTCTTCGTCGACGAGCAGCAGACGGCCCGCGACAGCCTCGCGACGGCTATCGCCGCCGTCCGCGGCGACCGCGAGGCGCTGGCGGTCTACGCCGACAGCAGCGCGTCGATCGCCGGGCTGGCGGCCGTGGCCTCGGCGGCCTCGGCCCTCGACATGCGCGTGTCGATCGCGACGGAGGCGGTGGCGGTGGAGTAGGGCGGGGCGGGGTGGTGGCTGCGTCTTGTGCTTCTCCGCCACCGCCCGCACAGTCAGCTGAAGTTCTAGTTCTGCCGCATGCTCCGAGACCGTTGCCCTCGGTCAGGGCTCTTTTATGGGTAGCTATTCTGAAATAAAACTTGGAGCGCTCAGCTTGGGATCGGTAAAGAATGGGTATGACCCCTACCTCTTGAGCCTTTTCCAAGAGTCTGACAAGCGGCTTGTCGAGACCACCTTGGGTGAGTGCGGATTGTACGGCGAGGTGGACGAGGGTGAGGAGAACGACCCAATCACACTGATCCAGTATGCTTGCACTGTCCCGGTCGTAAGAGACCGTCTTGAGTTGTTGGGCTTCACCCGATCAGTCGCTGAGAAGGGGTTCGAAGTTGGGCGAAGTGCTGAGGTTGACAGGCTTGAGGAGTGGAGTCGCCGTGACTCATATGGTGATCTGTATGCTGAAACCCTTTCAGTTCTCCGACAGATTACGCTGGACCAGTGGCAAGAGACGGTGCGTGATATTGAGGCCGAGTCACTTCATCGGGCGAACCCTTACGACCGATCTGCCTCGCTATCTCCCCTGCATAGATACGTGCTTACCAATAACTGGTACGGATTCCCCGGGCATGAGTATCGGCACTTTCTCCGGCTTGCGGTCGATACCGTTCCATCGGATACCGAGTTGGTCTACGACTTAACCGACTTGGTGCTAGGAGGTTGGGTGGACGATTCGGATGAGCTGGTAGAAGAGCTGGCTGACGAGGTGTCCGCCAATTTCAATGCCGAGCGCCGCGTCATACAGCGAAGCCATCCCGGGTTGACAGGGTAGCTTCGGCCATGCCCGCCCCGCTCTCCGTCGACCTCCGTCGCCGCGTCCTCGACGCCGCCCGCTCGGCCACTGCCCCCGTCGTCGCCGCCCGCTTCGGCGTCTCCGTCTCGACCGTCCACCGGCTCCGCCACCTCGACCGCATTCAGGGGTCCGTCGAGCCTCGGCCCCACGGCGGTGGCCATACCCCGCTCGTGACCGACGACGACCGCCCGCTCTTCGACGGGTACCTCGCCGAGAACCCTTCGATGCCGCACGCGACCATCGCCCGCCGGTTCGAGGCCGACACCGGACGCGCCATCAGCCGCCAGACCGTCCAGCGGATGCTGGGTCTGTGGCGGGTCACCCGAAAAAAAAGTCCATGATCGCCTCCCAGCGCTTCCGCCCGGATGTGGTCGCCAAGCGCGAGGCGTTCTTGGCGGAGGTCGCGGCGATCCCAGCCGAGCGGTTGGTTTTCGTCGACGAGTCGGGGATTCAGATCGGCGCGCGGTCGGCGTACGGGTTCGCGCCCATCGGCACGCGGTGCGTCGAGGTCGCCCCTTTCCGGGTCGGCAAGCGGGTCAACCTCATCGGGTGGATGGCCGCGACGTGCGGGTCGGTGCGGGCACACGAGGGGTCCGTCAAGGCCCCCCACTTCGAGGCGTTCGTGGCCGAGAGCCTGGTGCCGTGCTTGGAGGAGGGCGACGTAGTGATCTGGGACAACGCCCGGATCCACAGCCCGGCTGCAATCGCACTCGTTGAGGCCGTCGGTGCCCGCGTGCTCCCGCAGCCGCCGTACAGCCCGGATCTCAACGCGATCGAGCCGATGTGGTCGAAGGTGAAGGCGATCGTCAAGCAGAAGCTGGCCGACGCCCGGGACGCGCTGCTCGACGCGCTCGACGAAGCCGTTTCCGCGGTCACACCATCGGACGCCTCCGGGTGGATCGCGCACTGCGGCTACGCCTTCCTACCCGACTGAGCTACGCTGTATCATCCGTCCGCAACCGATCCGTTTGGCTCAATGAAGTACCGCGTTCTGATCGAGACGGACGAAGACGGCGTCTTCGTCGCCACAGTGCCCAGCCTCCCCGGCTGCGTCGCGGACGGCGCGACGCGGGGGGAAGCTCTCGCTAACGTCCGCGACGCGATCGCGCTGTACGTCGAGAGCCTCAAAGACCACGGCGACCCCGTCCCGCCGCCCATCACGGAGGAGATGGTCGAGGTCTAGCGTGGGCCGGCTGCCTGTCGTTTCGGGTCGCGCTGTGGCCGAGGCGCTGGCGAAGCTCGGGTACGAGTTCGACCGGCAGAAGGGGAGCCACATGGTCCTCCGCCAGTCCGCAGCTCCGCACCGCCGCGCGGTCGTCCCGGACCACAAGGAGGTAGCGAAAGGCACGCTCCGCTCGATCATTCGCGAGGCGGGCCTGACGGTAGACGAGTTCCGAGCGCTCCTGTAGCCTCTGCGCTGGAGGACACCGATGCAAGACGCGAGCATTCTCAACTCGGGCGGGGCGGCGCGCGACGACACCACCCCGCCCCGCCCAACTGGCTCCGACCCGTGGGCGGCGGGCTAACGTGGCGACGGTCGCCCAGACGCCCCCAGACGCCTCATCCCGAGCAGGCGGGGGTGCAGGAGGGCTGACCACCCCGCCCCGAGTTCCTGGATGGCTGCGCCGACGCTGCGCGGTCCCGGATCAGGTCCGGGATGACGGCGGAGATGTCTAGCGAACCGCCCGACCTCGCACGAGCCGACCACTCCACGGAAGCAAAGCCCGCCGCGCTGAGCGGCACGGACGGGGCGGAGAACGTCACCCTCTCCACCCCGCCCGAGCGGGGCGGCTCCGCCTGCGCGCGCCACCCCGCCCCGCCTACGGCGCCACCGTGCGCAGTTCGACGTAGTAGTCCGGGTCCACCACGACCGCCCCGCCATCGGGGAGCGACTGCCACGCCTCGGTCGGCCGGAGCGTCTGCGCGCGACCGCCGACCGTGACCTCGACCGGCATGTCGAAGCCCGGCACCACGTCGGCCCAGCGGTAGTCGGTGGTCCCGTCGCCCGTGCGGACCTCCAGCGTCGGGATCTGCGTCGTCTCCAGGTACTGCTCGAACACGCGCGTCAGGTCGAGCCCGGTCGCCCCGCTGAGGTAGGCGCGGACTTCGGCGCCGGTCACGGTCCGGTGCCGGAACGTCTCCTGGAGCCCGCGGAGCGCCGCCCGCCACCGCGCGTCGTCGCCGACGAGCTGGCGGACCGTGTGCAGCAGGTTGGCGCCCTTGTAGTACATGTCGCCTGAGCCCTCGCGCGCGACCCCGAACGGGCCGACGACGGGCCGGTCGTTGAGGACGTTCGCGCGCGTCCCGATCACGTACTCGGCCCCGGCGTCGCGGCCCTGCTCGCACTCGACGAACAGGTTCTCGGCGTAGGCCGTGAACCCCTCGTGGACCCACATGTCGGCCACGTCCTCGGACGTCACGCTGTTGCCCCACCACTCGTGAGCCGCCTCATGGACGAGGATGAAGTCCCAGCTCAGCCCGCGGCCGGTCCCCGAGAGGTCGCGCCCGCGGTAGCCGTTCTCGTAGCCGTTCCCATAGGCGACGGCGCTCTGGTGCTCCATCCCGAGGTAGGGCGTCTCGACGAGCGTGAAGCCGTCGTCGTACCACGGGAACGGGCCGAACCAGTGCTCGAAGCACGCCAGCATGGGCTTGGTCTGGGCAAACTGGCGCCGCGCGCGGTCCTCGTTGTAGTCGAGCGGGTAGTAGTCGAGCGTGAGCGTGCCGCCCTCGCCCTCGTACGTGTCGTCGAAGTGCGCGTAGTGGCCCACGTTGACGGCCACGTTGTAGGTGTTGATCGGGCTCGTGACGGCCCAGACGTAGGTCGTCGTGCCGTCGCCGTTGTCCGTCGTGCGCCGGAGGCGCCCGTTCGAGACGTCGGTGAGGGCGCTGGGAACCGTCACGGCCACGCGCTGGCTGTCGGGCTCGTCGGTCTGCGAGTCCTTGACGGGCCACCACGCGCTCGCGCCGAGCCCCTGGACGGCCGTCGCGATCCACGGGCGGCCGAGGCTGTCGGCGGCCCACACGAAGCCGCCGTCCCACGGCGCGTTGGGGGCGGGGCGGGGCGCGCCGTGGTAGCGGACGGTGACGGTGCGGAGCTCGCCCGGCACCTGCGGCTCGGCCGGGGCGATAAACACGGCGTTCCCGTCTCGGCGGACGGCGAGCGGGCGCCCGTCCTGCTCGGCGGCGTCGACGACGAGGGGCTCCTGGAGGTCGATCTGCATCTCGCGCGCTGGCCCGACCACGCGGTACGTGATCCCGACGCTCCCCTGGAGCGCCCGGGCCTCGGGGTCGAGGCGGACGTCGAGGTCGTAGTGCGTGACGTCCCACCACGCGCGCTCGGGCGTGACCGAGCCGCGGAGGGTGTCGGCCCGCGTCGGCGGCGCCTCCTGGGCGAGGGCGGCGGGCGCGGCGAGGAGGACGGCGAGGGCGAGCAGCAGGCGCACGGGCGGGGCGAAGGCGGGAGACGTCCCCCAACGTACCGCCGCGCACGGGCGGGGCGGCCCGGTTCCGCCACCCCGCCCGCATACCACGACGCAGGACCCGACGCCGCCGACCACCCCGCCCCGTGCCCCGGACCGAGCGCCGAGGGCGGGGCGGCCGCCGAGGGCGGGGCGGACGCCGAGGGCGCTACTGCCCCCACCCCGCCCGGTCGAGCGAGCGGTACTGGACGGCCTCCGCCACGTGCTCGGCCTGGACGTCATCGGCGCCGGCGAGGTCGGCGACCGTGCGCGATACTTTGAGGATGCGGTCGTGGGCGCGCGCGCTGAGGCCGAGGGTCGTGAGCGCGGCCTTGAGGAGCCCCGCCCCGCCCGCGTTGAGGCGGCACCAGCGGCGGACCTCGGGGGCCGTCATCTGCGCGTTGCAATAGCGGCCCCTCGCGCCGCCGTCGGCCTCGAACCGCGCGGCCTGGCGCGCCCGCGCCGCCACGACGCGCTCGCGGACGGCGGCGCTGGGCTCGGCGTCCTCGCGGCGCCGCAGGTCCTCGAACGGGACCGGCGTGACCTCGACGTGGAGGTCGATCCGGTCCAGGAGCGGCCCGCTCACTTTCGCGAGGTACCGCTGCACCTGGCCCGGCGCACACACGCACGCCCGCGTCGGGTCGCCGGCGTGGCCGCACGGGCACGGGTTCATGGACGCCACGAGCATGAACCGGGCGGGGTAGCGGACGGTCGCCCGCGCCCGCGCGATCGTCACCTCGCCCTCTTCGAGCGGCTGCCGCAGGACTTCGAGGACCGGCCGGTCGAACTCGGGCAGCTCGTCCAGGAACAGGACGCCGTTGTGAGCGAGCGAGATCTCGCCGGGCATCGGGTTCGAGCCGCCCCCGCACAGGCCGGCGTTCGAGATCGTGTGGTGCGGCGAGCGGAACGGGCGCTCGGCGACCAGCCCGTGCCGCGCGGCCCCGTTCAGCCGCCCGCCCACCGACAAAATTTTCGTCGTCTCCAGCGCCTCCGTCGGCGTCAAGGGCGGGAGGACCGTCGGGAGGCGTCGGGCCAGCATCGTCTTGCCCGAGCCCGGCGGGCCGACCATGAGCGCGTTGTGCCCGCCGGCCGCGGCCACTTCGAGCGCGCGCTTCACGAGCCCCTGCCCACGGACGTCCGCGAAGTCCAGCCCGCCGGGCGGGGCGGTCGCGGCTTCGAGCGAGACCGGCGCCGCGGGCGTCCCCACACCGCCCCGCTCCGCCAGGAAGTCGAACGCCTCGCGGAGCGTGGCCACGGGGTAGACCTCGAGCCCCTCGACGACGGCGGCCTCGGCCGCGTTCTCGGGCGGCACCAGGATGCCGCGGCGGCCCTCGGCGCGCGCGCCGGCCGCCATCGGGAGCACGCCGCGCACGGGCCGCACCGCGCCGTCCAACCCCAGCTCGCCCACGACGACGACCTCGTCCAGCACGTCTTGCGCGATCGCCCCGCCCGTCACGGCGGCCAGCAGCCCGAGCGCGATCGGGAGGTCGTACGCCGACCCCTCCTTGCGGACGTCGGCCGGCGCCAGGTTGACGGTGACGGCCCCGCGCGGGACCGGCAGCCCGCTTGTCTTCAGCGCCGCCCACACGCGGTCGCGGCTCTCGCGCACGGCGCCGTCCGGGAGCCCGACGACCGTCCACCGCGGGATGTTGGGCTCGGTGTGCGTCTCAATCTCGATGGGGAGCGCGTCGACGCCGAGGACGGCGGCGCTCCAGACGCGGGACAGCTGGGACGTCGGCATGGGCAGCGGGCGGGGTGGGCGCCGGTAGACCCCGCCCCGCCCGCGACGTAACCCCGCGAGCCGCCCGCGCGTTGGGGCGCCGATGCCTCCCCGACCGCCATGCGCCTCCGCCCCGCCCTGCTCGCCCTCTCTGCCGGCCTGTGCGCCCTCGCCGCCTGCGCCCCGCCCACAGGCGACGTGCTCCGCGGTGAGGTCGTCTCCGTCGACGCCGCCCCGCTCGCCTACGACGGCGACGCCCTCGTCGTCGTGCGCACCGACGCCGGCGAGCGGACGGTCCACGTCCCGGCCCGGATCAACCTGTGCGCCGCGAGCGACTTTCCCGACCTGGGCACGCTCCAGCCCGGCGACCGCGTCGAGGCGCGGGGCGAGGAGAACGCCGAGGGCGGCGTGACGCCGTGCACTTCGGCCGACCACTTTTTCCGCGTCGTCGCCCCGTAACGGGCGGGGCGGCCGCCGGGGCGGGGCGGGCGCCTTGGCTCGCGGGCGGGGCGGCGGTTCCGCGGCCAACTGTCGGTTCTCGGCCTGCACGCTGGGAGAGCGCCCGGCGCGTTCCACCCCTCGCGCACCGCGACCGGGTATACTCCACGCCATGACCGCCCTCCTCCAGGACGCCATCGACCGCCTCCGACGCCTGCCGCAGCGGGACCAGGAGTTTTACGCCCGCCAGCTCCTCAAGGAGCTGGACGCTGACGAACGCTGGGACGAGCTTTTCGCCCACACGAGCCCGGCGCACTGGACCTCGATGGTGGCCGAGGCTCGACAGGACGCAGCCGACAACGGCACGCTCAGCCTTGATGAGCTTAAAGCGAGCCTGTGACCTTCGACTTTACGAAGGGCTACCTCAAACGGCTCCAGAAGCTGCCCGGCCACGTGCAGACGCGGACCCTCAAGGCGCTCGACCGGCTCGACCAAGACGAGCGCTACCCAAGCCTCCACTTTAAGCGGGTCTCGGAAGAGGAAGGCGCGTGGTCCGTCCGCGTCAGCCAGGACTACCGGATGGTGGGCTACCGCCAGGACGACCACGTCACGTGGTTCTGGATCGGCAAGCACGACGACTACGACAAGCTGCTCGACCGGCTCGGCTGAACAGCCCGGGTCGCGCGGCGACGGCCGCCCCGCCCGGTGAACCCAACGGGGGCGGGGCGGCCGCCTTAGCCCACGGGCGGGGCGGCGCGTCCGCGGCCGAGGACCCCGCCGGCCGCCCCGCCCAGCACGAGCGCGAGCGGGAGGACGGTAAACGAGCCGACGGCGCCGGCCGCCAGGAACCCGACCACCTGCCCCACGACGGCGAGGATCGCCACTCGGACCGTCACCGCACCCACCGCCCCGCCCGCGGCCAGGGTCGTCCCGAGCGTGACCAGGGCGACGGCGACGGGGAACAGGGCGCACCCGAGGGCGAAGCCGCGGAAGGCCACGCCCATCCCGCGCGACACGCCGGAGGGGAGCGCGCGGCCGCCGGCGCCGGCGGCCAGGGGCGGGGCGGGCGCCACGACGCGCCAGGCCCCGCGCCACGCCGCTACCGCCCCGCCCACGCCGAACGCGAGGACGAGCGCGAGCGCCCCCGCGGCTCCGCTGATGCCGAACGGCCATACGCTGGCTCCTCTTAGAAACAGGGCGAGGGGCACCGAACTCGCCGCCCCGCCCACGCCGAACGCGAGCGCGGCGAGCGAGCGCTTCCCGGTCTCCGCCCCGCTCACGACGCTCGCTCGACCGTCGGCCCGCCCCGCCCGACCGGCGGCCCCGCCGCGGGCGGGGCGGTCTCGAACAGCGCGTCGTCGAGGATGTCGAGGTCCGCGATGAGGTTGTTGACCGGCCGCCCCGCCCGGGACGGGCCGCTCGTGTCCGGGCCGTTCTCGAGGCGGAGCACGCCGCGCGGGCAGACCGTCGCGCAGATGCCGCACCCCACGCACGCCGCGCGCACCACGTTCTGCCCGCGCTGCGCGTACCACTTGACGTCGATCCCCATCTCGCAGTACGCCGAGCACTGGCCGCACGAGATGCACTGGCCGCCGTTCGTCGTGATGCGGAAACGCGAGAAGAACCGCTGCTGAAGGCCCAGGATGGCCGCCATCGGGCACCCGAACCGGCACCACACGCGGCTCCCCATGATCGGGTAGAACCCGACGCCGACGACGCCGGCGAAGACGGAGCCGATGAGGAGCCCGTAGAGCCACGAGAACGTGCCCGCCGTGGCGTCCAGCCAGGCGACGTCGGCCACGGCCGCGACCCACAGCAGGGCGGTCCCGGCGACGATCAGGGCGAGCACGCCGTGGACCATCCACCGCTCGACGCGCCACGCGGTCAGGCCCTTGTCCGAGAGGTGGCGGTACGGGTCGCCGGCCGTCTCGGCGAGGCCGCCGCAGCCGCAGACCCACGAGCAGTACCACCGCTTCCCGAAAAAGTAGGTGAGCACCGGCGTCACGACGGCGAGCAGGACGGCGCCCCACACCACCATCGCCACGCCCAGCTGCCCCGCCTCGCGGAGCTCGGCCACCTTCCACGGGAAAAACAGGTCGAAGTCCAGCGGCCACGTGTAGTGGAGGTACAGCTCGGGCTCCTGCAGGCGGACGAGCACGTAGGGCAGCGCGAACGCGATCACGGTCTGGAAAAACACCACGCTCACGGTCCGCACGAGGTGGTACCGGCTGTGCCGGTAGCGGACGAACGCGCGCACGCCCATGACCAGCACGGCCAGCGTGTAGAGCGTCGAGTAGAGGAACCACTGCCCGCCGTTGGCGAGCGTCGCCGGCATCCCGCGGACGAGCCGCGAGAGCGGGTCGCCCAGCGGGATCAGCCCGCCCAGCGCGGCCGGCCAGAAGTAGAGCACGACGTAGAGCCCCGTCAGCACCACGCCGACCGTCCACCCGACCGCGCCGCGCGCCTCGTTCGACGAGAACATGGTCCCCTCGTTGTGGACGCCGGCCGAGCGCGCGAGCCCGCCGAGCGCGTAGACCACCCCGCCCGCGCTTAGCCCGCCCAGGAAGGCGAGCGAGAAGGCCAGCGGGTGCCGCGCGCCCAGATCGCTCGCGAGCGCGACCACGCCGGCCACCCCGCCCACGCCGACGAGCGCGAGCCCGAGCCGCTGCACGGCCGTCGGCCGGAACGCCGGGTTGTCGAACAGGGCGAGGCGCGGCTGCGCGAGCGGGAGGTCGGGCATAACGTGAGGGCGCCCGAGGGCGGGGCGGTCCCGACAGGCGGACCGAGCGGACGGGACGTGCGGGCGGTCCCAACGGGCGGGGTGGTGCCGGACGCGCCCCGCCCCGCCCATCGTACGGCGGGCAGGGCGGGACCTACGGGCGGGGAGGCACGACGACCTCGCGGACGGCGCGGACGAACCGCTCGGCGTCGGCGAGAAGGTCGGCGGCGGCGTCCGTCACAGCGAACGCGTCGTAGTCCGTTCGCTCGCGGGCCTGGGCGGCGTGCGGGAGGATGCCCGCGATGTCAGGGGTGACGCGACCCGACCGGGCAAAATGGAAGGCGAAGCGGTTGTGGGTGCCCGCGTGCGTCTTGGGCCGCTCCCCAACGCCGAGGAGCGCTGCTTGAGCCGGGTAGAAGCAGGCGTAGTACGACCTGTTCACGGCGGCCTCCGCGTCGCTGGCCTCCAACGCGGATCGCGCGCACGCGAGCGCCCGCTCCGCCTTGTCGAACAGGGCCTGCTGGTGCTCCGTCACAGCGCGACGCCCTCGCCCGTGGCCGCCCGCAAGAACGAGTTGACGTCCGCCGCGACTTCGTCTGCGCCGTACGGCTGCATCGAGACGTCTTCGCCGTGCTCGATGGACAGCTCGAGGCGGAGCACGGCCGTCCGCTTGAGCTCGGCGTAGGGCTCGTACGCCCCGCGGAGCACCACGAGCAAATCAACGTCCGAGTCCGGCCGTGCGTCGCCTCGGGCGCGCGAGCCATAGAGGACGAGCCGGTCGAGCCGGTCGCCGTAGAGCGCTTCGAGCCGCGCCTTCGCGTCCGCGATCGCGGCGCGAACGCGGGGCGGCGTAGAGTCGGGGAGCACGACGGGCATGGGGCAAGGTAGGCCGCCCAGACGGGCGGGGCGGCCACCCCGCCCCCGCCCACCGCGCGCGCTACACCCCGAGCGGGCGCGACAGCTCGGCGTCGAACCGCGCCGCGCCCAGGTCCGCGAGCGCCGCCTCCAGCGTCCAGCCCTCGGCAATCCACCGCGTGCAAACGTCCTGCCGGAGCCGGACGCTCAGCGCGCTCACGCCGCGGACCGCCCCGCCCTCGTGGTGGAGGCGGAGGTGGCGGGCGCCGTCGGTCCACTCCCAGTCCGCCCCGCCCGTGCTGTCGGGCGGGGCGGGCTCGGTGCGGCCGTAGACCTGGTACTCGAGGTCGAAAAACTTGGCCGAGTTGTAGAACACGCCCGGCGCGTAGACGCGCGGGCGGCCCAGCATGCCGAGCGCGGCCGTCGCGCCCTGGAGCCGAGCCGTGTACCAGATGGGCTCGCGCGGGCGCACGCCGTCCGGCGGGTCGCGGAGCTCGGCGCAGTCGCCGGCCGCCCACACGCCGGGCGCCGACGTCGCCAGCGTCCGGTCGACGAGCACACCCCGCCCGACCTCGACGCCGCTCCCCGCCAGCCACGCCACGTTCGGCCGCACGCCCGTGCCCACGCCGACGAAGCGGGCGGGGTGGCGCTCGCCGCGGCTCGTGACCACGGCCTCGACGTGACCCGCGCCCTCCATCCGTTCGACCTTGGTGCCGAGCCTCAGGTCGACGCCGTGGCGCCGAACCTCGGCGGCCACGAGCGCGCTCTCGGACGCCGAGAACACGCGCGGCAGGTAGCGCTCCTCGCGCACGAGGAACGTGACGGCGGCGCCCCGGGTGCGGAGCATCTCGGCCAGTTCGACGCCGATCAGCCCGCCGCCCACGACGACGGCGGGGTCCGGGGCCGCGCCGGGCGCCGCCGCCTCCATCCGGTCGAGGTCGGCCAGGTGGTACAGCCCTTGGACGCCGTCGAGGTCGCGGCCCGGCCAGTCCGGGAGGGCGGGGAGCGAGCCCGTCGCCACGAGGAGCCGGTCGTAGGGCACCGCCCCGCCCTCGTGGAGCGTGAGGACGCGGGCAGCGGGGTCGAGGGCGAGGGCGCGGTCGAGGACACGGTCGATCCGGTTCTCGTCCCAGAACCGGCGCTCGTAGAGGTGCGTGTGGGCGCGCGCGAGCACGCCCATGTAGACGTACATCAGCGCCGTCCGCGAAAACGGGTCCGCGGTCTCGTCCGAGATCATGGTGACGCGGGCGCCGGGGTCCCCCTTCCGCACGTGGCGGGCCGCGGCGACGCCGGCGATCCCGTTTCCGACGATGACAGCGTGCATGGAAATGCGGTACGGGGTACGGGGTACGGGGTACGGGGTACGGGGTACGGGGTACGGGAAGATGACCGCCCCGCCCCGTCGGCGCCACAGGGCGGGGCGGAACGGGCGGGGCGGGCGCTCCTCCCCGCTTCCTACTTCTCAGCTCCCCCACCCCGCCCCCGGCCGCTAACGGGGCCGTGCCCGTCGGAGCACCGGAGCCCGTAGCACGCCGCCGACCCGCCCGCGCGCGTTAGCCGGCGACGGTGACCGCGAGCTTGCCCACGTAGTGCGCGTCGAGCGCCCGCAGCGCCTCGGGGACGGCGTCGAGCGGGAACGCCTCGGCGACGTGGACCTGGAACGGCGGGAGACCGTCGCCCGAAGACCGGACCAGGTCGTTGATGGCGTCGAGCGACAACGTCGCGTTGTGCGCCTGCCCGTGAACGCCCTCGGGCACGTCGGGCACGGGCCGGACGCCGTTCGGCCATGTCATGCGGCCTCCGTCCTTGATCTCCGCGAGCGCCGCGTCCAGCGTGCCCCCGTTCGTCAGCACGAGCGCGGCGTCGAGCCCGTCCGGCGCGAACCGCCGAGCCGCGGCGGCGACGTCGGCCGTCCTGCCGTCGACCGACGCGTCGGCGCCGAGCGCCTCCACAAGGGCCACGCCGTCGGCGCCGGAGGCGACCGCGAGCACGCGCGCACCCATCCGCTTCGCGAATTGGAGCGCGAGGTGGCCCACGCCGCCGCTCGCGCCGTACACCATCAGCGCCTCGCCAGACTGGAGGTCGAGCGCTCCGCTCAGCCCCCCCATCGCCGTCGCCGCGTCGACGCCGAGCGCGCCGGCCTGCGCCAGCGGGAGCGCGTCGGGCAGCGCCGCCACGTGGTCTTCGAGGGCGAGCCCGTACTCGGCGAAGAACCCGCCGGTCTCGTTGACGGTCCCGATCGCCCAGACCTCGTCGCCTGGACGGAACCGCACCACGTTCTCGCCCACGGCGACGACCGTCCCGGCGCCGTCGGAGCCGAGGACGAGCGGGAAGCTCGGGTGGGCGCCCGCCCTCTTCGCCATCGACCCGCTGCGGACGTTCGGGTCCCACACGCCGACGCCGGCCGTGTGGACTCGGAACACGAGCTGGTCCGGCCCGGGCTCGGGGACCGGCAGCGTGTGGACGGTGATCGGGCCGCCAAACTGGTCGATCGCCGCGGCGCGCATGGAGGGCATCAGGGTACAGGAAGGGGACCACGTCCTACCACGCCTCGGCCCTGCGGTTCGCCCGCCCGCCGGTGTCCGGGACCTCTACCCGGCGCCTTTCTCGACGCGATCTCACGGGCGCCCCCGAACTCGGCCTCGTGAGAGGTCGTCGTCCGCTTGCCCCTGCTCCACCCCGCCCTCGGGCCTCTCCTACGGGGCCGTCCGGCCGCCCCGCCACTCGGCCGCACGCCCCGCCCCACCTGCGCCACCATGTCGACCCCCGCTGAGTTTTCCGGCTTCGTGCGCGTGCGCGGAGCGCGCGAGCACAACCTCAAAGACCTCTCCGTCCAGGTGCCGCGCGACGCGCTCGTCGTCTTTACCGGCGTGTCCGGCTCGGGCAAGTCGTCGCTCGCCTTCGGGACGCTCTACGCCGAGGCGCAGCGGCGCTACCTCGAGTCGGTCTCGCCCTACGCCCGCCGTCTGTTCAACCAGGTGGGCGCGCCCGACGTGGACGCCGTCGAGGGCCTGCCGCCGGCCGTAGCCCTGCAGCAGCAGCGCGGCGCGCCGACCGCGCGGTCGTCCGTGGGCAGCGTGACGACGCTCTCCAACCTAGTCCGGATGCTGTACTCGCGCGCCGGGACCTACCCGCCAGGCCTGGACGGGACGTACCCGAACGGACCGGACATCATCTACGCCGAGGGCTTCTCGCCCAACACGCCCGAGGGCGCCTGCCCCGAGTGCCACGGCCAAGGCGTGGTCTACGAGGTCACCGAGGCGTCGATGGTCCCGGACCCGTCGCTCACCATCCGCGAGCGGGCCGTCGCTGCGTGGCCGCAGGCGTGGGGCGGCCAGAACCAGCGCGACATCCTGGTGACGCGCGGCGTCGACGTGGACGTCCCGTGGCGCGACCTGCCGGAGCCCACGCGCGACTGGATCCTGTTCACCGACGAGCAGCCGGTCGAGCCGGTCTACCGGGGCCGGAGTTTCGAGGAGACGCGGCAGGCCGTGGAGCGTGGGGACGAGCCGAACTACATGGGCACCTTCAGCAGCGCCCGGCGGCACGTCATGCACACCTTCGCCAACACCGAGAGCGCGGCCATGAGGCGGCGGGTGCAGGCGTACATGATCGCGGCCGAGTGCCCGCTGTGCCACGGCAAGCGGCTCCGGCCCGAGTCGCTGGCCGTCACGTTCGCCGGGCTCGACGTCGCCGACTTTTCGCGCCTGCCGCTCAAGGAGGTGGCCGCCCTGCTGCGCCCCTACGCCAGCGGCCAGGGGAGCGGGAAGCACGCCCAGGACCACCCCGCCCAGGCCCTCGCCCGGCAGCGCCTGACCGAAGACCTGGTCGCTCGGCTGGACGTGCTGCTGGACCTGGGGCTGGGCTACCTCCAGCTGGAGCGCTCGACGCCGACGCTCTCGCCGGGCGAGCTGCAACGGCTGCGCCTGGCCACGCAGCTGTACTCCAACCTGTTCGGCGTGGTGTACGTCCTGGACGAGCCCTCGGCCGGGCTGCACCCCGCCGACACCGAGGCGCTGCTGGCGGCGCTCGCCAGCCTCAAAGCAGCGGGCAACTCGCTGTTCGTGGTGGAGCACGACCTCGACGTGATCCGCCAGGCCGACTGGCTGGTGGACGTCGGGCCGGGAGCCGGGGAGCAGGGCGGGGAGGTCCTCTACAGCGGTCCGCCCGAGGGGCTGCGCAACGTGGAAGGCTCCCAGACCGCGGGGTACCTGTTCCGCGCCGCGCCCCACGAGAAGCGCCCGCCGCGCGCGCCCTCGGGGTGGCTGGAGCTCAGCGGCGTGACGCGCCACAACCTCCGCGACCTCAGCGTCTCGTTCCCGCTGGGCGTGCTGACGTGCGTGACCGGCGTCTCGGGCTCGGGCAAGTCGACGCTGGTCAGCCAGGTGCTGGCCGAGACGCTGGCGGCTCGCCTCGGCCAGAGCGGCGGGCCGTCGGAGACGGGCCCCGCCGACGAGGGCGACCTCGAGGACGCTCAGCCACCGGGCGCTGCCGCGAGCCTGGAGGGCGACGTGGGCTCGCTGTCGCGCCTGGTGCAAGTGGACCAGAAGCCGATCGGCCACGCCCCGGAGCAACATGGCGACGTACACCGGCCTGTTCGACCCCGTCCGCAAGCTGTTCGCCGCCACGCCGCTGGCCCGCGAGCGGGGCTATAAGCCGGGGCGCTTCTCCTTCAACGTCAAGGGCGGGCGCTGCCCCCACTGCCAGGGCGAGGGGTGGGTGATGGTGGAGCTGCTGTTCCTTCCCAGCGTCTACGCGCCCTGCCCCGTCTGCCACGGCTCGCGCTACAACGCCGAGACGCTGGAGGTCCGGTACCGCGGCCAGACCATCGCCGACGTGCTCGCCATGACCGTCGACGACGCGTGGGACTTTTTCCGGGACGACGCGCCCGTCTTCCGCAGCCTCGACACCCTGCGCGAGGTGGGGCTGGGCTACCTCCGGCTGGGGCAGCCCGCCACGGAGCTCTCGGGCGGGGAGGCGCAGCGGGTCAAGCTGGCGACCGAGCTCCAGCGCGCGGGGCGCGGCCACACGCTCTACGTCCTGGACGAGCCCACGACGGGCCTCCACCCCGCCGACGTGGAGCGCCTGGCCGCTCAGCTCGCACGGCTGGTCGACGCCGGGCACACCGTGCTCACCGTCGAGCACGACATGCAGCTGGTCGTCGGCAGCGACTGGGTGATCGACGTCGGCCCCGGCGCGGGCGACGAGGGCGGCCGGGTGGTGGCGCAGGGGACGCCTCGGGAGGTGGCGCAGGCGCCGGTCAGCCAGACCGCACCGTACCTGGCGCAGGCTCTGGGCGGGGCGGGGTCGTAGGGAGAGGGCCGGTCCGAGGTGGCGCCGTAGGCGGTCGCCCAGGGTTCGAGCGCACGGCGGCGGGGGCACAGCGGTGAGGCTGGGTCGCCGGACGGGACTTGGCGGAGCGTCTACGAGGGCGCCCGCCCCGCCCGAACGGTGCACGGGCGGCCGTCGTTGGCACCGTCCCCTCTGGACGCGCCCCTCCCCGCATGACGTACGGCATCACCGGCAACACGACGAAAGACGCGCTCTGGGAGCCCGTGACCGCGCTCACGCGGTGGCTCCACCGCAAGGGGATCGCGTTCCGGCTCCACGCCGACGTCGCCGAAGGCCTCGTCGCGCGCGGCCTGGTCGACGACGCGTTCGCCGCCGAGCACGGCTCGGACGACGTCGCGGCCGACGCCGACGTCCTGCTCTCGTACGGGGGCGACGGCACGCTCCTGCGCTCGGCGCACCGGGCCGAGGGGACGCCGATCCTGGGCGTCAACATCGGCCGGCTCGGGTTCCTGACGAAGGTGGAGGTCGCCGACGTCGAGCATGCCGTCGAGCTCCTCGAAGCCGGGGCGTTTGGGGTCGAGAGCCGGATCACGCTGGCCGTCGAGGTCTCGGGCACCGGCCGCGCGGGCGGGGCGGCGGACGGACCGGCGCTCGCCGACCTCCCTGCGTGGGCGCTCAACGACGTCGTCGTCGACAAGTCGGGCACGACGAGCATGATCCAGGTCGAGGCGACCGTCGACGGCGCCCACCTCAACACGTACTGGGCCGATGGCCTCGTCGTGGCCACGCCGACCGGGTCGACGGCCTACGCGCTCTCGGTGGGCGGGCCGATCCTGGTGCCGGGCGCGGACGTCATCGTCGTGGCGCCCATCGCCCCGCACACGCTGACCGCCCGGCCCATCGTGCTCCCGTGCGACGCCGAGCTCGTGCTCCGGGTCGAGACGCGGGGCCACCCGTTCGCGTTCGCCGTCGACGGCACGTCGACGCTGCTCGACGGCGGCGGCGACGTGGTCGTCCGCGTCCGCCGGTCGGACCACGCCGTCCGCCTCGTGACGCTCCCCGACCGCGACTACTTCTCGACCATCCGCGAAAAGCTGTCCTGGGGGCAGGCGGGGGTGTTTTAGGAGGGATCGAGGGATGCGGGATAGAGGGATGAGCGGGCGCTACAGGCCGCCCCGCCCTCTGCTCGTGCCCGATTCCTCCCGCCCCTCTCTACACCAAAACGCCCCCGCTTCCTGCGAAGCGGGGGCGTCGGGCGACCCGGACGAGACTTGAACTCGCGACCTCCTGCGTGACAGGCAGGCGTTCTAACCAACTGAACTACCGGGCCAGCGGGGTGCGACCAAACTACGGCCCCCATGTGGGCGGGGGCGAGCGGGGTGGCCGCTCCGCCGGATCTTAACCGTGAGGCCGCGATCCGGGCGGGGTGGTCGAGGGCGGACTTGAACCGCCGACACACGGATTTTCAGTCCGTTGCTCTACCAACTGAGCTACTCGACCCGCTCTGCCTAGCGCCGGTGACGCCGGGCGGGGCTGACGAATATACGCGGCGGCCGGCGGATTCCACCACCGGCCACCGCGCCGAGACTCGGTGAAGAGGGCAGCGGGCAGCGGGCAGCGGGCAGCGGGCAGCGGGCAGCGGGCAGCAGAAGATCACCGCCCCGCCCTTTGGGTCCGTCCGTGGCGTGGGCGGGGTGGCCGTCGTAGCGCCGTTGCATGCGATGCCGTCAGGCCGAGACGTCTGGGGCCGCCCCGCCCTCAAAAACGTAGCGGCCCAGATTCGTAGGGACACTACGCGTGGTGTCCGCATGGGGGCACAATGCCCGCCCCGCCCACGGCACGGGCGGGGCGGATGCCGTAGCGCCGTCCCCTGCAACGGCGCCTGGGAGGAGCGGCGCCGTGCAGGACCGCCCCGCCCGTAGCCGAGCAGGGCGGCGACGGGCGGGGTGGGTCAGAAAAAATGATCCGGGGGGTTGCGCTCGCCCCCGATCTACTATACAATTAGTACGAACCGACCGAAGCTCTATGAGAAACCCCCTCACCCCGCTCGGCGGGACCGAAATGGAGGTGCTCCGCGAGGTCTGGGCGCTCGGCCGCGCGACGGCCCGCGACGTCCACGACCGCATCTCCGCGCGCCGCCGCCTCGCCTACACCACCGTCATGACGGTGATGAAGAACCTGGCCGACAAGGGCTACCTCCAGTACGAGCCCGAGGGGACGGCCTACGTCTACTCGGCAGCCCGCCCGCCCGAGGAGGTCCAGGGGACCGTGCTCTCGGGCATCCTCGACAAGGTGTTCGGGGGCTCGGCCCGCGACCTCGTCCAGACCCTCGTGGACCAGGGCTCGCTGAGCGAGGCCGACCGCGCCGACCTCCGCCGGATCGTCGACCGCCTGGAGGACGACCCCGCCCCGCCCTCCGATGCCTGACGCCGCCACGCTCGCCAGTTTGGGCGGGGCGGCGCTAGGGTCGCTCTGGCTCCCCGTCGCCGCCTGGACCGTGCTCGCGCTCATCATTGAGGGCGCGCTCCGCCTGACGCGCGCCGAGGCCGCCGTCGGGCTGCCCGTGCGCGGGGCGGCGCTCGCCGCGCTGCCCGTCGCGCTCGCCGTGCCGGCCGCTCTGGGCGCGTGGGCGCCCAACGTGCCCGTCGCGCTCGCCGCCTTCGCCCCGCCCGCCGTGACGTGGCTGCCCGAGGTCGTCGTCGGGGGCGGGGCGGCCGCACCCGCCCTCGTCGCCCCGCCCGCCGGGCTCATCGCCCTGGGCGTGCTGACGGCGCTGGCCCTCGCCGCGAGCGTCGTCGCGCTCGTGCGGGTCGCCGGCGGCGCGCTGCGCCTGGCCCGCGTGCGGCGCGCCCTCCCCCCCGCCCCGCCCGCCGTCGCGGCGGCCCTCGACGCGGCCCGGCAGCGGGCGGGCGTCGGGCGGCCGGTCGCGGCCGTCGAGGCGCCGCCCGGCGCGGCCCCGTTCACGGTCGGCTGGCGGCGCCCAGTCGTGGCCGTGCCAGCCGACCTGGGCGGGGCGGCGCTCGACGTGGCGCTGGCCCACGAGCTCGCCCACGTCCGCCGGGCCGACTTCGCGTGGCACGCGGCGCAGCGCGCCGTCGCCGCCGCCTTCGTGTGGCACCCGCTCGCGCAGGCGCTCGGGCGCGGCCTCGACCTCGACCGCGAGCGGGCCGCCGACGCCGCCGTGCTCGCGGCCTGCCCGGGCCGCCGCCGGACCTACGCCGACCTCCTCCTCCGCTACGCCTCCCTCCCCGCCCCGCCCCTCGCGCTGGGGGCGGGGCGGGGGGATTCGTCCCTCAAAACCCGCATCGACGCCATGACCTGCACCCTCTCGCCCGACCGCGCCCGCCGCCTCGCCCGCCGCGGCCGCCTCGCCGGCCTCCTGACGCTCGTTCTCGCTGGCGGACTCGCGGCCATGACGGCTCCCCACCCCGCCCCGCCCGATCCCGCGGGCGACCGCGCGCTCGCCCCACCCGACACGACGGACGAGGTGTACGAGGTGGCCGACGTCCAACCCCAGCTCATCGGCGGGCTGGAGGGCCTCCAGGAGCGCCTCGACTACCCCGAGCTCCAGCACCAGGCGGGCGTCGAGGGCACGGCAGTCCTTCAGTTTATCGTGAGCAAAGAGGGAGCCGTGACGGACCTCCAGCTGCTCCGCTCGACGGGCAACGACGGCCTGGACCAAGCGGCGGCCGAGGCCGTCCGCGAGGCGCGGTTCGAGCCCGGTATGCAGGACGGGCAGCCCGTCCGCGTCCGGTTCGCCGTCCCCGTCACGTTCCAGCTTGAGGGCGGGGCGGCCACCCCGCCCGTGCCCGAGGCTGGCGCCGACGGCGTCTACAACGTGGCCGAGGTCCAGCCGGAGCTGGTCGGCGGCCTGGAGGCGCTCCAGGAGCGGGTCGTCTACCCCGAGGACGCCAGGGCCGAAGGCGTCGAGGGCCAGGTGGTCGTCCAGTTCGTCGTGACCGAGGCGGGCGGGGTGGCGGACCCGGCCGTGCTCCGCTCGCCGGACGACCGGCTGAGCGCGGCGGCGCTCGACGCCGTGCGCGGTCTCCGGTTCGAGCCCGGCCGCCAGGGCGGGGAGGCGGTGCCGGTCCGGTTCGCGGTCCCCATCACGTTCCGGCTGCCGGCCGGCGAGGACCAGGGGATGGCGCCGGGCGAGGTCCGCTACTGGGGCGTCGACGTGTCCCGGCTCTCGGGCGGGGCGGAGATCGAGCGCCGCATCCGCTCACTGCCCTCCACGCTCGCTCAGGAGAACGCGGCGGGGGGGACAGCGGAAGTCCGCTACACGATCGGCGCCGACGGCGTCCCCTACGACATCGACGTCGTCAGCGGGGGCGGGCCGCTGCTGGACGCGGCCCTCGCGATCGTACGGGCTCCCGCGTTCCACACGGCCGAAGGCGCCCGCCCCGGCCTGGGCGGCACCTGGACGGGCACGTTCGGGCTGAACTACCAGCGCCCAGGCTGAGAGAGCACCCCGCCGCCCCGCCCTCACCTTGGGCGGGGCGGTGTACTTTGACGCCGGAAGCCAGGGGTGCCGTCCCCAGCCCGCCTCGTGCGGGCGGGGCGGCTGAGACAGACCCTCCGCACCTGATCCGGCTCGTACCGGCGTAGGGAGCGCTTCACGCCCGCCGAGCACGCGCGTGCCCGGGCGGGGTGGCCCCGGGAGCTTCCGCCTACTCCCACCCCGCCCCGCCCCCATGACGCGCCTCCGCATCGGCCTCGAGTGGTTCCTCAACCCGGACCACGTCCCGTTCCTCCTCGCCCAAGACCGCGGCTGGTTCGCCGACGAAGGGCTAGAGATCGAGCTCGTCGAGCCCGAGGAGCACCTCGACGCCGTCGAGGCCATCGAGCGGGGCGAGCTCGACGTGGCCGTCACCGAGCCGCTCCACCTCGTCGAGGACCGGGCCGAGGGCCGGCCGTGCGTCGGGTTCGCTCGCTTCCTCCACACCAACGGCGGCGTGATGGCGAAGGCCGAGATCGCCCGCCCGCGCGACATGGCGGGGCGGCGGATCCAGTACCCCGGCGCTCCCGGCCCCGGCGGACCCGCCATCGTCGCCACGATGGTCGAGGCCGACGGCGGGCCGACCGGCACCGAAGACGGCTACGGCCGCGTCAACAACTCGTTCTACCACACCGACGCGCTCGCCGAGGACAAAGCCGACGTGGCCACGCTCGTGTTCCACAACTTCGAGATCGTCGAGGCCGAGCACCGCGGGCTCGACGTGCGAATGTTCGCGCTCAAGGACTGGGGCGTCCCCGACTTCTGCCAGCTCATCCTCATCGCGCACCCCGACGCGCTCGCCGAGCGGCGCGCGGCGTTCGAGGCGCTCGTCCGCGTGCTCCGGCGCGGCGTCGACGCCGTCAAGCAGGCGCCCGAGGCCGCCCGCGCCGTCTACTTCGCGCACACCGAGACGGACGCCGGCGACGCCCTCACGCGCGCCATTTACGACGCGACCGTCCCCTGCTTCACGCACGACTTCTCGATGAGCGCCGACTACTACCGGCAGCTTGAGGCGTGGATGCACGAGCGCGGCCTCATTGACGAGACGCCGGGCGCCGACGCCTACTGGACGAACGAGCTCGCGCTGTAGCGCCCCGCCCCGCCCCGCCCCGCCCGGGCGGGGTGGCACAGGGAGGCCTGCCTGCTGGACGGAGGCGCCGAGCGCGACGCGAGGGCGTCTCGCCTCGCCCTACCGCCCCGCCCGGACCCGCTCCACGGGGCGGGGCGGCCCCAGGACGCTCGTCCGCCCCGCGGCCTCTGCGAGCGCGAGCTCTCGGTCTTCGGCGTCCTGGGCGCGCACGATCCGCCGCGCGCGCCACGTGACGAACAGGAGCCCAGCCGTCACGAAGAGGGCCAGGTAGAAGCGGACGTCGTTAAAGTCGAAGCCGTCGGGGAGCATGGGGGCGGGGTGGCGGTGGAGCAGCAGCGGTACGCGGCCGCCCCGCCCAGGTTACGCCGCCCCGCCCGGCGCGCCTCGCGTCCACCCCGCCCCACCATGGGCGGGGCAGTCTGGTGGGGCAGTCTCAGAGCGGGGCGGGGTGGTCTACTCGCGGCCCGGCAGGTGCAGCTCCGTCGGGTCCGCCGTCGCCGCGCGGAGCGTGCCGCGGCTGATGATCGTCGCGCCCTTGTTGCCGCGGTTGGTCACCTCGAACTTGGTCGTGCGCACGATCTCGGTGCGGCCGCGGCTGGTCTCGACTTCGAGCCCGCGCCGGGCGGCCTCCGACACGGCCATCCCGAGCACGCGGTCGTCCGCCCCGCTCAGGCGCATGGCGATGACGCCTTTGGCTGCGCTCTTGAAGACCGGCACCTGCGGGACTGGGAAGATGAGCGCCCGGCCCTGCCGCGACGCCAGGCACACGTTCTCGGACCCCGCCGCGACCTCGGCGCCGATCACGCGCTCGCCCGACTTCACGCGCATAAAGACGCGGCCGTTCTTGTTCGACGGCTCCACGAACGTCTCGGTCTCGAAGCGGACCGCGAGCCCGTCTGAGGACACGGCGACGATGTACGGGCCGGCGACGACGTTGTCGCCCACGGGCGCGCCGTCGCCCGCGAACAGCTCCGGCTGCGGCTCGCCGTCGACTTCGGGGACGCCCGTCGGGAGCACGCGGTCGTCGAACGAGACCACGCCCACGACCGTCTCCTTGTCCGCGAAGTCGAAAAACTTCTGGACCGGGTCGCCATAGCCCGTCGTCTGCGGGAGGTCGTCGACGCGCATCGTGTAGCACCGCCCGGCCGACGTCAGGAACCCGGCGGTCGCGCGCGTCGACGCCGCGAGCGCGTAGAGCACGCGGTCGCCCTCGCGCACGCGGATCGCGTCGAGGTCGGTGTAGGACCGCTGCCGCTTGACCCAGCCGTCGCGCGTCACGATGACGTAGACGTCCTCCTTCGTGATGTAGTCCTCGGCCGAGTACTCGACGACGGCGTCCGGCCCGGAGACGGCCGTGCGGCGCTCGTCGGCGTACTGCTTTTTGACGTCGCGGAGCTCGCGGCGGACCATCTTCCACCGCCCCGCCTCGTCGGCCAGGAGCGCGCGGATCTCGGCCGCCCGGGCCTCCTTTTCGCGGAGCTCCTTGAGGATGGCGTCGATCTCCATCCGCGCCAGCCGGTAGAGCTTGATCTCGAGCACGGCGTCGGCCTGGTCCTCGTCGATCCCGAAGCGGTGGCGGAGCCGGCCGTTCGCGTCCGCCTTGTTCTTCGAGGCGCGGATGAGCGCGATCGCCTCGTCGAGCGCGTCGAAGATGACGGCGAGCCCTTCGAGGATGTGGATCCGCTTTTCGAGCGCGCGGAGCTCGTGCGCGAGCCGCCGCGTGACCACGTCGAGGCGGAAGTCGAGAAAGTGGCGGAGCGCCGTCCGCAGGTCCACCTTCTCGGGCGCCGCGACCTCCGGATTGTCCGTCGGCACGAGCGCCGTCATGTTGACGTGGAAGCGGCTCTGGAGCGGCGTGTGCTTGAACAGGTACGCCATCGCGGCCTCGGCGCTCGCGCCCCGCTTCAGCTCCAGCACGATGCGGACGTCCTCGGTCGACTCATCGCGGATGTCGACGATCTGCGGGACCTTCCCCGCCCGGATGTGGTCGGCGATCTTCTCGATGAGGTCGGCCTTCTGGGTCGCGTACGGGATCGAGGTCACGACCACGCGGCTCTTCCCCTCGGTCTCGAACTCGCCCCTTAGATCGACGGCGCCCTCGCCGGTCTCGTAGATCTTCGCGATCTCCTCGGGCGTGTTGAGGATGCGCCCGCCGGTCGGGAAGTCGGGTCCCTGGACGTACTGCAGGAGCGTGTCGACGCGCGCGTTCGGGCTCTTGAGCAGCGCCAGGGCCGCGTCGACGACCTCGCCCAGGTTGTGCGGCGGCACGTTCGTCGCCATCCCGACCGCGATCCCGGTGGCCCCGTTGACGAGGAAGTTGGGGGCCGTCGCCGGGAGCACGACGGGCTCGAAGAGTTGGCCGTCGTAGGTCGGCCGGAAGGGGACCGTGTCCTGGCGGATCTCGCGGAGCAACTCGGCGCCGAGCGGCCGCAGCCGGGCCTCGGTGTAGCGCATGGCCGCGGCCGCGTCGCCGTCGAGGCTCCCGAAGTTGCCCTGGCCGTCGACGAGCGGCGCGCGGAGCGACCACGTCTGGGCCATCCGCACCATGGCGTCGTAGATCGCCGTATCGCCGTGCGGGTGGTACTTGCCCATTGTTTCCCCCACGATCGTCGCACTCTTTCTGTGCCTAGATTCCGGCGTCAGCCGGAGCCCCGTGTACATCGCGTACAGGATCCGCCGCTGGACCGGCTTCAGCCCGTCGCGGACGTCGGGGAGCGCGCGGCTCGTGATGACCGAGAGGGCGTAGGTGAGGTACCGCTCCTTGGCGGTCTCGTGGAGCGGGATCGTGTCGACGACGGGCATTGGCGTGCGTGTCCGGGGGATGCGCCAAAGTACGAGGCCGGGGTGACAGGGCGCGTCATACGCCGCCCCGCCCCGAGGCAGACGCACGGCGGCTGTCTGATGCGGCCCCGCGTCCTGCCGGTCCTGCCGGAGGGCGGGGCGGTCGGCCTCGCGCCCTGTTCTGCGGGCGGGGCGGCCGGGCACGGTCCGTGCGCGCCTCACGCCGCCCCGCCCTGCGTCCGTGTCCACACGCTGGCTCCTGCTCGCTCTCCTCGCCGGTTGCCAGCCCGAGGCGCCGTCGCCAGCCGCCCCGCCCGCGGCCGCCGAGCGGGACGCGGCGCCGGCACCCGCCCCGCTCGATCTGTTCGCCCGCGGTCCGCGTGGCGAGCCGGTCGCGGCCGACTCGTTCCGGGCGCTCGCCGCCGCCGCCGACACGGCGGGCGGGGCGGTGGCGCTCCTGGGCGGGGCGGGCACGTTCCACGGCGACGAGGTCGAGGTGCAGACCGGCGAGCGGTGGCAGGGGCTCTACCCGACGCTGGGCGGGGTGGCGCTCCGGTCGTTCGCCGTCCGCGTCGAGACGGTCCGGGACGAGGTCGTGGACGACCCGGGCGGCCCGCCCACCGGCCGGCGCGTAACGACGCCGTTCTCGACCGTCGACGCGTGGGGCTCCGTCGAGGACGACGCCCTGTTCCTCGTCCGACCACCCCGCCCGTTCGCGGACGGGCCGGCGCCGACGGCGTTCGCCGGGCGGTGGCCGCTCGCGTCGGGCGAGATCGGCCTGAGGCTGGGCGGGGCGGCCTACGTGCTGAGCGTGGTCGAAGGCCCGGAGGCCGTGGGCGCGCCCGAGCCCGTCCGCCCCGCCCGCGTCGCCGTGCTGTCGGCGGGCGGGGTGGGGCAGCCCGTCGCGCACCTCGTCGGCGACGGCCGCCCCGCCCTCTTGTGGGCCGGGGATCTGGACGGCGATGGCCGGCTCGACCTGCTGCTGGACGAGGCCGACCACTACGTCGTCTCGCGGCCCGCGCTCTACCTGTCGAGTGCCGCCCCGCCCGGCGCGCTCGTCGGGCGGGCGGGGCGGCACCGCACGAGCGGCTGCTGAGGCGCCGCCCCAGGCAGCCCACCGTCCGCGGCCGTAGGGACACGCCCACCCCCGCCCGTCCCCTGACGGCGGGCACGGGAGAGCCACCGGACAGGGCGTCCGGCGACGCCCGACATCGCCGTGGGCGGGGCGGATCGGCGGGCAGGGCGGCAACCGGCGTGGGCGCGCGCCGGTACCTCCGGCCCCCTCTCTCCCACCCCGCCCCCAGTGTTATGGGCCTCTTCAGCCTCAACCTCAAAAGCTTCGACGACCTCTACGTCGCCCAACTCAAGGACCTCTACAGCGCCGAGTCGCAGCTCGTCGACGCGCTCCCCAAGATGGCCGACGCGGCCGCCCACCCCGACCTCAAGCAGGCGTTCATGCGCCACCTCGAGACCACGAGGCGCCAGAAGGACCGGCTCGAGCAGATCGGCAAGAACCTCGGCAAGAGCCTCTCCGGCGAGACCTGCGAGGCCATGAAGGGGCTCGTGAAGGAGGGCCAGGAGATCATCGACGCCGACGGCGACGAGGCCGTCCGCGACGCCGGCCTGATCGCGGCGGCCCAGCGCGTCGAGCACTACGAGATCGCCGGCTACGGGACCGTCCGCACGTTCGCCGAGCGGCTCCGCCGCGACGACGACGCCCGACTCCTCGCCGAAACGCTGGCTGAGGAGGAGGCGACGGACGACTCGCTCACGCAGCTCGCCGAGTCCATCGTCAACCCGTTCGCCGCCGAGGCCTAGGCCATCCGCCCCGCCCCGCTCACGAGGGCGGGGCGGTCACGTTTTCACTTCCCCCACCCTCTCTCCCCACATGTTTTACCACGACAACAAGCTCCAGTACGAGGTCAAGGTCGACAAGCCGAACCCGCTCTTCGCCAAGGCCCTCCAGCAGGCCATCGGCGGCCAGGAGGGCGAGATGCGCGTGTGCCTCCAGTACCTGTTCCAGGCGTGGAACCAGCCGCCGTCGCAGTCGAAGTACCGCGACATGCTGCTCAACACGGGCACCGAGGAGATCAGCCACATCGAGATCCTGTGCACGGCCGTCGCCCTTAACCTCGAAGGCGCCCCGACCCAGGTCCAGGACGAGGCGGCCGAGAACCCGATGGTGGCCGCCATCCTCGGCGGGATGCAGCCGCGCCAGTTCCTCTCGGCCGGGCTGGGCGCGATGCCCGTCGACGCCAACGGCGGCCCGTTCACGGGCAACTACATCGTGGCGAGCGGCAACCTCGCCGGCGACATGTACGCCAACGTCATGGCCGAGTCGACCGGCCGCACGCTCGCGGCCCGGCTCTACCACATGACCGACGACGCGGGCATGAAGGACATGCTCCGGTTCCTGCTCGCCCGCGACACGATGCACCAGAACCAGTGGCTGGCCGTCATCGAGGAGCTGGGCGGGGTGGAGAACGTCCACCCGATCCCGGCGTCGATCCCCATGTCGGAGGAGCAGAAGGGGCCGCACGTCGAGGAGATGAACCTGAGCTACGCGTTCATGTCGACGCACATCGAGCCGCAGGACGACCCCGGCGCCCGCTACACGTCGGGCCGCTCGATCGACGGCAAGGGCGAGTTCTCGTTCATCCCGAAGATGGAGCCGCTCGGCGGCGAGCCCCAGCTCCCCGAGCCGCCGCCGTCCACGTTCGACGCGGCGACGCCGCAGGACGGGGCCAAAAGCGGGGCCGCTGGGCTGGTCCAGAAGGCGAAGGACGCGCTCTCCTGAGCCGCCCCGCCCGCCCTCGGTAGGCCCGCGCCGCCCCGCCCCCGCACGCCGGGGGCGGGGCGGCGCTCGTTTGGGCGAGGCGGTCGGCACGGGCTGTGGGCGGGGTGGTCGGTACGGGCCGTCGGTGTAGGCCGCGGGCGGGGCGGGGCAGCACGGGCCGTCAGTGTGGGGCGGGGCGGAGCGAGGCCGCAGGAGCAGCGGACCTAAGGGCGGGGCGGAGCGGGGCCTAAGAAAAGCCCTTGCCCTACAGGCGCTTCACGCTACCTTGACGGCGGCTCCCGAGCGCCCCACCCCGCCCCCGGCCCTATGCTCTTCGCTACCCGCGTCGCCCTCGCCACAGGGCTCCTCGTCCTGCTCGCCGCCGCCCACCCCGCCCGCGCCCAGGAGCGGGCGGTGACCGGGACCGTCACCGACGCCGAGACCGGCGCCCCGCTGGCCGGCGTGAACGTGGTGGCCGGGACGCCGCCGGTCGGGACGTCGACCGACGCCGACGGCGGCTACCGCCTGGACGTGCCGGCCGGGGCCGACTCGCTCGTGTTCTCGTTTATTGGCTACGAGCGGCTCGCCGTGGCCGTCGACGGGCGGGCGGTCGTCGACGTGGCGCTCGCGCCCGCGTCCCGGGTCTTCGACGACGTCGTGGTGACGGCGCTCGGAATCGAGCGCGAGGAGCGCGAGTTGGGGTACTCGGTCCAGCAGATCGACGCGGCCGACCTCCAGGAGGCCGACACCGGCAACCTCGTCTCGGCCCTCTCCGGCCGGGTCGCCGGTGCCCAAGTCATCGACACGGGCGGGGCGCCGGGCCAGGGAGCCCGGATCATCCTCCGCGGGATCACCTCGCTCGACCCGAACGCCGACAACCAGCCGCTCTTCGTCGTCGACGGCGTCCCCATCGACAACTCGACGGACTCGGGCGCCGAGGGGTTCAACTCGCGCGGGTTCTCGAACCGGGCCGTCGACCTCAACCCCAATGACGTCGCCTCGGTCAACGTGCTAAAGGGGGCCGCCGCCACGACGCTCTACGGGGTCCGCGCCGCCAACGGGGCCGTCATCGTGACCACCAAGCGCGGCCGCGCCGGGACCACGCGCGTCGAGGTCACGAGCGAGGTCGGGGCCGAGGGCGTCAACCGCACCCCCGAGGTCCAGCAGGTCTACACCCAGGGGTTCGGCGGCGCGTACGACCCCACGAGCTTCTGGTGCTGCTGGGGCGCCCCGATCGACGAGGCCCGCCAGGTCACGCCCGACCTCCAGTTCTACAACAACTGGGAGCAGGCGTACCAGACCGGCTACACGGTCGAGAACAACGTGAGCGTGTCGGGCGGGACGGACGCGGCCTCGTTCTACGCCTCGGTCGGGCGCCTCGACAACGGCGGCGTCCTCCCCTTCAGCGACTGGGCGCGCACCTCGGCCCGCCTGAGCGGGGCGGTCCAGCCGTCGGCGGCGTTCCGGTTCGGCGGCACGCTCAACTACGTCAACTCGGGCGGCGACCGCGTCTTCGCCGACCGCTTCAACGAGCGGCTCGTCTACTGGACCCCGAACCAGGACGTCGCCCAGTACATCAAGCCGAACGGGACCATGTTCGGGTACTACGGGAGCGACGACAACGTGGGCACGAACGCGCTCTACGACGCCCGTTTCGCGACCTACAACGACGACGTCGACCGCCTCATCGGGAGCGTCAACGCCGGCTACACCTTCGCCGAGGGCGTCGACGTGACGTACCGGCTGGGCGTCGACACCTACTCCGACTCCCGCTTCGAGACGCTCCAGGGGCCGCAGGGGATCGCGGGCGAGAACGCGCTGGACAGCGAGGGCGAGGTCGGCGAGACGCGGATCTCGAGCCGCGACCTGACCTCGACGCTCAACGTCTCCTTGTCGAGGCGGTTCGGCGACAAGCTCCAGGCCGACCTCCTCCTGGGCAACGACGTGTTTGGCCGGAGCTACGACCGCGTGAACGTGTCCGGCTCCGACCTCACGATCCCCAACTTCTACACCCTCTCGAACGCCCGCGACCTCACCACCAGCCAGTTCGTCCGCGACCAGCGGCTCGTCGGGCTCTACGGCGACCTCAAGCTGGCCTACGACGAGACCCTCTACCTCAGCCTCACCGGCCGGAACGACTGGACCTCGACGCTCCCCGTCGAGAGCCGCTCGTTCTTCTACCCGTCCCTGAGCCTAGCCTACGTGTTTACCGAGACGCTCGGGTCGTCGCCCGTGCTGGAGTTCGGGAAGGTCCGCGCCTCGTTCTCGCAGGTGGGCAAGGACGCCCCGCCCTACGCCACGAACGTCACGTTCGTCTCGCCCGGCGCCTTCCCGCTCGACGGCCAGACCGGGTTTACGCAGTCGGGCGTTCTGGGCTCGCCCGACCTCAAGCCCGAGCGGACCACGTCGTTCGAGGCCGGCGTCGACCTCCGCTTTCTCGGCGGCCGCGTCGGGCTCGACGCCACGTACTACAACGCGACGAGCCGGGACCAGATCATCCCGGTCCCGATCTCGAACGCGACTGGGTTCTCGCGCTTTATCACGAACGCCGGCTCGATCCGCAACACGGGCGTCGAGCTCGTCCTCAACGCGGCCGTCGTCGAAACCTCGGACGTCGGGTGGGACGTGACGGCCAACTTCGCCCGGAACCGGAACGAGGTCGTCGAGATCCGCGAGGGGATCGAGACCATCGAGGTCGGGAGGCAGTCCGGGTACGCCGGCAGCACCGCCTACCTCCGGCTCCTCCCGGACGCTCCGTACGGCGCCATCTACGGCACGAGCTACGCCCGCTACTACGCGCCCGGCGAGGACGCCGACCCGCTCGAGCTCGACCCCGACCGCCCGCTCCTTATCGGCGCCGACGGGTTCCCCGTCGTCGACCGGACGCTCCGCATCCTGGGCAACATGACGCCCGATTGGATCGGCGGCCTTCTCAACCGGGTCCGCTACAAGAACGTCGAGCTCTCGGCGCTCATCGACGTGAGCTTTGGGGCAGAGAAATACAGCCAGTTCAACAACTTTTTCGCCGCGTTCGGCATCCCCGAGTACACCCTCGACCGCGAAGACACGATGGTCTTCGAGGGCACGACGGCCGACGGGCAGCCCAACGCGCAGCCGGTCTACCTCGGCCAGGGCGCGGGGCCGGACGGCCGGGACTACGGGGCCGGCTACTACCGGAACACGTACCGGGCCTCGACCGAGAACTCGGTCTTCGACGCCAGCTACGTCAAGCTCCGCAACGTGAGCCTCGCCTACGGCCTGCCGGCCTCGCTCGTCGGCCGGGCGGGGATCGACCGCGCTCGCATCCGGCTGGCCGTCAACAACGTCGTCCTGTGGTCGCCCTACCCGTACTGGGACCCCGAGGTGACGTCGGCGGGGTCGGGCTCGAATGCGACCGGGTTCTCGGGCCTGGCCCACCCCGGCGTCGCCAGCTACACGCTCACGCTCGAGCTCGGGATCTGAGCCGCCCCGCCCAGCGGGCTCGCCCGCGCGGCGCCCCGCCCATCGGACCACCCCGCCCTCTCCGCTGCCCCATGACCGCGCGCCTCCGCCCCGCCCTCTCCGTCCTCCTCGCCGGCGCGTTCTTCGTGGCCGCGCCCGGGTGCGACGGGTTCCTCGACATCAACGAGAACCCCAACGAGCCGACGCAGGTGCCGGTCGGCGCGCTCCTCGCCAGCACGACGTTCGCGACGGGCGAGACCACGTTCGGCCTGGGCAACCTCACCGCGAACTACGTCCAGTACCTGGCCTCGCCCAACCGCGCCTCGGCCTCCGACGTCTACGAGCGAATCAGCCTCGACGAGACGTGGGGGAACCTGTACGACGTGATGGCCGACCTCAAGCGGCTCGAGGCCCAGGCCGCGGCGGAGGGGGCGACCGACTACGCGGGCGTCGCCCGGATCCTCCTGGCGTACCACCTCGCCTCGACGGTCGACGCGTGGGGGAGCGCCCCGTACTCGCAGGCCTTCGACCCGGTCGAGACGCTGAACCCGGCCTACGACGACGGCGAGGCCCTCTACAACGAGGTGTTCCGGCTCCTCGCGGACGGGATCGCCGCGCTCGAAGCGGGCGGCTCCACGCTCTCCCCCGGCGGCGACGACTTCGTGTACGGCGGCGACACCGACCTGTGGGTCAAGACGGCCTACGCGCTCCGGGCGCGCTACCTCAACCACCTGACCAAAACGGACGCGTACGACCCGCAGGCCGTGCTTGCGGCCGTGGACCGGGCCTACACGTCGGAGGCCGAGAGCGCGACGGTCGCGTACTTCGATGACGAGATCAACCCGTGGGCCGATGTCGCCATCGACAACGCGAACCTGTTCCTCGGCGGGTGGCTTTCGGAGCAGTTCGTCCAGGCCGTCGACGGGACCACCTACGGCGTGGTCGACCCCCGCATCGAGGCCTACACCGACTCGCTCGCCGACGGCTCCTACGTGGGGACCGTCAACGGGGCGGGGCGGGGTGGCGCCAAAGAGCAGGGCGAGCGCGTCGTGCTCACCACGAACACGTACTACGCCCGCCGGACCGCCCCGCTCGAGCTCGTGACGTACAGCGAGGTCAAGCTCGTCGAGGCCGAGGCCGCGCTCCGGGCCGGCCAGCGCGACCGGGCCTACGCCGCCTACACCGAGGCCATCCGCGCGCACATGGACAAACTGGGCGTCGGCGCCGACGCGGCGGCGGCCTACCTCGCGGCCCCGCAGGTCAGCGTGGGCGCCGCGGCGCTGACCTTGGACGACGTGTTCCGCGAAAAGTACAAGGTCCTGTTCCTGAACCCCGAGGCCTGGGTCGACGCCCGCCGCCACGACTACGACTACGAGGGGTTCGTGCTGCCGGCCAACGCCGAGCTCCCGGAGTTTATCCGCCGGATCGACTACCCGGACACCGAGTACAGCCGCAACGCGAGCAACATCCCGGAGGCCTCGCTGACGGACCGCATCTGGTGGGACCAGTAGCGGGCGGGGCGGCGAGCAGGCGCGCCAGCACGTAGGCGCGTGGGCGGGCGGCCAGCCTGGACCGCCCGCCCGTAGCGTGGGCGGGGCGGTGGCACGGCGGCGCGTGCGACGGGATCTGACGGCCCGCGGCGCAGACAGCACCGGCAGGCGGGGCGGCCGCCGCCTCTACCCCACCCCGCCCCGCCCTAGGCGGCGTTTCCGAGCGCGGCCGTGAAGTAGTCGTCGCCGCCGGGCTGCGGGTGGAGCGCGACGATTCCGGCCCGGGCCAGCGCCACGAGCGTCTTCGAGGCCCGCCACGGCGGCGCCTTCGTCATCCGCGCGTACTCGCGGACGGTGATCCGCTCGTGGCGTTCGAGGTACTCCAGGAGCGTCCGCTCAGCGTCGCCGAACGTGAACTGGGCGCCCTCGCCGCGGCCCTCGGCGCGCATGATCTGGACGGCCTCGCGGCTGGCCTCGACCGACTGGTCGGCCACGCGGACGAACGCCCGGCGCTTGGGGAGCGTCCCGTCCGGCCGGCGGTCGGGGAGCAGGACGTGCGGGCGGTCGAGGCTGGCGGGGACGTGGACGACGAGGACCTCGCGCTTCCGGCTCACGCGGACGGTCTCGAAGCCCAGGTCGATCTCGGGCAGGATCCGCTCGTGGAGCGCCTGCCCGAGCGCGTAGAACTCCTCATGGGCGTCTTTCAGCCCGAGGACCGTCCCGTCGTCGTCGACGCCGACGAGCACCTTGCCGCCGCCCGTGTTCGCGAGCGCGATCACCTCGCGGGCGATCCGCTCGGGGCGGGGCACGCGGTTCTTGAACTCGAGGTGCGCGCCCTCCCCCATCGCCGCCAGCCGCTTGAGGTCGTCGTGGGTCATGCCGGGTGGGAGGATGGTGGTGGGGGAACGGGCGGGGTGGAACGACGGGCCGCCCCGCCTCCGCGCCCTCTCCGCCCCGCCCGTGCACGCGCGAGGGCTACGCCGCGGTTCCGTCGAAGGCCGGGCCGCGGGCGGGGTCCGTCTCCGGCGCGGCGCTCCGCGTCATGAGCGCCTCGACGGCGTCGCGCGGGGCGAGGCCGTCGAACAGGATGGACCACACGGCCTCGGTGATCGGCATCTCGACGCCGTGCCGGCGCGCGAGCGCGCGGACCGACGCCGTCGTCTGGACGCCCTCGACGACCATCGTCGAGTGGCCGAGCGCCTCGGCCCGCGTCTCGCCCCGCCCGACGCGCTCGCCGAAGGCCCGGTTGCGGCTGTGCCGGCTAAAGCACGTCACCACGAGGTCGCCCAGGCCAGCGAGTCCGGCGAACGTGTGCGCGTCGGCGCCGAGCGCGAGCCCGAGCCGTGTGATCTCGGCGAGCCCCCGCGTCACGAGCGCGGCCTTCGCGTTGTCGCCCAGGTCCAGCCCGTCGGACATCCCGGCCGCGACGGCCATCACGTTCTTGACCGACCCGCCCACCTCGACGCCGACGACATCGGGGTTCGTGTAGACGCGGAGGCTAGGCGTCATGAACAGGTCCTGGACGAACGCCGCGGTGTCCGGGTCGGGGAGCGCGGCGACGACGCTCGTCGGCCGCTCCTGGGCGACCTCCTCGGCGTGGCTCGGCCCGTAGAGCACGCCCACGCGGCCCGCGTCGGCGGCCGGGAGCACGTCGCGGAGCACGGCGCTCGTGGTCAGGAGCGTGTCGGTCTCGATCCCCTTGGCGACGGATACAATAACGGTCTCATTCTCGATCCGCCCCGCGAGCGGCGCCACGACGGCGCGGACCGACTGGCTGGGCACGGCGACCACCCACACCGCCGCCCCGCCCACGACCGCCTCCAGGTCCGACGACACCTCGACCGTGCGCGGGACGTCGGCGCCCGGGAGGTACGCCTCGTTCCGGCGCGTCCGCGCGATCTCGGCGGCGGCCTCCTCGCGGCGCGCCCACAGGCGGGCGGGGTGGCCGGCGCGGGCGAGGCTGATGGCCAGGGCCGTCCCCCAGCTTCCGGCTCCGAGAACGGCGGTGGGCGGGGCGGTGGGCATGACGAGCGGAGAGAGCGGAGAGAGCGGAGAGAGCGGAGAGAGCGGAGAGAGCGGAGAGAGCAAGATGCCCACCCCGCCCCGCGCGCGCCACCGGGCGGGGCGGAGCCGCCGTGGAACTTTTCGGCCACCCCGCCCCCTGCTCTACCTGCTCTACCTGCTCTACCTGCTCTACCTGCTCTACCTGCTCTACCTGCTCTACCTGCTCTACCTGCTCTACCTGCTCTACCTGCTCTACCTGCTCTACCTGCTCCCCTCCACCACGCGGCCGATCTCGAAGGCCGGCTCGCCGAGCGCCCCGAGCACGGCGAGCGCCCGCGCGCGGGCGTCGGACGGCACGACGGCCACGAGCCCGACGCCCAGGTTGAACGTCCGCCGCATGTCGTCCTCGGGCACCTCGCCGGTCTCCTGGATCAGGCGGAACAGGGCGGGGCGGCTCCAGGCGTCCCAGTCCACGTCGAGGGCGAGGCTGTCGGGCAGGACGCGCTCGGTGTTGCCCACGAGGCCGCCCCCGGTGACGTGCGCGAAGCCGTGCGCGAGCCCCTCGGCGATGAGGGCCTGGATGGCGTCGAGGTAGCTTTTGTGGACGCGCAGGAGCGCCTCGCCGACCGTCACCCCGCCCAGCACGTCCGGCGTGTCGGCGGCGACGAAGCGGTCGAACAGGACCTTCCGGGCCAGGCTGTAGCCGTTCGTGTGGAGGCCGGTCGAGGGCAGCCCGAGCAGGACGTCACCGGCCTCGATGGCGGAGCCGTCAACGATCGCGTCGCGCTCGACGACGCCCACGACGGTCCCGGCGAGGTCGTAGTCGCCGGCCTTGTAGAGGTCGGGCATCTCGGCCGTCTCGCCGCCGATGAGCGCGCACCCGTTCTCGCGGCACGCCTTGGCGAACCCCTTGACGACGGCCTCGACCACGTCCGGCTTGAGGACGCCGGCGGCGAAGTAGTCGAGGAAGAACAGCGGCCGCGCCCCGCAGACCGCGATGTCGTTGACGCAGTGGTTGACGAGGTCCTCGCCCACCGTCTCGTGGCGGTCCACGCGCTGAGCCACCTTCAGCTTCGTCCCCACGCCGTCCATCGACGACACGAGCACGGGGTCGCGCACGCCCTCCTGGGCCAGCGCGAACAGCCCGCCGAACGCGCCGACGTCGGTGAGCACGCCGGGCGTGAACGTGCCCCGGACGTGGTCCGAGATCCGCCGGACGGCCTCCTCGCCCGCGTCAATGTCGACCCCGGCCTCTTTGTACGTTGCCATGCCTGTGCTGCGGTGAGAGCGGAAGGTACCGGCGGGTCGGTGGGTCGGTGGGTCGGTGGGTCGGTGGGTCGGTGGGTCGGTGGGTCAAGGTGCCCACCCCGCCCGCGTGGCGCCAGGGGCGGGGCGGCGCGTTGTCCGGGAGTTGTCCACAGCGCCGCCCCGCTCAGCGCCAGGCGCAACGGCCACCCTGCGGCTCCCCCACTGACTCACTGATCTTCTACCGAGCCACTGATCTTCAACTGACCTACTGATCCTCTACTGCCCCACCGGCCTTCCATGGCGGGGCGGCCTTGCCGAGGAAGGCGGCGACGCCGGCGCGGCAGTCGCCCGTCGACCGCGCGAGCGCGTTGAGGCGGGAGGCATAGCTCAGCCCCTCGGCCAGCCCCATCGAGGGCACATCGGCCAGGAGCCGCTTGGTGAGGGCGACGGCGCTCGCGCTCGTCTCCGTCGCCAGCTCGGCGCAGAGCGCGTCGGTCTCGGCGTCGAGTGCGTCCGGGGCGACGGCGCGCGTGACGAGCCCGATCCGGGCCGCCTCGGCGGCGTCGACCAAGTGGCCGCGGAGCAGGAGGTCCCGTGCCGCCGCCTCGCCCAGCTTGCGCACGACGAACACGGACACGATCGCCGGCACGAACCCGATTCTCGTTTCCGTGAACCCGAGCTTGGCGCCCTCGGCCACGAGGGAGAAATCGCAGACGGCGGCGAGCCCACACCCGCCCGCGATCGCGTGCCCGTTGACGCGCGCCACGACCGGCTTCGGCAACGTGTAGATGGTCTCGAACAGGCGCGCGAGGTGCTCGGAGTCGGCCAAGTTGGCCTCGGCGCTCGCCGTCTGGAGCGCCTCCAGGGCCGCCAGGTCGGCGCCGGCCGAGAACGCCCGCCCCGCCCCCGTCAGCACCACGACGCGGACGGACGGGTCGGCGCCGGCGCCCCGGAGCGCGTCGGTGAGCGCGCCGACGAGAGCGGCGTCGAGCGCGTTCCGCTTGTCGGAGCGGTCGAGCGTGAGCGTGAGGACGGGGCCGGAGCGGGAGGACTGAAGCACAGGAGAGTGGAGAGTGGAGAGTGGGAAAGGTGCCCGCCCCGCCCGTCGGTGTCAACCCACGCCTCAGCGGGCGGCGAAATGCGCCGCCCCGCCCGCAATGCGCGAGGGCGGGGCGGCCGGCGTAGCGGCGTTGCATGCAACGCCGCCGGGCCGCAGCGTCCGGGCGGTGGCAAAGGGGCAGTCGGCGGCCGCCCACCGGGCGGGGCGACGTCAGGCAAGGTGATACGCTGTCCGACCCTCCACCCCGCCCCGCCGACACAAGCCTCAGCGCGCTGGGGCGGGGCGGGGCGCAGCGGCGACGGGGCGGGGCGGTCGGCTCGCGCCACCCCGCCCCGTCAACCCGAGCCTCGGCGCGTTGGGGCGGGGCCGTCTGCTCAGGCGCCGGCCTCGCGGCGGATTGCTCATCACTCATCACCCGTAACTCGTCACCCGTCCCCCCCCGCCCCCGTCCAGAAGCGGTAGAGCGGCCACAGCTCCTCCTGCGCGTCGATCGCGGCGCCGACGAGGTCCGGGCCGAGCGCCTGCGCCTCGGCGCGCGGGATGCGGCGCATGAGCCAAATGCCCTTGGCCTTGAGGAGCCCGTCAGGCAGCGCGTCGAGCGGCTCGTCGTGCTCGGGGTGGCCCTCGGGCTTCGTCACGTGGGGTGCGAACGCGAGCCGGTAGCCCCGCCCGATGAGCGCGTTGACGAGCGCGAGCGCCTCCGCCGGCTGCGCCTCCATGCGCGACCGGGCCGCCCGGAACACCTCGCCGGCGTACTCGCCCACGTAGATGCCCCAGCGGAAGGCGTCGGGGTGGACGGCGTGGCTGAGCTGGACGTCCGCGAGCCGCTTCCGGCCCGTCCGGTAGAACGACATCCAGAGGTGGCTGTGCGAGCCGCCCCGCCCGAAGTCGTTTTTCAGGATGCGGCTGAACACGTTCCGCTCGGTCTCGAAGGGGAGCCCGTTCGGGAGCACCCAGTTGACCGCGAGGTCGTCGCGGTAGCGCTTGAACGGGGCCGTGACGGCCCGGTCCAGGACCTCTTTCTCTTCGCGGTACCGGCCGATGTGCGGCTCGGCGCGGAGCCTCTCCAGCGCCTCGAACGCCTCGTCCGGGAAGCCCTCGAACGTGAGGCTGAGCGGGGCGGGGCGGCGGAACGGGACGGCCGCGTCAAACGCGGAGGGCGGGGCAGCGTCGGGCGTCATGCCCGAGCTACCCCGCCCCGCCCGCCAAGGTTCGGCCGGTGAGCCTAACCCGTTGGACCTAGTCGATGGACTCGATCACGTCCTCAGCGGCGCCCCGGTTGATGAAGATCGAGAACCCGGCCTCTGCGAGGAGAGTCACCTCGTCGAAGTCGTCGTCCGTCGTCGCGCGCACGGCGAGCGTGAGGGCCGCGGTGTCCGAGATGAACCGCTGGACGCCCGCCTGGCCGCCGATCCCGATGCCGCCACCGCCGTCGCCCACGTTCACGCCGAGGTTGGCGCCGATGAACGGGTAGGTGTTCGTGTCCGTCCCGCCCGTCGGGTAGTAGTTGCCGAAGGCGCTGATGGTCGCGTTGAAGAAATCGCTGAAGTCGGTCGCGAGCCGGGGGTTTCCGCCTACCTCGATGTTGTCCGTGATGAAGTAGCCGACGACGGGCGCTAGCCCAAAGGCGAATTCAGGCTCAATCGAGAGGTTCCCCGTCCCGCCGACCTGGATGACGTCCTGCTGAATCTGGGCGTCGGCGACAGAGGCGGTGAAGAGGAGAGCGGTAGCCAGGAGGAAAAGGCGCATGGGAGTGGGTGTAGGAGAATGGGCGTCGGGCTCCGTTTCTCGCGGTCCAGAACAGACCACAGAGAGGTACGGCGGGGGGAAAGAACCGCCCCGGGCGGGGCGGGAGTCGTGTCAGGCTCGACACGCCCACCAACCCGCGCCCGCCCCAGAAGATTCCTGGGCGGGGTGCGGGCGCTGAGATTGGGCGCTTCTTCCCGCCACCCCGCCCCGCCCCGCTCGCGGCCTTGGGCGGTGTGGGACGCCGCCCCGCCCGCGCTGCGCGTCGCTCGCTACCCGTCGCTCGTCCGTTCGCCCGAGAGGAACCCGATGGCGTCGTCGACCATGTCGCGGCTCCCGATGTAGACCGGGCAGCGGTCGTGGAGCGCCCCGGGCTCGACGTCCAGGATCGGGCCGTGGCCGGTCTCGGCGCGGCCGCCGGCCTGCTCGACGATCAGGGCCATCGGGTTGGCCTCGTACATCAGCCGGAGCTTCCCGTTCGGGTTGCGCGCGTTGGCCGGGTAGATGTAGACGCCGCCCTTCATCAGGTTCCGGTGGAAGTCGGCCACGAACGAGCCGATGTAGCGCGTCGTGTAGGGGCGGGGCGGCGTGTCGTCGGGGGCCTCGGTCTGCATCCACTTGATGTACTCCTTGAGGCCGTCCTCCCACGAGTTGTAGTTGCCCTCGTTGACCGAGTACATCCGGCCGCGCTCGGGCGTGCGGATGCCGGGGTGCGAGAGCAGGAACTCGCCGATCGACGGGTCGAGCGTGAACCCGTTGACCCCGTTCCCGGTCGTGTACACGAGGACCGTCGACGAGCCGTAGACGACGTAGCCGGCCGCCACCTGCTTCCGCCCCGACTGGAGCGCGCTCGCCATCGTGACCCGGCCGACGTGGTCGTCGGGGATGCGGTAGATCGAGAAGATGGTCCCGATCGACACGTTGACGTCGACGTTCGAGGACCCGTCGAGCGGGTCGAAGAGCACGACGTACTTGCCCTGGCAGTCCTCGAAGAGGAGCGGGATGGCCTCGGCGTGCTCCTCGGACCCGATGAGGCAGACCTCCCCGCCCCGACGGAGCGCGCGGACGAACTCCTCGTGGGCCAAGAGGTCCAGCTTTTTCTGGACCTCGCCCTGCACGTTCACGTCGCCCGTGTCGCCGAAGAGGTCGACCAAGCCCGCTTTGCGCACGTCGCGGTCGACGATCTTGGCGGCGACGACGATGTCGCGGAGGAGCCGCGAGAACTGGCCCTTCGAGCCCGGCGCGTCGGCCTCGCGCTCGATGATGAACTGCTCGAGCGTCTTGAGCGCGCCGCCGCCCGTCGCGAGCGTGCCGCCGCCGAGGCCGTTCGAGGAGTGCCCGTCTGTCGTCGGGGCCGTGGGCGGGGTGGCGGGCGTCGGGGAGTCCATGCGCGGAGGGGGTCGGGAGAAGGGGCTTCAGGCGAGAGCGAACGTTCGCTAGAAGCTACGCCCCGATCCGGTCCTGCCCGGCCAGGGTTTGGAGGAGCCGCGCCGTCCGCGGCCCGACCTCCGCCCCGCCCCGCCACTCGGCGACCAGGCGGTCGAGCGCGTCGCCGTCGTCGACGTCGTAGTGGGCGGGGAGGACGACGGGCGTGAGGTCGTTGTCCATCACGCGCGCGAGCGTGTCCTCGAAGACGGCGTCGTGGCTGTAGGCCATGTCGAACAGGTCGGCCGTGACCTCGTTGAGCCCGAGGAGGTAGTAGCCGCCGTCGCTAGAGGGACCGATAACGGCCGTCATCGGGTCCTCCAGGGCCTCGAAGGCGAGCCCGAAAAAGGCGTCGGGGAGCGTCGGGTGGTCGGTCCCCACGACGACGGCGCGGCCGTAGCCGGCCGCGAACGTCTCGACGAACGCCCGGAGCATCCGCTCGCCCAGGTCCCGGCCGCGCTGCGGGTGCACGCTCACGCCGGGCGGGACCAGGCCGGCCGGCTCGCGCGCCGCGCCGGTCAGGTAGAGCCGGACGGCCGGGCCGCCGGGCGCGGCCCCGAGCGCGGCGTAGCGGTCGAGCGCGTCGCGGAGGAAGGCGTCGTAGAGCGCGGCCGCCTCCTCGGGCGCGAGCGGCGGGCACAGCCGCGTCTTGACGCGCCCGGCCTCGGGCACCTTCGCGAACACGAGGAGCGCCGACCGCCCCGCCCCGCCCGACGGCACAGGGCCAGACGAATCGGGCGGGGCGGACGCCGAGGGCGGGGCGGGGCGGTCAGTCACGCCACCCCGCCCGCGCGGTCCGGGCGCGGCCCGCTCACGTCGAACACGTCGAGGGCCACCCCCGGCGCCTCGTCGACGACGTGGCCCTCGACCACGTCGGCGAACGTAACCGTGAACCCGTCGTCGGTGGGGAGCGGGACGGCCACGAGCCGGAACGACGCGTCCAGGCCGTCGTGGGCGTACGGGACGACGGTCTCGTAGCGGGCGCCCGTCTCGACCACGCCCACGTAGGCGTCGAACAGGCCCGCGTCGCGGTTGCCGGGGAGCACGTCGAGCAGCCGGCGCCCCACGAGGTCCGCCACGTCGCGGCCCACGATCTCGGACGCGCGCGGGTTGGCCAGCGTCCACTCAAAGTCGACGATGTGGCCGCCGTCGTCGCGGACGGACCGGAACGCCATCACGCCGTCGGGCGAGGCGATGAGGACCGAGCGGAGGAGGCCCTGCGAGCGCCGGGCGTCGAGGAGCGCCTCGCGGTAGTCGGTCACGTCGAGGAACGAGACGACGACGGCGTCGGGCCGGCCGTCGTGGTCCTCGTCGATGGGCGTCGCGTTGACGCGGTACCACCGCGTGGGCTGGCCGGGCGGGGTGATGCCTTGCACCCTGCCGCGGACGGGCTCGCCGGTGCGGAGCACCGTGCGCTCGGGGAGGTCGTCGTCCGCGATCGCCGCCCCGCCCTCGTCGACCACGGGCCAGCGGGCGGGGCGGTCCTCGCCGTCGTCGGAGAGCCCGAGAAACGCGCGGGCCGACGGGTTCGACACGACGACGCGGGCCTGGGCGTCGACCACGACGACGCCGGCCTCGACGGTGTCGACGATCGAGCGGTACCGCTCGCGGGCCGCCGTCTCGGCCGCCTCGGCGCGGTCGAGCGAGAGCCGCCGGGCGACGGCGTCGGCCATGACCTCGACGAGGTCGCGCTCGGCCGCGCTGAACCCGCCCTCGCGCGGCTCCGGCGAGACGAAGTTGAGCGTGCCCACGACCTCGCCGTCGACGCGGAGCGGGGTCCCGATAAAGGCGCGCAGGCCGCGGCCGGCGCAGGCGGGGTGGTCCGGGGCCTCCTCCTGGGCGTCGGCGTAGACGACCGTCTCGCCGCTCTCGATGACCGCGTCGCAGAACGCCTCGCGGAGCGGGACCGTGACCCCAGGCTCGAGCTCGGAGTCGGGCGAGACGACCGCCTCGATCCGGTACAACTGCTCGTCGGTCGCCTCGTCGATAGGCGTCGCGGACAGGATGCCGACGGGGAGGTCGAACATCTCGCACCCCGCCCGGAGGTACGCCTCGTAACGGGCCTGCGGCGAGTCGTGCTCGACGGTCGTGATCCGGTGGAGGATCTTGAGGTCCTCGGCGAACGCCTCGGCCCGGGCCGTCCGCTCGGCGACGGCGCGTTCGAGGCCCAGGTTCGCCCGCGACAGCTCGCGCCGGAACTGGCGGCGCTCGGTGTCGTCGCGGCACAGGGCGATCACGCACAGGCGCCCGTCGAACTCGGCCAGCTGCGCGCTCGTCGACATCGGGAGGCGCCGGCCGTCTTTCGTGAGGTGGACTGACTCGAACGTCGACCGCCGCGTCCGCCGGAGCTCGACGAGCGCGGCGCGCAGGTCGACGCGCCGGGGGTCGACGAGGTCGGCCGGGGTCATCGCGCGGAGCTCGTCGGCGGCGTACCCGTAGAGGTCGACGGCCGCCTGGTTGAACGCGACGAACGGCTCGGGACCGTCCGGCCCGAGCGGGTACACGAGGACCACGTCGCTGATGGCGTCGAAGAGCGTCTGGAACCGGCTCTCGCTGGCCGCCAGCTCCTCCGCCGCCGCCCGCTCGGCCTCGATGTCGGCGTGGATCCCGACCCACTCGACGACCGCCCCGCCCGCGCCGCGGACCGGGGCGGCCCGGGCCGCCATCCAGCGGTAGCCGCCGTCGGCCAGGCGGAGCCGGTGCTCGACCTGGTACGGGGTCCCGGCGGCCACGGCCGCCTCCCACGCGGCGAGCGTCTCGGCCCGGTCGTCGGGGTGGACGGCATCGATCCACCCCGCGCCTGTCAGCTCCGCCGTCGTCTGCCCGGTCACGGCCCGCCACTGCGGCTGGTCCTCGACGAACGTGCCGTCGGGCGCCGTGACCCAGACGATGGCCGCCGTCGCCTCGATGAGCGAGCGGTAGCGGGCCTCCTCGCGGGCGAGGTCGCCGCGCGCGGCCCGGAGCGCCCGGAGCTCGGCCCGCGAGCTTACGTCCTCGAACACCACGCCGACCTGGTGGTCCGGGAGCGGGACCGCCTCGACCTGGAATGTCCGCTCCGGCACCCGGTCGTCGCCGTAGGTCACGAGCCCGAGGTTGGCCGGCCGGCCCGTGCGCGCGACCTCGGCGTAGCGTTCGAGGGCGTCCGTCTCGCCGATGTCGGGGAGCACCTCGACGAGCCGGCGGCCCACCTCGCGCGTCGGGTCGAGCCCGATGGCCGCCCCGCTCGCCGCGTTGGCGTAGACGAGCCGGAGCGAGCGCGCGTCGGCGGGGTCGTCGAGCCGGTAGACCGAGACCCCGAGCGGGAGCCGGTCGAGGAGGTCGGGGGCGGAGGGGGCAGACGAACCCATGCGGGAGGGGGCGGGGCGGGGCGGGGTGCGCGCGGGCGGGGCGGCCGGAGCCTAGAGCAACGTGCAGGGAGGTACTCGGTACGAGGTACGCGCGCGCTGAGCTCAGATCGGGCCGTACCTCGTACCCGGTACCCCGTACTCACCCGAAGGGTGCTCTAGAGAGAACGCCGTGCCGCCGCCGATGTGTCGGCGTTCTCGCTCGTTTTTTGACCGCTCCGCCCGAGCCACCCGTCGAGGAGCCGGTCGAGCGGGGCGACGGCGGCGCCCGCGGCCTCCGCTCGTCCGACCGCGTGGTCGAGGGCGGACAGCCGGGCGGACCACCCCGCCCCGCCCGCTGGGTCGCCGCCGAGGTCGTTGTGCCACAGGACGACGGCGCAGCCGCCGGACCGGCGTGCGGCGTCGAGCACGGCGCCGAGCGCGGCCGCCGCGCCCTCGGCGTCCAGACCGCGGTGCGCGGCGAGCGTCGTGTCCATGACGGCGAGCGGCATCTCCCACAAGTCTGTCGTGCGGCCGGCCTCGACGTCGAACACGCGGAACGGGTGCGACGTGCCCCGGCGGAACCCCTCGTGCTGCGAAAAGCCCAACGTGCTGTCGATTTGGACGCCCGCCCGCGCGAGGAGCCGCGGCGTCGTCGGATCCGTCCACCGCAGGAAGTGCGTCCGCGCGAGGCGCGGGGCGTGGCCGAGCGCGTCGGCGAACCGAGCGCGCTCGGCGCGGAGCCGGGCGGGGTGGTCGTGGGCGCCGTAGCCCGGGTGCCACCCGACCGTGTGGCCCTCGGCTTCGAGCCCGCGCAGGAAGCGGCGGACGCGGGCCGCGCCCAGGTCGGCCGGCAGGTCTTCGGCCGTCCACGCCGCCGGTTTTACGAACCACGTCGACCGCGCGCCGTGGCGGCGGGCGAGGCGGCGGAGGGCGAGCGCGCTCTGCCACCGGACGTCCGGCCCCAGCGCCCGCCGCCCCGCCTGGAGCCACCCCGCCCCGCCCCGCCCGAGCGCGCCGGCGAGCGCCCGGAGCCGCCGCGTGCGGAGCCCGTCGAGGTCGTGCGTCAGGGCAACGGCCCACGTCGCGCCCGCGCCCCACGCTCGCCCCGGAACGCTGACGCCCAGGCGGCGGAGCGCGTGGCCCAGCCCGGCCCGGTAGGCGTCGACGGCGGGGCGGAGCGGTCCGCCCGGCGCGTCGCCCAGCGCGGCCTGGAGCGAGGCGCCGTAGGGGAACCGGCCGTGCACGTCGCGCGCGGCCGTCGCCGCTTCCTGGAGCCCGGCCAGCCACCACGCCGCCGACGCCACGAGGTCCGCCCCGCCCCCGCGGCCTAGGGCGGGGCGGTCGCCGGGCGGGCCGACCGGGAGCGGCCACCGCTCGGGGCCGCCGCCGGCGTCGATCTCGACCCACCCGAGCGCCTCGGTGCGGGCGGGGCGGGGCGCAGCCAGGGCGGCGGCGGCTTCGGGTGTCAGGGTCAGGCCGAGCGCGCCGGCGCCGGCCGCCCCGCCCGCGGACACGACGAGGCGGGCGTCGCCGCGCCGGGCGGGCTCGGGGCGGAGGCCCAGGCCGCGCAGCAGTTCCTCCAGCCCGTACGCCACGAGCGGGCGGGCGCCCTCGGGGACGTCGAGGCAGACGGGGAGCGGGGCGGCGGTCACGGGGCGGGGTGCGCGGGCGGGGCGGCGTTGCATGCAACGCCGTCGGGCCGCGGCATCTGGGCGGGGCGGCCCAGTCGAGGCGACGGCGGGCGGGGCGGCGACGTTCGTGACCGCCCCGCCCACCCCGGACACGACGAGTCGTGTCCCTACGGACGCCATCGGCGGGCGGGGCGGCGTCGGGCGGGGCGGCACTGGGCGGGGCGGCCATGCTACGCCGCCGCCGAAGACGGCGCGTCCGAACCCCCGCCCCGCCCCGGCGCGTTGGGCCGGCATGGCTCGACACCCCGCCCCCGCCGCCAACGGCGCGGCCCCCGACGACGACCGGCGCCGCGTCCCGCTCACCGCCTCGCTCGGCCGCATCCTCCAGTTTGCGCGCCCCTACAGGGGGCGGCTGGCCGTGGCCATCGTGCTCACGCTGCTCTCGACGGCGGCCGGGCTCGTCGTCCCGCTCGGGCTCAAGGGGCTCCTGGACAGCGTGTTCGAGGCGTCCGACGGCGGGCTCCTCAACACGCTCGCCGTCGGGCTCCTGGCGCTGTTCGCCGTCCAGGCGGTGCTCGGGTTCGGGGGCACGTACCTCATGGAGTGGACCGGCGAGCGCGTCGTGACCGACCTCCGGCGGACGCTCTACGAGTCGCTCCACCGCCTCGGGCTCCGGTTCTTCTCCGACCAGCGGACGGGCGAGATCACGAGCCGGCTCACGAACGACGTCTCGAAGGTGCAGTCGGCGGCGACGAGCGACCTCGCCGAGAGCCTCCGCCTGACGCTGACGCTCGTCGGGTCGGTCGGGCTCATGCTCTACCTCAACTGGCGGCTCTCGCTCGTCGTCTTCGCCGTCGTCCCGCCGGTCGCCGTCGCCATGCGGTCGTTCGGGCTCGTCGTGCGCAAGCTGTCGCGGACCATCCAGGACCGGCTGGCCGAGACGACGGCGATCGCCGAGGAGGCCATCTCGTCGGTCCGCGTGGTGCAGGCGTTCGCGCGCGAGGCCTACGAGGTCGACCGCTACGGGACGGCCGTCGAGAGCCTGTTCGGGACGGCCAAGCGGCGGGCGTGGATCGTGGCCGCCTTCTGGAGCTCGGTCGGCCTCCTGTTCATGACGGCGCTCGTGGTCATCTTCTGGTTCGGCGGGCGCGAGGTGATCGCGGGGCGCCTCACGGCCGGCGACCTCGTGGCGTTCATCGTCTACGCCCTCAACATCGCACGGACCGTGGGCGGGGCGGGGCGGATCTACACGTCGCTCCAGAGCGCGGCCGGGGCGTCGGAGCGGCTGTTCGACCTGCTCGACACCGAGCCCGACATCGCCGACGCGCCGGGCGCCACCCCGCTCGGCCGCGTGCGCGGGGCGGTCACCTTCCGCGACGCGTGGTTCGGGTACGACCCAGACGAGCCCATCCTGCGCGGCGTCTCGCTGGAGGCCGCGCCCGGCGAGACGGTCGCGCTCGTCGGGCCGAGCGGGGCGGGCAAGACGACGCTCCTCAACCTCATCCCCCGGTTCTACGACGTCGACGCCGGCGCAGTCCTCGTGGACGGCCGCGACGTCCGCGAGGTGACCGTGCGGAGCCTCCGCGAGGCCGTCTCGGTCGTGGCCCAGGACGTCGAGCTGTTCGGGACGTCGATCCTCGAGAACATCCGCTACGGCCGGCTCGACGCGACCGTCGAGGAGGTCGAGGAGGCGGCGCGCGCGGCCCACGCGCACGACTTCATCCTCGGCCTGCCGGGCGGCTACGCGACCGAGGTCGGCGAGCGCGGCGTGAAGCTCTCGGGCGGCCAGCGCCAGCGGGTCGCGATCGCGCGGGCGCTCCTGAAGGACCCGCCGGTCCTGCTCCTCGACGAGGCCACGAGCGCGCTCGACGCCGAGTCCGAGGCGGCCGTCCAGGACGCGCTCGCCGTCCTCATGCGCGGGCGGACCACGTTCGTCATCGCCCACCGCCTGGCGACGGTCCGCGACGCCGACCGCATCCTGGTCCTCGACGCCGGCCGCGTGGTCGAGCGCGGGACGCACGACGCGCTCGTGGCCCAGGGCGGCCTCTACGCCCGCCTCGCCGCGCGCCAGTTCGACCTCGAACGCGCGGCGTCGGACGTGCTCACGCCGTAGCACGGACCTCCACCCCGCCCCGCCCGCGCGCCTCCCGGGGGCGGGGCGGCGAGTTCTGGCCCGGTGTCGAACGGCCCGCCACCCCGCCCGGCGCTGCGACACGAGCCCCGCCCGGCGCGGGCGGGCGGGGTGGCCCGGCGGACCTGCGCGCGGCCGCCCGCGTACGCCCGCCTCCCCTCTCCCCCACCCTACCCGACATGGCTCAGCAGTATTCCGCCCCGCCCGAGATGACGATCGACGCCGACGCGACCTACCGCGCGACGATCTCGACGCCCAAGGGCGACATCGTCCTCGACCTCATGGCGCAGCACGCGCCCAAGACCGTCAACAACTTCGTGACGCTCGCGAAGGACGGGTTCTACGACGGGCTCACGTTCCACCGCGTGATCCCCAACTTCATGGTCCAGGGCGGCGACCCCACCGGGACCGGCTCCGGCGGCCCGGGCTACAAGTTCGAGGACGAGACGAAGGGCAACCCGCTCACGCACGAGAAGGGCGTGATCTCGATGGCGAACGCCGGCCCGAACACGAACGGCAGCCAGTTCTTCATCACGCACGACCCGCAGCCGCACCTCAACGGCAAGCACACCGTCTTCGGCAAGGTCGTCGAGGGCCAGGACGTGGTCGACTCCATCAAGCAGGGCGACACGATGGACAAGGTGACGGTCGAGAAGCAGTAGACCGCCCCGCCCGCCGGGCGTCGTCCCGCAGGTTTTCCCCCGCCCGGCCCCGGCCCGGCGGGGGTCTTTTTTGTCGGGCGGGGCGGTCGGTCGTCCCGCCGGTGCAGTGGGGCGGGGTGGGCAGCCCGAACCGCCCGGATGCGGACACCACGCGTGGTGTCCCTACGCCGCCCGCCCCGCCCAAAACGCCGCGGGCGGGGCGGCGCCCTCTCTGCCCGTTGCCCTCACAGAATGAACTCCAGCGCCAGCGGGAGCGCGTAGAACAGGCCCAGGAGGTAGGCCACGGCGTACGCCCGGTTCTTGAACGCGAGCTCGCCCACGAACTCGGCCATGCGGATCGGGATCTCGCGGAGGAACGGGAGCGGGTAGATCAGCGCGATCCCGAACACGTTGAAGAACGTGTGGCACAGGGCCACGATGAGGCCGGCCTGCGCCTCGGGCTCGCTGCTCGCGACCGCGATGAGCGCGGCCAGGACCGCCGTCGCCGTCGTGCCCACGTTCGAGCCCAGCATGTAGGGGAACACGCGGCGGACCGTGAGCACGCCGGCCCCGATGAGCGGGATGACCAGGCTCGTCGTGATCGACGACGACTGGACGAGGAACGTGAGCACGCACCCGAACGCCATGGCCACGAGCGGCTTCCCGAACACGTACTTGTCGAGCGCCCCCTCGCTCCGCCGCAGGAAGAACCCCTTGAGGATGACGACGAGGTAGCGGAGGGCGACGAACAGGAAGAGCAGGCCGACGAGCGCCGTCAGCCACGCTACGCCGCCCAGGAGGCCGGACACGAACCCGGCGATGGCCTCGAACGGCGTGTCGCCGGGCCGGGCCGAGTCGACGCCCGGGAGCGCGGCGGCGAGCGCGGTCGCGGGCCGCGAGATGAGCCCGAAGGCGAGCTCCAGCGGGAGCAGGATGACCACGCTCAGCCAGTTAAAAAAGTCGTGGACCGTCGCCCCGGCCATCGCGCGGCGGAACTCGTCGGGCTGCGTGATGTGGCCCATCGAGACGATCGTATTCGTCACCGTCGTCCCGATGTTGGCGCCCATGATGACGGGGATCGCGTTGGGGACCGAGAGCGTGCCCGTCGCCACCAGCGTCACGACGAGCGACGTGGTCGTCGACGACGACTGGACGAGGCTGGTGACGACGATCCCGGTGACGAGCCCGAGGAGCGGGTTTGACGTGGCGCGGAGCAGGCCCTCGGCAAAGTCGGAACCCAGCCCCTTGATCCCGTCTCCCATCATTTCGAGGGCGACGACGAACAGGAGCATCACCGCGGCCAGCGCGACGAGCCGGAGCCAGAGCGGGGTGTCGGCCGGCGGCGGCGTGGCCGGGTCGACGTCGGCGCGGTCGACCGGCGGGAGGGCCGTGGCCGCGTCGAGGGGGAGGTCGTCGGCGTCGGCGGTCGTCGGCGTCATAGGGGCGGGGCGGTCAGGCGCTCGGGTCCCAGGTCGGCGCGTTGCGGACCTGGTCGAACGGGAGGGCGACGGCGGAGATGATGTTCGAGAGGTGCGACGACGTCCGCCCGATCATCCGGGAGCCGACGGCGAGCACGACGGCGAGGTTCGCGCTCACGTCGTCGGCGGCGGCGAGGCGCGCGAGAAATCCGGCGACCTCGGCCTTCGTCCGGTCGTGCTCCTCCATGACGGCCCGGGCCACGCGCGTGTCGCCGTGGATGAACGCCTCGCGGACGCGCGGGAACGTCGCCTGCACGCGGTCGCGGACCGGCCGGAGCGCCTCGACGTGGCGGCCCATGCGCGGGGCGTCGGCGAGGTCGGTCGCCTTGGCAATCGACTTGGCGAGGTCCCCGCACCGCTCGGCGTCCTGGACGATCGAGACGAGGAGCAGGCTCAGCGAGGTCTCGGCGCGCGAGTCGACGGCGATGTGCTCCAGGACCGCCCGCCGGATGGCCTGCTCGTGGTCGTTGACCACGTCGTCGAGCGCGGCGAGGTCGACGGCCACGGGCTCGTTGTCCAGCAGGCCGTCGGTGGCGGCCTCGAACATCCGCGCGCTCGTGTCGAGCATGGCGCCGAGGTCGCGGAGGCTCCGCTCGATGAGCGGGGGCTTGGCGCCCGTGATGAAGCTGAAAAACTGCATGGGGTCCGGGGGCGGGGCGGCGGGAAGGTGCCGCCCGCGTGTTGCGCCAGTGTTACGGGCCGCCGGTGCCGGCGTATTTGACACGGTCTGCGTGGGGCAGCGGGCAGCGGGCAGCGGGCAGCGGGCAGCGGGCAGCGGGCACAACGCGGCCGCCCCGCCCGCAGGAAACGGACCGGGCCGGATTCGTAGGGACACCATGCATGGTGTCCGCATTGGGACACGCCCGCCCCGCCCAGGTCGGGCAGCGTCTGGGCGGGGCGGGGTGGCATCGGACGGCGCGGCGCCATTCATGACTGCCCCGCCCGCTTCGGACACGACGAGTCGTGTCCCTACGGGTGCCGGTGGTTGGGCAGGGCGGTGACGGGCGGGGCGGCGCCTTCTCTGACCGCCCCGCCCGCCCGACAACCACCCCTACCCCCTCCTGGCCAGGAGGGGAACTGCCGCCGCCTCGGGACGGCGACGTGCTCAACGCAGCCGCCCCGCCCGCTGCTCGCCGTCCGCTGCTCACTGGCCCGCGGGCGGGGCGGAACAAAACGGGCGCCGCGGACCCGCGCGCCAGTCCCCAGTCCCCAGTCCCCAGTCCCCAGTCCCCAGTCCCCAGTCCCCAGTCCCCAGTCCCCAGTCCCCAGTCCCTCAAAACGTCGCCGACAGCTCCAGGCGGACTGTCTGCACGACCGGCGCGTCGGCCGGGGCGCGGCCGTCGTAGCGGAGCGTGGCGCGGAGCGCGTCGCTGAGCCCGACCTGGGCGTCGGCGCCCCAGAGGTACGACGTGCCCGGGCCGCGGCCTTCAGTCAGCTCGAAGAGCGCGAGCCCGGCCGGCGCCTCGCCCCGCAGCCGGACGTCGGCGCGCTCGGCGCGGACGGCGACCGAGAGCCGCCCCGCCCGCGTGAGCCGCGCCTCGACGGGCACGCGGACGACGGCCGCCCCGCTCGGGCGGTCGGCCGGCGCGAGCGCGTCGGTCCGATCGGCGAGGACGGGCGCGAGGGTGACGGCGAGCGCGCGCGTCGGCGTCCACACGACGGACGGCTCGGCGGACACGCCGCGGAGGTCGAACGTCCGGCTCGCGAACGCCTCGCTCAGCGTCTGCCGCCGGGTCCACGCCGCCTCGACGCGCGCGCGGAGGGCGGGGTGGAGTTGGGCCGTCGCCTCGGCTCGGAGCGCCTGCACGAGCCGGCGCTCTAGCCCGACGGCCAGCTGCGACGTCGACCGCGCGTGCTCGGCCACGAGGCGGCCGCCCGCGCCCGGGCGGTCGGGGAACAGGACGAGCTCCTGCTCGACGCGGAACCGCCCGTTGACCGTCCCCGCCTCCGCCCCGCCCGTCTGCTGGAGCGCGCCCGGCGCGAGCAGGAGGACCGCCAGGACGTCCGGGTTCCGCGTCCGCTCGTCGACGTCCAGCGTCGTCCGCAGGGCGACGGCGCGGGCGACGCGGGCGGCGAGGCCGTCGCCCGACGCGAGCCGGCCGGGCTCGACGTCGAGCCGCACGTCGAGGCCCACGCCGACGGTCGGGACGAGCTCGGGGCTGGGCACGAACGTCCGCAGGTACTCGCCTTCGAGCGGCGTCGTCTCGGGAAAGAACTCGTCGACCTGGGCCACGCCGTCGGGCTCGCCCGCGCGCGGCTCGCCCCCGCCGTCGCGCCAGACGAACTCGCCCAGGTCGGCGCCGACGAGCACGTAGGTCTCCTGGCGGATCGGCGAGCGCTCCGTCAGCGCGTCGTAGACGGCCCGGAGGCGGACGGCCTGGCGGAGCGGGGCGGCCCGCGCGCCCAGCCGCACGGCGACCGACTGGGCGTCCTCGCGCCCCAGTGCCCCGAACTCGCTCCGGTACCGCTTGCGGCGGTACGCCACGCGGACGTCGGCCTGGGCGGTCCCGCGGCGCGCACGCGCCGTCGTCTCGACCGTCAGAGCGCGCGCCGCGTCGGCGAGCGGGGCCGCCCCGCCCCGCGGCCCCAACGGCTCCGACTCCTGCCGGAGCTCGACGGACGCCGCCGCGTCGAGGCCGGGAAACGTCGCGGAGAGGGCGGGGCGGACGGCCCAGAACCCGTAGCTCGCCGCGAGCAGCGAGTCCTGGAGGAGCGGACCCGCGGGCGGGGCGGCGCCCTCCCCGCCCTGCTCGCGGCGCTCGTGCTTGACGGCGACCGACGGCGTGAGCGGCCCGACCGCGCGCGAGACGAGCGCGCGGCCCTCGCGGAAAAAGCCGGTCCCCAGCCGCTCGGCGAGCGCGCCCGCCCCGCCCGAGCGCGCGCCGGCCAGACGGAGGTCGAGGTCCAGCCCGAGCGGCCCGGGCTCGGTCTGCCCCAGCCGGACGCCCAGCGCGCCGCGGTCGGACCGGAACCCGCCCAGCGCGAGCCGCCCCGCCTCGGCCTCGGCCGCCCCGCCCGCGACCGCCCACCGCACGGCGGCCTCGGTCACGGTCTCGCCCAGCGTGTCGAGCGCCGACCCGAACGGGGTCCCCGCGCGGGCCAGGTTCCACCGCCGGTTAAAGTCGACGCCGCGGACGCGGTCGAGCGGGCGGAACGCGTCGGCGCGGGCGCGGTGGCGGAGCGTCCCGGAGAGCGCGCCGCCGCCGACGTCGCGGGGCGCGAGCCGCAGCCCGACCTCGTAGGCCCCGGCGCCCGCCCCGCCCCCGGGCGCCAGCGTGTTCGCGTCGTCGACCGAGCGGGCGACCTCGCCGAACGCCTCCAGCCCCGGGAGCACGTCGGCCGCGGCCGTCAGGTCGAGGAGCGTCCGCGACGTCGGGCGCGGCAGGACGCGGGCGGGGAGGGCGTCGCCGCGGCCCGGCCCGACGTACTCGTACACCACGCCGTTCCGGGCCTGCACCACGCCCGGCACCCGGTTCGCGCGGCGGTACGTGCCGGCGCCGGGCGCCACGCGCGAAAAGCGGACGCGGAAAAACGCGGTGTCGGGCGGGGCGGCCGGCACGAAGATCTGGACCGGCTCGCCGGCGACGACCGTGTCGCGGGTCGTGTAGAGGACGAACGGGCTCTGCGCGTCGAACGTCGGCACGCGCTGGGCGCCCGACACGAGCACGTCGTCGGTGCCGGCGGCGCGGAGTTGGGCGACTTCGGCCGGCGTGAGCCCCAGCGACTCGGCAAAGCCGGCGCCGTCGGCCTCGCGGAGCACGCGGGCGCCCAGCCGCACGCGGCCCACGCCGGCAGCGTCGGGGACGAGAGCGAGGTCCGCGCCGCCGACCGCGAGCGTCCGCCCCGCCCCGCCCGCCGTGTACTCGAAGTCGACCGTGATCCGGCGCTCGGCCGTGATGAGGTGGGCCGGCGTGAACGTGAGCTCGCCCGTCCCGTAGTCGACCGTGTAGTCGGCGCCCGCGCCGCGCCGGAGGAGCCGGCCGTCGAGGTAGACGCGCTCCGACCCCGGCACCACGACCACGAACGCCTCGCCGCCCCGCCCGTCGAGGCGGTACGGCCCCTGCACGCCTTCGATGGCCGCGATGTCCTGGCTCCTGAACAGCCCGCGCGTAGCCGACCCCGACGCCACCACGCGGCCGCCGGCGACGAGTCCGAACGCGGGCACGGTCGCCTCGACGAGCGCCCCCTGCACCTGCCGTTCGAGCGGGGCGAAGGCCGTCCCCGCGAGCGCGAGGTCCACGTCGCCCAGCCGCGCGCGGACGCCGGGGCCGTCGACCTCGACGTAGACCCGGTCGAGGTCCGAAAGCTGCTGCGTGGTCCCTTCGGGAAGGATCGGCGTGTCCTCGTCGGTGAGCGCGGCGCGGAGCGCGACGCCGGGCGCGACGTCGCCGTCGAGCGCGAGCCGGAGCCCAGACGTGACCGAGACGTCGCGGTTCGACCCGGCCACGACGCCGCGCGTGATCGACCCCCGCGTGCGGATGGCGGGCGGGGGCCGCGCCGCCGCCGCGCTCGGCTCCGGCCGCCCCGCCCGCGTCGTGTCCGGCGCGTAGAGCGCGCGGAGCGAGTCGGCCGGCGGCAGCCGCGCGCGGACCGGCCCGGGCGCGTCGAGCACGCGGTACGCCACGGCGACGACGACGAGCGCCTCGGGCGCTTCGGCGAGCGCGAACCGCCCCGCCGCGTCGACCGAGAACGCGTCGGCGTCGAGGGCCACGAACGCCGTGTCGCGGAAGACGGCGGCCGTCGCCGTGCCGGGCAGCGGCCGCGCGCGGAGCTGCGCCGCCGTCTGCCCCGCCGCCAGCGCGAACGTGTCGCGGCGGACGGCCGCCCCGCCCGTCTGGGCAAACGCGGGCGCCGCGGCGGCGAGGCAGAGCAGGACGAGGGCGCACCTCAGCAGAGCAGGCCCGGGCGCGGGCGTCGGGGAGGTAGCGGACGTCGGGCGGGCGCGGCGGCAGGGGCCGGAACCTAGCGTCGGCCGGGGCGGGGCGGCAATCCGACCCGGCGTGCCCTGCGCGGGCGGGCGGGGCGGGGTTCGGGGTTCAGGGTGGACGGCCGCCCCGCCCACCCCGGCCGCCCCTGCCCAAAGCTGATGTCGTAGCGGCGTTGCATGCAACGCCGGGCTGGAATCGACCGCCGGGGCGGGGCGGGTGCGCCGTCACCCGGGCGGGGCGGGTGCCCGCCGCCGCACGGGCGGGGCGGCCGTCGTTCTGGACCACCCCGCCCCGCCCCACGGCGCCAGCGCGGGCGGGGCGGCGCCTACCCGCCCACGCGCACGAGGGCCGTCCGCGTCAGCCCGACCACCCCGCCCCCGACGAGCGCCGCGTCCACGAGCGGGGCGGCGCCGTCCCAGGGCAGCACGCGCGGCTCGCCGCCCCGCCCCCACACGGCGACGGCGCGCGGCGCCACCACGACGAGCGAGTCGCCGGCTACGCCGACGGCGACCGGCCCGCCGTCGGGCGCCGGGAGGAACCGGCCCGGCGCTCCGAACGGGTCGAACGCCTGGACGCCGCCCCGCCCGCGGTCGGCGACGTAGAGCGTGCCGTCGCCGCCGACGGCGAGGCCGACCGGGCGGCGCAGCGCGGCCCCGCCGGCGGCCGGTCCGCCGAGCACGCGCTCGACGCCGCGCTGGGCGTTCAGGCGGAGGACCAGGCCGCGCCCGGCCTCGACCACGTAGAGCGCTCCGTCGGGCGCCGCCGCGACGGCCGTCGGGCGTCCGCGCGGGAGGTCGCGGAGCGCGGGGCCGACGGCCTGCCCCGCCCGCGCAGGGTCCACGTCGGGCACGGCGACGGTCTCGGCGGCCCGCCCTGTGGCCGTAAAGTGCGTGACGGTGCCCGAGCCCGGGTCGGCCACGAACACGGCCTGCCCGTTGGTCGGGTCCACGTCGGTCGGGTCGAGGAGCGCGCCGTCGCCGGTCCCCGCCCCGCCCAAAATTCCGACGACGCGGCCGTCCGGGGTGAGGGCTACGACGGCCGACTCGGCGCCGTCGACGACCCAGAGCGCGCCGCCGCCGACGGCGAGCGCGCGGGCATCCCCGAAGAGTCCGGGCGGGGCGGCAGCGTCTGGGGCGGCGGCTCCTGGGCCGGCGGGCGGGGCGGGCGCGCAGGCGGCGAGCACGACGGCGAGGGCGAGCGGGAGCCGCCCCGCCCCGGCTCCGCCACGTCGGGGCGGGGCGGTGAGGCGGCGGGCGGGGCGGGCGGCGGTCACCCGGCGAGGCGCGCGAGCCCCTTCTGGCCGATGTCGCGGCGGAGCGTTTTGCCCTCGAAGCCGAGCGCGTCCGCGGCGGCGTAGGCGGCGTCGAGGGCGTCGCCGAGCGTGCCGCCCCGCCCGGTCACGCCGAGCACGCGGCCGCCGGCCGTGACGAGGTTGCCGGCCACGTCGCGGGCCGTCCCCGCCTGGAACACGAGGGCCTCGTCGTGCGGGCGCTCGGCACCGTCGATCACGCGGCCCACCCCGTAGGCGCCGGGGTAGCCGTCCGAGGCCAGGACCACGCACGCCGCCGCCCCGCCCGTCGTCTCGACCTCGACGCCGCCCAGGCGGCCCTGCGCGGCGGCCTCGAACAGGTCGAGCGGGTCCGACGCCAGGAGCGGCAGGACCACCTGCGCCTCGGGGTCCCCAAACCGGCAGTTGAACTCGATGACGGACGGGCCGTCGGCGGTCATCATCAAGCCCACGTAGAGGACGCCGCGGTAGGCGCAGCCCTCGGCCCGCATCCCGTCCAAGACCGGGCGAACGATCCGGCGCTCGACCTCGTCCAGCACATCGGGCGTGACGACGGGCGCCGGCGCGTAGGCGCCCATGCCACCCGTGTTCGGGCCGGTGTCGCCCTCGCCGATCCGCTTGTGGTCCTGGGCCGCCGGGAGGACCACGTAGTCGTCGCCGTCGGTGAGGACGAACACGCTGGCCTCCTCGCCCTCCAGAAACTCCTCCACGACGACCGTCGAGCCGGCCGCCCCGAACGCCCCGCCTTCGAGGAGGGCGGCGAGCGCCCCGCGCGCAGCCTCGCGCGTCTCGGCCACGACGACGCCCTTGCCCGCCGCGAGCCCGTCGGCCTTGAGCACGACCGGGAGCGCGTGGCCGTCGACGTAGGCGCGGGCCTCGTCGGCGGCGCCCGGCCCGAACGTCCCCGACGCGGCCGTGGGCACGTTCCACCGCGCCATCGCGTCTTTGGCGAACGCCTTCGAGCCTTCCAGCCGCGCCGCCGCCGCGCTCGGCCCGACGACGGCCACGCCGGCCTCGGCGAGCCGGTCGGCCAGCCCGCCCACGAGCGGCCCCTCGGGGCCGACCACGACGAGGTCGGCCGCCCGGGCCAGCGCGAGCGCGACGAGGCCGTCGAGGTCGTCCACGCCGACGGCCACGTTTTCGGCCCAGACGGCGGTGCCGGGGTTGCCGGGCGCGCACAGGAGGCGGGGGCGGCGGGGGCTCTGGGCGAGCGACCAGACGAGCGCGTGCTCGCGGCCGCCGCCGCCGACGACGAGGACGGTCATGCAGGGGCGGGGTAGGGAGCGCCGAAGATACCGGGCGCGTCGCCTCCGCCCCGCTCGCCGGGAGACGGGCGGGGCGGCCAGGGGCGGGAGGGTCCAGGACGACGGCCGCCCCGCCCACGCACCGGAGCGCGCCCACCCTGCCCGGGCGACGGCGTGCACCCGCCCCGCCCCGGCGGTCAATTCTGACACGGCGTTGCATGCAACGCCGCTACAGCGTCGGCGTCGGACAGGAACGGCCGAGGCGGGCGGGGCGGCCCTCGTACCCCGTACCCTGTACCCGCCCCACCCCGCCCGCCCGTGCCCACCGCCCTCGTCCTCCTCCTCGGCGTCCTCCTCCACGCGCCCGCCCCGCCCGCCGACTCGATGGACGCGCCGAGCGGGGCGGGGCGGAGCGCGGCCGGCCCCGGCGTTCAGGTCCAGCCGCGCCTCTCGCCGCTCTACTCGGCCAACTTCGGGCTCGGCGTCGCCGTCGGGGCGACGGTCGAGAACGCGGGGTGGGCGGGCAGCCAGATCGCCGTGGACACCCGGCTCCAGGCGCGCTACCAGGACGCTACCGTCGCTGTGTTCACGGGCGACCCGTACCACAGCCGCGTCTACGGCCTGGTCGCGGCCTCGGGGTCGACGACGGGCCGGCGGCGGTACTACGGGCTCGGGCCGAACACGCTGACCGCCAACGAGCTGTACCTCTCGCACGACGCGGTGAGCATCGAGGGCCGCGTGGGCCTCTACCCGTTCCGCACAACGGCGCTCGTGGTGCAGCCGGGGCTCCGGTTCCTCTACGACCGCTCGGGCGGGGTGAACGGCGAGGACAGCGAGATCCCGCTCTCGACGCTCGACCCGGCCTCGCAGGCGGCCGTCGCGGTGGCGGCCGATCAGAGCCGCTACGGGCTCTCGGCCGGGGTCGGCGTGGCGACCGACCTCCGCGACGACCCGGGGTACACGCGCTCGGGCACGTTTGCGCTGGTCGAGGCCCGGCGGTTCGTGGCCCTCGACGGGTCGGACCTCCAGTTGAACCGGCTGTCGGCCTCGGCCACGACCTACGTCCCGCTCGGCGGCCGGGCGGCCGTCGTGGTCCGCGGGATCGGCGTGCTCACGCGGAGGGTGGACGACGACGGGGACGGCGCGATTCCGTTTTTCTACCTCCCCGTCCTCGACGACCGCGTGGCGACGGCCTTCCGCCAGGACCGGCTGACGGGCCGGGACCTCGTCGCGGTCGGGGCCGGCGTGCGGCTCCCGGTCCTCGACGCGCTCGGGCTCTACGGCGTCGACGCGCTCGTCATGGGCTACCTGGGCAACGTCTACGACGACGTGTTCGACCAGTTCGAGGCGTCCGTCTCGTTCGAGGAGCGGGCGGAGGCCGCCGCTGACGGCCACGCCCCGCTCCGCCCGTCGCTGGCGCTGGGGCTCTCGCTCGTCGACCTCCGAGCGGGGCGCATGTTGCTCGGCGGCGTGCTCGGCGTCGGCCCGGGCGGGGTGACGGCCGCCTCGCTCCAGGTGACGTACGACCTCCGCGACGTGCGGCCGCTGTTCCGGTAGGGCGGCGAGCGGCGAGCAGAAGATGCCCGCCCCGCCCGCAGAACGCGAGGGCGGGGTGGCTCGTCGGGCCGGGGGCGCGGGCATGGGCACCACCCCGCCCGTGCCGCCTCCGGGCGGGGCGGTGCCGATGGGAACCGCCCCGCCCGCGTCGGACACGACAAGTCGTGTCCCTACGAATCCCTACGGACGCCATCGGTGGGCGGGGCGGCGTCGGGCGGGGCGGCCTCTGTCTCCGACCACCCCGCCCTCGTCGTCCACCACCCCTAGCCCCTCCTGGCTGCGCCGTCGCTTCGCGGTGTCCAGGAGGGGGACTGCCGCTGCCCTGGCTCGGGCTCGGCGCCGCCTTCTACGGCCCCGTCTGGGCGGGGCGGAACAAAACGGCGCCACCCCGCCCGCGCGCTCCACTTTCCACTTTCCCATCCGCACCGGCTCTTCGGCGTGGCCGCCCCGCCCGCGCCCTACCTTTTGGGCGCCCCTTTCTTGGCCGCCCGTCCCCCCGTGCCCCGAGCCCCTCGCTGGTTGTTCGCCCTGAAGGGCGTGCTCGCCGTCGTCGCCGTCGCCGTGCTCGTGCGCCTGGCCCACCCCGCCAACGTGTGGCGGGCGTTCGCCGACGCCGAGTGGGGGTGGGCGCTCGCGGCGCTCGCGCTCGTGCCCGTCAACGTGGGACTGGAGGCCTACCGATGGGGGCGGCTCGTGCGGCGGCTGGCGCCCGAGGTCCGGCACCGCGACGCGCTGCGGGCCGTCGTGGGATCGTACCCGCTCGGGCTGCTCACGCCGGGCCGCGTGGGCGACTACGTGGGCCGCGCGGTCTACCTCCGGGCGGTCCCGCCCGGCGCCTCGGCGGCGCTCACGTTCGGCGAGCGGATGGCGACGCTCGCGGCGTGCCTCGTGGGCGGGCTGGCCGCGCTGGGGCCGTACCTCCGCGACGCCGTAGCGCCGTCGCCGCTCTGGCCGGCCGTCGTCGGCGTGGGCGCGCTGGGGGCCGGGGCGCTTGTGGTCGCGATCGCGTTCCCGTCGGTCGCGCGGGCGGCGCTCTCGGCCGTGCTCCCGTTCGAGCCCGTGCGGCGGGCGGTCGCGGCGTTCGACCGGATCCCGCGCGAGGAGTCGGTCACGCTGCTCGCGCTCTCGGGGCTCCGCTACCTCGTGTTCTCGACCCAGTTCGTGCTCCTCGTGCGGGCCGTGGACCCCGGCGCCGCGCTGGGCGGGGTGGCGCTGGGCGTGGCCCTCGTCTTTTTCGCCAAGAGCGCCGTGCCCCAGGTGACGCTGGGCGACCTGGGCGTGCGCGAGGGGGCCGCCGTGTTCTTTCTCGGCGCCTACGGCGTGGCGCCGGCGGCGGCGCTCGACGCGTCGCTGGCCCTGTTCGCCCTCAACTTGGTCCTCCCCGCCCTCGCCGGCGTGCCATTCCTGCTCCGGCTTCGCGTGGCTGCGCGCGAGGCGGAACGTGTGGGCGGGGTGGCGGCACGGGGCCGCGTCGCCGCGTGACGGTGGCCGGCCTCCTGCTCGTGGCGCTGGCGCTGGCCTACGCCTGGCGCCTCGGGGTGTGGGCGCGCGGGTTCGCCCGCGCCGCGCGCGAGACGGACGCGCTGGCCGCCCCGCCCGACGCCGCGCTGCCCAGCGTGACCGTCGTGGTGCCGGCCCGCGACGAGGAGGACACCATCGGGCCGTGCGTCGACTCGGTCCTGGCCGTCGACTACCCGCGCGACAAGCTCGAGGTCATCGTCGTCGACGACGACAGCTCGGACCGGACGGCGGCCGTGGTCCGCGAGCGGATGGCGCTCGCGCCGGCGCTCGCGGTGGCCGGCGGCGAGCTCCCCGAGGACCAGTGGGCCGAGTCCGAGGGGGCGGGGCGGCTCCGGCTCGTGCAGATCCCCGAGAACCGGCGGCGCGACCGGGCGCACAAAAAGCGGGCGATCGAGAAGGCCATCGAGCACGCGCGCGGCGAGATCATCCTCACGACCGACGCCGACTGCGTCGTCCCGCGCGGCTGGGCGCGGGCGCTCGCGGCGCAGTTCGAGGGGCCGGAAGTGGCGTTCGTGTCCGGCCCGGTGGCCTACCGGCTGGCGCCGGGCGACGGGCTGTTCGAGCGGGTCCAGGCGCTGGATTTTTTCGGGGTCATGGCGTGCGGGGCCGGCGCGATCGGGGCCGAGCAGCCGCACCTCGCGAACGGGGCGAACGTGGGCTACCGGCGCGAGACGTTCGTGGCGCTCGGCGGCTTCTCGGGGATCGACCACGTGACGAGCGGGGACGACGAGCTCCTCATGCAGAAGATCGCGTACGGGACGCCGCTCGACGTCCGCTTCTGCGCCGACCCGGGCGCCGTGGTCCTGACCGACCCCGTGCGGAACGTCCGCGCGTTCGTGCACCAGCGGAAGCGGTGGGCGTCGAAGGGGGCGCACTACCCGTGGCGGCTCCAGCGGATGCTGCTGGCTCTCGTCGCCTTTTTCGCGGCGCTGACGGCGTCGTTCCTCGCCCTCGTGGTCGTGCCGTCGTTCTGGCCCTGGGTGGCGGCGGCGCTCGCGGTCAAAGCGGCGGCCGAGCTCGCGGTGCTGGTCCCGGCCGCGCGGCGGTTCGGGCAGCGCGGGCTGCTGCCGGCGTACCCGCTCCACCTCGTCCTCCACGCCCCGCACTCGCTCCTCGTCGCCGTCCTGGGGCCGCTCGGCGGGTTCGAGTGGAAGGGCCGGGCCGTCCCGCAGTAGCCGCCGTGCCCGCCCGCGCCCCGTCGCCTGCGCACGCCGGGCGGGGCGGTCGGATCTTGCGGCCCCGCCCCGCTCCTCCCCCACCCCGCCCGGTGACCGTCCAGCGCGCCCGCGACTCGCTGCTCCCCCGCGCGCTCGGCCCGCTCGTGCCGGGCGCCGTCGTCCGCGGCCCCGAGCGGCGGGCGGGGCGGCCGCGCCTCTACCTCACGGTCGACGACGGGCCGGACCCCGAGGGCACGCCGCGCTGGCTGGACGCGCTGGCCCGGCACGACGCGCGCGCCGTCTTTTTCCTGTCGGGGCCGGCCGCCGCGCGCCACCCCGCCCTCGTCCGCCAGATCGTCGAGGCCGGGCACCGCGTGGGCAACCACGGGTGGGACCACGTGAGCGCGTGGCGGGCGGCGCCGGCGCGCGTCCGGGCCGGCTTCGAGCGGGCCGAGCGGGTGCTGGAGGACGTGGCGAGCGGGGCGGTCCGCGACGTGCGCCCGCCGTACGGCCGCGTGACGCCGGGGCTCGTCCGGTGGTGCCGCGCGGACCGCAAACCGGCGAGCGGGGCGGGGCGGCGGCTCGTGCTGTGGGACCTCATGCCGGGCGACTTCCTGGCGCGGTCGCCGGAGGCGCTGGCCGCCGAGACGGTCGCGCTGGCGCGGCCGGGCGGCGTGGCCGTGTTCCACGACGGGGCGCCGGCCGAGCGGGCCGCGGCCGCGCTCGACCTGGCCCTCCCGCGCCTCGCCGCGGCGGGGTGGCAGTTTCCCGCACTCCCGCCCGCGCCGTGACCGCCCCGCCCCGCGCCCTCGCCGCCTCGCTCGCCGTCGTCGCCGGGGGCTACGTCGCCTTCGTGGGGTGGCTGGCCGCGCGGGCGCGGCGCCCGGTGCCCGCCCCGCCCGCCGTGCCCGAGGCCGAGCTCCCGTCGGTCACGGTCGTCGTGGCGGCCCGCGACGAGGAGGCCACGATCGGGCGGTGCCTCGACGCGCTCCTCGCGCAGGACTACCCGCCGGACCGCCTCGAGGTCGTCGTCGCCGACGACCACTCGGCCGACGGGACGGCCGCGGTCGTGCGCCGGTACGCGCGCCGGTCGGCGGCGCCGGCCGCCGCGGGCGGGGCGGACGCGGGCGAGGCGAGCAGAGCAGAGCCGCCCCGCCCGGCGGTCCGCTACCTCCGCGTGCCTGACCCCGAGGGGCCGCTCCGCGGCAAGGCGTGGGCGCTCCACACGGCCATCGAGGCGACGTCGGCCGACGTCGTGCTCGTCACCGACGCCGACTGCGCGCCGGTCCCGACATGGGCGCGGCAGACGGCCCGGCGGTTCGCGGACGGCGAGGCCGGCGTCGTGTGCGGGCTGGCCCAGATCCGCCCCCGCCCCGCCCACGGGTTCGACCGCGTGCAGGTGCTGGACTGGTCGCTCCTGCTCGGCGCCGTGAGCGGGCTGGCCGAGGCCGGGCACCCGGCGACGGGGATGGGCAACAACATGGGCGTGCGGCGCGCGGCGTACGAGGCCGTCGGCGGCTACCCCGCCCTGCCCGTCTCCGTCACCGAGGACTTCGTGCTCGTCCGCGCCGTGGCCGAGCGGACGCCGTGGCGCGTCCGGTTCTTCCTCGACCCCGACGCCCTCGTCTGGACGCTCCCCATCGACGGCGTGGCGGCGACGTACGTGCAGCGGCGGCGGTGGGCGCGGGGCGGGCTGGCGGGCAAGGGCTGGATCTACCCGGTCTACGGTGCCCTGTTCGTCTCGCACGCGCTCCCGCTCGCGGCCCTCGCCGCGGCCCCGCTCGCGGGCGGGGTGGCGCTGGCGGCCAAGGGGCTCGCCGACGCCACCTTGCTCCGCGCCGTCCTCCGGCGGACCGGGACGCGCGTCCGCCTGCGCGACCTCCTGGGCGTCGAGGCGTTCATGGCGGCCTACCTCGTCACGCTGCCGGTCGCGCTCGTGCTCCGCCCGCGGATCGCGTGGAAGGGCCGCCACCACTGACGCCGGACGGCGGGTTGCGGCGCCACCTCGCCCCGCGCTTCTGCGAGTGAGACACCGCGCAGCGTCGGCGCGGCGAGGACGAGGGGCGGGCGGGGCGGAGCCGGCGGGCGGGGTGGAGGAGCACGAGGCCGTGGTGCAGGGCCAACCCCCTAGTTTATCGGGGTGCTCGCTCCTCGAGCGCCGGCCGAGCTCACACCCGACCCCATGCCCCGCGCCAAAGGCATCATCCGCATCGACTCCGACTCGACCCACGGCTGGCAGGTCCGCGTCTACCGCCACGGGCGGACGTACTCGCGCCTGTTTTCCGACCGCAAGCTGGGCGGCCCGGAGCCCGCCTTCGACGCCGCCCTCGCCTACCGAGAGACGCTCGAGAGCGAGGTCGACCAACTGCCGCCACCGGCGCCCCGCCGGCGGCTCGTCCACCGCAACCGGAACAACTCGACCGGCGTCGTCGGCATCTCGCGGACCACGAAGCGGGACCGCCGGGGCGTCCCGCACGAGGTCTACGCCGTGTCGTGGAGCCCCGAGCCGGGCGTGGCGCGGGGCACGTCGTTCTCGATCCGGCGCTACGGCGAGGACACGGCGTTCCGGCTCGCGTGCAAGCTCCGCTGGGAGCGGATGAAGGCTATCTACGGCGACCGCTACGAGGTCCCGAGCTACCTCGACCTGTACCGGCAGAAGGAGGCGGTCGACACGCGCGCCGTTTCCTAGACGCCGCTGGAGCCTCACCTCTATACCGTTAGGTCTGAGACTCCACGTGGCGCTGGAGCACGCGGACCGACTCGGCGACCGGGGCCGTGCCGTCGAGGCGGAGCGCGCCGGCGGGCGCTTCGAGCGTGGCGAGTTGGCTGGGGAGCAGGTCCGCCCCCGCCACGTGGCCTTCGCGGTCAGTCAGCCGGTCGGCGAGGACGTCGGGCGGCACGTCGAGCCAGGCGAGCACGACGCCCGGCCGCCCCGCCCCGAGCACCTCGCGGTACGGCGCCCGGAGCGCCGAGCACGCGAGGACCGTCGGCGGCCCGTCCCCGAGGCGGCGGCGGACGAGCGCGCCGAGGCGGGCCAGCCACGGCGCGCGGTCGGCGTCGGTGAGCCCCTCGCCCCGCCCGATCTTGCCCAGCGCGTCCGCGCTGTGGTGGTCGTCGGCGTCGACAAAGTCCCAGCCCAGCGCGCGGGCCAGAGCCACGCCCACGGTCGATTTGCCCGCCCCGGCGACGCCCATGAGCAGGACGACGCGGGCGGGGCGGTCCGAGGCGGCGGGCGGGGCGAGCGAGGTCACGGGATGTTCGGGGAGCGCGGGGCGGGGCGGGGCGTACTCTCCGGGCCGCCTCCTGGTCCCCGCCATGCCGCCCCGCCGGACTGTCCGCCTCGTCGTCCTCGTCGCGCTCGCCGTCCTCGTCGGGTTCGCGCTGTCGGACGTGCTCGGGCTGCGGGCGTCGGAGACCGGCGTCGTGAGCCCGCGCGGGTGGCACGGGATCTCGCACGGGAGCCACACGCACTACGTCCCCGACGACTGGGCGGGATCGGAGGCCACGGGCGTCTCGATCTCGGACTTCCCGACCACCCCGCCCCCGGCCGGCTTCACCGTCGACGGGACGGGGCAGGTGGTGCCGGTGGAGTAGCGCCGTCCCATGCAACGGCGCGGGGCAACGGCGGCGGGCGGGGCGGACGACAGCGGGGCGGCCCCAACCAAGCGTCGCCGACCGTTGCCAGCGCCCGAGCGGGGTGGCCCCGGGCGGGGCGGCGTCTTTGCCACAGCGCGCCCGCCCCGCCCGCGCTCACCGCGGCGCGTCAGCCGGCGGCGCGGAGCCGCAGCCAGAGGGCGAGGAGTCCCAGCGACGCCACGCCGAACAGGCCGTGGAACAGGAGCGGGGGGACGGCGCCGACCCACACGCCCCACATCCACACCGGCCAGCGCTCGCCGGTCGCCGCGTCCTCGCGTACGGCCACGGCCACGAGGTCAGACTCGGGAGTCATCCCCTCCGTACCCTCGCCCGGAACGTACTCCGCCACGCCAGGCGGGTACTCGACGACCCGCCCGAGGCGGAAGTCCCAGTAGGCCGGGGGCGCGAGCTCGCCCCGCTCGGCGTACGGGGCGAAGTAGGTCTGGAAGGCGATCGCGATCTCCGGCCCCATGTCGTCGACCCGAGCGCGGGCAGCCTGATTCCAGATGGTGAGGCCGACCCACGCGAGCACGACCGAAACGAGGGCGGTGACGGTGAGGGTCGAGGCGCTCATGTCGGCGACCACGGGCGGGATCAGAGGTAGAACGTACGCCACCCCGCCCGCGGGACAAGGGCGGGGTGGAGAGGGACCCGCCCAGGTCAAGCCCTACCGCACGACCGTCAGCGGCACCGCCACCCGCCCCGCTCCGACACGGAGGTCCACGACGTAGACGCCCGTCGCCAGCCCGGCCGCCTCGACGACGACCTCGAACGGGCGCTCCGGGAGAACGGCCGTCGTGCCCAGGTCCGCCACGCGGCGCCCGCGGACGTCGACGAGGACAGCCCGCGCGAGCCCCGGCGCCGCGCTCACCACGCGGAGCGACGTCCGCGAGCGGAACGGGTTGGGGCCGGTCTGCACCACCTCCACCCCGCCCCGCTCGGGCGCGAGGTCGCCGACGGCCGCGCGGCACGCGCCGGCGAGCGTCCACCCGACGTCGGCGAGGACGGCGCACGTCACGTCGCCCGGCCGGTCGACCGCCTCGCCGCGCGCGACGAACGGGGACATCAGGCCGTCGCGCGAGCCCGGCTCGAACGCCACGTCGTCGAGGTGCGAGTACGAGCCGCCCGGGAGCCAGCGGGCCGGGGCGTAGAGCGCGACCGGCGCGTTCCGCACGCGGCGGACGGCCCGGCCGCTGAACCAAACGGACGACGTGAGCGCGGCGGCGAGGCGCGCCGACGGGGCCGGGTAGGCACGCGTGTCGAGCAGCGGCGTGCCGAACGCGTCCTCGGCGTGGAGGTCGTACGCGAACGGACCCCGGAGGTCGTCCCGCCCCACGACGCCGACGCCGTCCTCGACCGAGAGCCCGCCGACGAAGCCCAGGCCGTGGGCGATCTCGTGGAGCACGACCGTGTAGAGGTCGAACTGGTCGGGCGGCGTCGGCCCGAGCCCGACGTGCCACGCCGGAAAATCGCTGTTGAACGACGCCTCGACGTCGGGCGCCTTGGGCTCCAGGTCGCGCCCCGCGAGCTGGTCCGCGAGCGCCGCCGGGTACCACACGTCGCGGGCGGGGAGGCCGTCCGCGTTGCGGACGAGGCGCGGCCCGGCCGAGCCCAGCGTCGTCGCGCTCAGCCCCGTCCACTCGGCCGCGATGCGGACCGTCTGGTCCGACCGGACAAGACACGACCACGTGTCGACGGCGGCCTGGAAGGCGGCCTGCGCCTCGGCGCTAAAGCCCATGTACGTCACCTCGAACGCAGCGCCCCGCTCGGCCGGATCGCACGGCGCCCCACGCGCCCGCCGCCCCGCCCCCGGGGCCGCGGCCCTCGTCTCGACGACCGGGAGCACGCACCGCACCGGCCCGCGCGTCTCGGGCGGGGCGGTCTGCGCCGCCGCCCCGCTCAGCGCCGCCCCGCCCAGCGCGAGGAGCGCCACTAGAGCCGCGCGCCTCACCGGACGTGGACGAGCGGGAGCCCGGTCGCGCCCGCCTCCGTCTGGACGCGGAGCCAGTAGGCGCCCGCCGGGAGCCCGGCCGCGTCGACGCGGAGCCGGGTCCGCCCCGCCCCGACGGCGCCGTCGTGGACCGTCCGCACGGCGCGCCCGAGGGCGTCCACCAGGACGGCCGAGACGTGCTGCGCCGTTGGCACCTGGAGGCGGACGGCCGTCGCGCCGCGGAACGGGTTGGGTCCGGCGGCCAGGAGCGCGGGCGGGGCGGGCGGGGCGGCGGCGGACACGCTCCCGCCTCCGGTCAGCCGCGTGCATCCCGCGCCCAGGCGCCAGCCCATGTCCTGGAAAAAGGCGCAGGTGATCGAGCCCGGGTCGCGGTACGTTTCGCCCGTGCCGATGCGCGGCGTCATGAGCGCGTTCGGCGTCCCGGCCCCGAAGGCGACCTCGTCCCAGTGCGAGAACGATGATCCCACCTGGGCCGGCTCGGGCGCCCACACCTCGGGGCGCGTCCCCCCGTGGACGGCGACGACGGTCGGGGCGGCGACGTAGAGGTCCCCGCTCTGGAGCAGCGCGCCCAGCGCGCGCGAGGGGTTGGGGTAGACGCCGGGGTCCAGGAAGGGCCGCCCCGCCCGGTCCTCGACCGAGCGGTCGAAGACGAGCGGGAGGTCGGCGAGCGCGGCCGGGTAGCCCCAGCATCCGACGCCGGCCGTGCCCGCCCCGCACTCGGCGTCGCCGCTCCCGTCGTCCACGCGGCCCGAGCTGAGAAAGCCCAGGCCGTGGCCCAACTCGTGAAGCACGACCGTAACGAAGTCGTACTGCCCCGCCGGCACGGCCCCGTCGAGCGCGAACGAGAAGCGGTCGAAGTCGCTGTTGAACGTGGCCTCGATGTCGGAGGCGCCGGGGAGCAGGTCGCGCCCCGCGAGCGCGTTCGCGAGCGCGGTCGGGTAGAACGTGTTCCGGGCCGGCGCCCCGGGCGGATCGGGGACGATTTGCGGCCCGGCCGAACCCAGCACGTTTGCCCCGAGCGACTCGAACCGCGCGTCGATGCGGATCGGCACCGGCGAGGCGACGTGCTCGGCCCACACGTCGACGGCCGCCTGGAAGGCCGCCTGCGCCTGCGGCGTAAAGCCCGCGTACGTCACCTCGAACGTGGCCGCCCCGCCCTCCGTCCGAACGACGGTCGCCGCGCCGCCGCGCCGCTCGGCCAGGGCGGGGCGGTCCAGCGGCGGCCCCGCCTGCGCCACCCCGCCCGCGTCGTAGAGCGTGCACGGGGTCAGGGCGGTCTGGGCCGCCGCGGGCGCCGCCAGAGCGGCGAGCAGGACCAGGAGGACTGTGAGCGGAGTCGGCGGCATCGGGCGGGGAGGGCGGCGCGGGGCGCGAGGGCGAGACCAGGCGCGACCGCCCCACCCAGGCGGCGGAGCCTAGCGGCCGAGGCGTTCGAGCGCCGCCCGCGTCCGCTGCTCGAGCGACTTGTGGTAGTCGAACTCCGTCTCGTTGTCGAGGACGCCTTCGTACGCCTCGCGCGCCTCGGCCGTCTGGCCCTGCGCCTCGTACACCTCGCCCGTGTGGTAGAGCGCCCACGGCCCCCACTTGGCGAGCGGGTCGCCGGGGTTGTCGATGGCCAGCGTAAAGTGACGGAGCGCGTCGGCCCACCGCTCGGTCGCCTGGTAGGCCCGGCCGGTCCGGTACGCGGCCTCGGCGCGGTCGACGGCGGGGAGGTCGGCGCCCGTCACGATGGGCTGGAGCACGCGGACCGCGTCGTCGTAGCGGCCGGCGTCGAACGCGTTCTTGCCCAGGAGGAGCGCGCGCTCCGACGCCGTCATCGGCGCCTCCAGGCGGCGCTCGGCCTCGCGCTCGGCCGACAGGTCCGAGTCGTAGTCGCGCGTCGCGCGGACGCGCCGGTAGAGCGCCTCGGCGCGGCGGCGGTCCCCCTCCATCTCGGCCGCGACGCCGGCCATGAGCGTCGACTGCGCCACGAGCGACGGCCCGCGGTACGTCCGCACGAACGCCTCCAGCAGCTCGCGGGCCTCGTCGAAGCGGTCCTGCCGGAACAGGGCGATGCCGAGGTTGGCGTCGACGAGCGGGATGTCGGTGACGCCCGGCGCGTCGAGCGCGGCGCGGGCGCGGCGGAAGGCGGCTTCGGCGTCCTCGGCGCGGCGGTCGAGGAGCAGGAGGTAGCCCTCGAGGTAGGCCACGAGCGGGCTGTCCGGGTGGGCGTCCGCGAGCGCCTCGACGCGCGCCACCCCGCCCCCTCGGCGCTCGTTGAGCGTGGCGTCCGAGATCGCGAGTCCGATGACCGACTCGGCGGCCAGCGCCCCACCGCCCCGCCCCGCCGCGTCCAGGCGCTCCAGCCCGCCGGCCACGCTCCCCGAGAACCCGAGCAGGCGGGCCAGAAAGCGGTACTGGCGGGGGATGGCGCCCGCGGCCACCTCGCACACGCCCCGCCCAAAGTCGGCGTCCGGCCCGGCCGCGGCGCCCAGGTCGCGGAACCGGCCGCAGGCGTCGCGGAAGGCGAGCCCGGCCCGCGCGTACCGCTCCTGGCGGCCCATCGCGATCGCCCGGTGCAGCCGGGCCGTCGCCGCGGCCAGCCGCCCCGCCGGCGTCGACGCCCGGTCGGCGAGGTCCGCGAGCGAGTCGTTGAGCACGTAGAAGCGGTCGAGCGCCGCGTCGTCCTCGGCGGCGAGCGAGGCCCAGAGCGCGGCCGACTCGAGGCCGTAGACGCCGGCCGTCGAGCGGGGCTCGAGCTCGCCGAGGCGCCGGAACGCGCGGCGGGCGTCGTCCAGGCGGAACGCGAGCGCGTCGGCCCGGCCCTGGGCGTAGAGCGCGGCGCCGGCGTCGGTCTCGATCCCCAGCGCCGCCCGCTCGGCCGCGCCGAGCGCCGCCCCGCCCGCTTCGGCGGGGGCGTCCGCCGCCGCCTGGGCGCGCGCCGCGCCGCCCGCAAACGGAGCGCCCGCGAGCGGGGCGGCAACAAGGACGAGGGCGAGCAGGCGGGCGGGGCGGGTCATCAGGCGACGGCGGGTTGGGGCGGGGTGGCCACGACGCGGTCGCGGTCTTCGGACAGGTCGGGCGGCCGGAGCTGCCCCTCGCTCGCCGCGATCACGGTCGCGACGGTCGCGTCGCCGGTCACGTTCGCGACCGTGCGGCACATGTCGAGGATGCGGTCGACGCCCAGGATGAGGGCGATCCCGGCCGCCGGCACGTCGACGGACTCCAGGATGATGACGAGCATGATGATGCCGGCCCCGGGCACGGCCGCCGTCCCGATCGACGCGAGCACGGCCGTCAGCACGATCGTGACCTGGGCGCCTAGCCCCAGGTCGAGGCTGAACGCCTGGGCGATAAACAACGTGGCGACGGCCTGGTAGAGCGCCGTCCCGTCCATGTTGATGGTCGCCCCGAGCGGGAGCACGAACGACGAGACCTCCTCCGACACCCCCAGCTTCTCCTCGCACCGCTCCATCGTGACCGGCAGCGTCGCCCCGCTCGACGACGTCGAAAAGGCGACGAGCTGGGCCGGCCCGATCCCCTGGAAAAACGTCTTGAGCCCGAGCGGCGTGAACAGCCGGAGCAACGTCGGGTAGACGACGACCGTGTGGATGCCCAGCCCGAGGAGCACCACGAGGCAGTACCACCCGAGCCCCGAGAGCAGGCTGAGGATGCGGCCCGGGTCGTCGCCGGCCACGCTCACGATCGTGTCGGCCAGGAGCGCGAACACGCCGATGGGCGCCAGCAGCATGACGAGGTCGACGAGCCGGATGACCACGTCGTTCAGCCCCTCGAAAAAGGCCAGCACCGGCGCGCCTCGCTCTTTCGGCACCTGGACCAGCCCGATCCCCAGCAGCAGCGCCACGACGACCACCTGGAGCATGTTCGCGTTGTCGCCGAAGGCGGCGAACACGTTCTCCGGCACGGCGTCGACGAGGAACTGGAGCGGCCCGCGCTCGCCGACCGCCGCGGCGTCGGCCACGCGGGCCTGGCTGTCGGCCCCGAACGCGGACACGAGGTCGTCGCGGAGGGCCGGCGAGAACGCCTTGCCCGGCTGGATGAGGTCGGCCAGGAGCACGCCGAGCGTGACGGCGATGGCCGTCGTGACCATGTAGATCCCGATCGTCTTGCCCCCGATCCGCGACAGCTTCCGCAGGTCGGACAGCGAGGCCACGCCCGTGATGAGGCTGGCGAGCACGAGCGGGACGGCGATCAGCTTGAGCGCCGTGATAAAGATGGTCCCGAACGGCTGGACCCACGCGTCCACGAACGGCCCCCACCCCTCGGCCGCCGCGACGACGCCGAACCCGAGCCCGAGCAGCAGGCCGAGGATGATCTGCCAGTGGAGCTTCCGGTACCAGGGCATGGGCGCGTAGGGGGCGAGGTGGGTCGGCGGAAGCTACCGCCGGGCCTCGGCGGCGCGGGGCCACCCGCTCCACCCCAACGGCCCGCCCCGCCCGTCCGTACGCGGCCCCGCCCCGCCCCGCCCACGAGACGGCGGGCGGGGCGGACTCCGCGGGCAGGGCGGCAGCGGCCAGCCCCCCCGTCCGAGCGCTCCGCCCCTACCCCACCCCGCCCACCACCAGCGCCCCCAGCGCCGCCCCGACCAGCGTGCAGGCCAGGTTGACCCCGTCGTTCCCCAGCCACCGCCGCCCCGCCGCCAGCGGGAGCGCCCGCCCCGCCGCCGTCGAGCGCTCCGTGAGCGACCCGTCCGGCGCGCGGAAGCGGGCCTGGAGCGTCGCCCCGAGCGCCGTGTCCGCGAACGCTCCCGCGAGGCCCGCCGCGGCGACGGCCAGCGCCGCCCCGCCCCCGAGCGCCGGCGCGAACGGGACGGCCGCGAGCGCGACCGAGAGTGCCCCGGCCGCGGCGCCCGCCGTGCCCGCCGCCGACACGCCGCCCGACGTCCCAGGCGGGACGCGGCCGCCGACGCCCAGCCGGCGCGTCCGGCCGCCGGCCCACGTCCCGATCTCGGTCCCCCAGGTGTCCGCCGCCGCCGCCGCGAACGCGCCCACGAAGGCGCCGTAGAGCGGGGCGGCGGGCCAGACCGCCCAGACCGCGAGGCACGCCGCGGCCACGCCCCCGTTGGCCGCCACCTGCGCTGCGTCGCGGCGGTCGCCCTTGGCCGCGAGCGCCTCGGCCGACCGCTTCCGCCGCCGCCCCGCCCGCGAGAGCGCGCTCGACAGCACAAAGAACGTCAGCGCCGGCGCCGCCCACGCCGCCCCGCCCCACGCCAGCAGCATCCACGCGAGCGCCGCCCCGGCCACCGCCCCTCCCGCCGTCAGCGCGCGGGCGCCGTAGGCGGCCGCCCCAAACGCGGCGGCCGCCGCGAGCGCGACGAGGGGCGGGGCGGTCACGGGATGGAGGGATGGGGGATGGAGGGATGAGGGAATGCGCAGCGTCCCCCGCTCCGCCCCGCCCGTTGCGGCGCGTGCGGGCGGGGCGGGGGCCTCAACCGCGCTCCGCCCCGCCCACGGACGCGGGCGGGGCGGCGGACGGCCTGCAACGCGGGGGCGGGGCGGGCGAAGGAAAACCGTCTGCTCATCCCTCCCATCCCCCATTCCTCCCCTAGCGCGGGATGTTGAGTAGGAGCGAGAACCGGAGCTGGTTGGACTGCGGCGACTCCTCCTCGAGCGCGTAGATGTACGAGATGTCGACACCGACGAGGCTGTACCGGATGCCGGTCCCCAGCGTCAGGAACTGGCGGTTCCCGTTGGCCGGGTCCTCGTAGAAGTACCCGCCGCGGAGCGCGAGCAGGTCGTTGTACCAGTACTCGAGCCCAGCCCCCAGCGTGAGCGACTTCAGCGCGCTGATCGTCTCGCACTGCGGGGCCTCGGGATCCTCGCGGCGCTCGTCGCACGTCCGTCCCTCCGGGTCGAACGTGGACGCCACCTCGCGCGACCCCCACGACGAGAAGAGGGCCTTGTAGAACGGGTCGAACTCGAGCCGGCCTTCCTCGTTGACCTCGCCGTTGACGAGGACCTTGTTGAGGTCGAGGGCGACGATGATCCGGTTGAACTCGTCGATCTTGGTGTCGAGCGCGCCCCCGAACCGGAGCGTCGTCGGGATGGCGTCGGGGAAGTCGTTGTTCTCGGTGTAGGAGATGCGCGGCCCCATGTTGGCGAGGTTGAATGCGACCGAGGGCCGCGACGACTCGCCCAGCCCGATGTCGGGGGCCGTGTACTTGACGCCCAGGTCGACCCCGAACGAGGCGGCCGCGTCGACCGGCGTCGAGGGGCCGAGGCTGGCGCCGCCCGTGAGGTTCGAGTAGATGAACCGGGCGCCGGTCCCGACCGAGAGGTTCTCGGTCACGGGGTACCCGTAGGAGACGCCGGCGGCGATCTCGTACGACGAGAACGTGCCCAGCGACTCGCCCCGCTCGTCGGTCGCGATCTGCTCGCCCAGGTCGAAGTAGGTAAAGTGGCCGCCGAGCGTACCGGCCGAGCCCAGCCCGTAGACGCCCGTGAGGTAGTTGTACGCGAGGTCCGTCCCCAGCGCCGGGAGCCAGGGGGCGTACGTGAACGAGACCTGGGCGCCGTCCTGCTCGGCGAGCCCGGCCGGGTTCCAGAACGGGGCGTAGGCGTTGTCGGCGAGGGCCACGCCGGTCATGCCCATGCCGGCCGCGCGGCTGTCGGGCTCGATCTGGAGGAACGGGACGGCCGTCGTCAGGACCTGGCGGTTCTGGGCGTCGGCCGGCGGCGCGGCCAGCGCGGCGCCGAGGGCGACGGCGAGGAGCGTGAGGCGGGAGCGGGTCATGGGGAGGAGCCCCGGGCGGGGCGGTAAGCGGAGAACGGGCGTTAGCGGATGATGGCGAGGCGCTCGACGCGCTCGACGACGCGCGAGCCGCCGGCCGCGTCGCCGGCGGCCAGGCGGAGGCGGAACAGGTAGACCCCGGTCGCGAGCCGGTCGCGGTCGTCGTCCAGCCCGTCCCACGGGACCTGGACGGTGCGCCCGACGAGGACGCCGCCGGGGAGCGCCTCGTCGCCGTCGATCGTGCGGACGGGCCGGCCGGCGACGGTGTAGATGCGGACCTGGAGCTCGGCTGGCGTCCCCGCCGGCTGGTTGTGCTCGAACGTGAACCGGGTCGGCCCGGCCGTCGGGTTCGGGTAGGGGAACACGTTCTCGACGGCCAGCTCCTCCTCGACCACGACGACGCGGATCTCGGCCGTCGAGGCGTTGTTGAGCGCGTCCCAGGCCGTCAGCTGGAGCGTGTGCTCGCCCGGGGCGAGGTCGGGGAGCGGGGCGCGGACGGTCCCCGAGCGGAAGGTGCCCAGGTCGCCTTGGTAGAACCGGCCCACGTCGACGGCCGAGGCGGCGTCGCCGTCGATCGTCAGGAGCAGCTCGTGGCCCACCCCGGCACCGACCGTGTTGATCCCGCTGGGGTCCGAGAGCCGGGCCACGAGCGGGGCGCCGCGCGGGGCCTCGCCGCCGTCGACGAACGTGGAGTCGCCGACGAACAGGCGGATCTCGGGGCCGGCCCCGTCGTCGGGCCGCGTGCCGGCCTCGGCCGAGACGCGGGGGCGTTCGGTCACGCCGGAGCCGTCGGCCGCCGCGCCGGCCGCGTAGGCCACGACGCGGGCGGGGAGGCCCGAGTAGGACACGTCCTGGGGCACGAGGAACTCAGTCGAGAACGCCCCGCCCTCCACCCGCGCGCGGCCGGCGTAGATCCGCGCCGTCTGGTCGACGTACTCGCCGCGGACGCCCTCGTCGTCGGAATCGGTGTAGCACCGGCCGCCGGTCCGCCGCGCGCACGTGTCCTCGGGGAGGTCGACGACGCGGGCGGCGTCGTAGACCGTGACGTCGACCTCGCCGGCGAATGTGGGGTCGGGGGCGCCGTCCGGACCGAGCACCCGGCCCGAGACCGTGGCCCGCTCGAACGCCGTGAGTACGGGCGGGGCGGCTACGTCGAGGCGCCGCTCGGGGAGCCCGAGCCGGAGCGCGGGGTCGCCGAGGAGGTTGAACTTGCGCGGGTTGATGCTGCCCGTCACGAGCGCCCGCTTGGTCCGCACGAGGGCGTCGCCGAGCCGGGCGGGGCGGCCGTCGGGCTCGCGCGCGACCATCTGGCGCGAGAGCTCGATGTTGAGGCCGAAGTTGTTGTCCGGGCCGGGGTCGGTGTTCGTGTACACGAGCCGGACCGTCGTGAGCATGGCTACGCCGCCCCCGTCGGGCCGGAGCAGGATCTGCTCGGCCAGGCTCTGCTGGTCGGGGATGTCGAACTTGCCGACCGAGCACGTGACGGTGACGAAGACCGGGAGCCGGTCGGGGTTATCGAACCGCTCGACCATCTCGCGCGTGAGGTAGTTCTCGTCGCCCAGCTTGTCGGGGCTCCCGTGGCCGCTGTAGTTCCAGACGAGCGTGCCGCGGTTGACGGCCTCCTCGATGGCCTCGTTCATCTGGGGCCGGCGGGCGCCCCGGGCCGTCCGCGTGAGCGGGTAGGACGGGCCGTAGATCTTGGCCAGCGTCACGCTGGAGTCGCGGGCCTGCGTCTGCTCGGCCGTGACGTCGGCGTTGAGCACGTGGAGGTCGGTGTCCCACGGGTTCGGGAATTGGTCGTCGGCGACGAACGTGAACTCGCCCCGCCACGGCCCGAACGTGGCCGGGTCCTCGTACCGGACGATCTTGTTCACGACCGCGGCGGCGTCCTGCGCGGTCCGCACCGGGAGCCGCCCGACGCCGACATCGAGCATCTGGCGCCCGCTCCGGTCGTTCTCCCAGTCGCCCTCGTCGTCGTCGAGGAGGCCGAAGTAGTCGTCGGACGTGTACGAGTCCGTCCGGCTGAACATGTTTTCCGTCTCGTACGGGAGGACGTAGTTGGGCGCCGGGCTTTTGAGGCCGCGGAAGTCGTAGTGGCCGTCGCCGAACAGGAGGAGGTAGCGCGGCGCGCTCTCGGCCGGGACCCGGTCGTAGAGGAACTTCATGTAGTCGCGGACGGCCCGCATGTCGGGCGCCCCGCCCGCGAACTCGTTGTACACCTGGTCGGTCGTGACCACGACCGGCTCGAGCCCGTCCCGCGTCCGCCGCCGCTCGGCGAGGCGCCGCGCCGGGTCCAGGAACGCGGGGTGCGCGACGACGACGTAGGCCGGCGCCCCGGTCACGCCGTGGAGGTTCTGGTTGGGCACGGCCACCGCCCCGCCCGCGAGGCCGGCCGGCGTGCGCACGGCGCCCGCGGTGAAGGCGTAGAGCTCGCGGGGCCGGTCGGGGTCGGTGGCCTCGACCTGGACGCGCCACGCGCCCGCGGCGGCCCGCACGCCCAGGCGGCGGACGGCGTCGGGCGCCGTGACGTCCCAGACCTCGGGCTCGGACGCGAACCCCTGGAGCGCGACCTCGAACCGCCCCGCCCGCCCGCCCGGCGTGGGGAACGCGAGCGCCCCGCCCGCGGCGACCGGCGCGCGCTCGACCACGGCCTCGACCCAGTCGGGCCACGCGAACGCGCCCGCGTTGCCGCCCGCCTTTGCGAGCGTGACGGCGAGGCTCGACGGGCTCTCGACGCTCCAGTCCATGAACGCGTCCTCGATCAGGTTGCGCTCGGCCGAGGCCGTCAGGTCGAAGACGCGGCGCGGGCGGGCCGTCGCGACCGCCTGCCCGTCGACGCTCGCCGTGATCGTCACGGGCGGGTTGGCGCGGGCCGCCACGCGCGCCCGGTACGACACGCGCGCGGCGCCGAGGCCGGGCGGGTCGACGCCCTGGAGGACCGTGATCTGCCCCCCCGCCTGCGCGAAGTCCGGCCCCAACCAGTCCAGCCCGGACCCGCTCTCGTCGCGCTCCCAGTTGGTCACGTCCTCCTCGTAGAACACGCGGTCCGCGACCGTCGCGAGCGGGGCGGCGTCGGGCCATTCGGGGAACGCGGCGGCGCCCAGGCGGCGCGGGGCCGGCGCGTCGACGCGGACGAAGTAGTACGAGACGCGCGAGAACGGGCTGATGTCGTGGCTCCAGTACCCCGCCTCGGTCGCCGTCGCCGGCACCCAGTCCCACCACGACGGCGCGTCGGCGAACGTCGGCCCCTCGGCGTAGAACAGGACCGCCCCGCCCTCGGCGAGCGTGGGGACCTCCAGGAGATCGCGCGGGCGGGGCGCGGCGTTGGGGGCGGGGAGGATGCGGGCGCCGGTGCCGTAGACCTGGACGCGGGCGAGGTCGACGTTCTCGACGCCCAGCCCGTCACGGAGGTAGGCCGCGTCGATGCGGTAGACGCCGGCCTGCGAGACCGGGACCTTGAACCACGTGCCCTCGTCGAGCACGCTCCGCGTGACCGGCGCCGCCCCGCCCACGCGGGCCGCCGCGAGCGCGGCCGTGACCGGCGGGCGCGGCACGCGGACCACGGCGCGCCGGGTGCGGATGAGGCGGTCGCCCTCGACGCGGAGCACGGCGATGGCCAGCGTGCCCACGAGCCGACGCCGGTAGCGGCCCACGTTCACGACCTCGGCGGCGGGCCGGGCCAACCCGGCCAGTGCCTCGGCCGTCGCGGCGTCCAGCCGCACCTCCTCGCCCTCGAACGCGACGACGGTCGCGGGGGGCGGGGCGGCCGTCATCAGGTCGACGCCGTGCGTGAGCACGGGGCGCCCGGCCGCGGCGAGCAGGGCGAGCGACGCCGGCGAGCCGCCCCGCCCGACGACCTCGGCGAGCGGCGCCGCCCAGTCCGCGGTGACCTCGACGGTCAGCGACGCGGCGTCCTCGGCCACGACGCGGAGCCTGGCACCGTCGGGCTCGGCCGACCGGTACGTCTGCCCGGTCTGGGCCGCCGCCGAAACGGCGACGAACAAGGCGCAGAGGGCGACGAGACGCGGCATGAGGGCGTGCAGGCCAGCAAGGCTGGGGGTCCTTAGGAACGCGTAGGGCGGCCTACGCAGGCGTAGCACGAACTCGTATGGGGTCTCGCCGGGGCGCGGTGGGGACGGAAAAGATAGGGGCGGGGTGGGACGGGCGGCAAGGCGTCCGGGCGTGCCCCGGGCCGTCCGCCAGCCGGCGCCTGCGCGGGGACGGCCGCGGGGCAACGAGCGGCAGAGACCACCCCGCTCCCAGGCCTGCCGCCCCGCCCCGGCCGTGCCACCCCGCCCGGAACGGCGGGCGCGGGGCGGGGCGGTCTAGAGCAACGTGCAGGGAGGTACCGGGTACTCGGTACGAGCGCGCCGAGATCAGATCGGATCGTACCTCGTACCCGGTACCCCGTACCCACCCGGAGGGGGCTCTAGCTGTTGATGTTCCGATGGATGGCCTGCCGCGTGAGCCCGATCCGCTCGCCCAGCTGGCTCCGGTTGTCGATGCCCGGGATGCCGACGAACCCGTTGACGAGGCTCGTGAGGTACTCCTGCCGGAGCTTGTTGATGGGGATCGGCCCGAGGATCTTGGCGATGTCGAGCTCGGAGAGCTCGCGCTGGGCCAGCGCCTCGTCCTCGCCGATGCGCTCCAGCAGCGACGGCCACACCGGCACGCCGGCGAGCACGTCGCGGGTCTGCTGGTAGTATTCGAGCGCGAGGCCGTAGAACTTGCAGTCGTAGTGGTAGATCTGGGCCAGCTGGTGGAGCGCGAGCCCCTGCTCGGCCTTGAGGTCGTTGCGCGTCGCCAGTTCGAACGCCTTCTGGAGCGCCTCCTCGCCGGCGTGGTGCCGGCCCAGCTTGACGAGCGCGTAGCCCTTGTAGATGAGCGACTTCGGGATGTACTCGACGAGCCCGTTCCGCCGGCTCAGGTTGTACACCCGCGCGCACACCTCCATCCCCTGCTCGTGGCCGCCCTCGGCCATGAGCGTCGTCGCCTTCTGGAGCAGCGCGGCGATCTCCCACGGCCGGCTCCCCAGCCGGCGGGCCTCTTCGCGGACCCGGTCGAAGTACTGGAGCGCGGCGGCCAAGCTCATCAGCCGGTGCCGCATGAGCCAGCCCAGGCGGTAGTCGAGGACCATGGTCTGGAACGCGTCCTGGGGCTCGACGAGCGCGAGCTCGGTCTTGACCCGCTCGACGGGCGCGTCGCGGAGGCACCGGATGGCCTGGAGCTGGACGTGCGTCCGGGTCAGCGGGTCGAGCGAGCCCTTGAGGAGCTCGTTGAACTCGAGGAACGCGTCGTACACGCGGGCCTGCCCGAGGTGGTCGAGCGCCCGGTCCCACCGCAGCCTCACCGGCTCGGGGCGCCCGCTGAGGGCGGCGGTGACGCGGTCGATGTGCTCGACCTCGTGCGCCGGGTTGATGGGTGCGGACGGCATGAGCGGGGGGGTCGGGGGAAAGCCGGCGCGGCTGCCGGACCCCCGTTTTATCGGCCCGCCCCCGCCCCTGCTTAAACCGCTCGCCTCAGACCGTCCCACCACGTAGGGCGTCTTCCGGGGCCTCCCGCCCCGCCTGATTCGTGTCCCGGTCGCGCTCCCGTTACGGGCGGGGCGGCGCAACGGCCCGACCGCTCGGCCGTCAAGACAGGAGCCGGTCGATCCGGGCGCGCAGCGCGGCCACCTCGCTGAACAAGTCGCCCAGATCGGTGGCTGCCTGCTGGATCTCCTCGAACGTGGCCTGCACGTCGGGGTCGAGCCCGAGCGCGTTCCCTAGTTCCAGCCCCAGCTGAGCGTTCCCCGCGATCACCGAGAGCGGGTTGTTGAGCGCGTGGGCCACGCGGCTCATCTCGTCCCGAAGCTCGACGAGCGCCTGGCGCTCATCGCTCGTCGACCGCCCCGCCCGTCCGCCGGCTGCCGGCTCGCCCGCCCGTGCAAGGTGGCCTACCACGTCGTCGTACGACGCGACGGCCCCGACGGTCGTCGCCAGGCCGAGCGCGTCGCGGAGCGCCCGGAGGCCGGCGACGGGGAGCCCGTCCTGCACCCAGACCGCGTCGAACACGGTCCCGGCGAGGTACGCCCGGGCGGCGTCGAGGTCGGGAGCCGCCGTCACGTCGGCGTCGGCGCGGGCCGCCCACTGCTCGGCGTCGGGGCCAACAAGGAGGACGGTGGGCGGGGGCATGGGCGGGGCGGCAAGGCGGGCGCCCAAATCTAGCGCCGGACGGCCGCGCCCCTCGCCCGCCCCGCCCCACTTGGTCGGGCGGGGTGGCCGGGCGGGGCGGCGGCTCCGCTACGCCGCGGCCTCCGGGGCCGCCACCGCCGGCGACCGCCCCGCCCCGCCCGCCCGCTCTGGGGCGACGGCGAGGGACGCCGGGACCTCGACGCCGACCAACGTGCGGAGGTCGGACCGGCCCGACACGTCGGCGTGGACGCGCTGCCAGACGACCTGGCGCGTGCGGGCCTCGGCCCCCTCGCCGACCGCGTGCCGCGCCACGAACGGCTCGGCCGACGGGCTCCAGAACCACTGTGCAAACGCCGTCCGCTCGGCCGCGTCCAGCCCGAACACCGACGTGACGGCGGCAAAGTGGGGGACCTCGGCGATGGAGCGCCCGGTCAGGGCGCGGGCGCCCCCGTTCCAGCGGCTCGTCGCCCCGCCCCCGTCGAACGAGGCGATCGCGATGCCAGCGGCGTCGAGGACCGTCCGCAGCGCCTGCTGGCCGGCTGTCAGCTGCTGCACGCGCTGGTCGACCATGAGGTCGAGCGTGTCGCTAAAAGCGGCCACGCGGCGTTCGAGCGTCTTCTGGCGGGCCAGGTCGGTCGCCTGGATCACCACGACGTCGTCGCCGTCGAGCGAGAACGCGCGGAGCGAGACCTCGACCGGGCGCGTCTCGTCGTCGCGGTCGACGATGGCGTACTCGACGCCCGAGATCGCGCTCCCTTCGCGGAGGCTCCGCCGGGCGGCCTCGAGCAGGGGCTCGATGGGGAACGTCTCGCGGAGCGCATCGAACGGGCCGCCCCGCACGACGTCGGGCGGGAGCCCAGTGGCGGCGTAGAACGCCGGGTTGGCCTCGACGATCGTGCCCCCGAGCGAGCACAGGACGACGTAGTGCGGGTTCGTCTGGTACAGCGCGGCCACGTGCGCGTGCGCGCCGCTCACCTCGCGGTCCTGGGCCGCCAGCCGGTCCGACAGGGGCGTCAGCGCCTCGGCGAGCGGGCCGAGCGAGCGAGCGCCGTGACGGACGAGCGCGGCCGGGTCGCCGCCGCCGTGGGCGAGGCGTTCGCCCAGGAGCGCGAGGTCCTTCGACGCCCGCGGGCCGGCGTACCACGCCATGCCCGCGAGCGAGGCCGCGAGGAGACCGCCGAGCGCGAGCGCCGCCACGAGCGCCTCGACCACGGCGCTCCCGGCCGCCGCCGCGCGCGGCTGCACGGCCGCGACGACCGCCCCGCCCGTGCGGGGCGCCGCGTGGAGCGCCACGACGAGATTGCCGCCCCGCCCACGCACCGTACGCACCGAGCCTGACCCCGCCGAGAGCACGCGGCGCCAGTCGACCGAGCGCGCGAGGGCGTCGTCGGTGGCCGCGAGGACGCCGCCGCGGTCGTCGAGGAGGACGAGGCGGCCGTCCGCACCGGGCGCCTGGAACGGAGCGAGCGCGTCGCGCCTGGCCCGGCCCGGCGCGGCGTCCAGCGCGGCGGCCACGGTCGAGGCCCGGGCGAGGAGCGCCGTGCCCGCGGCCGCCTCGGCGTCCCGCTCGACGGCCGCCAGGTGGAGCCCGGCCCCGGCGACCGCCACGAGCATGACGACGACGAGGCCGAACAGGGCGGCGCGGACGGCCGGTGTGGGAGAGCGCATGGGCGGGCACCGTTACGGTTTCACCCGGGCCGCCACGTTTCGTGACGACGCAGGCGCCCCGCCGTCGCAGGGCGGGGTGGAGCAGGACGCCCATCCCCCGTTCAAACGATGTGCCGCACCCGCTCCGCCAACGCCCGAGCGGGGCGGCACGGGCGGGGCGGGGTCCGCTCTTCGGGTGCGGTCTCCCGCCCCGCCCGGCCTGCCTCCTCCCGCCCCCGCGTCGGGCGGGGCGGCGTCAGAGCGCCGCGCGCGCGTCGGCCGCGCGGAACCCCTTCTCGGTCCGCTCGATGCGGGCGGCGGCCACCTCGGCGTCGTGCTCGAAGACGACCGTCCAGCCCTCGTCGGCGGCCCGCGTGAGCACCCGCTCCTTCTCGCGGAGCGTCTGGAGCGGCTCGATGTCGTAGGCCATCACCCAGGGCAGCGGGACGTGCGCCGCCGTCGGGAGGAGGTCGGCGGCGAACAGGAGCGGGGCGGCCGCCCCGCCAGTCTGCGGTCCGCCCTCCGCCGCCCCGCCCTCGACGAGCATGAGCTGCTGCGCCCGCGTGTGGCCGTGGACGAGCACGTAGGAGACGCCGGGAAACGGGCTGACCTCGCCGTCAGCGAGGACGAGTTGGCCCGAGGCCTCGATCGGGTCCATGTTCTCGGCCAGGAACGAGGCCTGCTCGCGCACGCTCTCGTGCGCCCACTCCCAGTGCGCCCGCTGGACGTGGTAGGCCGCGTTCGGGAACGCCGTCCGCAGGGCGCCGTCCGGGCCGCGCTCGGTCGCCCCGCCCGCGTGGTCGAAGTGGAGGTGCGTGAGGACCACGTCGGTCACGTCGCCGGGCTCGACGCCGAGCGCCGCCAGCGACCCGCCGAGCGCCGAGTGCTCGTGGTCGACGGCGTAGATCCGCTCGAACTTGTCGTCGCCCTTGGCGCCCACGCCGGTGTCGACGAGGACCGTCCGGCCGTGGCCGCGCAGGAGCAGGCACCGCATGGCGAGCGGGATCCGGTTCTGGTCGTCGGGCGCGATCCGCTTCTCCCACAGCGGCTTGGGCACGATCCCGAACATGGCCCCGCCGTCCAGCCCCAGGCGGCCGGTTTCGACGGTGTCGATCTGATAGTCTCCGTGGGTCATGGGGTACGGGGTACGGGGTACGGGGTACGGGGTACGGGAAGATGAGGGCCGCCCCGCCCGCGGCGTCAAGGGCGGGGCGGGGTGGTTGCCCCCCGAGTTATCCACCGCCCCGGTCGGCGGGACCGCCCCGCCCCCGGGTACCCGGTACCCTCCCGGCCTACCCGTCGCCGCCGAGGTCGGGGAAGCCCTCGGCGTGGCCGTCGCCGCGGGCGAGGTCGCGGAGCTCGCGGACCTGCTTGAGGCGGACGAGCAGCGAGCCCAGGTGGTCGGCGAGGTAGCGGATGCGGGCCTCCTCCGTCTGCATCTCGAGCAGCCGCTGCTTGTCGTCGAGGTCGAGCCCGGCGTTCCGGCCGATCATGAACGACACGCTGTCGACCCCGTTGTAGCGGTCGATCCGCGGCTCCTCGCCGGCCATCTCGAGCAGCCGCATATGCCGCGCGATCGCCCGCTGGCGGGCCTTCGAGTCGTCGTCCTCGGCCTCGTCCTCGACCCGTTCGACGTCGGCCGTGAGGTAGCTCTGGTCGCGGTGGACCTCGACGACGCGGAACCGGGACTCGCCGACGGCCACGATGTCGAGGCGGCCGTCGTCGTAGGTCGTCGTGACGTCGGCGATGCGGGCCGCGCTCCCGACCGCGGCCAGCGCCGTCTCGGACGCGTACACGACGCCGAACGGCTGATCTCCGTCGAGGCACACGCGGACCATCTCGCGGTAGCGCGGCTCGAAGATGTGGAGCGGGACGGGCTCGCCCGGGAGCAGGACGAGCCCGAGCGGGAACAGGGGGAGGCGGTCGGCGGGCATGGAGCGGCGGGCGGTCCGTGCCTACCCGGTCTCCCGCGCGAGGTTCTGAGGTGCCGGCGGGCGGGGTGGCGCCGCGACCGTGCCGCCCGCGCGGGGTAGCTTCCCCGCCCCGCCCCGCCCCGCCCGCCGTGCGCCCGCTCCTCGTCGTCGTCCTCGCCCTCCTCCCCGCCCTCGCGGCCGGGCAGCCGCTCGCGTTCGGGTCCTCCAGCGACGTGATGGAACTGGGGAGCGGGCCGCTGGGAGACGGCCCGGCCCCGGCCGTCGTCGTGGGCGGGGTGTACGGCGGCCCGGCCTACCTGCCCGACACGTGGCGCGGCGCCGTCCGCGCCGAGGTCGAGGCGGCGCGTGGGCGGTTCAGCCTGGGCGTCGGGACGACGGTCCACCCCGCCGCCGGCGGTTTGTACGACCCCGAGGCCGACGAGGCGTACGACGCCCTCCGCGCCGTCCGCTACGTCCGCCTCAACCCGACGGCGACGAGCCGCCTCTACGCCCGCCTCGGGCCGACCGAGCGCATGACGCTGGGCACGGGCGCCCTCGTCCGCGGCTACCGCACCACGACGGCCTACGACGAGCGGACGCTGGGCGCCGAGGCGGCCGTGGCGGGGCGGCGCCTCACGGCCGGCGCCTTCGTCGACGACCTCCGCCTGAACGGCGTCGTGGGCGGGGAGGCGTCGCTCGTGACGGGCCTCCGCCTCGGCCCCGCCCGCGACCTCGCGCTGGGGCTCACCGTCGTCCACGACCTGGGCGCCCCGGGCCTCTCCGGCGACTCGTCGCTGACCGGCGCCGAGGCGACCGTCCGCGGGCTCCTGTTCGGCGACGGCGTGCTCTCGGCGGCGCCGTTCGTGACGGCCGGCGGCTACCTCGGCCACGGCGGCACGGTCGGGGGCGGGGTAGACCTGGCGACCGAGGACCTCAACGGCCTCCGCGCCCGCGCCCGCGCCGCCGTCTTCGTGTCGTCGGCCGACTTCGTGCCGGGCTACGTCGGCCCGTTCTACACCGTCAGCAACGCGTCCGACCGGATCGTCGTGGACCGGACGTTCTTCGACGACGACGCTGACATCGAGCTCGCCGGCACCCCGCTCGACAGCCTGAGCGGCGGGGTCGACCTCGTCCTCGACCTGGGCGTGGTCGCGTTCGGGTCCGTCGAGGTCTCGCAGCATGTCCGCCGCCACCTCGGCCCCGACGACGCGAGCGCCTACGGGATCCGCGTGGCGGGCCGCGTGGTGGGCGGGCCGCGACTCGCGTTCGAGCTCCAGCGCGAGGGGTTCCGGGGCCTTATCGACCTCCTGTTCCGGTCGCTGGGCGACCAGAACGCGCTCGTCCTCGACGTGGGCGTCCCCGTCGGCCGGGCCGGCGAGGTCTTCGTCCGCTCCCGCTACGGCTACCGCCTCCTGACCGCGGCCGACGGCGTAGACGAGCCGGGCCGGTTCCTCGTCGAGCGCCGGTTCGAGCCGCTCGTCGGCCTCCGCGTGGTGCTGGACTAGGCTTTCGAGGGTACAGGGTACAGGGTACAGGGTACGGGGTACGAGGTACGCGGCCCGAGAAGCTCTCTCATACCAGATCGCTGGGTTCGTGCGCCGTACGCTGCCCCGCCCGCTGCCTGTCTACGAGGTGCTCTCTCCCGCGGGAGAGGGACACCGCGCAGCGTCGGCGCAGCCAGGACGAGGGCGGGGTGGCGCACAAACCTCCAGAGCCGGTATCAGAGCCGTACCCCGCACCGTGTACCCCGTACCGTGTACCCCGTACCGTGTACCCCGTACCTACTCGGGGGATGCTGCGGGGCGGGGCGGCCGCCATCCGGGACCGCCCCGCCCGCGCGCAAGGCGGCGGGGTGGGCGGCGAGGGCGGGGCGGCCGCCCTACGCCTCGGCAAGCTCGGGGACCTCGCCGAGCGCCCGCTCGAGCAGGACCGCGGCCCGCGCGGCGTCGAACGGGCCGGGCAGCTGGTCCGTGAACCCGCGGCGGCGGAGGCCCTCGGCGTCCAGCGCCGTCCCGCCCACGCGCACGACGGCCACGCGCTCGTAGCCGGAGACGGACCGGAGGAGCGCCACGCGCTTGCGCTCGACGGGGGGCGGGGCGGCCCCGACGAGGACGACGTCGTAGACCGTCGTGCGCGCCTCGCGGAGCGCCCGGGCCAGCGTGGGCACGAGCCGGAGCCGACCGGCCGGTCCGAGCCGGCCGTCCAAGAAGGCGGCCGCGGCGTCGCCCACGTCGAGCGCCAGCAGGTAGGCGCCCCCGAGGTCGCCGCCGTACGGGTCGAGCCCGGCCGTCTGCGCCTCGGGCGCCTCCCACTCGCGGGGGAACACGACCTCGACCGAGGTCCCCTCCCCGACCGCGCTCTCGACGTGGACGCTCCCGCCGACGAGCCCGACCACCTGCCGGACGATCGACAGGCCCAGCCCGGTCCCCTCGTGCGATCGGGCGAACCCGCTCGACGCCTGCTCGAACGGCTCGAACAGCCGCTCGACGTCGCCCTCGGCGATCCCGACGCCGGTGTCGCGGACCGTCACGCGGACGGCGTGGTCGTCGCCGTCGAGGAGCACGACGACGCGGCCGGCGTCGGTGAACTTGATGGCGTTCCCGACCAGGTTGGTCACGACGCGGTCGAGGAGCGCCGGGTCGAGGTGGGCGGGGAGGGGCCGCCCCTCGGGGAGCACGGCGAGGTCGAGCCCGCGCTCGGCGGCGAGCGGCTGGAGCAGGCGGACGCTCTGGCCCACGGCCGCGGCGACGTCGACCGGCTCGGCGTGGACCTCGAACGTGCCCGACTGGAGCTTGAACATGTCGAGCAGCCCGTTGACCGTCCCCAGCAGGCGCCGGCCGCCCCGGTGGATGCTCTCGGCCAGCGTGCGCGTTTCGCCCTCGGCCTCATCGAGGAGGATCTCGGAGTAGCCCAGGATGGCCGTCAGCGGCGTCCGCAACTCGTGGCTCGTGTTGGCCAGCAGGTCCACCTTGAGCCGGTCGGCGTCGCGGATCCGGGCGTTCAAGCCCGCCAGCCGGTCCGAGAGCCGCTGGAGCCGCGCGCTCCGCGCCCGCTGCACGTCGAGCCGCTTCCGGTGCTGGCGGAGCCGCCACCCGACGAGCGCCCACACGAGCCCGCAGACGACGAGCACGTACAGCGTGAACGCCCACCACGTCCGGTACCACGGGGGCAGCACGCGGAGCCCGAACCGGGCCTCGTCGCTGACACGGCCGTACCCGTCGCGCGCCCGGACGCGGACGGTGTACTGGCCCTCCCAGAGATTCGTGTTCGTCGTCACGCGCTCCGGCCCCCACGCGCTCCACTCGTCGGCGTAGCCGTCCAGGCGGAACTGGTACTCGACCTCGCCCACGTCGCCGAAGAACGCGGCGGCGGCCACAAACCGGAGTTCGTCGGGCTGGCCGAACGGGAGCACGAGGTCGCGCTCGTCCGGGTCGTCGGGGTCAGGCGACCACGCGGCCGCCCCGCCCCAGAGCGCCTCGCGGTGGCGGTCGGTCACGGCTCGCAGGAACGCGGGGGCGGGGCGGCCAATCTGGCGCACGCGGGGGTCGTAGCGGACGAGCCCGTCGGCCGTCGCGACCCACAGGACGCCGCCGGCCGTCTCGGAGACGCCGAGGACCTGGACGCCCCGGAGGGCGAGGCCGCTCGCCGCCCCGCCCGCGCCGTCTCCGCCCTCGACGGTCTGGAAGACGCCGTCCTGGGAGAGCCACGAGCGGTCGCCCAGGGTGAACAGGCCGTACGTGCCCTGGACGTCCCGAAACGCCGGGACCGGCGTCAGGCGGAGCCGCTCGTTCTCGACCCGCATCCGAAACACGCCCTCGCGGCTGGAGATCCGCACCTCATCGCCGACGCCGCTGATCGGAGCGCCCCCGACTGTCAGCCCGTTCGCTTCGGTAAACCGCTCGACGTGCAGCCGGCCCGTGTCCAGGCCGGTCACGCGGTACACGTCGCCGGCCGTCTGCGCCATCCAGACCTCCCCGCCCGGCCCCTCGTAGAAAAAGCGGGTCTCACCCTCGACTCCGTCCAGCCGCCTCGCCCTCACCCACCGATCGCCGCGGAGCCGAAGGATTCCGACGCCGTCCTTGAGCCCGACAAAGGCGAGGGCGGGGCGGGCGCTAGGCACGAGCGCGGCGAACGCAAGGTCGGCGGTGACTTGGCGCCCCCGCCCCTCGCGCACCTGGAACACGCCCCGGTCTGTCGGGACGAGCGCGCCCGCCGCCGTCGGCGTAATCTGCCACGTCTGGGCCTGCTCCGGTATCCCCGGGACGGGTTCGAAGCGAGCGTAGGCCGGCGTGCCGCCGGGGCGCCCGAGCGCTCCGGGGACAAGCCGGTACAGCCCGAGCGCCGTGCCGGCGTACAGCGCCCCCTCCACCTCGTTGACGTGGTAGACGCTGCCGAGGAGTCCCGAAGCCCGGTCAAACGCAGTGTACCGACTAAACAGGTCGATCCACGTAATCCCGTTGAGCGTCGCCACCCACAGCCCGCCTTGACGGTCGGCGTGGAGGTCGACCGCGTAGTCCTCGACGGAAAGGCCTACGTCCTCGCGGTAGACGCGGACGAGGCCGCCATCCGGTGCGATGATGGCGACGCCGCCGCCCAAGGTCCCGACCGCGTACAGGCTCCCGCCCCGCCCGTAAGCGTCCGGGACGGCGACGGCCGAGTAGGGGCGGTAGCGGACGAGGTAGTCGGACCCCGCCCCGCCCATCGGCGTGACGCGGCCGTCGTGGAGCCGCACGAGGCCCTCGCCGCGGACGACGGCGACGAGCCCCTGCGCATGGGGGAGCAGGCCGTCAATCTTCCGGTTGGCAAACCACTCGGCGCCGGGCACAAGGCGGAGGTCGCCTCCCTGAAGCCGCTTGATGCCCACGTTCTCTTCCCACACGTAAACGACCTCATCGACGAGGAAGGACGTCTGGAACCGGGTCGACGTGAACCACAATTGGAAGCGGGCGCCGTCCCACCGATACAGCCCCTCGTCGGTTTGGAACACGACACCCTCAGGAGTCGCGTGGGTGGCCCAAACGTCGGAAAAGTTCTGCTCGTCTCGGGGCAAGTGCTCGCGGAGGCTCTCGTACTGGAGGAACCCTCTGCAGTCTGCAACGAGCCGGCCGAGGTCTCCCGCCCCGCCCACGTACGTCCGACCGTCCGCCCCAACGGCAACCGACCGAACCATCGCGGCCTCCGCTTTCGGAAGCTCGTGAAGCCGCCAGTCTTCGCCGTCGAACTCTAAGACCCCTTGACCATTGGCAACAAAGACGAGGCCCGTCGGCCCCTGCGTGACGCCCCAGTTCTGGTTGTGCGCCTCGTATGTGTCCCACGACGATGTATGGCTCCGGTACACCGTGCCCTCGCGTGGGGAGGGGAGCGTCTGTGCCGACGCACCTCCAACAGCGAAGACGAGCAGGACGAGGGGAAGGCGTGGGAGCACAGGTCCTACGGCAGCCTCAGAACCGGCTACCGAGTGGGGCGGGGTGTGTCTCGTATCGCCGCGCACATCCCGCGACTTAACCACACCCCCTCCGTCTCCCTTGGTTTAGAAGAGGCTTGGAGGAACTTCGATGTTCTACATCGTCCAAGTTGGGGGCCTCCTCGTTCCACCTAGGGAATACATTCTACTGTCCTCCCACCACTCCCTGGATCTCATGGTCTCCTTCCTTCTCTCTCTCTTCGGAATCTCCTTCACCGCCGGCGGGGGCGGGGCAGCCTCAGGCGGCTCGAACGCTCCTCAAGGCGAGATTCGCGATTAGCGATCCGACCTTCTCCCCGTAGAGAAGCCTGATTTGGCCTGATCTGAAAACCGCCGGCGGTCCTACGACCGCCGGCGGTTTTTTGTACGCGGGCGGGGCGGTCCTAGCGCACGCCCGCGCTCATCTCGAGCATCCGTTCGATGGGCCGCAAGGCCTTGATCCTTAGCGACTCCTCCATCTCCAACTCCGGATGGCCGTGCTTCAGGCACAGGTAGAGCTTCTCGAGCGTGTTGAGCTTCATGTGGGGGCAGTCATTGCACGCGCACCCGTTGTCGGGCGGGGCGGCCACGAACGTCTTCCCCGGGTTGTCCTTCTGCATCTGGTGGAGGATGCCGGACTCGGTCGCGACGATGAGCGTGTCGGCGTCGGACTCGGCCGCGAACCGCCGGATCGACGACGTGCTGCCGACGTGGTCGGCGAGACGGAGCACGGGCTCCTCGCACTCGGGGTGAGCCAATACCGGGGCATTTGGATACCTGATTTTGAGGCGAACGAGCTTCTGCTCGGAGAATATTTCGTGTACAATGCAGGCCCCGTTCCACAGCAGCATGTCCCGCCCGGTCTCCTTCATGAGCCACCGGCCGAGGTTGCGGTCGGGCGCGAAGAGGATGGGCTGGTCCTCGGGGATCTGCCGCACGATGTGCTCCGCGTTCGACGACGTGCAGATGATGTCCGTCTGCGCCTTGATGGCCGCCGAGCAGTTGATGTAGCTGACGACGAGGTGGTCCGGGTGCTCCGCGCGGAAGGCGGCGAAGGCGTCGGGCGGGCAGCTGTCGGCGAGCGAGCAGCCGGCGTGGAGGTCCGGCAGGAGGACCGTCTTGCTCGGGTTGAGGATCTTGGCCGTCTCCGCCATAAAGTGGACGCCGGCGAACACGATGACGTCGGCGTCCGTCTGCGCGGCCTCGCGGGCGAGCCCGAGCGAGTCGCCGATAAAGTCGGCCGTGTCCTGGATGTCGGGCTCCTGGTAGTAGTGGGCCAGGAGGACCGCGTTCTTTTCCCGCTTGAGCCGCTCGATCTCCTCGAACAGGTCGAGCGCGGGGTCGACGGGCTCGCGGACGAACCCGACGCGGGCGATCTCGGCGGGCGCCAAACGTGCGGGGTCGAGCGTGGGCAGATCGAGGGTCTCGGTCATCGGGGGCGGGGCGGGTGTCGGTGCCCTACGAACGCGGGCGGGGCGGGGGTTCGCGCGGGCCGCCCCGCCCTCCACCACAGCGGAGGGAGCAGAAGCCGCCCCGCCCCAGCGCGCCGGCTCACCGTCGGGCGGGGCGACGCTCTACGGCCCCGCCCTCACGGTAACCGCCCCGCCCGTGCAGCGGAGGAGGCCACGGCGCATCCGCTGCAGACGGTTCGCGGGCAGGGTGATCGGCCCCCGCCCCGCCCTTACGAGGCCGTTTCCACCAAGCGGCCGCCCTCCAGCGTCAGCGTGCGGTCGGCGAGGGCGGCGAGCGTGGGGTTGTGGGTGACGATGACGAACGCCTGGTCGTCGGCGCGGCTGAGGCGGCGGAGCTCGTCGTGGAGCCGCCCGGCCGTCTTGGTGTCGAGGTTGCCCGAGGGCTCGTCCATGAGAACCACGCCCGGCCGGTTCATGAGCGCGCGCGCGACGGCCACGCGCTGCTGCTCGCCACCCGAGAGCTGGCTCGGCCGGTGCGTGAGCCGGTCGCCCAGGCCGAGTTGGCGGAGCAGGTCGCGCGCGCGCGGCGCCGCCCCGCCCAGCGAGCCGCCGGCGATGAGGGCCGGCATCGCCACGTTCTCGACCGCGTCGAACTCGGGGAGCAGGTGGTGGAACTGGAAGACGAACCCGATGGCCCGGTTGCGGAAGGCGGCGAGGGCCTCGTCGTTCAGCGCGAACACGTCTTCCCAGGGCGGCTCCGGCGCCCCCGCGTCGGGGGCGGGGCGGTAGCGGACGGTCCCGGCCGTCGGGCGGTCGAGGGCGCCGAGCAGGTGGAGCAGCGTGCTCTTGCCCGTCCCGCTCTCGCCGACGACGGCCACGAGCTCGCCGGAGCGGACCTCGACGTCGACGCCGGCCAGCACGTCGAGGCCGCCGGTCGCCGTGGGGTAGCGCTTGCCCAGCCCACGGGCCTCCAAGACGGTCCGCCCCGCCCCGCCCGGGGCCGGTTCAGGGTTCAGGAGGTCGGGGTGGACTGCGCCGGCCACGTGGCTTGGGGATGGGAGGGCATACGGGCGGGGCGGGCGGGCGGGGTGGGACCTTGGAATCGACCTGTTCAACCCCGAACCCAGAACCCTACTCGGGCCGCGAGAGGTCGTACTTCTCCAGCTTGTTGTAGAGGTGCGAGCGCTGGATGCCGATCGTCTCGGCCGTCTGCGACACGTTCCACCCGTGCTCTTCGAGCTTCCGCTCGATAAACAGCTTTTCGGCCTGGTCGCGGAAGTCGGAGAACGACTCGTAGCGGTCGATGAGGCCCAGCGAGGCGTCGCCGCGCGCGCCGCCCGGGGCCACGAAGCGGTCGACGTCCTCGGCCGTGATCGCGTCGCCGTCGGACAGGATGAGCAGCCGCTCGATCACGTTGCGGAGCTCGCGGACGTTGCCGCGCCAGTCCAGACGGCGGAGCCGGTCGAGCGCCTCGGGCGCGAGGTCCTTGTCCTCGATCCCGTTGCGGCGCATGACCTGCTCCAGGATGAACTGGGCGATCGCCGGGACGTCCTCGCGGCGCTCGCGGAGCGGGGGCACGTGGATGAGGATGACCGAGAGCCGGTGGTAGAGGTCCTCGCGGAAGCGGTGCTCGTCGACCTGGGCGAGGAGGTCGCGGTTGGTGGCCGCGACCACGCGGACATCGACGGGGATCGAGCGATCGCCGCCGACGCGCGTGATCCGGCTCTCCTGGAGCGCGCGGAGCACCTTGGCCTGGGCGTCCAGGCTCATGTCGCCGATCTCGTCGAGGAACAGCGTGCCGCCGTCGGCCTGCTCGAACTTGCCCACGCGCTGCTTGGTGGCGCCCGTGAAGGCCCCCTTTTCGTGCCCGAACAGCTCGGACTCGATGAGCTCCGACGGGATCGCCGCGCAGTTGACCTCGACGAGCGGGCCGTCCGCGCGCTGGCTCTGGGCGTGGACCCACCGGGCGACGAGTTCCTTGCCGGTCCCGGGCTCGCCGGTGATGAGCACGCGGGCCTCGGACGGCGCCACGCGCTCGACGGTGCTCTTGATGCGGCTGATGGCCAGGCTCTCGCCCACGATCGGCGTGAGCCCCCCAGTCGCCTGGTCGCGGACGGTCTGCTTCATCCGCTTGTTCTCGACCTGGAGCTGGCCCATCGAGAGCGCGTTGCGGACCGTGACGAGGACGTCGTTGAGGTCGGGCGGCTTCTCGAGAAAATTGACCGCGCCCAGCTTGGTCGCCTCGACGGCCGTCTCGACCGTCCCGTGCCCCGTGATCATGACGACGGGGACGGTCGCCTCGGCTTCGTGGAGCGCTTGCAGCACCTCCATCCCGTCCTTTTTCGGCATCTTGATGTCGAGGAGCACGAGGTCGATGCCGCCGCCGAGCGCTTTCGCGAGCGCCTCCTCGCCGTCGGCGGCCTCTTCGAAGTCGTAGCCTTCGAGTTCGAGGACGTGGCGGAGCACGTTCCGGTTGGCGGGCTCGTCGTCGGCGAGGAGGATCGTGGGCACGGGCGGGGCGGGGCGGTCGGGGGGGCGGCCCAAGCTAACGCGACGCCGGGGCGTGCCCGCCCCGCCCGCGCCGGCGATCTACGCAGGGCGGAGCGGACACTGCCGCCCCGCCTCCGACCTGACCGCCACGCCCGGCCGCCCCGCCCCCGTTTGCGTGGGCGGGGCGGCGCCCGTCTCCGGGCGACCGCCGGTCGCCCCTACTGGACCTCCTCGACCTGGAGGCCCGGGGCCGGCGCCCCGGCCGCCGCGTCTGTGTCGGCCGCCGCCGGGGCGGGGCGGACGTCGCCGGTGGCCGTGCCCGCGGCCGTCGCGGCGGCCTCGGCGCGGCCGAGCTCGACCTGGGCGGCCTCGGCCTCCGGCGCGTCGCCGTACTCGTCGAGGACGCGCTGGAGCACGCCCTCGGCCGCGGCGGCGTCGCCGGCGGCAAGGTGGGCGCGGCCGGCGTCCAGGAGGTAGGCCGGGCCGGAGGCCGGCGAGTCGTAGACGCCGGCGGCGCGCTCGTAGAGCTCGGCCGCGCGCGCCGGATCGCCCTCGACCTCGTAGATGGCGGCTTGGCCCGCGAGCGCGCTGGCCTCAAGGAGCCCGCCGCCGTCGTAGTCCTCGAACATGGCGCGTGCCTCGTCGAGGCGCCCAAGCTGGAACAGGGCGTCGGCGGCGAAGAACGTGGCCTGCTCGCCGGTCGCCGTCGAGCCGTAGTCGTCGGCGATCTCGAGGAGGCCCGGCGTCGCGTCGGTCCCGTCGAGGGCCGCCTGGTAGTTGCCCCGCTCGTACTCGACGAGGATGGCCCCGAGGTACTGCTGGGCCTCCTCGGACTGCGCCGCCCGCCACGTCTGGTAGCCGATGACGACGAGAGCCAGGACGATGAGGCCGACGACGACCGCGACGATCGCCGTCCGGTGCTCGTCGAAAAACGAGGTCGAGCGGGCGTAGGCGTCGGTAAGGTGGTCCTCGCGGAGGTCGCCCTCGCGGGAGGACGCGAGCCGCTTGGGCGGGTTGATCTGGGCCATCGGGGTCGGAGCTCGGCAGGCCGCCGGCGTCGGGAGTCGCGGGACGAACGGTCGGCCAGAAGGTAGAGGGCGGGGCGGCCGGCCGCGCCCACCGAATTGCCCCGCTCCACCCCGCCCCGCCCTATTGCGGACGTTTTCATCGAACCGGGCGGACCTCCGCGCGCCCGCCCCGCTTACCCTCTGACTCTCCTCTCCCACCCCGCCCCTCGTCAGCATGGCCATCAAAATCGGCATCAACGGATTCGGTCGCATCGGCCGCCTCGTCTTCCGCTCCATCCTCGAGCGGGGCGGCGACCAGTTCGACATCGTCGCCGTCAACGACTTGACCGACGCCGAGACGCTCGCGCACCTGTTCAAGTACGACTCGGTCCACGGCGTCTACCCCGGCGAGGTGACGGCCGAGGACGGCGGCATCGTCGTCGGCGGCGACCGCTTCCGCGTGTTCTCCGAAAAGGACCCGGCCGCGCTCCCCTGGGGCGACCTCGACTGCGACGTGGTCGTCGAGTCGACCGGCGTGTTCCGCACGCGTGAGAAGGCGGCGCTCCACCTCAAGGGCGGGGCGAAAAAGGTCGTCATCTCGGCCCCGGCCTCCGGCGAGGTCGACGCGACGGTCGTCCTCGGCGTCAACGACGACCAGCTGACGGGCGACGAGGAGGTCGTCTCGAACGCGAGCTGCACCACGAACTGCCTCGCGCCCATGGTCAAGGTCCTCAACGACGCGTTCGGCGTCGAAAAGGGGTTCATGACCACGATCCACGCCTACACGGCCGACCAGCGGCTCCAGGACGCCCCGCACAAGGACCTCCGCCGGGCGCGCGCAGCGGCCCTCTCGATGATCCCGACGACGACGGGCGCCGCCAAGGCCGTGGGCCTCGTGCTCCCGGAGTTGGCCGGCAAGCTCGACGGGTTCGCCGTCCGCGTCCCCACGCCGGACGGGTCGTTGACCGACCTCACGGCGATCCTCGAGAAGGACGTCACGGTGGATCAGATCAACGACGCCTTCCAGACGGCGGCGAGCGGCCCGCTCCAGGGCGTCCTCGAGTACTCGACCGCCCCGCTCGTGTCGGTCGACATCGTGGGGAACGCGCACTCGTGCGTCCTCGACTCGCCGTCGACGATGGCCGACGGCCGGCTCGTCAAGGTCGTCGGGTGGTACGACAACGAGTGGGGCTACGCCAACCGGACCGTCGACCTCGTCCAGCGCCTGATGGCGTAGCAGGGACTACGGGGACCAGGGACTAAAGGGACTGGCAACAGCCCTCGTCGCCACGGAAGTCCCCAGTCCCCCAGTCCCCAGCTTCTATGCAGTCTCTCTCCGACCTCGACCTCGCCGGCCGCCGCGTGCTCGTCCGCGTCGACTTCAACGTGCCGATGGAGGACGACGGCGCCGGCGGCCGGCGGATCACCGACGACACGCGCGTCCGCGCGGCGCTCCCGACGATCCGCGCCATCCTGAAGGCGGGCGGGACGCCGGTCCTGATGTCGCACCTCGGCCGCCCGAAGGGCCGCGACGAAGCGCTCTCGCTGCGCCCCGTGGCTGAGCACCTGGATACGCTCCTCGACGCGCCCGTCACGTTCTGCGACGAGACGGTCGGCGAAAAAGCCGAGGCCTGCATCGCCAGCGCGCAGGGCGGCGGGGGCGGGGCGGTCGTGCTCCTCGAAAACACGCGGTTCCTCGACGGCGAGACCGCGAACGACGACGACCTCGCCGCCCGGCTCGCCCAGCTCGCCGACGTGTTCGTCTCCGACGCCTTCGGCTCGGTCCACCGCGCCCACGCCTCGACCGAGGGCGTGGCGCATCACGTGGCCGAGACGGCGGCCGGCGAGTTGCTCCGCCGCGAGGTCGACTTTCTCACGCGCGCTCTCGACCGCCCCGAGCGCCCGTTCGTAGCCGTGCTCGGCGGGGCCAAGGTGTCCGACAAGATCGGCGTCATCGAGGCGCTCGCGCCCGCGGTCGACACGCTCATCGTGGGCGGGGCGATGGCCTACACGTTCCTGGCCGGGCTCGGCCACTCGGTCGGCGACTCGCTCGTCGAGGCCGACCGGACCGACGACGCGTTCCGCCTGGTCGAGCAGTTCAGCGACACGATCCGGCTCCCTACCGACCACGTCGTCGCCGACCGCTTCGCGGCCGACGCGGACACGCGCGTAATCCAGGGCGAGATCCCCGACGGGTGGATGGGCCTCGACATCGGGCCGCAGACGCGCGAGCAGTACGCCCACGTCGTCGAGCGGGCGTCGACCGTCATCTGGAACGGGCCGATGGGCGTGTTCGAGATGGTCCCGTTCGCGGCCGGCACGCTGTCCATCGCCGAGGCGCTCACCCACGCGACCCGCAAAAACAACGCGCTCACCGTCGTCGGCGGCGGCGACTCGGTCGCGGCGCTGACGCAGAGCGGGCTCGCCGGCACCGTCACGCACGTCTCGACCGGGGGCGGGGCGATGCTGGAGTTTATGGAGGGCAAGACGCTCCCCGGGCTCGCGGCGCTCCGCTAGGACCACCCCGCCCCGCCCGAGCGTGCGGGGCGACGACGACGTCCTTCCGCCCGCCCCGCCCCGCGAACCGTCCGGGGCGGGGCGGCGCTACGCTGGGGGACCGCCCCGACCAACCGACCGATGCAGCTCAACCCGCTCCGCCCCGATTCGCCAGAGGTCGCCGTTCAGGATTCCGTCAAGCAGGCGGCGAAGACGGCGGCCGAGGTGATCGTCGGCCTCCGAGACCGGCTCACCAGCGAGGCGTTCTGGCTCAACATCGGGTGGACCGTGATCCAGGTGGTCGTCGTGATCACGGCGGCCCTCTTCCTGCTCGGCCTCTTTGAGCGCATCAAGCGGCGATGGGTCAAGCGGGCGCAGATGGCCCCGACGCTCGACAAGCGGCGCCAGCGGGTCCTGACCGTGGCCGACCTTCTCGGCTCGGTCGCCCGCTACGCCGTGTGGACCGTGACCGGCATCACCGTGCTGTCGATGGTCGGGTTCGACATCCGGGCGCTCCTGGCCGGCGCCGGGATCGCCGGGCTGGCGATCGGGTTCGGGGCGCAGACGTTCGTGAAGGACGTGATCTCGGGCTTTTTCCTCCTCTTCGACGACACGCTCGGCAACGGCGACCTCATCCGTATCGGCGACGACGTGGGCACGGTCGAGTACGTGGGGCTCCGGCTGATCAAGGTGCGGAAGTTCTCGGGCGAGCTCCTCATGGTGCCGGCCGGTGAGGTGCGGACGTTCGGGAACCAGTCGGTCGGGTTCGCGCGCGTGGTCGTGACGGTCGCCCTGAGCTACGAGCAGGACGCGCACGAGGCGCTCCGCGTGCTCGAGGCCGTCGCCGAGGAGTGGGCGGCGACCGACGCGGCCAAAGACGCCATGGTCGACGACGCCCCCGAGGTCCAGGGCCTCCTCTCGCTCGACGACTCGGGCGTGACGGCCCGGATCATCGTCCAGGTCCGGCCCGGCGAGCAGTTCGCGGCCGACCGCGCGATCCGCACGCTCGTCAAGCAGCGGCTGGCCGAGGCCGGCGTGGAGATCCCGTTCCCGCGGCGGACCGTCTACGTCCGCTCCTCGGGTGGGGCGGCGGCTTCTCCCGAAGACGCCGCGGCCGCCGGCGCGGACTGACCCGGGCGGGGTGGGATACCGGGTACGAGGTACCGGGTACTGGATGCGGTTCAAGCTGGCCGAGCCCCTTGCACCGTCCGCACCGTACTGCCAGTTCTTTGAGTTCGTGCGCCATCCTCCGCCCCGCCCGAGCGGCCTCTACGACGTTCCCTCTCCCGCTGGGAGAGGGACAGCCGCCAGGTCGGCGCAGCCAGGGTGAGGGGCGGGGCGGCCATCCGCACGTCCCGCCCTTCGGATCGGCCCGAAACTCGGCGGCGGCTCCGCCGTCGAGGGCACCTCCGCCACCCCGCCCCGCCCTCGCCTCATTGAGTGTGCCCGTGACCGACGCGTCTGCCCCCCCGCCCGACGGGGCCGTTCTCCGCACCGCCGGCCTCGCCAAGACGTACGGCGGCCGGACGCCCGTCGAGGCGCTCCGCCCGCTCGACCTGGAGGTGGGACCGGGCGAGACGTTCGGGCTGCTCGGGCCGAACGGGGCCGGCAAGACCACGCTCGTCAAGCTGCTCCTCGGGCTCGTGCGCCCCACGGCCGGCGAGGCGACGCTCCTCGGGCGCCCCGTCTCGGACGCCGACGCCCGGCGCGAGGTGGGGTACCTCCCCGAGGGCCACCGCTTCCCCCCGTTCCTGACGGGCCGCGAGACGCTCGGCCTGTTCGCCCGCGTGGGCGGGGTGGACGCCGACAAGCGCGCCCGGCGCGCGCCCGCGCTCCTCGACCTCGTCCGCCTGGGCGGGGCGGCCGACCGGAAGGTGGGGACCTACTCGAAGGGGATGCTCCAGCGGCTGGGGATCGCGCAGGCGCTCATGAACCGGCCGCGCCTCGTGTTCCTGGACGAGCCGACCGACGGCGTCGACCCGGTCGGGCGCCGCGAGATCCGCGAGCTCATCGAGACGCTCCGCGACGACGGCGTGACGGTGTTCCTGAACTCCCACCTGCTGAGCGAGGTCGAGCGCGTGTGCACGCGCGTGGCCATCCTCAAAGACGGCGCACTCGTCCGCGAGGGGACCGTCGACGACCTCACGCGCGTCGGCCGCGCGTGGCGGCTCCTGACGACGCCGCTTCCGCCGCCCACGGCCGAGGCCCTGGGCGGGGTGGTCGATCCCGACCCGGCCCCGCGCGCCGACGGCTTGGCGCTCGCCCACGTCGTCGTCCCCGACCGCGGCGCGCTGGGCGCGGTCCTCGATCGGCTCCGCGCCGACGGCGTGGACGTAGAGGCCGTCGAGCCGGTCCGCCAGTCGCTCGAAGAGCTGTTCGTCGAGGTCGTAACGCACGACGACGCCCCACCCCGCCCGAGGGAGAAGAGAGGAGAAGAGGTGTAGAGGAGGAGAGGCGGCTTCCGCCCCGCCCTGCCCTCTTCTCTTTCTCTCTCTTCTCCTCTTCTCTTCCGCCCTCTTCTCCTCAACATGGTCGGCCTCCTCCTCCTCACGCTCCGCGAGCTCCGTGCCCGGAAGGTCGTTGTCGGCCTGTTCGTCGTCGCCACGCTCGTGTGGGTTGTGCTTGCGTTCGCGCTCCAGCTCGACGTCGTCGACGGCTCGCTCGCCGGCGCGCGCCTGTTCGGCCAGGACGCCGGGGCGTCTGAGACGCTCGTGCTGGACGGCGACGGCCGGCCGGTGATCGACCCCGTGACGGGCGAGCCGATGACCGAGGCGGCGCCGCCGGCCTTTGGCGGCTCGCTCCTCGAGAGCCTCGTGTTCGGCGCGCAGACGTTCGTGGCCGGCGCGGCCTACTGGATCGGCATCCTGCTCGCGCTCTTCGCTACGGGCGGGTTGGTGGCCTCGCTCGTCGAGCGCGGCCAGGTCGACGTGCTCCTGACGAAGCCGCTCTCGCGCTCCAAGGTCCTGGCGGGGCGGCTGGCCGGCGTCTGGGTGGTGATGCTGGCGCTGACGGTGTACCTGTTCGGGGCGGTCTGGCTCGTGATGTCGATCAAGTCGGGGATCTGGAACCCCCGGTTCCTGCTCGCGATCGGGGCCGTGTTCGGGATGTTCGCCGTGCTCTACGGCGTCGTCGCGCTCGTCGGCGTGTGGAGCGGGTCCGCCCCGCTCTCGCTGATTGCGACGCTCGCGCTCCTGTTCGTGACGCTGGTGCTGGCGATCCCCAACCTGGCCGACCAGGTCTCGCGCGTGTGGCGGCCGCTCGTGGTCGGGCTCTACGCCGTGCTCCCCAAGTTCGGGAGCGTGGGCACGTCGCTCGTCCCGCAACTCGCCACGGGGCAGCCCGTAGCCAGCCTCACGCCGCTCCTCTCGTCGCTGGCCTTTGGCGCGGTGTGCTACGCGGGCGCCTTCGCCCTCTTCTCGCGCAAGGACTACTAGGGTGAGGGGCGACGAGTGACGGGTGATGAGCCCGCCGCCTCCGCCGCCCCGCCCTCATCCAGCGGAACAGGCTGGCCGAGAGCTCCCGCCCGTCACTCGTCACTCATAACCCGTCACTCGCCATGACCCGCACGCTCCGCGCGCTCGCCGCGCTCGCCCTCCTCCCCGCCCTCGGGCTCGTGAGCGGCTGCACCGACACGGCCGTCGCCCCGGGCGTCGGCGCGACGGCGCAGACGACGGACGCGCTCACGCTGCTGCCCGCCTCCGCCGACATGGTGGGCATGATGGACTTCCAGGCCGCCCGCGGCAGCGCCGCGCTCGACGCCATGACGGGCGGGGCGGGGCTCGGGTTCATGAGCGGCGGGGGCGCGCAAGACTTCGACACGTTCGTCCGCCAGACCGGGTTCGACCCGGACACGGACCTCGACCGCGTCTACGTGGCGGCGTCCGAGGGCGGCCCGCGGGCGGCGTTCGTGGCGTATGGCCGGTTCGACCGCGACCGGATCGAGCAGTACGTGGCCTCCCAGCCCGACCTCGACCTGACGGCGACCGACGTCGAGGGCCTCCCGGTCTACCTCGCCCAGAGCGACGACGGCGGGCGGGGCGGGTTCGCGCTCGTCAACGACCAGATGATCCTCGGCGGCGACGAGGCCACGCTGGGCCAGATGATCCGCCGGCTGGGGACGGACGGGCAGGCGCCGAGCGCCGAGCTCCAGGCCCTCCTCGACCGCGTCCAGCACCCGGACGGCGCGTGGTTCGTGGCCCGCGGCCTGGACCGCCTGGGTGGCGACCTCCCCTCCGACGCCCCGCCCGCGGCGCTCGCCGCGCGCGCCGCCGACGGCGTCGTCCTGTCGATGACGTTCGGCGACGACGGCGTGCCCGTCCGCGCCTTCGTCGTGACGCGCGCCGGGACCGACACGGGCGACGTGGCCGACGCGCTCCGCGGCGGCATCGCGGCGGCCAAGATGGGCGTCAAGGACGAGCCCGCCGCGCTCGACGTCCTCGACCGGGCCACGGTCGAGCCCCGCGACGGCGGCGTCGAGGTCGACGCGTTCCTGACGACGGCCTTCCTGAACGCCGCGCGCGCGGACTAGCCGCCCCGCCCCACGGCGATACGCCGCCCCGCCCCGCTCCTGGGGGCGGGGCGGTCTGCATTTGTGGCGTCTGTCGCGGGACCCGTGGGAGCGGGGCGGCGCGTCGACGGGCTGGGGGATAGAGCTAGATTCCGGCCCCACCCCGCCCTCTGGGTCTGCCCCATGTCTGACGCCGCCCCCTCGTTCGAGGTCAGCGCCCTCCCCGCGATCCCCCGCCCCGGCCGCGTCCTGCTGACGACGCCCGACCACTTCGAGGTCGCCTACGTCATCAACCCGCATATGGCCGGGAACGTGGGCGACGTCGACCGCGACCGCGCGCGGCACCAGTGGGAGCGGCTCCGCGACGCGTACGTGCGGCTGGGCCTGGACGTGAGCGTGCTGGACGGGGCGGCGGGCTTGCCGGACATGGTGTTCTGCGCCAACCAGACGCTCCCCTACCAGACGCCGGGCGGCGAGCGTGGCGCCATCATCAGCCGGATGCACGCGGCGCAGCGGAAGCCGGAGGTCGAGCACTACCGGCGCTTTTTCGAGGGCGAGGGCTACGAGGTCCGCGGCCTCGACCCCGACCTCCCGGGCGACTTCGAGGGCATGGGCGACGCGCTCTGGCACCCCGGCCGCTACCTCCTCTGGGGCGGCTACGGCTACCGCACCGACCGCCAAGTCTACGACCGGCTCGAGCGCGCGCTCGGGTTCATGGTGGTGCCCCTGAAGCTCGACGACCCCGACTTCTACCACCTCGACACGTGCCTCTGCCCGCTCGACGAGCAGACCGCGCTGCTCTACCCGGGCGCGTTCGACGACGAGGGGATCGAGGCGCTGCGCGCGCACTTCGACCGCGTCATCGAGGCGCCCGAGGACGAGGCCCGCGGCCTCTTCGCGTGCAACGCCCACTGCCCCGACGGCACGCACGTCCTGGTCCAGCAGGGCTGCACCGAGACCACGCGGCTCCTCCAGGACGCCGGCTACGAGGTCGTCGAGCTCCAGACCGACGAGTTCCTGAAGTCGGGCGGGTCGGTGTTCTGCATGAAGCTGATGTTCTGGTAGGGGCGGGGCGGGCGGGGTTTGTGGGTTCGGGGTTGGGAGGTTCAGGGTGGGGAGGATCTACGCCCTCGGGCGGGGCGGGCTCGTTTGCGAGGGCTCGGTTCCAGGCCCGATCCTCCACCCCGCCCTCGCCGGCGTGAGTGGGGCGCCCCCGTTACCGAACCCCGAACTCTGAACCCCCAGAACTCTGAACCCCACCCCCCAGACCGTCACCGTCGTGATCCCCGCCCTCAACGAGGCGGCCGGCATCGGGCGGACGCTGGCGTCGGTGGCGGCGCAGCCGGGGCCGGTCGAGGTCGTCGTCGTGGACGGCGGCTCGACGGACGGGACGGCCGCGGCGGTCCACCCCGCCCTCGCCTCGGCCCGCGTGATCGCGTCGGAGCGGGGCCGGGCGCGGCAGATGAACGCGGGCGCCGCGCACGGGCGGGGCGGCGCGCTCCTGTTCCTCCACGCGGACACGGCGCTGCCGCCGGGCGCGCTCGACCGGGTGCGCCGGGCGCTGGCCGAGCCCGGCGTGGCCGGCGGCTGCTTTGCCGTCACCTTCGACCGCCCCGCCCCAGGCGAGCCGGCGTTTGGGCCGCTCGGGCGGGCGGCGATGCGGCTGTGGGAGGCCCGCCTGTGGATGCGGTGGCACCGCCTCGCGTTCGGGGACCGGGCGCTGTTCGTGCGTCGCGACGTGTTCGACGCCGTCGGCGGCTTCCCCGAGCAGCCGATCTTCGAGGACCTCGACGCCGTGCGGGCGGTCCGCCGGCGCGGCCGGTTCGTGTTCCTGGACGCGGCCGTCGTGACGTCGGCGCGGCGGTTCCGGCGGGGCGGGGCGGTCCGGCAGCAGCTCCGCAACCTGGCGCTGTGGGCGGCCTGGAACGCGGGCGTGCCGCCGGCGCGGCTGAAGCGGTTCTACCCGGACTAAGGGCGGGGCGGGGTGGGGTTCTCGTTACAGCGCGCTCGCTCGGCGGCAACCCCCCAGCGCTCTCGCCGTTCGACCTGAAAACGAGCCGCCCTCCTCATGCGAACCTATACCGTCGTCGTCGAGCGAGACCCCGACACCTCGCTTCTAGTAGGACACGTTCCTGGCTTCCCGGGTGCTCACTCCCAGGCTGAAACGCTGGACGAGCTACAGTCCAACATGCGCGAGGTGGTCGAGATGCTTCTCGAAGACGGCGAGCCGACCCTCGAAGGCGAGTTCGTCGGCACGCAACTCATCGCCGTCGCGGTGTAGTCGTGGGAAACGTCCCCGTCCTCTCGCCACAAGAAGTCATCCAGCTCCTCCTCGCTCTCGGGTTCGAGGAAGTCCGCCAGCGCGGCTCGCACAAACAGTTCCGCCACCCCGATGGCCGGGCTACGACGGTCCCGTTCCACAAAGGGCGCGACGTGTCGCCGTCGTTGCTGCGGAAGATCGCGCGCGACATCGGCTCGACAGTCGATCAGCTGCTCGGTCGCGAGTAGGTCGCGCGGTTAGGTCGCGCGGTGTAGCCTGCCGCTGGTGGTAGCCGTCGAGGGGCCGGCGCCGATTCCAGCCGATCGGGGCGGAGCAGTGACGCCCTCTGCGCCCCGCTCTGCCACCCCGCCCCCGGAACGGCCCGCGGTCCACAGGCTCGGTCGAGCGTGTCCACCCGCCGCCGAACCGAAGTGGCCGGGCGGGGCAATGTGCCCTGATCCCCACCCCGCCTCCGTCGCGCGGGCGGGGCGGCCTCAGCGGCCGTATGGATGGCCGACCGCCGACTCGGCGACGGCTTTCTCCTCGGCCACCTCGTCCTCGGCCGGCGTGCGGAGCACCTGGAGGAACCACACCACGGCCACGAGCGCCCCGCCGGCGTACGAAACCGGGAAGGCCCACCAGATGCCGTCCGTGCCGAGCCCGCCGCGCGACGAGAGGAACCACGCCAGCGGGAAGCGGAGCACCCACAGGCTGGCGATCGAGATGAGCATCGAGACGTAGGTCCGCCCCGCCCCGCTGAAGCCGCCGCCGATCACCACCTGCACACCGATGAGGCCCCAGCCCGGCGCCATGATGCGGAGGAAGCGGGCGCCCTCGCGGATTACGGCCGGCTCGTCGGGCACGAACGCCGCCACGAGGGGCTCGGCAAAAGCGAAGCCCAGCGCGCCCGCCGCCGTCATCGCACCGAACGCGATCCAGGCGCCGATCGCCGTCGTCCGCCGCGCACGGAGCCGCTGCCCCGCCCCCACGTTCTGCCCGACGACGGTCGAGGTAGCGATGCCCAGCCCCAGCGCCGGGATGAGCACGAACGAGAAGATCCGCGTGCCGACGCCGTACACGGCCACGGCGTCGCTCCCGAACCCGGCCACGAGCGTCACCAGGACCGTCAGCCCGAGCGCGCGCATGGCCTGGTCGACGGACGCCGGGAAGCCCAGCCGGGCGATCTCGCGGACGAGCGCGAGGTCCGGCCGGAGGTCGCCCCGGCGAACGCGCACCGGGCGGCGGCCGCTGACCAGCAGCCACGCCCCGACGGCGGCCGCCAGCCCCTGCGTCCCGATCGTGGACGCCGCCGCGCCGGCCACGCCCAGCGCCGGGATCGGCCCCCAGCCCAGGATGAACAGCGGGTCCAGCACCAGGTTGAGAAGGACCGTCACGCCGACGATGTAGAGCGGCGTCTTGACGTCGCCGACGCCGCGCAGCAGCGCCTGGAACACGAAGTAGCCGAACACGAACGGCAGGCCGAGGTAGCTCAGGCGGAGGTACTCGGCCGCCATGCCGAGCACGTTCGGGTCGGCCCCCATCAGGCGCAGGAGCGGTTCGGCGAGCGCGTACCCCGCGCCCGCGAGCACGACCGAGAGGAGCAGGACGATGGCGTAGGTCTGGCCCGCCACGTAGTCCACCTGTCGGGCGTCGCCGCGTCCCTCGGCCTGCGCCACCAGGATCGTCCCGGCGATCGTCACCCCGCCCGCGACGGCGATAAACAGGAAGACGACCGGGAAGCTGAACGAGACCGCGGCGACGGCCTCGGCGCCCAGCCGGCCCACCCAGAACGTGTCGGTCAGCTGGTAGAGCGTCTGGAACACGTTCGCCAGCACGACCGGCCCCGCCAGCCGCAGCAGCGCCCGAGCGATCGGGCCTTCGAGGATGGCGCTAGAAGGGCGGGGGGCGTCGGGCACAGAGGGAGCGGCAGAGGCTCGGCCAACTCGCGGGGCCGTGGGCAGTTCGGCGTGTGGGTGCGTCCGGCGCGAAGGGGCCGCAGTCTCCATGGAATCCGCCCCGCCCGCGAACCGTGTGGCAGCGCGTCGCGCTCCGGCGGCCGCGCGCGCGGCGACCAGTGTCCACGCCCCGCCCGCGGAGCGGCCGCCGGAGGCTCGCTCGGAGCCTCTACACCCCCGCCCCGCCCTCGTCGTCCAGGATGTAGACCGCCGGCAGGTTCCGCGCGAGCTGGCCGTAGTCCAGGCCGTACCCGATCACGAACAGGTTGTCGATGTCGAACCCGACGTAGTCGACCTCGACCTCGACCTTGGCCGCGTCCGGCTTGCGGAGGAGCGTGGCCGCGCGGAGCGAGGCCGGCCCGCGCGCGGCGATCTGGTCGAGCACGTACTTCATCGAGAGGCCCGTGTCCACGATGTCCTCGACCACGATCACGTGGCGGCCCGAGAGGTCGGCCGAGACCGCCTTTTGCTCGGTGATCGCCCCGCTCGACACCTTTTTCTCGCCGTAGCTCGAGAGCTTGTAGAAGTCGACCTCGCAGTCGCCCGGGATCGCGCGGAGGAGATCGGCCGTGAAGATGAACGCCCCGTTCAGGACGCCGACCAGGATCGGCGGGCCGAGCCCCTCGTAGTCGGCCGCGATCTGCTCGCCCATCTCGCGGATGCGCCGCGCGATCGTCACCTCGTCGAGGTAGAGCCGGAACCGCTCGCCGCGGCAGGTGACAGTCTCGGGGGCAGCGACGGACTCCATCGGGCGGGGCGGCAGCGGAGACCGAAGCTACCCCGCCCCGCCCGGCGCCGCCACCGGCATGCGGAGGGAGACGGGGTGGAGGAATGCGGGGGACCAGACCGGGCTCCACCTGTGGTCTCTCAACGAGGTTCTGATGGGGTCGGCCGCCCGTGTTGCGTGGTTCGTGTCGCGTGTTCGAGGCCGACGCAACACGCCGTACGCAACACCCGCCGACCCGTCACGTGTGGCTCGGCGCTGCACTAGAAGCCCGTGCTAACTGTCCACCGCGCGGCGCGGCGCGTGGCGTCTGTGACGGCGACGGCCCGCGCGAGCCGATGGCCGACCACCCACAGCACCTCGCCGCCGCCCTCGACCACGAGCACATCGCGGCGCCGCGACGGCCGCACGCGGCGGTCGGCCAGGAGGTCCGAGACCAGCGCCGAGCCGCCCCGCCCCAGCGGGCGGACCCGGTCGCCGTCGCGCCACGGGCGGACGACGAGCCGGCCCGGCACGCGGTCGGCGTCGACCACCTCGGCGTTGGGCGACGACGGGAACGACGGGGGCACGGCGCCCAACGGGCGACCCTCAACCCACCCCGCCCCCACCGCGGCCGACCAGCGCCCTGACGCCTCGACCACAACGGGCGGGGGCGGGGCGGTCGGCGTGGTGAACGCGAGCGCGCCCCGCTCTCGCCACACGACGGCGCCGGCAGCGCCGACGCGCTGGCCGACCGGCGCGTCGAGGAGCGCGTCGATCCGGTCGAGGAGCGCGGCCGACGCGGCGGCGCCGGGCGCCCACCGCCGGAGCGCGTCGGCCCACACGGCGAGGCGGGCGGGGCGGTCGAGCACGCGGACTCGGTCGAGGTCCACGACGCCGCCCCGCCCGTCGGCCGTGCCGACGAGGTCGAGGAGGGCGGGGCGGTCGAGCGCGGCGCGCGCGGCGGCGGCGGCGGCGGCGATCCGGGCGGCCGTGCGCGACCCGCCCTCGGCCTCCAGGAGCGGGAGCACGTCGCGGCGGAGCCGGTTGCGGCGGTAGCGGCCGGTCGCGTTCGTCGGGTCCTCGATCCAGCCCCAGCCGCGCGCGGCGGCCTCGGCCTCGACCTCGGCGCGCGTGGCCCACAGGAGCGGGCGGACGAGGGCGACGCCGCCCAGGTCGCGGCGAACGGCCATGCCGGCGAGCCCGCGCAGGCCGCTCCCGCGCACGAGGTTGAGGAGGACCGTCTCGGCCTGGTCCGTCGCCGTGTGCCCGGTCACGACGGCGGCGGCACCGTGGCGGCGGGCGGCGTCGGCGAGCGCGGCGTAGCGGGCCTCGCGCGCCCGCGCCTGCACGTTGCCGGGCGCGACCTCGACGCGGACCGTCTCCGTCTCAATGCCCAGGCTCTCTCCCAGGTCGCGGACAAACTGCGCCTCGCGCTCGCCGTCGCGGAGGCTGTGATCGACATGAATTGCAATAACGGACCAACCCGCCCCAACCAGCGTCCGCAGGAGGACGGTCGAATCCACGCCCCCGCTCGCGGCGACGACCAGGCGTGCGCCCTCCGCCACCCCGCCCTCGCCTGTGAGCGACGCGGCGACGCGGGCGGCGAACGGCCGCCCCGCCCCGCTCACGACCGGCGCCCGCTCACGACGGGCGGAACCGGCGGTCGATCTCGTCCGACGACAGCCGGATCATCGTCGGGCGCCCGGCCGGGTCCGTGAACGGGTCGCCGCACGCGAACAGCTGGTCAACCAGCGACCGCGCCTCGACCGGCCCGAGCGCCTGGCCGGGCCGGATCGCGCTGCGCGCCGCCATGCTCCGCGCGAGGTTCTCGCGGGCGGGGAGGTGCAGGAGCCGACTGTTCCGGCGGACCTGCGCGAGCAGGTCGTCGAGCACCTCGCGCTCGTCGCCCAGCCGGACGTCCGCGGGCACGCCGCGGACGAGGACGGGGCCGCCCGCGGGCGCGTCGAGGTCGAACCCGAGCGCGCGGAGGTCGCCGGTGATCTCGCCCAGCAGCTCGGCGTCGGCCGGCGTGAGGTCGACCGTGAACGGGAACAGGAGCTGCTGCGTCGGGGCCATCCCGCCCTCCATCGCGGACACGGCGCGCTCGTAGAGGATGCGCTCGTGAGCCGCCCGCTGGTCGACGACCAGGAGCCCGGAGCGGACCGGCGAGAGGAGGTAGCGGCCGTGGAGCTGCCACAGCGTCCGGTCAGCGTCGGCGTCGAGGTCGATGTCGGCGCCCCCTCCCCGCGCCGGGATCGGTCCGCCTCCCGCCGCCCCGCCCGCGAACGGCGCGCCGGAGAGCGGGAGGCCGGCGGGCGGACGGCCACCCGGGGCGGGGTGGTCGGTCCACCCCGCCCCGCCCCCGGCGGGGAGCGGGGCGGGCGCTTCGGGACGCGAGCCGTCAAGACGCGGGCCGTCAGGACGCCGGACGGCAGGCTGTGCCTCGTCGAAGCGCGGGCCGCCGGGCGGCGGGGCCGAGCGGGGCGGCGTGGCCGCGGAGGGGACCGTGAACACGGGCGGGGCAGCCCACTCGTCGGACGGCGGCTGGTTGGATTGCGGTCCGCCAGCGTGCGACTCGTCGGCTTGTGATCGGAACCCGTCGCCGGACGGCGCGGGCGGGGTGGGCGCCCCGACAGTCGGCGCCCCGACGGCCCGGGCGTTGGGGTCGAACGTGAGCCCCAGCCCGTCCTCGGCCAGCGCCCGCTTGACCACGGCCTGCACGAAGCTGTACACGCCGCGGTCGTCGTCGAACTTGACCTCGGTCTTGGTCGGGTGCACGTTGACGTCGACGTGGCGCGGGTCGACGGTCAGGAACAGGGCGAAGAGCGGGTGCCGGCGCTCGGGGAGCAGCGCCCCGAACGCCTGCGCGACGGCGTGGTCGAGCGACCGGCTCTTGACGTAGCGGCCGTTCACGAACAGGTACTGGTCGCCGCGCGAGCGCCGCGCGCGGTCCGGCCCGGCGACGACGCCGCGGACCGAGAGGTAGCTCGTCGTCTCCTCGACGGCCGTCAGCTCGGACGCGTCGACGCCGCCCGCGAGGTCCGACAGGCGGCGGACGAGGGCGGCCTCCCGGTCGGCCTGCGCTCCGCCGCCTTCCCCGCCGCCTGATCCCGCCCCGCCGGTCTGCGGGACGCCCGGCGCGAGCCGCCAGACCTCGGTGTCGTCGTGCGTGAGCGAGAACGCGACGGCCGGGTGCGAGAGCGCGAGCGCCTGGAACGTCTCGACGAGGTGCTTGAACTCGGTCGCCGGCGTCTTCAGGAAGGCCCGCCGCGCGGGCACGTTGTAGAACAGGTTGCGGACCGAGACGCACGTGCCGTCGGGCGCCGCGCACGGCGCCTCCGACACCACCTCGCCGCCGTCGACGCGGACGCACCACGCCGTCGGGTCCTGGCGCCGCTTCGTCTTGAGCTCGACCTGGGCGACGGACGCGATCGAGGCGAGGGCCTCGCCGCGGAACCCGAGCGTCTGGAGCCGCTCCAGGTCCTCGAAGTGGCGGAGCTTGCTCGTCGCGTGGCGCCCGAAGCTGGCCACGGCGTCGCGCGGCCCCATCCCGCCCCCGTCGTCGGCCACCTGGATGAGCTCGGAGCCGGCCCGCTTGAGCGTGACATCGACGCGCGAGGCGCCGGCGTCGAGCGCGTTCTCGACCAGCTCCTTGAGCGCGTTGGCCGGCCGCTGGACGACCTCACCGGCCGCGATCTTCGAGGCCAGCGTGTCCGGGAGCGCCCGGACGATCCCGTCGTCCGCCCCGCCCCCGTCGTCGGGCGCGTCGGGCGGGGCGGGGTGGCCGGGCGGCGGGGTGGGCACGGGGGGAAAGGTGCGGGTGACGAGCGAGGGGTGACGAGAAAAAGGCTCTTTCCCCGTCCCCTCGCCCCGCTCGCTCTAGCCGGTGAAGAACCAGCCGCTAAAGGCCGACACGCGCTCAACGATCGTGTCGATGTTCAGGAACAGGTAGAACGCGACGGCCAGCGCGAGGCCGACGGCGATGAACTGCGGCTGCTTCGTCTTCCGTGACCGCCGCTCGCTGGGGCGGACGAACTGGAGCTGGCGCTTGCGCCGGGCCTCGGCCTCGGGGTCGTAGAACCGCGGCGTGTACTCGAACCGCCGCGGCTGGGCCATCCGCCCGCTCTTTAATCCCAACATGGTGCTCTGGGGTGTGGACCGGAAGGTAACGGCGGGGCGGGGCGGTTTCGGGTCCGGCCCTCCCCCAACGTCGGCGCGGCCGGTGCCATCGCCGCGTCACGGGCGGGGCGGGCGGCGTTCCCGCCCCGCAAGCTGAAACCCCTATTTTCTCGTCCCGCCCCGCCCGACCTGTGCCTACCGTCTCTGAGTTCTACGGCATCCTCATCCGACTCTACTGGCGCGACACCGACCGTCACCAAACTCCTCACTTTCACGCTCGCTACGCCGAGCACGAGGCAGCATTCTCGATCCCTGATGCAGAGGTCTTAGCCGGCAAACTCCCACGGAGACAACGGCGCCTCGTCCAAGCGTGGGCCGAGCTTCACGCTGAGGAGTTGGAACGGGCGTGGAGTCGGGCCGTGAACGGAGAGGCTCCCGGCACGATCGTTCCACTTCGCTAGCGCCTCGCCTTCATGTCAGTCACTGCCTCCCCCGCCCCGCCTCCCGGCGACCGCCCCGCCCCGCTCCCCCTGGCCCCGAGGATCATCGCAGTCCGGGCCGACCCCCCGTTCGTCCTCGTCGCTACGTTCGGGACCGGGGAGCGCCGGCGGCTCGATCTCGCAGACAGCGTCGGCACCGGGCCGGTCGCGCCGCCGGCCACCCCCGACGCATTCGCGCGCGTGGCCGTGGAGCCCGGAGGGTTCGGCCTGGAGTGGCCGGGCGGGGCGGACCTCCATCGAGACTCGCTCTACTACGGAGGGGAGCCGGCGTAACGCCCGCCCCGCCCACGAACGCCGGCGCGGGCGGGGCGGCCCTCAGCCGCCGGCGGGCGGGGCGGCGACCGCCTCGGCCAGCCGCGCCCGCGCCGCCTCCGGGTCCATGGTCGGCGCGCTGCACACGTGGTCGCGGCACACGTACGCCGTCGCCGCCCCGCCCCGCCCGCGTGGGGCGGGCAGCGCCGTCTGCGCCTCGGCGAACGGCGCGAGCTCGCTGATCGGCGCCGGGCCGACGCCGGGCGCCCGCAGCAGCGCGACCGCGAACGGCGCGTAGACCGAGCGGACGGCCGCCAGCACGGCCGCCGTGTCCGCCCCGCCCCGCTCGCCCGCGACCACGACCTCCTGCGCCGGGCCGGCCGCGAACGCCGCCGCCGTCAGGAGGTGCGTAAAGCCCGACGGGTGCTCGCGGACGACGGCCGGCGCGCGCAGCCCGCGGCGGGCGGCCTCTTCGAGGGCGGGGCGGCCCGTGAGGCGCGCGAGGCGGAGCCCGTTGTAGACGGCCACGCTCGCGCCGGCCGGCAGCGCCCCGTCGTCCGGGCTCTTCTGGCGGACGATGAGGTCGGGCGCGTCGGCGGGCGAGACGAAGTAGCCGCCCTCCGAGTCCTCGAACCGCTCGCGCATCTGGGCGTGGAGGTCGAGGGCCGCCGCGAGGTGCGCCTCGTCGAACGTCGTCTGGTACAGCTCGGTGAGGCCCCAGACGAGGAACGCGTAGTCGTCGAGGAGCCCGTCGATGCCGGCCTCGCCGTCTCGGTAGCGATGGAGGAGGCCGCCCGCGTCCGTCCGCATGGTGCCGAGCAGGAAGGCGGCCGCCCCGCCCGCCGCGTCGGCGTAGTCGTCGCGCCCGAACGTGCGCGCGGCGACGACGAGGGCGGCGATCGCGAGCCCGTTCCAGTCGGTCAGGACCTTGTCGTCGAGGAGCGGGCGCGGCCGCCCCGCCCGGACGTCGAGGAGCGCCCGGCGGATCGGGCCGAGACGGGCGCGCAGGTCGTCGGTGTCCAGGCCCAGGCGCTCCGCCGCGGGCGCGAGCGGATCGTCTGCTGAGAGGTCAGGGGCGGGGTGGTGGAGCACGTTCGCGCCCGTCTTCTGGCCCGTCGCCTCGTCGGCGTAGTTGCCCGCGGGCTCGGTCCCCCAAATGTCCTTGGCGATCCGGGCGTCGTCGGCATCCAGCGCGGCGTCGATCTCGGCCTCGGTCCAGACGTAGAACGCGCCCTCCTCGCGCTCGCCGTGGGCGTTCAGCGAGTCGGCGTCCTCGGCCGAGAAGAAGGCGCCGGTCGGCGAGCGCAGGTCGCGGAGCACGTAGTCCAGCGTGGCCTCGGCCGCTTCGCGGAGGTCGGGCGCGCCGGTCGCCGCCCACGCCTCGGTGCAGGCGAGCGCGTAGCCGGCCTGGTCGTAGAGCATCTTCTCGAAGTGCGGCAGGAGCCACGCCCGGTCGGTCGCGTAGCGGTGGAGCCCGCCGCCGAGCTGGTCGTAGACGCCGCCTCGCCGAATCGCCCGGAGCGTGGCGACGGCGAGCGCCGTGAGCGACTCGTCGCCCGTCTGCGCCCCGCGCCGCAGCGCGAACAGCACGTGGTGCGGCGTGGGGAACTTGGGGGCCGCCCCGAACCCGCCGTGCGCCGGGTCGAACCGTCGGCGGAGCGCCTCGGCCGCGGCGTCCACGTCGGCCGCGCCCAGCGCGTCGCCTTCGGACCCGCCCTCGCCCATGCGGCGGACGACGCCGGCCAGCTCGGACGCCGACTGGCGCACGCCGTCGGCGTTCTCGCGCCAGAACCGCGACACGTTCTCGGCCAGGTCGAGCACGCCGATCCGGCCGCCGCGGCTCTCGCGCGGGAGGTAGGTCCCGACCCAGAACGGCTCGCGCGTGTCGGGCGTGAGCAGCGCCGTCAGCGGCCACCCGCCCCGCCCGGTCGCCGCGAGGACCGCGGCCATGTAGACGCCGTCGACGTCGGGCCGCTCCTCGCGGTCCACCTTGACGCACACGAACGCGTCGTTGAGCGCGCGCGCGGCCTCGGCGTCCTCGAACGACTCGTGCTCCATGACGTGGCACCAGTGGCACGTCGCGTAGCCGATGGAGAGGAACACGGGCACGTCGCGGCGGCGGGCCTCCTCGAAGGCGGCGTCCGACCACGGCCACCAGTCGACGGGGTTGCCGGCGTGGCCGAGCAGGTACGGGCTGTTGGTCTGGGCGAGGCGGTTCACAATGGGGAGGGATGGGGGATGGAGGGATAGAGGGATGTGGGGAATGCGTTCCCGCCCCGCCCTCCGGGTCTGCCCCGCCCTCGGGATCCGACCGGCGGGGGGGGGCTCCAGGCCTCGCCGCGCCTCGCCCCGTGCCGAGGGCGGGGCGGTCCGGGCCGCGCCTCTGCCCATCCCCCATCCCGAGCGCGCGGAGCGCGCATCCCCCATCCCTCTACAAAAAAACGCCCCCGCCCGGGCGGGGCGGGGGCGCTCGGGACGCCGGGCGGGGCGGTCCCCACGGGCGGGGCGGCTAGCGCACGACCGTCAGCCGCGACGTCCGCCGTTCGCCGGCCGCGTCGAGCACGACGACGTAGGCGCCGGCCGGGAGCGCGGCCGTCTGGAGCGCGACCGGGTGGAGCCCCGCCTCGAACGTGCCGTCGGCCGCCACGGCCACCTCGCGGCCGAGGAGGTCGTAGACCGCCACGCGGACCGCCCCGCCCTCGGGCAGGCCGACCGTCACGGTCGCGGCCGAGCGCGCCGGGTTCGGGGCGAGGGCCAGCGACAGCTCCACGACCTCGGCCTTCTGGAGAGCCAGGACCGGGTCCGAGGGCGGGGCGGTCGGGGCCTCGGCGAGCGGCGTCCCCTCGGCGTCGGCCGCGAGGAGCGCGCGGTCCGAGAAGTAGGCCACGCGCGTCACGCGGTAGCCGTAGCCGGTCACGCTCCGGTCGGTGACGAGGTTGGCCGAGATCACCGGGCCGTCGACGATGGCCCAGAAGGCGTCCTTCGTGCCGGTGTAGGTGGCCCGCGTCGTCCCCGACTGGTCCTTGACGTAGACGTAGTCGTAGTTCGCCTCGAGCTCGAACCGCTCGAAGTACATCGCCACGCGCTGGGCGCCGGACTTCGAGTAGGACTTCGTGTTGTTGAGGCTGTTGCTGTACGGGTGCGGGCTCTGGATCGTCTGCGTCTCGTAGCGCCACTCGGGCGTGCCGCCGCCGGTGCCGCCGTCCGAGCCGCCGGACGCCGAGCCGACGCCGACAGCCGCCCAGGCGTCGGCGACCGCGCGGGCCTGCGACGAGCCGGCGCCGTAGAGGTCGGCCGCCGCCTGGAGCGTCCCCTCGCGGGCGCCCGCGAAGTTGGTCGAGGCCGTGAAGTAGCGCGTGAGCGCCCGGTACCACACCTTCTCGGTCACACCCCGGCCGACGCTCTGGACGGACTGGCCGCGGAACGTGCCGCCGGCCATCATCAGGTACGCCTGCTTGTTGGCGATCCCCGAGTTGATGTGGACGCCGCCGTTGTCCTGGCTGCCGACGTAGCGGTCGGCGTAGTGGTCCGGCTGGTCGCCGGCCGGCGGGTCGTCGAGGTAGCGGAGCGCGTCGCCCGACGTGCCCGGCGTGTACGACTCTTCGCCGACGCGGTAGTCGTCGCGGTCGACCATGACGGCGAAGATGTCGGAAACGGCCTCGTTCAGCGCCCCCGACTCGTTCTGGTAGATGAGCCCGGCCGAGGCGCCGGTCACGGCGTGCGTGAGCTCGTGGGCGACGATATCGAGCTCGACGAGCGGCGAGAACGTCCGGCCGTCGCCGTCGCCGTAGACCATCTGCTGGCCGTTCCAGAAGGCGTTGTTGTACCCGTCGCCGCCCGGCACGTCGTCGTAGCTGACGGTCGAGGTGATCGAGGCGTTGTTGCCGTCGTAGCTCGACCGGCCGTGCGTCCCCTTGAAGTAGTCGAAGACCTGGACGGCGCCCGTGTGGGCGCTCACGGCGATCCGCTGGTTGGAGGCCGAGAAGTTGTTGTCGGCGTCGGTCACGTAGCTGCCCGGCAGCGTGTTCTGGCCGTTCGCCGACAGCGTGCGGATGTAATCCGGCCCGCGCGTCGTGTCGTAGAGGTAGTAGGTGCCCTGCGAGAGGAACGTCGGGATGGAGGTCGTCCCAGCGTAGAGCGTCGTCCCGGTCCCGTTCGCCGAGCCGTCGACGAACACGGGCGAGCCGGCCGCCGCCCTGGCCGCCGCCCCGCCCCGCCCGGCCGCGCCCGCCGAGGGCGGGGCGGTCGTGTGGATCGAGTTGAAGTGGTGGAGGACGGCGCCGGTCTGGGCGTCGACGAACACCTCCCAGTTGGCCGGCACCGGCCGCTCGGCGAACAGGCGGACGTGGTAGGCGAGCGCGTAGCCGTCGTCGCCGGGGTAGACCACGAGCTCGGCCTGGGGCGTCCAGTCGATGGCCTCGCCGAGCGCGTCGGCGGGCACCGACGCCCGCTCCTCGGTCACCGCCACCGCCGCGCGGGCGGCGTCGAGCGCCGACGCCGCGCTGAGGGCGGGGCGGGTCGCGACGCTCTCAGCGCCGGGGTGGAGCGCGCCGCCCCAGGCGTAGGCCCGGCCCGACCGGTCGAGGTGGAGCGCGCTTTGGGCGCCCCACACGGGGACGCCGCCGACCTCCTGCTGCACGACGACGTGCTCGAGCCCGAGGTCGTCGCGCTCGGCGCGCACGAGGCGGACATCGGGGTCCTCGTCGAACCCGAACGCGGCCGCGTTCGCGCTCAGGAACGCCTGGGCCGCCGCTGCGGGCGCGGCGTCGTACACGCCGAGGTCGCCGGCGAGAAACTGCGGGGTGCCCCGCTCGCCGTCCCACGCGACGCGGGTCAGCGTGGAGGCGTCGAAGGCGGCCTTCGACAAGCGGGCGTCCGCGTCCTGCGCGGCGGCGGGAGAGACAACGGTGACGGCGAGCGCCGCAGCGAGCACCCACCAGGCGGTGGGGCGGAAAGGAGCAAGGGGCATGGGGCAAAGGGCCAGGGAGACCGACAGGAACACCACCCGTTTGGAGACACCAGGGCGGGGTGGCTGGAGCAACGATGGTAAGGTTCATCCTCACTTCGCGCAATCCATTTCTCCGCTTAACGAGCGCCTATCGTCCTCCCTCACCTAACCGTCAGGTCTCCATCGTCGTAGCCACCGAGCCCGCCCCGCCCGCCGTGGCGCCCGCCGCCGAGCCCACCCCGCCCCGGCCGGCGGCAGCGCCTGGGCGGGGTGGACGGCCGCCCCGCCCGGAGCCACGACCGCGGGGCGGGGTGGCGCCCCGAGCCTGCGTGGGCCGCCCCGCCCCTACGCCATCGTCCCCTACGCCGCCCCGCCCCTACGCCATCGTCAGGCCGCCGTCGACAGCGAGCGACTGGCCGGTGACCGACCGGCTCCAGGGCGAGGCGAAAAAGAGAACGGCGTCGGCAAACTGCTCCGGCGTCACGGTCTCCTGGAGCGGGGTCCCCTGGCGGACGAACTCGAACACCTCGTCCGTGGTGACGGCGCTCGCGTCGGTCGTCTGGAGGAGGCCGCCGGCGACGAGATTGACGCGGACGCCGTAGGCCCCGAGTTCCTTCGCCAGCGTCCGCGTGAGGCCTACGAGGCCGGCCTTGGCCGCCGTGTAGTCGTGGTACGTCACGACCGGGTTGTAGACGAGGTTGGTGCCGACGTGGACGAGCGAGCCGCCGCCCTGCGCCTTCATCGTCGGGAGCGCGGCGCGCGCCAGGTGGAACGCCGCGCGGACGGCCCCCTCATACTGGCGCTGGAAGTGGTCCCACTCGACCGTCTCGACGCTCACGTACGGCGCGCTCGGGTCGAACGAGTAGCGCGGGAGCGCGCTCGACACGACGACGTCGAGGCGGCCCCACCGCTCGACGACGGCGTCGACGAGGGCCTGCACCGCGTCGGCGTCCGTGACGTCGGCTTGGTGCGCAAAGGCGCGGCCGCCGGCGCTCTCGATTTCTTCCACCACGGCTTGGGCCTTGTCCTGGCTCTGGAGGTAGTTCACGGCGACGGCGGCGCCTTCGCGGGCGAGCGCGCGAGCAATCGCCCGCCCCGCCCCGCGGCTGGCTCCGGTGACGAGGGCGACGGTGTCGGACGGCAAAGCGGGCATAGGGAGGCGCTGACGGGCTGGGGGGAACGAGGTCGGTACCCCCCCGCCCGCGCAGTCGGCGGGCGGGGCGGTCCGAAGCTACCGGCCGGGAACGGCGCCGCGCGCCCGCTGCGTTGGAGGCCACCCCGCCCGCTGCCCCTCCGCCTGCCATGTCGCTCGTCCTCATCACCGGCGCCTCCCAAGGGATTGGCGCCGCCATTGCCCGCGCCTTCGCCGAGCAGGACGACGCGCGCCTCGCCCTCGTCAGCCGGAACGAGGCGAAGCTGGAGGTCGTCGCCGCCGACTGCCGCGGGCGGGGCGGCCAGGCCGACGTGTTCCCGTGCGACGTGACCGACGACGCGGCCGTCGAGGCGCTCGGCCGCGACGTGGCCGATCAGCTCGGCGTGCCCGACGTGCTCGTCAACAACGCCGGCCTGTTTACGCCGGGCGGGTTTCTGGACACGTCGCCCGAGACGTTCCGGCGGCAGATCGAGGTCAACGCTGTCAGCGCGTTCCTGGTCACGCGCGCCTTTCTGCCGGCCCTGCTCGCGCGCGGCTCCGGCCGCGTGCTCATGATGGGGTCGGTCGCGTCGGTCCGCGGCTACCCGGGCGGGGCGGCGTACGGGGCGGCCAAGCACGCCGTCCTCGGCCTCGCGCGCGCGCTCCGCGAGGAGACCAAGGGGACCGGCGTCGGCGTGACGGTGCTCCTGCCGGGCGCCACGCTCACGCCGTCGTGGGAGGGCGCGGGCGTCGAGGCCGACCGGCTCATGCCGCCGGAGGACGTCGCCCGCGTGGCCGTCGAGGTGGCCGGCCTCTCGCCCCGCTCAGTCGTCGAGGAGGTCCTGATCCGCCCCGCCCTGGGGGACGTGTGACGGCGGAGGCGTGGACCCGGAGAACCGACCACCCCGCCCGCTCCGGCGTCTGCCCCGCGTCTCGCCCTTCGGGTCCGCTCTAACGAGCGACGCCGTCCGGTGTGGACCGGGCGGCGTCGGAGTCGGGGCGGGGCGGCCTAGTCTTCTAGGAGCGCCTCCTGCGCGCTCTCCACCTCCACGTCGTCGCTGTCGTCGTCGGACGGGGCCGGGCCGGGGACCATCCCGAGCGCCTCCTTGACCGACTGCTTGACGGCCTCGCGCCGGTCCTCGTTCGTCCGCAGCCACTCCTTTGTGGCGTCGCGGCCCTGGCCGATCTTCTCCTCGCCGTAGCTGTACCACGACCCCGACTTCTGGATGATGTCGTGCTCCAGCCCGAGGTCGACGAGCTCGCCCAAGGACGAGACGCCCTCACCGTAGACGATGTCGAACTCGGCCTGGCGGAACGGGGGCGCCACCTTGTTCTTGACCACCTTCACGCGCGTCCGGTTGCCGACGACCTCCTGGCCGTCCTTGAGCGCCCCGATCCGGCGGATGTCCATGCGGACCGACGCGTAGAACTTGAGCGCGCGGCCGCCGGCGGTCGTCTCGGGCGAGCCGAACATGACGCCGATCTTCATGCGGATCTGGTTGATGAAGATGAGGATCGTGTTCGTCCGCTTGATCGTGCCGGTCAGCTTGCGGAGCGCCTGGCTCATGAGCCGGGCCTGGATGCCGACGTGGCTGGCCCCCATCTCGCCCTCGATCTCGGCCTTGGGCACGAGCGCGGCGACCGAGTCGATGACGACGACGCCGAGGGCGCCGGAGCGCACGAGCATGTCGCAGATCTCGAGCGCCTGCTCGCCGGTGTCGGGCTGCGACATGAGCAGCTCGTCCGTGTTCACGCCCAGCTTCTCGGCGTAGGTCGGGTCGAAGGCGTGCTCGGCGTCGATGAACGCGCACTGGTCGCCGCGCTTCTGGGCCTCGGCGATGATCTGGGTCGCCAGCGTCGTCTTGCCCGACGACTCGGGGCCGTAGATCTCGATGATGCGGCCGCGCGGGACGCCCCCGATCCCGAGCGCGTGGTCGAGGGTCAGCGACCCCGTCGAGATGGCGTCCATCTCGACCGGCGGGGCGTCGCCCATCTTCATGATGGCGCCCTTCCCGAACTGCTTGTCGATCTGCTTCATGGCCAGATCGAGGGCCTTCGCCTTGGCGGCGGAGTCGGCGGGCGGGGCGGTGGTCGTTTTCGCCATGGGGTCGGGCTCTAGGGAGCGGGCTGGAGGTCGGGGCCGGGGCGGGGCCGCGCGGTGCAAGAGGGAGAGCGCCCACGATACGGACGTCGGGTGACACCTCCGCGTCACGGCCCGCCTTGTCGGGGTGCCCTCGCGCTGGAGTACCCGCCCCGCCCGCAAACGTTCGGCGGGCGGGGTGGTGGGCCGCCCCGCCCAGGAGCCGGCGGGGCGGGGTGGCAGCCTGCTTCTAGCGCGGCGTGGGCTCCGGCCGCCCCGCCCGCCCCGGACACGGCAAGCCGTGTTCCTACGGGTGCCCGTCGTGGGGCGGACCCAAAGGGCGGGGCGGAATCAAACGGGCACCACCCCGCCCGCGCGCCTCATCCCTCCCCCACCGACCGCAGCGTCTGGCGCCGCAGGAGGTCCAGCGCCGCCGTCGTCGTGAGGCCGATGTTGACGGTCCGGTCGCGCGTGAGACGGAGGCCGACCGCCCGCTCGCCGTCGGCGTCCGCGTAGGCGACCCAGACCGTGCCGACGGGTTTCTCGGGCGTGCCCCCGGTCGGCCCCGCGACGCCCGTCGTCGCCACGCCGACGTCGGCGCCCAGGCGCTCGCGGACGCCCCGCGCCATCTGGAGCGCGACGGGCTCGGACACCGAGCCAAAGTCGTCGAGCGCGTCCGACGCCACGCCGAGCAGGTCGGCCTTGACCGCGTTGTCGTAGGCCACGACGCCGCCCCGGAGCACGCGGCTGGCGCCGGGGACCGACGCCACGCGCGCGGCGACCGCCCCGCCCGTGCAGCTCTCGGCGAACGCGACCGTCCGCCCGTGCTCCGCGAGCAGGTCGTTCACGACGGCCTCCAGCGTCGTCGTGCCCTCGCCGAAGACGAGCGTCCCGAGCCGGTCGCGGAGGGCGCCCGCGCCCTCGTCGACGAGCGCCTGCGCCGCCTCGCGGTCCGGCCCGCGCGCCGTCACGCGCAGGCGGACCGTGCCTAGGCTGGGGAGGTAGGCGAGCGCCAGCCCGGGCGGGGCGGTCCAGCCGTCGAGCATCCCGGCCAAGTCGCTCTCGCCCCGTCCCACGGTCAGCAGCGTGCGGCTGAGGACGAACCCGTCCTGGAGCGCGCGGAGGCGCGGGAGGACCGAGCCCTCGGTGATCGCCTCCATCTCGTACGGGACGCCCGGGAGGACGGCGACCACGTCGCGCCGCCCCGCCCGCTCGCGCGTGCCCCAGAGGCCGGGCGCCGTGCCCTTCGGGTTGTCGAGCACGTCGAACCCGTCCGGCACCTCGGCCATGACGCGGCCGATGGGCGGCATCGTCCGGCCGCGCTCGGTGTAGCGGGCCTCGATGGCGGCGAACAGGTCGGGGTGGAACGTGAGGTCGCGGCCGAAGACGCGCGCCACGGCCGCCCGCGTCACGTCGTCGTGCGTCGGGCCGAGCCCGCCGGTGACCACGACGACCGCGGCGCCGTCGGCGTAGGCCCGCTCGATGGCCGCCGCGATCACGTCCACGTCGTCGCCGACCGTCTCGGCGCGGCGGAGGTCGACGCCGGCGCCGGCCAGCCGCTCGCCCAGCCACGCCGCGTTCGTGTTAACGATCTGGCCGAGCAGGATCTCGTCGCCGACGGTGAGCAGGTGTCCGGTCATGCGGGAAGGCGGAAGGCGGAAGGCGGAAGGCGGAAGGCGGAAGGCGGAAGGCGGAAGATGCCCACCCCGCCCGGTCCCAGCGCGCGGGCGGGGCGGAAGACGGCCGGAAGGTCGGCGGGCGGCAGATGACCACCCCGCCCACGGCGCCGGCGGGGCGGACGCCGTAGCGGCGTTGCATGCAACGCCGCCGGGCAACGCCGTCGGTCCGCGCGGTGTGGGCGGGGCGGAGGCGGTGCACCACCCCGCCCACATCGCGCAGGGGCGGGGCGGCTCCCCTACCCCGCCCCGCCCCGCTCGCGGCTCCAGCCGGCGGGGTCGTCGCGCCAGGCGCGGAGCACGCTCCACGCGCCCTCACCGAGCGCGCCGGTCTCGGCGGCGAGACGCGCGAGCGTCTCGAAGTCCGTCAGCGTGTGGAGATCCAGCCCGGCGTCGTCGAACGCGCGGTCGGCTTCGGGGAACCCGTAGGTAAAGACGGCGAGCGCGCCGACGACCGCCCCGCCCGCCTCGCGGAGCGCCTCGGCGGCCGAGACGACCGAGCCGCCCGTCGACACCAGATCCTCGACCACGACCACGCGCTGCCCCGGCTCGACGCGGCCCTCGATCCGGTTTTCCCGCCCGTGCCCCTTGGCCGCCGCGCGGACGTAGCTGAACGGGACACCCAGCCGGTCGGCCAGGAGCGCCCCGGGCGCGATGCCGGCCGTGGCCGTGCCCGAGACGGCCTCGACGCTGCCCACGCGCCCGGCGAGGTCCACGAACCCGGCGACCACTCGGTCGCGGACGGCGGGGTGGGACAGCGCGAGCCGGTTGTCGGTGTAGACGGGCGCGAGCCGCCCGCTCGCCCACGTAAACGGCTGGTCGGGGCGGAGCGCGACGGCCCCGATGCGGAGCAGGTCGCGGGCGAGGGTCTCGGAAGTCGACATAAGGATGGAGGAGCCGCCGCCCCGCCCGCCAGGTCCGTCCGCAGAACGTCTCCGCTGGGCGGGGCGGGCTCCCGCTAAACGGCCGTGGCCGACGACGAGCGGAAGTAGAGGACGCCCGTGTAAACGGTCACCGCGGCCGTCGCGAGCAGGAACACGAGCGGGGCGGGGCTCGCGAGCGCCGCCGAGAGGAACCGGCCCAGCGCGCCCAGCGCGCCGCCCAGCGCCTGCATGTGCGTGCCGGCCAGGAACACGAACGCCGTGATGAGGAACGTGAGCTGCCACGCCGTCTTCCACTTGGCCGCCGACGACGTCTGGAGCGGGCGCCCGCGGCGCTCGTAGACCACGCGGAGGACGGTCACGGCGAGGTCGCGCACCGCGATGGCCGCGATCGCGAGCCACGCGGGCCACGCCCCGCCCAGGCTCGCGAGCCCCTGGTCGAGCGGGTCCAGGAAGGGGACGAGAAAGAAGCCGCCGAGCACCAGGACCTTGTCGGCCAGCGGGTCGAGAAACTGGCCGAGCCGCGAGCCCACGCCGTAGCGCCGGGCAAAGTGGCCGTCGAGCCAGTCCGTGATGGCGGCCACGATAAACAGGGCGGCCCCGGCCACCTGCCCCCCCAGCGTCCCCGTCCACAGCAGGTACAGGCACACCGGCGCGACCAGGATGCGACCGACGGTGAGGGCGTTGGGGACGTGCTTCATCGGGGCGATCCAGGGGACGGGACCCGTGGGGCGCGGCTCACCGGGCGGGGCGGCCAAGATAGCGCCCCCCGCCGGGCCGCCTCCACCCCGCCCGGGGCAGCGGGCAGCGGGCAGCGGGCAGCGGGCAGCGGGCAGCGGGCAGCGGGCAGCGGGCAGCGGGCAGCGGGCAGCGGGCAGAAGATGCACCACCCCGCCCACGCACGGGCGGGGCGGTCGGTGAAGGCCGAGTACGAGGCGCTCCTGACCGCACCCCGCCCACGCACGGGCGGGGCGCACGGGCGGGGCGCACGGGCGGGGCGCACGGGCGGGGCGGCATCGGGCGGGGCAGCGCCCTCGCCCCCCCCTCATGATCCAGCAGCCTGGCACGTCCGACCCGCCCGTTCAGGCCGACGAGGAGGAGAGGCCGGGGCAGACCCCGAGCGCCCGGCCACCCCGCCCCGCCCGCTGGAGCGGGGCGGCCGGACTCCTGCGCCACCCTCTGCCACAACGGCAGCAGAAGCGGGGTGGCACGGCTCTTGTCCTCTGTTTGGGCGATACGAACCGGGTGACGCCCCGGCAGGACTGGCCGCTCCCGTGGCTCATCCCGCCCCCGCTGGGGCGGCCTGGGCGGGGCGGCCGGCGGATCCTCGGCAGCGGCGCGGACGTAGGTCCCCCGCCCACGAGCGACCGCCCTGGCCCCGTCGGCGTCCCCTCTTTTTTTACCTGTAGACAGACCCCCTCCACTCTCATGGGCAAGATCATTGGCATCGACTTAGGCACGACGAACTCCGTCGTCGCCGTCATGGAAGGCAACGAACCCGTCGTCGTCCCCAACGCCGAGGGCGGGCGGACGACGCCGTCCGTCGTCGCGTTCAAGAAGGACGGCGAGCGGCTCGTTGGCGCCCCGGCCAAGCGCCAGGCCATCACGAACCCGCAGAACACCATCTTCTCCGTCAAGCGGTTCATGGGCCGCCAGCTCTCCGAGGTCGCCGAGGAGACCAAGACGGTCCCCTACACCGTGACCAAGGGCGAGGGCGGGGTGGCTCGGATCGGCGTCGACGCTGGCGGTGAGGAGAAGCTGTACACGCCGCAGGAGATCTCGGCTATGGTGCTCGGCCGGCTCAAGCAGACGGCCGAGGACTACCTCGGCGAGCGCGTGACGGAGGCCGTCATCACGGTCCCCGCCTACTTCAACGACTCCCAGCGCCAGGCGACCAAGGAGGCCGGCCAGATCGCGGGGCTCGAAGTCAAGCGCATCCTCAACGAGCCCACGGCGGCCGCCCTCGCCTACGGCCTCGACAAGACGAAGGAGGACGAGGTCGTCGCCGTCTACGACCTGGGCGGCGGCACCTACGACATTTCCATCCTAGAGCTCGGCGACGGCGTCTTCGAGGTCAAGTCCACGAACGGCGACACGCACCTGGGCGGCGACGACTTCGACCAGCGCCTCATCGACTGGATCGCCGACGAGTTCAAGTCGCAGGAGGGGATCGACCTCCGCAACGACCCGATGGCGCTCCAGCGCCTCAAGGAGGCGGCCGAGAAGGCCAAGATCGAGCTCTCGGCCAGCGCCGCGACGACGGTCAACCTCCCCTTCATTACGGCCACGCAGGAGGGGCCGAAGCACCTCACGCTGGAGCTCACACGCGCCAAGTTCGAGCAGCTCGTCGACGACCTCGTGCAGCGCACGATCCCGCCGATGCAGAAGGCGCTCAAGGACGCCGGCCTCTCGAAGGAGCAGGTCGACGAGGTCATCCTCGTCGGCGGTTCGACGCGCATCCCGAAGATCCAGGAGGTCGTCCGCGAGTTCTTCGGCAAGGCCCCGAACAAGTCGGTCAACCCGGACGAGGTCGTGGCCCTCGGCGCGGCCATCCAGGGCGGTGTGCTCTCGGGCGACGTCTCCGACGTGCTCCTCCTCGACGTCACCCCGCTCAACCTGGGCATCGAGACGTTGGGCAGCGTCATGACGCCGCTCATCCCGGCCAACACGACGATCCCGACGCGGAAGTCCGAGACGTTCTCGACGGCGAGCGACAGCCAGCCGTCGGTCGAGATCCACGTGCTCCAGGGCGACCGCTCGATGGCCGTCGACAACCGGACTGTCGGGCGCTTCCACCTCGACGGCATCCCGCCGGCCCCGCGCGGCGTGCCGCAGATCGAGGTCACGTTCGACATCGACGCCGACGGCATCCTGTCGGTGAGCGCCAAGGACAAGGCGACCGGCAAGGAGCAGTCGATCCGCATCGAGGCCTCGTCCGGGCTCTCGGAGCAGGAGATCGAGGCCATGCGCAAGGCGGCCCGCGAGAACTCGGCCGAGGACGCCAAGCGGAAGGAGTCGGTCGACAAGCTCAACCAGGCCGACAGCCTCATCTTCTCGACCGAGAAGAACCTGGCCGAGTACGGCGACAAGATCCCGGCCGACAAGCGGGCGCAAATCGACGGCGCCCTCGAACGGCTTAAGGAGGTCCACAAGAACCAGAACCTGGACGAGATCGAGTCGGCCGTCGAGCAGCTCAACGGCGCCTGGAGCGCCGCGTCCGAGGACCTGTACAAGGCCCAGCAGGCCGAGGCCGAGGCCGGCGGCGCCCAGTCCGCCGCCGACGCCCAGGCCGGCGCCACCCCGCCCGGCGGCGACGGCGCCGAGGACGCCGATTTCGAGGTCGTCGACGAGGGCGGCACGCAGAGCTAACCGCCCCGCCCTTTGGGTCCGCCCTCGGGGTCCGGCCTTCGGGTCCGACCGCGCACGCGAGCGCCCCGGCAGCTTCGGCCGCCGGGGCGCTTTTTGTTGCTGAGCCGTGCTCGGGCGGGGCGGGGTGGAGAGGCCGCCGACGACCGCCCCGCCCTCGGCCGTGGGCGGGGCGGTCTAGCGTCGGGCCTCAAACGTGCCCGCGGGTCCGTCGCTGAAACCGGCCCCCCACTCTCCGCGGATCTCGTCGCCCGCGACCGTCCCGTCCAGCCCGACGCCCGCGTCGAACTCGGGCGCCCCCTCCGGCCCGACGAGCAGCGACAGGCGGACGGCCTCGCCGTCGTACGTCCCGCGCAGGACGCCGTCGCCCGGGATGCCCGGCGCGTCTCCGTCGCCCGCGGGCTCCAGCTGCCACCGCCCCGAGACGGCCGCCGGGGAGACGGTCAGGTCCTCCACGTTGAGCCGGAGCGTGCCGGTGGCGACGGCCGCCCCGCCCTCGAACAGCGTGACGTCGTAGCGGCCGCCGAGCGGCCCATCCGCGCCGCTGTCGCAGGCGGTGAGGGCGGCGAGGAGCAAGAGCAGAAGGAGACGGTGCATGGGCGGGCCGGACCCAAAGGGCCGGGTGGCGAGGCCGCCAACGTCCGGCCGCCCCGCCCGCGCCGCAAGGGCGGGGCGGCGAGCGGTCGCGGGGCGTCGGCGGACGGTCACGAGGCGGCGCCGAGCGGGGCGGCGCTACTCGACCTCGAACCGGCCGCCGGGGACCGCGCCGGCGACGGTGATCCGGCTCCACGTGCCGCCACCCAGTCTGCTCGGCGAGTCGACGCCGCAGGCGCCCTCCAGGGTGAGGCCCGCGTCGCTCGCGTCGAGGTCGACGGCGACACTGAGCCGGCCCACGCTGACCACCCCGCCCCTCTCGCACGTCGCGCGGAGCCGCCCGCTCTGGTTGGGCGTGAGGCCGGCGTCGCTGAGCCGGTACGTCCCGGACACCGTCGCGCCCGTGCTGAGCGGCTCGTCCAGGCGGAGCCGGCCGGTCGAGACGACCGCCCCGCCCTCGTCGCGGAACGTGACGTCGACCGCCGTCTCGTCGGAGGCTGAGTCGCACCCCGCGGCGAGCGAGACGAGGACGAGACCGGCGAGGAGCGCGCGCATGGGCGGGGCGGGGTGGCGGAGACGGTACCGCCGCCCCGCCCGGGCGCCAAGGGCAGATCGCCCGGCCCGGCCGCCGCCCCGCCAGACGCCGAGACGTTGGGGCGGGGTGGCCCGCTACAGGTCGAGGACCACGTCCGACGTGGGGGCCTCGTCGTCGGGAGACGTCTTGGGCGCTCCCGTGAGCGCGGCCGGGTCGGGCTCGGCGGCGGCGGCCTCCTCGGGGTCGTCGCCCGGCACGTCGGGGTCGTCGGTGTCGGCCGTGGCGAACTCCTCGGTGAACAGCTCCCACACGGTCAGGAAGAGGCCAGCCACGACCGGGCCGATCACGAGGCCCGAGACCCCGAACGTGCCCAACCCGCCCAGCGTCGAGAGCAGGATGACGTAGTCGGGCATGCCCGCGTCGCGGCCGACGAGGATGGGCCGGAGCGCGTTGTCGACCGTCCCCATGATGCCGGCCCCGACGCCGATCAGGATGAGGCCCTCGACGACCTGTCCGGTCAGGAGGAGGTAGAGCGCGACCGGCCCCCAGACGATCGTGGCGCCGATGGCGGGGATAAAAGACAGCACCGTCATCACGACGCCCCAGAGCACGGGCGACCCCAGCCCGAGGAGCGCGAACGTGACCCCGCCGATGGCGCCCTGGACCGCCGAGATCACGAACGTGCCCTTGACCGTCGCCCGCGTGACGGCGACGAACTTCGTCAGCAGCCGGCGCTCGCGGGGGTCACCGAGCGGGAGCGCGCGGATGAGCGTGTCCGTCAGGCGGTCGCCGTCGCGGAGGAAAAAGAACAGGACGTAGAGCGTGACCGCGAGGAGCAGCACGAACTGGAGCGTCTGCTGGCCCACGGAGAGCAGGCGCGTGGCCAGCCCCTGCCCCACCGCGAGGGCCGCCTGCGCCGCGTTCTCGCGGATCCGGTCGAAGTCGACGCCCAGCTCCTCGGCCCGCTGCGTCAGCTCGGGGAGCAGCTGCTCGGCCGTGTGCAGCGGCTCCGTCACGTTGATGTCGCCCGACACGACCCGGTTGTAGAGGCCCAGCGCCTCCTGCGTGACCGCCCCGCCCAGCACCACGAGCGGGACGATGACGAGCACGAACACGATGAGGAGCGTCGTCAGCGCGGCCAGCGAGTTGTGCCCCCGCATCCCCCGCCGCACCCACTGGAACAGCGGCGTAAACAGGATGGCGAGGACCGTCGCCCAGAACACGGGGAGCAGGAACCCCGAGAGCGTCCACACGAGCGCGACGGTGACGAGGAGGACGAGCGCGATAAACGCCCGGTTCTCGAACGAGCGGAGGAGCATTGAGACGGGGCGGGCGGGGCGGCCCAGCGGGAGGGGGCCGCAATATCGCTGACGGGCGGCAGGGGTTTCACCTGATGCTTCACTCAATATGCGAAGACCCCTTGACGGGACGCGTTCTGATCCCTACGTTCAGGCATCGAGCGAGGTCGAGCCTGGCGATCTGTCCGGGGGGACGACAACCGGCACGACCCGCCCGCTCCGCCCCGACTGGCGTATGCCGGTCGGGGCGTTTTTTTGGCCTCGACCGGCGACGCTCTCGCACCCGCGCGGGCGAGGCGGTAAGCGGACCGCGCGGCACAGGCCCGCCACCGGGGCGGGGAGGCGTAACCCTAGACCGCCCCGCCCGTCAGAGCCCGCACGCCACCGCCCCGCCCTCGCGGCCGCCCCGCCATGCGCCTCGCCCTGCTCTTTGCCCTCGCGCTCCTCGCCGCCGCCTGCGCGCCCGAGCCGTCCGACGTCACGCCCGACCCGAGCGCCGACGCCGCCCCGCCCCCGGCCGACGCCGCCTTTACCGACGCCCCGCCCCCGGGCACGGAGCAGCTCGTGATCACGAGCACGGACGGGGTCCTGACCCTCGGGCTCACCGACCGCGTCGTCTTTTTCCACCTTTCCGACGCGCAGCGCGCCGAGATCGAAAAGGACCTCGCGGCCGAGCTGGAGACCGAGCGGAGCGGGGTGGGCGGGTTTATCGCCGAGACCCTCACCGACGCCGTCGGCGGCGTGCTCGACCGGGCCGTGCAGCTCCCGGTCGACGAGGTCCGCGTGGTCCACGACGGCGACGGCCGCCTCGACATCGAGTCCCTCGACGGCGAGGGGAGCGGGACGTTCCACACCGGCGACGACGGCGGGCCGCCCGCCTTCGACCCCGCCGACGCCGAGCGGTTTGTCGAGGCGTTCGAGCGCGTCCGCGCCGGCCGCTGACCCGCCCCGCCCTACGCCGCGGGCGGGGCGGTCAGGCGGTAGTGGAGGCGGAGGAACACGCGCCCGCCCAGCCGCAGCGTGTGGTCCGTGCGGACCCCGTCGCGGGCGGCGTACACCCGGATCGTCTCGCGGAGCGAGCGGACGGCCCGGCCCCACACGCGGCCGCCGTCGTGGACGTTGAGGTAGAGGCCGGGATCGCCCCACGCCGCCCCGCTCGACACGAGCCGGAGCGCGCCGCCCTCGTCCACCTCGGGCCGCAGGAGCACGGTACACGCCCCGTTCGGGAGCGGGAACACCACGCGGACGCACGGGGCGGGGTGGCCGGGCACGCGCGCCGCCGAGTACGCCCCGACATAGAGCGAGCGGCCCGTCGCGCGGAGCGTCCGCACCCACGCCGCCATCGCCACCCCGCCCCCCGGGCGGACCAGGTGGAGCACGCGCGAGGTGGTCCCCCGGCTCGTGTCGAGCGCGCCGAGGGGGAGGTTGAGCTGGTCGAGCCGCCGGCTGAACAGCGTGGCGACGAGGCCGCCGAACGGCCGGAACAAGCCGCTCCACTCGGCCCACGCCTCGACCTCGTACGCCGACGTCCGCCCGTAGAAGTCGCGGACCGACGCGTCGACCGCGCCCGCGTCGAAGCCGGGGCCGGAGAGCGCGTCCAGGGACGGGAGCAGCCCGCGCGCCGCCCCGCCCGCCTCGGCGCCCAGGTCCTCCTCGACGCTTAGGCCGTTCGCGGCCGCCCACGCCTCGAAAAACTCCTCGCCGATCCCCGAGGGCTCACCCGTCGGCCCGTCCAGCCACGGCGTCTCGGCCACGTCCACGCGGCGCCCCGTCGCCTTGACCCACTGCTGCGTCGTCCAGTCGACGGCGGCGCCGCGGCGGTCGCCGAGCCAGAGGGCGGGGCGGGATGGAGACGGCGGGGCCGCCTCTCCCCTCTCCTCTCGGCCGCCCTCCGGGGCGGGGCGGTCGGTCACGGGGCCTTTTTGCGCGCCCGGCTCCGCGGCTCCGGCCCGGCCTCCACCACGAGCGGGGCGGTCTCAGTCCGCCCCGCCAGCGTCACCTCGACGACGTACTCGCCGGGGACGAGGGTGAACGCGCCCGTGTCCTCTCCCGGCTCGTGGTCGTCGCCGAGTGCGCGGTCGGCGCGGAGGTCGTAGGCGAGCAGGTTGAGCCCGGGCTCGGCCGCGTCGTCCATCTGGCGCACCACCCCGCCCTCGGCGTCGAGGACGCGGACGCGGGCGGTGCCCGTCGCCGTCGTGGTGTAGCCGATCTGGACCGACGGCTCGCGCGGGTCGGACCAGGTGTAGCCGCGCGAGCCCCAGCTCTCGTTGTGCGTGAGCGTATCGGGCGCAAACACGTGCAGCGCAGAGGATTGCACCGCCGGCGTCATCTGCTGGACGAGGCCCACGTCGACGATCCAGATCGACCGCCCGTGCGTGCCGACGACGAGGTCTGCCTCACGCTCCTGGACCACGAGGTCGTGGACCGGCGCGTACGGGAGGGCGGGCGAATCGGCGCCGGAGTCCGGCCCCATGAACGGGCCGCGGTCGCCGTCGCCGGGGGCGGGGCGGGCGCGCTGGCCGTGGAAGGCCTGGAACGAGGCGCCCCGGTCGAGCGAGAGGTAGAGCCCGCCGTCAGTGCCCACGTACACGACGTCCGGGTTCCTCGGGTCCTCCTTGGCCACGTTGACCGGCTCGGCGGGGAGGTCGAGCCCGACACGCTGCCACGTCCGCCCGAGGTCGTCGGAGGCGTAGACGTAGCTCTCGAAGTGGTCCCAGCGGTAGCCGTTGAGGGCAACGAGCAGGCGGCCGCGGTCGTGGCCCGAGAGCTCGACGCGGCTTACCCAGAGGTCGGGCGAGAGCCCGGCCGAGCGGTCCTGCCACGTCCGCCCGCCGTCCTCGCTCACCCAGACGTGGCCGTCGTCGGTGCCGGCGGCCAGGAGCCCGAACTCGAGCGGCGACTCGTGGAGCGAGGACAGCGTCCCGAACGGGACGTCGCCCGGCGTGCCGCCGCCCGTGAGGTCGTCGGACAACGCCTCCCAGTCCTCGCCCCGGTTGAGCGAGCGGTGGACCTTGTTGGAGCCCAGGTAGAGGACGTCCGGGACGTGGCGGCTGAGCCAGATCGGCGCCTGCCAGTTGAACCGGAGCGGCCGCTCGCCCAGCTCGTGCTGCGGCACGACGCGCTCGGCCTCCCCCTCCCCGCTCCGGTCTGTGCGGAAGTAGTTCCCGAACTGGAAGCCCGTGTAGACGGTCCCGTCGCGGTCGTCGACCTGGATCTGCATGCCGTCGCCGCCCATGATCCGGTGGTAGGGGTACTCGCCCTCGGCGAGCCACCCGCGCGACGCCTCGTAGGTGCTCGGGCCGACCCAGACGCCGTTGTCCTGGAGCCCGCCGTAGACGTTGTACGGCTCGGCGTCGTCGACCTGGATGGCGTAGAACTGGCCGACGGCCGGCGTGTTCAGCTTCGACCACGTCGTGCCGCGGTCGTAGCTCACGTTGAGGCCGCCGTCGTTCCCCGAGATCATGTAGCCGGGCCGCGTCGGGTCGAACCACAGCGCGTGGTGGTCGACGTGGACCTGCGGCGCGTCGGCGCGCGCCCAGGTCGCCCCGCCGTCGGACGAGGCCACGAGCGGGACGCCCAGGACGTAGAGCCGGTCGGGGTCGTCGGGCGCCACGCGGAGGACGCCGAAGTAGTAGCCGTAGCTGTAGAAGAGGTCGTCGAGGAAGCCCTCGTGCGTCCGCGTCCACGTCGCGCCGTGGTCGTCGGAGCGGTAGACCTCGGCGCCGACGACGGGCGTGTCGAACAGCTGGGCGTTGGCGTCTTCGAGGAACGCCACGAGGTCGGCCGGCTGGATCCGCCCCGCCCGCACCATCTCCAGGATCGACTCGGCGGTGTAGCTGTAGGGGACGTTGTTGGCGTCGAGGAACGCGTTGAGGTCGTCCTCGGCGAGCGCGAGGAAGTCCTCGGTCGAGATGGCGCGGAGGAGGTCGCGGGTCACGGCCGGCGCGTCCTCGTCCGGCTCCTCCTCGGGCCGCCGCGCCTGGTTATCGACGACGGCGAAGAGCGCCCCGCTCGGGTGCGCGTCCAGGCCGATCCGCCCGACGTCGGCGCCGGTCGGGAAGCCGGAGCCCTCGACGTTCAGGCGCGCCCACGTCTGGCCGCCGTCGGTCGAGCCCCAGAGGCCCGAGCCCGCCCCGCCCTCGCGGAAGTCCCACGCCCGGCGCGCGCGCGTCCACGTCGCCGCGTAGACGCGGTCCGGGTCGGTCGGGTCGAGGACGGCGTCGATGGCGCCCGTGTCGTCGTCGACCGAGAGGACGTGGGTCCACGTCGCCCCGCCGTCGTCAGTCCGGTAGAGGCCGCGCTCGGGGTTCGGCGAGTACAGGTGGCCGACCGCGGCCACGAGCGCCACGTCGGGGTCGGCGGGGTGGACCACGACGCGGCCGACGTGGTGGGTCTCGTCGAGCCCCAGGTGCGCCCACGTCTGGCCGCCGTCGGTCGACTTGTAGACGCCGGAGCCGGCGTACGACGACCGTGACGAGTTCGACTCGCCGGTGCCGACCCAGACGGTCGGCCCGTCGCCCTCGGGGTCGCGCCAGTCGACGGCGATGTCGCCGATCGTGATCTGCGGCCGGTCGTCGAAGAGCGGCTCGAACGAGCCGCCCGCGTTCTGCGTCCGCCACAGGCCGCCCGAGGCGTAGGCCACGTAGAAGTCGCTCGGGTCGCCCGGCTTGCCCTCGACGTCGGTCACGCGCCCGCTCATGACCGTCGGCCCGACGGACCGGAAGGGGACCTCGGCGACTGCCGAGCGCCGCGCGAGGTCGGCGCGCACGGCCGCGGCCCGCGTCCGCTCGGCGGCCGGCGTCGGCGCGACCGCGTTCACACCCATCACCGTGCCCGGCGCGCTCCGCACGGGGTCGGTGTTCTGAGCCGCCACGGGCGGGGCGGCGACGACCAGGGCGGCGAGGGCGAGCGCCAGCGGGCGCCCAGTGGGAAGCGAAAACGGCATCGGAGCGGGGCGGGGTGTGCGTGAACGATAACGCCGGGCGGGGCGGCCCCGGCGGCGCTCGTCTTCCCACGACCTCTCCAGCCCGCCGACGGCGCGAGCGGCCACCCCGCCCCGCCCGGACCCAGCACAACGCCCCACCCCGCCCGGCGCGTGGGGCGGGGCGGGGCGGGGCGCTCGGCAGGCGTGGCGGACTAGTTCCGACGGAGGCCAAGCGTGAGCGCGAGCGCCGCGCCGAGCGCGAGGCCGGTCGTCGCGAGCGGGCGGGCCTGGAGCTGCGCCCACGGGCTCGACTGGAACACGTGGCCGTCGACGGTGCCGCGGACGCGGCCGCTGCCGGGCACGGGCTCCTGGAGCGTCCCCGAGCGGTCGCCGGTGTACGGGGCGTCGCCCTTTTGCTGGTCGAAGAACGAGGCCTCCATGAGCTTGTCCGTCAGGCGCGGGGCGATCGTCCCCAGCACGGTCAGCGCGCCGTCCTTGGCGCCGACGGTCACGTCGCGGACCGGGCGCTCGGCGGCCGAGAGGATGGCGCGGGCGACGGTCTCGGGCGCGTAGGCCGGCGTGGGCAGGGCGGCCTCGCGGTCCATGTAGTTGGCCGCGTGCTCCGTGTACGGCGTGCCGGTGGCGTTGGGCTTGATGAGCGTCACGCTCACCGCCAGGCCCTCTTTCTCAAGCTCCATGCGGAAGGCGTCGGTGAACCCCTTGACGGCGTGCTTCGAGGCGGAGTAGTGGCCCTGGAGCGGGATGGCCCGGTCGCCCAGCACGCTCCCCACGTTGATGATCGCCCCGCCCGTGCCTCTGCGCGTGCGGAAGTGCTCGGCCGCGACGAGGCTGCCGTGGACGGTCCCCCAGTAGTTCGTCTCGAACAGCTGCCGCGCCGACTCCTCGGGGACGTCCTTGATCTCGCCGTAGATCGAGACGCCGGCGTTGTTGATCCAGGTGTCGAACCCGCCGAACCGCTCGGTCGCCGTCTGGGCGATGAGGTCGAGGACCGCGCGGTCGGCCACGTCGGCGGCCATCGTCTCGACGTCGGCGCCGAGCGCGCGGCACCGCTCGGCGGCCTCGTCGAGGTCCTCGGGCGCGCGCGCGACGAGGAACAGGTCGGCGCCGCGGCTGGCGGCTTCCAGGGCGGTCGCGAGGCCGATCCCGGACGAGGCGCCGGTGATGACGAGGGTCTGCTGGTCGAGGGGCTTGAGCGAGACGGACATGGGCGAGGGGAAGGGAGGAGAGGTCGGACACGGTTGGACGGCCCCGCCCCGCCCCACGGTCCGCCCCGCGCGGGTTCTTCAGGGTTCTCCCACCCCGCCCAGGCGCGAGCCCGCCACGGGCGGGGCGGCCACGGGCGGGGCGGTGCCTTTCTCCGACCGCCCCGCCCTCCCGACAACCACCCCTAGCCCCTCCTGGCTGCGCCGTCCCTTCGGGGTGTCCAGGAGGGGAACTACCGCCGTCCTTCGTGGGCCTCGACGACTTCCACGACCGCCCCGCCCAGATGTGGACGGGGCGGGCGGAACAAAACCGGCGCCACCCCGCCCGCGCTTCCCTTTTCCCTTTTCCCTTTTCCCTTTTCCCTTTTCCCTTTTCCCTTTTCCCTTTTCCCTTTTCCCTTTTCCCTTTTCCCTTTTCCCTCATCCCTTTTCCCTCATCCCGTCGACTGCATGGCCGCCGCGATGCCGTTGACCGAGACCAGCAGCGCCCGCCCGATCTCGTCGCCGTGGTCGCCGCCCCGCCAGCGGCGCATGAGGTCGAGCTGGACGAGGTTGAGGACGTCCGTGGCCGGGTTGCGGTAGCGGATGGTCGCCGCGATCGTCCGGCTCTGCGCGAGCAGGGTGTCCTGCCGCGTCACGCGGAGGAAGGCGGCCTCGGCGCGCTCGTACTCCGTCTCGACGTGCTCGAACGGGGCGGGGTGGGCGCCCGCGGCCTCGGCGAGCGCGCTGTAGCGGCGGCCGACCACGAGCCGCGCCCGGGCCAGCTCGCGCATGGCGTTGCCCGAGACGGCCTGGAAAAACGGCCACTCGGCCTGGAGCCGGCGGAGAAGGTCGAGGTCCTGGCCCGAGATGGCCTCGGCGAGCGCCGTGCCCGCCCCGTACCAGCCGGGGACCGTGTAGCGCGGCTGCGTCCACGAGAACACCCACGGGATCGCGCGGAGGCCGGCAAAGTCCAGGTCCGCCGCCCCTTTGCGCGAGATGGGGCGGGACGCGATCGACAGGTTCGCGATGTGCTCGATGGGCGTGGCCTTCACGTACCACGGCCAAAAGTCCGGGGCGTCGATGAGGTCGCGGTAGGTCGTCATGGCGCGGTCGGCGAGGCGCTCCATGAGGTCGCGGGCCGCCCCGCCCTGCGGACCGTCCCACACGTCGGCGTTCTCGTCCGGCGCGTCGGCGAGGGCGCCAATCTGGGCGTGGACGATCTGCTCGAGGTGCCGCCGCGCGATGCCCGGGAGCGCGTAGCGGAACGAGATGACCTCGCCCTGCTCGGTAAACCGGATGCGCCCCGTCTGCGCCTCGGGCGGCATGGCGCGGATGGCCTGGCCTGCGCGCCCGCCGCCCCGCCCGACGGTCCCGCCCCGCCCGTGGAAAAAGCGGAGGTCGACGCCGTGCTCGCGGCACGTCCGCGCGAGCGCGCCCTGCGCCTTGTGGAGCGACCAGTTGGCCTGCCAGTAGCCGCCGTCCTTGTTCGAGTCCGAGTAGCCCAGCATGATCTCCTGGAGCCCGCCGCGCGCGGCGAGGTGGGCGGCGTAGACCTCGTTCTCGAACAGGGCCGCCATCAGGTCCGGCCCGGCCTCCAGGTCGGCCACCGTCTCTAGGAGCGGCACGGCGTCGACGGCCGACTCGACGGTCCCGTCCGCGTGCCGCCGCCACAGGCCGACTTCTTTGGCGAGCAGCAGCACCTCCAGCACGTCGCTTACCGCGTCCGTCATGGACACGATGTAGGAGCCGATCGAGTCGGGCTCCTGGTCCAGCGCCGCCTTCGCCACGCGGAGCGCGCTCAGCACGCGGTCGGCGTCCGGCCCCACCGCCCCGCCCAGGCGGATAAACGGGCGCGGGTTGTTCAGCTCGCGCGTCAGGAGCGCCACGCGGTCGTCCTCGCCCAGCGCCGCGTAGTCCGGCTCGACGTCGGCGCGCCGCAGGAGGTCGGCGACGGCCGCCTCGTGCGTGGCGCTGTGCTGCCGGAGGTCGAGGGCGGCCAGGTGGAACCCGAACGTCTCGGCGCGGACGCGGGCGTCGGCTAGCCCGCCCGTCTCGGCCAGCGCCCCCAGCCCGGCCGCTTCGAGTGAGCGCGCGATGAGGTCGAGGTCGGCCCGGAAGTCGGCGGCGCTGTAGTCGGGCGGGGCGGCGCCCGTCCGCCGTTGCCCCGAGCCGCCCTCGGGTAGCGCGTCGAGGAGGCGGTCGAGCGTCTCGGCCATCTGCATAATCTTCAGGCGGACCGGCTCGTGCGCGTTCTGGCGCCACCGCCGCTCGGGGAGTTGCACGGTCTCGCGCGCGGCCTCGACCGACGCCCACAGCTCGTCCGGGAACTCGGCCTGCTGGTCGCTCACGGACAGGTCCAGGCGGAGCGCGTCGAGCGCGCGGCGGTGGAGGCGCAGGGCGTCCTCGCGGTGCGCGCGGAGCGTCCACGCCGTCACCTCGGCGGTCACGTTGGGGTTGCCGTCGCGGTCGCCGCCGATCCACGAGCGGTAGCGGAGGACGGGCGGGAAGGACAGGCCCTCGGCCCCGTAGACGTCCGCGAACGCCCGCCGCAGGTCGGCGTGGATGCGCGGCACGACGTCCCAAATCGACGTCGCCACGAAGTAGAGCCCGTGGCGGACCTCGTCGCGCACGGTCACGGCGGCGGGGCGGACCTCGTCGGTGGCGAGCAGGAGCCGGAGCCGGCCCAGCGCCTCGGCCTCGGCGGCGTCGGCCTCGGCCGGCGTGAGGGCCTGGCCCGACCCGGCCGACGTGAGCCGGTCGAGCGCAGCGGCCGCCCGGTCCTGGTGGTGGAGCACCGTCCGCCGCCGGGCCTCGGTCGGGTGCGCCGTCAGCGTGGGCTGGATGTCGAGCCGGGCGACGAGCGCCCGCGCCTCGTCGAGCGACCGCCCCGCCCGCTTCAGGTCGGCGACCGCCTCCATCACCGACTCGCCGCGCGGGTCCTCGGCCGTCGCGCCCACCTCGCGCTCGCGGTTGACGCGGACGATCTCGATCTGCTCGGCCTTGTTGACGAGGTGGAAGTAGGCCGTCAGCGTGCGGAGCACGCCGGCCAGCGCCTCGACGGACGTCTCGGCGACGGCCTCGGCCACGCCGTCGAACGCCGCCGCCCCGCCCGCACGGACGCGCGCGAGCCAGTCCTCGACGTGCCCCACGACCGCGTCGCCGTAGCGCTCGCGGGCGACGCGGAGCACGAGCCGCTCGACGAGCGCGACCCGGTGGGCGTGGACGTCGGTGAGCCCGGCGGAGCGGGCGGCGTCGAGGGCGGCGTCGGACATGGGGCGGGGTGGTGTGGGCGGGGTGCAGCGGGCAGCGGGCAGCGGGCAGCGGGCAGCGGGCAGCGCCAAGAACGGGCCGCCCCGCCCGCGGGTCCAGCGAGCGGAGCGGGAATCGGGCGGCTGAAGATCGGGGCTCGGGCGGGGCGGCTCCGAACTCGGGCGCCTCGGAACCCGGGCGGGGCGGGGCGGTGCCCGAGACGTCCACGCCACCCCGCCCTCTCCGCTATGGCCGACGCCCCCGTCCTCCTCGTCACCGTCCCCGAAGACCGGCTGCCGGACGACCGGCTCGCGCTCGTCCGCGAGGCCGCCGCGGGCTACGACGTCCGCCGCGGCGCGCCCGGCGACAGCCTGGCCGGGGTGGAGATCGTGCTCGGCTACGCCGAGCCCGCGCACGTCGCCCAGGCCAGCGACCTCCGGTGGATCCAGTCGTGGAGCGCCGGGCTCGACTGGCTCCTGGAGGGCGGCGCCGACGTCCCCGCCGGGCTCCTCGTGACGAGCGCGTCGGGCGTCCACGCCGTCCCCATCGCCGAGCACGTGTTCGCGCTGCTCCTCGCGCTCGGCCGGCGCCTCCCCGCCCACGTCATCGGCCAGCGGGCGGGGCGGTGGAACCCGGACGCCGCCGAGGGCACGTTCGAGCTGGAGGGCCGCCGCGTGGTGCTCCTCGGGGTGGGCGAGATCGGCGCGCGCGTGGCCCGGCTCGCGTCGGCGTTCGGGATGTTCGTGACCGCCGTCCAGCACCACGCCGACGGCTCGGACGTGCCGGGCGTGGACCGGACGGTGACGAACGACGGCCTGCTCGACGTGCTCCCCGAGACCGACGTGCTCGTGATGTCGCTCCCGCTCACCGACGCGACGCGGGGGATGGTCGGGGCCGGCGCGTTCGCGGCCCTCCCCGCCCGCGCCGTCCTCGTCAACGTGGGGCGGGGCGAGACGGTCGACCAGGGCGCGCTCGTGGCCGCGCTCGAATCGGGGCGCCTCGCGGCGGCCGGGCTCGACGTGTTCGAGGACGAGCCGCTCCCCGACGACTCGCCGCTGTGGGCGATGGAGAACGTGGTCGTCACGCCGCACGTGGCCGGGCAGGCGCCGCACTACGCCGACCGCGCGCTCGCCATCTTCCTCGACAACCTGGGCCGGTACCGGCGCGGGCAGCCGCTCGCGAACGCGGTCGACCTGGAGGCCGGCTACTGACCACCCCGCCCCGCCCGTGCCTTATGCGGCGGCGGGCGGGGCGGCCACGGCGACGGGCGGGGCGGCCGGGACGGCAACGGGCGGGGCGGCCGGGACGGCGACGGGCACGCGGAGGGCGGGGCGGTCGGTCCGGTCGAGCCCCAGCAGCCGCTCCCAGTCGCGGACGACCCGGTGCGTGCGGAACCGGGGCGCGCCGTCGACCTCGGGCCGCCCCTCGTCCCACCATCGCGCGAGCCGCCGCGCGGCGGCCGACGGGTCGCGGGCGTCGACGAGCTGGCGCTGCTCGCCGACCGCCTCGGCCAGCGCCTCGCACGCCGCCGCGTCCGGGTGCGCGACGACCGGCGTGCCGACTGCGTTGGCCTCGGCGAACGCGAGCGCGAGCGGCCCCTCGACCCGGGTCTGCGGGGCGAACACAGCGAACGCCTCGCGGACGTGGCGGAGCACCCCGCGGTGCGGGAGCGGCCCTAGCGCGACGGCGCCTTCGGGCAGGGCGGGGCGGCCGCCCCGCCCGCCCAGGACGACGAGCCGCGCCGTCGGCCGCCGCCGGCGGACGTGGGCGAAGGCGGCGAGCACCTCGTCGAGCGCGCCGCGTGGGCCAGCGAACGCGACGAGCTTGTCCGGGTCGACCGCCGTCCGGTCGGGGCGGAGGTCGTCGTCGACCGGGCTGTAGACGCGGGCGGACGGCGCCGAGGCGGGGCCGTCGCCGGCTTTTCGGAGGAGGAAGTCGTGGAGCGCGGCGCGGTGGGCGTTCGAGGGGCAGACGGCCGTGGCGCGGGCCGCGAGCAGGGCCGGGCCGAGCGCGCGCTGCCGGCTCCCCGGCGTCTCGTGGAGCCACAGCGCGAGGCGCGCGTCCGGGAAGTGCGCCCGCGTCCGGGCCAGCACCTTCGCCTGGCGCACCACGACGACGGCCTCGGCGCGCGGGAGGTGCCCCCAGTCGCCGCCGTAGGCGAACGGGACGTAGGCCACCCCGCCCGGCGAGCGCGACGGCCACGTCCGCCCGCGCTGCGCCACGGTCACGCGGTGGCCCGCCTGCGCCAGCCCCTCGGCCACGCGGACGACGCTGGCCTCGGGGGCGCTGAGCGCGCGGTCGTAGAGCGTCCGCGCCTGGTACGAGTCCGGGGACACGGGGTCGATGAGGAGCACGCGGCGGGTCATGGGCGGGGCGGTAGCGTGCCCTCAAGGTGCGGCTGGAGATGTCTCCGCCCTATCGGGGCGAGCCCGCTCGAACGTGCGCCGCGCCCCCAGATCGCGGCGCTTCTGGCTTCAGGCGGAACCCCAAGCCCCGGGCGGTCATCTCGCCTTGTTCGGAACGGCAGGCGGAGCCCGTTCCAAACGGGCGCCCGGTGGTGCCGCGGGTTGCCACGGAGATCGCCCCGCCCCCGTTCCGCAGCTGGTCCCCGCCGGGGCGGGGTGGCGAGCGGTGGCCCGTACCAACACGCGGAGCGCCCTAGGGCTCCGCCCGGTCGCCCCCGGTGCAGGCGGCGCAGCGGCAGTAGTCGCGGAGCGCCTCCCACCGGAACAGGCCCGACCCGTGCCCGTCGCCCCACACGATCTGGAGCGCGTAGTGGCCCGCCGGCCGGAGCTCCTTCACCTCGTACGTCATGAGGGCGGGGAGGTCGAACACGATGGGATCGACGGGCTCGGCCATGCCCGCGTGGCCGCCGCGGCACTCGGCGCACGGGCAGGCCCGCCGGAGCCCCTCGTACGAGTACGTCGACGTGTGGCCGTCGGTCCACCCGACCGTGAGCGTCTGGGCGTCCACGTCGGCTTCGAGGCGGGCGGGGCGGGGCGGGGCGGCGGGCATGGCGGGACCGGGCGGCGGCGCGCGCAAGATGGGCGCCGCCGCACACCCGGACCGCCAAGATCAGGCGAGTCGGGCCGCCCGGCCGGACGGCACCGCCGTTGCAACGGGGCGGACTCCTTCCCCCCACCCCGCCCCCAATGACCTCGAACGTCTTCCTGACCAACCCCTCCTCCTCGCGGCGCCGCGCCGGCACGCGCGCGCCCTTCGCCGCCCGCCGCGCCTCGGCGGCCCCCCCGCCCCGCCCGCACGCGCAGCCCAAGGCCGCACCCCGGGCCGCCGGCGAGAAGGCCGCCCCCGCCTCCCGCGCGTAGCCGCGTGGACGGCCGCCGCCCGCGGCCGTCCACCTTCCTACCTCCCCGCGTTACAGAAAGAGGTCCGGCATAAAGTCCGTGGTGCCGGGGACGACGGCGTACTCCGAGAGGTCGGTCTTTCCCGCCGTCTTCAAGACCTCGTCGTCGATAAAGAAGTTGCCCGTCGTGGTCGCCGGCTGCGTGAGGACCCAGTGCGCGGCGTCGGCCATGATCTCGGGCGTCCGGCTGGCCTCCATCATCGGCTCGCCGCCGAGCGCGTACTTCACGGCCGCCGTCGCGATCGTCGTGCGGGGCCAGAGCGCGTTGGCGGCGATGCCGTCGTCCTGGAGCTCCTCGCCCCAGCCGAGCACGCACATCGACATGCCGTACTTCGAGATCGTGTAGGCCACATGCGGGCCGAACCACGCCGGGTCCAGGTTCAGCGGCGGGCTGAGCACGAGGACGTGGGGGTGCCGCCCCGCCCGCGCGCTCTCCTTCAGGTGCGGGAGGGCCGCCTGCGTCACGCAGAACGTGGCGCGCGTGTTCACGTCCTGCATGAGGTCGTACCGCTTCATGGGCGTGCTCGCGGTGTCGGCCAGGAAGATGGCGCTCGCGTTGTTGACGACGACGTCGATGCCGCCGAAGCGCTCGGCCGTCTCGGCGACGGCCTCGGCCACGCGGTCCTCGTCGCGGGCGTCGACCTGGAGGGCGAGGGCCTGGCCGCCGGCCTCCTCGATCTCGGCGGCGACAGAGTGGATCGTGCCGGGGAGCTTGGGGTGCGGCTCGGCGGTCTTCGAGGCGATCGCCACGTTCGCGCCGTCGCGGGCGGCCCGGAGCGCGATCGCGCGGCCGATGCCGCGGCTGCCGCCGGTGAGGAAGAGGGTCTTGCCGGAGAGCGTGGCCATGCGGGGCGGGGTGGAGCGGGGCGGGCAGAAGCGGAGTCGGGAGAACGATGGTCCCCCGCGGCGGTTCGCAGGCGGGCGGGGTGGGATCTTGGCGCCGCCCCGCCCTGCTCCGTCGCCACCCCGCCCGCGCCTCCATCGCCCTCGTCCCCCGCTTTCTCGCCACGCCCCGGCTCCGCTCGGCCGCGCTCCCGTTCGCCGCCAACGGCGTGCTCTACGGGACGTGGGCGGCGCGCATCCCCGAGATCCAGGCGCAGGCCGAGCTGAGCGAGGGCGCGCTCGGGCTCGCGCTGCTGGGCTCGGCCGTCGGCCTCGTCGTCTCGGCGTCCGTCGCCGGCGCGCTCGTCGGGCGGTTCGGGGCGCACCGGGTGACGCTGGCCGGCCTGGCCCTGTTCGCGGCCGTCGTCGTCGGCCCCGGGCTGGCGACCAGCTTTGCCGGGCTGGCCTTCGCCCTCGCCCTGGTCGGGCTGACGAGCGGGCTGACCGACGTGGCCATGAACGCGTGGGCGACCGACGTCGAGGCGGCCGAGGGCGCCACCGTCCTGGGCGCGTGCCACGGCATGTTCAGCCTGGGCGGGATGGCCGGGGCCGGGCTCGGCGCGCTCGCCGCCGCCTACGACCTCCCGCTCGCGCTCCACTTCGGGGCGAGCGGCGCCGCGTTCGCGGGCGGGGCACTGGCGCAGGGCTGGGCCGCGCGCTCCACCCCGCCCGACACGTTGAGCGGGGCGCGGGGCGGGGCGGCCGGGCCGGTCGTGGCTCTGCCCGTGGGGCCGGTGGCCGGGCTCGCCGCGCTCGCCTTCTGCGGGCTCATCATCGAGGGCGCCATGGCCGACTGGAGCGCCGTCTACCTCCGCCGCGGGCTGGGCGCGAGCGCCGAGACGGCCGCGCTCGGGTTCGCCGTGTTCTCGGCGTCGATGGCCGCCGCGCGCTTCGCCGCCGACGCCCTGACGGCCCGCGTCGGCAGCCGGCGGCTCGTCCGCGTGGGCGCGTTCGCCGGGGCGGGCGGCCTCGCGCTGTGCGTCGCGGCCCCGGCCGTGGGCGGGGCGGTCGCCGGGTTCACCGTGGTCGGCCTGGGGTTCGCGGCCGTCGTGCCGACCCTGTTCCGGGCCGCCGCACGGGCGCCGGGCCTGGGGGCGGGGCGGGGCATCGCCGCGGTTACGACGACGGGCTACGCCGGCTTCCTGGCCGGGCCGCCCGCGCTCGGGTTCGTCGCCGAGGCGGCCGGGCTGCGCGTGGCGTTCGCGCTCCTGATCGTGCTCGCGCTGGCCGTGGCGCTGGGCGCCGGGCCGGCGTTCCGGGCCGCGGCGCCGGAGCGGTAGCGGGCCGCCCCGCCCGACCGCCCCGCCCCGTCCGCTTTAGGCCGCGACCGCGCGACCGCGCCCCGTCGCCGCGGCGAGACCTCCGAGCAGCGCGTCCACGTCGGCGCCGTCGTTGTAGACGTGGGGCGAGACGCGGACGACGCCGCCGCGCGTCGAGACGGCCACGTTGCGCTCGGCCAGCGCCCGGCGCACGGCGTCCGCCTCGATGCCTGGGGGCGGGGCGAGCCCGAACAGGTGGCCCGCGCGCCACGCGGCGTCCTCGGCCGCGTAGCCCAGCGCGCGGGCGCCGTCCACGATGACGTCGGCGCGCGCCGCGCACGTGGCCTGCACCTCGCCGACGCCCCACGCGCGGAGCTGCTGGAGCCCGGCGATGAGCATGGGGAGCAAGATCCCGTTGGCCCGGCCGCCCATGTCGAAGCGGACCGCGCCGGGGCCATAATCGTCGGCGTAGTCGGTGAGCCCGCTAAAGTCGTCGCTCCCCGCACGCCCCAGCCACGTCTCCTCGAGCGGCCGGCCGTCGGCGAACCGCTCGCCGAGGTAGAGCGTGCCGGTCCCCGCCGGCCCCAGGAGCCACTTGTAGCCCGCGCACACGAGGGCGTCCGGGCGGATCGCGTCGAGGTCGAACGGGAGCGCGCCCACCGACTGCGTCCCGTCGACGACGAGGGCGGCCCCGACCTCGCGCGCCCGCGCCCCGACCGCCTCCAGGTCGAACCGCGTCCCGTCGGCCCAGTGGACGTGGGGGACGGCGATGACGGCTGTGTCGGCGTCGATGGCGTCGAGCAGCCGCTCGGACCACCCCGCCCCGCGGCCCTCGGCCCCGAGCGGGGCGGGCGCCTCGACCGTGCGGACCTCGCCGCCGGTCTCGGCGGCCAGCCGCCGCCACGGGTAGACGTGGCTCGGAAACTGCCCGCCCAGAACCACGACCGACCGGCCCGGCCCGAGCGTTACGTTCTGCGCGACCGTCTCGACGCCGTACGAGGCGGCGGGCACGAGTGCCACGCGGTCGGCGGAGCCGGGCGAGCCGACGAGGTCCGCGAACAGAGCGCGGACGTGGTCCGAGTCGTCGAAAAAGTCGGCGGCCCCGACCTGCGTCGGGTCGCGGAGCACGCGGATGGCAGAGACTCCGGCCGCCTCGACGGCGCGGAGCTGCGGGCTGAGGTACGCCGCGTTGAGGTAGTGGAGGTCCGGCGGGAGCGCGAACAGGTCTTTCTGTGAGCGGAGCACGGGCGGGACGTGTGGTGGGAACGCCTAGTAGGGGTTACCCCTAGGGAAGAGTGGACGCTTTCCTCAGGGTCTCTCAACCTAAAGACTCTGCGGGACCGAATGATCCGGCTCGTCCTGATTTGTCGGGTCGCCGCGCCCTTTATGCCCTCTGTCCTACAAACGTGGAGGTGCAAACGGAGTCCCCTCCCCTCTCCTGCCGCAGACCCAGCCTCCAGACGGGACAGTTCGCTGGCCCCGTGCCCTCTGGTGGACGAGGCTGGGCGCTCTCAGCGGGTGCTCAGGGAGCCGGCCGCCCCGCCCGCCGTTGCCGTCCCGCGGCCAGGGCCTCACGCGGCCGGACTCGGTAGCTTCCAGGCTTCCCCCCGACCGACCATGTCCGACGTGTCTGCACCCCGGCCCGACGGGGCCGCGCTCGACGCCACCGCCGGGGCCGTCTCTGCCCGGCTCCTCGACTCGTTTCCGGCCGACCGATCCCGCGCGCGAGCCGACCTCGACGCGCTCCCCGCCCCCGTTGGCCGCCGGCTCCTCGCCGTGCTGGACCGGCAGGTCGCCCGCGACGCCGCGCTCCCGGCGACGCCGTGGGTGGACGCTGACGCGCCCGAGGTGCAGGCGGCGGCCCAGGCGTGGGAGACCGCCGCGCACGCGGCCGCGCGCGTCCCCGCCGACGCGTGGGCCGAGACGCTCGCCGACGCCGTCCGCGAGGCGCTCGGGCACCTCGTCCGCCCCGCCCCGGCGCTCGCGGCGTGGGCTTTCCGCGACGAGCCCGAGGACGGCGGCGACCTTCCGACGGCGCTCGCGATCCAGCGCTCACGGGCGTTCGGCCCGTTCCCGTACCTCCCCGAGATCGCCTCCCGCTACGCCGACCGCAAGGGCGCCGAGCGGATCGACCGGGCCGGCCTCGAGCGGCTGTTCGACCAGATCGACCGCCGGATGGCAGCCTCGTTCGGGGCGGACGAGTGGGTAGCCCTCCTCGGCCCGCTCTACGACGTCGTCGGCGCGGCCGTCCCCGCCCCGCTCTTGCGCGCGGCGTTCGAGGCCCGCGGCGCCGGCGCCCTCGCCGAACCGTTCACGGGCGACGAGGCCGTCACCGCCGAGGCGCTCCGCGCGCGCCTCGCATCCGCCCTCCCCACTCCGACGGCGGAGCCCACCCCGCCCGAGCCCGCTCCCTCTCATGCCGGCGCGGCGGGCGGGGCGGGCGAGTCAGAGCCCGCGGGCCAAAACGGCGCGGGCTCCGCCCCCGACGAGGGCGGGGTGGACGGCGAGACGGAGGAGGCCGCCCCGCCCGCCCCGGAGCCGGCCCCGCGCGCGGCGCTCGCGCCCGTGATCGGCTCCAAGTGGCGGAGCCTCGCGGACGTGCTCCCCGAAGACTCGGCGGTCCTGGGCGCCCCCCGCCCCGCCCCGCCCAAAGAGGCGCCAGAGGTCTCAGAGGAGCCGCTCGTGTTCCCCGACGACGAGGCGGACGGAGCCGCCCCGCTCCTACCGGCCTCTACCGAGGACGAGCCGCTGTGGCGCCAGATCGCCCGCCAGCAGGGCGTCGAGGTGGTCGAGGCGGCGCCCGACGACGCGCCCGACGAGGGCGGGGCGGTCCCGCTCTGGCAGCGGTTCGCGCAGCCCGCCGCCCCGGACGCGGAGCCGGAGACCGGCGAGGCGCCCCCGGCGGACGCGTTCGACGCCGTCGAGCGCCGCGTGCTCGGCGACGTCTCCGTCGAGCGCCGCGACGCGTTCGTGGCCGACCTCTTCGGCGGCTCCGCCGACGACTACCGCCGGACGCTCGCCGCGCTCGACGGCGCCCGCTCGTGGACCGAGGCCACGCAGACCATCGCGCGCGACGTGTTCCAGAAGCACCAGGTCAACATCTACAGCGACCCGGCGATCGCGTTTACCGACGCCGTCGAGGCCAGCCTCGGCCGCCGGTAGCCGCCCCGCCCACGCACGCCACGAGCACGAACGGGCGGGGCGGGGCGGCCGCCCCTACGCTCGGCGAGCCTGCGCCACACGCCGGCGGACGGCGGCGTCCAACTCGTCGGGCTCGGTCACGGCGTCGGCGCCAAGCTCGCCGCGGGCGACCAGGTCCCGGATCGCGTCGCGCGTAAAGTCTGTGGGCACGGCGAGCACGTCGATGCCGGCGGCGAGCGCGGCGTGGAGACCGGCCGGCGAGTCCTCGACCGCGAGCGCGTCCGACGCGTCGGCGCCCAGGCGCGAGAGCGCGAGGCGGTAGCCCTCGGGGTCCGGCTTCGTCCGCTCGACGTCGTCGGCCGTCACGACCGTGTCAAAGGCGCCGGTCAGCCCGAGCGCGTCGAGGACGGCGTCCGCGTTCTGGCGGTCGCTGGTCGTCACGAGCGCGGTCGTCTCGGCGAGGTCCGGGGCCGCCCGCGCGAGCGCGATGGCCGCGGGGCGGGCGTAGCGGCCGACGAGGGCGTGGTCGGCCAGCATGGCGCGGTAGCGCTCCAGGCGGAGGACGACATAGGCCTCCCACGGCTCGACGGAGCTGTCCCGCGCGCGGGCCGCGTCGGCGAGCGCGAACCGCTCGGTGAGCCCGCGCGAGATCTCCTCCCGCGACCGGCCGACGTAGTCCGGGTAGGCCGCCTCGACGTCGGCCGGGTCGAGGGCGGGGAGCAGCTGGTGGGCGGCCCAGGCGTAGGACTCGGCCTTGAGCTGCTCCGTGTTGGCGAGCGTCCCGTCGAGGTCGAACGAGAGGAGGCGGAGGCGCGGCGCGGGGGGCATGGGCGGGGCGGCGTGCGGGTGGGGGCGGGGTGGCGCAAGGTCGGGACAGAGCGGCCGCCCCGCTCCGTAGCTTTGTGCCTCCGCCCCGCTCCCCCCCAGCCGCCCCGCCCGCATGGCCGACGACGCCACCCCCGACAACCTCTACGCCGACCTCGACCGGCGCCGCGCCGAGAGCCGGGCCGGCGGCGGCGAGGCCCGCGTCCAGCGCCAGCACGACCGCGGCAAGCTGACGGCCCGCGAGCGGATCGACGTCCTGCTCGACGCAGGCTCGTTCGTCGAGACCGGCGCGTTCGTCCGCCACCAGGCCACCGGGTTCGGGCTCGAAGAGTCGCGGCCCTACGGCGACGGCGTCGTCACCGGCTGGGGCACGGTCGACGGGCGGACGGTCTACGTGTTCTCCCAGGACTTTACCGTCTTCGGCGGGTCGCTCGGGCTGGCCCACGCCGAGAAGATCGTGCGCCTCATGCAGCTCGCGCTCGAGAACGGCGCCCCGGTCGTCGGGCTCAACGACTCGGGCGGAGCGCGCATCCAGGAGGGCGTGGCCGCGCTCGGCGGCTACGCCGACATCTTCCTCCAGAACACGCTCGCAAGCGGCGTCGTGCCGCAGATCTCGGCCGTCCTCGGGCCGTGCGCGGGCGGGGCGGTGTACTCGCCGGCCATCACCGACTTCACGTTCATGGCGCGCGGCACGAGCTACATGTTCGTGACCGGCCCGAACGTGGTCAAGACGGTCACCAACGAGGAGGTCACGCAGGAGGAGCTGGGCGGGGCGGACACGCACGCCTCCAAGTCGGGCGTGTGCCACCGGGCGTTCCCGAACGAGGGCGCGCTGCTCCTGGGCGTCCGCGAGCTCCTGGGCTACCTCCCGTCGAACTGCGAGGACCCCGCCCCGCCCCGCCCCACGACCGACCCCCGCGATCGGGCCGACGAGGCGCTGGACTCGCTCGTGCCGGCCAACCCGAACAAGCCGTACGACATCCACGAGGTGATCGGGCGCGTCGTCGACGACGGACGCTTTTTCGAGATCCACGACGACTTCGGCGCCAACCTCGTGGTCGGGTTCGCGCACCTCGGCGGGCGGAGCGTGGGCGTGGTCGCCAACCAGCCGGCCGTGCTCGCGGGCGTGCTCGACATCGACGCGAGCGTGAAGGGCGCCCGGTTCGTCCGCTTCTGCGACGCCTTCGAGATCCCGCTCGTGGTCTTCGAGGACGTCCCCGGCTTCCTGCCCGGGACCGACCAGGAGTGGCGCGGGATCATCCGCCACGGGGCCAAGCTCCTGTACGCCTTTTGCGAGGCGACCGTGCCCAAGCTCACCGTCATCACGCGCAAGGCCTACGGCGGCGCCTACGACGTCATGAACTCGAAGCACATCCGAGCCGACCTCAACCTGGCTTGGCCGACGGCCGAGATCGCGGTTATGGGGCCGAAGGGGGCCGTCGAGATCATCCGCAAGCGCGAGATCGCCGCGGCCGAGGACCCCGCCGCCGCCGAGGCCGAGTTCACCGAGGAGTACCGCGAGCGGTTCGCCAACCCCTACGTCGCCGCCGAGCGCGGCTACGTCGACGACGTGATCCGCCCGTCGGAGACGCGCGGGCGCCTCATCCGGGCGCTCGACATGCTCCAGAACAAGGTGCAGACGCTGCCCCGAAAAAAGCACGGCAACCTCCCGCTGTAGAGGGAGGACGGCGAAGCCAACCTGCCGCTGTAGCGCCCGCCGGACCGCCCACGCCCTCCACCCCGCCCCGCCCCGCCGTCTAGTCCAGGCGGGGGCGGGGTGGGCGGCCGTTCAATCGAAGAGCGCGAGGAAGCGGTCCTTGAAGTCGGGTTCGAGGGCCATCACGGTCGAGGCGCCCCACCTGTCGTTCCCCTCGATGATGGACGGTCCGGTCGGCGTCATGGCCACGTCCCACCCGACCGTGTGGACGTACCGGATGTCCTGGTGGAGACGGCGCACGAGCTCCACGCCCTCGTCGAAGAACGGGAGAGCCAGGCCGTCGAGCTCGACGCCGGTATCGGGGTGGTGGGTCACCCATCCGGGGGTGCCGGCGCGGACGAGGCCCTTCCCCTTCAGGGCTCCCGCCTCAGGGTCAATGGTGACGGCGAGGCTACCCAGCCCCCAGCTGTCGATGAGCGCCCCGCCCTGCCCGATGCGGAGGTGCGCCGTAAACACCCGGACCTCGCCCCGATCCATCACCGTCACGATGCGGAGCGTGTTGAGCGAGGCGGGGTGGAGACCAGCGAGCACGGGGTGCTGGTCCACGCGCTCCTGGAGGATGGACCGGCCCCCGAGCCGGGCGCGGAGGTCGTCGAGCGAGGCCGGGCGCCCGTCGACAAAGATGTCCCCGTCCTCAACGCGGAGCATGAACACCCCGCGGCCCAAGGTCCCGTCAAACGGCTTGCAGATCCCGTCGACATCGTCTTCGAGGAGGGCGTCGAGCGGGGCGGACTCCCGAGTCGAGATCGACTCCACCGCGTCGGCGCTCAGGAACGCGAGGTTCCGGGGCGTCGGGTACCCCAGCGACGAGGCGAACTGGGCAAACACGAACTTGTCCCGAAGCAGACAGACGTAGTTGTGCCCCTGGTCGAGGAGCGCCTCGTTCGCGCCGTCACGGAGCGCCCAGAACGTCGGGTAGGGCACGACCGAGTCGGTCCGCGCCCCCTTCCGGTCCATGCCGTAGCTGAAGTAGTACTTGTCGAGCTGGCCGTGCCGGAAGACGTAGCGGACGTTCTCGGCCGCCATCTGCAAGCGGCTCTTCCGCTCGGCCTCGGGGTAGTACGTCCGCGACAGTTCGGGGTCACGGACCCTGCGGACGGCCTCCGGCCAGAGCGTGACTGCTTGGCGGAACCGGCGGGCGGCGCGGACGGCGCCTCGGGCGTAGCCAACGGCTGATGTAAAGAGGGACATTGACGCAGTGCGGAGCAGGACCGCTGTGATGAGGTGGAGAGTGGCTGGTGCTTTGCCGAGCGGCTACTGCCGGGGGTGCGATCGGCGGGGACGCCGCCCTCCTGGACACCGCGCAGCATCGGCGCAGCCAGGAGAAGCACACGTGGCGGAGGAGGCCGAGCGCGAGCGCGTCCACAAGAGCTCGACACAGCACTAGCCCCCGCTGCTTCGTACAGCGACTGTGACGGCGCTGGAAGGGGATCGAGGCCGGCCGCGCAGGCCGTCGGTGGAAAGTACCCGAGCGCCCTGTGGGCGCGCACCCCATTCTCCGACCTCGCTGCTGAGCACGTGTCTACCGTCCCATCGTGCGCAGGCGGACGCCTCGCTTTTACGGTTTCGGTGGCCACGGGCGGGGCGGGGCGGGCACAAATGTGCAGGTCTCGCGAACTCTCTCAAGACGCCGCCCCGCCCAGACGATACTTTAGGGACCCACCGGCCCCGGCTCAAGCCGCTGATCGGCCTCTGGCCTTGTTCTCCGGCCCTACGCGCCGTTTCTTGATCCGGCCAAGTCGTTCCGGCCCATCGGGGTCGGCCGCCCGTTCGCTCGACGTCCCCCCGCTCTCCACAGTCCCCCCGCCCATGACACGCCTCACACTCCTGGCGGCGGCGGCCCTCGTCGCGGGTCCGGCCCTCGGACCCGACGCCCTCGCCCAGACGGCGACCACGGACACCGCGCCCGTGCGCCCGGCCACCCCGCTCCCCACGGCGGCCGACGCGCTCCTGCCCGGGTTCGTGCCCGCCGACTCGGTCTCCGACGAGGAGCTCGCCCGCCGCGTCGCCGCGTTCTACACGCGCCAGTCCGCGCTCCTCCAGGCCGACGCCGACGGTGACGCCGCCCGCTACGCCGTCCTCCTGGACGACCTCGTGAGCGACGTCCGTCTTGCGGCCCAGCGGCCGGGCGCGCTCCTGGACGACCGGCTCCGCGCCGTCTACAGCTCCGTACTCACCGAGTACGAGCGGTTCTACGACCGCCCCGCCCTCGACCGCGGCGACGTGTACGCCGTGCGCACGGCGGGCACCGACGCCGTCGAGCGCGGGTTCGACCAGGGCGCCCCGCTCCTCGACCACGTCACGCTCCCCGACCTCGGCGCGTTCGCGACGCAGGTCCCGATGGACGTGAACCCGCAGGTCGAGCGCTACCTCCAGTTCCTGCTCAAGCGGCCGAGCCACGTCTCCCGCCTCCAGTCGCGGGCCGACACGTACTTCCCGATGGTCGAGCGCGTGCTCGCCGAAGAGGGCGTGCCGGACGAGCTGAAGTACCTGGCGATGGTCGAGAGCGCGCTCAACCCCGTCGCCCAGAGCCACGCCGGCGCCGCCGGCATGTGGCAGTTTATCCGGGCGACCGGCCGGGCCTACGGGCTCCGCTCGGAGCGCGACGTCGACGACCGGCTCGACCCCGAGGCCGCCACGCGCGCCGCGGCTCGCCACCTCCGCGACCTCTACGACCGCTTCGGCGACTGGCAGCTCGCGCTCGCCGGCTACAACTGCAACCCGGCCGTGATCGCCCGCGGCGTGCGCCGGTTCGAGAACCAGACGGGGCAGCAAGCGACGTTCTGGGACATCGACCACGTGATCCCGCGCGAGACGCGGGCCTACGTGCCCATGTTTATCGCGACGTCGCTGGTCCTCTCCAACCCGTCGGCCTACGGGCTCGGCGCCTACGAGCCGGGGCCGGCCTACGTGTTCGACCGCGTGCCCGTCGCCGGCGGGACGCGTCTGGCGAGCGTGGCCCGCGCGATCGACGTCGACGAGGCCGTGCTCCGCGCGCTCAACCCGTCGCTCAAGCGGGGCTCGGCCCCGGCCGTCCGCCTGCCGCACATGGTCCGCATCCCGGCCGGGTACTACGCCGAGCACGCCGCGGCCCTCGACCGGCTCGCCCCGCCCGAGGCGAACGGGGCGCAGTTCGCGGCCGGCACCGTCCAGTTCGGCCCGCGCGCCGTGCGCCCGCTCGCCCCGCAGGAGCACTCAGACGCCGTGGCGACGCTCGTCGCCCGCCGCGAGACGCGCCGCGCCAGCGAGCCCCGCCCGCAGCGCGTCCGCCGCGCGGTCCCGGTCGAGCGCTACGCCGCCGCCGCCCCGCCCGCCGTGGCCGCCGCCGAAGCGCGCGCTGACCAGACCGCCGCCCAGGTCGCCCAGGCCGACGCGCCGGGCGGGGTGGAGCGCGCGCCGGCGCCGGCGGCCGAGCCCGCCTTCGTCGCCCGCCGCGAGCCCACGCCGGGGTCCGAGGCGGAGCCGACGCCGGCGGCTGAGCCGAGCCGCCCCGCCCCGGCCGCCGAGGCCGTCGTCCCGGTCCGCGTGGTTTCGGACCGCCGGCCGGAGACGCACCGTGTCCAGCGCGGCGAGTACCTGACCTCGATCGCCCGCGAGCATGGGACGACGGTCGCTCGCCTCCGCGCGCTCAACGGCCTGCGGAGCGACACGGTCCACCCGGGCCAGACGCTCCGCGTCTCGGGCGAGGCGCCGGCCCCCGCCAAGGCGGCCCGCCCCGCCCGCCCGACGACGCACCGCGTCCGCGGCGGCGAGAACCTGACGGGGATCGCCAAGCGCTACGGCGTCACGATCTCCCAGATCCGCGAGTGGAACGGCCTGAGCAACGACGTCATCCGGCCCGGCCAGCGCCTCCGCGTGTCGGCCGCCGGCTCGCGCGGCTAGGCGTCCTCCCCGCCCCGCTCCGTCGCGCCGCCCCCACGCCGGGGGCGGCGCGCGTCGTTTGAGACACCCAGCCGCCCCGGTGCGAGCTGGGCGGGGTGGCGCCTCTCCCCTCCTCTTGCACCACCACCGCGCCCGGGGGCGGGGTGGCGCGACGGCCGGCGTCAGTACCGCCGGAGGTAGGCCAGGCTGTCGGCGTCGAAGGGCGGCGAGGCCACATCGAAGTCGGCGAAAAAGGCCGACGCGTCGCACGTGTTGCCCTCGACGAGCATCTCGAACTGGGCCGGCGAGATCGGCAGCACGCCCGCTTTGCCCAGCGTGTTCACGCCCAGCCGCGCGACCGGGATCGGGACCGGCACGGTCGGCTTGGGGTCCACCCCGCCCCCGCGCGCGATCCGCCGGAGGACCTCCTTGTAGGCGACCCGCTCGTGCCCGGCGACGCAGTAGCTCCGGCCGGCCGAGGCGTCGCGCGTGACGGCCTCAGCCATCGCCTCGGCACACGCCTCGACGTGGACCGGCTGGAGCTGGTAGTCGCCGTCGCCGAACACGGGCAGGACGGGGAACGGCTTGACGAGCGTCTCCCACAGCCGCTTGGCGAACTCCGGGTTGTCCGAGCCGGGGTCGCCGAAGAGCGTCGAGGGGCGGAACACGACGAGGTGCTCGAAGCCCGCGCCGCGGACGACCTCCTCGGCCCGCCACTTCGTCGTCTGGTAGGCGCTCCGGCCGTCGGCCCGCGCGCCGTTCGCGCTCATGTGGACGAACCGGCCCACGCCGGCCGCGCGCGCGGCCTCGGCCACGTTCCGCGTCCCGTCGACGTGGACGCGCTCGAACGTGACGCCCTTCGACGGCTGCTCGTCGATGATGCCGACGAGGTGGACGACCGCGTCGACGCCGTCGAACGCCCCGCCCAGCGAGCCGCGGTCGGTCACGTCGCCGCGCGCGGTTTCGACGCCGTCGCGGCCGTCGAGGCCCGGCGCCGCGCCCCGCGTGAGCGCGCGGACGGTGTGGCCGCGCGCGAGGAGCGCGTCGAGGACGTAGGAGCCGACGTAGCCGGTGGCGCCGGTGAGGAGGACGAGCATGGGCGGAGCGGGCGGGGAGGACCGGCCTACGGAGCGGCGCGCGGCGCGGGTCCGGCGTACCGACCGCCCCGCCCGACCCGTTGCACCGCCCCGCCCGCTCCACCCTCCCCGCCCGTGCCCGGCTACGACGCCTCCGCCCTCGCCCGCGACCTGAAGACCGAGGCCCGCCGCGTCGGGTTCGACGGCGTCGGCGTCGCGGTCGCCGAGCGGCTGGACGAGGAGGCCCGCCGCCTCGACGCGTGGCTCGCCGACGGCCGCCACGGCGGGGCCGGCGGCGCGATGACGTGGATGGAGCGGAACTTCGAGAAGCGGATCGACCCGACGGTCCTCGTGCCGGGCGCGCGGAGCGTGGTCTCGGTCTTCGCCAGCTACTGGCAGCCCGACCGGCGGCCCGGCGGGGGCGAGCCCGGCGCGGCCAAGATCAGCCGCTACGCCTGGGGCGACGACTACCACGACGTCCTCAAGGAGAAGCTGGCCGAGCTGTTCGACTGGCTCGACCGGCGCACGGGCGGGGCGGGCGGTCGCGCGTTCGTGGACTCGGCGCCGGTGATGGACAAGGCCTGGGCGCAGCGGGCCGGGCTGGGCTGGCAGGCCAAGAACACCAACCTCATCACGCCCACCCACGGCTCGTTCGTGTTCCTCGGCGAGTTGATCACGGACGTGCCCATCGCGCCCGACGCCCCGTTCGCGGCCGACCACTGCGGCTCGTGCACGCGCTGCCTCGACGCCTGCCCCACGGGCGCGCTCGACGCGCCCTACCAGATCGACGCCACGCGCTGCATCTCGTACTGGACGATCGAGCACCGCGGGCCGGACCTCCCCGCCCTCGCCGCCGAGTTCGGGGCGTGGGCGTTCGGCTGCGACGTCTGCCAGGACGTGTGCCCGTGGACCAAGTTTTCCCAGCCCACGCGCGACGCCCGGTTCCTCCCGCGCCCGGGCACCGAGGACACGCCGGCGGCCGAGTGGGCCGAGATCGACTTGCCCGCCTTCCGCGAGCGGTTCCGCCGGAGCCCGGTCAAGCGGGCGGGGTGGGAGGGGTTCGTCCGCAACGTGCGCAACGCGGCGCGGGCCGCTGGGGGCGGGGCGGAGCGGCCGTAGGGCGAGGCCGCCCGCGCCGACGGTCGGGGCGGCGGGGCGTGCCGCACCTGCTCAGCCCTCGTCCCTGGGGAGCGTGAGCGTGAACGTCGAGCCTTCGCCCTCGACGCTCGTCGCCGTCAGGCCCCCGCCCATCTGGTCAGCGAGGCGGCGGGCGACGGCCAGGCCCAGGCCGGTCCCCTCGAACCGGCGGTTGACGCGGGCGTCGCCCTGGACGAACGGCTCGAACACGTCGTCGAGCGCGTCGGCGGCGACGCCGACGCCCGTGTCGGCGACCTCGACGCGGACCGCCCCGCCCTCGGCCCGGACGCGGACGGCGACGGCGCCGCGCTCGGTGAACTTGGCGGCGTTGGCGAGGAGCTGCTCGACCACCTGCTCGACGCGCGCGGGGTCGGCCAGCGCGGCCGCGTCGGTGGGCTCGACGTGGAGGGCCACGCCGCGGCCGTCGAGGGCGGGGCGGTGGCGCCCGGCGACGGCGGCCAGGAGCGGGCCGAGGGCAACCGGCATGCGCCGCAGGTCGAGGGCCTTGGTCTCAAGCCGCGACAGGTCGAGCAGGTCGGAGACCAGGCGGAGCGCGCGGCCGGCGGCGGTCTGGATCGCGTCCGCGAACTCGGCCACCTCGGGCGGGGCGGCGAGATCGGCCACCTCGTCGGCCAGCAGGTCGGCGAACCCGCGGATGACGCCGAGCGGCGTGCGGAGCTCGTGGCTCATGGTGCGGAGAAAGGCCATCCGCGTATGGGCCGCCCGCTCGGCGGCGCGCCGGGCGCGCCGGAGCTGGGCCTCGGCCTCGTGCTGGGCCGTCACGTCGGCGAGAAGGCCGCCGGTGGCGACGTTCCCGGCCGCGTCGAGCCCGGGCGTCGCCCGCTCGCGGACCCACGCGACGTCGCCGCCCACGACCAGCCGGACGTCGACCGTCGAGGGCCGCCCCGCCCGGAGCCGGGCGTCGTGGGCCGCGAACGCCGCGCGGTCGCCGTCGACCACGAGGGCGCTCCAGTCGGCGTCGCCGGCGAGGACGGCGTCGGGGTCGAGCCCCGTCAGCGCCTCGGCCTGCGGGCTCACGAACGCGTACCGCCGCCGGCCGTCTGCGTCGTGGGCGACCGTGAACAGGGCGTCGTCGAGGTCGGCCACGGTCCGCTCGAAGCGGTCCTCGGCCTCGGCCCAGCCCCAGAGCGTGGCCACGAGCACGCCCAGCCGGTCGGCCGCCGCGCGCTCGTCCGGGCGCCACGGCCGGCCGCGCCCGACGACGACGAGGGCGGGGAGGTCGCCGCCGACCGGGACCGCGAGCGCGTGGGCCGCCCCGAGCGCCGCGAGCACGGGCGGGGCGGACACGTCGCGCGCTCGGCCGGAGCCGTCGCCCGGCGGGACCGCTGCGGTGACGAGGCCGGGCGCGGCGTCGGGCGGCCACACGGCGCACCGGACGTAGTCGTCCGCCCCGCCCACGAGCGCCACGGCGACGCCGGCCGCCAGCGCCTGCCCGACGTGGACAGCGGCGGCTTCGAGCAGCGCGAGAAGGTCCGGGCGGGGCCGAGCGAGCGCGTGGAGCGCAGCCTCGGCCGCCGCGACGCGCGCCCCCAGCGGGTCCGCCGCGACGGCAGCGACGACGGCCGCCCCGCCCCCGTCGAGCGCGTGCGCGCGCAGGTCGAGCCGTTCGACCGCGTGCCCCGGGCGCACCACCTTGGCGGCGTCCGCGCCCGCGACCAGGCGTCCGAGCCCAGCCTGCACCGCGTCGCCCCAGGCGTCCGGCGAACCCAAGAGAGCATCGAACGCGCGGCTCGACCACACCACCCCGCCCCCGGCGTCGAGGACGGCGAGGGCCGCCGGCGCTTCGGCGAGGGCGGCCGCGGGGAGAGCCTCGGGGGCAGTCGTCATGGCCGGGGTATCGCCCGCCCCGCCCAGGACTTGAACAGGGCCGGTGAGCCAATGGGTCATACGGGGTCGCTGAGTTCGTAAGGCACTCGCCACCCCGCCCGACCCCTCACCCTGGCTGCGCCGACGCTGCGCGGTGTCCCTCTCCTACGGGGAGAGGGACACCGCGCAGCAGGCGCCAGGGCGGGGCGGGTGCACAGCCAACCTCCAGAGCGCGTATCAGGGAGTCGGTAGGTCAGTAAGGACGGTCGCTCTGGCCTACCGCAGGGCGGGGCGGCTCCTCCCCCACCCCGCCCCAGCGTACGACCCTGCCGTGGCGCCTCCCGTAGTGCGGGCGGGGCGGTCGGCGCGAGCGGGGCGGCCGACGTGGGCGCCAGCGCCTCCCACTGCCTCACCGATCTACCGACCCACAGACCCACTACCCTACTGACCCACCGTTTCCGCCGCCCGCTCCGCCGGGACGACGGTCGCCAGCCACAGCAGGCCCACCCCGCCCTCGACGGCGGCCAGCCCGAGGATGACGGCCCCGACGCTCACGCCCGACTCCAGGAGCACGCTCGTCGTTACGATCGACACGCTCTGCACGAGCGTGGCGAGGAGCCAGTCGGTCGCGAACACGCGCCCGCGGTAGCGGTCCTCGGCCCGGTCATGGAGGAGCGTCGTCGAGAGCACCCAGTTGGTCCCGCTCGCCGCGTGGGCCAGGACCACGAGCGCGACGATGGCCCACCGCACGTCCCCGGCGACCGCCACGCCGGCGTAGGCGACGGCGCTCGCGACCACGCACGCGCCGAGGACCGCCGGCCACCGCCGGGCGTCGCGGAAGAGCGCGCGCGCGAGGATCGGCCCGAGCCCGGTCCCCAGCCCGCGCGCCGCGAACAGGACGCCGATCCCGGTCGTCCCGGCCGACGGGAACAGGCGGTCGCCGATGAGCGCGAGGGCCAGCACGAGGCCGCCGCCGCCGACCGACCACGTCGCCTTGGCGAGCGCGATGCGCCCGACGGCCGGGCGCCGCCGGAGGTAGCGCCAGCCCTCGACGATCTGGCCGAGCCCCTCGCGCACCGCCCCGCCCACGCCGCCCCGCGCGGCCGACTGGTCGCCCTCCCCCGACGCGTCCGGCGCCCGCGGCGGCACGCGGACGCGGGCGATAAAGGCGGCGCTCACGAGGTACGTCGCCGCGTCGAGCCAGAACACCACGTCGGTCCCGAACGCGTCGACCGCCGGCCCGCCGGCCGCGGCCCCGACGGCGAGCATGATCGACCACGTGGCCGAGAGCAGCGCGTTGGCGGTCAGCAGCTCGCCCTTTTTCGTGATCGCCGGGAGGACCGCGTTCTTGGCCGGCGTGAACGCCGCGCTCACCGCGATCTGCGCCGAGGCCAACACGTAGAGCAGCCACAGATCGCCCGCGTCGCGGACGAACAGGAACCCGAGCACGATCGCCGCGCGCACGAGGTCGGCCCCGATCATCAGCTTCCGCCGGTCGAGCCGGTCGGCCAGCACGCCGGCGACGGGCGAGGCCAGCGCGAGCGGGAGGAGCTTGGTCAGGAACACGCCGCCCAGCGCCGTCTCGGACCCGGTCAGGTCCAGGACGAGCCGGTACAGCGCGAGCGTGTTGAACCAGTCGCCGAAGAGCGACACGACGGTCCCGCCCCACAGCCGCCGGACGTCGGCGTTCGTCCGCAGGAGCGCGCCGAACCCGACCTCGCCGCGGAGGTCGGCGTCCGGGTCCGCCCCGCCCCGCCCACGTCTCCCGATCATGCGTCGCTGCGGCTGCTCATGCCCCGCTCACGACGACCGGACGGCGCGGTTCGCCGCGGCGACCAGATCAGGACCGCCCCGCCCATGCAGGCGGGGCGGGCGCAGGACGGGGCGGGGCGGGCAGCGGGCGGGGCGGGCAGCTTGGATCGAGAGCCGTTAGGACCGGACGCGGGCGGCCACGACGGCTCATCCCCATGACGTTTTAGGCGACGGCGGAGCGGGAGCAGGCGCCCGGCGGGGCCACGGCGCCCTGGTTTCAGGGTCGCGGCGGAGCGTCGCCGAGCGGAGCGGCTTGTACGCCCGGTCCGTGCCGGGTTGCTTGCACGGGCCGGACGGCGGGTTCGGCCCCTCTTCTCCATCCGCCTCAGCCACCGATGACCCCACCCGTTACTCCCCGGACGCAGCGTGCCCTTCTAGCCTCAGCGTTGTCGCTGGGGCGGCTCGCCCTCCTCGCCGTCGTCATGACCTCCGCCGCGCGCGCCCAAACAACGGTCCTGTTCGAGGACTTCGAGGACGGCGCCGTCGAATACGTGACGTCGACGCCTGAGTTTACGGACGGGGGCAGCGACTTTTTCACGCGCACGGACGGCTCCGACGTGGACCCGTCGTACGCCGTCACCGGGGCCGGGGGAGCGTTCTACTTTGCGGCCCAGGACGTCGATGGCGACGGGGGCAGCGCGACGCAGTCGCTCACGTTCAGCGGGATCGACATTTCGGGCCTCGCCGACCTCTCGTTTTCGGCCCGGTTCGCCGAAGACGACGCCGCCAACGGCGACGAGGACTGGGACGCGTCCGACTACGTCCGCGTCGTCGCGCAGATCGACGGCGGGGCGGCCGTCCGCGTCTTCGCGATCGAGGACCAGGGCGAGACCAACACGGCGCCCCGCGTCGACACGGACCTGGACGGCGTCGGGGACGGCGCCGAGCTGACGCCGGCGTTCGCCGCGTTCTCGGCCGCAATCCCCGGGACCGGGTCCACGCTCGACCTCACGATCACGATCCGGCTCGACGCCGGGGACGAGGACGTCGCCCTCGACGACGTGGCCGTCACGGGCGTCGCCGCCGTGGCGCCCCTCGCCTGCACGCGGGCCGCCCCGCTCTCGTTCGACGTCGACGGGAGCGGCGGCCCGGTCGCGCCCGACGACTTCGACCCGACGGACGACGGCGACGCCCTCGGCGAGTTTGCCGGAGTCCGCCACGAGGGCGCGGGCGGGGCGGCCGTCGACCTTTCGGCGTGCTCGTTCGTCGCGCTCGACGCGTCGGCCGGACAGGTCACGTACGCGGCCCCCGCCTCGGGGGCCGTCGTCGCCGGAGGCGCCTACGTGTTCGCGAACGAAGGCGGCGACCAGGTCCTCCCCGCCCAGACTCTCCCCGACGGGCCGGGCGCGTTCGCGCTCGCCGAGGGGACCGCCGCCGTCGGCGACGACGTGGCCGCCGTGCTCGGCCGCGTCGTCGCGGCCGTGGTCTACGACCGGGACCGGGCGGTGTCCGCGTCGGTCGCGGGCGGGGCGACGGAGGCGGAGAGGCAGGCGTTCGAGCAGGCCCTCGCCGCCGTCTTCGACCAGGCCACGCCCGCGGAAGCGGACGGCGGCCTCGACCTGGCGGTGGCCGCGTGGCCGAACCCGACGCGCGGGGCCGCCACCGCAGCCTTCGGGCTCGCCGCGGGCGGGGCGGCCCGCGTGGCCGTCTACGACGCGCTCGGGCGCGAGGTGGCCGTGGCCGCCGACGGCCCGTTCGGGTCGGGCCGCCACGTGGTCGGCCTCCCCGCCCGAGCGCTCCCGGCCGGCGTCTACGTCGTCCGCGTGACGACCGAGGGCGGGGTGCGGACGGCCCGGCTTACGGTCGTCCGCTGACCCGCCCCGCCCGGAGCCGCCCCGCCCACGCGGGCGGGGCGGGCCACCATGGGCCAGAGCGGAGCCTCACCACCTTCTGGACGGTGGACGTGGCTTCTGGATCCGCAGTAGATAAATGAGCAGACAATGAGCACCAAGTGACCTTGTGCCTCACCCCGACACAGGCTTACTTGTCTGATCCTGATCGTCTTACACGCGAAGCCTGCGCGCCCTCTTTCTCTACCTACGATGCTCACACCTGCTACCACCCCGCCCGCCCACGTGCGGACCGCGTCCCATGGCCTCCTCCTCCTGATGGGGACCGCCCTCATGATGACGGCCAGCCCCGCTGCGTCTGCACAGAGCGTCTTCGTCAACGAGATCCACTACGACAACACGGGCGGAGACGTCGGGGAGTTCGTCGAGGTCGCGGGACCGGCCGGGACGGACCTCTCGGACTGGTCGGTCGAGCTCTACAACGGCGCGGGCGGGAACCGCTACGCCACCGTGCGCCTCTCGGGGACCATCCCCGACCAGCAGGACGGCTTCGGGACGCTCTCCTTCGCTCGCGAAGGCATCCAGAACGGAGACACCGACGGCCTCGCGCTCGTCGGGCCAGGGGCTACGAACGTGCAGTTCCTCTCCTACAGAGGGACGTTCGAGGCGACCGACGGCGCGGCTGAGGGCATGACCAGCACGGACATCGGCGTGTCCGAGGAGCCGCCGCCCCCGGCAGGCCAGTCCCTCCAGCTCGCGGGCGCGGGTACCGCCTACGGCGATTTTGCGTGGACCGGCCCCGGCGAGGACTCGCCCGGCAACGTCAACGCGGGGCAGACGTTCGGCATGGCCTCTGGGAGCGGCGGGATCGTCGTCGACACGGGCGCGGACGAAGACAACGCCGACGGCGACTGCTCGCTCCGCGAGGCGATCCGGGCGGCGAACACGAACGCGGCCGTCGACGGCTGCGCGGCCGGCGCCCCCGACGGCGACACGATCACGTTCGCCGCGAGCTACACGGTCGCCCTCACGCTCGGCGAGCTCCTCGTGAGCGACGACGTGGCCATTGACGCCTCGGCCGTCGGCTCCGTGACGGTCGACGCCCAGGGCGCCAGCCGCGTCTTCGACGTCGACGCGGCGGGCGGGGCGGGCTCGGAGCAGCGCGTGGCCTTTACGTCGCTCCGGCTCCAGAACGGCGACTCCCGCACAGGCTCCTCGGCGCCGGACGCGGGCGGGGCGGTCGACCTCAAGGCGGGGAGCGAGGCGACGTTCACGGACGTCGACGTGACGGACAGCGTAGCCGGGGTCAACGGCGGCGGCATCCACGGCGCCGACGGCACGTCCATCGTCATCACGACGACCAACGGGGGCTCGTCCACGATCCGCGGGAACGAGGCCCGAGGCGCCGAGGCCGGCATGGGCGGCGGCGGCGTGTGGGGCGCGGGCTCGACCACGATCTCGGGCAACGTCGCCGTCGAGGGCAACCGGGCGACGGGCGCGGCCGGCTCCGGCGGCGGCGTGTTCAACAGCGGGGGGACCCTCATGGTCATGACCACGACCGTCTCGGGCAACACGGCCAACCGGGCCGGCGGCGGGGTCGAGGCCGACGGCGAGCGCTCGACCACCATCCTCGTCATGACCAACGTGACGGGGAACGACGCCGGGGCGAACCCCGGCAACGGCGGGGCGGTCCACGGCGGCGGCGGGACGGTCGTCGTCGGCGGCGGGACGTTCGCGGACAACACGGCCGTCGAGGGCGGCGGCCTGTGGTCGAGCGGGTTCCTCATCGTGACGGCCGACGAGGACGACATGGCCGCCCGCGCGGCCGACCGCGTGGGCGGCGCCATGATGACCCAGATGTGGGACATGATGGCGGCGCAGAACGTGAGCATTGAGGCCGCGCTCGTCACGCGGAACGAGGCGACGGGCGACGACGCCGACCAGGGCGGCGGCGGCCTCTACAACCAGGGCGGGTTCGTGCAGATCGCGGGCCTCCCCAACGACGACCTCGGCGACGACGCCGACGGGGGCGTCGTGGTCTCGGAGAACGTCGCGAGCGGCGCGTCCGGCTCGGGCGGCGGCATCCTCAACAACGGGGGTACGCTCCTGATCGACGGCGGCGACATCCTGGGCAACCGGGCCGCCCGCGCCGGAGCCGGGATCGAGGACGCCGGCGGGACCGTCGCGCTCAACGACGTTGCCGTCCGCGGCAACGCGATCGCCGGGGCGAACCCGGGCAACGGCGGCGGCCTCCACTCCGGCGGCGGCAGCGTGACCGTCAACGGGGGGGCGTTCACCGGGAACACGGCCGTCGAGGGCGGCGGCCTGTGGTCGAACGCGGCGCTCGTGGTCCAGCCCGCCCGCGACGTCCCCACCCTGATCGCGGGGAACACCGCGACGGGCGACGACGCCGCGAACGGCGGCGGCGGCCTCTACGCCGAGACCGGCGCCGACGTCACGGTCACCTCGGCGAGGTTCTCGGACAACGGCGCGACGGGCGCGGCGGGCTCGGGCGGGGCGGTGCTCGTGGCCGGCGGCGCGTCGGTGTCGATGACGCTCGGCGAGGTCTCGGGCAACCGGGCCAACCGCGCCGGCGGCGGCGTCGAGGTGGCCGACGGCGGGACCCTCTCGCTCTCGAAGGTGTCGGTCGACGGCAACCGGATCGCCAGCGCCAACCCCGGCAACGGCGGCGGCGTCCACGTGGGCGGGGCGGGCTCGGCGACGCTCTCGCAGACGACGGTCTCGAACAACTCGTCCGCGCAGGGCGGCGGGCTCTGGAACAGCGCCTCGGGCACGCTCGCAGTCTCGAACTCGACCGTCAGCGGGAACGCGGCGTCCGGCGACGGCGGCGGCGTCTACACGCTCCCCGGCGGCGACACGTCGCTCGAGAGCGTGACGGTGGTCCGGAACGTGGCCGGCGCGAACGGCGGCGGCCTCGCTATCAGCTCGCTGGTGGGGTCGGCGACGGTCTCGGTCGATAACGCGATTGTCGGGGACAACACGGCCGCCGGCTCGGGGGACGACTGCTTCGGGCGGTACGCCACCGGCGGGTTCCTCCTCGTCGAGGACCGGGGCGACGACTGCGCCTTCAATGGCGCGGGTGAAAACACCATTTTCGGCCAGGACCCCGCGCTCGCCCCGCTCGCCGACAACGGCGGGCCGACGCTCACGCACGCGCTCCTGAACGACAGCCCGGCCATCGACGCCGGCCAGACGGCGCTCGCGGTCGACCAGCGCGGGGAGCCCCGCGGCGACGACCAGGACGACCTGGGCGCGTTCGAGCGCGGCGACGGCGACGGCGGCGGCGCCGTGGCCTGCTCGCAGAACTCGCGGGTCTCGTTCGACGCCGACGGCAACGGCACCCCGACGTCGGTCATGGCCGACGACTTCTCGACGGTCCCCGGCGGCTCGTTCATGAACGCGACCGGCGAGTTTGCCGGCGTCCGCAACGAGGGAGACCTGGCCGTCGACCTCTCGACGTGCTCGTTCGTGACGTTCGACCCGTTCGACGAGACCGTCCGCTACTCGGCCGTCGCCGACGGGACCGTCACCCCGGGCGACGTCTACGTCCTCGCCTCGGCGGGCGGCGACAAGGCGCTCCCGGACGACGTGTTCTTCGACGACCCGGGCGCGTTCGCGCTCGTCGAGGGGACGGCGGCCGCCGGCGCCCCAGTTGCCTCCGTGCTCGGCCGCGTCGTCGCGGCCGTGGTCTACGACCGGGACCGGGCGGTCTTCGGCTCGGTCGGGGGCGCGGCGACGGAGGCCGAGATGCAGGCGTTCCGCCAGGCGCTCCTCAGCGTGTTCGGCCAAGCGGTCTCGGCCGAGGGGGCGGGAGAGATCGACCTGACGGTGGCCGCGTGGCCGAACCCGACGGCGAGCCAGGCGACGGTGGCCTTTGGGCTCGCCGAGGGCGGGGCGGCGCGCGTGGCCGTCTACGACGCACTCGGCCGCGAGGTCGTGGTGGCCGCCGACGGCCCGTTCGCCCGGGGCCGCCACGAGGTGTCGCTGCGAGCGGGGTCGCTCCCGGCCGGCGTCTACGTCGTCCGCGTGGCGACCGGGGGCGGGGTCCAGACGGCCCGGCTCACCGTCGCCCGCTGACCCACTCGGACCGCCCCGCCCGGCGTCTCGGGCGGGGCGGGGTTCCACTCCCTTTACCCCACCAGTACGCACCATGACCACGCCCCCGACCGACCGCCCCGCCCCGCCCGCCCACGGCGCCCCCCGGTCCCGCCCGCCCTACGCCCCGCCCACGCTCACACCGCTGGGGACAGTTGCGGCTCGGACAGCGGGGCCGGACGGAGAGAAGACGCTCGACGCGCTCGTCGGCAGCGACGGCGGGTTCCTCCGCGACGACGAGCCCACGTCGTAGGGGCCGCCCCGCGCGCACCGTGACGGCCGGCCTCGTAGCGGGGGCCGGCCGTCGCCGTCTCGTCCCGCGCGCCACGACCAGGACGGGCAGCGTGCGAGCGGCTGGCGTCGGTACACTCCCCCGCCACCCCGCCCCGCCCCATGCGCCTCCCCGCCCTCGCCGCCGTCCTCCTCGTCCTCTCCGCGTCCGCCGCGAGCGCGCAGCGCCAGCTTGCGGCCCCGCTCGCGAGCCCGCACGCGCGCGTCGCGCAGACCGTCGGGCTCACCGACCTCGCCGTCGACTACCACCGCCCGGCCGTCGGCGGGCGCACCGTCTGGGGCGAGCTCGTCCCCTACGGCGAGGTGTGGCGGGCCGGCGCCAACGAGAACACCGTCTTCACGACCTCGACCGACATCCAGGTCGAGGGAGCGACGCTGCCAGCCGGCACCTACGGCCTCCACGTGATCCCGACCGACGGGGACTGGACCGTCATCTTCTCGACGGTCTCCGAGGCGTGGGGCTCGTACTCCTACGACCCGAGCGAGGACGCCCTCCGCGTCGTCGTCACGCCCCGGGCCGCCCCGCCCAAGGAGCGGCTGGCGTACCGCTTCGACGCGCCCGACGACGACTCCGCCACCCTCGTCCTCCACTGGGCGGGGCGGGAGGTTCCGGTCCGCATCGGGGCCGACACGCCGGCCGTCGTCCTCGCCTCGATGGAGCGCGAGCTGCGGGGCGTGGGCGGGTTCTTCCCCGAGGGCTGGGACCAGATCGCCGCCTACGCGCTCGACGCCGGCCGCCGCCTGGACGACGCCCTCGCCTGGGCCGACCGCTCGGTCGAGCTCCGGCCGGGGTTCGGCAACCGGATGACGCGGGCCGGACTGCTCGACGCGCTGGGGCGCTCGGACGAGGCGGCCGAGGCCCGCGACGCCGCCTACGCCGACGCCTCCGAGGAGGACGTGCGGACCTACGCGCGAGCACGCCGACGGGCCGGCGACGCCGCTGGAGCAGACGCGGCGCTCGGACGGTTGGGCGGACGCCCATAGAGCCGAAGTCGTGTGACACGCGGCTGTCACTCAAGTGTGCGAGGTTGGAGGCAGGTCCCTCCCCCACCCCGATGACCGTACGCGACCGCCCCGCCCCGCCCGTCGAGGCCGCGCCGACGTCCCGGCACGCCGAGCACCTTGCCGAGTACTCGTTCCAGTTCGACGTCGAGGCGGCCCGCCCGCCCCACCCCGTCCGGCGCCCGGCCGAGGGCGAGCGGTGGACGCTGGCCCAGACGCTCCAGGAGGTGCGCCTGCGGTCGATCGACGTCGTCGAGGCCGTCGGTGGCCTCCGCGTCCGCCACGCGCACCGCCTGCCCGCCCTCGCCGCCGCCGTCAGCGAGCACCAGCGGGCCGTCCGGCTCTGGCTCCGGCTGGGGGTCGGGGCGCCCGCGCGCGGGTGGGACGACGAGACATGGCTCCGGTGGACGTGGCTCCGCTCCGCCCCGCCCCTGCCCCACCCGGCCGCCCTGCGGCCCGGTGTTTCGGTGACCGACTGGAGCCAGTTCATGATCTCCGTCGCCGACCAGATCGCCGCCGGCCCCGAGGCCCCCACCGCCGCCGGGCTCCGCCGCGACCTGGCCGACCTGTTCGCGGCCCACGCCGTCCTCGACGTGCCGGCCCCGACGGTGTGGCGGAGGGCGCGGGCCGCCTAGCGGACGCGCGGGAGGCTCCGCGCACGGCACCGGCCGCCCCGCCCCGCCCGCCACTCTTCGTGCGAGATCGAGCGGCCTTTTGATTGGTCCGCTTCTACACCGGGCGGGGCGGAGCGGCAGAGTCGTCGCCCGCGGCGCCTGCCGGGGCGGGGCGGATCCAAAGGGCGGGTACCTTCCGCGCTCCCACCCCGCCCCGCCCGTGCGCCTCCGCCTCGCCCCGCTCGCCGTCCTCCTCGTCGCCGGCCCCGCGCTGGCCCAGGTGCCCACGCCCGAGGCGTTCCTGGGGTATGACCTGGGCGAGCGGTTCACGCCGCACCACCGGGTCGTCGACTACGTCGAGGCCGTGGCCGCGGCGTCGCCGCGCGTGGCGCTCTCGCCGTACGGCGAGACGCCCGAGGGCCGCCCGCTCGTCACGCTCGTCGTCGCCGCCGAGGGGACCGACGTCGAGGCCGTCCGCCGGAGCTCGCTCCGCGCGACCGAGGGCGGGGCGGCGCCTGAGAAGCCCGTGGTCTGGCTGAGCTACAACGTCCACGGCAACGAGGCCGTGAGCACCGAGGCCGCCCTGCGGACGCTCTACGAGCTGACCACGCCGCGCGCCGACGCCTGGCTCCGCGACGTGGTCGTGGTCCTCGACCCGTGCCTCAACCCCGACGGCCGCGAGCGCTACGTGAGCGGCTACCGCCAGCGCCGCGGCGACGCGCCCGACCCCAGCCCCGAGGCGTGGGAGCACGACGAGCCGTGGCCCGGCGGCCGGTTCAACCACTACCTCTTCGACCTCAACCGCGACTGGGCGTGGGGCACGCAGCCCGAGACGCGCGCGCGGCTCGCCGTCTACAACGCCTGGATGCCGGCCGTCCACGTCGACTTCCACGAGCAGGGCGTCGACAGCCCGTACTACTTCGCCCCGGCCGCCGAGCCGTTCCACCCGCGCGTGCTGCCGTGGCAGCGCGCGGTCCAGACCGAGATCGGCCGCGCGAACGCCCGCGTGTTCGACCGCGAGGGCTGGCTCTACTTCACGCGCGAGGTGTTCGACTTGCTCTACCCGGGCTACGGCGACACCTGGCCCACGTTCAACGGCGCCGTGGGCATGACGTACGAGCAGGGCGGGAGCGGCCGGGCCGGGCTCGCGATCCGCACAACAGAGGGCGACACGCTGACGCTGGCCGACCGCATTCGAAACCACGTCGCGACCGGGCTCGAAACGGTCGCCACCGTCGCCGGCGACGCCGACCGCGTGGGCCGCGCGTTCGCCGCCGGGTTCGCCACCCCGCCCGCCGGCCCGGCCGTCGCGTTCGCCGCGCGCGGCGACGCCGGGCGGCTGGAGGCGCTGGCCGCGCTCCTCGACCTGCAGGGCATCCGGTACGGGTGGGCGGGGCGGGAGCAGACGGCGCGCGGCGTCCGCTACGCCGGCGGCCTCGACCGCCCCGCCCCGCCCGAGCGCCTGACGGTGCAGCCGGGCGACCTCGTCGTTTCCCTCGACCAGCCGAAGGGGCGGCTCGCGGCCGTCCTGTTCGAGCCCGAGCCGGCGCTCGTCGACTCCGTCACCTACGACGTGACGGCGTGGGCGCTGCCCTACGTGTACGGCGTCGAGGGGCTGGCGCTGGAGTCGGCCGTCGACGCGGGCGGGGCGGCGCCGTCGGCCCCGCTCGCGCCCGCGGCGGCGCGGCCCTACGCCTACGTCCTGCCGTGGGAGAGCCCGCAGGACGCCCGCGTGCTGGCCGAGCTGCTCCGCGAGGAGGTGGGCGTGCGCGTGGTGCCGGAGCCGTTCGAGGCCGAGGGCCGCCGCTTCCGGCGCGGCTCGGTCGTCGCCACGCGCGCGGGCAACGGGCGCCTGGGCGAGCGGTTCGACGCCGTCGTCCGCGAGGCGGCGGCGCGGGCGGGGCGGCCGGCCGTGGCGCTGGGGACCGGGTTCGCCACGAGCGGGGCGGACCTGGGCTCGAACCGCGTCGGCTTCGCGCGCGGCCCGCGCGTGGCGGTCCTCACCGACGAGCCCGTCGCGCCGACGGCGCTCGGCGAGGTGTGGCACTGGTTCGACCGCGTGGTCGACTACCCGGCCACGCTCCTCCGCGCCGACGGCTTCTCGCGCGCCGACCTCGACGACGCCGACGTGCTCGTGCTCCCGGACGGCCGCTACGGCGCGTGGCTGACCGACGACCGGGCCGAGGCGCTCCGCGGCTGGGTCCGCGCCGGCGGCCGGCTGGTGGCGATGGAGGGCGCGGCGCGGGCGTTCGCGGGCAAGGACGGGTTCGGGATCGCCACGCGCGAGGCGCCGGCGCCCGACTCGACGGCCGACGGCCGCCTCCGCCGCTACGGCGACCGCGAGCGCGAGGGCGTATCGGGCGGCGTCCCCGGCGCCGTCTACCGCGTGGCGCTCGACGAGACGCACCCGCTCGCCTACGGCTACCCCGACCACACCTACGTCGTCAAGCAGGGCACGAGCCCGGTCGACTTCCTGGCCGACGGGTGGAACGTGGGCGTGCTCCGCAGCGGCACGCCGGCGGCCGGGTTCGCCGGGCGCCGCGCGCAGGACCGGCTCACGGACTCGCTCGTGTTCGGCGTCGAAGACCTGGGCGACGGCGAGGTGGTCTACCTCCTCGACACCCCGATCTTCCGCGGCTTCTGGGCCGACGGCCAGCTCTTGTTCGCGAACGCCGTCTTCGGGCTGGGGGCGGAGTAGAACAGACCGCCGCCCCGCCCGACCCGGAGCGGGGTGGTGGGAGGCCGCTTCGACCGCGAAGAGGCTGCTTGGTCGGGGGCGGGGCGGAATGTCCGTGGCAGGGACTTTGCGGGTGAGGCGCCGAGACCGCTCGCCCGCCCCGCCATGCCGTTTTCCCCGCCCCGCCCCGCCCGCGCGTCCACCGTCTGGGCCGCCGCCCTCGCCCTCGCCGCGCTGCCCGGGTGCGCGACGATGGTAGACGACGCGGTCGCCGACGCCATCTCGGCCCCGACCGCCGACGTCCGCGCTCTGGGCGGGGCGGACCCGATGCCGGGCGACCCGCACGCGTCGATGACGCGGCTCACGCGGACCCAGCCGGGCGACCGCGCGCGCGCCGACCGGCTCCTCGCCGAGACGCGCCGGTCGATCGCCCGCTACCGCGACGTCGAGGACGCCGTGGCCGACGGCTACCGGCCGTTCCCGCCCGAGCCCACGCCGGGCCTCCAGATCATCCACTACATCCACCAGCAGCGGTCGGCCGCCGAGCAGGACGTCATCAACCCCGACGCGCCGGGCGCGCTCCTCTACGAGCGCGACGGGCGGGGCGGCCTCCGCCTGCTCGGGGCCATGTACACGGCGCCCGCCGACGCCCCGCTCGCCGAGCTCGACGCCCGCGTGCCGCTCTCGGTCACGCAGTGGCACCTCCACCAGAACGTGTGCGTGCCCCGCCCGATCTGGGACGAGGCGGCGTGGGCGCGCACGCTCGCCGGCGGCGAGGCCGCGTTCGGGCCGGAGAGCCCGACGGCGACCCCGTCCGCCTGCGACCAACTCGGCGGCCGGTTCCTCCCGACCGCCTTCGGGTGGATGGCCCACCTCAACGTCTACGCCGACGACCCCGCCGACGTCTGGAACGCGATGTACGGCCACGACAGCCACGACGGGATGGACCACGGCTCGGGCGCGCACGACGCCCACTGATCCGCGGGCGGGGCGGGCGACCTCGGGACCGATTTCAGGAAGGGACCGAATACGTGGAAGGCCTACCGAGGAGCCGTACCCTGTGCCGAGACCACAGGCCGCCCCGCCCGCGCCATGCCCGCCGCCCCGCCCCGCGTCGTCGTTCACGGAGCGCCCCGCGCGTTCCTCGACCGCGCCAGGCCGTGGCTCCTCCGCGCCGAGGCCGAGTACTCGCTCATGCTGGGGATCGCCGCCGGCCTCGCCGCGAGCGACCGCCCCGCCCCCGCCCTCCTCGCCACGGTCGAAGACGAGAGCGGGGTGGTCGGCGCCGCGCTGCGGACGCCGCCGCACAAGCTGGTGCTCACGCGGATGCCGCCCGCCGCGCTCCCGCTCGTGGCCGACGCCGCCGAGCCGTTCGGCGATCTCCCCGCCGTGCTCGGTCCGCCCGACCTCGCCGAAGCGTTCGGGCGCGTGTGGGCGGGGCGGCACGGCGTCCACGCCCGCCCTGGCATGCGCCAGCGCGTGTTCGAGCTGACGCGCCTCGTGCCGCCGAACCGCCCCGCCGCAGGGCGCGCCCGCCCCGCCCAACCCGACGACGTGGGCACGGTGGCCGCGTGGCTCGGCGCGTTCGACGCCGAAACGGGGGCGGCGCCGTCCGACGCCCGCGCCCTGGCCGAGCGGTGGGTGGCCGCCGGCGACGTCTGGCTGTGGGACGAGGGCGGGGCGGCGGCGATGGCGGCCGTCGTCGCGCGGTCGCCCCACGGCGCCCGCGTCGGCGCCGTCTACACGCCCGCCCCGCTCCGCGGGCGCGGGTACGCGACGGGCGTCGTCGCCGCGCTCAGCCGGCACCTGCTCGGCGGCGGCGCCCGGTTCTGCTCGCTCTACACCGACCTCGCGAACCCGACCTCGAACGCCATCTACCGCCGCCTGGGCTACGCGCCCGTCGCGGACGCGCTCGACGTCGAGTTCGGGCCGTGAGGGCGGGGCGGGCGCGCTACGACGCGGACGCCGCGCGGCCGGCGAGGCTCTTCTCCACGAACGAGACCACCGCGCCGGCCACGTCCTTGCCCGTCGACGTCTCGATCCCCTCCAGGCCCGGCGACGAGTTGACCTCCAGCACCAGCGGCCCGCGCTCGGACTGGAGCACGTCGACGCCGGCCACCTTGAGCCCCAGCGCCTTGCACGCGGCCACGGCCGTCTTGCGCTCCTCCGGGCTGATCTTGATCTGCGACGCGCTCCCGCCGCGGTGGAGGTTCGAGCGGAACTCGCCCTCGGCCCCCTGCCGCTTCATGCCCGCGATCACGCGGTCGCCGACCACGAACAGGCGGACGTCCGCCCCGCCCGCCTCTTTGATGAACTCCTGGACGAGGAGGTAGGCCTTCATGCCGCGGAACGCCTGGATCACGCTCTCGGCCGCCTTCTTGGTCTCGCACAGCACCACGCCCACGCCCTGCGTCCCTTCGAGGAGCTTGACGATGACCGGCGGCCCGCCGACCGACGTGATGAGGTCGGCCGCGTCGTCGGCCTTGTGGGCGAACGCCGTGCGCGGGAGCGCGATGCCCTTGCGGGCGAGGAACTGGTGGGCACGGAGCTTGTCGCGCGAGCGCGTGATGCCGACAGCCCCGTTCAGCGTCCACACGCCCATGGCCTCGAACTGGCGCACGATGGACAGCCCGTAGAACGTGATCGAGGCGCCCACACGCGGGATGATGGCGTCGGGCGGGTCGAGCCGCGCGCCCTCGTAGTGGACCTCGGGGCCGCGCGCTGTGAGGTGCGCCGTGCACCGGAGCGTGTCGAGGATCTGGACCTCGTGGCCCCGCGCCTCGGCGGCCTCGACGAGGCGACGCGTCGAGTACAGGTCGGGGTTCCGGGAGAGGACGGCGATGCGCATAGGTCGGTGGGTCAGTCGGTCGGTGGGGTCAGTGAGTCGGTTCGGGGTCAGCGGGCGGGGCGGCCCGGCGAACGGCCGGAAGCGAACCCTCGCCCATCGACCCGCCGGCTCACTCGTACAGCGAGGCGGGGTGGTCGGGGCGGCCGAGGAGGAACGAGGCGCCGGAGTCGACGAGCACCCGCCCCGCCATGGCCTCGCGGCCGAGGAGCATGGGGAAGCGCATCCGCCGGCGGTCGGTGAGCGTGACCTCGACGGGCCACTCGGGCGCGTCGGACGTGGTCCCGAGCCGGAGCGTGACGCCGACCACCACGCGCGTCTCGGTGTGCCCGCTCGACGACGTCACCGACCGCTCGTCGATGACCGGCGCCTCGCAGGCGACCGACAGCCGCTCGGTGCGGAAGAACGGGTGGACCACGAACCGCGCCCACGGCTCGCCGTCGCGGACGAACGTCTCGCGGTTGTGGGCGTGGAGCGCCGACGTGGCCGCGCCGGTGTCGACCTTCGCGCGCACCGCGAGCAGGCCCACGTCGGGGAACGCTACCCACTCGCGCCAGCCGACGACGACGGGGGACTCGGTCATGGGCGGGGCGGGCAGCGTGGGCGAGGGGGGGCGGAAGGTCCCCACCCCGCCCCGCCCGCGCAATGGGCCGCGGCGAAAAACGGGCGGAAGGTCGGCGAGCGGCGAGCGGCGAGCGGCGAGCGGCGAGCGGCGAGCGGCGAGCGGCGAGCGGCGAGCGGCGAGCGGCGAGCGGCGAGCGGCGAGCGGCGAGCGGCGAGCGGCGAGCGGCGAGCGGAAGGTGCCCGCCCCGCCCCTCGACCGCCCCGCCCTCGGAGTTCGCCCCGCCCAGGGCGGGGTGGCTCCAGACCGCACCTCGACCCGTGCCGAGGGCGGGGCGGTCCGGGCCGCGCCTCTGCCCATCCCCCATCCCGAGCGCGCGGAGCGCGCATCCCCCATCCCTCTGCAACAAAAAGCGCCCCCGCCCGGGCGGGGCGGGGGCGCTCGTCGCACCGGGTGAACGGGGCGGGGCGGCTAGCGCACGACCGTGACCCGCTCCGTCAGGCGCTGGCCCGCGACGTCGGCGACGACCACGTAGACGCCGGCCGGGAGCCCAGCCGTGTCCAGCGCGATCTGCCGACGACCAGCCTCGACCGCGCCGTCGAGGACCGAGGCCACCTCGCGGCCCAGCAGGTCGACCACGACGACGCGCGCCGAGCCGGCCTCGGGCACGTCGAGCGCGAGCGTCGCCTGCGCGTGGGCCGGGTTCGGGTACACCCGCAGGGCGAGCACGTCGACCGCGGCCTCGGCCGCGACGAGCGCCGCGGGCTCGGCGGCGAGGACGCCGTTGAACGAGCGCCCCTCGACGAACGCCCACCGCTTGTCGCGGGCCTTGCCGCGGTTCACGTCGACCGGGCTGCGGTTCCCGTCCGTGTCGAGCCGGTACCGCTTGCACGCCTTGCTCTCGAGGTAGTAGTGGTCGCCGCCGGCGTCGACCAGCTTCCACCGCTGGGCGTCGGACGTCCCGCCGGTCGTGAGCACGTCGCTCTTGCACCCGTTGGTGCTGAGGCGCTTGCCGGTCCGCCGGTTCTCGATAAACCAGTACGAGCCGCCGGCGCTCTCGAACCGCCACTGCTTGTCAGTCGCCGTGCCGCGGTCGACGTCGACCCGGCGGTCGCCGTCGGTGTCGAGCCGCTCCGCCGTGGCCAGGTTCTCGAGGTAGTACCACACGGTCGTGCGGGGGAACGAGGGCGCCGTGGGCGGGGCGGTGGGCGGGGCGGCCTCCGAGGCCTCGCCCACGCCGACGGCCGCCCACGCGTCGGCGACCGCGCGGTACTGCTTCGAGCCCGAGCCGTACAGGTCGGCCGTGGCCTGGAGCGTCCCCTCGCGGGCGCCGGCAAAGTCGGTCGACGCCGTGAAGTAGCGCGTGAGCGCCCGGTACCAGATCCGCTCGGTCGCCTTGCGCCCGATGGACTCCACCGACTGCCCGCGGAACGAGCCCCCGGCCATCGTGAGGTACGCCTGCTTGTTGGCGATGCCCGAGTTCCGGTGGACGCCGCCGTTGTCCTCGGACCCCGTGTAGCGGTCGTCGTAGTGGGCGGGCTGGTCGCCGCGCTCCGGGTTATCGAGGTAGCGGAGCGCGTCGCCCGAGCGGCCCGGCGTGTACGAGTCCTCGCCGACGCGGTAGTCCTCGCGGTCGACCATGACGGCGAAGATGTCGGAGACCGCCTCGTTCAGCGCGCCCGACTCGTTCTCGTAGATGAGCCCGGCCGTCGAGCGCGTCACGGCGTGCGTGAGCTCGTGGGCCACGATGTCGAGGTCCACGAGCGGCGAGAACGTCTCGCCGTCGCCGTCGCCGTAGATCATCTGCTCGCCGCTCCAGAACGCGCCGTTAAAGCCGACGCCGCCCGGGAAAAAGTCGAAGTTGACCGTCGACGTGATCGAGCCGTCCTTGCCGTCGTAGCTGCTCCGGCCGTGCGTGTCCTGGTAGTAGTCGATGGTGCGCGCGGCCGCGGCGTGGACGCTGACCGCCGCGCGGTGCGCGGCGCGCGTGAACTGGTTGTCGCGGTCGGTCACCTCCCCGCCCGGCGCCCAGTTCAGGCCCTGGGCCGAGAACGTGCGGATGTACTTCGGCCCGCGCGTCTTGTCGCGGAGCCGGTACGTGCCGCCCTTCCGCTCGGTCGCGAGCGGGACGGTCCCGTCGTAGAGCGACCGCCCCGACCCAGACGCCGGGGCGCCCACGAACACGGGCGAGGACGACGGTGCACGGCCCGCCGAGGGCACGCCGACCGGCGCGGGCCGCCCCGCCCGCGGGTCGATCGTGTGGATGGAGTTGAAGCGGTGGAGGACGGCCCCCGTCTGGGCGTCGACGAACACCTCCCAGTTGGCCGGCCACGGCCGGTCCACGAACAGGCGGACGTGGTACGCGAGCACGTAGGCGCCATCGTGGGGGTAGACCACGAGCGACGCCGTCGGCGTCCAGTCGATGGCGTCGGCGTCGTCCTCGGCCGGGACCGACGCCCGCTCCTCGATCGGCCCGAGCGCCGCGCGGGCCTCGGCCAGCGCGCGGTCGCCGCGGAAGGCCGGGCGGATCTGGACGTCTTCGGCGCCGGGGTGGAGCGCGCCGCCCCAGGCGTAGGCCCGGCCGTCGGCGTCGATGTGGAGCGAGCTCTCGGCCCCCCACACCGGAACGCCGCCGACCTCCTGCTGGACGACGACGTGCTCCAGGCCCAGGTCGTCGCGCTCGGCGCGCACGAGGCGGACGTCGGGGGCGGCCTCGAACCCGAACGTGGCCGCGTTGGCCGTCAGGAACTCGCGGGCCGCGGTCTCGGGCGCCGCGGTGAACACGCCGAGGTCACCGGCGAGAAACTGGGGCGAGCCGCGGTCCTCGTCCCACGCGGCGCGCGTGAGGGCGTCCGCGTCGAACGTGACCGCGGGAGGCGAAGGAGAGGGCTGGGCCGAGGCGGTGGAGCCGAGGGCGGCGACGGAGAGAGTGAGTAACGCCCGACGGAGGGCGGGGCGGGGGGACAAAAAACCGAGGGTCACAGAGAGAGGGTGTGGTGGGAGGCGGGCAGGAGACGTCCGGCCCGGAGGTGCGCCAGGGCACAGCGCTTTGCACCAGGGTATCCCCTACCGCCCCGTACGTGCCAGGGCTGCAACCGCGTATCGGCCGCCTCAGGGCATTCCTCAAGTAATCCGAACCTTTCCGCAAGCCGTCCCCCACCCCGCCCCGACGCCTGCACGTCTCTCTCACGTTCCCATGCCGACGAGCACAGAGCGCGCCGCCGTTCGCCCCGCCCCGGCCGCGAACGATGGGGCGGGGTGGCCGCCGCCCCGATGCCGCTCGTCCCGCCCCGCCCCGTCGGCGATCGGCGCCTGGAGCCACGTCCTGAGAGGCCTGCGCCCCGAAGGGCGGGGTGGCCGCTGCGCGTCTCCCCTGGCCCTCCCCGGTGGGGAGGAGGCACGAGGCCGGCAACCGCACCGTCTCTCCGTGCTGCGTCAAGCGGCTACTGCGGGGCGGGGTGGTCGCTGTAGCTGGTTAGGGAGTCCGTCTCCTCGGAGGAGCTTAGGATGATGGACGAGGCCAGGACGAACCCTGTCAGCAAGAGCTGAACACAGCGATAGAAACCGTACCCCGTACCAACCCGGAAGGAGCCTAGAACGCCCCGCGCGCCTTGATCTGGATGTAGCGGTTGACGGCGTCGACCGTCAGCGACTCCGGCGAGGTCAGGAGCGCGCCGATGCCGTGGCGTTCGAGCGTCCGCGCGACCTCGCGCTTTTCCAGGGCCAGCCCCTCGGCGACCGCCTTCGTGTAGACGTCCTCCAGCCGCTCCGCCCGGTCGTCGAGGAGGCCGCGGATGCCCGTGTTCTCGAACAGGACCACGACCAGCCGGTGGAGCCGCGCGATCCGCCGGAGGACCGGGAGCCGCCGCTCCAGGCCGGCCCGCGTGTCGACGTTCGTGAACAGGAGGACCAGCGACCGCTGACGGAGCCGGCCCCGCAGCGCCGCGTAGAGCGCCTCGAAGCTGGGGTCGGTAAAGCCCGGGTCCAGCCGGTAGAGCGCGTCGAGGAGCGCCGGGAGCTGCCCCCGCCGCCGCCCCGCCGGCACGACCACGCGGACCTCGCGGTCGAACGCGACCAGTCCCGCCTGGTCGTCCTTGCCCAGCGCTGTGTTCAGGAGCACGAGCGCCGCGTTCACCGAGTGGTCGAGGAGCGTGAGGCCGTCGAACGGCGACCGCATGGCGCGGCCCATGTCGAGCGCGGCCACGACCGGCTGCGCCCGCTCCTCCTGGTACTGGTTCACCATGAGCCGCGCCACCCCGCCCGTGCCCGCCCCGCCCGTGCTCCGCCGCGCCGTGGCCTTCCAGTTCACGAGGCGGCGGTCGTCGCCGGCCACGTACTCGCGGACCTGGTCGAACTCGAGCGTCTGGCCCAGCCGGCGGACCCGCTTCACGCCGACCTCTTCGAGCCGGTCCGACGCCGCGAGGAACGCGTACCGCTGCATCTGGAGGATCGACGGGTAGACGGCGACCGTCTCGGCCGCGGCCGTGCGGAACCGGCGGAGCACGAGGCCCAGCGGCGTCGCCGCGAACAGGTTGAGCGTCCCGAACGCGTACTCGCCGCGCGCCGTCGGGCGCAGCGTGTACGTCAGCCGCGCCTCGCCGCGCGCCTCGACCGGGACCACGGCGCCGGCGTCGCGCTTCTGGAACTGGACGGGGACCTCGTCGAGCACGCGGACGCGCGCGGCGAACGGGTACCCGCTCCGCACCACGAGGCGCACCTCGTTCTGGTCGCCCAGCGACAGCTTGTCGTCGAGCGCCCGCGCGCCGTCCAGCCCGCCCCCGGGCGTCCGCCACAGGAGGAGCGCGTCGGCGAGGACCAGGACGCCGAACGCCGACACGGCGACGACCGCGACGGGCAGCAGCGGCGCCCACACGGCCGCCGCCACGAACAGGGCGACCAGCGACCACAGGACGGCGAAAAAGCGCCGGGGGAGGAAAAGGTCGCGGAAGGGATTGGGGACTCGAGACGGGGGACGGGCAGACGCGGAACCCGTCGGGGCGCGCTTCGCCCCCGGCCGCCCCGCCCGTCGGCGTGGGCCGCCCCGCCCCGACGCGCGGCGTGGTCGGGGCGGGGCGGTTGAGCCCTCCTCCCCCCCCGTCCCTAGTCCCCGGTCCCCCGTCCCGCTCACCGCGGCACCTCGACCTCGGCCACGATCCGCTGGAGGACCGTCTCGGGGCGGACGCCCTCGATCTCGCGCTCGGGCGTGAGCAGCACGCGGTGGCGCAGGGCCGGGGCGGCGACCGCGGCGACGTCGTCGGGCGTGGCGAAGTCGCGGCCCGACATGGCGGCGACGGCCTTGGCGCCCGTCACGAGCGCGAGCGAGGCGCGCGGGCTGGCGCCCAGCGACAGGGCGGGGTGGCTCCGCGTGGCCGCCACGATCTCGGCCGCGTAGCGGAGCACGGGCGGCGCCACGCGGACGGCGCGGACGGCCGCGCGCGCGGCCTCGACCTCGTCGGCCGTCAGGACCGGGCGGACGCGCTCCAGGTCGACGCGGCCGCCGTGGTCCTGGAACTGGCGCAGGATCTCGGCCTCCTCGTCCAGCGACGGGTAGCCCACGAGGACCTTGAACAGGAAGCGGTCGAGCTGGGCCTCGGGCAACCGGTACGTCCCCTCGTGCTCGATCGGGTTCTGCGTCGCGAGCACCACGAACGGCGACGGCATCGGGTAGGTCGTCCCGTCGACCGTCGCCTGCCGCTCCTCCATGGTCTCGAACAGGGCCGCCTGCGTCTTGGCCGGCGCCCGGTTGATCTCGTCGATCAGGACCACCTGGGCGAAGATCGGCCCGCGGTGGAACGAGAACTCGCCCGACTTGGGGCTGAACACGGACGTCCCCAGCACGTCGGCCGGCATGAGGTCGGGCGTGAACTGGATGCGGCTGTAGTCGAGACCGCTGGCGCGCGCGACGAGCTTGGCCGTGAGCGTCTTGGCCACGCCGGGGACGCCCTCGATCAGCACGTGGCCGCCGGCGAGGATGGCCGCGACGACCTCGTCCACGAATGCGCCCTGCCCGACGATCAGCTTGCCGACTTCGGCGCGGAGGCGGTCGACGGCGTCGGCGAGCGGGCCGAGGTCGGTCTGCGGCGTCAGGTCGTCGACCACCCCGCCCGTCCCGTTCGGCGGGGCGACGCGGGGCGGGGTGGCGGGCGCCGCCCCGCCCTCGGCGGGCGGCGCGTCGGGCGGTGTGTCGAGCGGGGCGGGGCGGGCGTCCGGATCGGTAGGCGTCATACGGGCGCGGCGGGTGCGCGAGCGGGTCGGATGAGCGGGGCGGCGCGGTCGACGTGGGCGGGGCGGCTCGAAGCTACCGGCCCCGCCCCGCCCGTGCCGCCCCGCTTCGGGCCGCGCCCAGGTCGGCGCGGGCCAGGAAGTCTTGGACGTCGCGGTCGGCGCGGAGGAGGCGGGCGGGCTCCGGCGACGGGTCGGCGCGGAGGGTGCGGAGGCGGGCGAACAGGGCGAGCGCGTCGGCCTCGTCCACGCCCGCGCGGGCGGCGGCGCGGCGGGCCGAGCCGTCCGAGAGGTCGGCGTCGGCGATCCCGAGCCGCGTGCGGAGCGCGTCCTCGAAGGCCAGCGCCTTGCGCCGCGCCAGCCACTGCGTGTCGCCGTCCTCGAAGTGGAGCCGCCCGAGCACGCGGGCAAACTCGCGCTGCGCGTTCGGCGGCGGCGCCACGACCGGGATCGCCCGCTGCCAGCGGCGCCCGCGGAAGGCGACGAGCAAAAAGGCGCCGAGGAGCGCGAGCGCGAGCGCCCAGCGGAGCCCGGGCACGCGCGTGGCCACGCCCAGCCGCGAGCCAGCCCGGCTGCGGAGCGGCTTGTAGAACCCGTCCCACAGCACGCGCTCCGGCGCCGGCGCGGCCCCCAGCACGCCGCCAACCCAGGCCGCCGCGTCTCCCTCGCCGGCCAGCGCCGCGTTCGTGAACGCGAGCGGGGCCGACGACAGGATCACCCGCCCCGCCCCGACGCGGACGACCACGGCGACGGGCTCGCCGAGCTCGTTCGTCGCCACGAGCGACGTCGTCGACGAGTCGATGCCAACGAGCGGGGCGGCCGCGATGGCCGTCGGGAACGCGTAGGCGCGGCCGCGGGCGACGGACGGGAGGTAGAGCATGTCGGTCGCCGCCAGGTCGCCGAATCCGAACAAGTCGGCGTAGGCCGTGTCCAGGCCGTCGACCGCCGTCGAGTCCTCGCCGCTGAGGGCGAACGAGAACGGGCCGCCAAAGTCCTGGGCCACGGCGAGGACCGTGTTGCCACGCCGGGCGAACGCGAGGAGCCGGTCGGACTCGGCCTCGTCGGGCTCGAACGAGTCGGTGAGGAACAGGTAGAGCGTGCCGGTCAGCGTCGTGTCCGCCAGCCGCTCGAACGGCGGGCGGTCGACGGGCTCGACCGGCGCGCCCAGCCACGCGGGGAGCAGCCGGTAGAACACCTCGGCGTCGAACGGCTCCACCCCGCTCCGCTCGGCGCGGAGCCGACTGTCGTAGGGCCGCGCCCGGAACGCCTCGATCAGGACGAGGGCCAGGACCACGCCGCCGATGACGAGCCAGGGGAGCGCGCGCCTCACGACGCGGCCTCCGCTGGCGGCGCCTCCGCCGGGGGCGGGGCGGCGGTCCGGCCGGCGGGCCGGGCGGGGCGGCCGAGCGCGGCGTCGAGCCGGTCGAACCGGGCCTCGAACCGGCCGTAGCGGTCGGCGTCGACGGCGAGGCCGCCGTACCACACCCAGTCGAACACGCGCGTGGCCTCGGCGAACGCCCCGCCCACGGCGGCGTCGGCGCGGCGGGCCTCGGCCACGTAGGTCCGGTTCGTCTTTTCCCTCGACCACACCACGAGGCCCGCGTCCTCCATCTCCTGCAGCGCCAGCAGGTACCGGAGCCGCACGGCCGCCCGGTGGTCGCCGCCGGCGAGCGCCTGCCGGAGCCGCCCCGCCAGGTCCACGCCTTGCAGGTCGTCGACGTCGAGGAGCGGGTCGGACGCGCCGGGCGCGAGGTCGCGGCGGCCGAAGACGCGGGAGCCCTCGCCGCGCACGAGCCGGAGCACCACCCACACGGCGGCGAGCGCCGCGAGCGCCATGAGGAGGGCCGCCACGGGCCGCGAGACGAGGCCGTCGAGGGCCGGGTTCAGGAACGTCTCGGCAAACCACCGCCAAAAGCGGTCCCACAGCGACGGCTGCTCAGCGACCGGGCGGTCGTACTGGAACGCGGGGTCGGCCGCGAGCGCGCCGAGCAGCGAGTCGGGCACCGGCCGCGGCCGGACGCGCGCCGTGCGGAGCTCGGGCGGGGCGGTCTCGGCCGGCAGCGGGGCGGCCTCGGCCGGCGGCGGCGGCGGCCCCGCCTCCTGCGCCCGCCCCGCCCCGCCCGCGAGGAGTAGCGCGACCAAGACGACGGCTGCCCTCACGAGCCCGCCCGGAACCCGCCGCCGCGGAACCCGCCCGCCCCGCCCGACGGCCCGTCGTCGAGGGACGCGTCGTCGGCGGGCGCGTCGTCGGGGCGGGGCGGCTCGGGGTGCGCGAGGTCGGGGCGGGGCGGCTCGGAGCGGGCCGCCCCGCCCGCCCCGCCCAGGCCGGTCGCGGCGGCGATCGCCTCGATGCCCTCGCCGAGCTCGGTGCCCTCGACGCGCGCGCTCAGGCTCTCGTAGAGGAACGCCGAGGCCACGTAGTAGAACACGCTGAACGGGAGCACGACGAGCGAGGCCAACCCCGTCAGCACGCCGGCCCAGAGCGGGACCGAACCTTCGAGGGTGTACGGGAACGTGAGCCCGGCGACCGTCCCCGCGATCACGATGCTCCCGAACCCGACGATAAACAGGAGCACGATGGACGTCCCCAGCGCGAACCCCCGCTCCTCGCGGATCAGCCCGTGCACGCGGCGGACGGCGTCGGAGAAGGCATCCTCGTCGAGCAGCCGCGCCGCCTGCCCGGCGAGGTAGTACGGGTAGAGGACGAGGAGGGCGGCGAGCAGGACCAGCATGCCCACGACGCCGACCGCGGCCGCCGCGCCTACCCCGACCCCGGCGCCGGCCAGCCCAGCGAGGATTAGGACGGGCAGCGCGAGCAGGACGAGGACGCCGACGCAGCACAGCGTAAACGTGAACGTCGGCCAGAATAGCCCCTTCGCCTCGTCCCACACGTCGGCCGTCTCGACCGCCTCGGCGCCCTCGCGGTAGAGGCGGACGTAGCCGAACGCGCCGGCGGCGACGAGGAGGCCCGCGGACGCGCTCACCACGCTCCCCCAACCGGGCGCGAACGACTCCAGCGCCCCGCCGATCACGTAGAGCGGGCCGGCGATGAGGGCCAGCGCCGGGAGCCACTCGCGCCACGTCTCGCGGCAGAACCGGACGGACGCGTTGATCACGTCGCCCAGGTCGCGCTCGCGGCGGAAGCGGATGGGGCCGTCGTCGGGGAAGCGGTACGGGGAGATCATCGCGCGGCGGGCGGGGCGGCGGGCGGGGCGGGCGCCCGCGGGCCGGCGGGGCGGGCGGCCACGCGGCGGGCGACGCGCCGGGGGAGCCACACGTAGTAGAACAGGACGAACGCGAACGAGCCGCCGATGACGAGCGCGGCCAGGGCCAGCGGCATCTCGGTGCGCCGCGTCATGAACCCTTCGAGCGCCGCCGCGGCCAGGAACACGGGCACCAGCCCGACGACGATCTTCGCGCCCTGCCTCGCGCCGCGCCGGAAGCTCGCCAGGCGCGGGTAGGTGTCGGGGAACAGGAGCGCGTTGCCCATCACGAACCCCGCGCCGCCCGCGACCACGATCGCCGAGAGTTCGAGGGCGCCGTGGATGAACACGACGCGGAACCACTCGCCTGCCAGCCCCTCGCCGACGAAGAGGTGCGCGAACGCCCCGACCATCACCCCGTTCTGGACCAGGACCGTCGCGGTCCCCAGCGAGAACCCGGGCAGGACCACCCCGCCCACGGGGAAAAAGCCGGCGAAGGCCAGGAACGACACGATCACGTTGTTGAGCGCGATCCCGACCGTCATGTCGAGCGGCTGGGCGCTCTTGTAGACCGCGAGCGGGTCGCCGGCCTCGATGTTCGCCCGCGTCATGTTGACGTAGCCGTCGCCCAGGATGAGGCGCACGAAGTCGGCGTCGGTCGCCGACGACCACGCGCCGACGGCGACGGCGGCCAGGAACAGCCCGAGCGAGAGCAGCAGCGCCCGCCGCCCCGCCCACACGGCGAGCGGGACCTCCTCGGCGAAAAACCGCCCGAGCCGCCCGCGCTCCTCGCGCCGGTTCCGGTAGATGCGCCCGTGGACCTGCGCCGAGAGGTCGTTGAGGTAGGCGGCCGTCGCCGAGCCCGGGTAGAACGTCTGCGCGTAGGCCAGGTCGTCGCCCAGGCGGACGTAGCCGTCGGCGAGCGCGTCGGGGTCGCCGCCGTCCTTCAAGCGGTCCTCGAACGCCTCCCAGTCCGGGGCGTGGCGGCGGACGAACACGGCTTCGCGCATGGGCGGGGCGGACCCGGAGGGTAAAACCGAGGGGCGGGGCGGCCTGGAACCTACCGACGACGTAGGACGGCCGCCCCGCCCAAGGCGCGCGGGCGGGGCGGGGCGCCAATACAGAGGCGGGGGCGCCCCATGACAGGGCGCCCCCGCTCAGCGGACGCGGGGCGTCTACTGGCCGAGCGCGTCGGCGTCCGGCTCGCCCGGCTCGTCGATGATCTCGCCGTCGCCGATCACGTCGGCGCGGTCTCCGGGAGGCGCACCGTCCTCGATCCGCTCGTCGACTCGGTCGGCGGCGTCGTCGTACTGCTCCTCGATCGCGTCGCCGCGCTCCTCGTAGGCCTCTTCGATGGCCTCGCCGCGCTCGTCGATGGCCTCGGCCTGCTCGGACTCGCAGCCGGTGAGCCCGAACGAGACCGCGACGGCCAGGGCAAGAAGGGTGGTTTTCATGGGACTGGGGGGTGGGTGATGAAGACGGTCCGGCGTCGTGCCAGACCGAGGTCAGGGGGCCAAGCTACCGCCCCACGCGTACGAGGTCGCTCGGGCGGAGCGGCGGGCGCCACCCCGCCCCGCCCGCGTAGCTTCCCCGCGTGGACGACCGGCTCCAGATCCAGACCGCGCAGAACGTCGCGCTCGCCGTGGCCCCGGCCGGGCTCGGCGAGCGGATCCTCGCGTGGGCCGCCGACACGGCGCTCTGGGTCGGCTACGCCCTCCTCCTCTTCTGGCTGCTCGGCCGGGCCGGGGCCGATGCCGAGTGGCTGGTCGTGCTCCTCGTGGCCGTCCCCGTCCTCCTCTACCACCTCCTGTTCGAGGTGTTCTTCGACGGGCAGACGCCGGGGAAGCGGCTGCTCAAGGTCCGCGTGGCCCGGCTCGACGGCGCGCAGCCCACGCTGGGCCAGTACCTCGTGCGGTGGCTGCTCCGGTTCGTCGACGTCACGATGACGTCGGGGACGGTCGCCGTCGTGGCCGTCGGCGTCACGCGGCGGGCGCAGCGGCTGGGCGACCTCGCGGCGGGGACGACCGTGATCCGCCAGCGGCGGCGCGTCCGGCTCGCCGAGGTCCTCTACCCGCCCACCCCGCCCGAGTACGTCCCCGCCGTGCCCGAGGCCGAGGCGCTCTCCGACGCCGACGTGCAGACGCTCCGCGCGGTGCTCGTCCGGCTCCGGCTCTCGCGGCGCGACCGGCGCTCGTCGGCGCTGGCGGACCGGGCCAAGCAGGCGATCGAGGCCAAGCTCTCGCTCGGCCCGTCGCCGCTGCCGGCGCCCGAGTTCCTCGAGACGGTCGTCCGCGACCACACGGCGCTCGTGGACCGCTACGGGGGGTAGAGCGGAGAGAGCGGAGAGAGCGGAGAGAGCGGAGAGAGCGGAGAGAGCGGAGAGAGCGGAGAGAGCGGAGAGAGCGGAGAGAGCAAGGTGCCCGCCCCGCCCCGCTCGCGCCACCGGGCGGGGCGGGAACGCCGCGGAACTTTTCGGCCGCCGCCCCGCCCCCTGCTCTACCTGCTCTACCTGCTCTACCTGCTCTACCTGCTCTACCTGCTCTACCTGCTCTACCTGCTCTACCTGCTCTACCTGCTCTACCTGCTCTACCTGCTCTACCTGCTCTACCTGCTCTACCTGCGCCCGAACCCAGGCGCGGGTTGCTCGTTCGCCCTGGCCCCGTCCCCTGGCGCCGCTCCCGCATGACCTCCCACCGCGTCTTCCTTATCGCCCTGGCCCTGTTCGCGGGGTCGGTGGTGTTCAGCCTCGCCGGGGCTACGCTCCTCAACTTTTTCCCCGGCCCGGCCGCGTCGGCGCTCGGCGTGATCGCGGACGTGACGGGGCTCACCCTCCAGGACCTCATCAAGATCCCGACCTGGGTGAACATGGCGATGCTGCCCGTGCTCGCCTTCGCCCTGTACCTGCCCGAGCTGGGCTGGGGGCGGTCGCTCGCGTTCCTGGCCGTCGGGTGCGTGGTGGGCGCCGCGGCCGAACTGATCGGCACGCAGACGGGCTTCCCGTTCGGGCCGTACAGCTACGGCGACTTTCTGGGCGCCAAGATCGCCGGACACGTGCCGTGGCTGATCCCGCCGTCGTGGTACGCCATCTCGATCGTGTCGCTCGACCTCGGCCGGCGGCTCGGGTTGGGACGGGCGGGGCGGGTCGGGGCCGTGGCTCTGTTCATGGTGCTGTGGGACGTGGCGCTGGACCCAGCCATGAACCACGCGTTCCCGTTCTGGAAGTACGACGTGGGCGGCGTGTTCTTCGGGATGCCGCTCGTGAACTGGGCGGGGTGGGCGCTCACGTCGGCGGTCATCGCCGTCGGGTACGAGGCGCTGGGCGGGCTGCGGGCCGCGCCCGGGCCGTTCGAGGCCGTGTGGGCGCCGCGGTTCTACGCCGTTAACTCGCTGTTCTCGGTCGGCGTGTGCTTCGCGTACAAGGCGCCGGCCGCCGGGCTGGCCGGGCTGGTCGGGCTGGCCATCGCGCTGGGCGTCCTGTGGCTGCGCCGCGACGCCGCCCCGCCCGTGTCGGGTCCGGCCGGGTCCCGCGCGGCGCGGCCCGCCGTCGCGTGACGCCCCCGGCCTCCGCCCCGCCCGCGCCGGCCGCCCCGTTCCGCGAGCCGCCCGCGCCGCCGCCGCCCGGTGCGGGGCGGGCCGCCGAGGACCGCTACCTGCGCCGGGCGTTCCGCCACCACAGCCGGACGTTCTCGCTGGCCACGCGCCTGCTCCCGCGCGCCGAGCGCGTGCCGGTCGCCGTGCTCTACCTCTACTGCCGGACGGTCGACACGCTGGCCGACGAGCGGGCGCTCGCGATCGGGGCGGGGCGGGCCTTGGAGGAGGTCGACGGCCTGGAGCGGGCGCTCCGCGCGACGCTCGACGGCCGCCCGCCGGGCGGACCGCACGCGCTCCTCTGGCGGCGGCTCGCCGAGGTCCACGCGGCGTACGGGCTCCGGGCGCGCCCGCTCCGCCAGCTCCTCGACGGCGCCCGGTGGGACATCGAGGGCCGGGCCGTCCGCACGCGGGCCGACCTGCTGGCGTACTCGGACCTCGTGGCGGGGAGCGTGGGGGCGGCCATGCTCCCGTTCCTGGCGCGGAGCCCCGCCGACCTCGGCCGGCTCGACGCGCCGGCGCGGGCGCTGGGGAACGCCATGCAGATCACGAACATCCTCCGCGACGTGGGCGAGGACTGGCGCGAGCTGGGGCGGACGTACCTCCCGCAGGACGACCTCGACGCGCGCGGGCTCGACCTGGGCGCCGTGGTCACGGCCGCCGCCCCGCCCCGCCCGTACGTGGCGCTCATCGAGTCGCTGATGGCCGAGGCCGAGGCGCTCTACGACCGCGGCCTCGCCGAAGTCGACGGCCTCCGCCCCGCCGCGCAGGCCGGCATCCGGGGGGCGGGGCGGATGTACCGCGAGATCCTCAACGGCGTGCGCCAGAACGGCCACGACAACCTGGGCCGGCGGGCCGTCGTCCCGCTCCGCCGCAAGCTCCGGCTGGCCGTCCACGACGACTACGCGCGCCGCCGCGCCCGGCTCGCGGCGCGGGCGGCCCCAACACGGGCGGGGCGGTGACGGAGCCGGTCTACCGCGGCGAGACGCTGGCCCAGGGGCTGGCCCGCCGCTACGCCGAGCGGACGATGCTCGCGGACCTCCGCGGCGGCCTCCGCCGCGCGGTCTGGGTGGGCGCCTCCCCGCCCGCGTCGGGTCCGCCCGTAGACCCGGCGCCGGGGCGGCCGCTCGTGGTCTACGCCAACCACCACGTCTACCCCGACAGTTTCCTCCTGTGGTTCCTGCTGACGCGCGTGCTCGGCCGCCCGATGGTGGTGTGGATGGAGGCGTGGGAGCGGGCGCCCCTGTTCGGCCCGGTCGGCGCCCTCCCCTTCCCCGCCGACGACGGCCGCGCGCGGGCGCGGACGATGCGCGAGACGGTCCGCCGCATGGAGCGCGACCCGCGGACGGCGCTCTACGTCTACCCCGAGGGCTCGATGGGCGTCCCCGAGGCCGGCCTCCGCCCCTTCAAGGCCGACCTCCCGCGCCTGGCCCGCGTGCTCCCGGACGACGCCGCGTGGTGGCCCGTCGGTCTCTCGACGTCGTGGTGGGGCGAGAGCCGGCCGACGGCGCTCCTCGCGGGCGGGGCGGCCCACGACACCCCCGACGGCGGCGAGCGCGGCCGGCTCCAGGCCGTCCTCGACCGGCTCCACGATGCCCGGCCCGACGACGTGGGGGCGGGGCGGGCGCACGTGATCCTGGACGGCGCGCGCGGCGCGGACGAACGGTGGGACCTCTCGCGCGTGGCGCCGCTGTTCCGCCGGCTCACGTTCGGGTGAGCGGGCAGCGGGCAGCGGGCAGCGGGCAGCGGGCAGCGGGCAGCGGGCAGCGGGCAGCGGGCAGCGGGCAGCGGGCAGCGGGCAGCGGGCAGCGGGCAGCGGGCAGCGGGCAGCGGAAGGTTCGACCACCCCGCCCGCGCTGTGGGCAGGGCGGCATCGGGCGGGGCGGTGCCTTTCCCGAACCGCCCCGCCCGCGTCACAACCACCCCTAGCCCCTCCTGGCCAGGAGGGGGACTGCCGCCGCTTCGGGATGGCGGCGTGCCTGACACGACCGCCCCGCCCGCTGCTCGCCGCACGCTGCTCGCTGCCCGCTCCGTCCCCCGCAATCTGTTGGTGAAGGTCCCGTTCCGCTGCCGCCGCCCCGCCCGGTCCTGGTAGGTTCGCCGGCCTCCTCTCTCGGGGTTCGCCCCACCCGATGCTCGCCCTCCTCGCCGCGTTCCTCCTCGGTGCCGCGCCGCCGCCCGCCCCGCCCGCGGCGTGGGGCGGGGCGGAGACGTCGGCGACAGTATCCGTCCAGGACTCGCTGACGTACTACTACGCGCGCCAGGACACGTCGGGCGTCGACCGGCTGTACCGGCGGGGGGCGCGGACGCAGCTCGACCGGCTGCTCTGCCTGTACCGCCTGTTCCCGATGACGCTGGACGAGGGCTACCTCGACGAGATCCCAGCCAGCGAGGGCGTCCGGTCGGCCCGCGAGCTGGCGCTGATTTCGGCGCTGTGGGCGTACAAGGCGGCGAGCGGACCCAAGTGGGCGCTCCCGGCGCGGGGCCGGCGGTCCGAGCGGATCCTGAACGAGGCCCTCCGCCTCGACTCCGACGAGCCGTACGCGCTGCTCGTCAAGGGCCAGGGGCTCTACTACAAGCCGCGGATCTTCGGCGGCAACGTGGCCGAGGCGCAGCGGACGTTCGAGCGGCTCCGCCAGGTGCTCGCGCGGCGGCCCACGCCGGGCATCCACCCGTTCGAGGCCGAGGTGTGGATCTGGATGGCCGTCCGCAAGCAGGACGCGGCACAGGGCGCCGCGCTCGGGCGGCGGCTGCTCGCGGGGGACCCGCCGCGCATGTTCCGCCAGTTCCTCGTCGACCCTCCGTGACGGCGCTCGCGGCCGTCGTCCTCGCGCTCCACGCCGGCGTCTTCCTGGTCCTCGGCGTGAACCTCGTCGCGTTCGCGCGCGGCCGGTCGCGCGCCCTCCCCGCCCCGCCCGAGCCGGAGGGCGGGGCGGCTGCGCCGTCTCCTGCGGGGGTGGCGGTCTCGGTGCTGGTCCCGGCGCGGAACGAGGAGGACAACCTCCGGCGCCTGCTCCCGACGCTCCTGGCGCAGACGGGCGTCGCCTTCGAGGCCGTCGTCGTGGACGACGCGAGCGAGGACGGGACGTGGGCCGTGCTCCAGGCGCACGCGGACCCGCGCCTCGTGCCGGTCCGCGGGAGCGGGCCGCCGGCGGGGTGGGTCGGCAAGCCGCACGCGCTGTACCAGGCCGCGCGGCGCGCGACCGGCCGCGTGCTCGTGTTCCTCGACGCCGACGCCGAGCTCCGCGACGAGCGCGCGCTGGCCCGGCTCGTCGGGCGGTGGGCGCGCCACGGCGGGGCGGGCACGGCGCTCTCGGGCCTCCCGCGCTACCTCGACCGCGGGCCGGCGGCGCTGCTCACGAGCCTGGTCCCGTTCGCGATCCTCGCCGCGCTCCCCACCCCGCTCGTGCCGCGGACGAAGAGCCCCGGCCTGAGCGCCGTCAACGGGCAGGTCTGGGTGCTCGGCGCCGACGACTACCGCCGGCTCCGCCCGCACGAGGCGGTCCGCGACGAGGTGCTCGAAGACGTCATGATCGGCCGGTACCTCAAGCGGTCGGGCGTCCGTCTCTGGGTCGAGGACCTGAGCGGTGAGCTGGCCGTGCGGATGTACCGCTCGTTCGGCGAGGCGTGGGCCGGGTTCCGCAAGAACGCCTACCTGCTGGCCGGCGGCCGCCCCGCCCCGTTCGCGGCGTTCTTCGCGCTCTACACGCTCGTGTGGGTGGTCCCGAGCGCGCTCGCGCTGGGCGGGGCGGCCGGGCTGGCGCCGCCGTGGGCGGCCGCCCCGCTCGTCACGCTCGTCGCCGTCAAGCTGGGCGTCGACCGCTGGGGACGGTTCCCGCTGTGGGTGAGCGCGCTCGCGCCGGTCACGCTCGCGCTCGGCGCCGCGCTCCAGCTGGACTCGGCGTGGGCGCACGCCCGCGGCCGCGTGGCGTGGAAGGGCCGAGCCGTGGGCGGGGCGGAGGAGGGCAGGTAGAGCGGAGAGAGCGGAGAGAGCGGAGAGAGCGGAGAGAGCGGAGAGAGCAAGGTGCCCACCCCGCCCGCGCAGCGCGAGGGGCGGGGTGGGAATGCCGCGGAACTTTTCGGCGGCCGCCCCGCCCCCTGCTCTACCTGCTCTACCTGCTCTACCTGCTCTACCTGCTCTACCTGCTCTACCTGCTCTACCTGCTCTACCTGCTCTACCTGCCCCCCGTCACCCCAGCGGCGCGCCGCCGTAAACTCCCGCCCCACCCCCCGAGCCGCCATGCGCTTCGCCCTCGCCCTCCTCCTCGTGTTCGCCGTCCTCGGGATCCTGCTGGCGACCCGGCCGGAGAACCTCCAGAACGACGTGGCCCTCGCCCTCCCGTTCACGAGCATCACCTGGGTCGGGCCGGTGCTGTGGATGCTGGCGGGGTGGTTCGGGGCCGGGATCCTGGTCGGCTACCTGATCGCGCTGCCCGGCCGCATCGGGGCCTCGCGCCGCGCGCGCCGCGTCGAGAAAGAGCTGGGGCAGACGCAGGTGGTCAAGGAAAAGGCCGTGGGCCACCTCAACACGCCCGAGCCGGCGCCCCGCCCGGGCGCCCCGACCGAGGCCGACGAGATGCAGCGGCTGGCGGACGAGGTGGCGCGGCGGACGGAGACCGTCAAGCGCGACCCGCCGCGGGCGTAGGTGGCCCGCCGACCACCCCGCCCGCCCGATGGGCGCCGCGACTGGGACGTCGGCGAGCAGATCGCCGGGCGGCTCCGGGAGGCCGGCCGCGAGGCCGGGCAGCTCCTGGCCCCGCTCACGCCCCGCGTGCCCCGGCTCGTCGAGCGACGGTCGCACGCGCTCGGGCGGGCGCCCGGTGTCCTGGTCGTGCCCGAGGCGCCGGTCCGCCCCGCCCGGGTCACGGCGTTCCACTACACCGAGGGCGGCGTCGAGGAGCACGACGGGCTCTCGGCCGAGGCCGCCCGCGCGCTCGCCGACCGGACCGGCGTGACCTGGGTCGACGTCGTCGGCGTGGCCGACGTGGCGACGGTCGACGCCGTCGGGCGCGCGTTCGGGCTCCACCCGCTCGTCGTCGAGGACCTCGTGCACACGACGCAGCGGCCGAAGATCGAGACCTACGACGAGACCCTCTTCGTCGTCGCGCGGATGGTCCAGGCCACGGACGCCGACCCCGAGGCGGCCTACGCGACGGCCGGTGAGGACGCCCCGGGCCACCTGATCGAGCAGGTCTCGCTCGTGCTCGGGCCGGGCTGGGTCCTCTCGTTCCAGGAGGCCGAGGGCGACGTGTTCGGCGCCGTCCGCGACCGGCTCCGCCGCGGCGTCGGCCGCATCCGCGCGAGCGGGGCGGACTACCTGCTCTACGCGCTCCTCGACCTCGTCGTCGACCACGTGTTCGTGACGCTGGAGCGGATGGGCGACGCGACGGAGCGGCTCGAAGCGCAGGCGCTGGACGACCCGGCCCCGGCAGTCCAGGCGGCGATCTCGGCGCTCCGCCGCGAGGTCGTCGTGCTGCGGCGGGCGGTGTGGCCGCTCCGCGAGGTGCTCGCCCGGCTCCAGGACGAGGACGCTCTGTTCGTCGAGGACCGCACGCGGCCGTACCTCCGCGACGCGGCCGACCACCTCGTCCAGGCCATCGAGATCATCGAGTCGCTCCGCGAGGTGCTCGCCTCCACCAACGACCTCTACCTCTCGGCGCTGGGCACGCGCCAGAACGAGGTGATGAAGGTGCTCACCGTCGTCGGCACCATCTTCCTCCCGCTCGGCTTCCTCACCGGGCTCTACGGGATGAACTTCGACGACATCCCCGAGCTCCACTGGCGCTACGGCTACTTCGCGCTCCTCGGGGTGATGGCGCTCGTCACGGTCGGCGCGCTCGCGTACTTCCGCAAGAACGACTGGATCTGAGGGGGAAGAGGGATGGGGGATGCGGGATGGAGGGATGGCCGGCCGGTCGTTGCCGCCCCGCCCTCGCCGCGCGGGGCGGGGTGGTGCCAGCTGCCACACCCCGAGCCGCCCCGCCCGCGCCGTACGGGGCGGGGTGGGCACCGCGGGCGGGGTGGGGCGTTCCGAAGCGACACCGCCCCGCCCCCCGGGTCTCCCCCTCGGGTCCGCCCACCGAGCCTGCCATGCGACGCCTCCTCCCCGCCCCGCTCCTCGTCGGCGCCGCGCTCGCGCTCGCCGCGTGCGGCACCGTCGTCCCGTACTCGCTCGCGCCGGAGTGGCTCGCGCCTGACCTCGTGCCGCCCACTGAGGCGTCGTCCGTGGTCGTGACGGGCGACGAGGCCGCGGCGCTCTCGGGGCGGACCGCGCTCGACGGGCGCGTCCTGGACGAGACGACCGGGCGGCCCGTCGCCGGCGTCGCCATCGCGGGCGGACGGGGCGGGGCGGCCGTCACGGACGCCGACGGCCGGTTCACGCTCGACGTCGACGCGGGCGGCGTGGCGCTCGTCGCCGAGCGCGCCGGGTACGCGCCGGCCGAGGCCGCGCTCCAGGTCGCGCCCGACACGCGGGCAGGCGTGCTCATCCTCCTCTCGCCGCGCGGAGCGCTCGTGCCGCCGGCCGGCTCCGACGGCTGAGGCCGCCCCGCCCGCGCGCTACTCCTCCGGCTCTGCGGGCGGGGCGGTCCACGCGGCGTCCGTGCCGCGCCAGTACAAGAGGCCGCCCGCGTCGGCGCCGGCGACGACGTCGGGGTGCCCGTCGCCGTCGAGGTCGCCCAGCGTGGGGGCCGTCCGGCGGCGCCCGCCCGGGACCGCCCCGACCTCCTCGAACCGGGGCGCCGTGGGCGAGCCCACGTTCTGGAACGTGAGGAGGTCGCCCCCGGCGGTGCCGACGACGAGGTCGAGGTCGCCGTCTGCGTCGAGGTCCGCGAGCGCCGGCGCGCTGTCCTGTCCCACGTCTTCGGGGAGGCCGATCGAGAGGGCGTAGGCGAGGTCCGTCGAGTCAGGCGCCCCGCGCCGGTCGGTGCGGAAGGCGGGGGCCTCGGCGGTGCCCGTGTTCCGGTAGAGGCGGAGGCGCCCGTTCGAGGCGCCCGTCACGAGGTCGAGGCGACCGTCGCCATCGAGGTCACCCAGCGCGCCCCGCCCGTACTGGCCGGCGTCGACGTTCTGGAAGCGCTCGTCCTCCACCTCGTAGGCCGGCGCCGAGGCCGAGCCCGTGTTGCGGAGAAAGGCGAAGCGGCCGTTGAAGCCGCCGACGAGGAGGTCGAGGTCGCCGTCCGCGTCGAGGTCCCCGAAGGTCGGGCCGTAGGCGCCGTAGTCGTAGGTCAGCGCGAGCCAGTCGTCGTCGGCCAGCTCGAAGGCCGGCGCGGCGTCGGTGCCCACGTTCTCGAACCGGGCGAGCCGAGCCCGGCTGGGGTCGTCGGGGTCAGCCTCGTTGCCAACGACGAGGTCGAGGTCGCCGTCGCCGTCGAGGTCCGCGAGCGCCGGCGCCGAGCGCGTGCCGACGTCGACGGCGCCGAGCAGGCGGTCCGTCCGCAGTTCGAGGGCGGGGCGGTCGGGGCTCCCCGTGTTCTCGAAGTAGAACAGGTTGGCGACCGCCGTCTGGCCTTGGAAGCACAGCCCGCGCTGGACGCCGACCACGAGGTCGGCGTCGCCGTCGCCGTCGGCGTCCCCGAACGTGGGCGCGTTGTAGCCGCCCGACGTGAGCGGCTGGCCCACGGGAAAGCGGTCGGCCTCCAGGCGGTAGTCGGGCTCGGTGACGGTCCCGGTGTTGACGAAGTAGAAGAGGCTGGGCGCGAAAAAGTCGCCCCAGAACAGGTCCAGCGTCGGCCCGCCGGCGAACGACACGAGGGCGATGGCGTTGGCGCCGTGGCGGACCGTCGGCCGCCCCGCCCCGCCCGCTCGGTCCGCCCCGCCCCGCCCCGCCCCGCCCGGCGCGGGCGGGGTGGAGCGCGCGCCCATTGTGCCGGGGACGATCGTGCCGGGGATGTTGGGGCTCGGCCCGCCGCACGACGGGTCCTCCTCGTAGACCTGGATGTCCTCGAACGTGTCGGTCACGAACGTGAACCGCGGCAGCCCGTCCGGCCCGACGCCGTCGTGGCGATGGTAGGTGATGGTCCCGATGTCGGCCTTGCCGGCGAGGAGGTCGGGGTCGCCGTCGCCGTCGACGTCGCCGAGGGCGGGGATCGACGAGTCCTCGACGGCGACCGGCGGGCCGCCCGTCGTGGTCAGCCCGTCGGCGGCCAGCTCGAAGCGGGGGAAGCCGGGTACCTCGCCCTCGCCCACGTTGCGCCAGAACCGGACGCGCCCGGGGTTTCCGCGCGTGAGCAGGTCGAGGTCGCCGTCGCCGTCGAGGTCCCCGAACGTGGACCAGTTGCCGGGCTCGACGCCGCCCAGGCGGTCGGTCCGCCAGACCCAGCCGTCGTCGGTCCGCTCGTAGAGCTGGAGGCCCGCCCCGCCCACGTTGACCACGAGGTCGGCGTCGCCGTCGTCATCGAGGTCGACGAGGGCGGGGCGCGGCTCGAAAAAGCCGCCGGCGAACGGGAACGAGACGTCCACCCCGCCCACGGCAACGGGAAACGGCGCGGCCTCGCGCTCGAACGACTGCGCGAACGCGGCGGGCGGGGCGGCCAGGGCGGCGGCCAGGATCAGCAGGACGGGGCGCACGGGCTGGGTGGTGGTGAAGGGGCGGGGCGGCTACGGCGAGTTGCGCAGGCGTTCGGCTCATCGGCAAGTCCGTAGAGGACCGCGCGCGTCTGGGGCTCCGAGCGGCGGCCCGCTGCGAAACTGTTTGGCAGGATTCCCCCTCCCCCATCGGGGGAGGGCTGGGGTGGGGGATAGACGTCGGAGCGGCCGCCGAGGGCGGGGCGGCCGCCCCGGGTCCCCCCTCCCGGCCTCCCCCCGCTGGGGGGAGGAGAATTGAGGTCGGCTACTAAACGGTCTCTGACTTAGTGACCCGCGGACTTTAGTGGTCTCCGTGGTCCATCGGGCCGTGGCCCGCGCCCGCCCCGCTCGGGAGGCGGACCGGCTCCAGGCCTGACGGGTAGGCCCCGAGCTGGACCACGCCGAGCACCTCGCCCGAGGGCGAGAACGCGGCCAGGTTGCCGAAGGCGCGGGCCTCCTGCGGCTGGCCGTCCGGCCCGTTGAACACGAACTCCGGCGTCCAGGCGCCGTCGAGGTTCGACGAGGTCACGAAAAAGCGCGAGCCGTCGACGGACGGCGCCGGGCTGTGCGGCTGCGAGAGCGGCGTGGCCTCGACGAGGCGGGCCGGCGCGCGCGTGGCGGCGTCGAGAATCGTGACGGTGTCGCCGCGCTGGTCGGGAATGAGGAGGTCCGAGCCGTCGTGGTTGGCGTGGGCGTGGTAGGGGCCGTCGCCGGCCGGCGCCGAGCCGGTCCTCACCAGCTCGCCGTCCTCGCTGAGCGTGAAGAAAAGGACCTCGTCCGTCGAGCGCGACGTGAGCGTGACCGTGTACGGGTAGCCCGCCCCGCCCTCGCCCATCGCGTGGTCGCCCATCGCGTGGCCCGCCATGCCGCCCATGTGGTGCGCGCCGAGGATGCTGAAGTGGATGAGCTCGCGGGGCTCGCCGTCCGAGGGGATCGGCACGATCGACGCGTCGCCGGTCTGGACGTCGTAGACGAGCGCGCGGCTGAGCGCCTGCGTGCCGGTCAGCTCGGCCGTGATCGCGTAGCGGCCGTCGGGCGTCGCGGCCAGCGCGTGGGGCACGTTGAACGGCGTGGCGACGAGCTCGACCTCCATCGTCTCGCGGTCGAGGACGCCGAACCCGTTCGCCAGCGGGTCCGAGAGCGTCGAGCGGCCGACGAAGAGGCGCTGCGACGACGGGTCGAGCGACATCATGCCGGGCGTGGCGAACGCGCCCCGCTCGGACTGCGCGAGGAGGACGGCCGGGCTCGACGGGTCGAGCGAGAGGTCGAGGTCGATCTTGGCGACCACGCCGGCCGAGACGAGCGACACGTAGGCCGCGCTTCCGTCCGGCTCGAACGCGAAGTGGTGCGGCCCGTACGGCGCCGACGGGATGCCCAGCGCGCCGAAGTCGACGCGGCGGATCAGGCGGAGCGTCTCGGCGTCGACCACGGCCACGTGGTTCTCGCCCTGGACGCCGGCCAGCAGGAGGTCCGTGGCGTCGGCGAACGGGACGCGGCCGTCGGCCCCGCGCGCGCCGTCCTCGATCCACCGAGCGAGAAAACGCAGCTCGTCGGGCTCCAGGTCGCGGAGGTTGGGGAACGGGATGGCCGCCGTCGCCGGGAGGTCGCGGACGAACCGGAGCATCAGGCTGCCCTCCGAGTCGAACGGGACCACGAACCCGCTCGGCCCCGCCATCACCACGTCGTCGAGGTCGTAGGCGGCCGGGTCCCCCACCCCGCCCCCGGTCGCAGAAAGCACGTTCCGCGCCGCGAGCAGCGGGCGGACAGTTTCGTCGTAGTCCAGCGAGGCGACGGCGTCGTAGTCGACGGCCGCGGGGTCGAACGCCGCCGCCGCGGGCGGGGCGGCGGTGAGGGCTGGCGCGCCGCAGCCGGCGAGGGCGAACGCGCCGAGCGCGGCGACGGCGAGGGCAAGTCGGTGCATGGGCAGATCGCTGGGGGCGCGTCGAACGCGGGCGGGGCGGGGCCGTTCGGCCGGCCGCCCCGCCCCAACGCACGCGCGGGGCGGATCGGTGCGCGGGCGGGAGGGGGATGGGGAGAGATGCGGGATGGAGGGATGGGCAGAGAGCGACCACCGCCCCGCCCGGCGGCGACTTCGGCGGCGACGCGGCGCGGGGGCGATACGGACGGATCGTGGCGCGACGAGAATCCGCCGACGGCCGCGGGGCGGCCCGGTAGCTTCCAGCCCCGCCTGCCACCGCGCCGTGCCCCGCCCCGCCCCGCTCCTGCCGTTCGGCCGCGTCGCCGTGGCCGCGCCGTCGTCGGCCGCGCTCGACCCGGCCGACGCCGAGGCCGGGCTCGCCGCGCTCCGCGCGCGCGGTCTCGCCGTCGAGGCCGCGCCCGTCGCGGGCGGGGCGGTCGGCTACCTCGCCGGGGCCGACGACGCCCGCGCCGACGCCCTCAACGCGCTCCTCCGCCGCGACGACCTCGACGCCGTTGTGTGCCTCCGCGGCGGCTACGGGCTGCTCCGCATCCTCGACCGGATCGACTACGACGCCGCCCGCGCCCACCGCCCGCTCGTCGTCGGGTACTCGGACGTGACGGCGCTCCACCTCGCGCTCTACGCCCGCGCCGGGCTGCCCGGCGTCTCCGGCCCGATGGTGGCGCCGGACTGGCCAGGCCTCGACGCCCAATCCGAGGCGGCCTTCTGGCGCGTCGTGGGCGGGGCGGCCGGGTACGACCTGGCCGGGCCGGGCGACGAGCGGCTCGCCCCGCTCCAGGACGGCGAGGCCGAGGGCGTGCTCCTGGGCGGCAACCTCGCGCTCACGGCCGCGCTCGTGGGCACGCCCTACCTCCCCGCCCTCGACGGCGCGATCCTGTTCCTGGAGGACGTCGGCGAGCCGCCGTACCGGATCGACGGGCTGCTCGCGCGGCTCCGCCTGGCCGGCGTGCTGGGCCGCCTGGGCGGCCTCGTGTTCGGCCAGTTCACGGACGCCGCCCCGCCCGCCGACCGCCCCAGCCTGTCGGTCGACGAGGTGCTCGCGCACTACGCCCGGTTCGTCGACGGCCCCGTCGCGACCGGGCTCGTCTACGGCCACGTCCCGCGCAAGGTGACCGTGCCCGTCGGCGTTCGAGCCCACCTCGCGGTCGGGGGCGGGGCGGCGGCGTTGACGGTCCTGGACCCGGTGACGGCATGAGTGCAGTAACTGTCCTAGGACTCGTCGCGGCCGCGCTCACGACGGGCGCCTACATCCCCCAGGTCGTCAAGACGTGGCGGTCGGGGTCGTCGGCCGACCTCTCGATGGGGACGTACGCGATCTTGCTGGCCGGCCTCGTCGCGTGGCTGGCGTACGGGATCGCCGTGGACGACCTCCCCATCATCCTGGCCAACGCGGTCACGATCGTGCTCGTCGGCGCCGTCCTGGCCCACGTCCTCCTCAGCCGGCGGCGCGCCGCCGCCCGCCGCCGCGCGCCCTGACCGCCCCGCCCGCGCCCCGACCCGCGCCGTGCGGGCGGGGCGGACCGCGGCTCGCCACCCCGCCCCTTGCCCGGTTCGCCCGTGCGCCTCGCCTTTTTCGCCTCCGGCGGCGGCTCCAACGTCGGCGCCATCCTGGACGCCGTCGACGCGGGCCGCCTCGACGCCGATCCGGCCCTCGTGGTGACGGACCGGCCGGGCGCCGGCGTCCTGGACCGAGCGGAGGCACGTGGGCTGCCGGTGGCGGTCCTCCCCCCCGCCCGTTTCGACGGCGAGGCCGCGTTCGCCGACGCCCTCCTCGGCGCCCTGCGGGAGCACGATGCGGACGCGATCGCCCTCGCGGGCTACCTCAAGAGAGTTCCCGACGCTGTGTTGAAGGCGTTCCGGCACCGCGTCCTCAACGTCCACCCGTCGCTCTTGCCCGCGTTCGGCGGGGCGGGGTGGTACGGGCGGCGCGTGCACCAGGGCGTGCTCGACGCCGGCTGCCGCGTGTCCGGGGCGACCGTCCACCTCGTCGACGGCGACTACGACACCGGCCCGATCGTGCTGCAAGAGGCCGTCCGCGTCGAGTCCGGCGACACGGCCGAGGCGCTCGCCGCGCGCGTGCTGGCCGTCGAGCACCGGATTTTCCCCGCCGCCCTCCAGCTCCTGGCGCAGGACCGGCTCCGCGTAGAAGACGGCCGCGTCACGATTACGGGTCCAGGGTTCAGGGTTCAGGGTTCGATGGACGAACCGCCCCGCCCTGGTCAACAACCCAACGGACCCTGAACTCCCGAACCCCGAACCACCCGATGATCGAAACCGCCGACCTCCCCGCCCCCGACGACCGCGCCCCGGTCCGCCGCGCGCTCCTCTCCGTGAGCGACAAGAGCGGGCTGGCCGAGCTCGGGCGGCGCCTCGCCGCGCTCGGCGTCGAGCTGCTCTCGACCGGGGGGACGGCGCGGGCGCTCCGCGACGCCGGCCTCGACGTGACCGACGTGGCCGACGTGACCGGCTTCCCCGAGATCCTCGGCGGGCGCGTCAAGAGCCTCCACCCGCGCGTCCACGGCGGCATCCTCGCACGGCGCACGAGCGCGGCCGACCTCGCCGAGTTGGACGAGCACGGGATCGGCGCGATCGACCTCGTGGTCGTCAACCTGTACCCGTTCCGCGAGGCGGTCGCGAGCGCCGACGTGACGGACGCGCTCGCGGCCGAGAACGTCGACATCGGCGGGCCGGGCATGCTCCGCGCGGCGGCCAAAAACTTCGCCTTCGTCGGCGCCGTCGTTGACCCGGGCGATTACGACGCGGTCGCCCAGGAGCTCGAAGACCACGGCGGCACGCTCGGCCTGGCCACGCGCCGCCGCCTCGCCCACGCGGCCTTCGCGCACACCGCCGACTACGACGCCGCCATCGCCGCCTACTTCGCGGGCGGGGCGGACTCTGAGGGCGGGGCGGCCACGGGCGGGGCGGAGGACGACGCGGCCGCCCCGCTCCCCGACGCCCTGTTCCTCGACCTCCCGCGCGCCGAGGCGCTCCGCTACGGCGAGAACCCGCACCAGGCGGCCGCGCTCTACGGCGACCCCGCCGCCCGCTACGAGGCGCTCCACGGCAAGGCGCTGTCGTACAACAACCTCCTCGACCTCACCGCCGCGCTCGACCTCATCGCCGAGTTCGACGCCGCCCCGCCCACGGTCGCCATCCTCAAGCACACGAACCCGTGCGGCGTCGGGCAGGCCGCGGGCGGGCTGGAGGCCGCCTACCACAAGGCGTTCGCGACCGACCGCCAGAGCCCGTTCGGCGGCATCGTCGTCGTCAACCGGCCGCTCGACCGGGCGACGGCCGAGGCCATCGACGCCGTGTTCACGGAGATCGTCATCGCGCCCGCGTTCGAGGACGGCGTGCTGGCGTTCCTGGAGCAGAAGAAGAACCGCCGGCTCGTCCGCGCGCTGCCACGCCCCGCCCGCCCCGCGCCCGTGCTGCGGAGCGTGGCCGGCGGCGTCCTCGCCCAAGCGCCCGACGGGCCGCTCGCACCGGCCGCCGAGCTGCGGGACGCGTGGTCCGTCCCGACGGAGCGCGCGCCGACCGAGCGGGAGTGGGCCGACCTCGACTTCGCGTGGCGCGTGTGCAAGCACGTCAAGTCGAACGCCATCGTCTACGCCCGCGACGGGGCCACGCTGGGCGTCGGGGCCGGGCAGATGAGCCGGATCGACGCGAGCGAGGTCGCCGTCGCCAAGGGCGCCAAGAGCGGGCTCGACTTTGCCGGGTGCGTCGTCGCCTCGGACGCCTTCTTCCCGTTCGCCGACGGCCTGGAGGCCGCCGCCGAAGCCGGCGCCGTGGCCGCCGTGCAGCCGGGCGGGTCGGTCCGCGACGACGAGGTGGTCGCGGCGGCCGACGCCCGCGGCCTGGCCATGGCGTTCACCGGGCGCCGCCACTTCCGCCACTGACGGGCGCCCGCCCCGCCCGGGGCGGGGCGGCGCCGAGTGCACCACCCCGCCCGAACCCGCGAGTGGAGCCCGCCCGCCGCCGGCCCCCGCCGGCGGGGCGGAAAATCCATCCGCGCCGCCCCGGACTGCCCCGGGCGCCCTGTCGTTAGCTTGGGGGCGCCGCGCGCCGCGGCACTCCCGACCCTTCGCTCCACGGGTGGCGTGGACCGCCGGCTCGTCCCCCGCCCCCGACCGGCGCCCGCCTGCCCGCCCCGCCCGTGCTCAACCCGTTCTCCGTCGACATCGCCATCGATCTCGGCACCGCCAACACCCTCATCCACGTCCGCGACAAGGGGATCGTGCTCAACGAGCCGTCCATCGTCGCCATGGACCGGCGCTCGGGGAAGCCGGTCGCGATCGGCCAGGAGGCGCTCATGATGCACGAGCGGACCCACAAGGACATCGAGACGATCCGGCCGCTCAACGACGGCGTCATCGCCGACTTCTCGGTCGCCGACGCCCTCATCCGCGGGTTCATCAAGCGCGTCAAGCCCGGGTTCATGACGTCGATCGGGCGGATGGTCATCTGCGTCCCCTCGGGGATCACCGAGGTCGAGCGCCGGGCGGTCAAGGACGCGGCCCAGAACGCGGGCGCCCGCCAGGTCATGCTCATCGACGAGCCCATGGCGGCCGCCATCGGGATCGGCCTCCACGTCCAGGAGCCGGTCGGCAACATGATCGTCGACATCGGGGGCGGGACGACCGAGATCGCCGTCATCGCCCTCAACGGCATCGTCGTCGACGAGTCGATCCGCGTCGGCGGCAACGAGCTCGACGAGGCCGTCATGCAGTACTTCAAGAAGCACCACAACCTGCTCATCGGGAGCCGCACGGCCGAGCGGATCAAGTGCGAGATCGGGAGCGCGCAGAAGCTCGAGCCCGAGCTCGAGCTCTCGGTCAAGGGCCGCGACCTCGTGACCGGCGTGCCCAAGGTCCGCGTCGTCTCGTCGGAGGACGTCCGCGAGGCGCTCCGCCCGTCGGTCAACCAGATCGCCGCGGCCGTCGTGCGCGCGCTCGAGCGGACCCCGCCGGAGCTCGGCGGCGACGTCTTGGAGCGCGGCATCATGCTGACCGGGGGCGGGGCGCTCCTCAAGGGCCTCGACGACTACCTCCGCGAGCGGACCGAGCTCCCCGTGTTCTCGGCCGACGACCCGCTCACGGCCGTCGTCCGCGGGACGGGCTCGGTCCTCGAAGACCTCGACGGCTTCATGCCCGTCCTCTCGCCGAACTAGGACCCCGCGGGCCGGTGAGTCCGCGGCTCAGGAAGGCGCTGGGTCAGTGGGCACGCACGGACCGCCCCGCCCCGTCTGAGCCGCTGATCCCCACGGACCTACTGATCCCCACCGACTCACCGGAATGGCTCTTGCACAGCAGGCCTGGGAGCGCTCGCGCGACTACGTCATCTTCGGCGCGCTGCTGCTCGTCGCGCTCACCATCTTCGTGAGCCGGAACGGCCCGGCGCTCCGGGCGGCGCGGGCGGCGAGCCTGGCCGTGACCGCGCCCGTCGAGGGCCTGTTCGAGCGGACTGCCCAGTTCCGCACGGCGCTCGGCGAGAACGAGCGGCTGCGGACCGAGACGGCCGGGCTCTCGGCCGAGGTCGCGAGGCTCCGCGAGGCCCGCGCCGAGAACGCCCAGCTGCGCAGCCTGCTCGGGTTCCAGGACTCGCTCGACGCCCCCCGGGTCGTGGGCCGCGTGGTCTCGAAGGACATCACGGAGCAGACCAACCTGCTGACGATCGACGTCGGGAGCCGCGACGGCGTCCGGCCGGGGATGCCGGTCATCAACGAGCGGGGGATCGTGGGGCGCGTGGTCCTCTCGAGCCCGGGCTACGCGGTCGTCATGCCGCACCAGAACACGCAGTTCCGGGTCCCCGCCGTCATCGAGGAGCTGGGCCGCGAGGGGATCGTCCGGTGGGACGGGGCGGCGTTCGACCGGCTGACGATGGAGTACGTGGTCAAGACGGAGCCGGTCGAGCGCGGGATGCTGGTCACGACGAGCCCGTTCTCGGGCGTCTTCCCGGCCGGCACGCCGATCGGCCGCGTGGACACGGCGTACGCGGCGGCCGGCCGCAACGACTACATCATCCACGTCACGCCGGCCGCGCCGATCTCCGAGGTCGGCTTCGTCTACGTGCTCCTCGTCGAGCCCGACCCGGAGCGGGCGATCCTGGAGGCGCAGGCCCGCGACTCGCTCGGGCTCGAGCGCCGCGAGGCGGCCCTGGAGGCGCGCCTCGACGCGACGACGCCGGAGGAGGAGTAGGCCGCCGCCCCGCCCGTGCGCCGGGGCGGGGCGGCGCCGTTTCAGGTTCGGCCGCCCCGCCCGCGGCGGCGGCCGCGGCGGGATCAGAGGTCGGGCGTCCGTCGTGCCCGAAGCGGATGCGTGACTCGTGCTGCGCGGCTCTCCCTGGGAGCGCTTACGGATCACGCATTGAGCCCCGCCCCTCCCCAGACAGTCGGAGAGTTCAGACGACACAACCGCTCTGGGCGGGGTGGAGGCCGGAGCCCGGGCGGGGCGGTGCATCTTGCGCCCGCTGCCCGCTGCCCGCTGCCCGCCGGGCGGGGCGGAACCCGCCGGCGCGCGCACGATTGTTGCGCAGCACCCGTTCGATCTTCACCCCGGCACGAGGCCGCCGGTGGAGCCCTCCGGCCGCCGGCTCCCGCGGCCACACGTTCCCTTCCGACCGCCCCGCCCCATGCCCCACCGCTTCTCGCTCGCCGCCCTCCTCGTGCTCCTGGGGTGGGCGGCCGCGCCCGCCGCACAGCCGACGCGCTCGCCTGACGCGCTCGCCGGACGCGTCGACGCGGTCCTCGACACGCGCTCGTTCGACGACGCCTACTGGGGCGGCCTCGTCGTCGACCTCGAAACGGGCGCGGTGCTCTACGAGCGCAACGCGTCCAAGCGGTTCGTGCCGGCCTCGAACATGAAGCTGCTCACGACCGCGACGGCCCTCGACGCGCTCGGGCCGGACTTCCGCTACACGACCCGGCTCTACGCCGAGGGCGACGTCCAGAACGGGACGCTCCGGGGCTCGCTCGTCGTCCGCGGCTCGGGCGACCCCACGTTCGGCGGCCGCTACACCGGCGGAGACCTCACGCTCGTGTTCCGCCAGTGGGCCGACTCGCTCAAGGCCGCCGGCATCCGCCGCGTGACCGGCCCGGTCGTCGGCGACGACGACGTGTTCGACGACGTCTCGCTCGGCGAGGGGTGGAGCTGGGACGACCTCGTGTGGTACTACGGGGCCGAGGTCTCGGGCCTCCAGTTTGCCGAGGGCACCGTCGACGTGGCCCTCCACGGGACGTCGCCGGGCCGCCCCGCCCGCATCGAGGTCGAGCCCGACTTCGGCTACGTCCGCCTCGTCAACCAGACCACGACGACGTCGGGCGGCGGCGTCCGCGAGGGGTACCGCCGGGACCTGGGCGACAACGTGTTCACGCTCACGTCGTCGGTGCCGGCCGGGCGCGTCGAGCGCGAGGCGCTCTCGGTCGTCAACCCGACCGACTACTTCGTGACGACGATGATCGGCGTGTTCCGCCAGCGCGGCATCGACGTCCGCGGCGAGGCCGTCGACGTGGACGAGTGGGGGCGGCGCCCGCAGTACGAGTCCCTACGCCGGATCGCGTCGCACCAGTCGCCGCGGCTGGGCGCGATCGTGGCCGAGACGAACACGGACTCCAACAACCTCTACGCCGAGCACCTCCTCCGCACGCTCGGCGCCTACACCTACCGCGGCGCGAACCACCAGCTGGGCTCGGCCCGGGCCGGCGCCGCGGCGGCCGAGCCGTTCCTCCGCCGGATCGGGGTCGACCCCGCCTCGTTCCGCATCGCCGACGGGTCCGGCCTGTCGGCGCTCAACCGGCTCACGCCGGTCGGCATCGTGGCCGTCCTCCGCGGGATGCACCAGCACGCCGACGAGGCCACGCGCGACGCGTTCTACCGCTCGCTCGCCGTGGGCGGCCTCACCGGGACCATCAAGAACCGCTACAGCTCGGGCGACGCCCGCGGCAACGTCCACGCCAAGACCGGCTACATCTCCGGCGCGCGGACGCTCTCGGGCTACGTGCGGGCCGCCAACGGGCACCTCCTCGCGTTCTCGCTCCTGTGCAACAACTACACGGTCCGCACGAGCCGCGTGAACCGGGCGCAGGACCAGATCGTCGAGCTCCTGGCCGACTACGAGGGGCAGTAGAACGCTGAATGCTGAACGGCGAACGCTGAAGGCGTGCCCGCCCCGCCCTCGCCGAGCGGGCGGGGTGGCCTACGTTGGAGCCGGACCCTCTGGCGGACCGGGACGTTGAGACCGCCCCGCCCCCGCGTCTCCGGCCATGACCGTCCTCCTCGTCGTCTTTGGTGTCTGGCTCGTTGTCGGCCTGATTGTGAGCGTCCGCTCCGAGGTCCGGCGGGCGGGGCGGGGTGGCGGGCGCGGGGCCTCCGCCGTCGCCGTGGGCGTGCTGCTGGCGGTGCCCGTCGAGTGGCTGATCGTCGGGCTGGCGATGCTCGCCGTCCTCGCGTGGCAGGCGGTGTAGGGCCGCCGGCGTACGGACCACCCCGCCCGCGGACAGCCACCCTGTAGCCACGGCGGGCGTTGCCGTCCGTAGACGCGGGCGGGGCGGCGTGCACCCGTCCCGCCCGAGCGAAGACCGCCCCGCCCGGCAGGAGCGGGGCGGGGCGGAAGACCTTGGGCGGGGCGGGCGTTCTCCTACGGATCCACTGATCTACTGACCCACTGCCCTACCGCTCGTGCGGCATCGTGCCGACGACTGGCCGGCCCGGAGTGAGCACGCCCACGCCGGGGCGCCGGGCGCCGGCCTCGCCGCGGACGCGGTGGGCGCGGACGGACCCGTTCGGCCCCGTGACGTCGATGAGGATCTCGTCGACACGGGCAGGGTCCCCGGCCGGGTCGTCCTCGCGGACGGCGAACTGGAACTCGGTCCGGCCCGGCCCGGAGCGGACCTCGTCGACGAGCGAGACGTCGAGGTCGCCGCGCGGGACGACGTTCTGGCCCTCGACGGCGACCGAGATCTGGGTGCCCGCCGCGAGCGGGTGCCCCGACCCGTCGGAGACGACGTAGCGGTACGTCCCGAGCTCCAGCCCGGCCGTCTCGAGCGACACCTGCGGGCGGCCCGTGAGGAGCACGCGGGCGTCGGCCTCGACGGGCGCGCCGTCGGCGCCCGAGGTGCGGGCGGAGACCGTGATCCAGCCGCCTGGCGGGGACGGGTTGCCGGTGAGCAGCGTGACCGAGGCGCGGCCGGACGCGTCGGTCTCGGACGAGCCGCCGATGACGCCCGACGTCGACGTAAAGTAGACCTGGGTCCCCGGCTGCACCGGGTTCGCGTAGCGGTCGCCGACGAGCGCGCTGATCGGGATCTCGAACCCGAACGTGCCCAGGAGCGGGTAGTTGAGCTGGTCGGCCCCCACCGAGAGGTGGTCCGGGCTGGGGAAGCCGCCGTGGACGACGAGCGTGATCGGCTGCGAGCGGATCTCGCGGCCGCCGACGGCCGCCCGCGTCTCGATCTGAACGACGCCGGCCTTCGTGCCGCTCGTGAGCGTGACCGACGCCTCGCCGTTCTCGTCGGTGCGGACCGTGGCCGGGGCCGCCGGGCTCAGGAACTCGCCGCCGCCCGGCCCCCGGAGAATCGAGACGGTGATGTCGACGGCGTTGGCCCCGTCGACCGGCCGGTCGTCGGCGTCGCGGGCCACGAACACGAGCGAGGCCGTCTCGGTCCCGCCCGTCTCCGAAACGCCGATCGACTGCGACGAGCGGGGCGCGAGCGTGATGCTGGCCGCCGGCCCCGACGTCCCGTCGTCGCCCGTCGTCGGGGTGAGCGCGAGGGCGGGGAGGGACAGCGTCCGCCCCGGCTCGACGGTCGTCGTGACGGTGGTGTCGCGGAACCCGGTCTTGAAGGCGGTCACCTCGAGGACGGCCGTCGAGTCGATGTCGAGCGAGGCCACGAACGCGCCGACGGAGTCCGACCGCATCTCGAGGCCCATCGACCGGATCTGGACCGTGGCCCCGGTGATCGGCCGGCTCGTCTCGGCGTTGACGACGGTGCCGGAGACGGCGGCGAGGTCGTCGCCGGCGAGCGCGTCGCAGCCCGCCAGGGCGAGGACGGCGGCGAGGGCGAGCAGACGGTGGGGACGGGTCATGGGCGGGGCGGCGGGTGGGCACGGGCCGGCGGTATCGGCCGCGCCCGCCCCGCCCTAAAGCGCCCGCCCCGCCCGAGGACGGCGGGGAGGAGACGAGGCGCTTTCGTCCCGCCCTTCTCTTCTCTTCCTTCTCCTCCTCCCCGCCCCGCCCGGATTCTCCGCGCGTTCGCAACCTTGGCAAGGCGCGTTCAGTCAAGCCGCGCCCCACCAGCCGCCCCGCCCGCATGACCCCGATCCACGCCACGACTGTCCTCGGCGTCCTCCACGACGGCAAGGTCGCCCTCGGCTCCGACGGCCAGGCCACGATGGGCGACACGGTCATGAAGCACAAGGCCCAGAAGGTCCGCCCGCTCTACGGCGGGAAGCTCTTGGCCGGGTTCGCCGGCTCGACGGCCGACGCGTTCACGCTCTTCGAGCGGTTCGAGGCCAAGCTCGAGCAGTACGGCGGCAACACGACGCGGGCCGCCGTCGAGCTCGCCAAGGACTGGCGGACCGACCGCTACCTCCGCCGCCTCGAAGCGCTCCTCGCCGTGGCCTCGCCCGAGCGGCTCCTCCTCATCTCGGGGACCGGCGACGTGATCGAGCCCGACGACCCCATCCTCGCGATCGGCTCGGGCGGGAGCTACGCGCTCGCCGCGGCGCGCGCCATGATGAAGCACAGCCCGGGGCTCTCGGCGCGCGAGGTGGTCGAGGAGGGGCTCCGCATCGCGGGCGAGATCTGCATCTACACGAACCTCAACACGACGGTCCTGGAGCTCGACGCGGAGGAGTAGGGCGACTGCCCCGCCCGCCGCGAAGGCGGGGCGGCCCCGTAGCTGGGAGACCCGCGACCGGCGGCCCCGCTCAGCACCCCTCGCCGACCTCCGACGTGACGGCGTAGAACGCCCCCCGCGCCGTCACGTCTCCCCCGGTCCCCGGCCCGGTCGAGAAGTCGCGGAGCCGGACCGAGAACCGGCCCCGGACGCCCTCCGCCGTCTGCTCGGTGACCTCGACCGTTCCGCCGACGCGCTGGTAGCTCCGGCCCGGTGGTCGGTAGTCCACCCTCGGCTCGAATCGGTCACCGGGTTCGGCCGCGAGAAACTCGTCGGACTCGATCACGAATCGGTTCTCGGCGCAGGGACGGAGGTACACGGCGGCCTGGTTGAACTGGAACTCGAGGCTGGGGTAGAACCGGGCCTCCCCCTGCGAGGTCCTGCCCCCGACGGAGAGCTCGAACGTGCCGGGGGCGAGGTCGCCGGGGGACGGGACCGCGTCGCACCCGGCGGCGGCCACGGCGGCGGCGAGGAGGAGGAGGAGGAGGCGCATGGGCGGGGTGGAGCGGACAGCGAACGGAGCCTGCCGCAGCGTCACGGGATCTCCGTCGGCTCTGGACGGTCGCGTGTTCCGTGCTGCGTGCCCTCTGCTCCAAGCATGCAGCGCGCAACGGGGCGCCGGCCCGGCGGGGGCTGAGAGAGAACGCTACGCCTCCCGACCGCTGCTGCATAGCCCTCCAGGACTACCGGATCACGGTGGGCGCTCCTGGCACCGTCCCGCCGGTCCATAGGGCGTGCCCCGTCGGAGGCGCCGGCCGTTCCACGAGACCGCCCCACCCGCGCGTAGTTTGCCGGCATCGTGCGGCCTGTCTTTGGCCGCCCCTCCGAACCCCGCTGACCCGTCCGATCCATGCCCGAGACGTCCCGAGACCCCGCCGACCGCCCCGCCCCAGCGGCGTCCGCCCCGCCCGAAGGGACCGCCCCGCCCGAGAGCGAGGAGGCCACGCGGCAGGCGGCGATCCTCATCGACTACCAGAACCTCCACCACTACCTCAAGGGCCGCCTCGACGACCGGCGCACGGGCTCGACGGCCGACCTCGCGAGCGCGCTCCTGAAGGCGCTCCGCGAGCGGCTGGCCGGCGAGGGCCTCCGTCTCGCGCGCGGCCGGGCCTACGCCGACTTCGGCGGGCTCGACGACCACTCGCGCCACGTCCAGCGGAGCCTCTACCTCCACGGCGTCGAGCCGGTCTACGTGCCGGCGACGATGCACCGGAACACGACCGACCTCCAGCTCGCCGTCGACGCCGTCGAGATGCGCGACCGGCACCCCGAGGTCGAGACCGTCGTGCTCCTCTCCGGCGACCGCGACTACGCGCCGGTCGTCTCGGCACTCGTGGCCGCCGGGCGGCGCGTCGTCGTCATCGGCTTTCAGGAGCACCTCTCGCCGTACCTGCTGGAGCACACCGAGGGCGGGGCGTTCCTCGACGCCGCGGACCTCCTGCCGTCGGACGCGCTCGCGCCCGAGGTCGAGGTCGGCGCCCCGATCCAGACGACCGAGTTCGTTGCCGTCCAGGACCCGGCCTACGAGATCGACTACGACGCCATCGAGACGATCGAGAAGTTTTTCGGCCAGTACGAGGAGATCTACCTCACGCCGCTGCTCCGCCGCCTCTCCGACGAGATCGGCGAGGTCGACGGCCACGACCCGAAGTCGCTCGTGGCCGACCTGGAGGAGTGCGGCGCCGCCCGGCTCGAACGCCGGCGCGGGATGCCCTACGACTACACGGTCCTGCTCCTCAACGGCGACCACCCCGCCGTCGTGGAGGTCCGCGAGGAGGTCCACGGCGCCCCGGTCGTGGCCGCCGACGACGGCCTCCCGTTCGACGACGAGCCCGAACTGTAAGGGCGGGGCGGCGGCCGGACCCTGGTGGTCGCCCGCACGACAGGGGGAGGTCCCCACGGTCCACCCCGCCCCCGCCGGTGGGCGGGGCGGGGCGGCCATCCGCATGGAGGCGCCGGGCGGGGTGGCCCGGACGACCGCCGGTCGCTCCTACTGGAGCGGGGCGGCGGCCCACTCTTCACCCGTCCCTCGTCGGCCGGCGCCGCCCCGCCCGCATCCCTGCGCGGGGAGGGGCGTAGCTACGGAAACTGACGCGGGAGCCACGCCCGCCCCCCGATGGACGACACGCAGACCCTGACGCCCCCCGACGCCGCCCGCCCGGGCGGCGCAGCCAACGGCACCGACGCCGCCCCGCCCGACGACCTCGCCCGGCTCACGCCGCACCAGATCGTCGCCGAGCTCGACAAGTACGTGATCGGGCAGGACGAGGCCAAGCGCTCCGTCGCCATCGCCCTCCGCAACCGCTGGCGCCGGCTCCACGCCGACGAGGCCATGCGCGACGAGATCACGCCGGCCAACATCATCCTCATCGGGCCGACCGGCGTGGGCAAAACCGAGATCGCCCGCCGCCTCGCGCGGCTCACCGGCGCCCCGTTCGTGAAGGTCGAGGCCACGAAGTTCACCGAGGTCGGCTACGTCGGCCGCGACGTCGAGTCGATGATCCGCGACCTCGTCGACCTCGCCATCGCGCAGGCCCGCGAGCTCCAGGCCGCGCGCGTGGGCGACCAGGCGGCGGCGAACGCCGAGGACCGCGTGCTCGACCTGCTCGTCCCGTCGTCGAAGCCGAAGCCGGTCGTCCCCGGCATGGGGTTCCCCAACGCCACGGACACGACGACGCCCGAGGAGGAGGACCTCCTCCACCGCACGCGCGAAAAGTTCAGGACGCGCCTCCGCGACGGCCAGCTCGACGACCGCGAGGTCGAGGTCGACGTCTCGCTCGACCGCACGACGAACCTCCAGATGTTCGGGCCGGCCGGCCTCGAAGAGATGGGGATCAACCTCCAGGAGATGCTGGGCGGGATGGGCAAAAAGCGCCAGAAGCGGCGCGTGAAGGTGCCCGAGGCGCTCGAACTGCTGACGCAGGAGGAGGCCGGCAAGCTCGTCGACCAGGAGGCGGCCAAGGAGGAGGCGCTGCGCCAAGTCGAGGAGGCGGGGATCGTCTTTATCGACGAGATCGACAAGGTGGCCGGGCGCCAGGGTGCCGCGGGCCAGGGCGGGTCGGGGCCGGACGTCAGCCGCGAGGGCGTCCAGCGCGACCTGCTCCCGATCGTCGAGGGCTCGACGGTGATGACCAAGCACGGCTCGGTCAAGACCGACCACATCCTGTTTATCGCGTCGGGCGCGTTCCACGTCTCGAAGCCGTCCGACCTCATCCCCGAACTCCAGGGCCGGTTCCCGATCCGCGTCGAGCTGGGCTCGCTCAGCGAAGACGACTTCGTGCAGATCCTGACGGAGCCCGAGAACGCGCTCCTCAAGCAGTACGCGGCCCTGTTCGCGTCGGAGGGCGTCCACCTCACGTTCGAGGACGACGCGGTCCGCGAGATCGCGCGGACGGCGGCCGGGGTCAACGACGAGGTCGAGAACATCGGCGCCCGCCGCCTCCACACGATCCTGACCACGCTCCTCGAAGACCTCCTGTTCGAGGTCCCAGACGGCCCGCACGGCGACCGCGTCACGATCACGAAAAAAGACGTGACGGACAAGCTGGCCGGCGTGGTCAAAAACCGCGACCTCAGCCAGTACATCTTGTAATGCGAGGAGGTACAGGGTACTCGGTACGCGGTACGGCTTGGGCCGGACACGTACTCGGTATTCAGAGGCTGTTTGGGATCTCCCCCTCCCCCACCGGGGGAGGGCCGGGGTCGGGGACAGACGTCGATCTGGGGCGGGGCGGTCGGTCCGTCACCCCCCTCCCGGCCTCCCCCCGCTGGGGGGAGGAGAATACTGTGCAGCCCCAAACAGCCTCTCAGTACTCCACGCCTGATCGACAGGGGCTCTAGGTGGAGGCGCGCGAGCTTGACCTGGGCGACGCCAGCGTGCGCCGCGCGTGGGGCGGGGTGGCGGAGGCGGCCGACCCGTCGCCGTTCGCCCCGCTCGCGTACGCCGAGGCCACCGCGGGCGCGTTCGGGCTCCGCGCCCGGGCGTTCGGCGTCGAGCAAGATGGAGCGCTCGTGGGCGGCGTGGTGGCGTACGAGAAGCGCCGGGGGCCGTACCGGTTGGCGGTCGTCCCCCCGTTCACGCCCGTCACGCCGTTCGTGCTGGCCGAGGCGCCGGCCGCGCACGAGGTCCACGCCCGCGCCTCCCCGCTCGACGCGCTCGTCGCCGCCGTGGGCGAGCGGTTCCACGCCGCCGCGTTCCGCCTCCCCCCCGCCCTCTCCGACGCGCGCCCGTTTGCCTGGGCGGGGTGGCGGGCCGAGCCCCTCTACACTTACGCTGGACCGCTCCACCCCGCCGCGGAGCGGCTGGCGCAGGCCGGCAGCGGCGTCCGCAAGCGGGTGCGCCGCGGCGCCGGCGACTTTACGCTGCACGAGGACGCGGGCGGGGTGGCCGCGCTCCAGCGGCTCGAAGCCGAGGCGTATGCGCGGCAAGGCGCCGCCCCGCCCGTGGACCCCGAGCGGCAGGCGGCGTGGCTGGGCGCGCTCGTGGCGTCGGGCGCCGCGCGCCTGTTCGTGCTCCGCGACCCCGAGGGCGGGGCGGCCGGCGCGCAAGCCGTCGCGACCGATGGACGCGCGGCCGCGTTCGTGTGCGGCGCGAGCCGGCCGGGCTCGGCCATGACCATTATGACGCACCTCGTCTGCGACCGGCTCTACGCCGACGGCGTGCGCAGCCTCGACCTCGTGGGCGCCAACCGGCCCTCGGGCGCCGAGTTCAAGCGCTCGTTCGGGCTCCCGCTCGTCCAGCAGTTCCGGGTCACGCGCGTGGCGCGGCCGGAGCTGCGCGCGCTGGCGCTCGTCCGGCCGGTCGTGTAGTGGGCGCGCGCCCACCCCGCCCCGCCCAGGCTGGCCGTTTCGCAGGCGGGGTGGCGACCGGACGTGCCGCTCCGCCCCGCCCCGCCGCCCCGTGACGCCGCGCCTCCGCCGGCTCCGCGCGCAGGTCGCCGGGCGGCCGCTCCTCGGCCCCGCCCTCACGCTCGCCGGCGGCGCGGCGGCGGCGCAGGCGCTCGCGTTCGCGGCCCGCCCCGCCCTCACGCGCCTGTTCACGCCCGAGGCGTTCGGCGTGCTGACGGTCGTGACGACGGTCCTGGCCGTCGCGTCGACGGTCGCCTCGGGCGGATACCGCGCGGCCATCCTGCTCCCGCGGGGCGGGGCGGACCGCGCGAGCGTGGTCGCGCTGGCGCTCGCGTGCGCGCTCGGGGCGACGGGCGCGGCGGCGTTCGGCGTGTGGGCGGCGCCGTGGCTCGGCCTCGCGAGCGGGGCGACGGCGCTCGCGCTCGCGTGGCTCCCCCCCGCCCTCTTGTCTGTCGAGGCGGGCGGGGCGGCCGAAACGTGGCTCACGGGGCGCGGCCAGTTCCGAGCCGTTTCGGCGGCGCGGTTCGCGCAGAGCGCCGTCACGGTCGGCGTGCAGCTCGCCGTCGGGCTGACGGTGGCGCGGACGACGGACGGCGCGGCGGTCGGGCTCGTGGGCGGGGTGGCAGCCGGGTTCGCCGCCGGGGCGGTCGTCTCGTGGTCGTGGCTCGCGCTCGCGGACGGCCGGCTGTGGGAGGGCGTGACGCGGGCGCGCGTCGTGGCGCTCGCCCGCCGCTACGCGCGGTTCCCCGCCTTCTCGGCGCCGGCCGCGCTCCTCAACGTGCTCGCCACGCGCGTGCCCGTGTTCGCGCTCGTCGCTTTCTACGGCGAGGCCGTCGTGGGCCAGTTCGGGGTCGCGTTTGGGACGCTCGTGCTGCCGCTCGGGCTCGTGGCCGGGTCGGTCGGCCAGGCGTTTTTCCCGCGCGCCGCCGACGCGCGGTGGACCGGCGGCCTCCCCGCCCTCACGCGCGCGGCGGCGCGCGGGCTGTGGGGCGTCTGCGCCTACCCCGCCCTCGCCGCGCTCGTCGCCGGGCCGACGCTGTTCGCGTTCGTGTTCGGGGCCGAGTGGGCCGAGGCGGGCCGCTACGCGCAGCGGATCGCGCCGTGGGTGCTCCTGGCGTCGGTCGCCCCGCCCCTCACGTCCGTGTTCGACGTGCTGGAGCGGCAGCGGGACGAGCTCGCGATCAGCGCCGTCATGTTCGCCGTCCAGGCGACCGTGCTCGTGTGGGCGGGGCGGACGCTGGCCCCGCTCGACGCCGTCCTCGCCGCGGGCGTCGCCGGGGCCGCGCTCCGGGCGCTCCACCTCGGGTGGATCTTCCGCGCCGCCGGCGTGCCCTTGGGCGGGGCGGCCGCCGACGCGGCGCGGGCGCTCGGCCGGGCGCTCCCCTTCGCCGCCGCCGTCGCCCTGGCCGACGCGCTCGGCGCGGGCGGGGCGGTCGTGTTCGCCGTCGCGGCCGCCGCCGGCGTCGGCGCGCTGGCGTGGGAGGCGAGGCGGGGCGGAACGGCGGACCGAGCAAACGCGCCCGACCCGCTGTAACCCGAGGGCAAGCAAAAAGGGCGGGGCGGCCAGACCGCCCCGCCCCAGGTGAGGAGACGGAGGAAGCGGCGGAGCGTCCAGAGGATCACCCCGCCCGCTCTGCTCCTCCCTCCCCGTCCCTCTCTGATCGTCCCTACAGGATCGACTTGAACGTCGACGGCCGACCGGCGGGCGGGGCGGCGGCCTCGGGGCGGAGCGGCTCGTCGGGGGCGTCCTCGGCGTCGGGGCCGCAGAACCGCTCGAACGCGTCCTTGAGGTCGGTCGCGATCGCGCTCGCGCTCCGGCCCTCGATGTGGCGGCGCTCCAAGGCGAACACGGGGTCGCCGTCCTTCAGGAGGAACATGGATGGGCTCGACGGCGGGAGGCCCGCGAGGAGGTCGCGGAGCGCGGCGGTCGCCTCGAGGTCCTGGCCGGCAAAGACGGTCACCTGGCGGTCGGGCTTCACGTCGAGCCCTTGCACGTGGGCGACGGCGGGGCGGGCATTGGCCGCGGCGCACCCGCAGACCGAGTTGACGATGGCCAGCGTGGTTCCCGTCTGGGCCTCGTCGGCGAGGGCGTCGACGTCGGCGGCGGTCTTGAGCTCGCGGACGCCGAGGCGGGTCAGTTCGTCGCGCATGGGGGCGACGAGGGGCTCTGGGTACGGCATGGGGAGGAGAGGTGGTGAGCCCGTTGGACCGGCGGGCGAAAGCGGCCGTTCCGCGGGGCCGCGGCTTCACGGCTTCCTCCCCCACCGGTCCTCCCCGCCCGCGGCGGCCGGTTTTCGGCTCTCGCCCCGACGCGCGCCGGGGCTCTGGCGGGCGGGGCGGCCCAGGTTTTTCCTGAAGCGGGTTAAGACGACGAGGCGCCACCCGATACCCGGAAAACGCACCACAGAACATGGGGTTACTCGCCTTTTGCTCGACCTCAACGTAGGGGACCGCCCGATGCCCACTTCAGCCGCTAGTTTGGTGACGTCCTTTTGCCCCCCCCGGCCCCTATCCCTGATGCACAAGCCCTACGTCCGAGCGGCGGCCCTTCTCGCCGCTCTCGTGGTCTGCACCGCCGTAGCCGCCCCGCCGGCCCACGCCCAGGCTCGCCCTGCGTCGTCCCGGATCGTCCCTGCCCCGACCGCCCCGGCAGCGTCCCCCCAGGGCGCCGCCGCGACGGCCGCGCCGCGGCGCCGGCCCGTTCCCCGCTCCGCCCGCCGGTCCCTCGACTACCGCCCCGCCCGGCACCAGGCGGTCCAGGATTCGGTCGTGCGCCGCGTGTCGTCCGAGCGGGAAGTCACGGTCGAGGAGTTGGCCGCCAACATCGCCGCCCGGAGCGCGGGCCGCAGCACGTCGGCCCGGCTCGCCGTGGTTGAGTCGACGCTCCGCGCGGACGGCCCGAACTGGATCGGCATCCCCTACCGCTGGGGCGGCACGACGCGGCGCGGGATCGACTGCTCGGCGTTCGTGCAGCAGTACGTCCGTGCGAACCTGGGCATCGAGCTGCCGCGCACGACGGCCGGGCAGCGGTACGAGGGCGTCCCGATCTCCAAGGAGGAGCTCGTCCCCGGCGACCTCGTGTTCTTCCGCCGCCGCGGCGTCCGCCACGTCGGCGTCTACCTCTCGGGCGGCGAGTTTATCCACGCCTCGTCCAGCCGCGGCGTGACGATCTCGGAGCTGGCCTCCAGCTACTGGTCGAAGTACTACTGGATGTCGCGCCGGATCATCGAGGAGCCCTCGGGCCGCCGGCCGACGCCGCGCAGCGAGGCCCGCCGCGCCCGCGGCTAGGCGCCCGTCCGCAGGCCACGACGGCCGCCCCGCCCGCAACGACTGCCGCCCCGCCCCGACATCCGGGCGGGGCGGCGTGCGGACGGCCCCGGCCGCTGGTTTGAGACCGCGCCCCGTCCGTCGTATCTTCGCCTTCCCCCCTCCCGCATCCCGGCCTCGCCGTCGGGATGCGCTTTTTTTCCAGGCCGCGGACGGCCCCCGCTATGAGCTCCACCGTCTACCTCACACCCGAAGGGCTCCAGAAGCTCAAGGACGACCTCCACCACGCCCGGACCACCGAGCGCCAGCGGATCTCGGAGGAGATCGCCGAGGCGCGCGCCCAAGGCGACCTCTCGGAAAACGCCGAGTACGACGCGGCGAAGGAGGCCCAAGGTCTGCTGGAGGCCCGCATCGCCAAGATGGAGACGACGGTCGCCAACGCCCGCGTCGTCAACGAGGACGAGGTCGACGCCTCGAAGGCCCGCATCTTGTCCAACGTCCGCGTGATGAACAAGAAGGCCAAAAAGGAGGCGACCTACACGCTCGTCTCGGCCCAGGAGGCGGACCTCAAGCAGAACCGGATCTCGGTCGAGAGCCCCATCGGCAAGGCCCTCCTCGCCCGCGAGGTCGGCGACGTCGTCGACGTGAAGGTGCCGGCGGGGACGGTCCAGATGGAGATCCTCGAGATCACACGATAGTGGCCCGGCGGGCGGGGCGGGGCGGGCGGGGCTGCGTGGGGGCCGTCGTGCGCGCCGTCGTCGCCGTCGTCGGCGGCTACCTCGTCGCCTGCACGCTGCTGCTCGTCGCCTACCGCTGGGTCGAGCCGCCGGCCACGACGGTCCAGGTCCAGCGCCTCGTCGAGGCCGCCGTCGCCAGCGAGCCCTACGAGCTCCGCTACCACCCGGTCCCGCAGAGCGGACAAGATGACGACCTCCGCCACGCGGTCGTCGCCAGCGAGGACGCCCGGTTCTACACGCACGGCGGGTTCGACTGGGACGAGCTCCGCGCCGCCCGCGAGGCCGCCGAGCGGACGGGCCGCCCCATGCGCGGGGCGTCGACGCTCACGCAGCAGCTGGTCAAGAACCTGTTCCTGACGACGCACCGCTCGGTCGTGCGGAAGGCGTTCGAGGTCCCGCTCACGTTGCTCGCCGAGCTGATCCTGCCCAAGGACCGCATCCTCACGCTCTACCTCGACGTGGCCGAGTGGGGGCCGGGCGTGTTCGGCGCCGAGGCCGCCGCGCGGCACCACTACGGCACCTCGGCCGACGCCCTCACGCGCGAGCAGTCGGCCCGGCTCGCCGCCGTCCTCCCCGCCCCGCTCGCGCGCCGCCCGCAGGACATGGGCCGCACGTCGAGCCGCATCCTCACGCGGATGCGCCAGATGGGGTGGTAAACGCGGAATGCGGAATGATGAATGTTGAATTCATGCACCCACCCCGCCCATACCTACCCCGCTTTGGGAACGCCCCTTTCCGCATTTAGCATTCCACATTCCGAATTTGACTGTGGTTGACTTGCGCTCTGACACCGTGACGCAGCCGACGGCCGCCATGCGGCGGGCGATGGCCGAGGCCGAGGTCGGCGACGACGTGTTCGGCGAGGACCCGACGGTCCGCCGGCTCGAAAAGGTCGTGGCCGAGGTGCTGGGGAAGGAGGCGGCCCTGTTCGTGCCGTCGGGCGTGATGGGCAACCAGATCGCGCTCCGCCTGCACACGCGGCCGGGCGATGAGGTCGTGGTCGCCGAGCGGAGCCACCTGTACCACTACGAGGGCGGGGCGCCGGCCGCGCTGTGGGGCGTCCAGCTCCGCCCGATCGGCGGACCGTCGGGTGTGCTCAGCCCCGACGACGTCGAGGCCGTGGTCCGCGGCGATGTCGACTGGGAGCCGCGGACGACGCTCGTGTGCCTCGAGAACACGGTCAACAAGGCGGGCGGGGTGGTCGTGCCGCCCGAGGCGATCGCCCCGGTCGCCGACGTGGCCCGGCGGCACGGGCTGGCGCTCCACCTCGACGGCGCCCGGCTGTGGAACGCGGCCGCCGCCCTGGACCTCCCCGCCCACGTCCTCGCCGCCCCGTTCGACACCGTCACCGTGTGCCTGTCGAAGGGGCTGGGCGCGCCGGTCGGGTCGGTCCTCGCGGGCGGGGCGGCGCACGTCCGCGAGGCGCGCCGGACGCGGAAGCTCTTGGGCGGCGGGATGCGGCAGGTCGGCGTCCTCGCGGCCGCCGGGCTCGTGGCGCTGGACGACCGCGACCGCCTCGCTGACGACCACGCGCGGGCGGGGCGGCTGGCCGACGCCGTGGCGGCGCTACCCGCGTTCCGGCTCGTGACCCGGCCTCAGAGCAACATCGTCCTGTTCGACACGCTCCGCCACCCCGCCCCCGACGTCGTGGCGCGGCTGGAGGCCGAGGGCGTGCGCGTGGTCGCGTTCGGTCCGCGGACGGTCCGGGCGACCCTCCACCGCGACGTGGACGACGCCGCGCTCGACCGGGCCGTCGCCGTGCTGCGCCGTCTGTTCTCCTAAGGGTTAGAAACGAGACGACCGTCGGGTCTTCCCCGGAACTCGGCGGGCGCTTTCAACCGCCCCGCCCTTCACGTATACTTCGACAATTACGTCTGACGCTCTTCTTCCCTCGATGGCCGAGTGGTTCCAAGTATTCGACGACGAGCGCGTGCTCGTCTCCGTGCGGACGCGGGCGCGCCGGCTGGTGGTCGCGTTCGCGCTCGTCAGCGGCGGCCTCGTGGCGCTCGCCCCGCTCTCGACGCTCGTCGCGCCCGCGCACGCGGGGCTCGCCGCGCTCGCGTGCGGGGTGGTGCTGACGGCCTACGCCGCGTGGCTCCTCCGGCGGCTGGGCCGCCTCCACCGGCGCCTGTGGCGGATCGAGCTCTCGTTCCGGCGGGCCGTCGCCCACGACGCCGGTGGCCGCCGCGTGGCGCTGGCGTGGCAGGCCCTGGACCAGATCGACGTCCGCACGGACGGCCTCGTCCTCAGCGGGCGGACGACGTTGGGCCGGCGCGTCCGGCTCCACGTCGCGGCGTCGATGCCCCAGTTCGCCCGCTTCGCCCACCGAGCCGTCGAGTACGCCGAGGCGTTCGGCCGCCCGGTGTGGGTCGAGGGCCAGCCGTGGGAGGCCATCGACGTCACGTCGATCCATCCGGGCCTCCGCACGGGCTCGGCCGTGGCGTAGGAGCGGGAGAGCGGAAGGTGCCCGCCCCGCCCTCCCGCGGGCGGGGCGGCTACGCGGCGACCCCGGCCTTGAGCGTGTCCATGAGCGACTGGCGCGTAAACGGCTTCGAGACGTACTCGTTGAACCCGGCTTCGAGGAGCCGCTCGCGGTCGCCCGGGAGGGCGTAGGCCGTCAGCGCGATGGCGAACACGCCGTCGTGGTTGGGGAGCGACCGGGCGATGCGGAGCACGTCGGCGCCCGTCTCGCGCCCGCCCAGGTTGATGTCGAGCACGAGCCCGGAGAACGGGCGCTCGTTCATGGCCGTGAGCGCCGACCGCGCGTCGCCGACCGCCGTCACGTCGTACGTCGAGCGGAGGATGCGTTCGAGGAGCATCCGGGTGTCGTTGTTGTCCTCGACGACGAGGATCGCCGGCCCGCTCGCGGGGTCGGCGGTCTTCTCGACGTGCCGCCCCGTCGCCGCGGGACCGGACTCGTCGGGGGCCGGCCCGGCGCGGACGATCATCGAGGCGTCGTCCGCCAGGGGACCCGCCGCGGGCGGGGCGAACGGGGGCGCGAACGCCGGCGCCCCGGGCGGGGCGGGGCCTGGAGCGGGCGGGGCGGTCACCCGCGCCGTGGCCTCGGCGACGAGCGGCGAGACCGGCGACATCGGGGCGGGGCCGCGGCCCGGCGGCGGTCGCTCGTCGGGGGGAACGGGAGGGAGCTCCGGCGTGGGCTCAGGCTGGGGCTCCGGACCGTCAGGAGCGTCGGGGGCCGGTGAGCGGCGGCGGAAGTTGAACATGGAGGGCGTGGCAGGGGCCGGGGGTGGGAGTCGGAGGCCTGCGGGGCGGGGGGCATCGCGCAGGCAGCGGGCCGGACAGGGGCTCCGCCGCCCGTTGCCGCAGGGGTATCGGTCGATCGGTGCGCCACCTTCACCCGCCAGCCGACAGAAAAAGCGTCTCCGGGAGCAGCCGAGGGACCCCTAGGGCCGCGCCCGAGCCTCGTCCCACCCCGCCCCGCCAGGCGCGCGTCGTCGTCGGGCGGGGCGGGCGCCGCGGCAGAAGCCGGATTCGTAACGTTCCGTCTCCAGACCCCCGCTCCGATCTCCCCCGACCCCGCCCCGCTCGCGCTCGCGTACGCCTCGCTCGACGGCGTCGGCCGCGTCACGGCGCACCGGCTGATCGAGCGGTTCCCCACGCTCGACGCCCTCCGCGCGACGCCGCGTGAGCAGGTCGGGCTCCGCCTGAAGGGCGCCCCGAACGTCGAGCAGACCGTCGTCGCGCTGTTCGACGACGACGTCTTCCGCCCCGCCCTCGACCGGGCCGAGGCCGAGGTTGCGGCGCTCCGTGACAAGGCGATCCGCGTGCTCGCTCCGGGCGGGGCGGGGTGGCCGGCGGGCCTCGACGCGCTCCCCCGCGCCGACCGGCCCCTCGTGCTCTACGCCTACGGCGACGCCGGCGCCCTCGCCGGGCCGTCGCTCGCGGTCCTCGCGCGGGCGCCCCTCGACGGCGAGCCGTTTGAGACGGTCCAGGCGCTCGCCCGACGTGTGCTGACCGCCCCGCTCGCGGCGGAGTCGGGCGGGGCGGCGTCGGGCGGGGCGGCGCTCATCGTCGGCGCCCAGGGCGGGGTCGATCTCGCGCTCCAGAAGGTGGCGCTCGGGGCCGGCGCCCGCGTGGCCGTCGTGGTCGAGGCTGGGCTCGCGCGGCTCCGGCCGGCCATGCGGCCCGGGGCCACGGCCGCCGTCCGCGCCGGCGGCGTCCTCGTCTCGCCGTTCCCCATGACGCACGGGCCGTTCGAGCACGACGACCGCGAGCGGGCGCTCGTGCAGGCCGCGCTCGGGGCCGCCGTCTGCACCGTCGCCCCGCCCCCGGACTCGCCCGAGGATCGGGCCGCCGCGTGGGCCGCCGAGGCAGGGCGGCCGCTCGCGCTCGTCGGCGCCGCCCCGCCCGAGGCGGCGTGGGCCGAGAACGCGCTCCGCGTGGACGGGCCGGCGTCGTTCGACGCCGTGGCCGGGCTCCTCGCGTGACCGAGCGCGTCGTCTTCGTCTTCCTCGACGGCGTCGGGCTGGGGCCGGGCGGGGCGGACAACCCGTTCAGCGCCCTCGACCTCCCCGCCTTCGAGCAGCTCGCGGGCGGCCAGCGGTGGACGGCCGAGGCCGCGCCGGTCCGCGAGGCCCGCCACGTGTTCGTGCCGATCGACGCCACGCTGGGCGTGGACGGGCTGCCGCAGAGCGGGACCGGGCAGTCGGCGCTGTTCACGGGCGAGGACGCTGTCCGCCTCCACGGGCGCCACTTTGGGCCGTACCCGCCCACGGCCGTCCGCCCCACCGTCGCCGCGCGGAGCGTGTTCGCGCGGCTCGTCGCGGGCGGGGTGGCGCCGGACCGGCTGGCGTTCGCGAACGCCTATCCCGACCGCTTTTTCGAGGCCGTCGAAGCCCGGGGCCGGTGGACCACGACGACGCTCGCGGCGCACTCGGCGGGCGTCCGCCTGCGCCGGGCGGACGACCTCGCGCGCGGCGAGGCGCTCCCGGCCGACCTCACGGGCGAGACGTGGGCGCGCCTGCTCGACCCCGACCACGAGCCGACGACGGAGGCCGAGGCGGCGCGGCGCCTCGCGCGCCTCGCACGGCGCCACGCGTTCACGCTGTCCGAGTACTTCCTGACCGACAAGGCCGGGCACAGCCGCGACCCGGACCGCGCGGCGGCCGTCCTTCGGTCGCTCGATCGCTTTTTCGACGCCCTCCTCGGCGCTCTCGGCCCGGCTGATCTTCTCGTGGTGACCAGCGACCACGGCAACCTGGAGGACCTGGGCACCAAGACCCACACGCGCCACCCGGTCCCGCTCGTGGCCTGGGGCGACGGCGCGAGCGCGTTCGCCGACGCCCGCTCGCTCCTCGACGTGACGCCGCGCGTCGTGGCGCTCCTCGCGGGCGGGGCGGCGTAGGCGGTTATCTTGGTCGCCTGCGAGAGTGGCGGAATTGGTAGACGCGCCAGACTTAGGATCTGGTGGCCGAGAGGCCGTAGGGGTTCGAGTCCCCTCTTTCGCACCCGTTGCTCCCGGCGGGCGGGGCCACGGCGGGCGATCGCCGATCCGCCTGCGGCCTGATGCACCAGGCCACGCCGGCGCCCGTTAGTCGCCGGCCCGCCTGCCGCTCCTCCCCCCGGACTCCGTGCGCCTCCACCCCGCCCCTCTCGCCGCCGTTGCGGCCCTCGCGTTCCTCGCCGCCGGATGCGCGGTCACCTCGGGCGGGGCGGCGCCGTCCGCCCCGCCCGCCGTCGTCCTGGACGGCCGGGCACCCGACGGCCTGCTCGCGCGGCCCGACCTCCAGGCACTCGTCGACCTCCAGGTCCGCCGCGACGCCGATGGGCTGATCGCCGCGCTCGCGAGCCCCGACAGCGTGGTGCGAGCCCGCGCGGCGTTTGCGCTGGGCTCGGTGCAGGCGCCCGAGGCCGTCCCCGCGCTCCGCGCGGCGCTCTCCGACGAGGCCCCGTCCGTCCGCGCCGACGCCGCGTTCGCGCTCGGCCAGTCGGCCGACTCGACGGCCGGCGTGGCGCTGCTCGTCTCGCTGCGCACCGAGGCCGCGCCGGCTGTGCTCGCCGAGCTTCTCGACGCCGTGGGCAAGACGGGCGGGCGGGCCGACATCGCTCCGCTCCTCCAGGTCCCGCTCCCCGACGGCCTCGAAGCGCGGCGGACGCTGGCGCTGGCACGGATGGGCCTGCGCGGCGTGACCAGCAACGCCTGGGCGCAGGCCCTGGCCGTCCGCCTGGGCGCCCCCGACGCCCAGGTCCGCGAGGCGGCGGCGTACGCGTTCTCGCGCGCGCCGGTCTCGGCGTGGCGCGACCAGGCCGCGGCACTCCGCACGGCGTTCGACGGGATCGGGCCGCAGGTGAGCGGGGCGGGGCGGGGCGCGCTCGCTCGCGCACTGGGCCGCCTCGAAGACCCGCAGGACGCCGGCCGCCTCGCCGCCGCGCTCGCCGACGCCCCCGACTGGCGCGCGCGCGTGGACGCCGCGCGCGCGCTCGGCGCCCTGGGCGCGGCCGGCCGCCCCGCCCTCGCCCGCGCCACCGACGACCCGAACCCGCACGTGGCGCAGGTGGCCTTCGAGCAGTTGGCCACCGACGCCGCCCCGCCCTCGCCGAGCGAGGTGGCGCTCGCGCTCGACGCCGTCGGCGGCCGCCGCCCGTGGCCGGTCCAGGCCGCCGCGCTCCCGCTCCTCGCGCGGGCGGGGCGGGGCGAGGCCGTCGCCGCGTGGGCCGACCGCCAGCAGGACCCGTTCGCACGCGCCGCCGCGCTCCGCGCGCTCGGCGTGGCCGACGACGCGGCCTCGCGCGCGCGCCTGTTCGCCGAGGCCGGCGGCGCCGACGTGCGCAGCGCGGCCGCCGCGCTCGGCGCCCTCCGCCAGCGGTGGGAGGCCGGGACCTCGGGCGCGCGGCCGTTCTACGACGCCTTCTCGCAGGGCCTCCGCCGGGCCGACCTCGCCACGGCGACCGAGTCGGCCCGCGCCCTGGCCGACTCGGCGTTCTGGCCGCTCGGCGCCGGCGCCCTCCTCCGCGACGTCTACGCCGACCTCGACGCGCCGGCCGACGTCGAGCCGATGGTCGAGATCCTCCGCGCGGCCGGCCAGATCCGCGACGGGTCCGAGGTCGACTTCCTGGTCGGGGTCGCGCTCCAGGGCGGCCACCCCGTGCTCCGCCGCGCGGCCCGCGACGCGCTCAACGACCGGCTCACCGAGGGCGTCGAGGTGGACCTGGCCGGCGAGGGCGGGGTGGAGACGACGTCGGTCGACTGGGACTTTCTCGCCCGCCTCGGCTCGGCCCCGCGCCTCGTGCTCGACACCGACCGGGGCCGGGTCGAGATCGAGCTCGACGTGGAGTCGGCGCCGCAGACGGCCCAGCGCATCGCGGCGACGGCCGCCCGCGACCTCTACGACGGCGTGCCGTTCCACCGCGTGGTTCCGGCGTTCGTGGTCCAGGGCGGCGACTACACGCGCCGCGACGGCTACGGCGGGCCGGCCACGCCGATCCGAAGCGAGTTCACGCGGCTCCGGTTCACGACGGGCACGGCCGGCATGGCGAGCGCGGGCAAGGACACCGAGGGCGCCCAGTTCTTCGTCACGCACGGCCCGCAGCCGCACCTCGACGGCCGCTATACGGCGTTCGGCCGCGTCGTCGCGGGCCAGGATGTCGTCGACCGCATCCTCCAGGGCGACCTGATCCGCAGCGCCCGGATCGCCCGGGACTGAGCCGGAACCGCCCCGCCCCCGCCGCAGGACCCGGGGGCGGGGTGGTGGTGCCCCGCCCGCTACCGGCCCGAGACGAGCGCGTCGTACGTCGCGAGGTGCGACGGGTCCATCTCCGAGAGGAGCGCGTAGGCCTCGTTCCGCTGCGGCGCGTCGATCAGGAGGTCGGTGAGCTCCTGGTACTTGGCCGCGTAGAACAGGTCGGTCACGTACCGACGGCGGCTGGAGAGGAGGAACAGCTCGTGGAGCCGCCCGAGCATAGCCGTCGCCTCCACCCACGCCACCTCGGGCTCGACGAGAAAGTGGTCGAGGACCGTGTAGTGGTACGTGAACATGGCCCGGCGGAGCGGCTCGAAGGCCGGGTTGAGCACCTCCTGGATCAGGAGGGACCGCGTCTGCTCATCGGCCCGGTCGCTCTGCCAGTCCGTGGCCCCGATCGCCCCCCGGGCCAGCTCCGCCGTCTGCCGCGCCCGCTCGAAGTAGACCGTCCCGCCCAGCGGGGCGAACGAGTCGTAGTCGTAGCCCAGCATGAGGTTGGCGTAGAAGTCGAGGACCGACGTGAGCGAGTTGTAGCGGTTCGGGTCGTACACGAGCGCCTGCCCGCGCGTGTAGCCGAAGGTCCACTTGGCGTCGGGCACGGCGAGCAGCGTCGTCCGCTGAGCGGTCCCGTAGACCGGCCGGCTGGACTGGACCACGATCTGGGCGCTGAACGTCGAGAGCGTAACGGCCTGGCGGATCGTGATCTGGACGTCGCAGTCGATCTGCTCGTCGGCCTGGTAGCGGTCCTCGGTCCACGCCCGGTCGTTGAGGTAGCGCGCGACTTCCGTGCGGAGCTCGTCGAGGAACTCGTACTCGCTCCCCGGGACGGCCTGCCGGTTGATCGAGACCACGCAGTTCAGCTCCTGGGCCGCTGCCGGCGCGGCGAGGGCGACCGCCAGGACGAGGAGTGCGCCAAAGCGATACCAGGGCATGAGTCTCATCGAGTCTGGTGGGCAGAGGCGGCCGGGTACGTTCCGCACGGAGAGGAAGCTACGGACCCCGTCCGCCCCGCCCCCAACGAGACCGCCAGGCCATTATGCGTGCCCCCACCCCGCTCGCCCGCGCCGCCCTCCTGCTCGTGGCGGCCGTGCTGGGCGGGGCGGGGCGGGCCGAGGCCCAGCTCGCCGAGGGCGGGGCGCGCGTGCTCGCGCTGGGCCGGGCCGGCGTGGCGATCGGCGCCGAGCCGTGGGGCCACACGAACCCGGCGGCGCTCGCTGGCCTGGGCGGGCCGCGCGTGGGGCTCCAGGCGAGCCAGGCGTTCGGGCTGGGCGAGCTGGGCTTAGCCTCGGCCGTGGCCGCGCTCCCCACCCCGCTCGGCGTCGTCGGCGCGAGCGGGCGGACGTACGGGTTCTCGGAACGGCGCGAGACGCGCGTCGTCGCGGGCCTCGCGCGGGGCGTCCGCCTCGGGGTCGGCCGGCGGCTCGACGTGGGCGTGTCGGCGGGCGTCGAGTCGGCCGTGACCGAGGGGTTCGAGTCGGCGACGACGGTCCTGGTCGGCGCCGGCCTCCAGGCCGACCTCGCGCCCGGCCTCCGGGCCGGGCTGGCGGCCCGCAACCTGCTCGGGCTCCGGGGCGACGACCTGGGCGCGTCGGCGTCGACGGTCCCCGGCGTGACCGTGGGCGTCGCGTACCGGCCGTCGCCGCGGGCGCTCCTCGTGCTCGACGCCGACCAGGACCGGGATCTTGGGCTGTCGGTGCGGGCCGGCGCCGAGGCCGCGCTCGCCGACGTCCTCGTCGCCCGGCTGGGCGTCTCGACCGGGCCGGTCCGCCTCGCGGGCGGCGTCGGCCTGTCGATCGGCGCGCTCCGGGCGGACGTGGCCGTCGAGCGGCACGAGTCGCTGGGGTTCACGCCGGCCGTCGGCGTCGAGGTCGCGTGGTGAGGCCGCCCCGCCCGAATTGCCCTCTCCCCCGCCCCGCTCGCCGAGGGCGGGGTGGGCGCGGCGAAACGCTCGGGCGGGGCGGCGGCCGGTCGGCTTGGGCGCGGCGCCTCGCGCTCGGCCTCGCGGTCCTCGCCCTCTCCCCCGTCGCCGCGCAGGTCCGCCCCGCCCCGCCCGACACGCTCGACCTGCCGGACGCGCTCGACGCTCGGTTCGAGGCGCTCGTCGAGGACGGCGTCGAGGGCGACCCAACGGCGCTCCTGGAGCGGCTCGCGGCGATCCGCGCCGACCCGCTCGACGTGAACGCGGCGACGGCCGAGGAGCTGGCGCAGGTGCCCGCGCTGGGGCCGGTCGGGGCCGCGGCCGTCGTCCGCGACCGCGAGGCGAACGGGCCGTTCCCGTCGGTCAACGCCCTGCGCCGCGTCGACGGCCTCTCCGGCGCCGACGTGCTCGACGCCGGCCCCTACCTCACGGCCGTCGCCGGCCGCCCCGCCCGGTTTCCCGCCCCGCCCACGCTCGCCGACGTGGCCTCGGGGCTCCGGTACGCGGGTACGCAGCGCGTGCAGCGGCGGCTCGACCTGGGCGCCGGCTTTCTCGGCCCCGACTCGTCGCGGGCCTACGCCGGCGGCCCGGCCCGCGTCTACACGCGCCTCCAGGCGACGTACCGGCGGCAGCTCAGCGTCAACCTCACGCTGGAGAAGGACCCCGGCGAGCCGTTCGCGGGCGGGGTGGGGTACGACCACGTGAGCGGGCACGCCGCGCTCCTCGACGCCGGCCGCATCGACGCGCTCGTCGTCGGCGACTTCGTGGCGGAGTTCGGGCAGGGCGTGGCGCTGTGGCGGGCGTCCGGGTTCGGGAAAGGGCCGGACGCCGTCGGCGGGCCGCTCCGCAGCGGGCGCGGGCTCCGCCCGTACGGCTCAGTCGACGAGACCCACTTTCTCCGCGGCGCCGGGCTGACGGTCGCGGCCACGCCCCATGTCTACGTCTCGGCGTTCGCGAGCCGCCGGCGCCTCGACGCGAGCGTCCTCGCTCCCGACACCACGGATGGCCTCGGCATCGTCACGAGCCGGACGTCGACCGGCCTCCACCGGACCGACCGCGAGCGGGCGCGGCGCGGGGCGCTCGGCGAGACGCTCGTCGGGGGCGGGGCGGAGCTGCGCCTCGCGTCGGCACGCGTCGTCGGCCGCGCGGGCGTCGTGGGCACGCGCTCGACGTTTTCCACCCCGCTCGCACGCGGCCCGCGCCCCGACCAGCGGTTCGCGTTCGAGGGGACGGACGCCACGACCGTCAGCGCCTACGCCGACGCCTCGGTTCGGGCGGGGCGGGCGTTCGGGGAGGTCGCGCGCGGGCCGGGCGGGGCGCTCGGCGGTGTGGGCGGGCTCCTGGCATCGCTGGGCGCGGCCGAGATCCTGGTCGTCGGCCGCCACTACGCCCCCGGCTTCACGTCCCTCCACGGCTACCCGTTCGGCGAGCGGAACGGGGTCGGCCAGAACGAGACCGGGCTCTACGCCGGGCTCCGCCTCCGCCCCGCCCAGGCGTGGACGGTCGACGCGTACCTCGACCAGTACCGCTTCCCGTTCCTCCGCTTTACCGTGCCCCGGCCGAGCCAGGGCTGGGAGGCGCTTGTGCGCGTCGAGCACCGGCCGCGGCGCTACCTCCGCGCCTCGCTCCAGGCGCGGACCGAGACGCGCGAGGTCGGCCTCGACGTGCCGAACGTGGTGCCGGGCTCGGCCGTCGGCGGGCTGGGCGAGCGGACGCGGCAGTCGATCCGCCTCCAGGGCGAGTGGGACGCGTCGCGGGCGCTCCGCCTGCGCGCGCGCGTCGAGGGCTCGCGGGCCGTCGCGCCGGGCGGGGCGGTCGAGACGGGCTCGCTCGTCTACCAGGACGTCCGCTGGCAGGCGCTGGGGTGGCTCCGCGCGAGCGCCCGGCTCGCGCTGTTCGAGACGGACGGGTTCGCCTCGCGGGTCTTCGTGTTCGAGAACGACCTCACGGGCGTCTTTTCCGTCCCCGCGCTGGCGGGGCGGGGCGCGCGGGCCTACGTCCTGCTCTCGGCGCAGCCCGTCCCGGCGGTGACGGTCCAGGCGAAGCTGGCGGCCACGTGGCTCCGCGACGTCCGCCGCATCGGGTCGGGGGCGGACGCCGTCGAGGGGAATCGGGTGCGAGACCTGGGCGTGCAGGTGCGGGTCCGGTTCTGAGGGCAGCGGGCAGCGGGCAGCGGGCAGCGGGCAGCGGGCAGCGGGCAGCGGGCAGCGGGGGCAACATGCGCCACCCCGCCCCCGACGTGGGCGGGGCGGCCGCCGTAGCGGCGTTGCATGCAACGCCGTCGGGCCGCGACGTCCGGGCGAGGCAGGGACGTAGGGACACCACGCGTGGTGTCCGCGTTGGGCCGCGGCACCCCACCCCGCCCGCAGAACGCGAGGGCGGGGCGACGTCGTTCAGGACCACCCCGCCCTTTGGGGCCGCCCGCGCCGGACATGGCAAGCCGTGTCCCTACGGGTGCCCAAAGGGGGCAAGACGGCGCTTTTCCCTGCCGCCCCGCCCGCCCGACAACCACCCCTAGCCCCTCCTGACCTGGAGGGGGACTGCCGCCGCCTCGGGACAGCGACGTGCCAACCGCGACCGCCCCGCCCACCGCACGCCGCTCGCCGCTCTCTGCTCGCCGCACACGGGCGGGGGCGGGGCGGTAGACTCCAGCGCCACCCCGCCCCCGCCCGCCCTTTGGGCCTGTCCGTGCCGAGCCGGTTTACGCTGTTCAACGACCCCGTCCACGGGTTCATCGCGGTGCCCAAGGGGCTCGTGCTGTCGCTCGTCGAGCAGCCCGAGGTCCAGCGGCTGCGGCGGATCCGGCAGCTCGGGCTCGGGTTCCTGGTCTTCCCCGGCGCCGTGCACACGCGGTTCGAGCACGGGATCGGGGCGATGGCGCTGATGCAGGATGCGCTCGACACGCTCCGCGAAAAGGGGACGGTGATGGACACCGACGAGGTCGGCGGGGCGCTCGCGGCGGCGCTGCTCCACGACGTCGGCCACGGGCCGTTCTCGCACACGCTCGAGCACGAGCTGCTCCCGCCCGGCCCGTCCGGCCGGCGGCACCACCACGAGCGGATGAGCCGGGCGCTCATGGCGCGGCTCGACGCCCGCCTGGGCGGGGCGCTCCGCACGGCGCTCGCCATCTTCGACGGGGCCTACCCGCGCCCGTTCTTCCACAGCCTGCTCGCGAGCCAGCTCGACATGGACCGGCTGGACTACCTCCGCCGCGATTCTTTTTATACGGGCGTGGCCGAGGGCGTCGTCGGCGTCGACCGCGTGATCAAGACGATGCGCGTCCACCCCGCCCCCGGCGGCGGGCGGGGCGGGGCGGCCGGGGCGCAACCCGCCGGGGCGCAACCCGCCGGGGCGGGGCGGATCGTGATCGAGGCCAAGGGCGCGTACGCGGTCGAGAACGTGCTCCTCAGCCGGCGGCTCATGTACGGCCAGGTGTACCTCCACAAGACGGTCATCGCGGCCGACCACGTGCTCCGCGCCGCCGTCGGCCGCGCGCGCGAGCGGTGGGGGACCGACCCGGCCCTCGCCGAGACCGCCCCGCCCTTCGCCTTTTTCCTGGCGGGGCGGGCCACGGCCGACGACCTCGACCCGGCCTCGGACCTCCACGGGCCGCTGCTCGACGCGTTCGCGGCGCTCGACGACACCGACGTCCTGTACAGCCTCAAGCGGTGGGCGGGCTCGGCCGACCGCGTCCTCGCCGACCTCGCGCGCCGGTTCGTCGACCGCGACCTGTTCCGCACGACGCCGCTCGACGCCCCGCCCCCGGACGCCGACGTGGAGGCGTGGCGTGACCGCGCGGCGGCGTGGCTCGTGGCCGAGGAGATCTCGACGCCCGCGACCGCCCGCGACGACGCGCGCTACTACGTCGCGGTCGGCCGCGAGCGGCTGGCGGCCTACGACGCCGACCGCGACCCGGTCTGCATCCTGGAGCGCGACGGCCGCGTCCGCGAGCTGACCGAGAGCACGGGCGTGCTCGCGCCGGGCGCGCTCGGCGGCGCCCGCGAGCGGGACTACGTGTGCCTCCCCAAGGCGCTCGACCTCGCCCGGTAGGACGGCGACGGCCCCCGCCCCGCTCGCGGGCGGGGTGGCTGGGCGCCCGCGGGCGCGTTCTGGACAGCTCCGCCACCCCGCCCGAGTCTGCCGTTCAGGACCGCCCCGCCCCGGGGTCCGCCCGCGTCAGACACGACGAGTCGTGTCCCTACGGGTGCCACCGACGGGAGGGGCGGCGGGGATTCAGCGACCTGGTACCCAGCAGCGCCTGGCCTCCTTAACGCTACATTCACGCTTCATTTCTGCGCTCCATCATGGCCGTCCTCGCTTTTCTCGACCACGACGCCGGGCACGCCGAGCCGGGTCACCCGGAGCGCCCCGCCCGGCTCGGCGCCGTCCGCGCGGCCATCGAGGGGGACGAGCGGCTGACCGGCCTCGCACGCGTCGAGGGCGGGGCGGCGGCCCGCGAGGCGCTGGAGCGGGTCCACACGGCGGCGCTCCTGGACCGGGTCGAGGCGCTGGCCGAGGGCGGCGGCGGCGTGCTCGACGCCGACACCTACGTGACGCCGTCGTCCTGGGACGTCGCGCGGCGGGCGTGCGGCGGACTCCTCGCCGTGGTCGACGCCGTCCTCGCCGGCGGGGCGGGCGCCGGGTTCGCCGTGGGACGCCCGCCGGGCCACCACGCCGCGCCCGACCAGTCGATGGGGTTCTGCCTCGTCAACCACGTCGCCGTCGCGGCCCGCCACGCCCAGGCCGCGCACGGCGCCGAGCGCGTGCTCGTCGTCGACCTCGACGCCCACCACGGCAACGGGACGCAGGACGCGTTCTACGACGACCCCTCGGTCCTCGTCGTCTCGTCGCACCAGGCCGGCCTCTACCCGAGCACGGGCACGCTCGCCGAGGCCGGGGGCGGGGCGGGCGCGGGCGCCACGGTCAACCTTCCCCTCCCCGCCCGGACGGGCGACGCGCTCGTGGACCTCTACCGCGCCGTCCTCCCGCCGCTGGCCGCCCGGTTCCGGCCCGACCTCGTGGTCATCTCGGCCGGGTTCGACGCGCACCGCCTGGACCCGCTGGGGGGGCTGTCGCTGAGCGTGACCGGGCTCGTCGACCTCGTGGGCGTCGTGCAGGAGGTGGCCGACGCCCAGGGCGCGGGGCTCGCGCTGTCGCTCGAAGGCGGCTACAACACGGGCGTCCTCGCGGCATGCGTGGCGGGCACGCTCCGCCGGCTCCTCGATCCGACGGCGCCCGTGGACGACCCGTTTGGGCCGTCGCGCTGCCCCGCCCCCGACCTCGCCCCGATCGCTCAGCACGTCCGCGACCTGCACGGCCTGTAGGGGCGACCTGGCGGGGCGGGGCGGTCAGGCCGCGTCGAGGGCCGCCGGGAGCGCCGTCCGCCCGACGGCATCGAGGGCCTCGTCGAGCGTCTGGCACACGCGCGCCGGCCGCCCCGCCGCCCGCGTGCGCCGGGCGTAGAGGAGGAAGACGGCCTCGCGCGACCCGCGGTCGGACACGATCACGTCCATGCCGAACTGCCCGTTCGTCTGCGCCGCCACCATCTCGTCGAGCCCGCGCGGCGTGACGTCGAGGACCGTCACGCCGCGGTCGTCCCAGATCACGTCGTAGGCGTCGGACCACGCGGGGTCGGCCTGGAGGGCGCGGACGCACGAGGCGATGTACTCCCCGGTGGCGTCGCCAGCGATCTGGGCCAGGGCCAGCCCGTGATCGGTGTCGATACGGTAGCGGAACGAGGGAGCGGGCATGGGAGGCGGGAAAGCCGACGCAGGGAGAGGACCGAGCCCAAAGGTAATTCCCTAGGGAACGACCCGACGCTTACTGGCGCCCGAAGAGCACTCACCAGACGCGCGGCGGATACCTGGGGCGGACGCCGCGAGCGGGCGGGGCGGCGTCGTGACCTCGCCCCGCTCGCGGCTCTAGCTTAGGGCCATGCCTGCCCTCGTCTCCGAACGGACCGTCCTCGACGCCCTCGCCGCCGGCCGCACCGACCTCGCCGTCCCCGACGGCGCGCTCGTGACGGCGCTCGCCCGCGACACGGCCCGCGACCACGGCCTGACGCTCCGCCTCGCCGAGCCCGCCGACGGGCGCCCGGGCGGGGCGGCCCTCCCCGCCCCGACGCCGCCCCGCCCCGTGGCCGGCGCGCCCGCGCGGACGCTCGCGCTGGGGTGCGACCACGCCGGGTTCGAGATCAAGGACGCCCTGGCCGCCCACGCCCGGGCGCTGGGCTGGACCGTCACCGACGTCGGCACGGGCTCGGCCGAGAGCGTCGACTACCCGGACTTCGCCTACGCCGTGGGCCGCCTCGTCCACCTGGGCCAGACGCAGCTCGGGCTCATGATCGACGGGGTCGGCGTGGGCTCGGCGATCGTGGCCAACAAGCTGCCGGGCGTCCGCGCGGCGCTCTGCCCCGACGTGTTCAGCGCGTTCAACGCGCGGGCGCACAACGACGCCAACGTGCTCACGCTGGGGAGCCGGACGATGGGCGTCGAGACGTGTAAGCGCGTGCTCGCCGAGTTTCTCGGCACCGACTTCGAGGGCGGCCGCCACGCCCGGCGCGTGCAGAAGATCGCCGACGTCGAGGCCCGCTTCCTGCCCGGCGCCCCGGGCGCCGCGTGACGCCCGCCCCGCCCCGCCCGGACGCGCTCGCCGTCCGCGCGCTCGCCTCGCGGGCCGTGCTCCCGCCGGGCGCCGTGGCCCGGCTGTTCGGAAAGAAGAGCGTTCTCCGGGGGACTGAGCGCGTCGCCGTCGTGCGCCGGGGCCGCGTGCTCGCGTACGTCCCCGCCGCGCCCGGCGCTGACCTCCGCCTCGCGCTCGACGCCCTCGACCTGGACGCCGCCCCGCCCGGTCCGGGCCTCCGGCTCCAGGGGCCGGGCGGGGTGGTGGACGCGCCGGCGCCCGAGCCCGTCCGCTCGCGGCTCGTGCTCCCCAACGGCACGCGCCGCGCGTGGGGCGTGCCCGAGCGCGCGACGGTCGCGCTCGGTCCGGTCGCTCTCACCCTCGACGTCGCGAGCGGGGCGGACCCGCACGTCGCCCTCGACCGCGCGCTGTGGCTGGGGGCGGGGCGGCCCGAGGCGGCCCGGTGGCTCCCGGCCGTCGACCTCGCCCCGCCCGCCCCGCCCGCGGCCGACGACCACGTGCGCACGGTCGAGCGCGGCGTGGTAACGGAGACGGACGTGCGGCAGGCCCGGCTGCGGCGGCAGACGATCCGCCTGCGCCCGGGGCAGATCGTGACGCCGGCGGCGCGGAGCCTGGGCCACGAGTGGGGCGTGTTCGCGGGCTGAGGCGAACAGCGGGCAGCGACGGTGCCCCACCCCGCCCGCAAGGCGCAGGGGCGGGGTGGCGTCGTAGGGGCGACCGGCGGTCGCCCGTGGGCGGGGCAGGGACGTAGGGACACCACGCGTGGTGTCTGCATTGGGCCGCGGCACGCCACCCCGCCCGCAGAACGCGGGAGCGGGGCGGGCACCGTAGCGCCGTTGCATGCAACGGCGTCGGGCGACGGCCTCGGGCGGGGCGGCCTCCGAGGCACCGCCGTTCTGGACCGCCCCGCCCGCATCGGACACGGCACGCCGTGTCCCTACGGGTGCCACAGGGGAGGCGCGGTGTCCACGGGCGGGGCGGAACAAGACGGGCGCCACCCCGCCCCATTTCCCATTCCGCTCACGCTATCTTCGCGCGTCACCACCCCGCCCCGATGGCTCTTCGACACCGTCTCGCCGCCGTCGCGGCCCTCGCCTGCTGCCTCGCCCTCCCCGCCCGCGCCCAGGGGATCTCCGCCGAGACGCCGCTCCGCCCCGTGACGCAGACGCTGGCGCTGACGAACGCGCGCGTGGTGACGGCGCCGGGGGAGGTCCTGGAGCGCGCTACCGTCGTCGTCCGCGACGGGCGGATTGAGGCCGTCGGCCGCGACGTGGCCGTCCCGTTCGACGCCCGCGTGGTCGAGGCCGACTCGTTCACGGTCTACGCCGCCTTCGTCGACGCCTTTGGGACGGCCGGGATCAAGAAGGCGGAGAGCCCAGACGAGCGGTACGAAGGCGACCGCGGCGCCCCGCCCCGCGAGCTCGCCGGCATCACGCCCGACCGCCAGGCCCGCGACCTCTACGACCCGACCGACGCCCGCGTCAAGCAGCTCCGCGAGGCCGGGTTCGGCGCCGCGCACGTGGCCCCGCAGGAGGGCCTGTTCTCCGGGCGCGGCGCCGTCGTCCTGCTCCGCGAGACGGGGCGGCAGGAGAGCGCGCCGGCCCTCGTCCTCGACGGCCCGGCGTCGACGGTCGCGCGGCTCGACCCGGCATCCGGCGTCTATCCGGCCACGGTTATGGGCGTGCTCGCCGTCCTGCGCGAGACGGTCGAGAACGCGCGCCGCCGCGACGCCTCGCGGCTCGCCTTCGACGAGGAGCGGGGCGGGACGGCGCGGCCCCGGTTCGACCCCGTGCTCGATGGGCTCCGGCCGCTCATCGACGGCGACGGCCCGTTCGTGTTCGCCGTCGACGGCTGGCTCGACGGGTTCCGCGCGCTCCGCGCCTCCGGCGAGATGGGGCTGACCCCGATCCTCGCTGGCGTCCCCGACGCCGCCCCGCTCGTGGAGAAGCTCCGGGCGGGGCGGACGGCCGTGTTCGCCCCGCTCGCACTGCCCGACACGGTCGCCGCCGACACCTCCGCGGCCGGCGGCGCGGCGCCCGCCGTCGACCGCCCGACGATCTCGCCCGGCGAGGCCTCGTTCATCTCGAACCGCCGCATCCTGTCGTACCGCGACACCGACGGCGAGCGCGCGGCGCTGACGGGCCAGCGGCGCGAGGCCGTCGCCCGGTTCGAGCGGAGCCCGGCCGCGCTCGCCGCCGCCGAGGTCCCGTTCGCCTTCGCGACGCTCGACGTGAAGCCCGGTGACATCCACGCGAACCTCCACCGCATGGTCGAGGCGGGGCTCAGCCCCGACGACGCGCTCGAAGCCCTGACGATCGGGCCGGCGCGGCTGCTCGGCGTCGACCGCGACCTGGGCACGGTCGAGGAGGGCAAGCTGGCCAACCTGGTCGTCACCGTCGGCGACTTGTTTACCGACTCGACCGAGGTCCGCCACGTGATCGTCGAGGGCGTCGCCTACGAGGTCGAGGGCGGGGGCGGGGTGGCGGGCGCCGACCCCGACGCCGTCGTCCAGGCCGTCGGGACGTGGGACTACGAGGTCTCGACGCCGGCCGGCACGCAGGAGGGGCGGTTCACGGTCGAGGGCTCGGCCGGCTCCTTCACCGGCACCATCACCGGCGACGGCGAGACCGACCCGCTCACGAGCGTGACCGTCGAGGGCAACGTGCTCACGATGACGTTCCAGAGCGACGACGTCGGCACGGTCACGATCGCCGGGACGATCGCGGACGACGCGTTCTCGGGGACCGCCGAGATCGCGTCCTTCGGCTCGTTCCCGATCACCGCCACGCGGCGGCCCGAATAGGCCGCCCCGCCCTGCTCAGAGAGAAGAAGAGAAGAGGCGCAGAGGGGGTGGAGGAAGAGACATTTCCCCCCTCCTCTTCTCCTCCCCCCTCTTCTCGTCCCTCCACCCCACCCCGCCCGATGCGCACGCTCCTCGCCCTCCTCCTCGCCGCGACCGCCTGGGGCGGGGCGGCCGCCCAGACGCCGCTCGACCTGCCGCCGGCGGACGCCCGCGGCGACGTCCTGCTCCGCGGCGGGACCGTCCACACGGTCACGAACGGGACGATCGAGAACGCCGACGTGCTCGTGCGCGACGGGACGATCGCCGCCGTCGGGCAAGGGCTCGACGCGCCGCGCGGGGTCCGCGTGGTCGACGTGGCGGGGCGGCACGTGACGCCGGGCATCATCGACGCCCACAGCCACATCGCGCTCTCGTCGGTCAACGAGGCCACGAACGCCGTCGTCGCCGAAGTCCAGATGCGCGACGCGCTCGACCCGGCCGACGTCGGCATCTACCGCGCGCTCGCGGGCGGGGTGACGACGATCCACACCATGCACGGCTCGGCCAACCCGGTCGGCGGCGAGAACGAGACGATCAAGCTCCGCTGGGGCACGCTCGACCCGGACGGGATGCTCTTCGACGGCGCGCCGCGGACGATCAAGTTCGCGCTCGGCGAGAACCCGACGCGCGTCCACGGGCGGGGCCGCGGCGTGCGGCCGGCCACGCGGATGGGCGTCGAGCAGGTCTACCGCGAGGCGTTCACCGACGCCCGCGCCTACGCCGCGGCGCAGGCCGAGGCCGAGCAGGCGGGGCGGGCACTCCCCCCGTACAACCGGCGCCTCGAAACGCTCGCCGCCATCCTCGCCGGCGACGTGCTCGTCCACAGCCACAGCTACCGGGCCGACGAGATCCTCATGCTGATGGAGGTGTTCCGCGACTTCGGGATCGACCGGCTCACGTTCCAGCACGGGAACGAGGCGTTCAAGGTGGCCCCCGAGTTGGCCGCCTTCGGGGCCGGCGCGAGCGTGTTCTCGGACTGGGGCTCGTACAAGTTCGAGGTCTACTACTCGACGGCCTACAACGCGGCCGTCCTGGTGCGCAACGGTGTGCGGACGTCGGTGAACTCGGACGACGCCGGCCTCATCCGCTACCTCTACCACGAGGCGGCCAAGACGCAGCGCTACGGCGACCTCTCGGACGACGAGGCCCTCGCGCTCGTGACCATCAACCCGGCGTGGCAGCTCGGGATCGACGACCGCGTGGGCTCGATCGAGGTGGGCAAGGACGCCGACCTCGCCGTGTTCGCCGAGCACCCGCTCTCGGTCTACACCCGCGTCGACATGACGTTCGTGGACGGCGTGCCGCGGTTCGACCGCGCGCGCGACGGCGACGACCAGCGCGTGTTCGTGGACCCGGGCGACGAGATCGCCGAGGTCCTGCTCGGCGGCCACACCGAGTCCTGCATGCGCGGCGTCGCGCTCGAAGACCTCGCGCCGTAGACCGCCCCGCCCCACTCCCGAGCGTGGGCGGGGCGGGGTGGCGGACGAAACCCGACCGCCCCGCCCGCCCGGTCCACCACCCCTAGCCCCTCCTGTCCAGGAGGGGGACTCCGATTCCGACCCCGGAGCTTTCCTATGCGTTTCCTCCTCCCCGCCCTCGCCCTCCTCGTCGCCGCGCCCGCGCTCGCGCAAGGCCCGCAGTACCGCGCGCGGACGGGGACGTTCGCGCTCACCGACTGCCGCATCGAGACCGTCACGCGCGGCGCGATCGAGCGCGGGACGGTCGTCATCGAGGACGGGCGGATCGCGGCCGTCGGCGAGGCCGCCGTGCCGGGCGGGGCGGTCGTGGTCCCGTGCGCCGGGGGCACGGTCTACCCGGGCTTTATCGACGCCGGGACGCGGATCGGGCTCGACGAGGTCGGCTCGGTCGACGAGACGCAGGACTTCGACGAGATCGGCGACGTGACGCCGCAGATGGAGGCGATCACCGCCGTCAATCCGTCGACGATCCACGTGCCGATCACGCGGCTCTCAGGCGTGACGACGGCGCTCGCCGTGCCGCAGGGCGGGCTCATGCCGGGGACGGCGGCGCTCGTGAACCTCCACGGCTACACGCCGGCCCAGATGGCGACGGGCTTCGAGGCCGTCGTCCTCAACTTCCCCACGACCGGGCGGCGCGGGCCGTTCGACCGGCGCGAGCAGGAGGCCATCGACAAGGCGGCCGAGGAGGCGCTCGAGACGCTCAACGAGACGTGGGAGCAGGCCGTGCTCTACGCCCGGATCGACTCGGCGCGCGCGGCCGGGGGCGGGGCGGGCGAGATGCCGTACCAGCCCGAGTTCGCGGCGCTCCTGCCGGCCGTCCGCGGCGAGCGCGTGCTGCTGGTCGAGGCGAACGCGGCGGCCGACATCGTGAAGGCGCTGGAGTGGCTGGACGGCAAGGACGTCTCGGCCGTCCTGACGGGCGTGGCCGAGGGGTGGCGCGTGGCCGACCAGATCGCGGCGGCCGGGCTTCCGGTCATCGCCGGCCCGGTGCTCGGGCTCCCGACGCGGGCGTCGGACCGCTACAGCCGGGCCTACGAGAACGCGGCCCTGCTGGCCCAGGCGGGCGTGCCGGTCGCGCTCCAGACGCAGGACCGGATGCAGAACTACCGGAACCTCCCGTTCCACGCCGGCTTCGCCGTCGCCTTCGGCCAGGACTACGGGTTCGACCGCCAGGCCGCGCTCGAAGCCGTCACGATCGCGCCGGCCCGGATGTTCGGGGTCGACGACCGGATGGGCTCGGTCGAGGTCGGCAAGCAGGCCACGCTCTTTATCGCCGACGGCGACCCGTTCCAGCCGGCGACCGACGTCACGGCCGTCTTTATCGACGGCTACCAGGTCCCGCTCGTGAGCCGCCAGACGGAGCTCTACCAGGAGTACCTGAACCGCCAGCCCGGCCTGACCACCCCGCCCGGGGGCGAGTAGAAAGCGTGCAACGTGCAGCGTGCAGAAGATGCCCCCGCCCCTAGAGCACCCTCCGGGTGAGTACGGGGTACCGGGTACGAGGTACGGCTCGATCTAGCCTCGGCGCTCGTGTACCTCGTACCGAGTCCCTCTGTACCTACCTGCACGTTGTTCTAGAGCGGCAGGCCGGGTAGAAACATTCGACGCGGAGCGAGGGCGCAACCGGCCGCCTACGACCGCCCCGCCCCGCTCGCTGCCCTCTGCTCGCCGCTCGCCGGACATGCCCGACCCCGTCCTCCTGCTCCACGGCCTCGGGCGGACGGGGCTCTCGATGGTGCCGCTCGCGCGAGCGCTCCGGCGGGCCGGGTTCAGCCCGCACGTGGTGGATTATCCGTCGCGGCGGCGGACGGTCCAGGCGCTCGTCGAGATCGTGCTCGCGCCGCGCGTGAACGCGCTCCTCGCGGGCGGGGCGGGGCGCGAGCCGGCGGCGCGGGTCCACTTCGTGACGCACTCGCTGGGCGGCGTCGTTGTGCGCGCGTTCGCGGCGGGGCGGCACGACCGGGGGCGGCCGCTGCCCGAGGGCTCGCGGGCCGTCATGCTCGCCCCGCCCCACGGCGGCTCCGAGGTGGCCGACGCGCTCCGCGCGCGCCGGCCGTTCCCGTCCGTCCTCGGCCCGACGCTGGGGCAGCTCGGGACCGACGCCGCGAGCGTCCCCAACGCGCTCGGCGACGTGCGCGGCATCGAGGCCGGCGTGATCGCGGGGACCGGCACGCGGCTCCCGTTCGGGCGCTTGTTCGCCGGCCCGCACGACGGGCTCGTGTCGGTCGCGAGCGCCCACGCCCCGGGCGGCCTCGCCGACGCCATCGTGCTCCCGCCCTCGCACTCGACCATCATGTGGTCGCCCGAGGTCATCCGGCAAACGGTCCGGTTTCTGCGGGCGGGGCGGTTCGACTCCGCCTGAGCCGGCGTGGGGAGACGCCCCACCCCGCCCAGGCACCGTATCCTGAACCGAAACCGCTTCCGCGCTCACACGCACCGCCATGACCCGCCCGTACGCCTCCCTCGTCGGCTGGGGCCACTACGCCCCCGGCCCGCCCGTCACGAACGACGACCTCGCCCAGTACGTCGACACCACCGACGAGTGGATCCGCTCGCGGTCGGGCATCGAGCGGCGGCACTTTGTGAGCGAGGAGCAGGCGACGAGCGACCTGTGCGTCGAGGCCGGGCGGATGGCGCTCGACCGGGCCGGGATCACGGGCGCCGACGTGGACCTCGTGCTCGTCGCCACGTCGACGCCGGACTACCTCACCCCGCCCACGTCGAGCCAGGTCCAGGACCGCCTGGGCTGCACGCGCGCCGGCGCCATGACGCTCATGGTCGGGTGCACCGGGTTCGTGTACGGCCTCGTCACGGCCGACCAGTTTATCCAGACCGGGGCGTACGAGACCATCCTCCTCGTCGGCGCCGAGGTGCTCTCGAAAAACATCGACTTCCAGGACCGCACGACGTGCGTCCTGTTCGGCGACGGCGCCGGCGCCGTCGTGCTCCGGGCCACGGACCGGCCGTGCGGGCTCCGGTCGTTCGAGCTGGGGAGCGACGGGTCCCAGGCCGACGTCCTCATCTCGCCGTGCCCCGGCACGCGCAACCCGGTCAGCCAGGAGGCCATCGACAACCGCACGCACTTTCTGCGCATGGAGGGCCGCGCCGTGTTCCGGTTCGCGACGCAGACGATGTGCGAGTCGCTCGAACGGGTGATGACGAAGGCCGGCGCGGGCGTCGAGGACATCGACCTGTTCATCCCCCACCAGGCGAACGCGCGGATCATCGAGTACGCGGCCGATCAGTTCGGGCTGCCGCCCGAGAAGGTGGTCATGAACGTGGCGGACTACGGCAACACGTCCGCCGGGACGATCCCCATCGCGCTCTCGGAAGTCCTGGAGAGCGGCCGCGCGCGCGCCGGCGACACGCTCGCGCTCGTGAGCTTCGGGGCCGGGCTGACGTGGGCGACGTGCCTGTTCGACCTCGGCCCGCTCGCCATCGAGCCGGGGGCGGGGCGGGAGGCCGGGCGCGGCGCCACGCCGGAGACCGTCATCGACGACCGCGGCGTGGTCGAGGGGCTCATCGCGTGAGGGGCGGGTGACGAGCGAGGAGTGACGAGCCGGAGGGGCCGCCGGACCACCCCGCCCCGCCGTACTGTGTGGGCGGGGCGGCGAAGGCAAATCAGCCGGAGGCGGGGCGGTGACGGCCGAGCGTCGGCGTTCACCGATCACCCCGCTCTTTACTCGTTACCCGTCACTCACCACCCCACCCCGCCCGTGCTCCGCGACCAGACCCTCGCCGTGCTCGGCGCCGGCCACATCGGCCGAGCGCTCGTCGGCGGCCTCCTCCGCGGCGACGACCTCGCCGCGGGGCAGATCCGCGTCACGCGCCGCGACGCGAGCGGGCTCGACGAGCTGCGCGAGCGGCTCCCCGGCGTCACGGCCACGACCGACAACGTCGGGGCCGTCCGCGGGGCGACCGTCGTGCTGGTGTCGGTCAAGCCGCAGAACGCGGGCGCGCTCTTCGACGAGGTCCGCGACCACGTCGCGCCCGGCGCCCTCGTGCTCTCGACGCTGGCCGGCGTGACCACGCGGGCCATCGCCGAGGCGCTCGGGCAACCGCTGGCCGTCGTCCGCGCGATGCCCAACACGCCGGCGCTCGTCGACGAGGCGGCCACGGCGATCGCGGGCGGGGCGGGCGCCTCGGCGCAGCACGTGGCGCTGGCCCGCGAGGTGTTCGCGGCCGTCGGCATCGTCGAGGTGGTGCCGGAGCACCTTATGGACGCCGTGACCGGCCTCTCGGGGAGCGGCCCGGCCTACGTGTTCATGGTCATCGAGGCGCTCACCGACGCCGGCGTCAAGCAGGGGCTGCCGCGGACGGTCGCCGCGCGGCTCTCGGCGCAGACCGTGCTCGGCGCCGCGCGCCTCGCCATCGAGACCGGCCGCCACCCCGCCATCCTGCGCGACGAGGTGACGACGCCCGGCGGCACGACGATCTCGGCCGTCGCCGAGCTGGAAAAGCACGGGCTTAGGACCATGCTCATCGACGCCGTCGGCATCGCGACGGAGCGGAGCCGGGAGCTGAGCGCGGTCGCGCGTGACGAGTAGGGCGGGCGATGAGTAAAGGGTGACGAGTGACGGGCAGGAGGCGCCGGCACCGCCGCCCCGCCCGGTTCCGGGGTACCCTGCCCGCGGGGGCGGGGTGGCGGCCCGGGGCGCTCGCTCGACCGCCCCGCTCCCTGCCCGTCACCCTTTACTCGTCACCCGCATGGTCCTCGGCATCCTTGGAGGCGGCCAGCTCGGCCGCATGACGGCGTTCGCCGCCGCGCGGCTGGGCGTCGACGTCCGCGTGCTCACGCCGTCCGTCTCCGGCCCCACCGCCCCGCTCGCGGATGTGACGGTCGGCGACTGGGAAGACGCGTCCGTCCTCGATCCGTGGGCCGAGGCGTGCGACGTGGTGACGGTCGAGAGCGAGTGGGCGCCGGCCGACCGCGTGCCGGCGGGCGTGCCCGTGCGGCCCGGCGTCGAGGCGCTCGTCGCCATCCGCCATAAGGGGCGGCAGCGGGCGCGGCTCGCGGAGCACGGGCTGCCCCAACCCGCCCACGTCTGGGCTGCCACGCGCGGCGAGGCGCTGGCCGCGCTGGAGCGGTTCGGGGCCGTCGTGTGCAAGCGGTTCGAGGGCTCGTACGACGGCTACGGCAACGCGACGTGCCGGACCGAGGCCGACGTCCAGGCGGCGTGGGACGATTTATCGGCCGAGGACGGCTTGCTCGTCGAGGCGTTCGTCCCGTTCGAGGCCGAGGCCGCCGTCACCGCCGCGCGGCGGCCTGCGGTGGACGGGCGGGGCGGGGCGACCGTGGTCTACCCGGTCGTGCGGAGCGAGCACCGCGACCACCGTCTGTGGGCGGCCTGGGCGCCGGCCGGCTTCCCCGAGTCCGTCGAGGCCGAGGCCCGCCGCGTGGCGCTCGCGACCGTCGAGGCGCTGGACGTGGTCGGCGTGGCGACGGTCGAGGTGTTCGTGGCCGAGGGCGGGGCGGTGCTCGTGAACGAGGTGGCGCCCCGCCCGCACAACACGGCGCACCTCACGATCGACGCGAGCCACACGTCGCAGTTCGAGAACCACGTCCGCGCCGTCCTCGACTGGCCGCTCGGCGACCCCGGCCTGCGCGTGCCGGCCGCGTGCGTCGTCAACGTGCTGGGCGAGCGCGAGGGCGGGGTGGCGCCCGGCCTTTCGGACGCGCTCGCCGTCGACGGCGCGAGCGTCCACCTCTACGGCAAGACGGAGGTCCGCCCCGCCCGCAAGATGGGCCACGTGACCGCGACGGCGCCGACCGTGGAGGCGGCGCGTGAGCGGGCCGAAGCGGCGGCCGAGGCGGTGCGGCTGTAGAGGGATGGAGGGATACGGGATGGAAGAGGCATGAGGAAGGCGACCCACCCACCCCGCCCGGTATCATCCCTCTATCCCTCTATCCCTCTATCCCTCATGCCCACCCCCCTCGTCGGTCTCGCAATGGGCTCCGAGTCCGACTGGCCCACGATGGACGCCGCGGCCGACGTGCTCGCCGACTTCGGCGTCCCCTTCGAGGCCCGCGTCCTCTCGGCCCACCGGACGCCCGACGCCATGACGGACTACGCCCGGACGGCCGCCGAGCGAGGGCTTCGAGTGATCGTGGCCGGCGCGGGCGGGGCGGCGCACCTGCCCGGCATGATCGCGGCGTCGACGGTGCTGCCCGTCGTCGGCGTGCCCGTCGCCACGCGGAACCTGAAGGGGATGGACTCGCTGCTCTCCATCGTCCAGATGCCGGGCGGGGTGCCGGTCGCGACCGTCGCGATCGGGCAGGCGCAAAACGCGGCGCTCCTCGCCGTCCAGATCCTGGCCACGTCGGACGACGGCCTCCGCGCCAAACTGGAGGCGCACCGGCAGGACCTCCGGGACCGCGTGGCCGAGATGGACGCGAACGTCGCCGACAAGGCCCGCCGCCCCGCCCCGCCCGAGGGCGCGTGACAGAGCGGGGCGGCCCGCTCTACGCCGACGGATAGGGCCGGGGCGGGGCGGCACCCGGCTCCGTCGCCTGGCCGTCGCCTGACGCCTCAGCGTCCGCGAACCGGGCGACGAGGCCGGCCAGGCGGTCGTAGTCCGTCGCGCGCGCGGCCTCGCGGCGGGCGGAGACGAGGAGGGCCTCGGCGAGCGCGAACGAGGCGCCGTCGAGCGCCTTCCGCTCTTCGGTGCTGTAGCCCCGCCCGCGCCCGTGCGTGCCCAGCGCGAGCACGCCCACGGCCTCGCCCTCGACGGACCGGAGCGGGACGCGGAGCACGAACAGGCCGTCCTCCCACACCTGGACGGAGTGGGCGGGGAGGGCGTCAGGGGGCAGCAGCGCGCACGCGGCCCAGTCCGACGCCGCCCCGCCCGCGACGCCGGCGCACGCGACGGCCGACCACGCCCCGCCCGCGCCGACCGTGAAGACGGCCGCCCGCTCGGTGCGGAACGCGCTGCGGACGATCCCCATCGCCACGCGGCCCACCTCGGCGGGCGGGGCGACGACTTGCCGGCCGGTGAGGACCAGCGGGAGCCGGTCGCACAGCACCTCGCGCGTCCGGTGGAGGTCGGCGTCCGCGCGGCGCAGGAACCACTCGCGGACGGGGTTGAAGGCGGCGAGCGAGACGACGGCGGCGAGCGCCCCGGCCACGGGCTCGGCGCCGGCCCCAAACGACGACTGGAGGCCGACGCGCAGCGCCTCCACCCCGCCCGCGAACACGGCCGTGAGCACGAGCGTCGCCGCGCCGACGGCGGCCGACCGGGCGATCCACAGGTCAGCGTCCCACGGGCGGAAGTGGAGGACGCCGGCGAGGACGCCGAGCGGGATGGCCGCGAACGCGAGCCCCGCCGCGGCGTAGGTCCCCCAGTTGAAGAGGTACCCCGACGCGGTCCGTTCCGAGTCGAACGCCGCGACCGACTGGCTCCCCACGCTTGCCACGACGATGATGGCGAGGAAGGCTCCGAGCGGGAGGAGCACCCACTTCATCTGCTGACGGACCTCCGGGTTCGCCGTCCGCCGGTACTTCTGGAACAGCCCGATCGCTGGGACCGCGACGATCACCACGCCCACGCCGAGGGCGGCGTACCGGAGCCACTCCGCGCCAGCGGCCTCGGTGCCGGCGATAAAGAGCCCGATCATCGACACGATCCCACCGATGGCTAGGCGCCGCGTGTGGCGAGTCCAAGCAGGCGTGTACAGGCCGTCCGGGAACCGGACGAGGGCCGACGTGATCGCCGGAAGCGCAGAAAAGAAGGCCGCGACGGAGACGAAACCAAGAGCAATCAAGAGGGGACCGCCTAACCCCGCCCCGTCCCAATCAACGAGCCCAACGAACGCCGCCCCGCCCGCGACGGAGAGGAGCGCGGTGCCGAGCGAGGCGAGGTAGCCCCGCGCCCGCGCTCGGACGAACAAGGCGAGTCCACAGAGAGCGAACGCGAGGGCGCCGAGGAACCACACTGCGCCCACTATCCGATCTGCCCACTGTGGGTTGAGCCCGAAGCGCTCAGCGTCCTCAGCTTGGCGAGCCCCCAGGACAACGACGGCCGCCCGCCTGCCCTCTTCCCCACGGACCTCGACGGCGACCGAATCGCCTTCGGCGCCGGCGAACAGGAACCTGTCGTCGAGCGAGTCCGCGAGGGCCGGCGTCACAGGTCGGCCTCGGAACGAGGCGAGGCGGTCTCCGCTTTGAAGCCCCGCCATCTCTGCGTCGCTGCGAGGCTCCACGTCAAGGACCGCCACCCCGCCCTCGGCGTGGGCCAAGGCTCCCCCGCGCTCCGTCGACTCGCTCTGGTACAGGGCGTAGAACCCGACGCCGATCACCGCCAGCATGAGGGCCACCGTCAGCACGCGCGCTGGCCGGCGCAGCGGCCGCACCATCCGGTGCCACCGTCGGCGAGCCCTCCAGGTCTTTCGGCGGAGGCGGCGGGCGGGGCGGGACACGGCGCAGCGGGTTGTGACGCCGGAGGGTAGCGCCGCCCCGCCCCGCCCCGCCCGCAAGGACCCACCGCCCCGCCCGCGCGGGGGCGGGGTGGTCTACCGCCCCTTCATGATCCGGTCCAGCTTCCGCTTCGACTCGCGGTCCGCGATCGTCTGCCGCTTGTCGACGGTCTTCTTGCCGCGCCCGAGCGCGATCTCGACCTTGGCCCGGCCGCCCTTGAAGTAGAGCCGCGTGGGGACGATCGTGAACCCCTTCTGCTCGGTCCCCTTCCGCAGCTTCTCGATCTCCGCCTTGTGCAGGAGGAGCCGCCGCGGCTGGCTGGGCTCGTGGTTCTGCCGCCCCGCCATCTCGTACGGCGCGATGTAGGCGTTGACGAGGTCGACGCCGTCCTTGCGCAGGATGACGAAGGCGTCCTGGAGGTTGGCCTGCGCCGTCCGCAGCGCCTTCACCTCGGACCCCTTGAGCACGAGGCCCGCCTCGAAACGGTCCGTCAGCTCGAAGTCGTAGCGCGCGCGCCGGTTCGTGACGATCGTCTTGGTGCCGTCGGCCATGGTGCGAGTGATGGGTGACGAGTAAAGGGCGGGGCGGTCGGCTCCGCCGCTCGGCGCCTGGCCCGCCGCCGAGGCTTACTCCGCCTCCGCCCCGCCCGTTTCGTCCTCCGCCCCGCCCGCCGCGACGAAGGGGAGGGCCGGGACCTCGCTCAGCGTGCCCGTCGCGAACAGGAGTTCCCCGAGCTGGTCGAGCCCGTCGGCCGCGTAGCCGTCGAGCGTGAGCTGGTACACGGCCACGCCGTCGACGAGGAGGTCGTCCGAGGGCGGGGCGGCGCGGACGGCGGCCTGGAGGCGAGCGACCGCCTTTTCGTCGAGCGTGCCGGCGCGGGCGCAGAGGAGGCCCCACGGGTAGGGGCGGAGCGTGAGGTCGGTCCACTCCTGGCCGATGTCGAGCACGACGGCGCCGTCCGGGACCGGGTCGCGGGCGTCGACGAGCGCGGCCGACGCCGTCTCCAGGACGTCCGCGAGCGGCGTCGCCGGGTCGGCCAGCGCGAACGTGGGCAGGACGCCGTAGTGCTCGCGGAGCACGAGCTGGGCGAGGATCGCCTCCTGCGCGTCGCGCGGGTCGAACGCGACCGTCTCGATCTGGTCGAGCGGGACGCCGACCACGAGCCGGCGGCGCGGGCTCCGCTCGCCAGCCAGCGCCACGCCGGGCACGACTTCCAGCCCCTCGTACGCCCGCAGCACGTCGAGCGTGGGCACGAGCGCGAGGTCGGCGCGGCCGTCGTCGAGCGCGGCGCGCGCCTCGTACGGCTCCACCTCGACCACCCCGCTCACGACGGCCTCCGCCGCCGAGCCCAGGGCGCGGACGAGCGCGCGGGCGGGGAGGACGGGCCAGACGGCGAGGCGCATGGGTCGGGTGACGAGCGAGGGGTGACGAGTGACGAGTCTTCCTGCCCTTCACCCGTCACTCTTTACCCATCGCTCTCTAGACCGTCCGGCGGCGCTCGGTGATGCGGGCGGCCTTGCCGCGGAGGCCGCGGAGGTAGTACAGCTTGGCGCGGCGGACGCGGCCGTAGCGGACGACCTCGATCTGGGCGATCCGCGGCGACGCGAACGGGAACACGCGCTCGACACCGACGCCGTTCGAGATCTTCCGCACCGTGAACGTCTGCGCGACGCCCCCGTGCTGGATCGCGATCACGACGCCCTCGAACAGCTGGACGCGCTCCTTGTCCCCCTCGATCACGCGGACGTGGACGCGGACGGTGTCGCCGGCGGCGAAGTCGGGGTGGTCGTCGCGGAGCTGCGTGGCCTCCACGAGGCTCATGAGGTCGGTCGCCATGATGGGTGCGGGCGGGGTGGGAGGGCGCGCAGCAGAGGCGCGGTCACAAAAGCACGAAGGAGGAAACTACCGAGCGGAGCGGCCCAAAGCGGCCTCTCCACGCGTCTACCGACGTTCTTCGCTGGCCGCCCCGCCCCGCCCCGCCCCAGGCGGGGTGGCGTCGAGGAGGTCGGGCCGGCGCGCGCGCGTCCGCTCCAGGCGCTGCGCCTCGCGCCACGCCTCGACGGCCCCGTGGTCGCCGGAGCGCAGGACGGCCGGGACCTCCATGTCGCGGAACTGGGCGGGGCGGGTGTAGCTCGGCGCGTCGAGCAGCCCGTCCTGGAACGAGTCGCTCAGGGCTGAGCCGGCATCGCCCAAGACACCCGGCACGAGGCGCGCGACGGCGTCGATAAGGACGAGCGCCGGCAGCTCGCCGCCCGAGAGCACGTAGTCGCCGACCGACACCTCGCGCGTGACGAGCGCGTCGCGGACCCGCTGGTCGACGTTCTTGTAGTGGCCGGCGATGAGCAGGAGCCGCTCGCACAGTGAGAACGCGTTCGCCGTCGGCTGGTCGAACGTCTCGCCGTCCGGCGTCAGGAACACGACCTCGTCGTAGGGGCCGTGCTGGGCCTGGAGCGCCTCGACGCATGCGAACAGCGGCTCGGGCTTGAGCACCATCCCGCCCATCCCGCCGTACGGGATGTCGTCGATCTGCCGGTGCCGGCCCTCGGCGTAGTCGCGGAGGTCGTGGACCTCGACGGTCACGAGCCCTTTGTCCTGCGCCCGCTTCAGGATCGAGTGCTCCAGCGGGCTCCGCACGAGGTCGGGGAGGGCCGTGACGAGGTCGAAACGCATGGGGAACGCTAAATGCTGAACGGCGAGCGACGAAGGGAATGCCTCTTTCCTTCAGCATTCAGCGTTCGTCGTTCAGCGTTCAAAAGAGCCCTTCGGGCGGGCGGACGTAGAGGCGGCGGGCGTCGAGGTCCAGGCGGTCGACGAACTCGTCGACGTCGGGGAGCAGGACTTCCGTCCCGTCCGGGCGCTGGATGGCGAAGAGGAGCTGGGCGCCCTCGTAGAGGTCGCGGACCGTGCCCACGGGCTCGCCCACCACCCCGCCCTCGCCGTCCACGACGACCACCTCCAGGCCGACGAGGTCATGGAGGAACGCCTCGCCCTCTTCGAGGGCGGGAAGGTCGTCGGCGTCGGCGTAGAGCTCGCGGCCGACGAGGTCCTCGGCCCCCTCGCGCGTGTCGACGCCGTCGAGCGTGAGGAGCACGACGGTCCGCCCCTTCGGGTACTGGAACCGGACGCCCTCGACCGTGACCTCGCGCGCGGCCTCGGGGCTCTCACCGACGAACAGCCGGTCGAGCAGCGCCAGCCGGTTCGGGTCGTCGGTCTCGGGGAACACCTTCATCTCGCCGCGCACGCCGTGCGGGCGGCCGATGCGGCCCATGAGGAGGAGACGGTCGGGGTCGACGGGCATGGCGGAGAAACGTCGGGCGAGGTCGAGAAGGCGCCACCCCGCCCCCGGCGGGCGGGGCGGGGCGGCCGGCGTGGGTGGCCGGAACGCGCGGGCGGGGCGGACGCCGTGCCCACCCCGCCCGCGGCGGTCCTATTCGGGAGAGGGCTTAGGCGCTCTTGGCGTCCTCCTCCGGCGGCGCGTCGCCCGAGGGCTCGGCGCCGGACGTGCCTTCGGGCGCCGTCGCGAGGCCCTCGGCCTGCTTGGCAGGCGCGCCCTCTGCGGCGCCGGCCGAGGCCTGGTCGGCCACGTCCGCGCCCGTGTCGGCGGCGACGTCCTCGGACTCGGTCTCGGCGACGGCCGGCTGCTCCTCGGCGGCGTCGGGCGCCTCGGGGGCGACCTCGGCGGCCGTGGCGGCGGCCGCGGCGGCGTCGCCGCCCTCGGCCTCGGCGTCCGCGAGGCGGTCGGCCGTGTCGTTGTCGCCGTCGGCCTGGCTCGACGTCTGCGGCACGGGCTCGCCCTCGACGACGGCGTCAGGCGTCTCGCTCGCCCCGCCCTCGGCGGCGGGCTGGTCGGCGGCCGTCGTCAGCGCTTCCGAGTCGGCGGCGTCGGCGGTCGCGGCGGCGCGGGCCTCCTCGGCGGCGGCACGCTCGGCGGCCTCGGCCTCCTCGCGCTCCCGCTGGAGCTCGGCCTCGCGCTCGGCGCGCTCCTTGGCGATCTCGGCCGCCCGCTCCTTGGCCTGCGTCCGCTCGGCCTCCAGGGCCTCGGCGCGGCGCTCGGCCCGCGTCTTCGTCGTCGGCTGCGCCCCGTCGCGGCGCTCGCGGAACTCGGCCACCTGCTGCTCAATGGCCTCGGGCTCCTCGCCCCGCCGCGTCAGCGCCCACCGGAGCAGGACGCCCTCCTTCTGGAGCAGGTTGCGGACCGTGTGCGACGGCTGGGCGCCCTGGCCGAGCCAGTACACCACGCGCTCGGCGTCGAGCTTGACGACGGCCGGCTCGGCGACGGGCTCGTAGCGGCCGAGGTCTTCGATAAAGCGGCCGTCGCGGGGCGAGCGGCTGTCGGTGGCGACGAGGCCGTAGACGGGCAGCTTGCGGCGGCCCATGCGGCGGAAACGGAGCTTGACGGACATTCTCGGGTACGGGTACTAGGTACGAGGTACGGGTGAGTGAGGGGCCGCCGGGGTGTACCTCGTACCCCGTACCCCGTACCGACCGGCGCTAGCGGCCGGTCAACAGTTGGGTGGGGTCGACGGCTCGGCCCTTGCCTTGGAGCTTCGACATCGTCTTCATCATCTTCTTCATCTCGCGGAACTGCTTCAGGAGCGCGTTCACGTCCTGGACTTCGAGGCCGGCGCCCTGCGCCACGCGGCGGCGGCGCGAGCCGTTGAGCTTGTCGGGGTTGGCCCGCTCGAACGGCGTCATCGACTGGATGAGCGCCTCGATGTGGCGGAAGGCGTCGTCGTCGACGTCGAGCTCCTTGACGGCCCGGCCGACGCCGGGGATCATCCCCAAGAGGTCCTTCAAGGACCCCATGTTCTTGATCTTCTGGAGCTGGTCGTAGAAGTCCTGGAGGTCGAAGTCCTGCGTGCGGAACTTCCGCTGCAGCTTTTCGGCCTCCTCCTCGTCGAACTGCTCCTGGGCCTTCTCGACGAACGAGACCACGTCGCCCATGCCCAGGATGCGCTGGGCCATCCGGTCCGGGTAGAACTCGGTGAGCGCGTCGAGCTTCTCGCCCATCGACGCGAACTTGATCGGCTTCTCGACGACCGAGCGGATGGAGAGCGCCGCCCCGCCCCGCGTGTCGCCGTCGAGCTTGGTGAGGACCACGCCGTCGACGTCGAGCTGGTCGTTGAACGCCTTGGCCGTGTTGACGGCGTCCTGGCCCGTCATCGCGTCGACGACGAACAGGATCTCGTCGGGGTCCGTCTCGCGCTTGATGGCGACGACCTCCTCCATCATCGCCTCGTCGACGTGGAGCCGGCCGGCGGTGTCGATGAGGACCGTGTCGCGCCCGGTCCGCTTCGCCTCCGCGACGGCCTCGCGCGCCACGCGGACGGCGTCTTTCTCCGGCACGCCCGCGGCGTCGCGGATCGAGAAGACGGGCACCTTGACCTGGGCCGCCAGCGTCTCGAGCTGGTCGACGGCCGCCGGCCGGTACACGTCGGCCGCGGCCACGAGGGGCGAACGCCCCTTCGCCTTGAGGAACAGCGCGAGCTTGCCGACGAACGTGGTCTTGCCGGCGCCCTGGAGCCCGGCGACCAGGATGACGGTCGGCGGCTTCTTGGCCTTGTTGAGGTCGACGTGGACGTCGCCCAGGAGGTAGACGAGCTCGTCGTGGATGGCCTTCACGAACTGCTGCCCCGGGTTGACGGCCTGGAGCACCTTCTCGTCCGTGACCGTCTCCTTCACCTTGTTGGTGAAGTCCTTGGCGACCTGGTAGTTGACGTCGGCGTCGAGGAGCGCGCGGCGGACCTCGCGCATCGTCTCGGCGATGTTGAGCTCGTTGATGCGGCCCTCGCCCTTCACGTTCTTGAGGGCGGCGTCGAGCTTGTCGGACAGCGTATCGAACATTCGGTGTGTGCCGGGTGGGACGGGTGGGGGCCGCGGGCGCCGGAGGGCGCGGGCGGGGACGGGGCGGAGCTGCGGGGCGCCACAGGTCGCTAACCCAGGGGCTCCACCGTTTCAGCTGTGGCCCGCGTCCGGGTGTCCGGGACGAGGCAGACCGCCAAGGTAGAAAAGCGGGCGGGGCGGGGCGGTGAAGCGAACGGGGAGAGTGGCGGGCAGCGGGCAGCGGGCAGCGGGCAGCGGGCAGCGGGCAGAAGGTGCGCCACCCCGCCCCCGGCGTGGCGGGGAGGCCGTCGTAGCGGCGTTGTATGCAACGCCGTCGGGCAACGCCGTCCGGCCGGGGCGCCCGGGCGTAACGGGCGGGGCGGATCCGTAGGGACACCACGCGTGGTGTCCGCCTGGGGCACGACGCACCGCCCCGCCCAGGCGGTCGTCGGCGGGCGGGGCGGCTACGGGCACGGCGCCGCCGTTCAGGACCGCCCCGCCCTCGGCGGACACGACGAGCCGTGTCCGACGGGTGTCTGTTGTGGGCGGGGTGGGACACGTCCAGACCGCCCCGCTCGCATCGTCCGCCACCCCGCCCGCGGCGGGGGCGGGGCGACCCACCGGAGGCGGACGGCTAACGGCCCGCCGCGAGCGCGTCGAACGCGGCCGTGCGCCGGAGGTCGGCGTCGAGGAGGAACGAGTTGGGGTGGGCGATGTCCGCGCCCCGCTCCTCGACGAGCTTGAAGAAGTACGCCCGCTCGATCCCCATCCGGTCCAGCGTGCGGACGTACTCGCGCACGCGGTCGGCCCGGAAGGCCTCGCCGCCGGGCTCGAGCGTGGGGTGCGGCCCACCGAACTCGCTCGCGACGAACGCCACCCCGCCCGGGTCGCGGCCGGCCTCGCGGAGCACCTGCTCGACGGCCTCGCGGTAGGCGGGCCAGTTCCACACGTCGTCGTAGAGGTGCAGGTCGACGGCGTCGTAGCGCACGCCGCCGAAGACGGCGCCGAACGCGGCGAGCGTGGCCGGCCCGTCGCGGCGCGCGGCGGCGACCTCCTCGGGCGTGTACTGCGGGCCGCCCTCGAACACCACGTTCTCGATCCGCCCCTGGAGGAGGGCGAGGGTGTGGAGCCCGCCGATCGGGACCGAGCCCAACACCACCTCGGGCCGCCCGTCCGGCGGGAGCCGCTGGACCTCGTCGTAGAGCACGTTCGACCAGCGGACGAACGCCGCGACGTCGCCGCCGGCGTAGCGATCGACCTCGACGGTCCACTCGTTCCCGAACTGGACCGCCGCCACCCCGCCCCCGACGCGCGCCAGCAGCTCGCGGACGTAGGCCCGGAACTCGGCCTCCTGCTCGTCGGGCGGCAGCGCGCCGAGCCAGTCCGGCATCCCCTTCAGGTCCAGCGTGAGGAACACCTCGACGCCGGCGTCTGCCAAAGCTGAGACGCGGGCCTCCAGCGGCCCCCACACGAAGCGGTCCCGCTCGGGCTCGCGGAACGCCCACCGCTGCCCCAGCCGGACGTGCCGGACGCCCAGCGCGTCGAGCTGCGCGAGCGTGAACGCCCGCTCCTCCGCGTCGGCGACCGGGGGGAACGCGACGCCGAGCGCCAGGTCTTCGGCACCGGCGGTTTCGGGAGCGTGCGTCGAGCACGCGCCGAGCGCGAGGAGGGCGGCGAGCACGAGTCGCATGGGGGCGGGGCGGACCCGGCGGGGACCCGACAAGTACGGCGCGCGGGCGGGGCGGCGCAACCGCCCCGCCCCGTGCGTTATTTGCCCCTCCCCCACTCCACCCCGCCCATGCCGACCGACCCCTGGTGGGACATCGCCCTCGACCCCGACGACCGCGCCGCCGACAACCGGCTCCACGCCGACGGCGCCCCGCTCGTGGGCGGGGTGGACGCCGACGGCCGACCGGACCTGGACTACGCCGGCTACCTCCGGCTCGACCTGTTGCTCGGCGCCCAGCGGCCGGCGTCGTCGGTGCCGGACGAGCGCGTGTTCGTCGTCGTGCACCAGCTGTGTGAGCTCGTGTTCAAGCAGATGGTGTTCGACCTCGCCGTCGTCGCCGGGACGCTGGAGCGGGCCGCCGCCGCGGACGACGCCCAGGCGCTCGCGCTCGCCGAGGGGCGCGTGGACGACCCCGACTCCCCGACGGCCGCCTTCTGGCGCCCCGCGATCACGGCGTCGAACAGGCTCCGCCACGCCGCGCTCCGCATCCTGCCGCCGGTGATGGAGCTGATGAGCGCGAACGACGAGGACGACGTCCTCTTCTCGCGCGTCGAGTTCGGCCTGTTCCGCGCCCACCTCACGCCGTCGAGCGGGTTCCAGACGGCCCAACTCCGCCTCATCCAGCGGGCGCTCGCGAAGGGGCCGCTCCTCGACCTCCGCGTGTTCCCCGGCGCCGCCTACCAGAGCGGAGCCGGCGGGTCGGGCGGGGCGGCCCAGAGCCCGTGCGGCCACGTCGCCCTGGCCGACCCTACGGTGCTCCGGGGCGGGGCGGAGACCGCGACGCCGCCCTCTAGCCACCCCGCCACGCTCGCCACGCGCCTCGACGGCGCGGCCCACGCGCTCCTCGCTCGGCTCGCCGACCTCGCACCCGAGTCCGCCCCGCCCGCTGGCGGTCCGCCCCGCCCCATCGACGCGGCCGACGTGGACCGGGCCGTCGACCGCTTCCGCGCCACGCTCGGCCCCGACGCCGAGGGCGGGGCGGTGGCCGACTTCCGCGACGACCTGGAGCGGGCGGCGGCCGCCGAGAACGAGCGCCGCGCCGGCCTCGGCCCGGCCCGTGCCGGCGCCCGCGCGCTCGTGGAGACGGCGCCGCGCAGCGCGCTCGCCCACGTCTTAGCGCGCGTGGTCGCTCTCGACGACGCGCTCCACGCCCCGGCCGACTCGTTCCTGACGGTCCACCGCCGGACCGTCCGCCGCCACGTCGAGGACGGCAGCGGCACGGGCGGCGGCGGCATGCCGTACCTCGTGACGAGCCAGCGCTACCTGCTCCCGCTGTTCCCGGCGCTCGTGGGCTTCAGAGGGATAGAGGGATGAGAGGTATGGAGGGATGGGCAGACAGACCTCCACCGCCCCGCCCCAGTGAGCGTCTTCCGCCCCGCCCTCGGTGGGGGCCTTCCACCCCGCCCCCTCATCCCTCGCCATCCCTCCATCCCCCATCCCTCTCCCGAATCAGGTCCATCGTCTCGACGGCGTGGCGGAGGTGCGGGATCACGATGCTGCCGCCGACGACGAGGGCCACGTTGAGGGCGTCCTCGACCTCGGCCTCGGACCAGCCGGCCTCGGCGCACTGCTCCAAGTGGTAGTCGATGCAGTCGTTGCAGCGGAGGACGGCGCTCGCCACGAGCCCGAGGAGCTCTTTGGTCTTGCCGTCCAGCGCCCCGTCGCGGTAGGCGGCCGAGTCGAGGTTGAAAAAGCGCTTGATGCCCAGGTGCGAGCCCTCGTCGAGGATGCGCGCGTTCATCCGGGCGCGGTAGGCGTCGAAGCGGTCGAGGCGGGACTCGGCGGGCGGGGTGGCGTCGGACATGTCGGGTAGCGGAAATGTGGCCGCCGAGAAAGCGGCGTGGCGCGAGCGGTTCCGCGCCGCGCGGCGCGCGCTCCCGGCCGAGGCCCGCGCCGCGGCGTCGGCGGCCGTCTGCGCGCGCGTGCTCGCGCTCCCCGAGGTCCGGACCGCGCGCACCGTCCACGCCTTCTGGCCGCTCGCGAACGAGGTCGACCTCCGCCCCGCCCTCCACGCGCTCCGCGAGCGGGGCGTGGTCGTGGCGCTGCCGGTCGTCGCCGGGCCGCGGCGGCTGGTGCACCGGGCGTTCGAGGGCGAGGGCGCGCTGCGGGCGGGGCGGTGGGGGACGCGCGAGCCGGCGCCCTCAGCGCCCGACGTCCGCCCCCATCAGATCGACGTGGTCCTCGTGCCGGGCCTCGCATTCGGGCGCGACGGGAGCCGGCTGGGGTACGGCGGCGGGTTCTACGACGCGTTCCTCGCCCAGACGCCGGCCCTGCGCGTGGGCGTGGGCGGGGCGGCGTCGCTGGTCGCGTCCCTCCCCACGGAGCCCCACGACGCGCGCCTCGACGCGGTCGTCACCGACGCCGAGGTGGTGCGCGCCCCGAGACGGGGCGAGGCGGCCGGCCCGTAACCCCGGGCGGGGCGGGCCGTAGGTTGGGAGGCCCCCACCCCGCCCCGCCCCCTCATGCCCACCCGTCAGCGCCGCCGGCCGCGCCAGGACGACGCCCTCGACGACGAGTTCTCGTCCATCACCGACGAGGACATCGAGGCGTACATGGCCGAGCAGGACCTGGAGGAGGAGGCCGAGACGGAGTCGGGCTTCTGGAACCTCCAGACGGCGTCGGGGATGGGGCTCATCGGGCTCGGGGCGCTCTACAGCCTCCAGCAGATCGGGATTCTCGAGGTGGGGAGCGACGTGCTGGTCCAGCTGGTCCAGGTGCTCCCGGTCTTCGCGGCCGTCCTCATCATGCTCACCGGGTTCGGCGTGCTCTCGTGGAGCCCGGCCGCGCGGCGGCGCAAGAAGGCGCGGCGGGCGGCCCAGAAGCGGAAGGCCCAGCGGCGGAAGGCCCAGCGCAAGACGCTCGGCCGCGAGCCGCGCCCCGACGCCGCGGGCCGCCGCGCGTCGGAGGCGTTCGCGCAGGCCGAGAGCGCGCTCCGCGGGGCGGGGCGGACGGCCAGCCGGGCCACGGCCGAGGCCCGCGAGCGCCGCGCGGGCGCCCGCCGCGCCGGCCACGAGCGGCTGGCCAAGGACCGCCGCAACCGGAAGGTGTCGGGCGTGGCCGCGGGCATGGCCAACTACTTCGGCCTCGACCCGACGGTCGTCCGCATCGGGTGGGTCGTCGCGGCCATCTTCTCGCAGGGCGCCGCGATCCTCCCCTACATCCTGCTCTCGATGATCCTCCCCGACGAGGAGTCGCTCGGGCGGGGCGGCGACGACGACCCGGTCGTCCGCGTGACGGGCGACTGACGGCGCGCGCTGCGGCGGCCGGCCCGCCCCCGCCCCGCCCGTAGCTTCGGCGGTCCCCCCGGCCGCCCATGCTCCCGATCCCGCTCGCGCGGCTCCGCCCCGCCCTCGCTCTCGTCCTCGCCCTGCTCGCCGCCGGCCCGGTGCGGGCGCAGCGCGAGGGGCTCCTCGACGTCGGGAGCCCGCTCTCCGACCTCCTCGAACGACAGGCCGCCGCCGGCCACCTGGGCACGTCGGTCGGCCTCCTCCCGATCTCGGCGGCCGAGGGCGCCGTCCTGCTCGACACGCTCGCGGCGAGGGCGCTCCGGGGCGAGGTGGCGCTGTCGCGGGCCGACGCCGAGCTCCTGGCCCGCTACCAGAGGCGGAGCCCGGCGACCGCGTTCGGCCGGCGCGCCCCGCTCGGGCTCTACGCCGACGGCGTCTCGCCGGTCTCGTACCAAGGCGACGGCTACGCCTTCGAGGCGAGCCCGCTCCTCTACCTCGCCGCCGGGCCGACGCGGCGCACGGCGGTCGCCGGACGCGACGGGAGCGGCCTCGTCTACCAGAACTCGCGGGGCCTCCGCGTGGCCGGACACCTGGGCCGGCTCTTTTTCGAGAGCCGCGCGCTCGAAAACCAGCGCCGCCCCGCCCTCCTCGACTACAGCGTGCCCCGGCGGACCACGCCGCGGCTCGGGTTCGTCAAGCTGTCCGGCGGCGACACCTACGACTACTTCTCGGCCGAGGGCGTGGTCGGGTACCGCGACCGCTTCGTCGAGGCCCGGTTCGGGCGGACGCGGAACCGCTGGGGGCCGGGCCAGGGCACGCTCTTCCTCTCCGACTACGCGGCCCCGTACGACCACCTCCAGCTCCGCGCGAGCGCCGGCCCGGTCCGCTACGCGTCCACGTTCGCCCGGTTTACCACGCCCGACCGCAGCGCGATCGGGGGCGACGGCGTGCTGCCGTCGAAGTACGGCGCGTTCCACCAGTTGACGCTGACGGTCGGGCGCGTGGAGCTCGAAGCGTTCGAGGCCGTCGTCTTCCACGACGATACGCTCAACGGGAACCGCTCGGGCTTCGAGATCGGCTACCTCAACCCGGTCATCTTCTACCGCTCGGTCGAGAGCGAATTGGGGAGCGGCGACAACGCGCTCATCGGCCTGGGCGGGGCGGTCCGGCCCGTCGACGGGGTCCAGGCATACGGCCAGGTGCTCATCGACGAGTTCGTCGCGCGGACGTTCTTCGAGGACGCGTGGACGAACAAGTGGGGCCTCCTGGCCGGCGTCCACGCCGTCGACCTCGTGCCCGGACTCGAAGCGCGGGCCGAGTACGCGCGGCTCCGGCCGTACCTCTACGGCCACCGGACCGAGGCCAGCGCCTACGTCCACTACAACGACGTGCTGGGCCACCCCGCCGGACCGAACGCTTCGGACGCCGCCGTTTTTCTCCGCTACCGGCCGTCCGCCGCCGTCACGGCCGCGCTCAACGTGGCGCGCACGCGGCGCGGCCGCGACCCCGACTCGGTCTACGTCGGGGCCGACCCGCGCGTCCCTTACACGAACCGCGTCTCAGACGTGGCGCCGACGCTCGACGGCGTCGCCCAGACCGAGTGGCTCGTCGAGGCGCGCCTGGGCTACGAGGTGCTCCCGCGGCTCGTGGTCGAGGGCGCCGCCGTGTACCAGTCGCTCGACGACGCCGAGCGCGGCCGCGACCGGGCGCTGACGGGGCTCCTCCAGCTCCGGTGGGGGCTCCCGTTCCGCAGCGAGCGGTTCTGACCGCCCCGCCCCGCCCACGGTGGGCGGGGCGGTCGCGTTACCCCGGCGGGCGGGGCGGCGGCCTGGGCGTCCCGCCCCGACTCCCATGCGCGCCGCTCCGTTCGCCCTCCTCCTCTTTACCGGCTGCGCCACGCCCGAGGCCGCCCGGACCGTCGTTGGCAACGCCGCCCCGCTCTCGGACACGGCGTACCCCGCCCTCGCCGCCGACGCGCCCGTCACCGTCACGACCGGCGACGCCCCGGGCCCCTACGAGGAGCTCGCCGTCCTCGTCGTCGGCCCCGGGCGCAGCCTGTCCGACGCCGAGGAGATGGCCGTCATGCACGCGCGGCTCCGCAGGGAGGCCCGCCGGCTCGGCGCGCAGGCCGTCGTCCGCGTGGCCTACCACAACCTCGGCGAGAACGGCACGAAGGCCACGGGCACGGCCGTCCGGCTCCTCGACCGCTGACCGCCCCGCCCGCGGCGAGCGGGGCGGGGCGGGGCGGGGCGGGGCGGGGCGGGGCGGGGCGGGGCGGGGCGGGGCGGGGCGGGGCGGGGCGGGGCGGGGCGGCAAAAAAAACGGGCCGCCCCCGACGTGAGAGCGGCCCGCGAGGCCTGCGAGGGCGGGGCGGTTAGCCCTCGACCTGCTCGTGGCTCCACGCCTCCTGCGTCGCGCGGACGGCCTGGGCGCCGACGGACGCGTCGATGGCCTTGTCCTGGTCTGCCATCTCGGCGGCGACGACGACGCAGATGGCCTTCGAGATGTCGACGAGGATCGGCGTGAGGTCCTTGAGGTTGCGGAGCGCGAGCTGCGCGAGCTCGTCGGCCTTGAGCGCGAGGGCCGACGTGTACAGCATGTGGTAGCTGATGGCCGCCAAGCTCGTCGCCGTGTAGTCGTCGCGGAGCATCCGCGAGACCTGGTCCGTGTCGCGGATCTGGTCGTAGAGCCCCGCGGCCACGCCGAGCGCGCTCGTCACGGCCTCCTTCACGGCCTCCTTGACGCCCCCGTCGTTCGTCTTCTCGTTGTACTGCTCGAGCGAGCGGACGTGGTTCTGGAGCGTCGTCTTGAGCGACGTGATGACGCGGACGGCCTCGGGGTACTTCGACGTGGTGTCCTCACCGAGCTGGCGCTCGACGGCCTCGAGAATGTGCTTCTCGACACCGTGCATATCGGTGACATAGTTGTTGATGACGTCGTTGCGGTCCTTCATGGGGAGGGGTGGGTATAGAGGGGAAATGGGTCCGTTGTGGACGGCGAGGCCACCCCGCCCGTTCCTCTCCCTGGGGGGACTTCACACGCCGGCCGGGGTCTTCCCGAGGGTCCCGTCGGGGAGCGTCCCGGCGACGACGACGTGGAGGTCGGACGGCCGGAGGTGGCGTCGGACGGCGGCGTCGACCTCGCCCACGGTGAGGGCCGAGACGAGGGTCGGGTAGCGGTCGAGGTAGTCCACGTCGAACCCGCGCTCGGCGTTGACGAGCAGCCGGGCCGCCACCCCGCCCGTCGTCGCGAGCGAGACCACGTGCTGGCCGGCCAGCGTCGTCCGCGTCTGGGCGAGGGCCTCCTCGGTGAGCCCGTCGGCGACGAACCCCTCGACCTCGGCGCGCGTGGCCGCGATGCCGCGATCGAGGTTCTCCTGGCTCAGCGTGACGGCCACGTAGACGCGCCCGTCGTGGCGCGTCGAGACGGACCCGAGCGAGGCGCTCACCCCGTACGTCAGCCCCTGCTCGTCGCGGACGGTCTGCATGAGGCGGCCCGAGAAGTTGCCGCCGAGCGCGAACACGCCGGCGTAGGTCGCCAGAAAGTCGGGGTCGTCGCGGCGGAGCGCGACGGCGTGGCCCAGCCGGACGTCCAGGTTCCGGCGGTCGGCCATCTCGACGTCCGTCCGCCCGGGCTGGGCGGGGCGGGCCGTGTCCTCGAAGGTCGGCGCCGACGCCGTCCGCGCCCAGTCGTCGAAGGCCGCGCCCGCGGCGGCCTCGGCCGCGGCCACGTCGAGGTCGCCCACGACGGCCAGCGTCAGCCCGGTCGAGCCCACGTGGGCCGCGTGGTACGCCCGGACGTCGTCGGGGCGGAGCGCTTCGAGCCGGGCCATCTCGTCGTCGGGGTCGAGCACGTAGTCCGGGTGGGCCGGCCCGAACAGGCGCCGCGCGAGCGTCCCCGACGCCTGCGTGCCCGTCGACTCGCGCGAGCGGCGGACGCTGGCGGTGGCCCGGCGCACGGCCTTTTCGACCTCGTCGTCGCTCAGGGCCGGCTCGCGGAGCTCCTCGGCGACGACGCCGAGCACGTGCGCGAGGTCGTCCCGGAGCGCCCGTCCCGAGAACCCGACGCGGAGGCCGTCGGAGTAGAACGCGACCTGGGCGCCCCGCCCCTCGAGGTCCTCGGCGATCTCGAAGCGGCCGCGCCGGCGCGTCCCCTTGTCGAGGGCCTGGGTCATGAGCGACTGCACGAGGTCGTCGGCCGCGCCGAGGTCGGGGCCGGACTCGAACGAGCCCCGGAAGCTGACGACGTCGCGGACGCCGGTGGGGAGCAGGAGGAGCCGGGCGGGGCCGGCGGCCGTGTCGTGGACGCGCGAGGCGAGGGTGGGGTCGGGCAACGGGGTGGCGGGTGTGGGCGGGGCGGTCACACGTCGCGCCCCGCCCCCAGGGTCCGAGCGGCGAGCGGCAGATGCCCACCCCGCCCACGCGGCGCACGGGCGGGGCGGGCGACCGGAACTCCACGCGGGGTGTCGTCGGGCGGGGCGGGCGCCGTGCCATGCGACGACGCAGGCGGGGCGGTAGCGGGTGGCTCAGAGGCCGCCCCGCCCCGCTACGAGCGCGCCCTGCGGCCGAGGCCCGTGGCGCGCGAGACGCCGAGCGCCACCATGAACCCGGTCCACGCCACCGCGAGCGCTACGTACAGCAACGGGACGCCCGCGTTCGGCCCCCACGTCTCGGCTACGACTATGGCCAGCCCAAGCCCGTTGTACGCCGCCGACAGCCACCAGAACCAGGCGGGCCGCGGAGGCCGCGCGCCCACGAACCCCGACCGCCAGTACCCCACGAGGAGGTAGAACCCGACGAGGGGGAGCGCGATCGCAGCGGCACTCGCAACGGCCTCGTCGTTGGCCTGCCACGAAGAGTCCCACAGGACCGACACGATGAAGGCGAAGCCCACGGCTCCAGGAACGGCCAGGAGGAGGCTGCCCAACGCCGCGACGAAGAGCGGGAGGTCGAACGACGACCGCCCCGCCCCGGGAGCGCCGCCGGCCGGCGGGTGCGTGCCGTGCGTGTCCATGTGTGGCCGCGAGAAGGTCCCGAACGCCACCCCGCCCCGCGGGGGCGGGGCGGTCCTACGCGGGGTCGCCGCCGGCGCCCGGCGCGTCGGGGACGTACCACCCGACCGTCAGGCGGTCGTCGTCGACGAGCCGCGCGGCGGCGGCCTGGACGGCCTCGGCGGTGACGGCCTCGATCCGGCCCTGGAACTCCGAGAACAGCGTCCAGTCGCCGACGGCGATGGCCTCGTTGAGCTGCGAGACGACGGCGTACGGCCCGTCGCGCCCGAACGCCTCGTCGGCCACGACCTGGCGGCGGCCCCGCTCGATCTCCTCGACCGTCAGGCCGTCGGCGGCGACTTCGTGGAGGACGGCGCGGATCTCGGCCTCGACCGCCTCGTGCGTCACGTCGGGCGCCAGCGTGCCGTAGACGGCGAACAGGCCGGGGTCGCGGAGGCGCGGGAAAAAGGCCGAGGACGCCGTCGTCAGGCTCCGGTCGGTGAGGCGGCGGTAGAGCCGGCTGCTCTTGCCGGCCGAGAGCGCCTGGACGAGCACGTCGAGCGCGTCGGCGTCGGCGTCGAGCCCGGCGGGCGCCTTGTAGGCCAGGATCACGGCGCCCAGCTCGCCGGCCTGGCGCACGATCACGCGGCGCTCGCCGCGCTGCTCGGGCTCGCGCGTGACGGCCTCGTCGGCGGCGCGGTGGACGAGCGGCTCGGGCGCCGCGTCCGACTCGTTCGGGCCGGCGGGGATGTCGCCAAAGTGGCGGTCGAGGAGGTCCAGCGCCTCGGCCCGGTCGAACTGGCCGACGACCGAGGCGACCGCGTTCTGCGGCCAGTAGTAGGTGTCGTAGAAGTGGCGGAGCCCGGCGGCCGTGACCGTCTCGACGTCGCTCCGCCACCCAATGACAGGGTGCCCGTAGGGGTGCGCCTGAAAGGCCGTCGCGTAGACGGTGTGGAGCAGCTTGCGCAGCGCCTCGTTCTCGCCCCGGTCCAGCTCGTTCAGGACGACGGTCCGCTCGCTCGACAGATCCTCGTCGCGGACGCGGGCGCCGCGCATCCGGTCGGCCTCGACCTCGACGGCCAGCTCCAGGTGCTCGCTCGGGAGCAGCGCGTAGTAGTTCGTCCGGTCGTACCACGTCGTCGCGTTGATCTGCCCGCCGACGGCCTGGAGCGTCTGGAACACGCTCGTCCCGAGGTCGCGGTTGAACCGCTCGGTCCCCTTGAACATGAGGTGCTCCAGGAGGTGCGTCGCGCCGGTCAGTCCGGCCCCCTCGTTCCGGCTGCCCACGCGGTACGTGACCTGGAAGGCGACGACGGGCGCGGCGGCCTCGTCGAGAAGCAGCGCGAGCATCCCGTTCCGCCGGTGGCGGTAGGCCTCCACCCCGCCCGAGGCGGTCTCGAACACGAACTCGGGGTGGTCGGTAAGGGGCGCGGCGGCGGTCTCGGTCATAGCGGGCGGGGCGGACCCAAGGGGCGGGGTGGGCGCGCCCTACGACCGCGGGCGGGGCGGGGGTCCGGCGGAGGATCTGGTCTGGATGTCGTAGCCACCCCGCCCCGCTCGTAGCAAACGAGGCGCCCGCCCCGCGCGGGCGGGGCGGCGGCCGTGGGAACGGAATCCGCTGCCGGCCGCGCCTACGTCTGTCACGGCAACTGCTCTACCTGATAAGGGCCTTAGCTTTGGAGATGTCCCTACGCGAAAGGCTCGACAACGCGCGCGACCTCCTCCAGTCTGGCCGCCTAGCAAACGAGGCGTCGGTCAGCGGAGGTGTGGTTCTCCCAATCCTGGACGGACTCGGATGGCCAGTGTTCGATCCGTCCGTCGTCGCTCCAGAGTACAGCGTCGAGAAGCGGCGCGTCGACTACGCCCTCATCACCAATGGGACGCCCGCCGTTTTCGTCGAGGTAAAGCAGCCTGGCTTGGCCAATGGCGCTGACCGCCAGTTGTTTGAGTACGCGTTCCATGAGGGCGTCCCCATCGCCATCCTCACCGATGGAGTTACGTGGCACGTCTACCTCCCCGCCATGCAAGGGAGCTACGACGAGCGCCGCGTGTACCTCCTCGACCTGCTGGAGCGCGACCCCGACGAGAGTGTCGAGCGGCTCGAGCGGTACCTCTCGCGCGAGGCCGTCGAGTCCGGTGAGGCGTTCGAGCGCGCAAGGAAGGACTATCAGCGGGCAAAGCAGCGGAAGGGGGCGGCCGAGGCCATCCCTCAAGCGTGGGCCAATCTCCTCGCAGATCCCGAAACGCCTGTCGTGTCGCTTTTGACGACGGAAGTCGAGCGCGTCAGCGGATTTGAGGCTGAACCGAAAGACCTCCACTCCTTCCTCGCAGCGCTCCGGCCCCGTTCCGGCTCCCTCCCGAAGCCCAAGACGGCCGTCACCAAACGCCGAACCCGTTCACGCTCGGCGAGCGGATCGGCCACGTCCACCCCGCTCCCCGGTACGGGCTACGCTATCGACGGAGAGTTCGTCGGATGCCGGCGAGGCCACGAGGTAATCGAGGGCGTGTTCAAGACGCTAGCCTCGCGAGACTCAGGCTTTCCGGAGCGCTTTGCGGAGCAGGTCCGTGGCAAGAAGAGGGCCTACCTGGCCCGATCAAAGGCCGACCTTTTCCCCGGGCACCCCGAGCTTGAAGGGCAGTCCGCCGAAATCGCGCCAGGATGGTTCCTCAGCACACAGAACAGCTCGGAGGCAAAGAAGCGCCTCATCGAGAAGGCGTGCCGCCTTGCCAGCCTGGAGTTCGGCAAAGACGTCGAGGTCCAGATGCCATAGCCGGGCGGGCGGGGCGGCCTCGACCGCCCCGCCCCAAAGCACCGCCCCGCTCGGGCGGGGCGGTGTCAGTGGGCGTCGAGCCAGTTGCCGGCCACGCCCACGTCGACCACGATGGGCACGTCGCCGAGCGGGAGCGCCGCCTGCATCTCCTCGCGGACGAGCGCCGTCACGGCCTCGACCTCGGCGTCGGGCGCCTCGAACACGAGCTCGTCGTGGACCTGCAGGATCATCCGGGTTGCAAGCCCCTCCCCGCCCAGGCGGCGGTGGATGGCGATCATGGCGAGCTTGATCATGTCCGCCTGCGTGCCCTGGATGGGCATGTTGACGGCGATCCGCTCGGCGTAGGCGCGGTCGTTCGGGTTCCGGCTCGTGATCTGGGGGACGTAGCGGCGCCGGCCCAGGAGCGTCTCGACGTAGCCCCGCCGCCGGCCCTCCTCCAGCAGGCCGTCCAAAAACTCGATGACGCCGGGGTAGGACGCCCGGTACTGGTCGATCAGCTCCTGCGCCTCGGCGTTCTTGATCCGCAGCCGGTTGGCGAGCCCGAACGCCGAGATCCCGTACGGGATGCCGTAGTTCACCTGCTTCACCTTGTTCCGCTGGTCGCGGTCGACGTCCTCGTAGTCGACCGAGAACACGCGGGCGGCCGTCGCCGTGTGGATGTCCTGGTCCGACTGGAACGCCTCGACGAGGCCGGGGTCGCCGGACATGTGGGCGATGATGCGGAGCTCGATCTGGGCGTAGTCGGCCGCCATCAGCTGGTGCCCCGGCTCGGCCACGAACGCCCGCCGGATTTCTTTCCCTAGGTCGGTCCGAATCGGGATGTTCTGGAGGTTCGGGTTCGACGACGACAGCCGGCCCGTCGCCGTGACCGTCTGGTTAAAGTCCGTGTGGATGCGGCCCGTGTCGGGGTGGACGAGCTCGGGCAGCCGGTCGACGTAGGTCGACTTCAGCTTCGACACCTTCCGCCAATCCAGCACGAGGGCGGGGAGGTCGTGGGTCTGGGCGAGCTCTGACAGCACGTTCTCGTCCGTCTTCGGCCGGCCGGTCTTGGTCTTGCCGATCGCGTCGAGGCCGATCCCGTACGTCGGCGCCTCCTCCTTGAGCTGCTTTTTGGTCTTGGGCTTGGCGTCCGTGTCGCCCTCGACCTCGCCGGCCTCGTTGTCCTTGGTGTCCTGGACCCACTGCTGGTAGGCCGCCACCTGCTCCTCAGTCGGGGGCGGGTTGAAGAGGACCTCGCCGAGCTGCTTCGTCGAGCCGATCGTGAACTCCCGCCCCGCCAGCTCATAGATCTTCTGCTCCTGCTCGGCGAGCGTGGCTTCGAGTTGGTCCGAGATGTCGGCGAGCACCTTATCGGACACCTTGACGCCGGCCATCTCCATGTCGGCCAGGACGGGCACGAGCGGGAACTCGATGGTCTCGGCGATCTGGAGCAGGCGCCCCTCATCGTCCATCTTCAGCAGCTCTTCGGTCAGCTTGTCGACGAGGCGGAGGGCGACGTCGGCGTCCTCGCAGGCGTAGGGGCCGACGTCCTCGACCGGCACGTCGCGCATGGAGAGCGCGTTCTTGCCCGTCCCGATGAGGTCGGTGATCGGCTGCGGGCGGTAGTTGAGGTAGAAGCTGGCGACGTCGTCCAGCTTGTGGACGGCCTCGGGGTTGAGGAGGTAGTGGGCCACCATCGTGTCGAAGATCGGGCCGCGCACGGTCACGCCGTGCCGCTTCATCACCACGAGGTCGTACTTGACGTTGTGGCCCACCTTCAACAACGACTCGTCTTCGAGGGCGGGGCGGAGCGGCTCGATGGCCGGGTCCGTCGGCGTCCCGTCCGGGAGCGGGGTGGGGACGTAGACGGCGCGCCTGGCCTCCTTGGAGAGCGACACGCCGACGAGCTCGGCCTCCATCGAGTTGGTCGACGTGGTCTCGGTGTCGAAGCTGAGGCGCTCGGCGCCCTGCGTGACGGCCTCGGCGGCGTCGAGCTCGTCGCGCTCCCAGACCGTCGTGTAGCTCACGGCGTCCGAGTCGAGGGCGGTGACGGGCTCGTAGGGGCCGAAGTCGAACGAGAGCGAGGGGTCGTCGGCCGGGAGCGCCGTGTGGGACCGCCGCCCCGCCCCGCCCGCCCCCTTCGTGCGCGCTCGCCCAGCGGCGTAGTCGCGGACGCGGTCGCGGAGCCGGCTCCCGAAGCCGACCTCGTCGAAGAGCGAGTCGACGGCGCCCAGGTCGGGGTCCGTGCGGCGGAGCGTGTGCCAGTCGAGCGGGGCGCCCTCGGCGGTTTCGAGCGGGACGTCGGTGCGGATCGTGACGAGCTCCTTCGACAGCCGGGCGTCGTCGGCGTGGTCGGTCATGCCCTCGCGGGCGCGCTTGCCCTTGAGGTCGGCGGCGTGTTCGATGAGGGCCTCGACCGACCCGTACTGGTCGATGAGCTTGACGGCCGTTTTCTCGCCGATCCCGGGCACGCCGGGCACGTTGTCCGACGAGTCGCCCATGAGTGCCAGGAGGTCGATGAACTTGGTCGGCTCCAGGCCGCCGTACTTCTCGCGGAAGGTCTCGGGCGTCTCGCGGTCGAACGCCTCGCCCATGTAGGGCGGCCGGAGCATGGAGACGCGGTCGGACAGGAGCTGCCGGAAATCCTTGTCGGCCGAGAAGATGACGGCGTCGACGCCCTCGTCCTCGGCGCGCCTGGCGAGCGTCCCGATGACGTCGTCGGCCTCGACACCCTCGACCTCCAAGACCGGGATGTCAAAGGCCTCGACGAGCCGCTTGATGAGCGGCACGTTGTCCTTGATCTCCGGCGGCATGGGCGGCCGGTGGGCCTTGTAGTCGTCGTAGAGCTGGTCGCGGAACGTGGGCGTGCCGCCGAGCTTGTCGAACACGACGGCGATGTGCTCGGGCTGCTCGTCTTCAAGGAGCTTGAGGAGGGCCGTCGCGAAGCCGTAGAGCGTCCGCGTGTCGCGGCCGTCGGGGGCCGTGAGCGTGGCGTTCTTCATCGAGAAGAAGGCCCGGTAGGCGAGGGCCATCGCGTCGGCGAGGAACAGGGTCTCGCGGGCCGCCCCGCCCTCGATGGCGTCGAAGGCCTCGTCGTCGTAGAGGGCGTCGCCGTCTCCTCCGGGAGCCTCCGGCAGCGTGACGGTGAGGTCGGCGTCGGGCGGGGCGGCGGCGGCGTCGGGCGGGGTGGTCTCGGAGGCGTCGTCGAAGAGCGTGGGGTCGGCCATCGGGCGGGGCGGCGGGCGCGGGCGGGGCGGGTGGGCGCACGCTAACGCCGCCCGGTGCCGACGGGTTACCTGCGGTGTCCGGCTTCGCGGGCAGCGGGCAGCAGATGCGCCACCCCGCCCGCGCCAGGGGCGGGGCGGCCGCCGCAGGGGCGACCGGCGGTCGCCCGTGGGCGGGGTGAGGCGGCGTCGCCCGGAACCGCCCCGCCCGCAGGAACGCGAAGGTTCGGGTTCGTAGGGACACCACGCGTGGTGTCCGCGTGGGACGTACCGCCCCGCCCGCGCCGTGGGCGGGGTGGCACCGGGCAGGGCGGCGCTGAGCCAGACCGCCCCGCCTGCCCCGGACACGACGAGTCGTGTCCCTACGAGTGCCGGTCGTTGAGCCGGGCGGCGTCGGGCGGGGCGGTCCAGCGGTTGTCACCGGGCATGACGCGTCGCGTTCTGCGGGCGCCCGCTGTCAGGCGGCAAACAAAAAGGCGGGCGGGGGTTGCAGGCAGGGATCGGGAACGGCTATGTTCCACTCGGCGATTGTTCCCGCGTGTGGATAAGTTTTTAGCGCGCGGGACGATACCGTGGGTCCCCCCCGCCCAACCCCCAACCCCATGAACCGCTTGATCCCCACGATGACGGCCGCGGCCGCCCTCGTCGGCCTGGGCGTGCTGGTCGTCTTCCAGTTCTAGCACCGCACGCTGGCCCCCTCTGACGCGCCGCCTGGGTTCGCCCGGGCGGCGCGCTGCGTGTGGGGCGGGGCGGCGGCAGTTGCCGGGCGGGGTGGGCGGCGGTACCCTGGAACCGTCCTCCACCCCGCCCCAGACTCGATTTATGACAGGTCTCGATTGGACCATCGTCGCCGTCGTCCTCGCGTCCACGATCGGGCTGGCGGCCCTGTTTGCGCGGCGGGCGTCCGGCGGGACGGACGAGTTTTTTGCCGGCGGACGGGCCATGCCGTGGTGGCTGGCCGGGACGAGCATGGTGGCGACCACGTTCGCCGCCGACACCCCGCTCCTCGTCACCGAAGTCGTGGCCGAGACGGGCATCTCGGGCAACTGGATCTGGTGGAACGGAGCACTCGGCGGGATGCTCACCGTGTTCTTTTTCGCCCGCCTGTGGCGGCGGAGCGGGGTCCTCACCGACGTCGAGTTCGTCGAGGTCCGCTACCGGGGGGCGCCGGCCCGTTGGCTCCGAGGGATCAAGGCCGTTTACTTCGGGCTGTTCATGAACTGCGTCGTGATTGGGTGGGTGGCGCTCGCGATGGAGACGGTCCTCTCGGTCCTCTTCCCGGACCTCACCTTGTTCGGGCGCACGTCGTTCACGCTGGGCGGGGCGGAGGTGAGCGCGCCGCTCGCGGTCGTCGGGCTCCTCATGCTCCTTATCGGCGCGTACTCGCTCGTCTCGGGCCTGTGGGGGATCGTGGTGACGGACGCGTTCCAGTTCTGCTTGGCCATGATCGGGTCGTTCGCGCTCGCGTGGTTTGCGCTCGACCTCCCCCAGATCGGCGGGCTCTCGGGGCTCGTCGCGCAGCTCCCGGCCGAGACGGTCCGGTTCCTCCCCGCCGTGGGCGCGGGCGGACCGCAGACCGGCGGGGCGGACTCGGCGGCCCTCTTCGCGATCTCGGTCCTCGCGTTCGTGGCCTACTTCGGGGTCCAGTGGTGGTCGAGCTGGTACCCCGGCGCCGAGCCGGGCGGCGGCGGCTACATCGCCCAGCGGATGCTGGCTACGCGGTCGGAGCGGGACTCGGCGCTCGCGACGCTGTGGTTCACGGTCGCCCACTACTGCGTGCGGCCGTGGCCGTGGATCCTGGTGGCGCTGTGCGCGCTCGTGCTCTACCCCGACCTCGAAAACGCGCGCGAGGGCTACGTGCTCGTCATGCGCGAGACGCTCCCGCCGGGGCTCCTCGGCCTCCTGTTTGCCGCGTTCCTGGCCGCGTTCATGTCGACGATCTCGACGCAGCTCAACTGGGGCACGAGCTACCTCGTGAACGACCTCTACGCCCGGTTCCTGGACCCGGCGGCCGACCAGCGCCGGCTCGTGCTCGTGTCGCGCGTGCTCACGTTCGCGCTCGCCATCGTCGGGTTCCTGGTCACGACGCAGCTGGACACGATCGCCGACGCGTGGGGGCTGGTGCTGAGCGCGTCGGCCGGGCTGGGCCTGGTCCTCATCCTGCGGTGGTACTGGTGGCGCGTGAACGCGTGGAGCGAGCTGACGGCGACGGTCGTCCCGGTCGTGCTCGTCGCGCTCCAGCTGGGCGGGGCGGACGTCCCGTTCCTGACGGCCGATTTCCCGGTCAACCTCTACGGCATCGTCGGCATCACGACCGTCTGCTGGCTGGGCGCCACGTTCCTCACGCGGCCCACCCCGCCCGAGGCGCTCGACGCGTTCTACCGGCGCATCCGCCCGGGCGGGGCGGGGTGGCGGCCCGTCGCGGCCCGAAACGCGGACGTGGTGGCGGACAGCGGGCTGGGCCGGCTCGCGCTGCGCTGGGCGCTGGGCGTGGCGGCCGTCTACGCGGCGCTGTTCGGCGTCGGCGGGCTGCTCCTCGGGACGCCGCTGCGCGGGGCGGCGCTGCTCGCGTTCGGGGCCGCCGCGCTCGGGGTTCTCGTGTGGACGTACCGGGAGGACGAGGCGGCCGTCTCGGCATGACGGGCACCGCCCCGCCCTCGCTCCAGACTACGAGAGGGTACGGGGTACGAGGTACAGGGTGGGCGGCTTGGGAGCTCACCTGGAGCCGTACCCCGTACCGGGTACCCGTACCCGCCCGGAGGACGCCCCGAAACAGCTCGCGGAGACGGCGGGGCGGGGTGGCGCAGGAACGCGGCTACCGCGCCACCACCACGCGCCCCACGTCCGCCCCGCCCGCCGAGCGGGCCTGGACGAGGTAGACGCCCGACGGGGCGCCGGCGGCGTCCCAGACGAGGTCGCGGAAGCCGGCCGCGAACGCGGCGCCCTCCGCCAGCACGGCCACGCGCCGGCCGAGCGCGTCGTAGACCTCGACCGTCACGCCGTCCGCGTCGTCGGGGAACGCGAGGGGGACCGTGATCCGCCCGCGCCCGGGGTTCGGGTACGGGTTGCCGACGGCGAACGCGTCGGGTCGCTCGGACACGACGGCCACGAGCGGGACCTCGACGGCCGGGCGGAGCGGGTCGTTGGTCGCGATCGAGAGCGCGCCCGCGACCTCGCGCTCGCGCTGCCCGGCCGGCACGTCGAGCCCTTCGGTCGAGACCGTGACGACGAGCCCGGCCGCCCCGCCCGGCGCGAGCGTGCCCTCGGCCGGCTCGACGGCGGCGACCCAGGGCGGGGCGGCGCCGACCGAATACGTGAGCGCCGCCCCGCCCTCGTTGACCAGCTCGACCGCGACCTCGACGCGCTCGCCCTCCAGGGCCACAACGCGGACGGGCTCGGTCCCGACGCGGGCGATGGGCGGGAGCGAGGCCGCCGCCGTGACCGTGGCCGGCACGACGGCGAGGGCGGGGCGGTCGGTCTCGACCGTGATCGTGGCTCCGGCGGCCCCGGCCGCGGCCGGCGTGAACACAAGGTCGAGGACGGCCACGCCGGCGGCCGGCACGACGGTCCCCACCCCGCCCACCGCGAATGCCGGGTCCGACGAGCGGACGGCCGTGATCGTGACGGGCTCCGACGCCGTGTTGACGACGCGGAGCGGGGCGGTCTGCGGCACGCCCACGAACGCGCCGCGGAACGCCGACCGCGCGACGGTGGCCACCACGCGGCCGCCGGCGGCGACGGCGGGGCGGAACTCGGCCGTGAGCGCCCGCGCGCGGTCGCGCTGGCCGGGCGTGAACTCGGTCATGCAGGCGTCGTCCGAGTAGTCCATGTAGTTCTGGATCGGGTCGAGGCCCTCGGCCGCGGCGCCCAGCGGCTGGCCGTCGGGTCCCTCGTCCTCCGGCCGGCACGTGTCGCGGCCGACGGGGCAGCCCGTGGCCCCGAACCGCTCCCACGGCGTGTCGACCACGCCGTCGTTGGGGGCCGAGCATGCCCCGTCGAACGTGTGGAGCAGGCCGGCCCAGTGGCCCACCTCGTGCACGGCCGTGTCGCCCTCGTTGAACGGGACGGCCGCCCCGCCCGGGAACGCTCGCCCGCCGACGACGACGCCGTCGAGCGGGGTCCCGGCGTCGCGCTCGTCGGGGAGCGTGGCCCAGCCCAAATAGTCCTCGGCGAGCGTGGCCGGGACGTAGAGGTTGAGGTAGACGGTCGGGTCGAGCGCGAGCGCCCGCTTCATCTCGCGCTCGGCGCTAGAGCGCAGCCGGAGGCCCCGCCCCCAGTCCTCGTTCTCGGTCCAGTCGAGGGTGGCCAGCACGAACTGGAAGCCCAGGCCGCCGAACGCCGCGTTGAGCACGTCGACTTGCGCCGCCACCTGCGCGTCGGTCACGACCGCCCCGCCCCCGTCCGAGACGACGTGGACGGCGAGCGGCACCACGACCGGCCCCTCGACCGCGCGGAGGGCGGGGCGGAGCGCACCCAGCGCCCGCCGCCGCTGGACGATCTGCGTCGTGCGCTCGACCTGAGCCGGCGGCGGGTTCTCGACGCCGCACCGGCGCCCGTTGCCCTCGGCCGTCTGCGCCGCCCCGCCCGGCCCAACGGCCACGGCCCCCAGGGCGACGACGGCGAGGAGCGCGGGGCGGAGGACCAAGGGACGGCGGCGGGCGGGGCGGTCGAACATACGGTGGAGGGCGCGGGCTTCGTGTGGGCGGGGCGGCCGGGCACGCGGAACCGGACACCGCCGGCGGCCATCCCTCCCCGCCCCCACCCCCACACTCCATGCCTGCCCAGACCGGCGACACCGTTCGCGTTCACTACACCGGCCGCCTCGACGACGAGACCGTGTTCGACTCGTCCGAGGGCCGCGAGCCGCTCGCGTTCACGCTCGGCGTCGGCGAGGTCGTCGCCGGGTTCGACGCGGCCGTGGCCACGATGGAGGTCGGCGACCGCAAGACGGTCCGCCTGCCGGCGGACGAGGCGTACGGCGCGCGCGACCCCGAGCGCCTCCTCGTCGTCCCCACCGACGCGTTCCCCGACGGCGTCCAGCCCGCGCCCGGCCAGCGCCTCCAGCTCGGCGTCCAGGGCGGCGGCGCGATCGAGGCCACGGTGACGGAGGTGGGCGAGGACGGCGTGACGCTCGACGCCAACCACCCGCTCGCCGGCCAGGCGCTCACGTTCGACCTGACGCGCGTGGAGTAGCGGGCGACGAGCGACGGGTGACGAGCCGCCCCGCCCGGCGGCGGGGTGGGCCGTCGAAAGACGTGTTGACAGACGTAGAGACACGGTGCATGGTGTCCGGTCGGGCGGAGCGACCAGCGCGGGCGGGGCGGTCCCGGGCCGTGCGGGGAGGCCAGAGCCGGCGCGCGGTCCACCCCTACACGGCCTGCGCCGAGCGGGGCGGCGGAATCCCCTTTCTCCTCGCCCGTCACCCGTTACTCTTCACCCGTCACCCGCCCCGCCCCCGCATGCGCCTCGCCCTCGCCGCCCTCCTCGCGCTCACGCTCGCCCTCCCCGCCCTCGCCCAGAGCGACGAGGAGCCCGATGACCGGCGCCCGCCGATGTTCGTCCTGGAGGACGGCGACAGCCGCGTGGTCTTGCTCGGCTCCGTCCACTTCCTGCCCGCCGACGCGCTCCCCCTCCCCGCCCACGTCGAGGCCGCCTACGACGCCGCCGACGTTGTCGCCTTCGAGCTCGACCTGAACCTGGCGCAGGCCGGCGCCCAGGGCATGATGGTGGCCGGGATGGACGAGGAGACCGTCGCCGAGGCGCTGACCGCCGAGCAGAAGGCGGCGTTCGACGACGCCGTCGCCCCGCTCGGCGTGCCGGCCGGGGCCTTCGACGCGTTCGAGCCGTGGCTCGCAGGGCTCACCTACAGCGCGCTCATGGCCCAGCGCGCCGGGGCCACGCCCGGCGGCGGCGTCGACGCCCACCTGTTCGGCCGCGCCAAGGCTGACGGCAAGGAGCGCGTCCCGTTCGAGACCATCGCGCTCCAGACGGCCGCCTTCGATGACCTCCCGACCGACATCCAGGTCGCGTTCCTCATGGACAGCATCGAGGACGCCGACACGGACCCCAGCGAGATGTTCGACGACATGGTCGACGCGTGGTCGACCGGCGACGACGAGGCCCTCGTGGCGCTCATCAACGAGGGCATGACGCAGCCCGAGGTGTTCGAGGCCCTGCTCGTCACGCGCAACCGGGCGTGGGTGCCGCAGGTTCTTTCGCTCCTCGCCCGCGACCACGACGCGCTCGTCGTCGTCGGCGCCGGCCACCTCGTCGGCCCGCAGAGCGTGGTCGAGATGCTCCGCGAGGACGGCTACACGGTCGAGCGGATGTAGAGGAGGGATGGGGGATCGAGGGACAGAGGGATGAGCAGAGGGACGCGGGCGGGGTGGTCCGCGACGCCTCCCCCCACCACGCGTCGCGGGTCACGTACCGAGCCGCCCCGCCCGCTCATCCCTCTCTCATCCCCAATCCCTCCATTCCTCCCCTACGCGGCCACGTCGAGCGGGGTGAACAGGCGCTCCGCCGGGCGGCCGAGCATGGCGTCGCGGAGCCCGTACGAGAGCGCCGTCAGCACGAGCGTGGCGTTGCCGTTGGCCGCGACGGCGTCGGCGGCCTGCGCCACGAGCGCCGTCATGGCGGGGAGGTCGGCGTCGGGGAGGTGGGCGACGAACTTGCCCACGGCCTCGGCCTGGTCCACGTTCACGAGCCGGCCCTCGGCGCCGGCCGACTGGAGCACGAGGTCGCGCACCCACAGCGTGACCAGGTCGAACCACGACTTGAGCGTCTCGCGCCCGAGCCCCGCCGCCTTCGACACGACGGGCGCCAGGAGGTCGGGGCGGCCCGTGTAGGCCGTCCGCAGGAAGTCGAGCGCGAGCGCGCGGTGGGCGTGGAGCGCCTCGCTGCCCACGAGCTCGAGGGCGCGCGTGAGCGAGCCGTCGGCCATGCGCGCGACGAACGCGGCGCGGTCGGCCGCCACGTCGCGGGCGACGAGCGCGCCCTCGATGGCCGCGGCCGGGAGCGGGTCGAACCGGACGCGCTGGCACCGCGAGAGGATCGTCGGGAGCACGTTCTCGACGCGCTCGGCCGTCAGGATCAGGACCACGTCGGGCGCCGGCTCTTCGAGGAGCTTGAGGAGCGAGTTGGCCGCCTCCGTCCGCAAGTGGTCCGCGTCCGTCAGCACGCCGACGACGTGGCGGCCCTCGGCGGGCACGAACGTCATGTCGTGGCGGAGAAACTGGTCGACGGGCACCTTCCGGTGCTGGACCTGCTTGTTCTGCGCGCCCTCGGCGTCGAGCGTCGCCCGCTGCCGGTAGTCGACGGGCGCGTACGGGTCGAGCGCGAGCCGCGCCAGACGCTCGGCGTAGTCCTTGGGCCGTTCGTCCTGCCCCGCCCGCGTCGAGGTCCGCGGGAACGGGAGGTAGACGTGGACGTCGGGGTGGATGAGGCGCGCGGTCTTGGTGCAGGCGAGGCACACGCCGCAGGCGTCGTCGTCGGGTCCGCCCCGTCCGCGCCGCTCGCACTGGAGGGCCTGGGCGAACGCGAGCGCGGCGGCGCGCGGGCCGGTGCCGGCCGGCCCGTGGAAGAGGTACGTCCCGGCCACGCGGCCCGACGAGAGGGCGCGGGCCAAGACGTCGGTGGACCGTTCCTGTCCGACGACGCGGCTCCAGGGCATGTTTGTGGGGGCGGGGTGGAATCCGACCGCCCCGCTCGTGACGGGGGCGGGGCGGTGGAAGCTAGGGCCGGGCGGGGCGGTGGTGTCTCGGCGTGGGCCACCTGCAAGCACGCGACGCGTCGTCTCAAGGGCGAACATGGTGGCTCTAGCGCGTCTCATCGAGTGCGGCGAGTCCGACCCGTCTAGGCGGGAGCGGGGCGGCGGAAGCCCGGGCGGGGCGGGCGTTTCGCCACTCGAGAACGTAGGCGAATACCAGGGAGGCCACGCAGGCGGCGCCAGCGACGAGCGCGCCTCCCACGAGACCTGTCTCCGCCGTGTGCCCGACGAGCGTGCCCGCGTAGGTCAGGACGATCCCGAACGCAAACACGCCGAGGGAGTGGCGTCCGGCGGTTCGGAGGGGAGCGGTCCACCGCCCCGCCCACACCGGGCTGTCGCGCCGGGTAGCGTAGCGGAAAAGGTAGGCGAGCGCGGCGAAGTAGACGAGCCGCCCCACCCCGAGCGTCCCCTTCGCGGACCACTCCACGACGGCAATCCAGCCGAGGTCGGGCACGAACCCCCGGAGCGCGAGGGGATGGAGGACCCGGAACGACAGCGCTGAGCCGACGACGATGACGACGGCCGCGAGTGCCAGCGCCTTCGCCCGAGGGATCGGGGGCCGGTACGCCCCAAGCGCGACGGCGGCGACAAACAGGAGCTGCCACGCGAGCGGGTTGAAGAAGAGCGGCCACTCGCCTCCCTCCGTCTGGGCCACGAGGTAGAGCCCCGTGCTCGCTCCAAGGCCGACCCACCACCGGAACTGGAGGAGCGCGTACAGGATGGGCACGACGAGGAGGATCTCGATGTAAAGGACAAGGACATCGAAGTACGGGACGTCCGCGCGGAGGGCAGGGAACGACGCGAGAACGTCGAGGGGCCTGTTAAGCAGCGGGGCGAATTTCTCGATGGCCGCCGTCTGCTCGGGGGCGACGTGGAGCGAGAAGGCGGCGACAAGGCCGGCAGCGAGGACAAAGGCGACGGCGTTGACCACGTAGAGCTCCCACGCCCGAACGGCCGACTTCTTGTACACCGCCCGGAGCCCTCCCCCCTCCCACACCCGAGCGTACGCGAGGCCGTAGACGTACCCTGAGAGGAAGACGAACACGTCGGCGGCGTCGGAGAGTCCCCATGCGGTCGGCGTGAGTTCGGTGAGGGCGTAGGCTCCCGGGAGCGAGCGGGCAAGGTGGTTCCACAGAATGACGAGGAGGGCGGCCCCGCGGACCACGTCGATCCGGTGGTCACGGACACCGGGAGCCGCGAGAGCGAAGTCCCCTTCGCTACGGCGCAGAGTAAAAGCGGGGGTGGGATAAAAGCGCACGGGCAGGAACGGCAGGCGGAGCGGGACGAAGGCCAGAAAGTGACCGGGCCGCGCCAGCACGGCTGCGGCTCCGATTACAGAGCCGAGATGGTTCACCAGCCGGCCACCCCGCCGCCCAAGAGCCATCTTGGCACGTGGAGAGCTGCGGGCGACCCTACAAGACCATGGCGTATTCCCTGCCCCTCTCGCGTCCCGGCTCCCCGCGCCCGCGCCACCTCGTGCCCTTCCAGGCCGGGCGCCTCAACCGAAGCCGCCACCTTGCCTGAACACGCTGAGCCGTAGAGGAGCTTGCTGGCGTCCGAGTTGAGCGGCCACCCCACCCGTTCCCGAAACCTTGGATTGAGCGCGGGCGGGGCGGCGCCGTATCCTGTCCCGACGGGAGGCCGCCCCGCCCCGTGCGGATCTGGCGCGGTAGCTCAGTTGGTAAGAGCGCAGGATTCATAACCCTGAGGTCGGGAGTTCAAGTCTCCCCCGCGCTACCGCCTCCCACGGCTCGGAGCCCCGAGCGCAGCGCCCGGCCGTTCTGCGGCCGGGCGCCGTCGTGTCCGCCCCGCCCGCCGGCGGCGGCCGCCAAGCCCCCGCCCCGTCCCCTGGGACCGCCCGATGCGGATCTACCTCCACGACTACGGCCGGTACGCGTTCATCACCGACCTCGGGCGTGCGCTCGCCGCGCGCGGGCACACGGTCCGGCTGGGGTACTCGGCGACGAACTTGGTCCCGCAGGACCTCCTGGAGCGCCGGCCGGGCGACCCCGCGACGTTCTCGGTCGACCCGATCGCCGCCCCGCCCGTGGACAAGCGGGCGCGGTCGGTCGGCGGGCTCGTGGCGCGCAGGCGGAGCGAGGCGGCCTATGGGCGCGCGGCGGCCGAGCACGTCGCCGCGTTCGGGGCCGACGTGGTCCTGTGCGCGAACACGCCGCTCGACGCGCTCGGCGCCGTCATGGGCGCGGCGCGCGGGAGCGGGGCGGCGTTCGTGAACTGGCTCATGGACGTGCTCTCGACCGGCGCCCGCGCTGTCCTCGCCGAGCGGTTCGGGCGGGGCGGCGACCTCGCCGGCCGGGCGTTCGAGTGGCGCGAGGGCCGGCTCCTGCGGGCCGCCGACGCCGTCGTCGCCATCACCGACGACTTCCGCCCGCTCCTCGACCGCTGGGGCGTCGAGGCCCGGCGCGTGGCGGTCGTCGAGAACTGGGCGCCGCTCGCCGACCTCCCCGCCCGGCCCAAGGACAACGCGTGGGCGCGGGCGCACGGGCTGGCCGAGACCCCGGTCGTCCTCTACTCGGGGACGCTCGGGATGAAGCACGACCCGGCCCTCCTCCTCGCGCTCGCGCGCCGGCTCGAACAAACGGGGGCGGACCGCAAACCGGCGGACCGCAAACCGGCGGGGCGGCTCGTGGTCGTGAGCGAGGGCGACGGCGCCGACTGGCTCGCCGCGCGCCAGGCCGAGGGCGGGGCGGGCGCGCTCACGCTGCTCCCGTTCCAGCCATTCGAGGCCTTCCCCGACGTGCTCGGCACGGGCGACGTGATGGCGGCCGTGCTCGAGCCCGGCGCGAGCGCCGTGTCGGTGCCGTCGAAGGTGCTGGCCTACCTGTGCGCCGGGCGCCCGACGGTCCTCTCCGTCCCAGCCGACAACCTCGCCGCGCGGACGGTCGTGAACGCCGGGGCCGGCGAGACCGCCCCGCCCGGCGACGCAGGCGCGTTCGCCGACCGCGTCCTGGCCCTCCTCGCCGACGACGGCCGCCGCGCTGCGATGGGCGCCCGCGCCCGGGCCTACGCCGAGGCCGCCTTCGACCTCGACGCCGTCGCCGACCGCTTCGAGGCCGTCCTCGCCGACGCCGTCGCCCGGCGCCGGTAAGGACGCCCACCACCCCGCCCCGCCCCCGCCGAGCGGAGCGGCCGCCGCTAGCTTCCAGCATGGCCGACGAGATCACCCCCCACGCCGGGCCGCTCCGCAAGCGGATCCACCGGGTCGTCTTCCTCGCCGACACGAAGGCGGGGCGGACGTTCGACCTCGTCCTCATCGTGGCCATCTTGGCCAGCGTGGGCGTGGTCATGCTCGACAGCGTCGAGTCGGTCCACGAGCACTACCGGCGCACGTTCCTGGCCGCCGAGTGGTTCTTCACGGTCCTCTTCACGATCGAGTACGCCGTCCGGCTCGCCGTCGTCCGCCGGCCGCTCCACTACGCGCGGAGCTTCTACGGGGTCGTCGACCTGCTCTCGATCCTGCCGACGTACATCAGCCTCATCGCGCCGGGCGCGATCGTGCTCCTCTCGGTCCGCATCCTCCGCGTGCTCCGGGTGTTCCGCGTCCTCAAGTTGGCCAACTACCTCGACGAAGCCGACCAGCTGAGCCGAGCGCTCCGGGGCAGCCGGCGGAAGATCTCCGTGTTCATCTTCGTCATCCTGACGCTCGTGACCGTCATGGGCTCGATGATGTACCTCATCGAGGGCGGCGAAAACGGATTCGACTCGATCCCGCGGAGCGTCTACTGGGCCGTCGTCACGCTCACGACGGTCGGCTACGGCGACATCTCGCCGGCCACGCCGCTGGGGCAGGGGCTCGCGCTCGTGCTCATGGTGATGGGCTACGGGATCATCGCCGTGCCCACGGGCATCGTGACCGCCGAGATGACCCGGGGCCACCAGGCGGCGCTCGCCGCGCGGCGCGCCGAGACGTGCCCGACGTGCGGGCTCGACGACCACGCCCCCGACGCCCGGTTCTGCCGGCGGTGCGGGACGGACCTCGTCCGGGCCGCCGCCCCGCCCGAGCCGCCGCGCGTGACGTAGCGGGCGGGGCGGCTAGGAGCAGTCGACGTCGTCGTCTTTGCAGGGGTCGTGGCCCCAGTTCATCAGCGAGTAGCGCCACGGCGTGTCGCGGGCGCTCCCGTCCGGCCCCTGCGCGAGGTGGCGGTGGACGTAGCCGACGACGGTCTGCATGTGGTCGAGGTCGTCCTCCGTGAGGTCGTCCTTCTTCGTCCGCTTGACCTCCACGATCCGGTCGCCCGACTGGTGGCCAACGGCCTCGGACTCCCCCTCGCGCGTGACGCCGACCGACTGCGAGTCGTCGGTCCCGAGCCACTCCCCGAGCTCCTTGGGCGCCATGTTCACGGCGTCGTGGAAGGCGTCGTAGGTCTCCTGTTGGTCGTCGGTCCAGTCGAGGGGCATCGGGGCGGGGTGGGTGCCCGGCCGCTACCGGGCCGCCGCCGCCGCGTTCCGCCCCGCCCGCGCCGTCGGGGGCTTCCTGAGGGCGGCCTCGGTGGGGCGCCGCTCGGCGACGGCCTCGCGCCAGGCCCGCGTGAGGAGCGCGTAGTCGAGGGCCTCGGCCGCCCCGCCCAGCCCGCCGACGGCCTGGAACCCGAGGTCGACCGGCGAGACGAACCGGCCCGGCGCGCTCGACAGGTCGATGACGCGGGCGCGCCCCAGCCCGCGCCGGTAGTCGCCGTGGAGCTGCCCGAGCACACACGCCTGCCCGTCGCCGAGCGCGAGGGCGCCCGGGTCGACGCGGCCGGCCCAGCCGGGGTCCTGCTCGTCGAGGAGCGCGGCGCCCCGCCACGCCCGCCCGCGGGCGCCGTCGAGCGTGAGGGCGGCCACGCGGCGGGCGCGGCGGCGGGCGGCGAGAAAGCGGAGGAGCGGCATGGAGGGCGGGGCGGCGTGCGGAAGGTGGGGGCGCTCGCAGGGCGCGAGGGCGGGGCGGCGCATGTATACGCACGACCACGGCGTTTCCGCGCCCGCCCCGCCCCGCTCACGCCACAGCCCGCCCCGCTCACGCCACAGCCAGCGCCGCGAGCCCCAACGCCGAGAGCGCCGCCACGATCGCCGCCCGCCACAGCCGCCCCTCGAACGCCGACGTCCGCACGTCGATGGGCACCTTGTAGACGGCGAGCACGAGCGCCGCCCCGCCCGTCGCCACCAGCCCCACCGCGAGGAACGCCGCCGTCGCCGCGAGCGGGGCGGGCGGGGCGGTGGGCACGCCGGCCAGCACGCGGAGCCACACCACCGCGAGCACGGGCACGACGGCGACCAGCGTGCTCCGCCACGCGGCCCGCCACGCGAGCGCCGCCGGCCCCCACGCCGGGCGCGCCTCGCGCATCCGGTCCACGCCGAGGAACGCGAGCGGGGCGCCCCACGCCAGCGCGTACGGGTAGAGCAGGTCGAGGTCGAGCGCCCGCGCGGCCAGGAGCCACAGCACGCCGACCGACGCCACGCTAAACACGTTGTGCGCCGTGTGCGGCCGCCGCGCCGGATCGTGCGGGAGCCCGTCGGCCTCGCGGGCGGCCGGCCAGATCCGGGCGTAGAGGAGGTAGACGAGGGCCGGCGGGAGCAGCCACGCCGTTCCCCCCAGCGACCACGCGAGGTAGGCTACGAGCGCGGCCCCGAACACGCCCGCCCCGCCCACGGTCGTCTCGCTGCGCAGCGCGGCGGCGGCCCCGACGAGGGCCGCCAGCACGACGAAGTGGGCGGCCAGGAGCGTGGCGTCGAACGTGAGCAGGCGGAGCACGACGGCGTACGTCCCCAAGGGGACGAACAGGTTGTCCAGCCCGCGCCACGAGACGGCCTCGACGATCGTCGCGAGCACGGCCACGACGGCCGCGATCCACAGCGACTCCGGCCGCCCGACGGGCGTGAACAGGAGGAGCGGGACGTGGACGCACAGGAAGGCCACGAACGCGAAGGCGACTGAGCCCTCGCGGCTCTTCGTCCCCTCGTCGGTCGCGTACGGGGCCAGCCCGTGCCGGCGCCCCACGAGCGCGGCGGCGGGGTCCGCGAAGCCGAGGAGCAGGAGCGGGACCGCGTAGAGGACCGGCGAGTCGCCGGCCACGAGGTACAGCGCGCCCACGGCGACGGGGAAGCACAGGTCGCCCAGCGACGGCCGCCCGGCCTCGTGGAGCACGCCGCCCACCCCGCCCCGGAGCGCGGGCACAGCGCGGACGGCGAGCACGGCGACGAGCGCCAGGGCCGTCAGCACGACGACGGGCCAGTCGGCGTCGAACAGCCACGGCAGCGCCAGCGCGACGACGCTCACCGCCACGTGCAGCGCCCTCCGCGCCGCCTCCGCTGGGAGCCCGCGCCGGACCTGCACGCGGCGGACTGCGACCAGCGCGAGCGCCAGCGTCGCCAGCACGGCGGCGATGCCCGCGAGCGGCGGGAGCACGGCGGGCGTCGGGTCGGTCACGGCCCCGCCCCGCCCTCACGGGGAGAGTCTCGGGGCGCGGCGGGGGGCGGCGCGGACGCCGGGCGGGGAGGCTCGGGCACGTCGGGCGGGGCGGGGGCACAGCGAAGGTAGCGGGCGGGGCGGGCGCCGAGGGCGAGGCGGGCGCCGAGGGCGAGGCGGGCGCCGAGGGCGGGGCGGGCGCCGAGGGCGGGGCGGGCGCCGAGGGCGGGGCGGCGTAGGTTGCCGCCCCGCCCCTTCCGCTCCCGGAGCCGTCCTCATGCGCACCGTTCTCGCCGTCGGCCTGATCCTCGCCGGAGCTTGCCTGGCGGTCCCGGGCGTCTCCGCCCAGACGGAGGGCGCCGACATCGTGGGCGCGTGGCGCGCGGTGGAGCCCTACTTCCCCCCGACACTCCTCGTCGAGCGCGGCGCAGACGGAGACCTCGTGGTGTACCTGACCGACGCGAGCCAGGCCCGAGACAATCCGTTCTCCGAGGCCGCCGTCCGCGGCGACTCGCTGCTCCTCGCGCTCGACCGGCTGTCCATGACGTTCCGAGGCCGCATCTCCCCCGACGGCGAGCAGATCGAGGGGACGTTCACGCAGGGCGACCGCTCGGTCCCGCTGACACTTGTGCCCGCCGCCGCGGACGACCCGACCCGGCTCTGGCGCCCGCAGACCCCGCTCCCGCCGCTCCCCTACGCGTCTACGGACGTGACCTTTGCGTCCGACGCGGGCGTCGAGTTGTCCGGGACACTCACGGTCCCCGAGGGCGCCGGCCCGTTCCCCGGCGTCGTGCTCCTCCAGGGCTCGGGAGCTACCGACCGGGACGCCGAGATCGAGGGGCACCGGCCGTTCCTCGTCCTCGCCGACCACCTCGCGCGCCACGGCGTCGCCGCGCTCCGCTACGACAAGCGGGACGGGGACGGGCCGGCCGGAGGCGCCCGCCTCGACGACCTGACGCGGGACGCCGAGGCCGCCCTCCGCGCCCTGCGCTCCCAGCCGACGGTCGACCCGGCGCGCGTTGGCGTCGTCGGGCACAGCGAGGGCGGGCTCGTCGCGCCGCGAGCGGCGGGCGCGTCGTTCCTCGTCCTCCTCGCCGCCCCGGCCACGCCCATCGGGAACGCGCTCGCGGAGCAGACGCCGCGGCTCGTGGCCGCCACCGGCGCCCCGGCCTCCGAAGTCGACGCGGCCCGGTCTGTCATGGCCGAGGTCGTCGCGGCCGCCCGCTCCGACGCCGATTCCGCCGACGCCGCCCGGCGCGTCCGCGCCGCCTTTGCCGGGGCGGGGTGGTCCGGCGAGGCGCTCGACGGGGCCGTCCGCGCGCACACGTCGCGCCCGTACCGCGACTTTGTCCGCTACGACCCCGCGCCCGCGCTCCGGGCCGTCCGCGTGCCCACGCTCGCCGTCGTCGGCTCGGCCGACCTGTTCACGCCGCCGGACGCGAACGAGCCCGCGCTCCGCGACGCCCTTGGGAGCCGCGGCACCGTCGTCGTCGTGGACGGCGTGAACCACTGGCTCCAGCCGGCGACGACCGGGCTCCCCGACGAGATCGGGCGCACCGAGACGACCGTCGCGCCGGCCGTGCTCGACCTGCTCACGGAGTGGATCACCGCGCAGGCCACGGCGGAGTGAGCGGGGCGGCGTAGGGCGGGGCGGCCGCCCGGGCTCACCACCCCGCCCGCCTTACTCCGCGTTCCCAGTCCACGAGCCATACATGGGGTTCGGGAGCACCCAGTAGCGCCCGCCGACCGCGCCGAGTCCCGCCCCGCCCGCGAGCCGGGCGTCCTGGCCCAGCCCGGGAAAGTCCTGGATGTTGTCGCCGATCCACATCACGACGCGGAGGGCGGGGAGGCCGTCCGCCCCGCCCCGCTCGACGGCCTCGAAGCGTGCGGTCTTGTCGCCCTCGTCCGTCCGGCACAGGACGGCCGCCGCGACGACGCCGACGGCCGCCAAGTTGGCCCGCGTCTCGGGGCACACGGCCTCGTCCCGGTTGGTGACCACGACCACGCGGCCGCCCAGCGCCCGCACCTCGTCCGTGAACGCGACGGCGCCCAGCAGCGCCGGCGCCGCCTCGCGGCGGACCCAGGCGTTCCAGCTCTCGGGCGTGTAGTCCAGCCCGGCCGCGGCCCGCTCCTGCTGGTAGAGCGAGTTGTCGAGGATCGTCTCGTCGGCGTCGAGGATCACGCCCCAATCGCCCGCGACCGTGTCGGCGGCGGCGCGGAGGTGCTCGGCCGCCGCACGGTACGTCTGGAGGAAGAGCGCGTCGTGTTCGGCCGAGCGCCGCGCCCACCGGACCGCGAGCGGGGCCTCCGCCTCGGCCACCGCCGCGGAGGCGGGCGCCTCGGGCGGGGCGGTCGTGGCGCACCCGGCGAGCGCGGCGGCCAGGGTGAGGCCGAGCACTGGGAGAAAGGCAGAGCGGGCGGGGCGGGCGGTCGGCATCGGCAGCAGCAGGAGGGGGCCGGGCCTACGCACCACCCCGCCCCGCGTTCGGGCGCAGGCGGTCCGGCTCAGTCCGTCCGCGCAAGGCGGACGTGGGCGGGGCGGGCGAGGTCGTAGAGCACGGTCGGCGCCCCGAGGTACCGCGCGTGCGGGTTGGCAAACCGACCGACAACGTCGAACCCCGCCTTCTCCAGCACGCGCGCCGAGGCCGGGTTCGTCTCCAGCACCTCAGCGACGACGCGGTCGAGGCCCAGCTCGTCGAACGCGACGCGAGCGGCCAGCCGGACCGCCTCGGTCGCGTAGCCTCGCCCCCAGAACGGGACGCCGATCCAATAACCGACCTCGGCCTGCCCCGCCTCGCGGTCGACGTGCTTGAGGCTGCACGAGCCGACGACGGTCTCCACCCCGCCCGCCTGCCCGTTTCCGCCCTCGATCACGGCAAACGAGTAGGCCTCGTCGCGGTCGCGGGCGCCCACGGCGCATCGCACGTGGCGGACGGCGCCATCGGGCGGGTAGGGGTGCGGAACGAGCGTGGTCGCGGCGACGCGGGCGTCGGCGGCGAGCGCCTGGTAGGCAGCGGCGTGGCGCAGCGCGAGCGGTTCGAGGCGGACGGACACGTCGGGGCGGGGTGGTTCGGTCCTGTCGCGTGCACCTTCGGGGCCACCGGCCGGATCCCGCGAAACAGCTGCCCCCGCTGACCCGCTCGCGCCCCACCCCGGCCGCTCAATCGCGCCGGAACCGCATCCGGTCGCGCGGGCGGACGCGCCCCCACGGCGCGCCGTCGACGGTCGCCTCGCGCCACCCGCTCCCCGCCTCGGCGTCGCCAACCTCGACGGCCTCGACGTCCCGCCCCGCCGCGTCGGCGACGGCGCCCTCGGCGCTCCGGGCACGGACGAACGCGGAGGGGCCGTTAAGCGGGGCGGTCTCGAACTGCGGCATGACGGGGCGGGGCGGTCCTGGGGCGCGGGCTCGAACCCGCGGGCGGGGCAGCGGGTCCCGTACCTTCGGTCGCCGCCCCGCCCAGCGGTCGCCGGAACGGCCTGAGCCGGCAGCCGTCCAACGCACACGTCCCTCTCCGAAAGCGCTTTTCTACATCCCATGAGCACGCAACCCAATCCCGCCGATCTCACGTCCGACCCCGCCACCGAGAGCGGCGACGGTTCGGCCCTCGGCGCCGTCGCCACGGAGCCAGCCGCGCAGCAGACGAACGCGGACACGGCCGAAAAGGCGGGCCTGAGCTTGAAGGGCGCCCCCGACCACGTCGAGGACGACTTCCTGCCCATCAACGGGACCGACCACATCGAGTTCTACGTGGGCAACGCCAAGCAGGCCGCGCGCTACTACGCCTCGTGCTTCGGCTTCGAGATCAAGGCCTACCGCGGGCCGGAGACCGGCCATCGCGACTCGGCGAGCTACCTGCTGGTCCAGGACAAAGTCCGGTTCGTGCTCACGACCGCCATCCGCTCCGACCACCCCATCGCCCAGCACGTGGCGAAGCACGGCGACGGCGTCAAGGACATCGCGCTCTGGGTCGACGACGCCCGGAAGTCGTTCGAGGAGGTGACCAAGCGCGGCGCCACGGCCGTCCGGGAGCCCCAGGTCCTCAGCGACGACGACGGCGAGGTCGTGGTCTCGGCGATGGGCACCTACGGCGACACCATCCACACGTTCGTCGAGCGCAAGGACTACGACGGCCTGTTCATGCCGGGCTTCGAGGCGTACGACAATCCGTACTGGAAGCCCGAGGGCGTCGGCCTGAAGTACGTCGACCACTGCGTCGGGAACGTGCACCTGGGCGACATGAACAAGTACGTCCAGTACTACTCGGACACGATGGGCTTCCGCAACCTGCTCACCTTTACCGACTCCGATATCCAGACCGAGTACTCGTCGCTGATGTCGAAGGTGATGTCGAACGGGAACGAGCGGATCAAATTCCCGATCAACGAGCCGGCCCAGGGCAAAAAGCGCAGCCAGATCGACGAGTACCTCGACTTCTACGACGGTGCTGGCGTCCAGCACATTGCGCTCGCGACGGACGACATCCTCGACACGGTCTCGAAGCTCCGCGCCCGCGGCGTCGAGTTCCTGACCGTCCCGACGACCTACTACGAGCAGCTCCAGGGCCGCGTGGGCCAGATCGACGAGCCCGTGGACCAGCTGGCTGAGCTCGGCATCCTGGTCGACCGCGACCCGGACGGCTACCTGCTCCAGATCTTTACCAAGCCCGTCGAGGACCGCCCGACGGTGTTTTATGAGATCATCCAGCGCAAGGGCGCCCGGACGTTCGGCGAGGGCAACTTCAAGGCCCTCTTCGAGGCCATCGAGCGCGAGCAGGAGCGGCGCGGGAATCTGTAAGAGGGATGCGGGATGGAGGCACCGAGGGACGAGCAGAGTCCCGGCCCCACCCCGCCCCGCCCGTCCCCCCATCCCCTATCCCTCCATCCCTCCCCGCCATGTCTTTCTACCACCGCCTCGGCAACGTCCCCCCCAAGCGGCACACGCAGTTCGCGCGGCCCGACGGGGCGCTTTACACTGAAGAGGTGCTGGGCGAGGAGGGGTTCTCGGGAATCGGCTCGATCGCTTACCACATCCACCCGCCGACGCTCGTGGAGGCGGTGGAGGAGCCCCGAGACTTCGGAGCGGAGTACGTCGAGGATGCCTTCCTCAAGCACCGGCACTTTCTGGGACCGAAGGTCGAGCCCGGCGGCGACTGGCTGAGCGGCCGCCGCTACATCATGGGCAACCAGGACATCGACATGGCGCTCTGCGCGCCGACGGAGTCGATGCCCGAGGACACGTTCTACAAAAACGCCACGCACGACGAGCTCGTCTACGTCCACGACGGGGCGGGGCGGCTCGAGACGGTGCTGGGGACGGTTGAGTTCGAGGCCGGCGACTACGTCCACGTCCCGCGGACGATCACGCACCGCTGGGCCTTCGACGGCGGCACGCAGCCGCGGCTGCTCGTGATGGAGGCGCCAACCGACTTCCGGCCGCCCAAGCGGTACCGGAACGACGTGGGCCAGCTCCTGGAGCACAGCCCGTACTGCGAACGCGACTTCCACCCGCCGACTGAGCTCAACACGGTGGACCAGGAAGGGCGGTTTACAGTCCTCATCAAGAAGCACGGAAAGCTGTTCCCGTTCGTGTACCGCTACCATCCGTTCGACGTCGTCGGGTGGGACGGCTACATGTACCCGAGCACGTTCTCGATTCACGACTTCGAGCCAATCACGGGCCGCATCCACCAGCCGCCGCCGGTGCACCAGACGTTCGAGGCGAATGGGTTCGTCGTGTGCTCGTTCGTCCCGCGCCTGTTCGACTACCACCCGGACTCGATCCCGGCCCCGTACAACCACTCGAACATCGACTCCGACGAGGTCCTGTACTACGCCGAGGGCGACTTCATGTCGCGCAAGGGGATCGGGCGGGGCAGCTTTACGCTCCATCCCGGAGGCATCCCGCACGGCCCGCACCCGGGCACGACGGAGGCGTCGATCGGGGCGAAAGAGACGCACGAGTTGGCCGTCATGGTCGACACGTTCCGGCCGCTCAAGCTGACGAAGACGGCGCTCGAGATCGAGTCGCCGGACTACGTCCTCTCGTGGCAGCCCGAGAAGCACGGGCACCCGCTCCCCGACGCCGCCCCCATCCCGCCCGGCGCGACGGTGTCGGGCGACGGCGCCGCGGGCGCGGTACCGGACTCGCCGCCTATCGACGCCGCGCGCGGCTAGGCCACCCCGCCCCAACGGTACCGCCCCGCCCTCACGTCGAGGGCGGGGCGGTCATGTGCTGAGGCCGCGGGCGGGGTGGAGGGTTACGCCGCCTCCGGCTCCTGCACGGCGTGCTCCAGGCCGTCGCCGGAGGGCGCGAGGTCGCCGAGCAGCATCCGGGCCTGGAGGAGCCCGGCGTCGGCGTCGGCCGGCCCCTCGCCGAGACGCTCCGGCCCCGTCACGATCCCCGCTGAAGAGACCCACTTGGCCGTGGCCTCTGGAGCCGTTGCGATGTCGCGGAGGAAGTACTTGAACGAGACCGGGTTTTCACTCCGCAGGATCTCGTAGATCTCGTCGAACGCGCTGTCTCGGAAGTATACCGCGAAGTTCACTCCGTCGAAGTTGAGTCCCCCGACGTTCCCTGCGACACCGATCATGCGCCCGTTGTTGAAAGTCATTGGCGAGGAGCTAAAGTGCATGTGGACTCGGTGCCGGATCCCGTGGGAGAGGTCTGGACTGACGAGCATCAGGTAGCGTCGGTGCCATTTGGGGAAGGCGGTGCTGTGGACCTCGTAGGTCTCGATGTCGAACTGGGGCATGGGTCGGGGAAGGCTGGTGAGGTCGAGGAACAAGGGCGGCCGGGCTCCGCCCCTTCTCTCTCTTACCACGCGAAACGGCGCCCCCAGTCGTCAGTCGGCGCCGGCGGTGCGCCGGACTCGTCCCCCACCGACGCCGCGTGCGACCACCCCGCCCGACGCTCCGTCCTCAGGAGGGCGGGGTGGCGCCACGGGGATCAGGACGGCCGCCCTGATCAAATCGTGTGCGAGAAAGGAGCACGGGTCCGCCCTGTTCCGCGGGCGCGGGCGGGGTGGTCGTGGGTACTCTTTCCCACCCCGCCCCAGGTGCCGGACCGGCACGGGCGGGGTGGCCCCATCTTCCACCGCATGCCCGCCCGCCCCACCTCGTCCGGTCCTGACCGCCCGGTAGCGATCACCGCGCCGTCCCGCCCCGCCCTGCTCACGGCGGCCGACGGCGACGCCGTGTCTCGGGCGGCCGGGCTGCTCGGATCGGCCGTGCTCCGGGTCGACGGGGCGGGGCGGGTGGTAGACCTCAACGGGCCGGCCGCGATTCTGGTCGGCGACGCAGCGGCCGTCGTCGGGCGCGACGCCGAGCGCGTCTTGGGCGACCATCTGTGGCGTGGGGCCGACAGCCTGGACACGGCCGACGGCGGGCGGCTGGTCCTGCTCCGCGATGGGACCGCGCTCCAGGAGGCCGAGACGGCTCGGGACGCGAGCGAGCGGCTCGCACGGGCGCTCCTCGTCACGATCCCCGACATCGTTTACCTGTTCGACATCGCGGCGGGCCGGAACATGTGGTTCAACCGCGAGGTCGCCGAGGTGACGGGGTACACGGCCTCCGAGATGCGGGCGATGGGCCGCGGCGTCAATGGGCTCGTCCACCCCGATGACCTCGCGCGGTGGCCGGCGTTCGTGGCCGAGCGCGACGCGCTCCCCGACGGCGCGTTCGCCGCCTTCGAGTACCGGGTCCGCCACCGCGACGGCCGCTGGAGGTGGCTGAGCGCGCGCGAGACCGTCTTTGCCCGCGACGCTGACGGGCGGCCGACGCAGGCGTTTGGAGTCGCCCAGGACGTGACGGCCCAGAAAGAGGCTGAGCGGACGCTGGCCGAGCGGGCCGAGCACCAGGGGCGCATCGCCGAAGCCCTTCAACGCCCGCTCCTCCAGGCGCTGGCATCGAACGAGACCGGCCTCCGCGTCCACACGGTCTACCGACCGGCTTCGGACGAGGCGCTCGTCGGCGGCGACTTTTTCGACGTCGTGGATCTGGGGGCGGGGCGGACCGCGCTCGTCGTCGGTGACGTGATGGGGAAAGGGCTCCAGGCGGCCGCGCACACGGCGCAGGCTAAGTTCATGCTCCGCACGCTCCTTCTCGAAGGACACGCCCCGCCCGCCGCTCTCGCCCACCTCAACGGGTACCTCTACGCTTCGGGGCCGGGCGTCGCCAGCGAGCCGGAAACGCCACCGTTTGTGGCCGCTGCCGTGGCTGTCGTCGACGTCGAGGCCGGCGCCGTGCAGTTCGCCGTCGCCGGGGCCGAGCCCCCGCTCGTCGCTCGCTTGGACGGATCGGGCGGGGCGGTCGAGCCCGTCGCCTGCGGCGGCCTCCCGCTCGGAGTCCTCCCCGACTGGGAGCAGGACGGGCCGGACGTCGTAGCGCTCGGCCCCGGCGACCTTGTCGCCCTCTACACCGACGGGATCACCGAGGCCCGCAACGCGGCGGGCGACCTGTTCGGGGTCGGTCGCATGCGGTCCGCCCTCGGCGGAGCGTGCCGCCTGCCCCCCGACGCCGTCGGCGCCGCGCTCGTCGACCGCATCCGGGCGTGGACCGACGGGGTCCGCCACGACGACACGTGCCTGCTCGTGGCTCAGGTTGCCCACCCCGCCCCGGCCCCCCGCTCGTCGTACGTCGTCCGCCACGGCTGAGGGCGGAGCCTTAGGGCGGGGTGGTCGTGCGCCCGCCCCGCCCCAAGGCTCCACCCCGCCCAAGTGTCCAAACGAAAGCGAGCCGCCCCCGGAGGAGCGGCCCGCATTGTCGTCGGGGCGGGGTGGTCGCCTTACGACTTTTTCGTCTTGGACGACGTGCTTTTGCTCTTGCTCGTGGCGCTGCTCGCGGAGCTCTTCGCCTTCGAGGTGGCATCGTCGGCGACGTCCTTTGCTTTGCCCTTCGCGTCGTCAGCGACGTCCTTCGCCTTGGACTTGGCGTCGTCGGCCACCTTACGGGCCTCGGCGCCGGCCTTTTCGGCGACGTCCGTGGCCACGTTCCGCGCCTTCTCGATCGTGCCCGACGCCGCATCACCGGCCCGGTCCTTGACTGAGTCCGCCTGCTCGCCCATCAGGTCGTCCTCGAAGTCGGTCTCGGGGATCGAGAGGCCGACGAGCGCGCCAGCGGCGAGCGCGACGGCGCCGACGGCCAGCGGGTTCTGGCTCATCTGGCGGTCGAGCCACGACTCCGCCCGACGCTCGTAGCGCTGGAGCTGGCCGCCGGCCCGGTGCGTCCGGTCGCCCGCCCCGCTCGCGAGGTCGGAGGCCCGGTCCTTGGCCGAGTCGGTCAGGTCCGAGGCCTTGTCCTTGACGGTGTCGACGGCGTCCGACGCCGCGTCCTTGGCCTTGTCGATGATCGATTCGTCGCCGTTGCCTGAGCCCGAGCGGGCGTAGGGGGCGCCGGTGTACGGGTTGTAGGTGTACCCACGCGTCTCGACCTCCTCGTAGCGGGCGTAGCCGCGACGGCGGGGCGCGTAGTACGGGTCGCCAGTGGCGATGTAGCGCTCGTGGCGGTGGCGGTCGGCCTCGGACTCTCCCATCTTCGAGAGCAGCCACGCGACCGACAGGCCGACGGCGGCGGCCGGGATGGGGTTCTCTTTGATCGTGTCGAGGGCTGAGCTGTCCTTGACCGTATCCATAAGCTGCGAGCCGTAGTCCTTAGCCGAGTCGCTGATCGCCTCCTTTGCCTGATCGGCGAGGTTCGACGGGTCCAGCTTGGCGCCGAGCGCGTCGATCGTCTCGTCCATTTCGGCCCGCGTCTCGCGGATGTCGTGGGCGATGGCGTCGGGGTTGCTCGACGTGCGCGTGGTGTCCACGGGCGGGGCGGCGGGTGTGCCCGTTACCGGGTCTCTTCCTTGATCCATTGTTTGTCCTCTTTGAGGGTTTGAGCAGTCGTGTCGAGGGGCGGGGAGAGTTGCTTGATCTGGTCGAGGCCCTTCTTCAGCATCACGTAGCCGATGATGGCCGCGATGATGCCGACGATGAGGATGCCGAGCCAGATGAGGTCCTCGCCGAAAAGCTGGCCCAGTCCCCATCCGATGCCGATAAGGATCGGGATGAGGCCGGCGTAGGCAACGGCTCCGCCGGCGGCGGCGGCGCCGATGGCGCGGCCGGCCTCGCGGGCCTCTTGCGTGGCCTCAGCCTTAACGAGGCGGATCTCCTGCTTGACGAGCGTCGTCGTCTCCGACGTCAGCTCCGAGAGGAGGTCGCCGATCGAGCGGTCGTCGCGCGGCGCGGCCGGAGCCGGGTCGCCCTCAACGAGGGCGACCGTGTCGGGCGGGGGCGGGGTGGTTCGGGAATCAGCCATGTCTTAGGAGGTCGTCCGTCCAGTGCCCGTCGTCGACGTGCCGGCCGACGAGGCGCCGGCGGTGCCGGTCGACCCGGGGACGAGCGGCGTCGAGAGCGCGCGGTCCATCGGGCGGCCCGAGCCGGTCGGGAACGGGTCGCCGGTGGTCCGGCCCGTCGTACCCGTCGTCCGGGACGGCATCGACCGCCCCGCCCCGCTCATGCGCGACGACGACGACCGGGACGTGGAGCCCGACGGGCCGTCGTCCGAGGCCTTGAGGAAGCGGGCGCCGAAGATGCCGAGCAGGAACGCGCCGCCAACGAACAGGCCGGGGTCGCGGCGAGCGAACCGCTCCGCCTCGTCGAGGATCTCACCGACGCTCCGGTCGCGGACCGCCGACGTGAACTGCTCGACCTGGTCGGCCGCCTGGTCGGCGTAGCGGGCAAACGCGTCCTGGTCCTGGTCGCGGAGCGAGTCGCTGGTGTCGTGGAGGGCCGTGGCGACGTCCGAGAGGACGCCCGTGGCCTTCTCTTTCTGCTCGGAGGCCCGGTCGGCCGCCTTCGACTTGGCCTGCTGCGCGAGGTCTTTGGCCTCCGACTTCGCCTGCTGCGCGAGGTCCGAGGCGGCATCTTTGGCCGTGTCTGCGACGTCGGACGCCGCTTTCTTGGCGTCGTCGGCCGTGCTCGAGGCGGCGGCTTTCGCCTTACCGGCGGTCGAGCCCGACGTGGATTTCGGAGTGTTGGGAGAGGCCATACTGGGAGAGGGGACGGCGGGTCGTGTGAAGGAGTGGCGTGTTGTATCTCCTCCCCGCCCTACGGCGTTCCGCCGAGTGCCCCTAGCTTTGCGTAGGGGTTTGCCCTCGCAAGCGCCTAAGGATCCCGCGTCGCCCCCCTCCTGGCGCTCCTCCAGGCCGTTGCGCCGCCCTGCCGCCCCTGCGAGCGGAGCCTCCACCCCGCCCCGAGGCTGGCCTGAGGCGGGGCGGCGGATCGTCCGGGCACTAAAGCGGTAAGAGCACGATCCGGCTCGTGCACCGCACCGGCCGGCTCCCCTCTTCATCACCCCCCTCCACATGGCCCACATTCCTGCTACACACGTCACGGAAGACCACCCCCACCACGCCTACGAATACGGACCGACCGACTATGGCCGCCTGAGCGCCGCCATCAAGCGAGTCTCGTGGGGGGCCATTCTCGCCGGCGCCGTCGTGGCCGCCGTCGTCCACTTTCTCCTCTACCTGTTCGGGCTGGGCATCGGGCTCGGCACGTTCGACCCGGCGACCAGCGACGACACGCTGGGCGGGTTCGGGACGGGCCAGGGCATCTGGCTCATCATCAGCGGCCTGATCGCCTTGTTCGCCGGCGGCTGGGTGGCCGGGCGGCTGGCCGGGATGCCGCGCAAGGTCGACGGCGGCATCCACGGTCTGGTGACGTGGGGCGTCGCGACGATCGTCGGCATGTACTTTCTCGCGTCGGGCGTTGGCTCGGTCCTTAACGGGGTCCAGTCGGTCGTGAGCGGCGGCCTCGGGGCCGTTGGCACCGCCGTGGGCGGGGCGGCCGCGGCCGTAGCGCCGGAAGCGGGCCAGGCGATCCAGAACCAGCTCCAGAACATCGACCTCTCGCAGATCCAGGACGAGGCGGCCCAGCTCGCCCGCGACGTGGTGACGACGCCGGAGTCCGCCGGTCAGGACGTCCGCGATGCGATCGACCGGACGCTCGGCACCACGGCGCCGGTCTCGGAGGCGAACCGCGAGGACCTGATCCAGACGCTGGCCGCCAACACGGACCTGTCCGAGGCCGAAGCGCGCCAGACGGTGAGCCAGTGGGAGGACCAGGCGGCCTCGCTCCGCGCCAACGTCGAGTCCGCCGCGCAGACGGTCCGCGAGGAGGCCCCGCGCGTGGCCGAGGATGCGACCGACGCGCTCGGCACGGCGGCCCTGTGGTCGGCGATCGCCCTCCTGCTCGGCGCCGTCGCCGCGATCGCGGGCGGCGTGGTCGGGTCGCCGCACGACCTCCCGGCTGTGGCGGCCACCCGCCGCGACGCCGTCTAGTCGGCACCGCCCCGCCCGCGGCTCGGGCGGGGCGGTAGGTTTGGCGGGGCGCGCCTCTGGGCGCGCCCCGCTTTTTTTGTGCCGCCCCGCCCGGCGGCCGCCCCCGCCCCGCTCCACCCCGCCCCTTGGGTCTGCCCGTGTCCGACTTCCCGTTTGGCCAAGCCGTCGCCTGGTCCCCGACTCCCGAGCACGTGGCCGGCACGAACCTCGCGCGGTTCTGGCGGCGCCAGGGGCTCGACTCGTACGCCGCGCTCCAGGCGTGGGCGCTCGACGACGTGGGCCGGTTCTGGGACGCCGTGCTGGACGACCTCGGCGTTGAGTTTTCGACGCCCTACACCCAGATTCTCGACACGTCGGGCGGGGTGGAGCGGCCGCAGTGGTACGCCGGCGGGCGGATGAACGTCACGCACAACGCGCTCGACCGTTGGGCGGGGACCGAGACGTGGGACCGCGACGCGGTCCGCTACGAGAGCGAGGAGGGCGATGTGCGGACGATGACCTACGCCGAGCTCCACCAGGCCGTCGAGGCGTGCGCGGCCGGGCTCCGCGCGCACGGCATCGGGCGGGGCGACGCCGTCGGGCTCTACCTCCCGATGACGCCCGAGATCGTCGTCGCCTTCCTGGCCATCGCCCGCGTGGGCGGGGTTGTGCTGCCGCTGTTCTCAGGCTACGGCGCCGAGGCCGTGGCGACGCGGCTCCGCGACGGGGCCGCCCGCGCGCTCGTCGTCGCCGACGCCGCCCCGCGCCGGGGCCGCGCCGTGCCCATGAAGGAGGTGGCCGACGAGGCGCTCGCCGACGTCCCCAGCGTCCAGACCGTGTTCGTGGTCGACCGGCTGGGGACCGGCGCCCCGCTCACGGACGGCCGCGACGTGCCGTGGGACGTCCTCATGGCGTCGGGCCAGGCGGGGGGCGGGGCGGCCGAGGACACGGCGGCCGAGGACATGGCCCTCCTCCTGTACACGAGCGGGACCACGGGCACGCCCAAGGGCGCCGTCCATACGCACGGCGGGTTCCCCATCAAGGCGGCCCAGGACATGCGGCACCCGATGGACGTCGGCGCCGGCGACGTCGTGTGGTGGATGAGCGACATGGGCTGGATGATGGGGCCGTGGCTCGTGTTCGGCGCGCTCCTCAACGGGGCCACGATGGTCCTGTTCGACGGGGCGCCCGACGCCGCGCCCGACGGCGGCTCCGCGCCCGACCGCACGTGGGCGCTGTGCGAACGCCACGGGGTCACACTCCTCGGGCTCTCGCCGACGCTCGTGCGCGCGCTCATGCCGCACGGGGCCGAGCCGGTCGAACGCCACGACCTGAGCGCGCTCCGCGCCGTCGGCTCGACGGGGAGCCCGTGGGACCCCGAAAGCTGGCGGTGGCTGTTCGAGACCGTCCTGGACGCCTCGAAGCCCATCCTCAACTACTCCGGGGGCACCGAGATCTCGGGCGGCATCGTGTGCGGCAACCACGTCGAGCCGCTCAAGCCGTGCGGGTTCTCCGGCCCGGTCGTCGGCATGGACGCCGACGTGGTCGACGAGGCGGGCCGCCCGGTGCGCGGCGAGGTCGGCGAGCTCGTCGTGCGCCAGCCGTGGATCGGCATGACGCGCGGGTTCTGGGACCGCCCCGCCCCCGCGAGCGGGGCGGCGAGCGGGGCGGGCGCGGGCGCCGAGGGCGGGGCGGTCGACCGCTACCACGAGGCGTACTGGAGCCGGCTCCCCGGCGTCTGGGTCCACGGCGACTTCGCGGCGGTCGACGCCGACGGCCAGTGGTTCCTGCTCGGGCGCAGCGACGACACCATGAAGGTGGCCGGCAAGCGGCTCGGCCCGGCCGAGGTCGAGGCGGCCCTCAACGCGGACCCGCGCGTGCTCGAGAGCGCGGCGGTCGGCGTCCCCGACGACGTCAAGGGGCAGGCCGTGGTCGCGTTCGTGGTGCTGGCGAGCGGGGCCGAAGCGTCCGAGGCGCTCCGCACCGAGCTCGTCGGCCGCGTGACGGACGCGCTGGGGAAGGCGCTCAAGCCCCGGGACGTCCGCTTTGCCGACGCGCTCCCGAAGACGCGCAACGCCAAGGTCATGCGCCGCGTGGTCCGCGCGGCCCACCTCGACGGCGACCTGGGCAACGTGACGGCGCTCGAAGACCCGGCGGCCGTCGACGCGATCCGCGCGTCGCGGTAGCCGCCCCGCCCGCCCCGCCGTGAGGACGCGCCGCGGTCCGGGCGGGGCGGAACGTTTGCGGCCGCCCCGCCCGTTCCTCTCCCCCACCCCGCCCGCATCGACCGTGCCGACCCTCCCGTTCCGCCCCGCCCTGCTCCTCCTCGCCCTCGCCGCCCTGGGCGGGGCGGGGTGCAGCCCGACCTCGATCGCGGAGGAGCGCGTCGAGGAGGCGCTCCAGGGCGCCATCGGCCCCGCCGACCGCTACGAGGTCTCGTTCGAGGGGCTCGACGCCGGCGACGGGACGGCCGACCGCGTCACGATCGTCGGCGAGCGCGTCCGCCCCGCCCAGGCGCCCGCGCTCGACCGGCTCGACGCCGTGCTCGAAGGCGTCCGGTTCGACCGGGGCGAGAGCCGCCTCGAACGGGCCGAGCGCGTCCGCGCCGACGTCCGCGTGCGCCCGTCCGACCTGGCGGCGTACGTCGAGGCCAGCGGCCGCGTCCGCGAGGCGACGGCCGAGGTCCGCGCGCCTGACGTGCTCGTCCTCCGCCTCCAGCCCGACATCGCCGGGCTCCCGCTCCCGAGCGGGGCGGACATCGAGGTGACCGGCACGGTCCGCGGCGACGGCCCGCGCCTCCGCTTCGACGTGGCCGAGGTCCGCGCGGCCGGGCTCGGGCTGGGCGGCCGCGTGGCCGACCTCGTCGGCGCCGAGGTCAACCCGCTCTTCGACCTGTCCGACGTGGGCGGCATCGACCTGGGCGGGGTGGAGGTGTCGGACGTCCGCGTCGAAGACGGCGTGCTCGTCGTCACGGCCGAGGGCTCGCTCGCGGGCGTCTCGTTCGAGTAAGGCGCTTCGGAGTAAGGCGCGGCGCGCGCGTATGTTCGCCGCCCCGCCCTCACCACCCCGCCATGCGCCGCCCCGCCCGCCTCGGAGCCCTCGCCCTCCTCGTCACGGCCGCCGGCTGCGCGACGACCTCGCCGGGCGGGGTGGAACCGGGCGCGCCCGGGCGGGGCGGGGTGGTGACGGCGCCCGCCCCGCCCCCGGCGGACGGCGTGGACGTGGCCGCCCCGCTCGCTGCGAGCGGCCCCGAGCTGTCCGTCGACTTCGAGCGGTTCCAGCTCCCGAACGGGCTCGACGTGGTCCTGCACCGCGACGCGACGATCCCCGTCGTCAGCGTGAACACGTGGTACCACGTGGGCTCGGCGCAGGAGGCGCCCGGCCGGACCGGCTTCGCGCACCTGTTCGAGCACCTCATGTTCGAGGGCTCGGCGAACGTGCCCGAGGGCGCCATCGACGCGTGGCTCGAAGAGGCCGGCGGCGGCGCCAACGGCTCCACCACCACGGACCGGACCAACTACACCATCGACGCGGCCTCGAACGCGCTCGAGCTCGCGCTCTTCCTCGACGCCGACCGCATGGCCGGACTCCTCGACGCCATGACGCCCGAGAGCGTCGACGGCCAGCGCGACGTGGTCAAGAACGAGCGGCGGCAGTCGTACGAGAACCGGCCCTACGGGCTCGCCCTCCCGATCCTGGGCCAGGCGCTCTACCCCGAGGGCCACCCGTACCGCTGGCCCGTCATCGGGTCCATGGCCGACCTCTCGGCGGCGAGCTACGACGACGTCACGCAGTTTTTCGAGACCTACTACACGCCGAACAACGCGAGCCTCGTCGTGGCCGGCGACATCGACGTCGCCGAGGCCCGGCGGCTCGTGACCCAGTGGTACGGGCCGATCCCGCGCGGCCCCGAGCCCCCGCCGCAAACGGTCGTGACGACGCCCCGGGGCGACGAGACGCGGCTCGTGCTGGAGGATCAGGTCCAGCTCCCGCGGCTCTACCTCGCGTGGCCGTCCGTGCCCCAGTACGCCGCCGGCGACGCGGCGCTGACCGCGCTCTCGCAGGTGCTCGCGGGCGGCAAAAACAGCCGGCTCTACAAGCGGCTCGTGTACGACCTCCAGATCGCGCAGGACGTGTACGCGTTCCAGAGCGGGTCGCAGCTGGGCGGGGCGTTCTACGTGATCGCGACGGCCCGGCCCGGGACCTCGGCCGACGACCTCCGGGCCGTGGTCGACGAGGAGATCGTCCGGCTCCAGACCGCCCCGCCCTCGGCTCGCGAGTTGGAGCGCGTCGTGAATGGGGTCGAGTCGTCGTTCCTCGACGGGCTCGAGAGCGTCGGCGGCAAGGCCGACCAGCTCAACGGGTACCTCACGTTTACCGGCACGCCGGACTTTTTCGAGGAGGACCTCGCCCGGTTCCAGGCCCTCAGCCCGCGCGACCTCACGGACGCGGCGCAGTCGTACCTCCCGCTCGGCCGCCGCGTGGCGCTCTCGGTCGTCCCCGCCGGCCAGCCGGCGCTCGCGCTCCCCGGCAGCGAGACGGCCGTGAGCGACTACTGAGAGAGGGGTGATGAGCGACGGGTAAAGAGCAAACGCCCCGTCGGCTCGCGCCCCGCACTCGTCAAGCGCCGGGCGGGGCAGCACGTCCGGGCGCACTGCCCCGAGCCGCCACCCCGCCCGTTACTCGTCACTCATCGCTCGTCACCCGTCCGCCATGCCCCGCCCCGCCCGCCTCGCGGCCTGCCTCGTCCTCCTCGCGCTCGCCGAGTCCGCCGGCGCGCAGACCGTCGACCGGCCGGCGCTCGGGCCGGCGCCCGCGTTCCAGCCGCCGGCCGTCGAGCGGTTCGAGCTCTCGAACGGGCTGCCCGTCCTGTTCGTCCCAAAGCCCGGCGTGCCGCTCGTCCAGGTCGACCTGCTGGTGAAGGCGGGGGCCGTGGCCGACCCCGAGGGGCGGGGCGGGCTGGCCTCGCTCACGGCCGACCTGATGGACGAGGGCGCCGGCGGCCGGACGGCCCTCGAACTGGCCGACGCCGTCGACTACCTGGGCATCGACCTCACGAGCCGGGCGGACCTCCAGAGCCTCCAGGTCCGGCTCCACACGCCGGTCTCCAAGCTGGACTCGGCCCTCGCGCTCTTTGCCGACGTGGCCCTCCGCCCGACCTTTGCCGAGGCGGAGCTGGAGCGGCTCCGCGCGAGCCGGCTCACGTCGCTGGCCCAGCGCCGCGACGAGTCCCGCGCGATCGCATCCGTCCTCGTCGACCAGACGCTCTACGGCGACGCGAGCCCGTACGGCCGGCCGACGTCGGGCTCGCCGGCGTCCGTCGGCGCCCTCACGCGCGCCGACGTCGAGGCCTTCCACGACGCGGCCGTCCGTCCCGGCAACGCGGCGCTCGTGGTCGTGGGTGCGGTCGACCGCGCGGCCATCGCCCCGCGCCTCGAAGCCCTGTTCGGCGCCGCCGCGTGGCCCGAGGGCGGGGCGGGCGGCGCGCTCGCGGGCGGGGCGGTGCCCGAGCCGACGCAGGTGACCGGCCGCGAGGTCTACCTCGTCGACAAGCCCGGCGCGGCCCAGACGGTCGTCCGCATCGGCCGCGTCGGGGCGGCCCGGTCGACGCCGGACTACGCGGCGCTCCAGGTGCTCAACACGATCCTCGGGGGGAGCTTCACGAGCCGGCTCAACCAGAATCTCCGCGAGACGAACGGCTACACCTACGGGGCCGGGTCGTCGTTCTCGTTCCGGCCGGTGGCCGGCCCGTTCGTGGCCTCGGCCGACGTGCAGACGGACGTCACGGGGCCGGCGCTCGCCGAGTTTTTCCGCGAGCTCGACGGCATCCGCACGCGCGTCCCGGACGAGGAGCTCGCCAAGGCCCGGAACTACCTCGCGCTGTCGTTCCCCGAGCCGTTCGGGTCCGTCCGCGGGACGGCGGCGCTCGTGGGCGCCCTCTACCTCGACGGCCTCCCGCTCGACGCCTACGACACCTACACCCGCGACGTGCTGGCCGTCACCGCGGACGACCTGGAGCGCGTAGCGGCGGAGTACGTCGACCCCGCCGCCGTGGCCGTGGTCCTCGTGGGCGACCGGGCGACGATCGAGGACGAGGTCCGCGCGCTCGACCTCGGGCCGCTCCAGACGCTGACGATCGACGACGTGCTCGGCCCGCAGGAGTAGCCACCCCGCCCGAGTCGTCAGCCGGCGGGGACGAGCGCGACGGCGGGCTCCGCGGGCGGGGCGGGCGCCTCGACGGCCGCGGGCGGGGCGGCGTCGGCGTCGGGGGGCGGGAGCGCGGCGCCGCACTGGCCCAGGAGGACCCAGAGCAGGACGAACACGAGGACGGTCGAGAAGCAGCCGCCGCCGAGCTTTTTGGCGCCGTAGCCGGCGATGATCGCGCGGAAGAAGTTGTTCATGGAGGAGGAAGAGGCAGAAGGGATGGGCAGGTACGCTGGGGCGGGGCGGCGGCTCCCGGGATGCGCGCCACCCCGCCCCGGTCGTCTGCCGTGACGAGCCGAAGCTCAGGGCGACCGGCACGCTCCCCCATGCCTGGGCGGGGCGGCTTGTGTAGTTTCTGCGCAGTCACCCCGCCCCGCCCGCTTGTGGACGCTAACCGAGCCGCTCAGCTACTGCGCGTACTCGCTAACGGGGTGGACCCGATCACCGGCGACGTATTCGATCCGGCGAGTCCGCTCCAGCACCCCGACGTGGTGCGGGCGCTGTACACCGGAGTCGAAGCGCTCGGACGCGCTGGGGAGGAAACGGTGCGGCCCGTGTCGCGGCCCGGGCGGTCTGGGAGGTCGTGGGATACGCGCGAGGACAAAGACCTCGTGGCACAGTTTGAGGCAGGCGCTTCCGCGGCTGACTTGGCGGCCTCGCACCAGCGGTCCACCGGCGCAGTCCGGTCTCGGCTCGTTCGGCTGGGCAAGGTCGAGGACCGGCGGGACGTGAGGTAGCGCCCGCCCCGCCCGGCCGCCTTCCACTCGGGCGGGGTGGCCTACTCGTCCTCCGCCTCCAGCGGCGCCAGCCGCCACAGGTCGCCGTCGTCCTGGTCGGTCAGGAGGTAGAGGTAGCCGTCCGGCCCCTGCTCCACGTCGCGGACGCGGGCGCCGAGCGGGACGACTTCTTCCTCGGCCACCGCCCCGCCGTCGAGGCGCACGCGGACGACGCCCTCGCGCGAGAGGCTCCCGATGAACGCGCTGCCCGTCCACTCGGGGAACACGCGGCCGGTGTAGAACGCCATGCCCGACGGCGAGATGACCGGCGACCAGTGCGTGGCGGCGTCGGCGAAGTCAGGCCGCGTGGGCGGGTCGGGGATCGCGGTGCCGTCGTAGTTGATGCCCCAGCTCACGACCGGCCAGCCGTAGTTGCGGCCGGGCTCGGGGCGGTTGAGCTCGTCGCCGCCGAGCGGCCCCATCTCGGCGATCCAGAGGTCGCCGGTCTCGGGGTCGATCGCCGCGCTCTCGACGTTGCGGTGGCCGTACGACCACACCTCGGGCTCAGCGTCCGGGTCGCCCACGAACGGGTTGTCGTCGGGGACCGAGCCGTCGCGGTTCAGGCGGACGACGGTGCCGAGGTGGTTCGAGAGGTCCTGGGCCGGGTCGAACTGGAACCGCTCCCCCGTCGTCAAGAACACGTGGCCGTCGGGAGAGAACGCGATCCGGCTGCCAAAGTGGTTCGGGCCGGTGACGTAGGGCTCCTGCGTGAACAGGACCTCGAAGCCGTCCAGGCGGGCCTCGCCGTCCGCCCCGCCCGTCACCAGGCGTCCGCGGCCGAGCGCCGTCGCCGCGCTTCCCTCGGGGCCGGGGCGGGCGTAGGAGAGGTAGACGAGGTCGTTCTCGGCGAAGTCCGGGTCGAGCGCCACGTCGAGGAGACCGCCCTGCCCCTGCGCGAACACGGTCGGCGTGCCCTCGACGGCGCCCGACAACTCGCCGTCGGTGCCCAGGATGCGGAGCCGCCCTGGCCGCTCGGTCACGAGGAGCCGGCCGTCGGGGAGGAACGCCATGCCCCACGGGTGGTCGAGGTCGCCGTCGACGAGGGCCTGCACGACGACGGGGCCGGCCTGGGTCATCACGGAGCCCGCCGAGCCGCCGTCGTACCCGTACGACGTCTGGGCCGCGGGCGGGGCGGAGGCGGCGAGGGCTGCGAGAGCGAGCGCCAGCGGGCGCCCAGAGGAGAGCAAAGTGGGCATCGGGATCGGAGTGGGATGAAAACGTAGAGGCGGCTGCACCGGGGTCGGCCGAGGGCGCCCCGCCCCAGGAGCGGACGGGGCGAATCGAGCGCCAGCCTGAGGCACGGCCGGGCGGGGTGGTCCGTTCCCCCCCGACTGCCTCGGCAACCGGGCGGGGCGGACCGCGTAGGTTCCCCCCCGCCCCGCTCAGCCCCCCCGCCCCGCCCCGCCCGCCGTGTCCAAGTCCGACCGCCAGCTCGCCCGCCGCGGCCTCCACCTCGTCCAGGCCGACGCCGAGGAGTACGCCGACAGCCCCAGCCGCCTCCGCGCCCTCATCCGCCGGTCGCAGGCCCAGCTCCGCGACAACCGGAGCCGGATCGGGTCGCTCCGCGCCGACATCCCCCGGCTTATTCGGCTGGGCTCGGCCATCACGCGGGGCGAGTACCGGCGGCTCCCGTGGCGGTCGATCGCCTTCGTCGCCGCGGGACTCCTCTACTTCGTGACCCCGTTCGACCTGATCCCCGACTTTATCGTCGGCACGGGCTTCCTCGACGACGCCGTCGTCGTGGCCTATGTGATGAAGGCGATCCGCGACGACCTCGCGCGGTTTGAGGACTGGGAGCTGTCGAACGAGCCGGCCGACCCGGACACGCTCAACCCGCCGTACTGAGGGCGGGGCGGCCGCCCCGCCCGGGCAGAGCGGTGGTGTAGAAGCGGCGGCTCGTTGGTCGGCGGCGTGCGTGTTACTCTGAGCGCCCGCGGACCGGCTCTCTCCGCGCACTTCTCCGCAGCAGCCATGCGCCCGCTCGTCCTCGTCGCTCTCACGCTCTCGCTGACGGCTTGTGACTCGTCCGAGCCCGCAGGATGCCGCTCCGGACCAGAAACCGAGCTTGGAGTCGACGACCGGATCACCTCCCCTTCCCAGATCCACTACCGGATCACGTCGCCGTCTCCAGGGGACACCCTCCGGATTGGAGAGCCGTTCCGGTTCCGAGCCGACGTGGAAGCCGTCGGCAACGTGTCGGGGGTCGGGGTGGCGCTCGTAGACGAGCGGCTCGGTCTTTTCCCGGGGACCACGCTGTTTGAGCAGCCCCTCGACGGGGAGGCCGGAACGTTCGTGATCGACACCGAAGTCCTCCTCGACTCGGTCCGGGCCGGAGCCGACCTCTCGGAGGTCTACGTCGTGGGGACGGGCAACGTCCCTACTTACACGGCGTGCGGTGGCGGGGGGTACGGGAACGCAGGGTCCAACGCGGTCCGCGTGACGGTGCTCGGCTGACACCGGACCTCACGGTGGGTGTGCCACCTGAGCCGCCCCGCCCTGGCTGCGCGGAGCGACGAGGGATCTCGATGCCGAGGCCGGAGCCTTGGGCGGGGCGGTCAGGCGATCGAGCCCGGCGGGTAGTCGGCCGGGTCGAACGTGGGCTCGGGGTACTGCGGGTCCATGGCCTCCAGCGTGTCCACGAGGATCTGGCTGACCACGAGGTTCCGGTACCACCGCGTCTCGGCCGGGACCACGTACCACGGCGCCGCCTCGGTCGTCGTCCGCTCGATGGCGACCTCGAAGGCGCGGCGGTAGTCGTCCCAGAGCTTCCGCTCGTCGAGGTCGCCGGGGTTGAACTTCCAGTGCTTGTCGGGCCGTTCGAGGCGGCGGCGGAAGCGCTCGAGCTGGTAGTCTTTGGAGATGTGGAGCATGACCTTGACCACGCGCGTCCGGGCGTCCGCGAGGAGCGACTCGAAGTGGCGGATGTGGTCGTAGCGGCGCTCGATCACGTCGGGCGCGGCCCACCCGTGGACGCGGACGATCAAGACGTCCTCGTAGTGCGAGCGGTTGAACACCTTGATGAGCCCGTGCGGCGGCGCCTGCGCGTGGACGCGCCACAGGAAGTCGTGGCGCTGCTCCAGCTCGGTCGGCGTCTTGAACGAGGCCACGTTCACGCCCTGCGGGTTGAGCGGGCCGAACACGTGCTCCGTGGTCGAGTCCTTGCCGCCGGCGTCCATCGCCTGGAACACGAACAGGAGCGCCTGCTGGTTCTCGGCGTAGAGCCGCTCCTGGAGGTCCCGCGCCCGCTCGGTGTTGGCCTCCAGGCGCTCCTCGCCCTCGTCCTTCGTCAGCCCGCCGTCGTCGTCGGTGGGGCGGTCGGCGAGGCGGAGGGGCTCGCCAGGGCGGATGCGGTAGCGGTCGGTCATGGGTGACGGGTGACGAGTAGGAAGCGGCCGGGCGAGGTTGTACGCGTCCGCCCCGCCCCGCCCAGGGTCCGACACGCACGGGCGGGGCGGTAGAACGCGCGCGGGCGGGGTGGCGCAACGGCGGACCACCCCGCCCCGGCTGACGTGGACGACGCGGGCGGGGTGGTGAGGACGGCCGCCCCGCCCGTCGCTCGCCACTCTTTTGCCGGTCGCTCCTTACCGGCCGAACAGCTTGCCGAGGGCGGCCTGGCCGACCTGCCCGGCGATGTCGTCCTGGATGCTCCCGTCGCCGTCGCGGTCGAGGAAGCCGGAGAGCGCGCCGAGCACGCCCGACGGGGCCGCCTGCCGCGCCCGCGTGGCCTCGTGCCCGAGCATGCTGGAGAGCGCGCCGCCGTCGAGGCCGCCTTGCCGCTTCTGGCGCCCGAGCGCGGCCATCACGATCGGGGCGAGCAGCGGGAGGAGCTTCGAGATCTGGCCCATGTCGAGCCCCGACGCCTGCGCCACGCCCTGCTCGACCTGCGGCCGCTCGCCGCCGAGGACGTGGCCGAGGATGCCGCCGCCGTTCGCCTGGCGGCCCGACATCTGGCCCGAGAGGAACCCGCCGAGGTTGTCGAGCAGCGAGCCGTCGTGGTCGTTCTCGAGCGCGTGGGCCAGGTTCTGCGCCCCGCCCGCCGCGTTCGTGTTCCGGTTGAGGCCGGTGAGGAGGGCGGGGAGGGCCGCGCCGATCGCCGTCTGCGTCTGCTGGCGGTCGGCGCCGATGCGCTGCGCGATCTGGTCGATCTGCGGGCCGCCGATGTTCTGGGCGAGGAGGTCGAGGAGGCCGTTCATAAGGCGGGGGGTCGGGAGGGGCCGGGCGTACCCCGACCGCCCCGCCCAGGGTCCGCCACCCCGCCCGACGTAGAGAAGAAGCGGGACGAGGAGAAGAGGAGAGGCGGGTGCGCGCCTCCTCCGTTCCTCTCCTCCTCACCCCGTCCCGCGGCCGTCTCCGGGCGGGGCGGGCAGCAGGCGGACCGGCATCCAGCCACGGGCGGCGTTCGTGAGGAGGACACGGTCGGCGTTGCGGAGGTCGTCCGGCGTCAGGTCCGCCTCGGCGGCGCGCGGGTCCGTCGCGAGGACGTGCGCGCGGAACACGCCGGCCAGCCCGCCCGCCGCGAGGGGCGGGGTGAGGAGCCGGCCGCCCCGCTCGGCCCAGACGGTCGTGCGCGTGCCCTCCGTCACGAGCCCGGCGGCGTTGACCAAGACGGCCTCGTCGGCGCCCCGCGCGAGCGCCCGGTCGAAGCGGGCGCGGTAGTGCGCGCGCGCCGTCGTCTTGTGCTGGCAGAGCGCGGTCCCGGCCTCGGCGAGCGGCTCCGGGTCGATCCAGGCGAGGCGGAGCGGGCGGCCGTCCAGCGGGCGCGTCTCGACCTCGGCGTCGCCGCCCCGCCCGAGCGTCAGGCGGACGATCTGGGCCGCCTCTCCCCCGCCCCGCCCTGCCCACACGGCGGCGTGTTCGACGGCTCGGCGCACGGCGTCGGCGTCGAGCGCGTAGCCCAGCGCGTCGGCGCTCCGCGCGAGGCGCGCGAGGTGGAGGTCGAGGAGGGCGACCGCCCCGCCCTCGGCCCGCATCGTCTCGGTCAGGCGGGGCGGGGCGGTCACAGGTCGGTCAGGACGCGCGCCTTGAGCAGGCACTCGGCGTACTCGGCGTCCGCGCGGCTGTCCCACACGACGCCGCTGCCCACGTCGTAGCGGCCCGCTCCAGCGGCGCCCACGACGGCCGTGCGAATGGGGACGCTGAACGCGGCCCTGCCCAGCCCGCCCCCGGCCGCCGGCGCCGCGTAGCCGATGGCCCCACAGTAGACGCCGCGCGGGCCGTCCTCCAGGTCGCGGAGGAGCTGCATGGCGCGGAGCTTAGGCGCGCCGGTGATCGACCCGCAGGGGAACAGCGCGCGGAGCACGTCGGCCAGCCCAGCGTCCGGGCGGAGCGCGGCGCGGACGGTCGACGTCAGCTGCGTGACCGTCTCGTAGCGCTCGGGCTCGAACAGGGCCGGCACGCGGACGCTCCCCAGCTCGGACACGCGGGCGAGGTCGTTCCGCAGGAGGTCGACGATCATGAGGTTCTCGGCCCGGTCCTTCGGGCTCGCGCGGAGGGCCTCGGCCAGCGCCCGGTCCTCGGCCGCCGACGCCGCACGCGGGGCCGTCCCCTTCATGGGCCGCGCTGTGATCGTCCGCCCCGCCCCGCCCGACGTCTGTGGGCGGGGCGGGTCGACCCGGAAAAAGAGCTCGGGCGAGACCGACGCGACGGCCGCCCCGCCGGTTTGCGGTCCGCCGGTTTGCGGTCCGCCCGCGGCGGCGGAGCCGGGCGGGGCGGGCAGGCGGAGGAACGCGCCGTAGGACACCGGCTGCCGCGCGCGGAGCGCGGCGAACAGGCCCAGCGCGTCGCCCCCCGCGTCCCCGTCCAGGCGAAAGCGGAACGGGGCCGTCAGGTTCGCCTGGTACACGTCGCCCCGGCGGATGTGCTCGCGGACGGCCGCCAGGCGCTCGGCGTACGCCGCCGGGCTCCACGCGAACGCCAGGTCGCGGACCGCCGCCCCGCCCGCGGGGAGCGCCGCGTCGAGGGCCGGGCCGCTCACGGCCTCGGGCGCGTCGTACACGCCGAACCACCCGAGCGGGGTGGCGGGCTCGCCGCCGTGCGGGGCGGCGCCGACGCTCGGGTGCAGCGCGTAGCCGGCCTCGTAGGCCAGCGTCCCGGCCACGTGGTGGCCGTCCGCGAGGGCGCGGTCGAGGGCGTCGAGGAGCGGGCCGACCTCCTCCGGCGCCCAGGCGACGAGCGTCCGCCGCGGGGCCGAAAACAAGAGCGCGCCCCGGCGGCCGGTGTCGGCGTCGGGGCGCGGGGCGTCGAGGAGGACGGCGCCGGGCTGGCGGAGGGCGTCGGCGAGCACGGGCGGGGTGGCTCCGGGAGAGAGAGGGCGGGTCCTACCCGCGCCCGCGCCGGCCGATCCGCTACCGCCCGCCGTCTTTGGGGCCGCCCATCTGGACGTCGGTCTCGCCCAGGCCGGGCTCGCCGCCGGTGAGGTTGGCGAGCGCCGGGCCGAGCGCGGCCCGGAACTCGGTCGACCGCATCCGCTCCAGAACGTCGCCCCGCCCGGCGCAGTAGCCTAACACGGCGTGGGGCCGGTGGAGGTTGTGGAGCGCCTCGCGGACGATCCACATGTGCCACGGCCGGGCCTCGCGGTCGAACGGCCCGAGCAGCCGGGCGTAGAGCCGGTTCGCCGCCCGCTCGACGTCGTCCTCCGACGACAGCTCGCCCATCTCGAGCAGGCGCTGGAGCCCGCCCCAGACGTACCCGGCCAGGAAGTCGTGCTGGCCGTCGGTGAGGTCGAGGCCGGCCTCGGGGCCGGTAAAGCCGAGGTCGGCCAGCGGCGCCTTGACGCACGCCTCGACGTGCGTGACGGCCTCGCGGATCATGGCCTCGACGTAGGCGGGGGACTTGGGGACGTTGGGCGTGGGCATGGGGGCGGGGTGGGGAGCGGCGGCACGTCAGGGCGTTGCAAGCCAATCCGCCACTGGCTCTGCGGCCCGTTTGAGCGGCCCCGTTGTAGCGCGAGCGTGACGGCGGCGACTGCTGTTCCAGAGCGGGCCGGGTCCGAGACGGGCCGCGTCTCAGACCCGGCCCGCCGAGGGCCGCCCCGCCCCCGCCGGCCTGGCCGCGTGTGGGTGGGGCGTCGGTCCGACCGGCAGGGCGCCAGAGCACGTTTTAGCAGGGTGCGGAGTGCGGGGTGCCTGGCCGGCTCGGCCCGCCCGAGGCCGTTCTCCCTCCCCTCCTGCGGGCGTTCCGGGGCGCCCGCCGCTGCCCGAGCGTGTCGCGCCGGCGGGACTATGTTGGCGGCCCCACCCCGCCCCGCCCGCTATGCGCCGCGCCCCCCGGCTCCTCCCCGCCCTCCTCGCCTGCGTGGGCCTCGCCTGCCTAGGCGGGGCGGCAGCCGCCCAAGCCCCGGCGTCCAAGTACGGCCCGCTCGCGCGGCTCGACGGCGGGCTCCAGGCCGCGGCCGCTGCCCACGCCCGGGGCGAAGCGGCTCGGGTCCCCGGCGGGATCGTCGCGGGCGGCCTCGTCGTCGTCGACGTGGCGGCGGCCGATGGCGATGGGGCTGCGCTCCGCACGCGGCTCGAGGCGCTCGGTCTCGAGGGCGGGGCGGCCTACGGCGCCGTCGTCAGCGGGAAGATCCCGGTGGCGGCCCTGGACGAGCTCGCCGTGCTCGACGGCGTCCGCTCGGCGCGGGCCGTCCGGGGCGTGACGCACGGGCGGCGGACGGGGCGGGGCGGGGCGGCCCGCCCGGCGGCCTCGCCGGTGTTCGTCGGGGCCGTCGACGGCGAGGCCGCCCGCGCGCTCCGGGTCCTCGCGGCCCGGCAGGCGCTGGGCGTCGACGGGAGCGGGATCCGTGTGGGCGTGATGTCCGACTCGTACAACGCCTGCGCCGAGCCCGGCCGGCCCGAGGACGCTGACGCCTGCCGGACGACGGCGGCCGACGACGTGGCCACGAACGACCTCCCCACCGTCGCCGCGTGCCCGGCCGGGGCCGGCTCGCGCAGCCCCGTCGGGGCGTGCGTGCTCCGGGAAGGTCCCCCAGGCGGGAGCGACGAGGGCCGGGCCATGATGCAGCTCGCGCGCGACGTGGCCCCGGGCCTCTCGTTCTCGTTCCACACGGCCTTCCTCGGGCAGGCCGCGTTCGCCCGCGGCATCCTCGACCTCGCCGCCGCCGGCGCCGACGTCGTCGTCGACGACGTCCTCCTGTTCGCCGAGCCGTTCTTTCAGGACGGCCTCGTGGCCCGGGCCGTGACCGAGGTCGTCGCGGGCGGGGTGGCGTACGTCTCGTCGGCCGGCAACCAGGCCGACGACGCCTACCTCGACGACTTCGACGACACGGGGGCCGAGGCCGCCTTCACGTCCACCGGCCCCGACGGCCAGACGGTCGGCCCGTTCGACGGCGCGCTCCACGACTTCGACCCCGGCCCCGGCGTCGACGCCTTCCAGGACGTGACGCTCGAGCCAGGCGAGAGCCTCACGCTCGTGTTCCAGTACGCCGAGCCCTCGTTCTCGGCCAGCGACGGCCGGGCCGGCGCGACGAGCGACTACGACGTCTACCTCGTCGACGCCGCCCGCCCCGACGCCGAGATCGTCGCCGCGAGCGCGAGCAACAACAGCATCGAGCCCGTCGTGCTCGACGACGGCACGACAGTGACGGGGAGCGGCGAGCCGGTCGAGATCGTCGAGTACGCGAACGAGACCGACGGCCCCCAGACGCTCTACCTCGCCGTCGTGAAGTTCAGCGGCGCCGACCGCTTCTTCAAGTACATCGAGTTCGACGGCCAAGCCGAGTTCGAGTACCGCCAGTCCGGGAACGCTACGTCGGTCGCCCACAACAACGCCGCCGCGGCCCTGAGTGTCGCCGCGGCGGCGTGGTTCAACACGTCCGCCTTCAACGAGAGCCTCCGAACGGCGGGCGTCCCGGCCGTCCTCAACCCGTTCACGTCGTTCGGCGGGAGCCTCATCCTCTTCGACGACGACGGCACCCGCCTGGCCACGCCCCAGAACCGGATGAAGCCGGACGTCACGGGCTCGGACGGCGACAACAACACGTTCTTCGGGTTCGACCTCCCCGAATCGCTCGACGCCGACACGGCCCCGAACTTTTTCGGGACGAGCGCCGCCGCCCCCAACGTCGCCGCGGTCGCAGCGCTCATGCTCGCGGCCGCCGGCGGGCCGCGCTCGCTCGCCCCGGCCGACGTGTACCGCCTCCTCGAGGAGACGGCCGCCGACGTCACGCCGTCCGCCGCGTCGTCAGGGACCCTCAACGTGGGGACGGGGCCGGGCTACGACCCGCGCTCCGGGGTCGGCTTCGTCCGCGGCGACCGGGCGCTCGCTGCGGCGGCCGAACTCGGCGTGGGCGAACTGGTCGAGGACGGCCCGTTCCGGCTGCGGGGTCCGTTCCCGAACCCCGTCCGCGACCGCCTGCGCCTCGTGTTCCTCGTGGACGTGGATCAAGACGTGTCCGTCGCCCTCTACGACATGCGGGGCCGCCGCGTGGCGACGGCGTTCGAGGGCCGAGTTGGGGCCGGCCAGACCCGCAGCGTCGAGCTCGACGTGACGGGCTTGGCGGCGGCGCCGTACCTCCTGCACCTCGCGGGCGACGAGGCGGCTCTGACCCGCGTGATCACGGTCCTGTAGCTCACGGACGGGGCGGTGGGCGGCGGCGACGGGAGGGCGGTCAGGTGGGAGGGCACATGATCGCGTGCACCCGGCGGGGGGGGTGGGGCATCGGAACGTGCGACCACCCCGCCCTCGCCACGCGGGCGGGGCGGTGGGCGACTGAAGCGGGGTGACACGGGCGGGGCGGTCCCGCCCTACATGTTCCGCCGGTACTGGCCGCCGACCTCGAAGAGCGCCCCCGTGATCTGCCCCAGCGACGCGTGGCGGACCGTGTCGAGCAGCTCCTCGAACGTGTTGCCGCCCTCGCGGGCCACGCGCTGGAGCCGCGCGAGCGCGTCCGGCGCGTCGTCGGCGTGGCGGCGGTGGAACCGGTTGATCCCCTCCAGCTGCCGCTCCTTCTCGGCGTCCGTCCCGCGCATGAGCTCGACGTCCTGCGGCTCCGCCCCGCCCTCGGCGACGAACGTGTTCACGCCGACGACCGGCAGCTCGCCCGAGTGCTTCCGGTGCTCGTAGAGCATGGACTCCTCCTGGATCTTGCCGCGCTGGTACATCGACTCCATCGCGCCGAGCACGCCGCCGCGGTCCGAGATCCGCTCGAACTCCTGCAGCACGGCCTCCTCGACGAGGTCCGTCAACTCGTCGATGATGTAGGCGCCCTGGATCGGGTTCTCGTTCTGGGCCAGCCCCAGCTCGCGGTTGATGATGAGCTGGATGGCCATCGCGCGGCGCACGCTCTCCTCGGTCGGCGTCGTGATGGCCTCGTCGTAGGCGTTCGTGTGGAGCGAGTTGGCGTTGTCGTAGATGGCCAGGAGCGCCTGGAGCGTCGTGCGGATGTCGTTGAACTGGATCTCCTGCGCGTGGAGCGACCGGCCCGACGTCTGGACGTGGTACTTCAGCTTCTGCGCCCGCTCCGACGCCCCGTACCGCTCGCGCATGGCGACCGACCAGATGCGGCGCGCCACGCGGCCGATCACGGCGTACTCGGCGTCCATCCCGTTCGAGAAGAAGAACGAGAGGTTCGGGGCGAAGTCGTCGACGTCCATCCCGCGCGCGAGGTAGGCCTCGACGTAGGTGAACCCGTTGGAGAGCGTGAAGGCGAGCTGCGAGATCGGGTTGGCCCCGGCCTCGGCGATGTGGTAGCCCGAGATCGAGACCGAGTAGAAGTTGCGGACGCCCTCGTCGATAAACGCCTCCTGCACGTCGGCCATGCACCGCAGCGAGAACTCGGTCGAGAAGATGCAGGTGTTCTGCGCCTGGTCCTCCTTGAGGATGTCGGCCTGAACCGTCCCCCGGACCGACTGGAGCGCGCGCGTGCGGATCGCCTCGTACTCGTCTTCGGTGAGGAGGCCCCACTCGACCAGCTCCGCCCCGCTCGTGCCGAGCAGCCCGAGGCCGCCCCCGTCGTGGCCGTCGGGGAGGGCGGGGTGGTCCGGGTCGACAGGCGCCTCGGCGGGTTCCGCCCCGCCCGCGTCCGCCCCGCCCCCCGGCTCGAAGGGAACGTAGCGTGGGCGGTCATCACCGAGCTCGTCCGCGATCCGCGCCTCGGCGGCCTCCCAGCGGCCCTCGTCCTTCAGGAACTGCTCGACCTGCTGGTCGACGGCCGTGTTCATGAACATGGCCAGGATGGTCGGCGCCGGGCCGTTGATGGTCATCGACACCGACGTCTTGGGGCTGCACAGGTCGAAGCCCGAGTACAGCTTTTTCATGTCGTCGAGCGTGGCGATGGACACCCCGCTCGTGCCCACCTTGCCCCAGATGTCAGGACGCCGGTCAGGATCGCGGCCGTAGAGCGTGACGCTGTCGAAGGCCGTCGAGAGCCGCTTGGCCGGCATCCCGAGGCTGACGAGGTGGAACCGCTTGTTCGTCCGCTCGGGCGTGCCCTCGCCGGCGAACATCCGTGTCGGGTCCTCGCCCTCGCGCTTCAGGGGGAACACGCCGGCGGTGAAGGGGAAGCGGCCGGGGAGGTTTTCGAGGAGCGCGTAGCGCAGCCGCTCGCCGGGAGCTCCGGTCCGCGGGACGGCCACGCGCGGCACCTTCGTCCCGCTCAGCGTCTCGCGTGTGAGCGGCTGCCGGATGTCCTTGCCGCGGACCGTGTAGACCAGCTCGTCGCTGCGGTACTGCTCGGCGAGCGCGTCCCAGTTCTCCAGGATCGAGCGCGAGCGGGAGTCGAGCTTGTCCCACCAGTGGCCGGCCATCTCGTCGAGCCGCCCCGCCAGGGCGTCGCGGTCGTCGGGGTCCCAGTCCTCGACCTGGGCGCGGGCACCGACGGCCTGGCCCCACTTCCGGGCCGTCTCGACCTCGGCCTCGGCCCACGCGCGGTAGCCGCGGGCGGCGTCGGCGATCTCGGCGAGGTAGCGCTGCCGGGCCGGCGGCACGACGGCGAGCTCGCTCGGGTCGAGGGCGGGGAGGGCGTCGGCGTCGAACAGCGACGACGTGCGGCCGAACCCGTGCTCGTCGAGCGCGTCCAGGAGCGCGAGGTAGAGCCGGCTCACGCCGGGGTCGTTGAACTGGGCCGCCATCGTCGGGTAGACCGGCATGTCGGCGGGCGGGGTGGCGAAGTCGCCGCGGTTGCGCTGGACCTGCTTTTTGACGTCGCGCAGGGCGTCCTCGGCCCCGCGCTTCTCGAACTTGTTGAGGGCCACGAGGTCGGCCGCGTCGAGCATCCCGATCTTCTCGAGCTGCGTCGGCGCGCCGAAGTCGGACGTCATGACGTAAAGACTGACGTCGACGAGTTCGGCCACCTCGGTGTCCGACTGCCCGATCCCGGCCGTCTCGACGACCACGAGGTCGAAGCCCGCCGCGCGGCACACGTCGACGGCCTCGCGGAGCGCCTGCGATGTCGCCCGGTGCGCCTGGCGCGTGGCGAACGACCGCATGTAGACGCGGCCCGCGTGCTCGCCGGTGAGCGAGTTCATGCGGATGCGGTCGCCCAAGAGCGCCCCGCCCGTCCGCCGCCGCGTGGGGTCGACGGAGAGCACGGCGACCTGGAGGTCGTCGAAGTCGTTGAGGAAGCGGCGGACCAGCTCGTCGGTGAGCGTCGACTTGCCCGCCCCGCCCGTGCCCGTGATGCCAACCACGGGGACAGAGGAACTCGGGACGGGGGACGGGGGCTGGTAGCCCGGGGCGCCGTCGCCGGACGGCTCGGCCGCGCGCTGCTCGACGGCGGTCAGCGCGCGGGCGACGGCCTGCTTGTCCGTGGCGACGGCGGCCTCGACGGGCGGGGCGGTGCCCTCGTCTTCCCCAGTCCCCGGTCCCCAGTCCCCAGTCCCCGACACGCGGAGCGGGTCAACGTCGCACGCCCGGATCATGGACTCGATCATGCCCTCGAGCCCCATCCGCATGCCGTCCTCGGGCGAGAAGATCTTGGCGACGCCGTAGGCCTCGAGTTCGGCGATCTCCTCGGGCACGATCACCCCGCCCCCGCCGCCGAAGACCTTGACGTGGCCCGCGCCCCGCTCGCGGAGGAGGTCGACCATGTAGGTGAAGTACTCCATGTGGCCGCCCTGGTACGACGAGACCGCGATGCCCTGGGCGTCCTCCTCGATGGCCGTCGTGACCACGTCGTCCACCGAGCGGTCGTGGCCGAGGTGGACGACCTCGGCGCCCTGCGCCTGCAGGATCCGCCGCATGATGTTGATGGCCGCGTCGTGGCCGTCGAAGAGCGCGGCGGCGGTGACGAATCGGACGGGGTGGGTCGGGGTGTAGGCCATCGGAGGTGGGAGGGCTTCCGGGTTCGCATGAAAACGTAGTCCTCCAACCCGCCCGGTGCCGGTGAGGTTGCGGCCCAGACGGCGGCCGCCCCGCCCGCGCCGCGGATCTCCGGGCGGGGCGGGGCGGTTGGCCTTCGCCCCTCTCCCTCACCCCGCCATGCGCCGCCCCGCCCTCTTCGCCCTCGTGCTCGCGCTCGCCGCCTGCGCCCCCCGCCCCGCCGATGACCTCGCGATCGAGGACGGCGACCGCGTCACGACCGAGGCGGGCCTGGAGGCCGCCCTCGGCCAGTCTGGCTTCCTCCTCTCGCCGCGCGGGTTCTCGACCGACCCGCTCGTGAGCGCGACGGCCAACGAGTACGTCGTGGGCGGGACGGGGCGCGGGTACCTCCAGGTCTACACGTTCTCGTCCGCCGAGGAGGCCGAGCGCGACGTGCAGAACGTGGCCGCGCAGAGCGTCGCCGGCGCGCTGCGCGTGTACTAGAGCGGCCCACTCGTCGTCGCCTACTACGGGTCCGACCCGGCGCTCGGGGCCTCGCTCTCGCGGTTCCTCGGAACGCCCGCCTTCTAGTGCCGCTTCAAGCGGTCTCCGACAGGTTCGCCTCGATTGGTCGCGTATTCCGTGTTGCGTATTGGAGTTCAGGACACGCAACACGCGATACACAACACGTCGCCAGCCCGACAAGATGGCTTTGAAGCGGCACGAGACCGCCTCGCCCTCGGATCACGCGCCTCGCTGGGGCGGGGTGGCGAAAGGTTCGCGGGTCCTGCCCCGTCCCGCTCGTCCCCACCCCGCCCGCCGTGCCCCGCCCCGTCCTCGTCCTGCTCGTCGCCGGCCTCGTCGTCGCCGGGTGCTCCCGGCCCTCCGCCCCGCCCGCCGAGGAGCAGGCTGTGCAAGAGAGCCCGACGCCCGTCGTCCCGACCGCCCAGTCGGCCGACACGCCCGAGACCGCCGCCGGCCGCGCCTTGGGCGTGGGCGACCAGGCCCCCGACTTCGTCCTCCCCAACGCGATGGGCCAGGACGTCCGGCTGTCCGAGCTCCTGGACCGCGGGCCGGTCGTGCTCACGTTCTACCGCGGGGCGTGGTGCCCGTACTGCAACAACCAGCTCCGGGACTACCAGGACGTGCTCGGCGAGATCGAGGCGGCCGGCGCCACGCTCGTGGCCGTCTCGCCGCAGGCGCCCGACGGCTCGATGACGATGGCCGAGCGAAACGGGCTCGCCTTCCCCGTCCTCTCGGACGTCGGCAACGAGGTCTCCCGGCAGTACGGGCTCGTGTTCACGGTCGACGACGCGACGCGCGAGCGGTACCGAGCCGTCGGCGTCGACCTCGCGGCCGTCAACGGAACGGACGCCTGGGAGCTCCCGGTCCCCGCCACCTACGTGGTCGAGCCGGACGGGACGATCCGCGCCGCCTTCGTCGAGGCCGACTACACGCAGCGGGCGTCGGCTCGCCAAGTGCTCGACGCCCTCCGCCGCGCGGCGTAGGCGGGGCGGGGCGGCCGGCTCCACCCCGCCCGGGTCGTTTCGCCCCACGCCCCGGGCGGTTCTACCCCGGGCGGGGCGGCGGGCGGGGCGGCCAAACGGGGCGGAAACGCGTTGGCGCCGGCGCGCGGGGCGCTGGCGTGTCAATCGGGGCGAGGATATCAAGGTGAGACGACGGGGACGGGTCCGTGCACGTCCTTCAGGCCGGACCACCCCGCCCCGATGCCCCAGACCCTCCTCGCGATCGCGGCGATTGTCGCTGCCGGCTTCCTCACGCTCTCGCAGAGCCGGGCGGTCCACAGCACGACCGAGTCCGTCATGCGCGACCAGTTCGAGCTGGCCGCGGCCGGGGCGCTCCTCCACACGCTCGAGTTCGCCGACGCCCGCGCCTTCGACGAGGCCACGACGCCCGAGGCCCTCCGCACGCGGTACCACCTCCTCTCGTCCATGTCGGAGGCCGAGCGCGACACGATCTCGTCCGACGACTTCAGCGATATCACGCCGGCGGACTTTTCGGACCCGACCGCGTTTGGAGGCGTCGTGTGCAACGTCTTGGAGCCGTGGGAGAGCCCGGGGTGCAGCGTCCTCCATGACCTCCACGGGGGGGAGTGGCAGGAGGTCACGTTCAAGACGATGGACGGCCACCCGCTCCCCGTCGAGGTCCGCGCCACGGTGGATTACGTCGAGGCCGAGGCTCCGGATGTCGCCGTTGGCTACAAGACGTTCCACAAGCGGGTCGAGGTGTACGCCCGGTCGACGGCGTTCAAGACCGCGAGCGGCCAGGACAACCCGCACGTGGTCCAGCTCCGGCGCGTGATCAGCTTCGACCCGGCGGTCGCGGCCGAGTACCTCCGCCGCTCGGCCGATGTCGTCGGCTCCTGCACCGCCTACGAGGCGTGGTCCGCCACCCGAGGCCAGCTCCAGAAAGAGCTCAGGCAGTCCGAGATCGCCCAGGCGGAGGCGGCCGCGGCGCTCGAAGGCCCCAAAGCGGACTTCGAGGCGGCCGAGGAAGCCCTCGGCATCGCCCAGGCCCAACTCGATGACGCAAAGGCCGCGTGGAGACCTACAGACGACGCGGCCCGTGCGGCCTTGCGGACGCTGAACGCAGCAAAAGACGCGCACGAACGGGCTCGTCGCGCCGAGGAATCGGCGAACCGTGCTCTAAGCGCAGCCCGGACCGCACTCGACAACGCCGAGACCGCGGCCACTGCCGCCCAGACCGCGCTCGCCGCCGCTCGGACCCGAGCCAGCGACGCCGTGACGGCGCTCGACACCGCCAAAGCCGCCGCCACCGCTGCCCAAACCACGCTCGCCGACGCCCGGACCCGCGCTGAGGCCGCCCAGACCGCGCTCGCCGCCGCCCAGGCCCGTGCTGAGGCCGCGCAAGACGCCGAGGAGGCCGCGGGCCGAACCGCGCTCGACGCGTACCGCGCCGCGGGCTACTACAGGAACGGCCGATGGGTATGGCGATCGGAAGCTGCTCGGACCGCATTCCAAAGAGCCTACGCCCGCTACCTGGAGGCGGAGGCAGCCTCGGAGGCCGCCGACGACGCCGCCGACGACGCCGAGGAGACCAAAGACGCCGCCGACAAGGCCGCCAAAGACGCCAAGACAGCGAGAGACGACGCCCGCACGGCGGAGACCAACGCCCAGACTGAGGTCCAGAACGCCGGGGTCGCCGCCGAGGAGGCCGAAGCCCACGTAGGTGTGACCGCCGCCGCCCTGGAGCGCGCTCGGGCCGCCGTCCCAAGAGCCGAGGCCGCCCATAACGAGGCCTCCGCCGCCGTCGGGCCGGCCGCCCGCGCAGAAGCGCAGGCCCAGGCGGCCTACGATGCGGCCACCGCCGTCCGCGCCGCCGCCGCCGCCGTCGTCGCCGCCAAGGAGGCCGTCGTCCAGGAGGCCCGGACCGTCCACACCGCCGCCCAGACCGCGTTTGGCACCGCCCAAGCCGTCAAGGCCGCCGCCGACCAGCGGGCCGCCGACGCCCGGGCCGCGCTCGGAGACCACGACGGCACACGTCCCGACTGCGGCTAGACCGCCCCGCCCATGCAGTTCATCCTCGACCACATGATCGCCTCGGTCGTCGCCGCCATCCTCACGGTGGCGATGATGGCGCAGCAGATCAACAACCGGCAGGCGTCGATCGAGCGGATCTCCGTCTACTCGGCAAAGGCCCAGGCGCTCGCCTTCGGCGAGTGGCTCGAAGACGACGTGGTCAAGCTGGGGTCCCGGTTCGGCCAGGAGCGCGGGCGGTTCTCGATGAAGACCCGCCCCGAGGGCGGCGTCAAGTTCACCGAGGCCTTCACGTTCCACTACAACAGCGAGGTCCAGTCCGACGGCGCCGTCCGCCGCGTCGAGATCTCGTACCGGCTCGTGCCGGACACCGAGACCCGGGCCGTCGTCGAGAAGGGCGATACGCCCGCGGACGACGTCCGCATCCCGGTGTACCGGCTCCGGCGCGACTCGCTGAGCGGCCTGTACAACCCCGAGTCCAAAACGTGGCTGGCCGGCTCCCGCCCCGCCCCGGTCCCGACGCCCAGCTACCAGGCGCCCGTTGGCCTCCGCCACTTTCAGGTTCAGCCCCTCGACAGCCAGGGCCGCGAGTTCGACGACCTGACGCCTGGCCACGCCGACGACTACGCGCACAAGGCTGACTACGCCCGCCTCCAGTTCACGGTCGTGCCCACGCTCTTCCCGCTCCACCGCGCCCGGCTGGTCCCCAAGGAGGGGCTGCACTGGGCGACGACCATCGAGCTGCGCCCCTTCTAGCGCCCACCCCGCCCAGCCCCGCTCCATTTCACGAACCTCCTATTTCCATGGGTAAAGTGTCCCTCCTCCTCGTGTCCGCCTTCGGCATCGCCGGCGCCACGATCTTTTTCACCGCCAAAGAAGCCGACGTCAGGGCGTCCGCTACACAGGGCGTGTACGAAGCCGACGTGATCGCCCGCGAGATCGCTCGCTCGGCGTACAACGCCGGCGTCGCCGACGTCAACCGCCACGGGACCGACATCGACCAGGCGCTCCTCGACTTCGGCACCCGGATCGAGAGCGCGAGGGTGCCGGAGGACGAGCAGTGCGCCAACGGCAAGCCCATCTGCGCGCGCCGGACCGGCGAGATGCTCGACGGCACCTACGTGGTCGAGGCCAGCGTGGACGGCGGCAACGGGATCGACATCTACGCGGCGGGCACGTTCGGCTACCAGGCCGGCGACCGCCCCGTCTCGAAGACGCACAAGATCAACGAGTCGCACTCCGTCAACGTCCTCCAGGTGGACCCGAGCAGCACGCAGTGCAGCGAGCTCAAGATCCAGTTTGTCGACTCGCGAGCCGGGTACTGCTCCGCCATCTTCCTCCAGCGGACCGTGGCGGGCGCGGCGCTGCCCCCCGAGATGGTCTACGCCCCGGGCAATGACCGGAACGGCGAGCGGAACACGGGCTACGAGGTCCTGCTCCAGCCCGGGACCCAGATGAACTTCGCGATCGGCGTCGACGACCGATGCGGCCGCGGCGGGACGCGGCCGACCCACCACCCCAGGCTCCGCATGGCGTCGGCCTCGGCCCTGCTCGCGAAGAAGGACCCGACCGGCGAGAACCCCGATTACGGCGCTGAGCGCCTCGCCGCCGAGATGGCCCGGTACACGTACCGCCCCGACGACTGGGCGTGGACGCATTGGGCGCTCGACGGGACGGCCCTCCGCGACGGCGACCCGCAGGAGGCCCCGTGGGGCATGGTCGAGACGGACCCCAACAACCGCCAGCGCTGGCGGATCTCGTTCGAGGACATCCCCGACTGGAACCTCGGCCCCGACGACGCCGGCTACGACGACCCGAACAGGAGCCTCTGGGCCACCAAGCGGTTCGGGTACGACACCGACGGCGACGGCAAGGGCGACGGCTGGAACGACAACCGGAAGATCCGGATCGTCGAGAACGGGCCGAGGGGCTACGTTGTGAGCGATGTCAACGGGCCGGACGGCTTCCACGACCTCCGCGACACGGGCCGCCCCGCCGACTTTAGCGACCAGGTCATCTTCGTCGAAGTCACCCCGGCGTCCAAGCCGTGCGACGTCGTCGCCACGACCCCGGGCAGCGGGAGGCTCGGCGGGAGCTGACCCTGCCCCGCCGCCGACGCCCACGGGGGGCGGCTGGACTCGCGTCCGGCCGCCCCCCGCGCCGTACGGACCGCCCCGCCCGCACGCTCGGGCGGGGCGGCGTCGGTCGCCGGCCGGACGCGCAGCGCCGCGCTGGTGGCCTGAGCGGGGCGGTGCCGGGAGCGGGGCGAGCCCGGGCGGGGCGGTGCCCCGCGAGCGCCGCCCCGCCCAGGGGGTGGTTTCGGAAGGCCCGCGTTACCGATCGACCCGCCAGAGGGGCGCGGCGCGGGCCGCCGGGCGGGGCGGCGATACCCCACGGGCCACCTCCGCGCCCGCCGCCGGCGCGGCGCAGTCCTTGCGCCCCCGGCCGCCACCCCGCCCCGCCCCCGTGACGCCCTCCCCGTTCTCCCCCCGCGAGCTCGCCGACGCGCCCCCCGCCCCGCCCCACGCTGCGGCCGGCGCCGTGCCCGGAGCCCTGCCCGGCACGACCCCCGTTTGGACGGCGCCGGCGGCCGGCCCGGGCGCCGCCGGCCTGGGCGCCGCTCCCTCGGCCGGCGTCGACGCCGACGGGTTCCAGCGGATCCCGCCCTTCGTCCGCCAGGTCGCGCGGTCGGCCCCGCGGCTGCTGGCCGGCGAGGACCGGCTCAAGTTCTACGCCGAGGCCGTGGGGCGCCTGCCGACCGAGCACCGCGGGGCCATGCGCGACGTCGTGGACCAGTACGCGGCGCGGATGCACGGCATGGAGGCGTCGGACCTCGACATGGGCGGGCCGGCCACGTCGGGCCGCGTGTGGTACCGGGTCGATGGCGAGAAGACGCCGCACTTCGAGCTCGGCATCGCCTCCAACGACGAGGTCGACCTCCTCATCCTCAACCTCCTCTCCGACCGCCAGCTGGGCGACTTGTGGGCCGCCCAGTCGGCCGACTTCTCGTACCAGGTCGAGGGCGAGGACGGCGCCCGCAAGCGGTTCCGCTCGACGGCCTACTTCGACAACCAGCACCTCGGCGTGTGTCTGCGCGCCGTGAACGAGACGGTGCGCGGGCTGGAGTCGCTGGGGTTCCACCCCGTCATCCAGCGCGGCCTCCTGTTCTCGAACGTCCGGTCCGGGCTGGCCCTCGTGACCGGCGTCACGGGCTCGGGCAAGTCGACGACGCTCGACGCCGTCATCGACGCGAACAACCAGGACTTCGACGGCCACATCGTCATCATCGCCAAGCCGCTCGAGTACGTCCACCACCCCGCCCGGTGCATCGTGCGGCACCGCGAGGTCGGCCCCGACGTGCCGTCGTTCAAGGTGGGCGTGAGCCAGGCGCTCCGCCAGGACCCCGACATCATCATGATCGGGGAGATGCGCGACCCCGAGACCATCGACTCGGCCATCGAGGCGGCCGACACCGGGCACAAGGTGTTCTCGACGCTCCACACCGCGAGCGCCGTCGAGTCCATCGACCGCATCGTGGCCGAGTACCCACCCTTCGAGCAGGAGCGCGTGCGCTCGCGGCTGGGCGACGTCCTGAACTGCGTGGTCTCGCAGAAGCTGCCGCCGAAGATCGGCGGCGGCCGCGTGCTCGCCAAGGAGGTCCTGTGGGTGACGGCGTCGGTCAAGGCGGCCATCCACAACAACAACACGGGCGAGATCTACCAGATGATGTGGGAGGGCGGCCGGCAGGGGATGACCACGCTCGAGCAGGACCTCTACCGGCTCGCGCGCGAGCGCAAGATCACGCCCGAGACCGGGCTCCAGTACAGCAACAACAAGCGTCGCTTCCAGCAACTCATGCAGGGCCGCTAGCGCCGCCCCGCCCCGCCCCACGCCGATGAGCGACTCCATGATCTTCCCCGACGACGGCGCCGACGACGGCCCCGCCCCCGACGACGGCCTGGGCGGGGCGGCCTCCGCGGGCGCCCCCGAGGGCGCCGCTCCCGAGGGGTGGGCGTTCGAGCCGCTCCCCGACGACGTGCCCGCGCTCGACGCGTCGGCCGCCGACGTCCCGGCGTTCGGCGACCTCGGCGACTTTGGCGGGGCGGGCTCCGGGGGCGAGGTGCTCGACGTAGAGGGCTTCGAGGACGCCGGGTTCGGCGCTGCCGCCTTCGGGGCGACGGCCTTCGAGACCGCAGAGTTTGACGCCCCCTCGTTTGGAGCCGCGCTCCCCGAGGGCGGCTCCGCCCCGCCCGCGGCTCCGGGCGGGGCGGGCAACGCTCCGGCCGCCGGCGCGCCGACGTTCGGGTCCCCGTTCGACGCGCCCGACGAGGGCGGGGCGGAGGCCCCGGACGCCTACGACGTCTCGTTCGCCGAGGCCGCCACCATCAGCGCCGGCCCCGTGGCCGGGCCGCCGGCCGAGCGCGCGCCCGAGCGGGGCGGGGCGCGGCCGGCCCCGAAGAGGCGCGCCAAGGACGACCTCGTCCTCGGCCTCCACGTCACGCCGGCCAAGGTCTACGGCCTCCTCGTCCGCCCGGCGGACGGAGGCTACGAGCCGCTCCGCCAGTTCGTCCGCCACCGGAGCGAGGGCGGCGACCTCGCGGGCGGCCTCGCCCTCTCGCCCGACGACGTCCCGGGCTCCGACGAGCTCCTGTTCGACGACGTCGCCGACGGCGACGTGTCGGTCCAGTTCGAGGCGGCCGCGGAGATCGACTTTTCGGCCGAGTTCGCCGGCCTCGACGACGGGCTCGACGGCGGCCTGGGCGGCGGCTTCGAGCCCGACGCCGTCGGCGGGGTCGGGCCGTCGGTTCAGCCCATCGTGTTCGAGGTCCGCGACATCCTCGAAGAGTGCGCCTCGGCCGGGTTCGGCCGCCCCGCCCTCGCCTTCGCCGTCGGCGCCCCGGACGTCGAGTACGTCGAGGTCGAGGTGCCGCCGGAGCAGAAGGACAAGCGGAAGGACCGGGACAAAAAGAAAAAGGGGGAGGCGGCCGACGCGCCCGCCCCGCCCGAGGCGGCCGGCTCGGCGCCGGTCAAGCGCGAGCGGCTCCTCGAACGGCTCCCCGAGCTCAGCGCCGGCGTCGACCGCGACCGGGTCGCGTTCGTGCCCATGACGCCCCGCGACCGGACGCGCCGCTACCTCGCCGTCGTGCCCGAGCCGACCGAGCCGGTCGCCGAGTCGCTCGCCATGCTCCGCGAGCAGAGCGCGCACCGCAAGACGTCGTTCCGCACGATCGAGGCCGAGGTCCCGCTGCTCGTCGGGCTCGTGCGGATGACGCTGGCCCCGGAGCCCGGCGAGAACACGGCGCTCGTGCGCGTGGGCGCCGAGGACACGGTCGTCCTCCTGCTCTCGGGCGACCGGGTCCGGCACTACGAGAAGATGCAGTCGGTGACCGCCCTCGACGGGCCGGACACGGTGTGCTCGCGCGTGCTCCTCCAGCAGGACGTCCAGGGCGTCGGCGTGGTCCACAACGTGGTCGTGGCGTCGGAGGAGCGCGAAAAGGAGCTCGTCCAGGGGTTCGCCGCCTTCTACCCCGACGCCCGCATCGAGACGCTCCGCGAGGGGCTGGCCCGGTTCGGGCTCGTCGGCCCCTACGGGCCGCTCGCGCCCGTCCTCGTCGGCGCCGCCGGGGCCGCGCTCGCCGGCCACCTGAGCACGGCGAAGCGGAGCCCGTTCGACGACGCGAGCCTGCTCCCCGACGCGCTCCGCAAGCGGTCCCGCCGCGTCGAGTTCTCGGTCGGCTGGCACACGCTCGTGGTCGCCGCCGTCCTGTTTATGAGCGTGCTCTACTTCAGCTACCTCTATGTCTCGCAGGAGGGGCACATCGCCGACGCCGAGCAGCGGCTGGCCGAGTTCCCGCCCGAGGCCCGGCTCTCGGCCCCGGCGCTCCAGGCCCGAATCGACAGCCTCCGCCTCCGCCAAGCGAGCCTCACGGCCTCGCTCGTCGCCCTCGACTCGCTGCTTCTCGACACCGACCGCTGGACGCAGACCCTGCTCCGCACCACGCGCGCGGCCGCGGCCACGGGCGGGGCGTGGATCGAGCAGTGGGAGCCGGGCGGGGCGGACGTCTCGCTCGCCGGCTTCGCGACCGAGCGCGGCCGGGTCGTCGGGCTGGCCCAGCGGCTGGGCGCGACGATCGAGGAGGTCACCTACCAGGACATCCGCGGCTTCCCGGTCTACGCCTACCGGCTCCGGTTTACGCAGCCGCCCGAGCTCCCGCAGGTCTCGCGCGTGCTCCGCGCACGGGCCGAGGCCGACCTCGAACGGGCGGCGCCCGAGCCGCTCCGCGGCCTGGACGCGCCGGCCCCCGACGCCGCGCCGCCCAGCCCGTAGCGCCCCGCCCCGCCCGAGCCGAGCAAGAGACTCCTCCGCCCCGCCCGACCCCGCCCCCGGCGACCGACCACCCCGCCCGACATGTCGAACCAGGTCCTCAACACGCTCATCCTCTCCGCCTTTCTGGCCGTCGCCGTCGGCGGGGGGTACTACGTGACGAAGCGGGTGCAGCCCGCCGAGATCGACGCCATCGAGGCCGACATCGAGGCCATCGAGAACCGCGACGCCGAGGTCGAGTCGCTCCTGCTCCAGGAGACGGCCGCGAGCGAGGAGGCCGCGGCCACGCTCGCCCGGTGGAACGCCCGCTACAAGGTGCTCCCGTCGTCCCTCTCGTCGGCCGACGTCGTGGCCTACCTCAACGCGCTCTCGGCGCGCGGCTTCCACCGCTTCGACCTCTCGCTCGTCGGCGTGACGCCGGGCGCGGCGGCCTCGTCGTACACCTACCAGGTGACGGGCGAGGCGTACTTCGAGAGCCTGTTCGGTTTCCTGTGGCACCTCGAGAACAGCCGGGCGCTCTACAAGGTGCGCGACCTCTCGATCGACAAGTCTGTGGTGACGGTCGGGGCGACCGAGGAGTCGTACGGGCGGGAGGCGTCGCCGGGCCGCGAGACGGTTCTGGCCTCGTTCTCAATGACCGTCGACGCCTTCTTCTCGTCGGACCGCGACGTGAGCGCACCGGAGGGCGCCGTCGAGCCGCCGCCCGAGGCGTTCCCGGCCCGCCGCGTGGCCGTCAACCCGTTCTTCCCGTTCGTCCTCGACGCGCTGCCGGCCAACGTCGACGACCTCGTCGAGGTCGGCGCCGACGCCCTCGTGAGCGTCGTGGGCGGGGCGGCCGTGTTCGAGCGGGGCGGCGAGCTCCGCCAGCTCCGGGCCGGCGACCGCGTCTACCTCGGGCGGATCGCCAACGTGGACCCGCAGGAGGCCCGCGTGACGGTCGACCTCAACCGCGGCGGCGTCCGCGACCGGGTCACGCTCGAGCTCGAGACCGAGCCGCGCTACCGCCAGTTTTTCGACCGTGCCCCGCCCCGGCTCGGCGAGGTCGTGCCCGGTCCGACGCTCGACGAGGCGCCGCCGGCGCCGGGCACGCCCGAGGCCGACGCCGCCGGCCTCTACCCGGCCTCCTCGCCCGCGCGCTCCTCGCCCAGCCAGGAGCGCGTCGGCGTCTCGACCGGCGAGGCCGAGATGCTCCGGCGCCTCCGGGGCGGGGCGGCCCCAGCGCCCAGCCAGAGCTCGCGGGGCCGGACGGTCGACGAGCTGAACGAGATGATCCGTCAGTCCGGGGGCGCCCGCCGCTGAGAGGCCGACCGCCCCGCCCCCGCCCCGCCCGACGCGACGGCGCTTTACCCGCCCCCCGGCCCGCCGATACGTACGTCTGCCGGCCCACCTCCCCGACCATGACCCACCCCGCCCCCCGCCCCCGACGCCTCCTGGCGCTGGCCTCGCCGTCCCTGCTCGGGGCCGCGCTCCTGGCGGCCCTCGCGCTCCCGACCCTCGGGGCGCCCGCGGCCCATGCCCAGGCCAGCGAGCTCGTCCGCGGATACGTGCCCCCGGCCGAGCTCGTCTCGTTCCCGGCGTCGACGCCGATGGACCAGTTCCTCCGGCTCGTCAACCCGACGTTTTTCCGCGTGACCGGCAAGCGCGTGGTCGACCCGCTCGACCGCCAGGACGCCATCGGCGTCTCGCTCAGCGGCGTCCACTTTGTGGACGCCTTCGAGCTCGTGCTCGACCGCGGCGGGCTGGACTTTGCCGAGTCCGACGGCTACTTCATCGTGACCGACCCGGCCGTCGTGGCGACGACATCGGACGGACAGGTGGCCACGCCGATCGGGGCGGCCGGGCCGGTCGCGGCGGCGGCCTCCACGCTCCCGGCGACGGCCGACACGCGCGAGATCCGCATCGACGCCATCATCTTCGAGCTCAACACGAGCCGCTCGCGCGAGGTCGGGACCAACTGGGCCGCCCTCTTCGGCCAGGCGGCCGGGCAGGGCGGGGCGGGCGGCGGGCAGGGCGGCGGCGTCGGGGGCGGCGGCGGCGAGCAGGCCGGCAACGCGGGCGCTCGGCCCACGTTCTACGTCGACGGCGGGACCTTTTTCGACGCGCTCGACGGGTTCCTCGAGGTCTCGTCCGACCGGATCGAGCTCTCGTTCCTGCTCAACCTGTTCCGCTACCTCGAGCAGGAGGGGTTCGGCCAGACGATCGCGGCTCCGTTCACCACCGTCCAGAGCGGCGAGACGGCCAAGATCCAGAGCGGCCAGGACATCCCGATCAACCTCCGCGACTTCTCGGGCAACACGGTCTCGTCGTTCGTCTCGACCGGCGTCATCATCAACGCGCTCCCCACGCTCATCGTCGACGAGCGCGAGGGCGCGCCGGTCGAGTTTATCCACCTCGACGTCAACGTCGAGAAGTCGTCGGGGACGCCGTCGGCGTTCGGGATCGCGATCAACAAGAACTCGACGACGACCCAGATCCCGCTGCTCTCCGGCGAGATGCGCGCGATCGGCGGGCTGACCTCGCAGGAGGAGAGCTTCACGCGGAGCGGCGTGCCCATCCTCAAGGACATCCCGATCCTGAAGTACCTGTTCTCGTACAAGCAGAAGCAGGTGACGAAAAAGGAGCTCATCGTGGTCCTCCAGGCCCGCGTCGTCGACGACCTCCGCACGCGCCAGGCCGGCGAGCTCCCGCGCTCGCTGCTCCGCCAGGAGCGCGAGGACGTCCGCGAGCGGATGGACCGCTTTAACGCCGGCTCCGGCCAGCGGCTGGAGCTGCCGGAGCCCGCCGACCCCGTCCGCGTGGACCAGTAAGCCGGTGGGTCAGTCAGGCCAGTGAGTCAGTAGGTCCGTCGCCCCGCCCCGCCCCGCCCCACTCTGTCGCGGGCGGGGCGGCGGCGTGTCCGGGCGGGGTGGCGACGTGGTCGGCGCTCGACCACCCCGCCCCGCCTGCGAACGGCCGGCGTCGGCGTCGCGTCGTTGCATGCAACGACGCTACAGGATGGCACTACGGGCGGGGCGGCACCACGGACGGGGCGGCCCACCGCCCCACTGATTCACCGACTCCCCGACCCACTGGCCAGCTGCCCCACCGACTCCAGCGGCGCCCCGAAGGCGGCCTCGACGTCGGCGCGGAGGGCGGCGGCCTCGGCCGTGATGCGGTCGGCCTCGTCGAGCGCCGCGTCGAGCGAAGTCCGCGAGGCGGCGACGACCTCGGCGACCGGCTCGACGAGGCGGCGGACGCGCCCGACGGCCTCGTCGGCCTCGGCGTCGAGCTCGCGGCGGAGCCCGGCCTCCAGGTCCGCGCGGAGGGCGCGGACGCGGTCGGTAAAGTCGCGGACGGCCCGGCGCCGCTGGACCGGGAGCACGACGAACCCGAGCGTGGCGAGCGCGCCGGCCAGGACCACCCCGCCCGTCACGTCGAACGCCGTGGCCGCGATGAGGACGACGGCCAGCGTGCCGATGCCGGCCGCCGTCACCCCGCCCACGGTGATCGCGGCGCGGGCGTTTTCGAGCAGGCGCCGGGCCTCCTCGTGCATGTCGTACTGGTCGACCGTCCGGCGCGCCTCGCGGAGCACGTCGCGGAGCACCTCGTCGCGGTCGTAGAGGAACCCGCCGCCGTCCGTCGTCCGGTCGCGGCGGAGGTCGGCGAGGCGGGCGTAGGTCTCGTTCCACAGCTCGAACACGCGGCGGAGCACGGCGTCGGCGGCCTCGCCCAGCCGCGCCTCGACGCGGCGGTCGGCGTCGCGCGTGACCTGGCGGGCGAACTCTTCGCGGAACGCGTTCCGGTCGCGGAGCAGGTTGAGGCGCGACACGCGGATGGCGTCGTCGAGGAACCGGACGCCGCGCGTTTCGAGCTCCAGCAGCTCGCGGTCGACGTCGGCCACGGCCCGCCCGACGGTCTCGGAGAGCGCGTCGCGGACTTCGGCAAAGCGGCCGTCGAGCGCGGCCAGCCCGGCCTCGTCGTCCGCGAGCACGCCGCGCTGGGCCTCCAGGCGCGCGCGGGCGTCGGCCACGAGCGCGCGCGTGGCGTCGAGCGGGGCGGCCAGCTTGAGCGCGAGCCGGGCGTCGTCGGTCAGCGTCTCGGTGAGGAACCGCTCGAGCGGGCCGAAGCGGCTGGCCTCCCACCGCGGGTCCGTCCGCACGTCGCCCGCCCCGCCCGCGTCGGACGCGGTGGGCGGGGCGGCGTCGAGCTTGGCGGCCAGCGCGAGCCGAGCGGCGACCGGGAACACGAGCGGGACCGCCCCGCCCTCTCCCCCACCCCGCCCGGCGCCGCTCCCGGACCTCCGCTCGGGCGGGGCGGTTGCGCCCGGACTCGCCTGCGGGGCGGGGCGGCGGGCCTCACCGTCGTCGGTCTCGCGGAGCAGGCCGCGGAGCCCGTCCTGCACGTGGGCCACGACCTGGGCGAGCGCCGCCTCGGTGTCGGCGAGGTCAGCCTTGTTGAGGGCGACGACGAGCTGCTTGCCCCAGTCGCCGCGGACGTACGTCAGGAACTGGCGCTCGGACTCCGAGAGCGGCCGGTCGTAGCTCGTCACGAACAGGACGAGGTCGGCGCGCGGGATAAAGTCCTCGGTCAGCGCCTGGTGTTCGAGGACGATCGAGTTGGTGCCCGGCGTGTCGACGAGGGCGAGGCCTTCGAGGAGCGGGGCGGTCACCGTCCGCTCGGTCACGAAGTCGCCGCGGCGGTGGGTCTCGTCGGCCTCGCCGTAGCGGAGGACCGTGATCTTGTCGGTCGTCGGGACCGGCCCCTCCTCCATCACGCGCCGCCCGAACAAGGCGTTGACGAGCGTCGACTTGCCGGCGTTGAACTCGCCGGCCACGACGAGCAGGAACAGCTCGTCGAGCGACTGCGCGAGGTCGTGGGTGCGGCGGCGCGTGGGCTCGGGGGCCGCCGCGCGGTCGAGGAGCGCGCCGAGCGCGGCGAGAAGGCCCCGTTCGCGGTCGAGGAAGGCGTGGGCGGACCGGGCCGGGGAGTCCATACGAGTGGGAAATGAGTGGGGAGCGTGCACGAAGAAGGTACGCGGAGCCCGCCCCTGGCTTTATAAGAGCGCCTGAGAGGGCGAAACTCTGTCCCCCGGGGGTCACCGGCGGAACCGCCTTGCTCGGGCCGCTTAGGAGCCCCCCACAGGACACCGGCCGCTCCACGCCGTTCCTGTTCCTGTCCCCCCCGACTTCCCTCGACTCCGAGGCCCCCTCATGACGAACGTGCTACTTTCTGGCCTTCTCGCCGGAACCTTCGCCCTCGGCGCCCCAGCCGACGACGCTTCAGTGTCGCCGGTTCTGGACGTCCCCTCCGACTCCGTCTACACCGCCGCCTTTACGCCTGCACCAGCCGACGTCTCCGACGGCGTGTTCGCTCAGGACGAGGAGGCCGAGACGCCCCGCTCGATCACGCAGGACACGTACGCGTTCGGCACGCCGTCCGCTGTGGCGCCCATCAAGCTGTGGGTGACATACGGGTACGGTCAGGTCGACGACGTCTGGGACACCCGGGGCGAGGACGCTGAGCTCCAGGTCGCCGGCACGAACGGCGACATCGTCACGCAGCGGCTGACCGTAGGCGGTCAGATCAACTTCGTGAGCTTCCCGGTCTTCCAGCTCGGCGGCGGCGCCCAGCTGAACCTCGCGAAGAACAAGTTCGAGCGCGACGACGCCGCTGGCGGCCTCCTCGCGGACGACATCGAGAGCAGCTTCGGGCTCCAGAGCCTCAAGGTCTTCGGATCGGCTCGCGGCCGCGTCGTCGGCCTCCACGGCGGGTACATCTTCGATCTCGGCGACGCGCGCGAGTTCGGGGCCGCGGTGGACACGCCCTTTGGTCCCGTTGTCCCGCCCACGGAGCTGGCCACGTCGGGCGGCCGCGACGCCATCTTCTTCGGCGCCGACTTCGACGTTCCGAGCGACCACTTCCGCGTGTTCGGTGGGATCGACTACTACATGCTCCAGGACGCCGACAACGACGAGAACACGGCTTTCGACGAGTCCACGTACCAGGACGACGACATCCTGAACATGCTGCTCGGCGCCGGCGTCAAGATCAGCGTCTTCGAGTTGGGCGCGGCGCTCCAGATCCAGACGCGGCTCAACAACCCGACCGTCCTCGACGTGGGTAACACGAGGGGGATCGGGAGCCACGCCGGCACGGTCTCCCCGTACCTCCGGATCACCCCGCCGAGCTTCCCGGCCGCCTTCTTCGTGAAGGGCGCGGTGCTGGACGAGTACACCGAGTTCGGGTACCCGATCGGTGGCGCCAACTCGATCAAGCCGTCGGTCGGCTTCACGGCGGGCCTCACGGTCGGCTTCGAATGATCGACTAAGGGTCTCTGACCGACCTTGAGAGGTCGTCCCGCTTGGGCGGGGCGGCCTCTTTTTATACCCCCTGCCCATGCCCTCACCCCGCCCCGCCCCGCTCGCCCTCGCACTGGCGGCATGCCTCGTGGCCGCCGGGTGCGCGGGGTCGGAGAGCGCCGTGCGCCCTCCGAGCACAGTCGCCCCCGACTCCGCCGCGGTCGCCGCGCTTCGCGACTCGATCGCGGCGGCCCCGTCACCCGCCGCGCGCCGCGCCGTCGCCGTGCGCGCGCTCCGCGCCGCGGGCGTGACGCCGCTCGCCGGCGACCTGTTCGAGACCGGCGTGGGCGCCCCACTCGTCGGCGGATTCGTGCCGGGCCGCGTGCCCAGCCGAGCGTCCGAACTCGTCGTGGTCGCGGCCAATCTGAGCGAGGCGGCGGCGGCCGACGTTCTGGAGGCGGCCCGCGTCCTTGTCGCCCTGTCCCTGGTCGAGGTCGTCCCCGAGCGGACCGTCCGTGTGGCGCTGTGGCCCGGGACGTACAGCGCCCGCGAAGGCGTGTCGCTCACGCTCCGCTCGCCCCTGTGGCCGCGCCCGGCCGTCGCGGCCGTCGTCGTCGTGGGTGGCGGGGCGGTCCCCGACGTCGTCGGCGGCGTCCCCGTCACCCGCGTTCCGGCCGACGCCCCCGACCTCGCCGCTCGCGTAGTTCGGGCGGTCCTGGAGCGAGCCGCCGCCCCGCCCATCGTACCCACCCCGCCCGCCCCATGACACCCGCCTGGACCCCCGACGTCGTTACGCCCAACCTGGAGCGGGCCGTTCACTACACGCTCCTGTGGGGCCTGGAGGGCGTCTCGCTGCGGACGGTGGGCGGCGTGGGCGACCGCGTGCCGTTCGTAAACGAGGCCGCGGCCCGGCGGCGCCTGGACGAGGCCGACCTCCCGGTGGTGGCCGTCGACCCCGGCGTGCTGGAGGGGCCGTGGTCGGCGCGGGCGGGGTGGCTAAACGACCTCGCCCTGCTCGACGAGGCAGCCGCATTCGCGGTCCGGCTGGGGTGCGGCGTCGTCCGCACGGGCGCGCTGGGCGGCGAGGGCGGGCCGTACGACGCCGACGTAGCCGCCGGCGCCCTCCGCCGCGCGGGCGACGTGGCCGGCGCGCGCGGCGTCCGCCTCGCCGTCCGCAACGGGGCGGGGACGGGGCTGGAGACGGGCGCCGCGCTCGCCGCCCTCTTGAGCGCCACCGGCCACGAGGCCGTCGGCGCCGACTGGCGCCCGTCCGACGCGCTCGCCGCCGGCGAGGCGCCGGGTGCCGGACTCGACGCGCTCCTCGGAGCGGGCGTCGATGTCGTCTGTGTCGGCGTCCGCGACGGGGCCGTCCCGCCCGGCGGGGCGGGGTGGGCCGAGGCGGCGCCTGGCGAGGGCGCCGCAGAGTGGGCGGACCAGCTGGCGGCGCTCGCGGCGGCCGGGTTCGACGGCCCCCTCGTGCTCGACGCCCTCCCCGCCCCGCCCGCCCAGCACGGGCTGGCCGCGGCGACGGCGCTCGTGCGCCTCGCGCGGACGGCGACGCGGGCCGCCGCGGGGGCGGGGCGGTCGTAGCGACGCGGACGGAGCCGCCCCGCCCACCGCCTCACGGCTCGTCCGGCGGCCACAGCCCGAGCCGCCGGCGGAGCGCGACGACCTGCCCCAGGTGGTACGCGGCGTGGTCGGCGGCCAGGAGCAGCTCGCGGAGCAGCGTGTAGCCCGGCGCGTGGTCCAATTCGGCGAACAGGTCGCCCGTTTCGGCGAGAGCGACGAGCGCGTCGAGGTCGGCCAGGAACGCCTGCCGAGTCGCCTCCCACTCCGAGCCGTGGGGCGGGGCGGGGCGGTCGGGCCAGTAGTCTGCGGGCCAGTCCTTGGTGCGGTAGCCGGGGGACCGAACGAACTCCAGGATGTCAGCCTGGGTAAACCGGAGGTGCCAGAGCAGCTCCCACAAGGAGTATTCGCCGCCCGCGCGGTCGCCGACGCGGTCGGCAGGCACGCCGCCCAGCGCGGTGCGTGCGTCGACGTGGGCCTGGCGGCCTTGGAGCAGGGCCGCCACCTCGTGACGGAGGCGGTCATCGGAGGCGAGGGAGCGGGGCGGGGCGGGCACGAGCGTATGCAAAGGAGGGAAGAAGGCGGACCGCCGGGGGAACGGGCCAAGAGCGGGCAGACTTTCACACGCATGTCATGGTGGACGTCTTTGCTCGCTCTCGCCACCTTGGCCCTCGCGGGCGGAGCGGCGACGGTGTGGCCCGACGCTCCACCCGCGGTCGAGGTCCACGGGACCGCGCACGCCTCCGAAACCCCGGCCGAGAGCGGGGCGGAGGAGGAGGCCTTCCACGGCGCCCCGGCCGTGGCGGTGGGTCCTGCTGCCCACCCCGCCCCGCCCAGTGCGCGCCGAGCGGCGCCTGTGTGGATGGCCGCGCCCGCCGTCCCGCCCCCGGAGTAGGTCGGCCGGCCGGCGCTGCGTGCCGGCCTCCCCCCACCCCGCTCCCGTGCCGGGTGAGCGACTCGCTCCCCCCGGCCTTCGATCTACGCGTCCGCTGTACGCGGGCGCCGCCCTCCCCGACCCATGACTTCCCGACTCCTTCCCCTCGCCTCCGCCCTCTTTCTCCTTGGCTGCGCCTCGACCGAGGCCCAAGTCGCGACCTACGACTACGACCCAGCCATCGCCCTGACGGCGGAGAGCCAGGATGCGCTCACGCCGATGGAGGTGCTCCAGCGCCTCAAAGACGGCAACGAACGGTTCGTCGACGGACAGGCCGTATCGCGCGACTTTCTCGACCAGGTCCGCCAGACGGCAGGCGGCCAGTACCCGATGGCCACGATCCTCGGGTGCATCGACAGCCGAGTCCCGCACGAGATCGTCTTTGACAAGGGCGTCGGCGACATCTTCTCGGCCCGGATCGCCGGCAACTTTGTCAACACGGACATGCTGGGCTCGCTCGAGTTCGCCTCGGCCGTGGCCGGCGCGAAGCTGCTCGTCGTCCTCGGCCATACCGACTGCGGGGCCGTCAAGGGCGCCTGCGACAACGTCCAACTGGGAAACCTGACGGCGACGCTCGCCCACATCGCCCCGGCCATCTACTCGGTAAACGACATCGAGGGGCCGCGGACGGCGGCCAACAAGGACTTCGTCCACGCCGTCGCCCGTGAGAACGTCGATATTCAGGTCCAGAACGTGGTCCAGCGGAGTCCGGTCCTCCACGGGCTCGTCGAGGCGGGCGACCTCATCGTGATCGGCGCGATGCACGACGTGGCGACGGGCGAGGTCGAGTTTTTCGAAGACTCGATGCTCACGTCCGAGACCATCGGCCGCTAACCGCCCCGCCCTTCCTCCTGCGGCCCGGAGCGCACGTTCGTGCTCCGGGCCGCTCTGCATCACAGCCCGTGCGCTTTTCCGCCGCCGCCGCCCTCGTCGTTCTGCTCGCCGCCCCGCCCGCGAGCGCCCAGCGCGCGCCGCTCGCGCCCGACTTCGACCTCGTCGTCTCCGGCGGCATTCAGCCCCGCGCCAGCGTGGGCGTCGAGGACGCCGAGGGCGACGACGAGGTCCGGTACGGGGCGGGCCTCCGCCGCGCCCGCCTCCAGGTCCGCGTGCTGTACCGCGACCTCGCCGGCGTCGAGTACGACGTCGACGGCGGGGCGGGGCGGGTCCAGAGCGTCGACCTGTTCGCGTTCGTGGCCCTCGCCGAGGGCGTGCAGGCCCGGGCCGGCTACTTCCCCGTCGCGCAGCCGCGCGGCGGCATCCTCACGCCGTACTTCCTCATCGACGCCGTCGACCGGGCGGTCGTCGCCGAGCGGTGGCTGGCCGGGACGGTCGGCGGCGACGGACGCGACCTGGGCGTCGACGTGACGGTCGCCCGCGGGCGGACGCTCGCGACGCTCACGGTCCACAACGGGGCCGGCACGCTCAACCCGGCGGCGGGCAACGTCCGCGAGGGGATCTCGAACCCCGACGTCGCGGGCGGCCCCGAGACGTCAGGGCTCGCCGTGTCGGCCGCGGCGTCGCACCAGGTCGGCGGCGGCGTCGAGGTCGGCGCGTTCGCCGGGCTCAACGCGGCCGGCCCGGAGCGGACGGACCGCGGCGCCGGCGGCCGGAGCTACACGACGGGCGGCGCCCACCTGTACTGGGGGGCCGTGCCGGGCAACCAGCCGGTCCGCCTCAAGCTCGACGCCCTCGCGCTCCGGTACGCCGACGACGGGCGGGGCGGCCAGAGCGCCGTCGGCCTCTCGGCGCTCGGGGCCGTCCGCGTGCTCGACCACGGCGAGGCGTTCGCCCGCGCCGAGAGGTTCTGGGCCGACACGGACGCCGACGCCGACGACTACCTCACGGCCGGGCTCAGCTACAGCCCGAGCGGCGCGCTCCGCGGCCCGTACCACCGCGCCCGCCTCACGCTGGCCTACCAGTACCGCGACGGCGCCGCGCTCCCGGACGCCCACCTCGTCATCCTGCAGGGCCAGCTCGCGTTCTGAGCGGCCGGGGCCAGACCGCCCCGCCCGGGCGGGGTGGCGCACGGACCGCCCCGCCCCCAGAACCTGTTTGGTACACGAGATCGCTGAGTTCGCGAGGCGCTCGCCACCCCGCCCGTGTCCCCGCCCTGTCCCTCTCCCAGCGGGGGAGGGGACTTTGTAGTGGGCGCTGGGGCGGGGCGGGTGCACAGCGAACCTTCAGAGCGCGTAGTAGAGGGTCTCCCTCCCCCGCCGAGGAAGGACCGGACCCGAAGGGCGGGGTGGGGGACGGACGCCGAGCGGGCGTCTCGGGCGGGGTGGCCGCCCTAGTCCCCCCTCCCAACCTCCCCCCGTTGGGTGGAGGCTCAGAGTTGGCCCCAGATTCAACCGGTCGTCGCAACGGTCGGTGGTGGTCGTAAGGCCTCGTCCATCGCTTCGGCTGGTGTACGCCAGCCTAGCGTCTTGCGGGGACGAGTGTTGAGCGCTAAGGCTACCGCCGCCAGCTCCGCCGCGCTGTGCGTGCTCAGGTCGGTCCCCTTCGGGAAGTACTGACGCAGTAGACCGTTCGTGTTCTCGTTCGTCCCACGCTGCCACGGACTGCGAGGATCGCAGAAGTACACGGGCAAGCCGGTCTGCTCCCGAAGCTCGGCGTGCTGCGCCATCTCGGCGCCCTGATCCCACGTCAGCGAGCGGCAGACCCGGTCTGGCAGTGGATCCATCGCCTGCGCGACTGCCTTGCGGACGGCCTCGGCGCCGTGTCCAGCCAGGGCCGGACCGTTCTTTTGGCGCGGCGCGGACCCGTGGTTGTCCATTCGAGGAAGCGGGAGCAGGAGCGTGTACCGCGTCGTGCGCTCGACCAGCGTGCCGATGGCTGAGCTACCGAGTCCGAGGATGAGGTCGCCCTCCCAGTGACCCGGCACCGATCGGTCGGCCGCTTCCGGTGGGCGGTTGCGGACGAGCAACTCGGGTGAGACAAACGATTTGCCACGCCCCCGCGTCCGGGCTCGCGGCGCGCGCAGGGTCCGCCCGGTTCGCAAGCATGCCGTCAGTTCGCGCGCCAGCCCACTCGGTCGGCTGTCATCGGCGTAGAGCGCCTGGTAAATGGCTTCGTGGCTAATGCGCATCGACGGGTCGTCGGGGAAGTCGACCCGCAGACGCGCGGCGATCTGCTCAGGGCTCCACGACTGCGCCCAGCGCCGAGGCTTGCGGCGTCCGTGTCGCCGTCCCTTCCACTCCACCGCCGGTCCCGGGACTTCGGCCCCGCTCGGCGAGGCGACAGCTCCGCTGAGGTGGTCCAGCCCGTAGGCGCGCAGCCTGGCGTTGGTGGTCAGCTTCGTTGGCCTGGGGCGCGCGGCCGATCGGTCGGCGTGCCACTGGGCTGTGGTCGCACGGTAGGCGAGCGACCGGCTGCGCGTGGCTGCGTTGCGACGGAGCTCTCGCGAGACCGTCGACGCTGCCCGGCCGATCCGGCGCGCGGTCTCGCGGACGCCGTGGCCTTGCGCGCGCAGCAGCGCGATCTCCTCTCGCTCGGCGAACGAGAGGTAGCGCCCCGAGAGTGCTGGGGCAGAGGGTGCGAGGTGTGTCGGGGGCATGCCACCAGCGTGTCGGAACCATCGGACCCCGACGGCCGGGGAGACGCCCACGCTACGGGCGGCGTCGACGCTGGACTGCCCGTCCGCGATGGCAATCCAGAACCGTAATCGGTGCGAGCGGCGCCCGACCGGCGGCCGCCCGGGTGAATGGAGTGGAGGACGTCCGGTGTTGTCAGGGTGTCGCGTCCGAGTGCTCATCGCAGATCCCTCCTCAAGGGTGTTGCGACGACCGGTTGAATCTGGGGGCTACCAAACAGTCTCTGAGAGGCCGGCGGCGGGCGCTCGGGCGGGGCGGGCGACGATTCACCGGACGCTCGCGGGGCGGGGCGGCTCCGGCAGGCCCGGTTCTGCGTAGGATGCGGACCGCACCACCCCGCATCTGCATGCCCGACGCCGCCACCCCGCCCCCGACGACCGCCACCGAGCCCGTTCCGATTGCCGTGGCGTACGGCGACGGGATCGGGCCGGAGATCGTGGAGGCCACGCTCCGCATCCTGGAGGCGGCCGAGGCGCCGCTCCGCTACGACACCATCGAGGTCGGCGAGGCGGCCTACCTCAACGGCCACACGTCGGGCATCGCGCCCGAGACGTGGGACGCCATCCGCCGGCACCGCGTGCTCCTCAAGGGGCCGATCACGACGCCCCAGGGCGGCGGCTACAAGAGCCTCAACGTGACGCTCCGCAAGTCGCTCGGCATGTTCGCGAACGTGCGGCCGAACAAGAGCTATGCGCCGTTCGTGGCCGCGGCCCAGCCGGGCATGAACCTCGTCATCATCCGCGAGAACGAGGAGGACACCTACGCCGGCATCGAGCACCGCCAGACGACCGAGGTCTACCAGACGCTCAAGCTGATTACGCGGCCCGGGTCGGAGGCGATTGTCCGCTACGCCTTCGAGTACGCCCGCGCGCATGGCCGCCGCAAGGTGACGTGCATGTCGAAGGACAACATCATGAAGCTGACGGACGGGCTGTTCCACCGCGTGTTCGACGAGATCGCGCCGGAGTACCCCGAGATCGAGGCCGAGCACCGGATCATCGACATCGGCGCGGCCATTGTGGCGGCGCGGCCCGAGGTGCTCGACGTGGTCGTGGCCCCCAACCTCTACGGCGACATCATCTCCGACATCGCCGCCGAGGTCTCGGGCTCGGTCGGCGTGGCGGGCTCGGCGAACGTGGGCAGCTCGTTCGCCATGTTCGAGGCCATCCACGGCTCGGCGCCGGACATCGCCGGGCGGGGCGTGGCGAACCCGTCGGGGCTCCTCAACGGAGCGGTCATGATGCTGGTCCACCTAGGGATGCCGCGCCACGCCGAGACGATCAAGAACGCGTGGCTGGCGACGCTCGAGGCCGGCATCCACACGCCGGACATCTACCGCCCGAAGGCCAGCGAGCGCCAGGTCTCGACGGAGCAGTTCACCGACGCCGTGATCGAGCGGCTGGGCGAGCGCCCGAAGCACCTCAAGCCGGTCGAGTACCGCGAGGCCGGCGTCCACGTCGACGTCCACCCGACGGCGCGCGTCGAGAAGGCGCTGGTCGGCGTCGACGTGTTCCTGGACTGGGACGAGGACGGCCGCGTGCCCGACGTGCTCGGCGGCCGCCTGAGCGAGCAGGACGGCGACGGCCTCCGCCTGAAGCTGATCACGAACCGCGGCGTGAAGGTCTACCCCGACGGCCTCCCCGAGACGTTCTGGACCGACCACTGGCGCTGCCGGTTCGTGGCGACGGACGAGGCGGCCACGCCGGCCCAGGTGGTCGCGCTCCAGGGCCGGCTCGTCGAGGCCGGGTTCGACGTGATCAAGACGGAGAACCTGTACACGTTCGACGGCGAGCGTGCGTACTCGCTCGCGCAGGGCGAGTAGGGCCGCCCCGCCCGTGACCGAGTGTGGGCGGGGCGGGGTGGTTCCTGGGCGCCGCCCCGCTCGGTTCGGACACGGCGCGCCGTGTCCCTACGAGTCGCAGCAGGGCACCGCGCCACCCCGCCCCGCCCGCTCGCAAGCGATGGTCGGCAGGGTCCACCGCCCCGCCCCGCCGGCACCTCGGGCGGGGTGGCCGGCGTCCTGTCTGACCCGGGCACGGCGAGCCGTGTCCCTACGGGTGCCGCTGGTCGCGGGGCCACGACGGTTGCCATTCGCCGTCACGTCGAGACGGGCGCGGGCGGGGCGGGGTAGCTTCGGGCGCCCTTCTGCCCGCCCGTGCTCGACGTCCTTCTCGCCAGCCTGCTCTCGCCCGTTGTCCTGGCGTTCGTGCTGGGCGCCGTCGCCGTCGCCGTCAAGAGCGACCTGGAGATCCCGGAGCCGCTCTACCAGGCGCTCTCGATCTACCTCCTGCTCGCGATCGGGCTCAAGGGCGGGGTGGCGCTCAGCGAGACGCCGCTCGGCGACGTGGCTGGGCCGGTGCTGGGCACGCTCGCGCTCGGCGTGCTCACGCCGGTCATCGCCTACAACGTGCTCCGCCGGCTGGGCCGGTTCGACCGGACGAACGCGGCGGCACTCGCGGCTCACTACGGCTCGGTCTCAGCCGTCACGTTCATCGCCGCGCAGGCGGTCGCGGCCTATGCCGGCGTGCCGTCGGAGGGGTTCATGCCGGCGCTCGTGGCCGTGCTCGAGGTGCCGGCCATCATCGTGGGCTTGCTCATCGCGTACGCGCGCGGCGACCGGGCGGGGTCGTGGCAGGAGGCGCTCCGCGAGGTCGTGACCGGCCGGAGCATCGTGCTCCTCGTCGGCGGGACCGTCATCGGGTGGATCGCGGGCGTGGAGGGGACCGAGAAGGTGGCGCCGTTTTTCGTGGCCGGCTTCCAGGGCGCGCTCACGCTCTTCCTCCTCGACATGGGCATGACGGCGGCGCGGCGGCTCCGCGACCTCAAGAGCGTCGGCCCGTTCCTGGTCGCCTTCGGCGTGCTGATGCCGGTCGTCCACGGGGCGCTCGGCGTCTGGGTCGGGCTCGCCGTCGGGCTCTCGGTGGGCGGGGCGGCCGTGCTGGGGGCGATGGTGTCGAGCGCGTCGTACATCGCGGCGCCGGCGGCGATTCGCGTCGGGCTCCCCGAGGCCAACCCCGCGTACTACCTCACGGCCTCGCTCGGGATCACCTTCCCGTTCAACCTCACGGTCGGCATCCCGCTCTACCTCACGCTGGCCCAGTGGTGGGGCGGGTAGGTCGGTACCGGGTACTCGGTACGGAGTACGGCTTCTGGCGCTCGTTCGGCGTCCGTACCCTGTACCTCGTACCCCGTACCCCCGAGCATGCAGACCGTCACCTACCGGCTCGTCACGATCGTCGCCGAGCGAAGCGTTCGCGACCGGCTCCTCGACGCGCTCCACACGCTCGGGGCGACCGGCCACACGATCGCTGACGTCAAGGGCGAAGGGTCCAGGGGGGCGAGGACGGGCGTGCCGGGCGTGCCCAGCGTGAAGGTCGAGACGGTCGTCCCGCCGGAGGTCGCCGAGCGGATCGCGGAGCACGTGGCCGAGCGCTACTTCGCGCACCACTCGGTCATCGTCTACCTCCAGGACGTCGAGGTCCTGCGCGGGAGCAAGTACGCGCCGCACAACGAGCGGGCGTAGGGGCTCGGGGTTGCCCCGGGGACGTCCGCCCCGCCCCGGGTAGCGGCGTTGCATGCAACGCCGGGGCGGCGCCGAGCAGGTTCCCGCCCGCCCTGCGCCCAGGCGGGGCGGTGAGACGGAGCCCGGCCATGCCCACCCCGCCCGCGAAGGCCAGGGCGGGGCGGTTGCCTAGTGTCGTGACAGATTGTTCGTAGTCTCTGCTCGGTCAAACGCCAACCTCATGGCCGCCTTCTCGCTCGACCTCCGCCGCCGCGTCCTCGGCGCCGCCCTCGCCGACGGCGCGCCCACCGAGCACGCGCTCGCCGAGCGCTTCGGCGTCAGCCGCGGCTTCGTCCAGAAGCTCAAGCGCCGCTGGCGCACCGACGGCACCGCCGAGCCGGTCGGCCACCGTGGCGGCGCCCCGCGCAAGCTCTCCGACGACGACCGCGCCGCGCTCGTGGCGTGGGCCGACGGCTCCGACGCGACCTGCGCCGAGCTCCGCGACCGGCTCGCCGCCGAGCGCGGCGTCGGGGTCGCCCGCTCGACCGTCAACGGCGTGCTCGTCGCGGCCGGGCTGACGCTCAAAAAAAGACGCTCCGAGCCGACGAGCGCGACCGCCCGGACGTAGCCGCCGAGCGAGCCGCCTTCGCCGAGGCGCAGCCGGCGCTCGACGCACGGCGGCTCGTGTTCCTCGACGAGACCGGCTCGAACGTCACCGTGACGCGGCGCTACGGCCGGTCTCGGCGGGGCCAGCCCGTCTACGACGCCGTCCCGCTCAACCGCGGCAAGAACCTCACGGTCGTCGGCGCCATCCGCGCCGACGGCGGGCGCGGCGGGGTGGTCGCCTGGCGCGCGATGGACGGGGCGATGACGGGCGAGCGGTTTCTCGCCTTCGTAGTCGAGGCGCTGATCCCTGCGCTCTCGGCCGGCGACGTGGTGGTCATGGACAACCTCTCGGCTCACAAGACGAAGGTGGTGCGAGCGGCCTTGGCCGAGGCCGGGGTCGGCGTGCTCTACCTGCCGCGGTACTCGCCGGAGTTCAACCCGATCGAACTGTGCTGGTCGGTCGTCAAGGCGCGGCTGCGGGGCGTGGCCGCGCGGACGCGGGAGGCGCTTCGTGCAGCCGTGGCCGACGCGCTGGCGGCGGTCCATGCCGAGCAGGTCGAGCGGTGGATACGCCACTGCGGCTACCGGCTCACGAACAATCTGTCGCGACACTAGGGGTCGCCCACCGCCCCGCCCGAACCAGCCGACCCCGAACCAAACAACCCCGAACCCCCCGGACCCTGAACCCGCCCGAGGGCGTGGCGGTACCACGTCTCCCCCACCCCGCCCGCACACGTCGATGCCCGCCCACGCCGCCCCGCCCGCCGTCGCCACCGACGCCGACCTGCCCGCCGACCTCGACGCGCGGCTCGGCGAGCCCGGCCGGTTCCCGTTCACGCGCGGCGTCTACCCCGCGATGTACCGTGAGCGGCTGTGGACGATGCGCCAGTACGCCGGCTTCTCGACGGCCGAGGCCTCCAACGAGCGCTACCACGCCCTCCTCGCTGCTGGCGCGCGCGGGCTCTCCGTCGCGTTCGACCTGCCGACGCAGATCGGCTACGACGCCGACGACCCGATCGCCGAGGGCGAGGTGGGCAAGGTGGGCGTCTCGATCTGCTCCATCGACGACATGCGCCGGCTGTTCGACGGGATCGAGTTGGAAGACGTCACGACGTCGATGACCATCAACGCGACGGCGCCCGTCCTGCTCGCGCTCTACGTGGCCGTCGCCAAGGAGCAGGGGGCGGACTTGACGAAGCTCGGCGGGACGATCCAGAACGACATCCTCAAGGAGTACGCCGCGCGCGGGACCTACATCTACCCGCCCCGCCCGTCGATGCGCTTTATCACCGACACGTTCGCGTGGTGCGCCGAGACGGTGCCGCGGTGGAACACGATCTCGATCTCGGGCTACCACATCCGCGAGGCCGGGTCGACGGCCGCCGAGGAGCTCGCGTTCACGCTCGCCGACGGGATCGCCTACGTCGAGGCCGCCCTCGACGCCGGGCTCGACGTGGACACGTTCGGGAAGCGGCTGAGCTTCTTCTTCAACGCGCACAACGACTTCTTCGAGGAGATCGCCAAGTTCCGGGCCGCGCGGCGGATGTGGGCGCACGTCATGCGCGACCGCTTCGGAGCAACGGACACGAAGGCGCAGATGCTCCGGTTCCACACGCAGACGGCGGGCTCGACGCTGACCGCGCAGCAGCCGATGAACAACGTGGCGCGGACCACGCTCCAGGCCCTCGCCGCCGTCCTCGGCGGCACGCAGTCGCTCCACACGAACGGGTTCGACGAGGCCCTCGCGCTGCCGACGGAGCAGGCCGCCACGCTCGCGCTCCGCACGCAGCAGGTGATCGGCTACGAGAGCGGCGTCGCCGACGCCGTCGACCCGCTCGCGGGCTCCTTCTACGTCGAGCGCCTGACGGCCGACATCGAGGCCGAGGCGACGCGGCTCATCGAGGAGATCGACGACATGGGCGGGGCGGTGGCCGCCATCGAGGCCGGGTTCTACCAGGACCGCATCGCGCAGTCGGCCTACGCCGCCCAGCTCGCGGTCGAGTCGGGCGACCAGGTGGTCGTCGGCGTCAACCGCTTCCAGACCGACGGCGACGAGGCCGACGTCGAGCTCCTCCGCGTGTCGGACGCCGTCCGCGAGGGCCAGATCGAGCGGCTCCGGGCGCTCCGGGCGGGGCGGGACGAGGCCGCGTGGGGCGCGGCGCTCGACGCCCTCGAAACGGCGGCGCGGGGCGACGAGAACGTGGTGCCGCACGTGCTCGACGCCGTCGAGGCCGAGGCGACGGTCGGCGAGGTCGCAGGCCGGCTCCGCGAGGTCTGGGGCGAGTACCAGGGTTGACCGCCCCGCCCGAGGCGTAAACTGCCCCGCCCTTTCCACAACGGCGCGGTGCGCGCCCGGCCTACGCCGCCCCGCCCAGGTGCTCGCGGACGAACGCCGACGCGCGCGCGAGCGAGGCGTCGGCCTCCTTCAGCCACGGGGTCCAGAGCTGCCACATGTGGAACGCGTCGGGCTCGACGTGGAGGCGGACGTCGGCGCCGGCGGCCTGGCCGCGCTCCGCGAGGAGCCGCGCCTCGCCGAGCAGCACCTCGGTTTCGCCGACCTCGACCCAGAGCGGCGGAAGGAGCGACAGGTCGTCGACGAGCGGCGAGATGGTCGGGTCGTCGTCCGGGAGGTCGACGGGGCCGGTCGCGATCGAGGCGCAGCGGCGGTCGTCCTCGTCGTTGTTCATCGCGTCGCGCGGCGAGTTCGCCTCGCGCGTGTCGCTGAGCCCCGTGCGGTCGGCGTTGGGCGAGAACACGGCGGCGACGGTCGCCGGCCGGTCCTCGCGCGCGAGCGCCAGGACGGTCGTGAGCGTGAGGTGCCCGCCCGCGCTGTCGCCGACGACGGCGAGGCCACGGCCGCCCTCCAGCACCGCCCGCGCCACGGGCAGCGCCGACTGTTGGAGCGGGGCGGGCCACAGCGCCTCAGGCGCGAGCGGGTAGCGCGGCATGAACACGGCCTCGCCCACGGCCGCCGCGAACGCCGCCGCCGGTCGCCAGTGCGTCTCGGGCGAGCCGAACACGTAGCCGCCGCCGTGGAGCCACACCACGCGCGGCGCCTCGCCCGCCCCGCCCTCGGGACGGAACAGCAAACCGGACACGCCGCCGACCTCGGCCTCCTCGCCCATCCCGGCCGGCGCGCCGGCCGCGTCGCCGCGCATGAGCCGGGCGTACAGGTCGCGGAGCTCCGGCGGCTGGCCGTCGAGCGGGATCGACGCGATCCGCTCGGCCACGTCGTCGAACGTGACGGGGCCGTCGAACGGGCCGTCGGGATCGCGAACCGGGTTGTCAAACGTCTTCATAAGGGCGGGGTGGGGCGGACTGAGCGCGAGAGCGGGGTGGTCAGACAGGCAAAGCGAGCGGGCGGGGCGGCCTCCCCCACCCCGCCCATGCGGGCCGTCGGGGGCAGGGCGGCAGCGTCTGGACCCGTACCCAGTACCCGCCCCACGAAACCTCAGATGTCGATGGAGGCGACGGAGCCGCCGTCGACGCGGTAGTTCGAGCCGACGACGAAGCTCGCGCGCTCCGAACACAGGAACGCGATGACAGCGGCGACCTCCTCGGGCCGCCCGCGCCGGTCGAGGACGAGGTGCGGCCGGTCCTCTTCGAGGAACTCGTCGATGGCCTCGTCCATCGTCTCACCCTCCTCCTCGGCCGTCTTCTCCATCATCCCGTCCGTCATGTCGGTCGCGATAAAGGCCGGCGCGACGGAGTTGACGAGCACGCCCTTCGGCGCGTAGCGCTGGCCGAGCGCCTTGGCGAACGTGAGCAGCGCGGCCTTGGCGCCGTTGTAGACGACCTCGTCGCTGTACGGCTGCGCCACGTTCTCCGACGTCACGAAGACCACGCGGCCCCAGCCGCGGTCGAGCATCCCCGGCATCGTCGCCTTCGCCATGCGGACCGCCGACATCATATCGGTCTGCCACGCCTCCATCCAATCGTCCTCGGTGATGTCGCTCAGCGGGTCGCCCTTGGCGCCGGTGATGCCGGCCGTGTGGACGAGGATGTCGAGGTCCCAGTCGACGGCGGCGGCCACGGCGTCGGCGCCGTCCTGGCTGCCGAGGTCGGCGACGACCGAGCGGAGGCCGTCGCCGCCGAGCCCGTCGGACTCGAGGATCTGAACGGAGAGGGCGAGCTCGCTCTCGTCCAGGTCCGTCATGAGTACGCGCGTGCCCTCCTGGCGGAGGATGCGGGCCGTTTCGAGGCCCATGCCGCCGGCGGCGCCGGTGACGACGGCGGCCCGTTCGCTGATTCCGAGGTCCATGGTGTGCAGTAGGTGGGGGCGGGTTGGTCTCGCCGCCCCACCCCGCGGTTCCTGCGCGGCGTCGGCCCGATGCGCGGCTGCGGGGGCGCCGGACGCTGGGCTCAGACTCCGCCCGGTGCGGGCGGCCCGCCCCGCCCTGAGCGCCCGCCCCGCCCGCGCGTCCGCTCGGTAACATCCCGGACGTTCCCACCCGTCCGCCCCGCCCGTGACCGACGACCGCGCGCCGCGCCTCGACCTCGACACGTTTATCGAAGACGCCGCCGCCTCGGGCGGGGCGGAGCGGGCCAACGCCCAGACGTTCCTCCGCGACCTCGCCGACGCCCTCGACGTCGACCGCCCCGCCCTCACGACGGGCGACGACCGGGCCGACGGCTACGTGTTCGAGCGGCCGCTGAGCTTCCAGGACGGGACCCAGAGCAAGGGGTTCATCGACCTCTACAAGCGCGGGGCGTTCGTGCTGGAGACGAAGCAGGGGGCCGACGAGAAGCGGACGGCCGGCGGCCGCAAGCTCCGGCAAGGCCACGGCAAACGGGGGACGCGGGCGTGGGAGGCCACGATGGACGCGGCCCGGAACCAGGCCGAGGGCTACGCCCGGAACCTGGAGGCCGCCGAGCCCCCGCCCCCGTTCGTCGTCGTGTGCGACGTGGGGTTCTGCCTCGACCTCTACGCCGACTTTTCCGGCACCGGCCGGCTCTACCGCCCGTTCCCCGACGCCGCCACGCACCGCGTCCGGCTCGCCGAGCTCCGCGACGCCGACGTGCGGGCGCGGCTGCGGGCGGTGTTCGAGGACCCGCTCGCGCTCGACCCCGCGCGCCGGCAGGCCCGCGTGACGGTCGACCTCGCCGGCCGGCTCGCCGAGCTCGCCGCGTCGCTCGCCGGGGCCGTCGACGCCGACGGGGCGCCGATGGACGCCGAGGCCGTGGCCGGCTTCCTCACGCGCGCCCTGTTCTCGATGTTCGCCGAGGACGCCGGGCTCGTTCCGGGCCGCGCGTTCAGCGCCCTCCTCGACGCCTACGCCGACGACCTCGACCACCTCCCGCACGCGCTCGGCGCCTTTTTCGGGACGATGGACCGGGGCGGCTACGTCTCCGACGCGCGCGAGACCGTTCGCCGGTTCAACGGCGGGCTGTTCGCCGAGCACCGGGCGCCGCGCCTCGACCGCGACCAGTACGACCGGCTCCGCGACGCGGCCCGGGCCGACTGGTCCGACGTCGAGCCGTCGATCTTCGGGACGCTCCTGGAGCGGGCGCTCGACCCGACCGAGCGGCACCGGCTGGGCGCGCACTTCACGCCGCGCGCCTACGTCGAGCGGCTCGTGGGGCCGGCGGTCCTGGAGCCGCTCCGGGCGGAGTGGGACGGGGCGCGGGCGACGGCGAACCGGCTCGTGAACGAGGCCGAGGAGGCGACGACGAAGGCGGTGGCGACGCGGAAGCGGAACGAGGCCCGGGCCACGCTCGCCGGGTTCCTCTCGCGGCTCGCGTCGGTCCGCGTGCTAGACCCGGCGTGCGGGTCGGGCAACTTCCTCTACGTCACGCTCGCGGGCCTGAAGGCGCTGGAGGACGAGGCCCGCGCCGCCGCCGGGCGGCTCGTGGGCGAGGCGGTCGGCGAGGGGTTCGGGGTCACGCCGCGCCAGATGCGCGGGATCGAGGGTGAACGCGCGCGCGGCGGCGATTGCGGACCTCGTGCTGTGGATCGGGTACCTCCAGTGGCACCGGGCGCGCTACGGGGCCAGCCAGCCGCTCCCGGAGCCGGTGCTGGAGGGGTACGGGCAGGTCGAGCACCGCGACGCCGTGCTCGACGACGACGGCCACCCCGCCCCGTGGCCCGAGGCAGATTTTGTCGTCGGCAACCCGCCGTTCGTGGGCAACAAGCGGATGCGGGACGCGCTCGGCGACGACTACACGGAGGGGCTGCGGGCGGCGTACCCCGACGTGCCCGAGTCGGCGGACCTCGTGATGTACTGGTGGCACCGGGCGGCCGAGGCGGTCCGGCGCGGGGAGGCCGAGCGGTTCGGGCTCATCACGACAAACTCGCTGCCGCAGACGTTCAACCGGCGCGTGGTAGAAGCCCACCTGTCTTCGTTCCAGGTCAGACCTGGAACGAACCCCACCCCGCCCCTAGCGCTCGCATTCGCGGTCCCAGACCACCCGTGGGTCGACGCGGCCGACGGCGCGGCCGTCCGCGTGTCGATGACGGTCGGAGCGAGCGCCGACGCTTTCGACGCGGGGGCGGGGCGGCTCGCCGTCGTGACCGACGAGCGGGGCGGGGCGGGCGCGGCCGACGTAGACCTCACGGAGTACGTCGGGCGGGTCAACGTGGACCTCACAGTCGGGGCCGACGTGAGCGGGGCGGAACCGCTCAGCGCGAACGAGGGGATCAGCAACCGGGGCGTTACGCCTGTCGGAACGGGGTTCCGTCTCTCGCCCGACGAGGCCGAGGTGATGGGGCGCGGGCGGGGCGGAGACATCGACCGGCACCTCCGGCCGTACCTCAACGGGAGCGACGTGGTCCGCTCGCCGCGCGGGCTCTACATCCTCGACTTCCTGGGGCTGAACGAAGACGAGGTCAGAGACCGCTTCCCCCAGGCTTACGAGAAGCTGGTCCGGGACGTGAAGCCGGGGCGGATGGAGGTCCGCCGCGCCAGCTACCGCGAGAAGTGGTGGGTCCTGGGCGAGCCCCGGGCCAGCTTCCGCCCCGCCCTCGACGGCCTGCGCCGATTCATCGTCACACCGTACGTGTCCAAGCACCGCATTTTCGTGTTCCTCGACGGCGAAGTGCTCCCCGACGAAGCGCTCGTCTGCGTCGCTCTCGAAGACGCCTTCTACCTCGGCATTCTCTCCAGTCAGGTTCATGTAGAGTGGGCGCTCGCTGCCGGCGGTCGGCTCGGCATCGGTAATGATCCGCGTTACAACAACTCCGCCACCTTCGAGCCCTTCCCCTTCCCCACCCCGCCCGCGGACCAGGAGCAGGAAATCCGAGACCTTGGCGAGGCCATCGACGCCCACCGGAAGCGGCAGCAAACAGAAAAGAGCGTCGGGCTGACCGACCTCTACAACGCCGTCGAGGCGCTCCGGGCGGGGCGGGCGCTCTCGGCGCGCGAGGAGCGGGCCTCCCGCGACGGGCTCGCGCACACGCTCCTCGACCTCCACCGCCGGCTCGACCGGGCCGTGCTCGACGCCTACGGCTGGGGCGACCTCGACGCCGAGGCCCCGACGTTCCGGGCCGCCGTGCTGGACCGGCTCGTCGCGCTCAACGCCGAGCGGCGGGCCGAGGAGGAGGCCGGGCGCGTCCGGTACCTCCGCCCCGCGTTCCAGGCCCCCGACGCCGCCCCGCAGGGCGGGCTCGACCTTGCCGCCGCCCCGCCCGAGGCCGCCGACGCGGCGCCGGCCGCGCGCCCGTGGCCGGCCGCCCTCGCCGCGCGGACCGTCGCCGTCCGCCAGGCCGTGGCCGGCGGCGCGCGGACGGCCGACGCCGTGGCCGGCCGGTTCGACGGCGCCCGCCGGGCCGACGTCGCCGAGGTCCTCGACGCGCTCGCCGAGCTCGGGCTCGTCCGCTCCGCCGGCGGCGCGTTCTCGGCGTAGCGGGCGGGGCGGCCACCCTGGGTCCCCCTCCCGCTACGCGGGCTGAGGGCTCATGCTCCGACGCCTCCAGAGGCGTTCCCCTCCCGGACACCCCGAAGGGACGGCGCAGCCAGGAGGGGCTAGGGGTGGTGGATGGGCGGGGCGGGGCGGCTCGGGTGAGGCACAAACCTCCAGAATTGGTATCAGAGGCCGTACGACTCACCGGCTACACCGGCCTACTGGTCCTTCAGGTTGTCGGCGAGGAACGCCGTCGTGCGGCGCCAGGCGTCTTCGGCGGCGGCGGGGACGTAGTTCTCGCCCGACGGGTTGGCAAAGGCGTGGCCGGCGCCGGGGTACACCTCCACCTCGTGCTCGACGTCGGCCTCGGCGAGCGCCGTCTCGAAGGCGCGGACGGTGTCCTGGGGGATCGACGAGTCGTCCTCGCCGAAGAACGCGAGGACGGGCATGTCGAGCGGCGCGAGCCGGTCGGCGTCGGTCACGGGGCCGCCGTAGTACACGACGGCGGCGTCCAGCTCGTCGGGGAGGGCGAGCGCGGCGCGGAGCGACCACATGCCCCCGAAGCACCACCCGATGACGCCCACGCGCGGGGCCTCCTCGCGGGAGGCGAGAAAGCGGTAGGCCGCCTGGAGGTTCTCCGTCAGCGCCTCCTCGTCGGCCATCGCGGATCGCACGAGCGACATGGCCTCGTCCGGCGTCGCCGCCGTTTCGCCGCCGTAGAGGTCGACCGCGAGCGCGGCGTAGCCCTCGTCGGCGAGCCGCCGCGCCATGTCCTCGACGTTCTCGTTCAGCCCCCACCACTCGTGGATGACCACGACGCCGGGGAGCCCCGCCGTCGGGCCGGCGCCGGCGGGGCGGGCGATCGTGCCCGTCAGCGTCTGGCCGTCGACGGTCCCGTAGACGACGCGCTCGACGGTCACGTCGGCCGTGTCGGCGCCGGCCGTCGCGCCCGAGGCCGCCGGCGTGTCGCCGTCGTGCTGCGCGCGCATCTCGCCGGCGTAGTCGGACGGCCCGCACGCGGCGAGGAGGACGGAGGCCGCGAGGCCGAGGGCGACGAGGAAAACGGGCGGGGCGGGCATGGCGGGGCGGGGTGGTGCGGGTGAGGTACGCGCCGGGCTGCTCGGAGTCCCCGCCCGCGCTCCGGCCACCCCGCCCCGCCATGCCCGCCCCGCACGGGCTCCGGCCGCCCCGCCCGGTCTGGCGCCGTGGGCGGGGCGGCGGCAGGGTACCTTCGGCCCGTGAGCGACCACGTCCCCCAGATCCCGTACGCCACCGAGCTCAAGCGGAAGGCGATCCACCTGGGCGCCCTCGTGCTGCCGGCCTCGATCCTGGTCCTGCCCCGGCCCCTCGTGCTCGGGGCGCTGACGGCGCTGGCCGTGCTCGCCGTCGCGCTCGACGTGGCGCAGCAGAAGGTCCCGGCCGTCCGCCGCGTCCTCATCGACCGCGCGTTCGGGTGGATGATGCGGCCCGAGGAGCTGGGCACGGGCGGGCGGATCGTGTTCAACGGGGCCGTCTGGATGTTCCTGGCCGCGGCCGCCTGCGCGTGGCTGTTCCCGCCGGGCGTGGCCGCGGCGTCGCTCGCCATGCTCATGGTGGGCGACGGGGCCGCCGCCGTGGTCGGCCGCCGGTTCGGGCGGACGCGGTGGCCGGGCTCGCCGAAGTCGGTCGAGGGCAGCGCGGCCTACGCGCTCACGGCGTTCGCGGTCGGGGCGGCGATCGCGGCGTGGCCGCCGGCCGAGCTGGGGCTCGTGGCGTGCGCGGTCGGGGCCGTCGTCGGGGCGGCCGTCGAGGCGCTCCCGATCCCGGTCAACGACAACGTCCGCGTGCCGCTCGTCGTGGGGCTGGCGATGGTGGCGGTGGGCGCCTAGACGCGCCTGCCGGGCGGGGTGGTCGCGCCTCATCTATTTCGAAGTTCGTGTTGACCCTAGGTGCAAGGACTGTGTACCCTTCCGGTCAGCGACCTGAACCCGGATGTCCGACCTTCACGCCCCCTCGTCAGGGGACCTTCTCGACCGGCTCTCCCAGCGGGGCCTTCTCAAGACGGCCGGCGTCTACGTCGGCAGCGCGACGTCGGCCGTGCTCTTCGTCAACTTCCTGACGCAGCACTACGGGCTCTCGCCCCACCTCGTCGACGCGGCGATGTGGCTGGCCCTGCTCGCGCTCCCGTCGGTGCTCCTGACGGCGTACTGCCGGGGCGGGGCGGCCCCGCGTGTCCAGATGCGGAAGCCGCACAAGATGGCCCTGGGCACCAACGGCATCCTCGCCGCCGCCGTTCTGGGCGTCGGGTTCGCGGACAAGCCGATGGGGCCGGTCTCGCGGACCGTCGTGGCGGAGGGCGCCGACGGCGAGCGCGTCGAGCGCGTCGTGGCCACCGAGGCGTTCCGCAAGCGGGTCGGCGCGTTCTACCTCGACGGCCCCGACGACGAGCCGTGGCTGGGGCGGGCGGCGGCCTACGGGATCGGGTTCGACCTCGACCAGAGCCCGTTCCTGACGGTCGAGACGCCGGACGACTTTGCCGAGCGGCTCCGCCGGGCCGGCTACCCCGACGGCGCGGGCGTCCCGCTCGCGCTCGCGCACAAGGAGGCCGCCCGCGCGCGGCTCGACGTGTTCGTGACGGGGACCGTGTCGCGGGTCGAGGAGGGCGTCCGCCTGGCGCTCCGGCTCACCGACGGCGAGACGGGCCGCGAGGTCGACACGTTCGACGAGACCGGCCGGAGCGTCCTCGACGTCGCCGACCACGCGGCGACCTGGATCCGGGACGAGCTCGACCTCCCGGCGGACCGCCGGGCCGACGCCGCCGACCTCCCCGCCCCCGAGCTCCTGACGAGCGACGACGGCGCGCTGGAGGCGTGGACCACCGGGTTCCACCTCCTCAGCTACGACCAGGACGTGGCCGCGGCCGCCCCCCACTTTGCCCAGGCGGCCGAGGCCAACCCCTCGTTCGCGCTCGCCCACATCCTCCTCTCGATGCCCCAGATGCAGGCGGGCGACATGGCTGGCGCGCAGGCGAGCCTGGCCGCCGCCCGCCAGCACGACTACCGCCTGTCGGAGAGCAACCGGCACGCGCTCGTGTTCAACGAGCTGTTCATGTCGCAGCGGCCGGACGAGGCCTACGCCGCGCTCAAGCGGTGGGCCGAGCTGTTCCCCGAGCGGACGGACCCCCGCACCATCCTGGCCATGATCGCCCTCAACCGCGGCGACTACGGGGTGGCCGTGACCGCCTACGAGGAGATCATCGCGCTCGACCCGGGCGAGACCGAGGCCCATCTCCAGGCCGCGTCTGCGCGCTTGATGCAGAACCGCCTCGCCGCCGCCGAGGCGCACTACCAGGCGTTCGCCGACGCCGAGCCGGGGCGCGCCGACGGGCTCCGCGGGCTGGCCCACGTCAAGCGGCTCCAGGGCGAGCCCGAAGCGGCCATCGAGGCGCTCCGCCAGGCGACGCTGGCCGAGCCCGACAACCCGGCCGTCGTCTCCGCCTTGGGCGGGGCGCTCGTCGGCGTGGGCCGGCTGGAGGACGGGCTGGGGGCGTACGACCGCGCGGTGTCGATGGCGAAGACGCCGTCTGAGCGCGCGGCCGCGCTCCGGGCGCGGGCCGAGGAGGTCCTCAGCCTGGGCCGGACGGCCGCCGCCCTCGCCGACCTCGACGCCCACTGGGCGGAGCAGGCGACGACCACCGACGCGGCCTCGCTCGCGCTGGCAAAGGCCGACGTCGCCAGCCACCTTGTCGAGCACGGTCTGGAGGCCCAGGCCGACGCCGCCGTCGCGGCGGCTCAGGGTCACCCAGCGGTCCAGCAGATCCCGATCTTTACCGCGGTCGCCCTCATCCACGAGGCGTCGGTCGCGACGGCCGAGGGCGACGGACCGCGCGCCCTCGCTGCGATCGAGCGGGCGGCTACCGAGGGCGCCGCCCAGGGGCTCGACCTCGAGAAGCTGGGGGCCGGCCCCGTCCTCCGCGCGGACGCCCTCGTCGCCGCCGGCCGGGCCGCCGAGGCCGTCGCCGTCTACGAGGCGCTCGTCGAAGAGAAGCCCAGCGGCAGCGGGACGTGGCGCCGGCTGGGCGAGGCGCAGGCGGCGGCCGGTGACCAGGCCGGCGCCCAGAAGAGCCTCGACCGTGCCCTCCGCCTGATGCCCGCCAACCCGAAGGCCCACCTCGCCCTCGCGCGCCTCCTCCGCGACCGCCCCGCCGACGCCCGCCGCCACCTTGGCGCCGCGCTCGCCGCGTGGTCCGAGGCCGACGCCGGCTTCCGCCCCGCCCAGGAGGCCCGCGCCCTGCTCCGCCAGCTCGGCGGCACCCGCATCGCGGCCTAGGAGACCGCGGGCGGGGTGGCGCGTACACAGCCCGTAGCCGCCCCGCTCCCCCTGGACACGTCCCACCCCGCCCCGCTCCTCTCACGCCTCGGCCGCCGCGCCGAGGCCGTCGCCCGGCGGGCCGTCGAGTTGGAGCCGATGCCGCAGCCGCCGTTGGCCCCGACGCGGTACCCCGTCGTCCTGATGCACGGGTTCGGGGCGCTCGCGAACCTGGTCCAGGGCGGCGTCCTCCACGCCGAGGCCATGCACCTGCGCGGGCGGGGCGTGGCCGCCTACGCCCCCCACGTCAACCCGTACGACACGGTCGCCGTGCGCGCGGCGGCCTGGGCCGACCGGCTGTCCCGCGTACGCGCCGAGACGGGCGCCGAGCGCCTCAACCTCGTCGCCTTCTCGTCGGGCGGCCTCGACGCTCGCTGGCTCGCCCGCGACCCGGCGTGGGCGGGGCGGTTCGCGAGCCTCGTCACGCTGTCGACGCCGCACCGGGGGACGGCGCTGGCGCAGTACGTGCTCGACCGGCCGGACCGGCTCCGCGCGTGGGCCGTCGGGTTCATGGACTTCGTGGGCCGCGCGGCCTACGACGCCGCCCCGCCCCACACCGAGGCCGCCCTCGCCGAGCTCACGCCCGACGCCGTCGCCGCGCAGTTCGACCCGGACGAGACGGTCGACGGCGCCTGGTGCGCCTCGTTCGCCGGCCGGGCGGGGCGGGGGACGGCGGTCCCGGTCTCGCCGCCGCTCGTGGTCCCCAACCGGATTCTCTACGGGCTCGCCGGCGTCAACGACGGGATCGTGCCCGAGGCGTCGGCCGCGTGGGGCGAGCGGCTGGGGACGGTCGAGGCCGACCACGCCCGGCAGATCGGGCTCGGCATCGGGGCGGCGGGGCACGACGCGTGCGCCTTTTTCGACCGCCTCTGCGACCGGCTCCGCGAGCGGGGGCTGTAGCGCGAGAGCGGGGAGAGCGCGAGAGCGGGGAGAGCGCGAGAGCGGGGAGAGCGCGAGAGCGGGTGCCCACCTCCTCCGCCCCGCTCGCGCCACCCCGCCCCAGGCGCCGCGGGCGGGACAGGGCGGTGCCCAAAGTGTTCGTGCTCACGGGCCTCCGCGCCACCCCGGCCCCACGCCGAGAGCGCCGGGCGGGGCGGGGAACTTTCCGGCGGCCGCCCCGCCCCCTGCTCTACCTGCTCTACCTGCTCTACCTGCTCTACCTGCTCTACCTGCTCTACCTGCTCTACCTGCTCTACCTGCTCTACCGCAGCGCCTCTTCGAGCGAGGTCGAGGCGTCGGTCGAGGCATCGCGGTACTTGACCACGCACGGGGCCGAGAGCCCCAGCCCGTGCGCCCGGCCAAAGTCGGAGTCGACCGCCCGCGTGCCCGGCACGACGACGGCGCCGGCCGGGACCTCCAGCCCCAGCCCGCCCTCGGCGCGGAGGACCGTCTCGTGGACCAAGTCGTAGAGCCGCGTGGCCCGCGTCAGGATCACGCCGGCCGCGAGCACGGCCCGCTCGCGAACGACGGTCCCCTCGTAGACGCCGCAGCCGCCGCCGACGAACACGTCGTCCTCGACCACGACCGGCGCCGCGCCGATGGGTTCGAGCACCCCGCCCAGCTGGGCCGCGGCGCTCAGGTGGACCCGCTCGCCCACCTGGGCGCAGCTCCCCACGAGCGCGTGGCTGTCGACCATCGTCCCCGCCCCGACGTAGGCGCCCACGTTGACGTACATGGGCGGCATGCAGACGGTCCCCGGCGCGAGGTACGCCCCGCGGCGGACGGTCGAGCCGCCGGGCACGATCCGCACGCCGGCGTCGGGGCCGAACGGGCGCGTGGGGTAGGTGTCCTTGTCGAAAAAGGCGAACGGCCCCTCGGACTGGTCCACGATCTCGCCCAGGCGGAAGCCGAGCAAGATGCCGCGCTTGACCCACCCGTTCGCGCGCCACACGCCGTCGCCGCCCCGCTCGGCGGACCGGACCTCGCCGGCTTCGAGGGCGTCCAGGAGCGCGTCGAACGCCTCGCGCGCGGCGGGCCGGTCGAGCGCGTCGGTCGGCTGGTCGGCGTGGTGGGTGATGTCGAGTTGGAGGTCGGTCACGGTCATCGGGGGGTCCGTAGGTCGGTGAGTCGGTGGGCGGGCCGCCCCGCCCTCGGTGCGGGCGGGGTGGATCCAGGGCGGAGCCGCACGGGCGGGGCGGGGCGGCGAGTCAGGCCGCCTGCGCCTCGCGGCCGGCGGCGACGAGCGGCGCGTAGGCGGCGAGCACGCGGCGGCGCGCGGCGTCGGTGAGCGGGGCGAGCGGGAGCCGGAGCGTCTCGGACATCCGCCCCATCTCCGCCAGGACGGCCTTGACGGGCGCGGGGTTGGACTCGAAAAAGCTCGCCCGCATCGCGTCCAAGAGCGCGTAGTGGAGCGCGCGCGCGCCGGCGACGTCATCGGCGAGCGCGCGGCGGACCATCTCCGAGATCGGCCCCGGCGCCGCGTTCGCGATCACCGAGATCAGCCCCGCCCCGCCCAGGCAGACGGTCGGGAACGCGAGGTCGTCGTCGCCCGAGTAGACGGCGACGCCGTCGGGCACGCCCGCGATCACGTCGGCGATCTGGCCCAGGTCGCCCGACGCCTCCTTGAGCCCGACCACGCTGGGGACCGCCTCGGTCACACGGAGCTGGGTCTCGGCCGTCAAGTTCGAGCCGGTCCGCCCGGGCACGTTATACAGGACGATCGGGCAGTCGGTCGCGTCGGCCACGGCCGCGACGTGGCCGAGCACGCCGTCCGGCGTCGGCTTGCTGTAGTACGGGCCGACGACGAGGAGCCCGTCGGCGCCGGCGTCGGCGGCCTCGCGCGAGTAGCGGGCGCTCTGGGCCGTGCTGTTCGTCCCCGTGCCGACGACGACCGGGACGCGGCCGGCCGTGTGCTCCAGGGCGATCTCGACCAGCCGCCGCCGCTCGTCGTCGGTGACCGTCGGGTTCTCGCCCGTCGTCCCCAGCACGACGAGCGCCTCGACGCCGCCGTACACCTCCCCGCCCGCGTCCGCGCTCCCCTGGATCTGGACGTCGATAAGGCGCCGGAACGCGTCCTCGTCGATCTCGCCGTCCGGCGCGAACGGCGTGACGAGGGCGGGGGCGGTGCCGCGAAAGACGGGCTGGCGGGTGGGACCCATGGTGGAGGGATGCGGGATGGAGGGATCGGAGGGATGGGCCGAACGCGGAGCGGGCCGCCGAGGCTCCAGGCGAACCGGAGGGCGGGGCGGGCACCCCCCGCCTTTCACCCATCGCTGCGCTCAGGGGCGAAAGGCTGTCCCCCTTATTCAAGGGGGACAATTCGCGCGACCGGGGGAGCGGCGGCGGGGCCGCTGCGACCAGAGCGCGAACGGGGGGTGCGGGCGGGGCGGACACGAGCGGGGCGGGCGCTGAGGGCGGGGCGGCTCCGCTCATCCCTCATCCCACGTCCCTCAATCCCTCCCCGATCATGTCGTCCAGCGTGAACAGGCCGCGGCGCCCGCGCACCCACTCCGCCGCGCGGACGGCGCCGACGGCGAACGCCCGCCGGCTCTTGGCCCGGTGCACCACCTCGATCTGGTCGACCGGGCTGTCCAGCGTGACGACGTGTTCGCCCAAGACCGCCCCCAGCCGCTGGCTCGTCACGTGGAGCGCCGTGGCGTCGATGGCCCCGTGCTGCGCCTCGGGCTCGACGTGCGTCTTGCGCGCGAGGCCCTCCAGGAGCACGTCGGCCAGGCGGAGCGCCGTCCCGCTCGGGCTGTCGACCTTGCCCGTGTGGTGGACCTCGTGGACGGCCGCGTCGTACTCGTCGAGCCGGTCGAGGAGCGGGAGCAGGCCGCGCAGCGCGCGCTCGACGAGGGCGAGGCCGAGCGAGAAGTTGGGCGCCCAGATCAGCCCCGCCCCGCCCTCCTCGACCCAGGCTCGCACGCGGTCGAGGTGCTCCGTCCACCCCGTCGTGCCGACGACGGCGTCGGCGCCCCACGCCGCGTAGCGGTGGATGTGGTCGGGGGCGAGGGCGGGGAGGGAAAAGTCGACGACGACGTCGGCGCCGTTGAGGGCGTCGGCGTCGCGGGCGTCGAGGAGCGGGGCGGCCGCGTCGAACCGGGCGGCGATCTCGTGGCCGCGCTCGGCGGCGACGGCCTCGACAGCCTGGCCCATCCGGCCGGTTCCTACAAGGGCGATCGTCACGGTAGAGCGAGCAGCGTGCGGCGTGCAGCGTGCGGTTACGGACCTCGGCACCATGCACCGGGGCGCCGCATGATAGAGCCGACCAGGCGCCCGGCCTCGTCCGCCCCAGCGAGAAGCCGGTCTCGGTCTTCGTCCGAAAGGTACCCACACGCGTGCGCCGTTCTCAGCCAGTGCCGCGTCTCTTCCAACTCTGCGTCGGCGTCCGATAGTTTGCTTACGGAGTGGGCGGGGTACGACCGCTTTCGCCACGCCTCCGCAATGTTGGCCCCTACGGAGCGTGACGAGCGGCGGACTTGGTCCGTAAGCGAGTACCGCTCCTCCTTCGGAAAGCTGCGCGTCACCTGGAAAACGTGTTGCTGCAGTCGGAACGCCGTCCGGTACGCGTTGAGGTCCGTCAGCGGAACGGAGGCCATCGTGTCGGTCCGGTGGTGCCACCGCTAGACGCCAAGCGAGCCCCGACACAACCCGCCCGCTGCTCGCCGAACGCTGCTCGCCGAACGCCGCCCTACCGCATCGCCTCCGCCGCGCGCACCACGTCCGCCAGGACGACGGCCGCCGTGACGTCGGCGCTCGCGCCGGGGCCGCGGAGGACAAGCGGGCGCGGGCCACCCCGCTCGGTCCAGACGGCGACGGCGATCTCGGCGCCCTGGAGGCCGGCGAACGGCGAGCCCGGGGCGACCGCCTCGACGCCGGCGCGGATCGAGCCGTCGGCGTCGAGGCGCGCGACGTACTGGAGCTCGCCGCCCCGCCCGGGCGCGTCGTCCGGTGCGCTGATTTCCGCCCCGCTCGCGGGTGGGCGGGGCGGGGCGGGGCGGTCCTGCCAGTCGGCGTCGGCCTCGGGGAGCCGGTCCCAGAACGCGGCCAGCGGCACGTCGGCGAGGGCCGGGGGCGCGAGGCCCTCGACGGCCACGTCGGCGGCGGCCACGTCCAGGCCCACCTCGCGGGCGAGCAGCGCCAGCTTGCGCGCCGCGTCGCGGCCCGAGAGGTCGTCGCGGACGTCGGGCTCGGTCAGCCCGGCGTCGCGGGCGGCGGCGACGGCGGCCGAGAACGCGGCCCCGTCGCGCATCCGGTTCATCACGAACGCGAGCGTCCCCGAGAGCACGCCCTCGACGCGGAGCACGCGGTCGCCCGTGCGCACGAGGTCGCGGAGGCGGGCGACGACGCCCAAGCCGGCCCCGACCGCCGCCTCGTAGAGGTACGGGGCCTCGGCGTCCCGCGCCGCGCGCTGGACCTCGCCCCATGCCGCCGCCGAGCGGCCCGCCGCCTCCTTGTTCGGCGTGACGACGGCCGCCCCGCCCGCGAGCCACGCCGCGTGGCGGGCGGCGACGTCGGCGCTCGGCGTCGCGTCGACGACCACGAGCCGCTCCAGGCGGGCCGCCGCGAGCCGGTCCGTCAGCGCGTCGAGCACGCCCGGAGCGGGCGGGGCGGCGGCGAGCGCGTCGAGCGCGTCGAGCGCCTGGGCGGGGTGGAGGCCGTCGGGCTCCCACGCGAGCCGCCGGCTGTCGGCGACGCCGGCGAGGACGAGGTGGAGGCCGCCCGCGCGGAGCCGCTCGGACTCGGCGCCGAGAAGCGCGAGAACGCGCCGGCCCAGCGCGCCCGCCCCGACCACGACAACGTGGGCGCGGAGGCGGCGGAGCGCGAACGCCTCGTGGAGCGCGCCGACCGCGCGGGCCGCGTCGGCGTCGGCGACGACGGCCGAGATCGTGTGGTCGCCCCCGCCCTGGGCCACGGCGCGGACGGGCACGTGCGCCCGCGCGAGCGTGTGGAAAAAGCGCCCGGCCAAGCCCGTCGCCCCGTGCATCCCCGACCCGACCGCCGCGACGACCGCCCCGCCCCCTTCGGCGCGGACGCCGAAGACGTCGCCCCGCTCGACCTCGCGGGCGAGCGCGCGCGAGAGCAGGCGGACCGCCGCGTCGGCGTCGGCCTCGCGGACGGCCAGCCCGAAGCTGCCCTCGGCCGAGGCCTGGGCCACGAGCGAGACCGGCACGCCGCCGTCCGCGAGCGGGGCGAGCACGCGCCGGCCCAGGTCGGCCACGTCGAGCACGGCGGCGCCCTCGACGCGAACGAGCGCGGCGCCGCGGATCGCCGTCACGGCGCGGATCGAAGGCTCCGCACCGGGCGGGGCGGGGCCGACGCGCGTGCCCGGCGCCTCGGGCCGCAGCGTGTTCTTGATCTGGAGCGGGATGCCGGCCCGCACGAGCGGCCGCATCGTCCGTGGGTGGAGCACCTTGGCGCCGAAGTGGGCCAGCTCGGCGGCCTCGGCGTAGCTCAGGTGCTCCAGCGGGAACGCCTCGGGCACCACGCGGGGGTCGGCCGAGAGGACGCCGTCGACGTCGGTCCAGATCACGCAGGCCGCGGCGTCGAGGGCGCCGGCGAGGAGCGTCGCCGTGTAGTCGCTGCCCGAGCGCCCCAGCGTCGTCGTGACGCCGTCGGCGGTCGACCCGACGAACCCGGTCACGACGGCGACGGCGTCGGCGGGCACGGCGGCGAGAGCGGCGCGTGCGAGCCGCCGCGTCTCGGGGAGGTCCGGCGCCGCCTCGCCGAACGCGTCGTCGGTGCGGACGAACGCGGTCGCGTCGAGGGCGACCGCCGCGTGCCCGGCCGCCCGGAACGCGGCGGCGACGAGCGGGACGGCGGCCCGCTCGCCGGCCGACACGATGGCGTCGCGGAACCGGGGCGTGCACTCGCGGAGCAGGTACATGCCGTAGAGGAGCTCGCCGAGCTCGACGAACAGCGTATCGAGCGCGCGCCCCAGCGCGTCCCGCTCGGACTCGGGCGCGAGCGCGGCGAGCGCGTCGGCGTGCCGCGCGCGGAGGGCGGCCAGGATCTCGCGGTGCGCGCCGGTCCGCCCGACGGCCGCCTCGACGGCGTCGAGGAGCCGGTCGGTCACGCCCCCGAACGCCGACGTGACCACGACGCGCCGGCCCGCGCCCTCCCCACGCGGCCCTTCCCCCACCCCGCCCGCGACGATCTCGACCACGCGGCGGACGCGCTCGGGCGTGGCGACGGACGTGCCGCCAAACTTGTCGACGTGGACGGGGCGGTCGGGCACGGGCGAACCTGGAGGGCGGGGCGGACCCAAAGGACGACCCCGAGGGGCCAGCGGGCGGGGCGGCCCAAAGCTAGGCCGCCCCGCTCGGGGCGGGCGGGCGGGGCGGGGCGTCTTCGCCCGTGCTCCATTGACCGCGGCGGCGGCGGCTCCCTATCTTGGGCGCTCGCTGGTCCGCCGGCGACCCTCCGGGGCATTAGCTCAGTTGGTAGAGCGCTTCGCTGGCAGTGAAGAGGTCAACGGTTCGAATCCGTTATGCTCCACGTCCCGAACCGGCCCCGGCCTCGCGCCAGGGTCGGTTTTTTCGTGCGCGGGCGGGGCGGCGGGCGGTGGCTTGACGGGCGCGCGGGCGCCGGCTACCCTGCGGCTCCACCCCGCCCGCCCATGTCCACCACCGACTTCGAGCGGCGTGACGGCCTCGACGGCCTCACCTCCGCCCAGCTCGAGGCGCGCGCCTTCGGCCCCGAGCGGCGGTCGCTCCGCGGCCTCCTCCGGCGCCCGCCGCGCGTCCGCCCCGCCCGCTCGACGCCGGCGGCTCCTCGTCGGCGGCGCCCTCATCGCCCTGCTGGCCGGCGCGGGCGGGGCGGCGGCCTTGATCTACGGGGAGACGCCCGGGCACCACGCGCCCGTTGTCTACGACGCCCCGGGCACGCACGAGTGGATCGAGGACGGACACCCGCACCGAGAGGCCGACGACGAGGCGTGGGACGTCACGTTCGGCGAGGCGGACGACCTCGTCGACGACTAGCCGCCCCGCCCACCGGCGACGCCGCAGGACAACGCGCTGCGCGGGCGGGGCAGGGTGGCGCTAGAGCCGGGCCTGGAGGTCCACGCCCTGGCGGATGTCGGCCGGCGTCGGCGTGCGGCCCTGGGCCATGAGCAGGTGGAACGCCGCCGCGTCCTGGTCGCGGCCGACCGCGGCGACCGCGCGGACCGCCCCGCCCTCGACGTAGGCCGCGAGGAACTCGGCGTCGTCGAGCGAGCCGTCCACGACGACTTCGTCCCAGTCCTCGGCGTGGCCGACGTAGCGGAGGCTGAGCCCGAACTGGCCGGTCCAGAAGTAGGGGACGCCGTCGAACGGCGTGTCCGCGACCGTCGGGTCGCCCTCGGCCAGCATGTTCCGCGCCGCCGCGCGCCCGTGCTGCTGGGCCAGCCGCCAGTGCTCGATGCGGACCGTTTTACCCAGCCGCGCGTCGGGGAACGCGGCCACGTCGCCGGCCGCGAAGAGGCCGGGCGCGAGGCGGAGCGCGGCGTCGGTGACGAGGCCGCCGTCGTCGCGGCGGAACGGGGCGCCGTCGAGGAAGCCCGTCGCCGGCGAGACGCCGACGCCCATCACGACCGCGTCGGCCGGGAGCGCCTCCCCGCCCACGACCACGCGGAGGCCGCCGGAGTCGGCCGCTTCGATGCGGTCCACTCCGGCGCCGAGCCGGAAGGCCACGCCCTTGGACTCAGCCGCCCGCTGGAACACGCGCCCGACGTCCGCGCCCATCGCCGACGCGAACGGGGCGTCGCTCTTGCCCACGACCGTCACGTCCACGCCGCGCGCGTTCAGGCTGGAGGCCGCCTCCATGCCGATAAACGACGCGCCGATGACGACGACGCGCTCCGCCCCGCCCGCCTGCTCGACCACGTCCTGCGCGTCGGCCCAGGAGCGGAGCAGGAGGACGCCGTCCAGGTCGGCGCCGTCGATGGGGAGCCGGCGCGGCGTGCCGCCCGTTGCGACGAGGCAGGCGTCGTACGTGACCGGCTCGCCCCCCTCGAACGAGACCTCGCGGGCGTCGGCGTCGAGGCCGGTGACGGTCCGATCGGTCCACACCTCGATCCCGTGCTTTTCGTAGAACGCCCCGTCGCGGAGCGGGAGCGCGCTCTCGGGAGCGTCGCCGGCGAGGTAGGCCTTCGACAGCTTGGTCCGGTCGTACGGCGCCCGCGTCTCCATCGTCACGAGCGCGAGCCGGCCGCGGTAGCCCTCGGTGCGGAGCGCCTCGGCGGCGGCCCCAGCGGCGGCCCCGGCGCCGAGGACGAGGAACAGGCGGTCGTCCTCGGTACGCGCGGCCATGCCCGGCGTCTCGCCGTCGCTCTCGCGGTAGGCCACGCCCTTCCCGTGCTCGTCGGCGTCGGCGGGCACGCGGACGAGCACGTCGTCGCCCTCGATCTTGACCTCGAACGTGCGGAGCGCGTCGAGCGCCGGCGGCTCGCAGAGCGCGCCCGAGGCCACGTCGAACGCGGCGTGGTGCCACGGGCACACGACGGTCGTCCCGGACAGGGCGCCCGTCGCGAGCGGGGCGCCGTAGTGCGTGCAGAACGCGGTGCAGGCGTGGAACCGGCCGTCGACGCGCGAGAGGAGCACGTCCGTGCCGTCGGCCGACACCTGGCGCATCTCGCCGTCGGCGAGGTCGGAGACGGAGGCGACGCGGACAAAGTCGGGCATGGGCGGACCCAGAGGGCGGGGCGGGGTGGCAGGGCGTCACGAGCGCCGCCGCGCGCGGTTCCTCGCCGCCCCGCCCCCACCGAGCGCCGGGCGGCGTGGACGGGCGGACTCGTCGGGCGGGGTGGCCGACGGGCGGGGCGGCGGTAGGTTTGCGCGGTCCCGCGGCACCCGAACCCGGGGGACGCGCCCGCCCTCCCCCTCCGCCCCGCCCGCCGTGCCCCGCCCCGCCCCCGACGTCCGCGCCCTCATCGACCGGATCGCCGACGCCCTCGGCGGCGAGGCCACGCCCGAGCGCGTCGAGCGCGTGGCGCGGGCGGTCCTGGAGGCGCCGGAGACGGCCGCGGCCCCGCCCCGCCCCGCCCCGAGCGCCGGGCGGGGCGGCTCCGAAAGCGCGGCGGCCGGCGGGGCGGGGCGGACGCGCGTCGTGGTGACGGCCTACGGGCGCGACACGCCGGGCATCCTCGCCGCCATCACGGCCGAGCTCGCGGCCTCGGGCGCCAACCTCCTCGACGTGTCGCAGAAGATCCTCCAGGGCTACTTCACCGTCGTCCTCGTGGCCGACCTCGACGCCGACGCCGACCTCGGCGCCGCCCGCGACCGCCTCCAGGCGCGCGGCGACGCCTTCGGCGCCCGCGTCCTCCTCCAGCACGAGGACCTCTTCCAGGCCATGCACCGGCCGTGAGCGGGGGGCACGAGGGATGGGGGATGCGGGATGAAGAGGGATGGGCCGAGCCTGGAGTCGGGCGTGTCGCGGAATCTGGCGTCAGGAGCTACGAAGACCTCCGAGTGTGGCAAGAGGGGATCTCGCTCTGCGAGCTCGTCTACGGCGCGACTCGCGCGTTCCCGAAAGACGAGCGGTTTGGGCTGACCTCTCAACTCTGCCGCGCTGCCGTTTCGATTCCATCGAACATTGCAGAGGGGTGGGGACGCGGGTCGACACAGGACTACGCCCGATTCCTCCGAATCGCTCGGGGGTCGCTCTACGAAGTCCGCACCCAACTCATTGTCGCGGAGCGGGTCGGCCTCCTCACGGCAGAAGGAGCCGCCCCGCTCCTCCAGCACATCGACCACGTTCGGAGGATGCTCCACGGCCTGATCCGGTCGCTCGGTGCCTGAGCCGCCTCCCCCCATCCCTCTATCCCTCCATGCCTGTATCCCTCCCCGAAGTTCTCGAAACCGTCCGCATGACGGAGGCGGACGCGTTCGACATCCGCACCGTCACGCTGGGCATCAGCCTCCGGGGGTGCCAGAGCCGGGACGCCGCCTCGACGCGGCAGAACGTCTACGACCGCGTCACGCAGACGGCCGAGCACCACGTGGCCGCGGCCGAGGAGGTCGAGCGGACGTACGGCGTCCGTATCGCCAACAAGCGCGTCTCGATCACGCCGGCCGCGCTCGTCGCCGACGGGTTCTCGCCCGAGGAGTTCGTGGAGCTCGCGCACACGCTGGACCGGGCCGCGGCCGAGGTCGGCGTCGACTACCTGGCCGGCTTCAGCGCGCTCGTCGAGAAGGGCACGACGCCCGGCGACGCGGCGCTTATCGAGGCGCTCCCCGAAGCGCTCGCGACCACGGACCGCGTGTGCGGGTCGGTCGCCTGCGGGAGCACGAAGGCCGGCATCAACGCCGACGCCGTGCTCGCCGTCGCCCGCGCCATCAAGGGCATGGCCGCGCGGACGGCCGACCGCGACTCGATCGGCTGCGCCAAGTTCGTCGCCTTCTGCAACGCAGTCGGCGACAACCCCTTCGTGGCCGGCGCCTTCCACGGGCCGAGCGAGCCCGGGAGCGCGCTCAACGTCGGCATCTCCGGCCCGGGCGTCGTGCTCCGCGCCGTCGAGGCGCTGGGGCCGGACGCCGACTTCGGCGCCGTCACGGACGCGATCAAGACGATGGCGTTCAAGATCACGCGCGCCGGCGAGCTCATCGGCCGCCGCGTGGCCGAGCGCCTGGAGGACCGCGTGGGCACGCCCGTCCCGTTCGGCGTCGTCGACATCTCGCTCGCGCCGACGCCGGCCGACCGCGACTCGGTCGGCGACGTGCTCCGCGCGATGGGGCTCGGCGAGGTCGGCGCGCCCGGGACGACGGCGGCGCTCGCCATGCTCAACGAGGCCGTCAAGCGCGGCGGGCTCATGGCGGCCCGCCACGTGGGCGGCCTGAGCGGGGCGTTCATGCCGGTGTCGGAGGACCAGGCCATGATCGAGGCCGCAGCCTCGGGCGCCCTCTCGCTCGCCAAGCTCGAGGCCATGAGCGCGATCTGCTCGGTCGGCCTCGACATGGTCGCCGTCCCCGGCGACACGTCGGCCGAGACCATCGCGGGCATCCTGTTCGACGAGTTCGCGATCGGCATGGTCAACGACAAGACGACGGCCGTGCGGCTGCTGCCGGTCGCCGGCAAGGGCGTCGGCGAGTGGGCCGACTACGGCGGGCTCCTCGGCCGGGCGCCGATCATGCCCGTCTCCGACGTCTCGAACGCCGTGTTCGCCCGGCGCGGCGGCCGCATCCCGGCGCCCATCCGCAGCCTGACCAACTGAGCCGCCCCGCCCAGACGTGAGCGGGCAGCGGGCAGCGGGCAGCGGGCAGCGGAGGTGCTCCACCCCGCCCGCGCCGGGGCGGCCGACGTAGCGGCGTTGCGTGCAACGCCGCCGGGCACCAGCCTCTGGGCAGAGCGGATTCGTAGGGCACCACGCGTGGTGTCCGCAATCGCCCGACGAACTCACCGCGCCACGGGCGGGGCGGCTACGGGCGGCGGCGTCCAGAACCGCCCCGCCCTTTGGGTCTGCCCGCCCTGGACACGACGAGTCGTGTCCCTACGGCTGCCCGTCGTTGGGCGGGGCGGTAGGGGGCGGGGCGGCATCTTTCTCAGACCGCCCCGCCCGCGTCGTCCACCACCCCGCCCTTTGGGTCCGCCCTTTGGGTCCGCCCTTTGGGTCCGCCCTTTGGGTCCGCCCTTTGGGTCCGCCCTTTGGGTCCGCCCTTTGGGTCCGCCCTTTGGGTCCGCCCTTTGGGTCCGCCCTTTGGGTCCGCCCTTTGGGTCCGCCCTTTGGGTCCGCCCTTTGGGTCCGCCCTTTGGGTCCTACCCCTCTTGGCTGCGCCGACGCTGCGCGGTGGCCAGGAGGGGGACCGCCCTCCAGTTGGCGGCGGCCTCGCCTGTCGCCACCCCGCCCAGACCTGGACCGGGCGGGGCGGGGCGGAACGAATCTGGCACCACGGACCGGCGCGCCCGTACCCCGTACCCCGTACCCTCAGAACCGGTACCGCTCGGACCCGGGCGGGGCGGCCCACGGGCGCCCGGGCTCGAACGTGTCCCAGAGGAGGCACGCGACGGAGCGGACCAGCACGGCGCCCGCGTTGTCCGGCCCGTCCCGCGTGTCGCCCTGGTCGCGCGTGAGGACGGCGGCCACGTACGGGCCGGACGGCGCGTGGACGTAGACCACCTCGGCCCGCGACGCCGCGACCCACCCCTGCTTGCTCGCCACCTGGACGCCCGGCGGCACGGCCCCGACGGCCCCGTCGTCGTAGAACGTCCGCGTGAGGAGCCGGTGCATCTCGAGGTCGGCCGCCGGCGAGACCGCCCCGCCCTCGACGACGCGCTGGACGAGCGCGGCGATCTCGCGCGGCGTCGTCTGGCCCCACCCGTAGGCGGCGTAGGCGTCCTCGCGGCCCGGCGTGCGGCTGTTGAGGCGCGTGGCCTCGAACCCGTGGTCGGCGAGCCAGTCGTTGACCGCCCCGCCCCCGCCGACGAGGTCCTGGAGCCAGAAGCTCGCCGAGTTGTCCGACGCCGAGAGCATCATCTCGATGAGCTGGTGGAGCGCGACCGTCGCGTCCGGCCGGAGCTGCCCGACGAGGCCCACGTCGGGGTGCGGGTAAGGCGGAGCATCCCCGACGCGGAACGTCTGGTCGTACGCCCACCGGCCGGCCTCGACCTGGTCGAACAGCGTGGCCAGGATGGGCACCTTGATCAGGCTCGCCGTCGGGAACCGTTCGTCGGTGCGGAGCGCGGCCTCGCGGCCGGTCGGGAGGTGGCGGACGTAGACGCCGACGGCGCCGTCGAACCCGTCGACCAGGACCTCGACGGCGGCCTGGAGGCCAGCGTCGGGCTGGGCCTCGGGCCAGGGCGGGGCGGGCGCAGAGCGGGCCGGGGCGGACTCCAGCGCGGGGCGGGGCGGGGCGGCCGCGCAGCCGGCGAGGACGAGGGCGCCGCCGACGAGGGACGACGCGGTCAGGAGGAGCGGAGCGGCGGTCGGCACGGGCGCGTAGGCGGGGGTCCACAACCTACGCCGCCCATGTTCGAGGTCGAAGTCGAGCTGTCCTGCCCGTACTGCGCCGCGCCGATCACCATGCTCCTCGACCCCACGGTGCCGGCCCAGCGCTACGTCGAGGACTGCGAGGTGTGCTGCAACCCCATCGAGGTCGCCTACACGGCCAACGACGAGTCGGTCACGAGCCTGGACGCGCGGAGCATCGAGCAGTGAGGGGGATGTTCGCTGCGCTCGCGGGGACGTGGGAACGGGGAGACAGGAACGAGGAAGAGGACGGCCGCCCCGCCCGTCGCCACCGAACGCGGCTGGGGCGGGGCGGCCCTGTCTTTCCCTCTTCCCCAGTCCCTATTCCCTACATCCCTCCCCCTCCCCCGTCGGCAGCGTGACCGTGAACGTGGCCCCCTCGCCCTCGCGGCTGACGACGCCGAGCGTGCCGCCGTGGCCCCCGGTCACGATGTCGTAGGCGAGTGAGAGGCCCAGGCCGGTCCCCTGGCCCGTCGGCTTCGTGGTGAAGAACGGCTCGAACACGCGGGCGCAGTGGGCGAGCGGGATGCCGACGCCGTTGTCGGCCACGCGGATCTCCACCCCGCCCGGGTACCGCTCGGTCGAGATCGTGACGGTGGGCGGCTCGGCCTCTCCGTCGGGCGGGGCGGGGCGGTGGGCGAGCGCGTAGCGGGCGTTGTCGAGGAGGTTCACGAACACGCGCTGGAGCGAGCCCGGCGCCACCTCGACCGGGCCGAGCCCGTCGGCGTAGTGGCGCTCGACGCGGACCGCCCCGCCCGACGGCGCGGCCTCGGCGTCGCGGAACACCGACGAGACGGCCTGCTCGAGGAGCTCGTGGAGGTCGGCCGGCCGGCGCTTGCCGCCCACGTCGCGGACGTGGCCCATGAGGCTCCGGACGATCCCGTCGGCCCGCCGGGCGTGGTCGCGGACGCGGGCCGCGTTGTCGGCGACCGTGTCGAGGTCGTCGCCCAGGCCGTCGAGGTCGCCGGCGTCGACGCGGGCGCGGAGCTCGGACGCGAGCTCGGCGTTGAGCTCGGCGAAGTTGGCGACGAAGTTGAGCGGGTTCTGGATCTCGTGGGCGAGCCCGGCCGAGAGGCGCCCGAGCGAGGCCAGCTTCTCGGCCTGGACGAGCCCGCGCTGGGCCGCCCGGAGGTCGACGAGCGTCCGCTCCAGCTCGGCGTTGGCCGCCCCCAGCTCCTCGGTCCGCAGCCGCGCGATCTCGGCGTCCTGGTGCGCCCGCTCGGCCTCGGCGCGGACCTCCAGCGTCTGGATGCGGCTCCGAGCCTGGGCCGAGAGCAGCGCCTCACGGAGCCGGCTGTACGCGCGGAGGTGGCGGAGGGCCTGGGCGGGGCGGCCCGACCGCTCGTACGCGTCGGCGAGGGCCTCGTGGGCCTGCGCCGCTCGGGGTTCAGCGCCGGTCTCGGCGGCGATGGCAAGGGCCTGTTCGAGCACTCCGACCGCCTCGTCCGCCTGCCCGAGCGCCGTGTACGCGCGCCCCAGGTGGATGAGGCTCGTCGCCTGGGCCTGCCGGTTCCCAATGGCCTCGCGGAGCGCGAGCGCGCGGCGGTGGAAGTCGAGCGAGCCGGCGGGGTCGCCGCGCGACTGCGCGAGCCAGCCCAGGTCGTCGAGCGCGCGGGCCTCCGTCAGCGTGGCGCCCTCCTCGGTCGCCAGCCGGAGGGCCGCCTCGAGGTGGGCCTTGGCCTCGTCGTACCGGCCGAGGTCGCGGAGCGCCCCGCCCAGGACGGTGTGGGCGCGGGCCTGGCCGCCGGCGTTGCCGAGGTCGGCGAAGAGGCGGAGAGCGGCCTCGCCCCGCTCGGTCGCCTCGGCCGGCTGGCCCAGCTCGACGTAGGTGTTCCCCATGATCGTCAGCACCCACGCCTCGCGCTCCCGGTCGCCCAGCGCGCGGGCCGTGCGGAGGTTTTCGAGGGCGATCGCGGCGGCCTCGTCGTAGTGGCCGAGGCTGACGTGGACCGAGGCGAGCGCGCCGAGCACGAGCGACCGCCCCGCCAGGTCGCCCAGCGGCTCGAGCGCGGCGAGCGCACGCGTCAGGTGGTCGAGCGCCGCCTCGTGGTCCGACGTGAGGTAGAGCCCGAACCCCTCGTACCCCTCCGCCTGCGCCGCCGTCCGCTCGTCGCCCTCGGCCTCGGCCGCCGCGCGGGCCTCGCGGGCCAGGCGGATCAGGAGATCGGGGCGATCGGGGACGTGGGCCGCCGCCGCCTCCAGGAGCGTCTCGCCCCGCCCGCTAGGGGCGGCGTCGGCGGGCGGGGCGGGGTCGGGGGCGGCGGACACGGCCGGTCCTACGCGCGGGCGGGGTGGCGGTGTCCCGGCAAACGGCGAGCGGAAGACGACCGCCCCGCCCCCAGAACGCGAGGGCGGGGCGGGACGCCGTAGGGGCGACCGGCGGTCGCCCGTGCGACGTCGGTGGTTGCGAGGGCGGGGCGGGTGGGGACGAGCCGCCTTACCGCCGCGTCCAGAGCGGCCCCCGCCCGAACAGGCCCCGCCCGTGGAACGTCACCGAGGGGACCACGACCACGTTGCGGTCGCGGAGGCCGAGGGGTCCCGGAACACGCCCACCTCGGCGCTCACGCCGGCCCGGGCCGTCCCCACGCGGAGCCCTCCGAACCCGCCCACGGTTGGCCCGTCGCGCGCGGCGTCCGGACCGAGGGGAACCGTCGCGAACCCGCGGAGGCCGCCGTACGGGGCGATCAGGCCGCCGCCCCGCCCTGAGACCAGGACCGTCGCCTCGCCGTAGGCGTGCCCCCCGGCGTTGAGCACGCCGCCCCCGCCCGACACCGCGACCGCGACCGGCCCCGCGTCGGCCGTCAGCCGGTTCTTGTAGGTCACGCCGATCCCGGTCCCCCGACGAGGCGGACGCCCACGTCGGACCGCTCGGTGACACCGACCCGGACCTCGGCGTCGAGCGACATGTAGCCCGCGCCGGACTCGTCGCTGGGGCAGTCCCCCTCGCACCCGCCGCTCACACCGAACGGGCTGTCGATGGGGACGAACTGGGCCGACTGCGAGACGACGAGCGTCCCCTCCGGCGCCGTCTCGGCCGTCTGGCCGACGCTGTAAGGGAGGCACCCGGCGAGGGCCAGGGGGAGGGCGAGGGCGAGGGCGCGCATGGGCGGGTCGGGAGGGCGTCTCAAGAGTAGGCTGAGCCCCCCCCGGAACGCCTTGGTGCAAACGCACTAGCCCTTCCCGCACGGGCGGGGCGCGACGTCGCCTGAAACCGCCCGCCGCCCCGCCCGCACGGACCGCCCCGCCCGCGGCTCGTCACCCGAGCGTGCGGCTGGTCGGCAGGGGCCGCCCGTCGGCGAATCCGCACCGGCCCCGCGCAACTCGCCGCCGCTTCTCCCGTTGGGCCGGCCTCCCCTTTCCGCCCCGCCCGATGCCCCCTTCGGTACGCCCCGCCCTCGCCGCGGTCCTCCTGCTCCTCGCCCTCCCCGCCCTCGCCCAGCCGGGCGAGCGGCCGGCGGGGTCCGTCGTCGCGACGGTCGTCGACGCCGAGACGGGCGCGCCGCTGCCGCAGGCGACCGTCGCCCTGTACGGCGCCGCCGACTCGTCGTTCGTCACGGGCGGGGCGGCCGACGCCGACGGCCGCGTGACCATCGACGGCGTCGGGGCGGGGCGGTACCAAGCCCGCGTCAGCTTTATCGGGTACACGACGCAGCGCGTCGACGGCGTCGAGGTGGCGGCCGGCGCGCCGACGGACTTGGGCGAGGTCCGCCTGGCGTCGGGCGTCGAGGTGCTCGGCGAGGCCGAGGTCACGGCCCGCCGCGACTTCGTCGAGCAGCAGGCGGACCGGACCGTCTACAACGTCCAGGAGCAGGCGGTGACGGCCGGCGGGAGCGCCATCGAGACGCTCCAGACGCTCCCCTCGCTCGAGGTCGACACGGACGGCAACGTCTCGCTCCGCGGCAACCAGAACGTGGTCATCCAGATCGACGGCCGGCCCGTCCCGGTGCGCGGCGCGTTCCTGGCCGCGCTCCTCCGCCAGATCCCGGCCGACAAGGTCGAGCGCGTCGAGGTCATCCCGAACCCGTCGGCGAAGTATGAGCCCGACGGCATGGGCGGGATCGTCAACATCGTGCTCGTCGAGGGGACGGACCGCGGGCTCTCGGGCGGGCTCACGCTGGGCGGCGGGACCGAGTTGTCGGGCCAGGCCGGCGCCAACCTCGCCTACCAAAAGGGGAAGTGGGACCTCAGCGGCCAGTACGGGTACCGCTACAACGAGCGGCCCACGTCCTTCCTCGGGAGCGTCCGCGCCCTCGACGGCTCCTTCGCGCTCCTCTCGGACGGGGCCAACGAGCGGGACGAGTCGTCCCACTTTTTCAACGGCTCGGCCACGTACGAGCTCGCGGACAAGACGACGCTGTCGGCCGAGGGCTCGTTCGGGCTCCGCTCGGGCGGCCAGGACGGGCGCACGCTGTTCGAGCGGACGACGAACGGGGGCGCCCCCGCCCTCACCACGCGCGAGACCGACAACGACACCGACGGCCTCAACGGCGACCTCGCGCTCGTCTTCCGGCGCCAGTTCGCCGACGCCGCCGGGGGCGGGGCGGCCGAGGGCGGCGGCGGGCGCCGCGGCGGCTGGGGCGGGCGGGGCGGACCGCGCGGCGGCGGCGGCACGCAGAGCGGTCACGAGCTGGCCCTCGAAACCCGCTACACCCGGTTCGACAACGAGGACCTCGGCCTGTTCACCGACCTCGTGACGGGCGACGTGCTCACGGGCGTCCAGAGCCAGACGGCCGACGAGACGACCGACGAGGCCTCGTTCCAGGCCGACTACACGCGGCCGGTCGGGGCGCTCAAGCTCGAGGTCGGCGCGAAGGCCAACGCGGAGTGGGTGGCCAGCGACAGCGACGTGCAGTCCGGCGACGACATGGGCAGCCTCGTCCCGGACCTCGACCAGACGAACGCGTTCGACTACGACCGCCAGATCCTGGCCGGCTACGTCCAGGGCGCCCACCCGCTCGGGCCGGTCCAGGTCCAGGTCGGGCTCCGCGCCGAGGTGGCCCGCCGAAACTTCGACCTGAGGACGCCGCTACCGCCCGGGGCCAGCACCTTCTTCGACCCCGACGCCCCGACCGACCAGACCTACACGAGCCTGTTCCCGAGCGCCTTCGTGACGTACGCGCTCGCCCCCGGCACGCTCGTCAAGGGCGCGTACTCGCGCCGCGTCGAGCGCCCGCGGACGTTCTTCCTCAACCCGTTCCCGGACCTCTCCGACACCACGTCCGTCCGCGTCGGCAACCCGACGCTCCGGCCCGAATACACCGACTCGTACGAGCTCACGCTCCAGTACAAGTTTTTCGCCACGCTCACCCCGTTCCTCCGCCACACCACCGACGCCATCACGCGGCGCGCCCGCGTGGACCCCGAGACGGGCAGGAGCGTGTTCACGGTCTCCAACCTGGACTCGCAGACGAACTACGGCGCTGACCTCACGCTGTTCGGCCAGCTCGGCCCGGTCCGCGGGTTCGTCTCGGGCAGCCTCTACCAGGCTGTCCTGACGGACCCCACGTCGACCCGCAACGTCGACGCCCTCGCCTACAACGCGCGGACGAGCCTCCAGGTCAAGGTCCGCGAGGGGACCGACCTCCAGGCGTTCGTGTTCTACAACGGCCCCCAGCAGTCGGTCGACGGCGAGCGCAAGGGGTTCGCGTTCTCGACGCTCGGGCTCAACCAGCGGATCACGGAGCAGCTCTCGCTGGCCGCCCGCGTCAACGACCCGTTCGGGCTGGCGAAGTTCGAGTTCGTGACCGACGACGGCGCCGTCATCCGCGACTCGTCGTTCGACCCGTCCATCCGCCAGGCCTCGTTCACGCTCACCTACACGTTCGGCTCGAACCAGCAGCGGCCCCAGCAGCAGCAGCCCCAGGGCGGCGGCCTCGACGACGGGTTCGGGATCTGAGCGGGTGACGAGTGACGGGCAACGGGTGACGGGCAAGAGGAGCGCCCCGCCCCGCCCGCCGCTCGCTTCGCACGGGCGGGGCGGCGGCCACGGGCGGGGCGGCCACCGACACCACCCCGCCCCAGGCACCACCCCGCCCACCGTGCGGTGCGGGCGGGGCGGTCGCGGACTCCGCCCCGGCCCGGATACAGACCGCCCTGTGGTTCGGAGCCGCGCCGACGCTCGCGCGGGCGGGGCGGTTGGTTTGCCACCCCGTCCGTCACTCTTCACCCGTCACCCGTTGCCCGCTAGTGCTCCCCGCCCGCCACGCGGAGCATCTCCTCGACCGACACCTCGCCGCGCTCGACGAGCACGCGGGCCGAGGCGCCCAGCGTGAGCATGCCTTCGGACTCCGCGATCTCGCGGATCTCGTTCTCGTTGACTTCCTCGCCGGCCCCGACGATCGCCGCCTGGATGGCCGGCGTAAAGTAGAGGGCCTCGGCGCAGGCCCGGCGGCCCTTGTAGCCCTTCCCCTTGCACGTCGGGCACGCCCCGCTCGTGCGCGCCTGGTAGAACGTCGTGCCCTCGATCTGCTCGGGCGTGAACCCGAGCTCGCCCAGGAGCAGCGCGTCGGGCTCCGTCTCGACCTCCTTGCACGCCGGGCACAGCGTACGGATGAGGCGCTGGGCCACGACGAGGTTGATGGCGTAGGCGATGAGGAACGGCTCGAGCCCCATCTTGTAGAGCCGGCTGACCGCGCTCGGCGCGTCGTTCGTGTGGAGCGTGCTGAAGGTGAGGTGGCCCGTGTTGGCCAGCTTGATCGCGAGCTCGGCCGTGTCCTTGTCGCGCATCTCGCCCACCATGACCACGTCAGGGTCGTGGCGGAGGATGGCCCGGAGCGCCTGCTCAAGCGAGAGTTTGTGCGAGAGCTTGATCTGGCGGACGCCCGGGATGATGTACTCGACCGGGTCCTCGACCGTCAGCACGTTGACCTCGGGCGTGACCACGTTCGAGAGCGCCGCGACCAGCGTGGTCGACTTGCCCGAGCCCGTCGGGCCGGTCAGGATGACCATCCCGTGCGGCTGGCGGATGGCCTTGTTGAACTGCTTCAGCGCACCCTCCAGGAGCCCCAGCTTGCCCAGGTCCGTGATCACCTTCCGGTCGTCCAGGATTCGGATGACGATGCTCTCGGCGCGGACTTCGGGGTTGGCGTTCGCGATCGGCAGGATCGAGACGCGGTAGCGGATGAGCGTGCCGTCGACCTTCCGCTGGATGAAGCCGTCCTGGGCCATGTCGCGCTCGAAGCGGTCGACGTTGAGGGCCGCGTCCTTGAACACGGCCAGGAGCGCCTCGGGGTGGCCGCGGTCCTCGGTGTGCCAGTGCTGGAGCCGGCCGTCGGTGCGAAAGTGGACCTCGGTCTTGCGCTGGGCGTTGGGCCAGATGTGGATGTCGGAGGCGCCCAGGCGGACGCCCTCGATGAGGATGGCCTCGGTCAGGTTGAGGAGCGCCGACTGCGAGATCTCGGCCTCCAGCGCCTCCTCGTCGACCAGCGTCTTTTCGCCGCTCTCGAACGAGACCCCGTAGTCCACGTCGGGGCCGGTGCTCTCGGCGAGCCGTTCGAGGTACTCGTTCTTGCGCGGGAATGCCTCGGCGATGACGGCCTCGACGACCGCGCCCGGCGCGTAGCACACCTCGAACTTTTCGAGCCCGAGCCCGTCGATCACCCGCTGCAGCTCGGGCCGCATCGGGTCTTCGGTGACGAAGACGAGCTTGAGCACGCCCGAGGGCTGGTCCTGGGCGTAGGCGTAGGGGACGCACCCCAGCCCGACCAGCTTGTCGCCGACCGCGCTCTCGAACGACTCGATGACCGTCTTGGCGAACCCGGCCTCCGGCGGCCGGTCCCCCACCGGCGCCAGACGGAAGGCGTAGGTCGCCGCGGCCTGCTCGAACACGCGGTCGCGGTCGACGCTGTCGACGTCGACGAGCGCGCGCCAGAGCGGCTGCCGCCCACCGATCGCCTTGCGCGCGGCCTCGGCCGCCGTCACCTCCTCGGCCGACACTGCGCCGCGCCGGAGCAGCGCCTGCACGACGCGGTCCTGGACCTGGGCGTACTGCGCGCCCTGCACGGCCGGCACCGCCCCGCCCGCGCCGGGGGGCGTGCCCTTCGGCGGGGGCGGGGCGGCAGAACCCGGCGCCGACGGCCGGGAAAACGGGGAGGTGAGCGTGGGCATGAGGGCGCGGGGCTTACATCCCCATGAGGTCGGACGAGGACGGGCGGATCATGGCGGTCTCGGCCGAGAGCACCGTCAGGAACCCGACCATGAGGCCGATAAAGAGCCCGACGAAGGTCTGGATGGTCTCGACGGCCGCCTTCAGCTTGAGCGTCGTCTCGCGCTCGTAGTAGTCGGCCATCTGCTGCGCGCTCTTGCGCACGGCGCCGGTCTCGGCGCCGGTCTTGAAGCGCGAGAGCGTCATCGGCGTGAACACCTGGGCCGCGTCCATCGCCTTGACGAGGTCGGTGCCCTGCCCCATCATCATGGGGATCGTGATCGTCTTGATCTGGTGCTCCATGTAGCGGTTGCCGCACGCCTCGGCGGCCACCTTGATCACGTCGAGGTTCTCGCCCGACCCGCTGTAGAGGATGGCGAACACGCGGGCAAAGACCTCGATGTTCAGCTTGTGCAGGAGCGGCCCCACGACCGGGATCCGGATCATGTACTTGGCCGCCATGAACTGGCCCTTCGGCGATCGGAAGTAGGCCACGAGCCCGACCACGACGGCCAGCAGGACCACGGCGAGCACGCCGATCCACTCGTCGAGGAACGCGGAGAAGGCGAGCGAGAACGTGGTCAGCGGCGGGAGCTCGATGCCCTCGAAGGAGGCGAAGAGCCCGGCCGTCTGGGGCACGATCGACCACACGTACCAGATGAACACGCCGATCGTGGCGACGATCGTCATGGCCGGCGAGATGAGCGCGCTGCGGACCGACTTGCGGAACTCGTCCTTGCGCTCGAGGAACCGGGCCGTCGACTCGTAGATCTCGGCCATGTTGCCCGACGTCGACGCCACGCCGAGCATGTAGGCCGTGAACGTGCCCAGCTTGTCCTGGTGCTTCATGAACGCCTGCTTCGCCTCCATCCCGCCCTTGAGGTCGGAGTTGATGTCGCGGAGCACGGCCTTCAGCGAGTTCGACGAGATGTCGGCCATGAGCAGGTTCATGACCTCGGTGAACGCCATCTTCTCCATGAGGAGGTTGGCGGCCAGCCGCACGAACATGATGACGTCGCCGGTGGCCGGCTTCGACTGGTAGTTGAAGAGCGCCTTGCGCACGGCCACGACTTCGAGCCCCATCCGCTCGAGCGCCGAGCGGATCTCGTCCTCGGCGTACGCCTTCTGCTCGCCCTTGACCTCCTTCCCCGAGGGGTGTTTGACCTTGTACCGGAAGAGCATGCGCTCTTCCAGGTCGCGGAGGGCGAACGCGTGCTTCTCGGAGAGCGACTCGACCTTCTGCGACGCCGCCTTCTTGTTCGGCGCGTAGACCGTCCCCTGGACGGTCTGGCCGCTGCCGGACGTGCCGGTGAATCGGAACTCTGCCATAGGTGTGGGGCGGACCCAAGGGGGCGGGGCGGCGGAGGTATCGGGCGGCCAAGCGGGCGGGTTAAGCGGCGCGCGGGCGCCGACGACCACCCCGCCCCCGACGACGGGCGGGACCACCGGCGGCGCACCACCACCCCGCCCGCCGGACACACAAAGGCGGGCACGTGGGCGGGGCGGTCATCGTCCGTCTCGGCGGGTCGGGCGGGGTGGCGAGGGCGGCGGCATGGGCGACCGCCGAGGAGGGCGACCGCCGGTCGCCCCTACGAGGGGGCAGGTTGTGGATGGGGCGGGGTTTATCCGTAAATCCCCGACCCCATGCGCTCCCGCCGCTCCGTCCGCCTGCCCACTCACGACTACGTTGGACCCGGTGCTTACTTCGTGACCCTCTGTACCGCCAGGCGAGCCCGCCTCTTCGGGGAAATCAACGGCGGGAAAGCCTGGCTGAGTGCGGCGGGGCGGATCGTCCAGAACGAGTGGGAACGGCCGAGACGGCGCCCTGTCGGGCGCGGGCGGGGTGGTCGGACCGCGGCCCCGCTCGCTCGGCGCGTTCGTCGGCGGGTTCAAGGCGTCCGTTACGCGGCGCGTCCGCCGCGAGTGCGGTGCGCCCAACCTCGCCGTCTGGCAGCGGAGCTATTGGGACCGCGTCGTCCGAACCGAGCGGGAGGTGGAGGCCGTACGCCGGTACATCCACGAGAACCCCGAGCGGTGGCACGACGACCGTCTCCACCCCGCGCATCCGCCCCGCCCGTAGGGGCGACCGGCGGTCCCCCGTCTCACCCACACCCCACGACCGCCCCGCCCACAGACGGCACCCCGTATCTGCCGCCCCGCCCGGGTTACAGCACGATGTCGCCGTCGAACGAGACGTGGCTCGAGTCCACAGAGTAGTCGCGGACGTAGACGCGGATCCCGATCCCGGGGCGCCGGTCGCTCACGCCCGTCACCTCGAGCGTGCGCTCCGACGCGGCCGTGACGGCAAACCGGCCGCGCACGGTTTCGGGGCCGAGCGCGAGCGTTTCGAGGCCGTTCTCGGCCAGCCCCTCGTACGACTGGTTGCCCCCGCTGTACGGGTCCATCGTCGCCTTCCACTGGACTGCGCTCGTGGCGATCGTGAGGCCGCGGTCGAGGAGGCCATCGGCCTCGTCCTGCTGGTAGCCCCGCTCGAGGACGGTGAACGCGCCGACGGTGGCGATGCCGACCAGGACGACGCTGATGACGAGGAGGAGGAGCTGCTGCTGTCCCATGACGGAAACGCTAGGCGGGGCGCCGGAGAGCCGGCGGGAGGACGGAAAACGCGCCAGCCCGTGCGGGCGGGGCGGGGTGGACTCGCACCCACGTCTCGCGTCAAATCCCGAACCCTACCCGCCCCCGCCGCTGCCCACGCATATGGTCCCGCCGTTTGTCCGCCCCGCCCCCGCTGCGGGCGGGGTGATGCCCTAGTTCCCGAGCGCCCCGGCCGAGTTGGCCGTCGTCGCGACGTGACCGGGCTCCGTGCCGGTGATTTCGACCGTGACGGCGTTACCGGGGTACGTGCCCTCGGCCGTGAGGACGCCACCGGCGAGCGTGAACGTGCCGCTGGAGGTGGCGTAGGTGCCGTCGTCCTGGACGGTGTAGCCGATCCTCGTGAACGTGGCGTCGGTCCAGTCCTCGCCCTCGCCGGGGCCGCCGAAGACGGACGGCTTGAGGCTCCAGATCTGGACGTCGGACGCGATGCGCACGCCGCCGTTTACGAGCGCGTCGAGGTTCGCCTTCTTCTGGTTCTCGGAGAACGCCTCAACGCCGACGACGACGGCCAGTCCGACGATGACGATGCCGAGGACGAGGAGGAGGAGTTGCTGCTGTCCCAAGTGAGTGTGCGTCTGAGGATCTAAACATGAACGCGGAGCCCCTCCCGGACCTAGATCCGGGGGGGGCTCCGAGGCTTACCGCCTCATATAGATGCGGCGGCTCAGCTGGTGGAATCATGCCGCCTTAAGCACCGGCACCGGCACCCGGGCAAGCTTCCGTGCTGGTGGCGACTACCGTCGTGATGTTGTTAGGGGTCGTGCCGTCGACGGTGATCGTGATAAGGTTGTCGCTGTCCGCGTTGCAACCAGTGATCACAGCCGAACCCGTCCCGGGCTCGCCGGGAGCCACCGTCATGTTGAAGACGCCATTCAAGTTGCCGTAGGCATTCGCCCCCGCGCCGTTCGTGTTCATCGTGTAGCCGAGGTCACCAAAGTCGAGGTTCTCAAAATTCCCGTCGCCACCACCGAAGGCAGCGGGCTTGAGGATCCACGCCTGAACATCGGAGGCGATGCGGACACCGTCGTTGACGAGCGCGTCGGAGTTGGCCTTCTTCTGGTTCTCGCCGAAGGCCTGGATGCCGACGACGACGGCGAGGCCGACGATGACGATGCCGAGGACGAGGAGGAGGAGTTGCTGCTGTCCCATGAGTGTGGGGGGGGGTTGTGTGCGAGGGCGGGGCGCCCAGGGAGTCGAGTGCCCCCGCGGAGAGCCCTCGGGGGGAGCGGTCGTACAGGACCGCCGCTGATGGCCGATCCCCCCTGCGAGCCCCGTGCCGGATCGGCCGGCCACCCCGCCCCGCCCTCGGTTCGACCTTCAAGCGCGGGCGGTGTCGCCCTCGCATGCGGTTTCCGCGCCCTAACCGCACGTTGGCCCCACCCCGCCCCACCGCCGGGCCGGGCGGGGCGGCGGCGGGCGCCGTTCCCTTTCGGAACAACTCGGGCAGAATCGCCCGGGGCGGGGCGGCGGTCGACGCCGGGCGGCGCGCGCTGGAGGTGGGCGGGGCGGCCGCGCTCGGCGGCGCCCGAAGGAACCCCCGCGCGCCCTCAGCCGTGGGCTCCCCCCATTCTCCCCTCCCGCCAATGCCCGCCCCGCCCAACGACGACAAGACCCTTGAGACCGAGGCTACGCGCCTCGCCGACACCGCCCGCGACAAGGCCGAGGAGGCGTTCGAGGAGGTGAAGCTGGCCTCCAACGAGCTCGTCGACACCGTCCGCTCCTACATCGAGGACGCCAACGTCAAGCACGTCAAGATCCAGAAGGAGGGGCGGACGCTCCTCGAGATCCCCATGACGGTCGGCGTCGGGGCCGGGGCCGCCGCGCTCCTGTTCAACCCCGTGCTCTCGGCCGTGGGCGCGCTCGCCGCGCTCGTCTCCGACGTCACCATCGTCGTCGAGCGGACGACGGACGCTGGCGGCGCGTCGGGCGAGGCCGTCGAGAACGTGAACCACCCGTCGGGCTCCGCCACGGGCTCCGCGGCCTCGGGCACGTCGGCAGCTTCGTCCGGCACAACGTCCTCCTCCGACAAGACCGCTTCGCCTGGTAAGCCCGGCGCCTCCGGCAAGCCGTCCGCCTCCGGCGGCTCGAAGACGGTCGGCCGCTCGTCCGACGACGCGTAAGCCGTCTCGTCCGTCGTGTGTCGAGGGCCGCTCTCCGGGGCGGCCCTCGCTCGTTTCTAGCCGCCCCGCCCTTTCTGATTTGCCCGTGGCCTCGCCTGCCGCCCCGCCCCGCCCCGACGATCTCCGCGAGACGCTGGACGCCCTCGTGCTCCGGTACGAGCGGCCCGCGTTCATCGCCGACGACCCCGTCTCGGTCCCCCACGCGTTCGACGACCCGGCGGACCAGGAGATCGCCGGGCTCGTGGCCGCGCTCCTCGCGTGGGGCCGGCGCTCGACGATCCTGTCCAAGCTGGCCGAGTGGGTCGAGCGAGTCGACGGCCGCCCCCACCGCTTCGTCCGCGACTTCCGGGCGGGGCGGGACGCGTGGCGGCTCGACGGGTTCAAGCACCGGACGTTCTCGTCGGCCGACGCCGTCGCGCTGACCACGTCGCTCCGGGCGGTCCTGGAGGCGTACGGGTCGCTCGGCGCCCTGTTCGCGTCGGGCATGGGCGGGGCGGCCGACGTCGGCCCGGGCATCCAGCGGTTTTCGGACACCCTCCTGACGATCGTGCCGGAGGCCGGCCTCCGGCGGAAGCACCTGGCGCGGCCGTCGACGGGGAGCGCGTGCAAGCGGCTGGCCATGTACGCCCGCTGGATGACGCGGCCCGGCCCGGTCGACCTGGGCCTGTGGGCGGGCGTGCGGGCGGACCAGCTCGTCATTCCGCTCGATGTCCACACAGGCCGGCAGGCCCGGCGCCTCGGCCTCCTCACGCGCCGCGCCGACGACTGGCGCGCCGTCCAGGAGCTGACGGCCGCGTGCCGCGCGTTCGACGCCGACGACCCCGCCCGCTACGACTTCGCCTTGTTCGGCGTGGGCGTCTACGAGGGCGGGGAGATCGGGTAGGGGATTCGGGGTTCGGGCAAGATGACCGCCCCGCCCGCGGACGCGAGGGCGGGGTGGTTGTCCGGGAGGTGCATGCAACGGCGTCGGGCGACGGCGTCCGGGCGGGGCGGTGCCGATCGGAACGGGGCGGGGCGGCGGCGTACCCAACCGCCCCGCCCACGTCGGACGCGACGAGCCGCGCCCCTACGGGTGCTTGTCGTTGGGCGGGGCGGCGCTTTTCTCCGACCGCCGCGCCCACCCAACAACCACCCCTACCCCCTCTTGGCTGCGCCGTCTCTTCGGGGTGGCCAGGAGGCGGACTGCCGTCGCCTCCAGTTGACGGCGGCCTCAACCCTCACCGCCCCGCCCAGGTGTGAATGGGCGGGGCGGAACAAAACCGCGCCACCCCGCCCACGCGCGCCTTTTCCCTTTTCCCTTTTCCCTTTTCCCTTTTCCCTTTTCCCTTTTCCCTTTTCCCTACACCTCCCCCCCCACGCCGCGGTAGGACTGGCGGTAGTAGAGGAGCGGGGCGGAGCCGGCGCCCTCGACGATGCCCGTCACCTCGGCGATCCAGACCGTGTGGTCGCCGGCCTCGACGTGGGCGCGGGGGCGGCACCGGAGGACGCCGAGCGTGCCGCGGAGGAGCGGCGGCCCCGGCGCTACGTTCAAGTGCGGGAACGGCGCGAGCTGCTTGAGGCCGTCGAGGTCGGGCACGGCAAAGTGGGCCGCGAGCTCGGCCTGCTCCGCCGACAGCAGGTGGACCGCCCACACGTCGATTTCGCCGAGCGCGTCGTGGAGGCGCGTCCCGTGCGTCACGTTGAACGAGACGAGCGGCGGGTCCAGCGAGACGCTCACGAACGACCCAATCGTCGCCCCGCGCGGCCCGTCCGCCGTCCGCGCGGTGACGACGACGACGGGGGCGGGGAGGTCGCGGAGCACGGACCGGAGCGCCTCGCCCGTGGCCTCGACGGCCTCGGGGTGCTCGGGGGCCTGGTCGGCGGGGGCGGGGGGCGGCGTGGTCACCTTCGTCTGACGGGAGTCCCCGCGCGCGGTTCTGCGGAGCGGGGCGGTCCCCGGCCACCCCGCCCGCGGGCGAGAGCGTTCCGGTGGGGGCGGGGCGGCCGCCCCGCCCGCCGCTACCCGACGAAAGCGTCCTTGACCCGGCCGAAGAAGCCGCGCCGGCCCGAACCCTCGGGCTTCGGCGTGAGGTCGGGGTCGCTGCGGAGCTGCTCGAGCGTCTGGCGAAGAGCGCCCGACACCTCCTGCGGCGTCCACACGAGGACGCGGACCATCTGGTCGCCGCGGCGGCCGCCGCCGACTTCGGGGAGGCCGCGCCCGCGCATGCGGAGCACGCGGCCGGACTGGACGCCGGCGTCGATCTGGAGCGTGGCCCGGCCCTTCAGCGTGGGGACCGTCGCCTCGGTGCCAAGCGCGGCGTCGGGGAACGAGAGGTGGAGGTCGTAGCGGACGTCCAGCCCCTCGCGCGTAAAGTGCTCGTGCGGACGCTCGTCGATCTCGACGCGGAGCGCGCCGGGCGCGCCGCCCCGGATGCCGGCGTTGCCGGCCCCGCGGATCTGGAGGTAGTGGCCGCTCGCAACGCCGGCCGGCACCTCGACGTCGACCGTCTCCTCGCCCTTGATCCGGCCCTCGCCGTCACACACGTGGCACGCGTCGACGATCACGCGGCCCTCGCCCTGGCACGTCGGGCACGGCTGGACGTTCACGAACTGGCCGAAAAACGAGGTCGACACCTGCCGCACCTCGCCGACCCCGTCGCACGTCGAGCACGTGCGGAACCCGGCCTCTTTGTCCTCGGCGCCCGTCCCGTCGCAGTGGTCGCACGCGACGAACTTGCGGAGCGTGAGCTGGCGGTCGACGCCCTCGGAGATCTCCTCGAGCGTGAGCGCAAGGCGGACGCGGAGGTCGGTCCCGGGGCGGCCGTGGCTGCGGCGGCGCCCGGCGCTCCGGCCGAACACGTCCTCGAACTGGGAGCCGCCCCCGAAGATGTCCGAGAACGCCGAGAAAATGTCGGAGATGTCGGAGAACCCGCCCGGCGCGCCCGCGGCGCCGTTCCCCAGCCCGGCCCGGCCAAAGCGGTCGTAGCGGGCGCGCTTGCCCTCGTCGGAGAGCACCTCGTAGGCCTCGGCCGCCTCCTTAAACGAGGACTCGGCCTCGGCGTCGCCGGGGTTGCGGTCGGGGTGGAACTGGAGGGCCTTCTTCCGATAGGCCTTTTTGATCTCGTCCGGCGTCGCCGTACGGGCGACGCCGAGGACGTCGTAGAAATCGCGTTGGGTGGCGTCGGCGGGCACGGGCGGGGTGGGATCTGGGGGCGGTGGGGCGGCGCCTATTCGGCGACGACGACGCGGGCGTGACGGAGGACACGGTCCCCGAGGCGGTACCCCGGCTGGACCTCGGCAAGGACGGTGCCGGACTCGGCGTCGGGCGCCGGCTGCTGCATGACGGCCTCGTGCTCCTCCTCGGAGAACGGGCGGCCGACGGCCTCAATGGGCTCAACGCCGACACCGGCGAGGGCGTCTGTAAACTTTTTCGTGACCAGCTCGATGCCCTGGAGCAGCGCGCCGGTCTCCCCCGCCCCGCCCGACTCGGCCGCGGTCCGGGCGGCGTCGAGCGAGCGGCGGAGGTCGTCGTAGACGTCGAGCATGGGGAGCAGCACGCCCTGCCGGCCCACGCGGACGGACTCGGCGCGGTCGCCTTCGGAGCGGCGGCGGTAGTTCTGGTACTCGGCGGTCTGGCGGAGCAGCTTCTCCTGGAGGCCAGAGACCTCGGCGCGGAGCGCCTCGACGTCGTCGGTCGCGGCGTCGGAGGGGGCGGTCTCGTCGACCTCGTCGGCGGGCAGGGCGTCGTCCGTCATGGCGGGCGGGGCGTCGGGGGGCGGGGCGGCGCCGTCGGGCGCGGCGTCGGGAGAGGCGGGGCGGTCGGTCATGGCGTGAGCGGCCGGGCGGGAAAGATCGCGCCGGGCCGGAGGAGGACGGGCGAAACGGGGGAGAAAGGGCGGGGCGGTCTCACCACGGGCGGGCGGCTCCAGATCCACCCCGCCCCCGTGTCAGGCCGCCAAGCGGGGCGGTTTCGGGGCGCGTGCGGCAGGCTCCGGTCGGCCGCCCCGCCCACGCCGGAGCCCGGGCTGGGGGATTCTCAGGGGGCACCGCGTCGACCACCTCGCGCGTCAGTCGTCGGGCGGGGCGGCGAGCAGGCCGGCCACGTGCTCGACGAGCACGATGGCCCGGCCGTAGTCCATCCGCGTCGGGCCGATCACGGCCACGGCCCCGACCGCCCCGCCCACGCGGTACGGCGCCGTCACGACGGAGTAGGACGGGCCGCCGGGGCGGCCGCGCTCGACCTCGCGGCCGATGAGGACGACGGCGCCGTCGGGCTCGGCCGGGTCGACGGCCGCCGGCCGCTCCAGGAGGTGGACCACGACGTCCTCGCTCTCGGCCAGCTCGACCACGTCGCGGACGAGCTCGGGCCGGTTGAACTCGGGCTGCGAGACCAGGTGCTGCGCGCCGCCGATCGCCGCGCGCTGGCCCGGCGTCTCGTCGCGGAACAGGGCCGGCCCCTCGCGGAGCACGACGCGGACCACGCCCGTCCGGTCGTGCTCCGCGAGGTCGCCCACGCGGTCGGCCCCGGTCCGGCGGATCTCGGCGAGCGTCAAGCCGGCCAGCCGCTCGTTCAGGCGCTGCACCACGGCGTCGAGCGCGGCGGGGTCGGCCTCGACGTCGAGCTCGGCCGTGACCGTCCGCGCCAGCCCGCCCCGCAGCGCGAGCACGAACAGGACGCGCGACGACGACAGCCGGACGACCTCGAGCCGGTCGAGGACGCCGGTCGAGAGCTGGGGCGTGAGGACGACGCCCAAAAGCTGGCTGAGCCGCCCGAGCAGGCGCGACGTGTCGCGGGCGATGGCGTCGAGGTCGCCCAGCCGGCGGCGGACGCCGTCGCGGAGGAGCGTGGCCTCGCGCGCCGACAGGCCCGTCACGTCGAGGAGGTCGTCGACGTAGAGCCGGTAGCCCTGCTCGGTCGGGACGCGCCCGGCCGACGTGTGGGGGTGGCCGAGGTAGCCGGCGTCCTCCAGGTCGCGCATGGTCGTCCGGATCGACGCGCTGGACAGCTCGACGTCGCCGGCGAGCGCCTTCGAGCCGACCGGCGCGGCGGTCCCGATAAAGTGCTGGACGACGCGGCGCAGCACGTCCTGCTCCCGCTCAGAAAGCGGGCCGGCGGGGCGGGCGGGGTCGCTCGGGCGGGGCACGGCGTGGGTGGCAGGCGACGGAACAAACGAAGGTAGCGGCGGCGCCCGTCTGCGCGCGGGCGGGGCGGGGCGAGCCTTCGCACCGATTTCAGCCGCCCCGCCCTGTGGGGGCGGCCGCGTACGGACGCCAGTACGGACGCCACCCCGCCCGTTCCGCCGCGGCAGCTGCCGCGAGCGGGGTGGCGCCACGGCTCGCCCGAACCGCCCCACCCGCTGCCTGCCTCCGCCGCACGTCGGTCGCATGACGTGCCCCCCCCGTCGTGTGAGGGCGGGGCGGTCCGAGTTCACCCCCTCCCCGCCCCGTCTTGACCGGCCGGTCACGGAGCGCCCCGCCCCGCCCCGTTCACACGCCACACCCTCCTGTACTGCCGTGGACGTCACCCGCCTCCCGCACTCGACCCTCGACCGCCTCGACGCGCGCATTGCCGCCTGGATGAGCCGCCACGGGGTCCGCCTGCTCCGCTACGCCATCGGCGTCGTGTTTATCTGGTTCGGCGGGCTCAAGCTGATCCCCGGCCTGAGCCCGGCCGAGGATCTCGTCCGCAACACGGTCTACTTCGTCAACCCGGACGTCTTCTACCCGGTCCTCGCCGCGTGGGAGGTGCTGATCGGCGTGCTCCTCCTGTTCCGGCCGACCGTCCGCGGGGCGCTGTTCCTGCTCGCGCTCCAGATGCCGGGCACGTTCCTCCCGTTCGTCGTGCTCCCCGAGGTGTGTTTTTCGATCTGGCCGCTCGCGTCGCCGCTCGACCTGTTCGCGCTGACGCTCGAAGGCCAGTACATCGTCAAAAACCTCGTGCTCATCGCCGCCGGGCTCGTCGTCGGGGGGACGGTTCGCGAGCGGGCCACGCGCGAGCGGTTACTATAAAGGCGCCGCCCCGCCCGCGCAATTCGGCGGGCGGGGCGGGGTGAGCATATGCTAGAGCACCCTTCGGGCTGGTACGGGGTACCGGGTACGAGGTACGGTTCGATCCGACCTCGACGCGCGCGTACCCCGTACCGAGTACCCCGACCCGTCCGAGACGCTGACTCGTTAGCGTGCGCCCGCCCTGACGGGCGGGGCGGGGCGGTCAGGCCTCGACGGCGGCCGGCTGGCCGTCCCAGATCGGGTAGTCCGTGTAGCCTTCGGCGCCGCCGCCATAGAACGTGCTGGGGTTGGGCTCGTTGAGGGGCGCGTCGAGCCCAGCCTCCTGCGCGGCGTACCGGATGGCGAGGTCGGGGTTGGCGAGGAACGGGCGGCCGTAGGCGACGAGGTCGGCGGTGCCCGCCTGGAGGATCGCCTCACCCTCCTCGCGGTCGTAGTCGGCGTTCGCGATGACGGCGCCGCTAAAGTGCTGGCGCATCAGGGCGATGGCATCGAGGTCGCCCAGCCCGCCCTTGGACCCCATGCCCGCGTTCGGGCGGATGCCGTGGAGGTAGGCGAGGCCGGCCTCGGAGAGCGCCTCCGACGCGGCCCCGAACGTCTCCTCGGGGTCGGCGTCGGTCACGCCGTTCGTGCCGGCCGCGAACGACAGCCGCGCGCCGACGCGGTCGGCGGGCCACTCGGCGAGGACGACGTCCGTCACCTCGCGGAGGAACCGGAGCCGATTCTCGACGGAGCCGCCGTAGGCGTCGGTCCGGTGGTTCGAGTCCGAGCCCAAAAACTGCTCGATGAGGTAGCCGTTCGCCGCGTGGATCTCGACCCCGTCGAAGCCGGCGCTGCGCGCGAGCCGGGCGCCGTGCCGGTACTGCTCGACCGTATCAGCGATCTCGTCCTCGGTCAGCGCGTGGGGCGTCTCGAACGGGACCATCTGGAAGTCCGGCGTCATGGCCTTCCCCTTCGCGGGGATCGCCGACGGCGCCACAGGCAGCGCGCCGTCGTGGTACGCCGAGTGCGACACGCGGCCGACGTGCCACAGCTGGAGCACGATCCGCCCGCCGACGGCGTGGACGAGGTCGGTCACGCCGCTCCACGCCTCGGCTTGCTCCTCGGTGTAGATGCCGGGCGTGTCGGGGTAGCCCTGGCCGCGCGGCGTCACCTGTGTGGCCTCGGCGATGAGGAGGCCGGCCGAGGCCCGCTGCGCGTAGTACGTCGGCGCGAGGTCCGTCGGGACTTGGCGGCCGTGGCGGCTGCGCGTGAGCGGGGCGAAGACGATCCGATTGGGGAGCTCGAGCGGGCCGAGCGTGAACGGCGAGAGCAGCATGGGCGGGGTGGGTGTTTGTCGTCACAACCATTCGCCCGAGTCCCTGTTCCGCCGCCGCCCCGCCCATGAGCCCTCTCCGGCGAGCACCCAGGGGCGAGGCGGGGAACGCGGGGGGAGCGCCCCGGTAGGCGAGGCGTCACCCGCCCCGCCCGCCCTGGCCCTCGTCGTCTACGCCCTCTGCGGCCACGGCCGTGGCCACTCGTCGCGCGCCGCCGCCGTCGCCGAGGCGCTCCGCGCGCGTGGGCACCGGGTCCGGTTCGCGGCCGACGCCCCGGCCGCCGACCGCCTCGCGCAAGAGGGCGGCGGGCCGGTGCACCGGGTCCCTGCGCTCCGCCAGGTGCTCCGCGGCAACCGCGTGCGCTACCTCGCGACGGCCCGCGCCAACCTCGACCTCACGTGGCGGAGCCCCGAGATCATCGCCGAGGCCGAGGCGTGGCTGGCGTCCGTCGAGGCCGACGTCGTCGTGTCGGACCACGAGCCGTTCGTAGCCCGCGCCGCGCGCCGCCTGGGCGTCCCGGTCGTCGCGCTCAGCCACCAGCTCGTGCTGACCGAGGCCCGGCCGCGCGTCCCGCTCCGCCACGCGCTCTCGGCCGTCGGCACGCGGCTGGGCATCGGCGTGCTCGCCCCGCCCCGCCCCGACGGCGTGGTCGTGCCGTCGTTCTTTTTCCCCCCGCCCCGCGCGGGCTCGCGGGCCGTGTTCGTGCCGCCCATCCTGCGCGACGACGTGCTCGCGGTCCGGCCCGAGCCCGGCGACCGCGTGCTCGTCTACGTCAACGAGGGGGCCGGGCTGGAGCCGCTCGTGCGGACGCTCGGTGCCGTCGACGCCGCGTTCGACGTGTACGGGCTGGACCCAGGGCAGGCCGCCCCGCCCAACGTCCGCCTGCGGCCGCCGTCGCGGGCCGGCTTCCTCGCCGACCTGGGCGCCGCCCGCGCCGTCGTGGCGACGGCCGGGTTCACGCTGCTCAGCGAGGCGCTCCACCTCGGCGTGCCCGTCCTCGCGCTCCCCAACCGGGGCTTTTTCGAGCAGGTCGTCAACGCGCTCGCGCTCCGCGACGCGGGGCGGGGCGGGGCCGTCGTGGGCCGCCCGCCGCGCCCGTCGGACGTGGCCGTCTTTCTCGACCGCGCCGCCGGCCTCCGCCGCCCCGCCCAGACCGCCGCCGAGGGCCGGGCGGGGCGGGAGCGGGCGGCCGACGCCATCGAGGCCGTGGTGAGCGGGGTGGGCCGCCCTGCCCCGACGCGGGCGCCGGTCCGGCCGGAAGTGGCCTAGCAGCGCTGGGCGACCGCCCCGCCCTTGGCGTGGGCAGCGTGGGCGGGCGGGGGCCGTAGCGGGAGCGCCGCAGCGGCGGCACCAGACGGCGCCTCGCGCGCGGGGCGGGCGGGGCGGAGGAGGTCTGGCCGTGTAGGACGGACGCCCCTTCACCCGTTCTGTACCCTTGCTCGGGCAGGGCGGCGGGTATCTTCTGCGGTTCTCCGCCCCCCGGCTGTGCCATGACCGTTCCCGACCTCCTCGGCCAGCAGCCGACGGGCTCCCCTTCGGACCCCACCGACCGACCGGCCGCGTCGATCTTCGACAAGGTCGAGCGCTTTTTCGAGCCGGGCGGGGATTACCAGAAGGTCAACGAGGCCGACCTCTACCCGTACTTCCGGGCCATCGAGGTGTCCGAAGGGAGCCGGGCCGTCATGAACGGCCGGGAGGTCATCATGGCCGGGTCGAACAACTACCTCGGGCTCACGAACGACCCGCGCGTGCGCGAGGCGGCCAAGGCGGCCGTCGACAAGTACGGGACGGGGTGCACCGGGAGCCGCTTCCTCAACGGAACGCTCGACCTTCACCTGGAGCTTGAGGAGCGGCTCGCCCGGTTTATGCGCAAGGAGGCGTGCGTCCTGTTCTCGACGGGGTACATGACCAACCAGGGCCTGCTCCAGTCCCTCGCCGGGCGCGGCGACGTCATCTTCTCGGACAAGGACAACCACGCGTGCATCCTGGCCGGGCAGCAGGTGTCGGCGGCCGAGACCGTCCGCTACCGGCACAACGACGTGGAGCACCTGCGGACGTTCCTCGAGCGGATCTCGAACGAGCGCCCGGACGCCGGCAAGCTGATCGCGACGGACGGCGTGTTCTCGATGTCGGGGACCATCGCCCGCGTGCCCGAGCTCGTCGGGCTCGCCCAGGAGTTCGGGGCCGCCCTGTTCCTGGACGACGCCCACGCGGTCGGCGTGATCGGCGACGGCGGCCGGGGCTCGGCGTCCGTGTTCGGGCTCGAAGACGAGGTGGCGCTCACGACGGGGACGTTCTCGAAAAGCTTCTCGTCGCTCGGCGGGTTCGCCGTCGGCGACGAGACCGTGATCGAGTACGTCCGCCACACGGCGTCGACCCACATGTTCTCGGCGTCGATGCCGCCGTCGGCCGTCGCGACGGTCCTCGCGTGCCTCGACATCCTGGAGACCGAGCCGGAGCGGCTCGAACGGCTCGCCGAGATCTCGGACACCATGCGCGACGGGTTCCGCTCGCTTGGGTTCGACGTGTGGGCCTCGCAGACGCCGATCATCCCGGTCGTGATCGGCGAGATGTACCGCTGCTTCGCGTTCTGGAAGGACCTCCTGGAGGCGGGCGTGTTCGCCAACGCCGTCGTCCCCCCGGCCGTCCCGCAGGGCCAGTCGCTCATGCGGACGAGCTACATGGCCACGCACACCGACGAGGAGCTCGACCGCGTGCTCAGCGCCTTCGAGACCGTCGGGCTCCAGCACGGGATCATCGCGCCGGGCGGGAAGCCGGGGCCTGCGATGACGCCGAGCGGGGCGTAGGGGCCGGGAGCCCTCTCGCTCAGCCTGCGCCCCACGGGCGGGGCGGCCAGAGGGCGGGGCGGCGCCGCTAGCTTGTCCGCTCCCAGACCGCCCCGCCCATGCCCGAGACCGCCGCACGCCCCGCCCCGACTGGCGCCACCCCGCCCGGGCGTGGGCTCCCGGTCACGGTCCGGCCCGTCCGCTCGCCGGCCGACCGGGCGGCGTTCCTGGACGTCCCGTACGACCTCTACGCCGGCGACCCGTACTTCGTCCCGCCGCTGCGCTTCGACCAGAAGCAGATCCTGGACCCGAAGAAGAACCCGTTCTTCGAGCACGGCGCCATGGAGCTGTTCCTGGCCGATCGGGGCGGGGCGGTCGTCGGGCGCGTGGCGGCGATCGAGAACGGGCAGCACCTAGCGAAGTACGCCGATGGCAACGGGTTCTTCGGCTTTTTCGACACCGTCGAGGACTACGCCGTCGCCGAGGCGCTCCTCGACGCCGCGGCCGGCTGGCTCCGCGCGCGCGGGCTGACGGGCGTGCGCGGCCCGGCCAACCCGACCATGAACGACGTGGCCGGGCTCCTCGTGGCCCGGTTCGACCGCCCGCCGTCGATCCTCCTCCCGTACAACTACCCGTACTACCAGGACTTCCTGGAGCGGTGGGGCTTCCGGCGGGCCATGACGATGTGGGCGTTCTACGTCCACGAGGCGTACATGGACACCGAGCGCATGGCGCGTGGCGCGGCCATCGTGGAGCGCCGGCACCCGGGCATCCGCATCCGCCCGCTCGACCCCGAGCGGTTCGAGGAGGACGTGGTGACGGCCATGCGGATCTACAACGAGGCGTGGGCCGCGAACTGGGGCCACGTCCCGTACACGGACCGCGAGGCGATCCACTTGGCGAAAGAGCTGAAGCCGGTGATCGAGGAGGACCTGTTCCTGTTCGCCGAACTGGACGGCGAGCCCATCGCGTTCGCGACGTCGATCCCGAACTACAACCGGGCGCTCAAGGAGCTCCCGCGCGGCCGGCTCCGCCCGGCGGGCATCGCCAGGGCGTTCGCGGCGGTCAAGTCGGGGTCGATCTACGAGGTCCGCATGGCGCTCATGGGCGTGATCCCGGCGTACCGGAACGCGGGCCTGGACTCGTTCCTCATCCACCACACGATCGTGAACGGCCGCGGCGTGGGCTACCAGGCGGCCGAGCTGAGCTGGGTGCTGGACACGAACAAGCCGATGATCAACGGGCTGGAAAAGCTGGGGGCCACGCGCGACAAGGAGTACGCGATGTTCGAGGCGGAGCTGTAGGGGTTCGGGGGTCGGGAAGATGCGGGGCGGGGCGGCATCGGGCGGGGTGGCATCTTGTAGCGGCGTTGCGTGCAACGCCGTCGGGCCGCCGCCCACGGGCGGGGCGACATCGGGCGGGGTGGCGCCGGCCATGACCGCCCCGCCCCAGGGTGCCCGCCGCCGGGCCGGGCGGCTCAGGTGCCGCCCCGCCCACGGTCGACCGCTGGTCGCCCCTACGACCCGCGAGCGGGGCGGCCGGTACTTTTCGCAGCGCCCGCCCCGCCCCCCTCTCCCGTGCCTCGCGTTTCCGTCATCGTCGTTACCTGGAACGGGCGGGGCCTGCTTGAGCGGTTCCTCCCGTCCGTCCTCGCCAGCGACTACCCAGACCTGGAGATCGTCGTGGCCGACAACGCCTCGACCGACGGAACGGCCGAGTGGCTGGCCGAGGCGCACCCGGACGTCACCGTCATGCGCCACGCCGAGAACGCGCTGTTCGCGCGCGGCAACAACCTCGCCGTGCCCCACGCGACGGGCGACCTCCTGTGCTTCCTGAACAACGACGTCGAGGTGCCGGCGGGGTGGCTCGGCCCACTCGTCGCCGCGTTCGACAACCCCGGCGTGGCCGCCGTCCAGCCGAAGCTGCTCCAGCACGGCGACCGCGGGCAGTTCGAGTATGCCGGCGCGTCGGGCGGCTTTCTCGACGCGTTCGGCTACCCGTTCACGCGCGGGCGCCTGTTCGACACGCTCGAACCCGACCGCGGCCAGTACGACGACGCCCGCGACGTTTTCTGGGCGACCGGCGCCGCGCTCGTCGTCCGCCGCGCGGCGTTCGAGGCGGCCGGCGGGTTCGACGAGTCGTTCGGGATGCACATGGAGGAGATCGACCTGTGCTGGCGGCTCCAGCGGGCGGGGTGGCGCGTCCGCGTCGAGCCGGCGTCGGAGGCGTACCACCTGGGCGGCGCGTCGCTGCCCCAGGGCAGCCCGCGGAAGATGTACTTCAACGTGCGCAACGGGCTCGTGATGCTGGCCAAGAACCTCCCCGCCCCAGCGTTCCGCCGCGTGCTCGCCGCGCGCCGCGCCTTCGACGCCGCCGCCGCGGCGCGCGCACTCGCCGCCGGCCGCCGCGACGAGGCCGCCGCGATCCGCCGCGCGTGGCGCGACGCCCGCGAGCGCATCAACGCCGTCACCCCGCCCCGCCCCGGCGAGCGCGTCGTGCTCCCCCCCTACCGCCGCTCCGTCGTCGTCGACTACTTCCTGCGCGGCCGCCGCCGCTTTTCCGACTTGCCCGAGGAGGGATGGAGGGATGCGGGATGGAGGGACGCAGAGGAATAGCGGGCGGGGTGGCCCCTGCCTCTGCCCGTTCCTATTTCCTCTTTCCCCTTTCCTCGGGTGACGCCCGCCCCACCACGACGGCCGAGATCGCGGCGAGCACGACGGCCATGCCGACGAACGCGAGCGGGGCGGGGCGCTCGCCGAACCACGCGAACGCGATGGCCGTCGAGATCACCGGCTCGGCCAGCGTGAGCAGCCCGATGAGCGCGGCGGTGACGTAGCGGAGGGCCAGGCTGAACGAGCCGTGGCCCACCAACCCCGGGCCGATCCCGAGCGCGAACGCGAGCGCGAGGGCGGGGAGGGGCAGCCCGAGCGGCACGCCGAGCGCGACGCACACGGCGAGGCACGTGAGCGCGGCGGCCGTGTTGAGCGGGACGAACGTCGCCAGGAACGACGTGCGCTGGCGGACCGACCGGCTGATGAGGAGGTAGACGGCGACGAGGAAGGCGGCCAGGAGCGCGAGCGCGTTCCCGAGCAGCGGGTCTGGGTATATGCCTCCATCGCCCCCCGTCGCGCCGATAAGGGCCGCGCCCGCGACGGCCGCCGCGATCGCCACGGCCGTCCGCCGGTCGGGCCGCTCGTGGAGGAACACGGCGCCGAGGATGACGATGAAGACCGGCGACAGCGTGACGAGGACCGACGCGCTGGCCACGCTCGTCAGCTGGACCGACGTGATCCACGCCATAAAGTGGAGCCCGAGGAACACCCCGGCGACGGCGATCAGCCCGACGTCCCGGCGCGGCAGCGCCCGGATCTCGCCCCGCACGCGAACGGCCGCGACCGGCACCAGCAGCACCGACACGAACACGGTCCGCCACGCGGCGAGCGCGAGCGCCGGCACGTCGCCGGCCAGGCGGACCAGGATCGGCGACGTGCCGACGGCGACCAGCGCGAGCGCGAGCAGCGCCCAGATGCCCGGCGGCACGGCGTCCCCACCCCGCCCGGCGGATTCGACGCCGACTGGCTCGGAGGGCGGGGCGGCCACGCTAGCGGAGCCGGTCCATCGACTTGACGACCTCGATGTCGGCCGTCACGCGCTGCCGCGCCATGCGCAGGAAGAGGTAGGCCACGATCGGCTGGAGCGCCACGAGGTACAGGCCGACCGGCGCCGTCGTCGCCGCGGGATCGGTCACGACGAAGAGCCCGACCAGCACGACGACCACGAGGGCCAGGTCGAGCCACTGGGCCACGTAGATCACGCGCCGCTGGAGCGGCCGGTCCTTGTACAGCCCGACGGCGGCGAGGGCCACGAACGCCGTCACCACGGCGAGCCCGTAGCCGACCCACCCGAGCCACGCCGAGTCCAGGGCGATGGCCTCAGCCCATCCGCTGGCGAGCCCGACGAAGAGCGCGAGCAGGAGCGCGGCGAGGACGAGATAGAGGGTTTGAATGCGCTGGATCACGTCGGTCGGGGAGACTGCCGGAGCGGGGTGGAAAAGCGCGGGCGGGGCGGCCGCCCCGCCCTTAGGCGAGGACGGCGCGGACGCGGTCGGCCACGCGGTCGCCGAATGCGGACGTCGACGCGTCGCCGCCCAGGTCGCTCGTGAGCGTCGACGGGTCGGAGTAGACGTCGTGGAGCGCCTGCCGGATGGCCTCGGCGGCGGCGTCCTCACCGAGGTAGCGGAGCATCATCTCGCCCGAGCGGACGAGCGCCGTCGGGTTGGCGATGCCCTGGCCGGCGATGTCCGGCGCCGAGCCGTGGACGGCCTCGAAGAGCGCGCAGTCCTCGCCGATGTTGGCCGAGCCCGTCACGCCCAGCCCGCCGACGAGGCCCGACATGAGGTCGGAGAGGATGTCGCCGAACATGTTCGTCGTGACGATCGCGTCGTACTCATCGGGGCGGATCACGAGCTGCATCGCCATGTTGTCGATGATCCGGTCGTCGAACTCGACGTCGGGGTAGTCGGCCGCGATCTCGCGCCCGATCCGGAGGAACATGCCGCTCGACTCCTTCAGGATGTTGGCTTTGTGGACGAGCGTGAGCCGCTTGCGGCCCCGCCGCTTTGCGTCTTCGAACGCGTACCGGATGATCCGCTCCGACCCCGTGCGCGTGATCCGGTTGATCGAGTCGGCGATCTGGTTCCGCTCGTCGAAGTACTCGATGCCGGCGTAGAGCCCCTCGGTGTTCTCGCGGTAGAGCAGGAGGTCGACGCCCTCGAACGGCCCGTGCGTGTTCGGCAGCGTCTCGCAGGGGCGGACGTTGGCGTAGCAGTCGAAGTGCTGCCGCAGGCGGACGTTGATGCTGCGGAAGCCGGTCCCGACGGGCGTCGTGAGCGGCCCCTTGAGCGCCAGCCGCGTCCGCTCGATGGACGCGACGGTCGCGTCCGGGAGCGCGTCGCCGGTCGCCTCGTAGGCGCCCACGCCGGCCTGCTGCTCGTCCCAGTCGAACGCGACGCCGGTCGCCTCCAGAACGCTGACGGTGGCCGCCGTGACTTCGGGTCCGATGCCGTCGCCGGGGATGAGGGTCGCTGCGTAAGCCATGCAAAGGGGCGGGGTGGGAGTTGCAAGCTAGGCGGGCGGCGCCCGAAGCCGACGTGGAACCCGCGCGAATGCGGCCGCCCCGCCCGCAGCGCGATGCCCTGCCCCGCTCCCGCCGGGCGGGGCGGTCGTTCCAGGATCGCCCGCCGCCCCGCTCAACGGGCGGCCAGGGCGGGGCGGCTGGCCCCACCCCGCCCCCACGAAAAAGCCGGGGCGCCCCTGGCGGAGCGCCCCGGCAAAGGCGTGCGAGTGGGCGGGGCGGCCTAGTCCGCCTCCCGGCTCGTCGAGTAGTTGACGCGGAGGGCCTCGGCCTCACGGAGCTCCTGCTGGACGTCGTAGAGCAGGCCGGTCTCGATGTCGCGGTCGACGCGCATCGAGATGATGGTCCGGGGCTCCTCGCGGAGCCGGCGGAACATGGCCTGCCGAATGTCCGGGAGGTCGCGGACGATGGCGTCGTCGACCTGGACAGCCGGCTCGCCCAGCCCGCCCGTCTCGCGCCGCTCCGGCCCGATGTAGACGTACTGGATCAGCCGCTTCTGGTCAATCTTCTCCACGGCCTCGGCCTGCGGGATCGACACGTTGACGAGCAGGTCCGTCTCGCGGAGCACGGTCGTCACCATGAAGAAGATGAGGAGCATGAAGATGATGTCCGGCAGCGAGGCTGTCGGGATCTCCTCCTTCGTGTTGGAGCTCTTCTTTTTAAAATGTGCAGACATAACGGAGTATAGAGGTGGCCGTAGAGCCGAGCGGGCGGGGTGGCAGGCCTAGTCGTCGTCGGGCTCGGCGAGCGAGATCTTGACCGGGATCTGCTCGGAGATCACGTCGGTCTCCGTCTCGCCCGTCACCGGGTCCTGCTCGAGCCGGGACTTGTACTGCCCGTAGTCGACGCCGAACTGCTGCTGCGAGGCGTCGTCGCGGAGCTCGTTGTACGCCGACTTGATCTCGTCGAGCACGCCGATGTAGTTCTCGTACGAGAGCCCGCGCTTGGTCTTGAACGACACGACGGCCTTGTCCGGGCTCACCGAGAGGCTGGGCTCGCGGCCGTTGTTGAGCACGTGGCGCTTGACGATGTTGCGGATCTGCGGGATCGCCGTCACCTCGTTGTCGACGAGCACCTGGCCGTCGGCGGCGACGAGGATGTTGAGCAGGTTCCGCTGGTTGATCTCCGGCGGCGGGTTCGACTCATCCAGCTTCGGCGGGAGCTGCATGTAGATCCCCTTGTCCGCGTCGATCGTCGTGGTGACGAGGAAGAAGATCAGGAGCAGGAACGCGATGTCGGCCATCGAGGACGATGGGATCTCGGCGTCGCGCTTTTTGCGGGGCTTCAGGAGCGGCATGGGGATCGGGAGGGTTCCAGGTCTTCTAACTCAGGAGAAGAAGCTTTTCGCGCCCGCGATGACGAGGGCGAGCAGCCCCGAGAGCGCCGTGAACACGGCGGCCATCACAAAGGCAGACGTCCAGTCCCCCGACGCGAAGTAGGCGACGATGAGGATGAGGACGGGGAGGGCAAAGGCGGCCAGGCCCATCTTGCTCTCGCCGGCGAGGCGGTGGCTGGCGTTCTTGAGGCCGAACCCGACCATCATGAGCAGGCCGAGGCCGATGAGGATGAGGCAGAGCCAGATCAGTGCGGTTTCCATAGCGGGGGTCAGTGCGGGGCGGGGCGGGAGAGCTGCTCCCCCACCCCGCCCCCGTGCAGAAGGGCCGGCTTAGGTGAGGTCGACCTTGGTGACGTCGTCGCCGGTGCCGAGCTCGCGCTTCGGGTCGGGGAGCGTGGCCCGCGTGCGGCCGCTGAGGGCGGGGCGGCCGACCGACATCATCGAGAGCGAGTCGATGAGCTCGACCGAGGCCTCCTCCATGTCGGCCGTGATCCGGTCGATCTTGGAGACGCAGTAGTTGTAGAACACCTGCAGGATGATGGCTGCGATGAGCCCGAAGACCGTCGTGAGGAGGGCGATCTTGATGCCGCCGGCGACGAGCGACGGCGAGATGTCGCCGGCCGCCTCGATGGCGTCGAAGGCCTCGACCATCCCGACGACCGTCCCGAGGAACCCGAACATCGGGGCCAGCGAGATAAAGAGCGAGAGCCACACGAGGCCGCGCTCGAGGAAGCTCATCTCGATCGAGCCGTAGGAGACGACGGCCTTCTCGACCGCGTCCATGCCCTCGTCGTAGCGCGTGAGCCCGGCCTGCACGACCGAGGCGACCGGCCCGCGCGTGTTGGCGCACACGTCCTCGGCGGCCGAGACGCCGCCGTTGTCGAGCGCCTCCTTGACGCGGCCCAGGAACTTCTGGGCGTTGATGTCGGCCCGGTTGAGCGAGAGGATGCGCTCGAAGGCGATGGCGAGCCCGATGATCAGCGTGATCAGCACGGGCCACATAAAGTTGCCGCCCTCGTTGAAGCGGTAGACGAGCCCGTTGGCGAAGCCGGCGTCGGCGGCCTGGAGCAGTGCGAAGAACGTCATGGGGTCAGGACCTCGAGTCGGGTTGGGGGAGGGCGAGCGGGGCGGCCGGTAGGGCAGCGCCCCGCAAAGGCGGGGGTGGCGCAGTCGCGCCGGAGGAGGAGGCCAATATCCCCACCGCCCCCGGGAATGTCAACGCGACACGAAGATGGGCCGGCACAGGAGTTGCGCCCCGGACCTAGGACCCGGCGCGGCCGCAGAGGTTGCCGCCCCGCCCGAGACCCCGCGCCCCACCCCGCCCAGCGGGACCCGCCGACACGACACCGCCCCGCCCGCGGCGTGCGCCGGGAGCGGGGCGGTCGGCCGAGGGCACGCGAGGCGTGGGTTAGCGGCGGGCGGCCAGCGTCGCCGCGTCCCGCCACAGCCCCGTGGCCTCCTGGAGCGTCGGGTCGAGGTCGCCGATGACCGGGTAGAACGCGTCAGCGCCGAAGAGGCGCCGGGCCATGAACGCCTTGATCCGCGTCTCGACGTCGTCGCGGACGGCGTCGACCTCGGGGCGGACGAGGACGGCCTCGTCGCCGCCGTCGCCGTCCGGGCGCTCGGCCACGACCCGGACGCCGTGGTCCGAGGCGAACTCGAGGAAGCGGTCGTACGTCGCGTCGTCGACCTCGAAGCCCGTGCGGAAGGCGGCCTCGCCGCTGTTCTCCCACCGCTCCCGGAACGGGTCGCCGCGGCGCTCGATCTCGACGCGGGCGAACTCGTTGTCCAAGTTCCGCCCGATGACCGTGCGGAGGGCGGCCCCGATCGAGTCGCGCGTGACGATGTAGTCGGGGAGGATGCCGCCGCCGCCGTAGACCGTCCGGCCGCCGTCGGTCTGGAAGACGAGCGAGTCGGGGACCTCGGACGCGAACGCGCTCGCGTCGATCAGGCCGCCGTCTGGGGCCAGCCGGTCCTCGATGGCCTCGCGGATGGCCAGCTTGTCGGCCCCGTAGTCCTCGTCGCTCTCGCCGAGCGTGTACGGGGTCTGGATGAGGCGGCCGGCCGGCGTGTAGTAGCGGCTGACGGTCATCTGGAGCACGCTCCCGTCGGTCATGGGGAACTGCTGCTGGACGAGCCCCTTCCCGAACGTCCGCCGCCCGACGAGGAGCGCGCGGTCGTGGTCCTGGAGCGCGCCCGCGACGATCTCCGAGGCGCTCGCCGAGTTCTCGTCGACGAGCACGATGACCGGGGAGTCCTCGAAGACGCCGCCCGACTTGGCCCGGTACTGGCGGCGGTTGCCAGCGTGCCGGCTCTCGGTGTAGACGATCATGTCGCCGGCCGGGAGGAACTCGTCGGCGATGGCGTAGGCCTGGTCGAGCAGGCCGCCGGCGTTGCCGCGGAGGTCGAGCACGAGCCGCTCCATGCCCTGCGCCTTCAGATCGCGGATGGCGTCGCGGACCTCGTCGTGGCTGGTCCGCGCAAAGCGCTGGAGGCGGACGAGGCCGGTCTCGTCGTCGACCATGTAGTGGGCGATGACGGTGTTGAGCGGGATCTTGTCGCGCTCAATCGAGAAGCTCAGCGGCTGCCGGTAGCCCGGCCGCGAGACCTCGAGGTCGACGGACGTCCCGCGCGGCCCCTTCAGCTTCAGCGGGACCTCGTCGGGGTCGATCCCGATGGCGCCCTCGCCGTCGATGCCTACGATCCGGTCGCCCGGCTGGAGCCCGGCCTCGTCGGACGGCCCGCCCGCGATGGGCATGAGGACCACGAGCGTGTCGACGCCCTCGCGGCCCTCGATGAACTCGTAGTAGATCCCGATGCCCTCGAAGCTCGCGTCGAAGCTTTCGCGGACGGCGCGCATGTCCTCGGCCGAGATGTAGATCGAGTGCGGGTCGAGCCCGGCGAGCATGCCGTCGATGGCGTCCTCGGCGAGCTGCGCCGAGTCGACCTCCTCGACGTAGGCGCGGCTGATGTACTCGTACGCCTCCTCGATCTTCCTCAGCTGCTCGACGTCGTCGGAGCCGGAGACGGCGTCCTGGACCTGGGCGCCGACGACGAGCCCGACGGCGAGCAGCCCGGCGGCAAAAAGGGGGCGGATGCGGATGCGGGGCATGCGGGGGGCGGGCAAAGGAGGACCGCTCGAACGGAGGCGGAGCAGCGTTGGTGTGAGTCGGACGCGCGGGGCGGGGCGGGGTTGCGGGAGGGGAAGGGGAACCGGCACGAGAGGGACGCCACCCCGCCCGTGCGAGGGCGGGGCGGCCGCCGCAGGGGCGACCGGCGGTCGCCCGTCGGGCAAGGCGAGCGGCGGGCACAAGGCAACCGCCCCGCCCGCAGGCGCGAGGCGGCGGCGACACCGGGCGGGGCGGCGTCCGGTGGAACGTTTCCCGCCCCGCGCCCTACCCGCCCCGTCTCCCCCACCCCGCCCCAGGGACCGCCCGTGACCAACAAAGCCGTCGCCCGCCACCTCAAGCTCACCGCCGACCTCGTCGAACTGACCGGCGGCAACCCGTTCCGCGCGCGGGCCTTCGCGTCGGGCGCGCGGACCGTCGAGCGGCTGGAGGAGCCCGTCGCCGAGCTGCTGGCGGCCGGCGAGCTGGTCGGGGTCAAGGGGATCGGGAAGGGGCTGGCCGCCGAGATCGGCGAGCTGCTCCAGACGGGGACGATGGGCGTGACCGAGACGCTGCTCCAGTCGCTCCCGCCCGGGATCCCCGAGGTGCTCCGCGTGAAGGGGCTCGGCGTCAAGAAGGTGCGGGCGCTGTGGACCGAGGCCGGCGTCACGTCGATCGAGGACCTGGAGGCGGCGGCCGTCTCGGGCCGGCTGGAGGCGCTCGACGGGTTCGGCGCCAAGACGGTCCAGAACATCCTGGGCGCCGTCGAGCAGCTCAAGGCGTACCGCGGCAAGGCCCACCTCCGCGACGCGTGGGCCGAGGCCGTCGCCGCGCGCGACGCGCTCCGCCAGGCGGGCCACGCCGCCGACCTCGCCGGCGCCGTCCGCCGCCAGTGCAACGTGGTCGAGGGCGCCGCCCTCGTCACGACCGCCCCGCCCGAGGCCGCCGCCGCGGCGCTCGCCGACTGGGGCGCGGCGCGCCCGGGCGGGGCGGAGGACGGCCGGGTCGAGGGCCGGCTCCCGCTCGGGCTGCCGCTCGCCGTCTGGTCCGCCCCGCCCGCGGCGTACGGGAGCGCGCTCTTCGAGCACACCGGCCCCGACGCCCACGTCGCCGCCGTCCGCGAGCGGGGCGGGGCGGGCGACCACGCCGACGAGGACGACGTGTACCGCGCGGCCGGCGTCGAGCCCATTCCCGCCCCGCTCCGCGACGACCCGCACTGGCTCGACAGCGGCGACCGCCCCGCCCTCCTGACGTCGGCCGACTTGAGGGGGACGGTCCACAACCACACGACGGCGTCGGACGGGAGCGCCACGCTCCGCGAGATGTGCGACGCGGCGCGCGAGCGCGGGCTGGGCTACTTCGGCGTGTGCGACCACAGCCGGAGCCTCCAGATCGCCCACGGGCTGAGCGTCGACGCCGTGCTCGGGCAGGTCGAGGAGGTCGCCCGTCTCAACGACGACTACGCGGCCGAGGGCGTCGGCTTCCGCGTGTTCTCGGGGTCCGAGGTGGACATCCTGGCCGACGGCTCGATGGACTTTCCCGACAGCGTGCTCGCCCAACTCGACGTCGTCGTCGCGAGCGTGCACCAGGGGTTCAACATGACCGAGGCCGAGGCGACCGCGCGCGTGGTCCGGGCCGTGTCGAACCCGCACGTCGACGTGCTGGGGCACCCGACGGGGCGGCTCCTGCTCCGCCGCGAGGGGTACCCGCTCGACCACGAGGCGGTCCTCGACGCGTGCGCCGAGCACGGCGTGGCCGTCGAGCTGAACGCGAACCCGTGGCGCCTCGACGTCGACTGGACGTGGGTGCGGGCGGCCCGCGAGCGCGGCGTGCTCGTCTCGGTCAACCCCGACGCCCACTCGACGGACGGGCTCGACGACACGCGCTGGGGCGTCGCGTCGGCCCAGAAGGGCGGCCTGACGGCCGAGGGCTCGCTGACGTCGAAGACCTCTAGCGAGTTGGCGGCGTGGCTGGGCGGGGCGGGGCGGTAGTGCAGCGTGCAGCGTGCAGAAGATGCGGCCGCCCCGCTCTCACCGCGGGCGGGGTGGGCCGTAGGGGCGACCGGCGGTCGCCCGTGGGCGGGGCGGCAGCGGGCGGGGCGGTGCCTGTTCAGACCGCCCCGCCCTCCCGACAACCACCCCTGGCCCCTCTTGGCTACGCCGACGCTGCGCGGTGGCTAGGAGGGGGACTGCCGCCGCCTCCCGCGGTCCTTGGCGACATCCTCGACCGCCCCGCCCTGCTGACCCGCCGCTCCCCCACCCCGCCCGCGTAGCTTCCTGCTCCCCACCACCCCCTCGTGACCCGCGTCTTCGTTTTTCTGGGCCTCGCGCTCGCGCTCCTCGCAGGACTCGTCGCGGCGACGGTCGCGCTCGCCTACGGGACCGAGCCCGCGCGCGAGGGGACGCTCCGCCTCGACGGCCTGAGCGGGCCGGTGACGGTCGCCTGGAGCGACAGCGGGGGCGTGTTCGTCGAGGCCCAGACCGAGGCCGACCTCGCGGCGGGCCTGGGTTACGCCCACGCCGTCGACCACGCGTGGGCGATGACCCTGTGGCGGCAGGCGGCGCGGGGCGGACTGGCCGAGTGGTTCGGCGGCTCCAACCGTGCGCTCGACCTCCACGCCCGCGCGCTGGGCTTTGCCGACCTCGCGCAGCAGACCTACGCGGCCCTGCCGCCCGAGCAGCAGGCGGTCCTCGACGCCTACGCGCGGGGCGCCTCGCGGGGGCTGGCCGACCCCGGCGTGGCCCAGTCCGACGCGTTCCTCGCGGGCGGCGTCGTGCCCGAGCCGTGGCGCCCGTGGGACGCCCTGGCCGTCGAGCGCCTCCATGCCTACCTCGCCTCCTCCCCGCTCCGGCTCGACTCCGCCCGCGCCGACTCGGCCGACGCCGCGCGCTGGGCGGCCGCCGCGTCCGACTCCGCCGTCGTCCGCTTTGCCGCCGCCGACTCGGCGTTCCGGACCTTCCTCGGCGCCCCGTCCCAGGCCGGCGGCCGCGTCTACGCCGCGACGTCGGGCGGGGCGGCGACGCTGGCGAGCCAGGTTTCGGCGGGCTCCTCGGCGCTCCCGCTTCTCGCGCCGGCCGTGCTCCGCGTCGGGTCGCGCGTGGCGGTCGCGGCCACGATCCCGGGCACGCTCGTCTCGCCGGCGGGGTGGTCCGGCGGGCTCGGCTGGGGGCTCCTCCTGGGGAGCGACCTCCGCCTCGAACCGTACGGCGGCCCCGCCCCCGCCCCCGTCTTTAGCCGGGTCGTCGACCGCGCTGGGAACGAGACGCTCCTGGAGGTGGCCCGCGACACGAGCGGGCTCGTGCTCCGGGCGGGGCGGAGCGCGGCCCCGCGGCGGCCGGCAACGCAGGACACGGCGGCATCCGGCGCCGCCGGGCGGGGCGGAGAGACGCCCGGCCTGACCACCCCGCCCACGGCGAGTCCGCTGGCGTCCCCGGACGGGGCGGCGGCCGACTCGGCGGCGGCGGACTCGACGGCCCCGAGCGGCTGGCGCGTCCGGTGGCGGGGGTTCCGGCCGGGCACGGACCTGGGCGCGTTCGCGGCGCTCCGGGCGGGGCGCGTGCCGGACGCGTTCGCGCTGTTCGCGCGCGAGGGGCTCGTGGCGACGCGGGCCGAGACGCGCGTGCTCGGGCGGCCGGTGGTCGCCGCGTCCGGGTTGGGCTACGCGCTCGTCGCCCGCGATTCGCTCGCACGCTACGCGGCCGACCGCCTCGCCCGCCTGGTCGGCCGCCCCGCCCCCCCCCGCCCCGACGCGGAGGCGCCACCGGGCGGAGCGCCCGCGGCGCAGCGGCTCACGCCCGAAGACCTCGCCGAGGACGCCGTGAGCCCGTGGGCCGCCCGCCTCAACGCCCGCCTCCTCGCCGCGCTGGGCGACCGCGACTCGCTGGGGCTCGCCCTCCAGGTCCCCTACTCGTACCTGCGGAGCTGGGACGGCGGGTACCGCGCCGACGCCATCGGCCCGTCGGTCTTCGAGTGGTGGCTCGTGGCCCACCGCGACTACACGGGGCACCTTCCCGACCCGGCCGACTCGCTCGACGCCGCGCTCCTCCCCTACACGCTGCGGATCGCCCGCGCCGAGCTCCGCGACCGCTACGGGACGCTCCCGACCGAGTGGCGCTGGGGGCACCTCCTGGGCGACGGCCCCCGGTTCCCGGTCCTCGGCGGGCGGGGCGGCGTCGCGGCGCGGTCCTACGCCGAGCCGCTGCCGTTCCCCGGCGGCCACCCGACGGCGCTCGTCCCCGGCCCGAGCCTGGTGTTCGAGCGCGCCCACCCGCCGCTGGCCGTGTGGACCGTGTGGTCGCGGCTGGACGACGGCCGGACGTTCGTCCGCACGCCGGCGGGGCGGCCGGCGGCCTCCGGCGTCCTCGACGTGGGAGCCGACGCGGGCGGGTTCGTCGTCGCCCTCGACCCCCGAGCTGCGATGCCCGCGCGGCGCCTCGTGCTCTCGCCGCCCCGCTAGCCCCGCCCCGCCCATGCCCCCCGCCCCGCTCTACATCGGCCTCGACGCCGGCGGCACGAAAACGGCTGCGCTCGCCGCCGCGGGCGGCGAGCCCCAGCGGTTCGACGGCCCCGGCGCGCAGCTCCTCCGCGACGGCGTCGAGGCGACGGCGTCGACGCTCGTGGCGCTCGTCGAGGAGGCGCGGCGGGCCTTCCGCGGAGCGCCGCTCGGAGGCGTCGCCGTCGGGCTGGCCGGGGCGGGGCGGATCGGGGCGCAGGAGGCGGTCGCGGCCGCGCTCCGCCCCCGACTCGACGGCGCCGCCGTCGCGGTGACGCACGACGGCGACGTGGCCTACCGGGCTGCCTGGGGCGACGAGAGCGGCCTGCTCGCGCTCGTGGGCACGGGCTCGTTTCTGGCCGCGCGGACCGAGGCCGGCGAGACCCTCCGCGCCGGGGGCTGGGGCGCCCTGCTGGGCGACGACGGGGGCGGGGCGGCGCTCGGCCGGGCCGCGCTCCGGGCCGTCCTGGCGGCCCTCGACGGCGGACCGCCGACGGCGCTCGTCGACCGCGCGGCGGCCGACGGACTGGGCACGCTCGACGACGTGGTCGGGGCGATCTACGTCGACAAGCGGCCGCTGGCCTCGTTCGCCGGCCTCCTGCTGGCCGCCGCCGAGGGCGGCGACTGGACGGCCGAGGCGCTCCTCGCGCGCGAGACGAACGCGCTCGCGCAGCAGGCGGGGTGGCTCGCCACGCGCGCCGGCGACTCGGTCGCGCAGCGCGTGGCGATGTCGGGCGGGCTGGCGCGCGAGGCCGTCTACCGCGCCTCGCTCGAAAGCGCCCTCGGACGGCACCTCCCCGGGTGGACCGTCTCGCACGCCGACGTGGCGCCCGCCGAGGGCGCACTCCAGCTCGCGCGCACGCTGGCGCCGTAGGACGTCGCTCGTGGGCGCAAGACGGACAAGAGCGGAGGCCGCCGGCCCCTACGCCGCCCCGCCCCGCCCCTTCTTCTCCGGCCACACGCACAGGTCGTAGACCGGGCACCGCCCGCAGGCCGGGTTCCGCCAGAAGCAGCACTTCTGGCCGTGGAGCATGAGCGCCTCGTGGTCGTCGTAGACCGTCTGCGCGTCCCAGTCGAGCGGGAGCAGCGCGGCGAGCGCGTCGTGCGACGGGCCGACGGCCATCGTCGGCGGGATGAGCCCGAGCCGCTGGGCAACCCGGTGGTGGTGGCTGTCGACCGGCAGGGCGGGGCGGCGGAGCGTGCTGAACAGGAGGACGGCCGCGCTCGTCTTGGGGCCGACGCCCTTAAACGCCTGGAGCCACCGCCGCGCCCGGTCGACCGGCCAGTCGGCGAGCACGTCGAGCGAGAGGCCGTCGGTCTCAGGGGCGTCGGTGATGGCGCGGAGCACGGCCTGCACGCGGGGCGCCTTCTGCTCGGGCCACGTGCACGGCGCGAGCGCCTCCTTGACCTCGTCCGTCGGCGCGTCGCGGACGGCCTCCCACGTCGGGAAGCGCTCGCGGAGCTGCGTGTAGGCCCGCCCGCTGTCGGCGTTCTTCGTCCGGTGCGAGAGGAGCGCGGACACGAGCTCGGAGAGCGGGTCCTTGGTCGAGAAAAAGTCGATGGGGCACCCGTACGCCTCACACAGCCGGTCGTGCACGACGAGCGCCTTCTCGTGCAGGGCGACCGCCGCCGGGTCGGGCGGGGCGGCCGCCGCCGGATCGGGCGGGGCGGGCGCGTCGTCGGAGAACAGGTCCATGCCGTGCCACCCCGCCCGGCCGCCGAGGTTCGCGCGGCGGGCGGGGCGGGTAGCTTTTGGGGAAGCCCCCGACTCCGCCCCGCCCCGCGAGGCCGGCCCTGCTAGATCCACTCTCCGCGCCATGCCCGACCGCCCCGCCCCCTCGGAGTCCTCCCCGACCGTCCGCCGCGTGCCGGCCGCCGTCGTCCGCCCGCTGCGCACGGCAATCCTCCGCCCGACGTGGACCGACCGCCTCGCCACCTACCCCGAGGACGACGACCCGGGCACGGTCCACGTGGCCGCGTACGACGGCGAGGCTGTGGGCGGGGTGGGGACGATCTACGCCGAGGCTCCGCCGGACGCGCACCGCGGCGAGATTCCACCGGCCGCCTACGCGCCCGGTGCGGCATGGCGCCTCCGCGGCATGGCGACCTCCGACGCCGCGCGCGGATCCGGCCTCGGCCGCGCCGTTCTCCAAGAGTGCTTCGCCGCCGTCCGCAACGGGGACGGCCGGTTCCTGTGGTGCAACGCGCGCCTCGGCGCCGTCCCGTTCTATGAGCGGCTGGGGATGCGCGCCGTCGGGCCGGAGTTCGACATCCCGGGCATCGGCCCGCACTACGTGATGTGGGGCGGGGTGAGCGGGTAGGGTTCAGGGTTCAGCAAAGATGATGGCCGCCCCGCCCGCGATGCCAAGGGCGGGGCGGGGTGGTTGTCCCCGCGTTGTCCACCGCCCCGCCCGAACCAGACAACCTCGAACCCACCCGCCCCGCCCTGCCGCACCCCGACGTGCGCCGGAACCGCTTTCGACTAGCTTGGCCGCCCCGAGGGCTCTCCCCCGCCGCCATGAAGATCCCGTCGCTCGTCCTCCGCCAGCTGTACACGAACGGGAGCCTGACGCCGACGGCCGACGGCGTCGCGTTCCGCCTCAAGAACCGGCTGACCGACGCCAAGCTCACCGCGCTCCAGAGCGTGACGGTCGACGGCCGCGAGGTCGGGGCGGACGACCTCACGCTGTCGCTCGACGGCGGCGAGACGCTCCGGGCGTCCGAGGTCTCGTCGACGAGCCCCGTCGACTTCCCGCTCCGGCGCGTGGTCACGGTCGGCGTGCCTGGGATCGAGGCCGGCGAGGGCGTCCACGAGATCCGGCTGCGGTTCGCGATCGACGGCATGGGCGACCTGAAGTTCAAGGTCAAGGACTCGGTCCAGCCCGAGCGGCCCGGCCGCGTGACGGTCCCCCGCGATGACGCCGACGACTACTCGGACGAGGCGATCGGGGCGCGGCGGCGGTTCGTCGAGGGCTACACGGCGTGCGCGCTCGACCACGTATCGAGCTACTCGTTCGACGCGCGCTCGGTGGCCGGCAACGTCGAGTCGTTCGTGGGCGTGGCCCAGGTCCCGATCGGCGTGGCCGGCCCGCTCCGCGTGAACGGCGAGCACGCCGAGGGCGAGTTCCTGGTCCCGCTCGCCACGGCCGAGGGCACGCTCGTGGCCAGCTACAACCGCGGCATGAAGGTGCTGAACCTCTCGGGCGGCGTCAAGTGCACGGTCTCCGACGACGCCATGCAGCGGGCGCCCGTCTTCATCTTCGAGGACGCCCGCGGCGCCCGCGACTTCAAGGCGTGGCTGGACGAGCACGTCGACGAGATCGCGGCCCAGGCCGAGTCGACGACCTCGCGCGGGAAGCTCCAGTACATCGACACCTACCTCTCGAACCACTTCGCGTTCTGCCGCTTCAACTTCTCGACGGGCGACGCGGCCGGGCAGAACATGGTCGGCCGGGCCACCTTCGCCGCGTGCTCGTGGATCCTGGAGCACAACGACACGATCCGGCGCTTCTACCTGGAGTCCAACTTCGCGACCGACAAAAAGGCGTCGATGGTCAACATCATGAAGACGCGCGGCAAGCGGGTCACGGCCGAGTGCAAGATCTCGGGCGAGGTGCTCCGCGAGGTCATGCGCGTCGAGCCCAAGGGGCTGGCCTACCACTGGGGCGTGGCCGCCGGGATCGGCTCCGTGCTCTCGGGCGCCAACAACAACGGGCTCCACAGTCCGAACGGGATCACGGCGCTCTTCATCGCGACCGGCCAGGACGTCGCCAACGTGTCTGAGTCGTCGGCCGCCATCCTCTACGCCGAGCACACGGACGACGACGACCTCTACATGTCGATTACGATCCCGTCGCTCATCGTAGCCACCTACGGCGGCGGCACCGGCCTGGCGACGCAGCGCGAGTGCCTCGACATGCTCGGGTGCTACGGCGAGGGCAAGGTGCGCAAGCTGGCCGAGATCGTGGCCGGCGTGGTGCTGGCCGGCGAGATCAGCCTGGCGAGCGCGATCTCGTCGAACGACTGGGTCTCCAGCCACGAGCAGTACGGGCGGAATCGGTAGGGCAGCGGGCAGAAGATCCGCCACCCCGCCCGCGCCATGGGCGGGGCGATGCCGTAGGGGCGACCGGCGGTCGCCCGTGGGCGGGCACGACGCGCGAGGGCGGGGCGGATCCGTAGGGACACCACGCGTGGTGTTCGCACGGAGCACGACACACCGCCCCGCCCAAGCGGTCGTGGCCGGGCAGGGCGGGGCGGCAATCGTAGCGGCGTGCAACGCCGTCGGGCCGCGGCGTGCGGTCCCGCCCCGCCCCCGCGGTCCCGCCCCGCCCGCACGTGGCGCGCGGAGCCCCCGGGCGGGGCGGCGGTACACTGTCCGCCATGCCGGACCCGCCCGACCGCCCCACCCCGCTCCCCGACGACCCCGCCCCGGTGGGCGAGGGCGCCGCGCCGCGCCGCCCGGGCGCCGGCGACGGGGCGGGCGGGGCGGAAGGACGCGACCTCGTGCCCGTCTCCGACATCGGCCCCGGCACGCACTCGCCCGACGCGGCCGCCGACGGTCCCGAGCCGGCCGAAGCCTATGACGGCGTCGGCACGAACGACCGCGCCGACGCGCCGTCGCTGACCGAGGCCGAACGCGACCGCGCCGCCGAGGGCGACGCCCGCCCGGCCGGACCGGGTGGCGACACGCCCGCCGCCACGCGCCACGCCCAGGCCGCGCCCGGCCCCGTCCGCGCCGCGCCCACCGCCCCGCCCGGGCGGGCGGGCGGGGCGGAAAGCGAGCGGGCGGTCGCCGCCGACCTCACGCGCCGCGCCCGGGCACGGCGCGAGGCGCTCGACCCCGACACGGCCGTGGCCCGCGAGGCCGGGTTCGAGGTCATGGACGTGAGCGGCGAGCCGCCGTCGCTCGTCCGCCGCTACTTCACGACGCTCCGCCACGCGCTCGGGCTCGTCTACGGGAGCGCCGTGGCCGTGGCCCGCGACCGCGAGCAGTTCTCGTGGGTGCGCGGGCTGCCGCTGTTCCTCATCAAGATCGCGGCGTTCTTCGTCCGCCCGCTCGTCCGGCGCGACCTCCGCGGGCTCCCGCTCGAGGTCCAGCTCCGGCGGCGGCTCGAGCTGCTCGGGCCGACGTACATCAAGCTGGGCCAGGTGCTTGCGCTCCGCGAGGACCTCCTGCCGCGGTTCGTGACCGAGGAGCTGAACAACCTGCTCGACCGGCTCCCGGTCATGCCGTTCCCCGAGTACCTCGACCGCGTGGCGAAGGGGCTCGGGCGGCCGGTCGACGAAATGTTCGCGCACATCGACCCGAAGCCCTTGGGGAGCGCGTCGATCGGCCAGATCCACCCCGCCCGGACGGTCGGCGGCGACGACGTGATTCTGAAGGTGGTCAAGCCGCACATCTACGTGATCCTCAAGCGGGACGCGCGGCTGCTGGGCTTTTTCGGCTCGTTCCTCCAGGTGTTCTTTGCGCGCTACCAGCCCAAGAAGGTGCTCGACGAGTTCGCCGAGTACACGCTCCGCGAGGTCGACCTGCGGCGCGAGGCCGACAACGCCGAGCAGTTCGCGATCAACTTCGCCGACGTCCCGGGCGTCCGCTTCCCGACGATCTACCGCGAGTACTCGTCGCGGCTCGTGCTCACGATGGAGCGGTTCCGCGGGCTCCGCCCGGACTCGCCCGCCGCCCACGCGCTCCCGCTCGCGGCCCGCGAGGAGCTCGTGGACCTGGGCGCGCTGAGCATCATCCGCATGCTCTACCAGGACGGCTTCTTCCACGCCGACCTCCACCCGGGCAACATGTTCTTGCTCGACACCGAGCCCGACCCCGAGACCGGCGAGGTCCACCCCGAGATCGGCTTTATCGACCTCGGCATGGTCGGCTACTTCGACGGCGACCTCCGGCGGACGCTTTTGTACTACTACTTCTCGCTCGTGACCGGCGACGCCGAGAACGCGGCGCGCTACCTCGCCGCCGTGTCCGAGGCGGGCAAAAAGGCGGACCCTCGCGGGTTCCAGCGGGCGGTCGCCGAGCTGTGCCGGCGGTTCTACCGGGCGCAGCGGTACGGCGAGGTCAACGTGGGCCAGCTCATCCTGGAGTCGGTCGGGCTGGCGGGCCAGTACCGGATGTACTTCCCGGTCGAGATGGTGCTGATGACGAAGGCGCTGGTCACGTTCGAGGGCGTGGGCCAGACGCTCCTGCCCGGGTTCGACGTGGCCGAGGTGAGCCGGAAGCACGTCAACAGCCTGTTCCGCAGCCAGTTCAACCCGGTCGCGCTCCTCAAGGAGAGCTTCCGCGGCGCGCCCGAGCTCGTCGACCTCATCGTGAAGAGCCCGACGCTGATGTCCGAGGGCATCCGCTTTGTCGAGACCCGGATGCGGGCGCCGGCCACGTCGCCCTTGGCCGGCCTGCGAACAGCGCTCCTGTCGGGCGCCAGCCTGGTCTCGGGCGTCATCGCCGTGACGGCGGGCGGCCCGTGGTTCCTGTGGGGACCGCTGTTCGCGCTCGCGGCCGCCTTCGCGCTCAAGCGGTCGTAGAGCGGGAAGCGGGAAGCGGGAAGCGGGAAGCGGGAAGCGGGAAGCGGGAAGCGGGAAGCGGGAAGCGGGAAGCGGGAAGATGGCCGCCCCGCCCCCGCGCGTGGGCGGGGTGGCGAAGGGAAAACGGCCTCGGCGGGCGGGGCGGGGAGCCCTCTCCCCCACCCCGCCCGGCCCTCACGCGGGGCGGGGCGGCGGGTCGTCGAGCCGGTCGAGCGGGCTCTGCACGCGCAGCCCCGTGTGGCCGACGACGTGGAGGTAGACCTGGGTCGTGGCCAGCTTGGCGTGCCCGAGGAGGTGCTGCACGGTGCGGACGTCGACGCCGTCCTCGAGGAGGTGGGTCGCGAACGAGTGCCGGAGGGTGTGGCAGGAGGCCCGCTTCGGGATGCCCGCGGCCCGGACCGCCGTGCGAACCGCCTTCTGGACCGACGACGGCGCCCGGTGGTGGCGGTGGATCCGCCCAGTCCGCGGGTCGGCGGAGAGCCGGGCGGCGGGAAACAGGAACTGCCACTCGGGCCGGCGGCCGGCGCCCCGGTACTTCCGCTCCAGGGCGTGGGGCAGGACGGCCTCCCCGCCCCCGTCGGCGAGGTCGGCCTGGTGGAGCCGGCGCGCGCGGTCGGCCTGGGCCGCGAGCGGGGCCACGAGCGACCGCGGGAGGATCGCGACCCGGTCCTTCGCCCCCTTCCCCTCCCGCACGGTGATCTGGTGACGGTCGAGGTCGAGGTCCTGGAGGCGAAGCCGGAGGGCGCCGGAGAGGCGGAGGCCGGAGCCGTAGAGGAGCGAGGCGACCGTGCGGTCCACCCCGCTCATCCGGCCGAGGACGTCGAGGACCTCCTGCCTCGTGAGCACGACGGGGAGCTTCGGGGGCTTCCGCACGCGGACCAGCCCGCCCATCGTGCCCAGAGGTCGGCCGAGGACGGCGTCGTAGAGGAAGAGGAGCGCGGAGAGCGCGAGCGTCTGGGTGCTGGCGGCGACGTCCCGCTCGACGGCGAGATGGTTGAGGAACGCCTGCACCTCGGGCTCGGCCATCTGGGCGGGGTGGCGGAGGTCGTGGAACCGGGCGTAGCGCTTGATCCAGTAGACGTAGGTCTGCTCCGTGCGGAGGCTCATCTGCCGCGACCGGAGAGCGGCGCGGGTGGCGTCGAGGAGCTCGGACATAGCGGGGCGCGCGGGCGGGGCGGGTGGCTCTCCCGGTAGACTCGCGGCGTGAAGCCCCGTAACCTTCCCGTTAGACGGAACGCATTCGCGCGGGCGGGGCGGGGCGGCCTATACTGCGGCGTCCGTTCCGCAATCCGGGCGTCCCGCGGGGCTTCAGGCGGCGGGGCTCCACTGAAGTTCTGGTTATATGCCTCCGGCCCTGCTCAAATAAACCTTCTCGATAATGGCTACCAAAGACGAAGACGCTGCCGCGAACGGGCAGGAGAAGACAAAGAAGCGCCGGTCTGTTTCCAGATCGTTCCCAGCGGCGACTTTCGAGGACGCCCTACTTGTACCCAGGGCCATCCAGAAGTACGCTGCGGGCCAACAGGTCAGGCGGCTTACCCTCTTCGATCATCTAGGCAAAGCGCCGTCCAGCGGCCATAGCCGTCAACTCGTGACAAATGCGAGTCGGTACGGGCTAATCGAAGGCAACTATAACTCGGAGCACCTAAAGCTGACCCCAGACGGAGCAAAGGTTACTGGCCCAGGAACGCCTCCGCGCGAGAAACGACGACTTGAATTCAAGCTCGCGATCTCGGAGATCAAACCGTTCCGGGAATTGTACGAGAAGCTTCAAAATAACCGTTTGCCGTCCAAGAAGGTTCTCACGGATTACTTGTTGGACAACGGATACTCAGAGACGGAGGTCTCAGAGTGCGTGGACACCTTCATCGTCAACGCGAAGCAGGTCGGGGTTCTCAAAACTCTTTCCGGGGCCGAGACCGTTGTCCCAATCGAGCACGCGCTGGAAGAAACGCCAGCAGCGCCGAAGGACCAGATTTCCGGCGACGGGTTCAGCGACGCCAAGGATTCCCCGCCTCCACTCTCAGGGCCTTCTCTACTCAGTCCACCACGCTCGGGAGACAGTTCAGAGTCGTGGGACACAACCTGTTTCTACATCACACCCATAGGCGAGGACGGGTCTGAGCACCGTCAGCACTCGGACCTATTCCTGCGTCATATCGTCGAGCCTGCTCTTGAGGAGTTTGGCCTAAGGGTAGTTCGTGCGGATCATATTGGAAAGCCAGGTATGATTACAGGGCAAGTCATCGAGCACATCGTGAAGTCGAGGCTTGTCGTAGCCGACCTGTCATATCACAACCCAAACGTGTTCTACGAGTTAGCCCTGCGTCACGCGACACGTAGACCTACGGTTCAGATCATACAGCGAAGCCATCCCGGGTTGACAGGGTAGCTTCGGCCATGCCCGCCCCGCTCTCCGTCGACCTCCGTCGCCGCGTCCTCGACGCCGCCCGCTCGGCCACTGCCCCCGTCGTCGCCGCCCGCTTCGGCGTCTCCGTCTCGACCGTCCACCGGCTCCGCCACCTCGACCGCATTCAGGGGTCCGTCGAGCCTCGGCCCCACGGCGGTGGCCATACCCCGCTCGTGACCGACGACGACCGCCCGCTCTTCGACGGGTACCTCGCCGAGAACCCTTCGATGCCGCACGCGACCATCGCCCGCCGGTTCGAGGCCGACACCGGACGCGCCATCAGCCGCCAGACCGTCCAGCGGATGCTGGGTCTGTGGCGGGTCACCCGAAAAAAAAGTCCATGATCGCCTCCCAGCGCTTCCGCCCGGATGTGGTCGCCAAGCGCGAGGCGTTCTTGGCGGAGGTCGCGGCGATCCCAGCCGAGCGGTTGGTTTTCGTCGACGAGTCGGGGATTCAGATCGGCGCGCGGTCGGCGTACGGGTTCGCGCCCATCGGCACGCGGTGCGTCGAGGTCGCCCCTTTCCGGGTCGGCAAGCGGGTCAACCTCATCGGGTGGATGGCCGCGACGTGCGGGTCGGTGCGGGCACACGAGGGGTCCGTCAAGGCCCCCCACTTCGAGGCGTTCGTGGCCGAGAGCCTGGTGCCGTGCTTGGAGGAGGGCGACGTAGTGATCTGGGACAACGCCCGGATCCACAGCCCGGCTGCAATCGCACTCGTTGAGGCCGTCGGTGCCCGCGTGCTCCCGCAGCCGCCGTACAGCCCGGATCTCAACGCGATCGAGCCGATGTGGTCGAAGGTGAAGGCGATCGTCAAGCAGAAGCTGGCCGACGCCCGGGACGCGCTGCTCGACGCGCTCGACGAAGCCGTTTCCGCGGTCACACCATCGGACGCCTCCGGGTGGATCGCGCACTGCGGCTACGCCTTCCTACCCGACTGAGCTACGCTGTAAGAAGCGCGGACCGCATACCATTCGACATCGATCAGTATAGAACGATCAAGATCGACACGACGAATATTTTCACGCTCGTCCCCCAGCTAGACGTCTACCGATCTGAAATATCAAATCAAGTCTGGCGCTCAATGGAAGACGAAGAGTCCACCGACAATCCCATCGCGACCTTCTATCCTAGCTTGCGCGTGACATTTCAAAAGTAAAACGGCATATAACCCGCCGCTGGTATTAGCTGGAAGTCAAGGGGTCGACGGCGATTCCGGTCGATTTGGGCGGAATGGGCTTGCGAGGAGGGGCGGGGCGGCGGACGAGACACGACGTCCTTAGCCCGCCGCGGAGGTGCGGCGGACGAACGTCTGAGCGCGTCACCCCGGTCGGTCGCGAGCTATGCTGGCTGGGATCGGTCGTCTCCGGTGCCGAAGCACGGAGCGACGAGGAACATCCCCTATTGGCTCTGCGAAGCGGGGGGTGCCGCCGAGGGACGAGCTGGCCCCGCAGGTGCGGGGGCGCCCGATGGTGCACGGCGAAGCTCTCTGAGGACGGGGTCCACGAGGCTTGACGGGCGGTTGTCGGTCCTCTCGGCGGCAGGGGGTGCGGGGCGGGGGGGCGCCCCAGCGGTCGGTAGAAGCGGAGGGCGGGGTGGCTAGGCGGCGAGGGCGTACTCGCTCTGGCAGACGTGGACCCGGGCCGGGTCGAACGGCTCACGGCTCCGGTGGGCGCCCCACACGACGGTGAGCAGCTTCCGCATCGCGGCCACGCGCGCCTTCTGCTCCACCATCCGCTCCCGGCGCTCGGCGTAGCGGGCGCCGAGGAGCCGGTCGCCACGGAGGACGGGGAAGACCGCCTGCCCCAGCACCTTGCGGAGCATCGGCCGCCCCTTCTTCGACAGCCGCGTCTGGCCTTTGTACTGGCCGCTCTCGCGTTCCCGGAGGTTCATCCCGGCGTACCGGAGGAGCTGGCGCTTGGTCGCGAAGTCCGAGAGCGGCCCGGTCTGCCCGACGATCCGGGCCAGGTTGAACAGCGTGATCCCGGAGACGGCCTCGTCGATGGGCGGCAACTGGTCGCGCGCTTTGAGCTCGGCCCCCAGCGCCTCGATGCGCTCCTTCAGCGCCTCCGCTTGACCCTCGTGGACCTCGAGCTCGGCCACGAGCGCGGCCAGCCGGCCCGAGAGCACAGCGGCCACGGCCGGGGGCGGGGCGGACCGGACCGAGGCCTCGGCGGCGGTCACGAGCCGCTCGCCGGTCGCGGTCTTGACCCCAGGCACCCGGCGCCGGAGCGTGGCCAAGAGCCGCGTCCGGCCGAGCTGGGCCAGCCGGTGCGGGCACAGGAGCCGCCCGTGGAGGAGCGCCCGGCCGGTCTTCGAGAACGTGAACTGAGCCGAGCGGTCGTAGTCCGGGAAGAGGTCGCGCAGCGTCGCCTGCAGCCGCGTGCGGATGGCCGACGTGACCCGGACCTCGTCGTCGTGGAACGCGGTCAGGTGGCGGAGCACGACGTAGGGCTCGGGCAGGTCGCGGTGGCGCTGCGTCCGGCCCATCGCGGCGGCGAGGTGGATGACGCGGGCGTCCTTCCGGTCGGTCTTGCCCGTGTCGAGCGACTCGGCCTTCGTGAGCTGGCCGACCTGCTCGGCGCTGATCAGCGCCGTCTGGTGCCCGGCGCGGCGGGCGACGGCGAGGAGCGCCCGCTCGTAGCCGCCCGAGGCCTCGCAGAGCACGCGGACGCCGCGGAGCCCGTGCTCGGCCGCGAGCGTGGCCGCCTCGGCGAGCGCTCGCTCGACGGCTTCGGTCCGGTTGGGAATGACGTCCTCGGCGACGACCTCGTGGTGCCCGGACTCGAACCGGCTGAAGAGGTGGAGCGTGTCGCGGGAGACGTCGGCGGCGAGCAGGAGGACGGGGCGGGCCTTGTCAGGAGCGGGGATAGAACGGATCTTCATGGCGGGCCTCGGCGGCAGACGGAAGGGTTGTGACGATCCGGAAGGTCTGTCTGCCGGGGTCTCCTCGTCTGGCGCTAATGGTATGGTGTAGGCCGACACGGAGCGGCCGGCGCGCGTGCTCTGGGCGGGGCGGTGCCGTATGCTGTCGCCGTTCCTAACCGCTGTGCCCTCTGACGTGCCCCCCACTCCCATGACTACCGTCACCACCGCCCAGGCCACGGCCGTTCTCGACGCGGCCCAGGAGAAGGCCGAGGCTATGGGCATCAAGCAGAACATCGCGGTCGTCGACGCCGGGGCTAACCTACTTGCCTTCCGCCGCATGGATGGCGCGTGGCTCGGATCCGTCGACATCGCGATCACCAAGGCTAAGACCGCCCGCTATTTCGACATGCCAACGGGTGAACTGGGGGAGATGTCGCAGCCCGGCGGCTCGCTCTACTCGATCGAGCACTCGAACGGTGGGCTCGTCTCGTTCCCCGGCGGAATCCCCCTGGAGGACGGCGACGGACAGATCATCGGCGCCGTCGGCGTCTCCGGGAGCACGGTCGGCAACGACCACGCCGTCGCGCAGGCCGGTGCGGAGGCTCTCTCCTAATCGTAGGCGGTGGCGCCACGCAGAGGTCGGGTATGACAGCGGATGTTGTTGCGAGATCTCATCGTTTGGCGTGGTCTAGACTGTGTAGCTACCGTTCATTCAGGCTCGTCCCGATCACAGGAGTGTAGAGCAGCCGCCGAGGCGGGGTAAGCTTGGAAGCCGCCCCTACCGTAGTTCCCCGAGCAGCACCCCTGTAGTGGCAGTCCCTCTTACTCTCTGCGATCTCACCCAGTCGTACGCCGCCACCGGCGGGGGCATCCGCACCTACGTCCACGCCAAGCGCGCGTGGCTCGACGCCAACACCGATGTCGGCCACGTCCTCATCGTGCCTGGACCCGAGGACGCCGTCGAGCATGAGGGCCGTCATGTAACCCATTTCGTCCAGTCGCCGCCGGTACCTGGATCGTCGGCGTACCGGCTCCTCCTCCGCAACGGCCGTGTCCGCGAGCTCCTAGGGGCCGAGCGCCCTGACGCCGTCGAGTGCCTGTGCGCGTATAACCTCCCGTGGGCCGCCCTCCGCCATCAGCGCGAGGTGGACCCGTCCTGCGCCGTCGTCGGGGGCTATCGGACCGATTTCCCCTCGGCCTACGTCGAGCCGCTCGTCGGCGGTGTCCTTGGAGAGTGGGCGGGGCGGCACGCGGCGGCGCTCGGGTACCGCTACGTGGCCAGACTCTACGCCCGGTTCGACGCCGTCTACACGCTCTCGCCGACGCCCCGGGAGAAGCTGGCGGAGCTCGGGGTCGACAGCGAGCTCCTCCCGCTCGGGGTCGACCTTGAGCGGTTCCACCCGCGCTGGCGTGACCCCCAGTTGAGGGCCGCGCTCGGTGTCGGAGCCGGCTCCCCGCTCCTCGTTTACGCCGGCCGGCTCGACGCCGAGAAACGCCCGCTCGAGGTGCTGGATGCCTTCCGCCAGCTCCCCCCTGCGCTCGGTGCCCACCTCGCCCTGGCCGGGGACGGCCCGCAACGGGCGGAGATCGAGGCCGCCACCGCCCGGGATCCCCGCGTCCATGTGCTCGGATTTGTCGCCGACCGCGACCGCTATGCCCGGATCCTCGCCTCGGCCGACGTCTACGTCTCGGCCATGCCGCACGAGACGTTCGGGATCTCGGTCGTCGAGGCCCAAGCGTCGGGGCTCCCCGTCGTCGGGGTCCGCTCGGGGGCCATGCCCGACCGCGTCCCGCCGGGGCTGGGCCACCTCTCCCCCGCCGGGGACCCGGCCGCGCTCGCGGCGGGCGTCGAGGCCGTGCTCGCCGATGGATCCGGAATCCGCCGCCGCGCCCGGGCCTACGTCGCGGCTCGCTTCTCGTGGGACGAGACGTTCCAGCGGCTCCTGGCCCTCTACGACAGGGTCCTGACCGACCGACGGGTGGGCGCGCCGGCCGACGCGCCCCAGGCGAGCCGGTGAGGGGCACGTCCCCCGCGGACCGTTTCGGGACGATCGCCCGCGCCGCCGCCGTCCTCGTCCCGCTGGGCGTGGTTGGCAACGTCGCGCTCACGCTGCTGACGACCGAACGGGCGGTGCTCGACGCCGTAGCCGGGCTCCCGCTCGCCCCGCTCGCGCTTGCGGGTGCCCTCGCCGTCGTTCCGTGGACGGCCAACGCGCTCCGGCTCCAGCTCTGGACCTCGTTCGTTGGCTACCCGCTCCGGTTCCGGACCGCGCTCCGGGTCGTTCTCGGGGGGCTCCTCGGGTCCGCCGTCACGCCGACCGGGTCGGGCGGGGCGACGCTGAAGTGGGCGCTCCTGGCTCGGCACGGTGTGCCGGCCGGCCGAGTCGGGTCGCTCCTCGTCGTCGAGACCGTCGAGAACGCGGCGTTCATGGCCGTCGCCGTCCCGGCCGCCGTCGTTGTGACGGCGGCGGCCGATGTGCCCGTCTTGCGGGACACGCTCAGCCGCGCGGGCGCGGGCCTCGCCCCGCTCCTCGCCGTCGCCGTCGCCGCCTTGGTGGCCCTTGGGCTCGCCGCGTGGGGCGCGGCGCGCGGGGCGCTCGGGCGCACCCCGCGCCGCCTCGCTGCCCGGTGGCGGGGCCGACTCCGGCGGCCGTTCGTAGACGCCCAACTCGTGGCCCGTCTCGTGGCCCGTCGGGGGAAAGGGCGCCTCGCCCTCGGGGTTGCCCTCGCGGCTGCTCAGTGGACGGCCAAATACTCGGTCGCGGCGGCCGTGCTCGCCTTTCTCGGCGTCCCGGTCGACCCTGTTCTCTCGTGGCTCCTCCAGTGGACCGCGTTCACGGCCATGAACGCGGTCCCCACGCCGGGTGCGGCCGGGGGCGCGGAGGCTGTCTTTGCCGCTCTCTACAGCCCGTTCGTACCGATCTCGGTGCTCGGGCTCGCGACGGCGGCGTGGCGGCTGACCCTGTTCTACGCCCCGCTCGTGGTCGCCGCGGTTGCGTTTCTCGGCCTGAGCCGCGGCGCCCGCCCCCGAGGCCCAGGCGCCCTCTCCACCACAGCGGGGCGGTTGGACGTCCCGAGCCCGAATCCCGCGGTCGGACCCACACCCCCAGCGGCCAGACCGGATGGCCCCCGCCCGATTGAGTAGACCTCCGGCGGTCCACCGAGAGCCGCTGAAGGAACTCGGCGGACCAAGAATCCAACGACCGGCGGAGCTGTTGGTCGGCTACGAGCTGGGGGCCACGGAGGCTCCTCTCGGTCGGCGGCGCGTAGCTTTGCTGGTCCCCCCGCTTCCACCTCCGATGCCTGAGCCAACTGAGACCCCACCTGAGAGGCCCGAGCATGTTGACCCGGCTCCGCGGTGGCCGGAGCACCCCCGGTTGCGGATGGCCCTGGACTTCTTGGTGCTGCGCCACCTCAGGGTGGCCCGCGCCCGGGTCATGCGTCGGATCCACAACGTGAGCGCGCGTGACCGCAGCCCGGTCCGCACCACTTACGGCGTACGGATGGTGCCGGAGTGGTCCGACAAGACGTTCGCCTACTGTTACTACGGGACCTACGGCCCCTACCTCGCTGACCTGATCGAGGCAATCGACCGGCCCTTCGTTTTTCTCGATGTCGGGGCGAACCAGGGTTTGTTCTCGCTCCTCGCCGCGCGCAACCCACATTGCCGCCGGGCGGTCGCGTTGGAGCCTGTCGCAGCCACCTACCAGGCGCTGTGCGCCAACATCGCGGCCAACCGCCTGGAAGACCGAGTGGTGGCAGTTCAGTGCGCGCTCTCCGACCGGACCGGGTCGGGCACCATGACCGTGTCCGCGTCGCACAGTGGGGTCGCGACGCTTGGGGGTCACCTCGCGGACGCGTCCGGGGAACGGTCCGAGCCCGTCCGGCTCACTCGCCTGGACGACCTTGACCCTTCTCTCTTCTCCGGCCTTCCCATCTTCGCGAAGGTGGACGTGGAGGGCCACGAGACCGTCGCCCTGCACGAGCTAACGGGCTCGGCTCAGGCCGACCGGCTCATGGCCGTCTTCTTCGAGCTAGACGAGCGATGGACCGATGCAGAGGCCGTCTTAGACCGGCTGCGAGGGGCCGGACTCGATGAGTTTCACACGTACGGGCGCGGGAGGCACTACGACGTCTTGGCCTCGCGTAGGACGCCGGCCGCGACCGCCGGCCGCAGCGCGTAGAGCCCCCAGTCCCGAGGGTAGCGTAGCGAGTCTCGTGGGTTCAGCCACCCCAACCGACGATCACCCCCTACGACTTCCTGGAAACGTACGACGAACGAGTCTACGGCCTCTCTGGAAGACCGGGAGACCCTCAGTTGTCTACCGGGTGGTCTGTGGAACGCCGGCAGGCCGTTCTACACGTGTTCCACAAACTCGCGTTGGGCAGTGCAGTCTTGTGCCGACAAGCACGAGGCAAAACGCCCCGAACGGACTGTCCGGGGCGTTTTCATGGAGCCAACGGTCAGATTTGAACTGACGACCTGCTCATTACGAGTGAGCTGCTCTACCCCTGAGCTACGTTGGCGTGCCGCCTCGCGACGGACCCAAAACCTACGCACCCGGCCCAAGCGCGCCAACCCGCCCCCAGCCGAAATCCCGGTGAACCGCCCCGCCCGGGGCAGAGGATAGCGGGAATGCCCGCCCCGCCCTCACGGATGTGGGCGGGGTGGTGCCCAGTCCACCCCGCCCCCGCTCGGCACCACGCGGGGCGCCAGCGTCGTGGGCGGGGTGGAGGCCGCGAGGAGGACCGAGCGGGGCGGCCGAGCGATCTTGCCGCCCCGCCCGTTGCCGCCCCGCCGCCCGCCCGATGGCCCTCCTCACGTTCGACCGCGTCCTCAAGGACTACGGCACCAAGCCGCTCCTCGACGACGTCTCGTTCGTCGTCGAGGCCGACGAGAAGGTGGGCGTGATCGGCGCCAACGGGTCGGGCAAGACGACGCTGCTGCGGCTGGCCGCCGGCGTCGAACGGCCCGACGGCGGGCGCGTGCTCCAGGCGAGCGGCGCGCGCGTCGGGTTCCTCCCGCAGCGGCCCGACTTCGACGACGGCCAGACCGTGCTCGACGCCGTGTTCGCCGGCGAGGGGCCGTCGATGCAGCTGTTGCGCGACTACGAGGCGGCCGTCCACGCCCTCGAACAACACCCGGACGACGCCGAGCGCGTGACGGAGATGACGCGCCTCGCCGCCCGCCTCGACGCCGTGGGCGGGTGGGACCTGGAGGCCCAGGCGCGGGCCGTCCTCGACCGCCTCGACATCACCGACACCGACGCGCTCGTGGGCACGCTGAGCGGCGGCCAGCGCAAGCGCGTGGCCCTCGCGCGCGTGCTCGTCGAGCGGCCCGACCTCCTCATCCTGGACGAGCCGACCAACCACCTCGACGCCGAGACCGTCGGCTGGCTCGAAGGCTTCCTCTCGGCGTGGACCGGCGCGCTCCTCCTCGTCACGCACGACCGCTACTTCCTCGACCGCGTCACGAACCGGATGCTGGAAGTCGGGGGCGGGGCGGTCACGCGCTACGTCGGAAGCTACTCGGACTACCTGGAGCAGAAGGCGGCGCAAGAAGTGGTTGAGGCCGCCGAGGAAGCGAAGCGCGCCAACCTCGCCAAGCGCGAGCTGGCCTGGCTGCGGCGCGGGGCCAAGGCGCGGACCTCGAAGTCGAAGTCGCGCATCGACCGCGCCCACGCGCTCCTCGACGCGGCGCCGGACGCGCCCGACGCCGAGATCGAGATCGCCTCGGCGTCGACGCGGCTGGGCAAAAAAGTCGTCGAGCTCCACGGCGTGACGAAAGGGTTCGACGGGCGGACGCTCATCCGCGACTTCACCTACCTCGTCCCCCGCGGCGACCGGATCGGGATCATCGGGGCCAACGGCTCGGGCAAGACCACGCTCCTGGAGATGATCGCCGGCCGCCTCGCGCCGGACGCCGGGACCGTCGAGATCGGGCCGACCGTCTCGATCGGCTACTACGACCAGGAAAGCCGCGCGCTCGACGACGACCAGCGCATCCTCGACTACATCGAGGACGTGGCCGAGAACGTGGTCACGGCCGACGGGAGCGTGATCACGGCGAGCCAGATGCTGGAGCGGTTCCTGTTCCCCCCGAAGCAGCAGCGGACGCCCATCGGGCTCCTCTCCGGCGGCGAGCGGCGGCGGCTCTACCTGCTCCGCGTGCTCATGGGGGCGCCCAACGTGCTCCTGCTCGACGAGCCCACGAACGACCTCGACATCCCGACGCTCGTGGCCCTCGAGGACTACCTCGACACGTTCGCCGGCGCGCTCATCACGGTCTCGCACGACCGCTACTTCCTCGACCGGACGGCCGCTCACCTGTTCCGCATCGGCGAGGGCGGGGCGGTCCGCGAGATCCCCGGCGGCTACAGCGCGTGGCTGGAGATCCAGGCCCGCGAGGCGGCCGAGGCCGAGCGCGCGGCGAAGTCCCGCCCCGCCCCCGCGGCGTCGGCCCCCGCCCCGCCCGCGCAAAACGGGACGGGCGGGGCGGCGGGCGGACCGCAGGCGGGCGGGGCGGCCAAGCTGTCGTACAAGGAAAAGCGGGAGCTGGAGACGGTCGAGGCGCGCATCGCCGACGCCGAGGCGCGGCAGCCGGAGCTGGAGGCGGCGCTCGCCGAGCGCGCGACGGACGCCGAGGCGGTCGTGTCGCTCTCCGCCGAGCTCGCAGCGCTCGTCACCCAGCTGGAGGCCGACGTCGATCGCTGGGCCGAGCTCGCCGAACGGGCGGAGTAAGGCGGAAGGCGGAAGGCGGAAGGCGGAAGGCGGAAGGCGGAAGGCGGAAGGGTGCCCGCCCCTATCCGAGCGTCAAAACCGGCCGCCCCGCCCCACGCAGCGCCCTTTCGTGCAACGGCGGGGCGGCCACGGGCGGGGCACCGCCTCCCTGACCGCCCCGCACGCCGCACGCAGACCCGCGGGCGGGGCGGAACAAAGCGCGCACCACCCCGCCCGTGCGCCCCCCGTACCCCGTACCCCGTACCCCGTACCCCGTACCCCGTACCCCGTACCGGGCGGGGCGGCAGCGTTCGGGCACCCGCCTGCCCGTTCCCCGTTCCCCGTTCCTCGTCCCCCCTTCTCCCCCTTGATCCAGCTCCACGGCGTCGCCAAGCGGTACGGCCCGACGGTCGCCCTCCACCCGACCAGTCTCGCCGTCGGGCGGGGCGACGTGCTCGCGCTGCTGGGCACGAGCGGGAGCGGCAAGTCGACGCTGCTCCGCGCCGTGCTCCGCCTCGTCGTGCCGGACGCGGGGACGGTCGCGGTCGACGGCGTCGAGGTCACGGACGCGACGGCGCTGGAGGTCCGACGGCGGGCGGGCTACGTGATCCAGGGCGGCGGTCTGTTCCCGCACCTCACGGCGCGCGGCAACGCCGGCCTCCTGCCCCGGCACCTCGGCTGGAGCGACGCGCGCCTCGACACGCGCCTCGCCGAGCTGGCCGAGCTCGCGCGGCTCGCGCCCGACACGCTCGGCCGCTTCCCCGCCGAGCTCTCGGGCGGCCAGCGCCAACGCGTGGCCCTGCTCCGGGCGCTCGTCCTGAGCCCCGACGTGCTGCTGCTCGACGAGCCGCTCGGCGCGCTCGACCCGGTCACGCGCGACGGCCTCCAGCGCGACCTGGCCGGGATCGTCGCCGACCTCGGCACGACCGTCCTCCTGGTCACCCACGACCTCCGCGAAGCGGCCGTGCTCGCCGACCGCGTGGCCGTCATGGACGGCGGCCGGATCGTCCAGCGCGGGCGGCTGGAGGAGATCGCCGACGCCCCGGCGACGCCGTTCGTCCAGGCGTTCGTCGAGGCCCAACGCTACGCGCTCCCATGACGACCGCCCCGCCCCTACAACAACGTGCAGGGAGGTACAGGGTACTCGGTACGGGGTCCGCGCGCGCCGAGGTCAAATCGGGCCGTACCTCGTACTCGGTACCCCGTACCAACCCGAAGGGTGCTCTAGCACCCGCCGCCCCGCCCTCGCCGACCGGGCCGGGCGGGGTGGCCGCTGCTCCCCCCCGTTCCGCCGTCGGCCACCTCCTGCGCCTCCTCCCCGCCCTCGTCCTCCTCGCGCTCGCCGGGCGGGGCGGGGCGGCGCAGACCGCCGGGGCGCAGACCGCCCCGCCCCCGGAGCGCGCGGGCGGGGTGGCGGCCGAGGTCGTCGTGGGGTCGAAGGTGTTTACCGAGAGCGTCGTGCTGGGCGAGATCGCCACGGACCTCGCCCGCGACGCCGGCGCCGACGCCACGCACCGGCGCGAGATCGGCGGGACGCGCGTGGTCTGGGGGGCGCTCCTCCGCGGCGACGTCGACGCCTATCCCGAGTACACGGGCACGCTCGCCCAGGAGATCTTCGCGGACGAGGACGTGTCGACGCCCGAGGCGCTGCGGGCGGCGCTCGCGCGCGAGGGCGTCCGCGCGACGCCGCCCCTCGGGTTCAACAACACGTACGCGGTCGGGATGACCGAGTCGCGGGCCGAGGCGCTGGGTGTCGAGACGCTCTCGGACCTGCGCGCCCACCCCGCCCTCCGGTTCGGGTTCTCGAACGAGTTCCTGGACCGCGAGGACGGCTGGCCCGGCCTGCGGCGCGCCTACGGGCTGCCCCAGGCCGACGTGCGCGGGCTCGACCACGACCTCGCCTACCGCGCCCTCGCCGCCGGCGACCTCGACGCCGTCGACCTGTACTCGACCGACGCCGAGGTCCCGTACTACGGGCTCCGCGTGCTGGAGGACGACCGCGGCTTTTTCCCCCGCTACGACGCCGTCCTCCTCTACCGCGCCGACCTCGCCGAGCGCGCGCCGGCCGTCGTCGCCGCCTGGGGCCGGCTTGCCGGGGCGCTCACGGCCGACTCGGTGGCGGCCCTCAACGCCCGCGTCAAGATCGACGGCGAGACCGAGGCGGCCGTCGCGGCGGCGTTCGTGCGCGCCCGGTTCGGCGTCGACGCCCAGGTCGAGACGGTCGGCCGGGCGGGGCGGGTCTGGCAGCGGACGAAGGAGCACCTCGCACTCGTGGGCCTGTCGCTCGCGGCGGCGATCGTCGTGGCCATCCCGCTCGGGATCGCGGCGGCCAAGGTGCCGTGGCTGGAGGCGCCCGTGCTCGGCGTGGTCAGCGTGGCGTACACGATCCCGTCGCTGGCGCTGCTCGTGTTCATGCTGCCCGTGCTGGGGATCGGCGCGCCGCCGGCGCTCGCGGCGCTGTTCCTGTACAGCCTGCTCCCCATCGTCCGCAACACGCACGCCGGGCTCGTCGGCATCGCGCCGGAGCTGCGCGAGAGCGCGGCGGCGCTCGGCCTCCCCGCCCGCGTGCGCCTGCGGCGCGTCGAGCTGCCGCTCGCGGCGCCGTCGGTCTTGGCCGGCGTGCAGACGAGCGCCGTCATCAACGTGGGCACGGCCACGCTCGGCGCGCTCGTCGGCGCCGGCGGCTACGGCCAGCCCATCCTGACCGGCATCCGCCTCGACGACGTCGGGCTGATCCTGGAGGGGGCCGTGCCCGCGGCGGTCCTGGCGCTCGCGGTCCAGGGCCTGTTCAGCCTGGCGGGTCGGGTGGCCATCCCGCGCGGGCTGCGGCTGTAGCGGGCGGCCGCCCCGCCCGTGGCGAGGGCGGGGCGGGGTGGCGAGGGCGCCCTCTGGGGACGCAGGGGGTACGAGGTACCGGGTACGAGGTACGGCCCGAGGCGGGATTCCCGGACCGCGTACCCCGTACCCTTCATCCTAGGCGCCGAACTCGCGCGAAAGACGGTCGACGTGGGCGTCCCAGAGCGCCCGCGCGTCGGTGCTGAACAGGGCGACGAACCCGCAGTCGCCGCACACCTGGACGCGCGTGTCGGTCCGCTCCGTCTGCTTCAGCATCAGGGCGCTCGGGTTCCGGTGGAGGCCGAGCTGGAGCGTGCCCGTGCCCCCGCCCGAGTCCTTGGGGTAGAGGAAAGCATCGGGGATGACGGCGTCCGACCCGCAGTGCGCGCAGGTCGGCGTGATCGCGGGATCCGTCTCGGGCATGGGCGGGGCGGCTCGGGAGCGCGGAGGATACGCCGCCCCGCCCCCGGGCCTCCACCCCGCCCCGCCCCGTCTGTCGCCCCGCGCTACAGGATCTCCGTGCGGAACGTGTCGTCGGCGCGGACCGAACGGACGAACGCTTCGAGCAGGCGGACCGTGGCCTCGACGTCGCCCAGGTCGACCGTCTCGACCGTCGAGTGCATGTAGCGCATGGGGATCGAGACGAGCGCGGCCGGGATGCCGGCCTTGGTCGTGAACACGACGTCGGTGTCGGTCCCCGAGTAGCGGCTGGACGACTCGTGCTGGAGCGCGATGCCCTCCTTCTCCGCCACCTCGACCAGGCGCGCCACGACGGCGGGGTGGTTGACCGTCCCGTGCGTGACGGTCGGGCCGCCGCCCAGCTTTACGTCGCCGTGCTTGGCCTTCTCGATGCCCGGCGAGTCCGTCGCATGCGTCACGTCGAGGACCACGGCCACGTCGGGGGCGATCGCGTAGGTCGCCATCTTGGCGCCGTTCCCGCCGATCTCCTCCTGGACCGCGTTGAGCGCGACGGTCGCGGCCTGGGGCCGGTCGCCGGTCTTCAGCGCCGCCAGCACCTGCGTGAGCACGAACCCGCCCAGCCGGTTGTCCAGCGCCCGGCCCGTCACGCGGCTCTCGGTGAGCAGCTCGGCCGCGTCGGCGTAGACGGCGGGGTGCCCGACGCGGAGGCCGAGGTCCGCGACCTCCTCGCGCGACGACGCGCCGACGTCGACGAACAGCTCCTCGATCTTCGGGGCCTTCTCGTCCTTCTCGCGGTCGCGGAGGTGGATGGCCGTGTTGCCGAGCACGCCGGCGACCGGCCCCTTCGACCCCAGGAACACGACGCGGCGCGCGCGTGCGATCGCGTGGTCCGACCCGCCGATCCGGTCGACGCGGAGGAAGCCCTCGTCGGTGACGTACTTGAGCGCGAAGCCGATCTCGTCGGCGTGGGCTTCGAGGAGCACGGTCGGGGCCGCGTCGTTGGCGCCCCGCTTCGTGGCCCACGCGCTGCCGTAGGCGTCGCTGTCGACGGCGTCGGCGAACTCGGCTGCGCGGGCGGCCCAGAGCCGCTGGCCCGGCGCCTCGAACCCGGTGGGCGAGGGCGTGCGGAGAAGGTCGAAGAGGAACGCGCGGTCGTCGTCGGAGATCGGCATGGGCGGGCGCAGGGGGGCGGGGTGGAGAGACGGAGAGGCTGGCCGCGGCCCGGGATCGGCGCCCGGGCGGCCGGGGTAGGTTCGCCCCGCCCGCCGCCGCCGTTCCTCGCATGGCCCGATTTGTCCCCCGCTTCGCCGTCCTCCTGGCCCTCGTGGCCGCCGCCGCCGGGTGCGCCCCGGCCCAGGCGCCCGCCGCCCCGCCCCGCTCGGATGGAGCGGCCCCGACGGCGGCGGGCGGGGCGGACCGCCTCGGCGCGGACGACCTGGGCGGGGCGGCGCTCCCGACGCGCCCGCTCGTCGTCATGAACCTGGCCGCCCACCCCGACGACGAGGACGGGCTCACGATGGCGTACTACCGCGGCAACCAGGACGCCGCCGTGTACTCGGTCGTGTTCACGCGCGGCGAGGGCGGCCAGAACGAGGCCGGGCCGGACCTCTACGAGCGGCTGGGCGCCATCCGCACGGCCGAGACCGAGCGGGCCGCCCGCATCCTGGGCACGCGCGTGACCTACCTCAACCGCTACGACTTCGGGTTCTCGAAGCACGCGGCCGAGGCGTTCGACGAGTGGTCGCGCGGGCGCGCCGGGTTCTGGGAGGAGCTCGCCTCGCGCCGCGGCGCCGACGCCGGGCGCGAGATGCTGGTGGCCGACCTCGTCCGCGTCGTCCGCCGCTACAAGCCCGACGTCCTGTTCACGAACCACGACACGTCGACGGCGTGGCCCGACGCCCAGCACGGGCACCACCAGGCCGTCGGGATTTCGGCGGCCGAGGCGTTCGACCGCGCCGCCGACCCGGCCTTCCACCCCGAGCAGCTCGCGGAGCCGGGCGTGGACCTGTGGCAGCCGCAGCGGCTGTTCGTCCGCGTCGGCGGGTTCCAGAGCGGGGCGCCGGAGCGGTACGACGTGGCCGTGCCCGTCGGCGACGCCTGCCGCGTGCTCCCCGACCGCCCCGCTGAGAGCTGCGCCGACCGGGCCGTCGCGGCGGCGGCCCAGCACGTGAGCCAGGGGTTCGACACGTTCGCCCCGCGGTTCCGCCGCGACACGACGTACTTCGCGCTCCTGAAGGCGGCGCCCGCCGCCCCGCCCCTGCCGCCGGGCGCGACGGACCTCGCGGCCGGGCTCGGCCCGAACCCGGCGGCCCGCGACCTCGACCTCGCCACGCTCGTCGAGACCGGGCGGCTGCCCGTCACCGCGGTCGAGAACGAGGACCGTGTGGTCGTCGGGGAGGCACCGACGCTGCCGGCCTACCGCGCGCAGTACGACCGGCCCACGGCCGCCCCGCCCGGGGCCTACCGTCTCGCCGAGGGCGGGGCGGGCGCGGTCGTCGACCAAACCGAGACCGCCCCGCCCGTCGTCGTCGACCTCGCGCCGGGGCCGGTGCGGCTGGAGCCCGGGCCGAACCCCGTGGCCGTAGCGCTCGACGTCTACGACCACTCGGTCGACCGCGTCCGCGTCCACGCGGCCGTCGAGGCGCCGGACTACGTCGACGCGGTCGCGACGGCGGCGCGGACGGTCCCGGCGTCGGCCGACACGGTCCGCCTCACGCTCGACGTGCCGGAGACGGCCGGGGCGGGGCGGTACCGGCTCCGCGTCGTGGCCGACGCGGCGGCCGTCGACGGTCTGGCGACGGTGGGGCGCCCGGCGGCCGTGCTCCCCGACGTGTCGGTCGCGCCCGGCCTCCGCGTCGGGTTCGTGCGGTCGTACGACGACGTGACCGAGAGCGCGCTCCGCGTGATGGGCGCCGACGTCGTCCCGCTCGACAGCGCGGCGCTCGCGCAGGGCGACTTCGACGGGCTCGACGCGATCGTGCTCGACATCCGCGCGCTCCTCGTCCGCCCCGACCTCGCGGCGGCCCGCGACCAGCTGCTCGCGTGGGTCCGCGGGGGCGGGCACCTCGTCGTGGGCTACCACAAGTCGTTCGAGTGGAACGAGCCGGGGGCCGACGGCGGCCCCGGCGGGATCGCGCCCTACCCGCTCCACCTGGGCCGCGACCGCGTGACGGTCGAGGAGGCGCCCGTCGACGTCCTCGCCCCCGCCCACCCGGTCTTCCACGCGCCGCACGAGATCGACGCCGCCGACTGGGCGGGGTGGGTCCAGGAGCGCGGCCTCTACTTCCCCGACGACTACGATGGCCGCTACCAGGAGCTCGTGGCCACGGGCGACCCCGGCGAGGCGCCGCTCCGGTCGGGCATCCTGTACGCCGAGGTCGGGGCGGGGACCTACGTCTACAGCCCGCTCGTGTGGTACCGCCAGCTGGACGCGCTCAACCCGGGCGCGTGGCGGCTCGTCGCCAACCTGGTCTCGCTCCCCCTCACGCGCGACCGCGTCGGGGGCTGACTACTGGCCGGGGAGCCACGGGCTGAGCGGCCCGTGCCCCATGACGTAGTGGAGCACGACGACGACGAACACGATGAGCACGACCAGAAGAACGGCGGGGACCACGCGCGAGAGCATCCGCTCGCGGCGGGCGCGGCGGGCGAGGTAGGTGGGGACGTCTTCTTTCATCGGGCACATCATGTCGGGGAGGGCTCCGGACGGGGCGGCGACCGTCGGCGCCGTATCGGCCGATCGGCCCTGGAGCTTAACCACCCCGCCGCTTGTTCTCGCCGCCCCCGACACGCAGCGCGCGAGCTGCCGCCCCGCCCTATGACCGACCTCCGCCCCCCCGCCCGCTACGACGACGCCCGGCTCGACGGGTACCGGCCGCAGACGGAGAGCCAGGCCGAGGCGCTCCAGAAGGCCCGCCAATTCGTCCGGCTCGTCCGCGTGCGGGCGGGGCGGCCGTCGTGGCTCCGGCTGTTCCAGCGCGACGACGGGCTCCGCGGCGGGCTCTACCTCGTCGGCCCGGTGGGGACGGGCAAGACGCACCTGCTGGCGTCGATCTACCACGCGCTGGCGGCGCCGGAGGGCGGGGCGGAGCCGGTGCCGTGCGCCTACACGCACTCGTCGGCCCTTTTCCGGGCGACCGAGCCGCCCGGCGCCTACGCCGACCGGGTCGCGGCCGAGGCCCGCGTCCTGTGCCTCGACGAGGTCGAGTTGGACGACCCGGCCGGCGAGGTCCGCCTGATCGCCGTGCTCCGGGCGCTCCGCGAGCGGGGCGTGACGCTGGCGGCGACGTCGAACGCCGAGCCCGAGCGGTTCGTCTCGGGCCACCTCGGGCGCGACCGGCTCGAACGGTTCATCTCCGAGGAGTTCGAGCGCCAGTACCACGTCGTCTTCGTCGGCGGCGACGACTTCCGGCAGGGGCTGGAGAAGGAGGGCCGCGCGTGGGTCGGCGCGCCCGACGCGGCGCGGGCCGCCATGCGCCGGGCCTACGAGGCGGCGCCCGAGCCCAAGCGGTGGCTGGCGTTCGACGAGCTCCTCCGGCTCACGACCGAGGTCGAGCGCACGCGGCTCGCCGAGCGGCTGGCCCAGAGCGGCGCCCTGTTCCTCGACGGCATCGACGTGGCCGACACCGACGACGCGCTCCGCCTGCTCCGCGTGGCCGACGACCTCTACGGCCTGCCCGCCCCGCCCACGCTCTACTTCACGGCCGCCGCCCCGCCCGCCGAGTGGTTCGCCGCCGAGGGGCGGGGCGGCCTGGAGGCGGCCATCGCGGACAAGTTCGCGCGCACGACGAGCCGGCTGACGGCGCTGGCGGAGGTCGAGCGGGTGTAGGGGCGGCGAGCGGCGAGCGGCGAGCGGCGAGCGGCGAGCGGCGAGCGGCGAGCGGCGAGCGGCGAGCGGCGAGCGGCGAGCGGCGAGCGGAAGATGCGCCGCCCCGCCCTCACTGCACGGGCGGGGTGGTGCCGTAGGGGCGACTGGCGGTCGCCCGTGGGCGGGGCGGAGCGCACCCCCCGCCGCACGCCCACCGCTCCGCTCAAGGGCGTACGGCTGTCCCCTTGTTCAAGGGGAACCGTTTGTGCGACGGAGGGGCGGCGAAGCGACAGCGCAGCGGCCGGAGCGCGAACGGGGCGTGTTCGGGCGGGGTGGCGCCGAGTGGCATGGCACGGGACGGGGAGGCGCCTTCTCCGACCGCCCCGCCCCCGGGGGCAGGTCGACGCGGGCGGGGCGGCGGTGGACGGGGCGGTCCTCGCGCGGTCTACACGGCGGGCGGCGACACCTGGACGGGGCGGCGCGCGTTGGGGGAAATCTCCGCTGCGGAAGCCTGTGCGCCCCGTCCTGTTTGCCCTCGCCCTCGCGGCCCTCGCCCCACGGGCCGAGGCCCAGCACCACCCCGCCCACGTGACCGTGCCCGTCGCGCCTGAGTCGCTGGCCGAGCCGCTCGACGCCCTCACGTGGTCGTTCGCCGACGACGGCTCGGCGCTCCGGCTCGCCTGGGGACCGCTCGCCGCCGACTTCCCGCTCGACCGCGCCGACCGATGACCGCACGCCTCCCCGCCCTCGCAGCCCTCGCCCTGCTCCTCGCCGCCTGCGGCGGGCGCCCCGACCACCTCGCGCCCGAGGACGACCTCTCCGACGCCTCGTGGTCGCTCGTCGACCGAGACTCGGTCGCGTTCGCGTTCCCGGACGACCTCGCCGGCCGCCCCGCCTACGTCACGGCCGTCTACACGCACTGCCCCGACGTGTGCCTCGCGACGATGCAGCAGACGAAGCGGGTCCGCGAGGCGCTCGGAGCCGACGCGGCGGCCGTCCGGTTCGTCACGCTCACGTTCGACCCCGAGCGCGACCGGCCCGCCGTGCTCCGCCAGTACGCCGACGTCTGGGAGCTCGGCGACGACTGGACGCTCGCGACCGGCGACCCGGACGAGGTGGACCGCCTCATGGAGCGGCTTGGCGTCCGCGTCCGCGTCTCGCGGTCCGACACGTTGGAGTCGGGCGCCGTCGCCACGCTCCTGGACCACTCCGACCTCTCGCTGCTCCTCGACGCTGACGGCCGCGTGGTCGAGACGTACGGGGGGAGCGCCGCCCCGCCCGAGATGGTCGCCGAGGACGCCCGCGCGCTCCTGTAAGGCTGGATCCCGACTCCACCCCGCCCATGCGTCCCGCCCCGCCCCTCGCTGTTCTCGCGTTCCTCGCCGCCGGCTGTGCCGACGCGCCCGAGCCAGCCGCCGCGCCGCCTGCTCCCCCCGCCCCGCCCGTGGCGGAGGCCGCGTCCCTCGCCGCGGCCGACGCCTACGTCCGCGCGGCGCCGGCGGGCGGGGTGAGCGCCGTGTTCTTCCGCCTCGAAAACGGGACGGCCACGCCCGACACGCTCGTCGCCGCCCGGACCGACGCGGCCTCGCGCGTCCAGGTCCATGAGACGACCGAGAGCGCCGATGGCCTCCGCGGGATGCGGGAGGCCGACCGCGTGGCGGTCCCGGCGGGCGGGGCGGTTGCGTTCGAGCCGGGCGGCCTCCACGTCATGCTCCTCGACCTCCGCCGCGGCCTCGCCGAAGGCGACACGGTCGACCTCGCCCTCGACTTTGCGGAGGGGCAAACGCTGGCGCTCCGCGTGCCCGTCCGCGGCCTCCAATAAGCGGCGGCGTGGGCGCCCCTCGCGCGGGCGGTGCCCGCGTAGGCCGCCCCGCCCAGGCGGCGGCAGTGCTGCGGAACCCGGGCGGGGCGGCGGACGAACACCCGCCCCGCCCGCCGGCAGGATCCTGATGTCACCCTGGATGTCGCTGTGGGCGGGGCGGTCCGCCCTCACCTCGCCCTTCGGGTCCGCCCTTTGGGTCCGCCCTCGCGTATGCCGTTCGTCCTCGCCGCCGGCGCCGTCCCCCCGTTCCTCGTCGAAGTGGTCGCCATCGTCATGGCGGCGGCGGTCGTGGCGTACGTGTCGCAGCGCCTGGGGCTGGTCCCGATCGTCGGGTTCCTGCTCGCGGGCGTCCTGATCGGGCCGAGCGGGCTGCGGCTCGTGCGCGACCCCGAGCTGATCGACGCGGCGGCCGAGGTGGGCGTACTGCTGCTCCTGTTCACGATCGGGATCGAGTTCTCGCTCGACAAGCTGGCCCGGATCAAGCGGCTCATCTTCGTCGGCGGCGGCGTGCAGGTCGGGCTCACGACGGCGCTCGTGGCCGGGCTGTGCCTGGCGTTCGGGGTTGGGTGGCGGCCGGCCGTGTTTACCGGCTTCCTCGTCGCGCTGTCGTCGACGGCGATCGTGACGAAGCTGCTGGGCGACCGCGGCGAGACGGGGACGGATGCGGGCCAGGGCGCCGTCGGGCTCCTCATCTTCCAGGACCTCGTCGTCATCCTCATGGTGCTCCTGGTGCCGGCGCTCGGCGGCGGCGACGTGACGGGCGGGGAGCTGGCGATCGCGCTGGGCACGGCCGCGGCCATCATCGTGTTCGTGCTCGTGGTCGCGCGGCGGCTGCTCCCGCCGCTCCTGGAGCACGTCGCGCGGACGTGCTCGCCCGAGCTGTTCCTCTTGACCATCATCGCCATCTGCTTTGGGACGGCCTACGCGGTCGGGCTGGCCGGCGTGTCGATCTCGCTCGGGGCGTTCTTGGCCGGCCTCGTGGTCAGCCAGAGCCGGTTCTCAGAGCACGCGCTGTCGGAGATCCTGCCGCTCCAGATCCTGTTCTCGGCCACGTTCTTCGTGTCGGTCGGGCTGCTCCTCGACGTGGGCTTTTTCGTGCGGAACCTAGGCCTGGTGCTGGGCGCGCTCGTCGCGGTCGTCGCCATCAAGCTGCTGACGACGTTCGTGGCCGTCCGCGTGGTCGGGCGGGCGACGCCGGTCGCGGCGGCGTCGGCGCTGTGGCTGGCGCAGGTGGGCGAGTTCTCGTTCGTGCTCGAGCGGTCGGGCCGCGAGGTCGGCCTGACGCCGCTCGGGATGGACGGCGCGGGCGCGCCGCTCTTTATCGCGGCGACCGTCGTGTCGATGGCGCTCACGCCCCTGGCCGCGCCGTGGGCGGGGCGGCTGGCGGGGCGGCTCCGCGAGCGGGGGGCGGGGCGGGACGCGGCCGCCACCCCGCCCCCGGACCCCGAGGCGTTCGCGGACCTGGAGAACCACGTGATCGTGGCCGGCTACGGCGCCGCCGCGCGCCGGCTCGTCCACGTCCTCGACGACTCGGGCATCCCGTTCGCGATCGTCACGCTGTCGCCGGACGGCGCGCGCGAGGCCGAGGCCGAGGGCCGCCGCGTGCTCCGCGGCGACTACGCCAAGCGGCACATCCTGGGGACCGTCGGGCTGGACCGCGCCAAGATGATGGTCGTCCCCGACGACACGCCGGGCATGACGCACCGCGTGGTCTCGGTGGCCCGCGCGCTCTCGCCCACCGTCCGCATCGTCGCCACGGCGACGACGATGGAGGAGGCCGAGGAGCTGGTCGAGGCCGGCGCCGACCGGGCGATCGCGACCGACCTGGAGGCCGTCCTCGGCCTGTTCGACGACGTCCTGCGGCGCTACCAGGTCGAGCCGGCCGAGATCCTCCGCCACGAGGAGACGCTCCGGCGCGGGAGCTACCAGGCGTTCGACGGCGCCGTCATGGACCGCCCCGCCGTCCGCTGCGAGCTCGACGACGACTGCTTCTCGACGCGGACGGTCACGATCCGCGAGGGCGCCGCCGCGGCGGGGAAGACGCTGGCGGACCTCGACCTCGACCGCCGGCTCCTCCACGCCGTCCAGATCGACCGCGCGGGCGAGACGCTCCGCGAGCCGGGCGGGGCGGCCGCGCTCGCGCCGGGCGACGTGGTCCTCTTCGGCGGCACGCCGCAGGCGTTCGTCGACGCCGCCGACCTGTTCCGCACGTCCGACGCCTCGGCGCCCGCCCCGCCCGACCTCCCCGCCATGCCCGCGCAGACCGCTCCGTGGATCGACACCTCCGCGCCCGTCCACCTCGACGCGGACCCCGACGCCGGGTGCACGCACCTCGACCATGTCCACGACGTGACGCCGGGCACGCAGGGCTGCCAGGAGTGCCTGGAGGCCGGCGACCGCTGGGTCCACCTCCGCGTGTGCATGGAGTGCGGGCACGTCGGGTGCTGCGACTCGTCGCCGAACAAGCACGCGACAGAGCACTACCACGCGACGGGGCACCCGGTCGCGCGGTCCATCGAGCCCAGCGAGACGTGGGGCTGGTGCTACGAGGACGAGGTCATGCTGTAGCGCCGCCCGTCTCTGGAGTGGCGGGCGGGGCGGGGGCTTCGCTCGTGGCCTGGGGCCGGTCGAAGAGCATCCCGGGCCGGTCCCGAGACAGTTCGAGGAGACGGCGAGCGGGGCCACGGGGCGTCCGTCGCCCTTGCTCCCAGTTGCGGATCGTCCCGACGCTCACGTCGAGGTAAGCCGCGAATCTGTCCTGCGAGAGCCCGAGCCCCTCGCGGATCGCTCGCACGTCGAGCTCCCGGTGCACCTCCTCGAACGCCGGGCTTCGGCGGAGCGCCGTGAGGTCGAGCCGACTCGACGCCCGCGCCACCTCGACCTCGGCAAGGCGGCCGTCGCCGGTGTAGTGCAGGACGACGTCGGGGTCCGACGTGTCTTCCGCCCCGCCCGCGTCGTACGGGACCGGGACGAGAGACACGACGACCATGTCCGTCTCGGGATCAAAGAGGACTCGCATCGGGCTTAGGGGCGGTGGGCGTTCGTGCACTTCCGGTCGGGCATCGCGTTCATCACCGTCTCGCCGTCAGACTCGACGACCACGCGCAGGCACTTGTCGATCTCGGCGACCCACCCCCAGATGCGGACCCGTCCGTCATGCTGCACGCTCTGGTCGATCTCGTGACGGAGAGCCGTCAGAACGTGGTCTACCGGGAGGCCGTGGTCGCTGACCGGCGGAGACAGTACGCGGTAAACGTCATCGGGGGTAGGCCTCGTCTCGAAGGTACGTCATTGACGTGGTAGCGGACAGTTGGCTCACCCACCCCGCCCGCACAGCCCCGCCCACGCAGAGGGGCGGGGCGGCTCGGAGGCCGTTAACCCTGTGGGCCGACGTGCCGATACCCGAGAGCGCCGCCCCGCCCGCGTCCGCCCCGCCCTCGCAGGCGGGGTGCCGGGGGCTCCCCCACAGGCCGCCGCGCCGCCGCCCTGCACGCCGTCGGAGAGGCCGTGAACACCATGGGGGGCGGGGCGGAGACGCACCAATCTTCACCCGTCCGGCGTGTGAGGGGGGCGACCTTCAATCCTAGGCAAACCTCCGCACGTGCCCCCTACCGACCTCCTCAGCGTCAGCGCCGCGGCCGACCTCCTCGGCGTCCACGTCGACACCGTCCGGCGGTGGACGGGCGAGGGCAAGCTGCCCGAGGCGCGGACGCCCGGCGGCCACCGCCGCATCCCGCGCGAGGCCGTCGACCGCCTCCGGGGCGGGGCGGACGGCGCAGACCGCGCGGGCGGGGCGGCGCTCCCGGACGCCGGCGACGCGGCCGACCAGACGTGGGCGCAGCACGCCATCGTCCACACGCGGCACGAGGCGCAGACGCGGCCGCGCGGGGCGTGGAGCGACGCCCTCACGGACGCCGACCGCGAGCAGAGCCGCGAGAACGGGACGCGCCTCATGGGGCTCCTCCTCCGCCACATCGCCGGCACCGACGACGAGGCCGGGCTGTGGGACGAGGTCGGGCGCCTGTCGCACGTCTACGCCGGCCAGATGCGGGAGCGCGGGCTGAGCCAGGGCGAGGCGCTCCGGGCCACGCTCTTCTTCCGCGACGCCCTCACCGAGTCGACCGCCTACTACCCGCACCTCGACGAGCGCCCGGTGGGCGCGCAGGTGGCCCTGCTGCGGAAGGTGAACGAGTTCATGAACGAGGTCCAGCTCGCGATCGCCGCGGCGTACGAGGCCGCCCCGCCCCTGCCCGCCACCCCGCCCGTATCGGGTCCGCTCGCATGACGCCCGAAGCGACCATTGTCCGGCTCGGCCTCGACGGCGACGCGGCGCCCGTGGGCGACCGCGAGGCGTGGGCGCTCGACGCCGACGATACCCTGGCGCTCTACGCCGCCGCGCGCCGCGACGGACTGGGCGCGTGCCTCGTCTCGACGTGCTTCCGCGTCGAGCTGCTCCTGGCCGATCACCGCCCCGCCCCCGAGCTGCTGGCGTGGGGCCGCGCGCGGCTGGCCGAGGCCCGGCCCGCCGCCCCGCTCGGCGCGTTCGCCGAGAGCCAGGGCGACGACGCGCTCCGCCACCTCGTCCGCGTGGCCGCCGGGCTCGAGTCGGCCGTGTTGGGCGAGGCGCAGATTCTGGGCCAGGTGCGCCGTGCGCGCGCCGAGGCCGAGGCCGCCGGCGTGCTCTCGCCACCGCTCCGGGCCGCGTTCGGCGCCGCCGTCCGCGCCGGCCAGTGGATCCGGCGGATGACCGACCTGGGGCGCGGCGCGGCCTCGACGGCGACCGCCGCCGTCCGCCTCGCGCAGGCCGAGCGGGGCGGGGTGCGGCGCCGGAACGTGGTCGTGTTCGGGGGCGGCCAGATCGGTCGGCTCCTGCTCAAGGTGCTCCCGTCGGCGCGGCCGGCGTCGGTCACGCTCGTCTCGGCGCACGCGCCGGAGCACGCCGGCTTCCGCGTGGTCCGCCCCGCCCACATCGCGTCCGTGCTCCCCGACGCCGACGTCGTGTTCACGGCGACCGACGGGACGGCCTTCGACGTCGACGCCGCCCGGGCGGGGTGGGCCGACGGGCGCGCGCGGACGGTCGTGGACCTGGGCCTGCCGCGGAACGTCGAGGCCGAGGTCGGCGCGCTCCCCGGCGTCGCGCTCTACGACATCGACGCGCTCGGGGCCGTCGTCGACGCCGGGCTCCGGGCGCGCGAGGCGGCCGTGCCGCAGGCCGAGGCGCTCGTCGAGGAGACGCTCGACGCGCTCCGCACCGAGCTCGACTCGCTCCGCCGCGAGGCGCTCGTGGCCGACGTCCGCCGCCGGGCCGAGCGGGTCCGCCGCGAGACGCTGGACTACGTGTGCGGCAAGTGCTCCGACCGCACGTGCGAGTCCACCACCGGCCCGGCCCGGTGCAGCGACCCCGACCTCCTCACGCGCACGCTCACGACGCGGCTGTTCCACGACCTCTCGGCCGGCCTCCGCGACCGTCCGTCCAGCCTCGACGAAAGCGCTCTCCGCCGCCTGTTCGCGCTCGACGCCGATGACTAGCCCCGAGCCGACGCCCCGCCCCGCCCCGCCCACGGTCCTCCGCCTCGGCACGCGCACCTCGCGGCTGGCGACGTGGCAGGCCAACCACGTCGCCGCCGAGCTGGAGGCGGCGTGGCCTGGGCTCGTCGTGGAGAAGGTGCCGTTCGTGACCGAGGGCGACAAGGTGCTCGACAAACCGCTGCCCGAGATCGGCGGCAAGGGCTTGTTCACGGTCGAGCTCGAAGCCGCGCTGGGGGCGGGGCGGATCGACCTCGCCGTCCACTCGCTCAAGGACCTGCCGACCGACGATCCGCCGGGCCTTACGGTCGGCGCGACGACCCGGCGCGAGGACCCGCGCGACGCCTGGATCTGCCCCGCCGGGGGCGGGGTGGACGACCTGCCGCCGGGCGCGACCGTCGGCACGAGCAGCCTCCGCCGCGGCTCGCAGCTCCTGCGCCGGCGGCCCGACCTCGTGATCCGGTCGATCCGCGGGAACGTCGAGACGCGCATCCGCAAGGTGAAGGAGGGCGGCTACCACGCCGGCGTCCTCGCCCTGGCCGGGCTCTCGCGCCTGGAGATCGAGGGCGAGGCGGCCTCGATCCTCGACCTCGACACGATGCTCCCGGCGCCGGGCCAGGCCGCGCTCGGCGTCCAGGTGCGGGCCGACGACGACGCCGTCCGCCGCCTCGTCGGCGCCCTGGACCACGCCGAGACGCGGGCCGCCGTCACGGCCGAGCGGCAGTTCCTCGCGAGCCTCGGCGGCGGGTGCAGCGCGCCGATCGCGGCCTACAGCACGGTCGAGGGCGGCCGGCTCCACCTCCGCGGCCGCGTCGTGTCGCTGGACGGCGCCCAGACCGTCGAGGTCGAGGCCGAGGCGCCGTTCGACCCGCACCACCCCGCCCGGGCGGGGCGGGAGGTCGGCGAGGCCGCCGCGCAAGACGCGCTCGCCCAGGGCGCCGCGGTTGTGCTCGCCGAGGCGAGCGCGTGAGCCGCGCGCCGCTCCAGGACCGCCGCGTCGTCGTGACGCGCGCCGAGGATCAGGCAGGCACGCTCGTCGACGGCCTGCGCGAGCGGGGCGCCGAGCCGCTCCTCGTCCCCGCGCTCCGCTTTCTGCCGCCGCCCCGCCCGGACGTGCTGGCCGAGGCGGCGGGCGGCTTGGGCGGGGCGGCGTGGCTCGTGTTCACGAGCGCCGTCGGCGTCCGCTTCGGGTGGGCCGCCGTGCGGGCGGCGGGCGGACTGCCGGCGGGCATCCGCGTGGCGGCGATTGGTTCGGGCACGGCCGAGGCGCTGGAGGCCGCCGGCGCGCCGGTCGACTTCGTCCCGCGCGAGGCGCTCGGCGACGTGCTGATCGAGGAGCTACCTCTTGCGGAGGGCGACCGCGTGGTCCTCCTCCGCTCCGACATCGGCCGCGAGGCCATTGCGACCGGCCTGGCCGCGCGCGGCGCGGTCGTCGAGGACGTGACGGCCTACCGCACAGTCTCCGAGGCCGACCCCGCGGCGGCCGCCGCCGCGCTCGCCCAGACACCCGACGCCATCACGTTCACGTCGCCGTCGACCGTCCGCGGCTTCCTGGGCGCCCTCACCGCCCCGCCCGAAAGCCCCGCCCCGCCCGAGCGCCCGCTCGACCTGGGCGGGGCGGCGCTCGTGGCGATTGGCCCCGTCACCGCCGAGGCGCTGGCGCCGTTCGGGCTGGAGGCCGACGCCGTCGCCGACCCGCACACGGTGAGCGGCTTGCTCGACACGCTCGTCCGCCTGTTCTCCTGACCGCCCCGCCCGCTGCGGGCGGGGCGGCCGAGCGGGCCGCCCGCCGCCTCTTGCCCATCACTCGTCACCCCTCACCCATCGCCCTCATGCCCCGCCCCGACCGCCCGATGCGCCTCCGCCGGACGTCCGCGCTCCGCGGGCTCGTCCGCGAGACGCGCCTGTCGCCGGCCGACCTCGTGCTGCCCCTGTTCGTGAAGGACGGGGACGGGCTCCGCGACGAGATCACGTCCATGCCCGGCGTCTACCAGCTCTCCGTCGACGAGGCCGTACGCGAGGCCGCGCGGGCGGGGCGGCTCGGCGTCTCGGGCGTGCTCCTGTTCGGGATCCCCCAGCACAAGGACGCCGAGGGCTCGGCGGCGACGGCGGATGACGAGGCCGTGCAGCGGGCCGTGCGCGCGATCAAGGCTGAGGTGCCGGACCTGGCGGTCGTCACCGACGTGTGCCTCTGCGAGTACACCGACCACGGGCACTGCGGCTTCCTAGGCACCGACGGCGCGCTGGAGTTGGAGTCGTCGCTCCCGCAGCACGTGGCCGCCGCCGTGAGCCACGCCCGCGCCGGGGCCGACCTCGTCGCGCCGTCGTCGATGATCGACGGGGTCGTGGGCGCCATCCGCGACGGGCTGGACGCGGCCGGGTTCGGGCACGTCGGCATCTTCAGCTACGCCGTCAAGTACGCGAGCGCGTTCTACGGCCCGTTCCGCGACGCCGCCGACAGCGCGCCCGTCTTCGGCGACCGCCGCGGCCACCAGATGGACCCGGCGAACGCGCGCGAGGCGCTCCGCGAGGCGGCCCTCGACGTCGACGAGGGGGCCGACCTGCTCATGGTGAAGCCGGCGCTGTCGTACCTCGACGTGATCTGGCGCGTCCGCGAGGCGTTCCCGGACCGGCCGCTCGGGGCCTACCACGTCTCGGGCGAGTACGCCATGCTCAAGGCGGCCGCCGAGCGGGGCTGGATCGACGAGCGCCGCGCGGCGCTCGAAGCGCTGACGTCGATCAAGCGCGCCGGCGCCGACATCGTCATCACGTACTACGCGACCGAGGCGGCCGAGTGGCTGTCCGAGGGCGGACCCAAAGGGTGAGGCGGGGTGAGGCGGCGCGAGGGCGGGGCGGCGGCCGAGGAGCCCCGCCCTAGGTGACCTCGACGTACTCGACATGCGCGCTCGGAGCCGGCACCGGGTCCCCGTCCTCGCGCATCCCTTCCAAGTGGAACGCGATGGCCTCGCGGATCAGCCCGCGCACCTCCGACTCGGTCTCCCCCACGGCGACGCACCCGGGCAAGTCAGGGACGTACGCTCCGACGCTGCTCTCGCCCCGCTCGATAACGACTGCGTACGGCATGGCTATTTCAGTCCGGCTTGTTTCAGGATGCTGCTCAAGGTGCCTGGTGGGAGGTCGAGGCTGGGCTTCCCCGCCACAGTTACCGTTCCTGGCTTCTCCGCGTGCTTGAACTGACGGTGGCTCCCTTTCGTGCGACCTGCACCCACCCGTCGCTCTCGATCTGCCGGATGACGTCGCGCACCTTCATGCGCTCAACCTACGCCGCCCCGCCCGCGCGACGGGGGCGGGGCGGCTCCGCCAACCGTCCGTGAACCCCGCCCCGCCCGCGATCCCCGCCGCCCCGCCCGCGTAGGCCCCGACAGAACCTTTCACCTCTAGCTGAAAGAACATGGCCCTCGACATCCAGCGCGCCGAGCCCGAGACGACCGAGCGGGGCGGCCTGAGCCTCGCCGAACGCGGCAAGACGCCCGACGGCGCCCCGCAGTCGCTCGACCGCCGCCTCTACGTCCAGCTCCTCGCCTACACCGGCTGCTCCGACCCCACCGCGCTCGCCGAGCAGGCCGACAAGCTGGGCGTGGGCGGGGTGGTGTACCAGGGCGCGCAGGACCCGCGAGGCGTCGCCGTCGTCACGTTCCACGAGGACCCGGCGTTCTTCGTCGAGGACGGCCGCGCGCTCCACACGAGCGCCCCGTTCCGCGACCTCACGCCCCGCCCCGCCCTCACCATGTTCGGGCGGACGTACTCGATCGGCTACGAGACCGACCTCGACGACACGCTCGTCGCCCGGCCCGTGCGCACGATGACGAACCGGGACTGGCCGTGGGCCGTGTGGTACCCGCTCCGGCGGTCGGGCCGGTTCGAGCGCGAGTCGCGCGAGGAGCAGCGCCGGATGCTCATGGAGCACGGCGGGATCGGGCGGGCCTTCGGCGAGAGCGACCTCGCCCACGACGTCCGCCTCGCGTGCCACGGGCTCGACCCCAACGACAACGACTTCGTCGCCGGCTTGGTGGGGAAGGACCTCCACCCGCTCTCGGCCGTCGTCCAGCGGATGCGGGCCACGCGCCAGACGTCCGAGTTCATCGACCGCCTCGGCCCGTTCTTCGTCGGCCGCGCCGTCTGGCAGAGCGCCGGGCCGTTCGAGTGGGCGCTGAGCCACCAAGCCGCCGGCCACTAACCGGCTCCGCCGGGGTACGGGGTACAGGGTACCCGGTACGACCGGCTCTCGCACTTGTACCCCGCACCAGGTACCCCGTACCTCACCGAATGTCCCGATTCCTCGACGCCCTCGCGGGCAAACCCGTCGACGCCACACCCGTGTGGTTTATGCGCCAGGCGGGGCGGTACCTGCCCGAGTACCGCGAGGTCCGCAAAGACCGCGACTTCCTGACGATGGTGAAGACGCCCGAGATCGCGGCCGAGATCACGCTCCAGCCGATCCGCCGGTTCGACCTCGACGCCGCCGTCATCTACTCGGACCTCCTCCCGCCGCTCCAGACGATGGGGCTGGGGCTCCACTTCGAGAAGGGCGTCGGGCCGGTGATCGAGAACCCGATCAACACGACGAAGGACGTCGACCTGCTGGCCACCCCGCCCGCGAGCGAGACGCTGATGTACACGCCCGAGGCGATCAAGCTGGTCAAGGCCGAGTTGGAGCCCAAGGGGATTCCCGTCCTCGGCTTTGCCGGCGCCCCGTTCACGCTCGCGGCCTACGCCATCGAGGGCGGGGGGAGCAAGAAGTACGAGAAGACGCGCGTGTTCATGTACCGCGAGCCCGCCGCGTGGCGGCGCCTCATGGAGAAGCTCGTGACCGTCGCCGGCAGCTTCCTGACGGAGCAGGCCAAGGCCGGCGCCGACGCGCTCCAGGTGTTCGACAGCTGGGCCGGCGCGCTCTCGCGCTACGACTACGAGCGCTACGCGGCGCCGTACACGAAGCAGCTCATCGAGATCGCCCAGAAGACCGGCAAGCCGGTCGTCCACTTTACGACGGGGACGGCCGGGCACCTCGACGCCGTGGCCGCGGCCGGCGGCGACGCCATCGGCGTGGACTCCGGCCCGACCCTCACGGAGGCGTCCGAGCGCGTCGGCGGGAAGCCGCTCCAGGGCAACCTCGACCCGTACCTCCTGCAGGCCCCGTGGCGCGAGCTGAAGGCGCAGGCCGACCGCGTGCTCGCCGAGGCGCCGGCCACGGGCCACGTGTTTAACACGGGCCACGGGCTCGTCCCCGCCACCCCGCCCGACGCCGTCGCGCGGCTCACCGACTACGTCCACGAGGTCACGGCGCGCTGAGCCGGATGCGTGATGAGTGACACGCGGCTCTCCACGAGCACCCTCACGCATCACTCGTCACGTATCGAGCCGCCCCGCTCGTACCTCGTACCCTCTCCCCCACCCCGCCCATGCCCAGCACAGACAAACCGATCGGCGTCCTCTTCATGGCCTACGGCGGGCCGGAGTCGCTCGACGAGATCCCCGGCTACCTCTCCGACATCCGCCACGGACGGCCGACGACGACGGCGGTCCTGGACGAGATCACGAACAACTACCGCATGATCGGCGGCAAGTCGCCCATCATGGGGCTGACGAAGGAGCAGATCGCCGGCGCGATGGCCCACCTCAACCGCGAAGCGGACGGCGACGCCAACCCGCCCGGCGAGCCCGAGCGGTTCAAAGCCTACCTCGGCATGCGCCACTGGGCGCCGTGGATCGAGGAGACGGTGGGTCAGATGCTGGACGACGGCATCGAGCGGGCTGTCGCCATCGTGCTCGCCCCGCACTTTTCGTCCATGTCGATCGCGAAGTACCAGGCCAAGGTCAAGGCCGGGCTCGAGCTGTACCGCGGCGACCTGGACGTGGCCTACGTCGACGCCTACTTCGACGCTGACCTTTTGATTGAGGCGTTCGCGGCGCGCGTCCGTGAGGGGATCGAGCAGTTCCCCGAGGACGAGCGCGACGACGTGCACGTGGTCCTCAGCGCGCACAGCCTGCCCGTCCGCATCCTCAAGATGGGCGACCCGTACCAGGACCAGCTCTGGACGACGGCCCGGCTCATCGCCGAGCGCGCCGGGCTCCGCGAGGACCAGTGGAGCTGGAGCTACCAGTCTGAGGGCCGGAGCCCGGAGCCGTGGCTCGGCCCGCAGCTGGAGGACCACGTCCCGGCGCTCCAGGACGAGCGCGGCGTGGACAAGGTCGTGAGCCTGGCCATCGGGTTCGTGTCGGACCACGTCGAGATCCTGTTCGACATCGACATCGAGGCGCAGAAGGCGGCCAAGGAGCGCGGGATGACGCTCGTCCGCCCGCCGTCCTTGAACGACGACCCCCGCTTTACGCGCCTCCTCGCCGAGCTCGTCGAGGGCCGCGCGGCCAAGGCGGGGTGGATCGAGTCCGACGTCCGCGCGGCGTCGGCCGGCGAGCCCTCGATGCCGATGCCGGAGGGCACGGCGATGCCCGCGTAGCCGCCCCGCCCTCGAGCCCCACCCCGCCCGAAGCGCTCTCCCCCCGCCCACGCCGCCATCGCTTCGCTCCGTACGGCACGGGCTGTCCCCCTCACGCGTGAGGGGACAGCCTGAGCGCCCGCTGAGCGGCGGCCTTGCCGCCGTAACGGGCGCGCAGACGGGGGGAGCGAATCGACCGCCCCACCCCGCCCATGCCCACCGACCGCCCCGTCCGCACTGACGTGCTCGTCCTCGGGGGCGGGGTGGCCGGGCTCGTCGGCGCCCTCCGGCTCGTGGAGGGCGGGCGGAGCGTGCGCCTGCTCGAAGCGTCCGACCGCCTGGGCGGGGTGGTGCGGACCGTCCGCCGCGACGGCTTGGCTTCGCCGTCTGCTGCGCAGTTCGAGGCCGACGTTGGGCCGGACGTGTTCGTCGCGCGCAAGCCGGCGGCGCCCGCGCTCTGCGCGCACCTGGACGTCGAGACGGCGACGCCGCGGGGCGGCGCGCTTATCCAGAGAAACGGACGGCTCCACCCCCTGCCGGCGGGTCTGAGCGGGCTCGTACCCGGGCAGCTCCGGCCGCTCCTGACTACGCCCGCGCTCGGGCTCGGCGCCCGGCTCCGCGCCGCCTTCGAGCCGCTCGTCCGCGCCCGCGCTGGCGACGAGGACGAGAGCCTGGAAGACTTCGCCGTCCGCCGCTTTGGGCGGGGCGCGTGGGAGGGGCTCGTCGAGCCGCTGCTCGGCGGCCTCTACGGCGCCGACGCCGGGCCGATCTCGCTGCGCGCGACGCTCCCCCACCTCCACGAGCGCGAGCGGTCCGGCGCGCTCCTCCGCCTCCGGGGCGGGACGGTGGCGAACGTGGGCGGCGCCTCGCCCTTCCAGCGCCCTGTCGGCGGCATGGACCGGCTGACGAGCGCGCTCGAGGCCGCCCTCCGCGCGGGCGGGGCGGAGGTCGAGACCAACACCGCCGTCACCGCCGTCCTCCCCGCCCCGCCCAACGCCGGCGCGCCCGGGCGGGGCGGCTACGCCGTCACGTGCGCGGACGGGACCGAGCGCGAGGCCGCCGCCCTCCTCGTCGCCCTCCCCGCCCCGGCCGCCGCGCGCGTGCTGGAGCCCCTTGACGCTGCGCTCGCCGCCCCGCTCGCGGGCGTCCCGATGGGGAGCGCGGCCGTCGCGATTGTCGGGTTCCAGACGGCCGACGCGCCGCGCGTGCCCGACGTCTCCGGGTGGCTCGTGCCACGGTCAGAGGGCGGGGCGGTGCAGGCCGTCACGATGCTATCTAGAAAACACGCCGGGACCGCCCCGCCCGGCCACGACCTCGCCCGCGTCTTTTTCCGCCCCGACGCGCTCGACCGGGACGACGACGCGCTTCTGGACGCCGCGCGCCGGCACCTCGCGCGCGTCGTCGGGTTGGAGGGCGAGCCCGTGCTCCAGTTCGTCCACCGCTGGCGGTCCGTCTCGCCGCGGTACACGATGGGCCACCCCGCCCGCCTCGCCGCCGCGCGGGCCGCGGCCGCTCGCCACCCCGCCCTCGCCCTCGCCGGCGCCGCGCTCGGCGGCGTCGGGCTCCCCGACGTGATCGCGGGCGCCCAGTCCGCCGCCGACTCCCTGCTCTCTCCCCCCCTCCGATGACTGACACCGTGTCGACCGCCCGTTCCGAAGACCTGTTTGCCGAGGCCCAGGGCCTCATGCCCGGCGGCGTCTCCTCGCCCGTCCGCGCGTTCAAGTCGGTCAGCGGCGTGCCCCGGTTTATCGAGCGGGGCGAGGGGCCGTACCTCGTCGACGTGGACGGGAACCGCTACATCGACTACGTGCTCTCGTTCGGCCCGCTCCTCCTGGGGCACGCGCCCGACGCCGTCACGCAGGCGATTACGGAGCAGGCGGCGAAGGGCACGAGCTACGGCGCGCCGAGCCCGCTCGAAGTCCGCCTCGCGCACCAGATCCAGGACCGTTACCCGTCGATGGAGCGGCTCCGGTTCGTGAACTCGGGGACCGAGGGCGCCATGAGCGCCGTCCGCGCCGCGCGCGCGTTCACGGGCCGCAACAAGGTCGTCAAGTTCGACGGCCACTACCACGGCCACGCCGATCTCCTGCTCGCGAAGGCCGGGAGCGGGGTGGCGACGCTCGGGCTGCCGGACTCGCCCGGCGTCCCGGCCGCCGTGACCGCCGATACGCTCGTGATCCCGTTCAACGACGAGGCCGCCGTTCGCGAGGTGTTTGAGCGCGAGGGCAGCGAGATCGCGGCGCTCCTCGTCGAGCCCATCGCCGGCAACATGGGGCTCGTCCGCCCGCGCGACGGGTACTTGCAGATGCTCCGCGAGGTAACGGAGACGCACGGGGCGCTGCTCGTCTTCGACGAGGTGATGGTTGGGTTCCGCGTGCACCCGGGCGGGGCGCAGGCGCTCTACGACGTCACCCCGGACCTGACGGTCTTGGGCAAAGTCATTGGCGGCGGCCTCCCTGTCGGCGCCTACGGCGGCCGCGCCGACGTCATGAAGCTCGTGGCCCCGGACGGCCCCGTCTATCAGGCCGGCACGCTCTCGGGCAACCCGCTCGCGATGGCCGCCGGCCTCGCGCTCTTGGGCGAGGTCGACGCGACGGGCGCGTGGGAGGCGGCCGCCGAGGCGGCCCGCACGACGGCCGAAGCCGTCCAGAGCGCCGCCGACGCCGCCGGCGTCCCCGTCGTGACGGACGCCGTCGGGACCATGTTCGGGTTCTTCTTCAACGACCGCTCGCTGTTCTCCTTCGAGGACGTCCAGACGAGCGACAAGGCCGCGTTCTCGCGCCTCCACGGCCTGCTCCTGGAGCGCCGCGTCTACCTCCCGCCGTCGCCGTTCGAGGCGTGCTTCACGTCGAGCGCCCACACGCCGGACGTGGTCGAGACGGCGGCGGAGGCCTTCCAGTCCGCGTTCGCGGCGCTGTGAGCGGGTAATGGGACGTCGCCCACCCCGCCCGCCGTCGTGAGGGCGGGGTGGGCCGTGCCTCCTCACCACCTCCCGCTCGTCACGCCCCGCCCGAGCGCCGCCAGGACGAGGGCGGGGTGGTCGGTGAACAGGCCGTCCATGCCGGCCGCCACGAGCGCGCGGACCTCGGCGGCGACGTCGCCGAGCGCGGCCGGGTCGCTAGAGGAGCGGAGCGGGGCGGGGAGGAAAGCGTTCTCGGCGCGGACGGTCCACACGTGGACGGCGAGGCCGGCGGCGTGCGCGTCGGCGACGAGCGGCGTGGGCGCGAGGCGGTCGCCCAGAACGAACGCCTTGGCCACGCCGACGGCGTCGGCGTACTGCGCCACCCCGCCCAGACCCTCCGGCGTCATCATCTCGTCGTAGCCGAGGGCGGGGCGGTCGGCCGGCGCTCCGCCCGGGTGCGCGAGCTGGACGAGCCGGAGGTTCGTCAGCCCATCCAGACGCTCCAGGCTGCCGACCTCGAACGACTGGATCCACACGGGGTCCTCAGCCGACGTGTAGCCGGCGGCGTGGAGCGCGGCGACGAGCGGCTCTTCGAGCGGCAGCCCGAGCGCGCGGGCGTGCGCCGGGTGCTTGGTCTCGGGGTAGAGCCCGACCGGGCGGCCCCGAGCCTCGCCCATCTCCTGCGCGAGCGCGATGACCTCGTTCAGCGTCGGCACCCCGAATCGTCCGTCGTAGGCCGCGCTGGCGGGGCGGAGGGCGGGGAGGCGCTCAACGGCCCGGAGCGTCTTGAGCTCGGCGAGGGTAAAGTCCTCGGTGAACCACCCCGCCCGCTCCTCACCATCGATGGTCTTGGTCGTGCGGCGGCCGGCGAACTCGGGACGCGAGGCGACGTCGGTCGTTTCCGAAATCTCGTTTTCGTGGCGGGCGACGAGCACGCCGTCGCGCGTGATGACGAGGTCGGGCTCGATCACGTTGGCGCCCTGCTCGATGGCGAGGCGGTAGGCGGCGAGCGTGTGCTCGGGGCGGTCGCCGCTCGCGCCCCGGTGGGCGATGACGAGGACCGGAGGCCGCGGAGCGACCGAGTCGGGCGGGGAGGGCACGCAGGCGAAGAGCAGGAGGAGGGCGGCGGGCGTAGCGGAGCGGGGCGGGGTGGCGGAGGGAAGGTTCACATGCCCCCACCCCGCCCGGTTACGCGACCGTCAACTCTCCGCGCCGCCCCACGCCCGCAACCAGGGGACCAGTTGGGATTCCACGGAAGCCACAACGCGCTCCGCGTCCACGACGCCAGCCTGGGCCTCGGGAGCACTCACGTCGGGGAGGTCATCGGGGTACCGAGCGTCGACGGCGAACTCGGTGAGCGCGGTCAGGTCGGCGTCTACGTCGCACACGCCCCACGCTTCGGGAACGAGCGCCACGAGCCGGTCCAAGTCGTGGACGAACGGGAAGGGGATCTGGAGGGCGATCAGGACGGCTTTGATCGCCTTCTCCGCCGCCTGCTGAGCGAGCCACGCCGCGTGCCGGGGCGGGACAGAAGACGTTCCCGTGAGGGCGCGGGCGGTGGCAAGATCCTCCTGTGCGTAGCGGAGCCACCTCGAGGCCTCGCGGAGGGTCTCCGCGCTCACCGGGCCACCCCGCCCCCGGGCCGCTCGTACACCGTGCGCCCCTCGCGGAGCGCCTCGTGGAGCACGGTCCCGACCACCCCGCCCCTCCGGCCGATCTCCTCCGGCGTCGTCACGACAACGTCCTTGGCCACGTCCAGGTCTACGAGCGCCCGCCGGGCGGCCAGCCGCAGAGCCCGCCGGTCGTCCGCGTGGGCGAGGACGACGAGGAGGTCGAGGTCGCTCCCCGGCCTGGCCTCCCCCCGCGCGACGGACCCGAACACGGCCACGCGGAGCGGGTCGAGCGTCCGTACGAGACGCCTCACGGCGTCCTGGACGTGGGCGTCGGTCGGCGCGGCGAGGGGGTCCGGTGTCTCCATCGGGTCAAGATAGACGACCGCCCCACCCGGGCGGGGCGGCCTACCCGAGCCCCAACAGCTTCCCGCCTTGGTAGATCGCGAACGAGAACCCGTAGGCCAGCGCGAACATGTACCCCCACATCACGGCCGGCCAGAACCACGAGTTCAGCTCGCGCTTGGCGATCGCGAGCGTGCTCATGCACTGGAGCGCGAACACGAAGAACACCAGCAGGCTGACCGCCACGAGCGGGGTGAAGACCGGCGTCCCGTCGGGGTAGCGGTCGGCCTTGATCGCGTCGCGGAGGGCGAGGCTCTCCTCGTTCGCGTCGGCGCCGGCGCTGTAGATCGTGGCGAGCGCGCTCACGATCACTTCGCGAGCGGCGAACGAGGCCACGATGCCGGCCGAAATCTTCCAGTCGAACCCGAGTGGACGCATGATGGGCTCGATGGCGTGTCCGAACCGGCCGATGAGGCTGTTCCGCACCTGGTACCCGGCGATCTCGTTCTGGACCGCCGCCCGCTCCACGTCCGCCGCCTCCAGCGCCGACTCGATCGACGCCCGCTCGGTCGCGTGCAGCTCGGCCGCGGCGGCGGGGTTGATGCGGACGAGCGACTCGGTCGCCTCCTCGACTGCCACGTCCGCCGCCGCCGCGCGCGCGGCCAGCTCCGGGGGCGGCTCCACCTTCGGGTAGCTCGCCATGAACCAGAGCACGATCGAGAGCGCGAAGATGATCTTCCCCGCGCGGACCACGAACACCTTCGAGCGGTCGACCATGCGCCGCCAGAGGTACTTCGGCTGCGGCATCCGGTACGGCGGCAGCTCCATCACGAACGATGAGCCCTCGCCCTTGAACACGAACCGCCGCAGCACGAGGGCCGACACAAACGCCATGACGGTCCCCAGGACGTAGAGCCCTGTCATCGCCAGCCCCTGGTACCCGACGACGCCGAACAGCGTGCCGGCCGGGATGAACGCGGCGATAAAGAGGACGTAGACCGGCAGCCGCGCCGAACACCCTTGCAAGGGCACGACCATGATCGTGATGATCCGGTCGCGCTCGTCGGCCAGCGTGCGCGCGGCCATGATGCCGGGGATGGCGCAGGCGTAGGCCGAGAGCATGGGCACGACCGACGCCCCACTCAGGCCGACCCGGCGCATGGCGCGGTCCATGATGAACGCCGTCCGCGCCATGTAGCCCGAGTCCTCCATGAGGCCCAGGAACAGGAACAGGAGGAGGATCTGGGGCAGGAACACCAGCACGTTGCCCACGCCCGAGAGCGCGCCCTCGACGAGCACGTCCTCGATGACGCCGTCCGGCAGCACGGCGCGCATCCCCTCGCCCGTCACGCCCACCAGCCACTCGATGCCGTCCATCGCCGGGACGGCCCAGCTAAAGACGGCCTGGAAGATGACGAGCAGGACGCCGCCGAAGATGAGCGGCCCCCAGATCCGGTGCGTGACGACGGCGTCGATCCGGTCCGAGAGCGTCCGCTCGTCGGCCGCGGCCGTGTGCTGGACGACGCGGGCGGCGACCGGGCTGATCCAGCCGTAGCGGCCCATCATCTCGGCCATCTTGTACGGGACCGGCCGGGCCTCGAACTCGGCGCGCGTGTCGAGCACGGCCTGGTGGAAGCCCGGCGCCCGCCCCGCCCAGGGCGCGAGCAGCGGGTCGGCGGTGAGCGCGCCGAGCGCCTCGAAGCGGCGGCGCGCGGCCGGCACGTCGGGCGCCTCAGCGCCCAGCCGTTCGGCGAGCGCGTCCAGCGCCTCGTCCACGGCCGGCATCGCCTCCCAAGCCACCCCGCCCGCGGGGCGGGGCGGGTCGAGCACGGCCCGGCGGAGCGCGTCCAGCCCGTCGCCCGTCTTGGCCGAGATGGGGACGACCGGCGTGCCGAGCGCGTCGGCGAGCGCGTCGGCGTCGACCTCGATGCCGGCCTCGGCGGCCGCGTCGGTCATGTTGAGCGCGACGACGACCGGGAGCCCGAGGTCGAGGACCTGGGTCACGAGGTAGAGGTTGCGCTCGAGGTTCGTCGCGTCGACGACGCACGCGACCACGTCGGGCGCCGGCTCGCCCGGGATCCGCCCGACGAGGGCGTCGAAGGCGACGCGCTCGTCGACCGACTTGGGGCTCAGGCTGTAGGTGCCCGGCAGGTCGACGACCTCGACGCCCTCCGCCCCGCCCCGCCCGCTCCGGGCCAGGCGGCCCGACTTGCGTTCGACGGTCACGCCGGGGTAGTTGGCCACCTTCTGGTGGCTGCCCGTGAGCGCGTTGAACAGCGTCGTCTTACCCACGTTCGGGTTCCCCGCGAGCGCCACGGTCTGGACTCGGGCCGGGGCGGGACGCGTCGCGGGCGGGGCGGGGCGGAGGGTCTCCACGGGCAAACCGGGGCGGGGTGGGTTAGGCCGGAGTAACGATCACGTGCGCGGCCTCCTGCTTGCGGACCGAGAGGTGGAACCCGCGCACGCGGAGGTCCATCGGGTCGCCGAGCGGGGCGAGGCGGACGACTTCGACGGTCGTCCCGGGCACGAGCCCCATCTCGAGCAGCCGGCCCGGCGGGTCGCCGGCGGCGTAGCCCGTGACGGTCGCGCGGGCGCCGGCGGCGAGCGTGTCGAGCGTGACGGACAAGGCGCTACCCGTCGGCGTCCGTCGCGAACAGGCCCATGGCCACCTCGCGGCGGAGCGCCACGCGCGCGGCGCCCAGGCCGAGCACGCACTTGTCGCCGGTCGACATCACGCAGGCGTCGCACCCCTCGCGGACGCCGAGCTCGCGGAGCCGGGCGCACGTGGCCTCGTCGAGACCCATGAAGCACAGCCGGACCCGCTTGCCAGCGGCGAACGCAGTGACCGGGGCGGGGCTGGCAGACATGGCGGGCGCCGGCGGGCGGGGTGGCGGGTTATCTGGACGGGTTCTAAAGGTACGGCTCTGCCCGCCGACGCGGTTCCGCCCGACCGCCCCGCCCAGCGAATTCTCTCGGGCAACGGGGGCGGGCGGGGCGGTAGGGGCGTATCGGCCTGCGGCCCCCTCATGTGAAATCCCGCCGCCCCGCCCGAGTGCCGCGCTACACAACTCGTCGCGTCCTGTGGAACGGGGCAGGGTGGCGCGACGAGGGCATCGCCCCGCCCCCGGGTGGCGAGGCACCATCTGATCATCCGCCCCGCCCTAGCCGAACAGGGTGTCTTCCAGCTTGCGCAGGCGGTCCTCCTCGCGAGCGGCACGGGCCTCGGGGCTCTCGAACTGCTCTCGGTTCTCGTCCGACCGCTTCTGCTCAGCCTCTTCGCGGGCCGCCTCGCGCTCGGCCGCCTTCTCGGCCGCGATCTCTTCGGCGACGAGGTCGGCGAACGGCTCCTGCGCCCGGGCGAACATGACGTGGACCTCCTCGACCGGCGACCCGGCCGCCGCGCGTTCGCGGTAGAGCCGGAGGCACCCGTTCCAGAGCGCCCGCCGGAAGCCCCACTTCTCCACCGAGTACGACCCCGCCCGGCGCTTGCCGGCCGCGTTGACCCAGTTGAGCTGGACGTAGAGCTTGGTCTTGTCCCCCTCGGTCTTTTCGCGGACCGAGAGGCCCACGACGCCCGTGTTGCTCCACGCCTTGCGCGGCTTGGGGTCGTCGGGCGGGGTGATGGACGCGAGGAGGTCGTCGCGGTACGTCATGGCAGCGTCGAGGGCGGCATCGCGGCCGCCGTGCTTGGCGTCGGCGAAAAACTTGGAGAGCCGCGTCCCGTCGCGCCGCGCGCGCACCTGCCACCCGTGCGTCGGGTGGCGGCGGGGGTGGGCCTCGGAGGGCTCAATGTCGATCCGGGTGACGTGGTGGAGCCGGCGCTCCCCGCCCCCTTCCGTCTCGTGTGTCTTTGCACAGCCCGCGGGGGCCACGCCGTCTGTCTCAAGGTCCATCAGGCTCCGGTGGGCGGGGCGGAAGCGGAGGGCTCGACGGGCCGCTAGCGCGCGGCCGGGGCCACGGCTTCGACGCGCGTGACCTCGGGGACCGCACGCTTGATGGCCTGCTCGATCCCCGCGCGCAGCGTCATCATGCTCATGGGGCACGTGCCGCACGCGCCGAGCAGCTCGAGCTCGACGACCATGTCGTCGGTCACGTTCTGGAGCCGGACGCTCCCGCCGTCGGCCATCATGTAGGGCCGGATGGAGTCGAGAGTGGTCTCGATCCGCTGGCGGAAGTCGGGGTCGGCGGGGTCGAGTACAGAAGCGTCGGCCATGTCCGCAGAAGGGTGAGTCGGGAGGATAACACCGGGCCGGCGGTCGGTCCGGCTTGGGTCGCGTGTGCCGGAGAGACGCGCTGGGGAGCGGGAGTCGTACCCGCCGCCCCGCCCCGGCGGCCGTCTTCACGTTGCAGGACGCTGCGGGTGGGGTGGGACTTCGTCTCCAGACCGCCCCGCCCTCGCCCTACTTGTACAGGATCTCGATGGGCTGCGTGGGCGGGGCGGCGTCGTTGCGGCGCTCGACCTCCGCCACGACGCGCTCGGCGGCCTGCGCGAACGCCCGGGCCGCCGCGCTCTCTGGCTCCTTCAGCACGACGGGCGTCCCGCGGTCGCCGGCCTCACGTGTGGCCTGCTCAATGGGGACTTCGGCCAGAACCGGCACGTCGAGCTCGGCGGCCAGCTTCTGCGCGCCGGCCTCGCCGAACAGGTAGTACCGGCGGTCGGGGAGATCGGGCGGGGTGAAGTACGCCATGTTCTCGACCACGCCGAGCACGGGCACGTGGACGCTGCGGAACATGGCGACCGCCTTGCGCGCGTCGGCCAGCGCCACGTCCTGCGGCGTCGAGACCACGACGGCGCCGGTCAGCGGGACCGTCTGGACGAGCGTGAGCTGGATGTCGCCGGTGCCGGGCGGGAGGTCGAGGACGAGGTAGTCGAGCTCGCCCCACGCGGCCTGCCCGAGCAGCTGGCGCACGGCGCTCGACACCATCGGCCCGCGCCAAATGACCGCGTTCGCGTCGTCGACCAGAAACCCCATCGACAGCACCTTGACCCCGTAGCGGACGAGCGGGACGATGTCGCGGTCGTCGTTCACGCGCGGCTTCTCGCTCGGCGGCACGCCGAACATGAGCGGGACGCTCGGGCCGTAGATGTCGGCGTCGAGGAGCCCGACGGCCGCCCCGCCCTCGGCGAGCGCGACGGCGAGGTTGGCGGCCACGGTGCTCTTGCCCACCCCGCCCTTCCCGCTCGCGACGGCGATAAAGTTTTTGACTCCGCGGACGCCCTTCGGGGCCGTGGGCGGGGCGGGGGCGGCGGGCGGCGTGGGGTCGGCCATGGGTCTCGGGGAAGCTCGGGGAGGGCACCCGGCGGGCGGGGCGGGGTTCCGCGCTCCCCGCGCCTTCCCCCGACGTTCGCCCGCGCCACCCCGCCCGAGTCGATTCGCCGCGTGGGCGGGGCGGGGCGGGGCGGGAGCCTACGCCTGCTCGGCCGCCCAGAGCGCGAGCCCGTGCCGAAGCGCGCCGGGCGTGGCGACGTACCCGCCCGCGCCGAGCGCGCGGACGACGGCGGCGAGCACCAGGACCGACGCGGCCGCCACGTCTTCCCGCCCCGCCAGCGTGTCGGGCGCGAGCGCGAGCGCCTGGGCCGGCGTGAGCCCGAGGAGCCGGTCCCGCCACGCCTCGATCTCGCCCAGGGGCACGAACGGGGGATCGCCGGCGGCCTCGGACAGCCGTGCGAGCAGCCGCGCCACGCTCCCGGTTGCGAGCAGAGGGAGGCCACGCACGGCGTCCCGGTCGACGGTCGCGAGCGCCGCCGCCACGTCGGTCTCAGCCACGCGGACGGCGGACGGGGCGGGCGGGCGCTCGCCCAGGTGCCGCTCGGTCAGGCGGACGCTCCCGACGTCCAGGCTCGTCCGGTACGTCACCCCGCCCGCGCGCGTCCCGGCGACGACCTCGGTCGAGCCGCCGCCCACGTCCACGACGGCCGCTTCGGCGACGTCGGGGAGCAGGGCGAGCGCGCCGCGGAAGCTCAGCGCGGCCTCCTCGACGCCCGGAATCACGCGATAATCCAGGCCGAGCGCGTCGCGGACCCGGTCGCGGAGCACGCCGACGTTTTGGGCGTCGCGGCTCGCGCTCGTCGCCCCGATCACGACGCGCTCGGCGCCGAGCCGGTCGGCCGTCGCGCGGGCCGCCGTGAGGCGGTCGACCACGCGGTCCATCGCGTCGTCCGCCAGCCGCCCCGAGGCGTCGACGCCCTGGCCAAGCCGGGCGAACCGCTCCTCGTCGGCGACCACGTCGAGGCGGCCGTCCTCCACGTCCGCGACGAGGCTGACGACCGTGTTCGTTCCAACGTCGATGGCGCAGACGCGCATGGGGTACGGGGTACGGGGTACGGGGTACGGGGTACGGGGTACGGGAAGATGCCGGCGGGCGGGGCGGCGGGCTACCGGGCGGGGTGGACATCGGCGGAACTTTTCGAGGGCCGCCCCGCCCGCGCGATCCCTCATCCCTCATCCCTCATCCCTCATCCCTCATCCCTCATCCCTCATCCCTCATCCCTCCGCAGCACGCACGCCCACCACTCGTTCTCCGACGCCTCGTGCTCCAGCGCGAGTCCCGCCCCGCCCGCGGCATCGAGGAGCGCCTCTCGCTCGGTCACGAGGAGGCCAGCCAGGACGATGGGAGCACGGGGCGTCGCCTTCTGCACGAGGTCCGGGAGCATGGGCACCAGGACGGACCGGATGATGTTGGCGAGGACGAGGTCGAACCCGTCCTCCGGCACCACGTCGAGCGAGCCCTCGCGGACCTCGAAACGGTCCTGTACGCCGTTGCGGGTCGCGTTCTCGTCCCCGTTCGTCACGCTCCACGGGTCGATATCTACGCCCAGCGCCGACGAGGCGCCGAGAGCGAGGGCGGCGATAGATAGGATGCCTGTCCCGGTCCCTACGTCGAGGACGCGAGCGTCCGGGAGCACGATGTCGGGGAGGAGCCGGAGCACGAGCCGCGTGCTCTCGTGGTAGCCCGTCCCGAACGCCATCTTCGGGTCGACCGTCAGCCGTGTGCGGCCGTCGTGCTCCGGGCCGAGGTCTGCCCACGACGGCGCCACCACGAACGGGCCGGCGACGACCGGCTCCAGGCTGGCCTCCCACGTCGCGTTCCAGTCCTGGTCCTCGACCGTCTCGGCGCGCCACCCCGCCCCGCCCACGCGGCGGTCAACGGCCTCGCGCGTCGGGGCGTCCCACCGGGCGACGGGCGCATAGGCGACGACGCCGTCGTCCGTCTCCTCGAAGGCGTCGAAGCCCCAGTCCGCGAGGTCGGCCACGAGCGCTTCGCGGGCGTCGGGCGAGACGGTGAGCGTGAGGCGGAGCGTGTCGGGCATGGGCGGGGCGGGCGGGGCGGGCGGGGCGGCCCCTACGCGCCCCGGCGGGCGGGGTGCCCCACGCTACCGCGCGCGGACGACGCGGACGCCCCGTTGCACGTCTGGGTCGACGGCCCCGGCGAGCGCGCCGGCCGCTCCCGTCGCGTCGGCCTGGTGGTGGAGCACGTAGGCGCCGGCGGGGAGGTCGACCACGCCGCGGAACTGGCGGAAGACCGGGGATCCGCCCACGGGGTCGGTGTTGTCGCGCGTCATCTCCCATACGCGGCGGCCGTCCTCGTCCACGATCCAGCCCGTCTCGACGAGGACGTCGCTCATAAACACGCCGGCGCCCGCGACGGCGAGTGCGGCGTCGACTTCGAGCGTGAAGGGCACCGCCTGCTCCGCCCCGCCCTCGCCCGCGATGGCCTCGGCGAGCACCGTCTCGACCTCCGGGGGCGGGGCGGGGCGGCCGACCAAAGCCGGGTCGAACGCGGGGTCGAGGGCGTAGAGCACGACGCCCCACAGCTCGGCGCGGGGGCCGCCCTCGCCCCTGAACCCGCTCTGGCAGTCGTGCGAGGCGTCGGTCTCGTAGCGGAGCCGGTACGTGCCGGTGTCGAGCGAGAGCGCGGCGGTCGCTTGACGGTTCCGGTCCGCCCCGCCCGCGGGTTCGAGGTCGCTCCGGGGCATCTCCCACACCTCGTTCCACCCGCCCCCGGGGGCCTCGCGGTCGAGGGCGCCCCAGTCGTAGCGGCTGCCGCCGACGACCTCGCCGACGGTGACGACGAGGACGTCGGCGGGGGCGTCGAGCGTGAAAACGAGCGTGGAGCCGTCGTCTGGGCCGGCGCACCGGATGGCCGCAACCTCGGGGAGGTCCACGTCGTCCACGTCGAGCGGGGCGACGGCCGCCCCGCCCTGGACCTCCATCCCCCACTGCCACGGCGCCCAAGGCGGGTTGGACGTCCACGAATCGTAGGCGTGGTCGCGGTCGGAGAGGTAGACGGCGCGGTAGTAGCCGGGCGCGAGCGCGAGCTCGCCCGTAGCGAGCCGGTTCTTGAGCGACCCGCCCGCCCACGCCGTCCGCTCCGGGCGCGCGGCCCAGACGGTATCGCGGGTGCCCAGGCGCACGACGAAGGCCGAATCGGCGAGGACGCCGTCGGTCGCCTCGACGAGCGCGCGAACGCGGACGCGGGCCGGCGCCGTGACGCGGAACAAGGACTCGCGCCGCTCGCCGCTGCCGACGCCCCAGGCGCGCCAGACGACCGCCGAGTCCGCCCCGCCCCGGTCGAGCGCGTCGTCGGCCGGGTCGCCGCTGACGCGCTCGACCGCCCCGCCCGCGCCGACGGCCCGGACAACGAGCCGCCACCGGCCAGCGTCACCGCGCCACGCTCGGCCGCTCCGGTTGAGCGCCGTCCGCAGCCGCTCGCCGAGCGACGGGGACGGCGGCGCCGGGGCGCGCACGAGCGGGTCGCCGTAGGACGCGACGTAGGCGTCGTAGAGGCCGGCCGGCAGGCGCACCGTGTCTTGGACGGCGGCGAACGTGCCGCGGGCGGGGCGGGGCGGCCGCATCTGCCAGACGACGGCGCCGTCCGCGCGGCGGACGATCCAGGCGGTCGCGGCGAGCGTCGTGTCCGACGTCGGGCTCCCCGCCTCCTCGAACGAACCGGCCGCGTCGACGGCGAGCACCGCCGGCCCGGACACCCGGAACGCCTGGTGCTCCAGCCGGTCCACGCCGACGCCCGCGAGCGACACGACGCCGTCGGCGGCCTCGGCCCCCGACCGAACGGCGACGACGACGCCCAGGACGAGGAGGGCGAGCAGGAGCAGGCGGGACAGGGTGGCGCGCATCGCGGCCGCTACGGCGGGGCGGCCGCAGAGTTGCCGGGGCGGGGCGGCGTCCTGATCTTGCTGCAACTCCGGCTCCGGGCCGCCCGAACACGGGCGGCCGCCCCCACCCCTCCGCTCTGACCTACGCCGCCCCGCCCCGCGCCGTCGTCGCGACCCGCCCCCGGCGGCTCGGCGTTGGAGCCGTCGCCGTACTCGGCGTCGCCGGCGTGGCGGCCGTGCGCGTGGTCGAAGCCGCCGCCCACACGCCGCCCCCGTTCGGGGTCGCGGTCGCGCTCGACCTGGCCGTCGTCGTGGCGCTCGCGGCCGCGTACGCGGCGCTCGTGGCGGCCGGGGCGGGGCGGCCGCCGTCGCTGCGCACGCTCTCGACGCCGCTCCTGGTGGCGCTCGGCGTGCTCGCCGTCGAGGCCGGCGTGGGATGGCTCCACGAGGGCGGGGTGGATCCCAAGACAGCCCTCCCGCTCGACCTCGCGACGGCGGTCCTGGGCGGCGTCGTCGGTGCGGCCGACGGCGTCTTGTCGGTGACGGTCCTCGTGGCCCTCCGCCCGCTCGTGCTCCGGCGGCCCCGGCGCGGCGTCGTGCTCGCGTGGCGCGCGCTCGTGGGGCTGGGTCTGGCGACAGCCGTGTTGCTGGCGGGGCGGCCGGTGACGGAGCTGCCCCCGCCGGCGCTCTCCCTGCTCACGGCGGCGACCGTGCTCCTGGGCGCGGCGCTCTCGGCGCGGCAGTCGTGGACGGCGGCGCTCGGGCGGCGGCAGCGCGGGGCGGCGGCGGCGCTCGCGCTCGCGCTCGCGGCCGTCCTCGTGGGCTTGGTCGTCGTCCGCAGCGCCGGGCCGGCGACGCTCCCGGTCGGCGACGGGAGCGGGGCGGTCGGGGCCATCGGGTACACGTCGCTCCTCAGCCGCCCACTGGGGGCGGGGACGCTCCTCGTGACCGTCGTGGGCGGCCTCTACGCGCTCGCCGCCGGGCTCGTGCTCCTCCTCGGCGCGCCGGCCGCCGAGGACGACCGGACGGGCGAGCGGCGGGCGCTCCGCCAGCTGGCCGACCTCTCGGGCCGGCTCCTCGACCGCCCCGCCCTCGCGGCCGCCGTCGCGCGGGGGCCGGTCGAGGCCGGACTGGGCGACCTCGCGTGGGTGGCGCTCTCGGACGTCCGCACCGGCGCCGTCGCGCCCGCGGTCGTGGCGGCCGAGGGCGTCTCGGTCGAGGCGGCGGCGGCGGCCGTCGACGTAGCGGCACTCGCCCGCGCGGTCGAGGACGGCGAGGCGCTCCTCCTCGACCACGCCGAGGCCGACCACCGCGTCCGCGCCCGGCCGGGGAGCGGCGTGGGCAGCCTCGCCGTGCTCCCGCTGGGGACCGCGCGGCAGGCGAGCGGCTCCTCCCCACCCGACGCCGCCGACGGGGGCGGGGCGGTCGGGCTCGTCCGCGGGGCGCTGTTCGTGGCCCGCCCGACGGCCGACGCGTTCGCGCCGGACGACCTGGCGGCGCTCGAAACGTTCGCCGGGCAGGCCGCGCTCTCGATCTCCCACGCCGACCTGTTCGCCGACGCCTTGGAGCGCGATCGGCTCGCCCGCGAGCTGACGCTGGCCCGCGAGGTCCAGCGGCGGCTGTTCCCCCAGGCGATCCCCGATGTGGCCGGCGTCCAGATCGCGGCGGCCGAGCGCCCCGCCCGCGAGGTCGGCGGCGACTACTACGACGTGGTCCGGCTCGGCCCCGCCTGCCTGGGCGTGCTCGTGGCCGACGTGTCGGGGAAGGGGGCCGCGGCCGCGTTCTACATGGCCATGATGAAGGGGACGTTCCAGGCCGGGAGCCGCCTGGCCCGTGCGCCGGGCGCCTACCTCGCCGAAGCCAACGCCGCGCTCGGCCCGTCGCTGGGGCGGGGCGACTTCGTCTCGGCCGCTTACGCCGTGCTCGACGCCGACGCAGAGACGCTCGCGCTGGCCCGCGCCGGCCACACGCCGACGGTCCTCGCCCGCGACGAGGCCCGCCCGGACGGCGGGACGTGGCTGCTCCGCGGCGACGGCCTCGCGATTGGTCTCGACCGCGAGGGCGCCACGTTCCGCCGCGCGCTCGTCGAGCAAACCGTGGCGCTCGCGCCGGGCGACACGCTCCTCCTGTACACGGACGGCCTGGTCGAGGCCCGCGACGCGGGCGGGGCGGAGTACGGCTACGACCGGCTCGCCGCCTTCGTGGCCCGCCACCGCGACCGCGACGCCGACACCCTCCGCGACCTCCTCCTCGACGAGCACAGAACGTGGTCCGGCGCCGACCCCGACGACGACACCACGTTCGTTGTCGTCCGTTGGGTCGGGCGGGGCGGTCCCACGCCCGCGCCCGCGCCGGCCGCCCCGCCCGTCACCGAGCGCCCCGCCTTCCCCACCCCGCCCGCCCCATGAGCCACTTTTCCGTCCGCTTCGACCGCCGCGAGGGGCCGCCCGAGGCGCCGGTCCGCGTGCTCGCCCCGTCGGGCGAGCTCGACGCCCACACCGCGCCCGACTTCGAGGCCGCGCTCCAGGCGTGCCTCGACGATGGCGACGCCCGCCTGGTCGTCGACGGCGCCGGGCTGGACTACGTCTCGTCGGCCGGGCTCGGCGTGTTCATGGCGTTCGTCGAGCCGGCCCGGACCGCGGGGGGCGACCTGAAGATCGCGGCGCTGCCGGACCGCGTGTTCGAGGTGTTCGACCTGCTCGGCTTCCCCACCGTGTTCGACATGGCGCCGACGGTCGAGGCGGCCGTCGGAGCATTCGACGCCCGCTGAGCCGTGGCCGCCCCGCCCGAAACGCTCTGGGTCCGCGGCCAGACGGCCGAGCTCGCCCGCGTCCGCCGGCGCGTGGCGGCGTGGGCCGAGGCGTCCGGGCTACCGGCGCGGGCGGGGCGGCGCATCCAACTGGCCGTCGACGAGACGGTCGCGAATGCCATCGAGCACGGGCTCGGCGCCGGCCGCCGCGTCGTCGTGCGCGGCGCGCCCGGGCGGGGCGGGCTCACGGTGACGATCCGCTACCGCGGCGCCCGGTTCGACCCGACCACGGCGCCGGCCGCCCCGCCCGACGCCGCCCTCCGCGCGCGGGCCAAGCACGGCTACGGGCTCCACCTCATCCGCCGCCTGGTCGACGACGTGGCCTACCGATGGGACCGCGGGACCAACGAGGTGCGCCTGACGGTGCGGGCCGCCCCGCCCCCAAACGCCTCGTAGGGACGACCGGCGATCTCCCGCTGCCAGTCCACGAGCAGAGCGGCCCGACGCAGAACCGCCCCGCCCTCAAACGGTGAGGGCGGGGCGGTCGAACAGGCGGTCCGGGCGGGGCGGCTACCCCTCGTGTTCGACCTGGAGGTAGTCGAGCTCGAGCGGCGTCTTGCGGCCGAAGATGGAGACCATCACGCGGACCTTCATCTTGTCCGGGTAGACCTCCTCGACGAACCCGGTGAACGTGTTGAACGGGCCGTCGACGACCTTGACCGGGTCGCCCGTCTTGAACGGGATCTCCGGCTGCTCGCCCTGGTCCTCGTCCATCCGCCCGAGGATGCGGCTGACCTCGTCGGGGCGGAGCGGGACCGGCTCGCCGTTGGCGCCGAGGAACCCGATCGTCGACGGCGCGCCGCTGATGAGCTCCTTGAGGTACGGGTCGATCAGGGCCTCGATGAGGATGTAACCCGGAAACGACGTCTTCTCGCGCGTCTTCTTCTTCCCCGCCCGCATCTCGAACACGGTCTCGGTCGGGATGACGATCTGGCTCAGCTTGTCGTCGTAGCCCAGACGCTCGATCTCACGCATGAGGTACTCCTCGACCTTCTTCTCGTGTCCCGAGAAGGTGCGGAGGACGTACCACTTGCGGACGGTGCGGGTCAAAGACATGGGGCGTGGGCGGGGCGGTCTAGCTTCCGTAAACGAGTTGGAGGACCAGGCTGATGACCTTGTCCGCCCCGAAAATGAACAGCGAGAGGACGAGGGACGCCAGAAGCGTAAGGACCGTGTTGTCGATCAGCTCCTTCCGCTTCGGCCAGTTCACCTTCCGCATCTCCTTGCGGACTTCGGCGACGTAGTTGCCGGCCGCCCCGCCCGGGGCCTTCGTTTGGGTTTGGGTCGCCATGCTGGAGGCCGCACGCGCGGCGGGTGTCGGAGGGGTCAGCGGGCACGGGCGGCAGGACTCGAACCTACAACCTGCGGTTTTGGAGACCGCTGCTCTGCCAATTGAGCTACGCCCGTTCAGCGGACCGCCGGCGCCCCGAGGAGCGCCGGCGGTCGGTTCAATCTACGGGCCGGCGGGGCGGATGGTTCGGAGGGACGGTGGAGAACCGCCCCGCCCCCACCCGAGCCGGTCTAGTCGAGGATTTTGGAGACGACGCCGGCGCCCACCGTCCGCCCGCCCTCGCGGATCGCGAACCGCAGCCCCTCCTCCATCGCCACCGGCACGATGAGGTCCACCTTGAACTGCGTGTTGTCCCCCGGCATCACCATCTCCACCCCCTCCGCCAGCTCGATGTCCCCCGTCACGTCCGTCGTCCGGAAGTAGAACTGCGGGCGGTACCCCTTGAAGAACGGCGTGTGCCGGCCGCCCTCGTCCTTCGACAAGATGTACACCTCGCACTCGAACTGCTTGTGCGGCGTGACCGAGCCCGGCTTGCACACCACCATCCCGCGCTCGACCGCGTCCTTCTCGATCCCGCGCAGCAGCACGCCCGCGTTGTCCCCGGCCTGCGCCGAGTCCAGGAGCTTCCTGAACATCTCGACGCCCGTCACCGTCGAGGCCATCTTCTCCTCCTGCATCCCGATGAGCTCCACCGGCTCGCCCACCTTGATCTGGCCCCGCTCGACCCGGCCCGTCACCACCGTCCCCCGGCCCGTGATCGAGAACACGTCCTCGACCGGCATCAGGAACGGGCGGTCGACGGCCCGCTCCGGCGTCGGGATGTAGTCGTCGACGGCCGTCATGAGCTCCATGACCTTGGCCACCCACGCGTCCTCCCCGTTCAAGGCGCCCAGCGCCGAGCCCTGCACGACCGGGAGGTCGTCGCCCGGGAACTCGTACGACGAGAGCAGCTCGCGGACCTCCATCTCGACGAGCTCCAGGAGCTCCTCGTCGTCGACGAGGTCGGCCTTGTTCATGAACACCACCACGTAGGGCACGCCGACCTGGCGGGCCAAGAGGATGTGCTCGCGGGTCTGCGGCATCGGGCCGTCCGTGGCGGCGACCACCAGGATGGCCCCGTCCATCTGGGCGGCGCCCGTGACCATGTTCTTCACGTAGTCGGCGTGGCCCGGGCAGTCGACGTGGGCGTAGTGCCGCTCGGCCGTCTCGTACTCGACGTGGGCCGTGGCGATCGTGATGCCGCGCTCGCGCTCCTCGGGGGCGTTGTCGATGTCCTCGAACGCCTTGGCCTCCCCGCCGGACGCCTCGGCGAGCACCTTCGTGATCGCCGCCGTCAGCGTCGTCTTCCCGTGGTCGACGTGGCCGATCGTGCCGACGTTGACGTGCGGCTTCGTCCGCTGGAACTGTTCCTTCGCCATGGGTCTGTATCGTCTGTGCGCAAGGCGCGCGGTGTCGTGGGTCTACGTGTGCCGCCCGGGCGGGGCGGAGGAGCCTCCTCCGGGAATTGAACCCGGGACCCCTTCCTTACCATGGAAGTGCTCTACCGCTGAGCTAAGGAGGCGGACGGAACGATGAATGACAAAGGCTGAACGATGAAGGGAAAGACCTTCAGCGTTCGCCGTTCAGCATTCAGCGTTTCGAGGGAGCGGGAGACGGGATTCGAACCCGCGACCCTCAGCTTGGAAGGCTGATGCTCTACCAGCTGAGCTACTCCCGCAGGGCGCCCCAGGGCGGGGCGGGTCGTCAAAACGTGGGCAGGGAAGGATTCGAACCTCCGTACTCTTACGAGAACAGATTTACAGTCTGTCGCCTTTAACCACTCGGCCACCTGCCCAGAAAAAGAACGGCGCGACGCCCACCGGCGGAGCTGGCGGAGGGGCTCGAACCCCCGACCTGCTGATTACAAATCAGCTGCTCTACCAGCTGAGCTACGCCAGCCAGACGGCGCGGCCCGTGGTCTGGGCACGCCGCGCACCGGAGCGTCGCGGAGGGCCAAGCTAGGCCGCCCCGCCCTCGGGGGCAACCGGCTAGGCGGGCGGGGCGGGGTGGTCGGGCGCTCTTCGTGGTTTCTTGCCCCGCCACCAGCGCACTGCGGCGACGGCGAGGACCGCCACGAGCACGACCGTCACCGCGCGGCCGTAAACGGCGAGCCCGTCGAGGACGCGCGTCCACTGCGACCCGAGCGCCGCCCCGCCCCCAACGAGCAGCGCGCTCCACGCGAGCGCGCTGACCGTGGCCCAGAGCGTCGTCGGCCCCCACCGGAGGTCGGAGGCGCCGGCGAGCAGGCCGATCACCGAGCGCCCGCCGCTGAGGAAGCGGTTGGCCGCGACGACGGCGTAGCCCCGCCGCTCGAGCCACCGCTCGACGCGGGCGACCGGCCCGCGCGGGATCCACCGGAGGCGCGTGGGGTCCTGGACCGCCTCCCCCAGACGGCGGCCGATCGCGAACACGGTGAGGAAGCCGAGCGAGCCGCCGAGCGTGGCGAGCGCGAGCGTCGGCCCGAACGCGAGCGTGCCCAGGCCGACGAGCGACCCGCAGACGACGATGACGGTGTCGCCCCAGATGGGCGGCACGAGGTTCTCGAGGTACGAGATCGCGAGCAGGACCGCGTAGATCCCGCCCGGCGGGAGCGCCTGGAGCCAGTCGACAAAGTCGGTGGCGAGCGCCTCCACCTAGTGCGCCGTCAGGAGGCAGACGGCGTGGGCCGCCGCGCCCTCGCCGGTCCCGACGAACCCCATGCCCTCGCCGGTCGTCGCCTTGACGGACACGCGGCCGACGTCGACGCCGAGGGCGCCCGCGAGCGCCGCCCGCATGGCGTCGACGTGCGGGCGGAGCTTAGGTCGCTGGAGCACGACCGTCGCGTCGACGTTGCCGATGTCCCACCCCGCCCGGCCCACGCGCTCGACGACGCGCCGGAGGAGGTCGAGGCTGTCGGCCCCAGCCCACTCGGCGTCGGTGTCGGGGAACAGAGCGCCGATGTCGCCCAGCGCCGCCGCGCCGAGGAGCGCGTCGATGACGGCGTGCGTCAGGACGTCGGCGTCGGAGTGGCCGTCGAGCCCGACATCGGACGGGACTCCCACCCCGCCCAGGATGAGCGGCCGGCCGGAGACCAGTCGGTGGACGTCGTAGCCGTGGCCGATGCGCATGACGGGGTACGGGGTACGGGGTACGGGGTACGGGGTACAGGAAGATGGCGGCGGGCGGGGCGGGGGGCCACCGGGCGGGGTGGAAGACGGTCGGAAGAGCAGCGGGCAGCGGGCAGCGGGCAGCGGGCAGCGGGCAGCGGGCAGCGGGCAGCGGGCAGCGGAAGATCACCACCCCGCCCACGCCACGGGCGGGGCGGTCGCCGTAGCGGCGTTGCATGCAACGCCGTCGGGCCGCGGCGCCCGGGCGGGGCGGCGTCTTTCTCCGGCCGCCCCGCCCGCATCATCCACCACCCCTAGCCCCTCCTGTCCAGGAGGGGGACTCCTCCCACCCCGCCCGCTGCTCGCCGCACGCTGTCCCCGCGGGCGGCGCGGAACAAACCTGGCACGTCGCCTCGCCCGCGCGATCCCTCATCCCTCATCCCTCATCCCTCATCCCTCATCCCTCATCCACGCCGGCCACAGCGCCTCGGCCAGCGCCCAGTCCGACGGCCGCGTCAGCTTGAGGTTGCGGGCGTCGCCCTCGACGATGCGGACCGGGTAGCCGGCGCCCTGCAAGAGCCCGACCTCGTCCGTGGCGACCGAGCGCCCCGCGTTCGCGTGCGCCCGCACGAGCCAGTCGCGGCGGGCGCCCTGCGGCGTCTGCATGGCCCACAGGCCGTCGCGCGGGACGGTCTCGCCGAACAGCGGCCCCGCCCCGCCCTGCCGCAGCGTGTCAGCGACGGGGACGGCCGCCGCGGCCGCCCCGCCCGCGCGGGCCGCCGCGACCACACGCGAGACGACGTCGGCCGAGACGAACGGGCGCACGGCGTCGTGGACCAGGACGAGGTTGACGTCTGCGGGGAGCGCCGCCACGCCGTTCGCCACCGACGCCTGCCGCGTCGGCCCGCCCGCGACGACGGCGGCCGCGGCGCCGTGCTCGCGGAGCCGCGCGCCCGCCGCCGCCTCCTCGCCCGCCGGCACGACCACGACGGCCGCCCCCAGGGCGGGGTGGCGCGCGAACGCGCGGAGCGTCTGCACGAGGACGGGCGCCCCGCCCAACAGGCGGAACTGCTTGGGCACGTCGCCCCCCATCCGCCGCCCCGCCCCGCCCGCGGGCAGCACGACGCCAAAGGTGTCGGTCATGGGGGCGGGGTGGTCGTGGTCGGGGCGGGGGAACGGAGTGGAGGGCGGGGCGGCCGGACGTCAGCGGCGGCTGCCGTTCTCCCCCTTCCCTTACAAGATCAGCATCGCGTCGCCGAACGCGAACAGGCGGTACTCCTCGCGGACGGCCTCCTCGTAGGCGTGCCGCAGCAGGGAGTAGCCCGCGAACGCCGCCTTCATCATGAACAGCGTCGAGCGGGGCGGGTGGAAGTTGGCCAGGAGCCGCTCGGTGACGTGGAACGTGTGCGTCGGGTAGATGAACGCGTCGGTCCACCCCGCCCCCGCCCGGAGCGTGCGGTGGGCCGAGAGCGACGACTCGAGCGCCCGGACGGTCGTCGTGTCGCAGGCGGTGACCGTAGCCTCGCGGCTCGCGAGCGCGCGGTTGACCGACTCGACGGCGCCCGCGCCGACCTGGAAGCACTCCGACGCCATGCGGTGCTTCGAGAGATCCTCGACCTCGACCGACTGGAACGAGCCCAGCCCGCTGTGGAGCGTGACCGTCTCGACGCGGGCGCCCCGCGCGCGGAGGGTGCGGAGGAGGCCAGGCGTAAAGTGGAGGCCGGCCGACGGCGCCGCGACGGCGCCCCGCTCCGCCGCGAACACGGTCTGGTAGCGGACGCTGTCGGCCAGCTCGGACGACCGGCGGAGGTAGGGCGGGATGGGCGTCTCGCCGATCCGGTCGATGGCGTCGTAGAGCTCGGCCGGCGTGCCGTCGAAGATGAGCCGGAGCGTCCGTCCCCGGCTCGTCGTGTTGTCGAGGACCTCGGCGGCGAGACGGTCCGAGAACACGAGCTTGTTGCCGACGCGGACCTTCCGGGCGGGGTCCACCACGGTGTCCCACAACCGGCTCTCGGCGCTCAGCTCGCGGAGCAGGAAGACCTCGACGCGGGCGCCCGTCGTCTCTTTGGTTCCCCGGAGCCGGGCGGGAAACACCATCGTGTCGTTCGCCACCAGCACGTCGCCCTCAGAAAAGTAGTCGGGCAGGTCCCCGACCGTCCGGTGCTCGACGGTCCCCGCCGCCCGGTCGACGACCATGAGCCGGGCGGCGTCGCGGGGCTCGGCCGGGTAGGCCGCGATCAGCCCGCGGGGGTACTCGTAGTCGAAGTCGCTCAGCCGGAGCGTGCGGTGCAGGAAAGGCGGGGGCGCAACGACCATGAGGAGCCGGGTCACGAGGGGGAGCGAGCCACCGCCAAGCCCGCACCAAAACATGGAGCGACCGGGAATACAGGCGGATGACGGAGCGCCAACCGCCCCCACGGCCCGGGAGACCGGCCGCCCCGCCCTCGTCGCGGGGGTCGCCGCCCCGCCCGGAGCTACGGGCGGGGCGGGAGGACGCGGCCCGTGACCTCGCCGAACCCGACGGCGACGCCGTCGCGCCGCGCCTCGCCCGTGATCGTTACGCGGTCGCCGTCTTCGAGGAACGTGCGCGTCTCGCCGCCCGGGAGGCTCAGCGGGTTCTTGCCGCTCCACGTCATCTCCAGGAGCGACCCGTAGCTGCCCGGGTCCTCGCCCGAGATCGTCCCGCTCGCCATGAGGTCGCCCGGCCGTGCGTTGCAGCCGTTGACCGTGTGGTGAGCCAGCTGCTGCTCGGGGCTCCAGTAGAGGTTGCGCGCCGTCGTCTGCGCGACGACCTCCCCGCCCTCGTCCATCGACGAGGTCTGGAGCCGGACTTCGAGGTCGACGTCGAGCGCCCGCGGTCCGCGCTGGCGGAGGTACGGGAGCGGCTCGGGGTTGCCGGCCGTCGCGTCCTGCGGCTCGCCGTCGACGCGGAACGGCGCGAGCGCCTCGTACGGGACCACCCACGGCGAGACCGACGTGGCGAAGCTCTTGCCCAGGAACGGCCCGAGCGGGACGTACTCCCACTTCTGGATGTCGCGGGCGCTCCAGTCGTTGACGAGCACGAACCCGAAGATGTGGCGGTCGGCGTCCGAGATCGAGATGGGGTCGCCCAACTCGTTGCCCGGTCCGACGAAGAACCCCAGTTCGAGCTCGATGTCGAGCCGCTTTGACGGCCCGAACGTCGGCGGCGCGTCGTCGTCCGGCCGTGTCTGCCCGCTCGGCCGCACGACGTCGGTCCCGCTCACGACGACCGACGAGGCCCGGCCGTGGTAGCCCACCGGCAGGTGCAGCCAGTTCGGCTTGAGCGCGTTCTCCGGCCCCCGGAACATGGTCCCCACGTTCGTCGCGTGCTGGCGCGATGAGTAGAAGTCGGTGTAGTCGCCGATGCGGGCGGGGAGGTGCATCGTGACGTCGGCGAGCGGGAGGACCGCCGCCTCGCGGACCGCCCCGCCCTCGCGGAGGGCCGGGTCGCCGCTGTCCGACAAGAGGTCCTGGAGCCGCTCGCGGACGGCCGACCACGCGTCCGGCCCGAGCGCCATCAACGCGTTGAGCGCCGGCTGCGAAAAGACGGGCGCCCGCCCCGCCCCCGCCGCCGCGACGAGCCCGTGCGTTTCGAGCGCGGCCAGGTCCACGACGTAGTCGCCCAGGCGGACGCCCACGCGGGCGCCCCCGTCGCCGTGCGAGAACACGCCGTAGGGCAAGTTGTGGAGGCCGAAGCCGGAGTCAGCGGGGACGTCGAGGAAGGGGTTCATATCCAGGGAGTCGGTGGGTCGGTAGAGATCGGTGGGTCAGAGAGAGCCCTGGGGAGCGGTTCATGCTGTAAGCGCCGCGCCGCTCGTCGGAAGCGTCGGGCGGGGTGGGCGGCTCAACCGGACGTCCCGCCCCGCCCGCAACGGGCCTACTGATCGTCCTGACTCACTGATCCACCGACCCACGGCCCTACCGGATCCAGCCGAGGGCGCGGAGGTCCTCGCGGGGCTCGTCGAACGAGCACGAGCCGTAGCTGAGCGCGAACTGCTCGCGCGCGTCGGCGACCTCGGGCGGGGTGGTCTGGAGCGAGCGCCACCCGAGGCCGTCGTCGTCCAGGCGCCAGTGCGCGGCGTCGGCGTCGTCCAGGACTTCGGCGAGGTCGCTCGCGCTCAGCCCATGGACACGCGCCAGGATCGCCCCGCCGAACACGTTGACGAACCCGTGCATGGTCGCGCCGACGGCCTCGTCGTCGTTGCGGAACGGGTGGTGGAGCCCGGCGGTCGCCTTGAACGGGGCGCCGCCGTCGCGGGCCGTCGCCAGCGCCTCGGCCAGCGCCTCGACGCCGGGGACGAGGTCAGGCGTGACGCCGCCGCACCGGAGCTTGAGCGCGAACGCGGGCCGCCCCGCCCGCCCGTTCGCGTCGGCCACGGCCTGCGCCGCCGGCCCGACCGTGCCGGGGTGTTCGAGAAACGGGACCTCGACGGCCGCGCGCGGAGGCGTGGCGGCCCCGTCGCGGAAGGCGGCGTCGAGCTCGCCCAGGGCCTCGGCGAGCCGGTCGGCGTCAGAGGCGAGCGCGGCGGGGAGGCGGAGCTCGAAGCGGTCGCAGGCGACCTGGGCGGGGTGGCGGCGCTCGAAGGCGCGGGCGTCGTCGAGCGTGCGGCGCGCGGCGGCGGCCCAGGCCTCCGCCCCGCCCTCCTCCGGCGCGTGGCCCAGCACGGAAAACCGGGCGGGCGGGGCGGCCGCGAACAGGTCGGCAAAGGCGTCGAGGTCGTCCAGGCGCCCGGCCGGGACGATAAACCGGGCGAGCATCCAGGCGTCCGCCCCGCCCCGGTACGCCGCGAAGTTGCGGACGGCGGGCCCGAGGTCGAGGGCGGCCGGCGGGAACAGGCCGGCGTAGTCGACGAGGTCGGCGAGGAAGGCGCGGGGGCCGGGAGACATGGCGGGCGGGGCGGCGGCGCGGGGCCGGAGGGACCCACGGGCGTAGTTTTGCGTCTGAGAACATACGGCGCTCCCCCGAGCGCCTCCCATCTGCCCCGCGCCTACCGCTACGACCATGCGCTCCCGCCTCTCTCCTTTCCTCACTCTCCTGGCTCTCGTCGCCTTTACCGCCGGCTGCACGGCGGCGGGCGGCTCTACCAGCAGCAGCCCTGAAGTCGGGGCCGCCCAGTTGGCCATCGCCCAGGGCAACTTCGACTCTGCGGTCACGAGCCTCGACGCGGCGCTCGCGGCCAACCCCCAGGACGTCGACGCCCTCGTCCTCCTCGCCGACGTCCGCCGGCAGCAGGCCGAGGCGGCCGCTGACCCGGCCCTGAAGCTCGAAGCGCTCCAGGCCGCGCTCGACGCCGTCCGCCGTGCGCAGGAGGTGGCCCCCGAGGACGAGGAGGTCCGCAACGCGGCCCTCAACCTGTGGGCCACGTCGGTCAACGCCGGCAACGACCTCATCCGCGACCCCGACGCCGACAACGTCGTCGCCGCCGAGCTGTTCGAGATCGGCACGATGGCCTCGCCGGACTCCGTCCAGGGCTACTACGGGATGGGCCTCGCCCGTCTCCGTGGCGCCGACGCCGCGAACGCCGTCGACCCGCTCCGCCGGGCCGCTGAGCTCTCGCCGAACGACCCCGGCCCGGCCATCTACTACGGCCGCGCGCTCCTCTTCTCGGACCAGGCGGCCGACGCCGTCACCGTGCTCGAGGCCGCAAGCGCCCAGTTCCCGGACGACGAGGACATCGAGACGACGCTCCTCAACGCGTACGCCCGGAGCGGCCAGACCGACCGCGCCATCGAGCGCTACGAGCAGTCGATCCAGGCGCTCCCGACCGACCCCGTCGTGCGCTACAACTACGGCGCGCTTCTCCTGCAGGCCGAGCGGTTCGACGACGCCATCGAGCAGCTTGAGCGGGCGACGGAGCTCGACGGCACGAACGTCGATGCGTTCTACAACCTCGGCGCCGCCTACCAGAACAAGGCGGCCGCGCTCAACGAGCAGGCCAACACGACCGAGGACGACGCCGAGTCGGCTCGGCTGACGGGCGAGCGGGACGAGAACCTGGAGGCGGCACTCCCGTACCTCCAGCGCGCCCGCGAGATCTCGGCCGGGACCGACAACGAGGCCGACGCGTGCTCGGCGCTCTTCCGCGTCTACACTCAGCTCGGGCGGATCTCGGAGGCCGAGGTCGTCTCGGAGTGCGCCGGCATCTCGATGAACTAGGCGGAGCGGGGCGGGGTGGCGCTTTAGGCCGCCCCGCCCGACTTTAGACTTCCCTCGGCGGGGGCACGGCACGTCCGCGCCCCCGCCGTTTTCTTCCCCCCCTCTGTATGTCCTCCACCCCGCCCCCCACCAACGGCGCCCACGTCGTCGACGCCGTTTCCGACGCCCCGCCCGACGCGCTCGGCTCTCCCGAGGCCGACCTCGGCTTCGGCACGCGGGCCATCCACGCCGGGCAGGCCCCGGACCCCACGACGGGCGCCATCATGACGCCGGTCTACCTCACGAGCACCTACGTGCAGGAGGCGCCCGACGTCCACAAGGGGTACGACTACGCCCGCGTGGGCAACCCGACGCGGACGGCGCTCGAGGCCAACCTGGCCTCGCTCGAAGGCGCCGCCCACGGGGTCGCGTTCGCGTCCGGCGTGGCCGGCATCGACGCCATCCTCCGGCGGCTCCGGCCCGGCGACCACGTCGTGTCCACGAACGACCTCTACGGCGGGACCTACCGGCTGATGCGCCAGGTGTGGGAGCCGTTCGGCGTCGAGTTCACGTTCGTCGACCTGGGGAGCCCGGACGACCTCGACGCGGCCATCACCGACGCCACGAAGCTGGTCTGGATCGAGACGCCGACCAACCCGCTCCTCCGCGTCTACGACATCGCCGCGCTGTGCGACGTGGCGCACGCATGCGGCGTCGACGTGGCCGTCGACAACACGTTCGCCTCGCCCTACCTCCAGACGCCGCTCGCGCTCGGCGCCGACCTCGTCCTGCACTCGACGACGAAGTACCTCGGCGGGCACTCGGACGTCGTGGGCGGGGCGGTGCTCACGTCGAGCGACGAGTGGGCCGACCACCTCCGGTTCCAGATCAAGGCGGCAGGCGCGGCGCCCGGCCCGCTCGACTGCTTCCTCCTGCTGCGGGCGACAAAGACGCTCCACCTGCGCATGGAGCGGCACTGCCAGAACGCGCGCGCCGTGGCCCACTTTCTCCGCGGCCACGACGGCGTGGCTCGCGTGATGTGGCCGGGCTTCGAGGACCACCCCGCCCACGACGTCGCCGCGCGCCAGATGCGCGACTTTGGCGGCATGGTGTCGCTGGTCCTGGAGGACGACGAGGTCGAGACGGCGGTCCGCTTTATGCAGGCGCTCCGCGTGTTCTCGCTGGCCGAGAGCCTGGGCGGGGTGGAGAGCCTCGTGTCGCACCCGTCGACGATGACGCACGGCTCGATCCCCGGCGACGTCCGCCGCGCGGCCGGGCTCCCCGACAGCCTGGTGCGCCTGAGCGTGGGCGTCGAGGACGAAGCCGACCTCGTGGCCGACCTCGACCGGGCGCTCGCGTCGCTCTAGCGCCCCCGACCGCCCCGCCCCAGCGCGATCCTACAGCGGACTCGCTGTCGCCGTGCCCGCCCCATCCCCCTCCGCCCCACCCGCCGCCCCGCCCGATGCCGAGGGCGGGGCGGACGCTGACGCCGCGCCCGCTGCCAGGACGCGGGTCAACGACATCGCGCTCGCCCGCTTCGAGCGGTGGGCGCTCCCGGCGATGGCCCGGCGCTTGCCACCGTGGGTCGGGCCAGACACGCTGACGGCGACGGCGCTCGTCGGCGCCGTGCTCGCGTTCGCCGGCTACGCGCTGGCGGGGCGGAGCCTGGCCTTCGTCCACCTCGCGTCGTTCGGGCTCGTGCTCAACTGGTGGGGCGACAGCCTCGACGGAACGGTCGCGCGCGTCCGCCAGATCCGGCGCGAGCGGTACGGGTTCTACGTCGACCACGTCTGCGACGTGGCGACGGTCGCGCTCTTGTTCGGCGGGCTAGGGGCAGGGCCGCTCCTGCGGCTCGACCTCGCGCTCGGGCTGGGCGCCGTCGTGCTCATGCTGTTCAACCTCGTGAACCTGGTCACGATCGCGCGCGGCGTGTTCAAGATCTCGTTCGCCGGCGTCGGCCCGACGGAGGGCCGCCTCGTCCTCATCGCGGCGAACACCGGCCTGTGGCTGGCGGGTAACCCGACCGTGTCGGTGGCGGGGTGGAGCGGGACCGTGTTCGACGCGCTCGCGGCCGTCGCCGTCGTCGTGCTCCTCGCGGCGTGGCTGGTGGCGGCCGTCCGCGAGGGGCTTCTGATGGCGCGGCTCGACCCCCGCCCCGCCCCCGGCCAGGACGGCTACGCCGACGACCCGACGGGCCAGGGCCTCGGCCCAGCCTCCGGCGGGCGGGGCGGCCTGTCCTCTGACGACGGCGCATAGGGCGGGGCGGGGCTACGACTCTACGCGAATCTCGTCGCCGGGGCGGACGGTGCCTTCGGCGAGGACGCGCGCGTACCACCGCGTCTCATCGGGCACGCGCTTGGGCTGGATGCGCTTAAAGCCGCCGTCGGCGAACGAGTCCGCGATCGTCCGGCACGGCTCGACGCGCGTCGTGAGCTGGAGCCGGACCGCCCCGCCCACGGCCAGCACGGCGTCGGGCGCGAGGGCCGACCAGTCCAGCCCGGCGACGGTCAGGTTCTCGCCCGTGGACCCGGGGAAGACCGGGTGGCCCTCCGCCTGGAGCGCCTGGACGAGGTCGAGCGAGAACAGGCACACGGCCCGCTCCGGCCCGCCGTGGATCTTGGGATGGTTTACGGCATCGCCCTCAAGCCCGCCCCGCCCGACGAACGCGGACGCTACGGCGCGCTTGGGCACGCCGCCGGGCGAGACGTTGATCTGGAGCACGCGAGCGGACATCGGAAGGCGGAAGGCGGAAGGCGGAAGGCGGAAGGCGGAAGGCGGAAGGCGGAAGATGCCTACCCCGCCCGGCCTCAGCACGCGGGCGGGGCGGAAGACGGCCGAAATGTCAGCGGGCAGCGAGCAGAAGACGACCGCCCCGCCCGCGCCGAGGGCGGGGCGGCCGTAGTTGCATGCAACGCCGTCGGGCACGCCGTCGGGCGATCCGTACACGGGCGGGGCGGGCGCTCGTTCTCCCCGCGGGTTCGCGATGGGGCGGGGCGGCACCTCCCGCCCGCCGGCCTTGCTGAGACTTACCTCCGGTTGACCGTCCAATCGTAGTCGAACTGCACGTCGCGGTCCGCCCGCAGGTCCGCCGCCGTGCGGCCCGCGAGCGCGCGGCGGAGCGGGGCGGCGTCGGGTCGGCTCGCGAACGCGCCCGCGAGCAGGTCGCCGAGCGGACGGCGCGGCGTCTCGAAGTCGTCCGCGAACCAGTCGAACAGGGACGACAGGACCACACGGCCGCCGTCGACGCGGGCCGCTCGGGGCGAGGCCACGAACGCCCGCCACGCCCGGCCCAGGTCGGCGTCGAGCGTGGACGCTCGGAACGCCCGGCGCCCGAGCGGCGGGCACGAGACGGCCGCGCAGTTCAGCCCGACGTGGACGCGCCGGTCGACGCGGGCGGGGCGGAGCGCCTGGACCGCGCGCGGCACGGCCGCCCCGTCGACCCGGTCCTGGCGGCGGAGCGCTCCGTGCTCGATCTGGTTCAGCGTCGCCGCCCCGCCCGCGATGCGAACGGGCGTCTCGAAAAAGCGCTCGAACAGGTCCTCGTCCTCCAGATTGGCCGCGTCCGTCTGGAGGACGAGGGCGAGCACGTGGGCGTTGTACGCGTTGAGCAGGAAGGCCGTCTTCTGGTCATCCGTGCGGAGCGCGCTCGGGTCCTGCTCGGCGACGGCCGCGAGCGCGGCGTCGAGATCGGCCCGGTGCTCCCGAGCCAAAAGGCGGTAGTCGACGAGCCCGTCGGTCCCGACGACGGCGCCGAGCACGCGGTCGAGCGGCGCCTCAACGGCCGGCTGCGCCGTCGCGGACGCGGCGAGGAGCACGAGGAAAACGGCGGGGGCGGGGCGGAGCGCCCTGGCGAAACGGGTCAGCGGCATGACGGCCCAACGCCTCCACCCCGCCCCGCCGTACCTGCTACTCTCCGCCAGCCGGGCGGGGCGGCCCGACGCGGAGCGCCAGCCGCTTGACCGGCACGTCGGCGTCCGTCGTGTGGAGCACGAGCTCGACGTCGGCCGGCGACCCCGCCGGCACGGTCACGAACAGCCCGCCCGTCTGGTCCGGGAACACCGGCCGCTCGGGGAACACGACGTCGACGCCCGCCGGCGCCTCCACGCGCTCGATGCGGATCGGCCGCTCGCCTGTGTTCGCGAACCGGAACGACGTTTGCGCCTCGGCGGGTTGCGCCCCGGCGGCTTGCGCCGCCCCGCCCTCGGAGGCGACCTCGACCCGGTCGCGCTCGAACGTGAGCGAGCCCTGTGCCACCCCGCCCGCGACGAACGACGGCACGACCGTGCCCGCGATGCGGAGCGTGAGCGCCGCCGGGTCTGCCCCCTCGGCGACGACGTAGACCGTCTTCTCGAACGGCCCCGAGCGGCCCTCCGGGTCGAACGCGACCTCCACCTGCCCCTCCCCGCCCGGCGGCACCGCCGTATCGGTCCACGAGGGCGTCGTGCAGCCGCAAGCGGCCTCGACGCGCGTGAGGCGGAGCGGGGCGTCGCCCGCGTTCGTGAACCGGAACGTGTGCTGCGCGGCCTCGGCCTCGGCGATCCGGCCGAAGTCGTGGGTCGGGGCGTCGACCGCGAGCCGGCCTTGGGCAGCGGCCGCGCCAGCGGTGACGAGGAGGACGGCGAGCAGGGTGGGGAGTCGCATCATGCCTGTCAAGCGCCCGGCGGGCGGGGCGGGTTCCTCCACCCCGCCCCAACGGCTCGGCGCGGGCGGGGCGGGCACCAACGCAGACCGCCCCGCCCCTGGTCGGGGCGGGGCGGCACGGCGCGGTACACGGGCGGGGCAGGCGAGAGCACGAGCGGGGCGATCCCTCCGCTCACCCCTCTCGTCAAAACGCGAGCACCTCGCGGGCCGCCTCCAGCACGTCCTCGTCCTGCGGCAGCACGGCCTTTTCCAGCGCGTCGGCGTAGGGGATCGAGGAGAAGGCGCCGGCCACGCGCTTGACGGGCGCGTCGAGCGACCCGAACGCGGCGTCCGAGATCTGGGCGGCGATCTCGGCCCCGAAGCCCATAAACTCGTGGTCCTCGTAGGCCACGAGCACGCGGCCCGTCTTGCGCGCCGACGCGAGGACCGTCTCGCTGTCGAACGGGAGGAACGAGCGCACGTCGATGACCTCGACCGAGACGCCCTCCTTGCCGAGCGCCTTCGCGGCCGCGAGCGCCTTGTAGACGATGGCGCCCCACGTCACGATCGTGAGGTCGGTCCCCTCGCGCGCGACGCGGGCCTTGCCCAGCGGGACGAGGTAGTCGGCGTGCGGCTCCGGCGAGCGGGCCGGCCCCTGGCGGTAGAGCGCCTTGTGCTCCAGGAACAGGACCGGGTCCTCGCCGCGGATCGCGCTCTTGAGCAGGCCCTTCGCGTCGGCCGCGTTCGACGGCATGACGACCTGGAGGCCGGGGAAGTGGCCGAACAGAGCCTCGACGTTCTGGCTGTGGCAGAGGCCGCCGTGGATGTACCCGCCGGCCGGCACGCGGATGACCATCGGGCACGCCCAGTCGCCGTTCGAGCGGTAGCGCATCGACGCCACCTGGTTGCGGAGCGGCTGCATCCCGGGCCAGATGTAGTCGGCAAACTGGATCTCGACGACGGGCATGTAGCCGGCGCACGCGAGCCCGACGGCGCTCCCAATGATCGAGTGCTCGGCGAGCGGGGCGTTAAAGCAGCGGTCGCGGCCGTGCTTGGCCGTCAGCCCGCGCGTGGCCGTGAACACCCCGCCCTTGCCGCCGCCCACGTCCTCGCCGTAGACGAGCACGCGCTCGTCGCGGTCCATCTCCTCGTCGAGCGCGTGGTTGATGGCGTCGACCATGACGACGAGGTCACCCGCCTCGCCGTCCGTCTCGTACTCGCGCGTGTCCTCGCCCTCGAAGTAGACGTGGTCCGTGGCCGTCGCCGGGTCCGGGTCGGGCTCGGCCGCGACCTCGCGGGCGATCCGGTCGATCTCGACGCGGATCTCCTCCCGCATCGCCTCGACCTCGTCGTCCGTCACGATGCCGGCCTCGACGAGCCGAGCGACGAAGGCCGGGATCGGGTCACGCGCGGCGTCGGCCGAGATCGAGTCCTCCTCGCGGTACTTCCGGTGGTCGTCCGACGACGAGTGCGGCAGCAGGCGCACCACGTCGGCGTGAAGCGCGACCGGCCCCCGCCCCGCCCGGACGTGTTCGAGCGTGGCGCGGGCGACCGACGCCGACTGGAAAAAGTCGGTCCCGTCGTAGCGCGCCCGCTTCATGCCGGTGTAGCCCTCGAACAGGGGCCAGATCGAGCCGCCGGCTGTCTGCTCCGCGACCGGCACCGAGATCGCGTACTTGTTGTCCTGGATGTGGAACACGACCGGGAGCGCCTCGCGGGCGGCCCAGTTGAGCGCCTCGTGGAACGCGCCCTGACTCGTCGAGCCCTCGCCGCCCGACGTGTAGACGGCCCGCCCCGCCCCGCCCTCTTGCTCGTCGGCGTCCTCGCGCTGGACGCCGAGCCCGAACCCGACGGCCGGCAGGTACTGCGCCCCGACCGACGAAGAGGTCGACATGATGTTGAGATCGCGGTGCCCAAAGTGCTCCGGCATCTGGCGGCCGCCGCCGAACGGGTCCGACGGCTTCCCAAAGTGGGCGCGCAGCACCTCCGCCGGCGTCACGCCGACGGCGAGCGCCGTGCCCAGGTCACGGTAGTAGAAGCAGAACCAGTCGCGGCCGCCCTCGAACTCGCGCCCCAGCGCCACCTGCGTCGCCTCGTGGCCGGACGAGCCGATGTGGAAAAAGCCCTTCCCCTGCTTCAGCAGCGTCAGCATCTTCTCGTCGAGCCGGCGCGACGTGAGCATCGTGCGGAGCACGTCCTTCAGCTCCTCCGGCTCGAAGTCGTCCGGCCCGAGGAGGGTCACGTCGAGGTCGCCCTCGATCTCGGCCGGGGCCGGCTCGTCGGCCTTGGCCGCGTTCGTCTCGAAGGCGAACGCGGCGTCGACCTCGCCCGTGACCTCGTCGGTGTCGTCGGTCACGGCGTCCGCCCCACCCGCGGCGGAGGGCGGGGCGGCGTCGGCGTTCGCGGCGCCGTCGCCCGCCTCCTCGTCCGGGAGGAGAAGCGGACGGGCCGTGTAGCGGGCGGGGCGGTCGGGGGAGGTCTCGGGGTCCATAGCCATAGAGGGAGAGAGAGGACGTGAACGCGAATGCTCGGCGGCCTCGCGCCACCGCGCGCAAGATACGCGGCGGCCCCGCGATGCCCCTCCGGCTCCGCCCGACTCTCCCGCCCCGCCCCCGATCCGGCCGCGCCGACCACCCGCCCCGGCTCTCCCGCCCCACCCCTGCGCCGAGGGCGGGGCGGGTGCCGCTCCGCCCGGTCCACCGCCCCGCTCCCGACGTGCAGCGGGCGGGGTGGCCACCGCCGATCACGCCCCGCCCCGGGGGTCAGAGAGAAGCCGCTACGCCCTCGCCGCGACCGCCTCGGCCACCTGGCCGTCGCCGCCGGCCGGGGCCAGCGGGAGCTCGAACCAGAACCGCGTGCCCCGCCCCTTCGTGCTCTCGACGTGGATGGTCTCGCCGTGGGCTTCGAGGATCTGCTTGACGATGGCCAGCCCCAGCCCGGTTCCCCCCTCCTTGCGCGAGCGCGCCGTATCGACCCGGTAGAAGCGGTCGAACACGCGGTCGAGGTGATCGGCCGAGATGCCGCGCCCCGTGTCTACGACCTCGATGCGGGCCTTGTCCAGGTGCCGCCGCATCCGGCACCGCACGGACCCCTGGTCGGAGTACGCGATCGCGTTGTCGATCAGGTTCGTGAGCACCTGCCGCACCCGGTTCCGGTCGGCGTGGACGGCGAGGCTGGGGTTGTCGTAGGCCAGCTCGAGCATCTTCTCGTTCGCCTTCGGCTCGAGCATCTCGCCCACCTCCTCGATCAGGTCCTGGAGGTCGAACGTCGTCGGGCGGATCATGTCCTCGCGGTACTCCAGCCGGGCGATCTCGATGAGGTCCGAGAACAGGCTGTTCAGGCGCTGGAGGTTGGCGAGCCCCTTGTGCGCGTACTTTTTGCGCTGATCGGGCGCGAGCGAGTCCGACGCGAGCGCCTCGAGGTACCCGAACACGGCGTGGATCGGGTTTTTGACCTCGTGGCCCACGTTGCCGATAAACTCGTTCTGGACCCGCTGCATCCGCTGGAGCTCGTGGATGTCGTTGCGGAACCGCCCCGCCATGTGGTTCAGGCTCCGGGCGAGGTCCTGGAACTCGGCCGCCCGCGTCTTGACCTGGATCCGCCCGTCGAGGTCGCCCTCGTTGATCCGCTGGGCGCTCCGCGTGATGGCCTGGAGCGGCCGCGTCACGCGCCGCGCGGCGAGCCACGCCCCGAGCAGCGCGAGCACGAGGGCCAGCGCCATGCCCACGGCGAGCACGGCCTGGACGCGCTGGATGGCGACGAGGAGCGGCGGGAGCGGCTCACCCAGGCGCACGAGCAGCCCGCTCTCCGGCCGGTACAGCGCCACGTAGAGCCGCTCCTCCCCGCCCGGCCCGGCCCGCTCGGCGAACCCGACGTGGTCGACCGCCGAGAGCGCGGCGGCCACCTCGGGGCTGTCGAAGAACGCGCCGCCGTCGGTCCGCGCGGCCTCCCCGCCCGCCTGGAAGTCGCCGAGCACCTCGTCGGTCGTGGCCACGGCCACGTCGACGTTCGTGAGCCCGGCGATCTGCGCGCCGACGGCGAGCCGCGAGGCCCGGTCAGGGACCGCCTCGAGCTGGACGGCGAACCGGGCGGCTTGGTCGCGGAGCGTGGCCCGCTCGGCCTCGCCGATCTGCCCACGCAGCACGAGGAACGAGTACAGCCCGACCCCGACCACAGCCAGGCCCACGAACACCGCGAACGTGAGCATCATCCACGTCTGGGTCGAGGCCCGGCGCGGGTAGAACAGCTCGCGGACAGTGCGCCAGCGCATAGGGGGTGACGGGCTAGGAGTGACGGGTGACGGGCAAAGGCTCTGTACTGATCACCCGTCGCTCGTCACGCTTCCTGCTCGGCCTCCTCGACGAAGCGGTAGCCCACGCCGCGGACGGTCTGGATGTGCTTGGCGAACTCGCCCAGCTTTTCGCGGAGGTTCTTGATGTGAGCGTCGACGGTCCGCTCGGTCACCATCATGGCGTCCTTCCAGATCGTCTCCAGCAGCTGCTGGCGCGTGAACGCCTTGCGCGGGTGGCGGACGAGGTAGCGGAGCAGCTCGAACTCCGTCAGCGTGAGGCCGAGGTCGTCGCCGTCGAGCGTCGCGCGGTACTCGTCCTCGTAGATCGTGAGGCCGGACGTCGAGAGCGTCTTCGACTCCTCGGTCCCGGTCCGCCGGAGGACGGCGCGGAGGTTGGCGAGGACCACCTTGGGGCTGACCGGCTTGGTCAGGTACTGGTCGGCGTTTTCGAGGCCCTGGAGCTGGTCCTGCTCCTCGGTCTTCGCCGTCATCATGATGATCGGGATCGTTTCAGTCTCGACCCGGCCGCGCAGGCGCTTGGCGATCTCGAACCCGCTCATGCCCGGGAGCATGACGTCGAGGAGGATGGCGTCGACGTCGGGGCCGGCCTTGCTCAGCGCCTCGTCGGCGTCGAAGGCGGTGAGGACGTTGTAGCCGGCCTCGCGGAGGAAGTGGGAGACGATCTCGACCACGTCCTCCTCGTCGTCGACGACGAGAACGGTGATCTCCTGGGGGGTGGACGTAGCCATGTGGACGGGGGCAGACCCAAAGGGCGTGGTGAGGGGAATTGTGAAGATACCAACCCGCTCGGTAGACGCGGGCGGGGCGGTCGGGTTCTCCTCCACCGGCCGCCCCGCCCCCGTTTATCCCGCATTCTGGCCCCGGAACACGCGGGGGACGCGCGCGGCGAGGCCGCACGTGAGCTCGTACGCCATCGTCCCGGCCGCCGCCGCGGCCTCCTCGGCGCTCGGGCCGCCCCGCCCGAACACGACCGCCTCGTCGCCGCGCCGGACCGCCCCGCCCGGGCCGTCGGGGGCGCCCAGGTCCACGAGCAGGAGGTCCATGCACACGCGCCCGGCGACGGGGAAGCGGCGCCCGCCGAGGCCGACCTCGCCCCGGTTCGAGAGCGCGCGGGGGACGCCGTCGGCGTAGCCGACGGCGAGCGTCGCCACGCGTGTCGGGCGCTCGGCCGTCCACGTCCGCCCGTAGCTGACGGACTCGCCGGCGGCGACCGTCTGAACGTGGACCACGCGCGAGACGAGGCGGAGGGCGGGGCGGAGGCCGCCCATGAACGGGAGCAGGGCGGGGTCCGAGGCCAGCCCGTAGAGGACGCCGCCCAGGCGCGCGAGCGCGGGCCGCGACGTGAGCGGCGGCAGCCGCACGACGGCTGGCCCGTTGCGGACGTGGATGAGGGGCGGGGCGGCGTCGCCCAGGTCGCGGAGCACGCCGTCGAACCGGCGGACCTGCTCGAGCGCGAACGCGGCGTCGTCGCCGTCGGCCGTCGCCAGGTGCGTCCACAGCGCCTCGACCGTTACGCCGGGCGCGGCCTGGAGCCGGCGGACGGCGTCGGCGGCGGCCTCGGGCGCGAACCCCAGCCGGTGCATCCCGGTGTCGACCTTGACGTGGACCGTGAGCCCGCCCCGCTCGGCGACCGCGGCGGCGACCTCGGGCGAGGAGACGGCCGCCGTGAGGCCGTGGCGCTCGTAGGCCGCGAGCTCGCCGTCGAGCGGGGCGGCAAAGACGAGGAGCGGACCGTCGACGCCGGCCTCGCGGAGCGCGACGGCCTCGTCCAGACGCGCGACGGCGAACCGGCGGACGCCCACCCCGCCCAGCGCCCGCGCGACCGGAGCGGCCCCGTGCCCATAGGCGTTCGCTTTGACGACGGCGACGGCCTCGTCGGGCCGCGCCTTCTCCATGAGCAGGCGCGCGTTGTGGCGGATGGCGTCGAGGTCGGTCTCGGCCCAGATAGGGCCGGGCGGGGCGGGGTCGGTCATGGTCTGTCAGACCGCCCCGCCCCGCTCGGGTTCGCGGCGCCCGGGCGGGGCGACCCGCAACTCCGGGCCGTGCGGAGCGTCCACCCCGCCCTCTTCCGCCGACTCCTGCCCCGCCCGTTTCCCACCTCCGACCTCCGCGGCGCCGTCCGCCTCGTGACGGGCGCCGTGTCGGGCGTGGCCGACGTGGTCGAGGGCGTCCACGGGGCGGTCCCCGCTCCGTTCGGGCGGCGCGGGCGCGTGGGCCGCGTCGCCGGGTGGGCGTACGGCGCCGTGCGCTGGGTGACGCGCGGCGTCGGCCGCTCGCTGGACGCCGCGCTGGGCGCCGTCGGGCGGGGCGGCTCAGCGGACGGCCACCCCGCCCGGGACGCGGTCGTCGCGGCGCTCAACGGCGCGTTCGGCGACTCGCTCGCGGCGCAGGGCAACCCGCTCGCCACGCCGTTCCAGGTCCGCTACGGCGGGCGGCGGCTCGTCCTGGACACGGCGTCGGTCGCCCGCGCCGTCGCAGACCCGCGCGGTGTCCTGCTCGTGCAGATCCACGGCTTGTGCATGCACGACGGGCAGTGGGGGCGGGGCGGGGTCGACCCGGGCGCCGCGCTCGCCGACGCGCTCGGCGCCACGCGCGTAGCGGTCCGCTACAACAGCGGGCGGCACGTCTCGGAGAGCGGGCGCGACCTGGCCGTCGCGCTCGACGCGCTCGTGGCCGCGTGGCCCCGGCGCGTCCGCCGCCTCGTCGTGGTGGGGCACAGCATGGGCGGGCTCGTCGCGCGGAGCGCGCTCCACTACGCGGCCGAGGCGGGCCACGCATGGCCGGGCCTCGACGCCGCGCTCGTCACGCTGGGGACGCCCCACCACGGCGCCCCGCTCGAACGTCTGGGCAGCCTGGTCGACGCGTTCCTCGGCGCCACGCGCTACACCGCCCCGCTCGCCGCGGTCGGCCAGGCGCGGAGCGCGGGCGTGACCGACCTCCGCTTCGGGAACGTCGTGGAGGAGGACTGGGCGGGGCGGGGCCGCTTCGACCGGGCGCCGGACGCGCGCCGCCCCACGCCGCTCCCGCCGGGCGTCGCGTGCTACGTCGTCGCCGCGACGACGGGCGACGGGCGGGGCGGGGCGAGGGACCGGACGGTGGGCGACGGGCTCGTGCCGCTGGACAGCGCGCTCGGCCGCCACGCGGACCCCGCCCGCGACCTGGGCGTGCCGCCCGAGCGGCAGTGGGTGGCTGTCGGCCGGTCGCACCTCGACCTCCTGTCGGACGACGCCGTGACGGCGCGGCTGGCGTCGTGGCTTGCCCGCCCCACCCCGCCCGACAACCACCCCTACCCCCTCCTGACCAGGAGGGGGACTGCCGCCGCTCCGGTTCGACCTCCGCGTCGCCTTCGACCGCCCCGCCCAGGATTGAGCGGGGCGGGATGGAACAAACCCGGCGCCACCCCGCCCACGCGCCCCTTTTCCCTTTTCCCTTTTCCCTTTTCCCTTTTCCCTTTTCCCTTTTCCCTTTTCCCTTTTCCCTAGATCCCGCTCGCGATCAGCAGCTCGATGTCGCGGTGGGGCATCCCGAACATGGCCGCCAGGTTCTTTTTCGTGAGGTGTCGGCGGTAGACGTAAGTCCCCGTCCGCAGCGAGACGTTGGACCAGAGGGCGTCGTTGATGCTGCCGGCCTCGCCGATCTCGAGGAGGAACGGGACGAGCGCGTTCGAGAGCGCGTAGGTCGAGGTCCGGGCCACGAGCGACGGCAGGTTGGGGACGCAGTGGTGGACGACGTCGTGGGCCACGAAGGTCGGCTCGCCCGGCGTCGTCGGCCGGCTCGTCTCGATGCACCCGCCCTGGTCGATCACGAGGTCGACGACGACCGAGCCCGGCCGCATCCCCGCCACCATCTCCTCGGTGACGACGACCGGCGAGCGCTGGCCCGACAGCATGGCCGCGCCGATGACGACGTCGGCGCTCTTGACCGCGCCCTCGACGTAGGTCGGGTTGGCCATCGCCGTCGTGACGCGGCGGTCGAGGACGTGCTCGATAAAGCGGAGGGCGGGGAGGTCCGTGTCGAGGACGATGGTGTGGGCGCCGAACCCGAGCGCCGTCCGGGCCGCCCACTCGCCGATCACGCCGGCGCCGAGGATGACGACGGTCGCCGGGGGCACGCCCGAGATCCCGCCGAGCATGAGCCCGCGGCCGCCCCGCCCGCCGGGCGCCGGCGGCTCGGACTCGAGCAGGCGCGCGGCCGTCTGGACGGCGACCGACCCCGAGATCTCGTGCATCATGCGGACGATGGGGAGCGTCCCGTCGGGGTCGGCGATAAACTCGAACCCGATGCCGGTCACGCGGAGGTCCATGAGGCGCTTGAGCGTGTCCGGCTGGATCCCACCCAGGTGGAGCGCCGAGATGAGCACCTGGCGCTCGCGCATGAGCGCGAGCTCGTCCGGGCGGGGCGGGAACACCTTGGCCACGAGGTCGCTGTCGGCGTAGACCTCGCCGGCCGACTCGACCACGTCGCACCCGGCCTCGGAGTACTCGACGTCGGTGAACTGGGCGGCCTCGCCAGCGCCGGTCTCGATCCGCACCTCGTGACCGTTCGCGATGAGGAGCGCCGCGGCGTAGGGCGCCAGCGCCACGCGGCGCTCGCCGTTCGGGGCCTCACTCGGTATGCCGATGCGGAGCCGCTGCTGGGCCTCGCCGACGGCCGCGCGCTTTTCGAGGGGGAGGAGCGTGGTCTCGACGCTGAGACCCTGGATGGCGGGGATTTCCATCCGGGGAAGCTACTGCGCGGGCAGCGGGCAGCGGGCAGCGGGCAGCGGGCAGCAGGCAGCAGGCAGCAGGCAGCAGGCAGCAGGCAGCAGGCAGCAGGCAGCAGGCAGCGAAGGTGCCCCACCCCGCCCGCACCGCACGAGGGCGGGGTGGCCGTTGTAGCGGCGTTGCACGCAACGCCGTCGGGCGGTGCCGTCAGGCGGGGCGGGGCATGCGGGCGGGGCGGCGCTGTTTGGGATCGCCCCGCCCGCCCCAAACACGACGACCCGCCCCAGACACGACGAGTCGTGTCCCTACGGGTGCCCGTCGTTGGGCGGGGCGGCATCGGGCGGGGCGGCGCCTGTCTCCGACTGCCCCGCCCGCCCGGCAACCACCCCTAGCCCCTCCTGGCCAGGAGGGGGACTGCCGCCGCTCCGGTTCGACCTCCGCGTCGCCTTCGACCGCCCCGCCCAGGATTGAAAGGGGCGGGGCGGAACAAAACCGGCGCCACCCCGCCCGCGCTTCCCTTTTCCCTTTTCCCTTTTCCCTTTTCCCTTTTCCCTTTTCCCTTTTCCCTTTTCCCTTTTCCCTTTTCCCTTTTCCCTTTTCCCTTTTCCCTTTTCCCTTTTCCCTACCCCCGCCACCGCGCGAGGAGCACGCCGGCCGCGACGCCCACGTTCAGCGACTCGACGCCGCCCCGCCCCGCCCGGCCGGGGACGTGGACCGTGCCGCCCCGCTCGCGCAGGCGCCCGGCGACGTCGGCGGAAAGGCCGTGGGCCTCGCTCCCGAGCACGAGCACGGCGCGCGGGCCGGGCGCCCACTCCGAGACGGACGTGCCGCCCAGGTCGGCGCCCCACACGGCGTGGCCGTCGGCGGCGAGCGCGTCGAGGGCCGGGGCGAGGGCGGGGAGGCGCACGAGGTCCAGGTCCCACAGCCCGCCCATCGACGCGCGGACGGCCTTTGGCGTCTCGAAGTCGGCCGTCTTCTCGTCGGCCACGACGGCGTCTACGCCGAACCAGGCGGCGGTGCGGACGAGGGCGCCCACGTTGCCGGGGTCCTGCACGCCGTCGAGGGCCAGGACCGCCCCGCCCGTGCCGCCGAGCGCGCTGCGCACCACCGACGACGCGACGGCCACGACGCCCTGCGACGTCCGCGCGTCGCCGACGCGGTCGAGGTCGCGGGCGGGGAGGCGCGAGACCGGGGCCGCCGCGCGGTCGGCGAGGGCGGCGACGCGGTCGGCCTCGGCCGCCTCGTGCGAGACCAACACCTCGACGAGCGGGGCGCCCGCGGCGACCGCGGCCTCGACCGAGCGGACGCCCTCGACCAGGAACTGACCGTGCGCGACGCGGCCCTTTTTGCGGGCGAGCGAGGCGATGTCCTTGAGGCGCTGGCGGGTCATGCGGGCGGGGCGGGGTGGACCGCTAAAGATCGCTCGCCTGGGGCGCCCCCCGATCCAGGGGCGGGGCGGGGCCGCGAATCGCGTGCGGGGACGCAGGAGACGCAGGAGCACACGCCAAAGCGCCGATACCTTCGGGAGCCGGACGGCCGGAAGCGCTTCCGCACCCCGTCGTTTTTCGGCCTCCCCGGCCCGCCCCCTCCCCGCCCGCGGCGTCCCCCCGCGTACCTTCGATGGCGATCCCCCTCGTCCTCCGCCCCCCCGCCCCCGGCCCCATGCCGACACCGTTCAAGCGCGACGTCAAGACCCGCGCGCTCTACCAGGAGCCCGCGCCGCACATCGACAAGGACAACCCGTTCCAGTCGATGATGGAGCGGTTCGACGTGGCCGCCGAGCTGCTGGAGCTCGACACCGGGCTCTACGACGTGCTCCGGTCGCCGTCGCGGATCCACATCACCAGCATCCCCGTCGTCATGGACGACGGGCGGCTCCGCGTCTTCGAGGGCTACCGCGTCATCCACTCCGAGGTGCTCGGGCCGTCGAAGGGCGGCATCCGGTTCGCCCCGGACGTCCACGTGGACGAGGTCAAGGCGCTGGCGGCCTGGATGACGTGGAAGTGCGCCGTCGTCGGCGTCCCGTTCGGCGGCGCCAAGGGCGGCGTGACCTGCGACCCGTCGACGATGTCGGCCGGCGAAGTCGAGCGCCTCACGCGGCGCTACACGGCCAACCTCATCGACGTGTTCGGGCCGGACAAGGACATCCCGGCCCCCGACATGAACACGAACGAGCAGGTCATGGCGTGGCTGCTCGACACGTACTCGATGCACGCGCGGCGGACCGAGACGGCCGTCGTGACGGGCAAGCCGCTCCTCATCGGCGGCTCCGAAGGGCGCCGCGAGGCGACCGGCCGGGGCGTCATGACGACGACGCTGGCGGCCATGGAGCGGCTCGGGATGCGCGCCTCCCAGGCGACCGTCGCCGTACAGGGCTTCGGGAACGTGGGCTCGGTCGCCGCCAAGCTCCTCCGCGAGCAGGGCTGCAAGGTGGTCGCCGTCTCCGACGTCTCGGGCGGCTACTACAACGCCGACGGCATCGACATCGACGCGGCCGCCGCGTACGCGGCTGAGCACGACCGCTCGCTGGCCGGCTTCGACGGGGCCGAGCCGCTCACCAACGAGGAGCTCCTCGCACTCGACGTCGACGTGCTCGCGCCGTGCGCCAAGGAAAACCAGATCACGGCCGAGAACGCTGGCGACGTGAAGGCAAAGATCGTCGCCGAGGGCGCCAACGGCCCCACGACGCCCGAGGCCGACGCGGTCCTCAACGAGAACGGCGTGCTCGTCATCCCCGACATCCTGGCCAACGCGGGCGGGGTGACGGTCAGCTACTTCGAGTGGGTCCAGGACCGCCAGGGCTACTTTTGGAGCGCCGACCGCGTCAACCGCCGGCTCGACCGGATGATGCGCGGCGCGTTCAACCGCGTCTACGACGCGGCCGAGACGTACGACACGAGCATGCGCATCGGGGCCTACGTGATCGCGATCGAGAAGGTGGCGGGGGCGCTCAAGATGCGCGGCATCTACGCCTAGCCCGCCCCGCCCACGCGGCCTGCCGCCCCGCCCGCGCACCGTGGGCGGGGCGGTCTGCGTTTCGGCCTCCTGGTGGCGTGCGCATCGAGCGGAACGGCCGCACGCACCGACCGTCTACCTTCCCAACACCGCCCGCCACGGCATGAGCGTCCACGAGATCGAACGCGCCATCGAGAAGCTCTCGCCCCAAGACGTCGAGAAGCTCGCCGTGTGGCTGGCCGACTACCGCAACCGCGAGTGGGACGAGCAGATCGGGCGGGACCTGGACGAGGGCCGCCTCGACTCGTTCCTCGCCGCCGCCGAAGCGGAGTACGAGGCCGGGGACGTCCGGCCGCTGTGACGCACACCACGCTCGCCAGCTTCTGGAAGCACTACGACGCGCTGCCCCGGGACGTCCGACGTCTGGCCGACCGACAGTTCGAGCGGCTACAGGCCAACCCGCTCCACCCGTCGCTCCACTTCAAGAAGGTCGGCCGACGGAAGCAGCTGTGGTCCGCCCGCGTCGGCATCGGGCACCCCGCGCTCGGGTTGGACAAGCCGGAGGGCGTCGTGTGGGTGTGGATCGGGACCCACGCCGAATACGACGGGCTGCTCGGCTGACCCACCCCACCCGCTCGTCCCGCTGCCCGCGCACCGTGGGCGGGGTGGTCTGCGTTTGGAGCCGGTGCCGCTGCCCCGACTCCGCCCCGCCCTCCTGGCTCTGCTCCTCGGGGCGGGGTGTGGGGACGGCTCCAAACGCAGACCACCCCGCCCGATTTGACGCGGGAAGTCGCAGAATTCGAGTGCGAGCCTGCGGCCGCCGCCGCCCCGCTCGGCTTCTCGACGGACCGGAGCGCCTACGCTCCCGGCGACTCGCTCGTCCTCCGCCTGGTCCCGACGGCGTACCTCGAGTACAACCTCTGCCACGCTCTGCTGGAGCGGCGCCGGGCGGGGCGGTGGGCTCGCGAGCGCGGCTCCTTCCGGTTCCTGAGCGACGAGGACCGCGCGCGCGGCGTGGCGGCCGACGTGTGCAACGACATGCTCTACGCTGCGCGGGCGGGGCGGGCGGTCTGCTACGCGGTCCGGCTGAGCCGCCGGCTGGAGCCGGGGACGTACCGCTTCCAGACGGAGACGACGCGGCCGTCTCTCGCGGGGCGCGCCCTCTCCGTCCGCGACACGCTCGCCACCGCCCCGTTTGAGATCCGGTGAGGGCGGGGCGGCCGCCGGCGCCCGAACTTCGGGGCCGACCTCGTTCTCGCCCCGTGACCCGCCCCGCCCTCCTCGTCCTCCTCCTCGCGCTCGCCGCGTGCGCCACGCCGATCGCGCCCTCGGGCGGGCCGCCGGACCGGACGCCGCCGGCGCTCGTCGGCTCGCTCCCGGCCGAGGGCGCCGTGAACGTGACCGGGCGGACGGTCCGCCTCATGTTCTCGGAACGGCTCGATCCGTCCGGCGCCCAGGCCGTCACCGTGACGCCCGAGGGCGACGAGCCGGCCGAGGTCCGCGTGCGGGGGAGCGAGATCGAGATCGTGCTCCCCGAGCTCCGCGAGGCGACGACCTACGTGGTGACCGTCGGGACCGAGCTACAGGACCAGCGGGCCGGCGTGGCGCTCGCCGCTCCCATCGTGGTCGCGTTTGCGACCGGCCCGACGATCGACCGCGGCGCGCTCGACGGCGCCGTGGGCGACCCCGAGACCGGGGGCGGGGTGGGCGACCTCGCCGTCTGGGCCTACGCGCTCGCCGACACGCTGGCGCTCCCCGACGTCCGCGCGGTCGCCCCCGACTACCGGACGGGGACGGGCGCCGACGGCGCGTTCGAGTTCGCGTACCTCCGCCCCGGCCCGTACTACATCGTAGCGGTCGACGACCGGAACCGGAACGGCCGCGCCGACGCCGGCGAGCGGTTTGCCGCCCCGCCCCGCCCCGCCCTCACGGCGGTCGCCACCGAAGCGCCGCGCGCGGCGGCCGACACGACGGGCGGGGCGGCCGAGCCGCCTGGGGCCGGAGCGCTCCCGGACGGGCTCCGCATCGTCGGGGCGGGAGCGGCGCCCGGGTTCTGGGTGACGACGCGGGACTCGACGGCGCCCGCCCCGCTCCGCGTGCGGACGCTCTCCAGCACCCGCCTCGCCGTCCGCTTCGACGAGCCCGTCCGCCTGGGCGGGGCGGAGCTCGGGCCGTGGGCCGTGGCCGACTCGGCGAGCGGCCAACCTGTCGAGCTCGCCGCCGTCTACCAGGCGCCCGGCGCCCCGTTCGAGGTCGCGCTCCAGACGGCCGCCCCGCTGGCGGCGCGCTCGCGCGTGACCTACGCTGGCCCCGGCGAGGGCGGGGCGGCGCTCGCGGACTCGGCGGGCAACGCCGTCGCCCCGTTCAACCTCTCGTTCTCGCCGGCCGACCGGCCGGACACGCTGGCCGCGCGCGTCGTCGAGTTTCTGCCCGCGGCCGTCGTCGCGGCCGACTCGGCGCAGGTGCTCGCACGGGGCGAGGCGCCGGGCGTCGTGTTTTCCGCCCCGCCCGCCGAGGGCGCCGTGACGCTGGAGGTGGACGGCGAGGCCCGACCGGTCCCTCTAGAGACCGCCGACGGCGTCCGGTTTACCGTCGCCGCCGACTCGCTGCCGCCGCGGTTCACGCTCGCGGCCGGCGACCAGAGCCGCCGCTACGTCCGCCTGGGCGACGACGCGACGGGCGCCCTCGTCGGCCGCGTCGAGGGCGGGGCGGGCGGGGCGGTCTACGTCGAGGTCACGCCGGCCAGCGGCCCGCCGGTCGTGGTCCGCGCCGAGCCCGACGGCCGGTTCACGGTCGAGCGCCTCGCGCCCGGCCCCGCCGGGCTCCGCGTGTGGATCGACATGGACGGCGACGGCCGGTGGAGCGGCGGCTCGCTCGTCCCGTACCGCCCGGCCGAGCCGCTGCGGATCCTGCTCAACGCCGCGAGCGTCCGGGCGCGGTGGGACACCGAGGTGCCGCCAGTCGTCCTCCCCGCCCGTGCCAGCGAGTCCGCAGGTCCGTAAGTCGGTGAGTCGGGCGTGCGGGTGATGGTCTCGCGCGCCCCTGACGTGCCGACCGGACCGACCGCCCCGCCCGTCCCCTTTCGCCCGTCACCCCCCACTCCCGCCCCGCCCGTGTCCACGCCCCCGCCCGCCCCGCCCGACGGCCTCTTTCCGCTCCTGACGGCCGACGGCATGCGCGCCGCCGACCGCGCGACGATGGGCGACTGGGGCGTGCCCGGCCGCGTGCTGATGGAGACGGCCGGGCGCGCGGCCGTCGACGCGATCGCGGCCCGCTACGCGGTCGAGGGCGCGCGCGTGACGGTCCTGGCGGGGCGGGGCAACAACGGCGGCGACGGCCTGGTGATCGCCCGCGTGCTGGCCGCCCGCGGCGCCCACGTCCGCTGCCTCACGCTCGCCACCGAGGCCGAGGCGTCGGCCGACACGGCGGCCAATCTGCGCCTGCTGACGCGCCTCGCCGACGCCTCGGACCGCGTCGAGGTCGTCCCGTTCGACGACGCCCGCCAGGCCGCAGACGCCCCAGCCGACCTCGTCGTCGACGCCCTGCTGGGGATCGGCGCCTCCGGCCCGCTCCGCGAGCCCGTCCGCGGCCTGTGCGCGTGGGCGGGGCGGCAGAGCGCCCCGGTCGTGGCCGTCGACCTTCCCTCCGGCCTCGACGCGACGACGGGCGGGGCGGCCGACGAGACGCCGCGCGCGGACCTCACGGTGACGTTCGCCGGCGTGAAGGCGGGCCTCGTGCTGGGCGATGGACCGCAGGTGGCCGGCGAGGTCGTCGTGGCGGAGATGGGGATTCCTCGCGCCGAGGTCGACCGCGCGGCCGCCGCGCACACGGCCACAGATGCCTGGGTGGCGGCGCACCTCCCGCGCCGGGCGGCCGACGCCTACAAGTACTCGGCGGGGACGGCCGTCTGCGTCGTCGGGAGCGGCCACTTTACGGGCGCCGCCGTCCTCTCGACAGCCGCGGCGTACCGGGCCGGCGCCGGTGCCGTCGTCGCCTGCACGCCGCAGAGTGCCCAGGCGACGGTCGACGCCCAGAACGTCGAGGTCATGGTCGACGCCCAACCCGAGACTGACGGCGGGACGCTCGCCTGGGCCGCCCTCGACGGCGTCCGCGAGCGCGCCGAGTCCGCCGACGCCGTGCTCGTCGGGTGCGGACTGGGCCGCGACGACGAGACGCTGCGGCTCGTGCGCGCGCTCGTCCAGGAGGTGTCCGCCCCGCTCGTGCTCGACGCCGACGGCTTTTCAGCGTTCGCCGGCGGCGCCGACGCGCTGGGCGAGCGGTCCGCCCCGCTCGTGCTCACGCCGCACCTGGGAGAGCTCCGCCGGCTCCTCGGCGACGATGGCTTCGACCCCGAGGACCGCATCGAGACCGTCCGCCGCCTGGCCGTGCGGTGGGGCGCCGTTCTCGTCCTCAAAGGAATGCCGAGCGTCGTCGGCACGCCGGACGGGCGCGTGGTCGTCGGGCCGCCCGGCCGCCCCGCCCTCGCGACCGCCGGCACCGGCGACGTCCTCGCCGGCACCGTCGCCGGGCTCCTCGCGCAAGGGCTCGACCCCGCCGACGCCGCCGTCTGCGCGCTCCACCTGGGCGCCGCCGCGGCCGACGCGTGGGCGCGCGACCACGGCGCCGGCGGACTCGTCGCCTCCGACCTCCTCGACCGCATGCCCCGCGCCGCCGCCGAACTGTTTCCCCGCCCATGACCGCCCGCCGCCTCGCCGTCGTCTGGACGGTCCTCATCGTCGTCGCCTGCACGATCCCGGGCAACCAGGTCCCCGACGTCGAGCTCCGCTTGGTCTCGCCCGACAAGGTCGTTCACGTCCTGATGTTCCTCGGACTCGCGTGGCTGTGGCTCCGGGCGGGGAGCCGGACGTGGACCGTCGTGGCCGGCGGCGCCGCGTTCGCGCTCGCCATCGAGGTGTGGCAGACGGTGCTCCCCATCGGCCGCTTTGGCGACCCGTACGACGTCCTCGCCGACCTCGTGGGCCTCGCGGCCGGCGTCGCGCTCGGCCTGTGGAGCCGGCGGACCGCGGCGAGCGGGCGGGGCGGGGCGGCGTAGGGTTCGGGGTTCGGGGCGGCGTAGGGTTCGGGGTTCGGGGTTCGGGGTTCGGGGTTCGGGGTTCGGGGTTCGGGGTTCCCCCGCGTCAGCCTCGCTCGCCGACGAGGACCCACCCCGCCCGCAGAGGCGAGGGCGGGGCGGCGGTCTCGGCGCTCGTCCCGCCCGCTCATGCCGAGCGGAGCCGCCGGCTGCGGCTCAACCTTCAGAACCCTGAACCCGACAACCCCGAACCAAATAACCCCACGGCGAGGGCGGGGCGGCCTCCTCTCAGACCGCGATCACCGTCGCGTTCAGGACGTGCTCGACCTCGCGGATGCGCGCGAGCGCCTCGTCCGAGGGCGCCCCGTCGAAGCGGACGCGGGCGACGGCCGCCCCGCCCCCGGTGAACACGAGGTTCTCCATCTCCTGCACGTTCCACCCCGCCTCGCGGACCACGGCGAGCACGCCGGCCAGCACGCCCACGCGGTCGAGGTGGCGGACCGTGAGCAGGTGCGTCGCCGCCGTCTGGTCGGCCAAGTTGACGCTGTTAGGCACGCGCCCGGTCTCGGCGTAGGCCAGGACCACGCGGGCGGCCTCCTGGCCGATGGCCTCGGTCGCCTGGTCGGTCGAGGCGCCGACGTGGTGCGTGATGTAGGCGGCGTCGGCGAGCGGGTGCTCGAAGTCGCCCTGCTTGGCCGCCGGCTCGCCGGCGGGCACATCGGTCGCGTAGCGGAGGCCGCGCGTGTCGACCGCGCGCGCCACGGCCGCCTCGTCGACCACGTCCGCCCGCGCCGTGTTGACGAGGGCGGCGCCCTCGGGCATGGCCTCCAGGAAATCGGCGTCGACCAGGTGCCGCGTTTCGGGCGTCGAGGCCACATGAACCGAGACCATGTCGGCCTGCCGTGCCACGTCGAGCGGCGTGTCCGCGCGCGTCACGCCGAGAGCGCGGGCGTCGTCGTCGGTGAGCGACCGGCTCCAGGCCACGACCGGCATCCCGAAGGCGCGCGCGCGCTCCGCCATCTCGCGCCCGATGCTGCCCATGCCGAGCAGCCCGAGCGTCCGCCCGCGGACGCCGCGCGCCGAGGCGAAGCCCTTTTTGTCCCACCGCCCCGCCCGCGCCGCGATCACGTTGTCGGGGATGCGGCGGTCGAGCGCGAGGAGGAGCCCGAAGGCGAGCTCGGCGACGGCCGCCGCGTTCTTGCCCGGGCAGTTGGCGACGAACACGCCGCGCGTCGACGCGCCCGCCACGTCGATCGTGTCGACGCCGGCGCCGGCGCGGACCACGAGCTCGAGCGACGGCGCCGCGTCGAGCGCTTCAGCCGGCACCTTGGTCGAGCGCACCACGAGGACGGCCGGGTCGTGCTCGCGGAGCGCGTCGACGAGCGCGTCGCCCTTGAGCCCGGGGTCTTCGACCACGTCGTGCCCGCCCTCGCGGATCGCGTCGAGGGCGGCGTCGGAAACGGAGTCGGCAACCAGAACGGTCACGGGAATGCGGAACGCGGAATGATGAATGCGGAACGGGGCGGGGCGGAACGGGCGAGGCGGCAGGAGCGAGCGGGACGGGGCAGTTGGGCGGGGCGGGCAGGAGTCGTTCCCGTCACCGCCCCGCCCTCTCAGCGCGCGGCGCCTCCCCCGGTCCCTTTCGCATTCCGCCTTTAGAACGTGTGAACCAACAGGCCGCTGCGGAGCTTGGGCTCGAACCAGGTCGACTTGGGCGGCATCCGCTCGCCGGCGTCGGAGACGTCGAGGAGGTCCTCGGCGGCCGTCGGGAACATGGAGAAGGCGACCTCGGCCTCGCCCGAGTCCACGAGCCGCTCGAGCTCCTCGGTCCCGCGGATGCCGCCGACGAAGGCGACGTTGTCGTCCGTCCGCGGGTTCGTGATCCCGAGCATGGGCTCGAGCACGAACTCGCCCAGGCGCGCCACGTCGAGCGTGTCGGCGACGCCGCCCCGCCCGGTCTCGGGGAGCGCGAGCGTGTACCAGCCGAAGTCCATGCCGAGGTAGAACGCGACGGTCCCCGGCTCGTCGGGCTCGGCGAACAGGGCCTCGTCGACCTCGAACTTCCGCCGGAGCTGCTCGAGGAACTTGCCCGGCCCCACGGGGAGCTCGCGGACGACCCGGTTGTACGGGAGGATCTCCATGTCCTCGTACGGGAACAGGACGGCGAGGAAGTGGGCGGCGCCGTCGTCGGCGGTCTCGGCGGCCGCCCGCGAGGCGGCCGCGCTCCGGTGGTGGCCGTCGGCGACGTAGAGCGCGTCGACGTCGGCGAAGGCGTCGGCGAGGGCGCCGGGGTCGTCGAGCTTCCAGAGCGTGTGCTCGACGTAGTCCTTGGCGCGGAAGTCGTAGAGCGGCTCGCCCTCCATGGCCTCGGCGACGAGGTCGTCGATGTCGGCCACGCCGCGGTAGGTGAGCATGACGGGCTCGGCGTGCGCGCGCTGCGCGACGAGGTGGCGCGTCCGGTCGTCCTCCTTGTCGGGCCGCGTGTCCTCGTGCTTGAGGATGCGGCCGCTGTCGTACTCCTCGACGGAGACGAGGCCGACGACGCCCGTCTGCGCGCGCCCGTTCATGACGAGCCGGTAGACGTAGAGGGCGGGGGCGTCCTCGCGCACGAAGGCGTCGCTCTCGGCGAGCGCCCGGAGGTTTTCGGCGCCCTTCTCGTAGACGGCGTCGTCGTGCTCGTCGGTCCCCTCGGGGAGGTCGATCTCGGGGCGGATGACGTGGAGGAACGAGCGCGGGTTGCCCTCGGCGAGGTCGCGGGCCTCGGCGGTCGAGACCACGTCGTAGGGGACGGACGCGACGTGCTCGGCGTGCTCGGGCGCGGGACGGAGCGCGCGGAACGGGCGGACGGAGGCCATACGGACAGAGTGCGGGGCGGGTGGAGCGCGCAAGATAGTCGGGCGGGCCGGCGCGTTCACCCCCCATCCCCCTCGGTTTGCCCGCGTTCGCCCCGCCCCGCCCCGCTCTTCACAGACGCTGCGCACGCGCGGCTTGCGGGCGGGGCGGTCGGGCGGTATCATGGGAGTCCACACCGCGGGGTGGAGAAGTGGTATCTCGTCGGGCTCATAACCCGAAGATCGCAGGTTCGAATCCTGCCCCCGCTACTACCGACGCCGGGCCTGTCTTCAGGCCCGGCGTTTTTGTGCGCGCTCTCTTGAGCGCCCAGACCGCCCCGCCCCCATGCTGCGGGCGGGGCGGTGCAGCGCGGGCGGGGCGGAACGCTGCGGGCAGCGCGCGCTCGGCCGGTGGGCGGGGCGGGGCCGAGCCCCGCGTCTCGGGGAATATCTTAGGCCGCCGAACGTCCCCCACCCCGCCCCGCCCTCTGGGTCCGCCCGATGACAGACTCCCCCCGCGTCGCCTACTTCTGCATGGAGTACGGGCTCGACGAGCGCCTCCGCACCTACTCCGGCGGGCTCGGCATCTTGGCCGGCGACACGCTCAAGGCCGCCCACGACCTCGGCGTCCCGATGGTGGCGCTGGGCATCCGCTGGGCGCAGGGGTACACGACGCAGACGATCTCCGACGACGGCCGCCAGGTCGACGTCTACCGTGACTACCCGGCCGACGACCTCCTCGACGACACGGGCGTCGAGGTGACGGTCCAGATCCGGGGCGACGACGTCCGCTGCAAGGTGTGGAAGGCGGACGGGTTCGGGAACGTCCCGCTCTACCTCCTCGACACCGACCTCGACGGCAACCCGCACCGCGACACGACGGCCCGGCTCTACGGCGGCGGCCCGGACGCGCGCGTGGCCCAGGAGATCGTGCTCGGCGTGGGCGGGGTGCGCGCGCTCCGAGCCCTCGACCTCGACGTCGACCTGTACCACTTTAACGAGGGCCACGCGCTGCTGGCGGCCTTCGAGCTGGTCCGCGAGAAGATGGAGGGCGGGGCGGAGTACGACGACGCGCTCGCGGCGACCGAGCAGGAGGTCGTGTTCACGACGCACACGCCGGTCCTCGCCGGCAACGAAACGCACCCCGTCGAGCGGCTCCGCACGATCGGCGCGGCCGGGCCGCTCTCCGACGCCCAGCTCGAAGCGCTCGGCGGCGACCCGTTCAGCATGACCGTCGCCGCGCTCCGCCTCGCGTCGCGCGCGAACGCCGTCGCGGCGCTCCACGCGCAGACGGCGAACCAGATGTGGGACTTCGTCGACGGCCGCCCGCCCATCCTCCCCATCACGAACGGCGTCCACCGCCCGACGTGGGTCGACCCCGCTATGCTCGACGCGGCCGAGCGGGGCGGCGACCTCTGGACGCCGCACCTGGAGAACAAGCGCGCGCTCGCCGATTTCGTCGAGGAGCGGACGGGGCAGCGCCTCGACCCGGACAACCTCATCATCGGGTTCGCGCGCCGCGCGGCCACCTACAAGCGCGCCCCGCTCGTGTTCGAGGACGAGGACCGGATCGCCCCGCTCCTCGAGAGCGGTCGGCTCCAGCTCGTGTTCTCGGGCAAGGCCCACCCGTCGGACGAGGGCGGCAAGGCCATCGTCGCGCGCCTCGTCGCGATGGCGCGGAAGTACCCGCGCGGCGTCGTGTTCCTCGAGGACTACGGGATGCCCATCGGCCGGGCCATGACGCGGGGCACCGACGTGTGGCTGAACAACCCGCGCCGGCCGAAGGAGGCGAGCGGGACGAGCGGGATGAAGGCGGCCATGAACGGGGTCCTCAACCTGAGCGTCCTCGACGGCTGGTGGCCCGAGGCCGCCGAGGACGGCGTGAACGGGTGGCAGATCGGCGGCGGCTTCGAGAGCCCGGACGAGGCGGCCCAGGACGCCCACGACCTCGCCGACCTCTACCGCGTGCTCCTCGACGAGGTCGTCCCGACGTACTACGACGACCGCGAGCGGTGGACGGAGATGATGCGGGCGAGTATCCAGTCGACGCGCGACCGCTTCAGCGCCGAGCGCATGGTGACCGACTACGTCGAGCAGCTCTACGCCCCGACCGCCGGCGCGACGGCCTAGCCGCCCCGCCCGGCAAGAACCGCCCCGCCCGCAGAGCGAGCCCTCGCTACGTGCCGCGTCAAGCCCCTACTGATAGGCCCGTGCTCGGTCTCATCCACCACCCCTAGCCCCTCCTGGACAGGAGGGGGACTCCCCGGCCGATCTCGGAGCCCGCCCCGCCCGGCAGTAACGGCTTGGCAGAGCACCAAGAAACTGTTCGGTAGAGGTTCTCCCTCCCCCGCCGGGAGAGGGACGGACCCAAGGGAGGGGAGTGGGGCGGGCGTCGGAGCGGTCGTCGAGGGCGGGGCGGCCGCCCCAGGTCCGCCCCGCCCGGTCGGCGCGTAGCTTTCGCGCCGTGCCCCCGACCGACCCGCCCCGCCCCCCCGCGACCGGCGCCGACGGCGCCGACGGCCCGCGCTCGGCCGACGCCCGGATCGCCGCGCTCGAAGAGCGCGTGGCCGACCTGGAAGCCCGGCTGGCCCAGGCGCGCGTCCGCCCCGCCCGCACGCTGGGCGAGCGGGTCGAGCGGGCGCGGCCGCCGTGGATGCGGTGGAGCGAGGTGCGGAGCGAGGACGTGCTGGGGAAGGCCGGCATCGCGCTCCTCCTCATCGGCGTCCTGTTCCTGCTCCAGTACGCCCTCGACCTCGACCTGCTGACACCGGCCGTCCGCGTGGGCGGGGCGGGCGCGCTGGGGGCGGCGCTCCTCGCGCTGGGGCTCCGGCTGAGCCGGCGCGGGCGGCCCACGCTCGGGCGACTCCTGGAGGGCGGCGGGGTGGCGACACTCTACGGGACGCTGTGGGCGGCGAGCCAGCTCTACGGGCTGATCCCGCTGGGCGCCGCGTTCGCCGGGCTGGCCGGCGTGGCCGCGCTCGCCCTGGTCCTGGCCGAGCGCGAGCGCGACGCGGCGCTCTCGGTCGTGGCCACACTCGGCGGGCTCCTCACCCCGCTCCTCCTGTACCGCGGCGCCGGGCCGGTCGTGCCGCTCGCGGCGTACGGGGCGCTCCTGGTCGGCGCGGCCGGCGCGGTCTACGCGCGGCGCGGGTGGCCGGCGCTCGCGGGCGCGGCGGCGCTGGGCGGGTGGGGCGTGGCGCTCGTGGCGTGGGACGTCGGCGTGCGGCCCGAGGCGGCGGCGGCGGGCGGGGCGGAGCGGCTCGCGTTCACGGCGCTGGTCGGCGCCGTGGCCGGGGTGACGGGGGCGCTGCCCGTCTGGCGCGCGCTCTACCGGCCGGCGCCCGACGTGCCCGTGGCGTCCAGGCGGTGGCCGCGCCTGCTCCGTCCCGAAGGGCTGGCAGTCCTGGCCGCCCCGCTCCTCACGCTCGGGTTCCTGGACGCCGCGTGGTCGTGGCCGCCGGCGTTCGCCGCCGCGCTCGCCGCGGGCGGGGCGGCGGGCTACGGCCTGGGCGTCCGCCGCCTGCTGGCGCCCGCCCCGCCCGCGCTGGGCGCCTCCACCCCGCCCGTGTCGGCCGAGGCGCGGGCGCTCCTACTCGGGCCGTTCGCGCTGGCCGCCGGCGCGCTCGCCGCGTGGGGCGCCGGACGGCTCCTGGGCAGCTCCGACGTGCGGACGCTGGGCGCGGCCGTCGCCGCGGCGGCCGCCGTCGCCGCGCTGGGGCGCCACGAGGGGCGCCGCGACCTCGCGCGCCTGGGCGACCTCGCCGCGCTCGGGGGCGGGCTGTGGCTGGCGGCGTGGCTCGCGTTGTCGCTCGGGTGGCCGTGGGACGCGGTCGCCCCGCTCCGCCCCGGCCGCTTTGCCGAGCTGACGACGGCGGCCCTCCTGGGCGGGGCGGCGCTCGCGCTCGTCGGCTTCCGGGCGGGGCGGGGATCGGCCACGCGCGCCGTCTACGTGACGGCGGCGCACCTCGTCGCGCTCGCCTGGCTCCGCCTCGCGCTCCGGCCGCTCGGCGACGGCGCCGCGCTCGTGTCGCTCGGGTGGGGGCTCTACGCGATCGCGCTCCTCGTGGTCGGGCTCCGGCTCCGCGACGGGCTGCTCCGGCCGCTCGGGCTGTACACGGTCTTGGCGACGGCGGCGAAGGTGCTCCTGTTCGACCTGGACGCGATCGCCGTCCCGTGGCGGATCGCCCTGTTCCTGGGGCTGGGCGCGCTGCTCCTCGTCGTGAGCTACTTCGCCCCGCACCTCCTCCGCCTGGGCGACGACGACGCCGGCGACGACGAGCCGCCGCCGCCCACCCCGCCCCCACCCCCGCCCTCGGGCGACGGGGCCGCGCGCGAGGTGGTGCTGGAGGCCACGGGCGCCTAGCTCGTCGTTCGCCGACGGGCTCCGCCCCGCCCTGCGTCACCGGGCGGGGCGGTCCCGCCGGGCCGTCTCAGAGGGCGGGGCGGAACGCGAGCGCGACGGCCGCCCCGCCCCAAACGGCGGCGGCGGGCGGACGGCACGGTGCGGGGCAGGGCGTGGGGAACCGCCCGCCCCGCCCCCATGCCGCTCGACCTCCCCGCCCCGTCGTTCCTCATCGCCGCCGTCCGCCGCGCGCACGTCGAGAGCGAGCGGGGCGCCCGGTTCGTCGACTTCCTGGACCGGCTCGCGGCGCGCGAGGCCGCACGCGACCCGGAGACCGGGCTCACGGCGGCCGAGGCCGAGCGCGAGCGGGCGTACCGCGTCCGCGCCCGGTTCGCCGAGCACCGCCGCGTCGGGGGCGACGAGGCGTTCCCCCGCCCCGCCCTCGCCGGCGGCCGTCAGGCGGCGTAGACCTTGACCGAGTCGTAGCGCCGGAGCTGGACCGAGCCCGGCTTGGCCCCGCGCGGCTTCGTCACGTCGCAGGCGCGGCAGACGTGGACGTCGACCTTGCCACTGGCGTTTTTCGCCTTGGAGTGGCGGACGGCGAGGGCCGCGGCCTCCTTGATCACGGCGCGCGGGACGTCGCCGCCCTCGGGCGTGCGCACGACGACGTGGCTGCCCGGCGTGCCGCCGCCGACGTGGAGCCACACGTCCTGCGGCGCGGCCACCTTGAACGTGAGCCGGTCGTTGTCCTTGGCCGACTGGCCGACGAGGACCTCGTACCCGCCGATCTCGTGCGTGTCGTAGCCGGCGGGCGGGGCGGGGCGCTCTTTTCGGGGCATGGGCGGGGCGGATCCAGAGGGCAGCGACCCGACGGGCGGGGCGGGTGCGGGAAAGCTACCGCCCCGCCCCCAGCACGTGCGCCGACCGCAGCCGACGCGGGCGGGGCGGCGGCGAGGGAACGGAGGATTCGCCGGCCGCCGTGCAACCGGACGCCGCGCGGGTGGTTCGGGGGCGCCTCGATCCTGCTCCACCCCGCCCGCCCCGCCGTTGGACCTCCCCGTCCCCGAGCTCCCCATTACCGACCCCGTCCTCATCGTGGCCATCACGATGGGGATTTTGCTCGTGGGGCCGCTCCTGTTCGAGCGGCTGCGGATCCCGGGCCTCGTCGGGCTCATCGCGCTGGGCGCCGTGGCCGGGCCGAGCGTGACGGGGCTCCTCGAGCGCGACGACACGTTCGTGCTCCTGGGCACGCTCGGGCTGCTGTACCTCATGTTCACGGCCGGCGTCACGCTGGACCTCGCCGAGTTTGCCCGGCAGCGGCGGACGGCGATCGCGTTCGGGGCGCTCTCGTTCGCGCTCCCGATGGGGCTCGCGTTGGCGGCGGGCGTGGGCGTGCTGGGGTACGGGCTGCCGGCGGCGGCGCTCCTGGGGAGCATCGTCGGGAGCCACACGCTGCTCGCGCTCCCGCTCGCGGGCCGGCTCGGGATCTCGACGAACCGGGCGATCGTGGTGGCGACCGGGGCCACGCTCGTGACCGACCTCCTCTCGCTCCTGGTCCTCGCCGTCGTGCAGGGCGTCGAGGGCGGCGGGGGCGGGGCAGGATTCTGGCTCGCCTTCGCGGCGCGGGCGGCCGTCTGGGCGGCGGCCGTGCTGTGGCTGCTCCCGCGTGTCGCCCGGTCGTTTTTCCGGCGCGTCCGGCGCGAGGACGACGCGGCGTTCGCGTTCCTGCTCGCGGCCGTGTTCTTCTCGGCGTGGGCGGCCGAGCTCGCCGGGCTCGCGTCGATCATCGGCGCGTTCCTGGCCGGGATCGCGCTCAACCGGCTGATCCCGAAGCAGAGCCCGCTCATGACGCGGCTCCAGTTCGTCGGCGACGCCATCCTCGTCCCGTTTTTCCTGGTGTCGGTCGGGCTGCTCGTCGACGTCCGCGTGCTGGGGTCGCTCGAGGTGTGGGGGCTGGCGCTCCTGTTCTTCGCGCTCGTGGTCGTGGGCAAGGGCGGGGCGGCGTTCCTCAGCATCCCGGCGTTCGGGTTCTCGCGCGACGAGAGCGGGGCGGTGGCCGGGCTCACGATCCCGCAGGCGGCGGCGACGCTGGCCGTCACGCTCATCGGGTTCGACATCGGGCTCTTCGACCAGACGGCGGTCAACGCGGTCGTGGTCGTCATCGTCCTGTCGTGCCTCGTGGGGCCGTCGCTGGTGCAGGCGTTCGGGCGGCGCCTCGCGCTGGCCGAGGCCGAGCGGCCGTACGAGCCGGCCGAGGCCCCGGAGCGGATTTTGGTCGCGCTCTCGAACCCGGAGACGGCCGAGGAGCTCATGGAGCTCGCGCTGCTGCTGCGGAGCGCTCAGAGCGAGGAGCCGGTCTACCCCGTGGCCGTCGCGCGGAGCGGGCACGAGGAGGCCGGCCGCGTGGCCGACGCCGAGCGCCTGATGGAGCGGGCCGTGACCTGGGCGACGGCCGCGAGCGTCCCCTGCGTCCCGACCGTCCGCATCGACGACAACCCAGCGGCCGGCGTCACGCGGGCGGCCCGCGAGCTCCGGGCGTCCGAGATCGTGGCGGGGTGGAACGGGCAGATCTCGCCGGGCGCGCTCGCGTTCGGACACGTGGTCGACGAGGTCGTCGGCGAGACGCGGTCGATGGCGGTCGTCGCCCGGCTGGTCTCGCCGCTGGCGGCGGCGAAGCGGCTCGTGGTCCTCGCCCCGCCCCTCGTGTGGCGCGAGGTCGGGTTCGCGCGGGCGGTCCGCGTGCTGAAGGTGCTGGCGTCGCAGAAGGGCCTGCGCGTGATGGTCCTCGCGGCCGAGGCCGACGCGCCCGAGGTGACGGCGCGGTTCGACGAGGCCCGGCCCGAGGCGGCCGTCGAGGTCGTGGCGCTGGCCGACTGGCGCCGCGCCGTGCGCCACCTCGACACGCTCGCCCAAGCCGACGACGTGCTCGTGATCGTGGGCGTGCGGAGCGGGGCGGTCGCGTGGCGGCCGGCGCTCCAGCGGCTCCCGCGCGTGCTCGCGCGCCGGCACCCGACGCTGGACCTCCTCTCGGTCACGCTCTCCGAGGCCGAGCTGGTCCCGGTCTTGGCCGAGGCCGTCAACGCCGACGGCCACGAGGACCTCGTGCTCCCGCCGGCGCACATCGCGCTCGACCTGGCCCCGGCGGCGCCCGACTCCATGCTCCGGCGCGTCCTCTACGGCGGCTTCCCCGACGCCCCGAGCACGGCCGCCCGTCTGGCCGAGGCGCTCGTCGGCGACGGCGCCGAGGACGCGCCCGAGGTGACGCCGGGCGTCGTGTTCTACCACGCGCACACGGACGCCGTCGACGCGCCCCGGACGTTCGTCGGCGTGTGCCCGGGCGGGGTGGCGCTCCCCCACGCGAGCGGGCCGGCGCACGTGCTCCTGGTGCTCCTCGCGCCGGAGTCGATGGCGCCCGATGCGTACCTCCGGTCGCTCGCCGTGACCGCCCGGCTCGTCCGCTCCGAGGCGGAGGTCGAGGCGCTGCTCGCCGCCGGCACGCCCGAGGAGGCCCACGCCGTCCTGTTCGCGTCGATTCGGAACGACCTGATGGAGTCGGCGGTGTAGGGCAACGGGCAGCGAAGATGCGCCACCCCGCCCGCAATGTGTGAGGGCGGGGCGGCCGTCGTAGCGGCGTCCCATGCAACGCCGTCGAGCCGCGGCGTCCGGGCGGGGCGGCGATGGGTGGGGCGGTGCTGTTCAGGACCACCCCGCCCGCATCGTCCACCACCCCTAGCCCCTCTTGGCTTCGCCGACGCTGCGCGGTGTCCAGGAGGGGGACTGCCGGCGCCTCCAGTTGACAGCGGCCTCACTTGTCACCGCCCCGCCCGCGTCTACACAGGGCGGGGCGGAACAAAACGGGCGCCACCCCGCCCGCGCGCGCCATTTCCCATTTCCCATTTCCCATTTCCCGCCCGTGCCGCGGAGGGACCGGCCGGTCCCGAACTTGACCGCCCTGCCCTCACGTCTCGTGCCCCCGCTCCTGACCGACTCGCCGGCCGAGGCCGCCGCCGTGCTCCGGCGGGGCGGCCTGGTCGCGTTCCCGACCGAAACGGTGTACGGTCTGGGCGCCCTCGCGCGTGACGCCGACGCCGTCGCGCGCGTGTTCGCGGCCAAGGGCCGGCCGGCCGACAACCCGCTCATCGTCCACGTCGCGCGCGTGGCGGACGTGGCGGGCGTGGCCCTCGTGACGCCGCTCGGGGCGGCGCTGCTGGAGGCGTTTGCGCCCGGACCGCTCAGCGTCGTGCTGCCGGGGCGGGGCGGGCTCCCGGACGCCGTGACGGCCGGGCTCGACACGGTCGCCGTCCGCGTGCCGGGACACCGCCCCGCCCGCGCGCTGCTGGAGGCGGCCGGCGCGCCGGTCGTGGCGCCGTCGGCGAACCGGAGCGGGCGGCCGAGCCCGACGACGTGGCGGGCCGTGGTCGACGACCTGGGCGGGCGCGTCGACGCCGTGCTCCGCGGCCCGCTCGCCGACGTCGGGCTGGAGTCGACCGTCGTGGACGCGACGGGCGAGGCGCCGGTCGTGCTCCGGCCCGGGGCCGTCTCCTTCGAGGCGCTCCGCGAGCGGTTTCCCGACACGTCGCTGCTGGCGGAGCGGGGCGGGGCGGTTCGCTCTCCCGGCCTCCGGCACCGGCACTACGCGCCGCGCGCGCGCGTCCGCCTGGCCAACGTGCCGCCCGAGCGGGGCGACGCCGAGGCGGCCTGGATCGGGCTCGCCGCCCCGCCCCCGGGGTACGGGCTCGTCGAGGTGTGCCCGGACGTGGAGACCTACGCGCGCCGCCTGTTCGACCTGTTCCGCCGGGCGGACGCGGCCGGGCTCGCCTCCATCGACGCGGAGCGCGTGCCGGAGACCGGGCTGGGCCGGGCGCTCATGGACCGGCTCCGCCGAGCGGCCGAGGGATGAGTGCGCCCCGCCCTCTGCGCCAGCGGGCGGGGCGCCTTCATCCCGTAGTTGTTCGCCCCGCCCGGAGCGCTGCGGCGTGGCAGGGCGGGGTGGCACTCTGGAAAACCTCCCCCGCTCCTCGTTCCCCCCGCCCCGCTCCACTTACCCGATCACGCCTCGGCCGACATACATCAGGATGAAGATCACGATCCAGGTCAGGTGCCCGATGCCGATGCCGGCCATGATCCGCTTGCGGCCCGCGTCGGCCGTGTCCGGCCCGGCCGTGAGCTTGTTCCAGCCCGGCCGGATCAGGACGAGCTGCGCGGCGACCAGGACGAGCCCGAGCGTCAGCGAGGCGTGGTAGGGCCACGCGTTGTACTGGAGCTCGTAGCCCAGCTGCATCCCGAGCGTCCAGTTGAGGACGGCGAAGGCGTAGAACAGCAGCACGGAGCCGGTCATCATGACCACGACGCGGCCGCCGTTGGCCGCGCCGGCCTCGCGTCCGGCCGCCCCGCCCGCGAGCGCCGCCCGCGACAGCGTGGGAAGGGCGAGACCGAGCCCGAACCACGCGGCGGCAAACAGGACGTGGAGGGCAATCGTGACGACGTGGAGGAGGGCCATGCGGGAGCGGAGCGGGCGGGGCGGGGTGGCCCGGGAAGCTACCCCACGATGGCGTCGACCTCGACCTCGACGAACAGGGCCGACCCTACCGCCCACGGCGGGCCGGCGGGCGGGGCGGCCTACAGCGGGACGACGAGGACGAGCGGGACGACCGCCCCGCCCTCGCGGTCGTCGTCGCCGAACACGTTGGGCGCCAGGAGGTGGACGAGCACGGCGGCGCCCGCCCCGACGCCCGCGCCGACGAGCACGTCGCTTGGGTAGTGGACCCCGTGCCACACGCGGGCGACGCCCGCCGCGCCGGCCCACGCCAGCGCCGGCCCGACCACGTACCACTCGGGGTACGACAGGCTCAGCGAGGTGGCGAGCGCGAACGCCGTCGACGTGTGGCCGGAGGGGAAGGAGTAGGGGTCGAACACGTCGTCGCCCTGGTGCTGGCGGTCGCGGGCGTCGACGCCCGCGACGGCCGCGTACGGGCGGGGCCGGCGGACGAGCCGCTTGAGCACGTACGTCAGCGCGAGCGCCCCGCCCTCGGCGGCGCCCAGGCGGAGGGCCGGGTCGAGGTCCGCCCCGCCCGCGAGCGCGCCGAGCCCGAGCGCCGGCGCGGCGCCGATAAAGACGGGGTACGCCGCCGCGTTGACGGCGCGCATCGGCCCGGTAAACGCCGGGGCGTCGACGCCGTAGACGGCGCGGAGCACGCGGACGTCGAGGGCGTCGGTCTGGGGCGGGAGCGAGTCGGGCGCGGCCTCCTGGGCGCCCGCCGAGGCGGCGAGGAGGACGAGGACGAGGGCGAGGGCGAACGGGCGGGGCGGCATCCGCCCAAGCTAGAACACCCTTCGGGTGGGTACGGGGTACGGGGTACGCCCCGATCTGATCTCGGCGCGCGCGTACCCCGCACCGGGTACCCTGTACCCATTTGCGTGTCGCTCCAGAACGCCCCGGCCGCGTCGCGTCGCGCGAATCCGCCCGCCGACGTGCGCGGCTTCGGCGGTGCTGGAACTGTGACGAGAGCCGGCCGTCACGAGCCCACGCGCTACGCTACAACGATCTCCCCCACCCCGCCCCCTCATCATGCCCGACGTCCACCACGACCCCGCCGCCCACACCTTTTCCGCCGACGTCGAGGGCGGGGCGGCCGAGCTGGAGTACCAGCACACCGGCGACACCGTGACGTTTGTCCACACGTTCGTGCCCGAGCCGGCGCGGGGCGGCAACGTCGGCTCGTCGCTCGTCGAGGCCGGGCTCGCGTGGGCGCGCGAGAACGACTACACCGTCGTCCCGCAGTGCCCGTTCGTGGCGTCGTACATGGACGGCCACCCCGAGACGCAGGACCTGCTGGCGTAGCCCATGCACGAGCTCCCCGACTTGGGCGTCCCCCTCCGCTCGCGGTTCGTCGACACCGCCGGCGCGCGGCTCCACGTCGTCGAGGCCGGGCCGGCGGACGGGCCGCTCGTCGTCCTGCTCCACGGCTTCCCTGAGTTCTGGTACGGCTGGCACCACCAGATCGCCCCGCTCGCGCGGGCGGGGTGGCGCGTGTGGGCGCCCGACCAGCGCGGGTACAACCTCTCCACCGCCCCGCCCGACGTGGCCGCCTATGACGTCGACCGGCTGGCGGACGACGTGGTCGCGCTCCTCGACGCGGCCGGCGCCGAGCGGGCGCGCGTCGTCGGGCACGACTGGGGCGCGCTCGTCGCGTGGTGGCTCGCGCTGCGGGAGCCCGAGCGCGTCGAGCGGCTCGCGATCCTCAACGTGCCGCACCCCGAGGCGTTCACGCGGTTCGCCCCGCGGGCGCCGTCGCAGCTGCTGCGGAGCTGGTACGTCGGCTTTTTCCAGCTCCCCGCGCTCCCCGAGCGGGCGCTCCGCCGGTTCGGGACGCGGGCGCTCATGATGACCAGCGCGCCGGGCACGTTCTCCGACGCCGACCTCGCCCACTACCGGGCGGCGTGGCGGCGCCCCGGCGCGGCGCACGGGATGATCTCGTGGTACCGCGCACTCGTGCGGCGGGCGGGGCGGCGGCAGCTGACGCCTTTCAACCCGACGGTCCGCCCGCCGACGCTCATCCTGTGGGGGACGGCCGACGTGGCGCTCGACGCGCGCCTCGCCGAGCGGTCGCTGGCGTACTGCCCACAGGGCCGGCTCGTCACGCTCCCCGGCGTGTCGCACTGGGTCCAGCACGAGGCGCCGGAGGCGGTCAACCGCGAGCTGCTCGCGTTCCTGGCGGAGTAGCCGCCCCGCCCCGCCCATCGAGCGCGGGCGGGGCGGGGAGGTGCCGGAGGTGCCACGCGACGACGAGGCCGAAGAACGCTCCGCCGACCACCAGCAGGCCGGACAGCACGAGTACGTCGCGGGCGGCCACGTCGCGCACGGCCGCAGCGAGGGCGACCAGCGCGGCTCCCGCCCCGCTCCACACGCCCACCTGAAGCGCGTATTCGCGCGCCCCGTACCCCCACCCCGCCGCCCGCCGGGCGGGGAGGATCGCCCGGAGCCGGTCGTAGTCCCAGACGAGGAGCCAGAGGCACGCCAGCGTCATCAGCACCGTGATGACCCACGTGCCCTGGAAGCCGACCGCGACCGTGATGACGGCGATGTTGAGGATGATCGGGAAGTAGATCACGGCGCCCAGGGTGGCCGTCGCCGGCCAGAGCAGGAGGAGGCCCGCCGTCACCTGCGCGATCCCTACGAAGGCGTAGAACTCGCTGGCCTGAAAGAACGCGTCGAAAAAGTAGCCGACGGGGTCGCTCGTCGGCAGGGACGTAAACCGGTGCCCGCGCACCTTCGTCATCCCCGGGATCACGAACCCGATCGCGAGGAGCACGCGCGTAACGGCCATAAACCGCTGGAGCGGGCGCGAGCGGACGGCCCGGGCGTGGAGGCGGTCGAGGGCGGTCATGGGCGGGGCGGCCAGCGGGAGGCGCCGGCGTACGCGGCCTCGGACCGCCGGTTACACGCCGCCCCGCCCGCCGGAGCGGGACGGGCGGGGCAGTAGCTTCGGGCATGCCCGACGACCTGTTCGACGCCGCCGCCGCGACGCGACGCGCCCGCTCCGCCCCGCTCGCCGACCGGATGCGGCCGCGCACGCTCGACGAGTACGTCGGGCAGCCCCACGTGCTCGGGCCGGGCACGCTGCTCCGCCGGGCCGTCGAGGCCGACCGCGTGACGAGCCTCATCCTGTACGGCCCGCCGGGGACCGGCAAGACCACGCTCGCGCGAATCGTGGCGAACACGACGCGGAAGCACTTCGCGTCCTTGAACGCCGTCCTCGCCGGCGTCAAGGACATCCGCGAACAAGTCGCGGCGGCCCAGGAGCGGCTCCGGCTCCACGGCCAGCGGACGATCCTGTTCGTCGACGAGGTCCACCGCTTTAACAAGGCGCAGCAGGACGCGCTCCTGCCCCACGTCGAGAACGGGACGGTCACGTTCGTGGGCGCCACGACCGAGAACCCGTACTTCGAGGTCAACAAGGCGCTCGTGTCGCGGAGCCGGATCTTCGAGCTCCACACGCTCACCGAGGCCGACCTGGGCGCCGTCGTGGCCCAGGCGCTCGCCGACCGCGAGCGGGGCTACGGCGACCGCGACGTCCAGATCGACGACGACGCGCTCGCCCACCTCGTCTCGACGGCCAACGGCGACGCCCGCTCGCTCCTCAACGCGCTCGAGCTGGCCGTCGAGACCACCCCGCCCGAGGCCGAGGGTGGGGCGATCCACGTGACGCTGGCCGTGGCCGAGGACTCGATCCAGCGCCGGGCCGTCCTCTACGACAAGGACGGCGACGCCCACTACGACACGATCTCGGCCTTCATCAAGTCGATGCGCGGGTCGGACCCCGACGCCGCGCTCTACTGGATGGCCCGGATGATCTACGCCGGCGAGGACCCCCGCTTCGTGCTCCGGCGGATGCTCATCTTCGCGTGCGAGGACGTCGGCCTCGCCGACCCCAACGCGGTCCGCCAGGCCGTGGCCTGCCAGCAGGCGTTCGACGTGGTCGGGATGCCCGAGGGCCGGTTCATGCTGGGCCAGCTGTGCGTCTACCTCGCGACCGCGCCCAAGTCGAACTCGGGCTTCGCCTTTTTCGCCGCGCTCGAGCACGTCGAGAAGGAGCAGACGCGCGACGTGCCCAACCCGCTCAAGGACGGCTCGCGCGACAAGAAGGGGCTCGGCCACGGCGAGGGCTACAAGTACCCCCACGCCTACCGCGGCCACTACGTCCCCGAGCAGTACCTCCCGGGCGGCATGCAGGGGACGTACTTCTACGAGCCCAGCGACCAGGGCTACGAGGCGCGGCTCGGGCAGCGCCTCGCCGACCTCCGGGCGCGCGACGACGAGGAGTCGATCGAGAAGCGCGTCCAGCGCTACGCCGCCGACGACGAGCCGCCCCGCCCCGCGTGAACGGGCGGGGCGGTGTGCCACGGGCGGGGCGGTGTGCCACGGGCGGGGCGGCCGCAACGAGTCCGCCGCCCCACCCCGCCCGCGCCGCCGAGAGCGGGGCGGGCGCAACAGACAGCCACCCCGCCCGTAGCGCCCGACCGCCGCCACCCCGCTCCCGCTCCGGTCACGCCGGAAGGGCTTCCGTGGGCGGGGTGGCCGCAAGTATCCTGCCCCTACACAATCCCGCCCCGCCCATGCGCTTGGCCACGTTCGCCGCGCTCGCCGTCCTCCTCGCCCCGCTCGCCGCGGCCCAGGACGATCCGCTCGCCGGCCTCCCCGACATCCCCTACGAGACGTTCGTGCTCGACAACGGGCTCACGCTCATCGTCCACGAAGACCACAAGGCGCCCATCGTGGCCGTCAACGTGTGGTACCACGTCGGGTCTAAGGACGAGCCCGACGGCAAGAGCGGGTTCGCGCACCTGTTCGAGCACCTCATGTTCAACGGGTCCGAGAACTTCAACGACGACTACTTCCAGGTCTTGGAGCGCGTCGGCGCGACGGACCTCAACGGGACCACCAACCCGGACCGGACCAACTACTTCCAGAACGTGCCGACCGAGGCGCTCGACGCCGTCCTGTTCATGGAGTCCGACCGGATGGGGCACCTGCTCGGGGCCGTCGACCAAGCCAAGCTCGACGAGCAGCGCGGGGTGGTCCAGAACGAGAAGCGGCAGGGCGAGAACAACCCGTACGGGATGACGCGCCAGCTCGTCAACGACGCGACCTACCCCGAGGGCCACCCCTACGACCACACAACGATCGGGTCGATGGAGGACCTCAACGCGGCCTCGCTCGAGGACGTCCAGGAGTGGTTCCGCACCTACTACGGCCCGAACAACGCCGTCGTGGTCGTCGCCGGCGACGTGACGCCCGAGGTCGCGCTGGAGAAGGTCGAGCGCTACTTCGGCGACATCGAGCCCGGCCCGCCCGTGGCCTCGTTCGAGCGCTGGGTCGCGCCGATGGACGGCGACCGCCGCCAGATCACGGAAGACCGCGTGCCGGCCGCCCGGATCACGCGCGTCTGGAACGTCCCCGAGGTCGGCTCGACCGACGCCAACCTGCTCTCCGTCGCCGCCTCGGTGCTCGCCTCCGGCAAGACGTCGCGGCTCTACGAGCGGCTCGTCTACCGCGACCAGATCGCGACCGACGTCTACGCCTACGTCAACACGGGCGAGATCGGGAGCCAGCTCACCATCGTCGCGACGGCCCAACCGGGCGCCGACGTCGCGGCCGTCGAGGCGGCGCTCGACGAGGAGATGGCGCGGTTCCTCCAGACCGGCCCGACGCAGGCCGAGCTCGACCGGGTCCAGACCGGGATCAGGGCCGACTTCGTCCGCGGCGTCGAGCGGATCGGCGGGTTCGGCGGCAAGAGCGACGTGCTCGCCGAGAGCCAAGTCTACCTGGGCAGCCCCGACGCCTACCGCGCGGACCTCGCCGAGGCGCTCGTGGCCACGCCGTCGCAGGTCCAGGACGCCGCCCAGCGCTGGATGACGACCGGGAGCTACACACTCGTCACCGTCCCCCGCCCCGAGCTCTCGGCCACGGCCTCGGCCGTCGACCGGACGGCCGGCGTGCCGGAGCCCGCCGGCGGCGTCCCCGCCGTGACGTTCCCGGACCTCCAGCGGCGGACGCTCTCGAACGGGCTCGACGTGGTGCTCGCCGAGCGCCATGACATCCCGCTCGTCGAGATGCGCCTGATCGTCGACGCCGGCTACGCGGCCGACGACCCGGCCCGGCCCGGCCTCGCGAGCCTCACGATGGACATGATGGACGAGGGGGCCGCCGGGCTCGACGCGCTCGAAATCGCCGAGCGCGAGGCGGCGCTTGGCGCCGAGATCGGGACGGGCGCCGCGATCGACGTGCTGACGGTCTCGGCGTCCGCGCTCACGGCGAACCTGGCCGAGACGCTCGACCTCATGGCCGACATCGCGCTCCGGTCCGACTTCCCGGCCGCCGACTTGGAGCGGCTCCGCCAGCAGCGGCTGGCCCAGATCCAGTCCGAGAAGTCGCAGCCGGTCGGCCTCGCCATCCGCGTGCTCCCGGCCAAGCTCTACGGCGAGGGCCACGCCTACGGCCTCCCGCTGAGCGGGTCCGGGACCGAGGCCGCCGTCCAGAGCTTCACGCGCGACGACCTCGCCGCCTTCCACGACACGTGGTTCCGCCCGAACAACGCCACGCTCGTCGTCGCCGGCGACGTGACGATGGACGCGCTCGTGGCCCAGCTCGAACGGCAGTTCGCCGGCTGGGAGCGGGGCGACGTGCCAGCCAAGAACGTGGCGACCGTCGAGCAGCCCGAGCCCCGGGTGTACCTGCTCGACCGGCCCGGCGCGCAGCAGTCGATCGTGATGGCGGCCCACCTCGCCCCGGGCCGCGACGACCCGAACGACCTGGCGACCGAGACGCTGAACACGCTGTTCGGCGGCAGCTTCACGTCGCGCGTCAACATGAACCTGCGCGAGGACAAGGGCTGGAGCTACGGCGCCCAGTCGCTCCTGCTCGGCGCGCGCGGCCAGCGGCCGTTCCTCGTGTTCGCCCCGGTCCAGACCGATAAAACGGGCGAGTCGATGGGCGAGATCGTCCGCGAGCTCCGCGACGTCGTGGGCGGCCGCCCCGCCACGGCGGCCGAGGTGGCGCAGGCCAAGGCCGGCCAGACGCTCACGCTCTCGGGCCGGTGGGAGACGCTAGGCGCGCTGGGCTCGTCGGTGGCCGAGATCGTCCAGTACGACCTCGACGACGACTACTACCAGCGCTACGCCGGCGAGATCACGGCGCTCGACACCGAGCGCGTGGCGCGCGCCGCGCAGTCGCTCGTCCGCCCGGACAACGTGGTCTGGGTCGTCGTCGGCGACCTGTCCGAGATCGAGGCGCCCGTCCGCGCGCTCGGCCTCGGCCCGGTCGAGATTATCGACGCCGACGGCAACACGGTCCGCTAAAGGCGCCACCCCGCCCTGGCCCCGAATCCGCCCCGCCCGCGATCTACGTGGGCGGGGCGGTCTGTGTCGTGCGGGCGGGGTGGTCGGGCGAGAGCCACCCCCGCCCGGCGAGGTTACCGGACCCGCCGGTCGCCGGGCGACGCCTCGGGCCGCCGCGTCTTGGTCACCGACAGCAGGATGCCCACGCCGATCATCGCGACGCCCCCGGCGCCGATCCAGGCGGCGGGCACGCCGGCCAGGTGCGCGCCCATCGCGAGGCCGGCGGTGAGGACGAGGAAGCCGAGGAGGTAGGCGGCGGTCGAGGACATGGGCGGGGTGGCGTAACGGGGGGTGACGTGTGACCGGCCACCCCGCCCGACGGCTCCCGCCCCCCCGTCCACCCCGCCCGAACGTCGTGTTTGCGTGACACGGGCGGGACCCGCCCTACGCCTCGGCCTCCTGGAGCGGGCGGATCACGCGGTCCACGAGCGCGTCTTCGAGCGCGTCCTCCTCGTACCACACGTTGTCGATCCAGAGCCCGAGTGTGGAGCGGACGCCCGAGCGGACGCCGGCCCGCTTCTGGGCCAGCACGGGCGCCGCCCCGCCCTCGTCGTCGAGCGCCGCGCGGACGGCGGCGCCGTCCAGCCCGAGCGCCTCGGCGTGGCCGACGAGTTGGTCGGGGCGGAGCTGGAGTTGGTGCGCGTAGAGCCGGTCGTGGAACGGCCAGAACGCCCCCTGCCGCCCGGCCGCCTCGGCCGCGACCGCCGCCGCCAGCGCGTGCGGGTGCGAGCGGACCGGGAAGTGCCGGAACGCGAGCCGAACCCGGTCCGGGTGCCGCTCGCGGATCTCGGTCACGATGTCGTAGACGTCCTTCGAGTACGGGCACTCAAAGTCGCCGTAGTGGACGAGGTGGACGACGGCGTCGTCGGGACCCGTGACATGATCGTCGGGGCCGATGGGTGGGTCGAGGGGCACGGGCAGAATGTTGTGACGGCCCCGAGGGGCGGGGTGGAACCAGAAGACGAGAGCGGCCGCCCCGCCCGGAGGTTCGGGCCGGGCGGGGCAGGCACCTCAGGCGACGCGCCCCGCCCCAGAGGCCTGCTCGACACGTTCCACGACCTCCATAACCGTTGTCCGCCCATGGTCGCGGGCGTACCATTTGCGGACCTCGCGGTAGCGGTCGCTCGGCTCCATCTCCTTGCCCGGCCCCATCACCCACGCCTGGAGGTCGACCGGCCGCGGCCCCCACCACGCGCGTTCGACGCCGTCGCCGTCGAGGACCAAGACGACGGGGATCGAGCGGCTGGTGCCCGTCAGGTGCTCGTCCATGAGGTCGAGGTTCTCGTCACGGGCGAGCAGCCGGAGGTCGAGGTTCGAGACGGCGTCCGCAAAGGCGGCCAGCACGGGGACCGTGTTGGCGGCGTCGCCGCACCAGTCCTCGCTGAGGACGAGGAGCCGCCACGTCCCGAGGGCGCCCTCGGCGCGGTCAGCGAGGTCCTGCGGGATGCGCGCGCGCGAGTAGTTCTGCTCCCACAGGCCGACGTTGTCCTCGGCGGTCGGGAGAAACTCGGCGAAGGTCTGCGCGCGGTCCCAGGCGGCCGAGCGGTCGGCGCCGATCGTTTCGGTGAGGGCGGGCGGGGTGGGCATAGGTCGGGGGGCGGAGTCCGAAAGCAACGCCGAGCAGACGGCGCGCGGTTCCGCCGCCTTACCCCGCCCCGCCCCCGCCGTCGGGCGGGGTGACGAGGGCGCAGGGCCGGCGTCGGAGACCGAGCCGGGGCGTCCCGCCTCCTACGCCCCCCCGCCCTTCGCCTCGCGCCCCACCCGCTCGACGGCCTCGTCCAGGTTCTCCGTGCTGATTTGGACGAACAGGCCCGTCGCCTCGCACACGACGCCGCCGTCTGGGCCGCGGAGCACGGCGCGGACCGGCGTCTTTTTGCCCACGGCCGGCTCGACCGCCACCTCGGCCGTCACGACCGTCCCGAGCGGGACCATCGCGCGGAAGTCGACCTCGATCCGCCCCGCCACGACGACGCGGCCCGTCGCGAGGGCGGCCATGCCCATGGCCTCGTCGAGGAGCGCCGCGAGCGCGCCGCCGTGGACGTGCCCCGGCGGCCCCTCAGCGCCCGGGCCGAACCATGCCCGCGCCCACGTCCGCCCGCCGCCGGCGTAGTAGCGGACGCGGATGCGGTCGCCGTCGTCGGACGACACGAACGACCGCGTGCCGATCATCTCCCAGAACGGGATGAGCGGGGTCCAGGACGGGTCGGAGGCGGACAGGTCGGGCGCGTTCAAGGCGGAAGGCGGAAGGCGGAAGGCGGAAGGCGGAAGGCGGAAGGCAAAGTGCACCACCCCGCCCGCGGCGTTCGCCGGGCGGGGCGGAAGACGGCTGGAATTGCAGCGGGCAGCGGGCAGCGGGCAGCGGGCAGCGGGCAGCGGGCAGCGGGCAGCGGGCAGCGGGCAGCGGGCAGCGGGCAGAAGATGCGCCACCCCGCCCGCGACGTGGGCGGGGCGGCATCGGGCGGGGCGGGGCCATGCCGGACCGTCCCGCTCTCGTCGTCCACCACCCCTAGCCCCTCTTGGCTGCGCCGACGCTGCGCGGTGGCCAGGAGAGGGACTGCCGGCGCCTCCAGGTGACGACGGCCTCGCCTGTCACCGCCCCACCCAAGTGTGAACGGGCGGGGCGGAACAAAAACGGGCGCCACCCCGCCCGCGCTTCCCTTTTCCCTTTTCCCTTTTCCCTTTTCCCTTTTCCCTTTTCCCTTTTCCCTTTTCCCGCCCGTACGCGGACGCCGGGCGGGGCGGCGTTCCCCCGGTAGCTTGCCGCCGCCGGCACCCGCCCATGCTCACGCGCCTCCACCGCTCGCTGCTCAAGAGCCTGCCGCTCCCGTTCGCGGCGGCGCTCGTGACGCTGCTGTTCCTGCTGCTCATGCAGTTCCTCATCCGGTACCTCCCCGAGCTCGTCGGGCGGGGGCTGCCGTTCGGGGCGCTCGTCGAGCTCGTCGCGTACAGCCTGGCGTACATGCTCACGCTGGCCGTCCCCATGGCGTGGCTCATCGCGCTGCTGGCCGCGTTCGGGCAGCTGGGCGAGAGCCGGGCGTACCTCGTGGCCAAGAGCGCGGGCGTGTCGCTGCCGCGGCTGGCGTGGCCGGTGGCCGTGGCCGGGCTGCTGCTCACGGGCGGAATGATGGTCTTCAACAACCAGATGCTGCCCGAGGCCAACTACCGGATGAGCGGGCTGTGGCGCGACATCAAGGTGAGCCGGCCCGGGTTCGCGCTCACGCCGGGCGAGTTCTACACGGGCGTGAGCGGGTACGCCATCCGCGCCGACGCCATCCCGCCCGACTCGACGGGGCTCCTGGTCGGCGTGACCGTCTTCGAGTCGCGGTCGGCGGGCGGGGGCTCGGCGGTCCTCACGGCCGACCGCGCGCGGCTCCAGACGCAGTACGGCGGGCAGCGGCTGACGATGCTGCTCGAGGACGGCGAGGTCCACCACCGGCGCCCGGAGGGGACGGCCGACGCCTACGAGCGGCTCGCGTTCGGGCGCCACCGCATGGCGTTCGACCTCTCGTCGCTGGGCGGCTTCGAGCGCCGCGAGGCCGGCGGCGGCCGCACCGACCGCTCGATGCGCACGACCGACATGCTCGTCGTTCTCGACTCGCTGGACCGCCTCGTGGACGCCCGCCACGACTCGGTCCGCGCCGCGCTCGCACGGGGCGGGGCGGCCGCCGGCGACGTCACGCCGGACCTCCTCGTGCGGCCCACCGACCGCCCCGCCCTCGGCACGGTCGTGGTCGCGGGCGGGGCGGCGGACTCGGCCGCCGAGCGGGGCGGGGCGGCCGCGGACTCGCCGCCCGACTCGGCGGCCGTCGGCGCCGACCGCCCCGCCCTCTCCGGCCTGGGCGGGGCGGCGCGCGAGGCGGCCTACGACCTCGCGGCCGAGCGCGCCCGCGCCGTCCAGTACGCCGCCGGGGCGGCGGCGGCGGCGGCCTCGCTGGAGGGCCAGCAGGCCGACCGCTACCGGGTCGAGATCTACAAAAAGAACTCGATCGCGCTGGCGTGCCTCGTGTTCGTGCTCGTCGGCGTCCCGCTCGGGCTGTCGATCTCGCGGGCCGGCGTGGGTGTCGTGGCGGCACTCGCCGTGGGCGTGTTCCTGTTCTACTGGGTGTCGCTGGTCCTGGGCGAGAAGCTGGCCGACCGCGAGACGCTGCCGCCGGCGGTGGGGATGTGGGCGGCCAACGTCATCGTCGGCGCCCTCGGCGTCTACCTCGTGGCGCGCGAGACGCGCGACCCGGCGTGGCGCGACCCCATCCGCGCCCTGGCGGGGCGGTTCCGCCGGCGCGGCGGCTGAGCGGGCAGCGGGCGGTGCACCACCCCGCCCGCGACGCGGGGCAGATCGGACGCTGTAGGGGCGACCGGCGGCCGCCCGCGTGGGCGGCGCAGTGTGCGACGGCGGGATCGGGCGCCACGTCACGGGCGGGGCGGCGTCGTCCAGGACCGCCCCGCCCCCGCCGAGCGGCCGGCCTTACTTCTCCGCCCCGCCCGGCGCGATGAGGGAGGGCGGGGCGGCCGGGGGTGCCGAGCCGTCGCCGGAGACTGACGCCGTGCGCTTCGTCTCGCCCCGCCCGTCGCGCCGCTCCGCCCCGCCCGTGGCGAAGCGCTGCGCGAGCGCGCCCAGGTCGACGCCCGTGATGCCGCGGACGAGCTCCGGCGTCGTCGCCATGAGCTGCGCGACGGTGTCGGTCACGCGGCCGGCGCCGGCGCCCGAGCCCGTGTCCACGACCGTCAGCTTGTCGATGGACGCGAGCGGCTTCGAGACCTCGCGGGCCAGCTCGGGCATCATCTTGGCCAGCAGGTCAAGCACGGCGGCCTCGCCGTACTTCTCGAACGCGTCAGCCAGCTTTTCCTTGGCCTCGGCCTCGGCGAACCCGCGCTCGCGGATAACCTCGGCCTCGGCGAGACCCTCGGCGCGGGCGCCCTCGGCGCGGGCGCGGGCCTCGGCCTCGATCTCGAACTGGCGCGCCTCGGCCCGGCGCATCTGGCGGAGCTTGTCGGCCTCGGCCGCCTGCTCGACGGCGTAGCGGTCGGCGTCGGCCTTTTTCTTGACCTCGGAGTCGTACTGCTTTTCGCGCCGCTCGATCTCCAGCTTCTCGAGGTCCACCTCGCGCTGCTTCCGCACGAGCTCGACCTGCATCTGCTCCTCGACGACGGCCCGCTGGCTCGACGCCTCCTGGACCGAGTACGCGAGGTCGGCCGCGGCCTTGGCCGTGTCCTCGTCCTTCTTGAACGCGGCCACCTTCAGCTCGCGCTCCATCGTCGCCTCGGCCACGTTCGTGTCGCGGACGAGCTCGGCCTTCTGGCCCTCCTCGTCGGCGTTCGCCTTTTTGATGCGGGCGTCGCGCGTGGCCTCGGCCTCGGCGATGTCGGCGTCGCGCTTGATGGCCGCGATGCGCGGGCGGCCGAGCGCTTCGAGGTACCCGTTCTTGTCGCGGACGTCCTTGATCGTGAAGCTCACGATCTGGAGCCCCATCTTCTGCAGGTCGCGCGCGGCGACCGACTGGACCTCCTGGGCGAACTTGTCGCGGTTGCGGTAGACCTCCTCGACGGTCAGCGTACCGAGGATGGCGCGGAGGTGGCCTTCGAGCACCTCGCGGGCCTCGACGCGGAGCTCCTCGTCGGGCTTGCCCAGGAACTGCTCGGCGGCCGTCGCCACGTGCTCGACCGACGAGCCCACCTTGATCACGGCCACGCCGTCGGTCATGACCGGGACGCCCTCGGCCGTGTAAACCTCGGGCGTCATGACGTCGAGCTTGTGCGAGAGCAGCGAGAGGTGCTCGCGCTGCTGCACGATGGGGACGATGAACGCCCCGCCCCCGCGGACGATCTTGACTTTCCGGGCGCTCTCGTCGGTCAAGACGTTTTTGCCGCCGAGCGCGGCGCCGGTGATGATCATGGCCTCGTCGGGCGAGACCGTCTTGTAGCGGCTCGCGACGAGCATCACGATGAGCACGACGGCGACGACGGGGAGGACGATCGCGAGGAGGGTCGGGTCCATGGGAGCTGGGGGTACTCGGTACGGGGTACAGGGTACGGGAGGCAGTACCGCGTACCCGGTACCCCGTACCTGCGCGTCAGCGCGTCTGGAGGCGGGGCGGGAGCGCCCGCTGCTCGGGCGAGGTCTCGGTGTCGGTCCGGTCGAGCGGGGCGACGAGGAGCACGCCGTCGCGGCCCACCTCGACGACGACGACCGCCGTGCCCGACGCGATGGGGTCGCCCGAGAACGAGGCGGCCGTCTGGAACGTGGTGCTCGCCCCCATGCGGACCACGACCTCGCCGAAGCCGCCGGCCGGCACGCCCGTCGTCAGCTCGCCCGTCTTGCCGGCGTACTCGCGGACGGAGAACCCGGTCGAGTTCTCGCTCTGCTTCATCGGCCGCACGTAGGCCACGTGGAGCACGACGGCCGCGAGCACGGCGATCGCGGCGGCGGCGGCCACCTCGGGCACGGGCGCGAGGTCGGCGTAGGCGTCCAGGAGCAGGCCCGCCCCGCCGAACACGGTCACGCCGGCGACGCCCGAGAGCGGGTCGAAGGCGTCGACCGCGTCGAGCACGCCGTCGAGCGCGTCGATGACCGCCTCCAGCGCCTCGCCGGCGAGGACGAGGAGGAGCGAGACGGCAAAGCCGCCGCCGAGGCAGTACCAGTAGAGCGTCGTCATGGACGCGCGGGCGGGGTGGCGTGTAGGGCAGCGCCGGCCTACGGGTCCGGCGTCCCCCTAGTTACGCACGCCGCCCCGCTCGGGGAACTCTTTTAGAGACCGACCTTCGGCGACGGACGGCGCGCCACCGCGCGCTACCCGTAGACTCGGTCGAGCACGTCGAGCGGGCGGGGCGGGGCGGTCCGGTGGAGGACGAGGAACGAGGCGAGGCAGGCGAGGCCGACGGCGGCGAGCGACCCCAGGCGGAGCAGGGACATGGGCGCGGAGGCGGGCGATGCGCGCAGCTCCCCCAAACGTCAAGCCAAACAAGGGGAAGCGTCGCCGCCGCCGTCTTTAGCTGCCCGGACGGGGTCGCACGCGGGACAGCGGACCGCCCCGCCCGCCGAGCGGGGCGGCCACCGCCAGGGCGAGCCGGTGCGGTCGCGTTACGATCGACCCGGGCGGTCGTCGGTGTAGAACGGGTTGGCTGCGCCGCCGCCCGGGTCGGGGCGGTCCAGCCCCAGGTACATCCGGCTCATGCGGACGTAGTGCCGGGCGTTGGCGCGGTTGGCCTCCACCTCGTCGTCGGTCAGCGGCCGCACGACGCGGGCGGGGAGGCCGACGACCAGCGAGCGGGGCGGGACGACCACCCCGCCCGCTACGAGCGCCCCGGCCCCGACGATGCTCCCCGCTCCGATCACGGCGCCGTCGAGCACGACGGCGCCCATTCCGATGAGCACGCCGTCCTCGACTGTGCACCCGTGGACGACGGCGTTGTGGCCGACGGTCACGTCGGCCCCGATTCGGCACGGGTGCGTCCCGCGCGAGACGTGGACGGTCGCGTTGTCCTGGACGTTCGAGCCGGCCCCGACCTCAATCCAGTGGACGTCGCCGCGGAGCGAGGCGCCGTACCACACGCTGGCCCCGTCGCCCAGCGTGACGTCGCCGACGACGGCGGCGGTGTCGGCGACGAACACGGGCGACCCGAGGCGGGGGGAGCGGCCGAGGAAAGCGGAGGTCATGGGGACTGGGGACTGGGGACTGGGGACTGGGGACTGGGGACTGGGGACTGGGGACTGGGAAGGTGTGCGGCCGCCCCGCCCGGTGCAACCGGAGGAAGATCACCACCCCGCCCCGCGGCGCTGGCGTTCCGGGGGCGGGGTGGCTGCCAGAGTCAGGCGCCGACGCCGGGCCGCCCCGCCCTCGGCGCGCCGCCCTTCTCGGGGATGCCCCGACCGCGCGGACCGAACCGTGGGGGCGGGGTGGCGTACGCCCCTCCCCCTCTCCCACCCCGCCCGTCTGTGGCCGACATCGACCTGACCCGCCCGCACGACCTCGGCCTCGACGGCGCACGGCGTGCGGCCGACGCCGTCGCCGAGCGGCTCCGCCGGGAGTACGGCGTGACGGCGGAGTGGGAGGGCGACTCGATCCGCCTCGATGGACGGGGCGTCCGGGGCCGCCTCGACGCCCAGCCCACGGCCGTCCGCGTGACGGCCTCGCTCGGGCTCGCCGCCCGGCCGTTCCGCCGCGCCCTCCGGCGCGAGATCGAGCGTGAGCTCGACGCGTTCGCCCCCTCCGCCCCACCCCCGACCCCATGAACGCCACCGTCCGCCGGTTCGTCCTCGACCGCCTCTACCCGTCCGTCGTCGACGGCCTCCCGTCGCTGGGGACGCCCGCCGAGTTCGCCGCGAGCGCCCGCGCCCAAGGCGGCACGGTCGACGAGCAGGCCGACCGGCTCGTCCGCCGCCACGTCGCGCTCTCGAGCGCGGCCGGCTTCCTGAGCGGGCTCGGCGGGTGGATCACGCTCCCCGTCGTGCTCCCGGCCAACCTTGTCGGCGTGGCCTCGATCCAGATCCACATGGCCGCGTCGATCGCGGCGCTGGCCGGCCACGACCCGCGCCAGGGCGGGACCCGCCAGCGCGTGCTGGGGTGCCTCGTGGGCTCCACGCCCGCCGACCCCGCCCGCGACGCCGAGCAGGAGACGCTCGACCGCTTCGGGCTCAAGCTGGCCGAGCGCGGCCTGAACTTTGTCGTCTCGAACGCCGCGCGTGCGGCCAAGTGGGGCGCCAAAAAGGCGGCCACGCGGACCGTCCGGCGGCGGCTCCTCCGCGGCATCCCGCTCGTGGGCGGGGTGATCGGGGCGGCCTCCGACGGCTACGTGACGGCGAAGGTGGCGCAGGTGGCCCGCGAGGAGTTCCTCGGCGGCATCCCCGAGCCCAGCGGCCCCGACTTCCCCCCGTCCAGCGGCGACGGCCTCCCGGACGGCGTCGTCCCGGCGCCGACGGACCGCGAGACGACGCTCTAGCCCCTCGGGCGGGGCGGCCGCCCCGCCCCTACGAGCGCGCCGGGCGGGGCGGCTCCTTCTCCCTCTCTCTTCTCACCCCCTGATTTCTCCCTAATGGACACCATTCCCAACGAAACCGAAGCCGCTGAAGTCAGCGCCCTCGTCGACTCGCTCGAAGGCGGGCTCTTGCAGATCCCGCTGGCCAAGGCCATCAACCGGATCGACGACTGGCGGCGGAAAGTGACCGAGACGGAGCGCGAGGACCTCCAGCCGATCGCGGCCGGGCTCGGCGAACTCCACCAGTCGCTCGTCGGCGAGGGCGTCGACGGCGTCCGCATCGGCTCGATCTTGGTCCGCCTGGGCGAGCAGACCGAGGAGGCCGCTGGCAACGTGGCCCCGGCGACGACCGGCGACACCAACGAGGACCTCGTCAAGGGGCTCCAGCGGCTGGGCTCGCTCCTCCGCCACGCCGGCGCCGCCATGACCGGCGCTCCCTCCTCGACGACCAACGACCTCTAGACATGCGCGGATCGACACCCGACACCAACCGCGACACGCTCGACCAGACCGCGGCGGCCCTCGACGGGCCGATCACGAGCCTCACGCCGTCCGCCGCCCTCGGCATGGTCGACCTGTGGCGGACGGCCTGCCTGGACGCCGACGGCATGGACCTCAGCGGCGTCGCCGCCGGCCTCAGCGACCTCCGCGACCTCCTCTCGGGCGACTCGCTCGACGGCCGCGCCATCGCCGACACGCTCGCCGGCCTCGCCGACTCGACGCAGGCCGCCGCCGCGCAGGCCGACGACGACCGCCTCCGGCCCACGCTGGAGCGGCTCGCCACGAACCTCGGCCGCGCCGCGACGGCGCTCGGCGCCTAGCGCCCGCCGCCCCGCCCCGCGGCTGGACTGCGGGCGGGGCGGCCGCATCTTCTCTTCCCCCTTCTACTCTACCCTTCTCTACACTATGCCCACCGACCGACCGACCGACGACGGCATCTCGATTTTCAGCACGCTCGACGCCTTCAAGGACGGCCTCACAACGACCCTCTCCCGCTCTGCCGCCGCCGACGTGTGCCGCGGGTGGATGGAGAAGATCGAGGCCGCCGACCGCCCCGAGCTCAACGGCATCCGCGACGGGCTCCGCACGCTCGCCCGCCAGCTCGACGACCAGCAGGCCGAGGGGACGGCGACGGCCGCCGACATCGGCAACACGATGGAACGGCTCGGCGCCCACACCGCCGAGGCCGCCGGCACCGTCGACGAGGACCACCTCCGCGACCCGCTCCGCCGCCTCGGCGGCTACATCAAGGCGGCCGGCATCGCCCTCGGTGGCGGCTCGCGGCCGGACGAGATCCAGGGCATCTCGACCGAGCTCGAGCCCACGCCCGGCGACCCCGAGCTCCGCTCGGTCAACGAGGCGCCGGACCTGTCGAAGCAGGCCGCGGGCGGGGCGGGCACCAAGACGTCGAACGCCCGGCTGGCCGACGACGTCCACGACACGCGCGGCGACGAGACGCCAGGGACGGCGCTCAACCCGAAGTAGCGCTCCCCCGCCCCGCCCTCGGCGGCGGGACAGCAACGCGTGAGCGGGGCGGTCGGCGCGAGTCGGCCGCCCCGCCCGTCTGTCCGGGCTGCCCGCCGCCCCGCCCTCTACGGAGAGTCGACGTCTGGGGGCGGGGCGGCGTCCGCGCGGGCGATGGACACGACGGTCAGCGGCTCCTCCCCGCGCGGCGTCTTCAGCAGGCCCGTCTCGCCGACCGCCTTGCCGATGACGGCCCGGGCGATGGGGGCCGTGAACGCGACCGCCCCGCCCTGCGGCGAGCCGCCGCGCGCGGCCGCCTCGTCCACGCCGACGATCTCGAACGTGCGGCGGTCACCGTCGGCGCCCTCGACCTCGACGGCCGTCCCGAACCGGACGCGGTCGAGCGACACGCGCTCGGGGTCGACGATCTGGGCGGTCGCGATCCGCTCGACGAGCACTTTGAGCCGGCCCGTGACCCACTCCCGCTCGCGGGCGTCGGCGTCTTCTGTTCCCAGTGCGGTCCGCTCGGCCTCCAGGCCAGCTTTCTCGGCGCGGAGCGCGGCCAGCCCGGCCGGCGTGACGTAGTTGGGAACGCCCTGCGGGAGCGGCGGGCGGGGCGGGATGACGAGCGGCGCTTCGGGGGCGCCTTCCTTGACAAAGGCTCGGCTCATGGTGGGCGGGGTGGGTAACAACAAAAGCGGGGCGGCCCCCGAGAGGACCGCCCCGCCACGGGGTCAGACGTCTGAGCCCTACATGCTCATCCGGTTCGTCTCGTAGACGCTGTACTCGTTCTCGTCGAGCAGGCCGTCCGCGTTGGCGTCGTACGTGCCGAAGTCGGCGTCGCCGATCCCGGTGTTGTACTCGTCCTCGGAGATGAAGCCGTCCGTGTCGATGTCGTAGGTGGCGAAGCCGTCGCCGAGGACGTCGGCGTCCGGCTCACCGGGCTCGTCGATGATCTCGCCGTCGCCGATGACGTCGGCGCGGTCGCCGACCGGGGCGCCCTCCTCGTAGGCCTCCTCCGTCGGGCTGTCCGCGCAGGCGGCGAGGCCGATGGGGAGGGAAAGGGCAAGGGCTAGGGTGAATGCGCGCATGGGTGATGCGGGGGGGGGGGTGAAGAGTCCCCCTCTTACCTGAGCGTTCCCCCAGATGGTTCCCTACCCCTCTGCTGTTCGTTTTAACTCCGCGAGAGCCATGAGCGCTTCGATGGGCGTCATGCGGTCGGGGTCGAGGGCGCCGAGCCGGTCCAGGACGTCCGTCGCGATGGGGTCCGGGAGGTGGAGGGCGACCGGCGCCTCGGACGGGGCCGGCACCCCGCCGACCGCCGCTCGGGGCGGGGCGGGCACGCCGTCGCCGCCCGCGGGCGGGGCGGCGCCGCGGACGCCGACCTCGGCGGCCACGTCGTTCGCCTCGAGGTGGCGGAGCACGTCCTTGGCGCGTGCCACGACCTCGGGCGGGAGGCCCGCCATGCGCGCCACCTCGATCCCGTAGCTGTGGTCCGCCCCGCCCGGAACGAGCGTGCGCAGGAAGACGACGCGGCCGTCGTGCTCCTGCACGCGGACGCTGTAGCTCTGGACGCGCGCGAGCCGCTCCGAGAGCGCGTCGAGCTCGTGGTAGTGGGTCGCGAAGAGCGTACGCGCCGCCTTCTCCGGCGTCTCGTGGAGGTGCTCGACGATGGCCCAGGCCAGGCTCAGGCCGTCGAACGTGCTCGTGCCGCGGCCCACCTCGTCGAGCAGGATGAGGCTCCGCTCGGTCGCGTTGTTGAGGATGTTGGCCGTCTCGTTCATCTCGACGAGGAACGTCGACTCGCCGGCCGCCAGATTGTCCGACGCGCCGACGCGCGTGAACAGCGCGTCGACCACGCCCACGCGCGCGCGCGCCGCCGGCACGAAGCACCCGACCTGGGCCAGCAGCACCACGAGCGCCGTCTGCCGCAGGACCACGCTCTTGCCGGCCATGTTCGGCCCGGTGATGAGGAGGACCTGCCCCGCCCCGCCCACGTCTGCGCTCTTCTCGCCCGCCCCGCCCGCATCGGCCTCGACCGCCCCGCCGTCCCCCTCGGGCGGGGCGGCGCCGCTCGGGCGGGGCGGGGCGGCCAGGCGGACCGAGTTGGGGATGAACGCCTCGCCGGCCGGCAGCGCCTGCTCGACGACCGGGTGCCGCCCGTCGACGACGTCGAGCACGAGGGAGTCGTCCACCTGGGGGCGGGCGTACCCGTTCCGCTCGGCGACTTCGGCGAACGACGCGACCACGTCGAGGGCCGCGAGCGCGCGGGCGTTTTCCTGGACCGGCTCGACGGCCTCGGCAACGGCGTCGCGGAGCTCGGTAAACAGCCGCGTCTCCAGGGCGACCGACTTTTCCTGCGCCGTCAGGATCGTCTCCTCGTACTCCTTGAGTTCGGGCGTGATGTAGCGCTCGGCGTTGACGAGCGTCTGCTTCCGCGTCCACTCGGGCGGGGCCTTGTCCTTGTGGGCGTTCGTGACCTCGAGGTAGTACCCGAACACCTTGTTGTACCCCACCTTGAGGCTGGGGATGCCAGTCCGCTTCGACTCGCGCGCCTGGAGCGTGGTGAGGTACTCCTTGCCCGAGCCGGCCGTCTCGCGGAGCTCGTCGAGCTCGGCCGAGTAGCCGGCGCGGATCGCCCCGCCCGCGGCGAGCGTCGCCGGCGGCTCGTCGGCGAGGGCCGCCCCGATCTGGTCGGCCGTCTCGTCGCACGGCGTGAGGCGCTCGCGGAGGCGGCCCAGGAGCCCCGCGTCTTCCCCGCCCAGCGCGGCCTGGACAGCCGGCACGCGCCGGAGCGTGGTGCCCAGCGCCACGAGGTCGCGCGGCGTGGCGCGGGCCGTGCACACCTTCCCGCACAACCGCTCCAGGTCGCCCACGTGCCTCAACTCCTCGCGGACCGCCCGCCGCAGCCGGGGCGACGTGTAGAGGGCGTCGACGGCGTCCAGCCGGGCCGTGATGCGGCCGACGTCGCGGAGCGGGCGCACGAGCCACTGCCTCAAGAGCCGCCCGCCCATCGGCGTGAGCGTCGCGTCGAGCACGCCGACGAGCGAGCCGTCGCGGCGGCCGTCCTGCATGGACGCCACGAGCTCCAGGTTCCGCTTGGTCGCCGGGTCGAGGGCGATGTGGTCCTCGGAGCGGTACCGCTGGAGCCGGCGGACGTGCGGGATGCGCCCCTTCTGCGTCTCGCCCAGGTAGTACAGCGCCGCGCCCGCCGCCGTCACGCCGACCGTCAGGTCGTCGACGCCGAACCCTTTGAGGCTGTGGGTCTGGAAGTGGCGGAGGAGCGTCTCGGTCGCGAAGTCGAGCCCGAACACCCAGTCCTCCTGCTTGGTGACGGCGAACGGCACCGCCCCGCCCTGGACGGCCCGCACCGCGTCGTGGAGCCGGTCCACGTGCCGCTTGTCGACGACGACCTCGGCCGGGGCCACGGTCTGCAAGAGCGAGCCCAGCCGCTCGGCGGGCGCTTCGGTCAGGTAGAACTCGCCCGTCGAGGCGTCGGCAAAGGCGAGCCCGACCGTGCCTGCGCCCTGGCCGCGCCGGCCAGACGGCTCGCCCCAGGCCACGGCGGCGAGGTAGGTCGAGCGCTTGGACTGCAAGAGCGGGTCGCGGAACGCGACGCCCGGCGTCACCACCTCGACCACGCCGCGCTTTACGATCTTGCGCGCGTACTTCGGGTCCTCCAGCTGCTCGCAGACGGCGACGCGGTGGCCGGCCTGGACCAGCTTGGGCAGGTGCTGGTCGAGCGCGTGGTGCGGGAAGCCCGCGAGCGGCGTGTCCTCGGCCGCCCCGTTCCCCCGCTTCGTCAGCGTGATCCCGAGCACGTCGGCGACGACGACGGCGTCGTCCTCGAACGTCTCGTAGAAGTCGCCCATGCGGAAGAGGAGGAGCGCGCCGGGGTGGCGGTCCTTGATCTTCCAGTACTGCCGCATGAGCGGCGTCTGCTTCTGGCGCGTCTGGTCCTTCTTGGACAGGAAGAGGTCGTTCTGCTCAGCCACGGTGCCCGGTTGTCGCGTGGTCCGCAAGCTAGCGGCGCCCGGTGCCGCCGTCGTGGCACGCCACCCCGCCCTCGCCGCACGGCGGGCGGGGCGGTCACCCAAACCGACGCCGCCCCGCCCGGAGCGGTCGGTCGGGGCGGTCGGGGCGGTCGGGGATTCTCCAACCCCTGTGCGCCCGCAGGGCTGTTAGGTTCTCCTCTGGCAACGTCCCACCCACTCCGTCATTCCCGCGCAGGCGGGAATCCAGGGGCGAGGGCGGGGCGTGGAGTACCCGCAGGACGGCTTCAGACGGGCGCGGCCGTCGGGGTTGAGATCCCCCGCTTCTCTAACGTAACGGCCCTGCCTGTGCGGCCGGGGGCGGGGCGGCTAGACGTTCTCGGTCTCCGGGATCGGGAACTGCCGGAACACATCGTCGCCCTCCCGGTCGATCGGGAGCGTGCCCAGCCGGTCGTACCGGCGGAGGTCGATCCAGCGGTGGCCCTCGGCGTAGAGCTCGTACCGCCGCTGGCGGAGAATCTCGTCGATCAGCGAGTCGCCGGCGTAGTCGCTGAGGGAGGCGTTGTTGCGGATCACGTTGACGTCCTGGACCGCCGCGGCGCGATCACCGAGTTGGGCGTTGGCCTCGGCGCGCAGCAGGACCAGTTCGGCGTTGCGGACAATCGGGATGGGCGAAACCGACGTCTCGTACACGTCTGTGTCGAACTTCGACGTGAGCCCGTCGAAGGTCCGGGCCGTCTCGCGCTCCTCGACCTTCGAGATCCGCGTGTCGCCGTCCTCGATGTCGTCGACGAACCCGGGCTGGGCGAGGACCCCCTCCCCGCCCCCGCCGAGCGCGAAGAAGAACGGGTTCTGCACGTCGCCGGCGCCGGTCGAGAACACGTGGTAGGCGCCGATCGTGAGCGGGGCCTCGCTGTCAATGAACGAGCCGTCGAGCGCGTCGAGCACGCCCTGCCAGTCCTCGCGGTAGGCGTCGACGCGGGCGGCGAGCGCCCGGTTGATCTGGCGGTACCCGGCGACCGTCTGCGGGACGTCCTGCCCGATCGTCGTCTCGAAGAAGAACTCCTCCGAGCCGGAGGCCAAGTTCTGCGCCCCCTCGTCGAAGAGCGCCGCGATCCGGTCGAGCGCCTCGTCGTACCCCACGACCTCGCCGGCCGCGTCCTCGCCCGGCTCGATAAACCGGATGCCGTTCTCGAACGTGAGGTTCAGGTTCAGGAGGTACTGGTACGCGATCCACGTCTGGGCGAACCCGCGGGCCGCCGACGTCTCGGCGTCCGGGAGCGTCTCGTTGGCGTCGAGCGCGACGAGCATCGTGTTCGCGTTCCGGATCGTCCGGTACCGCGAGATCCACGGGGTCAGGAGGTAGAACGTGTTGTTGTCGAGGACCGACGAGCCGCCGCCCAGGAGGTCCTGCGTCAGGCGCGGGTCGGACGGGCTGATCCGGTAGTACTCGCGGCCGATCACGCCGACGTCCGCCAGGTACGTCCCGAGCCCGGTCCGAGCCGAGGACTCGACGCCGACGGCGACGTTCGCGATGGCCGCCTCGGTCGGGTTGTTGAGGATGTCTTCGAGGGCCGGGCCGTTCGGGTTCGGCCGGTCGTTCACCTCGACGAGGTCGCAGCCCGAGGCCAGGACGGCGAGCGCGAGGGCGGCGGCGGCGGTGCGGGGGGAGATCATAGGACGCAGGAGGGGAGGAGAGCCGGGGGCGGGGCGGGCAACCCCAACGGGCACCTTAGAGGCCGACGCGGACGTGGACGTTGAACGTCCGCGACGACGGGAACGGGGCCACCTCGACGCCCGACGCGACCGGGCTGCTTCCGAAGTTGCTCACCTCGGGGTCGTAGCTCTTGTAAGGCGTGATCGTGAACAGGTTGTTGGCCGAGACCCCGACGCGGAGCGTCCGCAGGCCGCCGGCGAGCGGGCCGAACAGGGACGGGGCCACGTCGTAGTACAGGCCGACCTCGCGGAGCTTGAAGTACGACGCGTTCTGGACGAACCGGCGGGCGCCCGACGCGTCCAGCCGCTGGAGGCCGTCCGCCGTGCCGTCGCCGTCGTTGTCCTCGTCGAAGTCGGGGCTCGTGCCGAGGAGGTCCGAGAGGAGCTCGGTGAGGTTGATGTTGTCGCCCCCCTTTTTCCAGTGCCCAAACACAGTCAGGCGGAGGCGCCGGGCGATGGCGATGTCGTTGAAGAACGACATCTGGAAGTCTGGTGAGACGTCGCCGAGCGCGACGACCTCCCCGTCCTCGTCCGTCCCGACGATCTGGGTCGGGCTCCGGCCCTCCTCGATCCGAATCGACCCGAGCGTGTTCCCAAACCCGCCGCCGATGGCCTGGAACGGGGGCACGGTCAGCTCCGTGATCTCGGCGTCGTTGGCCCAGAAGCTGGTCCGCGAGATCCACTGGACGAGGTCGGTGCTCACGGGGACGAGGCTGAGCCCGAGCTCGACCCCGTTGTTCCGGAGCTGGCCCCCGTTGAACGTCTCGATCGTGAACCCGCTCGACGGCTCGACCTGGCGGTCGAGGATGAGGTTGTCGACGACCTTGGTGTAGGCCGTCGCTTCGAGGTTGACGCGGCCGCCGAAGAGCGTGAGGTCGAGGCCGCCCTCGAATTCCGTCGCCCGCTCAGGCTCGATGCCGGCGAACCCGCGCCGGCCCTCGAGCACGAGTCCGGCGTTGCTGGCGATCGTCGAGGTTCCGAACGTGGTGAACTTGGACCCGAACGGGGCCGTGTTCCCCGTCTGCCCGAACGCCGCGCGGAGCTTGAAGAGGTCGACCGCCCCGCCCTCGAGGACGCCCAGGTTCGTGAGGTTGAGCGCGAGCCCGGCCTTCGGGTAGGCGTAGTAATCGCTGACGTCGCCGTTGGCCGACGACCGCTCGACGCGGAGGCCCGCCGTCGCGATGACGGCGTCGCGGTAGCTGACCTCCTCCTGCGCGAAGAGCGCCCGGTCGTTCTGGAAAAAGCGGTTCTGGTTCGTCTGGATCGACGAGGCCAAGTTCAGGTTCTGCTGGTCCGGGATGAGCCCACGGGACACCGTGAGCACGTTGTCGAACTCCTGGTCGAACGCCGTGAGCCCGGCCTGCGTCGTGAACGAGAGGTCCCGGCCCTCGGGCGCGTAGGCGTGGACGGCGAGGAGTTGGACGTTCGTGTTGAGGTTCGTCGTCCGCCCCAGCGACGACGTCCCGGGCAGCTCGTCGTCGGGCTCGAACTGGAGCTGGACCGGGAACAGGTTGGCCTGGTCGAGCGCGTAGTAGTCGACGCCGCCGACGCCGATCAGCTGGAGCGACTGCGTCGCGCTCGTGAGCAGGTTCACGGTCGCCTTGCCCGACCCGAAAAAGCGGTTGTTCGTCTCCTCGATCGTCGCGAGGTCGCGGGTCTGGAGCGGGTTGGCCGCGTTGAACGGGTTGTCCGGGAACTCGCCGTCGGCGCCCGGCCGGAGGTCGACGAAGCTGGGCGTGGCGAGGAGCCCGACGCCGAACGTGGCCCCCGAGTTGTCGTTGCCGGTGATCCCGCGGTTGGCGACCGAACGGACGTAGTTGGCGTTGGCGTCGACCTCGAACAGGTCGCTCAGCCGGTGCGTCAGGTTGATCCGGCCCGACTGCTTCTCGTAGCCGGTCCCGGCGACGATCCCCTCGTCGTCCTTGACGATGCCGGAGACGTAGAACTGGGTCCGGTCGTTGCCGCCCGAGACCGAGAGGTTCGTCGTGAGGAGGAGCCCGTCGTTCCCGAACAGCTCCTCTTCGAGGTCGAAGGTCCGGCCGCCGGCGGCGTTGAACGCGGCGAGCCCGGCAGGGCCGTACGTGGCCTCGGCGGTCGCGGCGGTAAACTGGCGGCTCCCCAGCGTCCGCTGGATCGAGGCGACCCCGACCGTCTGCGAGAGCGAGACCTCCGTCCGACCCGCCGCCCCGCTCTTCGTGCGGATCACGACGACGCCGTTCGAGGCGCGGGCGCCGTAGATGGCGGCGGCCGACGGCCCTTTCAGGACCTCGATCGACTCGATGTCCTCGGCGGGGAGGTCGGCGATCCGGCTGACGGGGTTGTCCTGGCTCGAGGCGTTCCCGCCGCCCGACGCCTCCGAGACCGCGTTGGTCCCGTTCGAGACCGCGTCGTTCGACACGATCACGCCGTCGACGACGTAGAGCGGCTGGCTGTTGCCGTTGATCGTCGTGATCCCGCGGAGCCGGATGTTGATGCCGCCGCCGGGGGCGCCGGAGTTCGAGTTCACGACGGCCCCAGTGATCTTGCCGTTGAGCGCGCCGTCGAGCGTCTGCGGCGTCGTGACCTCGGAGAGCTCGCGGGCCGAGATGGTCTCGACCGAGATGGCCGAGTTCGACCGCTTCACCGACGTCCCGAGCCCGGTCACGACGACTTCGTCGAGCCCGAGGAGGTCCTCCTCGAGGGCCACGTCGACCACGGTCTGGCCGGGCTCGACGGTCACGGTCTCCGTCCGGTAGCCGACGAACGAGTACTCGAGCCGGCGCTGGCCCGGCGGCAACTCGATCTCGTACCCCCCGTCGACGTCGGTGCGGACGCCGATCGTCGAGGCGAGGACGACGACGGTCGCGCCGGGGATTGGCTGGCCGCTGGAAGCGTCGGTGACGGTCCCGCTCACGGTCTGAGCCGAGGCGAGGGCGGGGAGGAGCACGAAGGCCACCACGAGGGCGGCCCGGTTCGTAGAAAGGATCATGGAGAGTCGGCAGGTAAACCGAGAAATCAGGCGCTAGTCTACGCCATTTCTCCACGGCCGCGTCATCCGATTCCCCACCCCGCCCCGAACTGTCGAGATCGGCGGATGAATGGTCCTCCACCCCGCTCGATAGGTCGTCGCGGCCGGCGTGACCGTCACTGCACGGCCAACGGCGCTCCGGCCGCCGCCGGTGACGTTGCCGAGGTCGCCGGCTTAACGCCCGCCGTACGCGTCCGAGCCGCGGCGCGCGGCGCAGACGTCTCCCCGCCCGATTAGAAAGCCGCTCCCGCAGAGGCGCCCCCGCCTCAAGAAGCCCGATGCCGCCGCCCCGCCCCCGCGGGCGGACTCGCGCGGGCGGGGCGGAACGGAACGGCGCCCGCCGCCAAGGAAGGCAGCGGGCGCCGGTGCGCGCGGGCGGGGCGGGCGCCCGCTCTGGGCGCGCTTACAGGAAGTCCCGGGCGTCCGAGATCACGCCGCAGCCGATCCGGCCGCCCGAGTTGCCGCCGGGGTCGGTTTCGAGGTCGTCGCGGTTCGCGTGGACGACGACCGAGCGGCCCTCGACGGGACGGACGCCGTCGAGCGAGACCTCATCGGTCGCCACGATGGCCGAGACGCGACCAGCCGCGTCGGCCGTCACGTTGCCGAAGTCGCCGGCGTGCTTGTCGTCGGCGTCATCGGTCGGCGCCCCGTGGTCGTTGGTGTCGAGCGGGTCGTAGTGGCCGCCAGCCGCCCCGCCCACTTCGGCGAAGCCGTCCGCGTCGTGGTCGCCCCGCCCGCAGTCGCCGACGGTGTGGAGGTGGAAGCCGTGGACCGAGTTGGGGGCGAGGCCGGCGAGCGCGACCTCCATGCGGAGGACGTCGCCGGTTTGCCGGAACGCAACCGTCCCGGTCACGCCGGTCGTGGTGTCGGTGGGGGCCGAGATCTCGGCCGTTGCCACCCGGTCGATGATGTCGTCGTCGTCGCTGTCGCACGCGGCGAGCGCGAGGGCGGGGAGGAGGACGAGGAGGGGGGTGTATCGGGACATGTGTCGGGGAGGAGTGCGACGGCCCCTCACGCCGCCCCGCCCTCGCCAGTTCGGGCGGGGCGGCCGGTTCGGGGGTGGTCCACCCCGCTCGCCCGTACCGCGCCGGGCGGGGCGCTCAGGAGACGCCCGAGCGGGCGGGGCGGCTGCCCCTCAGCGGAGGCCGCCCGCGACGTCGACGCGGAACTCGTTCGAGACGACGGCGCGGGACTCCGCGGGCAGCCCGCCCTCGACGGCCGTCGCCACGGCGGTCACGAGCCGGTACGTACCGGGCACGGTCTCGGGCGCCGGCCCCGGCAGCCACTCCGGCGCGCAGCGGTCACCCGTGCAGCCGTGGAAGCCGGCTACGTAGTCCACCGACTCACCCGGCGCGACGGCCAGGGGCTGGCTGAGGCAGAGCAAGTAGACGGGGTTGACGGCCACGACCCATTCGCTGCCCACGCGCTTTTCCAAGACCGGCGACTCGGGCAATTGGCACCCTGTGAAGTAGACCGTCTCGTCGGACGCGTTGGTGTAGGTCAGGCCGGCCTCGAACGTGACGGCGGAGCTCGTGACCTGGGCGCGGTAGGCGCGGGCGTCCGTCAGCAGCTCGGCGTCGGACACGGGCGCCCCGTTGGAGTCGCACCCGGCGGCGACGAGGAGAACAGCGGCGAGGGCGGGGCGGCGCATGGGGGCGGAGTCAGGGCGAAGCCCGGCGAGCGTACGGCGGCCGCCCCGCCCCGTTCAAGGCACACCGACCGCCCCGCCCGGGCGGGGCGGTCAGGCCGTGCCGCCGACGACGTCGGTCTGGGCCGCGAGCGCTTCGAAGCCGACGTGGCCGGCCAGCAGCCGGGACACGTCGCGGTGGCGCTCGCGGACGTCGCGGCGGTCGGCGTCGATGGTGAGCGAGTCCGTCGCCCCCTGGAGCAGCGCGTCGGCCTGCTCGCGGAGGGCCTCGCGCTGCGAGCGGTCCGCGACGCGGCCGGCCACCTCGCCGATCGTCGTGAGGGCGTGGAGCGTCGCGTTCCGGTCGGCGACGACGTACGGGCGGAGCTGACTGTAGACGTCCTCGACGAACTCTCCGAAGGTCGTCGGCTGGGCGACCACACGGAGCGCACCGCCCTCGTCGTGGCGGGTCGGTTCGGGGAAGTCGCGGGCGGCCAGGCTCTTGAGCGCCGCGCTCAGCCAGTCGAGGCACGAGACGGCCGTGAACGGGTCGTTGACGCCGGGCGAGAGCGCGCGCGCGGCGATCTCGACTAGCTCGTCGACGAGGAAGCGCGTGTCCTGGCGGGCCGTCCGCTGCGAGCCCCACGCGAACGACGCGCGGACGTCGGCCGCGACCTCGTCCGTCACGCGGTCGGGCGGCCACGCCAGGACGAGCGCGTCGCCGGCGGCCACGAAGTCGCCCGGCCGGTGGCGCACGCGGACGACGAGGTCGTGCGCCGTCGCGAGGTCGAGGAGCGCCTCGGCGTCGACGCCGCGGACGTAGCCGGCGCCGTCGGCCGCGACCCGACGGGCCTCGTCGAAAAAGCCGTCGGGCATCGACGTCTGCGCAGTCGGGTCCCGCCCGGCCTCACGCGTCGTCCCGGCCTCCCCGATCCGCTCGGGGAACAGCGACTCGGTCCGGTCGAGGAGGTCGCGGCCCACGCCGGCCACGAGGTTCGAGACGTGGATGCTCTCGGGGACGTGGTGGATGAAGAAGATGAACACGCCGATCGAGGCCAGCGTGAGCGCGAGCGCCCCCAGGATGGCGAGGTGCGGCACGAACTCGCCCACCCCGCCCGCCTCGTCGGCCGAGCGGACCGTGCGGAGCACGAGGAGGCAGTAGAGGAAGGTGGCGATAAAGGTGCCGAGCGTGACTTGGTTGCCGCGGTCGTCCATGAAGTTGGTCAAGAGCCGCGGCCCGTACTGGCCCGTCGCGTAGACCACGCTCGCGATCGTGATCGAGAACGTGACGCCGGCCACGCCGATCATGGACCCGGCGACGGTCGACAGGAAAGCCCGGGCGCCCTCGGGCCGGGTCCCGTCCTGGAGGAACGAGACGGCCTCGACCCACCCCGCCCCGACAAGCCCGTCCGCGCGCGTGAGGCCCAGCGCGAGCGCCGCCGCCGCAACCGCCATGAGCGACGGGATGAACCAGTAGCTCGAGCGGACGGTGTCCCAGGTGTCGAGGACGCGGGCGCGGATCGGGGGCATGGGCAGGGCGTGGCGGGGCAGCGGGCGGGGCGGCCGTGAGACCGCGCCGGACGCGGGCGAAGATCCCCGCCCCGCTCAGCACCAGGGGCATGCTGAGCGGGCAGCGAGAGCAAGGCGCCCGAGCGGTGGGCGGGGCGGCCACGGGCGGGGCGGCGCCTTCTCTGGCCGCCCCGCTCGCATCGGACACGGCGAGCCGTGTCCCTACAGGTGCCTTCCGGTAGGCGGGGGGAAGCTGTCACCGCCCGCCCCGCCCCGTCTTGCGCGCGAGGCGGACGTCGCTGGGCTCGCCGGGCGACACGAACGGGCTGTCGGTGACGAAAAAGCGGTAGTCGAGGTCCGCCCCGCGCGAGATCCCGATCCGGCTCGACACCGCTACGCGCGCGTCCTCGACCGCCCCGCCCTCGCCGCGCGCGAAGTACAGGGGCGGGGTGGTCAGGTCGGCCCCGTGGAACCGGCTGGCCGTGGCGCCCGGCCCCTCGGCGATCCCCAGCGCCTGCGTCAGCTTGCCCGGGCCGTTCGTGAGGTCGCGCCGGCGGCGGACGGACGGCGGGCGGTTCCGCGTCATGGCCTCCTCGCCCTCGACCGGCTCGATGGCGCGGACGAGCACGGCGCCGGGCTCGCCCTCGGGCTCGGTCACCACGTTGAGCAGCCAATTCGTGTAGTACACGTTGTACACGTAGGCCGTGCCCGGCGCGGCGAACAGGTCGCGCGCGCGGCCCTCGGGCTGAACGCGGCCGGTCGGCCCGAACGTCGCCTTCCACCCGTGCATAGCGGGGTCGTCGGCGAGGTAGGCTTCGGTCTCGACGACGCGGCCCGCGAGGCGGCCGTCGTCGGGCGACTCGTACACGAGGAGCGCGCCCAGCAGGTCGCGCGCGACGTCGAGCGTGGGGCGGGCGAAAAAGGCGCGGTCGAGCGGTCGGGGCGGGGCGGGCACGGGGCGAACGCGGGGGCGAGCGGGCGGGGCGGTGTAACTCGGCGGGCGGCAGGCCCGTCTGCGGAGCGCACGTCCTACCCACCCCGCCCCCGCGGCGGTCCGCCCATGCCGACGCCTCCCCGCCCCCGCTTCCAGCGCCTCGCGCTCCTCGTCCTCGGCGCGCTCCTGGTCGCGCTCGGCGCCGACCGGCTCGCCGAGGCCGCCCCGCCCGCGTCGGCCGAGGCGCCAGCCGCCCCGCCCGCCCTGCTGTCGGCCGCGGCCGACGAGCTGTTCCGCGAGTCGTTCGACGTCCGCCCCGGCGACGACCTCGTGGTCGACCTCGGGTCCGAGGCCGTCGTCGTCGAGACGGGCTCCGGCGACCGGGCGCTCGTGACGGTCGAGGGCCGAGGGCGCGACGCCCGGCGCGAGTTCGAGCGCCGCCGGTTCACGGCGCGCGCCACGCGCGGCCGGCTCGACGTGCGCACCGACCCGCCCCGGCGCGGCTTCCGCATGGGCCGGACGGACGCCCAGTTCACGGTCACCGTCCGCGTGCCCGAGCGGTTCAACGTGTCTGTCGACGTCGGGTCCGGCGCCGTCCGTGTCGGTCCCAGCCTCCGCGGCGACCTCCTCGTCGACACGGGCTCCGGCGCCGTCCGCGTCGGCGACGTGACGGGCGGGCGGATCGAGATCGAGACCGGCTCGGGCGCCGTCCGCGCCGGTCGGCTCGTGGGCAACGTCTCGATCGACACCGGTTCGGGCGCCGTCGCCGTTGGATCTGTCGACGGGCCGGCGTCCATCGACACGGGCTCCGGCGCCGTCTCGCTGACGCTCGCGTCCGCGGCGGAGACCGAGGTGGACACGGGCTCGGGCTCCGTCTCGATCGTGCTCGCCCGGGGCGCCGGGTTCGACGTCGAGCTCGACGGCGGCCGCGTCTCCATCGACGACGCGCTCGACTTCCGCGGCCGCCGCGAGCGCCGCGAGGTCGAGGGCACGGTCGCAGGGGGCGGCCCCCGCCTCACGGTCGACACCGGGAGCGGCGCGGTCCGCCTCCGCGCGCAGTAGCCCGCGCGGGCGGGGCGGACCAGGAGGGCGGACCCAAAGGGCGGAGCGATCTTGCGGCCTTCGCCCCGCCCTCTGCTCCACCCCGCCCCACCCTTTGGGTCCGCCATGCTCACGCTCGGTATCGAGACCGCCGCCGACGTCTGCGCCGTCGCCCTGCTCGACGGCGACGACCTCCTCGTGCGCTCGGCCGTCCACGTGCCGCGGGCGCACGGGCGGCGGCTGGCCCCGCTCGTCGCCGAGGCGCTGGCCCACGCCGGGCGCGACGCCGCCGACCTCGACCTCGTCGCCGTCTCGGCCGGACCGGGCTCCTACACCGGCCTCCGCATCGGGATGTCGACGGCCAAGGGCCTGTGCCTGTCGACCGGCGCCGGCCTCGCGGCCGTCCCCACGCTCCGCGCCCTCGCCGACGGCGTGGGCGGGGCGGTCGTCGTGGCGCTCCCGTCGCGGCGCGGCGAGGTCTACGCGGCGCTCTACGACGGCGACGCCGAGGTCCGCGAGCCGACGGCGCTCGCCCTCGACGACCTCGCCGGCTGGCTCCCCCCCGCCCCGCCCGGCGGCTTCGCCCTCGGCGGCCCGGGGGCGGGGCGGATCGCGGACGCCGACCCCGAGCGCCCGTGGCGGCGCCTCGCGCTCGTGCCCGACGCCGTCGCCGTCGCCCGCCGCGGGCAGGCCGAGGCGCGGGCGGGGCGGCTGGCCGACCTCGCCGCCGCCGAGCCGGCCTACCTCAAGCCGGTCGCGGCCGTCCGCCCCCGGGGTATCTTCCCCGGCTGAGTCCACCCCGCCCCCTGCGGCCCCCTTCCCATGGCATGGTTTAAGCGCCAGTCGGCCGGCATCCAGACCCCGCGCCGCGACCGGAACGAGACGCCCGAGGGCTACTGGCAAAAGTGCCCCGAGTGCGGGACGGTCACGAGCCAGCACGAGCTGGAGGAGAACGTGCTCGTGTGCCCGTCGTGCGGCCACCACTTCCCGATGGCTGGGCTAGGCTACCTCCGCCTCCTCTTCGACCAGGGCGCGTTCACGCGCTGGGACGCCGACCTCCACTCGATCGACCCGCTCGACTTCGTCGACCGCAAGGCGTACCCCGAGCGGATCGCGGCGGCCGAGGAGAAGACCGGCCTCAACGACGCCGTCGTGAGCGGCACCGGGACCGTCGGCGGGCACCCCATGTCGATCGCGGCCATGGACTTCTCGTTTATCGGCGGCTCGATGGGCTCGGTCGTCGGCGAGATCATCACGCGCGCCATCCGCCGGGCCGTGGACGAAGACCGCGGGTGCCTCGTGATCAGCCAGTCGGGCGGGGCGCGCATGATGGAGGGCGCGCTCTCGCTCATGCAGATGGCGAAGACGAGCGCCAACCTCGCGGTCCTCGCCGAGCGCGGGCTCCCCTACGTCTCGCTCCTCACGCACCCGACGACGGGCGGGGTGACAGCCTCGTTCGCCATGCTGGGCGACCTCAACCTGGCCGAGCCCGGCGCGCTCATCGGCTTTGCCGGCCCGCGCGTGATCCGTGAGACGATCGGGCGCGACCTCCCGCGCGGCTTCCAGACGGCCGAGTTCCTCGTCGACGAGGGCTTCGTCGACCGGATCGTCCCGCGCACCGAGCTCCGCGACACGCTCGTCCACCTCCTCGACCTCATCCGCGAGGACGAGAGCGTGGCCGACCGCCCCGCCCCGGCGTTCGCGGCGAACGGGCAGGAGGCCCCCTCAGGGTAGGTACAGGGTACGAGGTACGACTCTCGTGCAGGATCGGACGATCTTCTGAGTGTTCAGCGTCCAGACCGAGCGGGGCGGGGTGGGACGAGTCCCCCTCCTGGATAGGAGGGGACACCGCGCAGCGTCGGCGCAGCCAGGGGTGGTGGACGGGCGGGGCGGCTCGGGTGAGGCATAAACGTCCAGAGCTGGTACAAGCCTCTCGGGCCGTGTACCCTGCACCTCGTACCCCGTACCCCCCTCAAACGTGCTGGAAGAGCGGGGCGGCCGGCGCTACAAGAACCGCCCCGCCCAGACGCCCCGCTACGCGGGCGGGGCGGGCACGCGGGCGTCCGACGGGCCGGCGCTGGCGCGCGCCTCGCGCTCGGCCTCGGCGAGGTCGTGGGCCACCATCTCGGCCGCCAGCTCCTCGACCGTCGTCGTGGGCCGCCAGCCCAGCTCTCGCTCGGCCTTCGAGGCGTCGCCCAGGAGCAGGTCCACTTCGGTCGGCCGGTAGTAGGCCGGGTCGACGCGGACGACGGCGGCGCCGGTGTCCGTCCGCCGGCCGACCTCGCCCTCGCCCGCCCCGCCCCACTCGATCCCCACGTCGCGCCCGACGGCGGCGAAGGCGGCGGCGAACGCCCACTCGCAAAAGGCGCGGACCGTCGTCGTGCGGCCGGTCGCGAGCACCCAGTCGCCCGGCGCGTCGTGGCGGACGATCCTCCACATGCCCTCGACGTAGTCGCGCGCGTGGCCCCAGTCGCGGCGGGCGTCGAGGTTGCCCAGGTAGACGGTCTCCCTGGTGCCCAGCGCGATCCGGGCCGCGGCCCGCGTGATCTTGCGCGTCACGAACGTCTCGCCGCGGCGCGGGCTCTCGTGGTTGAACAGGATGCCGTTCGAGGCGTGCATGCCGTACGCCTCGCGGTAGTTGACCGTCATCCAGTAGGCGTAGAGCTTGGCCGCGGCGTACGGTGAGCGCGGGTAGAACGGCGTCGTCTCCGACTGCGGCGTCTCGACAGCCTTCCCGTAGAGCTCGCTCGTCGACGCCTGGTAGAACCGCGTCGTGCCGCCCAGCCCCAGGATGCGGATGGCGTCGAGCAGGCGGAGCGCGCCCACGCCGTCGGCGTTGGCCGTGTACTCGGGCGTCTCGAACGAGACGGCCACGTGGCTCTGCGCGGCCAGGTTGTAGACCTCGTCCGGGCGGACGTCCTGGACCAACCGGATGAGGTTGGTCGAGTCGGTCATGTCGCCGTAGTGGAGCCGGAACCGGACGTCGTCCTCGTGGGGGTCCTGGTAGAGGTGATCCACGCGGTCCGTGTTGAACGAGCTCGCGCGCCGCTTGAGCCCGTGGACCTCGTACCCCTTGGCGAGCAGGAGCTCGGCGAGGTACGACCCGTCCTGGCCCGTGACGCCGGTGACGAGCGCGCGCGGACGCGCCGAGCGCGCGGGCGGGGCGGCGCCGTTGGCGGTTCCGGTCGGGGCGGGGCGGTCGGTCATCGGTCGGGGCCGCCCCGTCCCCGGCAGAGGCCCGTGGTGGGCGGGGCGGCGGCGGGCGGGGTGGCGTCAGGCGTCGGCGAGCGCCTCGCGGTACCACGCGTAGGTCTGTGCGATGCCGTCGCGGAGGGCGGTCTCGGCGGTCCACCCGAGGCCGTGGAGGCGCGAGACGTCGAGGAGCTTGCGCGGCGTGCCGTCGGGCTTGGACGGGTCGAGCACGATCCGCCCCGCCCCGCCCACGACGTCCTGCACGGTCTGGGCCAGCTCCAGGATGGAGAGGTCCTCGCCCACGCCCGCGTTGAGGAGCCCGTCCGGCGCCGCCTCGCGCAGCCGGTCTTGAGGCGTCTCCAGCACGAAGCGGACGGCCGCGGCGAGGTCGTCGGCGTGCAGGAACTCGCGGCGCGGCGTGCCCGAGCCCCAGAGCTCCAGGTCGGCGTCCGCCCCGCCCGGCCCGGCGCCGCGCGCCTCGTGCGCCTTGCGGATGAGGGCGGGGAGGACGTGGCTGGACTCCGGGTCGAAGCTGTCGCCCGGCCCGTAGAGGTTGGTCGGCATGAGGCTCACCATGTCGTCACCGTGCTGGCGGTGGAACACCTCGGCGAGTTCGAGCCCGGCGATCTTGGCGACGGCGTAGGCCCGGTTCGTCGGCTCGAGCGGCCCGGTCAGCAGGTGCTCCTCGCGCATGGGCTGCGGGGCCAGCTTCGGGTAGATGCACGACGAGCCCAGGAACAGGAGCCGCCCGCGCTGCCCCACCCCGCTCTCGTGGGCCGCCTCGATCACGTTGAGGGCAATCGCGAGGTTGTCGGCCAGAAAGTCGGCCGGGCGCGTGCTGTTGGCGAGGATGCCGCCGACGGTCGCCGCGGCGACGACGACGTGGTCCGGCCGCTCCTCCTCGAACAAGGCGTCGACGGCGGCCCGGTCGCGGAGGTCGGTCTCGGCCCGCGTCCGCACGACGAGGTCGTCGTACCCGGCGGCCTCCAGATTGCGCACGACGGCGGAGCCGACGAGCCCGCGGTGGCCGGCCACGTAGATCCGGGCGTCGGGGCGGGACAGGTGCATGGGCGGGGCGGTTCTGAAGGCGGGGCGCAGGATAGGGGCCGCCCCGCCCGAGCGGGGCGGCCGGCGGGACGCTAGTCGGTCGAGGAGTCGGCCGGTGCGTCCGTCGAGGATTCAGTCGAGGAGTCGGCCGGCGCGTCGGCGAACCGGAGGACCTCGTCGGCCGGCTGGTACGACTCGCCGTAGAACTCCCGGTCGCGCCACGTGTGGACGTGCTCGTAGATCGCCCGCATGTGGTCGTAGACGTCGGCGTCGGACGTCGACGGGTCGGGCGACCAGTAGAGGATCTCCAGGTCGTTCTCCTCGCCCGTCGCGAGCGACCGGCGGCGGTAGGTGAACGACTCGGCCCGGCGGAACCCCTCGCGCTCGTAGAACCGATGGCGCTTGACGGTGTCGGTGTCCTCGTACGAGGCCGGCTCGACCTCGAGGAGGATCGGCTTGCCGATCGCCTTGAGCCGGTCCAGGAGCGTCCGCCCGAGCCCTTGCCCCCGCGCCCCGGCCGTCACGAGGAGGTAGTCGACGAACGTAAAGTCTGTGCCCTCGACGTAGAGCAGGACGTGGTTCGGGCCTTGGTCGATCCGGTACACGTCGGACCGCTCGGCGAGCAGCGCCTCGACGTGCTGCTTCGACTTCATCTCCTCGACGGGAAAGTATTCGTTGAGTTTGTCGTACCAGCTCATACGGGCGGGGTGGTGGGGTCTTTCACAGGGATACGCTGCCGCGCGTGCCGCGACGTGCCCCCCGTGTGAGCGCTCCGCCAACAGCCCGCGAAAGGCCGCGGGCGGCCCCACGCGCCGACGAGCCTCTGCAGGCGGGGCCTGCGCGGGCTCTCGGGATGGCCGGGGCACAGCGAGAGCGGGCAGGGGCGGGAGTCCCGAAAGGTACGCGCCGCCTTTTCTGCGACGGCACCACCCCGCCCTACGCGCCCGGCGGGCGGGGCGGCGGCGTCTGTCTGAGGGCGGGGTGGCGCCACATGGCCGCGGCGGCGAGCACGCCGGCCAGTGCCAGAGCGCCGGGCGCCAGGAGGGGGCTCGCGCCCCGCGCCGCCTCCCACAGCGCGCCGCCGAGCGGGGCGGCCGGGTGGATTTCGCGCTCGAACGCGAAGTTGCCGCGGACGTGGAGCCCGACGCCGACCACGCTGCCCGCGACGACGAGCGCCGACGTCAGGCGGACGGCGAGGAGCGCCCGCCGCCCCGCCCCAGCGGTCTGCGCCCCGCCGGGTTGCGCCCCGCCCGCACGGCTCCCGATATGCGCCCACAGCACGGCCCCGAGGCCGAGCGCGATGAGGACGAACGGGACGACCTGCGTCCACCCCTCGTAGTGGCCCACGAGCGCCAGTTCGGCCGCCGCGCCGACGTAGATGGCGACGGCGGTCCCCAGCAGGAACCGCCGGTACTGCGACGCGACGGCCGCGTCCGCGGCAACCTCCCCGCCCCGCCCTGCACGCGGGGCGGCCTCGTGGGGCGGGGCGGCCGGCGCGGGCGTCACGAGCCGCCGTCGAGGTACAACGCGGCCCGCTCGCGGTCCGCGCCCGGGGCGACGTCGGCGTAGCGGTCGAGGAAGGCGGCGTCCGAGGCGTAGGGCCGCCCCGCCGCGAGCGCCTCGGCCTCCTGCGGGCCGACGCCCGGGAGCTGCGCGAGCGTCTCGGCGTCGCTCTCGTTCGGCCGCACCGGCACGAACACGTACGGTTCGTAGCTCGCGACCGTCGCCTCATCGACGTACTTCCCGATCTCGCGGCGGAACTCCTGGATGCTCACGTACGGCCGGTACTCTTCGAACTCGTGGGCCATCCGCTCGCCCACGCCGGGGACCTGCTGGAAGTCCTCCTCGGCCGTCGTGTTCAGGTTGAGGAGTACCGCCCCGCCCTGTCCGACGGCGTCGGCGACGGGCTCGGGCGGGGCGGGGGCCGGACCGGCGAGGGCCGGGACCTCGTCGGGGACGGCCTCCTCGGACTCGCAGGCGGCGAGCGGGAGCGTGAGGGCGAGGGCGGTGAGGGCGAGGGCGCGCATGGAGCGGGGAGGGGTGAGGTCTTGGAAGCTAGGACCGCCCCGCCCACGAACGACGCGGGCGGGGTGGCCGGTTGGTCAGCCGTTGGCGGCCTCGAAGCGGCCCATAAAGTCCACGAGCGCGGTGACGGACGCGGGCTCGATGGCGTTGTAGATCGACGCGCGGACGCCGCCGACCGAGCGGTGGCCCTTGAGGGCGAGGAGCCCTGCCCCCTTCGCCTCCTTTACGAACCGGGCCTCCAGCTCTTCCGACGGCAGCCGGAAGCACACGTTCATCTGCGACCGGCTGTCGGGGCGGACCGTTCCCCGGTAAAAGTCGCTCGCGTCGATCGCGCCGTAGAGCGCGTCCGCCTTGCCCTGGTTCCGCTCGACCATGCCGGCGAGGCCGCCATTCGCCTCGATCCACCCGAGCACCTTGTCGACGAGGTAGACGGCGAACACGGGCGGGGTGTTGAAGATCTTGGCCGCGTGCGTCCCGTAGTCCAGCATCGTCGGCAGGTCGGCGTGGCGCCGCTCCAAAAAGTCGTCGCGGACGAGGACGGCCGTCACGCCGGCCGGGCCGATGTTCTTCTGCGCGCCGGCGTAGATCAGCCCGTAGCGGTCGACGTCGAGCGGGCGGCTCAGGAAGTCGCTCGACGCGTCGCACACGAGCGGGGCGGCGGCCTCGGGCTCCGCGGCGAACTGGGTCCCGTAGATCGTGTTGTTGCTCGTAAAGTGGAGGTAGGCCGCGCCGTCGTTGAGGTCCCACGCGTCGGCGCCCGGGATGTACGTGTAGTCGTCGTCGCGGCTCGACGCGGCCACGCGCGGGCCGGCGTTCCGCCCCGCCCCGACGATCTCGGCCTCCTTGATGGCCTTGGCGCTCCACGCGCCCGTGTCGATGTAGTCGGCCGAGCCGTCGTCCGGCAGGAAGTTGAGCGGGACCTGGTGGAACTGCATCGACGCCCCGCCCTGGAGGAACAGCACGTGCCAGTCGTCGCCCATGCCGAGGAGCCCCCTCATCCGCGACGCCGCCCGCTCGTGGATCTCGGAGTAGGCCGGCGAACGGTGGCTGATCTCCATGACCGACGCGCCGACGCCGGGGTACACGGGCAACTCAGCGCGGACTTCCTCTAGAACCTCGGTGGGGAGCGCGCCGGGGCCGGCGGAAAAGTTGTGCTGGCGCTGGTCGAGGTCGGCGGGCGCGTCCTCGTAGGAGACGGGCTGCATCATGGCGGGGCGGGGTGGTGAACGGGGAGCAAGGGACAGGTGGGAAAGCCCGTTCGTTCCAGGCAAAGGCCCAACGCGAGAACGCCTGCGACGCGCCGCCGCCGCGCCCGCTACTCGCAGCCCTCGGTCCGCCGCGTGTCGATGACCTGGACGATCCGCCACCCCGCCCCGCCCGGCGAGTCGGCGTACGCGAGCTGCACGGCGTTCACGCCGCAGTGGCTAAAGCGGTCGCCGGCGTAGAAGCGGTACGGCATCCAGGCCGTCGCGAGGGCGCCGTCGGTGCGGACCTCGACCTCGCCGACGCGCTCGTCGAACGTCACCGGCGCGTCCGCGACGGCGGCGAGGAACGAGTCGATGCCCGTGGGCATCAGGGCTTCCACCCCGCCCGTGGCCGTGAACAGGCGGGCCTCAGGGTGGAGCACGGCGCGAATCGCTGTCGTGTCGGCCGCGCGCATCCCGTCGAACAGCTGGGCGACCGCGGCGCGGACGCCGTCGGCGCCCTGCGCCGAAGCGTCTTGGGCCGAGGCCGGCGCGACGAGCGCGCACAGCAGCGCGAGCGCACCGAGGCGGGCGGGGCGGAGCGTGGGGCGCAGCGTCATCCGGGCGGGGCGGCGTCGGGGACGGGCACGTCGTCGGGCGGGGCGGCGGGCTCGACGGTCTCGCGCGGCGGGGCCGCCCCGCCCGCGGCGCGCGCGGCCAGCTCCTCGCGGACGAACCGCTGCATCCGCTCGCACGCCGAGCGCGCAAACTGGAGCTGGAGCCGCCGCCCGAACAGCTTGAAGCCGATCCGGTAGAACGGGTTGCGGATGCGGTCGGGCTTCGAGAACGCGTCGATGTGGAACCGGACGCGGCCCGTCGCCTCCTCCTTGCGGACCTCGAACGTGATCCGCCCCCGCTCAAAGTGGCCTTCGAGCGTGGCGTAGTCGTAGCCCCACGCCCAGACGCGGCCGACGCCGGCGTCCGTCGCCTCGCGGACCTCGTCGACCTCGTCGCCGACGCGGACGCCGAACCAGAACGTGAAAAAGAGGAACCGCGCGCGGAGCAGCATGGGCCGCCCCGGCAGCGGGTCGTCCGGCGAGAAGATGCCGGTGATGAGCTTGGGGTCGGGGAACGCGTAGTCGCGCACGAGCCGGCAGGCGACGGCCCACGACGCGCCGGCGTCGCCGGCCGGCAGCGGCGGCCCGGGCGGCTCGGGCACGAGGTCGACGTCGTACGTGTCGAGGTGCCACCCGGCCGCCTCGGTCACCTCGTGGTCGGCCTCGAAGTTGAGCCGCCCCGCCCGGATGGCGTCGAGGCGGTCGGCGTAGCGGGTCCAGTCGGGGCGGCCAGGGACATAGCGGGCGACGAGGCCGCCGCTTTCCGAGCCGTCGCGGGCGGGGCGGGGCGGGGCGGCGGGCGTCTCGGGGTCCGTCTCCTCCCGCTCGGTCGTCACGCGGACCTCGCCGGCCCGACGCCCGCCGCAGTCCTCGGCCACGCGCTCGCAGAAGAACGTCCACATCGCCGTCTGGCCGGCCTTCGCCACCCCCAGCCCGTCGTACGCGAGGTCCACGACACCGTCCGCGCTCCGCGCCCACGACTCGATGGCGAACCGGAGCGCGCCGGGCCGGGCGGGGTGGTCCGCGGCCTCGAACCGGATGAGCCCGGCCTCCATGTGGCCCTCGAGCGTGGCGAGCGTGAACCGCGTCGGCTCGGCCTCGACCACGCGGACCGGCCCGTTCCACGGCGACCGAATCTCGATGTCGAACTCGTCGCCGACGGCCAGCCGCCCGGGCTCCCCGACCGTCTTGTCGAACACGGCGATCTCGTCGGGCACGTAGTCCTGGATATCGGCGCCGATGCAGGCGACGAGCTCCTCGGGCGTCTTCGTCGTCGCCTCCACGTCGACCTCGTAGCGGCGGTGGAAGCGTGGGCCTTCGCCGTCCTCCTCGTGCAGGATTCGCCGGTGCCCCTCGGGCTCGACGTCGGGCACGTCGGGGGCGGCCGGCGCGCGCGCCACGTCGCGGACCTCCTCGCGGACGGGGATCGCCCACCGCCGCCACACGGCGACGGCGAGGGCCGCCCCGCCCACGGCGGCGGCGGACGTGAGGAAGACGGGTCCGAGGCGGCGCATGGGGGGCATACGCGGCCGCTCGCCCGCGGCTCCCGCGGGCGGGGCACGAGGGGGCGCCGGACCACCCCGCCCGGCGCTCGGCCAAACGAAACCGCCCCGCCCGAACGACGCCGGGCAGGGCGGACAGAAGCCATGGGCGGGGCGGGCGAAGCTGTGGGCCTCGCCTCCGCGTTACCGCCGGCTCATGAACAGCCGGAGGACGTACCAGAACATGAGCGCGACCGACGCGAAGAGCGTGAGCGCCGCGGCCACGTAGCGGTCCTCGGGGTACTCGTTGAGGACCTTCGAGGTGTCGTACAGGATGGCCGCGCCGGCCAGCCCGATCATGGCGACCGAGAACCACGTGCCCAGGTTGAACCCGGTGAGCACGCCGACCACAATCGCCACGAGCGCGAGGCCCATCCCCCACTTGACGAGGCCGCCGAGGAACGAGAAGTCCTTGCCGGTAAAGAACACGATGGCCGTCAGCACCGAGAACCCGATGAGCGTAGTCCAGGCGGCAGCGCCGATCACGCTCGGGCCGACGTTGACGGCCGCGAGCACCAGGAGCGGGACGAAGATGATGGCCTCGGCGAGCACGAACGCGCCGAGCGCGGCGTACTGGGCCGCCTTCGACTCCGCGCGCACGGCGGCCGACGAGGCGAACCAGCTCACGATGACGAACCCGCCGAGCACGAGGAGCCAGTTGACCCCGAGCATGGCCTGCGCCATCGGGATCGCGAGGCCTGACGTGAAGAAGAAGATTTCGATCCCGGCGAACAGGAGGATGGCGCCGAGCAGGTGCGTGTAGGTCCGCACCAGGAAGGCGGCGCGGGCGTCGTCGCCGAGCGCGGCGACGGGCGGGGCAAACGTGGTGTTCATGTGCGGGGTGGGTGAGGGTCCGGGAGGATAACGGCCGTCAACGAACGGCAGTGTATCCAGTTCGGCCGCCCCGCCCGCAGGGTGCAGGGGCGGGGCGGCGTCGTAGGGGCGACCGGCGGCCGCCCGTAGGCAGGGCACGATGGGCGGGGCGGGCACGACGGCCCGGGTTCGTAGAGACGCCACGCGTGTGTGTCCGCTCGGGCGCGTACCGCCCCGCCCACGCCGTGGACAGGGGTGACGCCGGGCGGGGTGGCGCTCGTCCCGACCGCCCCGCCCGCCCGGCAACCACCCCTAGCCCCTCCTGGCTGCGCCGACGCTGCGCGGTGTCCAGGAGGGGGCCTGGCCTCGCCTCCAGGTGACGACGGCCTCGCCTCTCACCGCCCCGCCCAGGTGTGAACGGGCGGGGCGGAACAAAAACGGGCATCACCCCGCCCGCTTTTCCCTTTTCCCTTTTCCCTTTTCCCTTTTCCCTTTTCCCTTTTCCCTTTTCCCTTTTCCCTTTTCCCATTCCTCGAACCTCCCGCCCCGCCCGGTCATTCACCCCGCCCCTCCCGCCCCGCCCCTGCTATGAAGCCCTCCCTGTTCGTCCTCTTCGGCGCCACCGGCGACCTCGCCAAAGTCAAGCTGTTCCCCGCCCTCTACCGGACCACGACGCGGGACGACGCGCCCGAGACGGCGACCGTCCTCGGCGTCGGCCGCTCCGACTGGGACGACGGGCGGCTCCAGGACGCCGCCGTCGACGCGATCACCGAGGGCGGGGTGGACGAATCGGACGCCCGCGCGTGGGCCGAGAAAACGCTCCGGTTCGCGCGCGTCGAGGGGTACGACCAGCTCGACCCGGTCTTCGAGGCAGCCCGGACGCTCGAGGACGAGCGCGGGCTGGACGGCGACCGCGTCTACTACCTCGCGCTCCCGCCCGACGCGTTCCCCGACACGATCACGGCGCTCGGCGAGCACGAGGCCGAGCGCGGCACCGTCGGCGAGCACCTCGACGACGACGCCCCGTGGGTCCGCCTCGTCATCGAGAAGCCGTTTGGGACCGACCTCGCGAGTGCTGAGGCGCTGAACTCGGTCGTCCACGAGCACTTTACCGAGGGGCAGGTGTACCGGATCGACCACTTTCTGGGCAAGGGGACGGTCCAGAACCTGCTCGTCGTCCGGTTCGCCAACACACTTTTCGAGTCGGTCTGGAATCGGGACCACGTCGAGCGCGTCGAGATCCTGGTCGCCGAGACGAACGACGCCGAGGGCCGCGCGGGGTATTTCGACGAGGCCGGGACGGTCCGCGACATGATCCAGAACCACCTCATGCAGATCTTCGCGTTCACGGCCATGGAGCCGCCGGCGCGGCTCGACGCCGAGGGCCTGCGCGCGGAGCGCGTGAAGGTGCTCCGCTCGACGCGCCAGGCCGAGCCCGACGACGCCGCGCTGGGCCAGTACGGCGCCGGCGACGGCAAGGAGGCGTACCGCGACCACGAGGGCGTGGCCGAGGGCTCGACGACCGACACGTTCGCGGCCGTCCGCCTCCACGTCGACAACTGGCGCTGGAAGGGCGTCCCGTTCGTGCTGCGGACCGGCAAGCGGATGCCGGAGAAGCTGACCGAGGTGGCCGTCGTGTTCCGCCAGCCGCCGGTCGCCCTGTTCCAGCCGACCGACGCGGCCCCGGTCCGCAACGTGCTCCGCATCCGGCTCCAGCCGCACGAGGCGTTCCAGATCACGTTCGACGTCAAGACGCCGGGCGAGGGGTTCGGCGTGGCGACGCAGGCGCTCACGTTCAACTACGAGGAGGCATTCGGCGACTTTCCCGAGGCCTACGACACGCTCCTCCGCGACATCGCCGAGGGCGACCCGTCGCTGTTCGTCGAGGCCGAGGAGGCCGAGGAGGCGTGGCGCATCGTGGCCCCTCTCCTCGACCACGGCGACGTCCCCGTCTACGCCTCGGGCACGTGGGGGCCGGAGGCCGCCGACCGCTTCGTCCAGGCGACGCCGCCGGCCGAGGAAGCGGTGTAGCGGCGCAGGCGCCCCGCCCCGTCCCGCCCGGGCCGTGGGCGGGGTGGAACCGTAGGGGCGACCGGCGGTCGCCCGTGCGGGCGGAGCGGTTGCCGAGTCGAGCGCACGGGCGGCCGCCCCGCCCCCGATCCAAACGGGCGCCTGGATCGTATGCGCCTTCTGCCCCCCGTCCCGACCACCCCGCCGCCATGAACGCCGAGATCGTCGTCCTCCCCTCCCCCGCCGCCGTCGCCGAGGCCCTGGCCGACCGGACGGCCCGCGCCCTCCGCGCCGCGCTCGACGCCCAGCCGCGCGTGACGCTTTGCCTTACCGGCGGCTCGACGCCCGCCCCCGCCTACGAGCGCCTGGGCGGGGCGGAGGACGTTGACTGGGGCCGCGTCCACGTGTTCTGGGGCGACGAGCGGTGCGTGCCGAAGGACCACCCCGAGAGCAACTACGCGCTCGCCAAGCGGACGCTCCTCGACCGCGCCGGCATCCCCGACTCCAACGTGCACCGGATGCCGGGCGAGTGCCCGCCGGACGAAGGAGCCGTCATCTACGAGCAGGCGCTCGCGCAGTTTTTCGGGGACGAGGTCCGGTTCGACGTCCTCCACCTGGGGATGGGCGACGACGGGCACACGGCGTCGCTCTTCCCCGGCAGCCCCGCCCTCAGCGAGACCGGCCGCCGCGTGGTCCACACGACGGCGCCGGCGAGCGCCGCCGTCCGCGACCGGCTCACGCTGACGTTCCCGGTCCTCGACGGCGCCCGGCTGTGCCTCGTGGCCGCCCACGGCGAGGCCAAGCGGCCCGCCTTCGGCGACGTCCTCGACGCCTACGACGGCGAGACTGACGGCCCGCCTATCGCCTACGTCGCGCCCAAGGGCGCCCTCGTCTGGCTCGTCGACCGCACGCTCTCGCAGGGCACCGCCGACGACGAGGGGTAGATCGGGCGGGGCGGCGGGTCTAGCGGCCATGCCCGACCCGCCGCCCCGCCCCGCCCAGACGCCGCGCGCTGCCGGCGCCGTCCACGAGCCGCCCGTGGGCGGGGCGGCCGAGGTCGCGGCCCGCGTCCCCGAGGCCCTGATCCAGGACGCCTGGGTCCGTGGCCTGTTCGACGCCCGCGCGCTGCGGACGACCGATGGCGAGGTCGTCCGCGTGATCGACCGGGGCCGCCTCAACCGGGACTCGGGGCCGGACGTGGCCGGCGCTCGCGTCGAGATCGGCGGGCTCGTCTGGGCCGGCGACGTCGAGATCCACCGCACGAGTGCGGAGTGGGAGAGCCACGGCCACGACGCCGACCCGGCCTACCGCCGCGTGGTCCTGCACGTCGTCCTCGCGGCCGACCGCCGGACGGGCACGCTCCGACGCAGCGACGGGTCGGCGCTCCCCGAGCTCGTCCTGCTCCCCCACCTCGACCGCTCGCTCCGGTCGCTGCTCCGCGCGTTCTACGTCGAGCCGCGCGAGGCCCCGCACTGCGCCGCCCGGTGGCCCGACGTGGACGCGGGCGTCGTGCGGGCGTGGGTCCGGGCGCTGGGCGTGCAGCGGCTCCGCGAGCGGACGCGGGCGCTGGGCCGCGCCTACGGGCACCGGCCCGACCTCGACCGGCTCCTGGTCGCCCGCGTGTTCCGCGCGCTGGGCTACGCCGCGAACGCCGACGCGATGGAGGAGCTCGCCCGCCGCTTTGCGCTCTCCGCCCCGCCCGAGAGCGAGGTCGAGGTCCGCGACCGGCTCCTCGCGCTCTCGGGCCTGGACGCGCCCGACCTGTTCGACGCGGGCGGGGCGGCGGCCGGCGTGGAGCCCGCGCTGGGCGGGGCGGCCATGCGGCCTGAGGCGTGGCGTCGCGGCGGGCGGCCGGCGAACGCGCCGCGGACGCGCATCGTCCAGGCGGCGGCGCTCCTCGGGCGGGGCGGCCTCCTCCGCGACGAGCCCGTGGCGCGCCTCGCCGAGGCGCTCGGGCGCGGCCTCGACGGCGCTCTCGACCTGGTCCGCCCCGCCCCCGCCGCGCGCGGCCCGCGGCTGGGCGCCGACCGCGCGCGGACGGTCTGGGTCGACGCCGTGCTCCCGGTCCTGCTCCTGGACGCTGAGCAGCGCGAGAGCCCGGCGGCCGAGGACGCCGTCGCGCAGGCGCTCGACGCGCTCCCGGCGGCGTCGGACCGCGTCGCACGCCGGTTCCGCGACGCCGGGTTCCGGCCGGGTGGGGCGCTCGAATCGCAGGGGCTCCACCAGCTCGCGCGGGCCTACTGCGACGAGGGACGCTGCGCGCGGTGCGCCGTCGGCCTGGCGCTGTACCCGGGGCTGGCGGGCGGGGTGGAGGGATAGGGGATTGAGGGATAGAGGAGGGATGAGCAGATAAAGCGGGCACGAGGCATGCTCCCTGTGGCACCGTCCTGTAGCGGCGTTGCATGCAACGCCGTCGGGCGGGGCGCATGGGCGGGGCGGGGTGGTGCCTGTTCAGACCGCCCCGCCCGCCCCGGACACGGTGCGCTGTGTCCCTACGGGCGCCGCCACCGGGCGGGGCGGCTCCTGCCCAGGCCGCGTCGACAACCACCCCGCCCCTTGGGTCCGCCCATCGGGTCCTATCCCGTCCTGGCATGCGGGGCTGCTACGTTCTGCTACCACTTGTCATCCTGAGCGGAGCGACCCCGTGGGGACGGCGTCTCGCCAAGAGTCTCGATGACGACGCCCGAGTTGCCGTCCAGGCGGAGCCGGCCGCCCCGCCCGCCCTTCCTGGATTCCCGCCTGCGCGGGAATGACGTTCACTTTGAAGGTCTATACGTCACGAGGGTCTAGAGCGTAACGGCCCTGTCTCCTGTCCAGGCCGCCCCGCCCGCGCCGGCAACCACCCCGCCCTCTGGGTCGGCCTTCCTGGCCAGGAGCGGGGCGGCTTGTCCCTCTGCCCATTTCTCATCCCTCCATTCCCCATCCCTCCGCCCCGCCCATTCCTCTCCGCTCCTGCAACTTGCCGTCGGTCGGGGAGTACCGGCTTTCACCCGAGACTGAAAGTTCGCTGATGCCTCCCCCGCCCGACACGCTCGCCGCCCTGCCCGACATGCCGCACGGCGACGGCTCGACCGGCCCCGCCCCGCCCGCCGCCGTCGCGAACGCCGTGCCCGTGGGGCTCGACGCGCTCCGGGCGCCGGTCGACGAGCACCTCCGCGTGTTCCGCCGCCAGTTCCGCGACGCCATGCGCTCGCGCGTCGGGCTGCTCGACGCCGTCGTGCAGTACCTGCTCAAGCGGAAGGGGAAGCAGATCCGGCCCACGCTCGTGCTCCTCTCGGCCGAGCTCGCCGGCGGCATCACCGAGCGGACGTACCGGGCGGCCACGCTCGTCGAGCTGCTCCACACGGCCACGCTCGTCCACGACGATGTGGTCGACGAGTCGGACGAGCGGCGGGGCGTGCCGTCGGTGAAGGCGCTCTGGAAGAACAAGGTGGGCGTGCTGCTCGGCGACTACCTCCTGTCGCGCGGGCTCCTCCTGGCCCTCGACGACCGCGACTACGACCTGCTCCACGTCGTCTCCGACGCCGTCCGGCGGATGTCCGAGGGCGAGCTGCTCCAGATCGAGACGGCCCGGAGGCTCAACATGACCGAGGAGCGGTACTTCCAGATCATCGCCGACAAGACGGGCTCGCTCATCGCCGCCTGCCTCGCGGCCGGCGCCGCGAGCGCCGGGGCCGACGATGAGACCGTGGCGCGCGCTAAGGCCATCGGCGAGACGATCGGGCTTGCGTTCCAGATCCGCGACGACCTGTTCGACTACGACGGCGCGGCGAGCGTGGGCAAGCCGGCCGGGCTCGACCTCCAGGACCGCAAGATGACGCTCCCGCTCATCGCCGCGCTGGACGCCGCCCCGCCCGCCGAGGCGCGGCGCGTGCGCCGGATCGTCCGCAAGCGGCGGAAGAGCCGGGCCGAGGTCCGCGACGTGCTCGCGTTCGTCGAGCGCACCGGCGGGACGGCGGCGGCCCGGGCGCGGATGGAGGCGCTGGCGGCCGACGCCGCCGACGCGCTGCTCGCCTTCCCGCCGTCGCCGGCCCGCGACGCGCTCGTCGGGCTGTGCGCGTATGTCGTCGAGCGGAAGCGGTAGGAAAAGGGCGACGCGCTTCCGCCTCGGCCTGTTCGTCTCGACGTGGGCGGGGTGGTCGGGCGGCGGTCCGCCTCCTCTCCCGGGCGGGGCGGGCCGTCCCCTTCCCGTCCCCGCCTCTTCTCCCCGCTCTCTTTCTCCCTGCCCTCTCCCGCGGGCGGGGCGGTATCCTGAGCGACACGTCCCCGGAGCCGCCCCGCCCCTGCCCCATGACCGTCCACCTTCTCGGCACCGGCTCCGCCGACGGCGGCCCCGACCGCACCACGACCATGCTCACCGTCGAGCACGGTCCGACGACCGTCCTCGTCGACTGCGGAGGCGACGCGGGCCAACGGATGCTGTCGGCGGGGTTGACGCCGGAGGACCTGACCGCCGTGGTCCTCACGCACGAGCACCCGGACCACCTTGCAGGCTTCCCGCTGCTCGTCGAGAAGATGTGGCTCCGAGGGCGGACTGCCCCCATCGACGTCTACGGCCTAGCGCCGACGCTGGCCAAGGCGCGCGCGCTCTTCGCCGTCTTCAGCACGGACGGCTGGGAGGGCCTGCCTGAGATCCGCTACCACGACGTCGAGGCTGCCCCCGGCGCCCACGTCGTGGACCTGGGCGGGGTGGAAATCACGGCGACGCCGGTTGACCACCCGGTCCCGACGATCGGCCTGTGCTTCGCGGCCGACGGCATGCGCGTCGCCTACTCGTGCGACACCGCGCCAACAGACGCTGTCGCTGACCTCGCGCGCGGCGCCGACCTCCTGATCCACGAGGCTACCGGGTCGACGCCGGGCGTCCACAGTTCGCCCAAGGAGGCAGCGCAGGTCGCGGCCGACGCCGGGGCGGGGCGGCTCGTCCTCGTCCACGCCCCGCCCGACGCGTCCGACGACGGGCTCGCGGCGGCGCGGGCCGTGTTCGCGGAGACGTCGTGGGGCTGGGACGGCGCGCAGATCGAGGTGGGCGGGGCGTAAGGGACGACAGTCCACCCCGCTCAAGCCGTTTGGGCGGGGCGGTCGACCACCCCGCCCTACCCGCCCACCGTCACCCGGTCGGCCACCAGGAATGCCTCGGGGAACTCGTCGCGGACGAGCCGGAGCGCAGCATCGGCCTGCTCGCGCGTCGCGAAGGCGCCGAGGCGGACGCGGTAGTACGGCTGGAGGTACACGACGCTGGCCTTGAGCGAGGCCGGCGCGCCGGCCTGCGACTTGGCCCCCTGCCACCACGCGAGCGCCTGCGCGCGGACGCGCTCGGCCGCCCCCCGGCTGTTGCTCGAAAACACCTGGACGCGGTACCCGTCCACCTCGCGCGCGCCGGCCGGCGGCGGCGGGGCGGGCGTCGGGGCCGCCCCGCCCGGGACGACGACGCGGCCGGCCATGACGCTCTCCGGCACGTCGTGCTCGACGTCGGTGCGGCGCTCCGGCTCGGCGTCGTAGCCCGACGGGTCGAACGTCTCATACGCCGGGTAGCCCGGCGCGGGCGCCTCGTCGTCGGGCGGGGCGGGGCCGCCGGGCGGGGCGGTCGTGGCGCACGCCGAGAGCGTGAGGGCGGCGGCGAGGACGAGGAGCGGGCGCATGGCGGGGAGGAGTCGAGGGGCAGAGGGACGCGGGACCAGGCGCTTCTGCCCGTCCCTCACATCCCCCACCCCGCCCGACTAGTACGAGTCGGTCGAGGTGAGCCCCTTCAAAATAGCGACGCCCGCCGACGCCCCGAGCCGCGTAGCCCCGGCCTCGACCATGACGCGCGCGTCCTCGGCCGACCGCACCCCGCCCGACGCCTTGACGCCCATCGTGTCGCCGACGACGCGGCGCATGAGGGCCACGTCCTGCGGGCTCGCCCCCGACGACGCGAAGCCGGTCGAGGTCTTGACAAAGTCGGCGTGGGCGTTCTGGGCGAGCACGCACGCGATCACCTTTTCCTCGTCGGTCAGGAGCGCCGTCTCCAGGATGACCTTGACCGTCCGCCCCGCGGCGGCCTCGACGACCGCGCGGATGTCGGCCTCGACGTCGTCGTAGCGCTCGGACTTGAGGAGCGCGATGGCCAGGACCATGTCGATCTCCTCGGCCCCGTCGCGGACGGCCTGCTCGGTCTCGAACGCCTTGGTCGCCGTCCGGTTGGCGCCGTGGGGGAACCCGACCACCGTGCACACGAGCGGCGACCGCCCCGCCAGCTCTTCGGCGGCCACGGGCACCCAGACGGGGCTGATGCAGACGCTCGCGAAGCAATGCTCGCGGGCCTCGGCGCACAGGGCGCGGACGTCGGCCTCGGTGGTGTCGGGCTTGAGCGCCGTGTGGTCGATCATCCGCGCGAGCGTCGGGGCGAGCGCGCAGGCGTCGCCCGGCCCCGTGCGGTCGGCCTTGAGCCCGAACCGGGCGGCTCCAGCGCCGACCATCCGTTCGAGCGCCCCGGACAGCCCGTCCCCGCCCCGCCCCGGCCGCTCGGGCGGGGAGGCCTCCGCCCCGCCCTCGCCGTTCGGGCGGGGCGGCCCCGAGGAGCGCGGACCCGCGGCGGGCGGGGCGGCGAGGCGGTCGGCGAGGGCGGTCTTTTGCTGGTCGGTCATCGGTGGGGAGGAATGCGGGACGGAGGGATACGAGGGACGAGCAGAGGGAGCCGCCCGCCCCTCCCTCTTCATCCCCTATCCCTCCATCCCTCCACTCTACGCCGTCATCTCCTCGATCTCCTCGTCCAGGTTGTACCGCTTGCGCTTTTCCCAGAGCGTCTTTTTCGAGATCCCGAGGAGCTTGGCGACGTCGGCGTAGGACGACGAGCGGTTGTTGGCGAGCGTGTGCTTGATGTACTCGTACTCCAGGTCTTCGAGCGAGGCCCCGGCGCGGAAGCGGAACGTGTCGGCGTCTGACTCGGCGCCGTCGAAGGCATCCGTCTGGAGCAGCACGAGGTCGCCCGCGTCCAGCGTCGGCGTCTGGGCGAAGATCATGGCCCGCTCCAGGACGTTCCGCAGCTCGCGCACGTTGCCCGGCCACTCGTGGCCCGTGAGCTTGGCGCGGGCGGCGTCGGTGAAGCCCTCGAACGGCTTCCCGAACTCGTCGGCGAACCCGCTGGCCACCTTTTCGGCGATCGCGAGCACGTCGTTGCCCATGCGACGCAGCGGCGGGAGGTCGACCGACACCACGTTGATGCGGAACAGGAGGTCCTTGCGGAACTCCTTCTCGGCCACCTTCTCCTGGAGGTTCGCGTTCGTCGCGCACACGATCCGCGTCGTCACCTTGATCTCGTCGGTGCCGCCGAGGCGCCGGAACTGGCGGCTCTCGAGGAAGCTGAGGAGCTTGGCCTGGAGCCCGAGGCTCATCGAGTCGATCTCGTCCAGGAACAGCGTGCCGCCGTCGGCCACCTCCAGGAGGCCGGGCTTGGCGGCGCGGGCGTCGGTGAAGGCGCCCTTTTCGTACCCGAACAGCTCGCTCTCCAGGAGGTTGTCCGGCAGCGCGGCGCAGTTGATCTCCATGAACCGGCCGCCGGCCCACTTCGAGGCGTAGTGGAGCGTCTGGGCCACGAGGTTCTTGCCCGTGCCCGTCTCGCCGCGCACGAGGACCGTCGTGTTGGGGATGTCCTTGAGCGTCTCGATCGTGTCGCGGACGGCCTGGACCGGCCCGCTCGTCCCGATGATGCGGCCGACTGAGTGCTTCTTCTTGCGGACCTTCTTGATCTCCTGGAGCTCCTTTTTGTCCTCATACAGGTCGAGCGCCTTGGCCAAGAGCGCCCGCATCTCCTCCAGGTTGACCGGCTTCTGGAGGTAGTGGAACGCCCCCAGCCGCATGGCCTCGACGGCCGTCTGGACCGACGAGTGCGCGGTCATGACGATGACCGGGATCGTAAGCCCCCGCTTGCGGAGCGCCTCGATCAGCTGCATGCCCGAGACGTCGGGCATCATGAGGTCCGTGAGCACGAGGTCCGGGGCCGTCCCGTCGTCGACGGCCTGGAGCAGCGGCTCGGCGGACGTGAACCCCTGGGTGGCGTAGCCGTCGCGGGTGAGGACCTTGGCGAAAAGCTCGCCGATCTTGGGGTCGTCGTCGACGACGAAGATGCGCTTTTGACTCATGCTCCGAGGGGAAAGAGGCGGACGCGGGTTTGCACCAGGTTACGAATCGTACTCCCCCGCCGCCATAAGGAGTTGCCCCCGCCCCGCCCCGCCCGCGAGCGCCGGGGCGACGACCCGGAGGGCGCCCGGGAGCACGTCAGCGCGGACGCGGCGGGCGTCGAGCGCGAGCACCTCGCCGTCGGCGTGGAGCGTGAGGGGGCCCGCGGTGGCCTCGACCTCGACGCGCCGGCCCCGCCCCGTCACGACCTCGGGGGCCGCCGTGTGGGCGCCCGTGAGTGACCGGGGCAGGAGGCGGACCGCCCGGGTCGGTGTGAGGTGGCCGGCGAGGCACACGTCCAGGAGGCCGTCGTCGAGCACAGCGTCAGGCGTGAGCCGGAACCCGCCGCCGACGGACGGCCCGTTGCCCACCTCGCACAGGAACAGCGGCCCGTCGAACACGACCGCCCCGCCCACGGACACGCGCGCAGACACGGTGGGCCGTCGCCACGCCCACAGCGCGCGGGGCACGGCGGCAAGGTAGGCGGCCCGGCCGCCCAGCCACTTTGTCTCCGCCACGAGCCACGCGACGTGGGCGTCGAACCCGGCGCCGAGGGCGTTGGCAAACCGGCGGACGTGGGCGCCGGCGACGTCGTCCCACGTCACCTCGCCCAGGTCGAGCGGGCGGGGCGGGGTGGCGGTCAGCACCCGCGCCGCGTCGTCCAGCCGGGGCGGCACGCCGAGCGCCGACGCGAAGTCGTCGCCGGTGCCGAGCGGGAGCACGCCGAGCGCCGGGCCGCCCCGCCCGTGGGCTGTCAGGCCGTTGACGACCTCGTAGACCGTCCCGTCGCCGCCCGCGGCCACGACGAGGGCGGCGCGGCCGGCCCCGCGAGCGAGGCGCTCGGCGTCGCCCGGCCCGCGCGTCGCGACGACGTCGGCGTCGAGGCCGGCCGCGGCGAGGGCGGCCACGAGGGCGGGGCGGCGGCGGCCGGCGCGGCCGTCGGCGGCGGCGGGGTTGAGGAGGACGAGGGCGGACATGGGCGGCCGGTAACTTAGCCGGCTCCGCCCCGCCCCCGAGCGGCCCCGCCTCCGACAGCCCCGCCCATGCGCCCGCCCCGCCCCGCCCTCCTCGTGCTCGCCGCGCTCGTGGCCGTCGCCGGCTGCCGCGCCGACGCGCCGGGCGGGGTGGCCGACGACCTGGGCCGGGCCGTCGACCTGGACGCGACGCCGCGGAGCGTGCTCCCGCTCGCCCCCAACGTCACCGAGCTCGTCGTGGCCGCCGCAGGCGCCGACCGGCTCGCGGGCGTGGCCGTCGCCGACGACTTCCCGCCGGCCGTGACCGGGCTCCCGCGGTTCCAGTCGTACCCGCTGGACACCGAGGCCGTCGTCGCGCTCGACCCCGACCTCGCAGTCGGCTCCGACGACGTGAACCCGACCGACCAGGCCGACGGGCTGGCCGCGCTCGGCGTGCCGACCTACCTGTTCGCCTTCGACGAGGTGGCCGACGTGCCGCGCGCGCTCCGCACGCTCGACACGCTGCTCGCGTCGTCGGGCGGGGCGGCAGCGGCGGCGGCGTTCGAGGACCGCGTCCGCGCCGTCGAGCGGGCCGTGCGCTCGTACAGCCGCCCGCGCGTCCTGCTCCTGGTCGGAGACGAGTCGCTGTACGCGTTCGGCCGCGACTCGCACGCGAGCGAGCTCGTGCGGCTGGCCGGCGGCGACAACGTGACCGACGCGTTCCCCGGCCGCGCGGCGCAGCCCAGCGAGGAGGCGATCCTGGAGGCGGCCCCCGAGGTCGTCGTCGTGCTCGGGGGGGCGGACTACGACGCCGAGCGGCTGTTCGAGAAACACCCGGCGTTCCTCGACCTCCCGGCCGTCCGCAGCGGGCGCGTCTACGGGCTCGACGCGGACCTCGTGAGCCGGGCGGGGCCGCGCCTCGCCGAGGGCCTGGAGCGGCTGGCCCGGCTCCTGCACCCGGAGGCGTTCGCCGCCGGCGCCGCGTGAGCCGCCCCGCCCCGCCTGGCCGGGCACGGCGCGTCCGCGAGCGGGGCGGGGCGGGGCTGCCGCCGGACCGCCCCGCCCGCACCGAGCGGCGGCGGCGGCCTCCCAAACCACCCCGCTCGACGTTCGCCGCGCACGGCACGCCCCTCGTCGCGCTCGGGCTGGGGGCCGCCGTCGCGCTCGCCGTCGTGGCGAGCGTGGTCTGGGGGAGCGCGGACCTGGGGGCGGGGCGGGTCTGGGCCGCGCTCGTCGGCGGCGGCACGGCGACCGACCGGACGATCGTGTGGTCGCTCCGGCTCCCGCGCGTGGTCCTCGCGCTCTCGGTCGGCGGCGGCCTCGCCGTCGTGGGCGTGGCGATGCAGGCGCTCGTGCGCAACCCGCTCGCCGAGCCGTACATCCTGGGCGCGTCGAGCGGGGCGAGCGCCGGGGCCGCCCTCTTCTTTCTCGGCTTCCTGCCGCCCGTCGTCTCGCGCGCCGTGTCGATGCCGGTCGCGGCCGTCGCCGGCGCGTGGCTGGCCGTGGCCGCCGTGTTCGCCGTCGCCCGGCGCGGACCGACGCTCTCGACGACGCGGCTGCTGCTGGCCGGCGTGGCGATGTCGGCGCTCCTGGGGTCGGTGACGGCCTTCGTGACCTACGCCTCGCCCGAGCCGGACAAGCTTCGGACCGTCCTGTTCTGGCTGCTCGGCTCGCTCACGCGCGCCCGGTGGTCGGAGGTGTGGGCGCCGCTGGCCGTCTCGCTCGGGGCGGGCGGGGCGCTGTGGGCGCTCGCGCGTCCGCTCGACCTGCTGACGATGGGCGAGGAGCCGGCGGCGGCGCTGGGCGTCCCGGTCGAGGCGCTGAAGCGGACGCTCGTGGCCGTCGCCGCCGTAGCGACGGGCGTGCTGGTCGCGTCGGCCGGGGTCATCGGGTTCGTCGGGCTCATCGTGCCCCACGCCGCCCGCCTCCTCATCGGCGCCACGCACCGGCGGCTCGTCCCGCTCGCGTTCGCCGGCGGCGCCCTGTTCCTGCTCCTCGCCGACCTCGCCGCGCGGACGGTGCTGCCCGGCCAGGAGGTGCCCGTCGGCGTGCTGACGGCGATCTGCGGCGTCCCGTTTTTCCTCGCGCTCCTGCGCGGGTTCGGGCGCGGCCTGGGCTGAGGCGGGCAGCGGGCAGCGGGCAGCGGGCAGCGGGCAGCGGGCAGCGGGCAGCGGGCAGCGGGCAGCGGGCAGCGAAGATGCGCCACCCCGCCCGCGATGCCATCCGAGACCGCCCCGCCGCCGGCGGGGGCGGGGTGGCAATGGGCGGGGTGGGGCGGTGACGGGCCGCGGCGTCCAGAACCGCCCCGCTCGCCCTGGACACGACACGTCGTGTCCCTACGGGTGCCCCTCGCTGGGCGGGGCGGCGTCGTAGGGGCGACCGGCGGTCGCCCGTAGTCAGGGCACGATGGGCGAGGCGGCGCCGGGTCAGACCGCCCCGCCTGCCCAACGACCACCCCTAGCCCTCTTGGCTTCGCCGACGCTGCGCGGTGTCCAAGAGGGGAACTGCCGCCGCCTCCAGTTGATGGCAGTCTCGCCTCCGACCACCCCGCCCTCGCCAATCGCCCGAGCGGGGCGGGGTGGAACAAAACCGGCGCCACCCCGCCCACTTCCCACTTCCCACTTCCCACTTCCCACTTCCCACTTCCCACTTCCCACTTCCCACTTCCCACTTCCCTTTCAACTCGCGCTGAAACCACACGCGGCGGCCCCGTGTCCGACGGTCGCCCCTCTATCTTTGGCTACCCGCCCCTGGGTCTGCCCCCAGCGTCTATGTCCGAGGCCGTCCCGCCCCTCACGCCCGGCCCCCTCCTCGCCACCATCGAGCGCCCCGCGGACGTCCGCGCGCTGCCCGTCGAGCGGCTGCCCCAGCTCTGCGACGAGCTCCGCGCGCACATCATCGACATCGTGTCGGTCCACGGCGGGCACTTTGGGGCGTCGCTGGGCGTCGTCGAGCTGACGGTCGCGCTCCACTGGGCGTACGACACGCCGGACGACCAGCTCGTGTGGGACGTCGGGCACCAGGCGTACGGGCATAAGATCCTGACCGGCCGCCGCGACGCGTTCCCGACGAACCGGACGTACGGCGGCGTCAGCGGCTTCCCCAAACGCTCCGAGAGCGAGTACGACACGTTCGGCGTGGGCCACGCCTCGACGTCGATCTCGGCCGCCCTCGGCATGGCCAAGGCCCGCGACCTGAAGCGGACCGACCAGCGCGTCGTCGCCGTCATCGGCGACGGGTCGATGACGGGCGGGCTCGCCTTCGAGGGGCTCAACAACGCGGGCGCGGCCCACACCGACCTCCTCGTCGTCCTCAACGACAACCGGATCTCGATCGACCCCAACGTCGGCGCCCTCCACGAGTACCTCGCCGGGCTCTCGGCGTCGGGCGGGTGGAACGCGCTCAAGGGCGGCGTCTGGAGCGCGCTCGACGAGCTCAAAGGCATGGGCGGGGGGACGCTCCAGCGCCTAGCCTCGCGGCTCGAGGACGGCGTCAAGGCCGTGCTCACGCCGGGCATGCTGTTCGAAGCCTTCGGGTTCCGCTACATCGGCCCCACCGACGGCCACGACGTGGTCACGCTCGCCCGGCGCCTCAAGGAGCTCCGCGGGCTCTCCGGCCCGATCCTCCTCCACACGCTGACGGTCAAGGGCAAGGGATTCGCGCCGGCCGAGGCCGACCAGGTCAAGTGGCACGCGCAGTCGAGCCCGTTCGACAAGGTGACGGGCAAGAGCCTGGCCGTCCCGACGGCGGCCGGGACCAAGCCGCCCAAGTGGCAGGACGTGTTCGGCGACGCCCTCGTCGAGCTCGCCGAACTGGACGAGCGCGTCGTCGGCATCACGGCGGCCATGCCGTCGGGGACGAGCCTGGGCACCATGATGGAGGCCATGCCGGACCGGGCGTTCGACGTCGGCATCGCCGAGATGCACGCGGTCGTGTTCGCAGCCGGCCTCGCGACGCAGGGGATGCGCCCGTTCTGCGCCATCTACTCGACGTTCCTCCAGCGGGCGTACGACGGCGTCGTCCACGACGTGGCGCTCCAGCACCTGCCCGTCGTGTTCTGCATGGACCGCGCCGGCGTCGTCGGCGCCGACGGGCCGACCCACCACGGGACGCTCGACGTGCCGATCATGAGGGCCGTCCAGGGCATGGTCGTCGCCGCCCCGCTCGACGAGCAGGACCTCCGCGACCTGATGTTCACGGCGCTCGGCCACGACGACGGCCCGTTCGCGATCCGCTACCCGCGCGGCGCGGCGACGGGCATGGCGCTCCGCGACGGGTTCGAGGCGCTCCCCATCGGCAAGGGCCGCCGCGTCGCCGACGGCGACGACGTGGCGATCGTGACCTACGGGGCCATCGGCACCTACGTCCCCGAAGTCCGCGAGCGCCTGGCTGCGCGGGGCGTCTCGGCGGCCCACTACGACCTCCGGTTCGCCAAGCCCATCGACGGCGCGCTCCTCACCGAAGTGTTCGGCCGGTTCCGGCGCGTGGTCACGGTCGAGGACGGCGTCCGCGAGGGCGGGGCGGGCTCGGCCGTCCTCGAATGGGCGGCCGACGCGGGCGCGCTGGACGGCGTGGAGGTGGTCCGGCTCGGGCTGCCCGACCGGTTCGTCGAGCACGGGACGCAGCGGCAGCTCCACGACGAGGTCGGCATCGGGCCGGACGGGATCGAGCGGGCCGCGCTCGCGCTCGTGGGCGCCGAGGCGGAGGCCGCGTAGGGCAGCGGGCAGCGGGCAGCGGGCAGCGGGCAGCGGGCAGCGGGCAGCGGGCAGCGGGCAGCGGGCAAAATGCACCACCCCGCCCGCGACGCCATCCGGGACCGCCCCGCCCCCGCCGTGGGCGGGGTGGCGTAGGGGCGACCGGCGGTCGCCCGTGGTCAGAGATCGCCCTCGGCGTGGGCGGGGTGGGCAGACGCCGCCCCGCCCGCGGCGCGTTCCCTATTCTGACGACCGCCCCGCCCCCGGACCCATGCCCGACGCCGTCCTCCAGCCGCTCCTCGACTCGCCCGCGCTGCCCCGGCACGTCGAGGCGCTCCGGGCCGCGCTCCGCGCCGAAGGCGAAGCGCGCGAGCGGTTCCGGGACCAGCTCACGCCGTCCACGAAGGCCGAGTTCATCAACGGAGAGATCGTCATGCACTCGCCCGCCCGAGACGCCCACAACCAAGTCGTTGGCCGTCTGTCGTCCCTTCTCCGCGCCTACAACGACGCGAACGCGGTGGGCGGGGTGGTCGCCGCCGAGAAGGCGCTCGTCGGGCTGACGCGGAACGACTACGGGCCGGACGTGGCGTTCTGGGGGGCGGGCAAGGCGGAGCAGATCGGGCGCGACACGCTCGTCTACCCCGCCCCCGACCTCGTCGCCGAGGTCCTCAGCGCGAGCACGGCCGGGCGCGACCGCGGCGTCAAGCGCGAAGACTACGAGGCCCACGAGGTCGCCGAGTACTGGATCGTCGACGCCGACGACGAGACGGTCGTCGCCCACCGGATCGAGGGCGGCCGCTACCGCAGCGAGGAGGTGGGGACGATCCTCGTGAGCGGGGTGGTGCCGGGGTTCTCCGTCCCCACGCGCGCGCTGTTCGACGACGCGGCGCACCTCGCCGCGCTCCGCACCGTCCTCCTCTAGCCGCCCCGCCCCGCCCGACGGCGGGCCTCACCCCGCCCGCTCTTTCAGCAGGTCGAGCACGGCCGCCTCGCTCGGGCGGAGGCCCCTCGGCGTGTTGCCGGCGTTCCGGCGCCGGAGCCGCCCCGCCAGGTCGCGCTCGCGGAAGGCGTCGAGGACGTCGGGGTGGACGTAGTACTGGCGGCAGACGGCGGGCGTGTTGCCCAGCCGCTCGGCCGTGTCCTTAACGGCCTGCACGACGGCGCCGTCGAGCTCGTCGTCGGGGAGGTCGTCGCCGCGCTCGGCGAGGCGCTCGGCGGCCGTGACGGTGCCGCCCCAGGTGCGGAAGTCCTTGGCCGAAAAGTCCTCGCCGGTCGTCTCCTGGAGGTAGCCGTTGACGTGGCCGCTCTCGACGTCCTGCTTGTCGCCGGCCTCGTCGTAGAACTGGAACAGGTCGTAGCCGGGGATGTCGCGGCACGCCTTGACGAGCTCGGCGAGGCGCGGGTCGCGGACGGCCAGCGCCCGCGTCTTCCCGCTCTTGCCGGTAAACTCCAAACGGACCCCTTTCTCCTCGAACGTGGCGTGCTTGTCGCGGATCGTGGTGAGCCCGTACGACCCGTTCTGGGCCGCGTACTGCTCGTTCCCCACGCGGATCAGCGTCTCGTCGAGGAGCCGGACGCAGAGCGCGAGGACCGTCTCGCGGTCGGTGCCCCCGTCCTTGAGATCGGCCTCGACGCGGGCGCGGAGGGCGGGGAGCGCCTCGGCGAACCCGACCATCCGGTCGAACTTGAGCCGGTTCCGGTGGGCCTCCCAGTCCGGGTGGTAGCGGTACTGCTTGCGGCCCTTGGCGTCGCGGCCGGTCGCCTGGAGGTGGCCGTTGGGGAGGGGGCAGATCCAGACGTCGTCGTAGGCGGGCGGGATGGCGAGCGCCTCGATCCGCTCGCGGACCTCCGGCGACACGAGCTCGCCGTCGGGCCGGTGGTACGAGAACCCGGTCCCGCGGCGGACGCGGGTGATGCCGGGGCGGGAGTCGTCGGCGTAGCGGAGGCCGGGCGGGGTGGCGGGCACGGGCGGCGGGTCGGGTGGTGGGCAGCGGGCTCCTCGCCCGCCGCGCGGTGCAAGCCCGCCCCGCCCCGCCCGGTTCCAGCCCGACGCCGGCTCAGGAGGCGCCTGGGCGGGGCGGCCGCCCCGCCCTCCCGCGTCTGGTCCGAAAGGACCACCCCGCCCCGTCCGCGCGGACCAACGGGCGGGGCGGGCCGGGACCGACGTTGGGACCTCACGCTCCCCGACCGCCATGTTGCCCGCCCCGCTCGCCGCCCTCGTCTTGCTCGTCACGTTGGCGCCGGCCGCGCAGGCGCAGGTCGGGCCGCACCGCCAGAGCGGCCCGCGCGTCGGCGTGACGTACCTCGCGCCGGGCGTCGTCGCGCGCATCAACGAGGCGACCCGCGACGGCGGCACGGGCGACCGGATCGACCCGTCGTTCCCGGTCGTGACGCAGTTCGGGTGGCAGTTCGAGTTCCAGACGTTCCAGACGGCGAGCGGGGCGACGGGCGTGGCCGAGGTGGTCCCGCTGCTCAGCGGGCTCGACCGTGGGCTCCTCCTCCCCAGCCTCACCTTCGTCTCCGGCCTGCGGACGCCGGGCGGCGTCGAGGTCGGCGCCGGGCCGAACGTGTCGGTGAGCGTCCACGAGAGGCCCGACCGCCGGGGCGACCAGGACGTCGTGGGCGCCGATGTCCGCCTGGGGCTCGCGCTCGTGGCCGGCGTGAACGCCCGTCTCGACGGCGTGAGCGTGCCCGTGAACGCGGCCGTCGTGCTCGGCGCGGGCGGGGCGCGGCTGAGCCTGCTCGCCGGGCTCAACACGTCGTCGGCGCGGTACTGAGCGGGGCGGCGCCGTGCCCACGCCCGGCCGCCCCGCCCTTCTTCTCCTCCCCCTCCTCTTCCCCTCCGCGGGGCGGGGCGGGTAGGTTGGCCGCCCCGCCCTTTGGGTCCGCCCATGTCCGAGACCACCCCGCCCCTCCGCCTCCACGACACGCTCACGCGGCGCGTCGAGACCGTCGAGCCCGCCGCGTTCACCGACGACGGCCGGCCGCTCCTCCGGTTCTACTCGTGCGGGCCGACCGTCTACAGCTACGCCCACATCGGCAACTTCCGCACGTTCCTGACCGCCGACCTCGTGGTCCGCACGGCCGAGGCGCTGGGGTGGGCCGTCCGCTACGTCTCGAACGTGACCGACGTGGGGCACCTGACCGAGGACGACGTGGCCGACAGCGAGGGCGAGGACAAGATGGCGAAGGCCCTCGCCTCCAAAGAGGGCGAGCGGTTCGAGACCGTCTGGGACCTCGCCCGCCACTACACGGCCGCGCTGGAGGCCGACTGGCAGGCCCTCAACCTCCGCGAGCCCGACCTGCGGCCGCGCGCGACCGAGCACGTCCGCGAGCAGATCGAGGCGGCCCAGGCGCTCGTCGAGTCCGGCCACGCCTACGAGACCGAGAGCGGCGTCTACTTCCACGTCCCCTCGTTCCCCGACTACGGCAAGCTCTCCGGCAACACCGACGCCGAGACGCTGGAGGGCACGCGCGACGTCGTCCGCGACGACGACAAGCGGGACCCCCGCGACTTCGCGCTCTGGAAAAAGGACCCCGGCCACCTGATGCAGTGGTTCAGCCCGTTCACCGACGGACCGGCGGCGGGGTGGGGCTTTCCCGGGTGGCACCTCGAGTGCTCGGTGATGGCGCAGAAGTACCTGGGCGAGACGATCGACCTCCACGGCGGCGGCGAGGACCTCCGGTTCCCCCACCACGAGTGCGAGATCGCGCAGGCCGAGGCGCTGACCGGCGAGCCGTTCTCGCGCTACTGGATCCACACGCGGTTCCTCCAGGTCGAGGGCGAGAAGATGTCGAAGTCGAAGGGCAACTTCCTCACCGTCCGCGACCTGACCGCCCCGCCCCCGACGGGCCGCGCGGACTGGGGCGCGCCGGTCGACCCGCTCGCGCTCCGGCTCGTCCTGATCTCGGGCCACTACGCCCGCCCGTTCAACCTCACGCAGAAGGCGCTCGCCGACGCCCAGAAAAACGTCGCCCGCTACCGCGAGGCCGACGACGCCGCACGCGACGCGCTCGAAGCGGGGCGGGGCGGGGCGGACGTCCTGGCCGACGACCTCGACGCGGCCTGGGCCGAGGCGCTCGCGGCGATGGCCGACGACCTCAACACGCCGGTCGCCCTCGCGGCGGCCTACCGGGGCGCGAACGCGGTCCTCGCCGCGCACCGGGCCGCCCCGCTCTCGGCGGCGAGCGCGGCCTCGGCGGCGGCGTTCCTCGACCGCGTGAACGCGCTGCTCGGCGTCGTCCGCTCCGAATACGGCGAGCCCGCGGGCGGGGCGGACGCGGGCGCGGACGATGACAAGTTACGCAAGCAGGTCGAGGACCTCTTAGTTGAACGCATGGTCGCACGTGAGCAGAAAGACTGGGCGAGCGCCGACGCTGTCCGCGACGAGCTCGACCGCCTCGGCGTCAAGGTCATGGACACGCCGGCCGGCCCCGAGTGGCGCCGAGCCTGAGGGCGGGGCGGCGCCTCTCCCCCGCCCCGCCCCCGTCGCGCGCCGGGCGCACCACCCCGCCCGACGACGACTGCTCGACAGAGCGCTAGCGCCGTACCTCGCACCGGGTACCCCGTACCTGCCCGAAGCTCTTAAGCGTCGTCACCCAGGACGAGGTCGGCCCAGACGCCGGCGTGGTCGCTCGGCCAGAGGTCGCCGATCCGGTCCGCGGGCTCGTCGAGGACGGTCTCGAACGCCTCGACCTGGAACCCGCGCGTGAGGACGAGGTCGATCCGCGTGGACAGGTCGGACGCGTCGTTGCGGAGATCGGCGTCCTGGCAGCACGTGGGCGTGCCTGCGCCTGCCCCCGCCGCGTCGTCGAGGACGCGCGTGACGATCCCGTAGGTCGCGGTGCCGGTCCCGCCCGCGTCCGAGTTCAGGTCGCCGACGAGGACGAGCGGACTCGGGACGCGCGCGACGGCCGCGGCCAGCTCAGCGCCCTGAGCCTCCTGGACCGGACCGGCGGGGCCGCCCACTTCGAGGTGCGTGTTGAAAAACGCGAACGTGGCGCCGTCGACCGTCGCCCGGACCGACTGGTAGGACCGGACGAACGCCTGCTCGACGCCGCCCACCGGCACCGTGAGGATGGCCTGGAACACGGTGGCCGTCGCGCCCGAGGTCTCGACGCCCGACCGGGCGAGGATTACGTCGGCGTCGCGGTAGCGGACGTCGAAGAAGGTCCGTCCGTCGGCCGTCGCCGGGAACTCGACGTCGGCGTTGTCGCTGCGGGCGGCGACGGTGTAGCTCGCGCCCTCGGCGGCGAGCGCGTCGAGGAGGAGGTCGAGGAGGTCGTAGGTCACGTCCGTGGCCGCGGTCGCCGCCCCGCCCGGCAGGTTGTCCGCCGGCGTTTGGACGGCGTAGGTCGCGACCTCCTGGAGCCCGACGAGGTCAGGCTCGATGTCGGCGATCTCGGCGGCGATGGCCGCCATCCGCGCGGCGGGGTCCGAGGCCTCGATCGTGGCGTAGAGCTCGGCCACGCGGAGCGGGACGCGCTGGGCGTCGGTCTCGGCGGTGACCGTGAACAGGTCGCCGCCGAGGTAGAGGTTCTGGCTCATCACGCGGACCTCGGCGCCGCTCGCGTCGTCGTCGCCGCTGTCGCACCCGGTGACGAGGAGCGGGGCGGCCAGGAGGGCAGCGAAGACCGAGGCGCGGAGCCGCGCGGACCGTGAGGCGAGCGGGGCGGTCGGGAGCGTGGGCATGGCGGGGCGGGGCGGGTGAGGAGGCACGGCCAGGATAGGGACGGGCCGCCCCGCCCTCGGCACCGTCCCGGCGCGGGCCGTAGACTCTCGCCCGCTCGGCCTGGCTGCGCCGCCGCTCACGCCGAGGGCGAGGCGCCCCTCACGCAGAGGGCGAGCGCGAGCGGAGTGGTCGGCCGCCCCGCCCGTGACCACCGACCTACCGACTCACCGACTCTACCGCCCCGCCCGTGATCGACGCCTCCGACTACTCCTCGCTCGAAGGCGGCCTCGTCCGCATGCTCGACCGGCTCCAGGCCGAGGGCACGGCGACGAAGGACCGCGACGCCGACCAACTCCTCCGCGACGACCCCAACGCCGTCCTCCTCGGGCTCCTCTACGACCAGCGCGTGCTCGCCGAGACCGCGTTCACTGGGCCACTCAAGCTGAAGCAGCGGCTCGGCCACCTCGACATGCGCCGGATCGCGGAGATGGACCGCGACGCCTTCGCCGCCGTCTTTACCGAGTCCCCGGCCGTCCACCGCTTCACGAACAAGATGGTCGACCTTACGCAAGACGTGGCCCGCCGCCTGGCCGACGACTACGGCGGCGACGCCGCGCAGATCTGGGCCGAGGGCGGGGCGGCCGACGTCCAGCGCCGGGTCCGCGCGCTGCCCGGGTTCGGGCCGATGAAGGCGAAGAAGCTCGCGTTCTGCCTGTACTACTTCGGGCACCGCGACCTCAGCGGGTAGCCGCCCCGCCCCAGGCTTTACCGCCGGGGCCGTGCGGGGAGGCGCCGTAGGAACGTTCCGGGAAACGCCGAACCGGCCGGCAGAGGCCGCGTTCACGGACGACTGATCGCTACGTGCCTGTGTCCCCTACGACTCACCTCGACGTTCCCGCCTGGGCCTGGCTGGCGCTGAACGCCTACATCATCGGGCTCCTCCTAGTGGACCTGTTCGGGTTCAATAAGGAGGCCCACAAGATCGAGTGGAAGGAGGCCGCCTGGCTCTCGGCCTTTTTCGTGGCCGCCTCGCTGGCCGTGAACGCGGCCATCTGGATCGGCTTTGGGCATGAACCCGCGCTCACGTTCTTCACGGCCTACATCGTCGAGAAGTCGCTCTCGGTCGACAACCTGTTCGTGATCGCGGTCCTGTTCGGGTACTTCGGGGTCCCGGCCCAGTACCAGCACCGCGTCCTGTTCTGGGGGATCTTCGGGGCCATCCTGATGCGGGGGTTCATGATCCTCGTCGGCGTCGCGCTCATCGACCGCTTCCACTGGCTGCTCTACGTGTTCGGGGCGTTCCTCGTGCTCACCGGGCTCCGCATGTTCCGGGACAACGACGACGCCGCCGACGTGTCGCAGAACAAGCTGCTCGTGTTCCTCCGCCGCAAGCTGCCGGTCACGGAGTCGTACCACGAGGAGCACTTCTTCGTCCGCCTGAAGGGGAAGCTGTGGGCGACCCCGCTGTTCCTGGTCCTCATCATGATCGAGCTGACGGACGTCGTGTTCGCGGTCGACTCGATTCCGGCCATCCTCGGCATCACGACCGACCCGTTCATCGCCTACAGCTCGAACATCATGGCCGTCGTGGGCCTGCGCGCGCTGTACTTCCTGCTGGCCGGGATCATCGAGCGCGTCCGCTACCTCCATTACGGGCTCGGGTTCGTGCTCGTGTTCATCGGCGGGAAGATGCTGGCCGAGCCGTTCATCGACGGCCACCTCCCGACGTGGGTCTCGCTCACGGTCATCGCGGTCTCGATCGGGACGGCGTCCGTGGCGTCGTGGATCGCCACGCGCCGCGAGGAGCGGGCCGCCCCGCCCGGCGCGCCCACCCCGCCCGGCGAGGCCGACGTCCCCGACGTGGCCCGGTCCGGCGACGGGGCGGCCGCCGAGCCGCCGGTGATCAAGAACCAGGGGTAGGGGCGAGCGCGGGCGGGGTGGCGAGCGCGGGCTCCCCCAGCCGTCCGCAACCGCCACCCGAGCGGCACGTACGCGCGGCGCCTCCTCCAGCCCGCCCCGCCCGTGCAGATCCAGACGCAGATCGACATCGACGCCCCGCCCGAGCGCGTGTGGGCCGTGCTCACGGACTTTGAGCGCCAGGACTGGAACCCGTTCATCCACGAGATCCGCGGCGAGGTCCGCGAGGGCGCCCGGCTCTTTGCCCGCCTCGGACCGCCGGGCAAAAAGCCGATGACGTTCAAGCCCGTCGTGACGCGCGCCGAGCCGGGGCGCGCGCTCTCGTGGCGGGGCACGCTGGGGGCGGGGTGGCTCTTCCGCGGCGAGCACGCGTTCCGCCTGGAGCCGCTCGGGGCGGGGCGGACGCGGTTCCACCACGGCGAAGCGTTCGGCGGGCTCCTCGTCCCGCTCCTGCGCCGGAGCCTCGACACCGACACGCGCGGCGGGTTCGAGGCCATGAACCGGGCGATCAAGGCGGAGGCCGAGCGGGACACGGCGTAGGGGCGACCGCTCCGCCGCCTGCGCACGGCGGCGCGGCGCCGCCCCGCCCCCGGCTCGTCACGCGTCCGGGTCGATCACGAACAGGTGCGACAGGTGCCCCGGCCGCGTCGAGATGTGGACGCGGCCGTCGGCGCGGCGGCCCGTCGGGAGGTCCGTCGAGATCGCAGTCCGCCCCGCCCCCGCCCCGCCCGTCGTGATCGTGCGCGTCTGGCCGGGCGCGTTGGGGTCGTAGACCTGGAGCGTCGCGTCGAGGCGGCCGCGGCGGTCGACCCCGAAGGCGACGACCTGGTGGAGCGTGAACGGGTCGGGCGCGTCGCCGACGAGGCCGAGGAGGGCGGGGCGGCCGGCCCGGAGCGCCGCCTCGACGCGGTCGAGTTCGGCGGCCAGCGCGCCCGCGAGCGGGGCGTGCGGCATGGCGCCGGGCGTGAAGCGGACGAGCGCCCAGTAGCGCGCGAACCGGGGCAACGACGCGCGCAGCGTGGCCTCCTGGCGGCGCCGGAGGAGCGCGCGCATGGGCTCTCGCTCCAGCGCCGCCGTGGCGACGCGGCCGCGCGCCGGCCACCGCTCGACGGCCGCGAGCGCCATCCCGCCGCACAGCCCGAACGTCGGCCAGCGGCGGGCGACCGAGCGGACGAGCCCGCCGCCCACGGCCCACCCCGCCCCGCCCGCGACGGCGGCGCCCGCAGCGGTTCCCGCCCCGCCCTGATCGCTGCCCCCGCCGAAGCGACCGCCGAGCGCGCCGCCGAGCGCAAACGGGAGCGCGGCGAGCGGGCGGAGCGCGCCCGCGAGCACGTCGAGGTCGCCGTCGGTCCACTCGAAGCGGTTGGGGAACGAGAACCCGTCGCGGGCGGGGTCGAAGTCGAGCACGACGGCGCCGGGCGGGGCGGGCGTGTCGGTGCGGGCGGGCGGGGCGGCGCTCATGGGGGCGGGGCGGGGAGCGGACCGTACGCGCCCGAGCCGGGACCGGCTCCGCTTCAGGGCCGCCCCCACGCGGCTCCGGGAAGGGCGCACCGTACTTTCGGCGGCCGCCCGACGTTGATCGTCCCTCGTCTGCCCCCCCGCCGTGCCGCCCGTCTCCCCTCTGCTCGCCGTCGCCCTCGCCGCCCTGCTCGGGTGGGGACCGTTCTCCGACTGGTTCGGCGCCGACGACGAGGCCGCCGCCCCGCCCGCCGCCGAGGCCGTCGACGCGCTGGCCGCCGCGCACGCCTCGGCGCAGACGATCCGCGTGGGCGGGGCGGCCGCCGCGCTCCGGCCCGAGACGCGGGCGGCGTACGCTGGGGGCGCCGCGCTGTGGGCGCTGCCGGCCGAACGCCGGACGCTCCGCCGGGCGATCGGCGAGGCGGCGGCCGACGGGCTCCGCCCGGCCGAAGTCCACGCGCCCACGCTCGACCTGCTCGACGCGCGGCTGGCCGAGGCCGAGGCCCAGTGGGAGGCGCTCGACGGCGCCGCCCGCGACACGCTCGCCGACCCCCGCCCCGCCCTCGTCGCCGCGCTCGACGTGCTGCTGACCGACGGCGCGCTCCGCCTGGGCGGGGCGCTCCTGGGCGAGCGCGCGGACCCCGCCTCGCTCTACCCCGGCGTGTGGCACGCGACCGACCGCGACCCGGACGGCGAGCGCTGGGCCGGCCTCCAGGCCGCCGTCCGCTCGGGCGACGCGCGGCGCGTGGCGGCAGCGCTCGGCGGGCTCCGCCCCGCCCACGCCGGGTACCGCCGGCTGCGTGCGCGGCTGGACGCGCTGGGCGACGACCTCGCGCCGGTGCCCGAGGGCACGGCGCTCCGCCCCGGCGGCCGGTCGGTCCGCGTGCCGCACCTCCGCGAGCGGCTGGACGCGCTGGGCTGGCTCCCCGCCGACTCGCTCGACGCCTGGACGCGCCCCGACGCCTACCTCCTCGACGACTCGCTCGCCGCCGGGCTCGCCCGCTTCGAGAGCGCCCACGGCCTCGCGTCCGACAGCGTGCTCGATGCCTCGGTGACGGATGCGCTCAACGCCGACCTGGACGGGCTCCGCGACCGGCTCGCGCTCAACCTGGAGCGCTGGCGCTGGCTCCCCGACGACTTCGGCGAGCACTACGTGTGGGTGAACCTGCCGGCCTTCGAGATCCGCGCGTTCATGCGAGACTCGACGGGCGGGGTGGCCGAGTCCCTGCGGATGCCGGCCAACATCGGCAACGCGCAGACAACGGGGTGGACGACGCCGGTGATCTCGGACTCCATCCACACGCTCGAATTCCAGCCGGCGTGGTACGTCCCGCGCTCGCTGGCCGCCGCCCAAGTGCTCCCGATGGCCCAGCGCGACAGCCTCTCGCTCCACCGCCAGGGGTTCGAGGTGTACCAGAACGGGCAGGCGGTCGACTCGCGCCTCGTGCCGTGGGACTCGGTCTCGGTCTCGTCCTTCCGGTTCGTGCAGCGGCCCGGCCCAGCCAACCCGCTCGGGCGCGTCAAGTTCTTGATGCACAACCCGTATGCCATCCTCATCCACGACACGAACAAGCGGTACACGTTCGACGACGGCTCGGGCTCGTCGATGTCGAGCGGGTGCGTGCAGGCGTCGGCGCCGGACGAGCTCGCCGAGCACCTGATGACGACGGTCAACGGCTGGGAGCCGGGGCGCGCGCGGGCCGCGTGGCGGGGCGGCCCACGCCGGGGCGTCCGCCTGGAGCGCCCGGTGCGGACGCACTTCGTCTACTTCACGGCCTGGGCCGAGGAGGGCGGGGCGCTCCGGCTCTATGCCGACCCGTACGGCTACGACGCGGCGCTGGCCGCCGCGCTCGGCCGCGCCCGCCCCGCCCCCGACGACGCCTCGTGACGCCATGCGCCTCCTCCCCGCCCTCGCGCTCCTGATCGCCGCGCCGGCCGTGGCCCAAGACCCCGCCCCGCCCGCGGCTCCCCGCGACAGCCCAGACGGGTTCGAGCCGTGGCGGGACCAGGACGAGACGCTGGAGGAAGAGCAGGGGCGGCTCCGCCACTTCCTCGACCGACGTACAGAGCGGCTGGCGAGGACGCTGGACAACTTGCCCGGCGCCACCCCACGGTGCGACGCCGGCGCGCCGATGCCGACGCCGTTCGGCGCGGGCGGGGCGGCGCCGGCCCCGATGCCCGAGGCGGAGCGCACCGGGCCGCCGCCGGTCCCGATGCCGAACCTGTGCGCGGGCGGGGTGGCCGAGGCCGTCCCGGTCCGCCGCCCCGCCCGACCGCCGGCGCGGCGCGTGGTCCCGCCCGCCGCCCCGCCCCGCCACGAGCGATAGCGCGCGGGCGGGGCGGACAAGCCGAGGCCGACCGCCCCGCCCGCGCTCCCCCCGCCGTTCGGCCGGTCGCTCCGCTGAGCGGAGGCGGAGCCTCTGCGATGGGCGCGCGGACGGGGGGAGCCCAGGGGCGTGGCCGTGCGGGCGGGGCGGCCCGCAGTTGCCGCGCCCGCCGAATGCCGCTAGCTTGGCCGCATGGCACGCCGCACTCCGCTCGTCTGGCCCTGGTGGCCCCCACACCCAGTGGGCGGACGGCCAGTGGCCTGACGCGAACGCGCCTCCCGACGCGAGCCCACTGTTCCAGCGAGCAGGGGGCTTTTTTATTGGCCGGACCTCCCCACCCCGCCCGCGCCCCGCGCCCCACCTTCCGCACCCGATGACGCTCTCCGAGTTCGAGACGACCGTGCGCGAGCAGCTCCCCGCCGACGGGCGGAAGCTGGCCGTGCCCGTCTACGTCCGCCGCTCGGCCGACCTGCTCACGCCGGTCGCCGCGTTCCTCGCGCTCCGCGAGCCGGGCCAGTTCGGGTTCCTGTTCGAGTCGGTCGAGGGCGGCGAGCGGCTGGGGCGGTACTCGTTCCTGGGCAAGCGGCCGTACCTCGTCGTCGAGTCGCGGGGCGGCCGCGTGCTCACGCACCGCCCCGCCGGGGCCGTCGGCGGCGACGGGGCGCCGCACGACGTCGAGAGCCGGGCGGGGAGCGTGTTCGACGCGCTCGGCGAGGTCCTGGAGGCGACCGAGCAGGCCCGCGTGCCCGGCCTCCCGCGCCTCACGTCGGGCGCCGTCGGGTTCGCCGGCTACGACGCCGTGCGCCAGGTCGAGTCGCTCCCGCCCGGCCCGCCCGACGTGCTCGGGCTGCCCGACGGCGTGTGGGGGTTCTACGACACCGTCGCCGCCTTCGACCACGTCCGCCACCAGCTCGTGCTCATGGCGACCGTCTTCGTGGACGCCGAGACCGACCTGGGCGCGGCCTACGCCGAGGCGACCACGCGGCTCCTGGAGCTGGAGGACGACCTGCTGCGGGGCGTCCAGACGGGCGAGCCCGTGCGCCTGCTGGCCGACGAGCCCCAGGCGTCAGTCGAGCGGGCCGACTACGAGGCCGCCGTGCGCCGCGGGAAGGAGCATGTCTACGAGGGCGACGTGTTCCAGGTCGTGCTCTCACAGCGGTTCGCGATGCCGTTCGCGGGCGACCGCTTCAACCTGTATCGGGCGCTCCGCCAGGTGAACCCCTCGCCCTACCTGTTCTACCTCGACGTCGACGGCCTGGACAGCGCCGAGGGGCCGTTCACGCTCGTCGGCTCGTCGCCCGAGGTGCTCACGCGCGTGGACCCGCGCGGGGCGGGGCGGCGGGCGCTCGTGCTCCCCATCGCCGGCACGCGCCGGCGCGGCGAGACCGACGCCGAGGACGCCGAGCGCGAGGCCGACCTCCTGGCCGACCCCAAGGAGCGCGCCGAGCACCTCATGCTCGTCGACCTCGGCCGCAACGACGTCGGCCGCGTGTCCGACGTGGGCACGGTGACGGTCGACCGCTTTGCCGAGGTCGAGCGCTTTAGCCACGTCATGCACCTCGTGTCGAGCGTGAGCGGGGCGGTCGGCGACCGCCGGGCCGTCGACGTGCTCGCGGCCTGCTTCCCGGCCGGCACCGTCTCCGGCGCCCCCAAGGTGCGGGCCATGGAGATCATCGACGAGCTCGAGCCCATCCGCCGCGGTCCCTACGCGGGCGCCGTTGGCTACGCCGGCTTCGACGGCGCGCTCGACACCTGCATCGCCATCCGCACGATGATCGTCAAGGAGGACGGGGCGGGGCGGCAGGCGGCCTACGTCCAGGCCGGCGCCGGCGTCGTCGCCGACTCGGACCCGGCGGCCGAGTACGACGAGACGCGCGCCAAGGCCGCCGCCCTCTTTGCCGCCATGCGCTCCGCCACCTCCGACCTGCTCTGATGGTTCAGGGTTGGGGCGTTCAGGGTCGTCCGCCCGGCCGTTGAACCCCGAGCCCTGAACCTCCCAACCCCGAACCCACCCCGCCCATGTTCCCCTCCCTCCGCCCGATCCTGAACAAAGGCGGCGCCGGGCGCTACATCTCGCGCGCCCACAGCGCCGAGCGGTTGCAGCCCATCGCCGAGCGCCACATCGACCTGATGTACGCCTACGAGGCCATCCTCGACGGCCTGCCCGCCGGGCTGCCGAAGGAGCGGCTCGAAGCGCTCATGCCGTACCTCCGCACCGAGATCGCCAAGATGTCCGAGACGATCCTGAGCCTGGGCGGGACGCCCCCGAGCGGCGTGCGCCGCGTGCCGGGCGGGCTGGACCTGCCCGAGGCGGACTCGGCCGCCGGCCGCCCCGCCCTCGACCACGTCGACGCGCTCCTCGACGCCGAGCGTGACTTCGGCGGCGCCATCCGCAACGAGGTCGACGCCGTTCACCACCAGGAGCGGACGCGGGCCATCCTGACCCACAACGCCGAGGCGTCCGACGCCCGCCGCGGCGCGCTCCGCGACCTCGCCGCCGACTTGCAGACGGCGTAGAGCGCGACGGGCACGGGCGGCGAGGTGGAGCACGGCCCCGCCCCGCCCCCGGCTCGTCACCCGTCCCCCCGCCCGCCACCCGAATGCCCGCCCCCCGCCCCGCCCCGCCCGCGACGGACGCCGCCCACGCGGCGCCGCCCGTGCTCGTGTCCGGCATCCAGCCGTCGGGGACGCTCCACGTGGGCAACTACCTCGGCGCGCTCCGCCAGAACATCGCGCTCGCGAACGACCCCGCCCGCCGGAGCGAGGCGTTCCTGTTCGTGGCCGACTACCACGCGCTGACCACGCTCCGCGCCCCAGAGGCGCTCCGCCGGAACACGCTCGACGCCGCGCTCGACTACCTCGCGCTCGGCCTCGACCCCGACCGGACCCACCTGTTCGTCCAGTCCGACGTGCCCCAGCTCGGCGAGCTGACGTGGGTCTTCCTGTGCCTCACGCCCACGTCGCTCCTGGAAAAGGGCGTGGCCTACAAGGACAAGACGGCCCAGGGCGCGAGCGCGAACGCGGGCCTCTTGACCTACCCCATCCTCCAGGCCGCCGACATCCTCGCCTACGCGGCGCCGGGCCGCGGCCTGATCGTGCCGGTCGGGGCGGACCAGAAGCAGAACCTCGAGATCAGCCGCGACACGGCCGCCCGCTTTAACCAGACGTTCGGCACGGGCGGGGCGGCCAGCGAGGGCGGGGCGGACGATGGGACAGAGCCGGGGCGGGGCGGCCTCTTCCCGCTCCCCGAGCCGCTCATCCTCGACGACGTCGCCGTGGTCCCGGGCCTCGACGGGCGCAAAATGTCGAAGAGCTACGGCAACACGATCGGCATCTTCGACGAGGGCGCGGCGCTCAAGAAGAAGGTGATGTCGATCGTCACCGACTCGACGCCTCTGGAGGAGCCGAAGGACCCGGACGCCGACAACGTGTTCGCCCTCATCCGCCTGTTCGCGGACGAGGCGAAGCAGGCCGAGGTCGCCGCAGCGTACCGGGCCGGCGGCTACGGCTACGGCCACGCCAAAAAAGAGCTGCTGGCGCTCGTCACCGACTACTTCGGCGAGGCCCGCGAGCGGCGCCGCGCCCTCGCCGAGCGGCCCGACGACGTCCGCGACGTGCTCGCCGCGGGCGGGGCGGCGGCCCGGGCGCGCGCGGCCGAGGTGCTGGGCGAGGTCCGCGAGGCGGTCGGCTTCTTGAATGCGGGTACGGGGTACGAGGTACGGGGTACGGCCTAGCCTCGACGCCTACTCCCTTCGTACCCCGTACCGAGTACCCCGTACCGACTATGATCCTCGTCATCGACAACTACGACTCGTTCACGTACAACCTCGTCCACCTCGTGGGCGCGGAGACGGACGCCTACCGCGTGGTGCGGAACGACGCCGTCACGCTGGACGAGGTCGAGGCGCTCGCGCCGGCGGGCATCCTGATCTCGCCCGGGCCGGGCCGCCCCGCCCAGGCCGGCGTGAGCGAGGCGGTCGTCGAGCGGTTCGGGCCGTCGACGCCGGTCCTTGGCGTGTGCCTGGGACACCAGGCGATCGGCGAGGTCTACGGCGGCCGCGTCGTCCACGCGCCGACGCTCATGCACGGGAAGACCAGCCGGGTCCACCACGACGGCCGGACCGTGTTCGAGGACGTCGAGCAGGACTTCGTCGCGACGCGCTACCACTCGCTCGTCGTCGACCGCGCCTCGCTCCCGGACGTCTTGGAGGTCTCGGCCGAGACCGAGGGCGGGGTGGTCATGGGCTTCCGCCACCGCGAGCACCCGGTCGAGGGCGTCCAGTTCCACCCGGAGAGCGTGCTCACGACCGAGGGGCCGAGGCTGGTGCGGAACTGGGTCCGGGGGGTGTTGGGGTTCGGGGTTCAGGGTTCGCAAGGGCGGGGTGGGGCGGTCGGCACAGCCGAGGGCGCGTGATGGGGACGTTCAGGCGATTCGAGGAGATCGAGGCGTGGAAGCTGGGGCGGGAGCTGAACCGGCTCGTGTACGAAGCGACGGCAGGTGGCGCGTTCGCCAAAGACTTCGCGCTCCGGGACCAAATCCGGCGCGCGTCGATCTCGGTCTCCTCGAACGTCGCCGAGGGCTACGCGCGCCGGTCTCCCGCCGACTTCGCCCGCTTCCTGACGATTGCGCGGGCCTCGGCCGCCGAGGTCCGCTCCCAACTCTACCTCGCCCTCGACCTGGGCTACCTCGACACGGACACCTTCGACGCGCTCTACGACCTCGCTCGCCGCGCGGGCGGGGCGTGCGGCGGGCTCGCTCGCTACCTCCGAACCGCCCCGCCCCGAGCCACTCGGGAGCCTGGCGCCGAATGGTCTCTCGACGTCAGCGACGACGAAACCCTGAACCCCGAACCCTGAACCGTTGAAACCGATCTTACAAGCTGTTGCCGAGGGCGAGACGCTGACCGAGGCGCAGGCCGCCTCCGCCATGCACGTGATGCTGGGCGGGGAGGCCGACCCGGTCCAGGTGGCCGCGCTGCTGCTGGGGCTCCGCTCGCGCGGCGAGACGCTCGACGAGCTGACCGGCTTCACGCGCGTGATGCGCGAGTACGCCGTGCCCGTCGCGACCGGCGACCTCGACCCCATCGACCTGTGCGGGACCGGCGGCGACCACTCGGGCTCGTTCAACATCTCGACGGCCGCCAGCTTCGTCGCCGCCGGCGCGGGCGTGCCGGTCGCCAAGCACGGCAACAAGGGCGTCTCGTCGTCGAGCGGCTCGGCCGACGTGCTGGGCGCGCTCGGCGTGCGGTCCGACCTCGACGCGGGCGGGGTGGCGCGGTGCCTCCAGGAGACCGGCATCGCGTTCCTGTTCGCTCCCCAGTTCCACCCCGCCCTCAAGCACGTGGGGCCGGTGCGGCGGGCGCTCGGCGTCCGGACGTTCTTCAACATCCTGGGGCCGCTCTGCAACCCGGCCGGCGTCAAGCGCCAGCTGGTCGGCGCGTTCTCGGACCCGGTCGCGAAGATGATGGCGCGGATCCTGCTGCGGTTGGGCAGCGAGCACGTCGTCGTGGTCTACGCCCACGACGGGCTGGACGAGCTCTCGACGACGAGCCCGACGACGATCTACCAGACAGGCTCGCACGCCTACGAGGGCGGGCTGTTGGAGCAGGAGGTGGTGCCCGAGCGGTTCGGGCTGGCCCGCGTCTCGGCGGCGGCGCTCCAGGGCGGCACGGCCGACGAGAACGCCGAGATCGTCCGCGCGGTCCTGGGCGGGGCGGGCGGGCCGCAGACGGACATCGTGCTCCTCAACGCGGCCTACGCGCTCCTGGCGTCCGGCGAGTACGGCTCGCTCGACGACTGCCTGGACGCGGCCCGTGAGAGCGTCGGGAGCGGGGCGGCGCTGGCCAAGCTGGACGCGCTCGTCGAGGCGTCCAACGAGCTCGCCGAGGCGGCATGAGGTGACGAGTGAAGGGGTATGAGTGATGAGCCGTCACTCTCCCACATTCCGCCCGTCACTCATTACTCATCACTCATCACCCGTGAGCACCATCCTCGACCAGATCCTCGCCGACACGCGCGCGCTCGTCGCCGAGCGCCGGGCCGTCACGCCGGCGGCGGCGCTCACCAAGCGGCCGGCGTTCCACGCGCCGACGCTGTCGCTCGCGCGCGCGCTCCGCCGCCCGGACGGGCCGGCCTACGTCGCCGAGTGCAAGCGGGCGAGCCCGTCGGAGGGCGTCATCCGGCCCGAGTACGACCCGGCCGCGACGGCCCGGGCCTACAAGCAAGCGGCGGCCGCGGCGATCTCGGTCCTCACCGAGCCCACGCATTTTCAGGGCTCGCTGGAGCACCTCGCCGCCGTCCGCCACGCGGTCGACCTGCCGGTCCTGCGCAAGGACTTCGTGGTCGACGACTACCAGCTCGTCGAGGCCCGCGCCTACGGCGCCGACGCCGTGCTGCTCATCGCGGCGGCCCTCGACCGCGCCCTCCTGCACGACCTGCTGGACGCCGCCCGCGACCTCGGCCTCGGCGTGCTCGTCGAGGTCCACGACGAGCGCGAGCTGGACGCCATCGACCTCGACCGGGTCGACGTGCTCGGCGCGAACAGCCGCGACCTCAAGACGTTCAGAGTGGACCTGGACCGGGCGGGGCGGGTCTTCGCGCACCTCCCCGCCCGGATCGTCCGCGTGGCCGAGAGCGGGATCCGCACCGCCGAGGACGCCGCCCGCCTCCGGGCCTCCGGCGCCGACGCCTTTCTGGTCGGCACGCACCTCATGCGGAGCGCCGACCCCGGCCGCGCCCTCGCCGCCCTTCGCCGCGAGACGGCCGTGGCTCTGGCGAGCGGTACGGGGTACGCGGTACGGGGTACGGTGCCCGCACCATGACCTCGTCCTGTACCTCGCACCCTGTACCCCGTACCCCATGACCAAGGTCAAAATCTGCGGCATCACGCGGCTCCACGACGCCCGCACGGCGGCGGCGAGCGGGGCCGACTTTCTCGGGTTCGTCCAGCACGACGAGAGCCCGCGCTACGTCGCCCCGCCCGTGGCCAAGGAGATCATCGAGTGGGTGCGGGGGCCGGAGCCGGTCGGCGTGTTCGTGAACGAGAGCGCCGACGCGATCAACGCGCGGTGCGCGGATGTCGGGTTCCGGCTCGCGCAGCTCCACGGTCACGAGACGCCCGAGACGTGCGCGGCCGTCGACGTGCCCGTCATCAAGGCCGTCTCGGTCCAGCACGACGCCTCCTCCGAGCAGGTCCGCGCGCTCGTCGAGCCCTACCTCGACGTGGTCGACTTCGTGCTCCTCGACACGCACCACACGAGCCTCTGGGGCGGGACCGGCGAGAGCTTCAACTGGCGCGTCGCGCGCGAGCTGGGCGGGGTGGTCGACGTGTTCCTCGCCGGCGGGATCTCGGCGGCGAACGTGGCCGAGGCCGTCGACACGATGCGGCCGTACGCCGTCGACCTGTCGTCGAGCGTCGAGGAGAGCCCCGGCGTCAAGGACCTGGACAAGCTGGCCGACTTTTTCGACGCCTTCCGCGCGGCGACGGCCGCCTAGCGGCGGCGGGTACCGGGTACGAGGTACCGGGTACGCCCCCCACCCCGCCCTGCCTGCCACCCCGCCCATGCGGACACCATGCATGGTGTCCCTACGCCGACGTTCCCGCCCCGAACCGCCCCGCCCCCATGGCCACCTCCGCCCCGCCCCGTACCTCGTACCCCGTACCCCGTACCCAAACCCCCGACGAACGGGGGCGCTTCGGCGCCTTTGGCGGCGCGTTCGTCCCCGAGATCCTGCACCCGGTCTTGGAGGACCTGAAGCGGGCGTGGGCCGAGGCGCAGGCCGACGACGCGTTCTGGGCCGAGTACCACCGGCTGCTGCGCGACTACGTCGGCCGCCCCACCCCGCTCACCCGGCTCGACCGGCTGACGGAGCGTCTGGGCGGGGCGACCATCTACGCCAAGCGCGAGGACCTCTGCCACACGGGCGCCCACAAGATCAACAACGCGGTCGGGCAGGTGCTCCTCGCGCGGCGCATGGGCAAGGAGCGGATCATCGCCGAGACCGGGGCCGGCCAGCACGGCGTGGCCACGGCGACGGCGTGCGCGCTCTTCGGCGTCGAGTGCGTGGTCTACATGGGGACCGAGGACATCGAGCGCCAGAACCTGAACGTCCAGCGGATGCGGCTCCTGGGCGCGACCGTCCGCCCGGCCGAGAGCGGGAGCCGGACGCTCAAGGACGCGACGAACGAGGCGTTCCGCGACTGGGTCTCCAACCCCGACTCGACGTACTACATCATCGGCTCCGCGATCGGCCCGCACCCGTACCCCGGCCTCGTCCGCGAGCTGCACCGGGTCATTGGGGACGAGACGCGGCGGCAGCTGCTGGAGCAGACCGGGTCTGAGACGCCCGACGCCGTCGTGGCGTGCGTCGGCGGCGGGTCCAACGCGATCGGCATCTGGGCACCATTCGTCGGAGACGAGGACGTCCGCCTGATCGGCGTCGAGGCGGCGGGCGAGGGGCTGGGCGGCCGCCACGCGGCGACGCTCTCGCGCGGCGAGCCGGCCGTCTTCCACGGCACGCGGACCTACCTGCTCCAGGACGCCGACGGCCAGGTCGAGATCGCCCACTCGGTCTCCGCCGGGCTGGACTACCCCGGCGTCGGGCCGGAGCACGCCTACCTCAAGGACACCGGCCGCGTCGAGGTGCGGACGGCGACCGACGCCGAGGCAATGGACGGGGTCCGGCTCCTGAGCGAGACCGAGGGCATCATCCCCGCCCTCGAGACGGCCCACGCCGTCGCCGCCCTCCCCGCCCTCGCCGCCGAGATGGGCGGGGCGGCGACGATCGTCCTCAACTGCTCCGGGCGGGGCGACAAGGACATGGCCACGATCTCGGCGTGGCTGGACGGGACGGGGTAGAGCAGGTAGAGCAGGTAGAGCAGGTAGAGCAGGTAGAGCAGGTAGAGCAGGTAGAGCAGGTAGAGCAGGTAGAGCAAGAAAGCGGCAGCCGGCGCCACCCCGCCCGCCCCCTTTTCCTATTTCCCATTTCCCGTGACTCGACTCCGTGCCCACCTCGATACTCTCCGCGAGCGGGGCGGACCGCAGGCCGGCGGGGCGGCGATGGGCCTGTTCCTCACTGCCGGCTTCCCGTCGCCCGGCGCCACGCTCGACGTGCTCCGCGCGGCCGACGCGGGCGGGGCGGACTTCCTGGAGCTGGGGATGCCGTTCTCGGATCCGGTCGCCGAGGGGCTGCCCATCCAGATGGCATCGGAGCGGGCACTGCGCCAGGGGGCGACCATGGCCGGCACGTTCGAGACCGCCGCCGCCTTCCGCGCCGAGTCCGACACGCCGCTCGTGCTCATGGGCTACGCCAACCCGGTCCTGCGCTACGGCGCGGGCGACTTTTGCGCCGACGCCGCGTCTTCGGGCGTGGACGGCCTCATCCTCCCCGACCTCCCGCCCGAAGAGGCCGAGGAGTTGGAAGAGGCCGCCGCCCAGCACAGCCTCTCCATCACCCACCTCATCGCGCCCAACACCTCCGACGACCGCGTCCGCCTCGTCGACGCCCGCTCGACCGGGTTCGTCTACGCCGTGAGCGTGGCGGGCCTCACGGGCTCCGGCCTCGGCGACGCCGACGCGACCGACGCCTACCTCGCCCGCGCCCGCGCGCTCGTCGAGCAGCCGCTGCTCGTCGGGTTCGGGATCTCGACGCCGGCCGACGCCGCCCGCCTCACGCGCCACACCGACGGGTTCATCGTCGGGAGCGCCCTCATCCGCCTCGTGGAGCGGCTCTGGGACGACCCGGGTCTCACCGATTCCGAACGGCGTGAGCAGGTGGAAACGTGGGCTCGGGCGTTGAAGGAGGGCGCCCCCACCCCGCCCCGCCCATGACCGGCCTCCCCCGCCCCGCCCCGCTCGCCGCCGCCCTCGCTGTCGTTCTCGCCGTTCTCGCCGGGTGCGAGTCCTTCGCGGGGCAGACCACCGCGCGCGGCGACGTCGAAGAGATCACCGTCGTCTCGGACAGCGCGACCTGGGCGGGGCCGGTGGGCGAGGCCATCCGCGCCGAGCTGGCGCAGCCCATCGCCACGCTCCCCGGCAACCAGGGCGCGTTCAAGCTCAACTTCCAGCCGCTGACGAGCCGCTTTTTCGACCAGCTCAAGCTCCGCCGCGCCCTCGTGTTCGCCGCGCCGATCGACGCCGATGGGCCGATCGGCGACTTTATCCGCGCCCGCGTCGGCGAGGGCGGGCTCGACGCCGTCCGCTCGGGCGGGGTGGCGGCCTTCAACCTCCGGCCGGACCTGTGGGCCAACGGCCAGCTCGTCGTGATCGCCACGGCCGCCGACGAGCGCGCGCTCGCCCGCGAGTTCCTCCAGCGCGGGCCGGAGCTCCGCGCCGCGTTCAACGCGCTGGCCCGCGAGAACACGACGGGCGAGATGTTCGCCCGGCTCCGCCAGGAGGACCTCGAAGCCGACCTCCTCGACGCCCACGACTACCGCGTCCAGATCCAGCACGACTACGTCCAGGTCCAGGACACGGCGGCGACGGCGGGCGGGCTCGACGGCAGCTTCGTCCGCTACCGCCGCGTGCTCTCGGACACCTGGCGCGACTTTTTCGTGTTCGCCGCCGACGGCGTCGAGACGCTCCCGCCGCCGGCCGAGATCGACCGGATCACGAACGACCTCTTGGAGACGTTCGCGCGAGGCACGCTCGACAGCTCCTACGTCCAGCTCGACGACCAGCGGCCGATGACGCGGGACACGGCCGAGATCGCCGGCCGCCCCGCCCAGGAGACGCGCGGGTTCTGGTACATGACGAACGACATCATGGGCGGCTCGTTCGTCCGCTACGCGTTCGTGGACCCCGCGACCGACCGGCTGTACGTCTTCTACGGGATGACGTTCGCGCCCGACCGCCGGCTCGACAAGCGCTCGTTCCTCCGCCAGATGGAGGCCGTCGCCTACACGTTCCGCACGCGCGCCGACCTGGAGGCCGAGGCGCGCGCCGAGGGCGGGGCGGCCGAGGGCGGGGCGGAGTCGTAGGGGCCACCCCGCCCCTGCCGTGTCGCCGGGCGGTACCGTCTGGGCGGGGCGGCGTGCTCCTCCGGATTCTTCTTGCCATCCTGAGTGAAACGAAGGATCTCGGCGAGAGGCGTCCGTCGTAGGGGGAGGTGGCGCCGCGACAACCCGCCGGCGCTGAGATCCTTCGTCGCTTCGCTCCTCAGGATGACAATGGGGGGAGCTTCCAGGCGGCGCCCACCGCCCCCACCCCACCCCGCCCTATGCCCACGCAGACCGCCCCCTCCGCCGCCACCACGAACGGGACCGGCGACGCCCCCGTGCTCCGGCTCGGGCTCCCCAAAGGGAGCCTCCAGGAGTCCACGTTCGACCTGCTCGACAAGGCCGGCTACTCGTTCTCCGTCCGCTCGCGGAGCTACTTCCCGTCGATCGACGACGACGAGCTGACGGCCATGCTCGTGCGCGCGCAGGAGATGGGGAAGTACGTCCAGGACGGCGTGTTCGACGCCGGGATCACCGGGCTCGACTGGATCGCCGAGACGAACGCCGACGTCCACGTCGTCGCCGACCTCGTGTACTCGAAGGCCTCGATGCGGCCGGTCCGCTGGGTGCTCGCTGTGCCCGAGGACTCGGACATCCAGAGCGTGCAGGACCTGGAGGGCAAGCGGATCGCGACGGAAGTCGTCGGCCTCACGCGGCGGTGGCTGGAGTCGCACGGGGTCTCGGCCGAGGTCGAGTTCTCGTGGGGCGCCACCGAGGTCAAGGCGCCCGACCTCGTCGACGCCATCGTCGAGGTGACGGAGACGGGCAACTCGCTGCGCGCCAACAAGCTCCGCATCGTCGAGGTGCTGCTGTCCTCGAACACGCAGCTCGTCGCCAACAAGGCGGCGTGGGCCGACGACTGGAAGCGGGAGAAGATCGAGAACCTGGCCCTGCTGCTGGAGGGCGCCATCCGGGCCGAGGGCCGCGTCGGGCTCAAGATGAACGTCCGCCGGACCGACCTGGACGCCGTCGTCGAGCGCCTCCCCGCCCTCCGCAACCCGACCGTCGCCCCGCTCTTCGACGAGGAGTGGGTGGCGATTGAGACGATCATCGAGGAGCGCCAGGTGCGCACGCTGATCCCCGAGCTCAAGCGGCTCGGCGCCGAGGGGATCTTCGAGTACCCGCTGAACAAGATGATCCCGTAGAATGCGGAATGGCGAATGTTGAATGCGGAAGGGCCTCGCACCCGATCCCTCAACGCTCGCTGCCGATCCCTTTTCCGCATTCCGCCTTCAACCTTCCGCATTCATGAAGCTCCTCGACCTCTGCTTTGGCCGCTCCGGCGACAAGGGCGACGCCGTCAACGTCGGCCTCATCGCCCGCGACCCGGGCCACTACGACTGGCTCCGCGAGACGGTCACGGCCGAGCGCGTGAAAGAGCACTTCGGGCCGCGCGTGGACGGCGAGGTCGAGCGGTTCGAGCTCCCGAACCTCTCGGCCCTCAACTTCCTGCTCCACGGGGCGCTCGGCGGCGGCGGCACGGTCTCGCTCAAGCTCGACGCCCAGGGCAAGACGTACGCCGCGCACCTGCTCCGCATGGACGTGCCCGCCCCGCCCGAGACCGCGTCGTCCGAGACCGCGTCGTCCGAAGCCGCGTGAGGCCGTGGGCCGCGTGAGGCCGTGGGCCGCCGCCGCGCTCGTCGCCCTCGCCGGCTGCGGCGGGGCGGCGGGCGGGGTGGCGCCGGCCGTAGATTCGACGCTCGTCGACGCCCTCGCCGACGTGGCCCTCGCCGACGCCCGCGCGGCCCTCGCCGACACCACGGGCGGGGCGGGGCGGGCGCCGTCGCCGGGCGGGGCGGCCGACAGCCTCCGCGCCGTCGCCCTCGCGGCCCACGGCCTCGACGACGCCGCGCTCGACCGGGCGCTCGACCGGCTCGCCCGCGACCCCGCCCTCGCCGAGGCCACGTACGCCGCCGTCGCCCAGCGCCTCCGCGACGAGCGCTGGGGGACCTCGGGACCCGCCCCCGACCCCTGAGCCCTCCTCCCGCCCCGCCCCGGGGCCGCCCCGCCCCGCATGCACGTCCAGGTATTCACGACCGGCGGCACGATCGACAAGGTCTACTTCGACGCCAAGAGCGCGTTCGAGGTGGGCGACCCGCTCATCGCTGACGTCTTCCGCCAGGCCGGCGTCGCGTTCTCGTTCGACGTCGACGCCCTGTTTCAGAAGGACAGCCTCGACCTGACGGACGCCGACCGCGCCCTCGTCGCCGACCGCATCGCCGCGTGCGACGCCACGCGCGTCGTGGTCACGCACGGGACGGACACGATGCCCGAGACGGCCCGCGCCGTCTCCGAGCGCCTGGCCGCGGACTCGGGCGGGGCGGCCAAGACGGTCGTCTTCGTGGGCTCGCTCGCTCCGGCCCGGTTCAAGGCGACCGACGCCGAGTTCAACGTGGGCTTTGCCGCGGCCGCCGTGCAGACGCTCGGGCCGGGCGTGTACGTGGCCATGAACGGCCGCGTGTTCGACCCCGAGCACGTCCGCAAGGACCGCGCGGGCAACCGCTTCGTCGAGGCGCCCGCGTCTTGACCGCCCCGCCCCCGCGTACCACCGCCGGGCGCCCGCCCGTTCTCCGCCCTGCCCCTGACTCCCCCCCGATGAAGCGACTCTCTCTCCTCCTCCTCGGCGCCGCCCTCGCCGGGTGCGCCTCGACGGCCTCCGACCCCATGACCGCCGACGGCGCGGCGCCCGACGCCGCGGCGCTGACGCCGGTGGCTCCCTGCGTCGACGGCCTAGCTACGCTCCCGAACGCGTCCGGCCCCGGCGCCGGCCCCTACGAGTGCAGCAACGTCGACCTGCTGGCCCGCCTCTCGGTGGCCGAGCTGGACCCGACGGCCCAGGGCGGCAACGACATCTGGGGGTGGACCGACCCCGAAACCGGCAAGGAGTACGCGCTCGTCGGCCTGACCAACGGGACCGCCTTCGTCGACGTCTCGACGCCGACCGGGCCGGTCCACCTGGGCACGCTGCCGACGGCGACCGTCGAGACCGTGTGGCGCGACATCAAAACGTACCAGGACCACGCGCTCATCGTCTCCGAAGCCCGCGACCACGGGGTCCAGGTGTTCGACCTGACAAAGCTCCGTGGCCTCTCGGCCGACCCGGCGCGGCGGTTCGAGCCTGACGCCATGTACACCGGCGTCACGAACGTCCACAACATCGTGGTCAACGAGGAGAGCGGGTTCGCCTACGCCGTCGGCTCCGGCTCGCGCGGCGACGACCTGCCGGCCGCCTGCGGCGCCCCGGGCTTCCACGCCATCAACGTTCAGGACCCGAAGAACCCCAAGTTCGCCGGGTGCTTCTCCGACGCCGCGAGCGACGCCGGCCCGGTCTCGGCCCCGGGCTACACGCACGACGCCCAGTGCATCAACTACGACGGACCGGACGCCGACTACACGGGCCGCGAGATCTGCGTGGGCTCGAACGAGGACGTCGTCACGTTCTTCGACGTGACCGACAAGGACGACGTCCGCGTGATCTCGACGGCGGCCTACCCCGGCGACGCCTACACGCACCAGAACTGGTTTACCGAGGACCGCCGGTTCGTGCTCGCCAACGACGAGCTCGACGAGCAGACGGGGACGACGCCGACCCAGCGGACGCTGATCTTCAACACCGAGGACCTCGACAACCCGGAGTTTATCGGCGCCTACGACTCCGGCCTCGCGTCGATCGACCACAACCTGTACGTCGTCGGCGACCTCAACTACCAGAGCAACTACCAGTCGGGGCTCCGCGTCCTCGACCACTCGGACGCTGAGAACGGCGTGCTCCGCGAGGTCGGCTTTTTCGACACCTACCCGCAGGGGACCGAGATCAACTTCGCGGGGCAGTGGAGCAACTACCCGTACTTCGAGAGCGGGATCGTGGTCGCCAACGACGGCGACAACGGCCTGTTCGTGCTCATGCCGCGTATCGAGGCCGTGGAGCCGGTGGGCGGGCTCTAGGCACGGCAGCGGGAACCCACCCCGCCCCGCTCGTACCACGGGGGACTCCGGCCGGCGCTGGAGTCCCCCGTTTTTTATCGAGCTCCACCGCCCCGCCCCCATGCACAGACTCCTCCTCGGCCTCGCGACTCTCGTGGGCGGGGCGGCCGCCCTCCCCGCCCAGGCCCAGGAGCTCGCGTGCGAGGGCGGGGTGGTCTCCGTGCCAGACGTCGGCGCGTTCGCGTGCGACGGCGTGGGCCTCGCCGGCCGCCTCCCGGTCGACGCGTTCGCTACGGAAGAATCGCCAGCGGCCGGGGCGAACAACGACATCTGGGGGTGGACCGACCCCGAGACGGGGACCGAGTACGCGCTCGTCGGGACCGAGAACGGGACGGCGTTCGTGGACCTTTCGATCCCGACCCGCCCGCGCCTCGTCGGAAAGCTGCCGACGCAGAGCACGCCGAGCGGGTGGCGCGACGTCAAGACGTACCGCGACCACGCGTTCGTCGTCTCCGAGGCCCGCGGCCACGGGGTCCAGGTGTTCGACCTGACCCGGCTCCGCGACGCGGGCGAAACGCCCGTGACGTTCGCGGCGGACGCCGTGTACGACCGCCTCAGCTCGGCCCACAACATCGTGATCGACGAGGAGACGGGGTTCGCGTACGCCGTCGGATCGCGGCCCTCCTCCGAGGCGGGCCTGCCCGCGTCGTGCGACGTGCCCGGCTTCCACGCCATCAACATCCAGGACCCGAAAAGCCCCACGTTTGCCGGGTGCTTCTCGGACGCCGCCGTCGAGACGGGCTCCCGCACCCCGGGCTACACGCACGACGCGCAGTGCGTCGTCTACCGCGGCCCGGACGCCGACTACGCCGGTCGCGAACTGTGCGTGGCCTCGAACGAGGACGTCGTGACCGTCTTCGACGTGACCGACAAGAGCGACGCCCGCATCGTGTCGCAGGCGGAGTACCCCGGCGAGGCCTACACGCACCAGGGGTGGCTGACCGACGACCAACGGTTTTTCCTGGTCAACGACGAACTCGACGAGATGACAGGGACCACGCCGACTCAGCGGACGATCTTGTTCGACCTGGGGGACCTGGACGCACCGGAGTTTATCGGCGCCTACGACTCGGGCCTCACGACGGCCGACCACAACCTGTACATCCGCGGCGGCTACGCCTTCGAGAGCAACTACGAGGCCGGCCTCCGCATCGTGGACCTGGGCGGGGTGGCGAGCGGGAAGCTCCGGGAGGTGGCCTTTTTCGACACCTACCCCGACGCGAACGCGGTGTCGTTTTCGGGGCAGTGGAGCAACTATCCGTACTTCGAGAGCGGTCTGGTGATCGCCAACGACCGGGCCTACGGGCTGTTCGTGCTCCGCCCTGACGTCCTGCGGTCTACGGCCAGCGAGCCCCGCCCCGACGGCACCTTCGCCCTTTCGGCGCCCGCCCCCAACCCGACGCCCGGGACCGCCCGCCTCACGCTCCAGGTGGCGACGGCCCAGACGGTCCGCGCCGACCTCTACGACGCGGCGGGGCGGCACGTCCGCACGCTGTACGCCGGCGAGGTGGGGGCGGGGCGGGACCTCGCGCTGACGGTTGACGGCGCCGCGCTGACGGCCGGCGTCTACGTCGTCCGCGTGGTCGGCGACGGCGTCGAGGCCACGCGCCGCGTGACCTTCGTCCGGTAGCGGCCGTGCCGCACAGGCGGGCGGGGCGGCGGGGTGGAGCCACCCCGCCCCGCGCGTCGGTCCACCACCCCGCCCGGCCCGAGACCCCTCACCCTGGCTGCGCCGACGCTGCGCGGTGTCCCTCTCCCAGCAGGGGACTTCGTAGGGCGGGGCGGCGCGAGACAGATGCATAGCAAACCGTCAGAGCCGGGATCAGACTCGGGGGCGGGGCGGCCGCGCCCTACCCGCCCCGCTCCAGGTGCCGCTGGCCCTTCGGCGTCAGCTCGTAGCGGACGGCGAGCGGGTCGGTGAGGCGGAGGTAACCCTCGTGCGCGAGCCAGTCGGCCAGCTCGCGTTCGCGGCGGCCCGGCGCGGCGGCCGTCTCGCCCTGTTCGGCGGCGCGGAGGAGGCCGCGGAGCGCGGGCTCGTCGGCCGGCGTGACCTCGCCGGCGCGGTGCCGGCCCAGACACACGTCGCAGCGCCCGCACCGGGGCGGGGCGGGCTCGCCGAAGTAGGCCAACAGGTGCTGGCGGCGGCACCCGGCGCCCGAGGCGTAGGCGAGCACGTCGTCCAGGCGCCGCCCCGCCCGGCGGCGGTCGCCGCCGAGGGCGCCGCCGTCCGTCGGCGCAAAGCGCGAGCGGGGGGCCGCCCACGCGAGCGTGAGGCCCTGGGCGGGGCGGCGGACCTCGATGGCGCCGCGCCCGGCGAGGTGGTCGAGCCCGGCGTCGAGGCGCGCGGGCGCCAGCCCGAGCGACGGTGCGAGCCGGTCGAGGCGGACGGCCGTCCACCCGGCGGCGGCGGCTGGGGGCAGCTCGCGCGACAGGGCGCGGACGAAGGCGCGGAGTCCGTCCGCCCCGCCCAGGTCGGCAAGCCGGTCGAGCCCGTTTGGGACGCGAACATGGACGACGCCCTCGCGCTCGCGCACGACGTCCCACGCGCCGGCCGCGGCGAGGCGGTCGGCGGCGGCGCGGACCGTCGCCCCGGACACGCCGGCGACGGCGGCGACGCGGGCGAGGTCGAGCACGGTCGGGCCGTCGGGGAGCGCGCCCACGGCGAGTTGCGCGAGGCTGCCCGCCGCGTCATAGACGGCCTGCACCTCGGCCGCCGTCGGGTGGCTGGCCTCGACGAGCGCACGCGGGCCGCGCGCGGCGTCCGGCCCCAGCGCGAGCGCGGCGTAGGCCCGCTGCCCGTCCCGCCCCGCCCGCCCGGCCTCCTGGTAGTACGACTCGATCGTGAGGGGCGGGGCGGTGTGCACGACGGCACGCACGTCGGGCTTGTCGATGCCCATCCCGAACGCGCTCGTCGCTGCGATCACGCGCGTCTCGCCCTCCAGCCACCGCCGCTGCGTGGCGTCGCGGCGGTCCGGGTCGAGGCCGGCGTGGTAGGGCTCGGCTGAGATGCCCTCACGCGCGAGCCGCCGCGCCGCCTCTTCGGTCCCCCGCCGCGTGCCAGCGTAGACGAGCCCTGCCCCAGCCACGCCCGTGAACACGTCGAGCACCTGGCGCCCCGGGTCCTGGACGTGGTGGACGCTCCACACGAGGTTGGGCCGGTCGAACCCGCGCACGACGACGGCCGGGTCGCGCAGGGCGAGTTGGTCGAGCACGTCGCGGCGCACCTCGGGCGTCGCCGTGGCCGTCACGGCGACGGCCGGGGCGGGGCGGCCCTCGGCGTCGGTGAGGAGCGGGCGCGCCTCGGCGATGCGGCGGTAGGCCGGGCGGAAATCGTGGCCCCACTCGCTCACGCAGTGGGCCTCGTCGACGGCCAGGAGCGAGACGTCGAGGCGCGGCGCCCGGGCCTGGAACAGCTCCGTCTGGAGCCGCTCGGGCGTGAGGTAGACGAGCCGGTAGCGCCCAAACTCGGCGTTCGTCCACACCTGGTCGGCCTCGCGCGGCGAGAGCCGCCCGTGGACGGCGACGGCCGGCACGCCGCGCCGCGCGAGCGCGTCGACCTGGTCGCGCATGAGGGCCACGAGCGGCGAGACGACGAGGACCACGCCGGGGCGGACGACGGCGGGCACCTGGTACACGAGCGACTTCCCCCCGCCCGTCGGGAGCACCGCGAGCACGTCGCGGCCGGCGAGCGCCGCGGCGACGGCCTCGTCCTGCCCGGGCCGGAACGCGCTGTAGCCCCACCGGCTGCGGAGGGCGTCGAGGGCATCGGCGGGCGGGGCGGCGGGCACGGGCGGAAGAGCGGAAGAGCGGAAGAGCGGAAGAGCGGAAGAGCGGAAGAGCGGAAGAGCGGAAGAGCGGAAGAGCGGAAGAGCGGAAGGTGCCCGCCCCGCCCCGCCTCGTCAACCCAATCCCGTGCGGAGTTGAGGGCGGGGTGGTTGCGTTTGCCGCCCCGCTCGGCCTGATCGCGGCGTGAAACGCTCTGTGGGTGCTCGAAGCGAGGGGGCCTAGACAAACTCGTGCCGCCCCGCCCTTTGGGTCCGCCCGCCCCGGACACGACGAGTCGCGTCCCTACGGGTGCCACGGGGGCGGGGCGGCCGGAACATTTCGCGGCGCCCGCCCCATCCCCCATCCCCCATCCCCCATCCCCCATCCCCCATCCCCCATCCCCCATCCCCCATCCTCATGCGCCTGCTCGTCGTCGGCGGCGGCCACGCCAGCCTCCCGCTGCTCGCCCACGCCCGTGAGCTTTGCGCCGAGGTCACGCTCCTTTCCGACCGGCCTGATCTGTGGTACTCGGGGATGACGCCCGAGTGGCTGGGCGGCGTCTACAGCCGCGCCGACGTGACGGTCCCGCTGGACCGGATCTGCGCCGACCAAGGCGTCCGGTTCGTCGAGGGCGCGGCCGTCGGCCTCGACCGCTCGGCGCGCGAGGTGACGACGGGCGGCGGCGAGCGCGTCCCGTACGACCTCGTCGCGTTCGACGTGGGCGCCGTGAACCCGGGCGACGCGGACGGCGCCATCCACACGAAGCCGCTCCACCGGGTCGAGGCGCTCGGCCGGTTCCTCGACGCCGCGGCGCAGGACCCGAGCGGCCCGCGGCGGCTGGTCGTCGTCGGGGGCGGGGCGGCGGGCGTCGAGACGGCCCTCAACGTGACGGCGCGGCCCGACCTCCCCGCCCTCCGCGTGGTCGTTCTGGAGCCGGGCGAGCGCCTGGTGTCGTCGCTGCCCGAGCGCGTGGGAGCGTGGGCGGCCTGCGTGCTCCGCGAGCGGGGCGCGGACGTCCGGCTCGGCGCGCGCGTCGAGCAATCGGACGCCGGCGGCGTGCGTCTGGCGAGAGGAGAGCGGATCGGCGCCGACGCCGTGCTGTGGGCGACGGGATCGGTCGGGCCGGACTGGCTGGGCGCCGCCGGGCTATCGGTGACGGACAAAGGCCTCGTGCGCGTCGGCCCGGGGCTCCGGTCGGTCGACGACGCCCGCGTGTTCGTGGCCGGCGACGCGGCGGCGGTCGCGGGGCACGAGGGGCTGGCGCGGATCGGGGTCCACGCCGTCAAGCAGGGGCCGACGCTCCGCGAGAACGTGGGCCGCGTGGCGCGGGCGCTCGGGCGGGGCGGGGCGCCCGACGCCGTCGACCTGGAGCCGTGGCGGCCGTACCCCGCCGCCCCGCTCGTGCTCTCGACCGGCGGCCGCGCGGCGTGGTACGCCGTCGGCCCGCTCGCCCTGAAGGGCGGCGCGTTCCTCCGCCTCAAGCACGGCGTCGACCGCCGGTGGATCGACCAGTACCGCGCGCCGGACACGTACCGCCACCGCTGGGACGACCGGGCGGCGATCGACGGACCCGTGGACTCGCTGCGGGGGGCGGGGCGGGGCTAGACTGCGGCATGGGCCGTCTGCCTCTCGCCGTCTTCTTGTTGGTCGCCGGGTGCGGCGTCGAGCCGCCCGAGCCGCCGGCCACCGCCCCGCCCCACGACGTCCGCCCCGCCCTGCGCGAGGGCCGGGCGGCGCCCGTCGTGTTCGACACGACCGAGCCGCCCGAGGTCGTGGTTCGCATCCCCGAGGTGCCGGACGCGCCGACGCCGCGGGGGCCGCAGCCGTCGCCCCGCCCGGAGCCGCCGCCGCCCGCCCCGCCCGGGGGCGGCCCGTCGGGGAGCTGCGACGTGCGGGCGACCGAGGGCTACTGCTTCGCCTACACCGGGGCGGGGTGGACGCCCCGCGCGGCGCGCGCCAACTGCGCCGGCGCGCCGGCCGCAGCGTTCGAGCCCGGCGCGTGCCCGCTCGCCGAGCGCATCGCGACGTGCGCCTTCCGGCGGCCGTCGGAGCCCGACCGCGAGATCCTCTACACGTACTACGCCCCGGCCGACCTCGTCCTCGTCGAGATCGCCTGCCCGGGCACGTTCACCGTCGTTGGGAGGGATTGAGGAATGGGCAGAGGGAAGCCGCCGCCCCGCCCGACGCGGCATGGGCGGGGTGGCGCCACTCCACGCATCCCTCCGTCGCTTATCCCTCTCCTCACAGCCCGACCACCAGCGCCACCCCGCCCGGCCCGGCCGTGATCGACGCCCCGTTGGCGAGGTCCACGAGCGCGCCGAGGCGGGCGCGCGTGCCCAGGTACGCGATCCCGTCGAGCACGAAGAGGCCGGCGCCCTGGATCACGAGCGCGATCCCGTGCCCACGCCACGCCGCCGGGTCCGCGACGCCGCGGCCCGAAACCGCCCACAGCGTCGCGCCGACGGCCGCGTAGCCCACGGTGAGGCCGAGGTTGACGAGGAGCACGTCGGCGTAGCCGTTCTCGGCCCCGAGCGCCGCCGCCCAGTCCGCCGCCGGGTCGCCCGCCCCGCCCGCGAGGCCGAAGGCGGCGATGCCCGTGTTGACGGCGCCCCACGCCGCCGACTGGAGCCCGAACGCGCGCCACCCCGCCGACGTCTCGGGGCTGGAGGCGAGCCAGAGCGCCGCCCCGCCCACGGCGTTCGCCACGCCCCACGCGCCGACGCGCCACAGGTGCGCCCGCTGCGCATCGCCCAGGTCGACCGAGAGCGCGCGGACCGCCGGTCCGTCTTGCGCGAGGGCGGGGTGGGCGGCGAGGCCCGTGAGCAGAACGGCGGCGAGGCCGAGAGCGAAACGGGCGGGGCGGGTAGACATGGCGCAGGTCGGGGGCGGGCGGGTTCAAAAGGCAGGGCGGCGGACCCGCAAGGTCGCGCCGGGGTTCACCGTTCCCCCTGTCCCGCCCCTGCCCTCTGGGGTCCGCCCTCCGGGTCTGCCCCGCGCCCTGCCGTGTTTGGACGCCTGTTCCTCCTGTTCCTCGTCGTCCCGATCCTCGACCTCGCGCTGCTCATCGCGGTCGGCGGGCGGATCGGCTTCTGGCCCACGTTCGGGATCGCGGTCGCGAGCGCGCTCCTGGGCTCGTGGCTGGCGCGGCGCGAGGGGGTCGCTGCGTGGCAGCGCGTCCAGCGGAAGATGACGGCGGGCGGGGTGCCGGGGCCGGAGCTCATCGACGGCCTCCTCATCCTGATCGCCGGCACGCTCCTCATCACGCCCGGCTTCCTGACCGACCTCGTCGGGCTCCTCGGCCTGTTCCCGCCCACGCGCGCCGTCCTCCGCCGCACCCTGCGGCGCCGGTTTGAGGCGGCCGTGCAACAGGGGGCGGTCCGCGTGGTGAGCGGCTCCTTTGGGAGCGCCTCGTTCGGGGGCGGGGCGGGCGCGCCGCCGTTCGGTCCGCACGCCGCCCCGCCCTTCGGACCGCACATCGGGCGGGGCGGCCCCGGCATCGAGGACGCCGAGGTCATCGACGATGGAGCCCCGCCGCAGGGGCAGTGAAGACGACCGGAAGCGGCTGGACCGCGTGAACGGGCGCGCGGCGCGTCCGTTGGGCCAGAGTGACCGCTCCCCCCTCTGCTCCCGCCCCGCCCGACGCCGCTCCGCTGGAGGTCGCTCCATCGGAGGCCGCCGCGCCGCCGGACTCGCTCCCCGCTGAGGACGCGTACGACGTCGACGCCGAGGGCCGCGACCGCCTGCGCGGCGTGCTCTGGATGCTGGCGAGCGCGCTCGGGTTCAGCATCATGAGCCTGTGCGTGAAGCTGGTCTCGGACAGCCTGCCCACGATGGAGCTCGTGTTCGCGCGCTCGGCGTTCATGGCCGTCCTCACGTTCACCGTCATCCGGCGCACCGGCGGGAAGGCGCTGGGCCGGGACCGGCGGACGCTGTTCCTCCGCGGCGCCGTCGGAGCGACGGCCCTCAGCCTGTTCTACTTCGGGATCGGCCGGCTCCCTCTCGGCGACGCCGTCACCATCCAGTACACGGCGCCCGTGTGGACGGCGCTGACGGCGGCGGTCCTGATCGGCGAGCGGCTCCGGCCCGTCGTGCTCCTCGGCGCGGTGCTGTCGCTGTGCGGCGTGGTCCTCGTGTCGCGGCCGTTGATCCTGTTCGGGAACGCCGCCGCCCCGCTCGACGGGCTGGGCGTGGCGGCCGTCGCGGGCGCCTCCGTGCTCTCGGGGCTGGCCTACACGTTCGTCCGCAAGCTCCGGCAGACGGACCAGCCGATGACCATCATCTTCTACCTCTCGTGGATCGGCATGGTCGGGTCGGCCCCGTTCGCGCTCGGCGGCTGGCCCATGCCGACGGGCTGGCAGTGGCCCCTGCTCCTGGCGATCGGGCTGGCCACGCACGTCGGCCAGGTCGGGCTGACGAAGGGGATGCAGCTCTTGGAGGCGGGGACGGCCTCGGCCATCGGCTACGTCCAGGTCGTGCTCGCGTTCGTCTGGGGCGTTGTCTTCCTGGGCGACAGCCTCGACCTGCTGAGCGTGGGCGGCGCGGCGCTCGTGGTGTCGAGCGTGTTCCTCGTCGTCGTCCTCGGCCGCCCGCGGCGGGCGGCCTGAGCGGGGCGGTTGACCGGGCGGGGCGGGACCGCCCCCGAAGGGCGCCGTCGCGTGCCTTGACCGCCGGGCGGGGCGGCGCGTAGGGTGGGCCGTCTCCCACCCCGCCCCATGCGCCTCGTTCTCCTCGCCGCCGCGCTCTCGTTCGTCACGCCGGCCCGTTCCCAAGAGGCCGTTCCCGATTCGGCGTGCACCTACGCGACCTGCGCGCTCCAGATCGACCAGAGGCTCCTGAGCTTCCGCCTGGTCCGCTCCGGGGAGCCCCTCCCGAATGGGGGGCCGCTCGGCCTCGGCCCCCCTCCAATCGCGGCGGCCGTGTCTGGTTCTCCGGCGGCCCTCATGCACGCTCGCGCCTACGAGCGGGACCTGCGGACGTCGGGCTGGCTCGTCAACGGCGCGACCGCGCTGTACTTCCTCGGGGCACTCGACCCATTCGACCTCCTCAGCGGCGGCGTGGAGGTGGGCATGGCGGCTGGGGCAGCCGGCCTCGCCGTCGTCTCAGTTCCCATCTCGTTCCGTGCCCGCCGTTCGCTGAACCGAGCGGTCGACACGTACAACGAGGAGCTGCGGAGGTAGCCGGACCGCGCAGAGCCGTCGGGCGGGGCGGTTGACGGGGCGGGGCGGCGGCGGTTTCTTCCCAGACCGTTCACCGACCGCGCCATGCCCGACGTCCTCACCGAGGCGGCCGCCCTCGGCCTCGCCACCGACCCCGAGCCTCGCGCCTTCGGCCCCCGCCCCGCCCCCGCGCTCTGTCCCAACTGCGGCGAGGCGCGGGCGGGGCGGTTCTGCGCCGGGTGCGGGCAGCGTGAGCTCGGCGGGCGGCTCACGCTGCGCGGCCTGTGGCGCGAGTTCTCGAGCCGCGTGTTCAACCTCGATCGTGGGCTGCTGCACACGGTCACGTCGCTGGCGCGCAGCCCGGGCTCGGTGCCGCGCGACTACGTCGAGGGGCGGCGGCGGACGTACACGAACCCGCTCAGCTTCTTCCTGCTCGCCACCGCTCTCAGCCTGCTCATGTACGGGCTGTACGACGACGCCCTACTAGACGTCTCGGCTTCCAGTTCGTTTGCCCAAGGCTACTCCGACGGTCACACCGCAGCGGGAGCGCCGGAGGACATCACCCCGCCCCGCGAGCCCGGCCACGAGATGACGCCGGAGGAAGCGGAGCGCGAGGCCCGCTTCGACGCGGCCTACGAGGAGCTCTTCGACGACGGAGGCCAGACTGCGGTCCGGGTCATGTACGAGGGGATGGTCCGGTTCAACACTCCACTCACGTTCCTCCTGGCCCTGTTCCTGGTGCCCCCACTTCGCCTCCTGTTTGGCTCCGAGAGGAACGTGGCGGAGGTCAGCGTCTTCGCTCTCTACGCCGTCGGGGCCGTGATCGCCCCGTTCTTCGTCCTCGGACTCGGGGCCGTGGGGTCCATCCTGTGGACGTTCGTCGCAGCGGGCATCTACGTCCTCCTCGTAGCGTGGGCGGCGATCTCGTTCTACCCGACCGCCCCGCCCCTGGGCTCCTTCTTCCGGGGCGGGGTGGCGATGACGGTAGCGTACGGGGCGTACTTCGTGGCGGTCTTGCTGTTCGGCGCCCTCTACTTCGCAACGCACTTCGTGCACACCGCCGGCGAGACGTGGGGGAGCCTGCTCGGCAGCATCTTCTCCTAGCCCACCGTCTCACCGGGCGGGGCGGCCTCCACCCCGCCCGCCGGCGGTCCGCCCGCGGCGTTCGTCGCCCGCCGGTCCGCCTCGTGCCGCAGCGCCGCCTCGTGGAAGGCGCCCTGCGTGATCAGGATGAGGACGACGCCCGCGATGATGGCCACGTCAGCGATGTTGCCGATCGGGAACAGGGCCACGTACTTGCCGCCCATGAAGGGGACGGCCTCGGGGATCACCCCGCGCCACACGTCGAGGTGGATAAAGTCCACGACGCACCCGTAGAGCAGCCGGCTCGATCCGGGCGGCGACGGCGCGCACTCGCCCCAGATCGACCCGTAGAACACGCGGTCGATCACGTTCCCGAACGCCCCGCCCAGCACCAGCGCCAGCGCCACGCGGTAGCCCGTCGGCGCCCAGCGGACGTGGCGGAGGTAGACGAAGATGAGGACCGTCGCGACGACCGAAAAGATCGTCAGGAACATCTTGCTCCCGACCGTCAGCCCGAACGCCATGCCGGGGTTCTCGGTGAACGTGAACCGGAACAGCCGGCCAACGACGGGGATCGAGTCGCCGTACGCCATCTGCGTTTTGACCACCACCTTCGTGATCTGGTCGAAGACGACGATCGCAAACGAGATCCAGAGGACGCGCATAGGGGCGGGGGGACTCGGGGCGCCCAACGCGGGCGGGGCGGCGGCGGTGCTCATGTGGGTGACGGGTTATGAGTGACGGGTGACGAGCCGGAAGGGGCCTCGCCCGTCACCCCGCCCCGGCCCGCCCGCGCTCGGGGCGGGATGGATGCGCCCGTCACTCATCACTCGTCACCCTGTACTCGGCGAACGCCGACCGTCAGCGTCTCGCCCCCGATCTCGACGTCGCGGACGAGGTCGCCGGCCGGCGCGTCGACGAGGGCCAGCGACGTGGCCAGCGTCTCGGCCTGGACCGGCCGAGCGAACGCGCCCGCGAGACCGCCTTGCCCCGCGAGACCGCCTTGCCCCACGAGACCGCCCGCCCCGCCCACGTGGGCGAGGAGCGCGGGCGGGGCGGCAAACTCGACGGCGATCCGGTCGGCCACGTCGAACCCGGCCTCTTTGCGGAGCCCCTGGACGCGGTTCACGAACTCGCGCGCGAAGCCCTCAGCGCGGAGCGCGTCGTCGAGCGCCGTGTCGAGCGCGACCGTCACCGCGAGCGTCCCGCCCCGCCCGTCGGCCGCCGTCTCCTGGCGGACGACGCGGCCCTCGACGCCCTCGGACGTCACCTCCAGATCGCCCGGCTCCAACGCGACCGCCCCGCTCGGGAGGTCGAGGGCGAGCGAGCCTGTGGACTCGTACGCGGCGATCTGATCATTTGTGAGGTCGCGGATCGCCGCGTTCGCCTCCTTCATCTGCTTGCCCAGGCGGCGCCCGAGCGCCTTGAAGTTGGGCTTCGCGCTTTTCTGGACCACGCCGCTGTCGCCCGCCGCCGTCTCCAGCCGCTTCACGTTGACCTCGTCGAGCACGACGTCCTCGACCGACCGCAGGACGTCCTCCTCTACCCCGCCCACGCCCGTCACCACGAGGACCGAGCCCAGCGGCTGGCGCACGTTGATGCCGGCCTCGTTCCGCAGGGCGAGCGTGGCCGTCGCGACGGCCCGCGCGAGCGCCATCCGCCCTTCCAGGCCGGCGTCGTGGAGGGCGGGGCGGGGCGCGGGGTAGTCCTGGAGGTGGACCGACGCCTCGTGGCCGAGCATGCCGTACAGCCACTCGGCCGTAAACGGGGCGATGGGTGCCATGAGCCGCGCGACGGACTCCAGGCACTCGAACAAGGTATCAAAAGCAGCCCTTTTTTCTTTGGGGAACTGCAGAATGTAACCCTCCTCTACTCCACCGAGCAAGTGATCAATAGCCGCAAAGGCAGATTGATTTGACTCGACCACTGCAGGATCTTTACCATCCTGCTGCATATGTCTAATCATATTAGCAGAAGTACCCTTTTCCCAGAACCGGCGGCGGCTCCGTCGGAGGTACCAGTTCGATAGGTCGTCGACGAACGCTTCGATGGCACGGGCCGCGCGCGTCGGGTGGTAGGCGTCGAGGGCCTCGACCGCCTCGGCCGCCGTCGACTGGAGGCGGCTGAGGACCCAGCGGTCGAGCTCGGTCCGCTCCGCGGCGGGCACGGTCTGGGCGGGGGGGTAGGCGTAGCCGTCGACGGCGGCGTACGTCTCGAAAAAGCGGTACGTGTTGACGAGCGTCCCGAACAGCTTCCGCCGCGTCTCCTCGACGGCCGCGTCCGAGTACCGGAGGTTCTCCCAGGGCGGGGAGGCCGCCATCATGGACCACCGGATCGGGTCGACGCCGTGGCGATCAATCGCCGCGAACGGCTCGACGGCGTTGCCCTTCGACTTCGACATCTTCTCGCCCTCGGCGTCGAGGACGAGCCCGTTCACGACGACGTTCTTGTACGCGACCCGGTCGTCGACGATCGCCGCGATCGCGTGGAGCGTGTAGAACCACCCCCGCGTCTGGTCGACGCCCTCAGCGATAAAGTCGGCGGGAACGTTGGCCTCGAACCGCTCGACGTTCTCGAACGGGTAATGCCACTGCGCGTAGGGCATGGCGCCCGAGTCGAACCACACGTCGACGAGGTCGGGCACGCGGCGCATGGTCCCGCCCCGCCCGTCGGGCCAGGTGATGGCGTCGACGTAGGGCCGGTGGAGGTCGATCGTGCCCAGGTCCGGGTTGATGGCTTCGGGCGGAAACTCCCCGCCGACCTTCTCGCGGAGCTCCTCGATGGAGCCGACGACCTCCTTCTGCTCCGGGTCGCGGTCGCTGACCCAGATCGGGAGCGGGGTGCCCCAGTAGCGGCTGCGGCTGAGCGCCCAGTCGACGTTGTTTTCGAGCCACCCGCCGAACCGCCCCGCCCCGATCCCCTCGGGCTGCCAGTTGATGGTCTCGTTCAGCGCCACCATCCGGTCCTTGACGGCCGTCGTCTGGACGAACCAGCTTTCGACCGGGTACTGCATGAGCGGCGTCCCCTTGCGCCAGTCGTGCGGGTAGTTGTGGACGTAGGAGTCCTCGCGGAAGAGCAGGCCGCGGTCGCGCAGGTCGCGCAGGATGGGCCGGTCGGCGTCCTTGAACCACATGCCGCCGACGAGCGGGAAGCCCTCCCGGAAGCGGCCGTCGGGCTCGACCGGGTTGAGGACGGGGAGCCCCTCCTTCTGGCCCGTCGCCCAGTCGTCCATGCCGAACGCGGGCGCCGTGTGGACGATGCCCGTTCCGTCGTCCACGGTCACGTAGTCGGCGGCGACGACGCGCCACACGTCGCCGGGCGCGTCGTCGTCCTGGAGCGCGTCGGCGAGGCCGTAGAGGTGGCGGACCTCGGCGTGGTTGTACGGCGGGACGTACTCGAGGCCGACGAGCTCGGCGCCCGTCTTGCGGTCCACGATCTCGGGGTCCTCGACCTTCAGCTTGCCCAGGAGCTTCTCGGCGATCCACACCTTCTCCTCGCCCGGCTGGTCGTCCGGCCCGGCCTCCGCCACGAGGCGCACCTTGACGTACTCCGTCTTGGGGGCCACGGCGAGCGCCGCGTTCGAGGGCAGCGTCCACGGCGTCGTGGTCCACGCCAGCAGCGACGTGTCAGGCTCGTCCACGAGCGGGAAGCGGACTGTGACGCTCACGTCCTGGACCTCTTTGTACCCCAGCGACACCTCGTGCGACGACAGCACGGTCCCGTTCGCCGGGCTGTACCACTGGATCTTGTGGCCCTCGTAGAGCAGCCCCTTGCCCCAGATCCGCTGGAGCAGGTTCCAGACCGACTCGACGTAGTCGTTCTGGAACGTGACGTAGGGGTGCTCCAGGTCCACCCAGTAGCCCATGCGGCGCGTGAGGTCGTCCCAGAGGTCCTTGTACCGGAGGACGCTCCGGCGGCAGGCCGCGTTGTAGGCGGCGATCCCGTAGTCCTCGACCGCGTGGCGGCCCTCCAGCCCCAGCTCCCGCTCGACCTCGATCTCGACCGGGAGCCCGTGCGTGTCCCACCCCGCCTTGCGGTCGACCCGGAAGCCGCGCATGGTCTTGTAGCGGCAGAACAGGTCCTTGATGGTCCGCGCCATCACGTGGTGGATGCCCGGCTTGCCGTTGGCCGTCGGCGGCCCCTCGTAGAACACGAAGTGCGGGGCGCCCTCGCGGGCGGCGAGCGACTGCGCGAACGTGTCGTCGGCCTCCCAGCGGGCGAGCACGTCGCGCTCGACGGAGACCTGGTCGAAGCGCTCGACCTCGGGGTAGCGGGGCATGGGCGGGGTGGGGCAGTGGGTCGGTGGGTCAGTGCGTCAGGCGGCGTCCCGCCCACTGCCCACCGCCTCCCGATGCGAGGCTCAACGGGGCGGGGCGGTCCCGCCGAAGCTAGCCCGCCGCCCCGCCCGCGGCGTTGAAGCGCGGCCGGATTCGCCGCCCCGCCCTCGCGCCGCGCCGCTTGTGGGGGCGGGGTGGCTAGACCTCGACCCCGTGGTACAGGCCGTCCAGCGCGAGGTCGACGCCGAGCGACGGGAGCCGGACCGCCCCGCCCGTGACCGGCGCCGGGACGGCCCACACCCCGTTCGTTTTGGCAGCGACCTCGGCCCAGCGTCGCGTGGAGTCGACCCAGACGACGGTGTGGATGGACGGGACCTCGCGGTAAAGAGCGAACTTTTCTCCCCGATCGTAGACGGCCGTACGGTCGGAGAGCACTTCGACGACGACCGCCGGATTGAGGAGCACGCGCCGGGTCTCGTCGCGCAACGCTGGCGGGCCGAAGACCACGCTCGCGTCGGCGTAGACGTAGCGTGCGTCGTGGATTTGGAGCCGCATCCCACTCGACAGGACGTACCTGCCGCTCCGGTCGACCTCGTTCCCTAAGAATGCGATGCAGTTGGAGACGACGAGGTGGTGGTCGGAGGACTCAGCTGGAAGCCGGTGCACCTTGCCAGCCGCATACTCGTGGCGGACGTCCTGCGTCTCCTCCCAATCGAAGTACTCCTCCGGCGTGAACGTGAGGGCTCGGGCGGTGGAGACGGGCATGGGCCAGTGGGCGGGGTGGTTCAAGAGTAGAGGATCCGCCCCGCCCCCGCCACCCCGCCCGCGCGCCTGGGCGGGGCGGCTACGCCAGCGTCGCGACCACGTCGCCGAGGATCTGCGTCAGCCTCGGTTCGGCCTCGGCGGCGGCGGCCAGGATGTCGGCGAGGACGACGGGCTCCAGGGCGTCGGGGAAGCACTCGTCGGTGACGACCGAGACGGCCAGCACGCGCATCCCGGCGTGGCGGGCTACGATGACCTCGGGCGTCGTGCTCATGCCGACCACGTCGGCGCCGGCCTGCCGCAGGAAGCGGTACTCGGCCCGCGTCTCCAGGTTGGGGCCGAGGACCGACGCGTAGACGCCCTCTCGGAGACGGACGCCCCGCTCCAAGGCGGCGTCGGCGGCAGCCTGCCTGAGCGCGGGGTCGTACGGCTCCGACATGTCCGGGAACCGCGGCCCCCACGCGTCCACGTTCGCGCCCGTGAGCGGGTTCGACCCCTGGAGGTGGATGTGGTCGGTCACCAGCATGAGGTCGCCGCGGCGGTAGAGCGGGTTCATGCCGCCGGCCGCGTTCGAGATCAGGAGCGTCTCGATGCCCAGCGCGGCGAAAACGCGAACGGGCAGCGTGACCTGCCACGGGGTGTACCCCTCGTAGAGGTGGAACCGCCCCTGCATCGCGAGCACGTCGACGCCGCGGAGCCGCCCCGCCAGGAACCGCCCGCTGTGGCTCTCGACCGTCGGCGCAGGCACGTGCGGGACGTCCTCGTAGGGCACCGTCTCGCGGACCTCGATCTCGTCGGCGAGGGCGCCCAGCCCGGTCCCCAGGATGATCCCGACGCGGGCCGCGTCGCCGGCGCGGTCGCGGAGCACGTCGGCGGCCTCCTGGACCTGGGCGCGGGCGGTGTCGGGGTCGGGCGTCATGGGCGGGGTGGGGCTGGGGGAGCGCGAAAGATCGCACCGCCCCGCCCGCCCCGCTCAGTCGAGGTCGTCGAGGATGCGGCGGATCCGCTCGCGCTCGGCGTCCGACGCGGCCGCCCCGCGCTCCTCGCCAGTCACGAGCGAGCGGAGGTCCCACCCGCCGACGACCAGGGGCGGGGCGGCGGGCGCGCTGTCGGGCGCGCTCGGCTCGGCGTCGCCCGCCCCGCCCAGCTCGTCTCCGGCCGCCCCGCCCTCGGCGGCCTCGGCATCGTCCGCCCCGCCCGCAGGCGCGTCGCCAGGTGCGTCCTCGGTGGCCGGCGCGGGAGACGGGTCCTGGGGCTCGTCCGGCATCGCGCGCGCCCACAGCGGGACGTAGCCGCTCTCGTCCGAGACGTCGGCCGGCGCGGGAGACGGCTCGGCGGTCGCCTCAGAGACGTCGGCGGGCGGGGCGGGCGTCTCAGGCAGAGTGGACTCCTCCAGCAGAGGAACGCTCGCGGGCGGGGCGGGAGCCTCCGGCACGGCGACGGCCTCGGGCAGAGCGGGGGCCGCGGAGACGTCGGGCGGGGCGGGGGCTGCGAGCTGGGGGTACCCGGCGGGGGCCTCGCCCTGGAACTGCGCGAGCACGTCGAGCTCGGAGAGCAGGAAGCCGCGGAGCCGGGCGGCCACCTCGGTCTGCCGCGACGAGAGCTGGACGAGGTCCTGGCGGAGCTCGTGCCGCTCGCGCTCGGCGTCCTGCACGATGGCCCGCGCGCGCAGCTCGGCCTGCTCGACGATCAGCGAGGCCCGCTCTTTTGCCGCCGCCTCGGCCCGCCGCGCCGACTCCTTCGCCGACTCCAGCGCCTCCTGGAGCGCGAGCTCGACGCGCTCGTAGTGGGTCAGCTTCGTCTCCATCTGGTCCGTCCGCTCGCGGCTCTGGCGGATCTGGTCGAGGAGCCCCTCGTGGTGCTCCGAGACCTGCTTGAGGAACGCGTCGACCTCGGCGGGCTCGTAGCCCCGGAACGCTTTCGTGAACTGCTGCCGTCGGATGTCGAGGGGCGTGAGGGTCATGGTCGGGCAGGCGCGGCGGAGGCGGGGCGGCGGGGGCAGTCGGCGACCGGGTGGGCCGCGTCGCTCGCGGGCGGGGCGGGGCGCCGTTGCGCGGAGGACGCGGGATCGTCGGTCCACCACGTCGAACGGCCTACAGGGCCGGGCGATCCGGCGGAGCGGGAGACCAAACGGCGCGGCGAGCCCCACGGCGCCAAACTACGGACGCGCCACGCGAGCCCCCAACAGTGGCTAGCGCGGCCCGAACAGCGCCGTCCCCACGCGGACGTGCGTGGCGCCCTCCTCGACGGCCACCTCGAAGTCGCCGCTCATCCCCATCGAGAGGACCGAGAGCGGCCCCGCCCCGCCCGCGGGCGCATACGCCTCGAACAGGTCGCGGAGCCGCCGGAACGCCGGGCGGACAATCCGGTCGAGGTCGCGGTCGTCTTCGGCGATGGCCGCCATGCCCATGAGGCCGACCGGGCGGAGGTGGTCCTGCTCGGCCGCGTACGCCAGCAGGTCGTGGGCCGCGTCGGGCTCGACGCCGCCCTTGGCCTCCTCGTCCGACACGTTGACCTGGACCAAGACCGGGAGCACGCGGCCCGCCTGCTCAGCCCGCCGCTCGAGCGCATCAGCCAGGCGGACCGAGTCGAGCGCGTGGAACAGGTCGGCGCGGGCGGCAGCGTCGCGGGCCTTGTTGCGCTGGAGCGAGCCGATCAGGTGCCACCGGACCGCCCCGCCCTCGGCCTCGCCCGGGACCGCGTCGGACTTCTCGACCAGCTCGCCTACCCGGTTCTCGCCCAGGTCCGTGAGCCCGGCCGCGACGGCGGCGCGGACGGTGTCCAGGCTGCGCGTCTTGGTCACGGCCACGAGCGTGACGTCGGCCGCGTCCCGCCCCGCCCGGTCGGCGGCGGCGGCGATGCGGTCGCGCACGCGGGCGGCGTTCTCGGCGATCGGGGCGGCGGGCGGGGCGGCAGCAGGCATGTCCCGAGTCGTACCCGACCGGCGGGCCAGAGATCCGTGCGCGCCCCGCCGCGGACCGCGTGGGGCGGGGTGGAATCGTCACGACGGCGTTCCTTTTTTCCAGCCTACTCCCAGGCCAATCGGCCTGGGCGGGGCGGCTGAGCGCTCTGCGGGGCCGTGGCCCGGTCTTGGCAGGAGGAGAGGCCTATTCCACCCCGCCCCCCATGATCTCGTCCCCCGCGCTCGCCCAGGCCCGCGCCGCCTGGCTCTCCGGCGACGGCGCCGCCTGGACCCGCTACACCGCCTGCCTCCGCGACCTCGCCGCCCCGCCCGCCGAGACGCCGGCCGCCCCGGGCCGCCTCGCCCGCCGCGAGCGGACCGCCCGCCGCACGCGCCGGCCCGGCCGCGTCGCCCGCGCCTAAGAGAGTCGGCGACCGACAGTCGGGGCCGAATCCGTAGTGTTGAGGACAACCCCCTCCCCTACGCCATGCCCGCCCACGACATCGACTACCGCCTGATCGGCGACGACCTCCAGATCGTCGAGGTCGAGCTCGACCCTGGCGAGACCGTCCGCGCCGAAGCCGGCGCCATGCTCTACATGGAAGCCGGCGTCCAGATGGACACGGGCACGGGCGGCGGGTTTATGAAGGGGCTCAAGCGCCGGATCACGGGCGAGAGCTTCTTTATCACCTCGTTCACGAACGCCGGGCGGGGCGGCTCGCAAACCGACGGGACGGCGCGCGTCGCGTTCAGCGCGCCCTACCCCGGCAAGGTTATCCCGCTCGACCTGGGCGCGCTCGGCGGCCGGTTCCTGTGCCAGAAGGACACGTTCCTCTGCGCGGCGTCGGGGATCGAGATCGAGGTCGCGTTCACGAAGAAGATGGGGGCCGGCTTGTTCGGCGGCGAGGGCTTCATCCTCCAGCGCCTCGAAGGCGACGGCCTCGCGTTCTGCCACGCGGGCGGCACCGTCATCGAGCGCGACCTCGCCCCCGGCGAGACGCTCCGCGTGGACACCGGCTGCCTCGTCGCCTTTGCGCCGTCGGTCGACTACGACATCGAGTTCCAGGGCGGCTTCAAGAACGCGCTCTTCGGCGGCGAGGGCCTGTTCCTGGCCCGCCTCGAAGGGCCGGGCCGCGTCTACCTCCAGAGCCTCCCGTTCTCGCGCCTCGCCGACCGCATCGTGGCGGCCAGCCGCGCCTACGGCCGCCAGGGCGAGACGAGCCGGGGCGGGGCGGGCGCGCTCGGGGCGCTCGGAGGCCTGGCCGCCGGCGGCCTCCTGGGCGGTCTCCTGGGGGAGGACTCGTAGTCGGTGGGCCAGTGGGTCAGTAGGTCGGCGAGTCAGCAAAAGCGCCCGCCCCGCCCGTGCGGCACCGGGGGCGGGGCGGCGCCTTGCTCCGGCACCGCCCGCAGCGCCGCCCGGCCCGGCTCCGGCCGCCCCGCCCCGTCGAGGCCACTGATCCCCTACGGACTCACTGGTCCTCTACTGCCCCACTGATTCCCACCGACCTACTGGCCCGCCACCTCCTCGAACAGCGCGTCGAAGCGGGGCGCCTGGAGCGGCCACGCGAGGTCGGCCGGGATCTCACGCAAGACCGGCGTGGGGAGCCGCTGTGCCTCGCCGCCGAGGACCGCGCGGAGCGTCTCGAACAGGCCCTCCTCGCCCTCGTAGAGGACCGGCGCGTGGAGGAGCGGCCGGTGCAGCCGCTCCGGCACCAGCTCGGGGTACGTCAGGCGGTCGGGCAGGAGCGGGTGGCAGCCGCAGTGGATGGCCTCGAGCGTCGAGAGGTCGAAAAACTCGTGGACCGACGTGGACACGACGACGTCGGAGCGCCAGAGGAGCGCGGCGTAGTCGGCGAACGACTCGGCGTAGCCGTAGTGGAGCACGCGCTCGGCGTAGCGCCGGAAGCCGGCCTCGAACGCCGCCGGCTGCTCGGCGAACGTCTTGCCGGCCAGGACCAGCCGGAACCGCGCGCCCGCGTCGTCGAGCCGGTTCATCACGCGGAAAAAGGCGGCCGGGTCCTTGTCATACTCCCAGCGGTGGTTCCACAGCACGACCGGCAGGCCGGGCTGGCCCTCGCCGACCTGCCGTTCGCGCGCCCGCTGCGCCTCGGCGGCGGGGCGGGCCGCGTCGAGGCCGGCGAGGTCGAGGCCCGGGTGCAGCACGCCGCTCTTGGCCCGGAGCCCGGGGAGCGCGCCGACGTGCGTGTAGTCCGGGAACCGCCGGAGCAGGTCGGGGAGCACGCGGAAAAAGTCGTCGCGGTGGAACGCCGAGTTGAACACGACCCGGTCGGCCGCCAGCGCCGAGAGGTAGTTGACCGACGCGTAGGCGTCGTCGCGGACCTCGCCCTCGTCCAGCGGGTACGTCAGCCGGTCCTCGTGGAGGTAGAGGACGACGGGCGTCGCGGCCAACCGATCGCGCGTGAGCGCGAGGAACGCCGGCAGGTGGACCATGTCGGACGCCACGACGAGGTCGGGCCGCCAGCCCTCGTCCAGGACCTCGCCGGCCTTCTCGGCGAGCGTGACCGCCCCGCCCTGGACCCGCCACGTCCAGTAACGCGGGGCCATCGTGACGGCGCGGACCTCGTGGGCGCTGTGGGCTACGAGGCCGTCGAGGAAGCGCCGGCGCGAGCCGCCGTACCACGGTTCGAGAAACAGGACGTTCACGGGGCGGGGCGGCTCCTGAGGGCGGGGCGGCGGCCCCTGGGGCGGGGCGCGCGCGTCACGCCGGGTCGAGCCCGGCGGCCTCCTCGTCGGTCGACGGGCGCACGATGGCGAGGCGCCGGACCTGCAGGGCCTCGCGGAGCACGGCGTCGCGGACCTCGACGGCCGAGACCACCTTTTCGTCGCCCGCGTCGAGGTGGACGGTCCGCCCTTGGAGCTGGAGGTCGATGGGGTCCTCGGACACGTTCTTGATGATCATCCCGCGGCGTTCGGGCATGGGGTCGGGGTTGTGAGGGGAGAGGGCGGCCAAGATATTCCCCAGACGCCGCCCCGCCCCTCGGGGCCGCCCCGCCCTGCTCCCCGCGCGCCGATGCCCTTTTCCCTCCGCTCCCTGATCGGCGACATCGGGGCCGGCCTCGCCGGGCTCCTCTACCCCGCCCTCTGCCTCGGCTGCGAGCGGCGGCTCGCCGCGGACGGGCCGCCGGCCGCGCTGTGCGCGTCGTGCCTCCGCGGCCTGCCGCGGCCCGAGCCCGACGCGGCGCGCGCCCTTCTCGGCGCGGCGCCGGTCGAGGCGGCCGTCGCGCTGTGGGCGTTCGACGCGGGCGGGGCGGTCCAGCGGGTCCAGCACGCGCTGAAGTACGGCGGGCGGCCGAGCCTGGGCGTCCCGCTCGGCCGCCTCCTCGGCCGTGCCCTCCGAGCCGGCGGGGCAGGCGGGGCGGACCTCGTCGTGCCCGTCCCCCTCTCGCCGACCCGCCTGCTGGAGCGGGGCTACAACCAGGCCGCCGCGCTCGCCGACGGCGTCGCCGACGCGCTCGGCGCCGAGGTGGCGCCGGACCTCCTCGCGCGGACGCGCGCCACGCAGCGGCAGGCGACGCTCGCCCGCCCCGCCCGCGTGGCCAACGTCGAGGGCGCGTTCGCCCTCCGCGCCGGAGCCGACGTGGCCGGCCGCCGCGTCCTCCTCGTCGACGACGTCCTCACGACGGGCGCCACGGCGGCGGCGGCGGCCCGGACGCTCGCCGAGGGCGGGGCGGCGGTGTCGGTCGGCGCGCTCGCGCTGGCGTAGCGGCGGCGAGCGGCGAGCGGAAGATGACCTCCCCGTCCTCGCCACGGGCGGGGCGGTCGCGCCATGGGCGGGGCGGTCGCGCCATGGGCGGGGCGGTCGCGCCAGGGCGGGGCGGAGGGTTCCAGGACCGCCCCGCCCCGCCCGCATCGGACACGGCAAGCCGTGTCCCTACGAATGCCCGCCGCCAGGCAGGGCGGAACTTTTCCCCTCGCCTCTTCCCTCTTCCCTCTTCCCTCTTCCCTCTTCCCTCTTCCCTCTTCCCTCTTCCCTCTTCCCTCTTCCCTCCCATGCTCCTCCTGCTCAGCAACTCCACCTCCCCCGGCCAGCCGTACCTCGCCCACGCCCGCGACTGGATCGCCGACGCCGTAGGCGGACCGCAAACCGGCGGGGCGGGGCGGATCGCGTTCGTGCCCTACGCCGCCGTCACCTTCAGCTACGACGACTACACGCGGCGCGTGGCGGACGCGCTCGACGGGCTCGGCCTGGAGATCGAGGGCGTCCACACCTCGGACCGCCCCGCCCAGGCCGTCGCGGACGCCGACGCCGTGTTCGTGGGCGGGGGCAACACATTCCACCTGCTCCGCTCGTGCTACGAGCACGGGCTCGTCGACGCCATCCGCGCGCGTGTCGGCGCCGGGGCGCCCTACGTCGGGTGGAGCGCCGGGGCCAACCTCGCGTGCCCGACGATCCGCACGACGAACGACATGCCCGTCGTCGAGCCGCCGTCGTTCGAGGCGCTCGGGCTCGTCCCGGTCCAGATCAACCCGCACTACACGGACGCCCACCCCACGGGCCACCAGGGCGAGACGCGGGCGCAGCGGCTGGCCGAGTTCGTGGCCGCCAACCCCGACGCGCCGGTCGTCGGCCTGCCCGAAGGCACGGCGCTCCGCGTCGACGGCGCCCGCGTCGAGGTCCTGGGCGGACCGCAAACCGGCGGGGCGGACGCGCGCGTGTTCGACGCCGCCTCGCCGGAGGGCCGCCGGGCGGAACCGGGCGAGGTCGCGGCGCTCGTCGCCGGCACCGCCCCGCCCGCCTGACCGCCCCGCCCGCCGCTACCCGCCCGCCGCCCGCTGCGCGAACGCGAGGACGAGCCGCGCGTGGGCCGCCACCATCTCGACCACGCCGAGGTCCGCGAGGCGGGCGTCGGGCGTCGTCGGGAGCTTGGGCGGCGAGACGCGGCCCATCCACAGCGGCAGCTTCTCCCCGAGCACGCTCGGCCCCGGGAACCGGCCCGGCGGGAGGTGCGCGCCGTAGAACGCCGCTTTCCGTTCGAGCCGCGCGTACACGCTCTGGTCCGGCTCGACGTCGCCCTCCGCCCCGCCCGCCACGTACTCGGCGCCCAGGAGGAAGTCGTGGTAGAGGAACGGGAGCTCGGCGAGCGCCGGCCCGGCCGCTTCGAGGGCGGGGCGGTTCTGGCGGAGCCCGACCTCGGCGGCCCGCGCCGTGACGGTCGCCAGGAGCGTGAGCGTCTCCTCGGCCACTAGGCCGGGGTCGGCCTGGTCCGTGAGGGCGGGGAGGGCGCGGCGGACGACGTCCTGCGTGGTCGAGAGCGCGGCGGGCGCCGCGAACGCGACGACCCGGGCGGCGAGGGCGGCGGTCCGCCCGGAATCCGTCGGGGGCTCAGCCATCTACGACAGGTCCTGGCCCGCCCGGCCCTCCGCCCCGCCGATCGTCGTCCGCATCTGGGTGTCGGCCTCGATGTTGCGGAGGTTGTAGTAGTCCATGATGCCGAGGTTGCCGGCCCGGAACGCCTCGGCCATCGCCTGCGGGATCTCGGCCTCGGCGCGGATGAGGTTGGCCCGCTCTTCCTGCTCGGCGGCGACGGCCGCCGCGCGGCGCTCCTCGGCCTTGGCGCGCGCGACGCGGAGGTCGGCCTCGGCCTGGTCGGTCTGGAGCTTGGCCCCGATGTTCTCGCCCACGTCCACGTCGGCGATGTCGATGGAGAGGATCTCGAAGGCGGTCCCCGAGTCGAGCCCCTTCGCGAGCACGGTCTTCGAGATGTTGTCGGGGTTCTCGAGCACCACGAGGTGCGTGTTCGACGAGCCGATCGTGGACACGATGCCCTCGCCGACGCGCGCGATGATGGTCTCCTCGCCCGCCCCGCCCACGAGCCGCTCGATGTTGGCGCGGACGGTCACGCGGGCCAGCGCCCGCACCTGGATGCCGTCCTTGGCGATCGCCGCGATCGACGGCGTCTCGATGACCTTGGGGTTGACCGACACCTGGACGGCCTCGAACACGTCGCGGCCGGCGAGGTCGATGGCCGTCGCGCGCTCGAACGTGAGCGGGATGTTGGCCTTGTCGGCCGAGATCAGCGCCTGGACCACCTTCTGCACGTGCCCGCCGGCGAGGTAGTGGGCCTCCAGCTGCGGCGGCTCGACGGGGATGCCCGCCTTGTGCGCCGTGATGAGCGGGTTCACAATGTGGGACGGCGGCACGTTGCGCAGCCGCATCCCGACGAGGTCGCGGAACAGGCTCAGCTTGACGCCGGAGAACACGGCCGTCAGCCACAGCCGGACCGGGATGAAGTACAGCAGGACGATCGCCAGCAGGACGACGCCCAAGATCACGACGAGGCTGCCGACGCCGAGGAGCTCTTCCATGGTGTTCGCGTGTGGGCGTCCCTGTACGGGGGCGGGGCGGCGGCGTTTCGCCCACCCCGACGCGCTACGTGCTCTGCGAAGCCGCTACTGCCGGGCGGGGCGGCCCAGGCTGAACGAGACGTCCCCCTCCTGGACACGCGAAGCAGAGCCTGCCCCGGACGCCGATCCGGGGGCGCAGGAGGGGCTAGGGGTGGTGGACGAGGCCGAGCACGAACCTGCCGATAGGAGCTTGACGCAGCGCTAAGCCTGCCTCGTAACCGCTGATTCATGCATCGCGCCCCGCCCCGCCCGCGCGCCCTCTGCGGGGGCGGGGTGGTTCGGGTGGGGTACCAACCTTCAAAGCTGGTACCGGGCGACGCTCGCCCCATGCGCGGCCTGACGGCCCTCCGCCTTGTCGCCGACAGGCCCTTGCCGATTCGGCCACCCCGCCCCGGAGTCCGCTACAGGGCTCCCGCTGCGGGAAGAGGGCAGACCGGTCCGATCAGGCGCGGCCGTAGACGGTCGGGAACGCGCGGTGGGCGTCGGCGCGGGCGTGGACCGAGCGGACGTCCTGCTCGCGCCGGGCCTCGGCGTCGGCGGCGTCGACGAGCGCCTCCTGCACGAGCTCCCGGAGCCAGTCCTGGTTTTCGCGGAGGACCTCGGCGAGGGCCGCCTTGAGGTCGTCGTTGCTAGGCGTATCAGTGCAGGTCATCCGTGGTCGTGATGTGGTGGGACGGAGGGCGAGGAAACTACGCGGTGCCGACGGCACGCGGAGGCCACGACCGCGTGCCCCGCCCCGCCCTCGGCAGGCGGGGCGGGCGGGGCGATCTACGCGTCGGGCTGGTCCCGCGAGGGGGCGGCGTCCTCGTCGTCCACGAACTGCTGGTAGTGGGCATAGCGCTCCAGGATGATCGAGACGTAGTGGACCGGCTCCAGGCCGCGCGCATAGCCGTTGCGGACCTCGGGCCGGTTGTACACGGCGGGGTTCGACTTCTGGAGGAGCCAGTACGCCACGTCCTCCCACACAGCGGGGTCGCCGCCCTCGGCCGCGGCCAGGCGCTGCGCGTCGAAGATGTGGCCCGGGCCAGCGTTGTAGCTGGCGAGGATGAACTTGAGCCGCTCCTCGGGGTCGGGCACCCGCTCGACCCAGTACTCGTCTTCGAGCCACTTGAGGTAGCGGGCGGCGGCCTCCACGTTCTGCTCGGGGTCGTACGGGTCGGCCAGGCCGAGGTCGCGGGCGGTCCCGGGCATGATCTGGAGGAGCCCCATGGCGCCGGCCCACGACTGCGCGCGGGGCTTGAACCGGCTCTCCTGGTACATCTGGCTCCCGAGCAGCCGCCAGTCCCACCCGACCGTCGGGGCGTACCGCTTGAGGAGCTCGTCGTAGTCGCTCAGCACGCCGGTCTCGGCCGTGAGGAAGCCGGTCTCGATCCGCTCGCGGTAACCGCGGCGGTCGACGAAGTACTTCCGGTAGAGCGAGTTCCAGCGGCCGGTGTCGCGGTTGGCGAGGATCCACTCGTTGAGCGCCCGCTCCAGCGTCGGGGCGTTGTCGCGGACGGCCCACGCCACGTCGTGCGGGGCGCCGATCTCGGGCGTGACCAGGAGGTTGTCGTAGTACCCCTCCTCGAGCTCGGCCACGTTCTCCTGCGCCACCGTCAGCTCGATGTTCCCGATCGCCACCTGGCGGATCAGGGACTCGGTCGTGGTGTCGACCTCGACGACCTCGATGTCGCCCGAGATTCGGTCCTCGAGCTCGACGAGCCGGTCGGCATAGGGGTGGTCCTCGGGGAGGTACACGTCGCTGCCCGCGAGGTCGGCCGGACGGCGGACGAGCCGGGCGCGGATCGTGAGCGGCTGGAGCGAGGCGTCGCCGGGGTCCATCGCCTCGGCGATCTGCTGGGGCGTCTCCTCGCCCGCGGCCTGCGCCACGCCGGCCGAGTCGAGCGGGGCCTCCTGCTGGACCACGACGGCGCTCGTCTCGTAAAGGGCCGCCGTGAACCCGAACGCCGACGTGTCCTGCTCGACCGGGATGAGCCGCCCCGCCGCGATGTCGCCCCGCCCGGCGTTGAGGTAGTACAAGAGGCTGTCCTGGGGGACCACCTCGATCCGGAACACGACGTCCTGTTCTTCGGCAAAGTCCCGGAGCAGCTCGTACTCGAATCCGAACGGCTGGCCCCGGTACAGGAAGTAGCTCGTCGAGGTGTAGGCCGTGAGAGCCACGAGCGTGTCCCGCTCGATGATGGCCCCGAGGTCGCGCTTGATGGGGTCGGGGACGACGATGCTCGGGTTCGCAGTGACGAGCACGGACGCGGCCACGAGGCCGCCGACGATGAGGAGGGCGAGGACAGCGAACGAACGCTTAAGCTTCATGAGGGAGAGTCCGGGAGTCAGCCCGTCGTACGGGCGGGGCGGTGAGGCGGGTCCTGGAGGAGCCGCGGGACTGGGGACGGGGCGCCGCTACGGCCCGTCGCTCAGCACGTCGACGAGCGCCGCGATCATCCGCGTCTGCTCGGCGAGGTGGCCCCGCTGAGCCTCGACGTTGACGTAGGCCGTGCCCTCGCGGGCGGCCCAGACCGAGAGCGAGCCGTCGTCGGTCGCCGCGTCGTTGTCCTGGAGCACGGCGTTGAACCCGGCGTCCACGAGGAGGTCGTAGAGGTCGCGGTCGGTGACGAAGAAGAAGTCGTCGGGGTCCGTCCCGTCGTGGACGGTGACGGCCGCGGCGTCGGCCTCGTACTCGCCGCCCCGCCCGTACGACGCGGCCGAGTAGCCGTCCGCCGTGTTGTCGTGGAGCGTGACGACGACGGCCGGGGGGACGGCCGCGTAGAGCGCGAGCACGCGGTCGGCGAACGCCTCCAGCGCCTCCCGCCCCGCCCGGTCGTCCTCGGAAAGAGCGGCGAGCGTGCGGGCGCGGCCGGCCGCCGTGAACATCCGGTTGGGGTCGGCGGTGTAGGTCCGGCCGCCGGTCGTGAATGTCACGTTCCGCTCGCCCGAGTGGACGAGCTCGACCACGCGCCCGCCCCGCTCGCGGAGCACGGCGAGCGCCGCCTCGACCGACGTGCCCTCGTCGTCGTGGAGGTTGAGGGCGTTGAGCGGGAACGTCTCGAACCCCGGCGACCCGAGCGGGTCCGGGATCGGCGCCGTCCACACGCGGACCGTCACGACGTCGTCCCCGAGCGGCACGGCCTCCTCGGCCACGCGCAGCGAGTCCGTTGTGGGCGGGGCGGGGCGGACGATCGCGGAGTCGGCCCGCCGCCCGTGTCCCTCGGCGGGCGAGGCCGGCTGGGCGCACGCGGCGACGGCGACGAGCGGGACGGCAAAAACGGCGAGGCGCATGGGCGGGGCGGAGCAGGCGGGCTCGGTCCAACGCGGCCAGAGCAAGACGCGTGCCCACCCCGCCCCCGACGCTCGGGCGGGGCGGCCGGCGCGCGGCCGAGCGGGGTGGGGGCACGGAGCCACCCCGCCCGAGCGACCGGACCGCGGGCGGGGCGGCGCCTCCTCCCCCACCCCGCCCTACGCCTCCTCCGTCGCCGGGGCCGCCGCGCGGGCGGCGGCGAGGACGGCGTCGAGGAACGCCTCGGGGTCGCCGTCCGGCGCCCAGCGGACGTGGCGCGCGGCGTCGTCGTGGAGCCGCATCCAGCTCGCCAGCATCCGCATCTCGTCCACGTCGGGGCGGAGGTGCGACTCGGGCGGGGCGAGGCCGGGGTCGAACGTCTCGGCGAGCGCCGCCGCGAGGTCGGCCGTCTCGTCCGGGCCGGGGTCGCGGGGCAGGTCCACGCGGCCGGCGAGGCGGCCGTGGCGGATGAGGAACAGCTGCACGCCGCCCGCCGCCTGCGCGGGGGCCGGCAGGCCGTCGTAGCCCGGGGCGAGCGGCTCGACGAGGACCGCGTCGTGCTCGTGGACCGCGCTCGCGACCGTCCGCTGGCGGCCCAGCGTCCGCTCCAGCCGGCGGAGCTGGTCGCGGTACCACCCCGCCGCCTCGTACTCGCGCGCCGCCGCCGCCTCGCGCATGGCCTCCTCGACCATGTCGACGGCCTCGGTGTCCTGGCCCGTCAGGAACGCGCGCACGCGCTCGACCTCCAGGCCGTACTCGTCGGCGCCCGCCCCGCCCGCGCACGGCGCGCCGCACCGGCCCATCTGGTGGTACAGGCACTCGCGGCCGAGCTCGAACACGGGGTCGTCGCACTCGCGGAGCCGGAACAGCCGCGAGATCAGCTCGACGACCTCCTCGGCCTGCCCGCGCCGCCCGAGCGGGCCGTAGTACTCGGCCCCGTCGTGGGCGATGCGCGGGGTCCATGAGAGGGTCGGGTAGGCGTGCGTCGTGTCGAGCCGGAGGAACGGGTAGTCGCGGTACTTCCGCTGCGCCCGGTTGTAGACGGGCAGGTGGTTCTTGATCAGCTTCGACTCTTCGAGGAGCGCCGCCAGTTCGGTCCCCGTCTCGCGCCACGTCACGTCGCGCACGTCGCGGACGAGCTTGCGCGTCTTGGGGTCGTGGGCCTCGACGCTCGTGAAGTAGCTCCGCACGCGGTTGCGGAGCGACTTCGCCTTGCCCACGTAGACCACCCGGCCCCGCCCGTCGCGCATAAAGTAGACGCCGGGGCGGTCGGGGAGCCGCGGGAGCGTCTCTTCGCGGATCGCCTTGAGGTGCGACGGCTCGCGCCGCGTGTCCTTGTACCGCCGCCGCTGGAAGGCGAGCACGTCCTCGGCGGTCTCGGCCCCGAACTCGATCTTGAGCCGGTCGATCAGGATGACCAGCAGCTCGGCCGTGGCGACGGCGTCGCCCAGCGCGCGGTGCCGGCCCTGGACGTCGATCCCGAAGTGCTGCGTGAGCTTCGAGAGCCCCTTCGACGGCAGCGACGACAGGAGGCGCCGGGCAAGGCGGAGCGTGTCGAGGCTGGGGTTCTGGAGCGGCGGCAGCCCGGCCTCGGCGAGCGCCACGTCGAGGAAGCGGGCGTCGAACGGGAGGTTGTGGGCGACCAGCACGGCGTCGCCCAGGAAGTCGAGGAACCGGGGCATGACCTCGGTCGCCGTCGGCTGCCCGTAGACCATGCCCGTCGAGATGCCCGTCAGCCGCGTGATCCGCGCCGGCACGTGGCGCCCCGGGTCGACGAGCTCCTGGAACGTGTCGACCACCTCCCCGCCCACGAGCCGCGCCGCGCCGACCTCGATGATCCGGTCGTCGCCCGCCCGGGACCCGGTGGTCTCGGTGTCGACGATGACGAAGGGCGTGCGGTCGAGGGTCATGGCGCGTGGAAGGTCGCACAAGGTGCGGGCCGCCCCGTGACGCCGGCGCGTCACACGGGGCGGGGCGGCTCCGGGCGAAGCCGCGCCGGGCGGGGTGGCGGCTCCGGCTCCTCCGCCGACGCCCTGCCCCCGCCCCGCCCTTACGCTCGCCCGGCCGGCGCGCCTAGAGCAACGTGCAGGTAGGCAGGGTACTCGGTACGAGGTACGCGAGCGCCGAGACCAGATCGGGCCGTACCTCGTACCTGGTACCCCGTACCCACCCGAGGGGCGCTCTAGGCGCCCGCCCCGCCCTCGGCAGCGAGCGGGGCGGGGCGGGGCGGCCCGTCGGGGGGCGGGGCGCGGAACAGGTCGGCCGAGTGGGCAAACTGGTCCGCCGAGCCCACCATGACGAGGCGGTCGCCGGGCTCGACGCGGAACTCGCCGGCCGGGCTCCCGACCGTCTCGCGGCCGCGGCGGACGGCCATGACGGTCAGCCCGTGGTCCTGGCGCAGCCGGAGCTCGGCCAGCGTCCGCCCCGCCGCCGGGGCGCCGTCGCGGACGGCGACCGCGCGCGTGTGGAGGCCCTCCTCGTCGAGCCCCTGGAGCACCATGAGGTGCGCCTCCTGGATGGAGCCGCGGAGCACGCCGTAGTCGTCCTGGCGCACGAGGGCAGCTTGGCGCTCGATCTCGTCGCGGGGCACGAGGTAGGCGCCCAGGACGTGCGTGAACAGGCGGACCGTCGTCTCCATCTCCTCGGGGACCACCACGTCGGCGCCGGCCCGCGTGAGCGGCTCGACGTCGGCCACGAACCGGGTCCGCGCGAGGATCTGGAGCGTCGGGTTGAGGTGACGGGCGACGGCCGTGATCCGGCGCGTGGCGTCGCCGTCGTTGATGGCGACGACGAGGAGCTTGGCCCGCTCGACGCCCAGCCCGCGGAGGATGGGCTCGCGCGAGGCGTCGCCGTAGACGGTCGCCGCGCCGTCGGCGTGGGCCTCGCGGAGGCTCCGCGGGTTGAGGTCGCTCACGGCGTACGGGATGCCACTCTCGCCCAGCACGCGGGCCAGCCGCCGCCCCGCCAGCCCGTACCCCACGACGACCGTGTGGTCCTGGAGGTCGACACCGTGCCCGTGGCCCGCCCCGCCCCCGCCGTTCGGGCCGCCCGCCCCGCCCACGCCGGCGGCCGTCTCGACGCGGCGGCCGAGGGCCGACAGCCGCGGCCCGAGCGCGACGAGCCCCGGCGTGGCCAGCATGAGCACGACGGTGACGGCGATGAGGATCTGGTCGCCCGAGGCGACGCCGCCCGGGAGCAGCCCGACATCCGCGCCGGCGAGCGCGAGCACGAACGAGAACTCGCCGATCTGGGCCAGCGCGAGCCCGACGGCGAGGGCCACGCCTAGCGGCGAGCCCAGGAGCCGCGCGCTGAACGCCGCGACCGCCGCCTTCGCCACCAGGACGACCGCCGCGACGGCCGCCACGAGCCCCAGGTTCGCCCACAGGAACGCCGGGTCCAGGAGCATCCCGACCGACAGGAAGAAGGCCGCCGTGAACAGGGTCTGGAGCGGGAGGATCTCGCTCAGCGCGTGCTCGGCGTAGTCGCTCTCGCTCACCAAGAGCCCGGCCAAAAACGCTCCGATCGCCAGGCTCACGCCCGCCAGCGACACCGCCCACGCCGTCCCCAGGCAGACCGCCGCGACGGCTAGCAGGAACAGCTCGGTCCGCCGCGTCTCGGCCACGCGCTCCAGGAGCGCCGGCACCACGCGCCGCGCGCCGACGAGGACGGCCGCGATCACGAGGGCCGCCTTCCCCAAGGCCCACGCCACGTCGAGCGCCGACCCGCCCTCGCCCGCGAGCGCCGGGATCAGGAGGACCATCACGACGATGACGAGGTCCTGGAACAGGATCATCGCCAGCACCACGCGGCCGACCGGCGTGTCCGTCTCGGCCCGCTCGCCGAGCACCTTCAGCACGATCGCCGTCGACGAGAGCGAGACGAGAAAACCCGTGAACACGGCCGGCCCGACGCCCACGTCCAGCAGCAGCAGTCCGCCCGTGACCGCCCCGATCGTGAGCGCCACCTGGAGCCCGCCGCCGAGGAAGATGGGCCGCGCGAGCCGGGCCATCTGGGCCAGCGAGAATTCGACGCCGATCGAGAACAGGAGGATGATGACGCCGACCTCGGCCAGCTGCGCCACGAGCTCCACGTCGCGGACGAGCCCCAGCGCCTCCGGCCCGATCACGACGCCGGCCAGCAGGAACCCCGCGATCGGGACCAGCCGGACCCGGTAGCACAGGTAGGCCACGACGACGCCGGCCGCGAACAGGGCGGCCAGCTCGCCGACGAACGGGAGCGGACCGGCGGCGAGGGGCGGGGCGGGCATGGGCACGGCGGCCGGTTCTGGGGGCGAGCCCTAGGGGCGGGGCGTCCCGGAGGCTAGCGCCGTCTGCCCCGCCCCGTGCGCGCGCACCGCAAAGAAACCGCCCCGCCCTCGGGCGAGAGCGGGGCGGAGAGCGGGCCGGGCGGGGCGGGGCGGCTACGGCGTGCTCGTCGCCTGCTGCTTGCGGAGCCGGTCGAACCGGACCTGCTGGTCGGTCCCCGGGCGCACGCTGTACGGGTCCTCGGGGAGCTCGACGCGGACGAGCTCGGGGCGGCCGTCGACGTCGCGGAAGCGCTCGGGCGTCCCGTTCGGGGCCTCACCGAGGACGAGGACCGTCGTGCCCTGCTCGATCACGCGGCCGCCGCGGCTGCCCATCGCGTCCTCGGCCTCACCGGTCGTCGTCGTCCAGCCGTCGGCCCAGTCGTAGATCCACTTGGCGTCGGCCGTCATGAGGCGGACGCACCCGTGGCTGGCCGCGCCCGACGTGGGCAGCGCGTAGTACTGGTGGATGTGGATGCCGCGGCGGTCGTGGAAGTTGAACACCCACCGCATGTCCCACGACTCGCCCGGCGGCGAGAGCGTCGAGACGCGGTGGAGCTCCTTCCAGTTGAAGTTGAACCGGCCCGACGGCGTCTCCGTCCCCTCGGCCCCGGTCGAGACGAGCCCCCAGCGGGCGAGCCGGCCGTTCTCGTAGCCGGCCCACGCCTGCGTCGTCTTGTCGATGACGAACAGCTTGTCGAAGTCGCGGGCGCCCTCGTAGACGCGCGGGAACGGGCTGTAGGCGCGGGGGTCGAGGTCGAAGTGGTCCGGGATGACGATCGTGTCGCCGGTGTCGAGCGTCTCGAGGAAGACCCCGTTGAGGAACGTGGTCATGCCCAGCTTTTCCCGCCCCGCCCGGGCGTCGCCGTCGCCGACCATCTCGTAGAGGCCGTGGCGAGCGAGGATCGAGTTCCCGATCGAGTCGCTGAGCGTGTAGTACCGGAACGTGACCTCGGGGATGTCTTCGAGGTCGCTCCGGTGGGCGTAGAGGAGCTCGGCCAGCCGGTCCTGGTTGAACAGCTGGCGCTCGGACTGGGCCGACGCCGGGCCGGTCACGAGGGCGAGGGCTAGGAGGGCGAGGAGACGAAAACGCATGCGAACCGGGGGAAGGGCGGGCTCAGGGGGCGAGCCCACAGGGGCGGACCGGAAGAACGCTCCAGAACCGCGCCTATTTCCACCGCCCCGCCCACCAGAGCGCCGTTGGGAGCGGGGCGGCCCCATTCCTCATGAACATATCAGGTTTGGGCTGCGGGCAGCGTGCCCCACCCACGGCGCGGACGGGGCGGGGTGTCCGCATTGTGGTACGGCGCGTCTCCCCCCGAGGTGGATGCGGCGGCGCGGCGCCTTTGTCCGGCCGCCCCGCCCGCGTCGTTCACCACCCCGCCCGTGCCTGGGCGGGGCGGAACAAATCGGGCGCCACCCCGCCCGCGCGCTCCCAGTCCCCAGTCCTCACCCCGTCGCGACCCACCACAGGTAGCCCACGTAGGCCAGGAGCAGGACGGCCCCCTCCCACCGCTGCGTCTTGCCGCCCGTGAGCAGGAACGTCAGCGTGAGCAGCCCGAACCCGAGCATCACCACGAGCACGTCGACGCCCACGCCGACCGCCGCCATGGGCGCGGCGAGCGCGGCCGGGCCGAGCACGCTCAGCACGTTGTAGATGTTGGACCCGACGGCGTTGCCGAGCGCGATCTCGCCCTCGCCGCGGAGCGCGGCCACGACCGTCGTCGCCAGCTCCGGCAGGCTCGTCCCCAGCGCCACGATCGTGAGCCCGACCACGGCCTCGCTCACGCCCAGCGTCGTGGCGAGCTCGACGGCCCCGTCGAGGAGCAGGTCCGAGCCCCACACGAGCAGGGCGATGCCGCCGACGACGAACAGGACGTGCCGCTTAAAGCCGGCCTGCGTGTCGGCGAGCGCGGACTCGATCTCGGGCGGGAGCGCCTCGCGCTCGGCGCGGACCGAGCGGCGCGAGGCGGCAATCTTCAGGACCGTGTAAACGACGGCCCCGACCAGGAGCAGCCCGCCCTCCCACTGCTCCAGCGTCCCGTCGAGGAGGAAGGCCGAGAGCACGACCATCCCCCCCAGCATGACCGGCATGTCCTGCCGCGTCAGCCCGCGGTCGACGCGCATGGGGCTGAGCGCGGCCGAGAGCCCGACGATGAGGCCGAGGTTGGCCACGTTCGACCCGACCACGTTCCCGATCGCCACCCCGCCCCGCCCCGCCAGCGCGGCCTGCACGCTGACCACGAGCTCGGGGCTCGACGTGCCCACCGCGACGACCGTCAGCCCGACCACGAGCGGGGTGATCCCGAGCCGGAGCGCGAGCGCCGACGCCCCGCGCACGAGGCCCTCGGCGCCGGCCAGCAGCAGCACGACGCCGCCGGCCATCGAGAGCAGGCTTTGGGTGAGGGTCACGGGGGGAGCGGGGGACGCGCCGAAAAGGTACGGGCGGGGCGGCCCGTCTGGGACCCGCCGCGCCCGCCCGGCCGGCGGGCGCGGGGCGGGGTCCGAGAGCGCCTGCCGGGAGCGGGCGCATAGTTTCCCGGTGCGGGGACGCCCTCCGCCGCCGGCTGGTGACGGGTCCGGCCGCCCGCGGAACGCGCGCATAGCCCCCCTCCTGCGAATGCAGACGTTCGAGTACGCCCTCGCCTTCGCCGTCGTCTGCCTCGCGTCCTACCTCATCGGAGAGGGGTTCAAGCGGATCCGACTCCCGACGATCACGGGGTACCTCTTCGCCGGCGCGCTCGTTGGGTCGTTCGGGCTCGAGTTCCTGCCGTCGGCGGCGGCCGAGAGCCTCCGGTTCGTCGACGAGCTGTCGCTAGCGGTGATCGCGTTCGTGGCCGGCAGCGAGCTCTACCTCAAGGAGATCCGCCCGCGGCTGCGGCAGATCCTGTCCAGCGCCGGCGGCATCCTCGTCGCCACGTTCGCGCTCGTCAGCGTGGCCGTGTACGTCCTCACGGCGTTCCTGCCGTTTACGGCGGGGTGGCGGGGCCTAGCCTGCTAGGCGGTCGAGCGCGGCGGCGAACCGCTCGGCCGAGCCGGGGGCGTGCGGGAAGTAGAGCGACGGCTCGATCAGCTCCAGCTCGATCACCGCCAGCGCCCCGTCGGCCAGGCGGCCCGCGTCGACGCGGGCGTAGAGCAGCGGCTCGAGCCAGGGCACGGCGGCGAGCGCGGCGCGGGTGAGCGCGAGCAGGTCGTCGCCCGGCGAGACGGCCCGGATGCGGCCCCCGTGCTCCTCCTGAACTCGGAAGTCGCCCGCGGCCGGCGTCTTCAGGACCGCGTGGCTGACGTCGCCGCCGAACACGAACGCGGACGTCTCCCCCTCCTCCACCACCGAGCGCACGAACGGCTGGACCATGCACGGCCGGTCGGCCAGCGCGGACAGCGCCTCCGCCCAGGCGCGGGGCTCGGCCGCCAGCCGGAACGTGCCGTCGGCGTTGGCGCTCACCTGGGGCTCGACGACGACCTCGCCCCACCGGCGGACGGCGTCGGCCAGCGCGTCCCCGGTGAGCCCGTCGAGCCAGACCGTCGGGACGGCGGGGACGCCGGCGGCCTCCAGGTCGCGGAGGTAGGTTTTCTCGACGTTCCAGCGCATCACCGGCAGCGGGTTCTCCAGCCGCGTCTGGCGGCCGATGTCGGCGAGCACCTCGAAAAACTCGGCCGGCGCGTCCTGGTAGTCCCACCGCGACCGCACCACAACCACCCCGTAGAGGCTCCAGTCGGTGGGGCGGCGCCACGGCACCTCGTCGACCGTCCACCCGCGGGCCGCGAGCGGGGCGACGGCGTCGCGGTCGTAGACCGCGAAGTGGCTGGTGTGGTCCGTCGTCAGGAAGGCGCAGGTGGGCATTCGCTCGGGCGGTCTCGGGCCGCCGCGGCGGGGCTCGGCGCTGAGGGCGGGGCGGCCGTGGTGTCGGCCCTGGCCCGCGGTCTCTCCAGAGGAAGCTCGCGCCAGCCGGTGGTCCTGTGGACCCGCCCGCGCCGAACGCCGGACCCCGCCGCCCCGCCCGCGCAACGAGAAAGACCGCCCCGCCCCCAGGCACGGGCGGGGCGGCGGGCGCTCCGGGGGCGGGCTAGGCGCCCACCGCCTCCAGCGGGCGCTCCTCCTCGACCGTCGGCGGAGCGGCGGCGGCCCGCGAGAGGACCACGGCGCCGAGGGCGCCCGAGATCACCGAGGCCGCCAGGATGCCCGTCTTCGCGCTGTCCAGGAGCGGACCCGGCCCGAAGGCTAGGTTGGCGATGAAGATGGACATCGTGAACCCGATGCCGGTCAGGAAGCTGACCCCCAGCACGTGGCGCCACGTCACGCCCGTCGGCAGCGCCGCCAGCCCGGTCTTGACGGCCACGAACGCCATGCCCATGACGCCGATCGGCTTGCCGACCACGAGCCCGAGCATGACGCCCAGCGCCACGGTGTCGGTGACGAGGGCAGCGGCGTCGGCGCCGAGGGCCACGCCGGCGTTGGCGAGCGCGAAGACGGGCATGATGAAGAACGCCACGAACCCGTGGAGCCCGTGCTCCAGCCGCGCCAGCGGCGTCTCGACCTTCTGACACGCCACCTCGATGCTATGGACCGCCGCCGCCTGCTCGGGCGTCGGGTCCGTCGGTGAGCCCGCGATCCCCTCGCGGAACCGGGCCAGCAGGCCGGTCACGCGGTCGGCGAACTCGACCTCGTGGATCTTGCGGTTGGCCGGGATGGTCAGGGCCACGAGGACGCCCGCGATCGTCGCGTGGACGCCGGACTTCAGCATGAACACCCACGCCGCCACGCCGACGATCGCGTAGACCGCCGTCCGCTGGACGCCGAGCCGGTTCACGACCGCCAGCAGGCCGACGAGCGCCAGCGACCACAGCAGCGCCGAGACGTTGATCTGGGCCGTGTAGAACACGGCGATCACGATGACTGCGCCGAGGTCGTCGACGATGGCGACGGCCGTCAGGAACACCTTGAGCGCGAGCGGGGCTCGGCTCCCGAGCAGGGCCAGCACGCCGAGCGCGAACGCGATGTCGGTCGCCATCGGGATGCCCCACCCGTCGAGCCGGTCCGTGCCCAGGTTGGCGACCGTGTAGAGGACGGCCGGGACGACCATGCCGCCGAGCGCCGCGGCGATCGCGAGGGCCGCCTTCCTAGGCTCCGACAGCTCGCCGGCCAGGACCTCCCGCTTGATTTCGAGGCCGACGACGAAGAAGAAGATGGCCATCAGGCCGTCGTTGATCCAGAGCAGCAGCGGCTTCGAGATCTCGAACGCCCCGGCGCCCACAGTCACGTAGGTGCCCCACAGGTCGGCGTAGACCCCGGCGAACGGACTGTTGGCCCAGACCAGCGCCGCCGCCGCCGCCACGAGGAGCAGGACGCCGCCGGCGGCCTCGGTCTTGAAGAAGGTCTGGAACGGACGGAGGAGGGTCTGCATGACGGGGGGAGCGGCCACCGCACCGGAGTGCGACGGCAGAGGACTCGGGGGAGGCCGCCGGGACTCCGGCGGCGTGCGACAGGGCGGGGCGGGCGCGCCCCTACCGTTCTGAGACGGTCAGCAGGCCCAGCCACCGACGGCGCCCACAAACCGCACGGCCGCGCGTTCGCGCTGTGGAGATCGGGGTCTGGGTCGAGGGCATGAGGCGTCGAAGGAGCGCAGCGCTCTGAGCCACTTGCTACCCGTGAAGATCCGGTCTGTTGCTCTGTGAAGCCGGTTTCATCGGGCAGCCGAGCGTTAGTCGCCCCGCCCGTAGAAGGCGGGGGCGGGGCGGCGGGGTCGGTCACGGCGCGGGAACCGGCCGCCCCTCCCCCTACTCGCGCCAGCGGAGCCGGACGCGGACCGGCCGGTGGTCCGAGAACCCGACCGGGAACGTCTCGGCCTGTGTCACCACGAACGCCGGGTCCGCGAGCACGAAGTCGATGCGGACGAGCGGGCGGTCGGCCCGGTAGGTCCGGCCCCACACTAGGCCGCCGCCCTCCCGGAAGGCGTCGAGCCGCGACGGCCCCACGACGCCGCCCCCGAGCCCGGCGCGGCGGAGGCGCCAGTAGCTCCAGTTGTCGGCCGTCGAGTTAAAGTCGCCCACGACCACGACCGGGAGCGTCTCGGCCTCGATTCGCTCGGCGAGGTCGGTCACGTCGGCGCGGCGGCCGGCGTAGACCGCCCGGTACTGGCGGAGGTACGGGACCCAGGACCGCGGGGCGTCCCACCGCACCGCGTCGTCCTCCCACGGCTTGTCCTCGCCGAACGACCGCAGGTGGACGTTGTAGAGCACGGCCTCGCGGCCCTGCCACCGGAGCCGCGTGCGGAGGGCCACCGAGACGGCCGCGTCGCCGGGCGGCCCCACGTGGACAGGCTCCTGATCGAGGACCTCCACCCCGCCCCCGCGCCGGACGAACAGCGGGACGCTCGTGCCCACGCGCTTCCGCCCGGGGTACTGCACGAGCGAGCCGGGCACGGCGAGGTCGTAGGGGAGCCGGTCGAGGAGCGCCGAGACCTGGGCGGGGAGGACCGCCGCGTCGCCGGCGAACCGCTCGGGGAACACCCACGAGTCCTGGAGCGCGAGCACGTCGGGCCGAATGCGGCCGACGAAGGCGGCCATCGAGTCGCCCAGGACGTCGGCGCTCGGGCCGGTCTGCGGCACGTTGAACGAGGTCACCACGAGGTCGTCCGGGCTGGGCTCTGGGCCGGCGAACCGGCCGCTCGGGAGCGCCCGCGCCGCGACCGACCCGATCAGGACGAGGTGGACGAGCGCCCACCCCCACCGCCGCGCCGCCAGCGGCACGACCGTCAGCGCGACGAGCGCGAGCGTGGCATACGGGAGTACGACGGCCGCCAGCTGCGCCCACCAGAACGGGCGGGGCGGGAGCACCGCGGCGCCCAACCCGACGGCCACGGCGAGCGCCACGGGCGCGTCGACGACCGCGAAGAGCGCCCACGCAGTTCGGGCCAGCGGACCCCGCCGGCGGGGCGGGGCGGCGACCTCAGCCACGGCTGGCCCGGTCCAGGATCGTGCGCTCCTCGTCGGTCAGGCTGTCGTAGCCCTCGTCGAGGATCTTGTCGAGGATCTGGTCCACGCTCGGGGCCGGCGCCCGCCCGCCCGAGCTCGAGCGCCGGCCGCCCGAGGGGACGGGCGTCGGCCGCGCGAACGGGCTCCGCTTGGGGGCCTTCGCCGCCTTTGGGCGCCGGCGGCGGTCGAAGAGCGGGCGCGCCCACGCCGTCAGGTCGACGTCCCGCCCCGCCATGCGCGCGATGAGCACGCCCGTCAGCGCGGCGCCGAGGATGGCCATCCGCTCCGGCGAGAACGCGAGGCTGAGGACCACGAACCCGACGGCCACCCACTTCATCGGGACCACGCCGAGCAAGAACAGCCCGATCCCGCGGTCCGGGTGGAACGTGGCGTAGGCGCAGAGCACGGCTGTGACCGGGATCCAGAGCCCGTAGTAGACGCCGAACGGCGACACGACCGCCCCGCCCCCCGAGGCCGCGCCCACGGCGACGGCCACCGCCGCCCCGCCCAAGGCGCCCAGCACGTACGTCCCGAACAGCCGGTGCGGCCCGTAGCTCTCCTCGTAGTCCCGCCCCATCCAGCTGAGCCAGAGGAACCCGAACACGAACGAGATCAGCCCCAGGAAGCCCGGGTACAGGTTCGCGAACGCGAACGTGAGCGGCGTCCACGGCGTCCGCAGGAGGCCCTCTGGCGTGGCCGGGAGCGCGAGCACGGCCAGCAGCCCGCCCGCGCCGAAGATGCTCAGCACGACGAACAGCACGTAGGTCGCGATGTTGACCGTCAGCAGCAGCCGGAGCGCCGGCGGCAGGCCGGCGCGCCAGAGCTGGAACCGGAAGAGCGGGGAGGACGGGTCGGCCATGCCCTGGAGCAGGTGCGGGTGAGGGGCGCCGGGTGCGCGCCCACGGAGTTACGACGGAGGCGGAAAGATGGTACCTCGAACGGAGGCCGCCCCGTCCCTCAGGCGAGGCGCCGCGACGGCTTTACCGGGAGCCGCCCGCGCCAGTAAAGGATGAGGAGCGCCCCAGTGAGCATCCCGCCGAGGTGCGCAAAGTGGGCCACGCCCGCCTGCACGCCCGCGGACCCGGCGAACAGGCTGAACGCGGCGTACCCGAGCACGAACCACTTGGCCGGAATCGGAACGGGCAGGAACAACAGGAAGATCTTCTCCTCAGGGTACAACACGCCGAACGCCGCGAGCACGCCCAGCACCCCGCCCGACGCCCCGAGCGTGGGGACAGGGATGCCCCCGACGCCCGCCCAGAACGGCCACGACGCGACGACAAGCTGGAGCACGCTGGCCCCGAGCACGCACACGAGGTAGAACCAGAAAAACCGCGTCGACCCCAGCGTCCGCTCGACCACGGCCCCAAACATCCACAGCCCGAACAGGTTGAAGAAGATGTGGCCGAAGCCCCCGTGCATAAACGCGCTCGTCACGAGCTGCCACGGCTGGAACGTCCCGAACTGGACCACGCCGTCGCGGAACTGGACGGCCTCCGGCCCGCCCAGCGGCCACAGCATGAACAGCCGGTCGAACGTGTCGTAGATGGTTGCCGACCGGGCGTCCAACACCATCTGGGCCAGGAACACCAGCCCATTGATGATGAGCAGGTTCTTGACGACCGGCGGGAACAGGCCGAACGACGAGGGGGAGCGGTAGGCGTTCTGCACAGGGAGGAGTCGGGGGCGGGGCGGACCCAGACCGGAGGGGCGGGCGGGGCGGCATCGGGGACGGACGCGCGCGGGTCCTGCCCCGGGTCGCGGGGGCGTCTCGACCGCCCCGCCCGGGGTCGGCGCGCGGGGCGGGGCGGCAGAACGGGTCGCCGGGGCCGAAGTTGCACGGCCGCCCCGGCGGGTGCCACCCCGGCCGACCGCTCCGCCCGGGACACGCCGCAGTGCCCCCGTGGCGCCGCGCCGCGTCGAAGAATGGCGGGAGCGCAGACCACCCCGCCCCGCCCCCCGTTTGGCCGGCTCGCCCCCCAGACGCTTGCTCCTCCTCCTCTCCGACCTCCACCTCGGCCGCGGCACGCGCGACCAGACGCGCGCCGCCGAGCGCGACGCGGTCGCCCTGCTCCGGGCGCACGAGGGCGCGCTCGTCCCCGACGCCGGGGCCGCGGGCGGGGCGGCGCTCGTGCTCCTGGGCGACGTCTACGACCAGTTTATCGAGTACCGGCACCTCGTCCCCAAGGGCGCCGCCCGCCTCGTCGGGCTCCTCGCCGAGTGGGCCGACCGCGGGGCCGAGGTCGTCTACGTGGTCGGCAACCGGGACCCGTGGCACGTCGACTTTTTCGAGGGCGAGGTGGGCGCCCGCGTCGTCGACGCCTGGGAGACGCGGAGGGCGGGGCGGTCCCTGTATATTGCGCATGGAGACGGCCACGGCGCCCCCCGCGGCCCTTCTAGCCAGCTCACGCACCGCCTCCAGCCGCTCCTCCGCTCCCCCCGTATGGCGCGTTTCTACCGCATGGGCCTGCCCGGCGACGCCGGCTACGGCCTCGCGCGCTGGGTCGCCCAGCGGTTCGGGACCGACGGCACGCCGGACCCCGCCGTCGCCCGCCGCCTCTCGGCCGCCGCCCACGACCGGCTCCAGACGACGGGCGCCGACGTCGTCGCCTTTGGCCACTCGCACACGGCCGCCCTCGAAGCCGCCCCGCCCCGCCCGGACGCCGGCGGGCGGGGCGGCGTCTACCTCAACCCGGGCTACTGGTTCGGCGCCCGGACGTTCGCCACGCTCGACGCCGACGGCCCCGCCCTCTCCCGCTGGGCCGACGGCGCCGCCGTCCCCCTCGCCCGCCCCGCCCCGCTCGACGCGGCGCGCGCCCTCTAACGGCCCCGGCCCGACATGGACGACCCGACGTACACCGACGACGACCTCCAGGAGTTTTTCTCCTCGCCCGCCGCGCGCCGCGCCGGCCAGGACGCCCGACGCCCGGAGGGCGGGGCGGCCGCGGACGACGACGCCTGGCGGAGCGCTCCGCTGACGGGCGAGGACGCCGACCTCGGCACCTTTTTCGGCTCCCCCGACGCCCCGCGCGCCCGCCGCGGCGGGGCCTCGGGCGACGGCGCCGCGACGGCGCCGCCTCCCGGCCCGGCCGCCCCACCCCGCCCCACCGGCCCGGCCGCCGACCGCCGCCGCCGGACGACGCGGGCGCTGGCCGTCGTGTGCGGGCTCGTCGTGCTCGGCGCGCTGGGCGCCGTCGCCGTCGTCGCGTGGCTCTCGCAGGACCTCCCGTCGCTCGAGCAGATCGAGAACCCTCAGAACCTGCTCGCCACACAGGTCCTCACAGCCGACGGCCAGGAGCTGGCCAGGTACTACGACGGCGAGAACCGGACGTGGGTCTCGCTCGACCAGATGAGCCCCTACGTCCCGGCCGCCCTCATCGCGACGGAGGACCGCCGGTTCTACGACCACTGGGGCATGGACCTCTACGGGTTCGGCGCCGTCGTCGTCGACGCGCTCCGCGGCAACGGGCTCCGCGGCGCCTCGACGATCACCATGCAGCTGGCGCGGAACCTCTACCGCGACCAGGTCGAGTTCACGATCGGCGACCGCTCGGTCGTCCGCAAGGCGAAGGAGATCCTGACGGCCGTCCGCATCGAGCGGACCTACACCAAGGACGAGATCCTCGAGGCCTACCTCAACACGGTCCCGTTCCTGTACAACGCCTACGGCATCGAGGCGGCCGCCGAGACGTTCTTCTCGAAGCCGGCCGCCGCCCTCTCGCCCGCCGAGTCGGCCACGCTGGTCGGGATGCTGGCCGCCAACTCGTTCTACGACCCCGTCCGCAACCCCGAGAACAGCACGCGGCGGCGGAACGTGGTCCTGCTCAACATGCGGAACCAGGACGTCCTCGACCAGGCCGCCTACGGCGACGCACGCGCTGACCCGGTCGACGTGGCCGCCACGTTCAACCCGTACAGCCACGAGGACAACGTGGCCCCGCACTTTGCCGAGGTCCTCCGCCTGTGGTTCCGCGAGTGGGCCGTCGAGAACGGGCGCGACCCGTACCGCGACGGGCTCGTCATCCGCACGACCATCGACTCGGAGATGCAGGCGCTGGCGACGGCGGCGGTCCAGGAGCAGATGGACGGGCTCCAGGAGGTCGTCGGGCGGGGCTGGGGCTCGGCCTCGGACCCGTTCGGGCGCTGGTGGGGCCGCAACCGCCAGATCGTCGACGAGTACGTCCGCGGGACCGACCACTTCGCGCGGCTCCGGGCCGAGGGGCTCGACCCCGACGACGCCGTCGCCGAGCTCCGCCGCGACGGCGAGTTCATGGACTCGCTGAAGACGGCGCGGACCCAGCTCGAGGCCGGCCTCATCGCGATGGACCCGACGAGCGGCCGCGTCAAGGCGTGGGTGGGCGGCCGCGACTTTATCGCCAACAAGTTCGACCACGGCGGCCAAGCCCGGCGCCAGCCCGGCTCCACGTTCAAGCTCTTCGCCTACACGACGGCCTTCGACAACGGGTACTCGCCGCAGTCGCCGGTCCTCGACGGCCGGTTCGCCTGGGGCGACTGGCAGCCCCAGAACTCGGGCGGCAGCTACCGCGGGTGGACCACGCTCGCCGAGGGGCTCCAGCAGTCGCGGAACGTCGTGGCCGCCCGGGTCACGCAGCACTTCGGGCAGGCTGAGCTCGCGCGGACGGCGTACCAGATGGGGATCCGCACGCCGCTCGAGCTCCCGCCCCCGCTCATCGACTGCACGCACAACCGGACGCTCCGCCAGTTCGACGTGTCCTGCGAGGCCGGCCAGACGTTCGTGTCCGTCCCCCGCGAGCGGTGGGAACGGGAGTGCGAGCCGTTCGAGGCCCGGGCCAACGACTGCTACGCCCGCTCGATCGCGCTCGGGACCGCCGACGTGAGCCTGCTGGAGATGGTCACGGCCTACGCCACGATCGCCAACTACGGCGTCTACCACGGCCCGACGGTCGAGGAGGACCGCCCGGCCGACACGGCGGTCCCGCCCCACATCGTGCTCGCCGTCGACCGGATCGAGGACCGCTACGGGAACGTGATCGAGGACTTTACGCCGGTCGCCCGCGAGGTCCTCAACCCGTCGACGGCCTACACCGTCTACGACGCCATGCGCGCGGTCGTGACCGGCGGGACGGCGCGCGGCCTGACGTCGCGGTTCCCCGACATCCGCGGGCTCGACCTAGCCGGCAAGACCGGGACCACGCAGGAGAACGCCGACGGCTGGTTTATCGCCATGACGCCGCAGCTCGTCGTCGGGAGTTGGACCGGGTTCGACGACCGCCGGATCACCTACCCCAACACGGCCATCGGCCAGGGCGGGCGGACCGGGCTCCTCAACGTGGGCGCGTTCCTCGAACGGCTCCAGACCGAGGGAGACTCGACGGTCCGCCTGGACCCCGACATCGAGTTCGAGGAGCCGGCCGACTACCAGCCGCCGACGCGCCGCGGCCGGATCGGGACGTCGGGCTACCTCCCCGGCGGCTCGTCGCGGAGCCGCTCGCGGAGCCGCTCGTCGTCGGGCGGGGGCTCCCGGAACCAGACGGCGCCCTCGCCGGCCCGCGAGATCCTCGACCGGATGCAGGACCGCCCCGCCCCCGCCGAGCGCCCCGAGACCGGCGGCCGGATCGGGTGGTAGCGGGAGGGATGGGAGAGGGATAGGGGATGGAGGGATGGGCAACCAGGCGTCCGCCTCGGCCCGCAGGGGCGGGGCGGCGGGACCCACCCCGCCCGCCCATCCCTCTCCCATCTCGTATCCCTCCATCCCTCCCCATGAAAATCCTCCACTGCGCCGACATCCACCTGGGGTACGAGACGCACGGGCGGCTGGACCCGGCGACGGGCCTGAGCACGCGGCTCCTCGACTTCCGGCGCTCGTTCGACTTCATGGTCGAGCGGGCCGTGGCCGAGGAGGTCGACCTGTTCCTGTTCGCGGGCGACGCCTACCGCACGGCCGACCCCACGCCGACGCAGCAGAAGCAGTTTGCCGAGGCGCTCCGTCCGGTCGTCGACGCTGGCATCCCGGTCGTCATGGTGGTCGGCAACCACGACCACCCGGTCAGCTTCGGGAAGGCGTCGTCGGTCGACATCTTCGGCGTGCTCGGGGGCGACGTCGAGGTGTTCGCCGTGCCCACGTTCCGGGCCGAGGGGCACCCGGGCGGGGCGGTGCAGACGAAGGCCGGCCCGCTCCAGCTCGTCGCGCTCCCGTGGCCCATCCGCTCGAAGATCCTCTCGCGCGACGAGCACCGCGGCAAGACGCCGCTCGAGATCCGCGACCTCGTCGAGGGGCTCTACGCCGACTTTGTGGCGACGTGCGCGGCCGAGGCCGACCCGGCCGTCCCGCTCGTCGTCTGCGCCCACCTGACGGTCAAGGGCGCCGACCCGTCGGGGAGCGAGCGGGCCAGCCTGATCGCCCACGAGCCCATCCTGACGGCGGCCCAGCTGGCGCGGCCGAACGTGGACTACGTCGCGCTCGGGCACATCCACCGCTTTCAGGACCGGAACCGCGAGGCGTTCGAGCGGGGCGAGGGGCCGCCCGTCGTCTACTCGTCGTCCATCGAGCGCGTCTCGTTCAAGGAGGCCGACGACGAAAAAGGGTTCGTGCTCGTCGACATCGACGCGGGCGGGGTGGCGGGCCAGCGGACGGCGTACGAGTTCGTGCCCACGCCGGCCCGCCGGTTCGTCTCGGTCGACGCCGACGTCCGCGGCGCCGACGACCCGACGGCCGCGCTGCTGGCCCAGGTCGGCCGCCACGACATCGCCGGCGCCGTCGTCCGCGTCCGCTACCAGGTCGACGAGGACCAGGCGGGGGCGGTCGACGCCGGCGCCCTCCGCGCGGCGCTCGCCGACGCCGACGTCGTGGCCGCCATCGAGCGCGACGTGGACCCCGCCGAGCGCCGCCAGCGCACGGTCGTCCGCCGCGACACGTCGCTGAAGGACGCCGTCGAGCGCTACGTCGACCAGCACGAGGCGCTGGGCACGATCAAAGACGACCTCGTGGCCGCGGCCCTGGAGATCGAGCGCGAGGTGGACGAGGCGGCGTAGAGCGGAGAGAGCGGAGAGAGCGGAGAGAGCGGAGAGAGCGGAGAGAGCGGAGAGAGCGGAGAGAGCGGAGAGAGCGGAGAGAGCGGAGAGAGCGGAGAGAGCGGAGAGAGCGGAGAGAGCGGAGAGAGCGGAGAGAGCAAGGTGCCCGCCCCACCCCGCTCACGCAACAGGGCGGGGCGGGAGCGCCGCGGAACTTTTCGGCCGCCGCCCCGCCCCCTGCTCTACCTGCTCTACCTGCTCTACCTGCTCTACCTGCTCTACCTGCTCTACCTGCTCTACCTGCTCTACCTGCTCTCCGCCCCGCGCCTCCACCCACACGCGGCAGCCCGTCGCCGAGCGCGCCGCCGCTCGCGCCGCCGCCTCGGACTCGAACGCCCCGAACACGGCGCTCCCCGATCCCGAGAGCGACGCGTACCCCGCCCCGCCCGCGACGAGCGCGCGGCGCGCGGCGGCGATGGCGGGGTGGGCCGCCTCGACCGGCGCCTGGAAGTCGTTGGCGAGCTCGGCCCGCCAGCGCGCGAGATCGTTCGAGCGCACGACGTCGGCGAGGGCGGGGCGGTCGCGGTCCCTCGGCGTCACGAGCCCGTAGGCCTCGGCCGTGCCCACGTGCACGTCGGGGACGGCGACGACAATCCAAAACGGGCAGCGGTACGGGGCGCCGGCGGCGCCCAGGAGCGGCGCGAGCCGCTCGCCCTGCCCAGTCGCGAGGGCGGGGCGGCCGTCGAGGAAGAACGGGACGTCGGAGCCCAGGCCCAGCGCGAGGTCGACCAGCACGTCGTCGGGGACGGCCAACTCCCACAGCTCGGCGAGCAGGCGGAGCGCGGCGGCGGCGTCCGACGAGCCGCCGCCTAGCCCGGCACCGTAGGGCACGCGCTTGTCCAGGTGGAGTCGGGCGCCGGCCTCCACCCCGCCCCACGCGGCCAGTGCCCGCGCCGCGCGCACGACCAGGTTGCGGCCGTCGGTCGGGAGCGCCGGGTCGGTCGTGGTCAGCGCCAGGTCCGAGGCCGGCGCCGCCGCGAGCGTGTCGGCCCAGCCGATGGGCAGAAAGACCGTTTCGAGGTCGTGGAACCCGTCCGCGCGGCGCCGGAGGACGTGGAGGCCGAGGTTGAGCTTGGCCGGGGCGGGGCGGGCGAGGGCGGTCACGGCGGGAAGAGCGTGCAAAGGGGCCGGGGGACGGGGAAACGCCTCGGACGCCCCCCCGCCCCGCCGTACTTTCGGCCGTCGCCCCCGATCGCCTGCCGCGCCGCCGAATGTACCGTCTCCCCCGCGGCCTGTCCCTGGTCGCGCTCGTCTGCCTGTCCGCCGTCGCCAGCGCGCAGGCGCCGACCCTCGGCCCCGTTCGGACCGACCGCCGCGTGGGGCCGGCGATCTCGATCGAGGGGACGGTCGACCCGTCGACGTACACGCTCGGCCCGGGCGACGTGCTCGCGGCGACCCTGGGCGGCCAGAGCCCGCGCGTCCTCGAAGCGCAGGTGTCGGCCGACGGCCTGCTCGTGATCCCCGAGGCCGGCACGTTCCAAGCCAGCGGCCGGACGCTCGCCGACGTCCAGCGGGCAGTCCGCGCCGCGCTCGACCGCCAGTACCGGAACGTCCCGACGGACCTCGTGCTGACCGCGCCGCGGCGGTACTTCGTCCACGTCTCCGGCGCCGTCGCGGCGCCGGGCCGGCGGCTCGTCGGGCCGGTCCCGCGGCTGGAGGACGCGCTCGCGGCGGCGGGCGGGCTCGCCGAGGTCGGCGGCCTCCAGCCGGCCGCCCGCGCCGTCGTCGTGCGGCGCGAGGGCGGGGCGGACCTCACTGTCGACTACCGCCGATACCTCGCCACCGGCGACCTCGACGGCAACCCGCGCCTGCTCGACGGCGACGTCGTCTACCTCCCCACGTTCGACCCGCTGAGCGAGGGTGCGCTCGTGGGCGGCGTCGTCGCCCGGCCCGGCCCGTACGACCTCAAGCCGGGCGACACCGTCCGCGACCTCGTGCTCATCGCGGGCGGCCCCGAGGCCTCCGTCACGGGCGTGCGCCTGACACGCGCGGCGGCCGACGGCGCGATTGCCGACCGGCTCCTGGCGCCCGGCGAGCTGGGCACCGTCGCGGTCCAGCCGGGCGACCAGCTCTACGTGCTCGCGCGCGACGAGGACGCCGGCACGGCCGAGGCGCTCGGGCTCGTGCGCTACCCCGGGGTGTACCCGATCCGCGACGGCGAGACGACGGTCCGCGAGTTGGTCCGGCGGGCGGGGGGCGTGCTCCCCGAGGCGCTCCCGCGCGCGGCCGTCCTGTACCGGCAGCCCGAGGCGGCCGGGACGCAGTCGCTGGCCCCGGACGCCACGCGCCTGAGCGAGTTCGACGTGCTCCGCCGGGCCTACCTCCAGCAGGAGGCGTCGCGGCCAGCCCAGGTCTCGATCGACCTCGCGGCCGCGCTCCGCGGCGAGGGCGAGTCGGTCGTCGTCCGCACCGGCGACCGGCTCGTGGTCCCGTCGGGGGCGGGGACGGTCTACGTGTTTGGGCAGGTGCTCCGGCCCGGGCTCGTCCCGTTCGCGGCGGGCCAGACGGCCGGGGCCTACGTGGCCGCGGCGGGCGGGGCGGCGTCGGGGGCCGAGACCACGTTCGTCATCGAGGCCGGCACAGGCCGCTACGTCGAGGGGCCGGCGACGCCGGTCGGCCCCGGCGACCGCGTGTTCGTCGAGCGCGCCCCGCGGGCCGACACGCCCGAGCTCCGCCAGCTCGAGCTCGCCCTCGAATCGGATCGCCGGAACCGGACGCTCCAGGTGATCCAGACGGCGTTCGCCGCCATCAGCACCGTCGCGACGCTCATCTTCGCCTATGACGCGATCACGAACTAGCCCGCCCCGAGCGCTCCTTGAGGGCGGGGCGGTAGCTTCGAGTCCGCCCCGCCCCCCGTGCCTCTGCCGCGTTTGCTGCTCCGTCCGCCCCGCCCGGCCCCGCCGGGAGCGTTTTTCTGACTCGACCTATGGACCCCGCACGCGAGCGCGCCGACATCGACCTGTCCGTTCCCGGTGGTGACGGGGACGGCCCGGTCCCGCCCCGCTCGGTCGAGGCCGAGCTCCTGGCGAGCAACGAGCGGACGCGGGAGCGGCTGTGGTGGGCCGCCGCCGCCCTCTACCGGCGACGGTGGACCATCACGGCGGTCACGGCACTCGTGGCCATCGCGGCGGTCGCGATCACGCTCCAGCTCCCGAACCAGTACCGCGCCGAAACGCGCGTGCTGCTCCCCGACGAGGGCGGGGGCCTGGTCTCGGCCGCGATCAGCGCGGTCTCGCCCGCGGCGGCGGCCCTGCTCGGCGGCGGCGGCGGCGGGTTCACGCGCTACATGGCGATCCTGACGAGCCCCTCGACGCTCGAAGACGTCGTCGAGCGGTTCGACCTCGTCGCCGCGTACGACCTGGAAGACGCCGACTTCCCCCAGGCTCGGACCCTCGCCGAGCTGTACGACCGGGCCGAGTTCGAGGTCAGCGTCGAGTACGACTACCTCGCGGTGAGCGTGCTCGACGAGGATCCCGAGCGGGCGGCGCAGATGGCAAATTTTTTCGTCGAGCGCCTAAACGAGCGGAACATCGAGTTCCAGTCGAGCAGCGCGGGCGAGTACCGCCGGTCGCTCCAGGCGCGCCTGGAACAGTCGTACGCCGACCTCGACTCGACGCAGGCCGTGCTCCAGGCGCTCCAGGAGCGGTCAGGCGTGGTCCAGCCTGAGGCCCAGGCCTCGGCCCTGTTCGAAGCGCTGGCCTCAGCCCAAGCCGAGGCGGCCGGCGCCGAGGTCCAGTACCAGGCGCTCCTGTCGCAGTACGGCCCCGAGAACACCGACGTCCGGGCCGCAGCGGCGGCCGTCGAGGCCGCGCGCCAGCAGGTGGCGCGGCTCGCGGGCGGGGCGGAGGCGGCCCTCCCCCTCCCGCTCCGCGACCTCCCGCGCGTCCAGCGCGAGTACGCGCAGGTGCTCCAGGAGGTGACGATCCAGCAGGCCGTGATCGAGACCGTGCAGCCGCTCTACGAGCAGGCCCGGCTCCAGGAGCAGCGCGACGCCGACGCCGTGCAGGTCCTGGACCCGGCCACCCCGCCCGCGCGGAAGGCCGAGCCGCGGCGGTCGCTCCTGGTCATCGGGGCCACGCTCTCGGCGTTCCTCGTCGCCGTGGCGGTGACGCTGCTGCTCGCGGCGCTCGGGCGGGGCGGGCCGTCGGTGCTCGCGCGGCTCCGGGCAGAGGCGTAGTGCAGGCGGCCCGCCCCGCCCCGCCCCCGACGCCTCTCGCGTCGGCGGCCGTCCTCGCGGGCGGGGCGGCCGTCCTCGGGCTCGCCGTCTGGCTCGCCGCCATCGGGTCGCTGGCGGTGTGGGCCGTGCCGGTGGTGATCGCCGTGGGCTTGTGGCTGGCCGTCGCACGGCCCACCCCGCTCGCCCGGCTCACGGCCGTTCTCGTTCTGCTCACCTTCCAGTTCCGCGGCGAGCAGGGGACGACGGCGCTGGAAGTGGTTTCTGGGCTCGCGCTCGTCGTGTACCTCGCCCACTGGTACGTCGACGTGTGGCTCTACCGGCGGCGCGTGGTCACGTCGATGTTCGACGTGGCTGCTCTCACCTGGGGGGCGGGCGGGTTGGTGGCGGGCATGGTGCTCGGGCAGTTGTTCGGAGCCAGCGCCTACGACTTCCGAGCCGACGTGCTCGCGACGATCCCGTTCCTCCTCTACCTGCCTGCCAAGGACCTGTGCGCCCGCCACCGCTATGGGTCGCTGCTGCTGGCCGGCGCGCTCGTAGCGTACGGCGTCATCGCGTCGGTGCAGAGCGCGCTCTTCTTGCGCGAGGTCGTCACGGGCGCTACCGCCGTGTGGGAGATCGCTGACGCCCGGTTCGCGTCGAGCGAGACATCCGTGACGGCGGGCCTCCTGCTCAGCGTCGCCACCTTCGCCACGGCGCGAGGTCGGACCACGCGAGCGGTGGCTCTCGCCCTCGCGGGCGGGCTCCTCGGAGGCCTCATCCTGTCGAAGTCCCGGGGGTTCTGGGTCGCCGCCGTTCTCGGCCTCGTGGCCCTCGGAGTCGTCGGCCGCTCGGCGGACCGGAGGCGGCTGGTCCTGGCCGCCGTCTTGGGCACGACGGCCCTCGTCGCCCTCAGCCTCCTCCTGTTCGCGGACCAGATCTCGCTCATCGTCGACGGGTCGCTCAACCGGCTCGCGACGCTCGCGACGGCCGGGCAGGACATCTCGCTCCTGAACCGCTTTGCCGAAACCGACGCGGCGTGGGAGCGCATCCGGGCGAACCCCGTGCTCGGGTACGGGTGGGGCGTCCAGTTCTCGTACTACGGGCTGATCTCCCACGAGACCATTACCTGGGCGTTCCTGCACAACGGGTACGTCTCGCTGTGGTACAAGACGGGCCTGTGGGGCCTCCTCCTGATGATGACCGTCTGGACGGGCGGGGTGGTCCGCGGGGCGGCGGCGGGCCGGTCGCCCCGGCTTGCGGCGCGCGAGCGCGCGTGCGCGCTGGGGGCGATGGCGACGCTCGTGGCCTTTTCACTTGCGGCCATCACGTCAGGACCGTTTTCGATCCTGGACCAGATGCTCGTCGTCACGCTCACGCTCGCGCTTGCCCACGGCGTGGCCGACCGGGCGCGGGCGCTGTCCGCCCCGCCCGATGCGGCGTCCCGGCGTAGTGCAGCACAGTAGCCCGTCCCCTGGGGAGCACCCGCCCCGCCCCGCTCGGGCTCCCGTCTCGTGGGGGGCGGGCGGGGCGGTCGGGGGGCCGCGGCTGTGAGCGTCCCCCGCAACACGGCCTACAACGCCGTAGGGTCCGCGGTCCCGCTGGCCGTGATGGTCCTCGCTGTTCCGCCGTACCTGGCCGCAATCGGGGAGGCACGATACGGGGTCCTGGCCGTGCTCTGGACGCTGCTGGGGTACTTCGGTTTGTTCGACCTCGGGCTGGGCCGGGCGGTCACGAACCGCGTCGCGGCACTGCACGGTGCCTCTGCAGAGCGGCGTGAAGCCGTGTTCTGGACGGCCCTCCTCCTCAACCTCGCCCTCGGTCTCGGCGCCGGCCTCGCTCTGTGGGCGGCGGCGACGCTCGTGTTCGGGCTCGTTGTCGACGTACCCAGCGCTCTCGCTGGCGAGGTGAAGGCGGCCCTCCCCTTTTTGGCTCTGGCCTTTCCCCTCCTCCTCGCGTCGAGCGTGATGGCCGGTGCGCTCATGGGACGGGAGGAGTTTCTCCGCCAGAACGTGGTCCGGGTTGGGGAGGGCGCGCTGGTGCAGCTGGTGCCCCTCGCCGTCGCCCTCACCGCGGGTCCGCAGCTGTCGGGGCTCGTCCTGGCCGTCCTCGCCGTTCGGACCGCGAGCAGTCTCGCCCTTTTCGCCCTGTGCGTCCGTCGCCTGCCCGTCGGGCTCCACCCCCGCCTGGACCGGCGCGAGGTCCGCCCGCTCTTCGTCTACGGGGGGTGGGTGACGGTGACGAGCGCGATCAACCCCCTGCTCTCGACGCTCGACCGCGTGGTCATCGGGGCCGTGTCCGGCGTCCGGGCCGTGTCGTACTACACGGTTCCGTTCGGCGTCGTGACCCAGATCACGCTCGTGCCGGGCAGCCTGACAAACGCCCTGTTCCCCCGGTTCTCGGCGCGGGCGGCGCTTGGCGAGCAGCACGCGCTCCAGGCCAAGGGGATGCGGAGCGTCGCGGCCGTCGTGACGCCGGCGGTCGTGGCCAGCCTGCTCCTCGTGGACCCGCTGATCGCGTGGTGGATCAGCCCGGCTTTCGCGGAGGCGGCGGGGCTGGTGGGCATCCTTCTCCTCCCCGGCGTCTGGTTCAACTGCCTCGCCTACGTCCCGTTCGCGATGCTCCAGGGCAGCGGCAGGCCAGACCTCGTCGCAAAGGTCCACGCCGCGGAGCTGGTGCCGTACCTCCTCCTGCTCTGGCTGGCCCTCCACGAGTACGGAGCCGCCGGGGCCGCCGCCGCGTGGAGCGCCCGCGCGATCGTGGACACGGTGGTCCTGAGCGTGCTGAGCAGGGTCCCGGCCCGCACGATACGGAGCGTGTTCGGCGCAGGGGCGTTGGTCGCCGCGGCCCTCGCGGTCGCCGTTCTCGGTCTGGGATTCACCCCGTCGCTGGTCCTCGGCGCGACCTTGTTCGCCGTCGCGGGATGGACGGGGTACGTCCAGCTCCGGCCGCTCATCAAGCCCCTGACGGGGGCCGCGTAGCTCTGTCAGCGGACCCTCCCGCCCCGTGGACTGCTCGACCATCATCGTCAGCTACGACACGTTCGACCTTACGCGCGAGGCCGTGCGGTCGGCGCTGGAGGCGGCGCCTGGGCTGCGCCACGAGGTCGTCGTGGTCGACAACGACTCGCCGGACGGGAGCGCCGCCCGTCTCCGCGCGGCGTTCGCCGGCGACGCCCGCGTCCGGGTCGTCGAGAGCGGGGGGAACGTCGGCTTCGCGGCCGCCAACAACGTGGGGGCGGGGCGGTCGTCGGGGCGCGTCCTGTTCTTCCTCAACCCCGACACCGTCGTGCACGGCGACGCCGTGGCCCGGCTCGTGGCCTACCTCGACGGCCACCCCGAGGCCGGGGCCGTCGGCCCGCGCGTGCTCAACGGCGACGGGACGGACCAGGTGAGCACGAGCCCCTTCGACACCGCCCAGTCGATCGCCCGGCACCTGCTGGCGCTGCCCGCCCCGCGCCCGCCGCTGGACCGCCCCGCCCCCGTTGACGTGGTCAAGGGGTGCGCGCTGGCCCTCCGCCGCGAGGTGTTCGACGCCGTCGGCGGGTGGGACGAGCGGTACTTCATGTACGCTGAGGAGAACGAGCTGTGCCTGGCGCTCGCGCGGGCGGGGCGGCAGAATGCGTTCGTGCCCGACGCCGTCGTCACGCACATCGGCGGCGCCGCGAGCGCCGGGCGGTACGCCGAGCAGCAGGTGGTGGCGTCGAGGAGCCACGCCGCGTTCCTGCGGCGCCACGGGTCGCCGGCGCTCGCCCGGTTCCACCGGGCGGGGAGCGCGGTCGGGTACGGCGCGCGCGCGGTCGCCTTCCGGGCGCTGGCCCGGCTCCGGCCGGCGCGGGCCGCCGACTACCGCCGCCGGGGCGACGCCGCCGCCGCCATCTGGACGTGGGCCGTCTTTGACTACTCCTAGCCCCCGCCCCATCGGCCGCGTGTGCGTGCAGTGGCCGCGCCTCGGGCCGTACCACCTGGCGCGGCTCCGGGCGCTCCACGCGCGCCTCGGCGCCGAGGGCGTCGCGCTGACGGCGCTCGAGACGGCCACCGTCGACACGACGTACGCGTGGCGCGAGGAGGCGGGGCCGACGCCGTACGACCGCGTGTGCGCCCTCCCCGGCCGGTCGATGGCGGCCACCCCGCCCGTCCAGACGCGCCGGGCCGTGACCTCGGCGCTCGACCGGATCGACGCCGACGCCGTCGCCATCACGAGCTACAGCACGCCCGACGCCCACGCCGCGCTCGCGTGGTGCCGCCGCCGCAGCCGCGTGGCCGTGCTCCTCTTCGACAGCCGCGCCGAGGACGCCGAGCGCTCGCCGTGGCGCGAGCGCGTCAAGCGTACGCTCGTCGCGCAGTACGACGCGGCGCTCGTCGCCGGGACGCCGCAGGCCGCCTACGCCGTCGCGCTCGGCGTCCCGCGGCGGCGCGTGTTCACGCCGCTCGACGTGGTCGACAACGCGTTTTTCCGCGACGGCGCCGCCCGGGAGCGCGGGCGGGGCGGGGTGGGCTTCCTCAGCGTCAACCGCTTTACGGAGCGCAAGAACGTCGGGCTCCTGGTCGAGGCGTACCGGCGCTACCGGGCCGCCGCCGAGGCACCGTGGCCGCTCGTCCTGGTGGGCGACGGCCCGCTCCGCCCCGCCCTCGAACGGGCGGCTGGGGAGGGCGTCACGTTCGCCGGGTTCGCCCAGATCGAGGCGCTCCCGGCGCACTACGGCGCGGCGGGCGCCTACGTCCACCCCGCCCGGGCGGACCAGTGGGGGCTGGTCGTGAACGAGGCGATGGCGAGCGGGCTGCCCGTGCTCGTGTCGAGCGGGGCGGGGTGCGCGCGCGACCTCGTCCGAGAGGGCGAGAACGGGTTCCGGTTCGCCCCTGACGACCCGGGCGCGCTGGCCGACCTCCTGGCGCACGTCGCGTCGGACCGGACGGACCGGGACGCGATGGGCCAGGCATCGCAATCCATCATCGCGTCGTACACGCCCGAAGCGTTCGCCGACGGCCTGTGGAACGCGGTGCGGGCGGGGCGGCCGGGGTCGGGGCGGCCGCTGAGCCCGGCCGCCCGCGCCGTCCTCGGCGCCCTCGCGGTCGCGGGCCGAGACCACCACGCGTTCCACTCTGTCGAGGCCTAAGGATGCGCCCCGCCCCGCCCCCCGTGGTCGTCGTCGGCCGGTTCCCGCCGCCGCTCGACGGGCAGGCCCTGGCGACGGCGCGCCTGGCCGACCTCCTGGCGAGCCCGCTGGGCGGGGCGGCCGACGTGGGACGCGTCGACGTCGGCGCGCCCGAGGGCGAGGCGCTCGTGACGAGTGGGGGCGGGGTGGCGCGGGCAGCCCACTTCCTACGCCTCCCCGCCCGCTTGCGACGGGCGCTCGCGGCGTGGCCCGGGGCGCCGGTCCTGTGGCCGTCCGTGTCGCCGTCGCCGCTCGGCCACGCGCGCGACCTGCTCACGGTGGCGCCCGCGTTCGGCCGGCGGCCGGTCGTCGCCGTCGTCCACCGGGGCGACGTCGAGCGCCTGTTCCGGTCGCCGCTGACGGCCGCCACCGGGCGCGCGCTCGTCCGCCGCCTCGCCGGCGTCGTGTTTCTGACGGAGGGGCTGGCTGCGCGGTGCGCGCCGTTCGTCCCGGCGGCCAAGCGCTGGGTGGTCCCCAACACGATCGACGACGCGGCCATCCCCGCCCCGCCCGAGGTCGAGGCGGCGCGGGCGGACCGGGCGGGGCGGCCTGGTGTCCGCCTCCTCTACCTGTCGGGCATGATCCCGTCGAAGGGCTACGCCGACGTGCTCGACGCGCTCGCCGTGCTCCGCGGGCGGGGCGTCGACGCCTCGGCCACGTTTGCCGGTCGGTGGCCGTCGAGCGCGGCCGAATCCGCGTTCCGCGCCCGGGTCGACGCGCTCGGCGTGGGCGGGGCGGTGCGCGTCCTGGGCGGCGTGTCCGACCGAACCGAAGTCCGCCGCCTGTACCTCGACGCCGACGCGTTCGTGCTCCCGACAGCGTACCCGGTCGAGGCCCAGCCGCTGACGGTGATCGAGGCGCTCGCGGCCGGGACGCCGGTCGTGGTCACGCGGCACGCCGGGCTGCCCGAGATGGTCGACGAGGGGCGGGGCGGCCGGTTCGTCCGCGCCGGAGCGCCGGCCGAGATCGCCGACGCGGTCCAGGCGCTCGGGCGGGGCGGGACGTGGGCGGCGGCGTCGACGGCGGCGCGGGCGCGGTTCGAGCGCCAGTTCAGCCCGGCCGTCGTCGGCGCGCGGTGGCGGGCGCTCCTGGCTCGGCTCCCCTGACGCCGCCCCGCCCCGGCCGAGGCGCGTGCGGCCGTAGGTTTGGATTTATGAGCGCAGCCTGCCGCGTCTGCGGCGCCCCCGGCCCCCACCCCGCCCTCGTCGCCCGCGAGATGATGTACGGGACGCGCGAGCGGTTCGAGTACTTCGCGTGCGCGGTGTGCGGGTGCCTCCAGATCGCCCACGTCCCGGCGGACTTGTCGGCGTACTACCCGGCCGATTACTACTCGTTCGGGGCCGAGGCGCCTGGGCCGCTCCGTCGGCTCGCGAAGCGGCAGCGGCTCCGGCACGCGCTCGGGCTCCCGAGCCTCGGCGGCGCGCTCCTCACGCGGCGCTACGGCGCGCCCTACGTCGGGCGGTGGCTGGCCCCGCTCCGCCCCGCCCTCGACAGCCGCATCCTGGACGTGGGGAGCGGGGCGGGGCACGTCCTCTTCGAGCTCCGCGACGCCGGCTTCACGTCGCTGACCGGGGCCGACCCATACGCGCCCGACGAGGTGGATTCGGGCGGGGTGCGGATCCTCCAGCAGAGCATCCACGAGGTCGAGGGAACGTTCGACCTCGTCATGCTCCACCACACGTTCGAGCACCTCGCGGATCCTGCCGAGACGCTGGCGTCGGCCGAGCGGCTCCTCCGGTCGGGCGGGCAGGTGCTCCTGCGCATTCCCGTGGCCGACTCGTACGCCTTCCGCACCTACGGGGCCGCCTGGGTCCAGCTCGACGCCCCGCGCCACCTGTTCCTCCACACCCGCGACAGCATCGGCCGACTGGCCGCCGGGGCGGGGCTGGAGGTGCGCGCCGTGACCTGCGACTCGTCGGCGTTCGGGCTGTGGGGGAGCGAGCAGTACCGGCAGGACATCGCCCTCCGCGACCCGCGGTCCTACGAGGTCGACCCCGCCGCCTCGCCCTTTTCGCCGGCCGACGTCGAGGCCTTCGAGCGCCAAGCCGCTGCGCTCAACCGGGCCGGCCACGGCGATCAGGCGTGCTTCACCCTCGCCCGCCCCGCCCGCTAGCGCGCGGGCGGGGCGGCTACCGCCCGAGCCGACCGCGGAGCTTGTCGCGGACCGCCACCGGCACGTCGAGCGCCAGCTTGCGGAGCGACCGCCCCGGCAGCCCGAGCTGCCCGCCGACGTGCCCGCGCCAGGCGTCGCCGCCGAGCGTCCAGAACCGCGAGCCCGGGTCGACGGCCTCGGCGAACGCGCGGCGGAGCCCGTATCGCTTTTCGCCCGGCACGTGCCACACGGTGAGGTCGAGGTCCGGCGCGCGGGCGTCGTCGCCCTGGAGGAGCGTCGTCCAGATGCGGCGGAGGAACGGGTTGGCGGTCCCGTAGGCGATCCCCAGGCGGTGGTAGATCCAGCTCAGCGCCTGCGCCTCCTCGTTAAAGTGCGGCCGCCCCGCCCCGTGCCGGCGGAGCATCTCGGGCCACAGCCGGGCGGCGAGCGCGTCGATCTGGCCCAGCACGTCGCCCGTCGCCGCCACCAGCTCGCCGCCGACGTAGGGCGGGGCGGTCTCGGGCGCCTCCCCGCCCAGCGTCGGCGCGAGGTCGGCGTAGAGCGCGCCCATCTGGGCGAGCGTGAGCCCGTTTTGCTCGCCGCCCTCAGGCAGCCCGAGGTCGTACGTCAGCGCTCCGTGGCGGCGCGTCATGGCCGCCATGCGGTCGGGCGGCCGCGCCCACACGCAGTCCGAGTCGAGGACCATGCCTACGCCGCCTGGCTCCACCTCGGCCGCCAGCCAGCGGACCACGTCGAACACGTAAAACTGGTTGCGCCACGCCCCGTAGTAGCCGGGCGGCGGCCGGAACGTGTACGGCAGCCGCACGACCTCGACGCCCAGCCGGTCGAGGAACGTGCCCAGATCGCGGCCGTCGACCGCCGGGACCGCCTCCACGTTCGTCGCCAGCACGAGCCGCGCGTCGGGCGCCCACCGCCGGGCGGACGCGAAGAAGACGGCCACGCACCGCCAGTAGACGGCTTGGAACCGCGTCGACGACGGCGCCCCCTGCCCCACCACCTGCGGGTAGACGCTCTCCTCGCCCGGCGGCTCGGCGTAGAGCCAGGTCGTGAGCGTGAGCATCGGGCGGGGCGGCCGCGGCGGAGAGCGGGCGGGGCGGCCCACGCCGGTGGCCCGGGCGGGGCGGCCGCGGGCGGGGCGGAGAGCGGGAAGGTAACGGGCGGCGCTAGGTTCGCGCGCCCCCACCCCGCCCCGCCATGCCCTACGACGGCCCGTTCTACGACACCTACCGCGGCGAGTCCGCCCGCTCGGCCGCCGCCTTCGCCGCGCTCCTCGCGGGCGAGCTGGGGCCGCGAAGCGTCCTCGACGTCGGGTGCGGCATCGGGACCTGGCTCCGGGCGTTCGGGGACGCCGGCGCCGAGGCGCTCGTCGGCGTCGACGGCCCCTACGTCGACGCGGGCCGGCTCCTGGTCCCGGCCGAGCGTTTCGTCGCGGCCGACCTCACGCGGCCGCTCGCGCTCCCCGACCGGCTGCCCCAGACGTTCGACCTCGCCGTGTCGATGGAGGTGGGCGAGCACCTCCCCGCCCGCGCCGCGCGGACGCTCGTCCGCTCGCTCACGGCCCGCGCGCCCGTCGTCCTGTTCTCGGCGGCCATCCCGCACCAGGGCGGCACCGACCACGTCAACGAGCAGTGGCCGAGGTACTGGACCCGCCGGTTCGCCGACGAGGGCTACCTCACGGTCGACCGGCTCCGCCCCGCGTTCTGGGACGACGACCGCGTGGCGTACTACTACGCCCAGAACGCCTTCCTCTTCGTCCGCGAGGGCGCGCTCGGCGACCACCCCGCCCTCGCCCCGTTCGTCGTGGACCCCGCCGACCCGACGCTCGACCGGGTCCACCCGCGGAAGTGGGCCGAGGCCAACGACCCGCGGCGCCAGCCGCTCCGGGGCGTGCTCGCCGCGCTCCCGCACGCGGTGCGGAACGCGGTCGCGCGGCGCGTCGGCCGGCGCTAGGCGGTCCCCGTCGAGCCGAACCCGCCGGCCCCGCGCGCGGTCGCGCCGAGGGCGTCGGCGCGCACGAGGCGGACGCGCTCGTAGCGGGCCACGACGAGTTGGGCAATCCGCTCGCCCCGCTCGACCCGGAACGGCTCCGGCCCGTGGTTGACGAGGAGCACGCCGACCTCGCCGCGGTACGAGCTGTCGAGAGTGCCCGGGCTGTTCAGGACCGTCACACCGTGGCGGAACGCGAGCCCCGAGCGCGGGCGGACCTGGCCCTCGGTCCCCTCCGGGAGCGCGACCTGGAGCCCGGTCGGGACGAGCGCGAAGGCGCCCGGCGCCAGCGTGATCGGCTCGCCCTCGGGGACGGCCGCGCGGAGGTCGAGGCCCGCCGAGCCCGGTTCGGCGTGGGCGGGGAGGTCGAGGCCCTCGCCGTGGGGGAGGACGGTCACAGAAACGTCGGTCATCGGAGTCTCCACCCCGCCCCGCCCCAACCGCACGGGCGGGGCGGAGGGGGCGCGGGCGGGGTGGTTAGGCGGCGACGGACGCGGACTCGGCCTTGGCCATCATCCGCTTGAACGGGCCGGCGACGAAGAAGAACACGACGCCGGCGGCGATCGCGATGGCGGCCACGAGGCCCATGAACGACGGGAGCTCCATCGTCTCGTAGAACGACGCGATAAAGCCGGCGATAAAGTTGCCGACCGACGCGCCCAGGAACCACACGCCCATCATGAGCGACGACACGCGGGCCGGGGCCAGCTTCGTCATCGCGCTCAGGCCGACCGGCGAGAGCGTGAGCTCGCCGAGCGTGTGGAGGAGGTAGGTCAGGACCAGCCACCACGGCGAGACCTGGGCGCCGCTGCCGGCCGCGATCCCGGCCCCGACCATGACCACGAACCCGAGCCCGAGGAGCACGAGGCCGATCCCGAACTTGGTCGGGCTCGCCGGGTCCTTCCCGCGCCGCCCGAGCGAGACCCAGATGGCGGCCACGACGGGCGCGATCGTGAAGATGAAGAAGGCGTTGGCCGACTGGAACCAGGCCGCCGGGACCGCTCTGAGCCCCGACGGCAGGAGCTCGAGGCCGGGGATCCACGCGAGCCAGCTGGGCAGGACGCGGTCGGTCGACTCCTGCGCGAACAGGTTGAGGCTCGTCCCGGCCTGCTCGAAGGCGGCCCAGAAGATGGCGGCGCCGACGAACAGGAGGCCGATGAGGTAGAGCCGCTTCCGCTCGGCCTCCGTCCAGTAGTCGCGCGAGAACAGCCACCCGAACAGGCCGAGCACGATGGCGAGCAGGACGACCGTGTAGACCGTCGTGATGGCTTCGGCCGTCTGCGCGATGACGCCCGCCGCCATCAGGCCGCCCAGGACGGCGACGAGCACGACGACGGCCCCGAGCCCTTTCAGGAACGACCCGCGCGCCGCGCTCTTCTCGGCCACCGCCTCGGCCGTCAGCGCGCCGACGTTGCCGAGCTGCTTCCCGAACAGGACGTAGACGATCATCCCGACGGCCATCCCGACGCCGGCCGCCGCGAACCCGTAGTGCCACCCGTAGTTGACCGCGAGCGCGCCGCAGACGAGCGGGGCGGCGAACGCGCCCATGTTGATCCCCATGTAGAAGATCGTGAACCCGGCGTCGCGGCGGGCGTCCTCGGCCGGGTAGAGCTGGCCGACCATGACCGAGATGTTCGGCTTGAGCAGGCCGGTCCCGAGCACGATCAGCCCGAGCCCGGCGTAGAAGAACGCCGTCGTCGGTACGGCCATCGTGAAGTGGCCGAGGGCGATCACCGTCCCGCCGATGAGCACGCTCCGCCGCTGGCCCAGGAGCCGGTCGGCGATCCACCCGCCGGGGAGGTTGACGAGGTAAACGAGCGACGTGTAGAACCCGTAGATGAGCGCCGAGGTCGCCACGTCGTAGCCCAGCCCGCCGTCGACCGTCTGGGCCGTCATAAACAGGACGAGGAGCGCCCGCATCCCGTAGTACGAGAACCGCTCGAAGAGCTCCGTAAAGAACAGGTTCGAGAGGCCGAGCGGGTGCCCGAAAAAGCGCGTGTCGTTCGCGCCGATCGCGACCGGGGCGGCCGCCGCGCCGCCGGCGGCGGCGATCTCGTGGGCCGCGAGGTCGGTCGAGGCCTCGGCGTCGGGTCCTTTGCTCATGTTGTCGGTGGGGCGGGGTGGCGTTCCTAGGGCGTGAAGATAGAGGCGGGGCGGGGTAGGCTGCTCCCCCAGCCGCCCCGCCCGGCCGCGGCGTCACGCCCCGAGCCGGTCCGCCTCGTTCGCCACCCGCCGCCGCCCCGCTCCACCGGAGCGGCCGGTGAAGTTGGGGCGGGGCGGCGCCTCCACCCCGCCCGCGCTCGGCCGGACCACGGGCAGGGCGACCGCACTCTGCCCCACCCCGCCCGAGCGGGGTGGCGCCGGCTGGCCCCGCGCCGCCTAGCCTACTCGATGGTCCACGTCTCGCCCGACGCCAGGAGCGCGGCGAGGTCGCCCGGCCCCTTCTCGGCCGTCACCGCCGCCACCTGCTCGTTGAGGAGCGCGTCGTACGTCGGCCGGTCCTCGCGGTAGAGGACGCCGAACGGGCGCGGCAGGTCGGGGTCCCAGAACATCTGGCTCGTGACGAGGAGCGCGAGCGCCTTGTCGGTCGAGTCGTAGACGACGCAGTCGTCGGCCGTCACCGCCCCGCCCAGGTCCGCCGACCGCAGGCGGAGGCCGTCGAGCACGATCCCCTTGTCGCCGTTCGCGTACGTCATCGGCTGACCGTCCTCGACGAAGACCGTCCTGAGCGGCTTCGAGTCGCGCTCGGTAAAGTCGAAGAAGGCGCCGTCGTTGAAGATGTTGCAGTTCTGGTAGACCTCGACGAACGACGTGCCGCGGTGGGCGTGGGCCGCCTTGAGGACCGTCTGCATGTGCTTCGGGTCGCGGTCGAGCGTCCGCGCGACGAACGTGCCGTCGGCGCCGAGCGCGAGGGCGGCCGGGTTGAACGGGTGGTCGAGCGACCCGTACGGGCTCGACTTCGTGACCTTGCCCACCTCGGACGTCGGCGAGTACTGGCCCTTGGTGAGCCCGTAGATCTGGTTGTTGAACAGGAGGACTTGCAGGTCCACGTTGCGGCGGAGCATGTGCGCCGTGTGGCCAGCCCCAATGGAGAGCGCGTCGCCGTCGCCGGTGACGACCCACACGTCGAGCTCGGGCCGCGTCGACTTGAGGCCGAGCGCGACGGCCGGCGCGCGGCCGTGGATGGAGTGGAAGCCGTACGTGTCCATGTAGTACGGGAAGCGCGACGAGCACCCGATGCCCGACAGGAACACGACGTCCTCCTTGCGCTCGGCCAGCTCGGGCAGCGCCCGCTGCACGGCGGCCAGCACGGCGTAGTCGCCGCAGCCGGGGCACCACCGGACGTCCGCCCCGCTCACGAAGTCCTTCCGCGACAGCACCGGGAGCCCGAGCGCCGCGCCGTCGCCCTCGGGATCGACCACGCGCGCCGCGGGCGGGGCGGCGGGCCGCGGCGCCCCGGGCGGTCGCGCCGGCTTCCGCACGGGCGGCCCCGCAGGTTTGGCGCCGCCCCGCCCCGCCCCTGGCGGGAGCGTCGGTTTGCGGTCCGCCGGTTTGCGGCCCGCCCCGCCCTCGGTCGTGGGCGGGGTGGCGTCGTCGGGGCCGGTCTCGGGGATCGCCGGGAGGTCCGGGCCGTCGCCGGCCGAGGGCGAAGCCGGCGCCTCGACGGGGTACTCTTTGCCGGCGGGCTCGGGCGTGTCGGGCCGGGCGCCTTTCTGTCCGCGCGGCTGGGGCGGCTCGCCACCGGGGCGGGGGTCGTCAGTCATGGGTAAAGGGTGATGAGTGACGGGTGATGGGCAACTGCGTAAAGCTTCGGGCGGGGCGGTACAGGGCGAGGCGGGCGCGCGGTCGGTCCACCGCCCCGCCCGTCCCTGCAAGCGCTGCGGGCGGGGTGACAAGCACTGCGGGCGGGGTGGAGAGCCTCTTGCTCATTACCCGTCGCCCGTTACTCGTTACACCTCACCCATCGCCCGGATCGCCGCCTCGATCTCGCGGGCCTGGAACGGCAGCCCCTGCACTTTGGCGAGGCTCTGGGCGTCCACCAGAAAACGGTCGCGGAGGACGCGGACGAGCTGGCCGTTGTTGAGCTCGGGCACCAGGACGTGCTGGTAGCGGCCGAACGCCTCCTCCAGCCCAGGCGAGAGCGGATTGAGCCACCGCAGGTGGACGTGCCCCACGCGGAGGCCGTCGGCGTTCGCGCTCGCGACGGCCTTTTTGATGGCGCCGTACGTCGAGCCCCAGCCGACCACGAGGACGTCGCCGGCGCCGTCGTCGGCCGGGTCGCCCTCGACCTCGACGGGCGGGAAGTCTCGGGCGATCCGGGCCACCTTCTCCGCCCGCGTCTCGGTCATCCGCTGGTGGTTTTCGGGGTCGTAGCTGACGCCGCCCGTGCGCGCGTCCTTTTCGAGCCCGCCGATCCGGTGCTCCAGGCCCGGCGTGCCCGGCGGCGCCCAGCCGCGCGCGAGCGTGGCCTCGTCGCGGACGTAGGGGAGGAACGCGCCGTCCTCGGCGCGGGCCGCCGTGTCGGGCTCGGCGAAGGCGACGTCGATGTCGGGGAGCGCGGCGGCGTCGGGGACGAGCCACGGCTCGGACCCGTTGCCCAGGTAGCCGTCCGAGAGCAGGACGACCGGCGTCATGTAGCGGAGGGCGATGCGGGCGGCGTGGAAGGCGGCGTAGAAGCACTCGCCCGGCGTCTTCGGCGCCAGGACCGGCGTCGGCGCGTCGCCGTTGCGGCCGTAGAGGGCCATGAGGAGGTCCGACTGCTCCGTCTTCGTCGGCATCCCGGTCGACGGCCCCGCCCGCTGCACGTCGACGACCACGAGCGGGAGCTCGACCATCGTGGCCAGCCCCATGAACTCGCTCTTGAGCTCCATGCCCGGCCCCGACGTCGCCGTCACGCCCAGCGCCCCTCCGAACGAGGCGCCGACCGCGCTGCCGACCGCCGCGATCTCGTCCTCGGCCTGGACCGTCCGCACGCCGAAGCTCTTGTACTTGGCGAGCGCGTGGAGCACGTCCGACGCCGGCGTGATGGGGTACGTCCCGTAGAACAGGTCGCGGCCCGACTTCACGGACGCCGCCACGAGCCCGAGCGCGAGCGCCTCGTTGCCTGTGATGGCCCGGTAGGTCCCGGGCGGGAGGTCGGCCGGCGCCACCTCGTAGCGCGCGACGAAGCTTTCCGAGACGTCGCCGTAGTGGTAGCCCTTGTCGAGCGCGCGGAGGTTGGCGTCGCGGATCGCGGGGACCTTCGAGAACTTGGACCGGATCCACGCCCGCGCCGGCTCGACGGGCCGCGTGTAGAGCCAGAGCGCGAGCCCGAGCGCGAACATGTTCTTGGCCCGGTCGATCTCCTGCTTGCTCAGCCCGGTGTCCGCGAGCGCCTCGTGCGTGAGCCGCGTGAGCTCGACGTCGTGGCGCTCGTAGCCGTCGAGCGTGCCGTCCTCCAGCGGGTTCTGGTCGTAGCCGGCCAGCCCCAGGTCGCGGTCGCCGAACGCGTTGGCGTTCACGAGCACCGCCCCGCCCGGCCGCACGCGCGGCAGGTTCACCTTGAGCGCCGCCGGGTTCATGGCGACCAGCAGGTCGACGGCGTCGCCCGGCGTGAGGACGGGCGTGGACCCGAAGTGGAGCTGGAAGCCGGAGACGCCGTAGAGCGTCCCGGCCGGCGCGCGGATCTCGGCCGGGAAGTCGGGGAGCGTGGCGAGGTCGTTGCGCGCGTGGGCCGTCGCGAGCGTGAACTGGGACCCCGTGAGCTGCATCCCGTCGCCCGAGTCGCCGGCGAACAGGACGACCACGTCGTCGCGGCTCTCGGTCGGGCGCGTGCCCTCGGGGGGCGGGGCGGAGTCGGTGTCGGTCATGGGTCCGGTACCGCGCCGCGCCGCCCGGAGATTCACGGCGCGGGCGGGGTGGGAGGGGGGAGGGCGCCCGTGGCGCCCGTTTCGCGCCCTTTTAACGGCGCCTTGGCGGCAACGTCTTCGGGCGGGGCGGGGCGATTCGCTGCGCCCGCCCCGCTCGGGGGGAACAGGGTGGGGGCGCCGTCGGGTACCACGGTCCCCGTCAGGGGTCCCCCGCGGGTCCCGGCCCCATGCCCCACCCTTTCTGCGACCTGTTCCCCCGGCCCAAGCCGGTTGTGGCGGTCCTCCACGTGGGGCCGTCGCCGGGCGTGCCGGGGTGCCGCGGCGTCAGCGCGGCGGTCGACCGCGCGGTCGCCGAGGCCCGGCTGCTCGTGGACCTGGGCGTCGACGGGCTCCTGGTCGAGAACGCCCACGACGCGCCGGCGCTGACGGGCGACGAGGTCGGCCCTGAGGTCGTCGCCTTCCTGACGCGCGTGGCCGCCGGCGTCCGCCGCCACGCCGGTCGTCTGCCGGTCGGCGTCCGCGTGCTCCACTCGTCGCGGGCCGCGCTGGCCGTCGCGCACGGGGCCGGCTGCCACTTCGTGCGCGTCGACGGGTGGGCCGAGGACCCGGGCGAGCCCGCCCGCTTCCACCGCTACCGCGCGCTCCTCCAGACGGACCTCCCCGCCCTCGCCGACGTCCGCCCGGACGGGCTCGACGACGTGGCCGCCGTCGTCGCCGCCGTCGAGGCCGGGCGGCCCGACGTGCTCCTCGTGCTCGGCCCCCGCGTCGGCGTGCCGCCCCGCCCGGGCGTCGTCGAGGCGGCCCGCGAGCACGCGGCGCTCCCCCTGTTCTTCGGGGGCGGGGTGGACGCCGACGCCTTCCCCGCCGTCGTCGACTTGGCCGACGGGTTCCTCGTGGGGAGCGGGCTCAAGGAGCGGGGCCGCTGGCAGGGGCCGGTGTGCGAGCCCCGCGTGCGCGCGCTCGTCGGCGCCGCCGAATACGCCCGAGGCCAGGAGGTCCGCCAGTAATGTTCTCCTACGACGCCACGACCGAGGCGGTCACCGTCTCCGTCCGCCCGGCCTACCTCGACGACCAGTCCGACGTGCTGGCGGGGCGGTTCGTGTTCGCCTACGTGGTCCGCATCGAGAACGGCGGCGCCGACGAGGTCCAACTCCTCCGCCGGCGGTGGGTGATCACCGACGGGCGCGGGCACGTCCAGGAGGTTGAGGGGGCGGGCGTGGTCGGGGTCCAGCCGACGATCGCGCCGGGCGGCGACCACGAGTACCAGTCGTTCTGCGTGCTCCCGACGTTCGGGGGCACCATGCACGGGTCGTACCTCATGCAGCGCGAGAACGGCGCCCGGTTCCACGCGCAGATCCCGCGGTTCCACCTGCGGGCGCTCGCCAACTAGGCGCCGCCCTGCCCGAAGGCCTCGTGGTCCAGCAAGACTTCGTTCTCCGCCAGGTCCAGCAGCTCGCGCAGGCGCTTGCGCAGGCGCTCTTCCACAAGCGGGCGGACCAGTCGGAGCAGGCTCAGGGGGCTCTCGCCGCCGGCCTGGAGAGCGCCTTGGGGCTGGAGCTGGAGGTGCTGTGCCGGCTCCCGCGCGAGGAGGTGCTCGCGCTGTGCCTGCCCGACGGCGCGCGCTCGGACGAAAGAGCCGTCGCGGTCGCGGACCTCCTCCGGGAGACGGACTCCGCGGCCGGGCAGCGGCGGGCGCTGTGGCTCTACGAGGCGGTGCTGGCGTCGGGCGGGGCGGTCCCGTTCGACGTCCACGAGCGGATTGAGGTCTTGCAGGCTCGGCTCCCGTAGCGGCCATCAGGGCGGGGCGGTCGTCGGGGGCGGGGTGGCGCGAGGTTGGACCGCCCCGCCCGCACCTCGGGCGGGGCGGGGGGAGCGGGGCGGCGCAGGTCTGGACCGCCCCGCCCGCGTCGACAACCACCCCTGTCCCCTCCTGGCTGCGCCGTCGCTTCGCGGTGGCCAGGAGGGGGACTCCCCGGCCGACCGCAGCGCCCACCCCGCCCACGCGCGACGGGGGCGGGGCGGCCCGTCACCCCGCCCCGCCGAGGACGTCGCGGGCCACGTCCTCGGGCGTCCGCCGCGGCCGCACGAGGTGGAGCGCTCCGTCGGGGCGGAGGACGACGGCGGCCGGCGGCGGGCGGAGGTTGTACGTCGACCCCATCGACGCCCCATAGGCGCCGGCGTCGAGGACCGCGAGCAGGTCGCCGCGGCGGATCTCGGGGACCTCGCGCCCGCGCGCGAACAGGTCGCCCGACTCGCACACGTTGCCGGCCACGTCGTACGGGCGGGGCGGCCCGCCCGGGTTCGAGAGGTTGACGAGCGCGTGGTACGCGTCGTAGAGCGCCGGCCGCAGGAGGTGGTTGAACCCCGAGTCGGTCCCCGCGAACACGCGCTCGCCCGTGTCCTTGAGCGTGTGCACGCGCGTGAGCAGCACGCCGGCCTCGGCGACGAGGTAGCGGCCGGGCTCGAACCACACGTCGACGTCGCCCCGCCCCGCCCGCGCCAGGCGGTCGAGGGCGGGGCGGGCGACGCGGTCGCGGAGGGCCGCCGGCTCGAAGCCGGCCTCGCCCGGCCGGTACGCCACGCCCATGCCGCCGCCGCCGTCGACGAACCGGAGGTCGGGAAAGTGCGGGACCACGCCGAGCAGCGCATCGACGGCCGGCCACAGCTCGGCGGCCGAGCGCACGCCGCTCCCCACGTGCTGGTGCACGCCGGCCACCCGGAGCCCGCGCCGCGCGGCGGCCTCGGCGACCGCCTCGGCCTGGCCCAGCGCCACGCCGAACTTGGACGCCGCCCCGCCCGTGACCACGTGCCGGTGGTGGCCGGCCCCGACGCCCGGGTTGAACCGGACGCACACCTCGGCGCCCGGGTGGCGGTCGCCGAACGTGGCCACGCGCTCGGCGTCGTCGAGGTTGAGGAGCACGCCGGCCTCGGCGGCGGCGTCGAGCTCGGCGTCGGTCGTGCTCGTGGTCGTGAACAGGACGCGGTCCGGCGCCACGCCGAGCGCCCGGAGCAGGGCCACCTCGCCCAGCGACACGGCGTCGAACCCGAACCCCTCGTCGGCGATCACGCGCAGGAGCGCGGGCGTCGGGTTGGCCTTGAGCGCGTAGAGCAGCCGTGTCGGGAGCCCGTCGAGCGCGTCCACGAGCGCCCGGCACCGCTCGCGCACCGTCGCCTCGACGTAGACGTAGGTCGGCGTCCCGAACCGCTCGGCGGCCTCGCGGAGGGCGTCGGCGTGGGGCGCGGGCTTGGGGGGCGGGGTGGCGTCCATGCGGGCAGACCCGGCGGGCGGGGCGGGAGAAGAGCCGCCCCGCCCCAGTGTACGCCGCCGGCTACCCCGCCTGGACGTGGATGAGCGTTCCGTCGTTGGCCGTCAGCAGGATCTCGCGGCCGTCGTCGCTCTGCCCGTACGACGCGATCGCGTCGGGGAACACCTCGGGCGGGGTCCCCATGTGGAACAGGGCGTCGGCGACGACGCCCCAGTCCTCGGGCGTCAGCGCGACGACGGCCTCGCCGCCTTCGGTGACGTAGGGGTAGTAGGCGAGGACCTTGTTGAGGTGGTTGATCGCCTGCTTGACGTGGAGGCCAGGATCCATGAGTATGCGGAATGACGAGCGATGAGCCGAAGGCCGGAGGCGCCAACGGCGAAGGGGGAATGGCCGGGCGGGGCGGAAAGGTCCCGGCCGTCGGGGCGGGGTGGACAACTCCTGAACAACTCGCCGCACTCCCGGTGGCGCCGTCGGGGCGGGGTGGCCATCTTCCCGTACCCCGTACCCCGTACCCGATGCCCGCCGCCCCGCCCGCCGCCGCCCCGCCCCCGTCGACCGACGCGACCACGACGGCCGCCGAGGAGGCGTACCTCGGCGTGGTCCGCCGCGTGCTGGAGCGGGGCGTGCGTAAGGCGAACCGGACGGGGACCGACACGCTCTCGCTCTTCGCCGAGCACTACAGCGTGGACCTGGCCGAGGGCTACCCGCTGCTCACGACGAAGAAGGTCTTTTTCGACTCCATGCTCCGCGAGGTCCTGTGGTACCTCTCCGGCGCCGAGCACGTCCGCGAGCTGCAGCGGCACACGAAGATCTGGGACGCCTGGGCCGACGACGCCGGCGACCTCCAGACGGCCTACGGCCGGTTCTGGCGCCGCTTCCCAGTCCCCGACGCGGGCGCTACCGTGGGCGGGGAGGTCTGGGCCGACGCCGAGCACCCGAACGTCCGCCGCGAGTCGGGCGGGGCGCTCGCGTTCGACCAGCTGGGCTACGTCGTCGACACGCTGCGCACGGACCCCATGAGCCGGCGGCTCGTGGTGAGCGCGTGGCACCCGGCGAACGCGGCCGTCAGCCGGCTCCCGCCGTGCCACTACACGTTCTGCTTCAACGTCGAGCCGGTCGAGGGCGGGGCGGACCGGCTCCACTGCCACCTCACGCAGCGGAGCGCGGACCTCGCGCTGGGCGTCCCGTTCAACCTCGCCTGCTACGCGCTGCTCACGCAGGCGCTGGCCCAGATCGTCGGCATGGCGCCGGGCCGCTTCGCCCACACGCTCGTCGACGCCCACGTCTACGTCGACCACGTCGAGGGCCTGGAGGAGCAGCTGTCGCGCACGCCCCGCCCCGCCCCGCGCCTTTCCATCGCCCGCCACGCCGACGGCTCCCCCAAGGGCCTGGACGACCTCGCCTTCGAGGACTTCTCGGTCGAGGGCTACCGCCCCGCCCCCGCCATCCGCTTCCCGGTCGCGGTGTAGGGCGCGCTGCGCGCAGGAAATACGGACAGGGACGGGCCGAGGGCGGAGCGGCCTGTGGCGCGAGCGGGGCGGGGCGGTCATCTTGCCCGTACCCCGTACCCCGTACCCCGTACCCCGCCCATGTCCGAACTCGTCGTCATCGCCGCCGTCGCCGAGGCGCCCGGCTCCCCGTCCGACCGGCTCATCGGCGACGGGATGGACCTGCCGTGGCACCTGCCGGCCGACCTCCGCCGGTTCAAGGCGCTCACCGTCGGCTCGCCGCTCGTGATGGGGCGGCGGACGTTCGAGAGCCTGCTGCACCAGTTTGGCCGCCCGCTCCCCGACCGCGAGAACGTGGTCCTCACGCGGCACCCGACCCAGGTCGACCACCCGGGCATCCACGTCTACGGCGGGCTCGACCTGGCGCTCGACGCCTTCGCCGACCGCGAGCGCGTGTTCGTCGGGGGCGGGGCGTCGGTCTACGGCGAGGTTCTGGGCGAGGGCGGCGGCCCGGTCCTCGCCGACCGCCTCGAGCTCACGCTCGTCGAGGGCGCCTTCGAGGGCGACACGTTTTTCCCGCCCTACCGGCACCTCCTGGAGGCCGAGGGCGGCCCGTTCCGGCTCGACGCCTCGGAGCGGCACGCGGCCGAGGGCGACCGCCCCGCGTTCCGGTTCGAGACCTACGTCCGCGCCTGACCACCCCGCCCGTGCAGCCCCGAGGGCGGGGCGGCTCAGGCCCGGACTCTGTGCGGAAGCGGGGGCGGGGCGGGCCGTGCGTTCCCTGAAGCGCGCGTGGGGGCCGAACCCGCCGCGCCGCCGCGCCGTCGGACGCGTCCCCTTCCACCCCGCCCCCTCACCCCCATGGCCGACACGCCGAACCAGTACGCGATCCAGGACCCGCTCACGCAGTACCCCCGCCCGCCCTTCCCCCGCCAGCCGCAGGAGGCGCCGGGGTCGATCGCGGACATGGACCCCCGCCCCGACCACGGCGAGGAGAGCTACCGCGGGTTCGGGCGCATGGAGGGCCGCAAGGCGCTCATCACCGGCGGCGACTCCGGCATCGGCCGGGCGGCGGCGATCGCCTACGCCCGCGAGGGCGCGGCCGTCGCCATCAACTACCTGTCGGAGGAGCAGGCGCCCGACGTCCGCTCGCTCGTGGACCTGATCGAGGGCGAGGGCGGCACGATCGTCACGCTCCCCGGCGACCTCACGGACGAGGCGTTCTGCAAAAAGCTGATCCACGACGCCCACGAGGCGCTGGGTGGGCTCGACGTGCTCGTCAACAACGCGGGCAAGCAGACGTCGCAGCCGTCGATCGCGGACATCACGACCGAGCAGTTCGACCGGACGTTCAAGACGAACGTCTACGCCATGTTCTGGCTGTCGAAGGAGGCCATCCCGCTGCTCCCGGCCGGCGCGTCGATCATCAACACGACCTCGATCCAGGGGTTCAAGCCGTCCGACAACCTGCTCGACTACGCCTCGACCAAGTGGGCCATCATCGGGTTCACGAAGTCGCTCGCCAAGCAGCTCGCCGAAAAGGGCATCCGCGTCAACGCGGTCGCGCCCGGCCCGTTCTGGACGCCGCTCCAGCCGTCGGGCGGCCAGCCGCAGGACAAGGTCGAGCAGTTCGGGTCCGAGGTCCCGCTCGGGCGCCCGGGACAGCCGGCCGAGATCGCGCCGACCTACGTGTTCCTCGCCACCCAGGAGGCCGGCTACATCACGGGCGAGGTGTTCGGCGTGACCGGCGGCAACCCGACGACCTAGAGCAAGGGGGTACGGGTACTCGGTACGAGGTACGGGCGCCCAGCTCAGAGTGAGCCATACCTCGTACCCCGTATCCACCCGAAGGATGATCTAGGCGCGCTTCGGGGCGGACGCTGAACGGGCGGGGTGGGCCGCCCCGCCCGATGCTCCCCGCCCACGGCTGAGGGCGGGGCGGTCGGCGTACACTGCCCGCCCGCTCCCCGTCGCCGATGCCGACCGCGTCGCCCCCCTGGCTCCGCGCCGCCGTGCTCCTGACCGCCGCCCTCGCCGGTGCTGCGTGCGCCGACGCGCCCCGCCCCGCCCCCTCCGCCCCGCCCGCGCGCCCGAGCGCGGCCATTCGGCTCCCCGACGCGGCCGTCCGCCGGCTCGTCGCCGAGGACCCGCTGTGGGCCGACGCCCTCCGCATCCACTACGACGCCGTCGTGGTCGACGGCCACGTCGACACGCCGTCGCTCATGGTCGACGAGGGGTACGCGTTCGGCGAGCGCCACGCGCCCGAGGCTGGGCGCGCGCACGTCGACCTGCCGCGGATGGTCGAGGGCGGGCTGGACGCCGCGTTCTTCGCGCTCTACGTCAGCCGCACCTTCGGCGAGGGGCCGGAGGCGACGGCGCGAGCGCTCCTCCAGGCCGACGAGATCGAGCGCCAGGTGGCGGCTCTCGACGGCGCCGAGGTCGCGCGCACGGCCGCCGACGTCCGCCGCCTCGCGCGGGCGGGGCGGACGGCCGTTCTGCTCGGGCTCGAAGGCGGCCACGCGCTCCAGGCGAGCCCCGAGGTGCTGCAGGCGCTAGTCGGGCGGGGCGTCCGCTACGTCACGCTCACGCACACGAACACGAACGCCTGGGCCGACGCCTCGACCGACTCGGCGCGGTGGGGCGGGCTGAACGAGACCGGGCGGGCGCTCGTCCGCGAGATGAACCGGCTGGGCGTGCTCGTCGACCTCTCGCACGTGAGCGACGAGGCGTTCTACGACGCCCTGGAGACCACGGAGGCGCCGGTCATTCTCAGCCACTCGTCCGCGCGGGCGCTCCACGACCACGTCCGCAACGTGACCGACGACATGCTCCGGGCCGTCGCGGACAACGGCGGCGTGGTCCTCGTCAACTTCTACCCGGAGTACGTGGGGAGCGGCCGCGTCACGACCGGCCACGTCCTCGACCACATCGAGCACATCGCCCGCGTGGCCGGCGTCGACCACGTCGGGCTGGGGAGCGACTTCGACGGCGTCCCGACGCTGCCCGAGGGGTTGGAGGACGTGACGCGGCTGCCCTGGGTCACGTACGGCCTCCTCCGGCGCGGCTTCTCCGAGGCCGACGTCCGCAAGATCCTGGGCGAGAACGCGCTCCGCGTGCTGGAGGCGGCGGAGCGGGTGGCCGAGCAGTAGGACGCCCCGCCTTTGTACCGGTTCTGAAGGGTTGTGCGCCACCCCGCCCTCACTCTGTCCCTCTCCCAGAAGGAGAGGGGACCTCGTAGTGACACTGAGAGCGGGGTGGACGACGTCGCAACAGCTCAGCGATCGGGTCCTACCGCTCGGCCGGCGCCCGCAGCACGCGGTCGGCCACGGCCGGGTCGCCGCTGTTGGGGGCGGGGCGGATCCCGAGCGCCTCGGCCAGCACGTCGTACACGTCGACGGCCGAGAACGGCGCCACCGTCACGCCGCGGGCGAAGCTCGGGCCGCGCGCGACGAACAGGGCGCCCATGTCGGCCAGCTCGTTGTCGTAGCCGTGGCCGCCGCCGGACGGGCGGTCCGGGTACCGCTCGACGTACTCCCGCGACGAAACCGTCCACCCCTCGTCGGGGACGATGACGACGGGCGGGATACGGCGGCTCGCGCGGTAACGGAACCGCTCCGGCGTCGCCTCGCGGCGGGTCGCGCGGACGTGGGGGACGGCGTCGATCCGGGCCACGAGCTCGTCCACGTCGACGCCGGCCGCGGGCCAGACGCCGGCGGTCTGGCCCCAGACGGCCTCCTCGACCTCGGTCTCCAGGTCCGCGACGTCGTCCAGGACCACGACGCGGTCGGGCGCCAGCGCCGTCATGCCGTGGTCGCTGACGATCACGAGGTCGGTCTGGTCGAGCGCGCCGCGCGCCTCCAGGCCGGCGACGAGGCGCGCGAGCGCGGCGTCGACCTCCTCGATGGCCGCCGCCGTCTCGGGCGCGTCCGGCCCGAAGCGGTGGCCCGCCGTGTCGACGCCCTCGAAGTAGAGTGTCACAAAGCGGTCGCGGCGCGGAGCGGGGCGGCCCGTCCACACGAGCGCCGAGTCCACGCGCGCCGCGTACGGCAGGTCGCCGTCGTAGACCAGCCAGTCGCTCGGGCGGACGCCCCCGATCGCGGCCTCCGACCCGGGCCAGAACACGGTCCCGGCGCGCACGCCCTGGCGCTCGGCCGTCACCCAGATGGGTTCGCCGCCCCACCACCGGACGTCGGCGATGGCCGCCCGGTCCGAGAGCGAGAACCGCCCCGCCCCGCCCGCCGAATCGGGCACGGCCGCGTCGTGCATCGTGTTGTTCACGATCCCGTGGTCCTCGGGGTGCAGGCCCGTCACGAGCGAGTAGTGGTTGGGGAACGTCTTCGAGGGGTAGACCGGGACGAGGCGCTCGGCGCGGACGCCCTCGGCTACCAACCGCCGGAGCGTGGGCGCGGCGACGTCGCCGCGGTCGAGGTAGTCCCAGCGGAACCCGTCGATGGAGACGAGCACGAGGGCGTGCTCGGCGGACGGAACGGCTTCCACCCCGCCCCGCTCGGGCGGGGCGGCGTCGGGGGCGGGGCGGGTCGGCGCGCACGCGGCGAGGGCGGCGGCGAGGAGGACGGCGAACCCAAGTCGGGTCGGTAAGGCCGGGGCGGGGTGGCGCATGGGGAGCGGGAAGGGCGGGCGGGGCAGGAAGGGCAAAAATATGCGGACGCCCGCGCAGGACGCGGCGGGGCGCATCCTTCGCATTAAGCGAGTGTGTCTGCATCGGGGTTTTACCCAACTCCACGGACCCCGCTCCTAGCTTCGCGGCGGCCTCCTCACCCACCTCCTTCCATGCGCAACCTGCTACTCGCTCTCCTCGTGCTGGCCCCGGCCGCCGCGATGGCCCAGGGCACCACGACGTCGACCCTGACGGGCACCGTCACCGACGTCGCTGGCGTCCCGATCCCAGGCGCCAACGTCGTCGCCGTCCACGAGCCCTCGGGCACCCCGTACGGCGCGGCGACGCAGGCCGACGGCCGGTACAGCATCCGCGGCCTCCGCGTCGGCGGGCCGTACACGGTCACGGCCCGGTTCGTCGGCTACGGGGCGACCTCGGTCACGGGCCTCCAGCTCACGCTGGGCCAGACTGAGACGGTCGACTTCGAGCTCGCCGAGGACACGGCCCAGTTGGGGGAGGTCTCGGTCATCGCCATCGACGACCCGATTCTCAGCGGGAGCCGGACCGGCGCCCGGACGACGGTCGACGAGGAGCAGATCGAACGGCTCCCGACCATCAACCGCTCGCTCGCCGACTTTGCCCGCCTCACGCCGCAGGCGGCGACGGGCACCGACGACCAGGTCTCGGTGGCGGGGCGGAACAACCGTTACAACAACATCCAGGTCGACGGGGCCACGCTGAACGACGTGTTCGGGCTCTCGGGCACAGGCGCCCCGGGCGGTCAGGCCAACGCGCAGCCGATCTCGCTCGACGCTGTCGAGACGTTCAACGTTGACATCGCGCCGTTCGACGTCCGGTACAACGGGTTCACGGGCGCCCAGATCAACGCGGTCACGAAGAGCGGGACGAACAACTTCTCCGGTTCGGTCCGCTACCTCGGCCGCAACGAGGCGCTCGTCGGCAGCCTTCCGAGCACCGACGCCATCGGGGAGACCGACGAGTTCGGCGACTTCAGCAACCAGTTCTTCGTCGGGACGCTCGGCGGCCCGATCATCCAGGACAAGCTGTTCTTCTTCGCCAACGCCGAGGTCCAGACGATCACGACCCCGCTCGATGCAGGCGTCCTCGGGTCGTCCTCGTCGAACATCTTCCCGATCGCGGCCGACTCGCTCCAGCGGATCATCGACATCGCCCAGAACCAGTACGGCTACGACCCGGGCACCTTCGACGCCTTCTCGGCCGACACCGACAACCTCAAGCTGCTCGGCAAGCTCGACTGGAACGTGAGCGACGCCAACCGGGCCAGCTTCCGCGTCAACTACGTCGACGCGACCGACGAGGCCGGCGTCGGCCGGGGCCGGCGGAGCTTCGACCTCTCGAACCGCCAGTACAACTTCGCCTCGAAGACGCTCTCCAGCGTCGCCGAGCTCCGCTCGAACTTCGGGGCCGACGCGTACAACGAGGCCCGCCTCGTCTACACCCGCATCCGCGACAGCCGCGACGTCCAGTCCAACCCGTTCCCCCAGGTCGAGATCGACGTGACGTCGCCGTCGGGCGACCCGGACCAGCCCGACCGCGGGACCGTCAACCTCGGGATCGACCGTTTTAGTCAGGCCAACGCGCTCGACCAGGACATCCTGGAGTTCACCGACAACCTCACGCTTACGCGCGGCGCCCACACGGTCACGCTGGGGACGAGCAACCAGTACTACCGCTTCTCGAACCTGTTTATTCAGGATTACTACGGGGCGTACGAGTTCGACTCGATCAACGACTTCGCCGCGGGCGACCCGGCCCGGTTCAACCTCAGCTACTCGCTCCTCGACGACGAGCAGCCGCGGGCCGCGTTCTCGGCGCTCCAGTTCGGGCTCTACGCCCAGGACGAGTACCAGGTCTCGCCGACGCTCGCGCTCACAGGCGGGCTCCGCGTCGATCTCCCTGTCTTCCTCGACACGCCGCTCGACAACCCCGCCTCGGTCGACGCCTTTGGGCTGAGCACGACGGACGTCCCGAACGGGCAGGTCCTGTTCTCGCCGCGCGTCGGGTTCAACTACGCCGTCGACGAGACGCGGTCGACGCAAGTCCGCGGCGGGACCGGCATCTTCTCCGGCCGCGCGCCCTTCGTGTGGGTCTCGAACGTCTACTCGAACACGGGCGTCGACTTTGCGCGCGTCGACACCCGGGACGCCGGCTTTTTCGTGCCCTCGGCGGACCCCTCGGCGCAGCAGGGCGCGGCGCAGAACCTGCCGATTGGCGACACGTCGGAGATCAACCTGCTCGCCGACGGCTTCAAGTTCCCCCAGGTGTGGCGCTCGAACCTCGCGTTCGACCAGCGGCTCCCAGGCGATGTGGTCGCGACGCTCGAAGGGCTCTACACCAAGAACATCAACGATGTCGCGTTCAGGAACCTCAACCTGGAACAGACGGGGACGGCTTTCGACGGCCGCCCGGTCTTCGGCACCGCTGAGTTCGACGGCTTCACGCCTGGCCGCCCCATCCGCGGCCGGACAAGCCTCGTGGACGATCGGTTCACGAACGTGATCCTGCTCGAAAACACGTCGGAGGGGTACGAGTACTTCCTCACGGCCGCGCTGCGGAAGCGGTCTGAAGGCCTCGACGCCGGCCTCTCGTACACCTACGGCCGCGCGACGAACGTGAACAACGGGTCGTCCAGCCGGGCGATCTCGAACTTCCAGTACAACGAGAGCTTCAACCCGAACGCCCAGGAGGTTGGGACGGCGGACTTCGAGGTCCGCCACCGCGTGCTCGGCAACCTCGCCTACCGGGCGGCCTACGCCGACCGCTTCGCGACGACGATCGGGCTCGTCTACGACGGGCGCTCGGGCGAGCCGTTCTCGTGGATCTACGACGGGAACGCGAACGCCGACACCCGCGACGACAACGACCTCGCCTACATCCCGGCGTCGCCGAGCGACATCGTCCTGGTGACGAATAACTACGATGCCTTGGACGCGTTTATCGAAGGCGAGCCGTCGCTGGCCGACAACCGCGGGACGGTGGCCGAGCGGAACTCGGCGCGCTCCTCGTGGCGGAACATCCTCGACCTCCAGCTCACGCAGGAGATCGAGACCGTGCGTGGCCAGAAGGTGGAGTTGACGGCCAACCTGCTCAACGTGCTCAACCTGTTCAACAGCGAGTGGGGTCACGTGCTGTTCCCGGCGTTCAACAACTACCGATTCCTCGACTTCTTCGGCTACGTCGACCAAGACGACATCGGGACGGAGGTGAACGGCGTGACGATTACAGAAGCCGATCTGGGCAAGCCGGTCGTCGCGTTCAACGAGCTCGAAGATGAGAACGCGGACGGCGAGATCGACCGGGACGACCTGTTCTCGCGGTCGAACATCGCGAGCCGCTGGCAGCTCCAGCTCGGCGTCCGGTACACGTTCTAGACCGCCCCGCCCGAGGCGTACGCCTCGGCAGGTAGGACCGGCGCGGCCCCGTCAGCACGTCTGGCGGGGCCGCGCTACGTCCGGGCGGGGCGGTCAGGCTTGGGCGACCGCCGGTCGCCCCTACGGCGGCAGAGCGGGGCGGCGTGCCCGGCGCGGGGCGGGGCGAAACGACAGGCGCCCCCGCCCCGCCCGCGGCGCGGTGGGCGGTCTGCGAACGGCAGCGGGGCGGGGTGGGCGCACGCCCTTCCCCCACCCCGCCCCCTTTCCCTGGGCGGGGCGGCTAGTACCCGACCGCCGCGTCCTGACCGCGCGGGTCCGCCCCGCCCGTGTAGACGCGGCCGGCGCGGGCGGCGCGGATCGTGTCCAGGCCCGACGGGTCGACCGTCTCGTCGGCCCCGCCGTAGCGGACGCGGATGGCGTCGACGCGGCCC